>NZ_AUIM01000003.1 GCF_000423705.1 Stappia stellulata DSM 5886 | reverse complement strand
TGTTCCCCGTCAGCGCCTATGGCACAGATTTGAGGTTGTGATTTAAGGAGGGTTTGGGCTTCGTCGTAGTGACGAAGGAACGAAGATGAAGCCCAAATCCTCCAACGCAAAATCACCTGCCGAGCGGGTGGTAAAGGACATCCGCCGCAAGACCCGTCGGCATTTTTCCGCTGAAGACAAGATCAGGATCGTGCTCGACGGGCTGCGCGGTGATGACTCCGTTGCCGAGTTGTGCCGCCGTGAAGGGATCGCACAGAGCCTGTATTACACCTGGTCCAAGGAGTTCGTGGAAGCCGGCAAGCGCAGGCTTGCTGGCGATACAGCCCGTGCTGCTACCGCGGACGAGGTGAAGGACCTGCGCCGCGAGGCCCGCGATCTGAAGGAGTGTGTGGCCGATCTCACCCTGGAAAACCGTCTGCTCAAAAAAAGCATGACCGGGCTTGGGGGAGACGACGAATGAGATACCCGGCGTCCGAGAAGCTGGAGATCATCCGTATCGTCGAGCAATCGCACCTGCCCGCCAAGCGCACGCTGGACCAGCTCGGCGTTGCTCGCCGGACCTTCTACCGCTGGTATGATCGTTACCTTGAAGGTGGCCCCGAGGCGCTGGCAGACCGACCATCCGCGCCGAGCCGGGTGTGGAACCGCATCGGCGAGGATGTCCAGCAGCAGATCGTCGAGATGGCGCTGGAGCAAACCGAGCTATCCCCGCGAGAACTGGCGGTGCGCTTCACCGACGAGAAGCGCTACTTCGTGTCCGAAGCTACGGTTTACCGGCTGCTCAAGGCTCATGATCTGATCACCAGCCCGGCCTACACCGTGATCAAGGCGGCAGATGCGTTCCACACACAAACCTCCCGCCCCAATGAGATGTGGCAGACCGATTTTACCTACTTCAAGATCATCGGGTGGGGCTGGGTCTATCTGTCCACCGTGCTGGACGACTTCTCGCGCTACATCATTGCATGGAAGCTCTGCACCACCATGCGAGCCGAGGACGTCACCGACACGCAGGACATGGCGCTGGCAGTCTCAGGCTGCGACCATGCCAACGTGCTGCACAGGCCTCGCTTGCTCAGCGATAATGGCCCCAGCTACATCGCCGGAGAACTGGCCGAATACATCGAGACCAACAAGATGAGCCACGTTCGCGGCGCGCCCTTCCATCCGCAAACCCAAGGCAAGATCGAACGCTGGCATCAGACGCTCAAGAACCGTGTGCTGTTGCAGAACTACTTCCTGCCAGGCGATCTCGAACAGCAAATCGAAGCGTTCGTCGAACACTACAACCATCAGCGTTACCACGAGAGCCTCGACAACGTCACACCCGCCGATGCCTACTTCGGCAGGGCAGCAGCCATCATCAAGCGAAGAGAAAGGATCAAGCGAAAGACACTCGAACATCGGCGCTTGCAACACCGCAAGCTCGCCGCCTAAACATCAAACCGAGACGAGGCCCACACTCCGCAAACTTACGCCGCAAGTTGTGCCAAATGTTCTGACGACGGACA
>NZ_AUIM01000002.1 GCF_000423705.1 Stappia stellulata DSM 5886 | reverse complement strand
TCCGACGAGGTGCTGCCATCGGTGGAGGTCGCCGTGACGGTGACGTCGATGCTGCTTTCCGTCTCCGCATCGAAGCTTGCACCGTCTGCGACGCGCACGGTGCCGTCGGAGTCGACGGTGAAGCGGGCGTCGTCGACGGAATAGGAGACCGTATCGGTCTGATCGGAATCCGTGGCGTTGGCCACGATGCCGACCGTTGTGCCGGTGGAAGCATCCTCGGCCAGGGTATTGGCGCTGGCGTCGGTGTCGATGACCGGTGAGACGGCGGATTCATTCACGTCGGTGACGTCGACCGCAAAGGTCTCTGACGACGTGCTGCCGTCGGTGGAGGTGGCCGTTACGGTAACGTCGATGCTCCCCTCAGACTCCGCGTCGAAGCTTGCGCCGTCTGCAACGCGCACCGTGCCGTCGGGATCGACGGTGAAGCGGGCGTCGTCGACGGAATAGGAGACCGTATCGGTCGCATCGGAATCCCTGGCGTTTGCGACGATGCCCACAGCGGTTCCGCCGGAAGCGTCTTCTGCGAGGGTATTGGCGCTGGCGTCCGTGTCGGTGACCGGCGAGACGGCGGACTCATTCACATCCGTCACATCGACGCTGAAGGTCTCCGAGCTGGTCGAGCCATCGGTGGAGGTGGCCGTGACGGTGACGTCGATGTTGCTTTCCGTCTCCGCATCGAAGTTGGCACCGTCGGTGACGCGCACCGTGCCGTCGGGGTCGACGGTGAAGCGGGCATCGTCGACGGAATAGCTGACGCTGTCGGTGGCATCGGAATCGGTGGCGTTTGCGACGATGCCGACCGTTGTGCCGATTGAAGCATCCTCGGCCAGGGTGTTGGCGCTGGCGTCTGTGTCGGTGACCGGGGAGACGGCTGATTCATTCACGTCGGTGACATCGACGCTGAAGGTCTCGGAGCTTGTCGATCCGTCTGTGGAGGTGGCGGTGACGGTGACGTCGATGCTGCCCTCCGTCTCCGCATCGAAGCTTGCACCGTCTGCAACGCGCACCGTGCCGTCGGGATCGACGGTGAAGCGGGCATCGTCGACGGCGTAGCTGACGCTGTCGGTCGCATCGGCATCCGTGGCGTTTGCGACGATGCCGATGGCGGTCCCTGCGGCGGCATCTTCGGCCAAAGTGTTCGTAGAACCATCCGTGTCGGTGACCGTGGAGACGGCGCTCTCGTTCACGTCGGTGACGTCGACCGCAAAGGTCTCGCTGGACGTGCTGCCGTCGGTGGAGGTCGCCGTGACGGTGACGTCGATGCTGCCCTCAGACTCGGCGTCGAAGCTTGCACCATCGGCAACGCGCACCGTGCCGTCGAGATCGACGGTGAAGCGGGCGTCGTCGATGGAATAGGAGACGCTGTCGGTCGCGTCGGAATCCGTGGCGTTTGCGACGATGCCCACAGCGGTTCCGCCGGAAGCGTCTTCGGCCAGGGTGTTGGCGCTGGCGTCCGTGTCGGTCACCGGCGAGACGGCGGACTCATTCACATCCGTCACATCGACGCTGAAGGTCTCCGAGCTGGTCGAGCCGTCGGTGGAGGTCGCCGTGACGGTGACGTCGATGCTGCCCTCAGACTCGGCGTCGAAGCTTGCGCCATCGGCGACGCGCACGGTGCCGTCGGGATCGACGGTGAAGCGGGCGTCGTCGACGGAATAGGAGACTGTATCGGTCGCATCGGAATCCGTGGCGTTTGCGACGATGCCCACAGCGGTTCCGCCGGAGGCGTCTTCGGCCAGGGT
>NZ_AUIM01000001.1 GCF_000423705.1 Stappia stellulata DSM 5886 | reverse complement strand
CCTTCACCTCGTCCGCGGTAGCAGCACGGGCTGTATCGCCAGCAAGCCTGCGCTTGCCGGCTTCCACGAACTCCTTGGACCAGGTGTAATACAGGCTCTGTGCGATCCCTTCACGGCGGCACAACTCGGCAACGGAGTCATCACCGCGCAGCCCGTCGAGCACGATCCTGATCTTGTCTTCAGCGGAAAAATGCCGACGGGTCTTGCGGCGGATGTCCTTTACCACCCGCTCGGCAGGTGATTTTGCGTTGGAGGATTTGGGCTTCATCTTCGTTCCTTCGTCACTACGACGAAGCCCAAACCCTCCTTAAATCACAACCTCAAATCTGTGCCATAGGCGCTGACGGGGAACATGCGGCGAATAGGGCGTGAAACGACAAATTATGGCCGCTTCTCTGGCCCGAAGCCATTCGACATGACAGCGATAGCACCGAATGCCCGACCAGATTGGATAGTAAGCCGACATTCGTTGCGGCCACCTCTAGGGTCAGCTGTGCGGGACTTTGCAGTCATTCAAAGTTCTTCAAGTGCATGTGCAGAATACCCAGCCGCGCGCTCTCGGCTGCAGCATCAAACGTACCCCGCCACAGCGCGGATCGCGGAACCGGACATTCTGGGCGCCGACGGCGAAAATCTCTAACGACCGTTCGTGACACTCAGTTGCGGTGACGCCGGTACGGAGAAAACCGCCTTTGCAGACCCTTGTGACGCTATTCTGAACAGCGTCGCGGCTGGCCAGATACGATGGCTTCCCGCTGTATTCTCCAGTGCCATGTCACGCAGCGCGCTGCCTGCGATGGTTCCGCCTCCGTCAGGATATTGCCCAACGCACGGCCAACGCCCAAGTTTAATCCCGCGCACACGAGAAGGCCCGGAGCTGGGCGGAGATGATCTTACTCGTGCTGGAGCGGACATCGAAGTCAACTCTCATCGTGCGTCCCAGTCGGTCATCACGGGAGATGCTCCTCCGCTCGACTGCCACGATACGCTTTGCGTGGAGACTGTTCTCAGTTTGATAGGAGATCGCGCCTCGGCAGACGATCAGGATGCGGTCCATACGATCAGGATCATATTCCTCACGGGATAGCTGGACGCGAACGCTAGCGACACAATTCCGTATACCACTGTTGCCAAACAGCGGCCTTCCACAGTCGAAGTCGAGCTTGCTGATCCGAAGCGGTCCGGCCCGAGGACGGGATGGGGGGGACGGCGCGGGTTTGCGGATGTGCCCGCCAGACCCAGGGTGCCGGCGCCCCGCGACACTTTCCGCGTTCCTGCCCAGAAAATGCGTCGATAGCCAACCTTCTGCCGGCTTCCCGGCATTCTGAACAAAGACCCGCGCCCATACCCCCTTTCGCTCAAGAATACTGACGACCGTTTTACGGGGAATGGTACGAATGACGGATGAGCCTGTATCCGGTCCCGCGCGCAGATTCAGCGCTTGAGTATCAACAAACGCGTACGTGCCGACTTCCTGCGCATTGGCCAGAAGGCCGCCCGAAGCCAACGATACGCAAGCTGCGAGTACTGCGGCACCCCCCCGTGCGGAGGTCGCTCGTCTCCCGGATTTGTTCAGTCTTTTCGCCGAGAGTGGCACCCTGAACCTCCTTATCGCCATGGGGATCATGGACACAATGCACCCTCGGACGGGAACTGCGGACCGCGCTGGCATTCCGGAACCATTGAATGGTATGCGGTAAGCGTCTGCGCGTTTGCGCCCGACGGCATGATGATCAGCCGCCGCCAGATTGCGGAGATCGAGTCGTCCATCAGCCCGTCTCGGCGCAGACTCGCATCCAGGACAGAGTCCTGCGCGAGGTTGATCTCGATCACCGCCTCGAGGAAGGGATCAGGCAAAGCTGGCGGCTCGCGGTATCGTCCTGCTTCGCCGAAATCGCTGTCGCGTGTCAGTTCGTCGATGGCGGCCGCGGGGGTCAGAAGGCCCGAACGAACGACCTGAAAGGGAACTGGATCGGGGCTTAGCGGCGCTTCTTCCGCCGGCCCCCATGGGGCGGCGCTCTCAAGTTCCATGAGGGGTGAGAGGCAGGGGCTATCCAGGCAGGTCATGGTCTTCGCCTGGGCTTCCGACAACTCGGTTCGGCCGGCGGCCATGATGTCAGACCGGGCCCCCTGCACCGGTCTGGTGACCAGACGCCAGGACACATGCGGCCCGACGTCAAATGCTTCGAGAGGGCCTATGTGCTCCGCCCCGTGGGAATCGATTGTGTTCTGACGGATGGCCGATCCCAGGCTGAAGCGGTCGACCTGAATGAAGCTGAGAGGATAAGGAATGTTGTTCGGCTGATCGGGAAGATTCTCGATCCCATAGCTGATGCGATAGCGCACCCGATCACGCACGCCCTCGGCGGCTTCCAGCGCCATAACCGCCATGGTCAAGGGTCTGATCCGAGCGCTCGGCAAGAAGGGCGACGAATGCGAGCTATCTGGCTCCAACGTGGCAAGGACCTGGTCGAGTACTTGCAGTGGATCGCGCGTGTCGTATCCCTCCATGAAGCGGGCAGACAACTCTTTCAGTATGTCAGTACCGTCCGACTGCGCCGAGGCGGATGGTGCCGTCCCCGTCAGTAGAGCGGCCATGACGATAGGTGCGAGATGTCGCATGTTATCATTTTCTCCGTTCAGTCCGGCTGGGCCATTGGGAGGTGTCGAGAGGCTCCCGGTGGCGAGGATAGCTACGCAAAAGCCCGCCTCATCATCACTTTACCTCCACGATCGCGCGCCCAAGCACCACGCGTCCGGCAACATCCAGGAAGCGCACCTCGTAGAGCCCTTGCTCTTGTGGCATCGTGATGTCGACGGATTCTTCCGCGGCGACCTTGTGAACCGAAATCCAACTAAAATCCGGTTGATCCTTGCGGGCAAGTGCGATCCGTTGATCGGCGCTGTCGCTTTCTCCGGTCCAGGAGACCGCGATCGTGGCACCCGGCGCGGCGGTTTTCGGCACTGACAGGTACGCACCCTCGTCCAGCGGGGCATCGGCCCCGACCACCTCGAGCGGGGCCATTGCGACGGTCTTTTTGCCTTCGTTCAAAATATACCGTATCTCGTAGAGTCCCGGTTCCGCAGGGGCGGTCAGCTTCCCTTCGGTCTTGTCGCCCGTCCGGAGATAGATGTTCCGGGTGCCCTCATCGGCTCCGACCGGCACAATGGCGACCATGTCGGAGGACCCGATCGTTGCGGACCAGGAAATGTCCACATCGGTTTCTGCTCGGACGGCACCCGGCCCCGAAATGCCGATTTCGGCCTCGACCACCTCAATGGGCGCGGTCGCCAGCGTCTTCTTGCCCTCGTCGAGGATATAGCGCAACTCGTACAATCCCGGCTCGGCCGGGGCGATCAGGCGACCTTCGGTCTTGTCTTTGGTGCGCCGGTAGTTGTTGCGCGTTCCCTCGTCGGCCCCGACCGGCACGATGGCGACCATGTCGGAACCACTCACGGTCTGCGACCACGACACATCGAAAGCGGCGCCGGTTGTCGCCTGCGCGGGGCCGGTGAGTTCGATTTCGGCCTCGACCACCTCGATGGGCGCGGTCGCCAGCGTCTTCTTGCCCTCGTCGAGGATATAGCGCAGCTCGTACAACCCCGGTTCGGCCGGGGCGGTCAGGCGACCTTCGGTCTTGTCTTTGGTGCGCAGGTAGTTGTTGCGCGTTCCCTCGTCGGCCCCGACCGGCACGATGGCGACCATGTCGGAGCCCCCGACGGTCTGCGACCACGATACATCGAAGGCGGCGCCCGCTGTCGCTTGTTCGGGGCCGGAAATTTCGATCTCGGCCTTGATCACCTCGATCGGAACCGTCGCCAGCGTCTTTTTGCCCTCATCGAGGATATAGCGAAGCTCGTACAACCCCGGGTCGGCCGGGGCCGTCAAACTGCCTTCGCTGGCATCGCCGGTGCGCCGATAATTGTTGCGCGTGCCCTCGTCGGCCCCGATCGGCACGATGGCGACCATGTCGGAGTCGCTGATGGTCTGCGACCATGACACATCGAATGCGGCACCGGTCGTCACCTGTTCGGGACCGGTGAGGGTGACCTCAGGCGTTGCCGGTTCCGCCGGCTCGGGTTCAGGGGCGGTAGGCTCAGCATCCATGACGCTTCGGACTTCATCGAACGCGTCATAGAGTTCATCCGCGTTGCTGGCCGGAACAAACACGCCGCCGGTATTCTCGGCGATGCAGGACAGGCTTGCGTTTTCCTCCTCGTCGAGGTCGAAACCCACGACATGTACAGTGAATTTCACGCCCTGCCTGGCAAGCTGATCCGACAGCGCGCAAGGATCGGCGTTGCAGGTTTCCGCCCCGTCGGAGATCAACACGACAGTCGCCGGAGTGTCGCGATAGGAGAGCAGATCCGCCGCCTGCTGAACCGAGGCCGAAATCGGCGTTTTGCCGAGCGGGGTGATCGCATTGACGGTATTGATGAAACTTGTCCGGTCTACCGACCCGGGCGCGACCATGGTTTCGATATCGGTACAGTCGCCCTCCTGGCGATGGCCATATGCGATCAGCCCCAGATTGGTTTCAGCATCCCAGTCATCGACAAGATCGGCCATCACCTCGCGGGCGATTTCGATCTTGCTGGTCCCCTCGATCTGACCCCACATGGAACCTGAGGCATCATAGACGATAACGACGTCGTCCGCTGCCTGCACGGGCGCTGCGCCAGCCATGCCGCCGATCATTGCAACCATGACCAACCTTAATGCGGTCAGTTTCATCTTCCGGTCCTCCGTGCTCTGTTCTAGTGAGTGCTCTTGAACTGGACCCAATGGCCCATTTGGCCTTCACGGCAACCTGTACAGTCCCGTTACCGGCGCCCCGATGGCTTGATAGGCCTCATCTGCCGCGTCCGCACGTCCCTGACGCCCCCCGGTTTTTCCTTCGGCGTAATGGGCCTTCTTGAAATGATCGGTGCGCGCATCCAACACTCCGGCCTGAACATCGTTGATGCCGTCTTCCTCGACCGCGAGGAACTTGAACCGGAGGCGTCTCTCTGCCTCGGGCATTTCCGTCTCCGCCGCGTTTGGCGAGCAGAAATCCGTTGCAGCTTCGGGGGCGTCGACGCGAACCCGCCCAGTGGCTGAGCCTTCTGTCGTGACAGGCAGCAGGCGTCCCTCTGCGTCGAGCAGGACATTGACTTCGACAATGGTCGTGGTGTCGGGCGGAAAGACACGGCAGGTTTTGACGCCGGTTAGTTCGACCGGACAGCCCGGCTCTCCGGGTTGAATCTCGGTCACGCCCTCGTCCGACTGACGCGTTTTTGCCACGGAACGCAGGGCCGAGATGTAGCGCCCCGTCTGGTCGCTCGGCACGCCCAACTCGTCGGCGACGATACCGATAACTTCACTGCGCAGCACTGGATCGACGGTCAGCCGGTCGTCATAGGTCGGCGCATCCGCCGCGGCAGACGTGTTGCAGTCTCCGAAGTCGGGCAGGCGCCCATCTACAAGCGTCAATTCCCAAGTTCTGCTTTCGGGCGAACCTGGAGCGAAGAACTGTCCCGTGATGTGATCAGGCGCCAGGACATCGATGCGAACCGGCGCGTCCACAACATGAACCAATTCGTTGTCAATTATCGTATCCCCGCCCCATGTCCCGTCATAGCGTGCCGGATCGGCGACATCCCGGATGACGATGACCGGCTCTCCTTCTCCGTGGAATTCCAGAACTCGCCCGCATTCCTTCACGTCGACGCGCAGCGGCGCCGTGAGGACCGAGTCCGGCACACCGGAAATTTTGCCCGAAACCGCTGGTCTGGCAGTGCCCAAAGCAACGATATACTCGCCTTCGCAAACAGGCGCCGCTTCAGAAGCCTGGGACACCACCGGGGACGCGGCCAGTGTCACAAAAGTCCGGCGGACTATGGTCATCGTCATATTCTCTTTCCTGTCTTGCCGAAGTGCGAAGTCTTGTCGTGGGCGCGAGAGGCAAGGGCATTTGCGGGCAAGCGTTGAGCGGGCGGCGACGGCTACGCCAGCACTGGACGCTGCCCCCAATGCGACGTGTGACGGCGCGATCCCGTGCGCACGTCAATCGCTGGTCGAGGCACCTTTGCATTCGACGAGAACGGATTGAGCCACCTTCTTGGCGACGGCTTTGTTCTTCTCGTTATCGGCACTTACATCTACTTGTACGCTGAACTCGGTCGCTCCGGTCAGGACATCAAGCTCCTTGGTGCGGGTGTTCCACGCGGCGACATCACCGATATCGGTGACCGGCTCGAACATGATCCGCGCGGTGGCGGCACCCAGTATCTTGTTGGCGATCTTGCGTGTCTTTTCATCCTCGTCTTTCATGTTCTCGTTGATCGCAGCCGCGGCTTTCTCGCGCTCCTCTGCAGTCATGTTGTGATGGCCGCGCTGGAAACGTTTGACGGGGTCTTTCGAATCACGGTCGTAGTAATCCGAATCCGTGTAGGCCTTGATGCCGCCCAGTCTGATCATGTTCGGGATCGGGATTTCGATTTTCATGGTCGATCCGCTCATCGTTCGGGTGCGATCACCGGGCCAGGAGTAGGAAAGCTCGTTCAAGCGCTCCTTGTCATAGGCGACCTCCACCTCTTCGGGCGCGCCTTTCACATAGGGCACGATGAGCTCCATCGTAAGCAGTGTATCCAGCTCGCCAATGTGCTGTTGCAAGCAAGCCTCTGTAGCGGAGGATGTTGCTGCCTGCGCTGCATCCGATGGATAGCTACAGGCTGCAAAGCTTGCCGCAATGGCAAAGGGCGTGATGAAATTGCGATACGTCATGGATTGTTTCCTTGTCGTTGCATGTGGATCTCGTCAACTTTCTAAAAGTCGCTCAGATCGAGGTTATCGAGGGCGTCGTACAAGGCACCGTTCGAGCCGCCTGTCGTCTCGAAGATCGGTGCGCCGGGTCTTGTCGCGGCGGCCGCAGCGCCACCCTTCAGGCCGGCAGCGACACCGCTGATGGCCGGACCGCCAAACAAGCTGTCGTCGTCGTAGCCGTCGTCGGTTGAATGCACGTTGAAGTGCCCCACCACCTTGTCGCGGCCCAGCGGGGTGTCACACCGGCCGGAAGTCCGTTCACGGAGGACGTCAAACTCGAACGTCCCCGCAATTCGGCCTTGTTCGGCCGCTTCCAGCGTCAACCGGCCCTCTGTGCAGAGGACGGGCTCGCATCGGGCCCGCGCGGCGCGCTTTCGGACCTCCTGCTGCTCTTCGACCGTCATGGTGCAGGCAACCCAGCTTTCAAGCTCTTGATCGGAGTCCGTCTGAAACCCACGGCGGGCCGCGTCGAAAAATGCCTTTGGCAAAACCTCCACATTGAACACCGGTGCCTCATTCTTGGGGAAGAGATCCCTGTTGACCGCACCGGGCACGCTTTGTGGACCACCGTTGCTGCCCTTCAGCGTGGCCGAAAGCAGCATCTGGCACATCTCGCCCTCGTTCTGGCCCACGAACGTTGCCCGGATGTCCGTAATCTGCCGGGCGCGCGCTTTGGCGGCGGCGCGGTCCAATCCCGGTGCAGCGTCGGCGGCTTCAAGCGCGGCGCGCCCCTTTTCAAGCTCATTGCGCAACTGCACCGCCGTCCCGCCGTCCAGCACGCCCCCGCGCTCCGCCCTTTGGGTGATGATATCCAGTTTGTCCGCGACCCCCTCCATGCTGCGGGAAAAATCGGGCATCGCTCGCTCAAAGTCGCGGCCCCTCTCGTGGGGGGTGACGAGATCGAAGAGGGCCCGCGCTGTCGCGTCTCCGCTGCAGGACCATTGCTTTGGGCCGCGCACGGCAAAGCCCGGCGGGAGCTCGCCGGCAATGGCGCCGATATCGCCGGATGACAGCCCGCCGGTCACGTCGTCGCCGTAATAGCCTTCGACCTCCATGCGCAGGGAAAACTCAGTGTTTGCCGTCTTGGCGGCGTCCTCGGCGACATTGGCGACGCGGACGAGGTATTCGGCGACACCGCCCTCGGCCGGACCGATCTGCTCGACGTCCGTGTAGGGCGCGCTCGGGCCCATAGGTCGCTTGACGACAGTATCTTCGACGATGAGGTGCAGGTCATTTCGATCGGTCCCGTCCGGTGCGTCGAGGGTGAAACGCACCCTGTAGGGGATCGGGCTGGCACCCTGCGGAAGGTGAACACGCACGCGCCACGCACGCGCTGCGAGCGGTTCCAGCGGACCACCCGTGAGCGAGCTGGTCGTCTGGTGCAGGTCCGGCGCGCCGAGCGTGATTTCTTCGAGATGGCCGTAGAAGCGATCCTCGGTGAGATATTGCGCTACGAATTGTGGGTAGAGATCGTAAAGGCCGCCGCTATACGCCCGGATTGCGTTGTATTCTGCTGCTGCGGCCTTCAACCCGCTGTCGATATTGGCGATCCCGCCATTGCTCCAGGGGTTCGTCCCTTCGAAGATGTATCGGGTATAGCCGACCCTCTCGCCATCGGTGCGACCGATCATGTCACCGACAGCATACCAGAAGTACCATGTACCGTAGTCACAGAACCATGACACGGTCTCGAGTGCTGTCATCTCGGGGCGCTTTGCGCGTTCTATGTACGCGGCTGGCAGCGCGCCCACGTGAAGCGATTGATCGAACGTACGAACCCATGCGGCTCGATTCGATCCTTTGAACGGGTGGCCCCAGGAAACATCCTCCGTCCCTTCCAACCAGCGGATCTGGACCATCGCTGCCGTCCCCTCGACCAGCCAGCTGAGATCGGTATCCTGCAGACCCCGGGGGCTGGGGCATTGCGGGATTTCGGGTGCCACTCCCATGGCCGGGTCGAGCGACGGGCTCATCCTGACCTGAATCGCATGATAAAGCTCGTGGACGGCCGAGGCCTTCATCAACCTCCAGATCGGCGTATCGGCAGATAGCAACTTCGGGTTCGAGGTCAGCATCATCTCGCCATCCGGTTTGCGAGAGGAGCCTGTGCCATCCGGATCGCGCTTTAGACGGCCCAGATATGCCTCGCCCGGCCCTACGTTCAGGTCGTCATCCTCGGTTTTCTGGACTGGTTCCGGAAAGCCGAGGGACTGATACCAGATACTCGCCGCCTCCAGGGTGGTGCGGTGCGTCTCTGCCAGTTCGCCACGCTCGCCGAGTGGCGGGATGTGGGTGTCCCATTCCTCGTATTTCTTGTGTGGCTTTTCGATCTCTGCGTTCATCACCACCCACTCGGTTGTGGGCCATTGCGCCCAGGCCGGCGTGGCGAGCGTGACCACAAGCAGAACCAAGGACAGGAAGCACTGACTGAAGAGGCTAAAGAGCAAGACGAGGCGTGTGTTCATTTTAGTCTCGGTCACGATCTCGCAATGCTTGCCGTCCATCTCGGTGTCTAACATTGATCTGCCACCTTAGGCCGGGTTTGCCGCTGTGCGGGCGGCCTCCGGCACGCCATCCTCCCGCAAAGCCCGCTCTTTCAACTTGCGGAACTTGGCCGACAACTGCTCCAGCTGGGCCTCCCATTCGGGATCGGGCTGTTGTCCTTCTATCGTGCTGAAATAGACCTGCATCATGCAGGTGATCGCAAACGGCTCCAGCAGAGCGGCCTTAACGCTCCAGGCGAACAGCAGGGCGAAAACAACGCCGCCTGCGGCCCATGCTCCGGGCATCAGATAAACCACCATCGCCGCCGGGGTGAGCATGACCAGAAACACCAGAAAGCCCAGCCCATAGACAAACATCGCCAGCCAGGCCGCGTTCTTCAGCATTGTCTTGTAGTTCTGCCCGTAGAGCACCAGCGCCTCCTTGGCCGACATCCAGGCGTTGTCCGACCGGGTGCGGATCGCATAGGCAAGGATGACCTCGTCGATGAACCCGACCGCGACGCGCAGAAAGGCCGAAAGGATGCTTGCAATTTGCTGCGCTCCCGGTATCGGCAGAATGGTCAGAATTCCCCGTACCAGACCGGAAATTGCCTTGACGACCCCTTTGATCATCTGATCGACCGCAAACAGCACGCTGGCCTGCGGGAAACGCTCCTTGACCACGGCCGTCGCATGGGCGACCTGGCCACGCTCCTCCGGCATCGGTTTGCCGTCGATCATTTGGATCAGAACCGCGATATGACCGGCCTTGACGATATAGAGGATGTATTCCCGCATCCAGTACATGATCGCGCCGAAAATGCCGAACCCTGCAAAACCTCCCCACATCGTGGTGCTGGCCCGGAATTCCTCATCGCCAAAACCGCCTATGCCATACCCGACGCCGGCGCCGGCGCCAGTGACAAGGAGGTAACCGAGTGTAATTCCGAAATAGACGGCCATGCGCAGGAGAAGGAATGGCAGTGTGCGTGCCATCATCCCCAATGCGCTACCAAGGCTGAAATCCCACATCTTGATCGCCTCTCTGAAAAATTGCCGCTGACTGTATCGCTTATGTAAGGACTGTTACGTTTCGCATTTGCTGTTGCCATATTTCGCAGAGCAGGCACGCGCGGCACAGGACCTGATCTGCGGATTGCGCTGCCGGGACTTGATGTCGACCGTTTCAACGTCGGTGTAGGGGACCGAGACAGTTTCCATGACCTGTTGGCAACTCGTCTCCGAACCTGTCGTCGTGCAATTCGCCTCTCCTGTCGGGCGTTCCACACTGCGGTACCTGGTAACCACTTCCTGCCGGTCGACTGGTGGGATCTTGAGCATCCATTCGGCTTCGCACTGTGTTTTCGCGTCACGGTATTCGGGCGTTACGCAACCGACCAGAGCGATCGTCCCCAAGGCACATAAATACGGAATGACTCTCAGGACTATCGTCATACTTCTCATTCCGGTAATCTTCTGGCCGAGCTGGGTTGAACCTCGGGCTGCAGCGAGAGGTTTGCGTGATTGCTCCCGTCGCGACCCCGTTCGTTCGCACGGGGCAGCCAGATATTTTCCGCCATAGGTTGCTGCGGAATTGTATGTGTGTGTTGGTGACCTGTGATCAGGTAGAGAGCAGGAGGATGAGCATGCAGATACACGCCCATGCCGTGGTGAGCGGTCTGATGCTGCTTGGCACAATGGCCATGGCCGAGCAAACCGACATCATTCTGGACGTGACAGGCCAGATCGAGGATGGGCCCGCAGCGCTGGACCGCGAAGCGCTACAATCACTGCCTCCTGTCACGATCGAGACCACGACCGTCGTAACAGACAACGTTCATTCTTTTACCGGATTCCTGATGCGCGACCTTCTGGAAGACCTTGATGCGCAAGGGACTCACGTTGTCGCAACCGCCTTGAACGACTACGTGGTGGATATCCCGATGTCCGATTTCTATGACTACGGTGTGATCGTGGCCTATGAAATGAACGGTGTCGCTCTGACACGCGACGACAAGGGGCCGCTCTGGATCGTCTACCCCCGCGATGACCACAAGGAGCTACAAGACATCCGCTATGATTACCGCTGGGTCTGGCAGCTTGATCGCCTCGACGTTCGATGAAGCGCCTCCTCCGCTCGTTTCTGTGGTTGATCTTGCCGTCGGCAGCGGTCTTCGTTTTCGCGGTTTTATTGTTGCTCTCGCTCTACCGCATGTTCGACGTCCAGGGGGCGATGCGAACCGACGCGGAGCAGAACATGCTCTGGGTGCTACACCAGAGCCAAGTGGCCGCACTGCGCCTGATTGAGACAGTCGCGATGGCCGAGCTAGGCGAAGCAGGACCCGAGGAGCTTGCGCTGCGACGCGACCTCCTGATCGGCCGGTTCAACCTCCTAAACGACGGGCCGCAGCGTCGCTTTATCGAGCAAATCGGATATGGCGAGGAACTGGATCAACTCGCCGCCACCCTTGCTGCAATCGCGCCGATGATTGACGACTTCACGCTAGGTAAAGGCGCGCATCTTCGTGAAGCGCTTGCGCCGTTCCCGGCGTTCCTGGGCCGGGCTGCCAACAAGGCGATGGTCACGGAATGGAACGAACTGGGTGGGCGGTTGGAAGACTATCGCACGCAGCTAAACCAGAACATCCTTTCGTTGATCGGGGTCATGGTTGCCGGCGGCATTCTAGCGATCACGCTTGTCCTGTCGCTTCGTCAATCGCGCAAGCACAACTACATGCTGCGGCGCGAGCAGGATTTCTCGGGTCTGCTGATATCTTCCAGTGGGGAGGGCATTCTCGCGGTCGACAGGGACGCGCGCTGTTCGCTTTGGAACAGTGCGATGGCCACGATGGTGGGCGCGCCGGCAGAACATGCCGTGGGCCATCGGCTGTCGGAGATAGCCGGGTTCTTCGATGTAGAGCCGGTGCGGCAGGGCCTGGCCAACGCCCTGGCCGGGAAAACCTCACAACTGACTGTGCAGCCACTGTTCTCCCGGGATCATGACAGGCCGATCTATGTCGACCTAAGGTTCTTTCCGATGCGCCATGACGATGCCATCCTCGGAGCGATCCTGTTTATGTACGACGCATCAGACCGTCACGCGACTCAACAGAAAGATGCGGAGGATCGCGAGCGATTGGAAGAACTGGTGGCCGCGCGTACGCGTGATTTGGATAGCGCGCTGAAGCGGGAGAAGTCAGCGGCCGATCTCTATCGGAGTTTCGCCGCCATGGTCTCGCATCAGTTCCGGACGCCACTGGCGGTGGCGGATTCAGCCCTGCAACGGCTAATTCGGCGTGGCCCACGCGCCGACTCGAATGAAATGACCGAACGTGCCGCCCGCGCCCGCAGTGCGATCGCTGGCCTCACCCGGCTGGTAGACAGTACGCTGGCCGCAGCACGGCTGGACGCAGGGCAGATCGGCGCGCGACGGGAAGAATGCGACCTGAACGAAATCGTGCGGATAGTTTGCAATCGCTGGCGCAACGCTGCGCCCTACCGGCGTATTGAGACTCGGCCAACCGCCCCCGGGCAAGCTAATGTGATCTGCGATTCGGCCCATGTCGAACAGGTATTGGAAAACCTGCTGTCCAATGCCGACAAGTATGCCGCTACCCAAAGCGCCATATCAGTGACCCTGCACGGTGACGATGAGAGCATGTTTTGCGACGTGCATAACACCGGAGCCACCATCCCCCCGGAAGACCGGGAACGGATATTCGAGCGCAACTACCGCGGAGCGAATAGCGAAGGAGCTGCGGGGACCGGCCTCGGACTGTTCATGGCGCGCAGCTTGGCCAGGATGCAGGGAGGTGACGTCACTTTTCTGCCCGGTTGCGAAGACGTAACCTTTCGATTGACCCTGCTGCGGTTTCTGGAGCCGCAAGGGTGATCCGTCGGACCAGCCCCCCCCTCGTCCTCGTCGTCGAGGACGAACAAGCCCTGCGATGCGATATCGTCGAGGAGCTGCAAGATGCCGGATATCGGTGCGTGGCAGCAAGAGAAGGGCAGGAGGCGCTGGATCTTCTGGCCCACACTACGCCGGATCTGGTGTTGTGCGACATCACGATGCCCAGTTTGAATGGCTACGAGGTTCTGAGAAGGCTGCGCGGTGAGCGGCCTGAGTTGAGCACCATGCCCTTCGTTTTCCTCACCGCATTGTCCGAACCAAGTGAAGTCGTAGACGGTAAGCTTCAAGGTGCCGATGACTATCTCATCAAGCCTGTGGACTACGACCTGATGCTGGCGACCGTTACGGCGCGCCTGCGTCAGGTCGACCGCATGCGCAACCATCATGAACATGAAGTAACCACACTGCGCCGTGCGTTGGAGGGATTGACCAGCGGTGGGGCCGAGGCTGCGCTCGATCTTATCTCGCTCGGGATCATCATGCTGGATGGGCGTGGAAAGCCGGTTCATGTAAACCGCGCGGCCCGCGAGATGGGCACCGAACCTGGTTTTATCCGCACCAAGCGAGACACGATAAGTTCGCTCGATCCGCTGTCGGAGCGGGAGTTTCAAGGTGCCCTGGACGAGACATTGGGCAGCGCCAGAGCTGGGGTAGAGAAGATAGTTGGCGTGATGCTTCACCGACCGCAGGATGACATGTCCATACCGGCGCTCTTCTGCTCCCTTGCTCTGACAGGGAACATCCCGCCCGACCAGCCTCACATCGCCCTATTTCTCTCCGCGCCAGGCCGACGCAGCCGGGTCCCCGAAACATTGCTGATGGACCTGTTCGGCCTGACTCCGACGGAAGCGCGGGTGGCCGGCGCGCTGGCGTGCAGCACACGTACGACCAATATCGCAACTGAGCTGGGCGTGTCGCAGACGACCATCGCGTTCCACATGCGCAACCTGTTCCAGAAGACCGGCACCAATCGACAAGCAGATTTGGTCGCCCTGATCCTCGCAGGTCCGATGATGATACGGTCGGAATGAAATAGAGCAGTCTGGTTGGGCCCCGGGGTTTGGCCCCCGATGCGTCCAGGCGATCTGCCTCAACGTAGCCCTCCAGACACATCAAGTATCGCCATTCAGGCATTGCCGTACCCGTTCCGATAGAGGGGGAAGCACGTTCCAATTGCGTCTATCACCGCGTGGGGGCGGCAAATGCACCGACGACGGAGAGCGCTTCATGGACTTTGAAAAACCGGGAGTGGGAGCACGGCTTTCACAGCTGAGCTACTTGCTGAAGAACACGTTCACGATCATCGGCCGTGACAAGGACATCCTGTCGCCCATCATCCGGATGTGCGTCTACGCGGTCCTCGTGGTCGTGCTGTTTTTCGCCGGGATCGCCGCCATCGTTATCGGTCTGGGCGGGGCGGGCACCCTATTGCTCTTGGCTATGGTGGTCGTCTTCATCTACAAATTTTTCTACTATAACCACCAGGAGTTGCGGCTGAGCCGGCTGGTCTATGACACGGCATGCGGTCGGGACGCCTCGGTGCAGACCGCGCGCGAGGAACTCGCCGATCTGAAAGGCAGCGTCCGGATTCTCGGGCTGATCGACATGGCGGGTGCGTGGGTCGCTCTCCGGCGCGGAAACGGCGGACTTGTCACCCGCCTCATCCTCGGCGCGCTCATCGAGATCTGGGACCTCGTCAATCATTTCCTCCTTCCCGTATTCGCCATCGACAAGCTGAGTTTCCGCGAAGGCGGTGAACGCCTCTACACGCTGAAGAACCACGTCCCCGAGACGCTGGCCGGCGTCTTCGGGATCGACATCATGGGCGGGGTAGTACGCACCATTCTCGGCCCCCTGTACCTGATCGCGATCATACTCGGTATCGTTCTCGGCCTGGCGGCTGGGAGCATTATGCCGACGGCATTCTCCGCTGGCCCGCTGGGGGATCTGTTCAGTAGCATTCCGGACGGACTACCGTTTGACGAACAAACGCTGTTCAACTGGCTGCCGCTCTTCGTGCTGATCTTCTTCACGTTTGTCGGCAACGCGATCTTCGGGCGTTTGGTGACGGCGATCAAGGTCATCTACTTCACGCTGTTCTACACCCGCATCGCCCACGCGGATTCCCTCGCCCACGATATCCGCGAGGAACTTGACGGCTATCTGAACCTCAGCGATGGCGGCTCCACCTCGGCAGAGGTATCGCCCTCCGATCCGGCTACGGGACAAACGTAAATTGGGCCCATCCATCACGCAGGCAACGAACATGTCGCGAAAGTGGTGGGAGGTGGATGCCAGCGGTAGCCCCGTTTGAGGGGCGAATGAAGCATCAACATTGGCGGACAACTCGCAATCGGCCAACCGATGGCTGATTGTACCGATGGCGACAGTATATAGGAGATTATTTGTGCCACGTTTTTTCTTGCCCCGAGCTCTGGTCTTAACTGTTCCCCGTCAGCGCCTATGGCACAGATTTGAGGTTGTGATTTAAGGAGGGTTTGGGCTTCGTCGTAGTGACGAAGGAACGAAGATGAAGCCCA
>NZ_AUIM01000015.1 GCF_000423705.1 Stappia stellulata DSM 5886 | reverse complement strand
AAGAAGACGACGGTTACGGGCGTCGAGATGTTCCGCAAGCTGCTCGATCAGGGCCAGGCTGGCGACAACATCGGCGCGCTGATCCGCGGCATCGGTCGTGAAGACGTCGAGCGCGGTCAGGTTCTGTGCAAGCCGGGTTCGGTTACGCCGCACACGAAGTTCAATGCGGAAGCCTACATCCTGACGAAGGAAGAGGGCGGTCGTCACACGCCGTTCTTCACGAACTACCGTCCGCAGTTCTACTTCCGCACGACGGACGTTACGGGCGTTGTCGATCTTCCGGAAGGCACGGAAATGGTCATGCCGGGCGACAATGTGTCGGTCGTCGTGACGCTGATCGTGCCGATCGCGATGGAAGACGGACTTCGCTTCGCGATCCGCGAAGGCGGCCGCACGGTCGGTGCCGGCGTCGTCGCGTCGATCATCGAGTAATCCGCGAGACCCGCGGGACGGACCTTGTGTCCGCCCGCGGACCGCAGCGAGACGGAAAGGCGCCCTTTGGGGCGCCTTTTTTGCGTTTGAGGCCACGGCCGCGAACTTGTTGACGCCCGTGCGGCGGGCGCGAATTCGCGAAGGATGTGAATTAATTGGCGGCCGGGCCATTTCCCGCTTGAAGCGAGGACAAAACACCTCTAAGTCAGGCTTTGAAAGGTCTAGGGGTGTAGCTCAGCTGGTAGAGCATCGGTCTCCAAAACCGAGGGCCGGGGGTTCGAGTCCCTCCGCCCCTGCCACCTTTGCTCTTGATCGCGGGGCCGTTAGGCCTTAATTAGGGCTTTCGACCAAGGCGCGTGGATGACTCCGCGCGCCTGTGTGTCGTGAATAGACCGGCAGTTGAATGGCGAAATCGAATCCTTTCACGTTCATCCAACAGGTGCGGTCGGAAACGTCCAAAGTGACGTGGCCGACGCGTCGGGAAACCGCTGTGACGACCGTCATGGTCTTCATCATGGTTTTTCTCGCCGCCATCTTCTTTTTGCTGGCTGACTGGCTGATGGGCCAGGGTATCGGCTGGCTGCTGGGCGTCGCAAGCTAAGGGCTGCGTCCGGTTCACAATCGGCTTGAGGGATTATGGCCAAGCGTTGGTATATCGTCCACGCCTACTCGAATTTCGAGAAGAAGGTGGCGGATGCGATTCGGGAAAAGGCGGCGCAGCAGGGGCTTGAGGATCTCTTCGAAGAGATTCTCGTCCCGACCGAGAAGGTCGTCGAGGTGCGCCGCGGGCGCAAGGTCGATGCGGAGCGCAAGTTTTTCCCCGGCTATGTTCTGGTCAAGATGGAGATGACCAACGAGGCATTCCATCTGATCAAGAACACGCCCAAGGTGACGGGTTTCCTCGGCGCGGACCAGAAGCCGATGCCGATCGCGGATGCGGAGGCCATGCGTATCCTGCACCAGGTGCAGGAAGGTGTGGAGCGTCCGAAGCCGTCGATCAGCTTCGAGATCGGCGAGCAGGTGCGCGTGTCGGACGGGCCGTTCGCGTCGTTCTCGGGCCATGTGGAAGAAGTCGACGACGAGCGGGCCAGGCTCAAGGTCGCCGTCTCGATCTTCGGACGGGCAACCCCGGTCGAACTGGAATACGGACAAGTCGAAAAGCTCTGAGTCTTGCGGTCGCGTCTCCGGAAAATGTCCGGAGGGGTGGCTGTGGCCGGAGCCTTTCGGCATGAAGATCGGCCAAAAGGCCGGTTTTGCCGTCCGAAAGGGCGGTCAATCGGGGGCGCAAGCGGTGCCCCCGCTCCCTGGTGGGAGGTTTGAAGCGCATCGTTCGCCGGGCGTTTCGGCCGCACCACCTGACTTTCTGAGAACGCCGGCGGTGCCGGCAGCGCCAGTTGGAGAGTTGAATGGCGAAGAAAATCGAAGGTTACATCAAGCTGCAGGTGCCCGCCGGGTCCGCGACACCGTCGCCCCCGATCGGTCCTGCACTTGGTCAGCGCGGCCTCAACATCATGGAATTCTGCAAGGCGTTCAACGCGCAGACCCAGGATGTGGAGAAGGGCGCTCCGTGCCCGACCGTGATCACCTATTACTCCGACCGCTCTTTCACCTTCCAGGTGAAGACGGCCCCGGTCAGCTTCTTCCTGAAGAAGATGTCGGGCGTGAAGTCCGGGCACAAGACCCCGGGCAAGGGCGGATATGCCGGCAAGGTCACGCGTGACCAGGTTCGCGAAATCGCCCAGGCGAAAATGGCGGATCTGAACGCGACGGACATCGACGCAGCCATGCTGATGGTCGAAGGCTCCGCGCGGTCCATGGGTATCGAGGTCACGGAGTAAGACGATGGCGAAAGTTGGAAAGCGCATCAAGGCCGCCCGTGAGGGCGTCGATCGCAACAAGCTCTATCCGCTGACCGACGCGCTTGCGATGGTCAAGGAGCGCGCGAAGACGAAGTTCGACGAATCCGTCGAGATCGCCATCAACCTCGGTGTCGATCCGCGTCACGCCGACCAGATGGTCCGTGGCGTCTGCGTCCTGCCGAACGGCACGGGCAAGTCGGTTCGCGTCGCCGTGTTCGCCCGTGGCGACAAGGCTGACGAAGCCAAGGCGGCCGGTGCGGATGTCGTCGGTGCGGAAGAACTCGTGGCCGAAGTCCAGTCGGGCAAGATCGATTTCGATCGCTGCATCGCGACGCCGGACATGATGCCGCTGGTCGGCCGTCTCGGCAAGGTGCTCGGCCCGCGTGGCCTGATGCCGAACCCGAAGGTCGGAACGGTGACGCCGGACGTGAAGTCCGCTGTCAACGACGCCAAGGGCGGCGCCGTGCAGTTCCGCGTCGAGAAGGCGGGCATCGTTCATGCCGGCGTTGGCAAGACGTCGTTCGACGCCGACAAGCTGAGCGAGAACATCAAGGCGATCGTCGATGCGGTGGTGAAAGCCAAGCCGACGGGCGCCAAGGGCACCTACCTGAAGCGCGTGGCGATTTCGTCCACGATGGGCCCGGGCTTCAAGGTCGACGTGTCCAGCATCAGCGTGTGATGCGTCCGGCGCGGCCGCGTGCCGCGCCCGTTCCGAGGCCTGCTTCGGCAGGCGAGAGGGACACAGAATTCCGTCCGGCTCCGGCCGGGCGGATCGTTCGCCGGAAACGGCGGACGTCCTGTCCGAGACTGCAGGTGGGGTTTGCGAGGCGTGCCTCGGAAAACCGCTTAAGCCCAGGTGGGCCTGCATAGACGGGTGCGAACCGATCAACGCGGCCGTGTGTCGCCGGTTCGAACCGTTTGTCCTTGCCGTGCCGAAGGGTGCGCGAGGGGGCAGGATCCTCGGTGTTGTCCGCCGGAGGTTCCGCTTGGAACACGCCGACGGGCGGCAAAGACAAACCGGCGGCATTCGCCGCTATATGGAGTAGGCAAGTGGAAAGAACGGAGAAGCGCGAGTTCGTTGCGTCGTTCAACGAGGTGTTGAATGACACCGGCGTTGTCGTCGTTGCGCACTATGCCGGCCTTTCGGTTGCGGACATGACGGCCTTCCGGGCCCAGGTTCGCGAAGCCGGCGGCTCGGTCAAAGTCGCCAAGAACCGTCTTGTAAAGCTTGCCCTTCGAGGCACTGAGTTCGAGCACATCACCGACCTCTTCACCGGTCCGACCGTCGTTGCATATTCGCACGATCCGGTCGCAGCCGCGAAGGCGACGGTGGCATTCGCCAAGACCCACGAGAAGATGGTGGTTCTGGGCGGCGCACTGGGCTCGACGAACCTGGACGCGAACGGGGTGAAGGCGCTTGCCGACATGCCGTCGCTGGACGAGCTGCGGGCAAAGCTGGTGGGCATGGTTTCCACTCCCGCAACCCGTATCGCCCAGGTCGTCAACGCACCGGCCGGGCAGCTTGCCCGCGTCTTCGGCGCGTATGCCGAGAAGGACGAAGCCGCATAAGGCGGAAGACCAACACACTGTCGAAACCGAACACGGTTCGAACCACAGGAATGAACGAAAATGGCTGATCTCGAAAAGATCGTTGAAGACCTTTCCGCCCTCACCGTCATGGAAGCCGCAGAGCTTTCCAAGATGCTGGAAGAGAAGTGGGGCGTTTCCGCCGCAGCTCCGGTGGCCGCTGTTGCCGCAGCCGGTGGTGGCGCAGCCGCCGCCGCGGAAGAAGAGCAGACCGAGTTCGACGTGATCCTCGCCGATGCCGGCGCCAAGAAGATCAACGTCATCAAGGAAGTCCGTGCGATCACGGGTCTTGGCCTCAAGGAAGCCAAGGACCTGGTCGAGGGCGCTCCGAAGCCGGTCAAGGAAGGCGTGGCCAAGGACGAGGCAGAAGAGCTGAAGAAGAAGCTCGAGGAAGCCGGCGCCAAGGTCGAGCTGAAGTAATCGGGGCTTGTCCCTTGCGGTCCCGGCCTTGTGCCGGGACCGTCGTACCGACCCCGGCGGGAAATCCTGTCCGGGGTATCCGTCCCTAAGAAGGGAGGGTTCTCCGAAGGGCCGTATACATGCCGCCGGCATGTCGCGGTTAGGCCGGGATCGGCTTTTCGGAGAGCCGTATCAGATCGAAACGAGGAGCGACAATGGCGCACACGTTCAACGGTCGCAAGCGGGTCCGTAAGGTCTATGGATCGATCCGCGAAGTCGCCGCGATGCCCAATCTCATCGAGGTCCAGAAAGCGTCTTACGACCAGTTCCTGCAGGTCGACAAGCCGGATTCCGGACGTTTTGAAGAGGGATTGGAGGCGGTGTTCAAGTCCGTCTTTCCGATTTCCGATTTTGCCGGGACCGCGCTCCTCGAGTTCGTGAGCTACGAGTTCGAGCAGCCGAAGTACGACGTCGAGGAGTGCCGCCAGCGCGGCATGACCTTCGCCGCGCCGCTCAAGGTGACCCTGCGCCTGATCGTGTTCGATGTCGACGAGGACACCGGCGCGAAGTCCGTCAAGGACATCAAGGAGCAGGACGTCTACATGGGCGACATGCCCTTCATGACGGACAACGGCACCTTTGTCGTCAACGGCACCGAACGCGTGATCGTTTCGCAGATGCACCGCTCTCCGGGCGTGTTCTTCGATCACGACAAGGGCAAGACCCATTCGTCCGGCAAGCTGCTCTTCGCCGCGCGCATCATTCCTTATCGCGGGTCGTGGCTCGACATCGAGTTCGACGCGAAGGACATCGTGCACGCGCGCATCGACCGCCGCCGCAAGATCCCGGTCACGTCGCTGCTCAAGGCCCTCGGCCTCGACGGCGAGGAGATCCTCAACACCTTCTACCGCCGCATCGACTACACGCGTGCGGGTGAGGGCAGCTGGAAGGTTGCGTTCGACGGCGACCGCCTGAAGGGCACCAAGGCCGCCTTCGACCTGATCGATGCCGACAGCGGCGAGGTCGTTGTGGAGGCGGGTCGCAAGATCACCGCCCGCACGATCCGTCAGCTTTCCGACAAGGGCGTCACCGCGCTCAAGGTCGTCGACGAAGACCTGCACGGCCATTACCTCGCAGAGGACATGGTCGACCCGTCCTCGGGCGAGGTCTATGCGGAAGCCGGCGACGAGATCAACGAGAAGGTCCTCGCCGACCTGATCGAGCAGGGCTACGACGAGCTCTCGATCCTCGACATCGACCACGTGACCACCGGCGGCTACATCCGCAACACGCTGGCCGTCGACAAGAACGAGAGCCGCGAGGATGCGCTCTTCGACATCTACCGCGTGATGCGCCCGGGCGAGCCGCCCACGATCGAGACGGCCGAGGCGATGTTCTCCTCGCTGTTCTTCGACAGCGAGCGTTACGACCTGTCGGCCGTCGGTCGCGTGAAGATGAACATGCGCCTCGACCTGCAGTGCGAGGACACGGTGCGCACGCTGCGCAAGGAAGACATCCTTGCCGTGATCACCCTGTTGCTCGACCTGCGTGACGGGCGCGGCGAGATCGACGACATCGACAACCTCGGCAACCGCCGGGTGCGCTCGGTCGGCGAGCTGATGGAAAACCAGTACCGCGTCGGTCTGTTGCGCATGGAGCGCGCCATCAAGGAGCGCATGTCCTCCGTCGAGATCGACACGGTCATGCCGCAGGATCTGATCAACGCCAAGCCGGCGGCCGCCGCCGTGCGCGAATTCTTCGGCTCCTCGCAGCTGTCGCAGTTCATGGATCAGACCAATCCGCTGTCGGAAGTCACCCACAAGCGTCGCCTCTCGGCGCTCGGGCCCGGCGGCCTGACGCGTGAGCGCGCGGGCTTCGAGGTCCGTGACGTTCATCCGACGCACTATGGCCGCATCTGTCCGATCGAGACGCCGGAAGGCCCGAACATCGGCCTGATCAACTCACTGGCGACCTTCGCGCGCATCAACAAGTACGGCTTTATCGAAAGCCCGTACCGCAAGGTGAAGGAAGGCCAGGTCACGGCCGAGACCGTCTATCTGTCGGCGATGGAAGAGGCGAAGTATCATATCGCCCAGGCCAACGCCGTGCTTGACGACGACGGCCGCTTTGCAAACGACCTGATCACCTGCCGTCACGCGGGTGAGAACATGCTGCTGCCGCCCGAGCGGGTGGAGTTCATGGATGTGTCGCCGAAGCAGCTGGTTTCGGTTGCGGCATCGCTCATTCCGTTCCTGGAAAACGATGACGCCAACCGCGCGCTGATGGGCTCGAACATGATGCGTCAGGCCGTGCCGCTGGTGCGCGCCGAGGCGCCGTTCGTCGGCACCGGCATGGAGCCGGTGGTGGCACGCGATTCCGGTGCGGCCATCGCCGCCCGGCGGACGGGTGTCGTCGACCAGGTCGACGCGACCCGTATCGTCATCCGCGCCACGGAAGACAACGACCCGTCGAAGTCCGGCGTCGACATCTACCAGCTGATGAAGTTCCAGCGCTCGAACCAGAACACCTGCATCAACCAGCGTCCGCTGGTGCGTGTGGGCGACGTCATTTCCAAGGGCGACATCATCGCGGACGGTCCCTCGACCGACCTCGGCGATCTCGCGCTCGGCCGCAACGTGCGCGTCGCGTTCATGCCCTGGAACGGCTACAACTTCGAGGATTCCATCCTGCTGTCGGAGCGCATCGTGCGCGATGACGTGTTCACCTCCATTCACATCGAGGAATTCGAAGTGATGGCGCGTGACACGAAGCTCGGGCCGGAAGAAATCACGCGCGACATTCCGAACGTGTCGGAAGAAGCGCTGAAGAACCTCGACGAGGCCGGCATCGTCTATATCGGCGCCGAGCTGAAGCCGGGCGACATCCTGGTCGGCAAGATCACGCCGAAGGGCGAAAGCCCGATGACGCCGGAGGAAAAGCTCCTGCGCGCCATCTTCGGCGAGAAGGCCTCCGACGTTCGCGATACCTCGCTTCGCATCCCGCCGGGCGTGACCGGTACGGTCGTGGAAGTGCGCGTCTTCAACCGCCACGGTGTGGAGAAGGACGAGCGCGCGATGGCGATCGAGCGCGAGGAAATCGAACGCCTCGCCAAGGACCGCGATGACGAGCAGGCGATCCTGGACCGCAACGTCTACGGGCGTCTGGCCGAGATGCTTCTCGGCAAGATGGCCGTTGCCGGACCGAAGCAGTTCAAGAAGAACACCGAAGTCACCGGTGACGTCCTGAACGAGTACCCGCGGTCG
Organism: Stappia stellulata DSM 5886; assembly: GCF_000423705.1. Lineage (GTDB taxonomy): Bacteria > Pseudomonadota > Alphaproteobacteria > Rhizobiales > Stappiaceae > Stappia > Stappia stellulata. Next base: position 9,484 of record NZ_AUIM01000015.1, on the reverse strand, counting down.
CAGTGGTGGCAAATCGCCGTCGAGGACGAAAAGCTGATGAGCGAAGTGGAAGCGCTTCGCGGTCAGTACGACGAAAGCCGCAAGCGCCTCGAACAGCGTTTCATCGACAAGGTGGAAAAGCTGCAGCGCGGCGACGAGCTTCCGCCGGGCGTCATGAAGATGGTCAAGGTCTTCGTCGCGGTGAAGCGCAAGATCCAGCCGGGCGACAAGATGGCCGGCCGTCACGGCAACAAGGGTGTCGTGTCCAAGATCAACCCGATCGAGGACATGCCGTTCCTGGACAATGGCGACTATGTCGACATCGTGCTGAACCCGCTCGGCGTGCCGAGCCGGATGAACGTCGGCCAGATCCTGGAGACCCATCTGGGCTGGGCCTGTGCGGGCATGGGCATGAAGATCGGCGAGCTCTACGAGGAGTACAAGCGCTCCGGCAAGATCGACGCGCTGCGCAGCGAGATCGTCGAGGTCTTCAGCGACACCACGAAGAGCGAGCCGGTGGCCGACTACGACGAGGAGTCGCTGCTGCGGCTTGCCGACCAGCTCAAGACGGGCGTCCCGATCGCCACGCCGGTGTTCGACGGTGCGCGCGAGCCGGATATCGTCACGATGCTGGAGCAGGCCCGCTACAACGGGTCGGGTCAGTCGACCCTCTTCGACGGGCGGACCGGCGAGCAGTTCGACCGTCAGGTGACCGTGGGCTACATCTACATGCTGAAGCTCCACCACCTGGTCGACGACAAGATCCACGCCCGTTCGATCGGCCCGTACTCGCTGGTCACGCAGCAGCCGCTCGGCGGCAAGGCCCAGTTCGGCGGCCAGCGGTTCGGCGAGATGGAGGTCTGGGCTCTGGAAGCCTACGGTGCAGCCTATACCCTGCAGGAAATGCTGACTGTGAAGTCGGATGACGTTGCCGGGCGTACCAAGGTCTATGAGGCGATCGTCCGCGGTGACGATACCTTCGAGGCCGGCATCCCGGAGAGCTTCAACGTGCTTGTGAAGGAAATGCGCTCCCTCGGCCTCAATGTGGAGCTGAAGGACGAAAAATTGCCCCTGACGGATGACTCGGGGGTTCCGGCGGTCGACGCCGCGGAGTGATCCGCGCCGATGATTGACGCTGATACACGTTGACGTATTGCCGGAAAGGGGAGCGGGGCCGTTGTGCCGCTCCCCATCCGCGCATTCGAGGAGAGAGCCCATGAATCATGAGGTCATGAACCTGTTTAATCAGCAGGCTCCCGTGCAGACCTTTGATCACATCAAGATTTCGATCGCGAGCCCGGAGAAGATCCTGTCGTGGTCGTTTGGTGAGATCAAGAAGCCCGAAACGATCAACTACCGGACTTTCAAGCCCGAGCGCGACGGCTTGTTCTGCGCACGCGTGTTCGGTCCGATCAAGGATTACGAGTGCTTGTGCGGCAAGTACAAGCGCATGAAGTACAAGGGCGTGATCTGCGAGAAGTGCAGCGTCGAAGTAACGTTGTCGCGGGTTCGTCGCGAGCGGATGGGCCACATCGAGCTCGCCGCTCCGGTCGCGCACATCTGGTTCCTGAAGTCGCTGCCCTCGCGTATCGGCCTTCTGCTCGACATGACGCTGAAGGACCTCGAGCGGGTTCTGTACTTCGAATATTACGTGGTGCTCGAGCCGGGCCTGACGCCGCTGAAGCCGAACCAGCTTCTGTCGGAAGAAGACTATGTTCGCGCCCAGGACGAATACGGCGAAGATGCCTTCACCGCGATGATCGGCGCCGAGGCGATCCGCGAGATGCTGATGTCGCTCGACCTGGAGAAGGAGCGCGACCACATCCGCAAGGAGATCTCCGAGGCGACGACCGAGCTGAAGCCGAAGAAGCTCGCCAAGCGTCTGAAGGTCGTGGAAGCGTTCATCGAATCCGGCAACCGCCCGGAGTGGATGATCCTCACCGTCGTTCCCGTGATCCCGCCGGACCTGCGTCCGCTGGTCCCGCTCGATGGCGGCCGTTTCGCCACGTCCGACCTCAACGACCTGTACCGCCGCGTCATCAACCGCAACAACCGTTTGCGGCGCCTGATGGAACTGCGTGCGCCCGACATCATCATCCGTAACGAAAAGCGGATGCTGCAGGAATCGGTCGACGCCCTGTTCGACAACGGCCGTCGTGGCCGCGTCATCACGGGCGCCAACAAGCGTCCGCTGAAGTCGCTGTCGGACATGCTCAAGGGCAAGCAGGGCCGGTTCCGCCAGAACCTGCTCGGCAAGCGCGTCGACTATTCGGGTCGTTCGGTCATCACCGTGGGGCCGGAACTCAAGCTGCACCAGTGCGGCCTGCCGAAGAAGATGGCGCTCGAGCTGTTCAAGCCGTTCATCTACTCGCGCCTCGACGCCAAGGGCTTCTCCTCCACGGTGAAGCAGGCGAAGAAGCTCGTGGAGAAGGAGCGTCCGGAGGTCTGGGACATCCTCGACGAGGTGATCCGCGAGCACCCGGTTCTCCTGAACCGTGCGCCGACGCTTCACCGTCTCGGCATCCAGGCGTTCGAACCGACCCTGATCGAGGGCAAGGCGATCCAGCTGCATCCGCTCGTCTGCGCGGCGTTCAACGCCGACTTCGACGGTGACCAGATGGCCGTTCACGTGCCGCTGTCGCTGGAAGCCCAGCTCGAAGCGCGCACGCTGATGATGTCGACGAACAACATCCTGCATCCGGCGAACGGGTCTCCGATCATCGTGCCGTCGCAGGACATCGTGCTCGGGCTGTATTACCTGTCTCTCATCGCCGACGGCGAGCCGGGCGAGGGGATGGTGTTCGGCAACATCGGTGAGCTGCACCATGCGCTGGAAACCGGCGCCGTGACGCTGCACGCCAAGATCAAGGGCCGGGTCCACACGGTCGAGGCCGACGGGACACCCGTCACCCGGATCATCGAGACGACGCCGGGCCGGATGCTGATCGGCGAACTGCTGCCCAAGCACCACGAAGTTCCCTACGACGTATGCAACAAGCTGATGACCAAAAAGGACGTCAGCCGCATGATCGACGCCGTCTACCGCGCCTGCGGGCAGAAGGAGACGGTCATCTTCTGCGACCGGATCATGGGCCTGGGCTTCAACCACGCCTGCCGCGCCGGTATTTCCTTCGGCAAGGACGACATGGTGATCCCGTCGTCCAAGGCCGGGCTGGTCGATCAGACGGCGTCGCTCGTCAAGGAATACGAGCAGCAGTACAACGATGGCCTGATCACCCAGGGCGAGAAGTACAACAAGGTCGTCGATGCCTGGGCGAAGTGCACGGATCGCGTCGCCGACGAGATGATGAAGCGGATTCAGTCCGTGGAGCACGACGAGGAAACCGGCCGGCAGAAGCAGATCAACTCGATCTACATGATGTCGCACTCCGGTGCCCGTGGCAGCCCCGCGCAGATGAAGCAGCTTGCCGGCATGCGTGGCCTCATGGCCAAGCCGTCGGGCGAGATCATCGAGACGCCGATCATCTCGAACTTCAAGGAAGGCCTGTCGGTGCTGGAGTACTTCAACTCCACGCACGGTGCACGTAAGGGTCTGGCCGATACGGCGCTGAAGACGGCCAACTCCGGTTACCTGACCCGTCGTCTCGTCGACGTGGCGCAGGACAGCATCATCCTCGAGGATGACTGCGGATCGGAGAACGGCATCACGATCCAGGCGATCGTCGACGCCGGCCAGGTCATCGCGTCGCTCGGCCATCGCGTTCTCGGCCGTACGGCGGCGGAAGACGTGGTCAACCACGCCACTGGCGAGGTCATCGTTCCGCGCGGCACCCTGATCGAGGAGAAGGACGTCGAGGCCATCGAGGCGGCAAACGTCCAGATGATCAAGATCCGCTCCGTTCTGACCTGTTCCACCAAGCGCGGCGTCTGCGCGACCTGTTACGGTCGTGACCTCGCCCGCGGAACGCCGGTCAACATGGGCGAGGCGGTCGGCGTCATCGCGGCGCAGTCGATCGGCGAGCCGGGCACCCAGCTGACCATGCGTACGTTCCACATTGGCGGAACGGCGCAGGTTGTGGACCAGTCGTTCATCGAGTCCAACTTCGAAGGCACGGTGACGATCCGCAATCGCAACCTGGCGCGCGATTCCGACGGCAACCTGATTGCCATGGCCCGCAACATGGCCGTGGTGATCATCGATGCCGACGAGAACGAGCGCGCCGTTCACCGCGTCGCATACGGCTCGAAGCTGCATGTCGACGAGGGCGATGCGGTCACGCGCGGCCAGCGGATCGCGGAGTGGGATCCCTATACCCGCCCGATCCTCACCGAGGTCGATGGTGTGGTCGATTCCGAGGATCTCGTCGAAGGCGTCTCCGTGCAGGAGACGACGGACGAGGCGACCGGCATCACCAAGCGTGTCGTCATGGACTGGCGCACGTCCCAGCGCGGCAACGACCTGAAGCCGGCCCTCGTGGTCAAGGCGGCCGACGGCACGATCAACAAGCTGCCGCGCGGCGGCGACGCACGGTCGCTGCTGTCGGTGGATGCGATCCTGTCGGTGCAGATCGGTGCCGAGGTCAAGGCCGGCGACGTGCTTGCACGTATCCCGCTGGAAAGCGCCAAGACCAAGGACATCACCGGCGGTCTGCCGCGTGTGGCGGAGCTGTTCGAGGCCCGTCGTCCGAAGGACCATGCCATCATCGCCGAGGTCGATGGCACGATCCGCTTCGGGCGCGATTACAAGAACAAGCGCCGGATCATCATCGAACCGCACGAGGAAGGTGCGGAGCCGGTGGAGTATCTCATTCCGAAGGGGAAACACTTCCACCTGCAGGAAGGCGATACGATCGAGAAGGGCGAGTACCTGCTCGACGGCAATCCTGCGCCGCACGACATCCTGGCGATCCGGGGCGTTGAGGCGCTGGCTGCCTATCTGGTCAACGAGATCCAGGAGGTCTATCGCCTCCAGGGCGTGGTGATCAACGACAAGCACATCGAGGTGATCGTTCGCCAGATGTTGCAGAAGGTCGAGATCACCGATGCCGGCGACACCGAGCTGCTCAACGGCGAGCAGGTCGATCGTCTGGAACTCGACGAGATCAACGAGCGGACCATCGACGACGCTCGGGCACCCGCCAGCGGTGTCCCGGTTCTCTTGGGTATCACCAAGGCGAGCCTGCAGACGCGTTCGTTCATCTCGGCGGCGTCCTTCCAGGAGACCACGCGCGTCCTTACCGAAGCCGCAGTCAACGGCAAGGAAGATTCGCTCGAGGGCCTCAAGGAAAACGTCATCGTCGGACGTCTCATCCCGGCCGGTACGGGCGGCATGATGACCCGCATCCGCCAGGTGGCGCAGCATCGCGACGACCTGATCCTCGATGCCCGCAAGGCGGCGTCGACGGCACCTCAGGCAGATACGATGCTGGAAGACCTGAGCGGCGTCACCGAATAGGCGGCGCATTGCGAAAACCGATTGAAAGGGCCGCCATCGTGCGGCCCTTTCTGTTTGTCACGGCAGACTGGTCCGACCGCCAACGCGATCCGGTCGGGCCTCCTTTGCGGGGAAGGAAACAGCATGAGCGAGAGCCATTCGGAATCGGCGCCGCCGGTCTACATCATCATGGGGCGGGCGCGCGAGGGCGGGGTCGGCACGCCGGAAGCCGATATTCCCGTCAACATCCTGTTGCGGGCGCCGGACGAGGACAGCGCCGTGCGCGCGGCGCTCAACGCGCTTGCCTCGCAAGGCTTCGTCGAGGCGGACCTCGACCAGATCGGGATCATTCTGGAGGAGCCGGACGATCCGACCTTCGAAAGCGCCTATGCCGATGCGATGGGGGGGGAGGTGGCGGTGATCGCCTACCGCGAATAGACATGCCGGCACACAGAATCGAGCGGGGACAGAATCGAATCCCGTTGCGGCGCTATTCTTAAGAATCCGTGTCGACCGCGCCGGCCGAATCCGCATTCCGGCGCCGGTGTCGTGGCCGGACCCGCATGGCAGATCCCGCCGCTTCACCCAGAGTCGTTTTCCTTTTTGCCGAACAACCGGAAATATTTGCAAATATTGCGAATGAAGCGGATCCGGCGACATGAATCATCGATATTCGCGGTCTGGCGGAGGGCGGCGGAAGGCCAGTGAAATTCTTGAAAGGCGCACTTGACGGAGGGCGGGTCCGACTGTAGTTTCCGCCCATCCCGAAGGCAGGCGGTAAACACTTGTCGGTCCCGGCGCGCCAAGCACCGGACCCAGAAGAGTTTAAACGGTGCCGGGATTACGAGGCGAAAAAATATCGTACGCATGACCGCTGTAACGGTGGTCCTCTCGATTGGCGGCGCCTTTCCCGTTTGCGGGAACAGGTGCGATTCCGCATGTCATGCGGAGCCAGGGCCGGCATGTGCCGCGCCGCCGCTACGCCAGCATCCGACAGGGTCGGATGAGCACAGGTTCTGCGTGTCTGTTTTCAGGCATGCCAGGTTAGTCAGGATGGCTCGAAGACGGGTCATCGGTAAGCGCAAAAAGGCCAGCCCCGGGTTGGTACTTTGGGAAGTCAAGGTCTGAGGATCTGCTATGTCACGCCGTCACAGGGCTGAGAAGCGCGAAATCATCCCCGATCCGAAGTTCGGGGACGTGGTCGTCACCAAGTTCATGAATTCCATCATGTATCATGGAAAGAAGTCGGCCGCCGAAGGCATCGTTTACGGTGCATTCGACATCATCGAAGGCAAGGTTCGCCAGAACCCGGTCGAAGTGTTCCACGCCGCGCTCGACAATGTCATGCCGCAGGTTGAGGTTCGCTCGCGCCGTGTTGGCGGTGCCACCTACCAGGTTCCGGTGGAAGTCCGGGTCGACCGCCGTCAGGCGCTGGCGATCCGTTGGCTGATCGCCGCGGCCCGCAACCGCAACGAGACGACCATGGTCGATCGCTTGTCGGGCGAGCTGCTGGACGCCGCGAACAGCCGCGGTTCCGCCGTCAAGAAGCGTGAAGACACGCACCGGATGGCAGAAGCCAACCGCGCGTTCTCGCACTACCGCTGGTAATCGGACGTTCAAGAGGCTGGCATTATGTCGCGCACGCACAAGATCGAAGACTACCGCAATTTCGGGATCATGGCCCACATCGACGCGGGCAAGACCACGACGACCGAGCGGATTCTGTTTTACACCGGCAAGAGCCACAAGATCGGCGAAGTCCATGACGGCGCCGCCACGATGGACTGGATGGAGCAGGAGCAGGAGCGCGGCATCACGATTACGTCGGCTGCCACCACTGCCTTCTGGAACGAGAAGCGCCTGAACATCATCGACACGCCGGGTCACGTCGACTTCACGATTGAAGTCGAGCGCTCGCTGCGTGTTCTCGATGGCGCGGTTGCGCTTCTCGACGCCAACGCCGGTGTCGAGCCGCAGACCGAAACGGTCTGGCGTCAGGCGGACAAGTATCATGTCCCGCGCATGATCTTCGTCAACAAGATGGACAAGCTCGGCGCGGACTTCTTCCGTTGCGTCGACATGATCAAGAAGCGCCTCGGCGCGACCCCGCTGGTGTATCAAATTCCGGTGGGTGCCGAGAGCGAGTTCGCCGGTCTCGTGGACCTTCTGAAGATGAAGGCCCTCATCTGGCGTGACGAGTCGCTCGGCGCGCAGTGGGATGAAGTCGATATCCCGGCTGATCTCGTCGATCAGGCCACCGAGTATCGCGAGCTGCTGATCGAGACTGCCGTCGAGGCCGACGAGGCCGCGATGGAAGCCTATCTCGAAGGCAAGGAGCCTTCGGTGGAAGAGCTGAAGGTCCTGATCCGCAAGGGCACGATCAACAACGACTTCGTGCCGGTTCTTTGCGGGTCCGCGTTCAAGAACAAGGGCGTCCAGCCGCTTCTCGACGCTGTCGTCGACTTCCTGCCGAGCCCGGTCGAAGTGCCGGACATCAAGGGCATCGACGCCAAGACGGAAGAAGAGATTGCGCGCAAGTCGAGCGACGAATCCCCGCTCGCCATGCTCGCCTTCAAGATCGCCAACGATCCGTTCGTCGGTTCGCTGACCTTCTGCCGCATCTACTCGGGCGTTCTCAACAAGGGCTCGTCCCTGCTGAACACGGTCAAGGGCAAGCGCGAGCGCATCGGTCGCATGATGCAGATGCACTCGAACTCCCGCGAAGACATCGAAGTCGCCTATGCAGGTGATATCGTTGCCGTCGCCGGCCTGAAGGACACGACCACGGGCGACACCCTGTGCGACGCCAACAGTGCCGTCATCCTCGAGCGCATGGAATTCCCCGACCCGGTCATCGAGATCGCGGTCGAGCCGAAGACCAAGAGCGACCAGGAGAAGATGGGTCTGGCTCTCAACCGTCTCGCGGCCGAGGATCCGTCCTTCCGCGTCAAGACGGACGAGGAAAGCGGCCAGACAATCATCGCCGGCATGGGCGAGCTTCATCTCGACATTCTCGTCGATCGCATGAAGCGCGAGTTCAAGGTCGAAGCCAACATCGGCGCGCCGCAGGTTGCCTACCGCGAGACGATCACGCGGGAAGCCGAAGTCGATTACACGCACAAGAAGCAGACGGGCGGCTCCGGCCAGTTCGCGCGCATCAAGATCGTGATCGAGCCGAACGAGCCGGGCGAAGGGTTCTCCTTCGAGAGCACCATCGTCGGCGGTTCTGTTCCGCGGGAGTACATCCCGGGCGTCCAGAAGGGCATCGAAAGCGTGATGACTTCGGGTCCGATCGCCGGTTTCCCGATGGTCGACATCAAGGCGAAGCTGATCGACGGTGCATACCACGACGTCGACTCCAGCGTGCTCGCCTTCGAAATTGCCGGTCGTGCCGGCTTCCGCGAGGCCATCGCCAAGGGCAATCCCAAGCTCCTGGAACCGGTCATGAAAGTCGAGGTTGTCACTCCCGAGGACTACATGGGTGACGTGATCGGCGATCTGAACTCGCGTCGGGGCCAGATTACCGGCACCGAGAACCGGGGCGTCGTGACCGTGGTGAATGCCATGGTGCCGCTCGCAAACATGTTCGGATATGTGAACAACCTGCGCTCTATGTCTCAGGGACGTGCACAGTATTCGATGGTGTTCGATCACTACGAACAAGTTCCGCAGGCCGTCGCGCAGGAAGTTCAGGCGAAATTCGCCTGATCGCTGTCAACGCCACATCATTTTAAGAACGAAGGTACGGAGAAATCCGATGGCGAAAGCAAAGTTTGAGCGGACGAAGCCGCACGTGAACATTGGCACGATCGGCCACGTCGACCATGGCAAGACGACGCTTACAGCGGCGATCACGAAACAGTTCGGCGACTTCAAGGCGTATGACGAGATCGACGGCGCGCCGGAAGAGCGTGCGCGCGGCATCACGATCTCGACGGCGCACGTGGAGTACGAGACGGAAAACCGTCACTACGCCCACGTCGATTGCCCGGGCCACGCCGACTACGTGAAGAACATGATCACGGGTGCGGCGCAGATGGACGGCGCGATCCTGGTGTGTTCGGCGGCCGACGGCCCGATGCCGCAGACCCGCGAGCACATCCTGCTTGC
>NZ_AUIM01000014.1 GCF_000423705.1 Stappia stellulata DSM 5886 | reverse complement strand
CATCGGCGAGATCGCCCAGATCATGCAGGAGGTGAACGGCTACACCGCCTCCATCGCCAGCGCGGTGGAGCAGCAGGGCGCGGCGACGAGCGACATCTCGCGTTCGGTGCAGCAGGCCGCCCAGGGCACGGGCGCGGTCACGAGCAACATGACGCGCCTTGCAACGACGGTGGAAAGCACGAGCGCCGCCGCCGACAATGTGCTCTCCGCCTCCGGAGCCATGTCGCAGAACACCGATGCGTTGCGCGGGGAGATCGACCGCTTCCTCACCGACGTCGCCGCGGCCTGATACCCGCTTCCCGCAAGGGGACGACGACACGCGATCGACGGCGGGACGAAAGTCCCGCCGTTCTTGTTCATGCTGCCGTTGCGACAGAAAATCTTCCGACGTGGAATACTTCTGTTTTCCAGAATCGTAAAAGTTGCCAATGGCCAATATTACGCGTCGCTTTACCGAAGATTCACATAAAGCCGGCTAGGGTGCCTGCAATGAACTGGTGTTGGAGGATGGGGATGCCCCGGCTACTCAAAATTATTGGAAACCTCGGATTTGCAGCCAAGATCGGTGGCGGATTCGCAGTTGTTTTGCTGCTCACGGCCATTGTCGGCGGCGTTGGCGCACTGACGATCGGAAGCCTGACCGACCAGATGAAGACCTCTGAAGTCGCCGCCGATGTGATGGCGGGACTTCAGGATGCATCGGCCGCACGGGAAGCCTTCCTGCGCACCCGCGATCCTCAGGATGCCGCCAGAACCGCAGAGTTCGTCGCGAAGCTCGACGGCAAACTGCAGAAATTTCGGGCATCCGTTTCCGGTTCCCCCGAGGCGGCCGCGGAGGTCGACAGCGCGCTTCAGGCGGTTTCCGTTCTGAAGGCGGATTTCGACAGGATCGGAACCGAAATCGAAACCCAGAAACAGCTGCTCGCCACGCTCACCGAGTCGGTCGAAAAGCTCGGCAGCCTCGCGAACATGATCAACGCCGATATGCAGGGCGAGCGCCGCGACGCCAAACGCGCGGCCGTGCGCATGTCCGCCACCCGACGCAAGGTGGATGAAATCGGCCAACTGGTTTCGGAAGTCCGCGAATCCGCATTGCGCGTCCAGTATCTGTTCCTTCTGTCGACAACATCGACGGCAAGCAACGTCATGGAAGACACGCTCGCCGAAACGGGAAACCTGTTGGCCAATGCCAAGGCGTTGACCAACTCCAGCGTCGAGGGCATCGATTCCGAGCTTATCGAGACGCTCGCGGGCGAGGCCGGCGCACTGGAAGCCGCGCTGACCAAGCTTAGCGGCACCAGCTCCTTTGCGGAGGTCCATCAGCTGCGCCGCGAGATCAAGGACAGGCTGGGCGGCATCACGCTGAATGCGGCGGAGATCCAGACCGCCGCGCGGACCGCCATCGCGGATGTTCAAAAGTCCGCGCAGGCAAGCTCCATCGAACAGATCAAGGTGGATCTCGTTTCGGACTATGGCGGGGAACTCGCCGAACAGTCGGTCAAGGTCAAGGCCTCGACCCTGGGGCTGATTTCCGGGCTCGGCCAGGCGACGGCCGACCAGGTTCACAGCGAACTCGGCGAACTGACGCGGGTTGCCGGCATGATCAATTCCGCCGCCGCCAGATTTCCTGAAGTCGCGAAGATGGTCGACGAGATCCAGACCGAGATCGCCGCCTATCGCGAGGCCTTCGATTCCATGCTTGCAAGCATGGAGACAGTCACCGCGATGACCGGCGACCTGGGCGTCGTGGCCGGCGAAATGCGCAGTCAGGTTTCCGGTGTCGCGGCCCGTCAGGCCCAGGATGCCGCCGGCGCCGGCACCGCGAGCTTCTGGACCATCACCGTCACGCTGGCGATCGTTGCCGGCCTCGGCGTGCTTGTCGCGGTCGTGCTGTCGCTCGCCATCACCCGTCCGACCCGTCGCCTGACCGCGATCATGGGCCAACTGGCGGAAGGCGACACCGACGTCGAGATCGACGGGGTGGAACGCGGCGACGAGATCGGCGCGATGAGCCGCACGCTCGAGGTCTTCCGCGACAATGCCCGCGAACGCGCCCGCATGCGGGCCGAACAGGAACGCGAACAGGAAGCCGCGGCCGAGCGCCAGGGGCGCGTCGATACGCTGATCGCCGACTTCCGCACCCAGGTGCAGGAACTCCTGACCTCGGTTGGCGACACGGCCTCCGGCATGGAAGCAACCGCACGCGACCTGACGCGGATCGCGGGTGAAAGCGCCGGACGGGCGCAAGACACCAGCAACGCGAGCGGCACCGCCACGCAGAACGTCGAAAGCGTGGCAACGGCGGCGGAAGAACTCGCCGCCTCCATCGCCGAGATCTCGCGCCAGGTCGGCCAGACCACGCAGGTCGTCGGCGAAGCCACCGAAGGCACGCGGCGCACCAACGAGAAAGTCGCGGGGCTTGCGGAAGCCGCCAACAAGATCGGCGAGGTCGTGACCCTGATCCAGGCAATCGCCGAGCAGACCAACCTCTTGGCGCTCAACGCCACCATCGAGGCGGCGCGCGCGGGCGAGGCCGGCAAGGGCTTTGCGGTCGTCGCGGCGGAAGTGAAGGAACTCGCCACCCAGACGTCGAAGGCGACCGAGGAAATCGGCGCCCAGATCGGCGCGATTCAGGGCTCGACCAAGGAAGCCGTGGAAGCGATTGCCGCCATCACCGCCACGATGCAGGAGGTCGACAATTACACCTCCGCCATCGCCGCGGCGGTGGAACAGCAGGGATCCGCGACCAACGAGATCTCGCGCAACGTCCAGAACGCGGCAACGGGCACGACGTCGGTCTCCGCAAACATGGGCGAACTGTCCAACGCGGTGGCCGAAACCAATGCATCGGCGGACATGGTGCTGGTCGCCTCCAGCGACGTCGGCGAAAAGACGCGCGACCTGCGTGAACAGATCGACCGTTTCCTGAACAATGTCGCAGCCGCCTGACCCTCGACAACGCGGATCGAAGCAGCAAGACGGCCCGGGCACCCTGCCCGGGCCGTTTTCGCATGTCAGGAACCGGGCTGCGGGCTGGACGCCGCCGGAACGACCGGCTCCTGTTTCAAGCTTCCCATGATGAAATGGGTGGTAAAGGCCGCGACATTGGGGTCGTCGTCGAACAGGCGCCCGGCCAGCGCGTTGAAGGCAGCCATGTCGGCGACATCGACCTGAAGAACCGCACTCACCTGTCCGGACACGCTGTAGGCCATCGAGACGGCCGGTTCTTCGCGCAGTTTGCGCTGGAAGGCCGTCCGATACTCCGGCGCATGACGCACGAAGGACACGGTGACGATCGCCGAAAGCGCGTTTCCGAGCGCGCGGGCGTCTACAAGCGCCACGACCTGGCGCACGAGGCCGGCCTGTTTCAGCCGCTTCACACGACGCAGGCAGGCAGACGCCGAAAGACCGACACCTTCGGCCAGCCGCGCATTGCCGATGTCGGCATTGCGTCGCAACGCGTTCAAGAGCTGCCTGTCGATGCGGTCTGTCTCGATCATGTGCCTGAAAATTGCCTTTCGCTTCGAAGAACGCAAGTTTCGCGCGCACGGCCGGTGCAGAACGCCGGCAGTGCGCGCTTGGCAGGGTATAGCTTGCAACGGTCGCCCATGCTACGCGGTCACGCGCATCGCGGCGGCCGGTTGCACTCCCCGTTGCCGCCGCCCCTTCCAGGACAAGGCCACCGGTTCATGCCCGCCTATCTGCACTCCCTCACCCGTCGCTGCCTTGGCACCTTCTTCATGCTGGTGAAGATCATGCTGCCGGTCATGCTGCTTGTGCGACTGGGCGACCTGTACGGCCTGAGCGACATGCTCGGCCACGGGCTTGCCCCGGTGATGGGCCTGGTCGACCTGCCGGCCGAGGCCGGACTGATCTGGGCGGTCACGCTTCTCACCGGCCTCTATGGCGGTGTCGGCGCCTTCGTCTCGCTGCAATCCGACATGCAGCTCACCGTCGCGCAGATCAGCATCCTGTCCTCCTTGATGCTTTTCGCCCACGCGCTGCCGGTCGAACAGGCGATCGTGCGCCGGGCCGGTGCCAGCCTTCTCGCGACCACGGGGTTGCGGCTCGGGGTCGGGTTCGCCTATGCCGCCTTTGCCGCCTGGGTGTGCCGCACGACCGGCGCCCTGTCCGAGGTCGCGACGCCTGACTGGCTGCCCGCGGGCGTTGCCACCTCAAACTGGGGCGATTGGGCCGCCGCCACCGCACAGTCGCTGCTCAGCATGCTGGCAATCATCGTCGCGCTGTTCCTGCTGCTCGACCTGCTGAAGGCGTTCGGGATCATCGACCGGTTGACCCGCGCGCTCAATCCCGGCCTCAGGCTTCTGGGGCTCAATCCGGATCTCACCCCCCTGACCACCATCGGCCTGCTGCTCGGCCTGTCCTATGGCGGCGGGTTGATCATTCAGGAAACCATGGTCCGCAACTATGACAGGCGCGACCTGTTTCTGGCGCTGAGCTGCCTCTCGCTCTGCCACTCGCTCATCGAGGACACGGCCATCATGCTGGCGGTGGGCGCGGATGTCTGGATCGTTCTCGTCGGCCGCATCGCTGCAACCGTCCTTGTCATCGCCGTTCTGGCGCGCCTCCTGCGCCGCACCCGCCCCCATGTCACCGCCGGAACCTGAGCGACGCGGTTTCCGTCTCGCAGCCAAGAAAAAGCCCGGGCGCAAGGCCCGGGCCGTTTCTTCGTCACGCGGCAGAGACCGTTCACGGGCCTCAGGCGCAGGCGGCGACCGCGCGTTTGGCCATCACCGTAACCAGATTGGCGCGATATTCCGCCGAGCCGTGAATGTCGGCCAGAAGCTGGTCCGGATCGGTGGTCACACCGGCAACCGCATCGGCCGAGAAGGACTGCGCCAGCGCATCCTCAAGGCCGGCATGCCGGAACACGCCATTCTGCCCGGCGCCGGTCACCGCGACCCGCACGCCGCCATCGGTCCTGGCGACGAAGACGCCGGCCATCGCGTAGCGCGACGCCGGGTTCGGGTATTTGGCGTAGGCGCAGGCTGAGGCCTTGGGGAATTCCACCGCTGTCACGATCTCGCTCTCGTCCAGCGCGGTCTCGAACATGCCGGTGAAGAAGTCCTCGGCCGAAATCTGCCGGGCATTGGTGTGGATCGTCGCGCCCAGCGCAAGCGCGGCGGAGGGGTAGTCGGCGGCCGGATCGTTGTTGGCGAGCGACCCGCCGATCGTGCCCATATGGCGCACGTGCGGATCGCCGATATGGCCGGCAAGGGCGGCAAGGCCCGGCAGCATGCGCTTGACGATCTCGGAACCGGCAACCTCCGCATGGGTGGTCGCGGCACCGATGCGGATGCCGCCACCGCTTTCGGTGATGCCCTTCATGTCGGCGATATGGGTCACGTCGATCACGTCGGACGGCGCGGCAAGGCGCTGCTTCATTGTCGGCAAAAGGGTCTGGCCGCCGGACAGAACCTTGGCGTCCTCGGCCGCGCCAAGCTTGGCGGCGGCATCGTCAACGCTGGTCGCGCGGTGATAATTTGTTTCGTACATCCTGGGTTTCTCCTCACCCGTCTTGTCCTGTCGGGCCGGCGCCAGGGTCCGGCGCGCCCGCTCGTCGTCGGGCCGCACTTCGGGCAATCGCCCGGAGTGCGGCTGTGCTTTGCGTCTATTCCGCCGCCTGCGCCGGCTGGGCGCTCTTGAGCGCGCGCCAGACGTTGGCGGCCGTTGCCGGCATCTCCAGCGCGTTGGTGCCGATGGCATCCGTGATCGCATTGATCACCGCCGGCGGCGAACCGATGGCGCCGGCCTCGCCGCAGCCCTTCATGCCGAGCGGATTGCCCGGACATTCGGTGACCGTCGTCATCAACCGGTAGGAGGGCACGTCGTCGGCGCGCGGCATGGTGTAATCCATGTAGGAGGCCGACAGCAGCTGGCCGTCCGCGTCATAGGCGGCGTTTTCCAGAAGCGCCTGTCCGATGCCCTGCGTCAGGCCGCCATGGACCTGACCTTCCACGATCATCGGATTGATGATCGTGCCGAAATCGTCGGCCGCGACGAAATCCACCACCTCGGTCTTGCCGGTCTCCGGGTCGACCTCGACCTCGCAGACATAGGTGCCGGCCGGGAAGGTGAAGTTGGTCGGATCGTAAAAGGCGCCTTCCTTCAGGCCCGGTTCCATGCCTTCGGGCATGTTGTGGGCGGTATAGGCGGCAAGCGCCACCTGGAAGAAGGGAAGCTCCTTGTCCGTGCCGGCGACCTTGAAAGTGCCGCCCTCCAGCGTGATGTCGCCCTCTGAGGCTTCCATCAGATGGGCGGCGAGCTTCCTGGCCTTGGATTCCACCTTGTCGAGCGCCTTGGAGATCGCCGACATGCCGACCGCGCCGGAACGCGAGCCGTAAGTGCCCATGCCGAACTGCACCTTGTCGGTGTCACCATGGACGATGGACACCGTGTCGAGGCCGACGCCGAGACGCTCGGACACGAGCTGGGCAAACGTCGTCTCATGGCCCTGGCCATGGCTGTGCGAGCCGGTGAGGACCTCGATGGTGCCGACCGGATTGACCCGCACCTCCGCCGATTCCCACAGTCCGACGCCGGCGCCCAGCGACCCGACGGCCTGGGACGGCGCGATGCCGCAAGCCTCGATGTAGCAGGACAGGCCGATGCCGCGCAGCTTGCCGCGCCGTGCGGCTTCCGCCTTGCGGGCCGCGAAGCCGTCGTAGTCGATTGCCTTCAGCGCCGCATCCAGCGAGGCGTCATAGTCGCCCGCGTCGTAGCACATGATCACCGGCGTCTGGTGCGGGAAGGAGCGCACGAAGTTCTTGCGGCGGAACTCGGCCGGATCCATGCCGACCTCGCGGGCCGTCGTTTCCATCACCCGTTCCACCAGATAGGTCGCCTCCGGGCGACCGGCGCCGCGATAGGCATCCACCGGCGTGGTGTTGGTGTAGACCGTCTTCACGTTGCAGTGGATCGCCGGAATATCGTACTGGCCCGACAGCAGCGTCGCATAGAGATAGGTCGGCACCGAAGACGAGAACAGCGACATGTAAGCGCCGAGATTCGCCACCGTCTTGACGCGCAGACCGATGATCTTGTTGTCGGCGTCGAGCGCGACTTCCGCTTCCGAATGGTGGTCGCGGCCATGGGCGTCGGTCAGGAAGGCCTCGGTGCGGTCGGACGTCCACTTGACCGGCACGCCGGTCTTCTTGGAGGCCCACAGACAAACCATCTCTTCCGGATAGATGTAGATCTTGGACCCGAAGCCGCCGCCGACATCGGGCGCGATCACCCGCAGCTTGTGCTCCGGCGCGATGTTGTAGAAGGCGGAGAGCACCAGACGCGCCACATGCGGGTTCTGCGACGTGGTCCACAGCGTGTAATGCTCGTCGGCCTCCTCGTAGTGGGCGAGCGCGGAACGCGGCTCCATCGGATTGGGCACCAGACGGTTGTTGCGGATCTCCATCCTGGTGACATGGGCGGCGGAGGCGAAAGCGGCCTCGGTCGCGGCCTCGTCGCCGATCTCCCAGTCGTAGATCAGGTTCCCTTCCGCTTCCGGATGGATTTGCGGCGCGCCGGGCTTCAGCGCATCGAGACTGTCGACCACCGCGTCGAGCGCGTCGTAGTCGACGACCACGGCATCGGCGGCATCGCGGGCCTGGGCGCGCGTTTCCGCGACAACCACGGCCACGGCCTGGCCGACATGGCGCACCGTCTCGTGCTCCAGCGCGCGCCAGGCGCCCATCTTCATCGGCGTGCCGTCCTTGGAATGGATCATCCAGCCGCAGATCAGATTGCCGACGCCGTCGGCCGCCAGTTCCTCGCCGGTCAGAACGGCGATCACGCCGGGCATCGCGCGCGCCGCATCGGCATCGAGCGAGGCGACCTTCGCATGGGCGTGCGGCGAGCGCACGAAGGCGGCGTGGCACATGCCGGCCACGTTCATGTCGTCGGTGTAGCGCCCCTTGCCAATGATGAAACGCTTGTCCTCGCGCCGGGTGACCCTTGCGCCAATGCCTTCAGCTGAACCTGTCATGTGCATCCTCCCATGCGGTCTCCGGGTGGCCGCTCGGCAGCGCGTGGAGACCCTTGACCAGTGCAATCCCTCTAGGTGTCCGTTTGCCCGTCCCCGACGTGCGGGGATCGGCGGCTTCACCGGCGGATCCGCGTCCGCATCCCTTAACGCTCGGCCGCACGCGCCCCCCGCGCGCGCGGCCAAAGCCGCGTCGGGGCCTATTCGGCCGCGGTCTTCATCCCCGCCATGGTCTCGCTCGCCGCGGCAATTGCCTTGACGATGTTGTGATACCCGGTGCAACGGCAGATGTTGCCCTCCAGTTCCGCGCGGATCGCCGCCTCGTCGAGCGGTGCACCGAGACGGTTCACCATGTCGACGGCGGCCATGATCATACCGGGCGTGCAGAAACCGCACTGCAGGCCGTGATGCTCGCGAAAGGCCGCCTGCATCGGGTGCAGCTCGCCACCGGAGGCAAGCCCCTCGATGGTGGTCACCTGCGCGCCGTCCGCCTGGGCGGCCAGCATGGTGCAGGACTTCACCGCCTTGCCGTCGACATGCACCACACAGGCGCCGCATTGCGACGTGTCGCAGCCGACATGGGTTCCCGTCAGGCCCGCGCCATCGCGCAGGAACTCCACCAGAAGCGTCCGGCCCTCCGCCGGTTTCGACACGCTCTTTCCATTCACGGTCATGGTCACATTGGCCATGCTGTTCCTCCCTCTCAAACGTCAGACCCGCTCGTCGGGCACTCGTTCCTGATGTTCCGTTGCCTGTCGTTTCGTCGCCGAGTGTAGCGCCGGGCCGGCACCCGGCAATTCGCAAAAACCGAAAAGCTGCTAGCTCATCACCGCCAGAATGACGATCACCGCCGCAAGCGCAATGAGACCCCAGACCATGGGACCGCCGAAGGCCCCGCGACCGGCAGCCGTCTCCACTTCGGTCTCGACCTCGTGCATCGCCTTTTCCACCCGCTCCTCGACGTCATGCGCGGCCTCGCTGACCGATGATGCAAAGGACTGGTCATCCTCGCCGGAGGCGGATGTCTGCTCCTGTGTCTGCTTTTGCGACGCCTCCTGCTCCTGGGGCGCGGGGGCAGGCGTGGGCGCAAGCGCGGTTTCATCCGCATCCGCAACCGGCTCGCCCGCCGCGGCGGCCGGCGCGGCACTTGCCGGCGCCGCAGCGTCCGAGGTGCCGGCGTCGCCCTCCACGATATCCTTGAAGTTGGAGAAGAACTCGTCGGCCATCTTGCGCGAGGTGGACACGATCAGCCGGCTGCCGAGCTGGGCGAGCTTGCCGCCGACCTGCGCCTTGACCTTGTAGGTGAGCACCGTTTCCTCGCCGTCCTCGGCGAGCGACACATCGGCCGCGCCCTTGGCGAAGCCGGCAACACCGCCCTTGCCCTCGCCGACGATGGTGTAACTCTCCGGCGGATTGAGGTTTTCAAGCGTCACCGAGCCTTTGAAAGTGGCCTTCACAGGGCCGATCTTGGCGACGACGGTGGCGGACATTTCGGTGTCCGAACTCTTCTCCAGCTCCTTGCAGCCGGGAATGCACCGGCGCAGGACATCGGGATCGTTCAGCGCGTCCCACACCGCCTGTCGGGAGGCGCGGATCCGATACTCGCCACTCAAGTCCATAAAAAACATCCTCCGGCTGGACCGTCGCAAAACCGGGCGGTTGCGGCAATTTACAGCACAACCCTACACGCCCCGCAAGCGGTCACTCTGTCACTTGGCCGCTAGCTTGGCCAAGCCGGAGCACGCTTGCAAGTCTTTGAAAGACAATTGGCTGCAAAGTTCTCTTTGGTGCAGGGCAGCAGAAGGAGGGGCAACGCCCGCCAATCGGGCAATACGGCCGTTCGCGCCGCTTGCACCGCGCCCGGAGGGGCGAAACGGGTTTCGCTTTTTCCCAAATTGCTCTATGGCGATCCTGCAACACCCCGACAGTCCGAGCCGCCTGAAAAGAGGTCCCTCGCGTGACCGACGCCCCCTCCCCGCTTCGCCCGGCCGCCGCCGGTTCTCCGCCGCACGCCGCATGGCCGACCATGCTGGAAACCCGCGGCTGGGACGATTATGCGCTTCTCGACTTCGGGCTGGGCCGCAAGCTGGAACGTTACGGCGATGTCGTTGTCGACCGTCCCGAACCCCAGGCAATGGGCCGGCGCCACCTGAGCGATGCGACATGGGACGCAGCCGATGCCGTCTTCACCGGCCAGGACGACGACGACGGGCCGGGCCGCTGGCGGCTCAACCGCGACCTGCCGGAAACCTGGGAGATGCGCTACGGCAAGGCCGCCTTCCTGGGGCGGTTCATGTCGTTTCGCCATGTCGGCGTCTTTCCCGAGCAGGCCGCGCACTGGCAGTGGATGGCGGACATTGTGTCCGAGACACCGCGAGAAAAGCCGCTCAAGGTCTTGAACCTCTTCGGCTACACCGGTCTCGGCTCGCTGATTCCGGCGGCCGCCGGCGCGCAGGTCACCCATATCGACGCCTCGAAAAAGGCCATCGGCTGGGCGCGCGAGAACCAGGAGCTTTCGGCCATGGCGGATCTGCCGATCCGCTGGATCTGCGAGGATGCGATGAAATTCGTCGCCCGCGAGGTCAAGCGCGGCAACACCTATGACGGCATCCTGCTCGACCCGCCGAAATACGGACGCGGGCCGAAGGGCGAGGTCTGGGAGCTGTTCGACAGCCTGCCGGAAATGCTGCCGATGATCGAGAAGATCCTCGCCCCCGACGCGCGTTTCGTGATCCTCACCGCCTATGCGATCCGCTCCAGCTTCGTCGCCCTGCACGAGATCATGGCGGAAACGCTCGAGACCCGTGGCGGGTTGCTGGAATCCGGCGAACTGGTGCTGCGCACGCCCGACGACGGCCGCGCGCTGTCGACCTCCATGTTCAGCCGCTGGAGCATGCCATGAGCGAGCGTCCGCCTTTCTCGGACGCCGCTTCGCGGCGGGTCGCCGGCAGCGTCAAGCAGATCACGTCGTTTTCCAATCCGCTGGTGAAGGACATCAAGGCGCTGGTCGCCCAGCGCAAGCACCGCCAGCGCAGCGGCCGTTTCGTTGCCGAGGGGCTGAAGCTTGCCACCGACGCGCTGGCCGCCGGCTGGACCGTCGACATGCTGGTGCTCGGTCCCGAGGCGCGCGAGAGCGCTGCGGCCCGCGAGGTCGCCGCCACCGCCCGCGCCCGTGGCGCCACCATCCTCGAAGTGTCCACGCCCGTGCTCGCGGCCATGACCCGGCGCGACAATCCGCAAATGGTGGTCGGCGTCTATGAACAGCGCATTCTCGACGGGTCGGCCCTGACCCGCGCGCTCAAGGCGGATCCCGCCGCCGTCTGGGTGGCGCTCGACCATGTGCGCGATCCGGGAAATCTCGGCACCATCCTGCGCACCGCCGATGCGGTCGGCGCGAAGGGCGTCATTCTCGTCGGCGAAACCACCGACCCCTTCGCGGTGGAGGCCGTGCGCGCCACCATGGGCTCGCTGTTCCACGTGCCGCTGGCGCGGCTCACCCGCGCCGCCTTCCAGGAGATGGCGAAGACCTGGCCAGGCACGCTCGTCGGCACGCACCTCAAGGGATCGACCGACTACCGCGCGATCGATTACGCCCGCCCGACGCTGCTCCTGATGGGCAACGAACAGGCCGGCCTGCCGGACGAGATGGCAAACGCCTGCACCGCCCTTGCCCGCATTCCCCAGGTGGGCGAAGCCGACAGCCTCAACCTGGCCGTCGCGACCGGCGTCATGCTCTACGAGATCCGTCGCGGTGACCTTTCGCTCGACGCCTGAGGGCGCGTGACGGCCGCGATCAGCGATCGAGCCTCAACGTCTTGTCGGCGCCGAGCACCTCGATGCCCTTCTTGCCCATCGTATGGGTCACGTCGAGCGCTTCGGTATAGGGCGCGACCGCCGGCAGCACGATGCCCGACACGCAGCCGACCACCTCGACGCCCCAGTAGTCGGGCTGCATCACATAGTAAAGCGGCCGCAACTCCACCCGCATCGACACGGTGGGTTTCTCGCCGCTGACGACCAGAAACACGCGCTTGCCGCCATCCTCCGTCCGGAGTTCGGCCTTCTCGAAGTCGATCAAGCGACAGCTTTGCGAGGCCGGTTGCGCTTGAAGCTTTTGCATAATGTCCATATTGCCCCCCTGGGAGCCGGTTTTCGTCACCCGAAAACCGGATGGAAAATGTCAAAAAACAGAATTTGAAATGCGTCTGTAAAAGGCAAAGTTACGCGCCTGACGCTAGGTTAGCACACTTGCATCCGAAAGGAACGCCACCCCATGCGCCTGTTTGTCTTCGGCCTCGGATTTTCCGCCAACGCCTTCGTCGAGCGTATCGCCCCCGACTGCGCGTGGATCGGCGCCACGACGCGCAGCGCGGAGAAGGCGGAGAAGATGCGCGCACGCGGCATCACCCCGTTCCTGTTCGACGGCACGACGCCTGGCGAGGGCATCGCCGAGGCGCTTGCAAGCGCGACCCATGTGTTGGTCTCCATCGCGCCTGACGCGGAAGGCGATCGCGTGCTGACCCATCACGGCGCGGATCTCGCCGCCCATCCGCCCGAATGGATCGGTTATCTCTCCACCGTCGGCGTCTATGGCAATCACGACGGCGGCTGGGTCGACGAGGAGACGATCTGCAAACCCGTCTCCAAGCGTTCCGTGCAGCGCGTCGCCGCCGAAACCGGATGGACAGTGCTTGGCGAAAAAGCCGACATCCCGGTGCAGATCTTCCGCCTCTCCGGCATTTACGGACCCGGACGCAATGCGCTGGCGACCCTGGAAAAGGGCAAGTCGCGCCGGCTGATCAAGCCGGGCCAGGTGTTCAACCGCATCCATGTCGCCGATATCGCCGGCGCGCTTCAAGCCGCCCTGTCAAAACCGCTCGCGAGCCGCATCTACAATGTCACCGACGACGAACCCGCCCCGCCGCAGGATGTCGTCGCCTATGCCGCCAAACTCATGGACGTCCCGCCCCCGCCGGAACAGGATTTCGAAACCGCCGACCTCACGCCGATGGCGCGCTCCTTCTACGGCGAAAACAAACGCGTCTCCAACGCCCGCGTGAAAAGCGAGCTCGGCTATGCGTTCCAATACCCCACCTACCGGCAGGCGCTCGACGCGCTGTACCGGGAGGGGTGGGAGTGAACCGGTTTCCAGCAATTCCAAACTGGTTGACTCATTATGAGTAATTACTCATATTAAGTCCATGAACAACAAGCGCCGCTCGCTTAAGCAACTCCGCTGGATCGGTTCCAGCTACAATGACTTTATGGAGTTTCCCGAGCCGGTGCACGACAGCGTCGGATATGCCCTGCATCGAGCGCAGGAAGGCAAGGCACCCCGGAACGCCAAGAAACTGAAAGGCGCGCAAAGTGGCGCTGTAGAGGTGATCGCAGACCACGACGGCGATACCTTTCGCGCTGTTTACACGGTGAAATTCGCGAAGGTGGTCTACATCCTCCACGCCTTCAAGAAGAAGTCGAAAAAAGGCATTGCAACGCCCAAAACGGATCTGGACCTCATCAAGCAGCGACTGCGGCTCGCAGAAGAGGATTACAAGCTGAACCCGCCGCAACTGGAGCCGGAAACATGAGCAACGAACAGGTGAAAATCGGCAGCCGCAATGTCTTTGCGGATCTTGGCTATACTGATCCGCAAACGCAGCACCTCAAGGCGCAGATCGTCAGCGAGATCGAGGACATCATCAGCGATCGCAAACTGACCCAAAAGGCCGCTGGCTCGGTGATGGGCATTTCCCAGCCGGAAGTGTCACGAATGCTGAATGGTCGGTTCCGCGAATACTCGGTGGAACGCCTGATGGGCTTCCTCACGCTGTTCAATCGCGATGTCGAGATCGTGGTGAAGCGCCGCGACACGGAGACAGGCACGGGGCAGGTGACCTTTAGCGGCGCGCAGGCACTTGGTGTTTAGACCCCGCTCCACAACTGCCATGTGACAACTGCGGCAGAATGGCGCTGACCGGTCACACAAAATTGTCTATAAGCCGGTTTGTTCAAGTTGCTGACTAAGTCGCAAATCCGAAGGTTTTTGCAACGGTTTATCACGCCCTGCTATTTCAACGACTTAGGTGTAGCAAAATTTTGTCGCAAAACGATCTTTGATTTTATGACGTTGCAGCATGATTGATCCATTGACCAATGTCAGGAAAGTCCCTTGTTGTTTCCGCGATGATACGGTCAAAAATTAGCTGATCACCAAAATGATGAGCAGCGATTGATAGGTAGTAATTCCTGCCGTCGTGAGGGAGGTAAACGATCCACTCACCTGTTAGTCGGTTGTCAGCATTCCTCTGCTCTAACGGCTCGTGAGTCACACGCCTAGCGACCTCATCGATCATCTCTTTTGTTACAATATCCCCTTTGTCAGGATGCATTGCTGACTCAACGATTTGTGACAGTCCATTTTTTCCAAGACCAAGCAGCATGTTATGGACGAGAAAACGGGCAGCAAAGAAATGTTTGTGCCACAACCCTTTTAAAGGTGGGTTTCGGAATGGTGCAGCAGGCTTGACACCTTTAGGTTGCTCGCCATTTTCAAGCTCTTTTACTGACTCAAGGATTTCGTGGGGACTTATGCCGAACTCGAAATCCATGATGTAAAGGTCGAGCAAAAATAGCCTGCTCATTCGTGATTTCAGATTGTTGTCCGATACATACATATCGCGAAAATCATATAATCGTTCATCGGTGACGGTTTCCGTTTTTCCGTCTTTCAATTCAACAGTCCACGTAGCCATGTAGCCTCACAAAATTTGATTTTCATTCAACTTCCAGTCTGTCGCAGAAACCATCCTTTTCGCGACTCCCGCAAATCGGCTCTTTCAGCCTTCAAAAGCAGAAAATTGAGCCATCTTTTTGCGACAAGGTTTTGCGACAGCTAAGCCGTTGAAATAGCAGGGCGCGAAAAACCGTTGCAAAAACCTTCGTTTTTGCAACGGGAGAAGTCCGATTATTCGCACTGTTGCCCATTTGAAGGTGGGCCAAATTTAGCTTCGCTAATGCGCCTTGATTTCAAGCTTACAGCGGTTCCAAATTCAATTACTGCATTTGGTTCAGGGAATTGCGAATAAATCTCATTGTGATAACAAGTCCATTCGCAGACACCGACTGTGCACCAAGGCCGATTTAGTTTTCCTTCAATCAAGATTGGTCGCACCCCATATCTGTTAAAAATATGTTCCGTTCTGGCAATATCAGTTACAGAAATGGTTTGAAAATCTGGAACTCTTACCAACAAGATGTCACTAGGGTCCCGACCATAGGCGTCGACCATCCCCATTTTGTCAGATTCCGATATGTAATCTCGTTGTCCCATGCGGCAGTCTGGTTCGTCACCGAGTACGGTAATCGTATCCAATTTTGCAGGCTCTTTTGACAACCCATTTTTGGCGTAGTGCATTATCGAGCAATAGTCGTAGAACCCGAAGACCACAGAGTGTTTTGTAGAGACTTTATCGAATTTGTGATCTGCATCATCTTCAATATTATCTCAGTTAATTTTCACAAACTTGTCTCGTTCTGGAGAATTGTGCTGGTGTGCAAAACCAAGCGCATGAGCAATCTCATGTGCTATGACCCCTTCAATATCTCTATTTGCTAGCTTTAATTCCTGCTCGCCACCAATTCGTCCAACATAGGAGCTGTTTTCGTCATCTGATGATACGACCAAAATGTAATCCTTATGGAAATCCTTGTATTCGATACACTTGACTTTCGAGTATACTGACCAGAGAGCGCAGCCGTTAAAAAACGATGTCTTATCTGCTTCATCATAAGCATCTTCAAATTTGATAGGTAAGATTCCATCGGGCCACTTCCGCACGTCTTTTCGCAGAACTGACAGAGGACCTTCTCCATCAACCTCAATAAGCATGTCATCCATTATCTGAAAATAACGTCCATCATGCTGTTGAACGGCGAAATCTTCTATATCCTGCGCGGTAGCAGGTGCTATAGAGAATACCGACAATATCGCGGATAATATTACAGTTTTTCTAAAATTCATGATTGCCCCTATCGTGGTTCAGTATTTACTTTCTAAGTCTCTCTCTTTCCAAAGTCATTGCAAGCGCTGTTTTTCGTTCATCAGGTGTGCAGACCATCCATTTTGCAACATTCGGGTTCTTGATCTGATCGCCAGAATTTAAAACTCATTCGAACCAGACTCACTTGCCTATCACTAATCCATTTCATCAATGCAGAGTTGCATATGAAGCTCTTTCACGAATTTGAACGCTATTGCCGAAATCGCCTACGGAACTCTTGCGGCGGGGCTATATTCCGCCTCCCTCCCCCTCACCGCCCCGCAAATTCCCGCTCCGGCGTCTTCCCGGCAATCTCCAGGATCAGCTTCTTGCGCACGGCGTCCGCGAAGGTGGCGGTGCTGTCGGCGGTGACGACGAAGGAGCCGGGGCCGCCGATGATGCGTTCGGCGAAGGCGTCTTCCAGCACATAAGACGCCGGGCGGCCCGAGCAGTGGCGGCAGAGCACGGCCAGCCCGTTGATGACGATGCCCGACGCCACGACCTCGGCGCGCGCCGTTTCCAGCGGCGGGCCGTTCCAGTTGTTGGCGCTGTCGGCGGAAAGGTCGATCACCCGGCGGATGCCCTGATACGCGTTTTCTTCGATCATGCGCTTGCCCTTCAGAAGCGCCGCGCCGATGGCGTTGCGCCCGAAGGCGCGGCGCGGCGGCACCAGAAGCGCGGCCGCGAAGGCCTCGGCCGAGGTCGCGCCGTCGATCACCGTCCAGTCGACGACAACGTCCTGCGAACCGGCATCCGCCCATTCCACGTAGGTCACGACGATCTTGCCATGGCCGTTGCCGGCAATTGCCGAAAGCACAGCCGGATCGGTGATCGCCCGGGCATAGCCCTCGCGCTGGAAGCGGATTTCCGCGTCGTCGATGGAGCCGGTCGCATCGGCCAAGAGGACGAGTTCCAGATCGAGATAGGTCTCCTGGGCGCGTGCCTCAGGGAGCAGCATGGCCATGGCGAAGACCGCGGCAATCGCGCCGCAGGCAAGGCGGGCGGCATGGCGGCTGCGGTTTCGGATCAAGAACGCGGACATGGCGACCTCCGGACAGGCGGGCGGGGCGGGCAACGCCCACCCTTACCTTGCGGGAGGTTTAGGCCGGCGACCACCGTGTGCGCGGGAAAAACCGCATGGCGATTGCGCCGCTGTGCTTTCCCGCTCGCGCTTTCGCCTGTCCCCGGGGCATCGCTCAGCCGTTTGTGCGCGTGCGCCTGACGGCATCCTGCCAGCCGGCATAGAGCGCCTCGCGGTCGGTCGCGTCCATTTGCGGCTCGAAGCGGCGGTCGAGGCGCCAGCGTTCGGCAAACTCGGCCTCGTCGGGCCAGACGCCGGCCTTGCGGCCCGCAAGCCACGCCGCGCCCAGCGCGGTCGTCTCCAGCACCTGCGGCCGGTCGACCGGCGTGCCCAGGATGTCGGCGAGAAACTGCATGGTCCAGTCGGAGGCGGTCATGCCGCCGTCGACGCGCAGCACGATGGCCTCCATTTCCTCGCCCGCACCGGCGATCTGCCGCGCATCGGCGCGCATGGCGTCGATCAGGTCGCGGGTCTGGTAACCGACGCTTTCAAGCGCGGCGCGACAGAAGTCCGCCGGCCCGCTCCCCCGCGACAGGCCGAAGATCGCCCCGCGCGCGTCCGGATCCCAATAGGGGGCGCCAAGCCCGACGAAGGCCGGCACCATGTAGAGCCGGTTCTCAGGGTCGGCCCGCACCGCGAGATCCTGGCTTTCCGCCGCGCTCCCGATGATCTTCAGCCCGTCGCGCAGCCATTGCACGGCGCTGCCGGCGACGAAGATCGAGCCTTCCAGCGCATAAGTGGTCTTGCCGTCGAGCCGATAGGCGATGGTCGACAGCAGCCGGTTTGTCGAGGCGACGCGGGTTTCGCCGGTGTTGATCAGCGCGAAACAGCCCGTGCCATAGGTCGATTTCACCATGCCGGGGGCGAAACAGGCCTGACCGACGGTCGCGGCCTGCTGATCGCCGGCAACGCCGAGGATCGGCAGTTCGGCGCCGAAATGCTCCGCCTCGACACTGCCGAACATGTCGGCACTGTCCTTGACTTGCGGCAGCATCGACATGGGCACGTCGAGCAGACGGCACAGCTCCTCGTCCCAAGCGTTCTCGTCGATGTTGTAAAGCAGCGTGCGCGAGGCGTTGGTCGCATCCGTCACATGCGCTTGTCCACCGGTGAGCCGCCAGATCAGCCAGCTGTCAACGGTGCCGAACAACAGATCGCCGGCCTCGGCGGCCGCACGCGCGCCCTCCACCGTGTTCAGGATCCAGGCAAGCTTGGTGCCGGAAAAATAGGGATCGAGCAGCAGCCCGGTCTTCTGCGTGACCATCGGCTCGTGGCCTTCGCGCTTCAACCTTGCACAGAAATCGGCCGTGCGCCGATCCTGCCACACGATGGCGTTATAGACCGGCTTGCCGGTCTTTCGGTTCCAGACCACCGTCGTTTCGCGCTGGTTGGTGATGCCGATGGCGGCGATCTCCGCCACGCCGCCGGACAAACCGGCCAGCGCCTCGCGACAGACCGCCAGCGTCGAGGTCCAAAGGTCTTCCGGATCGTGCTCGACCCAGCCCGGATGCGGAAAATGCTGCGGAAATTCCTGCTGTCCCGTCCCTACGGATCGAAAGGTGTCGTCGAAGACGATGGCTCGGCTTGACGTGGTTCCCTGATCGATTGCGAGAATGTGTTCGCCGCTCACGTGGCCCTCCCAGGTCAGGTCATGGACCCGCAAATCTGCCCATAACCCATGTTCGTTTTCTTTCCTTATTGGTCGAAACGACAATCAAACGAAACCAAAACAGGGTCAATCGAAAAGCTCGCCATTTGACCGTCGCCGTCGCAGCGGAGCGCCCCCTGCCCGGAATCGACCTTTCAGGCCCGACGGTGCTATGGATGGCGGACACGGCGAGATCACGCAAGAGTCCGACAGCGGGCCGGCCGGCGTTTCTTGCAAGATCCTTCAATGCGTCGCGGGGCACAGCCATAAAAACGCTCTCCATTTCCCTGCTCGCGACGGCTTGCGTCGCAGCGCTTTCGCTGTGGTTTTCCTCCGCCGCGGTTTTGCCGGAAATGCTCGCCGAGACGGCGATTTCTCCGACCCGTCAGGCGCTTCTGACCAGCGGGGTGCAGGTCGGCTTCGTCCTTGGGGCGCTGTTGTTTTCCGTGCTTGGCCTTCCGGACAGAATTCACCCGGCGCGCCTGTTCGCCGCCTGTGCGGCGGCGGCGGCCCTCGTCAACGCCTCGCTTCTGATCGCCCCCGTCGGCGGCAATGCCGCCATTGCCGCGCGGGTCGCAACCGGGGCTCTTCTGGCTGGCGTCTATCCCGTCGGCATGAAGATCGCGGTGGGCTGGGGCACGCGCGACCGGGGCTTTCTGGTGGGGCTTCTGGTCGGCGCGCTGACGCTTGGGTCCGCCTCGCCGCATCTCGTCGCACTTGCCGGCGGCGCGGACTGGCGGGTCACGGTCACCGTCACCTCGCTCGCCGGGCTCGCGGCCGCCCTGCTGGCGCTCGGCGTGCGGCTCGGTCCGTATCACGCACAGGCCGCGCGCTTCGACATTCGCGCGGTCACCCGCGCCTGGACGGACCGGCGCATCCGCCTCGCCTATGCGGGCTATCTCGGCCACATGTGGGAGCTTTACGCCGTATGGAGCTGGGCGGGTGCCGCGATGGCGGCAAGCTTTGCCCTGCGCATGGCGCCGCAAGACGCTTTGCCGCTGGCACGCATCGCCACCTTTGTCGCCGTTGCGGCCGGCGGCATCGCCTGCGTCGCCGCCGGATGGGTGGCGGACCGCATCGGCAAGGCGCAGGTCGCGATCCTCGCGCTCGCCGTCAGCGGCAGTTGCGCAATCGCTGCCGCCCTCACCTTCGGCGGGCCGGTGTGGGTCGTGGTGCCGGTGTTCGTTTTGTGGGGGTTTTCGGTCATTCCGGATTCAGCGCAATTCTCGGCGCTGGTGGCCGATTTCGCACCGCCGGAGGAAGCGGGCAGCCTGATGACCCTGCAAACGGCGCTCGGCTTCGCCCTCACCTTCGTCACGGTGCAGGCCGCGCCGCTCGTCGCGGGCGCGGCAGGCTGGCCGCTGATGCTGGCGCTGCTGGCCCTGGGGCCGGCCTTCGGCCTTGTCGCGATGGTGCGGCTTCGGCGCATGGCGGAGAGCTGAAACGCAAAGCGCCGCGCAATGCGCGGCGCCCGGTTCCTGACAATTGCAGGCGTCGTCTCTTACAGGACGCGCAGATTGTCCGCGACAGAGGTGCCGCGTGCATATTCCAGATCATAGGCGACAAGCTGGCCTTCGCGCAGCGTCGCCTGGCCGGCCTTGCGCACGGCATCGATATCGACATGGACGAAGTCGCCTTCGTCTGCCTGGATCTGACCGACGCCACTGCGCAGGTCGAACCATTTTACGTTTCCAAGTTCCATTTCAGTTCTCTTTCGTCTTCTTGTTGTTGCTTCTTCAAGCTTGAGATTGTTCCCGTGCCGGACCACCCGGCCGCAAATCCCAATCGCTTCGGTGCAGGCCGGTGGCCGCATCGAACAGTCTGGAAAGGCGTGACATTCGGGGCGCAGCCTGCCCTCGAAACGGGGATCCGGGCTGCCGAACCGAGGCTGGCGCTCCCTCAGGAGCCGAACAGCGTCAGCGAATAATGAACAATCATTGTTAAGAATTGGTGACTATTGCGCAAAATGCAAGCCCTGTCTTTTTTTGCAGGGCAAAGGTAGCACTTCACACCTTCCCTTCGGGCGTTTTCACGCGCTTGTTCGAGCCGTCTTGCGTGGTAAGGTTGCGCAACGCCGACGACATATCTCATACGATGATACGGACATGCGCATCGGCCGTTGGCGATCCGGGCGGGCGAGCAGCAAAAGGCACGGAGACCTCAATGACTGCCAGCGTAAACGTGTTGCTGCTCTATCCGCAATTCCAGGCCGGGTCCTTCTGGAACTACAAGGCGACCTGCGAGCTGGTCGGCGCGAAATATCCCGCCCCGCCGCTCGGCCTCATCACGGTTGCGGCGATGCTTCCCGACCACTGGTCATCGCGGCTCGTCGACCGCAACACGGGCGATCTCTCGCCCGGCGATCTCGACTGGGCCGACATCGTGTTCACCGGCGGCATGCTGCCGCAGCAGTCCGACACACAGGCGATCATCGCATTGTGCCGCGAGGCAGGCACGCCCGTCGTTGTCGGCGGACCGGACGTCACCTCCAGCCCGGATCATTACGCCAATGCGGATTTCCGCGTGATCGGCGAGGCGGAAGGGGTTTTGGAGCGGTTCATCGAGGCGTTCGAGCGCGGCGACCGATCCGGCACCTTCGAGGCGGAAAAATTCAAGGCCGATGTAACGACGACGCCGGTGCCGCGGTTCGATCTTCTGAACTTCGACGACTACGTCCAGGTCAACGTCCAGTACTCGCGCGGCTGTCCCTTCACCTGCGAGTTTTGCGATATCATCGAGCTCTACGGGCGCAAGCCGCGCACCAAGACCAACGACCAGATCCTGGCCGAACTTCAGGCGCTTTACGATCTTGGCTATCGCGGGCATGTCGATTTCGTCGACGACAACCTGATCGGCAACAAGAAGGCGGTGAAACAGTTCCTGCCCGAGCTGATCGCCTGGCAGAAAGCGCAGGGCCGGCCCTTCGAGCTTTCGACCGAGGCCTCGCTGAACCTGGCCGACGACGAAGCGCTTTTGACGATGATGCAGCAGGCGGGATTTTTCATCGTCTTCATCGGCATCGAAAGCCCCGACCCGGACGTGTTGAATGCCACCCGCAAGAAGCAGAACACCCGGCGCGACATCGCGGCGAGCGTGCACAAGGTCTATGACGCCGGGATCATGGTGATCGGCGGCTTCATTGTCGGGTTCGACGAGGAGAGCGACCGGGTGGCGGACGAGATCGCCGGACTGATCCAGGAAGCGGCCATCCCCGTCGCCATGGCCGGCCTGCTCTACGCGCTGCCGACGACGCAGCTTACCCGACGGCTCGCGGCACAGGGCCGCCTGCACGCGGAATTCGACGTGGCCGACCCCGATCACGAGGAGGGCGACCAGTGCACCGCCGGCCTCAATTTCGAGACACTGCGCCCGCGCGCGCAGATCCTGGCCGACTATCGCGACGTCGTCGCGCGGGTCTATTCCCCGCAAGCCTATTTCGCCCGGTTGCGGGATGTCGTTGCACGGCTGGACATGTCCGGGCCGAACGGCGACACCTTCACCGCCCGGCTGGGGAGCGACCTGAAGATGCTCGGCCGTCTCGTCTGGTCGATCACCCGTCATCATCCGGAGCATCGCGGGCACCTGTGGCGGATGATCGCCTACACGCTGCGCACCAATTCGCGCGCGCTCAACCCGATGCTGCAGATGGTGGCGCTCTACGTGCACCTCGGCCCGTTCGCGCGTTCTGTGGTGGAGCGGATCGACGCGCAGATCGCGCAGATCGAGGCCGGCGACTGGCAGCGCCCGACCCTGGTCGCGGCGGAGTAAGCCCCGCCGCACAGTCCTGCGCGCAGTCCTATTCGTCCATCTTGAGGGCCTTGATGAAGGCTTCCTGCGGGATTTCGACCTTGCCGAACTGCCGCATCTTCTTCTTGCCTTCCTTCTGCTTTTCCAGAAGCTTGCGCTTTCTGGTCGCGTCGCCGCCGTAGCATTTGGCGGTCACGTCCTTGCGCAGGGCGGCAATGGTCTCGCGCGCGATCACCCGGGCGCCTATGGCGGCCTGGATCGGGATCTTGAACATGTGGCGCGGGATCAGGTCCTTGAGCTTCTCGCACATGGCGCGGCCGCGCCGTTCGGCCTGCGAGCGGTGGACGAGCGTCGACAGCGCGTCGACCGGCTCGGCATTGACCAGGATCGACATGCGCACGAGGTCGCCCTCGCGGTATTCGGAAATCTGGTAGTCGAAGGAGGCGTAGCCCTTCGAGATCGACTTCAGCCGGTCGTAGAAATCGAACACCACTTCGTTGAGCGGCAGGTCGTAGGTGACCATGGCGCGCGTGCCGACGTAGTTAAGGTCGACCTGAACGCCGCGCCGCTCCTGGCACAGCGTCAGGATCGCGCCGAGGTAGTCGTCCGGCGTCATGATGGTGGCGCGGATCCACGGTTCCTCGATCGTGTCGATCTTCACCGGGTCCGGCATGTCGGCGGGATTGTGCAGCTCCACCATTTCGCCGTCGGTCAGATGCATGCGGTAGACGACCGAAGGCGCGGTCGCGATCAGGTCGAGATCGAACTCGCGCTCCAGCCGCTCCTGGACGATTTCCAGATGCAGCAGCCCCAAAAAGCCGCAGCGGAAGCCGAAGCCGAGCGCGGCGGAGGTCTCCATCTCGAACGAGAACGACGCGTCGTTGAGGCGCAGCTTGCCCATGGCGGCGCGCAGGTCCTCGAAGTCGTTGGCATCCACCGGGAACAGTCCGCAGAACACCACCGGCTGTGCCGGCTTGAAGCCCGGCAGCGCCTCGGCGCAGGGCTTCTTGTCCTCGGTGATCGTGTCGCCGACGCGGGTGTCGGCCACTTCCTTGATGGAGCCGGTGATCACCCCGATCTCGCCCGGACCGAGGTCGTCGGTCATCAGGAACTTCGGGGTCATGACGCCGACGCGGTCGATCTCGTAGGTCGCGTCGGTGCCGAGCATCTTGATCTTCTGGCCCTTCTTCATCCGCCCGTCGATGATGCGCACCAGCACCATGACGCCCAGATACTGGTCGTACCAGCTGTCGACGAGCAGCGCCTTCAAGGGCGCGTCCGGATCGCCTTCCGGCGCCGGCAGACGGGCGACGATGGCCTCCAGAACATTGTCCACGCCAAGGCCGGTCTTGGCCGAGATCATCACAGCGTCGGAGGCATCCAGCCCGATCACGTCCTCGATCTGCTGCTTGATCCGGTCGGGTTCGGCGGCCGGCAGGTCGACCTTGTTGAGCACGGGCACGATCTCGTGGTCGTTCTCGATGGCCTGATAGACGTTGGCGAGCGTCTGCGCCTCGACCCCCTGGCTTGCGTCGACGACGAGGAGCGACCCCTCACAGGCGGCGAGCGAGCGCGACACCTCATAGGCGAAGTCGACGTGGCCCGGCGTGTCGATCAGGTTCAGCTTGTACTGCTTGCCGTCCTTGGCCGTGTAGATCAGGCGCACGGTCTGCGCCTTGATGGTGATCCCGCGCTCGCGCTCGATATCCATGGAATCGAGCACCTGCTCCTTCATTTCCCGGCTGGTCAGCGTGCCGGTCATCTGGATCAGGCGGTCGGCCAGCGTGGACTTGCCGTGGTCGATGTGGGCCACGATGGAGAAATTGCGGATGTCGGACAGGGTCTTTGTGCTCATGCGCGCTCGTTTACCATCGCCGCACGCGCCGGCAAAGGGGAATAGAGCGGCAGGGCAAGGAAAAACGCGGAGGGATTGAGACCACGGGGCGGAGGACGGGCACACAGGGTCACGGCGGAGCGGTGCAGGCGCGGGAGAGATGCGGGACGGCGACGCCCGAGGCTGCCGCTTGCGGCGGATCGTCCGCGCGCGCCTTCATCAAAAGAAGCAAGTCTTCATAAGACATGCCCGTTAGACCCAGCGTCGTCATGCGGGCTTGCAAATGCTGCCGATCCTGCCCGGACAAGACGATCTCCCCGACGCGGAGATAGGTCTCCATGTCGCGAAATGCTGGCGGATAGTCCTCGCAAAAGGCCAGTCGGTAGAGTGTGCGATAGGCGTCGCGGCGCTTGCGCAGCAGATCAACCGATTGCCCGAGCCGCGCGCTTTCCGCGCCCAGCGCAGCCTCATCGGCTGTTCCCGGCAGGTCGACAGGTTCCCAGGAGCCGGTCTCCCCGAAAGCGCGGCTTGCGACTCTTTTTAACGCGTGACGCGCAACGCAGCGGCGACCGGCGGTCGAACGATCGATGACGAGATCGAGGGCAAATCCGACCGAGATGTCGTCGAACACCGGTTCGAGATGGGGGTGACGCTCGAGAAAGCCGCGCTCGGCAAACCCCGTCATATGCCAGCAATAGCCCTCGTCCTGCAGGCGAAAGAACAGCTCCAGATCCTCGCCGGCAAGGCCGCGATGCATCGGCCAGTCGAGATAGGGCCGCAAGGGGCTTTCGGCATGGCCTGCGTCCGGCGAGCCCAGGTTCCAGCGCCAGCGGTCGTAAGCCGCGGCGAAGTCCTCTGCGGAAAGCTCCTGTGCCGCGGCCTCCATCGCCTGAGCGACGGCCACAGACGGCACCGCGAACAGCCATGCAATCACCACTGCCAACCGTATCGCGCCGTGCATATCCGCTCCGCTGTGCTTGCAACCAAATACAATCATAGAGTGCTCTCTTAAAATTAACACAATCTAATCCCCGGTGCCGTTTCAGCGCCAATACTTGGGCCCTCTCCATGACACGGAAAGGCAGATAAATGGCACTTCTGGCGGACGATCCGAATGCATGCTCACGTCTGAACGATGAAATGCGGCATTGGAGCCGGGTGATCGACGGGCTCAAACAGGACATTCGCCGCTATCGGAACGAACGCGAAGGCGTCACCGAAAGCCGTGTGCGCGCCCGTATCGAAAACGGGCAACTGCGCGTTCTCGACACTGGCGAAGAAGACGACCGCAAGAGACGCGCAGACGAATTGGACCGGCTCATCAAGGAAGCAGAAAACGAGAAAGAAGCTTTGATGAGGGATCAGACGCGACGGGAAAGCGAATGGGCGCGCCTGCGATGCGACCACCGTCCATGACAAGCACGTCCGACGGAACGCAAGGGCGCGCCTAAACACCTCGACCCGCCTTGCCGGTCCGTCCCCGACCTATCGGCACCGCTCAACCGCCATCGGGATGCCGCGCCGTCCGGGAGGCTGCGCGGCCTGCTTGGCGCGCGGCTCTGCCAGCGGGCGGTTCGCGCGCTCTTCCGCCTGCACGCGCATCGATGCAATCCTCTCTTCGTAAGTCGCCCCCGTCAGGCCCAGCGCCGACAGGCGGGCGCGCAGATGCTGACGGTCCTGCGCGGACAGCGCGATCTCGTTGACTTCCAGATAGGTCTGCATGTCGCGAAGTGCGGGCGGATAGTCCTCGCAAAACGCCAGACGGTGGAGCCCGCGATAGGCGTCGCGGCGCTTGCGCAGGAGATCCGCCGGCTGCCCGAGCCTTGCGCTCTCGGCCGCAAGCCTGTCCGGATCGGCTGTTCCCGGCAGCTCGACAGGTTCCCAGGAGCCGGTCTGGGCGGGCGCCTTGACCATGACGTCAAAGAGCTTCTCCTTCGCCTTGCAGCGCCGACCCGCGCGCGTGTGTTTTTCGACGAAATGGAGAGTGAAGCCGACGGACACCCGGACATCCTCGAAGGCCGCGCGCAACTGCGGATGCGCATCGAGAAAGGCGCGCTCCGCAAGCATCGCCATTTCCCAACACCAGCCCCCCTCCTGAAGGTCGAAAAAGACACGCAGGTCCATGCCGCGCAGTCCCTTGTGGAGCGGCCAGTCGAGATGGGGGCGAAACGGGCTTTTTTCGTGCGTTGCATCGAGATCCGCGCCGGAGCGAAGCACCCAGATCTTGTAGGCGTCGAGAAAGGCTCGCGATTCAGCGGCCATCGGGGCGTCGGGCTTATCCTGTCCGCCTGCCTCGGCCATGGCAAGCCACGCGCCGAGCCAGATGCCGAGCCCGACACCGATCGCCCGCAGGCACTGTCGCAAGCCTCTCAGCATTCCCCTCCTCCCGATCAGGGATCAACCGGATACAATCATAGAGAGAATTTGCGGCGGAGCACAAGAAAACGAAAGCGCCAACGCAGCAAGCCTCCGACAGACCGTCACGGATGACTTATCCTCCGCGCGTCAAGGCACCGCATAATCAGCCGTCTTCTGTCTCTGTTTTGAAAGGAAGACCGGAATGTCCTTGCGGCAAGATGAAACCACCGCATCCTCATCAAACAGGCGTGAGCGCTGCGAGAAACTCGCATTGAGGATCAGAAATGCCGAATACCTGATCGACTTTTACAAATCCGAAATCCAGCGAGATCGGGACGAATATCGAGAAATCGGAAACGAACGGGTTCGCGCCCGCATCGAGAACGGTGTCCTGCGCCCTCAACCGGCGATGGACGATGCGGACCTCAAGCGGCGCAAGGAAGACCTCCGCCAGCGAATTGCAAAGACGGAACGAGACATCAATGAACAGTCGCAGGTTCTGGCACGGGCCCGTGAGGAAGCGACACTAATCGGCTGCAGGTAGCCCCCTTCACAGCTCCGGCGCCCCCGCAGGCGGCGCCGCCTCCCTTTACCCCCGGCCCTCACCGTCCCGCCGCCGTCTTGTCGCCCTGCGCCGGTTCGCGCGCACCCTCAAACGCGCGCACCATTGCGTCATAGCCCGGGTGCACCGTGCCCATCATCCGGTCCAAAGCGAGAAGAAGTTGCCGTAATTGTAGCGAAACGTCGAATGATGCAGGTCGTGGAAGGAGGTGCAGATCATCGGCGAGGGCCAGCGGAAGCTTGGCGCGGCGAAATACTCGAAGCCCGAATGGCCGATCATGCCGGAGACCCGGTCGAACAGCTGCTGCGCGAACAGCGCGAGCGCGGGGATCGGCAGCACGAACCACACGACGAGATAATAGCCGTGCTCGATGATCGTATCGACGGCGGCGCAAGGCCGCATCTTCTCAAGACGAACACTTGCACACGACCGCCCGCCCCTCGCCGATCCTGTGCCTATCGCGCCACCAGCACCTGCGTGCAGGCGTTGGGCAGGCCGGCCATGGTGATGTCCTTTTTCTTTTTTGCCGGCGTCTTTTTCTTTGACGGGTCTTTCGGCTTTTTCGGGACCCAGGGCTCGTCGGAGAGCCACCAGGAGAGCGCCTTGCCGCAGCCGTCGCCGGGCGGCGGCGGGGCCTGGTTCTTGCAGCCCGCGCTTCCCGACGGGCATTTGATACGCACGTGGAAATGATAGTGGTGGCCCCACCAGGGCCGGACCTTTCTGAGCCAGGCCCGGTCGCCGGTCTCGAACTCGCAAAGCGCCTTCTTGATCGCCGGATTGACGAAGATGCGCGCGGTACGCGGATCCTGTGCGGCGCGGCGAATGAGACGCGCGCGGCTGTCGGACCATTTGCGCGGGTCGACGCTGCGGTCGGCGCCCTTCACGTCGAGGCGGCCTTTCAGCATGGAAATCGCCGACATGGATTCGCGTTCGTCGCGGGTCAGGCGGCGGTCGGGCATTTCCGTCAGCCAGATGTCGGCGTCGAGCCCGATCTGGTGGCTGGCGTGGCCGGATAGCATCGGCCCGCCGCGCGGCTGGGCGAGATCGCCCACGAGCAGCCCGTTCCAGCCGAGGTTCGGTGCGTCCATGGCAAGCCGCTGGAGCAGATCGATCAGCTCCGGGTGCCCCCAGTTTCGGTTGCGCGACAGGCGCATCACCTGCCAGCTCGGTCCGTTGACCGCAAGCGCACTGGCGCCGGCAAGGCAGCCGCGCGCATAGGAACCGATGGAGCGGGCTGCGAGCGGCGCCGGTTCGGCCCGGGCGCCGAACAGCGTCTTGGCGACCATGTCCGGGCGGATGGTCTGGCGTGACGGGACCAAAGCCGGCGGCGCGGTCGCCTCTCTTGCCAGGGCGCGGCGGTTGTCGGGTGCGGGCATTGGCAGCGGGGCGGAGGCCGTGACGACGGCGGTGCTGTCGGGCACGGTCTCGGGCGCGGTGGAGACGATCCGGGAGATGTCGACCGGAGGCTTCTGCTTCGGCCGCGGAGCTGCGTCGACGGCGACGGCCGTTGCAAGTGCGAGGAGCGCGCCGAGACCCGCGACCCGCAGCGTCCGGCGGAGATTGTTCGAAATCGCCCTTGCCATGCTTGCCACTCCCGAAAATCACCGCGCCCGACCGCGTTGCACGATGCGACGCGCTTGCCAGTCTCACCGGAGAAGCGTTTACGTTCGGTTAACCATGATTGCGTTCGTCAGTCCTCGCGTTCGCTCAGGCCCTCCGCCAGCCGGTCGAGCGCGGTGGTGTTGTCGCGGATGATCCGGTCGGCGGCACCGTTCAGCTCGATAATATTGCCGGGCCGGGTGTTGTCGAGATCGTCGGCGCCTTGCGGCAGTGCGCCGTCGAGGCGCAGGACGCTCGCGACCCCCGCTTCCGCCAGCACGCGGGTCGCCGCATAGGCGGTCGTGGCTGCCTGCCCGTGGCTCGCCATCGTGACCAGCGGCACACCGTTTTTCGCC
This sequence comes from Stappia stellulata DSM 5886, assembly GCF_000423705.1. GTDB lineage: Bacteria > Pseudomonadota > Alphaproteobacteria > Rhizobiales > Stappiaceae > Stappia > Stappia stellulata. Next base: position 22,029 of record NZ_AUIM01000014.1, on the reverse strand, counting down.
GACAGCCAGCCGAGCGGCCCCCAGCCGACGGCACGGGTGTAGCTGAAACGCGGCGCAAACTGGCTGCCCGTTCCAAGCGAGACGATCACCATGTCCTCCGCCGCCCAGCCGAGCTTGCGCCCCTCCAGATAGGCCGCCATCACGGGATTGTTCATGAACAGACTGCCATCGACGAGCACGCGCTCGCCGCCCGCCCCGCCGATACGCTCTGTCTTCATCGGCTCGAACAGCGTCGGAGTGGCCATCGCCGCACGCACCGCTTGCCAGACGTAGAAGTCCTCCGGCCGCTCGCCGTCGCTCTCGCGCCCGTTGCTCATGATCACCGGCGCGCGCGCCTCGATGTCGTAGGCAGGCAGCGCCAGCCGGGTCAGCGCCGAGGCAATCGACGTCCAGCCGAATCGCTCCTTCAGCAGCCGCTCCAGCGGCCGCGCATCGTAGCGCTCGTCGAAAGGGGCCGAGGGATTTGCCACCAGGCGTTCCAGCAGGCTGCGTCGCCGCAACACCTCGCGCGCCTCCACCTCGAAGAAGCGTCGCAGTTCCTCCACGGTGGCCGCGGGCGCGCCGCTGCGGTCGTCGGGCTTCGGCGCGGCGATGCCCGCGGCGACAAGCGCGCCGGTCGAGGCGCCCGCCACGAGGTCGACATAGCGATGCAGCGGGGCAGACTTGCCGAGGGTGCGCAGGCGCGCCTCCAGCGTCTCCAGGATGCGCAGGGGAATCAGCCCCCGGATGCCGCCGCCGTCGATCGCCAGAATGAAATGCTTGCGCCGTGCCATGAAATCCTCGCGTTGCCGGACCGGACGCAAACCGTGCGCCGGTCTGTGATACTGCCGCGCCAAACCTTGGCAGGAAATACGACGAAGCGATGGCCCGTCCGGCAAAAATCGCGCGGCTGGAGCGATTCAGCCTGCACCAGCTTCCAGCGCCGCGGCCTGGCGGTCAATGGCGGCGATCAGGCGTGCGATATCGGCGGGGCGCGACAGGCGGTGATCGCCGTCCTTGATCAAGGTCAGCACGACATCGTCGAGGGCCAGACAGTCGACCAGACGCAAGGCATGGCGCCAGGGCACCGCATCGTCGCGCTGTCCCTGCAAGATGGTGACCGGACAGCCGGTCTCGATCGGACCGCCGAGCAGCAGGTTGTCGCGGCCATCCTCGATCAGCGCGCGCGTGATCACATAGGGGCTGTCGTCATAGTCCGACGGACGCTCGAAGCGCCCTTCGCGCAGGATCGTGTCGCGGATCTCGTCGGTGAACTCGTGCTTCCACATGAGTTCCTCGGTGAAATCCGGCGCCGGCGCGATCAGCACCATGCCGGCGAGACGCGCGGCGAGATCGCTTCGGCCCTTGAGCGCGCGCGCGAGCAGAAGCGCGATCCAGCCGCCCATGGAGGAGCCGACGACGATGGTGGGTTCGCGGCAAAAGGCGTCGAAGACCGCGACCGCTTCCTGCGCCCATTTCGAGATCGTGCCGTCCTCGAAGTCGCCGCCCGAAATGCCGTGGCCGGAGTAATCGAGCCGCGTCACCGCCCGGCCGGTCGTGCGGGCAAAGGCCGCGATCTCCTCCGCCTTGGTGCCGGCCATGTCCGACTTGAAGCCGGACAACCAGAGGATCCCGCATTTTCCCGGCGCGCCGTCCTCGCGCAAAACCGCGATCTCGCGTGCATCGACCCCCGTGCCCACGGTGATCGTCCGGGCGTCGTCCTCTTGCATCATTTCCTGCCTCCGCTTGCCGATGTCCCGACCGATGTGGCACACAGCACGGGCTTTGAGAAGCCGTCGCCCGCCGCATCGGTCCAAAACCGGGACACGGGCCCGCGCCCGCCGACAGGACCCGCCGTGACACGCCACACCATCTTGCAGGTTATCCCGGAACTCCAGACCGGCGGGGCGGAACGCACCACGGTCGATATCGCCGCAGCCCTTGTTGCAGCGGGGCAGCGCGCCGTGGTTGCCTCCGCCGGCGGACGGCTGGTGGACGAGCTCACGGCGGCGGGCGCCACGCATGTGACGCTGCCGCTCGCCGCCAAATCGCCGTTTGCGATGTGGCGCAACATGCGCGCTTTGAAGCGGCTGATCCTGAGCGAGGGCATCGATCTGGTGCATGCGCGCTCGCGCGCGCCGGCCTGGTCGGCGCTGTGGGCGGCAAGCGCCTGCGACGTGCCCTTCGTCACCACATATCACGGCATCTACGCACAGAAGAACGCGGCGAAGGCCTTCTACAATTCCGTGATGGCGCGCGGCGATACGGTGATCGCCAACTCGCGCTACACGGCCGAGCTGATCGCCAGGCGGCACCCTTTCGCCAGGAGCCGCATCACCGTGATCCCGCGCGGATCGGATCTGTCCGCGCTTGCGCCGGAAGCGGTGTCGCCGGACCGCCGACAGGCGCTTGGCGCGCGCTGGGGACTGCCCGCCGACACGCCGGTGATCCTCAACCTTGCCCGGCTGACGAACTGGAAGGGGCAGACAGTGCTGGTCGACGCACTCGCCCGGCTTGCCGCCGAATCCGACCGCCCCTGGACCGCGATCCTCGCCGGCGACGACCAGGGACGCGGCGACTACACGCAAAAGCTCCGCACGCGGATCGCCGAGGCCGGCCTTGAAGGTCGCATCCGCATCGTCGGCCATTGCGACGACGTGCCGGCGGCGCTTGCGCTCGCCGATCTTGCCGTCGTCGCCTCCATCGAGCCCGAGGCCTTCGGCCGCGCGGCGGTGGAAGCCCAGGCGGCCCGCGTCCCGGTGATCGCCACCGATCTCGGCGCCGCGCCGGAAACCGTACTGACGCCGCCGGAGGTCGCCGAAGACGCGCGCACCGGCTGGCGTATTCCGCCGGGCGACCCGCAGGCGATGGCGCGGGCCATCGGCGACGCCCTTGCACTCGACGACAAGGCACGCGCGTCCCTGACGGAGCGCGCGGCAGCCCATGTCAGCGATCTCTATTCGCTGGAGGCCATGTGCAGCCGCACCCTCGCGGTCTACGCAAGGCTGCTCGAAGCCACCTGACACGAAACCGCGCCCGCCTCGGGCCACGCGGCTCGTCTGCAGCTCATGTGCAGGACGCGCCCGACCTCGTCGCGCATCCGGTCCGGCCGTTGCATGAGACTTCGCGCCGAGGCCTTGGCGGTTTCCGCCCGCGCTCCGATTCGTTCCGTGGCGTCCCGCGCACTCACGACACGGTCTTGGATTTCCTCTTCCCCCGCGGGAATCGCCGGAAATCCAGGAAGAAATTCCCTTTTGTTGAATGAACCGAAATCAATTCAATATATTCAATTTTTATACTCCCGCGCATTCAGTGTCGCCGGCACGCCGAGCAATCGGGCGGCCGGACACAGCGAGCGTCGGCGCTCATGCAATGCCGGTTGACTTTGGCGCGGATTCGCTGGATTTTCGTGGACGGTGAGCGGGCTGCAGGGTCCAGTGCTTCCCGGCGCGACGCGTTGGGGATGTCTTGTGCCAGCTCCGGATTGAGGCGTAGCGCCTCCGCCGGGGTTGCGCGCGAGGGCGTGAAGGCGCATATGGCACAGGGTGCGCCAGCCGACACGTCCGACAAAGACCGTTTGGCTCGCCGCACGTTGTTGAAACAGTTAGAGGAGATCGCGACCATTCGCCGTCCATACCGCGCACCGCCGCCGACCAAGGAAGGCCCGCGCACGAACCTTGAGATCCGTGTCCGCGACGTCCAGCTCATTGACCAGGACGGGCAGAACCTCGGCGTGACCCCCACCGAAGAGGCAATGAGGATGGCTGAGGAAGCCGGTCTCGACCTCGTGGAGATCGCTCCGAATTCCTCGCCCCCCGTCTGCAAGATCCTCGACTTTGGTCGCTACAAGTACCAGAGTCAGAAGAAGGCGGCCGAAGCCCGCAAGAAGCAGAAGGTCGTTGAGGTCAAGGAAATCAAGATGCGTCCGAACATCGACACCCATGACTATGAGGTGAAGATGCGGAACATGAAGCGGTTCTTCGATGAAGGCGACAAGGTCAAGGTGACCCTTCGCTTCCGGGGCCGCGAAATGGCGCACCAGGATCTTGGCATCGCCCTTTTGAACAAGGTGCGCGACGAGACCTCCGAATTCGCCAAGGTGGAATCGCATCCGCGCCTCGAGGGCCGGCAGATGGTCATGGTGATGGCGCCGATCGCGCGCTGATCGCCGACACGCGACTTTGAAGCACAAGGTCCGGCCCCCGGCCGGACCTTTCGCGTATCTGCCTGCCGGCTGTCTCGGCAGGGATACGATTGATGGGGGCAAGGAGCGACAAGGCGCTTGTGTTTTCGCACATGCGCGCCTATAAGCCCGTGTCCCGAGCCGCCCGGCTTCGCGGGACTATTGGTTTTGCCCGAGGTCTCGCGACATAAGGGCATGCCGTGGCGGTTCGAAACAGCTTCCAACAACAACCGGTGGACTTCAGCCTCCGCCGGAAAGAAAGGATGCAAAATGCCCAAGCTGAAGACGAAGTCCGGCGCCAAGAAGCGCTTCAAGCTGACCGCGACCGGTAAGGTCAAGACCGCCCAGGCGGGAAAGCGGCACGGCATGATCAAGCGGTCGAACAAGTTCATCCGCAATGCCCGCGGCACGACGACCCTGTCGGAGCCCGATGCCCGCATCGTCAAGCAGTTCCTGCCGTACGGCTGAGCTGACGACGTTCCCACTATTCCTGGAGTTAGAAACCCATGTCGCGTGTCAAAAGGGGCGTCGCCGCCCACGCAAAGCACAAGAAGGTCATCAAAGCCGCCAAGGGCTATTATGGCCGTCGCAAGAACACCATCCGTGTCGCCAAGCAGGCCGTGGAGCGCGCAGCGCAATACGCCTACCGCGACCGCAAGGCCCGCAAGCGCAATTTCCGCGCCCTGTGGATCCAGCGCATCAACGCCGCCGTGCGTGAAGAAGGCCTCACCTACGGCCGCTTCATCGACGGTCTGAACAAGGCCGGCATCGAAGTCGACCGCAAGGTTCTCTCCGATCTCGCGATCCGCGAGCCGGACGCGTTCAAGGCGCTGACCGAAAAGGCCAAGGGCGCGCTGTCGGCCTGAGCCGACGTCGACCGAGCCTGACGAACAAGGGGCGTGTCCTGCGGGCACGCCCTTTTTGCATTGCCCCGGACAGCCGGTTGCGCCCCGCGCAGCTTTTCCGGCCCCGCGCGTCTTGAGCGCAGCTTTTCCGGGCCCGCGCGTCTTGAGCGCAGCTTTTCCGGCCCCGCGCGTCTTGAGCGCGCGAGACGGACCGGCTACGTCATGGGGCATCCTTGTCCCGCTGGAGTCATTTCCGATGCACAATCTCGAAGCCGACCTTTTGCGCGGCCTGTGGTATGTGGCGTGCCCCTCCTTCGAGATCAAACCCGGCAAGATGCTGGGAAAGACGCTGATGGGCGAACCGCTGCTGATCGCGCGTGCCGCAAATGGCACGGTGTTTTGCCTGCGCGACATCTGTCCGCACCGCGGCATCCCGCTGCGCCACGGCTGGTTCGACGGCGAGACCGTGCAATGCTGCTATCACGGCTGGAAGTTCGATACCGATGGCGTGTGTGTCGACATTCCCTCCACTCATGAAACCCAGACGATCGACTACTCCAAGATCAGCTGCGGCGCCTATCCGGTGCGCGAGCAGAACGGGTTGATCTGGATCTATTTCGCGGAAAACGGCGAGGCGCCGGAAGACGGCCGCCAGCCGGAGCCGCCGCGTCTGCCGGATTTTCCCGCCGACGCGCCCCCGCGGCTTCACATCATGCTGCCCTTCGTGTGCTCGGTCGATCATGCGGCGCTCGGCCTGATGGATCCGACCCATGCCGCCTTCGTGCATACCTCCTGGTGGTTCAAGAAGAACGCCGCGAAACTCAGGTCGAAGGAAAAGCTGTTCGAGCCGGCCGAGCTCGGCTGGGCCATGGCGCGGCACAAGCTGCCGCCGCAGAACATCGCCTACAGGATCCTGGGCGACGACGTCACCACCGAGATCCGCTATGCGCTTCCGGGCCTCAGGATCGAGCACATCCAGGGCAGCCGGCACAGTGTCGTCGGACTGACGGCGATCACCCCGGTCGACCGCTCGCACACGGAGGTGCGGCAGATGTTCTGGGCGAGCATGGGCTGGGTCGGGCCGTTCAAGCCGCTGATCCGGCACTTGATGAAGGTGTTCCTCGACCAGGACCGGCGCGTCGTCGTGCAGCAGCGCGAGGGGCTGAAGCACAACCCGCGCCTCATGCTGATCAACGATGCCGACACGCAGGGGCGCTGGTGGATGCAGCTCAAGGACGAGTGGACGCGTTCGGGCGCGGAAGGCCGCCCCTTCGCCAATCCGGTCAAGGGGCGCACCCTGCGCTGGATGAGCTGAGCCGACCGACGGCCGTTCGTCCGCTCAGTACCAGGCGCCCAGCCCCCTCAGCCGGCGGCGCGGCGCGCCCGTATCCGGCACCGGCGAGTGCCCGCGCACATGCGGGCGGCCGCCCGTGTCCACCCAGCGTCCCGGCTCGGCCCTGAGGGCCTTCAGCCGGCGCACCCGCTCCTCGGTCTGCGGATGGGTGCGCAATACGGACGGGTCGGGGATGCGCGCGCCCTGCGGCATCATCGCCTCCCACATCCGCCCCTGGATGCGCTCCAGCTTCCGAAGCGCGCTCGCCAGACCGTCCGGATCCCCGGTGAGCGCCGCAGCGCCCAGGTCCGCCTCGTATTCGCGCGTGCGCGACAGGCCGAGCTGCAATGCAGTGCCGAGCGTCGGTGCGACGATCAAAACGGCAATGGCCGCATAAGGCACATCGCCGCCGCCGCTCAACAGCCCCGGCAGGTGAAAGATCACCAGAAACAGCCCGAGCACGGACATCACCGATGTCATCCGGCTGACAATGTCGGCCAATGCCATCACCCTGATGTCCTCATGCACGATATGGGCAAGCTCATGCGCCATCACGCCGACGAACTCGCGCGCGTCGAGGCGGGCGATCAACGCATCGGTCATGCAGATCACCGCCTCGTCGCGCCGGCCGGTGGAAAAGGCATTCATCATCCGGCTGGGCACGCGGTAGAGCCGCGGTGGCGCGGCAAGCCCGGCCCGCTCCGAAAGGAGCCGCACGATCCGGTAGACTTGCGGGTAGTCGTGGCGGGACAATTCGCGGGCGCCATAGAGCCCGAGCACCATTTGCGGCGACACGTGCATCGCCATGACGAGCGACACGCCGCCGCCGAGCGCGGCCCACACGACCCCCGTGGGACCGGCAAGCGTGAAAGCGCAAAGGCCAAGCAGCAGAATGGCGCCGACCGCCAGGAACAGCGTGTGCGCGCGGTTGCGGCGGCGGTAGCGGTCGCGGGTCTCGGGGTCGATCGAAACGGGCAGCATTCCGCCTTCATACAGGAGCGCGGGCGGAAAGCGAAGACCGCGCCGGAGGCTCTCCGGCGCGGCCTGGAAAAAAGGGATCGGGCGGCGTCCGCGTTATGACGCGACACGCTCCAGGAAGCGGTCGACGGAATGGCGCACCGCATCCGTTTGACGCGTGACCTCCTCGATGGTGTCTTCCATTTCGGTTGCCGCCGATGCCGTACGCGACACGGCCTCGCCGAGGCCGGCAATGTTGCTCGACACCAGGCCGGTGCCGGATGCCGCTTCCGCGACATTTCGAGAGATCTCGCCGGTCGCGGATCCCTGCTCCTCGACCGCAGCCGCAATCGACGACGTGTAGCTGTTGACCTCCTGCATCGTCTCCGCGATCTCGGCGATGGCGGAGACCGCCTGCTCCGTCTCGGTCTGGATCGCGGTGATCTGGGCGCCGATTTCCTCGGTCGCCTTCGACGTCTGGGTGGCGAGCTCCTTCACTTCCGCCGCGACGACCGCAAAGCCCTTGCCGGCCTCGCCCGCGCGCGCCGCCTCGATGGTGGCGTTGAGCGCCAAGAGGTTGGTCTGTTCGGCGATCGCCTGGATCAGGGTCACGACCTCGCCGATCTTGTTGGCGGAATCGGCAAGCCGCGCGACGCGCTCATTGGTGCCCTGCGCGCCGTCCGTGGCCCGCGCGACGATGTTGTTGGTCTGGGCGATCTGGCGCGCGATCTCGGCGATGGAGGATGACAGTTCCTCCGCGGCCGCCGCAACGGAGCGCACATTGGCGCTCGCCGTTTCCGAGGCGGAGCCCGCGGCCTGCGACTTGCCCGAGGCATCGCCGGCGATGTCCTCAAGCGAACGGGCCGCCTGCAGCATCGCGTTGGCACGGGCCGTCACGTCGTCCAGCTTGGCCTCGATGTCCTGGCGGAATTCGACGATCCCGGCCTCGATGTCGGCCTGACGGGCCAGATCGGCCTCGCGGCGCGCATCGTCCACACTCTTCAGTTGCTCGCTCTCGTGACGGGTGGCGTTCGCCTCTTCCACGGCGGTCATCGCCGCCGCGAAGGTCGCCTGGATGCGCGCGGTCAGCCAGATAAGGGCGCCGGTTTCCATCACCACGATAGCTGCGTGAAGAACCACCCGCAGGAAGTTGGATCCGTCCGGAAACACCATCATCGGCATCAGGAAGTTGAACACCAGATGGTGAACGGCGACGACGGCGGAAAAGGCGACCAGCGCGCGCCAGTCGACCCAGCCGGCGAGGATCGCAAGCGCCGCGAAGAAATACATGTGCCCGTCGATCTGGAAGGAATGCGCCGGATCGCCGCCGCCCATCGCGGCCACGAGAAGGCTGACAAGGCCCGCCATGGAGATTGCACTGACGATGCGCACGGGCACGCCCGTGCCCTCCCTGATCCAGGCTGCGGTCGTGGCCGCGCCCATCAGCAGGGCTGCGGCACTCACCAGAACGGCGGAGACGTTGTCGCTGCCCCAGGCGACACCCATGACGACGAGAACGTTCAACCAGACGAACATCACGAAGACCTTGGCGAAGCTCTTCCGCATTTCGTCCAGGCCGATCACCTTCGTTCCCACCATCTCATCCATTGCTCAATTCGCCTCGGTTGTGCCGTCCCGGCATTAAAGACAGGCTTCCGCCACGCTCGGCGACGTCACCAGAAATGCGCCCGCCTGGTACAAACGATCCACGAAATCCCCGCCCTGGCCACTGGCGACGGCAATCCAGTTTCCGGACCCGACCTGCAGCAGGTCGCCTCCGGCTGCGGCAACGATCGCGGCAGCCGGCGTCGACCCCGGCCAGACGACCACCGCAACGCGGCCGTCGGTGCCCGGCGCGAACATGCCGATCGCCATCGCCGCGACAACAAAGACAGCATAGAGCGTCAGGAGAATGTACCAGGTGCGGGTCATCTCGCCTCTCGGAAGCGGCCGGACGATCCGCAGAATCAGGCACGCATCTTCCGTCAGGTGAGGAGGATGCCGCACAACCTTTAACAGGCCATGAAGCGACTTATCCGCTGCAGGGATTGGTATTACTTCGTAGTTTTGTGCGCCATGCCGTCGTCTTGACCCGAAGCCGGCAAGAAAAAGGCACGCCCGCCGGGCGTGCCTCCGATTGTGCTGTGCCGGGGGGAGCCTTGCCCGACGGCCCGAGATGCCCTCAGACGAGCGAGGCGGGCGCGGGACAGGTGACGCCTGTCCCGCCCAGGCCGCAATAACCGCCCGGGTTCTTGGCGAGATACTGCTGGTGCGGCTCTTCCGCGAAATAGAACGCTTCCATCGGCTTGATCTCCGTGGTGATGGCGCGCGCATGCCCCGCCTCGCGCAGTGCCTGCGTGTAGGCGGCGGCCGTTGTCTCTGCGGCGTCCTTCATCTCCGGCGTGGTGTAATAGATCGCCGAACGATACTGGGTGCCGGTATCATTGCCCTGACGCATGCCCTGCGTCGGGTCATGCCCCTCCCAGAACGCCTGCAGAAGCGCTTCACGCGACAGTTTCGCGGTGTCGAAGACCACGCGGACCACTTCCGTATGGCCGGTGCGTCCGGTGCAGACCTCATTGTAGGTCGGGTTCGGCGTCGGCCCGCCGGCATAGCCGACCGCCGTGACCGCGACGCCGGGAAGCTGCCAGAAGAGCCGCTCCGCGCCCCAGAAGCAGCCGAGCCCCAGAAGCACCTCCTCCTGGCCCTCGCCCGGCGAAAGGCCGATGGGCACCCCGGTGACCGCATGGTGGCCCGGGGTCATGATCGCCGTGTCGCGCCCGGGCAGCGCAGCGTCGCGATCGACGAGCGAGAACTTGTTGCTGAGCATGGTCATGAAAGACATGGACGTCTCCTGTCGAGGGCCGGCGTGTGGCCCCGTGAATGCGGCTGACCGCCTTAAACCAAGCTGGCCCGCCGGCGCGAAAACCAGCGTCGCTCGCCCATCCAAAGAAGCAGGAAGCCGAGCGGGGCGAAACTGGCCCAGACCGGTGCGGTCAGCAGCGTCTGGATCACCGGATCCCAGAGAAAGGGGGCGACATGACGCTGCACCGCCGCCTGGGCGGTGTTGAGCGAGGCCGGAGCGAAGTCATACCAGTACTGCCCGAGCGGCGTCGTCACCCAGGCCGTGGCGGCAATCGTCTTGGTGCCGTCGATGACAAGCGCCACCAAGGCCATCGCGACGAACCAGAGACCGATCAGCCGCGCCAGAAATCGAAACATGTGCAACCCCTTCCGTGTCGAACGCACACCCGCCCGACGGGCCGCGCGTGCATCGCAGGCGATCGCCCGCCGCATCGCTTTCCGGGCCGGCCGGACCGGTCCCCGGGGTGCGGGCGCCTGTCTTTCGCGCTTGCCTTGCCGTGAAAGATAGGCGCGCGCCGTCCACTGTGCAACGCCGTGCGGGCGCGCATCGCGAAAGCGTGAGATCGCGCGAGCGCGCCACGCGGCCCGACCCCACCCGGCCGAAAGATGCACGCGCGCGACCTCACGCCGTTTCATCCGCGATCCGGTCTCCGCCGGGACCGGCCCTGCCAAGGGATCCTGGGGCCACAAGGCGTTGGAAACGCGAAGATTCCAGCATGCCGGCGTCCCCGGCCGGGGCGTGGGTGTTGAAAAGGACCAGGCAAGGCGGATCAGCGCTTGAACTTAGTCGCGCGCTCAGTATAGTGCGCGACTTGCGGACGGCATTCGCGTGGCTTTTCAAGGCGCGAAGAGGTCGGCAAGAGATTCGTCACTCGACTGCCGGAACCGGGCTTTTGCCACGTTTTCACACCGCGTGACGGGTTGGCTGCGGAGAGGTGGCCGAGTGGTTTAAGGCGCACGCCTGGAAAGCGTGTATACGGGAAACCGTATCGAGGGTTCGAATCCCTCTCTCTCCGCCATTATCCCCATTGCGAACCAGTGACACCGCCCTGACGGGCACGGATTTTTCCTTGTTATCAAAGGGGTTTGCGGAAACCGACCGAACCTCATAGACGCGCCGCCAGGCCGAAGCTGGGCTCAGAATGGCCCTCAGTCTCAGTTTGGGCGAACCTCGCTCGCTCCGGTTCGGTCCTGTTTTTATATTGTATTTCAATGCTCTACCGCCGAGCGCCGCTAAAACCCAAGCATGCGATCCGAATGACGCCGAAGGCTACATAGACGGAACACGCGGTAGGCGCGTTGCTCGGGATGCCAGCGTAAACAGGCGGATTGCTGGGGCTGGTTCGCTACCATTTTTTCTAAGGGAAGCTAACGTGCATTGAAGCACTTCCGAGGCTCGGGGGTGGGGATCTTTTCTCATCCAATGCGACAGCGCGGGTGCGGCCAGATGCGCAACATGCTACTTGCTTCAAGCAATAGATTTGAAAGCTGAATGTCCATGTACTGTTTTGTTGACGAGAGCGGAAATACCGGATCGAACCTCTTCGATGACAATCAACCGACGCTCTACTACGGAGTGATTACTTGCAAAGTGAATCTCGATGTAGTTGCCGAGCCGATGCTGAGAGGTCTGAGACGCAAGCTTGGAGTGGATCGACTTCACGCCAACGAACTCGGCGTCGCTCGGCTGTCAGAAGTTGCTTCCACAATTGCGAAATTTAGCACCGAGCGGGACGTCAGGTTTTCGCTCTACAAAGTATCGAAGCCCGATCACGCCGTTATCAGCTTTTTCGATCAGGTTTTCGACTCCGGGATCAACAAAGCTATCACATGGCAGCACTACTGGACGCCTTTGCGCTATGCGCTTCTCTTCAAGGTCGCACACCTCTTTGATCGGGCAACTGCGGAGAAGGCATGGGCGGCGCGGCAGGAGCGACATCCAGCCAGGTGCGCTGAACTCCTAAAAGAGATCTGTGCGACCTTGTTGGAACGGGTCAGCTGGTTGCCGGATCAACGATCCAGAGAGCTGGTTTCTGGCGGGCTGAAGTGGGCAGCGGCGAACCCGTTTGAGATCGACTATGGCGTCAGCAATAAGGATTCGGCGTTACAGATATCTCCGAACTTGGTCGGCTTCCAACAGGTACTCCAGTCGGTTGCGGAGCAGGCCGCGCGTCAGTCCAGAAAGGTGCGGGCAATAACGGTTGATCGTCAAACCCAGTTCAACCGCGCCCAACTCGAACTGTCCGAGATTTACCAAAAAATGCGAGGTCACAAAGGGGATATGGGGCCGGGAATGCCGTCGTTCGACATGTCGAACATGCCCGAGGTATCGCCGATCTTTCGGCCAGGCGATGAGAGTGCCGGTTTGGAACTAGTCGATGTGACACTGTGGATAGCGAAGCGTTGGGCCGAGGAAAAGCCGCTGTCGCCGGAGCTCGCTGGTTTGTTCAATTTACAGGCAAAGCGCGGTCGAACCGATGAGGTTTCATTTGAGGGGCTGGATAGAAGGTGGCGGCATCTAAACGAACTGCCGATGCCTGATGGCCCGTTGCCTGGGGAGATGCAGGATTTGATCAGGAAGTGGGAAGAAGAACGCCTCGATGCTATTTCCGGACTCTGACAAAGGTTATGCCTGATCGCACTCCATACGATTGGGCTCGAGAAGGCCAGAGCGTCAGTCAAACACCCGTTCCGGCTGCTCGGCCCACTGCAGCTCCGCCACGCCGCAGAGGTCGAAGATCGACAGTACCGTGGGCTCACGTCGCAGGACCAGTCGCTCCAGCACCGATGGTGCGAGCCATACCAGCCGGATCACGCGGCTGACATAGCGATCGGAGATGCCTTCCGCTTTGGCGAGATCGGCGATGGTGTTCACGTCGCCGCGCTCCAGCCTGTGCCGCCAGTCCCAAGCGCGGCCAATGGCACGCAGAAGGCGGGCGTCCTGGCCGCGCTCCATGGCGACCTCGATCTCCTTGGGCGGCAGAATGCGGGGGCGGCCGCCGCGATTGCGAAGGGTGAGCGGGATGTGGACGCGCAGGGTTTCGGGCTCTGCCATCACGCCACCTCCGACTTGGCTGGGGCCACAAGAGCGGCAATTGCACCCAAACCCTCGTGGCGGAGATCGACCGCCAATCCGGCCTCGCTGGCGGTAACCCGCGCCACCAGAAGCCTGACCACGCGCGCCTGCTCGGCCGGGATCAGTGCCTTCCACATCTCATCGAACTGGGTGAGCGACGCGCTGATGTCGGCCTCGCTAAGGTCTGGCCGATCCTTGCGCAGGGTCCGCGACACACGTGCTGCGACCTCCGGGGTGCGCAGCAGGCGACGGATTTCGCCGACCACGGCATCCTCGACCATGCCACCCGGCAGCCGCTGCGGGCCGCGGATCTCGGCCTTGGGCCGTTTCTTGATTGCGTCCATCGAGACATAGTAGCGATAGCGCCGCGTGCCCTTCTTGGTGTGATGGAGTGTCATCGCCACGCCGGTCTCGGTGAAGATCAGTCCGCGCAGCAGCGCCGGTGAGGGTTCCTTGGCAACGGCAACCCGTTTGACGCGGTTGTTTGCTATGACATCGTGCACCTCGTCCCACAGTGGCTGGTCGATGATCGCGTCGTGCTCGCCGGGATAGGCCGTGCCCTTGTGCACAGCGAGGCCGCGATAGACCTTGTTGTGCAGGGTCTTGAGGAGCGAGGTCTTGTCGTAGGGCCTGCCGGTCTTGGTCAGGATCGCGCGGGCGTCCAACTCGCGGACCACCTGCGCCGTGGAACTGGACCGGGCATAGAGCGTGAAGATAGTCCGCACCGTCTCGGCCTCGTCCGGGTCCACAATCAGCTTGCGGTCCTTCACGTTATAGCCGAGCGGCACGGGCCCGCCCATCCAGATGCCCTTCTTGCGCGAGGCCGCGACCTTGTCGCGGATCCGCTCACCAATCACCTCGCGTTCGAACTGGGCGAAGCTGAGCAGGATGTTCAGCGTTAGCCGCCCCATGGACGTGGTGGTGTTGAAGGACTGGGTGACAGACACGAAGGTAACGCCGTGCTTGTCGAAGATCTCGACCAGCTTGGAGAAATCCATCAACGCGCGGCTGAGGCGATCGATCTTGTAGACCACGACGATGTCGATCAGCCCGTCCTCGATATCGGCGATCAGGTCCTTCAGAGCGGGGCGTTCCAACGTGCCGCCGGAGAAACCGCCGTCGTCGTATTTGTCGCGCAGGCAGACCCAACCCTCGGCCTTCTGGCTGGCGATATAGGCCTCGCACGCCTCCCGCTGGGCGTCGAGACTGTTGAACTCCATGTCGAGCCCTTCCTCGCTCGACTTGCGGGTGTAGATTGCGCAGCGCAGGCGGCGGGGCGGTTGCGGCTGTGTTTGGCGCGTCATTTGCTGATCCTCGGGCGTGGGGTGAAGCCGAAGAACTTCCAACCGTTCCAGTTCGCACCTGTGATGGCCCGCGCCGCGCCGGAGAGCGATTTGTACCGGCGACCTTGCCACTCGAAGCCCTTTGTCAGCACCGTGACAGTGTGCTCGACGCCATTCCATTCACGGACCAGCTTGGTGCCCGGCAAGGGACGTCGTGGGTCGGTCATCACCTGACCGGGTTCTCCGGAAGCCACTTCCGCCGCCAGCGCATCCAGCGTCCGCCGGGTGTCGCGGCCAACGCCGCCGAGGGCCAGTTCCTGGATGCGGTAGCCAAGCCGCAGTTCGAGGTTCTGGCGGCTGGTGTTTGGCGCAGGCGCATCAAAGATTGCCGCCCATTTCTCGCGCAGCTCCGGCACGGTCATGGCCTTCAGCGCGACCAGGTCCGCAAGGACAGCGTGGTCCTGCGCAGGACCAAGATCTGTTCTCTTTCCTACTGATTTCGTTTTGGTTTTCGTCATTCGTCCTCTCCAACTCGGGTTCGCAACTGGTGACGACGACGGCGAACAAGGGCGAGGATGTCCAGCGAACTGTCTCCGTCGTTCGCAGAATTCTCGTTTATTCTAGGAGGGTTGGTGCGATCCACGGCCGTGGCGAGGATCCGGGCAAGTTCAGCCAAACGCTCGTCGGTGGTGAGCGTATCGGGTGGCGGGGCGAAATTGACGTCGTTGTCTGGCATGGCGGGCGAACCTCAGGAGCTGTCTTGTCCTGTGGTGGCCGCGATGCGGATGGGATTTCAAGTTAAAACAATGGGTTGTCGTAGTGCCGCGAAACTAAGAGAAGCCAAGCGTTCGTGTGGTTTGGGTAGGATTGATGGACGTGCCACGGGCTTCCGTCGCACCAAGGATCAACGTCGAAAATTCGCAGCAGGCGGATTTTGCTAAATCGGAGAGCGGCGAGGCTTTATACTGGTATTCCACCAGCATGGAACTCAGTTCTCACAGCGCCACGAGTGTAAAGTTGCGCATCCGGAAACGGACTTGGTCAGGCGTATAAAAAAGGGAGGCGGCGGTGCGACCACGCAATACAAAGAATACCTTAATTTCAGCTTAGGTCACGCCACAGGTGGAAGAACGGCGGTGATCGCTTCATCACACAGATATTGAATTGCGTCCGGATTGCGCTGAATGCCACGAAAGAGAGCTGCTTGCCAGCTATTCTGACCCTTTGCGGCACATGCCACCCGAAGTTCTTGATCGACCTGAGTCGTTATACTGGCGATGCTCGGTTCAGTATCACGAATTTTGATTTGTGTTGGAAGCGATGACCATTCGGTTGCCATCGATAATTGAAACTGCGTCCCCAAGACATTCTTCAAGTGGAACTCCACAATTTCGTCGCGTGGCACTTCAAGGCCTGGAAGGCCAAGTGGAATAAACCTAGCTGCCTTGAATGGCGGTACGATCTCTACGTACCAAATTTCCTGTCCGGCCCAGTCGTCAAAGTAGGGATGAATGAAGCGCCGAGGCTCACCACCATGAACAGTAGTTCCCTTTCCACCGGAGTTGCAGTGGCTGCATGCGGGGACGAGGTTTGCCCGCATGATCGAAAACTCTGGATAGACTGTGCGAGGTAGGTAGTGGTCGAGATCACCAGTTACTGGCGACCCGCAAATCGGACACGACTTCAGCCCCTCTTTCCTTCGCATGCGCCGAAGCTCACCGGAACCCTTGCGAGTGTCGTAAAGGGAGTATTGGCGGTCGCCTACACCGGGGCCGAAGTCGCTCGGAGCAACGGCAAAAGGACTTCCGGCATTTGCCTGGTATGCCTTATACGCGGCGATCCAAGCGGCTTGGTGGGGCTCCCACTCAGGCTTCTTGGCTAGTCTGTTGATTTCCGCCTCATCATCTTCGGCGGGGACAGGAAAAGGCAGGTGCTGCATGTCTCAGGCTTCTGGTTCGTCATTCTCTGGCCCGTCAGCCTGTGGTTCTGCCAGCCGACGAGCGATGAAGGAAAGGCTTTCCGAATTAAGTTGGTCCCCAAATCGTTCGATGACACCTTCAATACCAAGTTCACGCCCAGTCTGGTCGGCCCAATCAGTCAAGGTTTTCTGAAAGCCATGTGACATGGACGTATCTCCAAATACAAACTGAGAAATGCTGTCGATGGTAGCGCCGAATGTCTGCATGCGAGGCTGGTCGATGCGGATCTGACGGTTCTCCAAGGTGAGGACATTGACGCAGTTTCGAGGCGTTTCGCGCACCACATATGCTGAGTGCGTCGCAATTATTGCAATTGATCCAGTCGACTGCAGTAGATTATCAAGAATTTCCATGAGGTTAGAGATAAAGTTTGGGTGAAGATGTGTTTCGGGCTCGTCCAGAAGAAGCAAGCTGCCCTGTTCAATCGCTGACGCTGCCTGAGCTGCGAACCTCATCATTGCATACTCACCGCTGCTGAGGCGACGCACTTGGCCGTGTTCATTCAGAATTACTGCGGCTCGATCCCAGTCTATTTGGTGGATCAGGCGGATTGAGTTCTGTTCGTTCAGTGCCCTGCGAATAGGAAAATAGTCTTGCCCCCCGACGTCGATGGCATGAGGCAACCTGTCTTCTGCAGCCTGGGCAAGAATTGGCAGGTGAAGGCCCCTCCACAGCCCAATGGAGTTAAGAGCCTCCTCAATAACATCCATTCGAGATTTGTCGTGCAAGGGTCCGAAGGCGTTCAACTCGTCAGTTTTTCGACATGCAACTAGGGCGGCCAGAAGAGAATCGTTCTGATCGTCAATTGGAGAATTCACCGCATAGTACTCATAATCGATACCGCGCCACGCCCCAATTGATCGAGGGAAAGGATCCGTCGGAACCGAAGAGAATACGATTACCCGAGAGGGGTTCAGGCTGGGCATAAACCGTTGGCGCCCAATCTCCTCTCCTAGAGAATTGTGAAGCCCATCGACAATTGCCTTAAGAAGATGTGTCTTTCCAACACCATTTCGGCCTATTAGAACAGCGGTTCTGTTTCGAAAGACTGCATCGGGGTGGAAGTGGAATGGCAGCGTATAGGCGTTGTCCGCACTGAGCATTCGGGCCGAAAAGACGAAATTTGCAGCCAATTCGGCCACCGGAGGTGGCGGGTCGGGCCTAAAGTGGCGACCGCCACGTCTGAGAGCATCATAGGCACCACCGAGCCGAAGAGCTCCAAAATGGAAATCTTCGGTACTTATCAGTTCGAGGAGCTCAGGATTGTTCCCCTCCGTCCGGGCGACCGTGGCATCGTGCATCATCCGCAATGCGCTTATTCCAACATCGAATCCAAGCGCTCCAATAACATCACGGTACATTTCGACATCAGGTAATAGCGTAGCGAAAGGCTGTTCAACGGCGTCTACTTGCAGGACGTTGCCGTACTGTTCAAAGAGCTCAGCGAAAACAGCCGAACTGCGGTGCCTTCCCTGGAACATCACCCGCATGTGAAAGTCTAAGGTACCTCCTGCCACGGGACGAACGTATAGTTTGGCAAAGAAGTTGCGACCAAAGTCATTCCAACCCGGGTTGTCGTTGTCGGGTATAATCGCAATAACGGGCGTGGGAAAATCTTCCAGGTTCGCAATGGATCGCGCAAAGAACACGTCGACGGGCGCGTCAGCCGGGATTGGTTCGGGCATTTAGTATTCTACTCCTCCACGGCGTCTTTTAGAAAAGGCTAGATTAGCCATGTTGAGGCGCCGCACAATGCGCGGAGGTGAATCCCACACCATGGGCTGACCTCCGACATCCTTTACTTTCAGATCCAACGTCTGGGCTGCCTTCGGACGTTTGGCCCGAGTTTCATAACGAAGCAATGGCTGTCAGTGCCTTGTCGCCCCGCTCACTATATAATCGGTCTCCAACCGCAGTGCCGCCCGCCATAATGGCGTCTTGGTGAAAACGCTTTGCTCGGTGCTCCGGAAGCCCTTGGCGCGGTCCATGTACAGCAACCCGGCCCAGCAGAGAGGCCGAAGCACCTGGATATAGAGGCTGCTCAGCACATCGTCGAAAGCACCGGTTGGATCCGGCTCGTCGAACAGCACCTGTCGGAGGTAAGCGCCGGTCGCGCCGTCCTCGGTCTCGACGTTCAACACGTTCAGGAACACGTCCCAGTTGCCCAAGATCGGCTCTTCATCGAAACGCGAGAAGCGGGCGTGATTGACCTCGAATAGGTAAAACGGCGTGACGATACCGAAGATGCGACCAGGATGCCCGACCAGTCCCTGACCCACCTTGCTCAGCTTGAACTGTCCCTTGTAGTGCCGCCCGATCTTCAGCGCGATCATCACATCGTGCAGATCCATGAGCGGGCCAAAGTCGATCTCGTTCAGCACCTTGTTAATGGCGAAGAGGTCTTCCTCGGAATAGCTAGGCCAGTCGAACTCCCGCGCTGCCCAATGCACGAATACGCGATTGAAGGCCTTCGACGGCGTCAGCCCGATGCCACCATGCTCAGTGATGTAGGCGAAGGTCTTATCGAGCGCCCGCACCATCGGTGAATGCGCCAGCGCGGGGTCTGCATCGTCGATCTGGCGGAATTCGATCATCTCAAATCTCCCGCGCGAACCAGCGGATGCGGCCGATGATGTGGATTTCTTCGGCGCTCCGCTCGTAGGGACTGTAGAAGCCGTTGTCCGAGATCACCCGCACAGCGGGCGGATCGCTGTTGGGCACATGCTCGAGCCGCTTGGCGACAAGCCCCATCCCATCGTCCAGCACGAAGATCCCGGGTGGGTTCGGCGCTCGACGTGTCATGTCGACCAGCACCGTGTCCCCATCTAGCAGGGTCGGCGCCATGCTGTCGCCCTCGACGTGCATGATGCGCAGCTGCGACGGGCTGGCCTTGAGGCTGCCCTTTATCCAAGACCGGCGGAAGTGATAGGCGCGGCCCGGTGTGTCGTGATCCTCAGTCACCACGGCACCACCGCCCATAGAGGGGCGTGGGCTGGCATGGGCGATCGCCACGAAGGTCTCGTCAGGGTTCTCGATGAAGGGCGGCTCGCCCTCGACCTCACCGATGCCATGGATCAGCCATTCCCGCTCGACCTTCAGCACGCGAGCGACCTCCGCCAGCTTGTCGATGCCGGGCCGCGCTGAGCGGCCGCGCAGGATGTCATAGACGAAGGATCGATTGACTCCGGCCATCTCTGCGACGTGGGCGGGGCTCAGCCCGAGTTGCTGAGCGCGGGCGCGAAGGCGGTCAGAGAGCGTGTGATGCTCGGCCATGTTTTCCCCAGAGGGCTGTGGATCAAATAGGATAAAACAGGATTGATCGGAGGGCGTCAAGGATTTAGAACATACCCTAAACACTCAATGGCAGGAATCGGGGGTCAGATGGAGATCGAGAAGGCGTATTTTACTCTGCCGGAGATCCTCGATCGCTGGTCCATCTCCGAAGCCGACCTGATCTATCTGGCGGAGAACGACAAGCTGCGGCTGTCGGTGCGTGTCTTCGGTTTGCCGTTGGAACTGGGCGACTATGAGGAAACCGGTAACGGGGAGCGGTTCCGCGTGCCATGGGAGCAGAGCCGCTTTAGCGGTCTCATCGATCTGTATGCGCAGGACGTCTTCCAGCTCTTCCGGTGCAGCGAGGCCCATCTCAGCGATTTTCGTACGCCGCGCGCGTCCTATGCAACCCTCTATGGCGAAGCTGAACCGATCTTCGTGATGATCGGAGATCTGCTGCTAAGGCGCGAGGAACGTGATCGTTTTGAAGCGGAGACTGGGTTCTCCGGCGCAGAGACCGGTCCGCAGCTGCCAATCTTCAGCGCATCACCTGACTATCACGACGTCCGTTGCGGCGGGCACCAGTTTCGCATTGGCCCCATCCAGGCGCAGGTTGTCCGTGCGCTACATGAGGCGGCGCACCGTGGCGAGGCTTGGCAGAGCGGTAAGGCGATCCTGTCGGCGGCTGGCTCGAAGAGCCTGAAAATGTCCGACGTGTTCAAATCCCAGAAGCAGTGGCGATCGCTGATCGAATCAAACGGTCGCGGAAACTACCGCCTGAACTGCGGTTGATTCCGGTCCGTCCCGTTCGAGCGCGTGCGTCCCTCCGGCTCCGCAGTGGGATGCGCCGGGGATGAGAGTGGGATCACCATCCCCCGCCACGGCGTTCGCCGCTGAGTTGCAAGACTCAAACTGATCCCCCTCCGTATCCCACTTAGATCCTGACAACATCCCACAGCAGGATTTCGCATCTTCTTCCCAACGCAGCGAGCGACAGGAGACGAAGATGCAGCTCAAACACCTCAATCAGAAAGAACTGGCCCGGCGCTGGAACATCTCGCACCGCACGCTGGAGCGGTGGCGGTGGGCCGGAGAAGGCCCGCAGTTCATGAAGCTGGGCGGCCGTGTGGTTTACCGCATGGAGGATATCACCGCATTCGAGCAGGACCAGTTGCGCCACAGCACCGGCGCTGATGCGCATGCCGGTGCCGCATGATGGTCCGCCTCGATGATTTTGCGGCCGACCGGGTGGTGCCGTTTTGCGCCGCTAACGGTCTGGACGAGGTCGGACTCTGCGCCTGGATCGCGCAGGCCGAACCCGGCGAGACGCTGATCTATCACCGCGGGTTTCTCGCGGTCGATGCCACCGCCGTCCTGTCGAAACTTCCTGCTGACCGTCAGCGCGCCTTGCGCCAGGTCGCGGCAGCCGCCCTTCGCGCGGCTGAGCAGAACCTTGTCCATCTCGTGCAGGCGCGGATCGGCCCCGACCACTTCGCCTACATCGCCGTCGCCCGGCCCAAACCCCGATCCAGCGGTGCCGCCTTGTCAGTCCGCCTGCTCGAGGCCGCGTGAAGCCCGCCTTCCAATCCTTTTTCACCGATCACGGAGACCATTTCATGCCTTTCCCCGAGAACACCCCCACGCCCGACGATCTGCCGTCCCTCAGCGCAGCCGAAATCGCGGCCCTGCCGGTTGAGCTTCTGGCGATCTTGCAGCGCGAGCTCGATGAGCGTCTGAAGCGCGACAAGGCCGCCAAGACCCGCTTCGATGCCGGACTGGCCGTCCGCTATGCTACCCGGGCCGCCGAAGAACGGCAGGTTTCGGGCAAAGACACCGGCACGGTCCGCTTTGATGATGGCGATTTCACCGTCGTCGCAGATCTGCCGAAGCGGGTGGATTGGGATCAGGACCGATTGGCAGACTGTCCGTCGTCAGAACATTTGGCACAACTTGCGGCGTAAGTTTGCGGAGTGTGGGCCTCGTCTCGGTTTGATGTTTAGGCGGCGAGCTTGCGGTGTTGCAAGCGCCGATGTTCGAGTGTCTTTCGCTTGATCCTTTCTCTTCGCTTGATGATGGCTGCTGCCCTGCCGAAGTAGGCATCGGCGGGTGTGACGTTGTCGAGGCTCTCGTGGTAACGCTGATGGTTGTAGTGTTCGACGAACGCTTCGATTTGCTGTTCGAGATCGCCTGGCAGGAAGTAGTTCTGCAACAGCACACGGTTCTTGAGCGTCTGATGCCAGCGTTCGATCTTGCCTT
>NZ_AUIM01000013.1:7500-121588 GCF_000423705.1 Stappia stellulata DSM 5886 | reverse complement strand
ATCCGTGGCGTTTGCGACGATGCCCACAGCGGTTCCGCCGGAGGCGTCTTCGGCCAGGGTGTTGGCGCTGGCGTCCGTGTCGGTGACCGGTGAGACGGCGCTCTCGTTCACGTCGGTGACGTCGACCGCGAAGGTTTCCGACGAGGTGCTGCCATCGGTGGAGGTCGCGGTGACAGTGACGTCGATGCTGGACTCCGTCTCCGCGTCGAAGCTTGCACCGTCTGCGACGCGCACCGTGCCGTCGGGGTCGACGGTGAAGCGGGCGTCGTCGACGGCGTAGCTGACGCTGTCGGTCGCATCGGCATCCTTGGCATTCGCGACGATGCCCACGGCGGTTCCGCCGGCGGCGTCTTCCGCCAATGTGTTCGCAGAACCATCCGTGTCGGTGACCGGCGAGACGTCAAAAAGATCCTGCGGCACCGATCCACCGGAGGCTGTTGCGGCGCCTTCGTTCTGCACGGGCGTGTCGGCGACGGCCCCGGCGGCCGCTACAGGCGCGCCGAAATCGCCGGATGCGGGGGCTGGCGCCGACGACGATGTCGCCACCGGGGCCACGGGCGCGGAGGATCCGCGATAGGTCGAGGACCCGAGCGGAGCAGCGGCTGCGGCGTCGGGCACGAACCCACCGGCATCGACATCGTCGTCGGTCGTGCCGCGCACGGCCGCTCGATGTTGCGCGTGCGGCGGCTGCCACGGCTCGCCGGCGGGCGGCATCTCTTCCCCGGCTGCGGGCATGGCCGTGCCCTGCCGGATCGTCGCGGCCAGGGCTGCGCCGCTCACCGCGCCAAGATGCAGGCTTGAAAGCGTCGTTTCGTTGGAGACCGGATCGGACGGATCGTGATCGTATTCATGCGCTTCCTTCAGCGCCTTGCGGTCGGCGTCGACCCGGTTCCTGGCGGCCACGCCATCCTGCCCGCCCGACGTCACCGCGTTGCGCGGGCCGCCCGGTGCGGGCACCGGCGTCTGAGGGGTGTGCGAGGTATCGTCGGACATGGGATCCGCCATTCGAGTTGTGACTTTGCCCGATGAAAGCGGTCAATCCGCTGCACAATCGTTAAATCGATCTCGGAAAGCCGGGTTTTGGGCCACTTCCGGTCAAGCGGACGGATTCTTGGTAAAGAAATTTAAAAGAAAATAGCTTCAATCTCGGTGTATGACGACGCCAGTCCCACAATCCGGCCGACCCCGCTTGCTTGCGGCGCTGCGGCAGATCCTTCCCGAGATCGCGGTGCCGCAATCGCATGGCGGCACGATTGCGTCGCCGCCCCTGAGCGCGCCGGTCATCACGGCGTCGATCCTGGTCAACGGGTTGTCGCTGGCGTTGCCGCTGACCGTCTTGCAGGTCTACGACCGCATCCTTCCCAATGCATCGACGCACACGTTGTCGCTGCTGATCCTCGGTCTCATGGCGGTGATGGTACTGGACGCCGGACTGAAGATCGCCCGGGCGCATCTGATGGGCTGGTCGGCGGCGTCTTTCGGGCATCGCATCGGCCTTGCTGCGTTCCGTCGCGTCGTGCAGGCCCAGCCGGACAAGCTCGGCGCCACACCGCTCAGCGACCACATGCAGCGTTTCGGATCGCTTGGCGCGGTCGCGGATTTTTATGGCGGCCAGACGCGTCTGCTGGCGATCGACATCCCGGCCACCGGCGTCTTTCTCGTGTTGATGGCGATCATCGGCGGACCGGTCGCGCTTGTTCCCGTGGCGCTCATCGCAATTTTCGCCGTGTTGAACATCCGCCGCAACAAGGCCGTCACGGCCTCCATCGAGGCGCGCAGCGAGAGCGATTCGCGCAAGTACGACTTCGTGATCGAGGTGATGTCGCATATCCAGACGGTGAAAGCGCTGGCGTTGGAGCCGCAGATGGTGCGGCGCTACGAGCGCCTTCAGCGCCAGGTCGGGGAATGCAGCTATACCGCCATCCAGCTGGCGAACAGCTCGCAGAACGCCATCGGCCTGTACTCCTCCATCGCGACGATCTCGGTCGTCTTCGCCGGTGCGCTTCTGGCAATCGGCGGCTCCTTGAGCGTTGGTGCGGTGGCGGCGTGCACATTGCTGACCGGCCAGGTAATCCAGCCCGTCCTGCGGGGCATTTCGGCGCTTGGCGAAGTCCAGCGAACCCGTCACGATGTGGCCGAGGGCCTGCGTCTGTTCGACCTGCCGGAACAACAGGAATTCGCGGGAACGCTCGAGGATTTCGGCGAGGGCATTCACGTGCGCGACCTGTCGTTCCGCAGCAAGCGCAAGGCGGGCGCGGGGTTCGAGGGCGCGTCGTTTGCGGTCGAGGCCGGCGCGATTACCGGCATCCTGGGGGCCGACGGCAGCGGACGCTCGACCCTGATGCGCATCCTGTCCGGCGACCTGCAGCCCGACAGCGGCACGATCCGTCATGGCGGTCACGATCTCTACGGACCGGCTCACACGGCGCTGCGCGAGCGCATTTCCTACGTCGGTCCGGCCGCGCCGCTGTTCCGGGGCACGATCCTGGAAAACCTCACGATGTTCGGTTGCAGTGCCGCTCCGGAACGCGCCCGGGAGGCCGCGGCGCTCATCGGCCTGGAGCACGATATTCATCTTCTGCCGAATGGCTATGACACCGATCTCGGCGTCGGCGTCATGGATGCGCTTCCGGGGGCGACGAAACAGCGCATCGCCATTGCCCGCGCGCTGGCGCGCGACCCGCGGGTCCTGATCCTCGACGAGGCGAATGCGCCACTCGACCAGCGCAGCGAGGCGCTCCTCATCGAGGCCCTGAAGAGCTTGCGCGGGCACATGACGATCCTGATCGTCAGCTATCGCCCGTCGTTTCTGAAAATCTCCGACCACCTGCTGGAGGTTGCCGACGGGCAGGTGAGCGCCGTCAATCCGGAGCCGGTCGCCGACCAACCGGTCCAGGACGCCGCGAAAGCCGGTCCCGACACGATGCCTTCCGCGGCCGCGCCGGCAAGGCCGTTTTCGATCAGCGGAAAGTTGACGGCATGAGGGCGCAGCCATGACGCGGGACCCCGCTGCAACAGGCTTTTCCGAAGCGCCGGTCCGCAGGAATGCGGTCCACCGGCAGCTCAACGCCCTGACGCGCGCGCTGGGGCGACCGGCAGAGGAGGACGGGCCGCCTCCCGTTCCGGCGCCGGAAGATCACGCCGGTCTCGAGCCGTGTCTGCGGGTGTTGCTTGAGGCGCTTTCCTGGCGTGGCAACGAGCGTCTGATCTTCGAGGCGATGCCGCATTTCGACGGGCTGTTTTCCGTTCACGAGCTGCGGGCGGTGCTGAGCCGCCTGGATCGACCGACGCGCCGGTTCACGGGCGGCGCGACCGCGCTGCGCGAAGGGCATTTGCCTTGCATCTATTCGTGCGACGGGCATGTCTATGCC
Organism: Stappia stellulata DSM 5886; assembly: GCF_000423705.1. Lineage (GTDB taxonomy): Bacteria > Pseudomonadota > Alphaproteobacteria > Rhizobiales > Stappiaceae > Stappia > Stappia stellulata. The sequence goes on along the minus strand of NZ_AUIM01000013.1, from coordinate 118,217 downwards.
CTGCTGGGACTTTCGGCGGAAGGCGGGTTTCGCGCCTTCGACGCCAGCTCCGGCACGGAAAAGACGCTTCGCCCGAAGGCGGGCGAGGGAGCCGTTTTCGTTTTTCGCGAACCGGACAGCGGCACGGAAGCAGCCGATGCGCGCCGGCGCGGCTGGCTGGGGTTCGCGCTTGGGCGGTTCCGCAAGCTGACGCTTTCGATCTTCGCGCTTGGCTTCGTGCTGAACAGTCTCGCGCTCGCGGTGCCGCTCTTTGTCATGGCGGTTTACGACAAGGCCATCGGCGCCAAGTCCGTGTCCGTGCTCGTGACGCTGAGCGTCGGGATCGCGGTCATTCTCGTCGCGGACTACCTGCTGAAGCGCATTCGCGCCTCGTTGCAGGCCTATCTCGGCGCGCGGCTCGACACGACAATCGGCAACGAGGCCTTTGTCCAGATCCTGCATTTGCCGCTTGTCCTCACGGGATCGGCGCCGATCGGCGCGCAGCTGGCACGCTTGCGCCAGTTCGAGGGTATCCGGGAAATCTTCACCGGTCCGCTGGCCAATGCTGCGGTGGACCTGCCGTTTTCGCTGCTGTTTCTGGGCGCGATCGCCATCTTTGGCGGGCAGCTCGTCTGGCTGCCGGTCGTGCTGATTGCGCTCTATGCGATCATGGCGGTGTTTGCGATTCCGAAGATGCGCAGCGCAATCGCCGCCTCCGGCCAGGCGAAATCCAACCTTCAGAACCTGACGATCGAGACGATCACCCATCAGGGATCGATCCGCGACCTTTCGGCGGAGACGGTCTGGATCGAACGTTATCGCCGGCTGTCCGCCGATCATGCGCAAAAGAACCTGCGCACCCGGATGATCCAGCAGACGGTGCAGGCGATCTCGCAGATGCTGATGTCGTTGTGCGGGGTCGGCATTCTCGGTCTCGGCGCCGTTCAGGTGCTGAACGGCGACATGAGCCAGGGTGCGCTTATCGCGGTAATGGCGCTTGCGTGGCGCGTGCTCAACCCGCTCAACCAGGCCTTTCTCTCACTCAGCCGCATCGGCCAGGCGCAGCAGACCGTCGAGCAGGTCAATGCGCTGATGCGCCTGCCGCAGGAGCGCACGCCCGGAGAAGCGCCGTCCATGAACCGGCGGTTCAAGGGGGCGGTCGCGATCAACCAGCTGGTGTTCCGCTACCCCAACAAGAGCGAGCCGGCGCTTCGCGGTATCGATCTGCGGGTGAAGCCTGGCGAACTGATCGCCATCGCCGGGCCGAGCGGCGCGGGAAAATCCACCCTTCTCAAGATTCTTTTGGGTCTCTATCCGCCGCAGGGCGGAGCGGTCATCGTCGACGGGCTCGACATCCGCCAGCTGGACGTGGGCGAGTGGCGCCAGTCCGTCGGCTATGTGCCGCAGACGGCCGAGTTCTTCTACGGCACGCTGGCCCAGAACATTCGCCTCTCCAATCCGCAGGCAAGCGACGCGGACCTGGCACGCGCGGCTGCGGAGGTCGATCTTCTGTCGGACCAGGGTCTGTTGCCCGACGGCTTCCAGACGCGGCTCTCGAGCCAGGTTCTGCGCCGGTTGCCGGACTCCTTGAAGCGGAAGATCACGCTCGCCCGCGCCTTCGTGCGCGACGAGGCGCTCTATCTGCTCGACGATCCCGGCAACAATCTCGACTTCGAGAGCGACAAGCTTCTCATGGACAAGATCCGTGCGCTCAAGGGCCGGGCCACCGTCTTTCTCGTGACGCACCGGCCGAGCCACATGCGGCTCGCGGACCGGGTCATCTACATGCGCGAGGGACGGATCGCCGCGCAGGGGACGCCCGACGAGATCGTGCCGCGGATCATGAATGCGGCGTAGCCGCCGTTTGGGTCGCGCCCCGGAGCCGCGCGCATGGAGGCGTGTTTCACACGCTCTATTAACGGTGTGCGCCTAGACTGGCAGCCGGATTTGGTATCGAGTTCCGTCAGGGGTGTGTTTGGTGCAGTCGCCCGCAAATCAACGCAGTGTTTCCGGACGCCTGTCGCTCCCGCTCGAGCTGGAGGACGGCGAGCCGCCGCGCGCCATCGGTCGCGCGCTCTACATCCTGTGCGGGCTGGTGATCGCTCTCCTGTTGTGGGCCAGCATCGGCGAAATCCGCGAGGTTGCGCCGACGCGCGGAGAAATCGTGCCCTCCGGGGCCGTGCAGCCGGTGCAGCATCTGGAAGGCGGCATTGTCGAGAAGATCCTCGTGCGCGAGGGCGATCTCGTCGAGGCGGGCGCGCCGCTGATGCAGCTTCGCGCGAGCGACGCGAGCAGCGAACTCGCCCGTATCCGGGTGCGGCTCGACTGGCTGACGCTGGAAGACGAGCGTCTCGACGCGGAGGCGCTTGGAGACGCCGGCGGCGGCGCGGGCCTGCGCGGTGTCAGTGGCCGGATCGCGCTCAGCGACCGCCAGCGCGATGCCTTCCTCGCCAATCTGCGCTCCCGCAAGAAGGAACAGGATGCGCTTGCCGCCCGGGTCGATCAACGCGAGGCGGAAATCGCCGGCCTCGTGGCGCGCAAGGAGCTGCTGCAACAGCAGCTCGAGACGGAGCGCGAGAAGGTCGCGATCCAGAGCGAGCTGCTGAAGGAAGGCTATACCTCGCGTCGTCGGTATCTGGAGGCCAAGACCCAGCTGCACGCTGCGGAAAACGACTTCGCCGGCGTTGTCGGCCAGCTCGGGCAGGCTCGCGCCGGCCTGGCCGAAGCGCAGGCGGGACTGGCAAAGGCGCGGGCGGACGTGCTGCAGCAGGTTGCCGAACAGAAGAGCAAGATCGGCGAGGAGCGCGCGGAGCTTCGCGAACAGCTCGCCGGGCTTCAGGACCGGGCCGACCGGCTCGTCGTTCGGGCGCCGGTGGGCGGCCTCGTCAAGTCGGTGGAGCAATCCGGATCCGGGTCGGTGGTCAGGCCCGGCGACCTGGTCGCCGAGATCGTGCCGCTCGAGGAGGACCTCGTCGCGGAGGTCAAGGTCGAGCCGAAGGACATCGGTCACATCAAGGAAGGTGACGCGGCCGACGTGCAGGTGACCAGCTACGATGCAAGCCGATACGGCTCGGTCCAGGGCACGGTGCGCACGATTTCCGCCTCGAGCTTCAAGGACGAAAACGGCGAGGCCTATTTCAAGGCGGTGATCGCGCTCGCAGCGCGCGAGGTCGGTTCGGGCGCCAATATCCGTCCTGTGCTGCCGGGCATGGTGGTTCAGGCCAATGTGGTCACCGGTTCCAAGTCGCTGATGCGCTACATGCTGAAGCCGATCGTGCGCTCGCTCGACACCGCCTTCGGCGAGCGCTAGTCGCGCGCTGTCACCCGACAGGGTCGCGCAGCCATCCGCCCTCGAATGTCACCTCTTCCATGCCGGTGAAGCGGGCCATGCGGGAAAGCTCCGCCTCCAGCCTGTCCTGGCGACCGCTCCCGAAACGCACGCCGCGTTCCGGCCAGAGCGCCCTGACGGCAAGCCGGCCCTCGGCGCGCTTGCAGGTCACGTCGATGCGTCCGATGATCCGGTCGTTTTCCAGAAGCGGAAAGACGTAATAGCCGTAGACGCGCTTTGGCGCGGGAACGAAGACCTCGATCCGGTAGCGGAAACCGAACAGCCGTTCGGCGCGCTTGCGGTCGCGCAGCACGGGATCGAAGGGACTGAGCACGCGCAGGCGCTTCGGCGGGGCGGGCGTTTCCCGGAGACAGGTTTCGATATCGGCGCGTGCGAAGGCGGCACGGCGTCCGCCACTCCCATCCACGGCGACGGCGCGGATGCGGCCGCCAAGGTTGGCCGCGCACCAACTGGCGGCTTCCGCAGGCGTGATCAGGTCGAAAAACGCCGCGATCTCGCCTGAAGTGGCAACGCCGAGCCGCCGGATCGCCTCTGCGCAGACCGTGTCGACGAAGGCATCATGCGCGATCTCGCGCCCGAAATGCTCCGGCGGAATGACCCGTTCGGCGAGGTCGTAGATCTTGGCGAAGTTCTCCCGGCGGGTGACGGCGATCTCGCCGGTGCGCCAGAGATATTCCAGCGCCGCCTTTCCCGGATGCCAGTTCCACCAGCCGGGTTGTTTGCGCGGGCCGTCGCGGTCGAAGTCGCGGGTGCCCGCCGGGCCGTGATCCCGGATGCGGGCAAGCACCTTGTCCAGCTCCGCCTTGAAGTCATGGCCGTGCCAGTTGGTCCAGCGCGCCTTCATCCGGTCGCGTTCGCGCGCGAAACGGTGCCGCCACAGGGGATAGAACTCCACCGGAATGCATGACGCATCATGCGTCCAGTTCTCGAAGAGGTCGCGACGGGTTTCCAGCAGCCGCGCAAGCTGGTCGGGCCGATAGGTCTGGTTGCGCGAAAACAGGATCTGGTGATGGGCGCGCGCCACCGTGTTGATGCTGTCGACCTGGACGAAGCCGAGGTCGCGGATCAGCACCTGGCAGCCGTCGGTATCCAGCTTCCGGCCGGGCGCGCCGGACAGTCCCTGCAGGTGCAGGAATGTCCGGCGCAGATCGTCACTGGCGATGGCGAGGCTCATTGCGGCTCCATCTTCTCGCCGCTGTTTCAGTCTTCGACGTCGGCGAGCACCACCAACAGATCCTTGGCGTCGACCTGCTGTCCCGCGCTCACGACCACTTCGGAAACGGTTCCGTTGCGGTCGGCATGGAGCGCGGTTTCCATCTTCATCGCCTCGATGGAGACGAGCACGTCGCCGGCCGTCACCTTCTGGCCGGCGGAGACAGCGACTGTGGAGATAACGCCGGGCATCGGCGCGCCGACATGCGCTGGGTTGTTGTCTTCCGCCTTGCGTCGCGCGGCGGCCCCGGCGGCTCCATGCGCCCGGTCGGGCACCTTGATGATACGCGGCTGGCCGTTGAGCTCGAAGAACACCTTGCATTCGCCGTTCTCGTCGGTCTCGCCGATCGCCTGGCAGCGCACGACCAGTGTCTTGCCCGGTTCCAGGTCGACCATCACCTCCTCGCCGGCGGGGAGGCCGTAGAAGTAGATCGGGGTCGGCAGCACGCTGACGGGACCATAAACCTCGCGCGCCGCCGCGAACTCGGTGAAGACCTTGGGGTACATCAGGTAGGAGGCCAGTTCCGCCTCGTTGATGTCCGTGCCGGTCTTTTCCGCGATTTCCGCGCGGCGGGCCTCCAGGTCGTCGTCGTCCAGCAGCGCGCCCGGACGCACCGTGATCGGCTTTTCTCCCTTGAGCACGCGCTTCTGGATGTCTTCGGGAAAGCCGCCCGGCGCCTGTCCGAGGTCGCCGTGCATCATCTGCACCACGCTTTCGGGGAAGGCGACGTCCTTGTCCGGCGAGAGCACGTCGGCAACGCTGAGGCCCTGCGCCACCATCATCAGGGCCATGTCGCCGACGACCTTGGACGAGGGCGTCACCTTGACGATGTCGCCGAACATCATGTTGACGTCGTGATAGGCCTGCGCGACCTCGTGCCAGCGGCTTTCCAGCCCGAGCGAACGGGCCTGTTCCTTCAGGTTGGTGAACTGGCCGCCCGGCATTTCATGCAGGTAGACCTCGGAGGCCGGTGCTTTCAGGTCGCTTTCGAAGGCGCTGTACTGGTTGCGTACCGCCTCCCAGTAAAGCGACAGGTCGCGAATCGTGCCGGCGTCCAGCCCCGTGTCGCGGGGCGTGTCCTTGAGGGCTGCAACCAGCGAGCCGAGCGCGGGCTGCGAGGTGAGCCCCGAAAAGGCGTCCATCGCCGCGTCGAAGGCATCGGCCCCCGCGTCGACGGCGGCGAGCACGCTGGCGGCGGAAATGCCCGAGGTGTCATGGGTGTGGAAGTGGATCGGCAGGCCGACTTCCTGCTTGAGGGCAGAAAAGAGCTCCCGTGCCGCCGCCGGCTTCATCAGTCCGGCCATGTCCTTGACGCCGAGGATGTGGCAGCCGGCCTTTTCAAGATCCTTCGCCAGGCGGATGTAATAGGCGAGATCGTATTTCGGCCGGGCGCTGTCGTTGAGGTCGCCAGTATAGCAGATTACGCCCTCGCAGAGCTTGTCCTCCTCGATCACCGCGTCGAGCGAGACGCGCATGTTCTCCACCCAGTTTAGGCAGTCGAACACGCGGAAGAGATCGACGCCCTCGTTTGCCGCCTGCTTGACGAAATGGCGCACGACATTGTCGGGATAATTGGTGTAGCCGACGCCGTTCGCGCCGCGCAGAAGCATCTGCAGCAGGATGTTGGGCGCGCGCTCGCGGATCAGGCGAAGCCGCTCCCAAGGGTCTTCGGTGAGAAAGCGCATGGCGACATCGAAGGTCGCTCCGCCCCAGCATTCCAGCGAGAACAGCTGCGGCATGCCGCGCGCATAGGCGTCGGCCACCGCGACGATGTCATGGCTGCGCATGCGGGTGGCGAGCAGCGACTGGTGGCCGTCGCGCATCGTGGTGTCGGTGACGAGCGCGCGGCGCTCCGCCTTCATCCAGTCGGCGAAACCGGCGGGGCCGAGTTCTTCCAAGAGCTGGCGCGTGCCGTTCTTGATCGGCGCGTCGATGGCGGGCGCCTGCGGAGTTGCCGCCTCGGCGGGCGGGCGCGGCCGGGTCTTGGTCTCCGGATGGCCGTTGACGGTGACATCCGCGATATAGGTCAGGAGCTTGGTCGCACGGTCGCGCCGCGTCACCTGCTCGAACAGCGCCGGCGTCTCGTCGATGAAGCGGGTGGTGTAGTTGTTGCCCCGGAAATCCGGGTGGCCGATCACGTTTTCCAGAAACACCAGGTTGGTCGCGACGCCGCGGATGCGGAACTCGCGCAAGGCACGGTCCATGCGCTGGGCGGCCTCTTCGGCGGAGGGCGCCCAGGCGGTGACCTTTTCCAGGAGCGGATCGTAGAAGCGGGTGATCACCGCGCCGGAATAGGCGGTGCCGCCATCCAGGCGGATGCCGAAACCGGTCGCGCCGCGATAGGCGGTGATGCGGCCGTAGTCGGGAATGAAGTTCTGCTCGGGATCCTCGGTGGTGATCCGGCACTGCAACGCGTGGCCGTTGAGCTTGATCGCGTCCTGCGTCGGGATCGCCGAGCCGGGGTCTCCGATCATGGCGCCGGCGGCGATGCGGATCTGCGCCTTGACCAGATCGACGCCGGTCACCTCCTCGGTGACCGTGTGTTCGACCTGGATGCGCGGATTGACCTCGATGAAGTAGAATTTGCCCGTATCGGCATCCATCAGGAACTCGACCGTTCCGGCACCGCGATAGTTGGTCGCCTTGCCGATCTTCAGGCCGTAGTCGCTGACTTCCTTGCGTTGCTCGGGCGTGAGATAGGGGGCCGGCGCCCGTTCCACGACTTTCTGGTGGCGTCGCTGGATGGAGCAGTCGCGCTCGAACAGATGCAGCAGGTTGCCGTGGCTGTCGCCGAGAATCTGCACCTCGATGTGTCGGGCGCGCTCGACGAGCTTTTCCAGATAGATCTCGTCCTTGCCGAAGGCGGCCTTGGCCTCGCGCTTGGCGGCTTCCACGTCGCGCAGCAGCGTTTCCTCGTCGCCGATCACGCGCATGCCGCGCCCGCCGCCGCCCCAGGAGGCCTTGAGCATCACAGGATAGCCGATTTCGGCGGCAAGCCGGCGCACCGTCTCCATGTCGTCGGGCAGTGGATCGGTCGCAGGCATCACCGGAACGCCGGCCTCGACGGCGAGGTCGCGCGCCGAAACCTTGTTGCCGAGCCGCCGCATGGTCTCGGGACGCGGGCCGATGAAGACGATGCCGGCTTCTGCGCAGGCGTCGGCGAACTCCGGGCTTTCCGACAGGAAGCCGTAGCCGGGGTGAATGGCATCCGCGCCGCAGGCCTTGGCGACCCGCAGGATCTCGTCGATCGACAGGTAGGACTCGATCGGGCCGAGCGGGGCCTCCAGGTGCGGGCCGCGTCCGATCTGATACGCCTCGTCGGCCTTGAAGCGATGCAGGGCGAGCTTGTCCTGTTCGGCATAGACGGCAACGGTGCGCATGCCCAGTTCGGTCGCCGCGCGGAACACGCGGATGGCAATCTCGGATCTGTTGGCGACGAGAATCTTGCGAATGGCCAAATTTACCCCTCCTGTATTGGCTTTCCCGACGGGTTTTACAGGGCGCGGCGTCGCAAGGAAAGGTGGTGCGCTGCACCATCCTGCTATCTGTGCCAAAACGGAACGGAGCGGTAAAGCCGGGGAGGCCCCCGCCGCGAGCGCGTTGCGCCCTCGCGTCCGCATCTCGGTGCGTGTAGGCGGCAAGCCACTGTATCTTGGGAAAACAAAACAGGAACATTCTGCCGTCAGCGATTCGGACAGGCTTTGTTCCCGCTTTAGTTGAAAGGTTAACCGGATCGCTCGAACTTTGCCGTCGGAGTTTACGAAATCGCAAGGATTTGGCAGATGCGATGCGCGACGCCTTCTGCCATTCGCGGCAGGGCCAATATCCTGTGCCGATTCATGATTTCGGACCATTCTGCCATTTTGGCACCACATCTTGTATAAAACAAACCATGAACATGCTGTCGGCAGCGATTCGGTCCGGCTTTGTTCCGGACTCGTTCCGGTTGCAGGGCGTTGAGCCGGCGGGCGGGGCGATTCGCGGGGTGTCACCGCCTGTCGTTGGCAAAAGAATGCGCGACATGCGCGTGCCGACTGTGGTACCAGAAATCTGTGTGTCGCCCTGCCTGCGGGTGGGTCTGCCGGATTTTCGCCGCCCAGTTTTGCCCTCGCCCAAGAGGTCGCGTCTCGCGTCGTCGCACCACATGCTTCAGTCTCCCAACTCCCAGCTTCCGCCGAGTGTGCGCGCCCGGACCGTGACCGCCGTGCTCGGTCCGACGAACACGGGCAAGACCCATCTCGCCATCGAGCGGATGATCTCGCGCGAAAGCGGCATCATCGGCCTGCCGCTGCGCCTTTTGGCGCGCGAGGTCTACGGACGCATCGTCGCGCGCGTGGGCGAGGACAAGGTCGCGCTTGTTACCGGCGAGGAAAAGGTAATCCCGCCGGAGGCCCGCTACTGGGTCTCGACCGTCGAGGCGATGCCGCTGGACCTGAAGACGGATTTCGTCGCCATCGACGAGGTGCAGCTCGCCGGCGACCTGGAGCGCGGCCATGTCTTCACCGACCGCATCCTCAACATGCGCGGTCATCTGGAAACGCTGCTTCTTGGCTCGGCGACCGCGCGTCCGCTGCTGGAGCGGCTGCTCCCGGGCCTCAATGTCGTCACCCGGCCGCGCATGTCCGTGCTGGCCTATTCGGGGCAGAAGAAAATCACGCGGTTGCCGCCGCGCTCGGCCGTCGTCGCCTTTTCCTCCTCTGAAGTCTATGCGATCGCCGAGCTGATCCGGCGCCAGCATGGCGGCGCGGCCGTGGTGCTCGGTTCGCTCAGCCCGCGCACGCGAAACGCCCAGGTCGCCTTGTTCCAGAACGGCGACGTGCAGCACCTGATCGCCACCGACGCGATCGGCATGGGCCTCAACCTCGATGTCGACCACATCGCCTTTGCCGGCATCCGCAAGTTCGACGGCTATCAGTACCGCATGCTGACACCGGCGGAGATGGGCCAGATCGGCGGGCGCGCCGGGCGTCACACCCGGGACGGAACCTTTGGCGTGACAGGCCGGGTCGATCCCTTCGACGACGAACTGGTCGAGGCGCTGGAAAGCCACCGGTTCGACGCGCTCAAGGTTTTCCAGTGGCGCAGCAGGGCGCTGGATTTCGGTTCGGTGGGAAGCCTGCGGGCCTCGCTCGACGTGCCGCCGCGCGAACAGGGGCTGACGCGCGCGCCGCCGTCAGCGGACGAAACCGCCTTCGATCATGCCGTGCGCGACGAGGCGATCCGCCGGGTGGCGTCTTCCCCGGAGCGCGTGCGGCTGTTGTGGGATGTGTGCCAGGTCCCGGACTACCGCAAGATCGCGCCGGCCAATCATGCGGATCTGATTGCCGGGATTTATGCGCATCTGACCCGCGACGGCGTCGTTCCGGACGACTGGTTCGCGCGCCAGGTGGCCTTCGCCGACAAGGTGGACGGCGATATCGATACGTTGTCAAATCGCATGGCGCACATCCGTACATGGACCTTCGTCGCCAATCGCGCCGACTGGTTGTCGGATCCCGCCCATTGGCAAGGCGTCACGCGCGGCGTAGAAGACCGGTTGTCGGACGCCTTGCACGACAGGCTTACACAGCGCTTTGTCGACCGGCGGACAAGCGTATTGATGCGACGGTTGAGAGAGAACGCGATGCTTGAAGCGGAAATCACACAAGTGGGAGATGTGCTTGTCGAGGGGCAGCATGTCGGCCAGCTCCAGGGCTTTCGCTTCGCGCCCGATGCGGCTGCCGACGGTCCCGACGGCAAGGCGCTGCGCGCGGCCGCGCAAAAGGCGCTTGCCAGTGAGCTCACGGCACGCGCCGACAAGGTGGCGCGCGCGGGCAACGAGGATTTCACCCTGACCTCGGATGGCTTTATCCGCTGGCAGGGCGAGGTCGTCGCGCGGCTGATTGCCGGCGAAACCGTGCTTGCGCCGGGTCTGGTCGTCCTGTGCGACGACACGCTTGAGGCTGCCGACCGCGAGAAGGTGGACGCCCGGCTCACGCTCTGGCTCCGGGCGCATATCGACACGCTGGCCAAACCCTTGCGCGATCTCGAGGTCGGGGAAGGGCTCGAGGGACTCGCCCGCGGCGTCGCCTTCCGGCTGGTGGAATCGCTCGGCATCGTCGAACGGGCCGAGATTTCCGAGGACGTGCGCCAGCTCGACCAGACCATGCGCGCCGGCCTGAGGCGGCTCGGCGTGCGCTTCGGCGCCTATCATATTTTCGTTCCGGCACTGCTGAAGCCGGCGCCAAGCCGGCTGATGGCCCAGTTGTGGGCGCTGAAGCACGGCGACCTGGAGATGCCGGGCCTGTCGGAGCTGCCGCAGATGTCGGCCTCCGGACGCACGTCGGTCGTCGTCGATCCGGAAATTTCCAAGGACCTCTACAAGGTCGTCGGCTTTCGCGTGTGCGGCCCGCGCGCTGTGCGGGTCGATATCCTGGAACGACTCGCCGACCTGATTCGCCCCCTGCTTGCCTGGAAACCGCTCGACGCCACCGTCGAGCCGCCGGAGGGCGCGGTTCGCGAAGGCGGCGGCTTTACCGTAACGGTGGCGATGACGTCGCTGCTCGGGTGCGCGGGCGAGGATTTCTCCGCAATTCTCAAGTCGCTCGGCTATCGCAGCGAAAGCCGCGAGGTCCAGCGTCCGGCAGCCGATGCAGAAACGCCGGCTGCCGAAGCGACGGCTGCCGAAACGCCGGCAGCCGAAACACCGGCAGCCGAGACGTCTGACGCCGGGGCGACGGACGCTGCATCTCCGGCCGCGGCCGGAGCAGACGAATCGGCTGTTTCCGCGACCGAACCGGAGAGCGCCGGCGTCGTCGCCGCGACGGAACGGGACGCGACCGCTGCCGGGACCGCGAGCGCGGAGAGCGACGCGGCCGACGTGTCCGTATCCGCGGATGCGCAGGTTGCAGAACCTGCGGCCCCTGGTGCTGTCCCCCCCGATGGTGCGGCAGCCCCTGAAGCCGTGTCCCCGGAAACGGCAGGTGCCGACACGGTCACCGCTGACGCCGGAGCGCCGGAGACGGGCGCCGAGGCATCGTCGGGCGAGGCAGCGTCCGCAGAGGCGCAGGGCACGGATGTAGTCGTGATCGAGGTCTGGCGCCCGGGCCGGCGGGATCGCCGCCCGCGCGGCGGAGAGAAGGCCGGACGCCGGCCGGGCAACCGGGGCGGCGGCGCGCGCGACGCCGCATCGGCCAAGGGACCCGGCGGGCGTGACGAACAGGCGCCGCGGCGCGGCGGTGGCAAGCCGAAGGCCAAGCCGCGCCACGCGGGCGAGACCCCGGGCCGGACGTCGGGCGGAAAGCCGGGCGGGCCGCGTCCGGACAAGGCGGGCGGTCGTGGCGGTCGACCGGCCAAAGGCGGCGCAATCGACCCGGATTCACCGTTTGCCAAGCTTGCCGCCCTCAAGGCGAATCTGGAAAAGAAGCCGCGCTGACACCAGCGCGCTGAAACATCATGGCGCCGGTCGGGGCGTCCTGCGAAAGGGTCCGACGGCCGACACGGAGGTTGGCGACAATGGGCGAGGGCGACGGTGCGCTGCCCGTGCAGCGGATCGACAAGTGGTTGTGGTATGCGCGTATCGTCAAGTCGCGCAGCCTTGCGCAAAAGCTTGTGGCGGCCGGGCATGTCCGGGTCAATCGCGACAAGGTGACCGCGCCCTCGAAACCGGTGCGTACCGCTGACGTCCTGACGGTTTCCGTTGCCCGTAGCGTTCGTATTCTCAAGGTGCTGGCACCGGGCGAGCGGCGCGGGCCGGCGCCGGAAGCCCGGCTGCTCTACGAAGATCTGACGCCGCCTCCGCCGCCGCGGGACGCTCCGGTTGCCGAACCGGGGGCTCCGGCGCACCGCGAACCGGGAAGCGGGCGACCGACCAAGCGGGAAAGACGGGAGACCGACCGGTTTCGCTTCGGTGAAGGGTAGTGCCGGCGGTCCCGGTCTTGCGTGGGGCAGGCGTTCTCGTCGCTGGCGCGGCGTGCGGGCGCTGGAATATTGTTCCAAAGGCGCACTCAAACTCAACATATTCCGAACTTGATGCGGGCTGACAAACCCGGTAGGCAATCGTCAAAAGGCGCCGTGCCTCCGGCAGGCGGCGTCGTTTCGCCGGCTGGGATGCGGGTGCCGCGGCAACCGGGACGGGTCCGGGGGCCGTCATGAGAGGATCGCGATGACTTATATCGTCACGGACAACTGCATTAAGTGCAAGTATACAGACTGCGTTGAAGTGTGCCCGGTAGACTGTTTCTACGAGGGCGACAACATGCTCGTCATTCATCCCGACGAATGCATCGACTGCGGGGTGTGCGAACCGGAATGTCCGGCAGACGCGATCAAGCCCGACACCGAACCCGGCCTGGAAAAATGGCTCGAGGTGAACACCGAATATGCGTCCAAGTGGCCGAACATCACGGTCAAGAAGGATCCGCTGCCGGAGGCGGAGAAATTCGACGGGCAGGACGGCAAGTTTGAAAAGTTCTTTTCCTCGGAGCCGGGCGAGGGAGACTGAGCGCTCCCGGGCTCGGCCCTTGCTGAAAGGCGCCCTGCTGCCCCCGCCGGCGGCGGGGTTATTGTGCGTTGCATTTGGAAATCCACAGAAAATGTGGTATCGTCTTTCTCTAGTCGTCTGATCTTCGGATCTCCCCCTCCCACGGAGGCTTTGTGGTTGCAGCTTCCCCGGAAAACGTTTCGGGCTGAAGCCGGTTTCCATGACATTCATGAGTTGAGATCGCAGCAGGCAGGCTGAACACACCAAGACGGACACCGGCGGCTCGGGTTTCCAGGCCGGAGGCGTGCGTTTCTCCGAAAAAAGGTGGCGCGCGGGCGTCAACCATCGGCCTCACGGCCGCAACTGCGCAGGAGTAATAAAGGCGTATGGCAACAACGGTGAAAAAAACCGCGCAGAGACAGGGTTTCAAGACAGGAGAGTTCATTGTGTATCCGGCTCACGGGGTCGGTCAGATCACGGCGATCGAGGAACAGAATGTCGCCGGGTATGCGCTTGAACTGCTGGTAATCAACTTCGAACAGGACAAGATGACGCTGCGGGTTCCCGTCGCGAAGATCGCGAGCGTGGGCATGCGCAAGCTGGCCGATGCACCTGCGGTCAAAAAGGCTCTGGAGACCGTGCGCGGGCGTCCGCGCGTCAAGCGGACCATGTGGAGCCGTCGCGCGCAGGAATACGAGGCGAAGATCAACTCCGGCGATCTGATCTCGATCGCCGAAGTCGTTCGCGACCTGTTCCGTTCCGACACGCAGCCGGAGCAGTCCTACTCGGAGCGCCAGCTCTATGAGGCGGCGCTCGACCGCATGTCGCGCGAGATTGCGGCCGTCAACAAGTGCTCCGACACGGAAGCGATCCGGCAGATCGAGCAGAACCTGGCCAAGTCGGCGAGCCGCAAGGCGGCTGCGGAAGCGGCGGCTGCGGCTGCGGAAGGCGATGGCAGCGAAGGCGAGCAGACAGCGGCCGCCTGAGGCGGTTCAGCCGGTTCGGTTCGCCGAAGCATTCTTGAAGGCCCGGCCCTGCGCCGGGCCTTTTCGTTGTCGGGTGCGTTTGCAGGGCGTCCTGGCGCCGGACGCCGTTGTGGGCATTGGCGTCACCGTCACGCCAACGGCACATTCATCAAGTAAACTTATCGCCAGAACTACAAACTCGTATTGGTTCTGATCGCGTTGGCAGGGCACTCTGTGGAATGGCGGTCGCGGATCGATGCGTGCCAATACGCGAGGCGCGCACCGCCTACTCGATTTTTACGGCGGAAAACTGAACCAAACCAGCTCTCCGCGCGTATTCCAGGGTAAGAATGCAACGGCGCGGAGGTATTGACCGTGAGCTACCTTTCCGGAAATCGTCGAGAACTGGTGCGTGCGGCGATGAACGCGCCCTACCTGAGCCGCGAGGAAGAGCATCAACTTGCGCTCGACTGGCGCGACAATGACGATCAGGCGGCACTTGACCGACTGAGCCTCTCGCACATGCGTCTCGTGATTGCCGTTGCGGCGAAATACCGCAACTTCGGGCTGTCGATGAGCGATCTCATCCAGGAGGGGCATATCGGTTTGCTGGAGGCGGCGTCCCGCTTCGAGCCGGAGCGCGAGGTGCGCTTCTCGACCTATGCGACCTGGTGGATCCGCGCGTCGATCCAGGACTATATCCTGCGCAACTGGTCCATTGTTCGCGGTGGCACGTCGTCGACGCAAAAGGCGCTGTTCTTCAACCTGCGCCGCCTGCGGGCCAAGCTGAGCAGCGGCACCACGCGGGTAACGGAAACCGAACTCGTCGGCAAGATCGCCCAGACGATGGGCGTCAAGGTCGCGGATGTCGCGACCATGAGCGCCCGGCTGTCCGGCCCGGACACGTCGCTGAATGCGCCGATGATGGAATCCGACGGGTCCAGCGCCGACCGCCAGGATTTTCTGGTGTCGGACGATCCGCTGCCCGAGGAAATGGTCGGCGGCGCGATCGACACAGAACGCAGGTCGTTGTGGCTGGAAAGCGCGCTCGGCGTTTTGTCCGAGCGGGAGTTGCGGATCGTGCGCGAACGGCGTCTGTCGGAAGAGGGGGCCACCCTCGAGGCCCTCGGGCACAAGCTCGGGATCTCCAAGGAACGCGTGCGCCAGATCGAGAGCCGGGCGCTCGAGAAGCTCCGCGAGGCGCTGTTGAAGGTCCAGCCCGACAAGCGCGCCTATTGCGGCTAGGCGAGGCCCTGTAAACCGGAGTGCCGTGGCTTGCGTCGGTCTGCATCTCGTCAAGCCGCGGCAAGCGCGGGACTTGCGCGTGGTTTCAAGCCTTTTGGAATGACAAGGTGGTGTCGCGCCTGGCGCGCCCGCGGGGGCCGGCCTGCTGTCCCCGGCGCGGGCAGCCTGAGCGGAGGCCTTGTCGGTTGTCACGAGGTTGTCAGCGCGGCTTGAGCGGCGATGGCTTCGTCGGGTTCCGGTGATTGGTCGGCGGATGTCCGCTGCTCTGTTGGTCTCCGGGATGCCGTCGGGCCGGAATGACCGCAGCCGTATAGCTGCCACCGAACAGGCGCGGCAAACAAAAGCCTGGCGTTTCGGTTCGCAAAATTATTTCGGTGGGAATTTGGTGGAGCCGAGGGGAATCGAACCCCTGACCTCTGCAGTGCGATTGCAGCGCTCTCCCATCTGAGCTACGGCCCCGCGCTCTTTGAGCGTGTGCGGCATTTAGGGGAGGGGCCGGGCTCCTGTCAAGGGGCTCGCCCGCGCGGGGGCACCGTCGTTGCCGATCGCCCGGATTTTGCCGCACGGCGAGGATGAAGCGGCCGGAAAGGCAACAGCGCGATGCGCTGCGGGCGACGGTGAAAGGCTGCGGATCCAAAGCGGTTGCAGCGGCGAATCGCGCCAGACCGTTGCCATCGTGTGCCCGGCGCCCGCCCCCTTTGGGCGTCGCATTGCACACGACGTCCCGGCTGCCGGGTCTGAAGCTGTCCCAATGCAGCGTGCGGCGTGTGTTGGCGGGCCGTTCCCGAGCTTGCGGGAAAGCGGTGCTCCCGTTACATGAAGAACAGTCATTGGAACCCAGGACCGAGCCGGAGCCTCCCCGCCCATGCGCGCCATTCTCGACGTCGTTCTCATCATTCTCAACATGTACACCTGGGTGATCATCGCCAGCGCGATCTTCTCCTGGCTGTTCGCCTTCAACGTGATCAATTCGAGCAACCAGTTCGTCGCCATGATCGCGCAGGTGCTCTACAATCTGACGGAGCCGCTGCTGCGTCCGATCCGCGAGCGCCTGCCGAGCATGGGCGGTCTCGACATCTCGCCGATCGTGCTGCTTCTGGGCATCTTCCTGCTCCAGCGCATCATCGTCTATTATCTCTACCCCAACGTCTTCTGATCCGGGTGTGACCGCGCGCATGCCGCGTCCCTGGGAGCCGGCTGCAAACGGCGGCCTCAGGCTGCGGGTGCGGGTCACGCCGAAAGCCGCGCACGACCGCCTCGAGGGGATCGAGATCCGCGACGACGGGCTGTGCGTGTTGCGCTGTCGCGTGCGGGCGGTGCCCGACAAGGGCGCCGCCAATGCCGCGGTCACGGCTCTGGTCGCGCGGTCGCTCGGTCTGGCGAAGCGAGACGTTCGGCTGGTCGCGGGCGCGACGGCCAGGGTCAAAATGCTCGAACTTGACGCAGACGCGCAAATGCTTGCCGCACGTCTGCGCCAATTCTGCGGTCCGTCCGCCTAGGATGGGGCCGGTTCAGGGTTTCAGTTCTTCGGAGGTTTCATGTCCGCTTCCCTTATCGACGGCAAGGCGCGCGCGACGCGCTTGCGGGCGTCGGTCGCTCAGGCCGTTTCCGGGTTGAAGGCGGCGCCGGGGATCACCCCGGGACTTGCCGTGGTGCTCGTCGGCGACGATCCGGCGAGCCGGGTCTATGTCGCCAACAAGGTGCGCCAGACCGAGGAGTGCGGCATGCGCTCCATCGAGCACCGGCTGCCGGAGGAGACGTCCCAGGCCGATCTGATGGACCTGGTGGCGACCCTCAATGCGGATCCGGGCGTCGACGGCATTCTGGTGCAGATGCCGCTGCCTGCGCATCTCGATACCGATCAGGTGGTGCTGGCGATCGACCCGGAAAAGGATGTTGACGGGCTGCATCCGCAAAACGCCGGACGGCTGGTGCTCGGCGCGCCGGGGCTGGTGCCCTGCACGCCGCAAGGCTGCGTGCTGCTGGCGCGCGAGGCGCGCGGCGGCGACCTGAGCGGTCTCGATGCGGTGGTGCTCGGTCGCTCCATTCTGGTCGGCAAGCCGGTGTCGCTGTTGCTGCAAAACGAGAACTGCACCGTGACGATGGCGCATTCGCGCACCCGCGGCCTCGAGGAGGTCTGCCGGCGCGCGGATGTCCTCGTCGCGGCCGTCGGGCGCCCGCAGATGGTGCGCGGAAACTGGATCAAGCCCGGCGCCACGGTGATTGACGTCGGCATCAACCGGGTGCCCGCGCCCGACAAGGGGCCGGACAAGACGCGTCTGGTGGGCGATGTCGCGTTTTCGGAGGCCGTGGAGGTGGCAGGCGCGATCACGCCGGTGCCGGGCGGTGTCGGGCCGATGACGATTGCCTGCCTGCTGGCGAACACGGTGGTGGCGGCCTGCCGCCGGCGCGGACTTTCCGTTCCCGCGATGTAGCGGAACGCGAACGGCCGTTTTCAAACCGAAAAAGCCCCGCGCGACGATCCTCGCGCGGGGCTTTTTTGAAACCCGTGAGCCTGTGTCGGAGCCGCGCGGCGCCTCAGGCGCGGCCAATCTGCGTCGATGCGCCGAAATAGGCGAGCAGCAGCCGGTAGGGCAGCAGCAGCGCGGCTGCGACGAGAAGCTTGACCGCAAGATCGCCGGCCGCCCAGGAGACCCAGCGCGGAACCTCCAGCGCAAAGACGCCGAGGAAGGGCGCGGCATCCGTTGCAAAGCCGTCGCCGTAGCCGAGCAGCGGCGTGGCGGCTGCGGAAAAGGCGAGGCCGAAGAACAGCGCGGTGTCGAGCACCGAAGCCGTGGCGGAAGACAGGATCGGCGCTTTCCACCAGCTCATGCGGCGCATGCGGTCGAAGAGCAGGATGTCGAGCAGATGCGCGAACAGGAAGGCCGAGCCCGAAGCGACGGCGATGCGCGGCGTGGCCAGCACGATCGACAGCATAACGGCGAGGGCGAAGCCGACGAAAACCACCTTGCGCGCGGCGGCCGGGCCGAAACGGCGGTTGGTCAGATCCGTGACCAGAAAGGCCGCCGGATAGGTGAAGGCGCCCCAGGTCAGGAGATTGGCGAGATCGACCCCGCCGAGTGTGCCGGAAACCGGATATTGCACGAGAATGTTGGAGGCGACGACGACCAGCGCCATCGCCAGGATGGCCTGCAGCGCGCGCGATGCGGTAAACTCGCGAAAATCCATCATGTCCGACACTCCATGGTCCGGTCCGCCGCTCCCGCGCGGTGTGCGGATCGACCGGGGCGGTCACCCGGTCAAGGCAACCCGATCGGTCGGGCGGCCTTCCGAAAACGGCAAAAAGAGGCGCGTTGCGCCTCTTTGCATCTTCTCGACATCTGTCGCCGCCATGTGCCGCCGTGCCAGGCCCGACGGGCGTCCTCGCCCTGTCGTGACGCCACTGCGGCGAGAATCAGGCCGCGGCTGCGGCGGACTCGGCCAGACGACGCTTGATTTCGGTGCGCAGGATCCGTGCCTTGGGCGAAAGCTCGCTTTCGGCCGCCTTCAGGAGGAAGGCATCGAGACCGCCACGGTGCTCGACCGAACGCAGCGCATGGGCGCTGACGCGCAGCTTGTAGGTTGCGCCAAGCGCATCCGACAGGAGCGACACGTTGCACAGGTTCGGGAGGAACCGGCGACGCGACTTGTTGTTGGCGTGGCTGACGTTGTTGCCGGTCATCACGTCCTTGCCGGTCAGTTCGCAACGGCGGGCCATGGGACACCTTTTGTTTCTTGCCCGCATCTGTGAGCGGGCGGTTACGACGACGGGGTCAGACCCCGGCTGCTGGAATGCCAAGCGTTCGCGGACCCCTGTGGTCCGGCGCACGCGGCCGGCATTGGATGAAAAGTCGGCTTGCTATAAGGGGCAAAGCCGCCGCCGTCAAGGCATCATGCGCGCCGCGCGCGGGCGAAAAGCCGTCGATGCAAAATGCGGACGGGCTACGGCAATCATTTGCGGTCCATTAACCATGCGGTTACCGTAGCGATGTGACACTCGTACACCGGACCCGGCGTGATTTGCAAAGCCTGCGGGTCCGCGCGAATTTCAAGCGGCCGGGAAGTCCCGGCGGCGGCATAAGCGTTGTGGTATCCGGCCGATAGGGCCGCGCGCCGTGTGAGGATCCGATGTCCAGGGTAATGTGCCTCTTCCGCCGCTCCATGCGGCTTGTCGTTCCGGTGGTTGCCGGCGGTGCGCTCGCCGCGATGGCATCCGCCGTCCATGCGGAGACGACGCGGCTTGGCGGCGTCTACGATATCTCTGTCTCGGGCTTCAAGATCGCGCGCGGATCGCTGTCGCTGGTTCTTCAGAAAAACGCCTATTCCGCCAAGATCGGCATGGCACCCGCCGGGATCGGCACGCTGTTTTCCACCGGCAAGGGCGGAGCGGAGGCCTCGGGTTGGGTCAATTCCCGCGGCGTCATTCCCGCGCGTTACAAGATGGCGTCGCGCGCGGCCGACCGCGATTTCTTCGTCGACCTGGCGCAAGGGTCCGGACGCGTGCGCGACATGCGCGTGACGCCGAAGTTTAAGCCAAATCCGGAGCGGATCAAGGTGCGGTCCAAGCACAAGCGCAATGTGGTCGATCCGCTGAGCGCCATCCTGATGCCGGTGAAGGCGAAGGGGGGCAAGCCGGACGCCTCGGTTTGCAAGCGCCGGATCTCGGTGTTCGACGGCTGGACGCGTTTCGACATCCAGTTGAGCTACAAGGGCATGAAGGATGTCTCCGGGCGCGGCTATGACGGCAAGGTCGTCGTGTGTTCCGCGCGCTGGATCCCGGTCGCGGGGCATCGCCCCTCGCGCGCCTCGGTGAAATACATGGCGGAAAATCGCAAGATGGAAGCCTGGCTTGCGCCGCTTGGCGCGGGCGGGGTGTTTGTGCCCTACCGCGTGTCCATGGGCACGAAGCGCGGCACGCTGGTCGTCGAGCCTCGCAAGCTGGACTTCTCCGGAGGCCGGGACCAGGCGGCGCGCTGACGCGGGTCGGCCTCGGCTTGCCGATAAGGAGGGGGCGGCAAATTTCGGGCTGCAGATCCCGTGCTTGCATGTCTTGACAGGGCGGGCCGGTCTCGCCAGTGTCGCGCCGCAATCCGCGCGGGATGGACTGACCCTTCCCGCACAGCGCCTGGACCCACTTGCAATGCACAGTTTTCTCGAGTTCGAAAAGCCCGTCGCCGACCTTCAGGGCAAGGTTCATGAATTGCGCGCCGTCGCCGAAACGGGCGAGACGGTCGAAGTGTCCGACGAGATCGAACGGCTGGAAAAAAAGGCCGAACAGGCGCTGCGTGACCTCTACTCGCGGCTGACCCCTTGGCAAAAGACGCTGGTGGCCCGTCATCCCGACCGTCCGCATGCGCTGGACTATGTCGCCGGGCTGCTCGAGGATTTCACGCCGTTGGCCGGTGATCGCAACTATGCAGAGGATGCCGCGATCATCGCCGGGATCGGCCGGTTCCGGGGACGCTCCGTTGCGGTTCTGGGGCAGGAAAAGGGCGCCGACACCCAATCGCGCCTGAAGCACAATTTCGGCATGGCGCGGCCGGAAGGCTACCGCAAGGCGGTCCGCATCATGCAAATGGCCGAGCGGTTCGCACTTCCGCTCATCTCCTTCGTCGACACGGCGGGCGCCTATCCCGGCATCGGGGCGGAAGAACGCGGCCAGGCGGAGGCCATCGCGCGATCCACCGACGCGGGACTGGGGCTTGGCGTTCCCAACATCGCGCTGATCATCGGCGAGGGCGGCTCGGGCGGCGCCATTGCGATCGCGACGGCCAACCATGTGGCGATGCTCGAGCACGCGATCTACTCCGTGATTTCGCCGGAAGCCGGTGCATCCATCCTGTGGCGCGACAGCGCCCGGGCGCAGGATGCCGCAACGAACATGAAGATCACGGCGCAGGACCTGATGCAGCTCAAGGTGATCGACGAGATCGTCGAGGAGCCGCTGGGTGGCGCGCATCGCGCCCGTGAGATCGTCGTCGATCGGGCTGGCAAGGCCATCGATACCGCGCTCGCGCGGCTCGAGAGCATGGATGCGGCCGCGCTGCGCGCGGAGCGGCGCAAGAAGTTCCTGGCAATCGGCCGCAGCCTTTGATCGGCCTGCCTGCCGGCGAAGCGGACGCTTTGCCGCCAAAACGCCAGATTTGTGAGTCAGCACCTGACTATTGAGGGCGTTTCTCGCTCCGACGTTGCCGTCGTAACGGATGGTAAACGCTCTGTGACTAGCCTTTTCCATCGAACGGGCCGCAAGATTGCGGTGCGCGAAATCTGAGGCAGGTAATCGGCATGGCGCAAGATATCGCGCGTAACAGCTGGGCGTCGTGGAAAACCGTGGCGGTGGTGGCCCTGGCGGGTCTGCTCGGAGCCTGCCAGGCGGATGAGCTCGGCTACGGACCAAAGCACAAGCGTCCGGTCAGTTCCGAGGTCAAGCGCGAGATCACGCGGCTCGGAATGGATACCAAGAGCCCGATCATGCTGCGCATTTTCAAGCAGGAATCGGAGCTTGAGGTCTGGAAGCAGACCAAGTCCGGCCGCTATGCGCTTCTGGAATCCTTCGAAATCTGCAAGTGGTCGGGCAAGCTCGGGCCGAAGTTCAAGGAAGGCGACCGGCAGGCGCCGGAAGGTTTCTACGAGATCACGCCGGCGTTGATGAACCCCAATTCCAGCTATCATCTCGCCTTCAATCTCGGCTATCCGAACCGCTTTGACCGGGCCTACAACCGCACCGGTTCGCACCTGATGGTGCATGGCGCCTGCTCCTCGCGCGGCTGCTACGCGATGACCGATGCCCAGGTACAGGACATTTACGCGCTCGCGCGCGAAAGTTTTTCCGGCGGACAGCGGTCCTTCCAGGTGCAGGCCTTTCCGTTTCGCATGACGGCGGAAAACATGGCCGAGCACCGGGACAACGAGCATTATGCCTTCTGGCAGATGCTGAAGCGCGGACATGACCATTTCGAGGTGACCAAGGTCCCGCCGAAGGTCGAGGTCTGCGAGAAGAAATACGTCTTCGACGCCACACCGCTGGTGGAGGGCGTGCCGTTCCGCGCCACCGCGAAATGCCCGGCTTACGACATTCCCGACAATGTCGAGGTTGCCGTCAACAAGATGCAGCAGCGCGACGAGGAAAAGGTTCGCCAGATCGCGGAGGCCGAAATCCGCGCCGAGAAGCGCAAGGCGCAACTCGCCGCGCTGTTCGGCGGCGGCAACGATGCCGATGAGGCTGCGGAGACGCCTGCTGCCGATGCTCCGGCGACTGCCACCGCGACAGCCGATGCGGCGCCGGTTTCCGTCCCCGCCGCGGACCAGGGGGCATCCCAGACCGCGTTTGCGCCCGCGCCGGAAAAGAAGAGCGGCGGGTTTTTCAGCCGGATCTTTTCCAGCGGTGACGACAAGGCGCAGGCTGGTCCGGGCGCCATCGATCCCGACGCCCCGGTGCCCGCGGCAAAGCCCTGACAGGCAATTGTCGAACGCTTCGTCCGACCGTGCCTCCAGCGGCCGGCCGTGCGGGACCGCGCCGACGGGCCCTCACGCCCAGATCGCCATGCGCAATCCTCGTTCGTCGCGTTTGAACGGGTCCGGGAAAGCCTGCGCGCGGCCTTTGGCGATGCGCTCGGCGATTGCCGCGCCGACGCAGGCGTCGACCAGGTCATCCACGCCGGCCCCCCTCGGTGGGCGTTGATCGAGGAACGGGCGGTCGAAACCATTGGCCTCGAGAAGAGCCTTGCGTTGGTCCAGTCCGGCCGGGTTCGCCCGTGACTTCACCTTCTTCGGCAGGCTCATGGCGCTGTCCCCATTGAGCCGCCAGAACGCGAGTTCGGGATGGACTTCGAAGACGCGCTCCTCCAGCGATGGCGTCATCAGCGCATCGATCTCCCGGATCTTGGGAAAGAGATAAAACGCCTGCTTCGAGACCTTCTTCGGTGGGTCGGAGGTGGCAAGCGCTGTCTCGCAGGCCTTGCGATAGTCGTTGCTGAAGACGGCGGCGCGGGAGGGCACGGAGAACACCGAGGACTGGCGCTGGCCGAGCAGCGGGCGCACGTGTCGCTCAGGTTCCCGGCCTTTCGGCCCGGAGCGTTCCGGAAGACCGATCGGCATGTCGACGGCGATCACGGCGAGTGTCTCATCGGCGAGGATGTCGCGGAACTGCGGGACGACGGCGATGGTCGGCACTGCGGCTCCATCGAGATCGCGGGTGACGACGATCCAGCCTTTCTTGCAGCCATCGACACCGGCAACTCTCATCGGCAATCCTCGTTTACGCGCGGATCGGCGCGTCCATCACCCGCCGGCTCGAAACCAGCGCCATCGGTTGCACCAGGGCGGCTTGCTCCCAGGCGACCAGCAGGTCGCGAGACCCGCGTTTGACCGAGCGCGCGACCAGTTCGAACACCGAGGCGGCCGAGCGCTTGAGTGCTGCCTCGTCGGACTGCCCGGCCAGCAGATTGGCGGTGAACAGGGCCGCCATCAGGTCGCCGGTGCCGTTGGGGGCATCGGCGATCGCGCCATGTTCGGCGGCAATCGCCGCCTTGTCGCTCACCAGCAGGTTCGAGACGGAGTTGCGCCGCATGGCCGGGGCCGAAGTGACCAGAACGCGGGCGGGGCCAAGCGCGCGGGCGGCGGCAATGGCCTCCGTTTCCGTCGCGATCGTCCGTTGGCACATCCACTCCAGCTCAAACAGGTTGGGCGTGGCGACATCGGCTTCCGGCAGCAGCGTGTCGCGCATGGCGGCAGCCGTTTCTTCCGAGACATAAAGGCCGGCGCGGTCGCCGCTCACCGGATCGCAGACGTAGAGCGCCTCCGGGTTCGCCTTGCGCACGGCCGCGACGAGCCGGACGATCTCGCGTGCCTGCGCGGGGCTTCCAAGATAGCCGGAAACCACTGCGCCGATGCCGGAGAGCGTGTCCGCGCCGATCAGGTCGTCGACGAGTGCGGCAAAGGTCGCATCGTCGGCGACATGGCGATGGCTGCGTCCCTGACCCGGGTGCCAGGGCAGGAGCACGGTCGGCAGAAACCAGACGCGGTGGCCGAGGCGCTCCAGCGCGAACCCGGCGATCCGCCCGCCGACGGCGCCGCGCACCACCTGCGAATGGATGACGAGAATGTCCGTCCGGGGGGCGTTTTGCGCGGGCGCGGTCATTCCGCTGCGGACCGCGCGTCACCGCCGAAGCGCGTCTCGATATAGTCGTCGACCATCTTCTTGAAGTCGTCGGCGATGTTTGTCCCGCGCAGTGTGGCGACCTTTCGGCCGTCGACGAAGACGGGGGCGGCCGGCGTCTCGCCGGTGCCGGGCAGCGATATGCCGATGTCGGCGAATTTGCTCTCGCCCGGTCCGTTGACGATGCAGCCCATCACCGCGACGTTGAGCGTCTCGACGCCGGGGTATTTCTCCCGCCACACCGGCATGGAGACCCGCAGGTTGTCCTGGATGTCCTGCGCCAGTTCCTGAAACACCGTGGAGGTGGTGCGTCCGCAGCCCGGGCAGGCCGCGACGACCGGCACGAAGGAGCGAAAGCCCATCACCTGCAGGAGTTCCTGGGCCACCTGCACCTCGCGGGTACGGTCGCCGCCGGGTTCCGGCGTCAGCGACACGCGGATTGTGTCGCCGATGCCTTGTTGCAGCAGGATGCCCATGGAGGCAGCCGAAGCGACGATGCCCTTGGTGCCCATGCCCGCCTCGGTGAGGCCGAGGTGCAGCGCATAGTCGCAGCGCGCCGCGAGATCGGCATAGACCGAGATCAGGTCCTGCACCTGGCTGACCTTGGCCGACAGGATGATCTTGTCGCGGCCCATGCCGAGATCCTCGGCGCGTTCCGCCGACAGGAGACCCGAGCGGATGATCGCCTCGCGCATCACCGCGTCGGCGGGCGCGGGGGCGGCAAGCTTGGCGTTTTCGTCCATCAGGTGAGTGAGCAGCTCCTGGTCGAGCGAGCCCCAGTTGACGCCGATGCGCACCGGCTTGTCGTGTTTCAGCGCGATGTCGATGATGTCGGAAAACTGCCGGTCGCGCTTGTCCTTGAAGCCGACATTGCCGGGATTGATCCGGTATTTGGCGAGCGCTTCGGCGCAGGCGGGATGATCGGCCAGCAGCTTGTGGCCGATGTAATGGAAATCGCCGACGAGCGGCACATGGCAGCCGATGCGATCTAGCCTTTCGCGGATGCGCGGCACGGCGGCGGCGGCTTCGTCGCGGTCGACGGTGATGCGCACGATTTCAGATCCCGCAGCCGCCAGTGCGGACACCTGCGCGACGGTGCCGTCGATGTCGGCGGTGTCGGTGTTGGTCATCGACTGCACCACGACGGGGGCGCCGCCGCCGACTGTGACCGTCCCCACCTTCACGGGAACCGAGACCCGGCGCGGTGCCGGTCCGCTCGGCACCGGCTGGTTTGGAATGCTGTCGCCCTGATGGTCAGCTGTCATGCGTCCGCTTCCGTTCATGAGATCCGCGTCCGTTGCGCGCTTACGCCGTCCCGGCGCGCGCGGCATGTCGAAGACTAACGCCGTTTGAATAGGGCGCGCCACCCTTGTGCGCAAGGGCCGGTGCTGTCGCAGGAACGGCGCGTCTTGACCCGGCGGGCGCGAAGCCGCATCTGAGAGGGAACGGAGAAAAATTGCATCATGCTTCTGGTGGTTCTGAGCCGCACGCTGGATCTGGCGCGCAAACGTCTTGCAACGCTGTTCGCGGCCGGCTGGGGCTACATGCTTCTGCTCGTCGCGCTGAATGTGGCGATCAGCGCGTCCCTGATGCCCGCGGAAGGCTTCACCACCGGCTCCTACATGATGGAGCCCATCGTGGAGGGGACCGAAACCGCCGAGCGCGACGCCGCCCTCCGGCTTCTCGCCGTGCTTGCCAATCTGCTTGCCGGCTTTTCCATCGGGGTCGCCTATCTGCGCCGGGTTCTTCTCGGCGCGCGCGAGTTCCCGCTTGCTTTCGGTGCGCGCAATCTCCGGGTCGCCTGGAAGCTCGTGATCCTCGGTCTGCTCGGGCTGTTGATGCTGGTGCCGCTTGTGATGCTCGCCGGCGTCCTGGTGCCGCTGCTCGGGCCGATCGGGGTCTTCGCGCTCGTCGCCGCGCCCTTCGTGGCGTTGATGCTGGTGCAGCGCATCTCGCTGGTACTGCCGGCGGCCGCCCTCGACGACGAGATGACGCTGAAGGAGTCGTGGGCGTTGACCCGCGGGATCGGCTGGGCGCTGGCGGTGGCGGCCCTTGCCGTGACGCTGCTTGCGGGTCTCGGCGTCTGGATCTGGTCGCTGCTGCTGATCCTGCTCGGCGCGCTGGTCAGCGACATGGGCGCGCTGGCGCAGCTGCGCTCCGCGCTGTTTCCCATGGGCGCGATGGTGCTCGTCACCTGGCTTTTCGCCAGCCTGCACACCACGGCCTATGCGCTGGCGCGTGAGCGCTTCGCGGCGCAAGCCGGCCTCAAGACGGCGGAACTGGCCGAGGCTGAAGTGCGCCGCCGCAAGGCGACGCGCGAAACGGCGGCGCGGGCCGTGGATGCCGTACGCGGTCTCTCGGACAAGCGGCGGCGCTGACGATCCGCGCCGGCACATGATCGACATCCACCGTTTTCGCGGCGGAACGCTTGCCGATGCGCGCAGGGGTTGGGATAGTGCAACCTGGTTTCAACCGCTTTGCGGGTGCTGGCCTGCGTAAGGACCGTTTTCGTTTACGTTTTTGGGGGGATGCATGCTTTTCAAGACGACCGGCCGGCTTTTTGTCGGCGCATTCAAGGCGCTCTTCGCCAATTTCGAGATCTTCCTCAAGATCAGCTGGGCCTGGTTCGCGATCTTTGTGGTGGGGCAGGCAATGATGTTTGGCCTCGCGCCCCAGGAGCCGTTCGCGTTCAGCGCGGCCCATTTTGCGGTGACGCTTGTCTTCGCCGCTGCCTATATCCTCGGCAATGCCTCCATTGCGGTTGCCTGGCACCGTTGCCTGCTGATGGAGGAGCGGCCGGGCTGGCTGCATCTCACCGTCGGCGGTCGTGAGCTGCGCTACGCGGGGAAGTTTCTCGTGGTTATGCTGATCGTGATGGTCCTGATGATCCCGGTGGGGGCCCTGGCCTTTGTCGTTGCCACGCTGGGCGTCTTGACCTTTGTCGTCATGACGGCTGCGGTTGTCCTCGTGGTCCTTCCCTTCATGCTGCGGTTCAGTCTTGTTCTGCCCGCCGTCGCGCTGGATGAACCCCTCGGCTTCGGCGAGGCGTTCAGCGACAGCGAGGGGTTGGGTTTGCCGATGTCCTTCGCGGCGACCGGTCTTTCGCTCGTGATCGGCGGTGGGACCTTCGTCGTCGGTCTGCTCGCGGCCGGGGGGGCGAGCGTCTTCGCCGGCATCGCGGTGTTCATTCTCACCCTCGCCCTGCAGATCTCGGCAACTGCCCTGCAGGTCAGCGTCTTGACCGGCGGCTATTACATCCTGCGCGAACGGCAGATGCCGTCCGGCGGCGGACCGCAGGCGCCGCAGAGCTGAGCCGCCCTCGACTTCCTCTAGCAAGTCATTCGAACCCAAGGGTCTTGCGACAATGTTCATCGAAACCACGCGCAGGTTACTGGTCGGCACCGTCAAAGCTGTCTCCATGAATCCCGTGCTGTTCGTGAAGGTCTGCGGGGCATGGACGGTGCTTCTTGCTGTCCTGAGCATCGTGTCTGGCTCGGTGACAAACATGTCTGCCGGCCACACGACATCGTTTCAGCCGGCAGACATCCCCTACCTGGTGGGTGGAATGATCTCTGCAGCGTCGATTTCCGTTGCCTGGATACGCGGGGTGCTACTGAAGACGTCAGTTTCCTCGATAAATCTGCGGTTTCAGACTCGAGAGGCCATTTTCTT
Organism: Stappia stellulata DSM 5886; assembly: GCF_000423705.1. GTDB lineage: Bacteria > Pseudomonadota > Alphaproteobacteria > Rhizobiales > Stappiaceae > Stappia > Stappia stellulata. Next base: position 90,176 of record NZ_AUIM01000013.1, on the reverse strand, counting down.
TTTCTGGACTATAATAATTATTCTTATCTTGGGTGCTTTTGTTTTTTTATTTGCAATATTGGATTTGATTTTATCGTTCTTCGTGGCGAATTTACTTTTTTTCGTTGGTTCGGGTGCCTTTCAGGTCTTTTCCTACGTCGCGGTTGCAGCAATTGTAGCATTTGTCTCGTTTCTGTATGCGGCGCTTTCTCTCATTCTTCCCGCGAAGGCGCTTGATGAAGACCTGACGCTCAAGCAAGCGTTTTACGAGAGTCGCGGGCTCAGGCTCCCTATGATCGTTTCGTATCTTGTTGTGGGGGGCGTCCTGCTCTGTGTGTATTATCTCATTGATTTTCTTGTCCCGGCTGAGTCCGCTCGATCGGTTCTTGGTGCAATCAAGACGTTTGTACTGGAGGCTGTGGCCAACCTCGGACTTGTTCTCTACACCGGCATCCTCACCGGGGGCTATTACATCCTGCGCGAACGGCAGATGCCGTCCGGCGGCGGACCGCAAGCACCGGAGACACCGGAGAGTTGAGCCGCTGACGCAGGAGGCGGGTCTCGTCGGGGTCTTGTCGCGTGGGGCGTCGCGGCCCATGTTGCGGTGCAACGCGATCTCATGTTCTATGAGCGCCGGCGCGCCGCCGGACTGGTCGGGCGGCCATGGCGACGAAGGGGATTTTCATGCTCAGCTCCAAGACGGCTCTTGTCACCGGTTCCACCTCGGGCATCGGGCTGGCGATTGCGCAGACGTTCGCGAAGAACGGCGCGAATGTCGTGATCAACGGCTTTGGTGACGCGGAGGCCATCGAGAAAGAGCGGGCGGGCATCGAAAAGGAACATGGCGTCAAATGCGTCTATTCCGGCGCTGACATGACCAAGCCCGAGGAGATCGCCGCGATGATGGGGCAGGCCGCCGACACCTTCGGCGCGGTCGACATTCTGGTGAACAATGCCGGCATCCAGTATGTTTCCAAGATCGAGGAATTTCCGGTCGAGAAATGGGACGCGATCATCGCGATCAACCTCTCCTCCGCCTTCCACACGATCCGCGCGGCCGTGCCGGGCATGAAGGAAAAGGGCTGGGGCCGCATCATCAACACGGCATCCGCCCATGCGCTGGTCGCCTCGCCGTTCAAGAGCGCCTATGTCGCGGCCAAGCACGGCATCGCCGGCCTGACCAAGACGGTCGCGCTGGAAGTGGCGCAGTCGGGCATCACCGTGAACGCGATCTGCCCGGGCTACGTCTGGACGCCGCTGGTCGAAGCGCAGATCCCCGACACGATGAAGGCGCGCGGGCTCACCGAAGACGAGGTCAAGCGCGACGTGCTTCTGGCGGCGCAGCCGACCAAGGAATTCGTCACCGTCGACCAGGTGGCCTCCATGGCGTTGTATCTCACCTCCGACGCCGCCTCCTGCATCACCGGATCGCTGCAGCAAATGGACGGCGGCTGGGTGGCGCAATAGCGGGCGAGCGGATCTCCGGTCGCTGTCGAACGATCCTCCCACGAAAAGGCGCCCCATGACCGCAGGTCCCAAGGCGATCAATCTGGCACTTCAGGGCGGCGGCGCGCATGGCGCCTACACCTGGGGCGTTCTCGACTGGCTGCTGGAAAGCGAGAATTTCGTCATCGATGGCGTGAGCGGTACCTCCGCCGGCGCGATGAATGCGGTGGTGCTTGCCGACGGGCTTCACAAGGGCGGTCGGGACGGCGCGCGCGAGGCGCTGCACCGCTTCTGGAAGGCGGTGAGCGACCAGGCGTGGCTCAGCCCGATCAAGCGCACGCCCATCGACATGATCATGGGCCAGTGGAGCCTCGACATGTCGCCGAGCTTCATCGCCTTCGACCTTGCCTCGCGGTTTTCCTCGCCCTACGAGTTCAATCCGCTCAACATCAATCCCTTGCGGGACGTCGTCGAAGCCTCCGTCGATTTCGATGCCGTGCGCGCCTGCGACAGCATTCGCCTCTTCGTCGCCGCCACCAATGTGCATTCCGGCAAGATCCGGGTGTTTTCGGGGGCCGAGATCGACGTCGATGCGGTGATGGCCTCGGCCTGCCTGCCGCATCTCTTTCAGGCGGTGGAGATCGACGGCGTGCCCTATTGGGATGGTGGCTACATGGGCAATCCGCCGCTGTTTCCGCTGTTCGGGGAAACGGCCACGTCCGACACGGTGCTCATCCAGATCAACCCGGTGGAGCGCCCGGAGACGCCGAAGAGCGCGCGCGAGATCCTCAACCGGCTGAACGAGATCACCTTCAATTCCACGCTTTTGCGCGAGATGCGGGCAATCGAGTTCGTCAGCCGGCTCATCGAGGACGGAAAGCTCGACCGCAAGGACTACCGGAAAATCCACATGCACCGCATTGCCGCCGAAGATCTGAAACCGCTGCAGGCCTCCTCCAAGGTCAATGCCGAGTGGCGCTTCCTGAAGCATCTTCACGACATCGGTCGCGATGCCGCGAAGGCCTGGGAGGCGGAGAACTTTGACGCCATCGGCCATCGTTCGAGCGTGGATCTGCGCAGCGAATACCTGTAGCGGCGATTCGCCCGCGATTCGCGCTGCGGATTTTCCGGGCCCGGTTCGCCAGTCGTTTTGCGGCTTTCCCGGCGTGCGTTAACGTCCGCTTTACGCAATGGGCCGTGCATGTCGCCGATTGCAAGGCGCAATGGTTACCAAATACCTAACGACATCAATATCTTGTGGTGGGTTCTGCTGTGCGCGCCGCATCTTGAAACGACAGCGTGCCAACCTTTTGGCAAGGGTTTTGCCGCATGATTGGCACGCTGATAGTCAGGTAGTGCGTCGTCAGCAATTGGCGGACGAGGGAAGGTGGCAAATGCGACCCCGCTATCTTCCTTCGTCCCGCCGGCTTCTCAAGCCGCAGACCCCGACGAGACCGGCAGGGCCGGTCCGCGAAAGCCTGACAGCCTGCGCCGACACGCTTTGCGTCGGCGGCGCCATTCACCCGCACATTAGGCCTTGCAGGCCTTGCGTCAATCCGCCGTGAGAGCCATTGGCCTGTAAAGGTTACCGGGTAATAACGATTCGCGCATTGCGTTTGCCGTTTTGCTTGATCAACGAAAACAGCCGTTGTGCATTTTCGGGGTGCAGGCGCACGCAGCCGTGCGATGCCGGGCGCCCGAGGCTCTTGATCGCCGTGGTGCCATGGATTGCATAGCCGCCATGGAAAAACACCGAATAGGGCATCGGCGAATTGTTGTACTTGCGGGAGAAGTAACGCACATGCATGCGTCCGGGCCGGAAGGTGCCGACGGGGGTGCGGTATCCGCGCCGGGCCGTCGATATCCGCCAGGTGGCGGTGTGTCGCCCGTTGACGAAGACCTTCATGCGCTGGTCCGACAGGTCGATGCGGGCAAGAATGCTGTCGGCTTCGGCGGCCGGCGCCGCAAGCGCCACCGCGAGACCGACCAACACGGCGCTCGCGATTGGGAGGAAGCGTGCCCGAAAAGCGTTTGCGGTGATCATGCGAAAGCCCTCCCAAGCCGTTTCGGCTCGCCTGTATGTTCCGAAACGGCAGTATATCCGCATTTCCGTCTCGTCACACACAAAGGAATCACGCATTGCGGGGGCCGCGCCTTGCAAGGGCTTGCAAGTGCTGCCCTGTCGATCCATCGCCTCGCCTGCGGTGTTCGGTCGCCTTGCCAGGCGGCACCGACCGGGTTCTGTCGAGGGCGTGGAAGCGGGTAAGGTGTTGGCGAGGCTTTGGCCTTACAATAGACCGCGACTGTTCCCAGATTAGGGAAGAGCCAGTTTATCCGGAGAGGACCCCATGAGACGCGCATTTTCCATCCCGCACGCGGCTTCGACCATCCTTGTCCTTGCGCTCGGCGCAGGTCTGTCGACGGGCGCTGCCGCGCAAACGGTGCTGGAGGGGTTCCGCGAGAGCGGGCAATGTCCGGACTGCGACCTGCGGCTTGCCGAGATGCGCGGGATCGCGATTGAAAACGCGAACCTGTCGGGCGCCATCCTGCGCGAGGCCGATCTCAAGGCGGCTTCGCTGGTCGAGGCGGACCTGAGCGGTGCGGATCTTCGCCGTGCCGAGGTGGAGCGGGCCGACCTGTCGCGCGCCAATATGACCGGCGCGTCGATGCGCGGCGTCGATCTGGAGAAGGCGACGCTTGCCGGAGTGCGGTTGAATGACGCGGATCTGCGCGATGCCGACATGTCGGATTCCGACCTGACCGGCGCGAGCCTCGTCGACACGGACCTGCGGTTCGCGCTGCTGGTGCGTGTGAAGGCCGACGGCGCGTCCTTTCGCGGTGCCAAGATGGAAGGCATCAGCCTGGAACGCGCCAATCTCGCCGGCGCCGATTTTTCCGGCGCCCGGCTGAAATACGCCGATTTCGACCGGATCGAGGCGAAGGGCGCCGATTTTCGCGATACGGACCTGACAGGCGCGCATTTTTCCAGCGCGAACCTGACGGGGGTCAATCTGACCGGGGCGCGTCTCGAAGGGACGTTGTTCCGCCGCACGCGGCTGGTCGGGGCCGATCTCACCGGTGCGCGAGGGCTGGACAAGGCGCGCATGATCGGGGCCTGCGGCGACGGCAGCACGAAGCTGCCCGACGGCTTGCAGATCGAGACTTGCGCGGACCTGCGCGACTGAGGCGCGCCTTTGCGTAAGCACGAAAAAGCCGCCATCCGGATCCCCGGAGGCGGCTTTTGTCGTTTCAAGAGGCCCTGAAAACGCTCAGTCGAAGAGATCGAAGGCGAAGCGGTAGGTGACGCCGGCGCCGATCGAGAACTGGTTCTCATTGCCGTCGCGCACGATCGGGCTGTTCTTGGCATCGCCGATGAAACGGTCCCAGCCGGCCTGCAGGTGCAGGGCCGTGGTGTCGGTGACCGCGTAGCTCGCGCGCCCCAGAATGCCGAGCGACTTGAAGCCGCCGTCGGCGTTGTAGGCCGTCAGCGTGCTACCCGGGGCCGCCGCCTCGGCTGCTGTCACGCCGAAATAGGTGCTCATGTAGTCGCCGGAAGCGAAATCGGCGCGCGGGCCGATGCTGAGCTGCAGCCGCTCCATGGGATTGAAGATCACGTCCGCGCCGATCTGGCCGACCTGACCGGAGTGGCCGTTGATGCCCTGGCGCAGCTCGACGAAGGCGCGGAACCAGTCGTAGCGGAAGCCTGCGCCCAGACCGAGTTCAAGTGCCCAGTCGACGGTGCGCGTGCCGGTCAGCGAGGCGCTGTCGGAGGCCTTGCGTTCGCCGACGAAGTTGAACGAAGGGAAGAAGAAGACGCCGCGCTTCTTGGTTTCGCCATCCGCAACCTGACCGAAGCCCGGCAGATAGAAGCGGCCGACGGAGACGATCGGCATGGGCATGACCAGAAGCCTGTCCGCGCCTTCGTATCTCGGCTTGGCGAGCGCGCCCACGCCCAGGTCGATCACATATTGTCTCTGCGGCACCGGCAAATCGTCCGGCGGGGCAAGTCCGTCCTGCGCGCCGGCAGGAGCTGCGATCGCCAGCGTCGCGACGCTGGCAAGGACGGTCAGAAGCTTGAAATTTCGCATGATGGGAAGGACCGCTCCGGCAGACTGAACTGATTTTTCCGGTTATACGCTGTTTCGTTGCCGAATTGGCTAACGCAACGGCGAATTGCCGGAAGTGTTGCACTTGTGCACCGGTGGAGGCGTCACAGGTCCTTCGTCAGCCGCAGCGCCTCGTAGATCGCGGCGTGGATGTTGCGCGAGGAAACGGCGTCGCCGATCCGCGCAAGCAGGAATTCGCCATCCGGATTGGTCCGGGGGAAGGGCGATGCGCCTTTCGCGGCGATCACCGCCGGCCAGTCGATGGCGCCGTGGTTGCGCGAGGCGGGTTTCAGCGCCTTGTAGAGGTCGTCGAGCGGCAGGGTGCCATGTTCCACGACCACCTGGTCCACGCGCCTGTCATGTGTGTGCGGCGAATAGTCGGACCCGAGGGTCGCGACCAGTTCGTTGCCGTCGCGCGCGATCCCGGACAATCGCGTGTTGATGGTGATCCGCACGTCCCTTTCCTGAAAGAGCCTGGCGTAGGGCACATGGTTGAGCCCGCCCATTTCCGGCGCGAAGAACCGCTCTGGCGTGACGATCTCCACCTCGGCTCCCGCGTTTGCCGCGACTTCGGCGGCCTGCATGCCCGGGTGCCCGCCGTTGTCGTCGAAGACGAGCACGCGCCGGGCCGGCGTCACGTCGCCCGAGAGGATGTCCCATGAAGACACCGCAAGCTCCGCGCCGGTTTCGACCACCTCGGTGTCGGGCAGCCCGCCGGTGGCGATCAGGACCACGTCGGGGGCGAGGTCGAGCACGTCGGCGGCCTCCGCCCAGGTGTTGAAGCGAAACACGACGCCTGCGGCCTCGCAGGCCGCCAGCCGCCAGTCGATGATGCCGATCAGCTCGCGCCGGCGCGGGCTTTGCGCGGCGAGCCGCACCTGTCCGCCCGCCTGGGGCGCGGCTTCCAGGACCGTCACGTCATGGCCGCGCTCGGCCGTGACGCGCGCGGCCTCCAGTCCCGCCGGCCCCGCGCCGACGACAACGACGCGCCTCGCCGGCCCGTCACCGCGCGCGATCACATGCGGCATGGTCGCCTCGCGGCCCGTCGCCGCGTTGTGGACGCAGAGCGCCTCGTGGCCTTCGTAGATGCGGTCGAGACAATAGGTGGCGCCGACGCAGGGGCGGATTTCGTGTTCGCGCCGCTCGGCGACCTTCCGCGCGATATGCGGATCGGCGATATGGGCGCGCGTCATGCCGACCATGTCGAGCTTGCCCTCGGCGATGGCGTGGCGCGCGGTGGCGACATCGGAAATGCGGGCGGCGTGAAACACGGGGAACTTCGTCGCGTCCCGCACTTCGCCGGCGAAGTCGAGATGCGGCGCGGAACGCATGCCCTGGACCGGGATCACGTCGGCGAGGCCGGCATCGGTGTCGATGTGGCCGCGAATGAGGTTGAGGAAGTCGATCCTGCCGTCGGCAACCAGGCGCCGCGCGATCTCCACGCCCTCTTCCCGCGTCAGTCCCTTGTCGAAGGCTTCGTCGGCGACCATGCGGATTCCGACGATGAAGTCCGGACCGACGCGTTTGCGGATCGCGTCGAGCACGGTGCGGGTGAAGCGCAGCCGGTTGTCGAGCGAGCCGTTGTGGTGGTCCTCGCGGCGGTTGGTGGCCGGCGACCAGAAGCCGTCGAGCAAATGGCCGTAGGCCTCGATCTCGATGCCGTCGAGACCGGCCGCCCGCATGCGTTCCGCCGCATCGGCATAATCCTTCAGGATGCGCTCGAGATCCCAGTCCTCCGCCTCCTTTGGAAAGGCGCGGTGGGCGGCTTCGCGGGTCGGCGAGGGGGCGAGCACCGGCAGCCAGTCGGCCTTGTTCCAGCCGGTGCGCCGGCCAAGGTGAGTGAGCTGGATCATCACCGCCGCGCCATGCGAATGGCAGTCGTCGGCAAGCTCCTTCAGCCAGGGCACGATCTCGTCCTTGTAGGCGTGGAGATTGCCGAAGGCGGCCGGACTGTCCGGCGAGACGACGGCCGAACCCGCCGTCATCGTCAGCGCGATGCCGCCCCTTGCCCGCTCCGCGTGGTAGAGCCGGTAGCGCTCCTTGGGCAGGCCTTCGTGCGAGTAGGCCGGCTCATGGGCGCTCGACATCAGCCGGTTGCGCAATTCCAGATGCTTGAGCCGGTACGGTTGCAGCAGGGGGTCCGTCGACGTCATTGAGCTCGCTCGGGCTTCGGTCAATACCACGCATCTTCCATCGACGCCTTGCGGCGCGCAATGAAATCCAGGAGTTCCGTTTCCACGGCAACATCCAGCGGCGGTGCCTCATAATCGCGAAGCATCGCCTTCCAGCGGGTGTTGGCGCGGGTCGCCGCGTCCTTGCCGCCGGCTTCCTCCCAGGTCTCGAAGGGATCGTTGTCGGCCAGTTCGCTGTCCCAGAAGCAGGTCTCGTAATTCGCCATCGTATGGGCGCAGCCGAAGAAGTGGTTGCCGGGGCCGACCTCGGCAAAGGCATCGAGCGCCAGCGCGTTGTCGTCGACGGCAACGCCGGCCAGATAGCTGTGCAACGCGCCGCACTGGTCGACGTCGAGCACGAATTTCTCGTAGCTCATCGACAGGAGGCCATCGAGGAAGCCGGCCGAATGCAGCAGGAAATTCGCGCCGCTTTGCACTGCGGAGAGCATCGACATTGCGCTTTCCTGCATGGCCTGGGCGTCGGGCAGCTTGGAGGTGGTGAAGGAGCCGGCACAGCGCAGCGGCAGGTTGAGCCGTCGCGCCAGTTGGCCGACGACGAGCGAGCCTGCCGCCGGCTCCGGCGTGCCGAAGGTGGGCGAGCCGGAGCGCAGCGCCATGGAAGAAAGAAAATTGCCGAAGATCACCGGCGCGCCGGGGCGCACAAGCTGCGTGAGCGCGCAGCCGACCATGGTTTCGGCGAGCGCCTGGGCGATGGCGCCGGCACTCGTCACCGGTCCCATCGCGCCGCCCAGGATGAAGGGCACGATCACCGAGCCCTGGTTGGCGGCGGCATAGGCGCGGATTGCGCCGGTCATCGTGCCGTCCCAGACGAGCGGCGAATTGACGTTGACGTTGCCCATGATCACGCAGTCGCGCTCGACCGTCTCCGCGCCGAACAGGATGCGGCACATCTCGATGTTGTCTTCCGCGCGTTCCGGCGCCGTGATCGACCCCAGGAACGGCTTGTCGGAATACTTCAGGTGCGAAAACACCATGTCGAGATGGCGCTTGTTGACCGGTATGTCGGTCGGTTCGCAGACGGTGCCGCCGGAATGATGCAGCCAGGGCGCCATCCAGGCGAGCTTCACGAAGTTCTCGAAGTCCTCCAGCGTGCCGTAGCGCCGGCCCCGGTCGAGATCCATCACGAAGGGCGAGCCATAGGCAGGCGCGAATGCCATGTGCGGGCCGCCGATCCTGACCGAGCGGGCCGGATTGCGCGCATGCTGGACGAATTCGGCCGGAGCTGTCTTCAGGATCTCGCGCAGCATGCCGGGTTCGAAGGTGCAGGTGAGGCCCGTACCGCCGGCGCCGGCTTCGCGAAACAGGCGCAGCGCCTCGTCGTCGCCGCGAAACTCGATGCCGATCTCGGCCAGGATCCGGTCGGCGGCCGCCTCGATGCGGCAAAGCCGGTCCTCGTCCAGGATCTCGTAGGGCGGAATGGCGCGGGTGACATAGGCCGGACCGGCAAGTTTGGCGGCCGCGCGGCGTTCGCGGCGGCGCTCGCGCGCGCCGCGTCGGGGGGTGCTTGTCTCCGGGGCGTCCTTCGCGCCCTGCGGTGGCGGCGACAGTCCTGCAACAGCCATTGTGCTTTCCTCCCGGTCGCGGCGGCCGGGCCGGTAAACCCGCTGCCGTCTCCTGCATCCGGTCAAAAGCCTAGCTGTCGTCAAACGTCGCGTGATGCTGGAAAATTCTCATGCGTGAGATAAGCTCACCTGATGGAAAGCCTGCGCCACCTGCTGCCCTCCGCCAGTGCGCTCATCGCCTTCGAGGCGGCAGGCCGCCACGGCAGTTTCACGCGTGCCGGCGAAGAGCTCGGCATGAGCCAGGCGGCGGTCAGTCTTGCGGTAAAGGGGCTGGAGGACACGCTTCGCGTGCGCCTGTTTCACCGGCGGCACCGACGCGTGGAACTGACGGACGCCGGCGCGCGGTTTCACGCCGATGTCGCGCGCGGGCTGGGGACCATCCGCAAGTCGGCGGAAGAGCTTCGCGCGCTGGGCACCGAGCGGCATGTGACGCTGTCGGCTTCGACCGCCTTCGCCAGTTTCTGGATGCTGCCGCGTCTGGCGCGGTTTCGCGAGGACCTGCCGGGGATCGACCTGCGCATCCAGACGTCCGAGCGGGATCTCGACATCGCGGCGGAAGACATTCCGCTCGGGGTGCGGTCTGGCGTCGTCGGCGGGTTCTTCGCCTATGACGCGGAGGTTCTGGCGCCGGAGCGGATCCAGCCGGTCGCAAGCCCCGCCTATGTGGAGGCGCATGGCCTGCCGGAGGGCGCAGAGGCGCTTGCCCGGCACAGGCTCATCCATCTGGAAGAGCCCTATCGGCCTTGCACGGACTGGGGCGACTGGTTTGCAAGCGTCGGGTTGCCGCGCCCCGCGCGCGCCAGCGGGCTGTCGATCAACGACTATGTCCTGGTCGTGCAGGCGGTGATGGGGGGGCAGGGCATTGCGCTCGGGTGGCACCACCTCACCGACCGGCTGGTCGGCGACGGCTTTCTGGTGTCGGTCGACGACCACGTGCTGGAAACGGCGACGCCCTTCCAGCTTGTGTGGCCGCGCGACCGCGTTCTGACGCCGTCGGGCGAGCAGGTGCGCGACTGGCTGCTCGACCAGCGCGACACCTGAGGCCTTTCGCCCCGTCCGGCTCAGGCGGGGCGGGTGCCGAGCGCCAGCTTGGTCATGCCCGGGATCAGCGGCTCGACGCCGACGTTTTCGAAGCCCGCCTTGATCATCTGCTTTTCCAGCCAGTCGTCGGCGATGGAGCGTGCCTCCGGCGTGAAGGCGGTATGCTGCAACTGCCAGAGCGCGGTGTTCTTCGGGCCGGCGCGGTCGCTGTCGACGACGAAGTCGTGCACCATCAGCTGGCCACCCGGTGCCAGGTGATCGAAGGCGCGCTTGAACAGGTCCTCATGCGCATGGTCCGGCACGCCGGACAGCAGATAGGACATCAGGATCGCATCCTGGTCGCGCGGCCATTCGGTTTCCAGCGCGTTGCCCTCCAGATAGGAGATGCGCTCCGACAGGCCGGCCTTGTCGACAAAGCTGCGGCCGAGCTTCGCCACATTGGGAAATTCGACGACGGTTGCCGAAAGCTCCGGGAACGACTGGCAGAGCGTGATCGCGAAGGCGCCGGTGCCGCCGCCGACGTCGAGCAGCTTGCGCGCCTTCGACAGGTCGATCCGCCGTGCGAGGCCGAGCGCCGGGCCGAGCGAGCCGGCGTGCTGGCTTTCGGAATAAAGCCGCGCCTCCTTGGGATCGGAGAACCAGTCGGCATAGGAGGCGGTGGCGTCGTCCGGCAGGTCGCCGGACAGCGCCGGCTCGATCTGATCCATCAGCGGATACATCTGCTGGCCGACCTGGAGCCGCAGATAGTCGCCGAAATCGTATTTCGCGCCCTTGACCAGGAAGCGTTCGGCCGCCGGCGAATTGCGATAGGTTCCATCGTCCTGTTCGACCAGGCCGAGCGCGGCAAGGGCCGTCAGCAGCGTGCGGCAGCGTTCGCCCGGAAGGCCGACCGTCTTCGCCAGCGCATCGACCGTTGCCGGCGCTTCGGCCAGTTGCGTGAAGATGCCGAAGTGAAGGGCAGCAAACAAAGCTTTCGAGCCCATGTAGCCAAAAGCAATATCCGAGATTTCTTCCGCTTCCGTAAGGGTCGGCATCGGTCTGTCGTCTCCTTGTCATCGATCGTGCGTCGGCCCGCAAAGATCGAGCCGTCCGGGAAATTGCGAATTTTCTGTCGTTGCCCGGAACGGAAACGCTCCGGGCTGGCGCGTGGCGCGCCAAAAGAGGCTGGATGGTCTTGTTAATACGTTTTGATGAAACAATCCACCTTGCGGCGGCGGTTGCACGTTATTCGCGCAGCCGCCGCCTTTTCGCGCAGGGTTCGCGGAAGGGGAGCGGCTATGGCGCGGGCACGAAAAAACCGCCGGCGCAATGGCGCGCAGCGGTGTTCGGCACGGATCCGTGCGAAGGCAGGCACGAGAAGATGCGCGGAGCTAGCGTACCGCGTCCTCGTACCAGGCGGCGAGCAGGGCGCGCTCGTCCGGCTCCATATAGGTCAGATTGGCGGGCGGCATGGCGTGCGAACGCGCGGCCTGCAGGTAGATCTGGCGGGCGTGGACGGCGATCTCGGCGTCGCTTTCCAGATGCACGCCCTTCGGCGCGACGGCGATGCCGTCCCACAGGGGTTCGGCGGCATGGCACATGGAGCACCGCCCCAGAACCGTGTCGCGCACGTCGGCAAAGCCGGGCGCCTCGATCAGGCGCGCCATCGCCGGTGTCATCGCGGTGGCCGGCGCCGTGACGGTTGCGGCGCTTTCGCCGTCGCTTTCACCGGGAGGCGGCAGGGTGGAGAGCCAGACAACGGCGAGGAAGAGCGCGGCGGTCGCGCCCCAGGTCCACCAGGGTTTGCCGTTCCCGGCGTGCATGCTGTTGAAGAAATGGCGGATCGTCACGCCCATCAGGAACACCAGCGAGGCGATGACCCAATTGTAGGGGGTCGCGAAAGCCAGTGGGTAGTGGTTCGACAGCATCAGGAAAATGACGGGAAGCGTCAGGTAGTTGTTGTGCAGCGAGCGCTGCTTGGCCTGGGCGCCGAGCGCGGGATCGGGCGTCTCGCCCTTCAGCAGTGCCGCGACCACCTTCTTCTGGTTGGGAATGATGATCATGAACACATTGGCGGACATGATCGTGGCGGTGAAGACGCCGAGATGCAGGAAGGCGGCGCGCCCGGTGAAGAGCTGTGTGTAGCCCCAGGCCATGGCGACCAGCACCACATAGAGGAGCAGCATCAGCCCCGTGGTGCTCTTTCCGGCCGGCGACTTGCACAGGAGATCGTAGACGATCCAGCCAAGCGCGATCGAGGCGATGGACACGGCAATCGCCACCGGCTGCGACATCTCAAGGACGTTGGCGTCGATCAGATAAAGGTCTGCGCCGGCGTAATAGACCACGGCCATCAGCGCGAAGCCGGAGAGCCATGTGGCGTAGCTCTCCCATTTGAACCAGGTCAGGTGCTCGGGCATTTCGGCCGGCGCCACCAGATATTTGCGGATGTGGTAGAAGCCGCCGCCATGCACCTGCCATTCCTCGCCGTGGGCACCCTTCGGCAGGTCGGGTGCCTTGCGCAGGCCGAGATCCAGCGCGATGAAATAGAAGGAGGACCCGATCCAGGCGATGGCCGTGATCACATGCAGCCATCTGAGCGCAAAGGACAGCCAGTCCCAGGCAATCGCCATTTCCATCGAGGGTCTCCGTTTCTGCGGGTCCGCTGCGGTGCGGACAGGGGCGGGACGGTGCGCGCCTCCGTCAGCCTCGCAGACTGACAGATCGGCGATTTGCAAAAAAGTCCGATGACACAGCCAGCACTATCAAAAAAATCTTGAAGATGGTATCGGCAGATCATGTCCTATGTGAACAATCTCAAGGTGTTCGTCCGGGTTGTCGAGCTTGGCAGCATGTCGGCGGCCGCGCGCGACCGCCGGGTGTCGCCGGCGGTGGTCTCCAGCCGCATCGGCGAACTGGAAAAGCACCTGGGCGTCCGGCTGTTCAACCGCACCACCCGCAAGCTTCAGCCGACGGAGCATGGCGCCATCTTCTACAAGGGCGCGGTCAAGATCCTGGACACCATCGAGGAGGCGGAGGCCGCCGTCGCCGATGTGGCGCGCAATCCGCGCGGCTCGATTTTCGTCGCAGCTCCGCTTGGCATCGGCCGGCGGCTGATTGCGCCGCTGATTCCGGATTTCAAGAAGGCCTATCCGGCGGTGGATGTGCGGCTGCGCCTCTCCGACCGCAAGCTGGACGTCATGGGCGAGGGGCTCGACATCGCCTTCGTTCTCGGCACGCCGCCAGACTCCAATCTTCGCATGCGGCCCGTCTTCGACTGCGCACGGGTCCTCGTTGCCGCCCCCTCCTATCTGGCGGAACACGGCATGCCGGAGAGCGGGCGCGATCTGGTCGACGGTCACCACAAGTGTCTGTTGCTGCGCTTTCCAGGCGCCAACGAATTTCAGTGGACGCTCGACGGGCCCGACGGTCCGCTGCGCTACGAGGTCTCGGGACCGTTCGAATCCGACGATGGCGACGTGCTCACCGACTGGGCGCTGGAGGGCTGCGGGATCGTCAACAAGCCGCTGTTCGAGGTGGTCGACCATTTGCGCAGCGGTGCTCTCGTCGAGGTCTGCAAGGCGGCCCCGCCGCCGCCGGTGCAGCTTGCCTGTCTCTATCCGCACAAGCGGTTCCAGGATCCCAAGATCCGGCTCTTCATCGATTTCGTCACCGCCGGCTGCCAGCAGGCGCTCGACGGACTTCTGGCGGAAGCGGGGCGCGGGGATATTTCTGAGGCGCCGGCCTGACGGGGGACCGCGAAGAGGTGCCGCGGCGGTGCAATTTTCGATCAATCCTGGCAAAATCTTGCGAAAATCGATTCTGGAATTGGCGAAATAAGTCGGAATTGCCGTCGTGGCGCGGCCTTGACGCCGTAGCCGGTCCGGCCGCTCGATTGCCCGATATCCCCGCGCTGCGGCCCTGGCCGTTCCCGAAGGAGAGGCACGCTTCGCCGCTGCATCTCTTTCAAGAAATTTTTGACAATCGCGTCGATTATTCTGGTTTACCAATAAAGCTTCGCGTCCACTCAAGGGGAGGTGTGCATGCCGGATGAGACCGTGCAACCGAACGGCGGTCTTTCGCCCGCCACGATGACCCGCAACCAGTTCGTCGCCCGCTTCGGCAGCATTTTCGAACATTCGCCCTGGATCGCCGAGCGCGCCCATGACGCCGGTCTCGGGCCAGACCAGGACACCGCGTCCGGCCTGCACGCGGCGATGGTGCGTGTCTTTCGCGCGGCGAGCGAAGATGCGCGGCTTGGCGTGTTGCGCGCCCATCCCGATCTTGCCGGAAAGCTCGCGAGCGCCAAACGGCTGACGGCGGAATCGACGGGCGAGCAGGCCTCTGCCGGCCTCGACGCGCTGACCGACGACGAGCGGGCGCGCTTCACCGCGCTCAACGACGCCTATCAGGCGCGCTTCGGCTTTCCCTTCATCCTGGCGGTGAAGGGCCGCAGCAAGGGCCAGATCCTGGAAAACTTCGAGGCGCGCGTCGACAACGACCGCGACACGGAGTTTGCCACGGCCTGCGCCCAGGTGGAGCGGATCGCCGGGCTTCGCCTCGCCGACATCCTGCCGGACTGACCTGTCCGGTGTTTTTCGCCGGCCGTCCGCCGGTGCGTTCATGAAGGACTTGAGACCATGACACTCGACACGCCGGACGCCCGTCCGGAGTTCGCCCTCACCGACATCAACCTCGCTTCCGCCGGCCTCGGCGCGAAGGCGCTGTCGGTCACCGACGATTTTTTCGCCAGCGTCGAGCGCATGCTCGCCGACGACGAGGCGGTCTTCCACCCCGACAAATACGACGACAACGGCAAATGGATGGACGGCTGGGAATCGCGCCGCCGCCGCGGTCCCGGTCACGACAGCGCAGTGGTCCGGCTCGCCGCACGCGGCCGCATCACCGGCTTTGACGTCGACACCGCCCATTTCACCGGCAACTACCCGCCGGCGGCCCGTATCGAAGCTTGCGCCGTCGACGGTGACCCGGACGAGGCCACGACGTGGACCGAGCTTGTCGGCATGGCGCCGCTGGGTCCGAGCGCGCATCACTATTTCGCCTGCGCCAGCGACGAGGTGTGGACCCATGTGCGGCTGCACATTCACCCCGATGGCGGCGTCGCGCGCTTTCGCGTCTTCGGCCGGCCCGAGATCGACCGCGCGTCGGTCGGCTCCGGCGACGTCGACCTTGCCTCCGCGCTCAACGGCGGGCGGGTGCTGGCGTTTTCCGATGCCCACTACGGCGCCTACCATCGGCTGCTTGCGCCGGGGCGCGGCGTCAACATGGGCGACGGCTGGGAGACGCGTCGGCGCCGGGAGCCGGGCAACGACTGGATCATCATCGCGCTCGGCG
Organism: Stappia stellulata DSM 5886; assembly: GCF_000423705.1. Lineage (GTDB taxonomy): Bacteria > Pseudomonadota > Alphaproteobacteria > Rhizobiales > Stappiaceae > Stappia > Stappia stellulata. The sequence goes on along the minus strand of NZ_AUIM01000013.1, from coordinate 74,516 downwards.
CGCGCGGGCTCGTCGAGCGCGCCAGCATCGATACCGCCTTCTACAAGGGCAACTTCCCGGAAAGCTTCTCGCTGCAGGCCGCCGATCTCGGCGATTTCGCAGCCGATCTCAACGATGCGGTGGTGACATCGTCGATGTTCTGGGACGAGGTCATCGCGCCCACGAAACTGACCGCCGACGCGATCCACGACATCGGCTCCGCCGATGTGCGCGCGCCCAAACCGGTGACTCATGTGCGTCTGAACATCTATCCCGACGGCGGCATCAGCCGCATTCGGCTCTTCGGCCGCCTCGCCTGAGGCTGGCGACCCGAGGCCCGGCGCTGTGGCGCCGGGCCTTTTTTTATCCGGAAAAGACCGGTCGTCCGCAGGGGAACGCGGACGCAACGAGACCGGCGCCGGAACGACCCAAAGCGCCACCGCGCGCCTTCCAGAAGGAGACAGACCCATGGCTGCCGACCATTCGATCGGGACGCCGGAACAATTGCGGGATCCGGACTACACGCCGCCGCTGGCAACGGCCTTGCCGCTCGGCATCCAGCACGTGCTGGCGATGTTCGTCAGCAACATCACGCCGGCGATCATCGTCGCCGGGGCCGCCGGCTTCGGCTTCGGCACGCCGGGTGTCTTCGACCTGATCTACATGATCCAGATGTCGCTGCTCTTCGCCGGCATCGCCACGCTGTTCCAGACCATCGGCATGGGGCCGGTCGGCGCCCGCCTGCCGGTGGTGCAGGGCACGAGCTTCGCCTTCCTGCCGATCATGATCCCGCTGGTCGCCGGCAAGGGCGTCGACGCGATGGCCGCGCTGATGGGCGGCGTGATCATCGGCGGGCTCTTTCATGCAACGCTCGGCACCGTGATCCGGCGGATCCGCTTCGCCCTGCCGCCGCTGGTGACGGGCCTCGTCGTGCTGATGATCGGCCTGGCGCTGGTCAAGGTCGGCATCCAGTATGCCGCCGGCGGCGTTCCGGCGATGGGCAAGCCCGAATTCGGCAGCGCGCAGAACTGGTTCGTCGCGCTCAGCGTCATTCTGGTGACGCTCGGCCTGAAATTCTTCACCCGTGGCATGTGGTCGGTCGCCGCCGTGCTGATCGGCCTGATCGCCGGTTATGTGCTGGCCTTCGCGCTCGGCATGGTGAGCTTCGCCAATGTGGGCCGCGCGGCCTGGTTCATGGTGCCCGATCCCTTTCACTTCGGCTTTGCCTTCGACTGGGCGGCGGTGATCGGCTTCGGCCTGATGGGCGTGGTCTCGGCGATCGAGACTGTGGGCGACATCTCCGGCATCGCCAAGGGCGGCGCGGGCCGCGAGGCAAGCGACCGCGAGATCGCCGGCGCGACCTATGCCGACGGTCTGGGAACGGCGATGGCCGGCCTGTTCGGAGGTCTGCCCAACACGTCCTTCAGCCAGAACGTCGGCCTGATTGCCATGACCGGGGTGATGAGCCGGCACGTGGTTACCTTCGGGGCGCTCTTCCTGATCGTCTGCGGCCTGGTGCCGAAGGTCGGCGCGATCATCTCCACGGTGCCGATCGAGGTGCTGGGTGGCGGCGTCATCGTGATGTTCGGCATGGTCGCGGCGGCTGGTGTGTCGATGCTCGCCGATGTCGCCTGGAACCGGCGCAACATGGTGATCTTCGCTGTGTCGCTGTCGGTGGGGCTGGGGCTGCAACTGGTGCCCGAAGCGCTCCAGCATCTCTCCCCGACCTTGCAGGTTCTGCTCACCACCGGTCTTTTGCCGGCCGCGGGTCTGGCCATCGTTCTCAACCTGCTCTTGCCCGACGAACTCAGCGCGGACCAGACGGAAGAGATTTCAGGGGGCATGAGCGGCCACGCGAAGTAGCGCGAATCTCGCAGATTCCCGCAGGCGCCCCGGCAGGCCAACCCCATCGGTCCGCCGGGGCGACCGCGCCACTGAACCTGGAAACGGAGGTCAAGGACCGGCGCTTCTACTGCGCGGCGTCGGCGAGGGCGGCGCGATCGTCGGCGTGGCCGATCCAGTGGTCGAGGAAGGCGTCGAGCCACGCCTTGACGGCGGGATCGAAGACATAGCGGCCGGCGAAATGGTCACGCCGGGACCGTGCTCCGGGGAGCTCCATGCGCGGTGCGGCCCGCGTCGTCCAGCGCACCATCATGTGGTAGGTCAGCTCCGGGTGGAACTGGATGCCGTAGGCGGCCGGGCCGTAGCGCATGGCCTGATTGGGATAGGTCTCGCCGCGCGCCAGAAGTTCCGCGCCGGCCGGCAGATCGAAACCCTCGCGGTGCCACTGATAGACCTTGGTCGGCCAGGGCAGGAGATCCTTGCCGGCCTCGGTCGGATGCAGGTCGTAATAGCCGATCTCCACCAGTCCGTCGTTGTGGCCGGTGACGCGCGCGCCGAGATTGCGCGCCATCATCTGCGCGCCGAGGCAGATCCCCAGAAAGGGCTTCTTTTCCTTGAGCGGAACGTCGATCCAGTCCGTCTCGCGCTGGATGAAGGCATCCGTGTCATTGGCGCTCATCGGACCGCCGAAGATCACCGCGCCCTCGTGGTTCTCGAGTGTCTCCGGCAACAGGTCGCCGAAACGGGGCCGGCGGATATCGAGTGCAAAGCCACGCTTGACCAGTTCCTGACCGACGCGGCCGGGCGTCGAGGTTTCCTGATGTAGAACGATCAGGACCTTCGGCCGGCCCTGCATCTGTTTGGGATCGATGATCATCGGCAAAGTCTATCGTGCGTTGCCCTGCTGCGTCGACCCTTGCCGTGGCAAAAGGCCGTCGGGCGCGGTCACGAAGGGTCTTCGGCCGTGTCCTGGTCGGTGTCGCCGGCGACCTTGCGGCGCAGCGCCAGCCGATCGCGGGACGAAATGCCGAGGAGCTCGGCCACCCGCCAGACGGTGTTGTCCTCGAATTCGTGGACGATGCCGTCGGCATAGACGAGCTGCCACATCATCTCCAATATCTTCAGCCTCTCTTCGATTTCGAGAGAGCGCTTCAGGACGGAAGTGAAGCCGTAAAGGTCGACCGCCTCGTTGTCGCGCCGGGTCGCCGCCTTGATGAGGTCGGCCGTCATCTCCGGCGTCAGCTGATAGTGATGCTTGAGGACGTCGTTGAGGGCTGCGCGCTCCGCGTCGTCCACCACACCGTCGACGGAGACGATGTGGACCAGGAGTGCGGCCGCCGCCAGACGATGGTCGTCCTCGGCGAATGTCAACGTGTCGTTCTCGCCGGTCACGGCGTTCTTCAAAAAGCTTTTCAAGGCTTGAAACATGCGCCCTCCTAGCACTTGCAAGCGGGCACGAACCCGGTCGTTCCCGCGGTCCGTGCCGTGTGTTGCGGTTGAACATCGGAAATTGTCACGAGTTTGTCCATGGCGCGGATGCGCGTGGCCACTTTAAAACCGTGCGGGCGGCCACGCTGCGGCCACGCTTTGCCGTACACTGCCGGTGATTCGCATAATTTCTTGGGAGACCGGTTTGAAACGGGTCGTCGTCGGGCTTTTGAGCCTCTTTTTCATCCTGGCCCTTGTGGTTCTGGTCGTGCCTCTGCTGTTGCCGAAGGATGCCATCCGCGCCGAGCTGATCGCGCGCATCGAGGCAAACACCGGCTGGCGGCTGCGGCTCGACGGACCCGTCGGCCTGTCGCTTCTGCCCGGTTTCCGGATGACGGCGGAGGACGTGGGCATTTCCGCGGCCTCCGGCGCCGATGGCGTCGAGTTCGCGCGCGCGGCCGAAATCGATTTCGGTCTTGCCTGGAGCGGACTGTTCGGCGGAGACATCCGCCTTACCCACGTCAACCTCGACCAACCGGTGATCCTGGCCGAAATCGGCCCCGACGGCACGACGAGCTGGTCGCCGCGTCCCGCGTTTCCCGTCGACCGCTGGACCTCGGCGACACAGGCGATTTCGCAATCGAACGGGGATGCCGCGCCGGTCCCTGCCCCGTCTGCCCCGTCGTCCGCCCCGGCCGCCGACACCGATACACCCTTTCTCGCGCGCATCGGCATCGACCGGCTGACGATCGTCGACGGACAGGTGACCTACGACGACAGGCGCAGCGGATTGCGGCACACGGTCGAGGCGGTCAACCTGACGCTTCAGCTTCCCTCGCTCGCCGGGCCGCTCGAACTCGACGGCTCGGTCGGCTACCGCGATCTCACCGTGGCGTTGACCGGCGTCGTGTCCGCCCCGCTGGCGCTGTCCGAGGGCGGCGCGAGCGCGGTGGACCTCACGGTTTCCGCGGCCGACGCGCAGGCAACCATCGAGGGCGACCTGGCGCCGTCGGCGCAAAGCCGCCTGCGGGTCTCGGCAAATGGTGACGGGCTGACGGATCTCTTCGCCGGGCTGCGGATGCCGCTGGCACGCGATCCCGGCCCCTACGCTCTTGCCTCCGACCTTTCGGTCTCCGCCGAAAGCCTCGAGATCGGCACGCTCTCCCTGCGCCTTGCCGGCGGCGAGATCCGCGGGCAGGGCAAGGTGCGTCTGGATGCGCCGGCGCCGGAGATCGATGCCGACCTGACGCTTTCGGATCTCGGCCTGTCGCAGGTCCTCACGCTTGCCGGCCGGAGCGAACAGGCGCGCGGCACGCTGGGCGGCGAAATCGCGCTTGCCACCCGCGGGCGCGACACGGCCACGCTTCTCGGCGCTCTGGACGTGTCCGGCCGGCTCACGCTGACCGGAGGCGGCATCGACGATCTGCCCGTACCGGCGCCCATCGGCGACGATCCGGCCGCGCGGCGTATTGACGATCTTGCGCTGGCACTCGATTTCGCCGGTGTCGACGGACCGGTCGCGCTGTCGGGCGGTTTTGTCTGGCGCGGCGAGACCTTTCGCGTGGAGGGCGGCGCGACGCCGTCCCTGCTGATGACGGGTCTTCCGGCGCCGGTAAAGGTGGAGATCGCCGGTTCGCGGGCGAGCACGGGCTTTGAGGGCGCGCTGTCGCCCGAAGGCGCGCTCGACGGCGGGGTGTTCCTGGAAACCGCCGACCTGCGGGCGCTGGCAAGCTGGCTTGGAACGCCGCTCCCCGATGGCGGCGGCCTGCGGGCATTTTCCTTCTCCGGCGACCTGGAGGCCGCGTCGGATCTGGTGCGTTTCAGCGACGCGGCGTTGCGGCTCGACGACATCGAGGGACGCGGCCGGGGCGAGGTCTCGCTCGGCGGTGCACGCCCGCGCGTCAGCGCGACGCTGGCGCTGCGCCGCCTCGGGCTCGATCCCTATCTCGGGTCCGCGTCCGGCTCCGCGACCGCCGGCGCGTCCGGTGCCGCCGGGCCCGGAGCCGGAGCCGGAGCGCCCGTCGATGCCGGCTGGTCGCGCGACCCGCTCGATCTGGCCGCGCTGAAAACCGTGGATGCGGAACTGGATCTGAGCGCGGAGACGATTTCGGCGAGCGGGATCGAAATCGGCCGCAGCCGGCTTCAGGTCGCGCTGAGCGACGGACGCCTGACCGCCGAGCTTGCGGAAATGGCGCTTTACGAAGGGGCGGGCCGGGCCACGCTCGTTCTCGACGGCTCGGGGTCGGTGCCGCAGGTGAGCGTCAAGGGCGCGCTGGAGAATGTGAGCGCGCGGCCCTTCCTGAGCGCGCTGGCGGATTTCGACTGGATCCAGGGCCGGGTGGCGGCCTCGATGGATCTCTCCGCACAGGGCGCCAGCCAGGCGGAGCTCGTCGAGGCCCTCGCGGGTCAGGCACGGTTCGACTTCTCCAATGGCGCTATCCTTGGTCTCAACATTCCGCAGATGGTGCGCGGGCTGACCGTCGACACACTGCTCGGCTGGTCGGAAAACCCGGCGCAGAAGACGGATTTCTCCGTGCTCGCGGCAAGCTTCGCGGTCGACAGGGGCATCGCCACTTCCTCCGACCTCGAGATGGTCGGGCCGCTTGTGCGGCTGACGGGCGCGGGCACGGTCGACATGCCGCAAAAGACGCTCGACTGGCGGCTGGAGCCGCGGGTGGTCGCCGATCTCGGCGGGGCGGCGCCGGTGCCGCGCGACAAGGGCGAGGCGCGTGAGCTGGACGGCCTGGGCGTGCCGGTGATCGTGCGCGGCTCCTGGGCCCGGCCGCGGATCTACCCCGACATCAAGGGCATTCTCGACAATCCGCAAGCGGCGCTGAAGCAGCTGGAAAGCCTCGGCGGCGGGCTGTTCAAGGGCGTTGCCGACAGCGTTCCGTCCGGCGGTCTCGGCGAGGTCGCCAACGAGGCGCTGCAACGCGCGACGGGCGGCAACACCGAGATCGACGTGCAGAAGGTGCTGGATGGCGAGGTCGACGACAAGGAAGTGCTCGACGCGGTGGAACAGGGCTTCGGCCTGCCGTCCGGCTTTCTCGGGTCCTTCGGTCTCGGCCAGAAGAAACAGGACGAAGACCGGCCGCCGGTGCAATAGGCTTCGCCAACCGGCGCCTCCCGCCCTAACGGTAATTGCGCGACTCCGGCGGCGGCAGGTCGCGCGACATGCGGCGGGTGTATTTCAGTCCGAGCGGATGAAAGATGTCGCCCAGAATATGCGTCCAGGGAACCGGATAGCGTGACGGCACGCCGTCGACGAGGTCGCCGGGCCGCTCGTGCGGCCTGCGCGCCGGGTTTCGTTCCAGCTCGGGAAGCAGGCGGTCGAGACGGCGGTTCATCTCCCGCCACCATTCCTCGACGAAGGGTGTGCCGGGCTTGCAGATGAAGGCGCAGCAGCCGATCAGCCGCTTGTGGTTGGCCTGAAGCCACTTTCGGTGGAGATAGGCGGCCGCGCGGCGTGGCGCGGCGCGCCCGAGGTCTTTCGACGACGTGTACATGTTGGAGACCGAGCCGGGCGAATGCTCCCGATACCCGATGGCCCAAAGCTTCGGGCTCGACGCCAGACGGTCGAACCAGGGCGTCCAGTCGTGGTGATTGGGCTTGATGTCGGCATATCCGCCGCCTTCGTGCCGCATGGCATAGCAGCGCAAGTAATCGGCGCGATGCGCCAGATTGAGGTGGCGATAAGCGGGATGAAGGTCCGCCGCCGGCACCAGGTCGGTGAGTGTGTCCGGCGTGATCAGGACGATTTCGCAACCGGTGTTCGCGCGCAGAGACGCAATGCCGCGTTTGCGGTTCTCGCTCATCTCGTTGGAACCGGTCCAGAAACAGAAGATGCGGGCCATGCGCCGGGCGCCCCGATTGAGATGTCCATCTTGTCCTTTCATCGAGCATGACGCAACGTCATTCAAGGATCCGCGAATACGCTCTGGTCTGCGGGGCGGCAATCGTGCGACATCATCGGGAGAAAATCGCGTGCCGGCCGCATGCGACCGTCGAGCGATCGAACCACGGGGCCTTGTTGTCGAGCGATGCCTGACATTTGTGTTGCCATATGCACATGCGACCGGCCGGACCGGCTCGGCCTCCTTCTGGACGGTCTCGCCCGCCAGACGACCGGCTTGCGGTTTCATGTCGTGGTTGTGGACAATGGCACCTTCAGCGCGCAGGGCGTGGCGCTGGAGCGTGCGGCCGCCGGGGCGCTGACGATTGCCTATGTCCGGCTCGAGGCGCGCGGGCTTGCCGCCGCGCGCAACCGGTCGCTTTCGCTTGCCCGCGAGAGCGGTGCGCCCTGGATCGCCTGTCTCGACGACGACGAGGTACCCGATCCGGGCTGGCTTTCCGCGCTGCATGCCCGCATGCAGGAGACGGGGGCGGATCTGGTCTATGGGCCGGTCCTGCCCGATTTCGCGGTTGCGCCGCCGCGCTGGGCCGTTGAAGGCGGCTTTTTCGTCAAGACCGGCGAGGTCGCCTGCTCCAGCAACATGATGCTGCGGGCGGCAAGCCTGCCGACGGATGCGCGCGACTGGTATCAGCCGGCATTCGGCGCAATCGGCGGCGAGGATCGTGAGTTCCTGGAGCGGCTTGCGCGCGAGGGCGCGGGCGTCGCGACAGCGGATACCGCGATTGTGCGCGAGCATGTTCCCGCCGCGCGGCTGCGGTTTGGCTACATGTTCCAACGCGGCCTCAGGGACGGCTATGTCGAGGTCCAGATCCTGCGGCACGCGCCGGGACCGCCCGCATCGCGGGCTGTTGCCGCAACGGGCGTTGCCGCGCGAAAATGCGGTTACGCGCTCTATCACCTTGCCGCCAGCCTCACGTCGCGGGCGCGTCTGGCAAGCGCGGTCGCGGACATCGGAACGGCCTGCGGCATCGCGATGTGCCTTGCAGGGCGCAAGACGCGCTTCTACGGCGTGGCCGACGATGCCGGTGCGGTCGCGACGTCATCGGGGCTGGCGTCGGAAAGGACGCCGTTGTGAGCGACGCACGGCCCCTCGACGCCTCCCGGGTGTGCGTGTGCCTGTGCACCTGCGACCGGCACGCGATGTTGCCGGCGTTGTTTGCGGCACTTGCGGCACAGACGCTGCCGGGGCGTCTGACCGTCTTCGTCGCCGACAATGGCGCGCGCTCGGCCGAGGCGGCGGTCGCCGACCTGCTGAGCGACGCGCTTACGCCTGTCTATCGACGGGTGGCGGTGACCGGGGTGACGGCGGCGCGCAATGCGGCGATGGCGCTCGCCGTCGATGCCGGCTTCGAATTTCTCGCGTTTCTCGATGACGACGAAGTGCCGGATCCCGTATGGCTGGAAGAGCTTCTGGGAACGGCGCTCGCGGAGCGCTGCGATATCGCCTGCGGTCCGGTCGAGCCGGTGTTCGAGGGACCGCCGCCGGCCTGGGCGCTGGCGGGGCGGTTTTTCTCAAAATCCGGCGAAACGCTGTGTTCCAGCAACCTGTTGTTGCGGGTCGGCGCCCTGCCGGCGAACCGGGGCGACTGGTTTTATCCCGAGTTCGGGACGACGGGGGGCGGCGACCGGGAGTTTCTCAAACGGCTCGTGGAGGGGGGTGCCCGCACCGCTGTGGCCGGCAGGGCGCTCGTTCGCGAGCATGTGCCCGTCGAACGCCTTGCCCTTGGCTACATGTTCCGGCGCGGCCTGCGCGACGGCATGACGGATGTGCAGATCCTGATGCGCAGAAAGCCGTCGTGCGGGGGTGTGTGGCTTGAAGCGTCGCGGATCGCGGTGACAAAGACCGGATACGCGTTGAACCACCTGGTCTGGTCGCCGCTGCGCTCCGGGCGGCTGGCCAGCGCGCTGTCGGATGCGGGCCAGGTTTGCGGGATCGTGCTGCGGTTGTTCGGCAAGCGCCTGCGGCTCTACGGACCCGCGTCGGGGCCCCGCTCCGCATCCGGATGAGGCGGGACGGTCCCGCCGGCACCGTGGCCGGGGTCAGTCGCGCCAGAATTTGCGCACGTGTCTTGTGTCGTCCCAAAGCGCGCGTGCCCGCTCCCATTCGATCTCCGCGCGCCGCTCATGCCAGCCGATGACGAAGCCGGCTGCCAGCATGTCGTCGCCTTCGGCGGTGCCGCGTTCGCGCAAGAGGTCGACCAGTCTGTGGGCCATCACGACGTCGTTGAGATAGCCGAAAACGTCCTGCAGCTTCTTCAGTGTCGACAGGAACGGCCTGACCGACTTCCTCTTGTAGAGGGATTTGTAGAACTCGATCGCATAGCGCAGCTTCTTCAAGGCCTTGCGCATGTCGTGCCGCTCCTCGAGCGTCAGCTCGTCGAGGCGTGCGCCGAGGCGCGCCACGGCCTTCCAGCGCTTTTCCAGCGCCCGGGCGGCAAAGGCGGTCGCCGGCGCGGCAAGGCGCGCGCCCGCGTCGCCGTCTTCCGGTTCGGGGCTGAGCGTCACGTCCTCGGCAAGAGCGGCGAGATCGAAAAGCAGCGCATTGACGCAAGGATCGAGAAGCTGAACGCGCAAGCCGGCGCGGGTGTCTTCGCGCGCGCTCCTCACGGTGGCGCGCAGCCGGTCGAGATCGATGCCCGCCGGTGCGGAGATGCTGGCGGAGGCAACGATTTCGCCGGCAAGGACATCGAGATCGCGCAACGCGCCGACCCGTGCGGCGAGCGCGCGGGCCTGCGCGTCGAGCTCGCCAGCGTCTGCTTCGGGAAGGTGCTTTCGGTGGATCTTCAAGGCGCTGCGAAGCCGGCGCAGGCCGACCCGCATCTGGTGCGGGCCTTCCGGCGCGTCGAGCGCAAGGCTCGCATCGCGGTTGGTGGCGATCTGCTCCAGGCAGGAGCGCAGAATGGTCTGAAGCGCGCTTGCGGCCGTGTCCCTTCGGGGCGACAGCCTGACGGCCCCGGCTTTTTGCGGCAGGACCTCGGTGGCCGCGTCCGCCAGCAGCGCATAGCCGCGCTCGGCCTTGCTTGCCCGCGAAAACCGCGCTTCCCCGGTCCCCCTCAGATCGCGGGCGAGGCGGAAGAGGTCGCCGGCGTCGCCCGCGACCAGTTCGAACTCCGCTTCGTTCAGCGGCTGGATCTTTTCCAGCGTGCGCACCTCGCCCGTGTCCAGTGCCACCTCGATGACGGTCTCCGCCGCGCCGCGAAAGACACGGGTCGTGCGCCGCATCTCGGTTTCGAAGACGGCCGACAGCGGCGCGCCGTCGAGGAGATCCCAAAGGCCGGTGCGCAGATCCGCATTGGCAATGCGGGTCAGGTCCGGCACGGCGGCCTCCACCCGGCTCTCGCTTTCCCTGGGGGTCGACAGCCCGCCGAAAACCCCCGTTCCGGCCTTGACCGTCTGGATCCAGTCCGCGCCGACCTTGCGCACCCGCAGCGACCATTTCGCCTGGCGCAGCGCCTGGTTGGGCGTGTCGAAATAGATGGAGCGCAGGACCCGCGTGCGGGCGCGATCGACCGAGAACCCCGCCGGCGCGGGCGCGGTTTTCAGCCGTTTCAGCGCGTCGGTGTCAAGTTCGAGCTTGAGTTCGATTTCACGGGGCGTGTCGGTCATGAAACCGCTCTAGCGCCTTTTTCCACCGCTGTCCACAAAGGCGCGCTGAGTGCGCCTTTGTTTGCCGGCTAGCGAGGAGCGCGGCGCATGTGGCCTTCACCTGAGCGCGATCTGGTGTGCGAGGCTGTCGCCGTCGGACACGGTCAGCTGACGAAATCCCATCAGCTTGCAGAAATCGAGGAAGGTGAGTTCGTGCGGGGTCTCGGCCTGCTGAAACAACGGCGTGGTGCGGGCCTGGGAGGTAAGGGCGGCGAGCAGTGCACGCATCCTGAAGAGCGTGTCGTAGCGGCCAGGGCCCGTGGCGACGACGATCATCTTCTCGAAGTCGTCGCCCTTGACGAAGAGATGGTAATCGGGAGCGAAGCCGCGCGCGAGCTGCTGCTGCTCGAAGCCGGCTGCGAAAGCGGCGCGCGAGCGCTTGGTCGCGTCGCTGGCGACGGCGACGCGCGCCACATAGACTTCCGAACTGGCCGGTTCAGGATAGTAGTAGCCGGCGTGCATGTCCGCAGCGCGGGCTGTGCCGGCGACGAGCGCCGTGCAAAGAAGCAGTGTCAGGAGCAGGATCGGCGTGTGGGTTTGCCGGCGGAGGGCGGAAAGCGGCATGGCGGAATGTCTCCTGTTCGCGGTCGCCGTTTCCGGCCGGCGGTCAGATGCGGCGGGGCGCGTCGACGGCGGGGGTGTCGCTTGTCCCGATATCGCGCGGTTGCTTGCCGTAGGTCTTGAAGCGGGCGAGCACGTCGGCCATTTCCGCCTCGTCGAGGATCACCGGCGTGCCGGCCCGGCGGGCGATGACATACTGGTGGCACAGCGTCTCGATCTCTCCGGCAAGCCACAATGCCTTATCCAGCGTCGGGCCGAAGCAGATCATGCCGTGGTTGGCGAGAAGGCAGGCGGAGCGCTCATCGAGGGCTGCCAGCATGGCGCGCGACAGCGCCTTGGTGCCGAAGGTGGCGTAGTCGGCGCATTTGAGCGTCGTGCCGCCGGCCACCGCGATCATGTAGTGGAACGGCGGGATTTCCTCGCGCAGGCACGACAGCGCGGTGGCATGGAGCGAATGCGTGTGGATCACCGCGCCGGCCTCGGGGCGGGCGGCGTAGATGTCGAGATGCATGCGCCATTCCGAGGAGGGAAGCCAGTCGCCGCGATAGGTCTCGTCGAGGCCGACGGAAACGACCTGCTCGGGGCGCATCCCCTCGTAGGCAACGCCGGAGGGGGTGATCCAGAAGCGGTCGTCCTGACGCAGGCTCACGTTGCCGGCGGTGCCCTGGTTGATCCCCATCTCGCTCATGCGAAGGCAGGTGTCGATGACCGCCTGGCGCGGATCGGTATTCGGTGAAGACGTCATGCTGGATCCCGGTGCGAACGGACCGGGCGAGCTTATGCGTGCCGGGTGGCGGCTGCAAGGGCCTGACCGGACGGAGGTTTCCGGCCAAACCGCGATTGCGGCGCGAAACCCTGAAATGGTGCCCCCGGTCCGACTCGAACGGACACTCCGGTTAAAGAAACGGATTTTGAATCCGTCGCGTCTACCAATTCCGCCACGGGGGCCCGGGCGACCGCCAAGAGCCGCCGAACGGGCGCGATCATAGTCATCGCGGGCGACGCGTCAATTGAAAGATCGCCGGCGGCAGCATGCCCGCAGCGCCGCGCCGGAGAACGCATTCGGTCGCACCGGAAACAGATGACAAGACGGGCGCGAGCGGCTAATCAATCGCCATGTTGCGCCGCCTCTACGACTGGACAATGTCGCTCGCTTCCGGCCCTCGCGCGCCCTTCGCGCTGGGAGCGGTTTCCTTTGCGGAAAGTTCGTTCTTTCCCATTCCGCCCGACATCCTGCTGATTCCCATGGTGATCGCGCGGCGCGCCAGGGCGTTTTCCTATGCGCTTCTTTGCACGATCACATCGGTGATCGGCGGCGCGGCCGGCTATGCCATCGGCGCGCTGCTCTTCGTGCAGCTCGCCGAACCGATCCTGTCGTTCTACGGGTATCTCGACAAGTTCGAGGCCTTTCGTGCCAATTTCAACGATTACGGCGCCTGGATCGTCTTCATTGCCGGTATCACGCCCTTTCCCTACAAGGTGATCACCATCGCCAGCGGCGCCACCGGCCTCAGCCTGCCGGTCTTCATGGTGGCGAGCGTGCTGGCCAGGGGCTTGCGCTTTTTCGCCGTGGCGGGCCTCCTGTACCTCTTCGGACCGCCGATCCGTACCTTCATCGAGGAGCGGCTGTCGCTGATGTTCACGATCTTCGTGGTCGGCCTCGTCGGCGGGTTCGTCGCCATCAAGTTTCTCTGACCCTCACGAGGACCCGAATGACGCATGGACGTTCGCTCGCGCTGGTTCTGCTCTTGATCGCTGGCGGTTTCGCCACGATCGCGACCGCCTGGGGGTTTCAGCTGATCGGAGGCTATGTGCCCTGCGAGTTGTGTCTGGAGCAGCGCATTCCCTATTATGCCGGCCTGCCGCTGGCGGCGCTGGCCGCCCTGCTCTTGTGGCAGGACGCGGCCGCCTTCACGCGCGGACTGCTTCTGCTCGCCGTCGCCGCGATCTTTGCCTATGGCGCGGGGCTTGGCGTCTATCAGTCGGGCGCGGAATGGGGCTTTTGGGCGGGACCCGACGGCTGCGGCGGCGGCAGCACGGCACCGGTCTCCGCCGCCAACATGCTCAACGCGCTGCGCGAGACCCGGGTGGTGAGCTGTACGGAGGCGAGCTGGCGCATGTTCGGCCTGTCGTTTGCCGGCTGGAACGCGGTCGCCTCGGCCGGTCTCGCCCTGCTTGCGCTCGCCGCCCTCTGGACCTCGCGGCGCCGCGTTCCTATCTGAAGGAATGGCGGGCGGGCCGCACGCGGGAGGAACCGGATGACAGGCAAGACCCCAGATGAGGACGACGCCGAACGGCGCAGGGCCGTTGACGAGAGCCTTGCCCGCGTCGACCGCGACAGCGAGACGCTGCTGCGCACCACCTTTCAGGGCGCGTCCCGGCACAGGGGGGCGGAGAACGGCGCGCCGCAGGACGATCCCATCGAGATCTGGGGCGCGCGCATCGGGCGCACGGCGGGCGGCATTTTTGCCGTCGTGCTGATCGTCTATCTCGCCTGGACCTACCTCTAGGGCCTTGCCCTGGAAACGAGACCGACATGGCAACCGCAATCGAACCCGAGCCGCATCTCTCCTGGCAAAACGCCTTCGCGCCCGATCTGTCGGCCTTCGAGGCGATCGCGGGGCAGGCCTTTGCCACGCTGCCCGAGCCTTTTCGCAACCTGTGCGGCGACATCGAGATCCGGGTCGCGGACATGGCCGACGACGACGTTCTGGACGAACTGTCGATCGACGACCCCTTCCTGCTGATGGGCCTGTTCGAGGGGGTCGGCCTGGCGCAGGGCGGGGCGGAGATGCTGTCGGGGCAGATGCCCAACCGCGTCTGGCTCTATCGGCGGGCCATTCTCGACTATTGGTGCGGGCATGAGGAGCCGCTCGGCGGCATCATCTCCCACGTTCTGATCCACGAGCTCGGCCATCACTTCGGGCTGTCGGACGCGGACATGTACGCGCTGGAAGCGGAGACGCCGTGAGGCGGCCGCGCTGCGGCCGCGCCGTTCACGCCGGCGGCAGCAATCCATCCTCGTAGGTCTTGCCAATGGCGCGGCGCGCCATCATGTGCGAGCGCGGGTGGTTGATGCTGTCCACGGCGGCAAGCCGGCCTTGCGCCAGATAAGCCACATAGAAGCTGTTCGTCGCCGGGTCGCCGACCGTCAGCGCCGTGTCGTGGTCCTGCGACAGGCCGGCGATCTGAAGCTTGATCGCATATTGATCCGACCAGAACCAGGGAACGGGATCGTAATCCGGCGCGCCACCGGTGAGCGCCGCGGCCACCGCTTTGGCCTGGTCGATTGCGTTTTGCACGCTTTCAAGGCGGATCGAGCGGCCGTAGCGGGCGGAGAAGAACCGCGTGCAATCGCCGGCGGCATAGATGTGCGGGTCGGAGGTCCGTCCGCTGGCGTCGACCAGAATGCCGTCGTCCACCTCGAGCCCGGCCGCGCGGGCCAGGTCGTCATTGGGAAGCGCGCCGACGGCGACAAGCGCAAGGTCGCAGGCAAGCTCCTCTCCGGTTGCCAGGGTGAGTGCGCGGACATGGCCCTCGCCCGAAAAGCCGGCGACGCCGGTGTCGAGGCGGATGTCGACGCCATTGCCGCGATGGAGCGCATCGAAGAAAGCCGAGACATCCGGCGAGACGACGCGCTGCATCACCCGGTCGCGCGATTCCAGCACGGTGACCTCGTGCCCCATGGTCCGGGCCACGGCAGCCACCTCCAGCCCGATGTAGCCGCCGCCGACGATGGCGACGTGCCCGGGGTCTGCAAGTCGCGCGCGCATGCGCTCCACGTCGGCGATGGTGCGCAGCGTGACGACGCCCGCAAGATCCGCGCCGGGCAACGGCAGGGCACGGGGGCGGGTTCCGGTGCAGATCACCAGCGTGGCGTAGCCGAGCCGGGTTCCGTCGGAAAGGGCCAGTTCGCGCGCATCCCGGTCGATGGCCTCGACCGAAACGCCGAAGCGGCAGTCGATGCGGTTCTGTTCGTAAAAGGCAAGCGGGCGCAGGTGCAGCGCCTCGTCGTCGATTTCGCCGGCGAGGTGCTTCTTCGACAGCGGCGGGCGCTGGTAGGGCGGATGCGGCTCGTCACCGACAAGGGCGATCGGCGCCTCGAAGCCGGCCATGCGCAGGGATTGCGCCACCTGGGCGCCCGCTTGTCCGGCACCGACGATTACCAAGCTGTCCTGCATGCGCTTTTCTCCTGTGACGGCTGCGTTCTAGCACGGCGCGCGGGACGCGCCACCGGGGCTCAGGTATATGCGGCCAGACGGGGCGGGGAAAAGGGATGTGTTGTCAAATCGATATCCCTATGGTTGAAAAACCGCTGTCTCCCCGTGGCTGCGCGCACTACCTTGGCCCATTCCGGGGCCGGGCGGACAGCCTGTCCGTTCGTCCGCGCGCCGGAAGCCCCCGATTTTCGATTGGACGTTTCCTTGCGCTCATATCTCGATACGTTTGCCCCCGGCATCTTCGTTCTCTTGTGGTCGACCGGTTTCATCGGCTCCAAGCTGGGCGCGCCCTACATCGAGCCCTTCGTGTTCCTGTCGTTGCGCTTCCTGCTGGTGCTGCCGCTGCTCCTGGTGCTGATCCTGGCAACGCGCGCGTCCTGGCCGAAGAGCGGCACGGAGGTGATGCATTGCCTTGTCGCCGGGGCGCTCATCCACGGGATCTACCTGGGCGGGATCTTCTATGCCATCGACAACGGCATGCCGGCGGGGATCGCGGCCCTCGTGCTCGGGCTTCAGCCGCTGCTGACCGCGTTGCTTGCCGGGCCCCTGCTCGGTGAAAAGGTGGCGGCGCGGCATTGGGCGGGGCTTGCGGTCGGGGCCTGCGGGCTGCTGCTCGTCGTCGCCCCGCGGCTGGGTGTCGATGCCTCGGGACTGACGCCGGTCAACGCGCTCGTCTGCCTGCTTGCGGTCGCCGGCATGTCGGTCGGCACGGTCTACCAGAAGCGCTATGCCGGCGGCATCGACCTGCTCTCGGGCACGATGGTGCAATATGCCGGCGCCTTGCTGATCGTCGTGCCGCTTGCGCTTACCGAAAGCTGGGCGATCGTCTGGTCGGGCGAGATGATCTTCGCGATGGGCTGGCTGGTGCTGGTGCTGTCGATCGGCGCCATCCTGCTGTTGATGGTGCTGATCCGGCGCGGCAGCGCGGCCCGGGTGGCGAGCCTCTTCTATCTCGTGCCGGTGGCGGCGGCGATCGAGAGCTATTTCCTGTTCGGCGAAACGCTGACCCTGGTGCAGATCGCCGGCAGCGCGCTCGTGGTCGGGGCGCTCCTTATGATCCGCGAAAGGCGCGTCGGCACGCGGCGCACACCGGCCTGAGGCGACGAAGCGGCGTTGTCAGCCCGTGGCGCGCGGAGACCGTCTTGCGCGCATGATCGCGGCGTTCAACTCGCCGCCGAAGACGAAGCAGATCGCCACCAGATAGAGAAAGACCAGCGCCGTCATCGCACCGGCAAGGCCGGCATAGGTCGAGACGTAGTTGGCAAAGCTCGCGAGATAGGCGCCGAAGGCGGCGCCCGATACGAGCCACAGCACCAGCGTCACCACCACGCCCGGCAGGATCTCGCCGAGGCGTCGCCGCCCCGCCGGCAGGAGCGCGTGAACGGCGACAAGTCCGCCCCCGGTCAGAAGCGTCGCGATCAGGTAGCGCGAGAGATTCAGTTGCGCGGTGAACTCCTCGACGATCGGCGCATAGGCAACCACCGCCGTCCAGACCAGCGGGGCCAGCACGATCAGGACGGCGAAGACGACGAGAATCACCGTGCCGACGACGATCAGGGCGATGGACTGCAGGCGCAAACGGGCATAGCCGCGGGTTTCCCGCGCCTGATAGGCGCGGTTCAGCGCCACGCGCAGTGCCTCAACGCCGTTCGAGGCAAACCACAGGGCGACCACGATACCGAAGGTCAACGCATCGCCGCGCGGCTCGGTGAGGACGACACGGATCTCCTGGGAGATCGGACCGGCGACCTTCTCCGGCCAGGCATCGAACAGCAACGCGGCGATGCGGTCGGCCATGTTCTCCATGCCGAAGAAGCCGGTGAGCGCGGCGATGAAGATCAGGAAGGGAAACAGCGCCAGCAGCGAGGACAGCGCCACGTGGCTCGCGAGCACGAAGCCGTCGTCGCGCGACATGTGTGCAAGGGCGTCCCAGGTTACGGACAGCGCCGCGCGGATCGGTCGAAAGATGGTCATGCCCTGCTGAATGCGGCAGCGCCGGCGTGCGGTCAAGCGGGCGATGTTGCGCCGCAAGGTGTCTGGCAATAAAATTTCTCCAATCGTGCGTCAAAAGAAGGATTGCTTCGCGAACGACGCGCGATATTGTTTGCAGCGCACCAATTTGACGGGAGGGCCGCCCTTGTTCCGGGGCGGTTGGCGCTGGCGCGGCCCGCGCGTGGCAGGGCCCCGCGACACGATGACGGAGAAGATGCATGTCGCTTGCAAGCGAAGTCGGTCACTACACCCAGGACGGTCCCCTTGAGGCGCTGACAGGCGCCAGCGTCCAATCGCTGGAGCGTCTGCTCGATGCCGCTGCCGCGAAGGTCCGGGTGCGGGTGCTCGACGACGGCCGGATCTCTTCGGCGAAGATGGAGGCCGAACAGCGGGCGACCCACGGGCTGGCATGGCTTGCGACCTATGTCGAGGCGCTCAAGCAGTTGCACGGCTATGCCGGGCGGATGCGCGATGCCGGCAGCTTCGGCGAAACGGAAGACCTGATCGTGCGCCTCGCCTTTGCCGAATACCTGGCGCAGATTTTCGGTGGCATCCCGATGAATCAGGGCGAGACCGTGCGGCTTGCCGATCTCGGCCTGCCGCCGCGCGAGGCGGGCGACTTTGTCGTGCCCGAGATCGAGGCGCTGATCGCGAGCGGAAACACGCCCGAGGTGCGCGCCCGGCTGACCGCGCTCGTCCGACAGCAGGAGGGCGCCTCCGTCTTCGGCGCCACCGGTCTCGACGAGACCTATGAGCAGGTGCGCGACGAGATGCGCCGCTTCGCCGCCGACAAGGTGCTGCCCCATGCCCATGAGTGGCACCTGAAGAACGACTATATCCCGCTGGAAATCATCACCCAGATGGCCGAACTCGGCGTTTTCGGACTGACGATCCCGGAGGACTTCGGCGGGCTGGGACTTGGCAAGGAGAGCATGTGCGTGGTCTCCGAGGAGTTGAGCCGTGCCTATATCGGCGTCGGCTCGCTCGGCACGCGCTCCGAGATCGCCGCCGAATTGATCCTGTGCGGCGGCACGGACGATCAAAAGGCGAAATGGCTGCCGCAGATCGCCTCCGGCGAGGTGTTGCCGACGGCCGTGTTTACCGAACCCAACACCGGCTCCGACCTTGCCTCGCTGAAGACGCGCGCCGTTCGCGAGGGCGATGTCTGGAAGATCTACGGCAACAAGACCTGGATCACCCACCCGGTGCGCGCCGACGTGATGACGCTTCTGGCGCGTACCGACCCGGACGAGAAGGGCTACAAGGGCCTGTCCATGTTCCTGGCGGAAAAGCCGCGCGGCACGGACGCCGATCCCTTTCCCGCGCCCGGCATGTCCGGCGGCGAGATCGAGGTGCTCGGCTACCGCGGCATGAAGGAATACGAGATCGCCTTCGACGGCTTCGAGGTGGCGCATGAAAACCTGCTCGGGCAGGTCGAGGGCCAGGGCTTCAAGCAATTGATGCAGACCTTCGAGGGGGCGCGCATCCAGACGGCGGCGCGGGCGCTCGGCGTTGCGCAGTCGGCGCTCGACCTTGGTCTGCGCTACGCGCAGGAACGCATCCAGTTCGGCAAGCCGCTGATCGATTTTCCGCGTGTGTCCGACAAGCTGGCGATGATGACGGCGGAGCTGATGGCGGCGCGCCAGCTCACCTATTTCTCCGCCTGGGAAAAGGATTCGGGCCGGCGTTGCGACCTGGAAGCGGGCATGGCAAAGCTGCTCGGTGCCCGGGTTGCCTGGGCGGCGGCCGACAATGCGCTGCAGATCCACGGCGGCAACGGCTTTGCG
The DNA here is from genome assembly GCF_000423705.1 of Stappia stellulata DSM 5886. GTDB lineage: Bacteria > Pseudomonadota > Alphaproteobacteria > Rhizobiales > Stappiaceae > Stappia > Stappia stellulata. Next base: position 55,149 of record NZ_AUIM01000013.1, on the reverse strand, counting down.
CTGGAATACGCGGTCTCGCGGGTGTTGTGCGACGCGCGCATCCTCAACATCTTCGAGGGCGCTGCGGAAATCCAGGCCCAGGTGATCGCCCGGCGCGTGCTGGAGATGCGGGCCTGACCCACTTCGAAGCCGCGAAATGACAGCGCGCCCCGGTTCCCCGCGATCCGGGGCGCGCCTTTTTGTGCCGCGCTGACCGCCCTGATGGCAGCCCGGCGTGGCTCTCCGGTCCCGCAGGAGCTGGCCAGTCCCGCAGGAACTGAAAAGAGACGGAACGGATCAGATTTTCGCGGCACCCGCATGGGAGCCGGCAATTTCCTTTCAAAAGGTGGGCGGCCGCATCCTGACCGGACTGGATTTCACGATTGACGTGTTGGTTGTCGCCATCCTGCCAAAGGTCTCCAGCAGCGGGTCAAGTTCGCCAATATCCCGAAGCAAAACGCGGGCGACAAACCCGTCTTCTCCGGTAACCTTGTCGCATTGAACGACCCTGTCCGTATTCTGAATCTGTTGCTCCAGGATATGCTGCTTTCCAGGCAACGGTTTGAATCTGACAACAGCTTCGAGGGCATAGCCGAGCGCAGCAGGCGACACCTTCACGGCAAACCCCTGAACAACGCCGGTATCCTGCAACCGCCTGACACGATCGCGAATGGTTGGCGACGATACGCCTGCCTCAATGGCCAGATCCTTCCAGCTGATGCGCGCGTCACCCGCCAGAGCTGTCAGGATCGTGCGATCGAGGTCGTCCAGTGCGGTTTCCATAATGAATCCAATTCGATTATCTGCCTTCCAATGCAAAGAATTATGCGCCCAACCCCTCCGAACTGAAAGGCACAATGCGCCGTTTCCCGGATAGCCTCTGCGTTGACGATGTCTCAACAAGGGAAAAGATCATGAACTGGATGCTCTGGGCATCATTCGCTGCGGTTTCCGTCGTTAACATTGTGACACCCGGACCGGCGAACCTGAACACAGTGCGGCGCGCTGTGCAGTTGGGAGGCAAACGTGTCATTCCAACGATCTTTGGAAATGCGTTGGGTCTTGCCGTCGGCGGTGCCGTTTGCGCAGCTGGCATCGCCTCTTTCGTGCTCGCCTCCGATATGCTGTGGACGCTCTTTCGATGGGTGGGGGTGGCTTATCTCGCATGGCTCGGGTTCAGACTTCTGACAAAGGCCGATGCTCTCGGGCTGGACGAGGCGCTCCACGGGTCGGTAGGCGCCAAGACCCTTTTCCTTGAGGCGTTCCTGCTGGCTGCAACCAACCCCAAGGCGCTGCTCTTCTATATGGCTCTCTTTCCCCAGGCCTTGGACCCGCAGCTTGATCTGGTGCCGCAGGCCAGCATCCTGATCCTGACGTATTGCGCCCTCTCGGTCGCCTCTCTCAGCATCTACTCAGCCCTGGCGCATATGCTTCGAAGCCGTTTCATGTCGCAGACGAGATACAACAGATTTCGCCAGTTCTCCGGCGTCTTGCTGCTTGGCTTTGCCGGAAAGCTCCTGCTGGGATCGCGATAAAAGAGGCCTGGCGCCCCGCCTTCGTTCAGCTCATCGCCATGACGAGCCAGAGCGAAAGCGGCGGGAAGGCGATCAAGAGTGCCAGCCGCACGATGTCGGCCATCCAGAAGGGCGTGACGCCCTTGAAGATCGTCGCCAGGCTGACGTCTTCCAGCACGCTGCGCAGCACGAAGACATTCAGTCCGACCGGCGGGGTGATCAGGCTGATTTCCGTGACCACCACCACGACGATGGCGAACCAGATCAGCACCAGCTCCGGATCGGCCAGCAGGCCCGCGCCGAAATCGAGCTCCATCACCAAGGGATAGAACACCGGAACGGTGAGCAGGATCATCGACAGGCTTTCCAGCACGCAGCCGAGCAGCAGGTAGACGACGATGATCGCCGCGATCACCAGCCAGGGATTGACGTCGAGGTCGTAGACGAAGACCGACAGCGCATCCGGCAGGCCCGCGAAATTCACGAAATTGGTGAAAATGTCGGCGCCGATGATCAGTGCGAAGATCATCGCGGTTGCCCTTGCGCTTTCGCCGATGGCCTCGCCAAGGGCGCGAAAGCCGAGTCGCCCGAAGGCGGCAGAGATCGGCACCGAGGCGCCGGCGCCGATGCCGGCGGCCTCCGTCGGCGTGAAGAACCCGCCGTAGATCCCGACCATGATGATGGCGAAAAGCAGCAGCAGCGCGATCACGCCGAGCGCGTCGCGGGTGGTCAGCGGCTCGAGACCGGTTGCCGGCGGGGCCAGCTCCGGCTTGCGCCACACCGCGACCTGGACGGCGACGAGGTAAAGCAGCAGGCCGAGCACGCCCGGCACGACGCCGGCGATGAAGAGCTTGCCGATGTCGGATTCCGTCAACAGGCCATAGATGATCAGGATGACGCTCGGCGGAATGAGAATGCCGAGCGTTCCACCGGCGGCGATGGAGCCGGCGGCCAGACTGTCGGCATAGCCGTATTTGCGCATCGAGGGCATCGCCACCTTGGACATGGTGGCGGCGGTGGCGAGCGACGAGCCGCAGACGGCGGAAAAGCCGCCGCAGGCGATCACCGAGGCCATGGCAAGCCCGCCGCGCATGCGCGCCGTTGCGTGATTGGCGACCGCATAGAGACCGTGGCTGACGCCGGAGCGGGCCAGCACGTTGCCCATGAAGATGAACAGCGGCACGACCGACAGCGAATAGGCGAGGCCGGCGTCGAAGACGAGCGTTCCGGTCATGGCAAGCGTCGCGTCGATGCTGCGCATCCAGGCAAAGCCCGCCATGCCGACGAGCGCCATGGCGAAAGCCACCGGCATCTTCAGGAAGATGAGAATGAGGAGCGCGGCAAAGCCGATCAGCGATTCCGTCATGGGATGTCCCGGTCAGTCGGCGAATGAGGGCGGTGAGGGCAGACCGCAACAAGGTGCGGCCGAAGGGCCTAGGGCCTGAGTGCGTTGAGGGCGGCGGCAAGGGCGCTGATCGCGCAGGCTCCGGCCGCGAGGAAACCGACCGGCGCAAGCGGGATGGACAGCGAATCGGTGACCGCACCGTCCTCGGCCAGACGCGCGGCATGCTCCCACAGCCGCCAGGCGAAGATGGCGAGAACGCCCGCGCTCAAAAGGCCGGTGACCGGGCGCACGATGCGCGCGATCCTGCTGCCTGCGGCGGCGTCGAGCAGGTCGACCTCGACATGTTCATTGCGCGCGGTGGTCAGCGGCAGGGCCAGGAAGATGAGCGAGGCGAGAAAGATCTCGGTCAGCTCATAGGCACCCGACAGCGGCGCGTTGAACCAGTAGCGCGCGACGACATCGATGCAGGTGACGAGCGTCAGCGCGACAAGAAGCGTGCCGGCCGCCGCCGTGAGGACGGTCTGCAGGACGCGGGGCGCGGTCCGGCGCGGACGCCGGACCGTTTCGGTGGGGGATGACATGTTCCGGCGACCTAGTAGCTGACGCCGGTCTGCGCGCGCAGCTCGGCAAGCGCCTTGGCTCCGTCAAAGCCTTGCGCCTCGACCGCCTCGGCCCAGTCCGCCTCGTATTTGGCGGCGCGCTCCTTGATGGCTGCGAGCACGGTGTCATTGGCCTGATGCAGATCGATGTCGCTCTCGGCGACAAGTTCCGCGCCGCCGGCATCGGCCTGATCCCAAACGGCGCCGGCCCGTTCGGCGAAGGCTGCGCCCGAAAGCGCCTCGATGGCCGCCTTGTCGGCGTCGGAGAGCTGGTCCCATTTGGCCTGGTTCATGACCAGGAACCAGGAGGTGTTGTAGATGCCGCCCGGAACCGACATGGAGTACTTGATGTGATCGGACAGGCGGAAGGCCTTGAGCGCCTCCATCGGGAAGGTCACGCCGTCGATCACGCCGCGCGACAGTTTCTCGTAAACCTCGCCCGGCCCCATGAACTGGGTGGTGACGCCGAGATCCTGCGCCAGGTCGGCGATGTAACCGCCCGGCGTGCGCAGCTTCAGTCCCGAGAAATCCTCCGCGCTTTCGATCTTGCGCTGGTTGTTGTGCACCAGCCCGGGCCCATGGGCGAAGAGCGAGAGAAGCTTGACGCCCTCATGCTCGCCGGCGGCATCCAGCTCGCCCGTATAGACGTCCCAATAGGCCTTGGAGACGGCCACCGCATTGTTGCCGAGGAAGGAGAACTGGCCGATGCGCGAGCGCAGGAAGCGGTCGTCCTTGGTGAAGGAATGCAGGCCGTAGGTGATGTCGGCGACGCCGTCCCTGGCGAGGTCGAAATGCGCCGGCGGGGCGCCGAGCGGCTTGGCCAGCACGCGCACGCGCACGCGGCCTTCCGTGGCCTTTTCCACGTCGCGGCCCCAGGGCTTCATGACCTTGGCGACGATCGGGTGCTTCGGCGGCAGCCAGGACGACAGCACCAGCGTGGTCTCGGCGGCGGCCGGCGTCAGGCCGGTGGCGAAGGAGAGAGCGAGGGCCGCGAGCCCGAGGCGCGCGGTCGTTTTCAGAAGTCGCATGGATTTCCTCCCCGTCTGCGACGAAAATTAGTTGCAACTGAAACTTTTCAGAAATGAAAGACCGCGTCAAGTCCGCAAAACGCAGCGTCTCCCGCCCGTCGACGCCCGATCAGGCAGGGGCGGTCGTGGACCGGCAGCCGTTCATCCAGGTGGCGATCAAGCCGTCGAACAAGGTTTCCTGGGCGCGGCCGTCCGGCAGGGCTCCGACGCTGTGGCCGACGATCATGTGGTAGTAAAACGCCAGAATGCCTTGCGTCACGGTTTCCGGCTCAAGGTCCGCGCGCAGGCGGCCCTCGGCCCGCAGCCGGTCGACCGCACGTGCGGCGTTGTCCTCGATCGTTGCGCAGATATCGAGGAACTGGCGGGTCCAGGGACCGTCGTTGAGCGTCGACTGGGACAGGAACAGGCGCGCGAACTCGGGGTCGCCGCGATAAAGCACCAGCCATGGCCGGAACACGTCCGCGAGGTAGCGGGCGGGATGGTCCGTGGAGCCGTCCGCAATGGTCTGGCGCATGGTCCCGCTCAGCGCGGCGAGCCGCTGGATCTTGCCGGCGATCAGGAGGCTGGCCTTGTCGGAGAAATGCGCAAAGACGGTCGCCTTTGCCACCCCGGCGCGCGCGGCAATCGCATCCACGCTGGTCGCCTCGTAGCCTGTTTCCGCGAAGAGATCGCGGGCCGCGGCAAGGATGCGTTGCTGCGTTCGCCGGGTGCGCTGCTGCGGTTTGCCGACCATTTTCGTGTCCCTTCGTTTAAATTGACCGCGGTCAAAATTTAAGTTGACCGCGGTCATAAAATAAAGAATATCACGATTGACCGTGGTCAGAAAACGACCGGATCAGGAGAACGGCATGGCAAGGCGTATTCTCGTGCTGGATGGCCATCCAGGTGGCGACAGTCTGTGCGGGGCGCTGGCCCGCGCTTATTCGGATGCGGCCGCGGCTGCGGGCAACGAGCTGCGGGTCTTGCGGCTCTCCGGGATGGCTTTCGACATCGACATGGAAAGCGGGTACGGCAGCAAAAAGCCGCTGGAACCCTGTCTGGTCGAGGTTCAGGAGGCTCTCGCGTGGTGCGAGCACCTCGTGATCGCCCATCCGTTGTGGTGGGGCGGGGTGCCGGCGAAGCTCAAGGGTCTGTTCGACCGCGTTCTCCTGCCGCGCTTCGCCTATTCCTACGAAAAGGGCAATCTTTTGCCGGTTCCGCATCTGACCGGCCGGACGGCGGAGGTGCTTGTCACCGCCGACACGCCGCGCTGGTATCTTCACCTGATCGTCGGGGCGCCCGGCAACAAGGCGATGAAGAAACAGATCCTGGGGTTTTGCGGGTTTCGCAAGATCCGGTTCCGCACCTTTGCGCCGGTGCAGGGCTCCAGCGAACAGGACCGGCGCGGCTTTCTTGCCCGGGCCGCCGGTTACGGGCGGGCGGCCTAGCGCGCGGCCCCGTCCGTGTCGTCGTCGTCGAACCAGCCAAACACCGTCAGGTCGAGCGCGCTGTTGGCGACGCGTTCGCGGGTTGTCAGCAGAACCTGTCCGCCGCGATGGCGATAGAAGCGCAGCGCGTCCTCATTGTCGCGCAGGACCCGGATGGCGAGACCCGACATGCGCGAGCGCGCGAGTGCGCCGCGCGCGGCATGAAACAGTTCCGTGCCGAAGCCGAGCCCCTGATGGTCGGGGCGGATGTAGAGCTCGTAGATCTCGCCCTCGAACGGCAATTCGCGCATGCGCGAGCGACCGAAGGTGGCATATCCCGCCGGCGTGCCGGCCACGTGCAGGATCTGGATCTGCACACCGCGCGACAGCGCCGTGCGCCACCACTTCGGCCCGCGTTTGGAGATCATCCGCTCCAGCTCGCGCCCGTCGATGATGCCGCGATAGGTCGCGCGCCAGGCCTCCTCATGCACGGCGGCTAGGGAGACGGCATCGTCTTGGTGCGCGGGGCGCAGGGCAATCAGGCCGAGGCTCATGCGCCAATGATACCCTTGATTCTGGAATCGCAAAAGACAGAGGGGGCGCGAATGGTCTCGCGGGGATCGCACGGGGAAGGGCGGGGGCGGAAAAAGGCCCTGAAACGGGAAAAGGGCCGGCGTTAAGCCGGCCCTTCCGGTTGCATACGCGTCCCTTGCGGGACCGGGACCATGAACAGCAAAACCCCGGGGGGCTGGGGGGCTGTTGCGTACCGAGGTTTCGCGTTTCGATGATCCGTTTGCAACGAGTGTAACCTTGCAGGTCAAGATGGCGCCGTCGGGGCTGTATTGGGGCGAAATCGTGAAATCCTCGCGCCTGTTGCGAGCCGCGCGAAAAACGTTGCTTGCCAAAGCGGAAGCCGACGGCCCATCATGACGGGGCGGTGACACTTCGACTGACCTCGGGGCGCTTGCGCGCCCGGTCTCACATCGCAAGGACGACGTGTCGGACACAACGTCCGCCGGGCATTCGGGCGGGGAGGCGCAATGAGTGAGTTCGATGAGGACGCATCCCGGTTCCGGGCGGGACAGGGCGAGCCGGGCGGCGCTTCCGGCGGCGGCGGACAGGCTCCTTCCCCTCCAATCGTCACCTTTCATCGCCGTGAACTCGATCTCATCCTGCGGGTTTACGGACACCGGGTTGCCTCCGGGGAATGGCGCGACTACGCCATCGACCACCTGAAGGACCGGGCCGTGTTCTCGGTCTTCCGTCGTGCGTCGGAAATGCCGCTGTACCGTATCGAAAAGGTGCCGAGAAACGCCCGACGGCAAGGCGCCTACGCGGTTGTCGGCGCCGGGGGAACGATCCTCAAGCGCGGCGCGGACCTCGCACAGGTGCTCAGGGTGTTTGAGAAAAAGCGTCATCTGAGCGTGGTGTGATCGAGCGGCCGAGGTGGACGAGAACGCCTCGGAAATGCGTTATCCCGGCCGAATGCAATGAGAGCCGGGATCGGAGAGGCAGTGCCTGTCTGCTTTGCTTGGTTTCCATAACCGATGTCGGGGCTCCCCGGTCCCGGGTCGCGGCTTGCGCCGCGCCCGGGATGACGATGCGTGCGTGTCTGGACGTTGCCGGAAATCCGGCCGCGCAGGGGCTGCGCGGCCGTCTTGGTTTTCCGGTTACGCCCGAGCGTCAGAACTTGACGCTGACGCTGGCGTTGAGCGCGTGCGACGCCGCGCGGGCGCGGTATTCGCCCGAATAGCCGAGCGTGCCGGTGACCCGGCCCGAGGCCGAGGCATAGGCGAGGCCGGCGGAGAGGCGGGCGATATCGCGACCGATGCCGACCGAACTCGCCGCCACCGGTGCGCCCAGCATGGTCGTCGCGCGGCTGTCGCCGAGCGACCCGACCGCGCGGGCATAGCCGAGGTCGAGCACCGGCCGGAAGGCGCCGGCGGAGGTGTCGAAATCCGTGCCCGACAGTTTGATGCCGACGCCCAGGTCGGTCTGCGAGGAGGTCGCGGAGGGCGCGGAGAGTGCAAAGGCGCCTGCGCCGGTTTCGCCCGTTGCGCCGAGCCACTGATGCACGATGCGCGCCTGGGCGTAGGGCTGCAGCGCGGCCATGGCGGTCTGGAAGGTCATGCCGACACGGGCGTTGCTCCACACGCCGATGTCCGTTCCCTTCGACGTGCCGGCCAGCGCTCCGGCGCCGCCGCCAGCACCCACGATCCCCGAGCGGGTCGTGGAGCTGTCGAAGTGGCTGAGACCTGCGGCGCCGTCGACGAACCAGCGATCCATGTCGAGACCACCGTAGGCGAGGGCGTGGAGGCCGGTGGCGCTGGTCCTGTTGCCGGCGCTCGAGGTGCGGGTCTCGCTGAAGCCGAGGCCGAAGCCGAAGCGCACGTCCTGCGAGGGCCGGAAGTCCATGCCGATGAGGGCACCGCCGGTGCGGGTGAGCGCCGAGGCGGTGGTGGCGCTCGCCGAGGTTTGCGTCAGTCCGGCGATGGGAGCGGTCCACCAGCGGGCGTTGAAGTCGGTCTTCGGCGCGTCGCCATAGGTGGAGAAGGTGACGGTGCCGTCGTCGTTGTCGGTGCCCCCGGAGCCGAGGACGCCGGCGATATCGGCGATCTGGCCCATGGTGCGGCCCTGGGCGTAGGCGCCTTGCGAGAAGATGGCGCCGGTTTTCGCGTCCCGGGTCGAGGTCAGGGCGTCGAGGTTGAGAATGCCCCAGCCGTAGACGTCGTCGATCCCGGCGTCGCCGACATCGGTGGCGGTGGCGAAGACGAGCTGGGCGAGTTCGCTTGCCTTGGCGTTTGGAAACATCTCGCGGGCGATCGCGAGCGCACCGCTGACGTGTGCCGAGGCCTGGGCGGTCCCGGACAGGCGTTGATATCCGGTGGAGTTGGAGGTCGAATTGATGCCACCCGAAGAGGCATCGTCATCGCCGCCGGGTGCGGAGATGCACCAGGTGGCGGCGAGACCGCAGCGGTTGGAGTAGGAGGCGATCTCGCCGGTCTGGCCGACGGCGGCAACCGCCATCCAGTGTCCCTTCAACTCGGGATAAAGATGGGGGAGGCCGGCTTCGAGCTTCACACTGGTATCGCCGCTGTCGCCTGCCGACCAAACGTAGATGCTCCCGGCGTCAACACCGCGCCTGATGGCATCGAGCGTGTGCTTCCGGTCGGTTTCGAAAAAGTCGCGCACGGTATCCATCGCGGCACCGGAAGAGGGCATTATCTGCGCCGAGCCCCAGGCGTTGTTGTAGAATTCGATGCCATTGAGGTGCCCGTGATCGAAGAGACCGGCCGCGATGAAGTCGATCCGGCTCATATCGATGCTGGCACTGCCGCGCGTCGTCAGCTGAAGCGCGGACACCTGGGCGCCATAGGCCACGCCGACCATGCCCGTGCCGTTGCGATTCGCGGCGATGATGCCGGCCAGATGGGTGCCCTGCCCCTGAGCATCGATGCCGTCGTTGGCTGCTCCGTCCGAACCGTTCCTCGAGATCGGGCTCAGGCGTCCGGCAAGGTCCGGATGGTACTGGAAGATGCCTGAATCCACGAGGCCGACCGTCACGCCGGCGCCGGTGTAGCCACGATCGTGAGCCGCTTTGGCGCCGACCATTCCGAGACCCCACTGGGCATCATACTCCGGATCCGCCTGAGCGGCGCCGGCAAGCAGGGCCGCGCCAAGGGCGGTTCCCGCGAGGCCGCCGGCCCGACGACCGAAAGGGCCACGGTGCGAATGGTTCGACTGGAAGAATAACTTTGACATAAGTCCTCGCCACTTGGGGAAAATTGGCCAAGGTATGGCGAGCGGTCGTCCGGGGGGCAATCACCCTGAATCGGGGTTTCTCGAACGGCCCTTGCGTAAGAACTGGAGGCCGATGCCGCGTTCCCTGCCGGACCGGGGTGATGCGCGTAGATGCCGCTGTCGGCGAGGCCGCGCGGCCAAAATGCCGGTCGTATGGCGGGCCGGGGGGCTGCACGTCAATCACCCTGAACCGGGGGGCGGGCTGACTTGAAAGGCTTGTTTCGAGGACCAGGACCGGTGCCGCCGCGCGCCGGTTGAATGGCGGGGCGCAAGAAAAAAGGGGCGCTGGATTGTCTCCGGCGCCCCTTTCGTGTCTCGGTGCAGCGGGCCCTGCGTGCGGCCCGCGCGGCGGTGCGATTACTCGCGGTTGCCGAAGAGCTGCAGCAGCATCAGGAAGAGGTTGATGAAGTCGAGGTACAGGCGAAGCGCGCCCATGATCGACTTCTTCGTGGCCACTTCCGCGCCGTCGTTGCCGTCGTACATTTCCTTGATCTGCTGCGTGTCATAGGCGGTGAGGCCGGCGAACACGAGGACGCCGATCACGGAGATGGCGAACTGCAGGGCCGAGGAGGCCAGGAAGATGTTGACGATCGAGGCGAGGACGATGCCGATCAGGCCCATGAACAGGAACGATCCCCAGCCCGACAGGTCCTTCTTGGTCGTGTAGCCGTAAAGGCTCAACGCGCCGAAGGAGGCCGCGGTGATGAAGAACACGCGTGCGATCGAGCCGCCCGTGTAGACCAGGAAGATCGACGACAGCGACACGCCCATGACGGCTGCGAAGGCCCAGAACGTGGTCTGCGCCGTGGAGGCGCTCATCGACTGGACCTTGAAGCTGAGGAAGAACACCATGGCAAGCGGTGCAAGCATCACCACCCACTTGAGCGGGCTGCCGTAAAGCGTTGCGCCAAGCTGGGTCAGCATGATGCCGTTGCCGAACTGGGCTGCGGCCTGCGAGGGATCCTGCGTCGTCGCCATCCAGGCGGTGGCGAGAGCAAGGATGCCCGTGATGCCGAGGCCAAGCGCCATGTAGTTGTAGACGCCCAGCATGTAGGCGCGAAGGCCCTCGTCATAGACGCCGGCCCCTGCGCGCGCGCCGGCCGCCGTATACCCTAAGTTGGAATTGCGGTCGAAGGTCGACATCGAAATCCTCTCCATCCTCTCGTGAACCGTCCGCGACGTCGCGTCGGCGGGCGAGTGCCCCTTGAAAACATCACTGTCCTGTCCCGCGCGGGCTCAGATTTCCCGCCAAAATCGCACCAAACACGGCGGATTACGTACAAGTCTCAGTGAATATGGGCGTTGGCGAACGCGCGAACAAGGTGCAATCGAACCAAAACACATTACCGATCTGTCATGAACGACAAAGGGTAAACGGGTCGCAAACGCGACCCGCTCGCCCGATTGTCACTTCATCGCCTTGAGGCGCGATGCGATCTGCCGGTCGCAGGTGCCGCCCGGCCAGCGCACGATTTCCTCGCGGGCGAAGTCCAGGATCTCCTTCTTGGGGTCGACCATGGTCTCCGCCGTGACGCCGGGCTTGAACCACTGAAGGACGGCATAGTCGCCGCCGCCGTCCGTCAGGAAGGCAACCGGCTGGCCGTTCTCGACGATGCCGAGACGACCGACGCGCACGGGTGTCACCTCCACGTTGCGGGTCGTGCCGTCGATGGTCATCTTGGATTTCGACAGGCGCAGCGACTTGAAGGAGGCCGCCTTGGTGCCGGTCCAGCGGCCGAACAGGCGCTCGCCCTTGTTTTCCACCGAAAGGCAGGAGTTCTTGTAGTTGGGGATCGACAGGCGCTTGGAGGGGTGTTCCACCGGCTCCGCGCCCTTGGTGAAGGTGGTGAACTTCATCTCGTGTTCGCCGGTGCGATAGACGCGGATCTGGACCGGATCGTAGGTCGCCTGTCCGATGCGGCGGGTCAGGAAGTCGAACTGGTTGAGATCGTTCGTGCCGGCCTTGCGGTACAGCCAGATCGCGGGCAGGCCGTTTTCGAACACCAGCCAGTCGCTGACCACCAGACCGCGCGGTCCGGTCGGTTCGTTGACCTGCCACACGCCGGTGTGGAAGGGCGATTCCGCTGCGCTCGGGCTGGTCATGCCGGTCAGGGCAGCCGAGCCGATCGCAAGCGCCAGCGCGGCGCTCCTGAGGTTGAGAAGGGTCATGAAAACGTGTCTCCGGATACGTGTCCTGGGTGGCGGGGCGCTGGTGCCCTCACGCGGATTTTCGGAGAATATCGTTCGGCGGACAAAAAGGCACCCCCGCAGCAATCGTACAGGTCATCGACATGTGGATGACCTGTACGATTGCCTGTCCTAGAGGTTGCGCAGGACCGGGGCCGGCTTGCGGCCGAGCACCCGCCAGGTGCCGATCAGCCCGAAGCCGACGGTGAGCACGAGGGCGGCAATCGCCGCGCCGATCGCTGTCGCCGGCAGGAAGGTGAAGGCGCTGTCCATCACTTGCACCAGCACGAAGGACGCGGCGAGCGCGCCGGCGATGACGGCGAAGGTCGCGGTCACCAGCCCGAGGGCCGCGTACTCGATCACGAAGCTTGCGATCAGGCGCATCCGGGTTGCCCCCAGCGTCTTGAGGATCACCGAATCGTAGACCCTGTGCCGGTGCCCGGCCGCCAGCGCCCCACCCAGGACCAGCACGGAGGAAACCAGCGTGACGGAGGCGGCGGCGCGGATTGCCCAGGCGAGCTGTTCCACCAGCGCGTTCACCTGCGCGATTGCGTCCTTCACCCGGATGGAGGTCACCGTCGGGAACGCATTCGCGACCGTCTTCAGGAGCGCAAGTTCTTCCGCGCGCGTGCCGCCGTCGGGATAGGTCAGCGTGCGCAGGTGGGTGTGCGGTGCGCCGGCGAAGGTGTTGGGGGAAAACACCATGACGAAGTTGATCGAGAGCGATTCCCAGTCGACGCGCCGGAAATTGGCGATTTCCGCCGTGATGTTGCGGCCAAGCACATTGACCGTCACCGTGTCGCCGAGCTTCAGGCCAAGCTCGCCGGCCACTTCGCTTTCGAAGGAGACGAGGTTCGTGCCCGTGTGGTCGGCCGCCCACCATTCGCCGTCCGTCAGCGTCGTGTTGTCGGGCTTTTCTGCCGCGTAGGTGATGCCGCGGTCGCCGCGCAGCGCCCAGCCACCGCCCTGCGGGGTCTCGATCTCCGAGCTCGGCACATCGTTGATGGCGGCGATCCGCCCGCGCAGCATCGGTGCGCCGTCGATCGTGGCCGTTGGCGCTTCGCTCGAAAGCAGCGCGTCGAAGGCGTCGCGCTCGCTGTTCTGCACATCGAGAAAGAAGAAGCTCGGCGCCTCGCGGGCGATGGTCGCGCCAAGCTCGCGGCGCAGGTTGCCGTCGATCAGCGCCAGCGTCACCAGAAGCGACAGGCCGAGGCCGAGCGACAGCACCACGGACGGAGTGAGGGCGCCGGGGCGGTGGATGTTGCCGAGTGCGAGCCTGAGTTCCGCGCCGCGCGGACACGGCAAACGGCGCGCACCCGCCATGATGGCGCGTGCGATCAGCGACAGCAGCAGGAAGACGGCCGCCGTCGCGCCGACGTAGACCAGCGAGATGCGCGTGTCGCCCGACAGCCAGATGGCGAGCGCGGCGAGCACGGTGACCGCAAGCGCCGTGCCGACGATGTAGCGCTTGCGCGGCCAGCGGTGGCGCGTGCTGACGTCGTCGCGGAAGAGCAGGCGCGGCGGCACGTCATGCGCGCGCCCCAGCGGCCAGAGCGCGAAGGCGAGCGCCGTCAGCGCGCCGTAGAGGACGCCAAGGCCGAGTTCGGCGGGATAGATGGAGGCGATCGCCTGGACCGGCAGGATGGTCGCGAGAAACCCTTGGGTCGCGAAGGGGATCGCGGCGCCGAGAACGAGGCCGCAGGCGATGCCGAGGCCGGTCAGCATCAGGATCTGGATCAGATAGACGCGAAACACGAAGCCGCCGTCGGCGCCGACACAACGGAAGGTGGCGATCACCGGGCGCTTGGCATCGAGGAAGGAGCGCACCGCATTGGCGACGCCAACGCCGCCGACGAGCAGCGCGGTCATGCCGACAAGGCTGAGGAACTGGGCCAGACGGCCGATGTTGCGCTGGAGGCCGGGGGCTGCATCGGCGCGCGAGCGAATGCGCCAGCCGGCTTCCGGAAAGGCGTCCTCGGCCTCCTCGACGATGGCGTCGAGCCGCTCGGGCGTGTCGAGGCGGACCCGGTAGTGCTGACGCACGAGGCTTCCCGGCTGGATCAGGCCGCTGGCCTCGATGGCGGCATTGGCGACGATCACCCGGGGGCCGAAGTTCAGCCCGTCGCTGAGGCGGTCCGGCTCGACCTCGATGGTGTCGGAGACCGTGAGCGTGGCGCGGCCGAGGGTGAAGCTGTCGCCGACCGACAGGCCGAGACGTACCAGCAGCTCCGGTTCGACCGCCGCGCCGAAGGTTTCGCCCTGCGGTGCAAGCGCTGCGTCCAGCGATCCGCCGGCGGCGAGGCTCATTTCGCCGAAGAGCGGGTAGGCGTCGTCGACGCCCTTGACCTCGACCAGCGTTTGTTCGCCGGTCGTGCCATCTTCGCCCGGCGCCCGCGCCATGGCGCGCAGCGTGGAAATCCGCGAGACCGCGCCCAGGCTCTCGATAAAGGCGTATTCCTCCGGCGTGGCCTGCCGGTGGATCAGGCGGAAGGACAGGTCGCCGCCGAGGATCGTCGTGCCTTCCGCGGCGATGCCTTCGACAAGAGAGCGCGAGACGGAGGTGACGCCGGAAATGGCGGCAACGCCGAGCGCGATGCAGGCGATGAAGATGTAGAAGCCCTTCAGCCCGCCGCGCATCTCGCGCAGCGCAAAGCGAAACGCCAGCGCAAGGCCGGGTCGGGAGGCGGAGGCCTGCCCGGCGACGAAAGCCGTCATGGATCAGGCCTCCCGCACGGCGGCGACGGGAGCGTCGACTGTCTCGATATGGCCGGAGCGCACGCGGATCGCGGTGTCGCAGCGCTTTGCCAGGGCTGCGTCATGGGTCACCAGAACCAGCGTCATGCCGCGCTCGCGGGTGGCCTGGAACATCAGCTCGACGATCTGCGCGCCGGTCTTTTCATCCAGGTTGCCGGTCGGTTCATCCGCCAGGAGCAACGGCGGGCGCGTCACCAGCGCGCGGGCAATCGCCACGCGCTGCTGCTCGCCGCCCGACATCTGCGCCGGATAGTGGTCGACACGCCCGCCAAGCCCGACGGCGGCAAGCTCGGCGCGTGCCGCTTCGAAGGCATTGGCATGCCCGGCGAGTTCCAGCGGAACGGCGACATTTTCCAGCGCCGTCATGTTGGGGATCAGGTGAAACGACTGAAACACAATGCCGATGGAGCGGCCGCGAAAGCGGGCAAGGTCGTCCTCCGACAGGCGGGTGAGATCGGCGTCGCCGACCACGACGCTGCCACTGTCGGCGCGCTCCAGTCCGGCCATGACCATCAAGAGCGTCGACTTGCCCGACCCCGACGGCCCGACGATGCCGACCGTCTCGCCGGCGGCTATGTCGAGTCCCACGCCTTTCAGGATGTGGACCCGGCCGGCATCGTGACCCAGGCTGAGATGAACGTCCTTGAGCGAAATCAGCGGAGCCGGGTCTGGTCGGTCGGTCATGCACTACCCTATATACGGCGGGACGATGGAAAACGGGGCGGACCGGAGGCACTCGCGCTCCGGATTGCGGTCGGATCGATCTGTCCGATATGGGACCCTATGAAGACGACGTCCAGAGGATCAGTCCAGGTGATACGATTTGATACAGTTTTGCGCGCCCTTGTCATTCTCGCTTTCGCCTGCGGCGTGGCCCGTGCCGGGAGCGATCCGGTGAAGATCGTCGCGCTCGGCGACAGCCTCACGGCCGGCTACCAGCTGGCGCCGGAGGCCGCGTTTCCCGTGCAGCTGGAAGCGGCGCTGAAGGCGCGCGGGCACAACGTCGAGGTGGTCAATGCCGGCGTGTCGGGTGACACGAGTTCCGGCGGCCTCGCCCGGCTCGACTGGTCGGTCGGGGAGGCGGCGGACGCGGTGATCGTGGAACTCGGTGCCAACGACGCGCTGCGCGGCGTGCCGGTTGCTTCCGTGCGCGAAAACATCGATGCGATCGTTGCAAGGCTCGACGAACGCGGCCTGCCGGTGCTTGTCGCCGGCATGCGCGCCCCGCGCAACATGGGCGAGGACTATGCGGCGGCGTTCGATGCGATCTTTCCCGAGGTGGCGGAGAAGCACGGGGCGCTGCTTTATCCCTATTTCCTGGAAGGGGTGCCGGTGTCGCGCGAAACCGTTCTGCCGGACGGGATGCATCCAACCCAAAAGGGCGTGGCGCTGATCGTGGAAGGCATCCTGCCCGATGTCGAGGCGCTGATCGAGCGGGCCCGCGCCGGCAGCCGGTGACAGCCGGGTTTCCGCAAGCCGACAGGTTGACCGCGGCGCCTGGCTTGCGCCAAGTTTCCATCGCTTATCGATCCATCCGTCCGAGATCCTGTCGTCTCCGACCCTTCAAGAAGAAAGAAACCGCATGGAAAAGCGTCGTCTCGGACGCACGGACGTTCATGTTTCCTGCCTGTCGCTGGGAACCATGACCTTCGGCGAGCAGAACACGGAAGCCGAAGGTCATGCCCAGATGGACATGGCGCTGGACCATGGCGTCAATCTTTTCGACGCCGCCGAGCTCTATCCGATCCCGCCCCGGGCCGACACGCAAGGGCGGACCGAGGAGATCGTCGGCAGCTGGATCAAGGCACGGGGCAACCGCGATAGAATCGTGCTCGCGACCAAGATGGTCGGACGCAGCGACAACACCTGGTTTCGCGATGGCGGCGTGAAGGCCAATCTGAGCCGCGCCCATGTCGAGGAGGCGGTCGACAAGAACCTCAAGCGCCTTCAGACCGACTATATCGACGTCTATCAGCTCCATTGGCCGGATCGCGCCGTCACGTGCTTCGGCTCCAACCCGACGATCTGGCAGGCCCCCGAACCGAGGGCCGACGAGGTCGCGATCGAGGAGACGCTGTCGGCGCTTGCCGATCAGGTCAAGGCCGGCAAGATCCGCCACATCGGCCTGTCCAACGAAAGCGCCTGGGGCACGATGACCTGGCTCGCGACCGCGGAACGCCTCGGCCTGCCGCGCGTGGTCTCGATCCAGAACGCCTATTCGCTGGTGAACCGGACCTTTGAGACCGGCCTTGCCGAAATCGCCTTGCGCGAGGACGTCGGCCTGCTCGCCTATTCGACGCTGGCGCAGGGCTATCTCACCGGCAAGTACCGCGACGGCGCGCTGCCGGCGGGTGCGCGCAAGACGCTGTTCAACCGTCTCGGTCGCTACGAGAGGCCGGGCGCGGAAGCGGCGATCAACGCCTATCTCGATCTTGCCGCGGAGCTGGGCATTGCGCCGTCGCAACTGGCGATCGCCTTCGCACGCTCGCGCAGCTTCATGACCTCGGTGATCCTGGGCGCGACCTCGCTGGCGCAGCTGGAACACGATCTCGGCGCGCTGGAGGTGACGATCACGCCGGAGATCGAGAAGAAGATCACCGCGATCTTCCAGCGGCACGGCTCGCCCTGCCCCTGAGAGCGGGGCGAGCGCGATTCGACAGGCGCGGGCGGGGGCCGGAAACGGTCTTCGCCCGTTTTTCGTTCATGGTGCGCCGCCCTCACGGGACTGATCTTTTTCGGGTTTTCTTTTTTGGTTGCGGAGCGGGGCGTTTCCCTGTCGTGATAGGACATCGGCGACAGAGGAGGGGATGCCATGCCTCGACTGTTCACCGGGCTTGAGATTTCCGCCCAGACGGGTCTCATGCTCTCCCTGCTACGCGGCGGCCTGCGCGGCGCCCGCTGGATCGATCCCGAAAATTACCACATCACCCTGCGCTTCATCGGCGATGTCGACGATCCGACCGCCGACGAGATTGCCGATGCGCTGGCGCGCATTCGCCGCGATGCCGTCGAGATCCGTGTCAATGGCCTCGGCTCCTTCGGCAACGGCAAGCCGCATGCGGTCTGGGCGCGGGTCGAACCGAACCGGGCGCTGATGGAGCTTCAGGGGGAGCAGGAGCGTATCCTGCAACGGCTGCGCCTGCCGGCGGAGCGGCGCAAGTACATCCCGCATGTGACGCTGGCGCGGTGCCGGAGCGCAACCAACCAGGACGTCGCGCGCTGGCTGTCGGAACACGGCGGGTTCCAGGCGCCGGCCTTCACGGCCGCGCGCTTCGTGCTGTTTTCCTCCCGCTCAAGCGTCGGCGGCGGTCCCTATCTGGTGGAGGAAGCCTACCCTTTGTCGGTTGCGGGCGGCCTGGGCGACGACTTCAATGCCGATGCCTTCGCCGGGCACGACTTCGGTTAGGATCTGCCCTAGCACTTAAGGTGCAGCGCACAATTTCCGGCTTGCCTTTGGACGTGGCGCTTGCGATACAGCGCGCCAACGACCAATCGAGGAGCTTGATCCATGCGCATCGACGCCGTGCCGATCGGCAAGAACCCGCCCGAAGACATCAATGTGATCATTGAGGTCTCCGTCGGCGGCGAGCCGATCAAATACGAAATGGACAAGGATGCGGGCGCGATGTACGTCGACCGCTTCCTGTACACGCCGATGCGGTACCCCGGAAACTACGGCTTCGTGCCGCACACGCTGTGCGGCGACGGCGACCCGGTCGATGTGATCGTCGCCAACCAGCGTCCGATCGTGCCGGGCGCGATCATGAACTGCCGCCCGATTGGCGTGCTGTTCATGGAAGACGAAGCCGGGATGGACGAAAAGCTGATCGCGGTTCCCTCGTCCAAGCTGACCAAGCGCTACGACAACGTGCTGCACTTCGAGGACCTGCCGGCGATCACCATCGAGCAGATCAAGCACTTTTTCGAGCACTACAAGGATCTGGAGCCCGGCAAGTGGGTGAAGATCGCGGGCTTCGGCGGCCCGGAAGACGCGAAGCGCATCATTCGCGAATCGATCGAGCGCGAGAACGCCAGCAAGGGCTGAGCGGCGCGGCTTCGCCACTGCGGAATTTCGAAAGGCCGGAAGCCAGCGCTTCCGGCCTTTCTTGTTGCGGACGCTCGCCCCCTTAGCCGTGAGCCATCTGCTCGCGGATCAGCCGGCAGACGGCTTCCGGGATTTCCAGATGCGGCATGTGGCCGACCCGTTCGAACACATGGGTCGCGACCTCGCCCGGCAGCTTGTGCGACTGGCGCGTGGGCAGGACGCGATCCTGCGTTCCCCAGATGATCTTGACGGGGACCTCCAGGCCGGCCAGCGCGTCGCGCGGCAGGACCTTTTGCGTCTTTCCGTCGATCAGGTGCTCCACGATGGTCACCAGCGCATCGCGCGCGCCGGGCCGGGCGCGGGCCTCCGCTGCCTGGCGGGCGACGAAGGGCGGCAGGTCGAACTCCCAGCCGAAGAACTGCTCCAGCAGCATCTCCAGTTCGCCCGCGTCCGTTGCCGCCGCATAGCGGCGCAGCAGGCGATGGTTGATCTCGAACCCGAAGCCGCCTGGTGCAAGCAGCGTGAGGCTTGCGATCCGCTCCGGCGCCTTCAGCGCGACGAGCACGGCGGTTGCCCCGCCCATGGAATGGCCGACGAGGTGGACTTTCTCGAGCCCCAGCGCATCGAGCGAGGCACGTACCGCACGCGCCGCGATCCCCGCCCCGCCGATCTCCGGCCAGTCGAGGGCGCGGCCGTGCCCCGGGAGGTCGAAAGCCAGCGTGCGACGATGGGCGGCAAGCGGCGCCTGCACCAGCGACCAGCCGGCGGCGTCTCCGCCAAAGCCATGAAGGAGCACCACGGGCGCGCCGTCGCCCGCCGTGCCGCTGTCGAGGTGGGGGAGGCTGCCTGCCGGCGTGTGTAACGTCATGTTTCGGTGTCCGTTCGTGATGCCTGCCCCTTGTTGCCACAGGCCGGACGGGGAGGCGAGCGGGAAAGACATGGACAAAGGCGCGCGGGCCTCGCGCTTGACAGGCAAAGGCGGGGGCCGCACAAGGTCCGGACCGGTTTTAAATCGATTGAAATTTGCGAGGTTTGGAGTGACGGATCTTCTGTGCTTCGGCGAGGCGATGATCGAATTCAACCAGACGCAGGCGGGAGGCCCCTATCTCCAGGGTTTTGGCGGGGACACGTCCAATGTCGCCATCGCGGCCGCGCGCCAGGGCGCGTCGGTCGGCTGCATGGGGGCAACGGGCGACGATGTCTTCGGCGACATGCTCCATGAGCTGTGGCGCGGCGAGGGCGTCGACGCGGAGAACGTGACCCGCCGCGCGGAGGCGCCGACGGGGCTTTACTTCGTCACCCACGCGGCGGAGGGGCATGTCTTCACCTACCGCCGTGCGGGGTCGGCTGCGAGCCGCATCGCGCCGGGCGACCTGCCGCGCGCGGCCTTGGCCCGGGCACGCATCCTGCATGTCTCGGCGATCAGCCAGGCGATTTCGCCAAGTGCCTGCGATGCCGTCCTCGAGGCCATCGAGATCGTGCGCGGCGCCGGGGGGCTTGTTTCCTACGACACCAACCTGCGCCTCAAGCTCTGGCCGCTGGCGCGGGCGCGGGCCGTTGTCGCGGCGACCGCCGCCATGGCCGACATCTTGCTGCCCGGTCTCGACGACGCCCGGCTGCTGACCGGGCTGGAGACGCCCGAGGAGATCGCGGTGCATTATCTTGGCACGGGCGCGAAACACGTGGCGCTGACGCTGGGTGCCGAGGGCGTTCTCTACGCCAATGCGGATGGCATGACCCGGATCGCGCCGCACCGTGTTGCGGCGGTGGATGCCACAGGTGCCGGGGATGCCTTCGACGGGGCGTTTCTGGCGGAGCTTCTGGCGGGTGCGGACGGGCTTTCGGCCGCGCGTCATGCAAATGCGGCGGCCGCGCTTGCGGTCTGCGGGTTTGGCGCTGTTGCGCCGCTGCCACAGCGGGCGGATGTCGTTGCCTATCTGACACAGGGAACGATGCCGCAGACCGGAACTTCAGCGTATTCTTAACCGTGGTGCGGCACGGTTGCGCGGTGAGCGGTGCCGGCGGGTCGGTGGCGCGGAAATGGCCTGTCATGAACGGCATTGAGACGGCGATGAGGAAGACGATGCGGATTTTCGGTTTGATGATGATGGCCATGGTGGCGAGCGCCTTGACGCTCGGCCAGGCGTCGGCGGTGACGGAACGCTATTTCGATCCGACCACGCGAAGCTGGCAGACCTACAAGATCACGCCGGAAGCGGCCGGCAAGATCGTGCGCGAGAAGTACAAGCGCACCACCGTGCGCTACCGCACCTCGGAAAAGCCGGGCTCGGTGATCGTCGACACCGATGACCGCTATCTCTATTTCGTGCTGCCCGGCGGCAAGGCCGTGCGCTACGGCATCGGCGTCGGTCGCGAGGGCTTCGGCTGGTCGGGCAAGGAAAAGGTCACCCGCAAGGCCAAGTGGCCGAGCTGGACGCCGCCGCAGGAAATGATCGTGCGCGAGCGCAAGAAGGGCCGTAATCTGCCCCGCTTCATGCCGGGCGGGCCGAAGAACCCGATGGGCGCGCGCGCGCTCTATCTCGGTTCGACCGAATACCGCATTCACGGCACCAACGAGGACTGGTCCATCGGTCGCGCGGTGTCGTCGGGCTGCATCCGCATGCTCAACGAAGATGTGGAAGACCTCTACAACCGTGTGGCCGTCGGCGCCCGCGTCACGGTGCTTTGAGCGCCGTTTCGCCAAGGGCGTAGAGCTCTACCGGGGTCGAGAAACCGTCGAGCGGATACCGCCCGGCGGCGCGGAACTGTCCCGGTGCCTGATCGGCGATTTCTGCGGTGACGAGAACCTCGGTGTCGAGGCGCTTCGTCATCGCCTCGATGCGCGCCACGGCGTTTACGGTCGGACCGATGACGGAAAATGTCAGACGCTCCGCGACGCCGATGTTGCCGAACATCACCCGCCCCGAGGACAGCGCAATGCCGCAGGTCAGGGGGTGGCGCGTCTCCTGCCGCGCCGCATGGAGGCGGCGACGGACCTCCGCGACGGTTTCCAGGGCGCTGCGCGCGGCGGCCCCGATGCCCTGTCCGTCGATCGGGAAAACCGCCAGCACCGCATCGCCGATGAAGTCCAGTACCTCGCCGCCATTGGCGATCACCGCGCCGGCGGTTGCGTCGAAATAGGTGTTCAGATGCGCCAGATAGGCGTCCGGCGACAGCCGGTCGGCGAGGGCCGTCGATCCGCGCAGGTCGCTGTAGAAGATCACCGCGTCCAGCGCCTCGCCGTCGCCATGGCGGATCCGCCCGGAGATCACCTGCCCGCCGGCGCGCTTGCCGAGATAGGTCTCCGCGATGGTACGGGCGATGCGGGACTGGACATTGGCCCGGCAGGCAAGGGCCAGCCGCATCTGCAGATAATCGACCCGTTCGATAACCTCATCTGAAAAACCGCCAGGTGTCCGGGTGCTCCAGGTGACGGTGATGCCCGACACGTCGAAGGGGTTGGAGGTCGGCAGCTCGAAGGGCGTCGAGATCACGATGTAGTCTGTGAACCCCTGATCGCGCAGCGCCTCCAGCATCGGAAATTCCAGCAGGGCGTTGCCATCGCTCAGCCGCCGGCGCATGCGGGTCTGGCGCGCGGTCAGAAGCGCGCGGATCGGACTCAGGAGCCACTCGTCGGTGTCGGGCTGGTCGTGGGTGTGCAATCCGCGGGCGACGGTCTCGCCCGGAAGCCAGAGAGCCGTTTCCGCCTCGATCAGCGGATGCAGCGTCGACCAGGTCAGCATCGCCCGGTCGATCTCGATACCGGCCGCGCGCATGCGCTCGCAGGTGTCGGCGAACATCTGGCCGATGTCCGGCTGTCCGAGCGCCTCGCGGATCAGCCAGTCCTCGATGTCCTCGATTTCCGGGGACGTGCGCATGCGGGCCTCCTCCTCGTCGCGGCAGATGATGTGCCCTGCGGCGCTAGTCGTAGCGCGCCGCGATCCGGCCGATCAAGGTGTTCGGAGGGAAGGGGGCGTTGGTGTCGATCCCGGCGCGACGCCACATCTCGTTGTAGCAATGCAGGAAGGCGGTGTCCGGGCCAAGCCTGGTTCGCGGCGACAGCAGCGCCCGCGGACAGGCCCAGTAGTCGACCGGATTTGCGACGCGGGCCGCCATCAGCGTCGGCGCGAGCGCCGGCCACTGATCGACGAGCGTGGTCAGGAGCTTCGGGCCGCAGTCGCCCCATTCAAGCCGGGCGGGATCAAACCCGTCGGCAAAGCGGAAGGCGAGGTCGATCACGTCGCCGCGTTGCGGCGCGGGGTGATAGATCACGTTCGAGTTCAGCTGGACCCGCCGCTTGCCCCGGATGCGTTCGCTGACGAGGAAGCCGTCCGGCGCCGCTGCTTGCAGGGCGTCCTGCTCCATCAGGCAGACGACGTCCGTGTCCGCCCACAGCCCGCCGTGGCGCGCGAGCACGGCATAGCGAAACAGGTTGGAAAAGGCGGAGAGGCTGCCGTTTTGGTAACGAAAGATGCGCGTCTCGGGCAGGATTTCCCGGCCATCGCGCAGCGTCACCCCCTCGGGGGCGTTCGTCGGGCGGCGATAGTTCCACAGCTGGACGTCATAGCCATGCGCGAGGAAGCTCGCACAGGCGAGGTGCCCGAGGCGGCACAGATCGCCCTCGACCCAGAGAAGATGAACGGTGAGGGGAGGCGACGGCGCGGCGGCGGTGTCCGATCGGTCCCGCGCGCGCAGGGTGGCAAGCGGAAGGCCCGCGGGCGTCTTGATCCGCAATCCGGGAAGGTCCGGTCCGTCCGTGCCGATGATCTTGTCGAGAACCGGGCCGATCATGTCACTCGAACGCAGGCAGGGGACAAAGAAAAAGCCCCGCCCGGTGTAGCCGGGCGGGGCGGGGAAGGGGGCGTGTCTCGCTCAGGCAAGCGCGCCGTGGCAGTGCTTGTATTTCTTGCCGGAGCCGCAGGGGCAGGCCTCGTTGCGGCCGACCTTGCCCCAGGTCGCGGGATCCTGCGGATCGCGCGGGCCGTCGGCGACGGGCGGACGGGCATCGGCGGTCTCGAACTCGTTCTCGCCGGTCTGCGGGTTGATGTGGCTCGCCTGCATTTCCGGCAGGTCGTCGTCGCTGGGAAGCTCCGGCTGGTCCTGCACCAGCTCGACGCGCATCAGCTGCGCGGTGGTCGCCTGGCGCAGGTTGGCCAGCATGCTTTCGAACAGCGTGAAGGCCTCGGTCTTGTACTCCTGCAGCGGATCGCGCTGGGCGTAGCCGCGGAAACCGATCACCGAGCGCAGATGGTCGAGGTTGGCGAGATGCTCGCGCCACAGATGATCCAGCGTCTGCAGCAGGACCGCCTTTTCGACCTGGCGCATGACGTCGGGCGAATACTGGCCGACCTTGCGCGCCATGGCCTGGTCGGTTTCGCGCTTGAGTCGCTCGATCACCTCTTCGTCGGCGATGCCCTCTTCCCGGGCCCAGTCGACGACCGGCAGGTCCATGTTGAGGACCTGGCGCACCTCCGCCTGAAGGCCCTCGGTGTCCCACTGCTCGGGATAGGCCTTTTCGGGAATGTGGCGCGCGACGAGGCCCTCGATCACGTCGTGGCGCATGTCGGTGACGGTCTCGGCGATCGCCTCGCCGTCCATCAGCTCGATGCGCTGGTCGAAGACGACCTTGCGCTGGTCGTTCATCACGTCGTCGAACTTCAGGAGGTTCTTGCGGATGTCGAAGTTGCGCGCCTCGACCTTCTGCTGCGCCTTGGCGAGTGCCCGGTTGATCCAGGGATGGACGATGGCCTCGCCCTCCTTGAGACCGAGCTTCTGCAGCATGCCGTCCATGCGGTCGGAGCCGAAGATGCGCATCAGGTCGTCCTGAAGCGACAGGAAGAACTTGGAGCGGCCCGGATCGCCCTGACGGCCGGAACGGCCGCGCAACTGGTTGTCGATGCGCCGGCTCTCGTGACGCTCGGTGCCGATGACGAAGAGGCCGCCGGCCTCGATCGCGGTCTGCTTGCGCGCCTCGATCTCGGCGCGGATCTCGGCCTCGCGGGCCTGGCGCGCCTCGCCTTCTTCCATGCCCTCGAGCTCGTAGTCGATGCGCATGTCGGCGTTGCCGCCGAGCTGGATGTCGGTGCCGCGGCCGGCCATGTTGGTGGCGATGGTCACCGCACCCGGCAGACCGGCCTGAGAGATGATCGAGGCTTCCTGTTCGTGGTAGCGGGCGTTGAGAACGGCAAAGATCCGCGCCTTCTTGGCGTTGAAGTCGCCTTCCTGCAGCGGCTTGAAAGCATCGGGATCCGTGACATCGACCTGTCGGTAGCCGGCCTTCTTGAGGGCGGCGGCGAGAACCTCGGACTTTTCGATGGACGTCGTGCCGACGAGGATCGGCTGGCCGCGCGACTTGCACTCGTCAACAAGCTCGACGATCGCCTGGTATTTCTCCTCGACGGTCCGGTAGACCTCGTCATCGTCGTCGATGCGCCGCACGGCAAGGTTCGTCGGGATCTCCATGACTTCCAGCCCGTAGATGTCGCCGAATTCCTCCGCTTCCGTCGACGCCGTGCCGGTCATGCCGGCGAGCTTGTCGTAGAGGCGGAAATAATTCTGGAAGGTGATGGAGGCCAGCGTCTGGTTTTCCGGCTGGATCGCGACCTTCTCCTTGGCCTCCAGAGCCTGGTGCAGGCCTTCCGAATAGCGGCGGCCCGGCATCATGCGTCCGGTGAACTCGTCGATGATCACCACTTCGTTGTTGCGGACGATGTAGTCCTTGTCGCGCTGGAACAGCTTGTGCGCCTTGAGCGCCTGCTGCAGGTGGTGAACGACCGACACGTTCTCCACGTCGTAGAGGTTTTCGCCCTTCAGCAGGCCGGCGTCGCGCAACAGCGCCTCAAGCTTCTCGTTGCCGGCCTCGGTGAAGGTGGCGGAGCGCTGCTTCTCGTCGAGGTCGAAGTCGCCGTCCTCGATGTGGGGCACGAACGCGTCGACCGTGGTGTAGAACTCGCTGCGGTCCTCGAGCGGGCCGGAAATGATCAGCGGGGTGCGCGCCTCGTCGACCAGGATCGAATCGACCTCGTCGACGATCGCGAAATTGTGTCCGCGCTGGGTCATCGATGCGCGCTCGTACTTCATGTTGTCGCGCAGATAGTCGAAGCCGAATTCGTTGTTGGTGCCGTAGGTCACATCCGCCGCATAGGCGGTCTTGCGCTCCTCGTCGCTCAGCCCGTGCACGATCACGCCGACGCTGAGGCCGAGGAAACGGTAGATCCGGCCCATCCATTCCGCATCGCGGCTTGCCAGATAGTCGTTCACGGTCACGACATGGACGCCCTTGCCGGACAAGGCATTGAGATAGACGGCGAGCGTCGCGACGAGCGTCTTGCCCTCGCCGGTGCGCATTTCCGAAATCTGGCCGGCATGCAGGACCATGCCACCGATCAGCTGGACATCATAGTGGCGCTGGCCAAGCACGCGGCGCGATGCCTCGCGAACGGTCGCGAAGGCCGGTTCCAGGACGCTGTCGAGCGAGGCGCCGTCGGCGACCTGCTTGCGGAAATCCTCGGTGCGGGCGCGCAATGCGTCGTCACTGAGCGCCTTCAGCTCTTCCTCCAACGCGTTGATGGAGGCGACTCGCCCGCGCATCATCTTGATGCGGCGGTCGTTTGCTGAGCCGAAGAGCTTTTTGGCGAGTGCGCCGAGGCCGGCCATGTGGCGGTCCTTATGCTTGCCAAAGGCGCCGCCAGGGTCAGACATGGGCGGCAACCCGGCATTCGGATTGACGATACTTGGCGCCGGCCTCGCAACCGCCATATTGAGACGGGAGACGAACACGCGCCCTGATGGGGTCGTCCGGCCATCTGGCGGGGACGTTCGACAGATAAGAGGGGGTCCGGAGGTTGTCAACGCCGCGCGTTTTGCGCAAGTCTGCCGCCGAGCCGCGGCGAAGGGCGTCCGCACCGCCAATGCGGGGGCACATCCGTCCGGGCAACGGCCCGGCCGGGGTGGATCCGGCAACCGCGACCCGCACATGCAAATGCCCGAGAGGCATTGCGTTCAACCAAGAGGATTACAGCATGACACCCAGATTTGCCGCGACATTGCAGCGCGCCACGGTCGCGTTGGCGTTCGCCTCGGGCCTCGGTCTTGCCGCAGCGCAGGCGCAAGAGCCGGGCGACGCGGTCGCCACGGTCGGGGAAAGCGTCATCACCGAGGCCGACATCGCCTTCGCGTCGCAGGATTTCGCTGAGCAGCTCGCCAATGTGCCGCAGGGACAATGGCGCAAGGTCCTGACCGACATCGTCATCGACATGCAGCTGATGGCCAATGCGGCCGAAGAGGCGGACATCGACGACGAAGACGACTTCCAGCGTCAGGTCGACTTTCTGACGATGCGTGCCCTGCGCAACGCCTATCTGGTGCGCGAGGTGGAGAACAAGGTCTCCGACGAGATGGTGCAGGCGGCCTATGACAAGGAATTCGCCGATTACGCCGGAGAGGATGAGCGCAAGGCCCGCCATATCCTGCTGGAGAGCAAGGAAGAGGCCGAAGCCGTCATTGAGGCGCTTGAGGACGGCGGCGACTTCGTCGAGCTTGCCAAGGAAAAGTCCACCGGTCCCTCCGGTCCGAACGGCGGCGATCTCGGCTATTTCACCCGCGGCCGCATGGTCAAGGAATTCGACGACGCGGCCTTCGCGCTTGAGGTCGGCGCCTTCACAAAGGAGCCGGTGCAGACGCAGTTCGGCTGGCATGTGATCAAGGTCGAGGACGCCCGCACCCAGCCGGCGCCGGAGCTTGACGATGTGCGCGACCGTCTGCGCCAGGACCTGCTGCGCGCCCGTTACGCGGAAGTGATGGACGCGTTGAAGGCCAACACCACCATCGAGGTCGTTGCGGAGGAGCCGGCCGCCACGGAGACGGACGACGATACGGCGCCGGACGCCGAGGACGCTGCCAAACAGTAGTTTGACAGATCGGATCAACCGGTTAGACAAATGGCCTGTCCGCATCGCGCGGGCAGGCTTTTTGGTTCCCGCTGCACAAGGAAAGACGGTATCGCCATGTCGGATGCGATTTCTCCCCTGGCTCCCAAGTCATATGCGGACATGCCGGCGTTGCGCGGGATCCGCCTGGCCACAACGTCGGCGGGCATCAAATACGTCGGGCGCACCGATGTTCTCCTGATGCTCTTCGATGCGGGCGCCGAGGTCGCCGGCGTGTTCACCCGTTCGCGCTGTCCCTCCGCCGCCGTCGACTGGTGCCGTGAAAACCTCGCCGGCGGCAAGGCGCGGGCGCTGCTCGTCAATTCCGGCAATGCCAATGCCTTCACCGGAAAAAAGGGCGCGGAGACGACCCGGCTGAGTGCACAATTTGCGGCCGAGGCGGCCGGCTGCACGCCCGACGAGATCTTTCTTGCCTCCACCGGGGTAATCGGCGAGCCGCTCGACGCGACGAAATTTTCCGCCGTTCTCGACACGATGGTGCAACAGGCGGCCCCCGGAGGCTGGCTCGACGCCGCGCGCGCCATCATGACGACCGACACCTTTCCCAAGGCGGCGACCCGCAGCGTGGACATGGGTGGGGTCGCGGTGACGCTGAACGGCATCGCCAAGGGGGCCGGCATGGTCGCGCCTGACATGGCGACGATGCTGTCGTTTCTGGTGACCGATGCCCCGATCGCCGCACCGGTGCTGCAGGCGCTGATTGCGGAGGCCGTCGGTCCGAGCTTCAATTCCATCACTATCGACGGCGACACCTCGACCTCCGACACGGTGCTGCTGTTCGCCACCGGCGCGGCCGGGGGGGAGCGGGTGGAGACGCTCGACGACCCGCGGCTTCCCGCTTTCCGGGCAGCGCTCGCCGACCTGACGCGGGAGCTCGCGCAGTGGATCGTTCGCGACGGCGAGGGCGCGCGGAAATTCCTGGAGGTCTCCGTGCGCGGGGCGGAAAGCGACGCAAGCGCCCGGAAGATCGCCTTTTCCATCGCCAATTCGCCGCTGGTGAAGACGGCGGTCGCCGGCGAGGACGCCAACTGGGGCCGCGTCGTCATGGCGGTGGGCAAGGCGGGCGAGCCGGCCGAACGCGACCGGCTGGCGATCTGGTTCGGCGATGTGCGGGTCGCCGTCGACGGCGAACGGGACGCGGGCTACTCGGAAGAGGCGGCCACGGCGGTCATGCGTCGGGAGGACATCCAGCTCACGGTCGACATCGGCATCGGCTCGGGGCGTGCGACGGTATGGACCTGCGACCTGACCAAGGACTATGTCGCCATTAACGGCGACTACCGGTCCTGACGCGGACAAAGCGCGTGGAGCCGTCTTCCATCCTCGCAATCGAGACCGCCAACCTGAACGGTTTTCCTGCCGAAATGCAGCGCGCCGACGGCGCCTGGCTGTCGCGCCTGTCGCCGGGGGTTCCCGCGCGACGCGTCAACTCGCTGACTGTCTTCGATGCGGAAGACGACACCCGAATCGCGGCGCGTCTCGATGAGACCCGCGCGCTGTTTTCGCATCACGACATTGCCTTTCACCTGCGCGACACGCCACTCACGCCGCCGGCCCTGAGAGCCCATGTCGATGCGCTGGGCTGGCTTTCGGCCGGCGACACTGATGTGTGGACCCGCGCGCTTGCGCCGGGCGACATCGCCGCCGGGGCGGAGGTAGACGGCGTCGAGATCGCCCCCTGTTCGCTTGCCGACTGGCTCGCCGCCTTCATCCGCGTTGGCGGCACCCGACCGGAGACGGTCGCGCCGGGCGCCGTGGAGCAGCTCGGAGCCGCACTGTCGCGTGTTGCCGCGCGCCGGATCTGTCTGGTGGCGCGCGACACCGACGGGCGGGCGGTGGCGGTGGCGATCGCCGTGGCCGACCGCGACCTGCTCGGCATCTACGATCTCGCCGTCGATCCGCGGGCGCGCCTGCGCGGGCTTGGCACCCGGATGGTCGGGGCCTGCCTCGAGTATGGCGGACGGCTCGGCTGTCGCACCGCCTGGCTGCAGGTGGTGTGCGAGAACGCTCCGGCCCGGGCGCTCTACCGGCGCTGCGGCTTTGCCGACGCCTACAGTTATCACTACCGGTTTCCGCCGACCGGCGGCTGAAGCGGCGTTTTCCCGGACATGGTGAGCAAAGTATTGTGCGGCCGTGCCGAAACGAGACGGGGTCTTGCATGAAAATGGTTCTGGTCGTGGCCTGCGCGCTGCTCGATGCCGACAACCGCGTTCTGATCGCCCAGCGCCCGGAGGGAAAGGCGATGGCGGGATTGTGGGAATTCCCGGGCGGAAAGATCGAGCCGGGCGAGCGCCCGGAGGATGCGCTCATTCGCGAATTGGCCGAAGAACTGGGAATTACGGTTAAGAAAGAGTGCCTTGCACCGTTAACATTCGCCAGCCACGCTTATGAGGAATTTCACCTGCTGATGCCACTTTTCGTGTGCCGACGATGGTCGGGCACGGTTGCAGGCCGCGAGGGTCAGGCGATCAAATGGGTAAGGCCGGTGCGGCTGCGGGATTTCCCGATGCCGCCTGCAGACGACCCTTTGATTCCGCATCTGATCGATCTCGCCTGAGGGGTCCTTTCCGGAAGGAACGGCCGTGCCGAAACAACACGGGACGCGCCAGGATGACCGCAATTTCAAGACAGTTTCGCGACGGCCGTGACCGGATTTTCACCCTGGTCGATGGGTTCATTCACGATGACGCGGGCAACGCGTCTGTCGAATACACAGTGATGGTCGGGTTCATCTCCTTTGCGATCGTGGCGTCGCTCGCGGCCATTGGCCGTGTCATCGACGAGGATGTGTTCAGCGTCCTCGTCGAGGCGGCGGCCGCGATCTGACGCCCGTGCGCCCGTCCTAGTCCGCGTCGCTTTTTCCCGAAGACCCGTCCGGCTGCGGGTCCAAAGCGCCAAGCGCGTCCGACAGGCGCATTTTCGCCGAGCCCGGAGCCAGCGGCTTTTGCTGGCTTTCGTGCGGCGCCCAGCCCGACAGGGACACGATGTCGAAGGTGGCGCGGAGGCGCCCGTCGGCGTCGGCATGATCGGCAGCATAAAGTTCCGCCGCGCGCATCAGCGTCGCGCGGGTCAGAGGCTTGCGCGACCGCTCGCTCAGCATGTTGGCCGCCCCCATCGCCCGCAGGTCGGAAAGAAGCGAGAAAAAGTCGCCATAACGCACCGTGACGCGGTCGACGTCGGCGACGGGAAGCGCGAAGCCGGCGCGCTGAAGCAGCGCACCGAGTGCGCGGGTGTCGGCGAAGGGCGCGACCCGGGGGGCCGCGCCGCCGGTGACGTCCAGCTCCGCGCGCATCAGCACATCTTTTAGTTCCTGCAACGTGTCACCGCCAAGCAGTGCCGCCAGAAACAGGCCGTCGGGCCTCAACGCGCGACGGATCTGGATCAGTGCGCCGGGCAGGTCGTTGACGAATTGCAGCGACAGCGCCGAGACGACAAGATCGAGACGGGCATCCGCGAAGGGCAAAAGGGCGTCATCGGCGACCAGATCCGCGCCCGGCGTCATGCCGTCCTGTGTCAGCACGTCGACGCGAATGGCCCGCTCGACACCGGGCATGCGCCGCAGGATCTCGTGCAGTCGCCCCGTGTGGCCGCCCAGATCCACCGCCGTGGGGAAGCTGCGGGTGACGATGGCGAGCCTGTCCGCCAGATCGCCGACCGCATGGGCGAGCAGGAAATCCGCACCCGGCTCGCGACGCGCCAGCGCCCGCGCCCTGTGCCGCGCCAGAAGCGCGCGGTCGAAAACCTGCGGCGCAGCGGTCGGATCGATATCCGGGGCGCCCGGCGGCGCGGTCGGTTTCTTGGTCGGCATGGCAGGTTCCGTCGTGTTGAGGCCCGGCGGCTGTTGCGAACGGGCGCGCGACCGGCCGGGATCGTGATAGGCTTGCATATGGCGATGCCGCGCGGCTTCGTCAAAACACGACGGCTTTCGCGCGTCAACGCAAGGACTGCCGTCATGAGCGATGCGACGCGGGAGCGGGGCGGACACATGGACCTGCAGGCCGGCATGCCGGTTGACCGAGCGCGGTCCGAAGGGCGGGCGGTCGCGGCGTGGCCGCAGCTCTTGCCGCTGGCGCGGCTGATGCAAACGGCGCGCCGGTTTTTCCGTTCGGCCGGCGATCTTGCCCTGCCGCCGACGTGCCTTTGCTGCGACCGCCTGGTCGCCAGCGACCAGGCGCTGTGTTTCCACTGCTGGCACGAGATGCCGTTTCTCGCACCGCCCTGGTGCCAGCGGCTTGGTTTGCCCTTTGCCTACGATCTCGGACCGGGCGCCGTGTCGCCGCAGGCGATCGCCAAGCCGCCCGTCTACGACCGGCTGCGTGCGGTCAGCGCCTACAGCGGGCCGGCGCGGGCGCTGGTCGCGCGGCTGAAGTATCACGACCGCCCGTCGGTCTCGCGTGCGATGGGGCGCTGGATGGCGCGTGCCGGCGACGAGCTTCTTGTCATGGATCCCGCCGGCGCGGGGCCGCCTCTGCTGGTCCCCGTGCCCTTGCACCCCTTTCGCAACTGGTCCCGCCGTTACAATCAGGCAGGGCTGCTGGCCCGCGAAATCCTCCGCGCCCGCGCGCATGTCGAGATCTGCGCGGACGGTCTTCGCCGCGTCCGCGCAACGCGCCGGCAGGTCGGACTGGATGCAAGTGCCCGCGCGAAGAACGTGCGCGGTGCCTTCGCCGTGTCGCGGGAGGGTGCGCTTGCGGTTGCGGGACGCCGCTGTGTTCTCATCGACGACGTTCACACCACGGGCGCGACGGCGAATGCGGCCGCTCGGGTTCTGGCGAAGGCCGGCGCCGCCAGCGTGGACGTGCTGGTTTTCGCCCATGCGGGCGCCGACCGGCCGCTTGGATGAGGCCGTCGCGCGACGGCTGCCCTTGCACGCAACGACGATTGCTCGATATATCCCCACCGGGTCGTCGTGTGGGTCCACACCCCGGCGTGCCCAGCGACGGAAAACAGGCTCAGGAAGGCGCGACATGGCGGTTGAAGTGTACACACGGCAGATGTGCGGGTTCTGCACGATGGCCAAGAGCCTCCTGCAGAAGAAAGAGGTCGCGTTCAGGGAACTCGACGCGACGTTCGATCCGGGACTGCGCAAGGAAATGATCCAGCGCGCCAATGGCGCTTCGACGTTTCCCCAGGTCTTCATTCACGACACGCATGTCGGCGGCTGCGACGAACTGATGGCCCTGGAGCGTGCCGGCAAGCTCGACGCGCTGCTGTCGGCGTGACACGGGCCGCGACAAGCGGGAAGGACAGCGGATGACCCATCTTTGCGCAGCCGTGATCCAGACGCGAAGCGGGCGGGACATCGCCCGCAACGTGGAGGAGACGAGCGCGCTGATCCGCGCGGCGGCGGGCGATGGCGCACGCTACATCCAGACGCCGGAAATGACGCATCTGCTGGAGAAAAGCCGCAAGGACCTGTTCGCCAAGATCGCCAGCGAAGAAGACGATGCGGGCGTTGCCGCCTATGCGCGGCTTGCCGCAGAGCTTGGCGTCTTCTTGCATATCGGCTCGCTCGCCATCCGCACTGGCGAGACGAGCGTCGCCAACCGCGGGTTGCTGTTCGGGCCCGACGGAAAGCTTCAGGCGCGCTACGACAAGATCCACATGTTCGACGTCGATCTTCCCAATGGCGAGAGCTGGCGCGAATCGGCGACCTATGCGCCGGGCGAAGAGGCGGTTGCGGTCGACCTGGGCGATGTGAAGCTCGGCATGGGCGTGTGTTACGACATCCGCTTTCCCGCGCTCTTTCGTGCGCTCGCCGGCGCCGGGGCGGGGATCCTCACGGCACCGGCCGCCTTCACCCGGCAGACCGGCGAGGCGCATTGGCACGTTCTTCAGCGCGCGCGGGCCATCGAGACAGGCGCTTTCATGGTTTCCGCCGCGCAGGGCGGGCGCCACGAGGACGGGCGCGAGACCTATGGTCACAGCCTGATCGTCGCGCCCTGGGGCGAGATCCTCGCCGAGGTCGATGGCGACGCACCGGGCTATGCGCTGGCCGAGCTTGATCTGGATCTTGTCGCGACCGCCCGCCAGCGCATTCCGGCCCTTGCCAACGGCCGCGACTTCGCTCTGCGCGAGGTTGGCGCGCGCGCCGGGGTTTCGGGATGATCCGGTATCAGCTGCGCTGCACCGACGGACATGCGTTCGAGGCGTGGTTTCGCGGGTCAGACGATTTCGAGGCGCAAAAGGGGCGCGGCCTCGTGGCCTGCCCGACCTGCGGATCGTCCGATGTGGAGAAGGCGCTGATGGCGCCTGCGGTGTCCACCGCGCGCTCGCGCGAAGGCCGGGTCACGCCGGCGCCCGTGGCAACGCCCGAGGCGGCTGTCGCCTCCGACGCGCCCGTCCCTGCCGGACCTGTTGCCTCGGAGCCGGTCGCCTCACGCCCGGGGACCTCGGAAGGCGGCGGTCGCGCGGCTGAGATCCTCGACAAGCTCAGGGCGCTTCGCACGGAACTCATGGCCAGGGCCGAGAACGTCGGAACGGCCTTCCCGGAAGAAGCGCGCAAGATCCACTACGGCGAAACCGAGGACCGCGGCATCTATGGCGCGGCGACCCGCGAGGAAGCGGCGGAGCTGATCGAGGAAGGCATTCCGGTGTTGCCGTTGCCGGTGCTCCCGGAAGACCGCAACTGATCTCTCTTCCGGTTCCGGCCGGCGACGTCACGACAACCGTTTCAACGCGTCGCGCACGGCCTGAGGGTCCGCCGGCGCAAGCAGCCGGTCGATCCGTGCCTGTGCCTCACGCCAGGCGGGCAGGGCGGCGATCAGCGCGGCGTGCCCCTCGTCGGTGAGGATCAGGCACTTGGCTCGCCTGTCGCTCGGATGCGGCTCCATGCGAACCAGTCCCCGCCGCTCCAGCGGCTTGAGGGCGGCGGTCAGCGTCGTGCGGTCCATGGCGAGAACCTCGGCGACGGGCGCGACGGTTGGCGGCTCGGGCCGGTTCAGCGACATCAGCAGCGAAAACTGTCCGTTCGTCAGGCCGAAGGGGCGAAGCGCCTCGTCGTAGTGACGCGCCAGAGCGCGGCCGGCGCGCTGGACATGCAGGCACAGACAGGTGTCGCGCGCTTCCAGCGTTGCGGTGAAGGGCAGCTTCTTTGACATGCGGTAATTATGTTGATATCAACATAAATAGACAAGCAAAGATTGCTGCTTGTCCGCGCCTGAGTGGCTGCGGTGCCCGTATCTGCAACAGCGGCGGCGGACCTGCGGTCTGGTGCGGTTCACGAGGAGGAAACACCGTGAGTTACGTGACTGGAATGATCGCGGCCGTGCCGGCCGGGAACAAGGAGGCGTTTCGCGCCCATGCGGCGGCGGCGGCGAAGCTCTTCATCGAGTTCGGCGCCACGCGCGTCACCGATTGCTGGGGAGACGATGTGCCCGAGGGCGAGACAACGGATTTCTTCGGTGCGGTGAAGGCCGAAAAGGACGAGGTCGTCGTCTTCAGCTGGATCGAGTTCCCCTCGCGCGCGATCCGCGATCAGGTGTTCGAGAAGATGATGAGCGATCCGCGCATGGCCGAGATCGGCGAGATGCCGTTTGACGGCAAACGCATGATCTTCGGCGGCTTCGAGGTCATGGTCGACACGCGGGCCTGAGACCCGGCGCGCTGTCGCGCGGGTTTCTCAGGCCAGCCAGTCACGCATGACGCGGGTGATCGCATCCGGTGTTTCCAGGGTCGGAAGATGCCCGGCATCGGCAATCACCTCAAGCCGGCTTCCCGGGATCAGATCGTGCATTTCCCTCGCACGGTCGGGCGGGGTCAGGCGGTCGCCTTCGCCGACAACGATGGTTGTCGGACAGGCAATCTCGCCGAGCTTCGGGCGGGCGTCGGGCCGCGCCAGGATCGCTTCCTGCTGGCGGATGAAGGCGTCGGGGCCGACGTCTTCCGCCATGCGCGCGCAGATCGCCTTGAGGGCGGCGTCGCCCTCGCGGTTTTCATGCACGAACAGCGGAAAGAGCGCGGGCAGGATCTGGTCGAACCGCCCGGCGTCGGCCAGCGCCATCTGCCGGCGGCGGTTTTGGGTCTGCTCGGGCGTATCGGGCCGGGCGGCGGTGTCGAGCAGCATCAGCCGGGTGACGCGATGCGGCGCCTTGCGCATCGCCGCCATTGCCACGTAACCGCCCATCGACAGCCCGGCCAGCGCAAAGCGCTCGGGTGCGGCGTCCAGGAGCCGGTCGGCGATGGCCTCCAGCGTTGCGTCCGAGCGGTGGTCGGCGATCATCACCGCCCGCCCGGCAAGCGCTGCGACTTGCGGGGCAAACAGCGTCTGCGTGCACAAGAGGCCCGGAACGAGGACAAGCGGCGTATCGCTCATCGCGGTCTCACTTCGCCCGGTCGGCGTCGCGCGAAAACAGCATCATGTAGTTCACGTCCATGTCGGTGGTGCGGTTCCAGCTGTCGGCGAGCGGATTGAAGCTCACGCCGCAACGGTCGCGGACCGTCAGGCCGGCGGCCGTCAGCGGGCCTTCCAGCTCGTCCGGTTTCACCAGCTTCTCGTAGCTGTGGGTGCCTTTGGGCAGCCAGCGCAGCACGTATTCCGCCCCGACGATGGCCAGCGCATAGGCCTTGAGCGTGCGGTTGATGGTCGCCATGAACATCAGTCCGCCGGGCTTGACCAGTTGCGCGCAGGCGTCGAGATAGAGCGGTACGTCGGAGACGTGTTCCACCACCTCCATGTTGAGCACGACATCGTATTGCTCGCCCGCGGCGGCGAGATCTTCCGCCGTCGTCGCGCGGTAGTCGATGTCGAGGCCCGAGGTCTCGGCATGCAGCCTGGCGACCTCGATGTTGGTGGCGGAGGCATCGGCACCGACCACATTGGCGCCGAGGCGCGCCATGGGTTCGCACAACAGCCCGCCGCCGCAGCCGATGTCGAGGATTTTCAAGCCCTCGAAGGCGTTCGCGGCGCGATTGTCGCGGCCGAAATGGGCCGAGACCTGCTCCTTGATGTAGGTGAGGCGCACGGGGTTGAACTTGTGCAGCGGACGGAACTTGCCGGCCGGATTCCACCATTCCGCGGCGAGCGCGGAAAACCGGGCGACCTCCGCGTCGTCGACCGTGCCGGTGGAGGTGCCTTTCGAGGAATGTGCGGCGCTCATCGTGTCGTCCCTTTCGCTAGCCTCAGGTTTGGTCGATGGTCGCAGGCGCTTTGTCAAGCGCGGCAGTTGCGGTTGGGCGTCGCAGTCTGTATGGCTATGCGCCGATCCGCACGGCTTTTCGTCGCTGCGGCCCCCCTTTCACGCTCGCAGTGCATACGTGTCCCATGGCCCGATTGGTTTTGAAGTTCGGCGGAACCTCCGTCGCCGATATGGAGCGCATCCGCAACGCGGCGCGTCATGTGAAACGCGAGGTTGACGCGGGTCATCAGGTCGCGGTCGTCGTCTCGGCGATGTCGGGCGAGACCAACAAGCTCGTCGGCCTGTGCCGCGCGGCGTCGGCGATGCATGATGCGCGCGAATATGACGCGGTGGTCGCCTCGGGCGAGCAGGTCACCAGCGGCCTGCTGGCCATCGTGCTGCAGGACATGGGCGTCGAGGCCCGCTCCTGGCAGGGCTGGCAGATCGCGCTGAAGACCGATTCCCAGCACGGCGCGGCACGGATCACCGACATTGACGGCGACCGGCTGATCGAGCGCCTCGAGAAGGGGCAGGTCGCCGTCGTCGCAGGGTTTCAGGGCGTTGCGCCCGACAACCGGATCGCGACGCTCGGGCGCGGCGGATCGGACACGAGCGCGGTGGCAATCGCGGCCGCGATCGGCGCGGATCGCTGCGATATCTACACCGACGTCGACGGGGTCTACACCACCGACCCCAGGATCGTGCCCCGGGCGCGGCGGCTGGAACGCATCGCCTTTGAGGAAATGCTGGAGATGGCCTCGCTCGGCGCCAAGGTGCTGCAGGTGCGCTCCGTCGAAATGGCGATGGTGCATGGCGTGCGCACATTCGTGCGCTCAAGCTTCGACGATCCGGATGCGCCGCAGGTCGGCGCGGGCGGCCTGCCGCCGGGAACTCTCATTTGCGACGAGGATGAAATCGTGGAACAGCAAGTCGTGACCGGGATTGCCTTCGCCAGGGACGAGGCGCAGGTCTCCATCCGCAACGTCGACGACAAGCCCGGCGTTGCCGGCGCGGTGTTCGGGTCGCTTGCCGACGCGAACATCAACGTCGACATGATCGTCCAGAACATCTCGCCCGACGGGCGCAGGACGGACATCACCTTCACCGTGCCGGACAGCGACTACGACCGCGCGCTCGCCGTGCTGGAGGACCAGCGCGGCTCCATCGGCTACGAGGCGATCGAGGGCGCACGCGACGTGGTGAAAGTGTCGGTGATCGGCATCGGCATGCGTTCGCACGCCGGCATCGCGGCGCGCTGTTTCGAGGGGCTCGCGCAGAAGGGAATCAACATCCGCGCGATCTCGACCTCGGAGATCAAGATCTCCGTTCTCATCGATTCCGCCTACACCGAGCTTGCGGTGCGGACTCTCCATTCGCTATACGATCTGGACGGGTAAGCGAACGGCTGCCGGTCCGGCTCCGGAGGGGGATCGTCGGCCGGTGCGTCTGTCACCCGTTCGGACCATGCGGAAAGGACTAGACGGGTGATGCGGAGCACTCTCGCCGGCCCCCGTGTTCTGCTGCGTCGTCTCCGCGAAGTGATGGCGGAGCCGATCAACGCTCAGGAGCGGCTCGACAAGATCGTTGTCCTGATCGCGGCCAATGTGGTGGCCGAGGTCTGCTCCGTCTATATTCTGCGCGCCGACGGCGTGCTGGAACTCTATGCCACCGAGGGCCTCAACCGCGACGCGGTGCACAAGACCAGCCTGAAGGTCGGCGAGGGCCTTGTCGGCCTGATCGCGGCCGACGCACGTCCGCTCAATCTTCCCAATGCCCAGGCGCATCCCGCCTTCGCCTACCGTCCGGAGACGGGCGAGGATGCCTATAACTCCTTCCTCGGCGTGCCGATCCTGCGCGCGGGCCGGACGCTCGGCGTGCTCGTCGTCCAGAACCAGTCGCATCGGACCTATTTCGAGGATGAGGTCGAGGCCCTGCAGACCACCGCGATGGTGATCGCGGAAATGGTCGCGGCCGGCGAACTGGAAGCCATCGTCCAGCAGGGCACCAAGCTCGACCTGACGCGGCCGATGCATTTTCAGGGCGTGGCGCTGTCCGACGGGGTCGGGCTTGGCCATGTCGTTTTGCACGAACCGCGCGTCGTGGTCACCAACCTGATCGCCGAGGATGCCGCCGCCGAGCTTGCCAAGCTGGAGCGCGCCATCGCACGGCTGCGCATTTCCCTCGACGACCTGCTGGCCTCCGGCGACTTCGCCCAGCACGGCGAGCATCGCGAGGTGCTGGAAGCCTACCGGATGTTCGCCAACGATCGCGGCTGGATCCGCAAGATCGAGGAGGCGATCAACAACGGCCTGACCGCCGAGGCCGCGGTGGAGAAGGTCCAGTCGGACACCCGCGCGCGAATGATGCGCCAGACCGACCCCTACCTGCGCGAGCGGCTGCACGATCTCGACGATCTGGCCCACCGGCTGATCCGCGAACTGATGGGCCGCCAGCACGGACCGGTGTCGGAAAGCCTGCCGCAGGACGCGGTGATCGTCGCGCGCAACATGGGTGCCGCGGAGCTGCTCGACTACGGCCGCGACCGCATTCGCGCCATCGCGCTGGAAGAAGGCGGCCCGACCAGTCATGTCACCATCGTGGCGCGGGCGCTTGGCATCGCCGCCGTGGGCCTTGCGGAAAATCTCGTCAGTCTGGCGGAATCGGGCGACGCGGTGATTGTCGACGGCGAAAGCGGTCAGATCCACCTGCGCCCCGCGCAGGACATCGAGAACGCTTACGCCGAGAAGGTGCGCTTCCGCGCCCGTCGTCAGGCGCAATACCGGCGGCTGCGCAACAAGCCGTCGATCACCCGCGACAATGTCGACATTTCGCTGCAGCTCAACGCCGGCCTTCTGGTCGATCTGCCGGCGGTCTCCGAATCGGGCGCGGCCGGCGTCGGACTTTTCCGCACCGAATTGCAGTTCATGGTGGCCTCGTCGTTCCCGCGCATGAGCGAGCAGACCGACTATTACCGCCAGGTGCTCGACGCGGCGGACGGGCGCCCCGTCACCTTCCGCACGCTCGACATCGGCGGCGACAAGGTGCTCCCTTACCTGCGCGCGATCCAGGAGGAAAACCCGGCGATGGGCTGGCGGGCGATCCGCTTCGGCCTCGACCGTCCGGGCATCCTGCGCACCCAGATCCGCGCGCTGCTGCATGCTTCCGCCGGCCGCGAGTTGCGCATCATGTTCCCCATGGTGTCGGCGGTGTCGGAGTTCCATCAGGCCAAGGCCATGGTGGAGCGCGAGATCAAGCATCTGCGCCGTCACGATCACAAGGGGCCGGAACGCCTTCAGCTCGGAGTGATGATCGAGGTGCCGTCGCTGCTCTATCAGCTCGACGAATTGTTCGATGTCGTCGATTTCGCCTCCATCGGCTCAAACGATCTCTTCCAGTTCTTTACCGCCGTCGATCGCGGCAACACGCGGGTCGCCGCGCGGTTCGACACGATGGGCGTGCCCTTCCTCAGGGCGTTGCGCCAGATCGCGGAACGGGCCAATGCGCATAACACGCCGGTGACGCTGTGCGGCGAGATCGCCGGCCAGCCGCTGCAGGCCATGGCGCTGACGGCGCTCGGCTACCGGGCGCTGTCGATGTCGCCGGCCGCGCTCGGGCCTGTGAAGGCGATGGTGCGCGGACTCGATGTCGGACGGTTGTCCGCACGGCTTCTTCCCCGGCTGGAAACGCCCGGGGCGCTGGAGGATCCGCGCGCGCTGCTGCGCGCCTTTGCCTCCGACAACGATATTTCCTTGTAGCGAGGCGGCCCTCGCTTTCTGCCGTGTCGCGTCCGTCTGCGACGCCGGCTTTCCCGTTTCTCACCTCAAAGGATGCCCAAACGCGATGATTGCGGCGGAAAAACTCGAAGCGCTCCTGGCGCGCGTAGCCGAGATCGAGCACGGGATGACGCAAAATCCCGATCCGGACACCTATGTCAGGCTGTCGCGCGATTATGCCGAACTGGACCCGCTGGCGCAAAAGGTGCGGGCGCTCCAGGAGGCGGAAGGCGAGCTGGCCGACGTCGAGGCGATGATCGCGGACGCCGGCGGCGACAAGGAGATGCGGGCGCTGGCGGAAGCGGAACGCGAGACGCTGGTCGAGCGGATCGAGGCGCTGTCGCAGGAGGTGCGCCTCGGCTTTCTGCCGCGCGATGCCGCCGACAGCCGCAACGTCATCCTGGAGGTGCGGGCGGGAACCGGCGGCGACGAGGCCGCGCTCTTCGCCGGCGACCTGTTTCGCATGTACCAGCGATTCGCCCAGATCAAGGGCTGGAAGATGGAGATCCTGTCGGCGAGCGAGGGCGAGGTCGGCGGTTTCAAGGAGGTGATCGCGTCGGTTTCGGGGCAGAACGTCTTCGCCGCGCTGAAGTTCGAATCCGGCGTGCACCGGGTGCAGCGGGTTCCGGACACGGAATCGGGCGGGCGCATTCACACCTCGGCGGCGACGGTTGCGGTTCTGCCACAGGCGGAGGATGTCGACGTCACCATTCAGGAAGCGGATCTGCGCATCGATACGTTCCGCGCCTCGGGCGCCGGCGGGCAGCACGTCAACACCACCGATTCCGCCGTGCGCATCACCCATGTTCCGACGGGCATCGTCGTCGGGGTGCAGGACGAACGCTCCCAGCACAAGAACAAGGCAAAGGCGATGCAGCTGCTGCGCGCACGCATCTTTGACGCCGAACGGGCACGGCTCGCCGACGAGCGCACCGAGGCCCGCCGGCTTCAGGTCGGCTCGGGAGATCGCTCGGAACGCATCCGCACCTACAATTTTCCGCAAGGGCGGGTGACCGACCACCGCATCGGCCTGACGCTCTACAAGCTTCCCGAAATCGTCAGCGGCGAGGCGCTCGGCGAGGTGATCGACGCGCTTGTCCTCGACTATCAGGCCAATCTTCTCGCGGCCGAGGGGCTGTGACGCCCGGGGCGCCGCAGGGGGATCCGCCGGAGACGCTCGGGCGCCTTGCGGCATCCTTGCGAGCCGCATTCCGCGCGGCGGGGCTGGACACTGCCGCGCTCGATGCGCGCATTCTGGCGGCCCATGCCGCCGGCGTCGATGCCGACCGTGTGGTGCTCGATCCGGAAAGGCCCGTATCGCCGGAGGAGGGCGCGCGCGCCGCCGGGCTGATGGAACGGCGGATTGCCGGCGAGCCGGTCGGCCGTATCCTGGGCGAACGCGAGTTCTGGGGGCTGGCGTTTGCCCTGTCGGCGGAGACGCTTGAACCGAGACCCGATACCGAAACGCTCGTCGAACGCGTGCTTTCATGGTGCGACGCCCGGGGCGGGCGCGAGCGGGCGTGGCGGTTCGCCGACGTCGGAACCGGCAGCGGCTGCATCGCCGTGGCGCTGCTTTGCGAATTGCCGAATGCGCGGGCGGTCGCGGTGGATCTCTCGCAGTCGGCACTCGTCACCGCCCAGGCCAATGCCGCGCGCCACGGGGTCGCCGCACGGTTCAGCGCGGTGTGCGGCGATTTCGCGGATGCGCTTGCGCCCGGGTTCGACATGCTGGTGAGCAATCCGCCCTATATCGCGCCGCAGGAACGCGAGGCGCTGTCCCGCGAGGTGCGCCTGTTCGATCCGCCGCTGGCGTTGTTTGCGAAGGACAACGGCCTGGCCGCCTATCGGCGAATCGCCACCGAGGCCGGGCGCATTTTGGTCGACGGCGGGTTCGCGATGGTCGAGATCGGCGCCGCGCAGGCTGCGGATGTGACCGGGATCCTGATTGCAGCCGGATTTCAAGACATCGCCGTCTTTCAAGACCTTGGCGGTCGCGACCGCGTCGCGGGCGCGCTGAGGATCGCAAAATGACGTCACTTTTCGCCGCTGTGAAAAAGACGCTTGGAAAACCCGGCGGAACCGGCTAGTTTCTGAGCGCCGAGACCCGACGGGGGTGGTGCTGTTATCCACGGGTAGGCAGATCGACAAGTTTTTGAGAGACTTTTCGTTCCAGCCAGATCCTGCATTGCGCGACGGGCATTCACCGTCGGGGACGATGCGCCGGGGCTTCCGGGCCCCAGGGCGACTTGGCATAGGTCTGTTCAGGTGACTCCTTCAAGACGACCGGAAAGGTCGGCGCCAGCGCGTCGTCCTGTTTCCGAGAGAAGGGCCTGCAC
Organism: Stappia stellulata DSM 5886; assembly: GCF_000423705.1. Lineage (GTDB taxonomy): Bacteria > Pseudomonadota > Alphaproteobacteria > Rhizobiales > Stappiaceae > Stappia > Stappia stellulata. Next base: position 12,318 of record NZ_AUIM01000013.1, on the reverse strand, counting down.
GGATCGCGCAACACCGACTTAGTCTCGTTGCGTTTCATGGCGCCGGTCCGTGTCGGACCGGACTGTTGATCGGCCGTTGTCGATCGCCGTTCGTGAGAGAAAACGGCAGAATGAGACCAGGAAATCAAAACAACAAACGCATCCGTGGCCGCGGCGGCCGCAAGGGGCCAAATCCGCTTTCGCGCACGTATGAGTCCAATGGGCCCGACGTGAAGATCCGCGGAACCGCCCACCATGTCGCCGAAAAGTACCAGCAGCTGGCGCGCGACGCCGCCGCTGCGGGCGACCGGGTGATTTCGGAAAATTACTATCAGCACGCCGAGCACTACCTGCGCATCATCGCATCTGCCCAGCAGAGCATGCAGCAGCCCGTGGTGCTTCCGCGCGGTGACGAGGCCGAGGACGAGGCCGAGGCGCAGACCGAACGCGCCGAACGTCAGGACCGCCAGGAGCGTCGCGATCGCGGTGATCGTGGCGAGCGCGGTGATCGCGGCGAGCGCAGTGATCGTGGCGAGCGCAGTGATCGTGGCGAGCGCGGCGAGCGCGAGGCTGCCAAGTCGGATGACGGCGGCAAGTCGGTGATGCCGGTGGATGCGCCTCAGCCCTTCGTCGAGAACATGCCCGTGCTGAATGCCAAGAGTGCGGCAGCCGGCGAGGAAGCCAATACCGCCAAGGCGAAGGACGACGACAGCGGTGAAGGCAGCGGCGACGACGACGATCGCCGGACGCGTCGCACGCGCGGCACGCGGGGACGCGGTCTGCGCAAGGCCCGCAATCCGGGGCCGGGCGACGAGTCGGCCGCACAGGATGGCGGCGCGGACAATGCGCCGGCCGCCAATGGCACGGCCGATGCCCCCGCAGCCGCCAGCGAAGGCGGGGAGCCGGAGGCCCAGCCCAAGCCCCGGGCCAGACGGACTCCGCGTCCGCGCACCCCGAAGGCGGCCGCCACGGACGAAAAAAGCGAAACGCCCGCCACAAACGACGCCTAAGGCGACTTTGGGACGGGGCACCGCTTCCAAGCGACCCTGGCGTCGCCGGAGTGAGCTTTCGCAAGAGACCATGAGGAGCACGCGGTGACGCGTGCTCCTTTTTTGTTGGTCTAAGGGCTTTCCCTCTTTTGTGATCGAAATGCCACACTATATCCTGTTGACGGTCGATGAAGACCGGGCGGATGCCGAATGAGGGTCCGCAATCCGTAAAGGCCTCCTGCTTCGGGGGAGGGCCTGATCTGGAGGTGACAGATGAATTTCGAGAAATACACGGAACGCGCCAGAGGCTTCGTGCAGTCGGCACAGACCTATGCAATCGGCGAATCCCATCAGCAATTCTCGCCCGAGCACCTGTTGAAGGTGCTGCTCGACGATCCCGAGGGCATGGCCGCCGGGCTGATCGAGCGCGCCGGCGGGCACGTCAAGGACGCGGTTCTCGCCAACGAAAAGGCGCTTGCAGGCATTGCCAAGGTCTCGGGCGGCAGCGGGCAATTGTATCTCGCGCCGGCGCTGGCGCAGCTTTTCGACCAGGCGGAAAAGATCGCCGACAAGGCGGGCGATTCCTTCGTAACCGTGGAGCGGCTGCTGCTCGCGCTTGCCATGAGCAAGGACAGTGAGGCCGGCAAGGCGCTCGCGGCCGCCGGCGTCACGCCGGCGCGGCTGAACGAGGCGATCAACGACCTGCGGCAGGGCCGCACGGCCGACAGCGCCTCGGCGGAAAGCCAGTATGACGCCTTGAAAAAATACGCCCGTGACCTGACCCAGGCGGCGCGCGACGGCAAGCTCGATCCGGTCATCGGCCGCGACGACGAGATCCGCCGCACGATCCAGGTGCTGTCGCGCCGGACCAAGAACAATCCGGTGCTGATCGGCGAGCCGGGTGTGGGCAAGACCGCGATCGCCGAGGGGCTCGCGCTCAGGATCATCAATGGCGACGTGCCGGAGAGCCTGAAGGACAAGAAGCTTCTCGCGCTCGACATGGGCTCGCTGATCGCCGGCGCGAAATATCGCGGTGAGTTCGAGGAACGGCTGAAGGCGGTGCTTTCGGAAGTGCAGGCGGCGGCCGGCGGCATCGTTCTGTTTATCGACGAGATGCACACGCTGGTCGGGGCCGGCAAGGCGGATGGCGCGATGGACGCCTCCAACCTCCTGAAGCCCGCACTTGCGCGCGGCGAGCTGCATTGCGTCGGCGCGACCACGCTCGACGAGTACCGCAAGCATGTTGAAAAGGACGCGGCGCTCGCGCGCCGGTTCCAGCCCGTGTTCGTGTCCGAGCCGACGGTCGAGGACACTGTCTCGATCCTGCGCGGTATCAAGGAAAAATACGAGCTGCACCATGGCGTGCGCATCACCGACAGCGCCGTTGTCGCCGCCGCGACGCTGTCCAACCGCTACATCACCGACCGGTTCCTGCCGGACAAGGCCATCGACCTGATGGACGAGGCGGCCAGCCGGCTGCGCATGCAGGTCGACAGCAAGCCCGAGGAGCTCGACGAGCTCGACCGGCGGATCATCCAGCTCAAGATCGAGCGCGAGGCGCTGAAGAAGGAGACGGATGCGGCCGCGAAGGACCGGCTCGACAAGCTCGAGGGCGAGTTGGCGGACCTTGAGGAAGAGGCCTCTGCGCTGTCTGCCCGCTGGCAGGCGGAGAAGCAGAAGCTCTCGTCCGAGCAAAAGCTCAAGGAGCAGCTCGACCAGGCGCGCAGCGATCTGGAACGGGCGCAGCGCCAGGGCGACCTGGGGCGTGCGGGCGAGCTCGCCTATGGCGTGATCCCCGACCTGGAGAAGGCCATCGCCGATGCCGAAGGGCAGGACGACGCGGGTGCGATGATGGAAGAGGCCGTCACCACCGATCACATTGCGCATATCGTGTCGCGCTGGACCGGCATTCCGGTCGACAAGATGCTGCAGGGTGAACGCGAGAAACTGCTGCGCATGGAAGACGAGATCGCGCGCCGGGTGATCGGCCAGCAGGAGGCGGTGCATGCCGTTTCCACGGCGGTCCGCCGTGCGCGCGCCGGCTTGCAGGATCCGAACCGGCCGATCGGCTCGTTCCTGTTCCTCGGGCCGACGGGTGTCGGCAAGACCGAACTGACCAAGGCGCTTGCCGAGTTCCTGTTCGACGACGAGACCGCGATGGTGCGCCTCGACATGTCGGAATACATGGAGAAGCACTCCGTGGCCCGCCTGATCGGCGCGCCTCCGGGCTACGTCGGCTACGAGGAGGGCGGTGCGCTGACCGAAGCGGTCCGGCGGCGTCCGTATCAGGTCGTGCTGTTCGACGAGATCGAGAAGGCGCACGGGGATGTCTTCAACGTGCTGCTGCAGGTGCTGGACGACGGTCGTCTGACCGACGGGCAGGGCCGCACGGTCGATTTCCGCAACACGCTGATCGTGATGACCTCCAACCTGGGGTCGGAGTTCCTGACCGCGCAGGCCGAGGGCGAGGATTCCTCGATGGTGCGCGATCAGGTCATGACGGTGGTGCGGGCACATTTCCGGCCCGAGTTCCTCAACCGGCTGGACGACCAGATCCTGTTCCACCGGTTGCAGCGAAACCAGATGGCGGCGATCGTCGACATCCAGCTGACCCGTCTGGAGCGTTTGCTGGGCGACCGCAAGATCGAGATGACGCTCGACGAGGAGGCCCGCATCTGGCTCGCCGACAAGGGCTACGACCCGGCCTATGGCGCGCGTCCGCTCAAGCGGGTGATCCAGCGCGAGGTGCAGGATCCGCTCGCCGAGCTGATCCTGTCCGGCAAGGTCGCCGACGGCCAGTCGGTGCGGGTGAGTGCCGGAAGCGACCGATTGCTGTTCGAGGTGGTCGGGTCACAGAGCGAAGCCGCCTGACGGGGGCTGAACGCCACCGCGCCGGGGCCGGGCGTCGCGTCCGGCACCCGACACACTGCCAGTGAAATGCAAAGGCCCCGGGCGGTTCCGCCCGGGGCCTTTTGTGTGTGCGACTGTGGCCGGCGCGCGCCGCAGGGCGCGGCGACCGCTTGAGCCTGAATTCAGGGTTTTTCCAGGGAGGCGACGCGCGACGGCCCAGCCGCGCGTTCGACCAGCGTGTCGATGCGGTCGCGTTCGCGGTTGAAGGCTTCGAGCAGATCGCCTTCCAGCACCCGCCCGCGCGGCAGGCGAATGCGCATCGGGTTGACGAAGCGGCCGTTCACCTTGACCTCATAGTGCAGGTGCGGACCGGTCGACAGGCCTGTGGAGCCGACATAGCCGATGACCTGGCCCTGGCGCACGCGCATGCCCTCGCGAATGCCCTTGGCGAAGCTCGTCTGGTGGCTGTAGGTCGTGGTGTAGCCGTTCGCGTGCTGGATCTCGATGCGGCGGCCGTAGCCGGAGACCCATTTCGCGCGGCTGATCACGCCGCTGCCGGCGGCCATGATCGGTGTGCCGCGCTTGGCCGACCAGTCGACGCCGTTGTGCATGCGCATGGTGCCGACGATGGGATGCTTGCGCATCCCGAAAGCCGACCGGTAGCGCCCGCCCGACAGCGGTTTGCGCATCAGGAATTTTTTCGCGCTCTTTCCGGTTTCATCGTAGAAATCGACGATCCCGTCGTCCGGGGTGCGGAAGCGGTAAAAGCGGCGGGTGGTGCTGCGATTGGTCAGTGCGGTGTATAGGATTTCCGCCGGAACGTCGGCGTCGTCCTGCTGGAGGCCGTAGAACACCTCGAAGGAATCGCCCGGTTTCACCCGCGACTTGAAATCCACGTCGAAGGAGAAGATCCGCACCAGGTCGGAGATCAGGTCCTTCTCGACGTTCTGTTCCAGCGCGGTTTGATAGAGGCTGTCGTAAAGCGTCGGCGTGGTGCCGG
>NZ_AUIM01000012.1 GCF_000423705.1 Stappia stellulata DSM 5886 | reverse complement strand
AGCGCCAGAAGGTTGGTCTGCTCGGCGATGTCGGTGATGAGTTTCACCACCTCGCCGATCTTGCTGGCCGCCTGGGCGAGGCCGGCGATCTTTTCGTTGGTGGCATGCGTGCCCTCGGTCGCCTGGGAGACGACCTGGGTGGTCTGGCCGACCTGGCGGGAGATCTCGGCGATGGAGGCGGAAAGCTCCTCGGCAGCACTTGCCACGGTCTGCACGCTGTCGGTCGCGGCCGAACTTGCATCGGCCGTCTCGCCGGCGCGTTCCGCGCTGTCCTGGGCGGAGGCGCTCAATTCGCGCGCCGTCTGGTCGAGACCTTGCGCCGTCTCGCTGACGGTGCCGATCAGCTGCTGTACCGTGCCACGGAAACCGGAAATCAGCTCTTCGGTGCGCGCCTGGCGGGCCATGCGGGCCTTTTCATCCTCACCCTGGATCGCTTCAAGACGCTGACGCTCGAGCGCATTTTCGCGGAAGGTCTCGACCGCTTCGCCCATCTCGCCGATCTCGTCCTTGCGGTCGCCAATTGCGACCTCGACCGAGGTGTCGCCGTCAGCGAGACGACGCATCACCTGCGTGAGCCCGGCAACCGGACGCGCCAGTGCGCCGGCGCCGTACCAGACCAGTCCCATCACCAGCACCAGAAGGACACCGGAAATCGCCAGCATCATGTTGCGCGCGGAGATCGCCCCGGCCACCATGGCGGAATAGGGCACATCGATCGCGACATACCAGACGTCGTCGACGCCCTTGAAGCTGACGGGGGTCAGGGCAACGAAGCGATCGCCGATGCGCTGCATGCGGTCGCCGGTCCCCGTCGCCGCCATCAGGTCGAGCAGCGTCGCATCCTGCACAGGCTTGCCGAGCTTGGAAGGGTCCGCATTGGCGACCCACAGATTGTCTCCGCCGACCAGCTTGACCTCACCCGCGCCGAACGGCTTTAGCGTCGACATCTTCTCGACGAGGCCGGCAAGCGAAAGATCCGAGGTCGTGATGCCGATGGCCTCTCCGTTCTCGCGCACGACCCAGCTGATCGTGGTCAGCAAGACCTCCTTGCCGTCGATCGGATAGGGGTAGGGAGGCGTGATCTGCGACCGGTTTTCGCGGATCGGCTTGTCGTACCAGCTCTCGGTGCCCGCTTCCTTGGTCATCACCAGTTTCTCGAACACGACCTTGCCGTCCGAGTAGTAGAAATAGGGAACGAAGCGGCCGTTTGCGTCGGAATATTTGTGGGTCTTGAAATCGGCGTCGCGCCCGTCGAGGCCGTTCGGCTCGAACGCCAACGTCATGCCGACCAGGCCAGGCGTGTTCTCGACAGTGCGGATCATCATGTCGCCAAGGGCGTCACGGTCGCGCATGTCGTTCTTGAGCAAGCCTTCCACACCGGCGGCGGCGGACTTTGCAACCGTGAGAGAGGCGCCGATCTCGCCGGAAACATCCGCGGAATAGGCATCGAGAAGCGTCCGCGCCTGCTCCATGGCCGTTTCTTCGGCAGAGTTGGACATTACGATGGAGCCGGTCAGGGTGACCCCGATCAGGGATGTGAAGAAAAGCGCACCTGCGCTGATCAGCAGCTTGTTTCGAATTGACAGGTCTGAAAACCGCATTCCCGAACTCCACACTTAACCCGATACACTGGTCACTAGGGAATAGCGGGAGTCGTATTACCGACAACTTAATGCACGCCAAGTGAACTTGGATTTATTTGAAAACTCCAATGGCGGCAGGAGAGAACGCCTGCGGACAAGGTAAATTATACATGCAAAAATAAAATTTATGCGGGCAACGATTACATCTGCAACCTGAATGGCCCAACTAAAGCGCCGAGGCCTGGCGCAGCCAGTCCGGGTTTTCCAGGCAGTAATATCCCGAAATGCGGCTGACGGTTCCGGCGCGTTTCCAATCGTTGAGGACGCGGCTGACGTTCTCCCGCGCCGCCCCGGCCATGTTGGCGATATCCGCCTGCGACAGTTTGTAGTGAATGAGCACGCGCCCGTTGTCGACGGGCTTTCCGAAGGTTTCGGCAAGTTGCAGCAGCGTCTGCGCGACACGGCCCGGCAGCGGCAGGAAGGAGCGTGCAGCGAGAACGTCATTCGCCTGACGAAGCCGGCTGCCGACAATCGACAGCATGTGCCGGTAGAGCGCCGGATTCTCGTCGGCGAACCGCTCGAAGCGATGTTTCTCGATAAAGGCGAGGCGCGTCGGCTTCAGTGCCGTCACATTGGCGGAGCGCGCCCGCCCGTCGAGCAGCGCAAGTTCCCCGACGATACTGCCCGGCCCCATCACCGCCAGAAGCTGTTCGTCGCCATCGACACTGACGATCGAGACCTTGAGCGAGCCTTCCAGGATCGCATAGCACCCGTTGCCCGGATCGCCGGCCTCGAACAGGATCGCGCCCGGCTTGACCGAAAACGGGCGTGCCAGCGCGGCCAGCCCGGACGCGAGCTCGCAATCCAGCCCCTCCATCGAGAAGCTGTTTTCCAGAAAAGACTTGAGTTCCACCATTCGCCTGCCCCGCTTGGCCGCACGTCACGTGCCTTGCAGCGCCAAAGGGCCTGCCCCGGCCAGCACGCTGCCCGTTTATCATAGCGCGCCACGGCCTTTGACAAAACGCATTGTGTGATCATCGTCACTGTTGCGGAAACGCGGTTGGCGCATTCTGCTTTCACAGGCCGCCGCTTCCCTGACCTCGCGGCGGTCCTTCCCAACGAAAATCCGGCTCCCCAATCCCCGCGGGGGGCCGGATTTCGCTCGTCGGGTCGCGGACCATTGCCGCTCAGTAGAGGAAGATGTCCTTTTCCACCAGAAGCAGCGGAAAGACCGGGCTCTTGAAGAACCCGGTCTGGACCTCGCGCACGCTCAAATCGGCGCGTGGCTCCAGCCGCCGCAATCGGTCGTCGGCCTCGCCGAGATGGCAAAACACCATCGTGCGGTCGTCCAGGCCGTTGAAGCCGTTGCGCAGGTGGGTTTCCTGCGCCTCAAGCGTGGCGAGCGGCGGAAAGGCCGGCCCCCGCTGCATGACGCGCAGCCTTGCGCGCGCGGCCTGACGGGCGAAACCGCGCGCGACCCGGCGCGCACGGGCGCCCTCCCCCGGCCAGGCCGGCGACACCAGCGCCGGCGCATGCTTGCGCAGGGCAACCGTCTTGATGACCGTGCGCGCGACCCGCGGGAGGGCAAGAAGGTCGTCGGCGACATGCAGGAAGTCAGGCGGACGCTGGTAGTATTCCTCGAAGCAGATGAGCTGGGCGTCGACCTCTTCCGCCAGATCCTCGGCCGGAAGCAAACGCAAGGGATCGCGCCAGCGCCACCAGCGCGGCGACGGGAAGGCATCGCCGAAGCGGGTGCGCCCGCGCACCGACACCGGCGCATGCGGACGGGTGAGCGCCAGTGTCAGACCGACAAGCGTGCGGTGGCGGGCGGCATCGACGGCATCGCGCAGCGGCAGATACTCGCGCGTCCACAGGTCGGAGGCGACGAGACAGCCCACAGCCGACAGCCGCCCCTCGACAATCAGGTCGCGCAGGGTCCGGTCAATGCCGAAGGCGAGGCCGTAGTCGGCCGATGTCATGAGAATGCGTTTCATCGCCCTATCCTATGCGCGGAACCGGCCCGCCTGCCAAGAGGGCCGTGCGCGCCCCGTCGCGAAAACGGCACGTCAGGGGAGCGGATAGACGGGATCGCGCGGGTCGCCGCGCGCGGCCGCCACCCGGTAGACCACAAGCTCTTCCAGCGCCACGCCCTTCACACGCCGGGTCAGCACGGCAACGCGGGTCGCCTCGCCGAACCGTTCACCGAGCGCCTCGGCTCCCGGATCGCGGCGCGCCTCAACGATGAAGAGCGCCGGGCGTTCCAGCGTCTCGGCACCGAGCGAGGGCTGCATGACATAGCGGATGCGCTCGGTGAGCTGCTCGACCGGAAGGATGCCGGAGAGATTGAAGGCAAGCTGCGCGTTGAGTCCGTAGCCATAGGTCGCGATCCAGGCCGCGCCCTCGTCTTCGGCAAGGGTCTTCACCTCCTCGCGGATCTCCCCCCAGCCGCGCGTTTGGAACGTCGGATCCTTGCGCGCGAGGCTGCCGGTCAGCGGCTGAACCGCATGCACATAGACAACGAGCGACACCGCGATGCCAAGCACCACGGCCCCCTTTGCAAGCAGACCGATGCCGCGCCGGAAAGCCGCCGGCGGATCGGCCACGACGACGCCCGCCAGAAGGGCGAGAGCTGGAAACAGAGGCGCCGGCCAGTTGCCCTGCACCCGCGAATGCAGCGAATGCAGCAGAAGGTAGAAAAAGAACGGCACGCAGGTCCAGATCATCAGGCCGAAGCCGGCATCGCCCCGCCGCGCGCCGGAAACCGCCCGCGCAAGACCGACGCCCGCCAGCACCGCGACCAGAGGATTGAGCAGGCCGATTACGGCGCCCAGAAACTCGAAGATGTACTTCGTGCTCCAGCCGTCGGGCACCGCGCGGCCGAACTGCTTGACGAATGACGCCCACTGGTGGTCGGCGTTCCAAAGCACCACCGGCGCGACGATGGCAAGCGCCAGCACGCCGCCGGCCCAAAGCTGCCAGCTGGACCACCAGCGCCGGGCGTCGGGCACCAGCACAAGCCACAGCACGATGCCGGCTCCAAGAAACAGGACCGAATATTTCGACGCAAGACCGAGGCCGGCGAAAAGCCCGACGGCAAGCCACCAGTTCGGGTTCCGGCCGGCATGAAGCTCGGCCAGCGCCCAGACGGTCAGGCCCCAGAAGAACACCGAGGGCGCGTCGGGCGTTGCCAGCAGACTGCCGATGCCGATCAGGAGCGAGGCGTTGAAGAAAAGCACCGCCCATCCGGCCGCGCGCGCACCAAAGAGCAGATATCCCGTGCGCCAGAGCGCTGCCGAGCCGGCAAGAGCGGAAAGAACCGGCAAAAGGCGAATGCCGAGCGCGTTATCTCCGGCGATCCACAGGCCCGCCGCGACCCACCAGCCGACCATCGGCGGGTGATCGTAGTAGCCGGCGGACGGGTTCAGACCCCAGAGCCGGTAATAGGCCTCGTCCTCGGCAAGGCCCGAATTGGCGGCAACGACAAGCTTCACGAGCGTGAGCGCCAGCACGACCAGCGCCAGCGTGGCCGGACGCAGCCAGACCGGCACGTCCGTTCCGGCGTCGCGGGACACGTGCGGCATCACCGCCTCAGGCCTTGCGCCAGGTCAGGACCGAGCTTGCGGCATAATTCCAAACCGCGCCCATCACCGCGCCGGCGGCACCCGCCACGCCGATGAGGATGCGGCCGGCGTCTTCCTGATAGATCAGCGAGGCGACGCCGACATTGGCGATCACGCCGAAGCCACAGACCACATAGAAGGTGAAGAGACCGCGCAGGGCGGCCCAGCCGTGCAGGCGGCGGTCGCGGTAGGTCAGGCGATTGTTGAGATAGAAATTCGTCGTCATGGCGACAAAGGTCGCGGCCGTCTGCGCGACCTGAAAATTCATCGCGAAGCCTTCGATCAGCGAGAACAGCGCCACCATGTGCACCACGACGCCGGAGGCCCCGACCATCATGAACATCAGGAAGCGCACGGACACGAGATCGCCAACCAGTTTCGACAAGATGAGCCCCAGAAAATCGAGCGCGACCAGTGTGTCGAGCTTGCTTTGACCGTGCAGCCTTTCGCGAAACACGAAAGGCAGTTCGACGATGCGCAAGGACCCGCGCGCGCTGGCGACGATGTCCAGCAGGATCTTGAAGCCTTGCGAGGACAGCTTCGGCGCGAGACGCTCGACCTCGGCGCGGCGGATCATGAAGAAACCGCTCATCGGATCCGACAGGTCGACATGCAGGAAGATGCGCGCCAGACGGTTCGCCAGGCCCGACCCCGACGCCCGCACCGCCGACAGGCCCTCGCCCACAGCCCCCCCTTCGACGTGACGGCTGGCGACGGCGAGATCCGCGCCGGGCTTTTCCGTCGTGCCGTCGCCGGAGAGCTTTTCCAGCATCTTCGGCAAGAGCGTCTCGTCATGCTGCAGGTCGGCATCCATCACCGCGACGAAGTCGGCGGAAGAGGCCAGCATGCCCTCGATGCAGGCGCCCGAAAGCCCGCGCCGGCCGACGCGGCGGATGACGCGGATGCGCGGATCGCGATTGGCAAGCTCCCGCGCCACCTGCGTCGTGCCGTCGGGGGAATTGTCGTCGACGACAATCGCCTCCCAGGCGATGCCGGCAAGGGTCGCATCGAGCCGCTCGATCAGGACAGGCAGGTTGTCGCGCTCGTTGAAGGTCGGCAGCACGACCGACAGACGCGGCGCGCTAGGACCGGGCGCAACCGCCTGCGGCATGGCGGCGGACGCGCCGGCGGATGCGTCGGCGTTCGGGGATTGCGAAAGCGATGCGCCGTCGACCGGCATGGGCACGTTTAACCTCAGTGAGAGAGACGCGACAGGCCATTGCCGGCGCTCTCGCCCGCAGGTCGCGTTTTCGCGCGGGACCATAGTCCGACCGTCCCCGAATGCAAGCGCGGAAGCAGGCGAGCGCCCGTCAGGGTTAAGTGCGGGACCTGCGCAAGGGGCGGCGATCCTTGCCCGAGACCGCCGTTTCGTCTAGGAAACCGGCAACCGGCCGCAGGTGCATACCCGTGGCCCCTTCCCGATTGAACGGACCTTCAAACGCCAATGGCCAAGACCAAACCGAACAAGCTCAAGGCGCGCCTGCCGCGCGGCTTCGTCGACCGCTCCGCCGCAGACATCCGCGCGACCGACGCGATGCTGGCAAAGATCCGCGGCGTCTACGAGGCTTATGGCTTCGATCCGGTGGAAACGCCGGCGTTCGAATACACCGATTGCCTCGGAAAATTCCTGCCCGACACCGACCGGCCGAACGCCGGCGTCTTCTCCGTGCAGGACGACGACGAGCAGTGGATGTCCTTGCGCTACGACCTGACGGCGCCGCTCGCCCGCCATGTGTCGGAGAACATCAACGAGATCCAGCTGCCGTTTCGCAGCTATCGCGCCGGCTGGGTGTTCCGCAACGAAAAGCCCGGTCCCGGGCGCTTCCGCCAGTTCATGCAGTTCGACGCCGATACGGTCGGCGCGCCGGGCGTCCAGGCGGACGCGGAAATGTGCATGATGATGGCCGACACGATGGAAGCCCTCGGCATTCCGCGCGGCCAGTACATCATCCGCGTCAACAACCGCAAGGTGCTCGACGGCGTGATGGCCGCCATCGGCCTGAGCGACGCGGAAGATGCAGAACGCCGGCTGACCGTGCTGCGCGCGATGGACAAATACGACAAGTTCGGCAGCGAGGGCGTGCGCCTGCTGCTTGGCGAGGGGCGCAAGGACGAAAGCGGCGACTTCACCAAGGGCGCGGGCCTGTCCTCCACCGCCCTCGAGGCGATTATCGAGATCCTGGAAGCCTCGGCCATCGACGACCTGATCGACGACCGCAACGACCTCACCTTCAAGACGGCCTCGCTTTCCAAGCTGGCCATCAACGAGGAATTCGTAGCGGGCTTCAGCGAACTCAAGCTGATTTCCGACCTCGTGACGTCGGCGGGCTACAATGCCGACCGGATTTCCGTCGACCCTTCCGTCGTGCGCGGTCTCGAGTATTACACCGGCCCGGTCTATGAGGCGGAGCTTCTGTTCGACGTCACCAACGAGAAGGGCGAGGTCGTGCAGTTCGGCTCCGTCGGCGGCGGCGGGCGCTACGACGGGCTGGTCAAGCGCTTCACCGGGCGCGACGTGCCGGCGACCGGCTTTTCCATCGGTGTCTCGCGGCTGATGAGCGCGCTGAAGAACCTCGGCAAGCTGAAAGCCGACGAAGTTCTCGCCCCGGTGCTTGTCACCGTGATGGACGGCGACACAGAAAGCCTCGCGCGCTACCAGACGATGACGCAAAGCTTGCGCGCCGCCGGCATCCGCGCGGAGATGTACCAGGGCAACTGGAAGAAGTTCGGCAACCAGCTCAAATACGCCGACCGGCGCGACTGCCCGCTCGCCATCATCCAGGGCGGCGACGAACGGGCCGAGGGCGTCGTCCAGATCAAGGACCTGATCGAGGGCAAGCGGCTGTCCGGCGAGATCGCCGACAATGTCACCTGGCGCGAAAGCCGTCCGGCACAGATCAGCGTGGCCGAGGCCGAACTGGTCGAGACGGTAAAACGCCTGCTCGCCGAACAGGCCGACGACCGCGCGAAAAGCGGCACGCCGGGGGAAAGCGCATGACGACCCTGCCCGACCCTTACGCGAAACTGCGCGGCCTGTTTCAGGCCGAAGGCTTTCCGGCCATGGAACCGGAGATCCTGCAACCGTCGCGGCTGTTCCTCGATCTCATCGGCGAGGACATTCGCGGGCGCATGTATCTCACCAGCGACCGCGCCGGCGAAGAACTTTGCCTGCGTCCCGACTATACGCTTCCCGTCTGTCGCGCGCATCTGGACGGCGGCGCGCCGGAAACACCGGCGCGTTATTCCTATTGCGGCAAAGTCTTTCGCCAGCGCCAGGACGGGGCGGGTGAGTTCATGCAGGCCGGCGTGGAGTGTCTGGGCCGCGCCGATCTGGAAGCCGCCGACGCCGACACGCTGGCGCTCTCGTTGTCCGCACTGGAGACGCTCGGCGTCACCGACGCGCGCATCCACATCGGCGACGAGGCGCTGTTTCGTGCCGTGCTTTCCGGTCTCAACCTGCCTGCGGTGTGGGAACGCCGTCTCGGCGACCTCTTCGGCGAACGCGACCGGCTGGACGCGGCGATCCGCGCCATGCGCGGCGGCGGCACCGAGACAGCGCGCGACGACGACACATCGGCGGCAGCGCTTGCGCGCGCGCTCGAGGGACTTGCCCCCGACACGGCCCAGTCGGCGGTCGCGGAGCTCTTGCGCCTCACCGGCCTCAAGCCGATTGCCGGGCGCAGCGCCAGCGACATCGCCGAACGGCTTCTGGAACAGGCCACCCTTGTCCGCCACGATCCCGAGACCGACCGCGCGGCCGATGTGCTCTCCCGTTATCTGGCGATTGCCGGCGACCCGCGTGCCTCGGTGAAGACCATCGAGGTCTTCGCCAAGGACAGCGGTCTCGACCTGTCGGCGGCGCTTTCCAGCTTCGCCGCGCGCCTCGACGCCATCTCGGCACACGGGATTCCCGACACATCGCTGACGTTTGCCGCCGATTTCGGCCGCCGGCTCGACTATTACACCGGCTTCGTGTTCGAGGTTCATTCCGCCTCGCGCAAGAAAGCAGGCCAGATCGTCGGCGGCGGACGCTACGACAGGCTGCTGGCGCTGCTCGGCGCCAAGGCTCATATTCCGGCCACGGGCTTTTCCATCTGGCTGGATCGCATTTGAGGGTCTCATGACGCCATTGACCATCGCCATTCCCTCCAAGGGACGGCTGCAGGACAACACGCACGATTTCTTCGCCCGCGCCGGCCTGCCGGTGCGCCAGCCCGGCGGCGCGCGCAATTATCGCGGCCGGCTTGGCCGCTTCGATGCGGCAGAGGTGGAAATCGCCTTTCTCTCGGCTTCCGAGATCGCCCGCGAACTGGCCAACGGCCAGGCGCATCTGGGCGTCACCGGGTTGGATCTGGTGCATGAGAGCATCGCCGACCCGGACGCGAGCGTGCACACCGTCACCCCGCTCGGCTTCGGCTTTGCGGATGTGGTCGTCGCCGTCCCCGATGCCTGGATCGACGTGGCGAGGATGGCGGATCTCGCCGACGTCGCGGCGCATTTTCGCGCCCGCAAGGGCGAGCGGCTGCGCGTCGCCACCAAATATGTGACGCTGACGCGCCAGTTCTTCGCCGAACACGGGATCTCCGATTACCGGATCGTGGAAAGCGCCGGCGCAACGGAAGGCGCACCGGCGGCCGGCACGGCGGAACTGATCGTCGACATCACCACCACCGGCTCGACGCTTGTCGCCAACAATCTGAAAATCCTCGACGACGGCGTCATCCTGAAGAGCCAGGCCAACCTCGTCGCCTCGCTGAGCGCGGGCTGGAGCGCGGAGCAACTGGCCTTTGCCCGCATCATCCTCGACCGGATCGCCGCCGAAGAGCGCGCCCGCGGGTTTCGCGAGATCCGCGCGCTGGTGGCGGCCCCCGAACTCACGGCGCGCGCCGCCGGCGACCAGTATGGCGCCATCGCGCCCTTCGGCACCCAGGTCGGCCAGCCCCTCCTCCTGCACTGCCCCGCCGCAAGCGCCGCCGATTGCGCGACGCTGCTGCGCGACCACGGCGCACCGCATGTGAGCGTCACCACGCTCGACTATGTGTTTGGCACCAGCAACCCGCTCTACGATCCGCTGGCGGAGAAAGTCGGCTCTTAAGCCCCTGGCTCCTCAAGGCACACGGGACGGGAGGCCCGCGCCATGACCGCAGACGAGATCACCGCCCTGTCGGCGCGCGCGCTGTCGCAAGCCATCCACGCAAGGCGCGTGTCGGCGCGCGAGGTGATGCAGGCAACGCTCGCACGCATCGACGCGCTCAATCCCGTACTCAACGCGATTGTGTCGCTGCGCGATACCGAGGCGCTTCTGGCCGAAGCCGACACGCTCGATGCCGAGCTGGCCGCCGGGCGCTCGCGCGGCTGGATGCACGGCATGCCGCAGGCGATCAAGGATCTCGCCATGACGGCGGGGCTGAGGACCACCATGGGCTCGCCGGTGTTTTCCCGGCAGGTGCCGGCGGAAGACAGTCTCCATGTGGCGCGCATGCGCTCAGCCGGCGCAATCGTGATCGGCAAGACAAATGTGCCGGAATTCGGTCTCGGCTCGCATACCACCAATCCGCTGTTCGGCCCGACGCTCAATCCCTATGACACCGCGCGCAGCGCCGGCGGCTCCAGCGGCGGAGCGGCGGCGGCAATCGCCGCACGGATCTTCGCCGTTGCCGACGGCAGCGACATGATGGGTTCCCTGCGCAATCCGGCCGCCTTCAACAACGTGATCGGCATGCGCCCGAGCTATGGCCGCGTGCCGTCCGGCCCTGCACCGGACCTCTTCATGGACACGATGGCGACCGACGGCCCGATGGCCCGCGATGTCGACGATCTCGCCATGCTGCTTTCCATTCAGGCCGGCTACGACCCCCGCGCACCGCAGTCGCTCGACGGCGACGGCAGCATCTTTGCCGGACCGCTTGCGCCAAGGGTCCAGGGCATCCGCATCGGCTCGCTGGACGATCTCGACGGATACCTGCCGTTCGAGGACGGGATTCTGGATCTCGTCGGCAACGGGCTGACGCGACTGGTCGAGCTGGGCGCGCAAGTGGAAGAGACCGGCCCGGGCTTTGCCCCGGAGCGCATCTGGCAATCCTGGTGCGACCTCAGAAGCTGGCGCGTGGCAGCGAAACTCGGTGCGCTCTACGATGCGCCGGCCACCCGCGACAAGCTGAAGCCCGCCGCGATCTGGGAAATCGAGCGCGGACGCGCACTGTCGCAGGCCGAGATCGAGGACGCGAGCGCCGCCCGCAGCGCCTGGTATCGCGCCGTGCTGCGGCTGTTCGAACGCTACGATTATCTGGTGGCACCGAGCGCGCAGCTGTTTCCCTTCGACGTCACGCTCGACTGGCCGAAGGACATCGGCGGACGCAGCATGGACACATATCATCGCTGGATGGAAACCGTGGTCGGGGTCAGCCTGCTGGGGCTGCCGGCCGTATCCGTTCCGGCCGGCTTCAATGCCGCGGGCCTCCCCACAGGCTTTCAGATCATCGGGCGCCCGCGCGACGACGTCGGCGTCTTGCAGGTCGCAAAAGCCTACGACCAGGCGACCGGATGGACGGCGAAGGCCCCGCCGATGGCCATTGGCGGCGGCTGAAGCGCACCTGAAAAGGAGGCCGCTCCGGGGGAGAGCGACCTCCAAAACGGGTGGCCGATCGGGGTGGACCGCCCGAAAAGCCGGATTCGGGTGGTTGACGGCGGATCGGGAACGGCCGTCGTCCTCCGGCTTTCAGAAAACATTACGCAAGGTGAAACGCAGCGGATCAGCCGGCGTGCGTTTCTTCCAGGATTGCGGCCCGGCCCGTCAATCACGCTTGTCGGCGTAGCGGCTTTCTTCAGCGTAATAGGCATCGAAACCGACGGCCTTGCGCAGATCCGCAAAAGGCAGAAGCGCGTCGTCGGGGTGACGTCCGGCCGCCATTTCGGCCAAAGCCGCCTGCATCGCCTTGATCGCGGTTGAAAGCAGCGTCAGCGGATAGGCCGCAAGCCGGTAGCCGATCCGTTCCAGTTCGGCATGCGGCAACATCGGCGTCGCGCCGCCTTCCACCAGATTGGCCATGTGCCAGCCGGGCACCTCGCGGCAGATCAATTCCATCTCGGCGACATCATGCGGGGCTTCGACGAAGAGGAGGTCGGCACCGGCTTGCCTGAACGCCCTCGCCCGCTCCAGCGCCTCGTCCAACCCGTGTCCGTGGCGCGCGTCCGTGCGGGCCAGAATGAGAATGTCGGAGCCTTCCTCGCGCGCGTCCACCGCCGCCTTGATACGGTCGACGGCCTCCTCGCGCGAGACGACAAGCTTCCCCTTGGTGTGGCCGCAGCGCTTGGGCGCAAGCTGGTCCTCGATCATGACCGCGGCGAAACCCGCCTGCGCATAGCCCTTGACCGTGCGCTTGACGTTGAGGGCGTTGCCATAGCCGGTGTCGCCGTCGCCGATGATCAGCGCAGAGGTCGCCGCACAGACGTTGCGGCCCTGGTCGACCATTTCGCCATAGGAAATCAGCCCCGTGTCCGGCGCACCGATGCGCGCGGCCGACACCGAGAAGCCCGACATGAAGGAGACGGGAAAGCCGGCATCGCCGATCAGCCTCGCGGACAGGCCGTCGAAGCAGCAGGGCATCACGGTCAGCGGGGTCGCGGCCAGATGGGCGCGCAGGCGCGCGGCGGGGGTTGTCATCGTCTTTGCCTTTCGTGGCGGGCGCGCCGGCAGATCCCGCGCGCCCGGACAGGATTACATCTTGAAGGGGATATAGAGCACCAGGTCGGTCCACCAGAAGATCAGCAAAACGCTGAACAGCATGATCGCCAGGAAGGGCCAGACGCCGGAGGACACCTCGCCCATGGTGGCCTTGCCGACCGCCTGGATAACATAGAGGTTGAGCCCGACCGGCGGGGTGATCAGCGCGCATTCGACCATGACGACGAAGAAGACGCCGAACCAGATCGGATCGATGCCGAGCGCGAAGAGCGCCCCCGACAGGACCGGCACCATGATCAGCATCATCGACAGCGCCTCCAGGAACAGGCCCATCACCAGAAGCACCAGCGCCACCAGAAGCACGAACATGCCGGCGGAGGAAATATGCTCCGACAGGAACATCGAGATGTCCTGCGGGATCCGGTAGAGCGTGATCGCCTTGCCGAAGACCTTGGCGCCGGCAACGATCAGCAGGATCGCGACCGTCGTCGTCATCGCCTCGGCGACCGCATCGCGCAACTTCGACCAGTCGAGCGTGCGCAGGATGACGCCGACGACGACAAGCGCGCCGATGAAACCGACGGCCGCAGCCTCCGTCGGCGTGAACAGGCCGGTGTAGATACCCACGATCACGAGGGCGGCCAGAACGACCGTCGGGAAGGCGCGGATCGCGGTCCGGCGACGCTCGTCCCAGCTCGACCTGGGGCTCGGCTGGTAATCGGACGCAAAGCTTGCATAAAGCACCGACCACCCGATGAAGAGCGCCATCAGCAAGAGCCCCGGACCGATGCCGGCCAGAAACAGCGAGATGATCGATTCCTCGGTGATCACACCGAAGACGATCATCGGGATCGAGGGCGGAATGAGAATGCCGAGCGTGCCGCCGGCGGCCAGAAGCCCGAGCACGAAGCGGCGCGGATAGCCGCGCTGGGTCATCTCCGGGATCGCGACGGTGCCGATTGTTGCGGCGGTGGCGACCGAGGAGCCGGAAATCGCCGCGAAGATGCCGCACGAAAGGATCGTGGCGACGGCCAGCCCGCCGGGCCAGTGCCCGACCCACGCCTGGACCGCGGCGAAGAGATCGCGCCCGACGCCGCCCTTCAAGAGCACGTTGGACATCAACAGGAACAGCGGCACGGCGACCAGCACGAAACTGTCGGCGGAAGACAGCAGGCCCTGGGGCACCATCAGCGGCGAGAAGCCGCCGACTGCAAGCAGGCCGAAACCGAGGCCGGTCAGCGCGAAGGCGACGGGGATACCGGCCAGAAGAAGCGCGAAGAGCGCCGCGAGAATGAGCAGGGATGTCATGTCGGCGGCCTCAGTGATCGATGCGCTGCGGCGCGGCGGTGTCGATGCCGTTGAGCGCAACCCGCACGGCCTCGGCGAGGGCCTGGAGGCCCAGCAGCGCGAAACAGGCGGGAATGGAGACCTGCGACCACCAGGCCGGCACGTCGAGCATCGAGCCGGTGGTGCGTCCGCGGGCGAAGGAATCGTAGGCGATGCCCGACCCGAAATAGACGACGACGCCCGACAGGGCGACGATGAAGGCAAGCACGAAGAGTTCCTGCGCCCGCCGCGCGCCCGGCGACAGGTTGTCGGTCAGAAGCGTGATCACGATGTGCTGGCGCCGGTGCAGCAACAGCGCGGCGCCACCGAACGTCGCCCAGATCAGGAACATGCGCGACAGCTCCTCCGCCCAGATGGTTGGGTCGCCGAGATAGCGCATGAAAACCTCGTATCCGAGCATCAATGCGATGAGGAAATAGCCCCAGCCCGCAATCAGGCCGGCAAAGCGCGAAGCGCTGTCGATGATCCGCAACATGAGTGAGTGGTCCGTCACAGGGGGCGGCCCGAGCGGACGCGCCGCCCCGGCAAGGAACCGGCCGAAGCGGCAACGCCGCTCCGGCACGGGACAGCCTGCTTTGCCTATTCGGCGAGCTTGCGCGCCGCGTCCAGCACCTGCTGACCGAGATCGCCGGCATCGGCGGCGAACTGGTCGTAGACCGGCTGGGCCGCCGCCTTCCAGGCCGTGACTTCCGCGTCGCTCAGCTCGTAGACGGCCATGCCGTTCTCCTCGGCCATTGCATAGGCTTCCGCCTCGATGGAGGCCATGCGGTCGCGCACATCCTGTTCCGCCTCGCGCGCCGCCTGGGTGATCCACGCGCGGTGCTGCTCGGGCAGGCCCTGCCAGAAGTCCTCGTTGACGACGACGATGAACTCGATGTCGGCGTTGTTGGTGACCGTGATCGTGTCCATCACCTCCCACAGGCGCCGGCTCTTCACGCCGGACACGCCGGTCATGCCGATATCCACCGTGCCGCGCTGATAGGCGATATACTGCTCGGAGCCGGAGATCAGCGTCGGCGCGCCGCCGGCGGCCTTGATCCACTCGCCGAGCGTCTTGCCGAAGACACGCACCTTCTTGCCTTCGATGTCGGCCGGTGTCTTCAGCGGCGCGTCCTTGGACAGAAGCACGACACCGCCATAGGCCTGCCACCACAACACGCGGCTGCCGGTGCCCAGGATCGCCTCGTCGAGCGGCGCGCGCACCGGGCTGTCCGGCGCAACGGCCTTGCGAACAAGCTCTTCGTTGTTCAGCAGGAACGGCATGTAGAACAAATCGACGGCCGGGACGTCGCCGACATAGCGGGTAAGCGATGCCACGCCCATCTCGATCGCGCCGGAGCCGACGGCCTGCGGGACTTCGCTGTCCTTGTAGAGCTGGGCGGAATCATAGATCTCGACGGAGACGTCGCCGTTCGACAGCGCCTCGACCTTCTCCTTGAAGAGGGCCACGTTCTGGCCGAGATGGCTCTTCATCGGCAGCTGCAGCGTGATGCGGAGCGTGGTCTCTTCCGCAAGGGCCGACGACATGAGCGATGCCATGCCAAGGCCGACGCCAACCGCCAGACCGGCAGCGATGCGCGCAAGTTTCATCGTGGAACCTCCCCTAGGGGCGCCTTGTTTTACAGCGCCTGTTGTTTGTTTTGCGGTCCGGCTCCAGACGCATGCCCCGGCGGGAGGCAAAGACGTCCTGACCGAATCCAGAGGTCAAAATAGCCGAATAAAAATCGCGAACGCAATGTTTTGGGCATTTCGTACTACAAACCGCCCCCGGGGAGACGACCCGGCCGTCGGAACGCATTTCGCTGCGCCTCAACCGTCGCGCGCATGCAGCAGCCCTCGAGATGGTCGTTGACGAGCCCCATGGCCTGCATGAAGGCATAGACCGTTGTCGGGCCGACAAAGCTCCAGCCCCGTTTCTTGAGATCCTTCGACAGCGCCCTGGACGTCGGTGTCTGCGCCAGGACCGAGAGACTGGCATGGTCGCAGCGTTCCGGACGGTCCTCGGGCCCGGGCTCGTGGCGCCAGAAATAGGCCGCGAGCGAGCCGAATTCGTCCCGCAACTCGCGGGCGCGCGCCGCATTGTTGATGGTGGAGACGATCTTGCCGCGATGGCGCACGATGCCTGCATCGCCAAGCAACCGGGCAATGTCGGCCTCCCCGAACTCCGCGACCCGGTCAACGTCGAACCCGGCGAAGGCTGAGCGGAAATTCTCGCGCTTGCGCAGGATCGTCAGCCACGACAGACCCGACTGAAAGCCCTCGAGGCAGACCTTCTCGAACAACCGGCGGTCATCGGCCATCGGCCGCCCCCACTCCGCGTCGTGATAGGCGAGATAATCCGGCTTGTTGCCATGCCACCAGCAGCGCACCAGCCCGTCCTCGCCGCGCAACAACCCCTTGCCCAGTTCCCCGTCGGTCATTCCGTCTCCGTCCGTTTCGGTTCAAATGCGCGGACCGCGCGGGCCTTACGAACGATCGCGCGCATCGACCCTCAAGAGTTCCCGTTTTGTTCATGCTAGACTCCAATGCCCGTGCAATCAAGCAAGGGCATTGGAGAGCTGCGTCGCGCTGTCGGAGCGGGGAAGCCTTTACCCAGCGCAACGTATTCGGTCTCGTGACGGGATCACGCGAAGAGCGCGTCGATGTCATCCTGGCTGGCAACGCCGGCATCGATATCGAGTGACGGGCCGTTGAGCAGCGCCGCGTCGCCTTCGACCTCCGGCCGGCTGTCCGGCTCGATCGACTTGAAGGTCTCGATCCCGCCCCAGATATCCATCATGCAGATGATGCGGTCCTCGATGAAGCGCAGCGTGTTGATGACCTTGGTGATGCGCTGACCGGTCAGATCCTGGAAGTTGCAGGATTCGAAGATCTGGACGACCTTCTCCTGGATGTCGCTGGCCAGCTCCGCGTCCTGACCCGAGAGGCGCGCGCTCAAGGTGTTCGCGGTCTCGTCGATAAACTCGGCTGCCGAGAGGATGCCTTCGGTTGCCCCTTCCGTTCCCATCACAACGGCATCGAGCTCGTTGGTGACGCGGGTCATGTCCTGGCTCTCGGATCCTGCCGTGTTGTGCAGGGTCGCGATCTCGCGTTTTGTCTTGGCAATGGCCTCATACATGGAGTCGAGTTCGGCCTTGAGCTTGAACGCTTCGCCAAGCTCCGACTTGAAGCTCTCGAGCATCGTCTGCCCGACCTCTTCGGTGGGGCGAATCAGGGCCTTGATCGATGCGATCTCGGCCATGAGTTCCTGATGCTGCTGACCGCTGGCTCCGTCGCCGAGGCGCGCGGCATCCGACTTGTGCAATAGGCTTTCGGCTCTGAAAGCTCTTCTTGTCGCCGTCATTGTTTTGTCCGTCTCCACATCTCGGGCCGGGCGCCACCGTGCATGGAAAACCTGTATAGACGACGAGGTTTAAGGAAATGTTCCCGCGCCTCGCACTTGCGCAATACCGCAGGCGACGCCGGACCGCCGCCGGCCACAAGCCTCGATCCGCGCACGGCGATTTCCCGTTCCGCTGCGCCGTTCCTTTTTGTATGGTCTCAAGCGACGATGATCGCCGATCATCGCGTGACCCGGAGCCGGAAACAGCCCTTGCGCATCGTCAGAACCGCCGTGTCGGTCCTCATTGTCAGCCTGTTCCTGGGCCTGTCGGCGCCGGTCGTGCGGACCGAAGCGGCCTCCTATACGTTCTCGACCGAGGAACTGATCGGCGGCTTCATGAAAACGGTCTTCGGGCTGGAGTACCGGTCGTGGAGCTGGCAACCCTATCTGGTCAAGAAATACGTCGGCCCGGTGCGCTTCTATGTCCACAATCTGGCGCGGCGCGACCGCAAGCCCGTCGCCTACCGGTTCATCGGGACGCTGGGGCGCAGCGTGCGCGGCCTGGCAACGACAATCGTGTCGCGGCCCGAGGACGCAAACTTTCACATCTATATCGTCGACCGCAGCCAGTACGGCGATGTGGTGCGCAACCGGATCTACAACGATCCGCGCGCCGATGTTCCGGGCCGCTGTCTCGTAAGGGTCGTGTCCGACAGCAGCGGCATCTCGCAGTCGGCCGCCGTGATCGTCTCGGACGAGGGCGACTTTCTGTTTCGCCGCTGCCTGGTCGAAGAGGTTCTGCAGGGCCTGGGACCGATGAACGACGATCCCGCCCTTGCCCATTCGGTCTTCAACGACCGCTCGCGCCACAGCCGGTTCACCTCCTTCGACAAATACATCCTCAACATGCTCTACCACCGGCGCATCCGCCCCGGGATGCGCCCCGCCCAGGTCGAGCCGCTGCTGCCCTCCATCGTCCGCGAGATCCGGCCGCTGGTGAACTGAGGGGTTAACGGCAGCGCGCGCCTCACCGGCGGTCTTCAGATTTCGTTGACCACGTCTGGAAACCGCGCGCTAACCACGCGGACAAAAAGCCCCTTCGAACCGCACCCTGATTCACGATTGCTGTTTTCGCCGGCCCTATCCTTGCGGCACGCGCGGGCCCCGCCGGTCTTGTTCGACCGGGTTCGACAGGGGGGTCACACATGCGCGCCCCGTGTCCCGGCGAAGAGGTTGCAAGTACGTCGATGCACCGATCCAGAATAGTCCTGATGGCGCTGGCGCTTGCCTGCGCCCCGTTCGTCTCATCCGCGCAAGCGGATTTCCGAAGCGGCGCCGGCGCGCCGCCGCTTCTCCTCAGTCCCGACCTTACCGAGCCCTGGGTGTTGCAGCTTCAGCCGAACCGCCGCGCGATGCGGCCGGCGGTGACGAGCCGCCCCCTGCCCCGCCAAGGGCGCCAGGTCCGGCGAGGCACCGTGCGGGCCTCGGCTCCGACGGTCGCCACTCCGCGCCGCGCGGCGAAACGCAGCATCGATCCCCGCTTCCTGCCGACAACGGTCGCCTGGGACGGGCGGCAAAAGCCCGGCACGATCGTTATCGACACGCGCGAGCGCTATCTCTATCTCGTCGAAAAGGGCGGCTTTGCCCGCCGCTACGGCGTCGGCGTCGGCAGACCGGGCTTCGAATGGGCCGGCACCCATACCGTGTCGCGCAAGGCGGAGTGGCCGGACTGGCGTCCTCCCGCGGCAATGCGCAAGCGGCAGCCGAACCTGCCAAGCTTCGTTCCCGGCGGACCGAGCAACCCGCTCGGCGCGCGCGCGCTGTATCTCGGGTCCACGCTCTACCGCATCCACGGTTCGAACGAGCCCTGGACCATCGGCCGGGCCGTCTCCTCGGGCTGCATCCGCATGCGCAATGAGGATGTGACCGACCTCTACAACCGCGTGCCGGTCGGCGCCCGGGTCAAGGTCATCTAGGACTTCGACGCGCAAATGTCCGGACCGCCCCCGCTCTGCAGGCGGCCCATTAAAGCGAGCCAGACGCGTCGCGCGTCTGGCGATTTGCACCCTTGTAAAAAACCCCTATAGTCGCTCGACGCCAATCGCAGTTGGCAGCTTTACGCCATTATCGGGGAGCCTATGGCGACGCATGGGGCAGAACGCGATCGGCAGGCGTCCACGCCTGTCACGATCGAAACGAATCCGCTCGCGGCCGACGACGTCCGCGCAGCCCTGCAGCGTCTGCTGGCGGTGCCGGCTCTGGCACGCGCCCCGAAAATCAGCCGTCTGCTCGTCTATCTCGTCGAGGCGCATCTCGACGCGGACCCCGACGCCCTGAGCGAGGCGGTCGTGGCGGAGGCCGTCTTCGACCAGCATGACAATTTCAATCCGCGGTCGAACCCGATCGTGCGCGTGAATGCTTCCCGGCTGCGCAATGTGCTTCGCAAGCACTTCGCCGGCGCGGGCGCGGGCGAGCCGGTGCACATCCATCTGGCCAGGATCGGCTATGCGCTTGAGATCCACCGTCGCCCCCCCGCAGTCGCCGTCGATGCAACCGCCCCCCTTCCGCACCCTGCAAACGAGACAGCTTCGGTCCCGGCCCCTCCCGAAGCGCCTCGCGCCGCGCCGACGCCCGCCGTCCGCGCGACGACATTCGACCGTCTAAAGCAAAAGCTCCGCGCACCCGTGTCGCTGGGCGTCGTCATCGCACTCCTGATTGCGGTTTCCATGCTGAGCGTTGCCTACACCCACCTGGTGCACTCAACAATGACCTCCTCCGGCGAGATGTCGTCCATCGCGTCGGCCACCCCTTGAGAAACTGACTGAATTCACGCAATCTTCCGTTACGTCACTTGCATGGAGTTCCCCATCAACCCATGGAGTTCTGCGAAGAATGCGATTTTCTCCCTTTTCGACCTGCCGAATGCGGCCGGCGCGCCTTGGCGCCTGCGTCATTGCAACGACAGTCATTCTCGCGACCGTGACCGCGGTTGCCCACCAGGGTGCCACCGGCATCGTCAAGGAGCGAATGGAGACGATGTCGGCGATTGCCAGGGAACTGAAGACGCTCGCCGCCATGGTGAAGTCCAACGAGGTCGACGGCACGGCCGCAAAGGAAATCGGCGCGCGGGTCGCAGAGGACGCGCGAAGGGTTCCCGATCAGTTCCCCGAAGGCAGCCTGTCGGACGTGAGCGAGGCCCGAGACACAATCTGGACGGATTTCGCCGATTTCGAAGACAAGTCCGCAGACCTTGCGACCGCGGCCGCCGCGCTGGCCGAGCGCGACGCGGCAAGCCTCGACCGCACAGCGCTGGCGCAAGCGCTGAAGCGGATGGGCCGGACCTGCAAGTCCTGCCATGAAAGCTACCGGCTCAAGAAGAACTGAGGCGACCGTCCGCGCTATCCGGCCGCCTCCATCACGCGCCGCTCCGTGCGGCCGGCGAGAGGCGTCTCGGCAAGCGGTTCGGGAACCGGCCCGCCATAGACCCAGTCAAGCAATTCAACCGTGTGCACCACGGGAAGCGCGGTTCCACCGCCGATCTGCGTCATGCAGCCGATGTTTCCCGTTGCGATCAGGTCGGGTGCCGTCGCCTCGATGTTGGCCACCTTGCGATCGCGCAGCCGGCGGGCCAGATCCGGCTGAAGGATGTTGTAGGTGCCGGCGGAGCCGCAACACAAATGACCTTCGGGAACATCCTTCACCGCAAATCCGGCGGCTTTCAGGAGCTCTTTCGGCTGGCGCGTGATCTTTTGCCCGTGCTGCATTGAACAGGCCGAGTGATAGGCGACCGTGAGAGCGGGTATCCGTTCCGGCTCGCCGAGCGAAAGCGTCGCCAGATACTCGGTGATGTCCATGGCAAGCGACGACACGCGCGCGGCCTTGTCGGCATAGGCCGGATCTTCGCGCAGCATGAAACCGTAGTCCTTCACCGTGGTGCCGCACCCCGACGCCGTGATCAGGATCGCGTCCAGTCCGCCCGCCTCGATCTCCGCCGTCCAGGCATCGACGTTGCGCCGTGCATCGGCGAGCGCGCGCTCCTCCTTGCCCATGTGATGGACGAGCGCGCCGCAGCAGCCCTCGCCCTTCGGCAGCACCACCTCAACTCCTTTTCGCGTCAGCAGCCGGATGGTTGCGTCGTTGATATGCGGGGCAAGCACCGGCTGGGCGCAGCCGGACAGTAACGCGACGCGCCCGGCACGGGCCGGCGTTTTTGCGGGAAATGTCGCCGGACCTTCCATGGTCGAGCGTACCGGCGCGCGGGCCGGCGCCAGTTCCAGCATCGCGCCCATCTGCTTCAGCGGACCGCCGCCTGCCTTCAACGCGCCGGCGAAGGGACGGGCGAAGAACGCCGCGATCAACGACAGACGGAACCGGCCGGGCTTCGGCAGTACGAAAGCGAGCAGCTCGCGCAGCGCCCGGTCGGCCAGCGGCCGGCGGTAGGTCTGCTCGATATGCGCGCGGGCATGGTCGACCAGATGCATGTAGTGCACCCCCGAGGGACAGGTCGTCATGCAGGACAGGCACGACAGGCAGCGGTCGATGTGTTTCACCGTGCGCGCGTCCGCCGGACGGTCGTTTTCCAGCATCTCCTTGATCAGGTAGATGCGCCCGCGCGGGCTGTCGAGTTCGTCGCCCAGAAGCGCGAATGTCGGGCAGGTGGCCGTGCAGAAGCCGCAATGCACGCATTTGCGCAGGATTTTCTCGGATTCCGCGACATGCGGATCGGCCAGCTGGTGAATCGAGAAATTCGTCTGCATCCGACCCGGTTCCTTTTCCATCGGCGATTGCGGCGTCCCGTCGAACATGAACGCCAGATTGAGACCTGCGTCACAGTGCGTTCAGCCGGCTTGCCCTAAAGCTTCTTCCCAAGGCGAGGCACACACACGCCTTGGAGTTTTCAAAATGAACACGACACAGAAGATCCTGATCGCATCCACGCTCTTCGTTTCGCTCGCAACCGCGGCCTCCGCCAAGGACTGGATCGAAACCGTGAAACTGACCAGGGACGGCATCGATGCCGTCCCGATCGAAGTCTCCGCCAACGCCGGCGGCTACACCAAGATCAAGAGCGCCAGCCACCGGTTCCTGCTGAAGCTCCATGCCCGCGCGACCAGCGGCGAACGTATCGTCGCGATGAAGGTCGGCGCCTTCAAGGGCGTGCGCTACTTCGAAAGCGACGGCGGGCTCTGGAGCAAGTCCTTCGCCAATCGCGATGTCGGGTCGGGCACCAGGCGCACCGTCAGCATCAATGCCAACCCGGTGGTCCCGACGGCCAGGATCGCCTGGCAGGGTCCGTCGCCGAAACAGGCCTGCGAGGCCAACCTCGCCAAGCAAAGGGCCAAGGGCATGCGCAAGTCCGCCGTGCTCGCCAAGACCTGGAGCATCAACGCGCGTGCCTATTTCGAACTCGACGCGGTCGCCGCGCGCAAGAACAAGGCGAAGAACAACAAGTGGTCGATCAAGAACACCACCAATCAGCGCGACGGCATGACCTATACGGTTCCGGTCAAATGCAACGCCGGGCTGAAGAAGAACTCCTAGCGCCCGGCGCGCGATCCGCGCCAACGCGTTCTCCCACCCCGTTCCGGAGCGAGCGCCCTGCGCCGTCCGGAA
Source organism: Stappia stellulata DSM 5886 (assembly GCF_000423705.1). Classification (GTDB taxonomy): domain Bacteria; phylum Pseudomonadota; class Alphaproteobacteria; order Rhizobiales; family Stappiaceae; genus Stappia; species Stappia stellulata. The sequence continues at coordinate 328,505 of NZ_AUIM01000012.1, read as the reverse complement.
CGGCCGTGACGAAAGCACCGCCAGCGGCGTCATGCCGTCACGGCCCCATCCGTCCGGGGTTGAGAACCCCATGCGGATCAAACTGCGCCTTGATGCGCGCGGACAGGGCCGCAAGCCCCGCCGGTTGCGGCTGGAACACGTCGACGGAGGCGCGCACCGGCGCGGGCGCGCGCACCAGCATCGCATGCCCGCCGCCGACGTCGGCAACGAACGCGCGCACCGCGTCTGCCTGCGGATCCGCTCCAGGAAGCGCCAGCCAGACCAGGCCGCCCGACCAGTCGCAATAGGCACGGCAGGCAAACGCCGCCTGCATCCGCACGATGAAGTCCGCACCCGCCGTCGGCGCGACGGATATCCGCCAGACCGGTTCGTCCGTTTCAAAAAACGCCCGGCAATCGCGCACGTCGCGCCAGAGCGCGCGCGAGGCCTCCGCCTCGAGACGCGACACCGTCCCGTTGCCCTGCAGCAGGGCCTTGAGCGCGGCGAAGCGATAGTCGACGGAGGTGGCAAAGCCTTCCAGGCGCAGAAGCGTCGCGGGCCCGCCCAGCGCATGGCCGTGCGACATCAAAACGGCGGCGATGTCGGCCGGAAGATGGGCAGCGGCGGACACCTCCGCGGACGACCCCATCGCCGCGGTCATCGCCTCAGTCGCCGCGCTGGCGTTCAATCCCGAAAGGACGAAAGTCGCTTCCGTTTCCGCCGTCGGCTGGACCTTCAGCGTGATCCGGGTTGCGACCGCAAGCGTTCCCCAGGAGCCCGTCAGCGTGCGCGGCAGATCGTAGCCGGTCACGTTCTTGACGACACGGCCGCCGGACTTGAAGATCTCGCCCCGGCCCGAAACCGCTTCCATGCCAAGGATATGATCGCGGGCGGCGCCGAATTTCAGCCGCTTGGAGCCGGCGAGATTGGCGCCGATCATGCCGCCCACGGTTCCCGCGCCCGGGGTCTGGCCGAGCAGCGGTCCATAGTCGAGAGGATCGAAGGCAAGCTCCTGGTTGTGTTCCGCAAGCGCCGCCTCGATCTCGGCGAGCGGCGTGCCGGCAAGCGCCGAAATCACCAGTTCGGCCGGCTCGTAAAGCACAATGCCGGAGAGCGCCGAGAGATCCAGCGCATGGGCCGCCTGAACCGGTCGCCCGAGCGCACGCTTGGATCCGGTCCCGAGAATTTCCAGCGGCTGCTCTTCGGCCGCCGCCCATTGCACGGCATCGCGAACCTCTTCCGCACTGCGCGGTGACAGTCTGTCTGACATCGAATGAAACCCTCAGAAACGGGGAATGTCGGGAAACGGCAATTGCCCCTTGTGCACATGCATGCGGCCAAGCTCGGCGCAGCGGTGCAACACGGGGAAGACCTTTCCCGGATTGAGCAATTGCTTGGGATCGAAAGCGCATTTGACCCGCTGCTGCTGCTTCAGGTCGTCCTCGGTGAACATTTCCGGCATCAGGTCGCGTTTCTCGATCCCAACGCCATGCTCACCGGTGAGGACACCGTCGAACTCCACGCAGAGCTTGAGGATATCCGCGCCGAAGGCCTCGGCCGCCTCAAGCTGCCCCGGCTCGTTGGCATCGTAGAGAATGAGCGGATGCAGGTTGCCGTCACCGGCATGGAAGACGTTGGCGCAACGCAGCCCGTGGGTCTCGCCGAGCGCGCGCATGCGGGTCAGGACGTCCGGCAGGGCCTTGCGCGGAATGGTGCCGTCCATGCACAGGTAATCGGGCGAGATGCGCCCGACCGCCGGAAAGGCCGCCTTGCGCCCGGCCCAGAAGGTGTTGCGTTCCTCCTCGCTGGTGGACACCCTGAGCGAACTGGCCTTGTTGCGCCGGGCAATCGCCTCGATCTCTCCCAGCAGGTAATCGACTTCGGCCTCCGGCCCGTCGAGTTCGACGATCAAGAGCGCACCGGCGTCGCGCGGATATCCCGCGTTGACGAAATCCTCCGCCGCGTTGATCGCCAGTTCATCCATCATCTCCATTCCGCCGGGAATGATGCCGGCGGCGATGATGTCTGCGACGCATTGCCCGCCGTCCTCGCTTGTGGGAAAGCCGATCAGCGCGGCACGTGCGGTTTCCGGCTTTTGCAGGATGCGCACGGTAACCTCGGTGACGACGCCGAGAAGTCCTTCCGAGCCGGTCATCAGGGCCAGAATGTCATAGCCCTCGGCATCGAGATGCTTGCCGCCGAGGCGGATCACCTCTCCGGTCACGAGCACCATTTCCAGCCCGAGAACATTGTTGGTTGTCAGACCGTACTTCAGGCAGTGCACGCCGCCGGAGTTTTCCGCGATGTTGCCGCCGATCGAACAGGCGATCTGCGAGGACGGATCCGGCGCATAATAAAAGCCAAGGTGTTCCACCGCGCGGGTGATGCCCAGGTTGGTGACACCGGGCTGCACCACGGCGGCCCGGTTGGCGGGATCGATGTCGAGCACCCGGTTGAACTTCATCATGGAGAGAAGCACGCCATCGCCAACCGGCAGCGCCCCACCCGACAGCGAAGTCCCCGCGCCGCGCGGCACGACCTTGACGCTGTTTTCATGGCAATAGCGCAGCACGGCGGAGACCTGTTCCACGGTCTCGGGCAGAACGACGACCAGCGGAAGCTGCCGGTAGGCCGTCAGCGCATCGCTTTCATAGGCGCGCATCTCCACGGCGGCATCGATCACCCCCTCGCCCGGAACCAGTCGCTTGAGAGCGGCCACGATCTCGCCCCGCCGCTCGAGAACGTCGCCGTCGGGCCTGGGCATGACTATCCCGCTCATCGAGCGATCCTCCCTGATTTGCATTTGCTGCGACGAAAACAAATCCGCCCGCATTTTGTGCGCGTACAGACACAATAGAGCACAGTATGGACATTTGCCGGGCCGCGTCGAGCACGTGTGCGTCCACGAATTTGGCAGACGGAACGGCATCCATAAATCGTTGAAGACAGAGAAAAACAAATTCCGGTGCGTTGAAAATGAGCAGTTTTCCCGACATGGAAATCTTCGCGCGGGTGGTGGGAGCCGGGAGCATGTCCGCTGCCGGCCGGGAAATGGGCCTGTCGCCGGCGGTCGTCTCGAAACGGTTGCGCCGGCTGGAAGACCGGCTCGGCACCCGGCTTCTCCAACGCACCACCCGACAGCTCGCGCTGACCGAGGCCGGCCAAGGCTACTACAAACGCGTCGTTGCGATTCTCGCCTCCGTCGAAGAGGCGGAAGCCTTCGTCACCCGCCGCTCGGCAATGGCGCGCGGCACATTGAAGGTGAGCGCGCCGACGTCCTTCGGGCGCATGCATATCGCACCGCATCTGGCGGCGTTTCTTGCCGACAATCCTGACCTGTCGGTCAATCTCGACCTCTCCGACGAACTCATCGACATCGTCGGCGAAGGCTACGACCTGGCGATTCGCATCGCCGAGCTCGAAGACAGCAGCCTTGTGGCGCGCCGCCTGGCCCCGGTCCATCGCATCCTCTGCGCCGCGCCGGACTACCTCAAGCGTGCCGGCGCACCGACCTCGGTGGAAGATCTTCAGACCAATCACGCCTGTCTGGCCACCACCCAGCAGGACGTCTGGCGGCTTTCGGGACCGCAGGGCACCGAGATGCTTCGCACCGGCGGACCGATCCGCACCAACTCGAGCGAGGTGGTGCGCGAGTCGCTTCTGGCCGGGCTCGGCGTGGCCTTGCGCTCGACCTGGGACATCGGTCCGGAGCTGCGCGAGGGGAAGCTGCGCATCGTGCTGCCGCAGTATCGCGCTTCGAAAAACGTCGGACTGCATGCGGTCTACCCGAGCCGGCGGTTCCTGCCGGCCAAAGTTCGGGTTTTCATCGACTTTCTCGCCAAGCTTTATGGGCCGGCCCCCTATTGGGATCAGGGGCTGGACGACTGGCTGACGCTGCCGGAAGCCGAGCCGGCTGCCGCGGAATGAGCGTTTGCCAGCCGCATTGTGGCGGGATTCAAATGCGACAAAGTGCCCGTCAGGGGTGACGTCGCGAGGGATCGTGGTAGTGTTCGCCGGTATTGAACACAGGAACGCGGGCACGATCGGTCCCACCTGTTGCACACGAGAGTCTCGGGAGAGAAGCTTATGAAACGGATTTTTTTGCTTGCCGGAGCTGCCGTCATGGCCCTGTCGGCGAATGCAGTCGCCGAGGAAGGCGATGCAGCCGCCGGTGAGAAAGTGTTTCGCAAGTGCATGGCCTGCCATGCGGTTGGCGAGGACGCCCGCAACAAGGTCGGCCCGGCGCTGAACGGCGTCGTTGGACGCGGTTGGGGCGAAGTCGAGGACTATCGCTATTCCAAGTCCCTGCTCAAGGGCAAGGAAGAGGGCAAGACCTGGGACATGGAAACCCTCGACGCCTATCTGAAAAAGCCGAAGGACGTCATTCCCAAGGGCAAGATGGCATTCGCCGGCCTGCGCAAGGACGACGACCGCGCGGACGTGATCGCCTATCTGTCGCAGTACAACGCCGACGGCAGCACGAAGTGACGATGTCCGCCCCGCGCGGAGACAATCGATTCCAGGGAGGCCGGACAGATGTCCGGCCTCTTTTTTTTGCCCGGCGCACGATCGACGCGTCGCGAAGACGGCCGTCGCGCCCGCCGATGGTCCGGCACGGTCTCACTCGTCGCCCTCGCGCTCGTCGTGATGACGGCGAATGCGGCGCACGAGCACAAAGACCGTGATCAGCACCACCGGAACCGCAAGGCCGGTCATCACCCCCGGCGACGGCAGGTAAGCGCCGATCCGACTGCCGGCGAGCGCCTTGGCAAGATAGGCGAACAGGCCGACGACATAGTAGCTGACGGCGGCGACCGACAGACCTTCCACCGTCTGCTGCAGGCGAAGCTGCAAGCGCGCACGGCGGTTCATCCCGGCGAGCTGCCCGCGGTTTTGCTCCTGCAATTCCACATCGACGCGCGTTCGCAACAGCGTTGCCGCACGTGCCAGCTTGCGCGACAGGTTGGCCTGGCGTGTCTCCAGCGTTTCGCAGGTGCGCATGGCCGGCGCCAGACGCCGGGTCAGGAACTGGGTGAAGGTGAAATGTCCGTCGCGGGATTGTTCGCCGAGTGCTTCGAGGCGTTGTTGCACAATGAGGTAATAGGCGCGGCTCGCCCCCAGCCGATAGGCGCTTGCGGCCGCCCCCGCCTCCAGATCCGCCGCAAGCCGCGTCAGTTCGTCGAGCAGGAGCCGGTTGGCCTCCAGTCCCTCGCTGGCGCGCATGCGCTCCGCGATGCCGAGCAGTCCTGTCTCGATGATCGACACCTTCGGCGCCTGCCGGTTCGCCTCGGTCAGACCGAGCATGGCGAAGGTGCGGTAGGTCTCGAGTTCCAGAAGACGCTGTGTCAGCGCGCCGGCCTGCACCTGGTTGAGCGTCCGGTCGCCGATCAGGATGCGGGTCAGCCCGTCGCGATCCTGGCGAAAGTCGGTGGCGATGATCGCCGCCTGCTGGTCGACATCGGAGACCGACAGGCTGGTCTGGTCGAAGCGGTCGAACTGGCGCTGGAAGGCGGCACTGTCGGCCGGCAGGAAATCGCAACGCACGGCGACCATCAGCGGACCGGGAGCGCGGAAGCGCGCGCCGAAGGGATGGTCCGGCGGATCGCCGGCCAGATCCTGCGAAGCTTCCAGCGGCCCGTCCCAGGTGTAGGTGATGAACTCGCCATGGCGCTCGCGGCGCAACACGCTTTCGCCGATGCGCACCAGATGATGCCGGGAGGCCTTGCCCGGTCCCTGCTCGCCTACCGACTGGCAGTAGCGGCCGAACCAGTCGCGGTCGGCCTCCGCCGCCGTCTCGTCGGCGATGAAGCCGTAGCGCAGGAACACACGCGGTCCCGCCAGCGGATGGAACGGGCGCGCGTGCACCTCGCCAATGACAAGGGCACGGGAAGGATGCGCCTCGAAAGCGGGAAGGCCTCCGCCCCGCGCGCCGCTGTCGTCCGTCTCAGACATCGCTGCCGCCCATCTTGCATTGACCGCGGGCGGAATCCGTCCGCCCGCTTGCGGTCTCCCGGCATTACGTCACGCACGGCCTTTCAAAGCAATGCGTTGGGAAGCCACAGGACGATGCCGGGAAACAGAATACAAAGGCCGAGACCGATGAGCTGCAGCAGCACGAAGGGAATGATGCCCTTGTAGATCTGCTGAATGCTCACCTCCGGCGGCGCCACACCCTTCATGTAAAACAGCGCGAAGCCGAACGGCGGCGTCAGGAAGGAGGTCTGCAGGTTGGTCGACACCAGGATCGTGAACCAGATCAGGGCGACCTCGCCCACGCCGTCGAAACCGGCCAGATGCATGCCGAAATCGAGCTTGGCGACAATCGGGCCGAACACGGGCAGCACGATCAGCGTGATCTCGACCCAGTCGAAAAAGAAGCCGAGGAAGAAGATCATGCCCATCAGCACGAACAGGATGCCCCATGATCCGACACCGGCCCAGGCGATGAACTCGTCGATCAGCACCTCGCCGCCGAGCCAGCGAAACACCAGCGAGAAACAGGTCGCACCCAAAAAGATGCCGAAGAGCATGGCGGTCGTCAGCGCCGAGCGGTGACACACGTCGCGCAGCACCTTGAACGCCAGCTTGCGATTGAGCAACGCGAGCAACGTCGCCCCGACGGCCCCCACGCCGGCGGCTTCCGTCGGGGTGGCGATGCCGGCGAAGATCGAGCCGAGCACGATGACGATAAGGAAGACCGGCGGAATGAAACTCTTCAGGATCATGATCCAGAATTCCGACGGCGTCTTCGGGCCGATGTCGTCCGGGAGCGGCGGCGCCAGCTGCGGCTTGAAGTGGCACAACACCAGAATATAGAGCGCGTAAAGCGAGGCCAGCAACAGCCCCGGGACGATGGCGGCGACGAACACCGTGCCCACCGGGATCGACATCAGGTCCGACATGATCACCAGCATGATCGACGGCGGGATCAGGATGCCGAGCGTTCCGGAGGAGGCGATGGTGCCGGTGGCCAGCGGAATATTGTAGTTGCGCTCCATCATCACCGGCAACGCCAGCAGCGTCATCATGACGACCGAGGCGCCGATGATGCCTGTGGTCGCCGCCATGATTGTGCCCATCAGCGTGACGGAAAGTGCAAGCCCCCCCGGCACCCGGCGGGTCAGCACCTGCAGGCAATTGAGCAGGTCCTTGGCGACGCCGGACTTCTCCAGCATCGTCCCCATGAAGATGAACATCGGGATCGCGACGAGGACCGGGTTTTCCATGGTCCCGCCGAAGATGCGGTTCGGGATGATGACGAGGCGGGCGACGTTGAAGGCGCCGAGTTCCTGCGCGAGAAAGGCAAAGCCGAGACCGATGCCGCCGAGGATGAAGGCGACGGGAAAGCCCGTGAAGAGCAAAAGCCCGAGCGCCAGGAACATGAAGATCGGCAGAAGTTCCACAAATGTCATGGTGCGTTTTCCCCGATCAATCCGTTACCGGGCCCTTGATGGCCACGTCTTCCGGCAGATCCGCGTGATGGGTGCCGGCATAATCGCCGGCGCGGTCGTTGAGGTAGGTGGGGCCGAACAGATAGACGACGCAGCGGAACGCGGCCGACAGTCCGGCCGTGAACAGGAGCGCAAAACCGAACGGCAACATCGCCTTGATGATCCAGCGATGGGTCAGGCCGGTCTGTGCTGCCGAGACCTCGCCAATCTTGAAGGAGTTGTTGGCGAAGACCCAGCCGAACTCGACGATCAGGTAGCAATAGGTCAGCAGGAAGAAGACGATGCCGAAAAGCTCCATCCACACCCGGGAGCGTTGCGCCATGCGGTCGCGCACCAGTTCGATACGCACATGGGCGTCATAACGGTAGGCGAAGCCGAGGCAGAGCAGGAACAGGACCGAGTGCAGGTGCCACTCGAGTTCCTGCAGCTTGGTGCTGTCGAAATAGAAGGCGGAATCGATAATGTTGTTGTCGAAATCCAGCATCTTGCGCTGGCTGACATCGTAGAAGATCACGACCATCAACGGAATGAACAACCAGGACGCCAGTTTTCCGACCCCGTTCACGACCTTGTCGAAATCGTCCGACGCGCCCAGCATCGTCTCGGCGGATTGCGGCGCGTTGCGACGCACCATCGCCAGTGTCAGCACCAGGACCGTGACCGACCCGATCAGCCCGGACAGACCGTCATACAACTTGAAAAAGCGCTTCGGGTTGACGTCGGCCGTCTGCAGCACGGCGGAAAACCCGTCGGGCGCAATGGCGAAGGCGAAGATCGTGAAGACCATCCCCGCGATCGCAACGGAGAGGCGCGCACGCGCCAGTCCGCCGATCACGCAAAGGACGAAACCGACGGCGCACAACAGATAGGCCGGCACGCCGACCCCCACCAGTGCAAGCGCCGCGAGCGCAATACCAATCAAACAGAGCAGCGTCGACATGAAAGGCTCTTCTCCCGGACCGAGACACCCGACCCCGCGTCCACCCGCGGAATCATCTGCACGAGGGCATTTTGAAAGGCCGCACCCCGACCCGACAGCCGGGGCGCGCGAGAGCTGGACATGAAAAACCGGGGAAGCGTACGGGCCTGACCGGAGGCATCGAGCCAAAGCCGCGGGAGCGCAGCGCGCCGGCGGCATGCGGTCGCCGCGAAAGGCCGGAACCGGGTCCGCGATTGCACGCGCACCATCGATCCCGGGATGACCACGCCCCGCTTGTCCCGAAGGGCAGCGCGGGGCGTGCACATGTTTCGCGAATCCCGGTCTCGTGACCGTCGCTTACTTCAGATAGCCGAGCTCCGACCACCCTTCATACTGCTCGCGGAAGTTTGTCAGCGATTCCCAGACCTTGGCGAAGTTCGGGTTGGCTGCCTTTTCTTCCTCGACCACCTCGAGCCAGGCGACGCGCAGCGCGTCCAGGATTTCCGGATCCCACTGCTGGATGTTGACGCCCTTTTCCTTCAGCTCCGCGATCGCGGCCGGCTGGATCGCCTCGCCCTCGGCAATGCCGTAGGTGATATTGGCGTCGCAGACGGTCTCGAACACGGCCTTGGTCTGGTCGTCGAGCGCGTCCCACTCGTCCTTGTTGAGCATCAGCTCGAAGATCGTCGACTGCTGGTGCCAGCCCGGGAAGTAGTAGTATTTGGCGACCTGGTAGAAGCCGAGCTTGAGGTCGATCGCCGGCATGGAAAATTCGGTCGCGTCAATCGTGCCAAGCTCGAGCGCGGGGAAGATGTCGCCCCCGGCCAGCAGCTGCGTGGACACCCCGAGCTTCTGCATGACCTTGGCGCCGAGGCCGAAGAAACGCATCTTCAGGCCCTTGAGATCGTCGACCGAGTTGATCTCGTTTCGGAACCAGCCCGATGCCTCGGGCGCGATGACAGCGCAGGCGAGAGACTTGATGCCGTAAGACGCATAAATTTCGTCGAACAGCTCGTTGCCGCCGCCGAACTTCATCCAGGCGATGTATTCCGACGCGCGCGGGCCGAAGGGAACCGCCGCAAAGAGTGCGAGCGCGGTGTCCTTTCCCGTCCAGTAGCCCGGTGTCGACCAGCCGGCCTGCACGGCGCCGGAAGCGACCGCATCGAAGGTCTCAAGCGCCGGAACGATCGCGCCCGGCTCCTGGAATTTCAGATTGATCGACCCGCCGGAAACCGCCGTCAGGCGCTCCGACAAGACCTTGCCCAGCGTGCCGAGCTGGGTGAGCGACCCCGGATATGTGGACTGCATGTCCCAGTTCAGATCGTCCAGAGACATGGCTGGCGTCGCCGTGACAAGCGACGCCGTTACGGCAATCGTCGATAAAATTTTCTTCACTGCACCTGTCCTCCCATCGAAAAGGCTTGCCGGAAAGTGATCGCCGACAGTTCCCCAACGTGACACATTCGCGTCTCACGCATTCAACGAAACGATTTCTTCCCCTTGCCTGCTCCGGGCGCCTTCCGATACACGAATTGGTCGGTGACGCCGTCTAAATGCAACCAAAGGCTCGGCCTCCCAACCGAGACAACCGCTCCGGTTAATTGGATAACAATATTGACCACTCAACGCAACACGGAATAGATTGCCCGAAACAAGATTGGCGCAAGCTCTTCATGTTGCGACGCAATAATTACTTGGACGCACTGCAATATAATCGAACGGAAAAATGGTATTCCAGAAGATCCAGCACAATCGCACGGCAGATGCGGTTGTCGATCAGGTTGAAGAACTCATCCTTCAGGGCGTGCTGCGGCCGGGCGACCGGCTGCCGTCCGAGCGCGAGCTGGCGAAGAAGGTGGACGTCTCGCGCCCGATTTTGCGCGATGCGCTCAAGACGCTCGAGGAACGCGGGCTGCTGGCGACCCGACACGGCGGCGGCACCTTTGTCGCGGACGTGATCGGGACCGTGTTCTCGGACGCTGTGGTGGAACTCGTGCGCCGGCATCCGCCCGCGATCGCGGACTATCTGGAATACCGCCGGGAGATCGAACGCACCACGGCCCGCTTTGCGGCAATGCGCGCGACCGAGGCCGATCGTGAGATCATCACCCGTATTTTCCGCAAGATGGAAGAAGCCCACGAAAAGGCGGATTTTGCCGAAGAGGCCGAGCTCGACGTCGAGTTTCACCAGGCCATCGGCGAAAGCGCGCACAACATCGTCCTGCTGCACACACTGCGCTCCTGCTATCGCCTGCTCGCCGACGGTGTCTTTTACAATCGGGCTCAGCTCTATCGCAATCCGGGCTCGCGCGAGCAGTTGCTGTGCCAGCATCGTGCCATCTACACTGCGGTGATGAACGGCGATCCGGAAGCCGCCACCGAAGCGGCGTCCGCGCATATAGACTACGTCGAGCAGGTGGTGCATGAAGTCGCGCGCACCGGCAACTGGAACAGCGTGTCGGCCATGCGCCTGGAGCAAAGGCTCGATGCCAAACAGGACGATACGCGGCGGCGGCGTGCCTCCCGCCGCCCCTCAGAGGAAGCGACGACCCCATGACATCTTCCGCGCCGCAGGACCCGCCCCATGCCGATGTCCAGAACGGCGGGGCGCCTGGCGGACCTCGGGTCGGCCTGTTCGTCACCTGCCTTGTCGACCTGTTCCGGCCCAGCGTGGGGTTTGCTTCCGTCAAGCTTATGGAAGACGCCGGCTGCACGGTCGAGGTGCCGGCGGCGCAGACCTGCTGCGGACAGCCGGCCTTCAACTCCGGAGACCGGGACGACACACGCGCCATCGCGGCATCGGTGATCCGTGCCTTCGAGGGCTTTGATTATGTGGTTGCGCCATCGGGCTCCTGCGCCGGCATGCTGAAGAAGCACTATGTCGAGCTGTTCGAGGACGACCCGGCGATGAAGGCACGCGCGGAGGCGTTCTCCGTTCGGGTATTCGAACTGGTCAGCTTCCTGACAGACGTACTCGGCGTCTCCGCCGTCGAGGCCCGCTTCGACGGGACCGCAACCTATCACGACAGTTGCTCGGGCCTGCGCGAGCTCGGCATCCAGAGCCAGCCGCGCAAACTGCTGGCAACGGTTGACGGGCTGGAGCTCACCGAAATGCGCGACAGCGACGTCTGCTGCGGGTTCGGCGGAACCTTCTGCGTCAAATACCCCGACATTTCCAACAAGATCGTCGGCGAAAAGACCAGGACCATTGCCGACACGGGCGCCGACCTGCTGCTCGCCGGCGACCTGGGCTGCCTGATGAACATGGCCGGAAAGCTGAAGCGCGAGGGGGCGACCATCGAGGCCCGCCATGTGGCGGAAGTGCTCGCCGGCATAACGAACCAGCCGGCAATCGGTGGCGGCCGACGCTAGACGCCCCGCCTGCGAATGCGTGAACGCGGCCCTGAAAGGGCGCGCGAAGGAGCGAAGCGAAGATGCAGATCACATCGCCCGGGTTCAAGCAGAATGCCCGAACGGCTCTCGACGACGCGCCGTTGCAACGCGCGCTCGGCAATGTGCGCAAGGGCTTCATCGAAAAACGCGCCAAGGCAGCCACCGCCCTTCCGGAGTTCGACGTGCTGCGCGACAATGCGCGCGACATCAAGGATCACGTGCTGGCGCATCTCGATCTCTATCTCGAGGCCTATGCGGAAAAGGTGGAGGCCGCCGGAGGCCATGTCCACTGGGCGGAAACGGCGGACGATGCGCGGCGCATCATTCTCCAGATCTGCCGCGACAAGAACGCCCGCACGGTGACCAAGGGCAAGTCGATGATCACCGAGGAAATCGGCCTCAACGATTTTCTCGAGGAGCATGCGGTCGCACCGGTGGAGACGGATCTGGGCGAATACATCATCCAGCTTCGCGGCGAGCACCCCAGCCACATCATCGCCCCGGCGGTCCACGTCAACAAGGACCAGGTGGAGGCGGACTTCCGCCGGGTGCACACGCATCTCGATCCGGCGCGCAACCTGGAGGAACCGACCACGCTCCTCAGCGAGGCACGCGGCGTGCTGCGCGAGAAGTACTTCGAGGCCGACGTCGGCATCACCGGCGCCAACTTCCTGATCGCGGAGACCGGCACCTCGGTGATCGTCACCAACGAGGGCAACGGCGACCTCACGCAGAACCTGCCGAAGACGCATGTCGTCGTCGCCTCGATCGAGAAGATCGTCCCGACGCTCGATGACGTGTCGCAGATCCTGCGCGTGCTGGCGCGCTCGGCGACCGGCCAGGACATGTCGGTCTACACGACGTTTTCGACAGGCCCGAAACGCGACATCGACCCCGACGGGCCGGAGGACTATCACGTCGTCCTGCTGGACAACGGACGCTCGTCGATGCTGGGAACCGAGTTCCAGGACATGCTGCGCTGCATCCGCTGCGGCGCCTGCATGAACCATTGCCCCGTCTATCACGCGGTCGGCGGGCACGCCTATGGCTGGGTTTATCCCGGGCCGATGGGCGCGGTGCTCACCCCCTCGCTGATGGGCGTGGACCAGTCGGGGCACCTGCCGAACGCCTCGACGTTTTGCGGGCGCTGCGAGAGCGTATGTCCAATGCGCATTCCGCTGCCGAAGATGATGCGGCACTGGCGCGAGCGCGAGTTCTCCCGAAATCTCACGCCGGCAACCGCCCGCTACGGGCTCGGTGCCTGGGTGTTCTTTGCCAAACGCCCGGCGCTCTATCAGGCGGCGACCCGGGTGGCGATGGCCGTTCTCGGGCGGCTGGGACGCGGCAAGGGGCGGTTTTCCGCAATGCCGCTTGCCGGCGGCTGGACGAAATACCGCGATCTTCCCGCCCCCGAAGGCGGGACCTTTCAGGCACAGTGGGCGAAACGGAGACACGCCGCATGAGCGACGCCCGACGCGCGATCCTTGCAAAAATGCGCAGCGCCATGGGCCGAAAGGCCGATGACATCGACCGCAAGGCGGCCGTCGCCGACCGGCTGCAACGAAGCCCCCGCGGCCCGATCCCGGCGCGCGGCCAGGTGGACGGCGCGGAGCGCACAGCCCTTTTCCGGAAGATGGCGGAGGCGGTTCAGGCAAGCGTCGTGCGGGTCGGATCGCGCGAGGGGGTGCCGGAGGCGGTTGCCGCCTATCTGAAGTCGAAGAACCTGCCGGCGACCGTGCGCATGGGCGAGGACCCACGCCTTTCGGAGATGCCGTGGTCGGCACAAAAGCACATGGAAACCCTGACAGGCCGCGCGGAAAACGCCGATCTCGCCACCGTCTCGCATGCGCTCGGCGGCGTCGCGGAGACGGGGACCTTGATGCTGGTGTCCGGCCCGGACAATCCGACGACGCTCAATTTCCTGCCCGAGCACCACATCGTGGTGCTGGAGGAAGCCGACATCGCCGGCGACTATGAAAGCGTGTGGGCGCGCATCCGCGAGCGGTTCGGCAAGGGCGTCATGCCGCGCACGGTGAACATGATCACCGGCCCGTCGCGCTCCGCCGACATCGAGCAGACACTGCTGCTTGGCGCGCACGGACCGCGCGCGCTGCACATCGTCATCGTCGAAAGAACATGAAAAGTATTGAGATTAGTTCCAGATAGGACGCATTCAATGACTTCCAAAATGGAGTTTCATTACGAAATCGTCGGAAGAGTAATTTCAAAGCTATTTAATGAAGGCCTTTCAAGGGTTGAATTAGACAGCGAAACTGCCTCAGAGTATCTTGGTCTAGATAACTCTGAAGGTAAAAATTTTAAACAAGATATCGTTGATGTTATATTCTGGATGATTTCAGAAGGCTTGATAAGAACTTCCAATACTTACGAAACGTTGGATGGATCAGCAAGTTTCATTAATGTACAATTGACATCGAAGTGCATAAGCATCATAAGAGTAAATTCGACCGAACAAATTGGTGTTAAAAACATCGAACACCTTCTGTCCAAGAGCGAAGAAACACCCCCAAGTATATCGAATTACATTAAAGTCGGTTCATTTGTTGGATCTATTCTAGGCGGCTTCACAAAGTCTATTAGCTAGACCGCTTTACGTGACCTACTGGATGTTGCGCTTCTTCGCCTTGGCCGCATAGGGGTTCTCGCCCTTGCGATAGCTGAGGCGGATCGGCGTTCCCGGCATTTCGAAGCGCTCGCGCAGACCGTTCACCAGATAGCGGGTGTAGCTTTCAGGCAACGCCTCGGGACGCGAACAGAATACGATGAAATGCGGCGGACGTGCCTTGGCCTGGGTGATGTAGCGCAGCTTGATACGCCGCCCGGCAACGGCGGGGGGCGGATGGTGCACCAGAACACCGTCGAGCCAGCGGTTGAGACGCGAGGTGGAAATGCGCCGGTTCCACATCTCGTAGGCCTTGAACGCCGCCTCGAACAATTTGTCGAGGCCGCGCCCGTGCAGGCCGGACAGGGTCACGATCTGGACGCCGCGGATCTGGTTCAGATAGCGTTCCGCCGCATCGTTCAGCCGTTGCATGGCTTCCGAGCGGTCCTCGATCAGATCCCACTTGTTGATCGCGATCACGATGGCCCGGCCTTCGCGCGCGCACAGCTCGATGATCTGCAGGTCCTGCTTTTCGAAGGACATCGTCGCATCCAGCGTGACGATGACCACTTCCGCGAACTTGATCGCGCGGAGCGCATCGGCCACGGAGAGCTTTTCCAGCTTTTCCTGCACGCGCGCCTTGCGGCGGATGCCGGCGGTGTCGAACAGTTTCACATGATGGTCGCGCCAGACCCAGTCGACGGAAATGCTGTCGCGGGTGATCCCGGCCTCCGGGCCGGTGAGCAGGCGTTCCTCGCCAAGCAGGCGGTTGATCAGGGTCGACTTGCCCGCATTGGGGCGCCCGACGACGGCAACGCGCAACGGCTTTTCGACGGTGCCGGCCGCAGGCCCCTTGTCTTCTTCTTCCGCATCCGGATCGAGATCGACGTTCACGTCGGCTTCGGCGATGGCCTCTAT
Organism: Stappia stellulata DSM 5886; assembly: GCF_000423705.1. Taxonomy (GTDB): domain Bacteria; phylum Pseudomonadota; class Alphaproteobacteria; order Rhizobiales; family Stappiaceae; genus Stappia; species Stappia stellulata. The sequence continues at coordinate 313,222 of NZ_AUIM01000012.1, read as the reverse complement.
CTCCGCCTCGGCATCCGCCGCATCGACGATCGGCAAAAGCGAATCGTAGAGATCGGAGAGCCCCTCGCCGTGCTCGGCCGACAGCGCAATCGGCTCGCCGAAGCCGAGACCGAAGGCTTCATAAAGCCCGTGCTCGCCCGCACGGCCCTCCGCCTTGTTGGCGACCAGGATCACCGGCGTCTCTGTCCGGCGCAGCAGATTGGCGAAATGACTGTCGCTGGGCGTGATGCCGGCGCGCGCATCGACCACGAAGATGACCGCGTCGGCATCCGCAATCGCTTCTTCCGTCTGGGCGCGCATGCGGCCCTCGAGCGTGCGGGCCTCCGCCTCCTCAAGGCCGGCGGTGTCGAGGATCGTGAAACGCAGATCGCCGAGGCGGGCGTCGCCGGCCCGCCGGTCGCGGGTTACGCCGGGCGTGTCGTCGACAAGCGCCAGACGCTTGCCGACGAGGCGGTTGAACAAGGTGGACTTGCCGACGTTCGGCCGTCCGATAATGGCGATCATTGCAGGCACAGGTGCGTCATCCGGTAAGCGGCCGCCCCACCCCCGGGCGGCGCCCTAGGCGATAGCCGGGAATGGAACGCGATCCGCGCGTCAATTGAAGGCGACGACGTCGCCTTTCGAAGTGATGGTGATCATGCGGCCACCGGCGATGATCGGCGTAACATAAATGTCTTCCGACGTCTCGGAGGTTCCAAGCACCCGTCCCGACGTCGCATCGACGCGCACCAGCCGTCCGTCGCTCGATACGGCGACGAGAACGCCGTTGGCAAGCACCGGGCCGGCCCAGTTGATTCGCGATTTCTTGCGACCTTCGACATTCGGCAGCACCGTGCGCCACAGCGGATCGCCGGTCTTGCGGTCGAGCGCGACCATACGGTCCTCGATGTCGATCAGGAACACGGCGTTGCCGGAGACGACCGGCGTGTGCAGCGATCCGACGTCCTGCTCCCACACCCGCTCGCCGGTCTTCAGGCGGCTCGCGACCAGACGGCCCGACACGCCGGAGGAATAGACAACGCCGCCGGAGACCACCGGGCTTGCGGCGACATCGGAAAAGCCGGAGACCGCGCGCGTGCGGTAGGAGCGGGTCACGCCCTCGATCCACTTCGGCTCGCCGCTCTTGATGTCGAGCGCCATCACCTCGCCCGAGGTGAAGGGCACGATCACCATCCCGCCGGCAACCGCCGGATTTGCGAAGGCGAGCAGGCCGCTGTTTTCCGCGATCCCGGTATAGGTCCAGCTTTCCTCGCCATCGCCCTGCTTGAGGGCATGGATTTCACCGTTCTGGGTCACCGCGAATACATTTCCGCCGGACGCCGCGGGCGCCTGACGTGCCGGCGCGCCGATGTCCTTCGACCACAGCACCCGGCCGGACGCGGCGTCGAGCGCTGCAAGCTGGCCGTAGCCGGTCGCGGCGAACACGCGCCCGCCGTCGGCGGCAACGCCACCGCCGGAGGCCACGTCACGCTCGCCCTCGGGGCGCAGCGAGCGGCTCCACAGCCGACCGCCGTTGGCCGACAGCGCGACCACGTCGCCATTTTGCTTGTAGACAAAGATCCGTCCGCCTGCGGAGACCGGGCGGGCGGCCGTGCGCACGCTTCCGGAGAACAAACCGCCGCCGGCGCTGCCGACCGACGAGCGCCACGAGCGTCCGCCGGAAATAGTGACCGCGACATTCCCAGGGTTGTTGGCGGCATCGCCCGCGCCCTGGCTCCAGGTCACGGAAGACGCCCCGCCGACGCTGGCATTGCGCGCCGTTTCGCCAGCGAGCGGATCGGCATTGTCGAACAGCGCCTCGCGTTCACCGGGAAGAATGTCTTCCTTGGAGAACGGGTTGAGGTCGGAGACCGTCTCGCATGCGGAAAGCGCGAGTGCCGCGCCCAGAAGCGCGGCCCATTTGAACGCGGGCACTGTCATCATGAGTCAGCCTTGTCGTCGGGGGTTCCCTCGGCGGCGTTCAGCAGGTCGAGCACGGTCTGGGCGCGGGTGGCGACATCGCTCGGTGCGCCTTCCTGCTCGAGGATGCCCGCGATCCAGCGCCGCGCGTCCTGTGCATTGCCCGCCTTCCAGGCGCCAAGCGCGAGCGCCTCGCGGGCGAGGAAGCGCAAGGCGTTGTCGTCACCCGCCAACGGCTCGAGCCGATCGGCGGCGCCGGCGAAATCCTGGGTGTCGAGCGCGACATATCCGGCGCGCAGGCGCGCGATGTCGCGCAGCGCATTGTCTACGCCGCTGTCGGCGGCCACCGCGTCGAAGCTGGCAAGCGCCGCGGCCGGATCGTCGGCCTGCGCCTGAAGGCCGGCCACGCGCAGCCGTGCCAGCGTCGGATAGCCCCCGGGGGCGTCCGCGAGCTCGCCGAAGCGGGCCTCGGCTTCCGCGAACTTGCCGTCCTCCGCCAGGCGCACGGCCTGAACGAAGACATCGCCGGAGGCCTGCGCCTGGGTTTCGCGCCAGTAGACCCAGCCGCGGAAGGCGGCGGTTCCGACAACGATCAACACGGCGAGGCCGATCAGATAGGGGCCGAACCGGTCCCAGAGGCGCTTGTAGCGCTCGTGCCTGATTTCCTCGTCGACCTCGCGAAAAATGTCCGACATACGCTGCGTTTTCCCGAAAAAATTCCATGGAGCGCGCGACCCGTGCCGCGCGGCGCCACCTTATCCATTTGACCTGACACTGGCAAACGGCCTTTGAGGACCGTCCAAGCCAGCGAACAAACCGGTTTCAGCCCGCTTCAGCCGCTTGCGTTGCGCGTCTTGATGGCACAAGTGAGGCGGCCGCAAACGCGATGCCGCCGCCGCCCGCCCTAGATGACGGGAACGCCGATCAGCCACATGTGCAGAAAGACGACGAAGGCGGCATAGAGACCGAGGCCGGCCACGACCGAAATCGCGTCGCCCGCGACCGACTTGCGCAGCGCGCCCGCCCCGCCGATGTCACCGCGCTTCTTCAAGGAGATGCGATCAACCACCCCCCAGGCCAGGAAGCCACCGAACAGGACGACGGAGGCCAGATCGCCGTTCGCGAGAAGATGGGCCAGCGCCCAGACCTTCACGGCGAGGATCATCGGATGCTTGACCCGGGCCTTGATGTGGCCGGTGGGCGCGTAGGCCGCGACGAGCAACACGAACACCGGCAGCATCAACAGCATGGTGATATGGCTCATCCACACGGGCGGCGAATACAGGAGAACCGGCCCGGCGGCCCGCGCCATGCCGTATCCGTAGACAATGAGCACGAGACCCAGCAGCGACACGAGGGCGAAGGCGCCCTTGTAGCCGAGATCGCCGAGACGCGCGCGCATCCGCCCGCGCAGCTCCGGCTTCATGGGCAGGGTGTGGACCCCAAAAAAGATGATCAGTCCGGCTATCAGCATCGTCATGGTTTCACTCCACCCTTGCGGTCGACAGAGACGCAGGAACAAAGGACATGCCTGCCCGGGGCCCGGCGGTCAAGCGCCCGCTTTCGTCGCGTCCCGCGGGGCGCCCTTGCGATCACCCCATTGCGCGAACGCGGCGGCTGTGGAACCTTTGCGCCGTCGGGTGCAGTGGGAACCACATCGATGATCGATCCGGAAGAGGCACGTCAGGCGCTGCTTGCGCGCAAGCGCGAGATCGCCGAGCTGAGTGGGCTGACACGCGACGCGCGTGACGTCGTCGCACTGGACCAGCAATCCGTGGGGCGGGTGTCACGGATGGATGCCTTGCAGGGACAGGCCATGGCGCAGGCCTCCGAACGCCAGCGCGCGGCCGACCTGGCCCGAATCGACGCCGCTGTTCACCGCATCGATTCAGGAACCTACGGCAGCTGCCTGTCCTGCGACGAAGACATCTCGCACGGGCGGCTCAAGGCTGACCCGGCCGCATCGCTGTGCATATCCTGTGCCGCATCTGCGTCGGGTTAGGGGCGCGAAATTGCCCGATTGACGGCACAATCAGGCCGAAGACGGAGAGGATGATCGGGAATGGTGACAATTGACGAGCAAGCGGAACGAGGCCAACGCACGATGACCGACAAGAACCGGCGCAGCAGTCCGCGTCACCGCACCCTGAAGAGCGGCAAGATCGTGCTCGGCAATCACACAATTGTCTACGACTGTCGCGTGCGAAACCTGTCGGAAGACGGCGCCCTGCTGAAATTGCCGAGCACGCTCGACATTCCCGACCGCTTCGAGCTGCGCATCGTCAACGAGGACATCCAGGTCCTTGCCATGGTGCGCTGGCGTACCGGTACGGAACTCGGGGTCCAGTTCGAAAAACCCGCCGAGTGAGGAAAAACGCGGGTATCCTTCATCGGGCGGGCCCGCCGAGACGGCCCCGACCGCGTGCAATCCGGCTCCGCAAATTTATTTTTTTTAGCATCTTATTTTGAACACCGATTGCGGCTATAAGCTCTCTATCGATCTTGCTGGTAGAACTTTGTTACCGTGCTTCGGCGCTACGACGAACTTCCTTCTCAATGTCGATCCTAACCGCTGGCCGCGCGGCTTTCGCGTGGCAGGCATTTTTTATGACCGATTGAAAGGAAATCGTCATGAACACTGGTACCGTTAAGTTCTTCAACACCACCAAAGGCTTCGGCTTCATTCAGCCCGACAACGGCGGCCCGGACGTTTTCGTTCACATCTCCGCCGTCGAGCGCGCCGGCCTGCACACGATCGTGGAAGGCCAGAAGCTGTCCTTCGACGTCGTCAAGGACAGCCGTTCGGGCAAGAGCGCTGCGGACAACCTGCAGGAAGCTTGATTTACCGACTTCGATCCGCGACCGTTTTCCGGTGGGCGCGATCGTCGGGAATCCAGAAAGGCCGGGCATCGCCCGGCCTTTTTTCGTTCATGCGCGGTTTGTTCAGGCCCCGCCCGAGATATCGGGCAGGCCCGTCTTGATCGCAACGTGCCGACGGACCACATCGGGGTCGTCGTCCCGCTCTCGAGGTATCCATGCACGCAGCTTCCACCGATCACGCCATGAAGGCCGCCGAGGCCCGTGCCTGGGGCAAGGTCCTGATGAAATACAGGGCGCCGAGCACGTTGCGCAGTTGTCTGGAGATCGCCCTCACGGCCGTGCCCTTCGCCGGTCTTTGGGCGCTTAGCGCGCTTGCCGCGATCCATGGACACTGGTGGGGGCTGTTGCTGACGATCCCCGCCGCCGGGTTTCTGGTGCGCCTGTTCATCCTGCAGCACGACTGCGGACACGGATCGCTGTTTTCCAGGCGTTCCGCCAACGACTGGGTCGGCCGGGTGATCGGCGTCTTGACCCTGACCCCTTACGACTACTGGCGGCACACCCACGCCGTCCATCATGCGACGGCCGGCAATCTCGACCAGCGCGGCATCGGCGATGTCGACACGCTCACGGTCGCCGAATACCAGGCGCTGTCGCGATTCGCGAAACTGCGCTACCGCCTCTATCGCCATCCCCTCGTGATGTTCGGCCTCGGACCCGCCTGGCTGTTCGTATGCCAGTACCGGCTGCCGATCGGCCTGATGCGCGCCGGTCCGCGTCCGTGGGTTTCGACGATCTCCACGAATCTGGCCGTGGCGCTTCCTGTTACCGTCCTGATCTGGCTGATCGGCCTCGGTCCCTTCCTGATGGTCCAGATCCCGATCACGCTGATGGCCGCCACCGGTGGCGTCTGGCTGTTCTACGTCCAGCACCAGTTCGAGGGCACCCACTGGTCGCAGTCGGACGACTGGACATTCCAGCACGCCGCCCTGCACGGCAGTTCGCATTATGACCTGCCGGCCGTCCTGCGCTGGTTCAGCGGCAACATCGGCATCCACCACGTGCACCACCTGTGCTCGAAGGTGCCGTTCTACCGGCTGCCTGAAATCCTGCGCGACCATCCGGAACTTGGCGACATCGGCCGCATCACGCTGTGGCAGAGTTTTTCCTGCGTGAAGCTCGCGCTTTGGGACGAGGCACAAAACCGGCTCGTCTCCTTTCGCGAGGCCCGCCTGGCACGCGCGCAGGCCGCAACGGCCTGACGGGCGCGCATCGCATCAATCGAGCCACACCATGTCGGGCGTGACACTGGCGCAATAGTCGGCGGCGCAGTGTTTCGCCTGACGCACGATCTGTCCGATGAACTCCTGTCGCAGGCTTGCCTGGTAGGAGGCGATGATCGGCATCGGCGGGAAGCGCTTGGTGACGGTGATCGTCTTCAAAAGCCCCATTTCCAGCTCCCGCCAGATTGTAACCGTCGGCACAGCGCCAACGCCGAAGCCGTCGATCAGCAAGTTGATGATCGCAAACAGCGAATTGCAGCTCGTCAGCTTTGACGCGAGCGCCTGCTCGTCGTGGAAGTAGGGCGCCACCATCTGATAGGGCGGAGAATTTTTCGGAAACGAGATGATCGGCAAGTCCGCGAGACTCGCCACCGAATAGACCCGGTCGGGATCGATCAGCTTCGGCGACCCGGCCCAGCTCATCTGGAACACGCAGGCTGTGTAACTGCGAAATCCCTCGTCGAGCACCGGGTGCAGGCAGAAGATCAGATCGAATTCGCCCTTGCGCATGCCGGAGACAAGCGGCTTGGTGCCATCCACCGTCAGCTCGATTTTCAAACCTGGAAACTGCGTGTGGAGCGCCTCGATCAGCTGCGGCATCCAGGTCGAGGACACCGAATCGATTGCGCCGATGCGCAAGGGCTCGTGGCTGTGATGATTTGCGCCCGCCAGCGAATCCTTCAGCGCATCGATATCGTCCAGGACCGTTTCGAAATGTTGCAGGACCCGTTCGCCATCGCCGGTCAGCGCAAAGCGCCCGTCGCCGCGGATGACAAGCCGGCAGCCCAGTTCGCGCTCGATGGAGGCCAGCCGGCTGGAGATGGCCGGCTGGGTCGTGTTCAGCTCTTCCGCCGTACGCCCGAAATGGCGGTTGCGGGCGAGCGCGACAAAGGTTTTCATGTCCAGCAGGCGCATGCGTCCATTCATATCACGGATCCATCGCCTTTCGCAGACGCCCGCCCGGGCGGAAAGATCAGGACGCGATCATCACATGGCGCACCTGGGTGTAGTCGAGCAGGGACTGCATGGAAAGATCCGAACCATAGCCGGAATTCTTCATGCCGCCATGCGGCATCTCCGTGGCAAAAACGCCATGCGTGTTCACCCAGGTGACGCCGTATTCCAGCGCGTTGGCGATATTCATCGCGGCCTGTCCGTCGCGCGACCACACGGAAGACGCAAGCCCGTATTCCGACGCATTGGCAAAGGCGAGCGCCTGTTCGGGCGTGTCGAACGGCGTCAGCGTCACCACCGGACCGAAGACCTCCTTCTGGACAATCTCCGCGTCGATCGGCGCGCGCACCAGTGTCGGCTCGTGGAAGAAGCCCGGTCCCTCTACGATGTTGCCGCCGGCAAGGACCTCCGCCCCGGCCGCGCGGGCGCGTTCGACGAAGCCCGCGACGCGCTGCTGCTGGGCCCGGCTGATCAGCGGGCCGAACTCGACGTCGTCGCGCTCCGGTTCGCCGTAGACGAGGCTGCCGACCATTTCCGCCAGTTTCGCCGCAAGCTCGTCGGCGACCGAGGCGTCGACCAGCACCCGGCAGGCCGCCGTGCAATCCTGGCCGGCGTTGTAGAAGCTCGCCTCGCGCATCGTCGAGACAACCGCGTCGAGGTCGGCGTCCTTCAGCACGATCACCGGCGCCTTGCCGCCAAGCTCCAGATGGGTGCGCTTGATGGAATCGCCCGCCGCCGCCTTCAGGATGGCGCGGCCGGTACGCACGTCGCCGGTGAGCGAAATCATCCGCACCAGATCGTGGGTGATCAGCCGCTGGCCGACATCCGGGCCATTGCCGCAGATCACGTTGACCACGCCCTTGGGCAGGATTTCGCCGAGGATGCCGGCAAAGGTGAGCAGGCTGAGCGGGGTGTTTTCCGAGGGCTTGATCACCACGGTGTTGCCGGCGGCAAGCGCCGGCGCCAGCTTCCAGGCCGCCATCAGCAGCGGATAGTTCCAGGGCGCGATCGAGGCGATCACGCCGATCGGATCGCGCCGCAGCATCGAGGTCATCGTGTCGGAGCGGTAGCCGTTTGCGGCGACCGCCGGCATGTTGCGCACGGCGGTTGCGAAGAAGCGGAAGACATCGGCGACATTCGCCAGTTCCGCCAGGGCGACGAAGCGGCGCGGCTTGCCGGCGTTCAGCGATTCCACCTCCGCCAGCGTGTCGGCATTCGCCTCCACCGCATCGGCAATCGACCACAGCAGGCGGCTGCGCTCCTTGGGCGTTGTCCGGCGCCACGTGGCGAAAGCCGCGTGAGCGGCCTCAACGGCACGATCGACCTGCGCCGGGCTTGCGGAGGGTACATCGGCAAGCAGCGTTCCGCGCGCGGGATCGTGCGCCGGCTCGCAAGCGCCCTCCCCGGCAACAAAGGCACCATCGATGAACAGGCCGGTCTCGAAAGCGATCATGATCGGTTGTCTCCGTCTTGAGGTCGTGCGGCACCCGCCGCGCGTGATGCGCATCGGCAAGGTCTGAAATGGGGCGGCGGCAGGTGGGTCAGTCGCGGGGCAGGACGCGCACGCGGGCCGGGTCGATCTTCAGACCGACACGCGTACCGCTTTCGAACACATCCTCCGTGCCGGTCAGGACGCGCACCTCATGGCCCGCGACCTTGACGACATAGCGGTTGCGCGCGCCGAGATAGATGCGTGCGGCAACCACACCCGAGAGCGCGCCCTCACCGTCGGCGCAAAGGGTCGCATCCTCCTGGCGCAGGGACAGCGTGACGTCGCCGTCCTCGCCCGCCTCGATCGGGATGACCTGACCGTCCTCCAGCTTCGCCGCCCGTCCGCCGGAGGTCTGCGACAGTGTCGCGGGCAGGAGATTTGCCGCGCCCAGGAAGTTCGAGGCGAAACCCGTCGCCGGGTTGGAATAGATCTCGCTCGGCGCACCTTCCTGCTCGACCTTGCCGCCGTTGAGCAGCACGACCCGGTCGGAAAGGCTCAGCGCCTCTTCCTGGTCGTGGGTGACGAAGATCGACGTCAGGCCGAGACGTTTGTGGATCTCGATCAGTTCGACCTGCATGTCTTCGCGCAGCCGTGCATCGAGATTGGACAGCGGCTCGTCGAGAAGAAGGACCTGCGGGCGCGAGACGATGGCACGCGCCAGCGCGACGCGCTGCTGCTGGCCACCGGACAACTGGCGGGGCTTGCGGTCGGCGAGATGTCCGAGTTGCACGGTCTCCAGCGCGTCGCGAACCTTCTCCGCCTGCTCGTCACGGCTGCCGATCTTGCGCATGCGCAGGGGAAAGCGGACGTTTTCGGAAACGGAGAGATGCGGAAGAAGCGCGTAGGACTGGAACATCATCGAGATGTCGCGCTTTTCCGGGGGAAGCTCCGTCACGTCGCGGCCGGCGATTTCCACCGTGCCGCTGGTCACGCCCTCAAGGCCGGCGACAATGCGCAGCAGCGTGGTCTTGCCACAGCCCGAGGCGCCGAGCAGGCTGATGAATTCGCCCGACACGATGTCGAGCGTGATCCCGTGAAGAACCTCGACCTGGCCGAAAGACTTCTTGATCTGTGTGAGACGGACGTCAGCCATGGGTCAGGCACTCGCGAATTTCTGGACACCGAGCATGCGGTCGATAACCAGGATCAAGGTGATGGTTAGGGCGATCATGATGGTGGAGACAGCGGCGACCGACGGGTCGGGGCTGAACTCGAGCTGGCCATAGATCTGCACCGGCAGGGTCGTCAGGCCGGGCTTGCGCAGGAACAACGCCAGGACCGCCTCGTCGAAGGAGATGTTGAAGGCGAAGAAGGCACCCGCGATCAGCCCCGGACGGCACTGCGGCACGACCACCAGCCAGAGCCGCTGGAGACGGCTTGCGCCCATTGTCTGCGCCGCCTCTTCCAGGAACGGATTGGATTCCGACAGGACGGCGAGTGTCGTGCGCACCACATAGGGAATGGTGACGACCGTGTGGCTCAGCCAGAGCGTGACGATGGAGACGGGACCGAAGATCGCGCTCCACAGCATCAGCATGCCGATGGCGTAGATGATCGTCGGCAGCACCAGCGGCGACAGGAAGAAGGTTGCAAGCGCGCTGGAAAACGGCAGCTTGCGCCGGTGCAGGGCAATCGCAGCCGCACCGCCGACAACGGTCGCGGTGATCGTGACCAGGATCGCCACCCGAAGGCTGATCCAGGCAGCCCCCACATAGGCATCCGAACCGAGGACCTCCTCGTACCAGCGCAGCGAAAAGCCGGATGGCGGGAAGGCGATGAACTGGCTTTCGGAGACCGATACGCCAACGACGACGACAAGCGGCGCCAGCAGGAAGATCGCCGTGAACACCACGAACACCATCGTGGCGATGCGCAGCGGCGTCGAGATGGACTTAACCATTTGACCGACCTCCGGCGAGACGGGCGTAAGGGACGAGAATGAGCAGGATGCCGACGAAGAGGATCACCGCCTGGGCGGCCGCGAAGGGCCAGTCGAGCGTCTGCGTCACCGAGCGGTAGATGGAGGCCGCCAGCACCTGGATGCGTGCGCCGCCGAGCAGGTTGGGCGTCACGAAGGAGCTCGCCGACAAGGTAAAGACCAGCAGGGATCCGGCGATGATGCCGGGCACGGCCAACGGCAGCACCACGGTGCGCAAGCTTTGCAGGAAGGAGCAGCCCATGGTGCGCGCGGCTTCTTCCAGACGCGGATCGATGCGGGTGACGATACCCAGGATCGACAGCGTCATGAAGGGCAGGAGCACCTGAACCATGCCGATGACAATGGCGGTTTCCGTCTGCATGATCGCGAAATTGCGCCCGACGAGACCGAGGTCGCGCAGCATGTCGGGGATCAACCCGGAGCGCGACAGGAGCACCATCCATCCGAAGGTGCGTACCACGACGCTGGTCATCAGCGGGAGGATCACCAGCACGATCAGCCAGAGCCGCAACCGGGGGCCGACGCGCGCCATGATATAGGCGAGCGGGAAGCCGATTGCCGCGCAGATCAGCGTGATCAGGACGGACAGGCGCACCGTGCGCCACAGCACGCCGAGATAATAGGGGTCACCCAGGAAGCGGGTGAAATGGGCCAGCGTCGGCCCGTCATCGCCGGATACCGACAGGATCAGCATCTGGGTGATGGGGACGAAGAACGCCAGGGCCAGCAAAGCCAGGCCAGGCAAGACCAGCAGCGTGTTTTCCGCGCGATCGTTCATCGGGGTCCCTTGCCTTGCGCCGGCTCGCGCCGGTCGGTCGTTGAAACAGCCACCGCCGCATGACCAGGCGGCCACGCGGCGGTGCGGTGTGATTTGGTCTTAACGGGCGATGGTCCGGTTCCAGGCATCGACCCATTGCGAGCGCTTCGCCTCGATTGCCGTCGGATCGAACCGCAGCAGACCGGCAACGGCTTCCTCACCGTAAGCGACATCGGCTGCGACGTCATCGGACAGTTCCACCGTCTTGTTGGTCGGCGAGTAGCGCAGCGCACCGGCAAAGCACTCCTGTGCCTCGCGCGAGATCGACATGTCGATGAACTTCAGCGCCAGGTCCTGATTTTCGCGACCGGCGACAAGGTTGGCGGTGATGAAGCTCGCCGGCGTGCCTTCCTCGCCCTGCACGAAGGCGGACGGCAGACCGGCCTTGCGCAGCGTGAAGGCATAGTCGGAGGCATAAGGCGCGACCCAGGCGTCGTTCTGGGCGAACTCCTGCTGGATTTCCGGCGAGGTCGACACGACGATGGCGCCATTGTCGAGCAGCTCGGTCACGGCGTCGAGACCCGGCTGGATGTCATCCAGCGTGCCGCCACGCACCTTGTTGAGCATCAGGAAGCCCAGCATGCCGTAGCCATTGGAAATATCCGTCAGCACGATGTGGTCGGCATAGGACTCGTCGAAGAGGTCGGTCCACTTGGCCGGCTTGGCGGGTGCGGTCTCGGCATTGTAGACAAGGCCGATTGCGGCGATCGAATAGGCCGGCCCCTCGCCTGCGGCAAGGTTCGCCTTGGCGATGTCGTAGAGGTTTGCCGCGTTCGACAGGCTGGCCGGATCGATCGGCGACAGCAGGCCTTCCTTGGCGCCGACGATCTCCTGACCGCCGGAAAAATGGATGACGTCGAACTGCGGAGCGTCCTTCTGGGCACGAAGCTGGGCGAAGGCATCCGCGGAATAGGCGGTCACGATCTGGACGGAAGCGCCGGTTTCCTTCTCGAACGGATCGATGATGCACTGACGATGCGCTTTTTCGTAGGCGCCGCCGAAGGAATTGATCGTGATGGTCTCGCCGGCGGCAAGAGCCCCGGTTGCCATCAACGCCGCGATGCCGGAAGCGGCAAATGTCGTAATCACCTTCATGGCAGAGGTCCTCTCTGGTTTTTTTTTGCAGTCGAGAGGGATGCGGCCCGGCACAGTCGGGCCGCATCCGCTTCCAGATTACACGAGGCGACCGAGTTCGATCGTCTTCATGCCTTCCTTGCGGATCAGCTTGCACTGCTCGGCGATGGCGTCGAGGCCTTCGGTCATCCGGGCAAAATAGGTGCAAGGGATCCAGCCGGTGGGGCCGAACGTGCGACCGCCAACACCGTAGAACATGCCGATTTCCCAAAACTCGTCGGGATCGATCTTGAAGAAGTTCTTCGGCTGATAGAACCACAGCATGTCGCCGGGCTCCGGGTAGACGGTCTGGTTTTCCGGCGGAAGTGTCGTGGGGTCGAACGTGCGGGCGCTTTCAGGCAGACCCATCATGATTTCGGGACCCGAAAAGATGGCGTGGCTTGCCGGAACCTGGATCGGGGTCTCAAGCGCACCCCAGATCGCCTTGCAGGTCTCCGGAGCGTTTTCCCAATAAAGGGAAATGATCCCCTGAACGCCAGACTCGATGAATTTGAGATAAAGCTTCTTGTCTGTCATAGCACCTTCACCGTTATCAGATACCAGTATTTCAGGGCATCGGCGGCCATGTGTCCAATTCGAATGCGGAATTCGAGAGATAGATTTTTTTTATCGATACGGTGAATTGCTCACCGCATGGCCGCACGCGTCACCTGGCCGACATGACGCCAGAAGGCCATGTCGTGCGCCCGTCCCTCGGGCTGCCATTCCGGGTGCCACTGCACCGCGAGAACGGGCGGACCGCCCGGCGTCGACGACACCGCCTCGACAACGCCGTCAGCCGCGCGCGCCTCGACGCGCAATCCGCTCGCAAGACGGTCGACACGCTGGAAATGGACGCTGTTGATCCGGACCGGCCTGGCCCCCGCGATGGTTTCCATCACACCGCCCGGCTCGGCCACCGCCTCGTGCCCATAGGCAAACATCTCCGCCAGATCGGCTCCGTCGGGCGCGTGATGCGACGGGCCGCCGAGACCGGCCGCCCGCTCGTCGACCAGGGTACCGCCGAGCGCGACATTGATCTCCTGCAAGCCCCGGCAGACGCCAAAAAGCGGCTTTTTTGCAGCCATCGCCGCCGCGATCAGCGCGGCGGAGGTTTCGTCGCGCTCAGGGTCGTAGGGCGGCGAGCCGGCCATCTCCGGCGCGTAACGCGACGGCTCGATGTTGGAATTCGAGCCGGTCAGCAACACGGCGTCGACCCGCGCGACGAGGGCGGCGGCATCCTCCGCGCACCCCATCGCAGGCGCGATCACCGGAACGGCATCGCAGAAACGGGCAACAGCATCGAGATAGCGCCGCTTGACGATGCTTGCCGCCTCGCCCTCGACCTCGCGGACGCAAGCGATAACGGCGATCACGGGTTTTGTCTTGATCATCGGTTCAAAGCTCCAGGCCACCGAGCACCGCATATTTCAGCTCGGTGAACTCCGCAATGCCGTGATGCGAGCCTTCGCGCGCATTTCCGCTCTGCTTGACGCCGCCGAAGGGTGCAAGCTCCGACGACAGCACGCCTGTGTTGCATCCGACCATGCCGAACTGCAACCGCTCCAGCATCCGGTAGGTCCGCGACAGGTCGCGGGTGAAGAAATAGGCGGCAAGCCCGGCGTCGCTGTTGTTGGCAGCCGCCAGCACTTCGGCTTCGCTCTCGAAGGCAAAGACCGGCGCCAGCGGACCGAAGGTCTCCGAACAGGCCGCCTGCATGTCGGCGCGCATGCCGGTCACCACGGTCGGCTCGAAGAAGGTTCCGCCCAGCGCGTGCCGCTTGCCGCCGGTGACGAGCGTAGCCCCCTTTTCCAGCGCATCCGCGACATGGGCCTCGACCTTGTCCACCGCGGCCATGTTGATCAACGGCCCCTGCTGCACGCCGGGCGCGCGCCCGTCGCCGACCTTGAGCGCACGAACGGCGGCGGCAAGCCGCTCGACGAAGGCGTCGTGGACGCCCGCCTGCACGTAGATCCGGTTGGCGCAGACGCAGGTCTGGCCCATGTTGCGGAACTTGGAAGCGATCACGCCGGTCACGGCCGCATCGAGATCGGCATCGTCGAAGACGATGAAGGGCGCATTGCCGCCAAGCTCCAGCGCCACGCGCTTCATGCCGTCGGCGGCTCCGCGCATCAAATGCTTGCCGACCGCCGTCGAGCCGGTAAAGCCGACGAGACGCACGTCCGGATGCGACAGGAACACATCGCCGATGGCCGGGGCGTCACCGGTGATGACGTTGAGAACACCAGCCGGCACGCCGGCGCGCTCCGCGAGACGGGCAAGCGCCAGCGCGGTCAGCGGCGTTTCGGGCGCCGGCTTCAGCACGATGGTGCAGCCCGAGGCGAGCGCCGGGGCGACCTTGCGGGTGATCATCGCCGCCGGGAAATTCCAGGGCGTGATCACCGCGACGACGCCAATCGGCTGACGCAGCACCATCGCGCGGGCGTTTCCCGCCGCCGCCGGGATCACCTCGCCCAGGATGCGCTTTGCTTCCTCTGCGTAAAACTCGATGTAGGAGGCGGCATAGTCGATCTCGCCGAGCGCTTCGGCCAGCGGCTTGCCCTGCTCCGCGGTCAGCAAAGCGGCAAGCGCATCGCGGTTCGCCATCACCAGATCGTACCAGGCCCGCAGAACGCGCGCACGCGCCTTCACAGGTTCGGCGCCCCAGCCATCGAGTGCGGCGGAGGCCGCGTCCACGGCCCGCCCGGCCGCCTCCGCACCCAGGTGCGGCACATGGGCGATCACCTCGCCGCGCGCCGGGTCCGTGACCGGAGTCTCGCCCGCGCCCTCCCAAGCGCCTGCGACCAGGCAACGGGTTTCCAGAACGCTTGCATAGGATGTGTCAGCCATTGCGTCAGCTCCGTTTCGTTCAGGATTCAAGGGCGCGTTCGAGCAGGCCGAGGCCTTCGTCGAGCACGGCGTCCGAAACCGTCAGCGGCACGAGGATGCGCACCGTGTTGCCGTGAATGCCGCAGGTGAGCAGCAGCAGCCCGGCGTCGAGCGCCCGCGCGGCCACAGCCTTGGCCGCCGCCGCATCCGGCTTTCCGTCCGCGTCCACCAGATCGAAGGCGATCATCGCGCCCGGGCCGCGCAGAGCGTCGATCCGCGCACCCGCCGGCGTCTTCGCGAAGGCGGAAATCCGCTCCTTGATGTGCCCGCCCATGGTGTCGGCGCGCTTGAGAAGACCTTCCTCTTCGATCACCTCCAGCACGGCGAGCGCGGCGGCACAGGCGACCGGATTGCCGGCATAGGTGCCACCGAGGCTCCCCGGGGCGGCCTTGTCCATGATCTCCGCACGTCCGACGACGCCCGACAGCGGAAAGCCGCCGGCCAGCGACTTGGCCACGGTGATCAGGTCCGGCGCGACGCCGGAATGCTCGATGGCGAACCACTTGCCCGTGCGCGCGATGCCCGACTGGATCTCGTCGGCAATCAGCACGATGCCGTGGCGGGTCGCGATCTCGCGAAGCGCTGTGAGCAATTCTGTCGGCGCCTCATGGAAGCCGCCCTCGCCCTGCACCGGCTCGATGATGATCGCCGCGACGTCCTTCGGGGCGATGTCGGCGCGAAACAGCCGGTCGAGGGCCGCCAGCGTATCGGCGACGCTGACACCTTCGGCGGCGCAGGGAAACGGCAGATGGTGGATGCCGGCCGGCCCGATGCCCAGTCCCTCGCGGTAGGGGGCGACCTTGCCGGTCAGGCCCATCGTCAGATGCGTGCGGCCGTGAAAGCCGCCGGTGAAGGCAATCGCGCCGGGGCGACCGGTTGCCGCGCGGGCGATCTTGATCGCGTTTTCGACCGCCTCCGCACCGGTGGAGAAGAACGCGCTGCGCAGCTCGCCATCGATGGGAGCGACTGCGTTCAGCTTCTCCGCGAGCGCCACATAGGGCTCATAGGGCATGATCTGGAACGCCGTATGCGTATAGGCGTCCATCTGGGCGCGCGCGGCCTCGATCACGCGCGGGTGCAGGTGGCCGGTGTTCAAGACGGCGATGCCGCCGGCGAAATCGATATAGCGCCGGCCCTCGACATCCCAGACCTCGCTGTTCAGCGCGCGCTCGGCGTAGATCGCGGTCGCATTGGCGATGCCGCGCGGGACGGCGGCGTTGCGGCGGGCAAGCAAGGCGGCATTGGTCTTGGCGGTCATGATGGCTCCATCGGTCATGCGGGAACACGGGGTCGCCTATCGCAATAGCAGCGCACGACAGGAAGCGGAGCCGCGATTGCGCCAGCCACCCTGGTGCACTAGGGTTTCCACTCTTGCCACCCGGATCCTTCCGCCATGCCGCTTCCCGCCCTGCCTCCGCTTCATCTCGTGCGCGCGCTTCATGCCGTCGGCCACACCGGCAGCATCCGCAAGGGCGCTGCCGAACTCGGGGTATCGCATACGGTGGTAAGCCGGCACCTGCGGGCGCTGGAAGCCTGGGCGGGGGCGAAACTTCTCGAACGCGGCCCTCGCGGCGCGCGGCTGACGACGGAGGGACAGGCGGTGTTTTCAGCCAGCGAGACGGCGTTTGCCGCCCTGGCGGGCGCCTTCGAAACCGTCGCCCCGCGCGGCGCGCCGACGAGCCTCAGGGTCTGGGCGATGCCGGGTCTCGCGGGGCGTTGGCTCGGCCCCCGGCTTGCGGAGATCGAACGGCTCCTGCCCGGTCTCGACGTCTCGATCCGGGCGACGGAAACGCCTCCGGATTTCGCGGCGCATGAAGCCGACCTCTTCATCGGCTACGGCCACGACGACGAGCTGCCTGCGGGTGCGGAACACCTCGTCACGCCGCGGATGTTTCCGGTCGCCAGCCCCCTCTGGCTGGCCCGCAACGGCCGTCCGGCAAGCCTGGGCGCACTTGCGCGCCAGTCGCTGATCCATGAGCGCGATCACGGCCAGTGGCGGCGCTGGCTGAAAGCCGCCGGCGTCGACCCGGCCGCGCCGTTCTCCGGGCCGAAACTGTGGACCGCGAGCCTCGGGCTGGACGCGGCCGCCGCCCATCAGGGCATCGCCCTTGCTACACAGCTTTCCGTCGCGCGCGAGATCCGGGAAGGCCAGCTGGTGGAACTCTTCGACACCGACATTTCGACCGGCAGCTACTATCTGCTCGCGGCGCCCGAACGGAAGAACAAGTCGCCGGTTTTGGCCTTTCGCGCCTGGCTGGCGGAAGAGCTGAAGTGCGACGCGGCCGGCGAAACGGCCGGCGACGCGGTCTGACGACGGCGCGGGGTCTTTCCGCGCCGCCGGATTTCGTCCCCAAACGCCCGATCAGGCGTCGACGTTCACGTCCACATCCAGCAGCGGCGCATATTGCTGCGCGCCGAAGATATCCGGATCGCCCGGGCTTCCGCTCGGGCGCGGACGCAGGATGGTGAACTTGATCGCATAGGCCGGATCGTATTCGACGAAATCGGTGATGCGGTTGTCACCGATGCCGAACAGGGCGCTGACGCTTTCCCGCGTCAGCGCGCCGGAACGCTTCACCGTCTCGTAGACATCGCGCTCGCGGAAGATCACGTCGAAGGTGATCTTGTCCGTGCCCGCGTTCTTCGACCGGATGGTCTTGGCCAGTTCGGAGAGCTTTTTCGTCGTCATCATGCAGTCTCCAGAACGTCGGAGCCGACGATCTCGCTGTGGGTGGGGAAGAGGGCGAGCGGGTCGTTGACCGCCATGGTGTGGTTCAGGGTCCAGCGACAGCCGGGGCTTGCCTCCATCACCTCGTCGAAGACGAAGGAAACGCCGCCGGCCGTGCCCTTGACCTCGGGCAGGCGGGCATAGAACAGCTGCCGCGTGCCGGTGATCGTCAGTTCCTCGGCCATCTCGCGGGTCGGCGCCACGCCCTGCACGACGATCAGAAGCTCATGGGCCGGCTTGTCCTTCAACGGCTCCATTTCGCCCATGATGCCGTTGCGGCCGAAGACGTTGTAGTGCAGCTCCCAGCCCTCGTCGCCGAAGCGCTCGCGCACCTGCGTGCGGGCCCATTCGATCACCGCATCGACATTGGCGATCGTGTAGGGGTCGCGAATGCCGGCCATGCCGACGAAGCGTTCGCCGAGCCGCCCCGAGCCTTCCAGCTTGACGCGGAACTCTTCCGCCGGGACGAATTTCATTCCCGCGACGCGGGTGGTCTTCTCGCTGACCTGCTCGTAGCGGCAGTCGGTCATGTCGAGAAGACCGCCGGCGACATACTCGTGGAACGGGTTGGAGCGCTCGTACATGGCATGTCCGGCGACCGAGGCGACGGTGCAGCGCTGCCCGGGGTGCATCGCGGTCACCTCGACAAACTCCGGCGTGATCTCGCCCATCACGGTTTCCTTCGCGCCATAGGGTTCGGCGCAGAAGGACGCACATTCCAGGACCTTGCCAAGATAGTAGGCCTGGGCGTCGGGAAAGCCCTCGTGCAGGGCGGCTGCGGCGAAGATCGCGCTGTCGGACGAGCGTCCGCCGATAATGACGTCGCACCCCTCCTCCAGCAGGACGCGGAACGGATGCACGCCCGCCATGGCGACGATGCGGTCGGTCGCGTCAAGCTCGGCCTCGTCGAGGTCCGGACGGCCGTCCAGTCCGCGTACCGGCGATCCGCCCAGCATGCTGGCGCGCACGGTCTCCTTGTCGACCTCGGAGTAGAACCAGCCGAGGCGGAACGGTGCGAGGTCATGCTTGCGGGCGAGATCGCGGATGATCTGCACATACATGTCGACCCGGCTGTTGGTGCCCGTGTCGCCGGCCGATCCGATGATCATCGGCTTCCCGGTCCGCCGGGCCGCCAGCAGCATGACCTCCAGGTCGTGCTCCTGCCAGGCGCGGGGGCTGGCGCATGTGTCGCTGCCAAGGGGAACCGGACCGATGTCGTCGCTGCCGGAGTCGGCGGCGATATAGTCGGTGCCGGCCTCGACGGCGATTTGAAAGCTCTCCGTCTTGAGCGGCGCGAAGCCCAGATGCCCGTTCGGGCAAATGACCTTGAGCGAGTTCGTCATGTCTGAGTTCTCCGGTCTGAATGTTCCAACCGACCGAATGCAGGGAGCATGCCAATCCCACGATAAGAAAAAATAACTGTAATTACATAGACTTATTCAAAGCAACCGTCGCAAGGCGCGGAACGCGCGCTTTTTGCCCGCGCTCATGCGCGGTTCTCACGCATCGATCATCCCGAGCTTGAGCATCTGGTGGCGCAGCGCATGACGGCTGATCTTGAGAAGGGCGGCCGCATCCTTGAGATTGTTCTTCGAGGTGGCGAGCGCCTGTTCGATCAGCTTGCGCTGATAAGCTTCGGTGGCCGCGCGAAAGCCCGGCGACAGATCGGCGTGCGCGGAGGCCGGCCCGGCGCCGCTGCCGCCGCGCACCGCGCGCAGGATCCGGTCCGGCAGGTGATGCGGCTCGATGACATCGTCATCCTCCAGGATGAAGATGCGCTCGATCAGGTTCTCCAGTTCCCGAACGTTTCCCGGCCACTGGTACTGCAGGAAAATCTCGGCAACCTCCGCCGACAGCCCCTTGATCGCGCGCTTGTAGCGCTCGTTGAACCGGGAAATGAAATAGTCGGCCAGCTTCAAGACATCGTCGCCGCGCTCGGAAAGAGCCGGAATGTTGATGGCAACGACCTGGAGCCGATAATAGAGATCCTCGCGGAAATTGCCTGCCACGACCTCCGACAGCAGCACCTTGTTGGTCGCCGCGATGAAGCGGACGTCGACGGAAGTGGTCTTCACCGCGCCGACCCGGCGAAACTCGTGGGTGTCGAGCAGGCTGAGCAGCTTGGTCTGGAGCATCGGCTCCATTTCGCGGATCTCGTCGAGAAAGATAGTGCCGTGGTTTGCCGCCTCGACCAGCCCGACCTTGCGTTCCACCGCGCCGGTGAAGGCGCCCTTCTCGTGGCCGAAGAGTTCCGACTCCAGCAGGCTGGAGGGAATGGCGGCGCAGTTGATGTCGACGAATTGCTTCGACGCCCGCGCGGACAGGCGGTGCAACATGCGCGCGACCATCCCCTTGCCGGTGCCGGTCGGCCCGTAGATCAGCACGTTCTGCGCCGGCGAGCGGGCCACCCGCTCGATCAGGCGCCGCAGCGCCAGAATGCTCGGATGATCGCCGATCAGGTCGTTCTGGTAGCCCGGCATGCACGTCCCTTGCGCTCCCTTGGGAGCGCCGGCGACGCTCACAGGGCGAACCGTTTCCACTTCCCAAGACATGGGGTCCCCTCGTGGAAATATAGACACCGATCGCGCCCGGAATAAACCACCGAGGACAGGGTCTGCGCGTCGGCCCCCTGTGCATGCTGGCAAACGGGTGCAGGTTCTCCCGCGTCATCCGTGTGCCGGGCCATCAGCTCCATCGCCTCGGCAACCTCGCCGGTCAGTGCCGGCAGGCGGTGCGACAGGAAGGCAAGCCTTTGCTCGGAATTCGCGGCAATGCGGTCGTCGTCCGGCGGCAGCGTGTCGCGGGCAAGCTCTTCGGACAGAAAATGATTGGTGCGCAGGACGCGCTCGCCCTCTTCCACCGCAACCGACGCGGCGCCCAGTTCGACGCCGGCCACCGCGCCTGCGGCATCGGCGAGGATCAGCGAGCCGCCGCCGGCATGCGGGACCGAGCGAATGAAGGCAAGCGCCTCGGCCACATCCGAACAACGCGCCAGCACCCGGGTCATCAGGAAATAGCGCAGCCAGCCGACGCGGTGCGTGCGGGCGCCGATCTGGGTGTCGGCCAGCATCAACCCGCGCGCGTTCATCCCGCTGGAATAGGCGCCCGGACTGCCGAGGCTGCCGACGCAAAGCATCGATCCGGTGGCAATATCCGGCCCGCTGTGGCGGAACACGGTCTGGATTCCCAGATGCGCACCGGAAAAATCCCGGTTTTTGGCAACGAGCGGCCCGTCCCGGCCGGCACCGAGCGCGAAGGCGCTGCAGCCGTCGCCGTCGAGCGGGGCGCCGTCGAGCGTCGCGCCCTCGCCGAGATCCCCGACAATGCGCATATGCAGATGGGCGAAGAGATCGTCCACCTTCATCCCGAACCCTTCGGCGATGCCGGACACCTCGGCCAGGGAGTGAGGATCGTTTTCCTCCACGAAGCGCCGCTGCGCCGCCAGATAGGAAAGCGCCCTGTCGTCGAAGACACCGGCCCGGCGCGCCTCAATCACGCGCGCCACCGTGGCGGCGGCAACCCGCGCGGCATCGCTGCCCGGCGCAGAGGCCTGGGCGCGGCCGCGTTGCCAGGCGTCACCGCGCAGCTCCCGCGCCTGGCCCTCCTCAATCGCCACGATCATCGCGTCCCCGCCTCGGCGCCGGTCTCCCAGACGGAGAGATCCTCCGCCAGCCGGTGGCAGGCGACCTGGTGGCCCGGGGCGACCTGCTCGGAGACCGGCGCCTCGCGTTTGCAGGCATCGATCGCCAGGGGGCAGCGCGTATGAAACTTGCAGCCCTTCGGCGGATCGAGCGGAGAGGGAAGTTCGCCGGCGAGCCGCACGCGCTGGTGCTTGCCGGGGGCATCGACATCGGGCACAGCCGACATCAGGCTCTGGGTGTAGGGGTGGCGCGGCCGGGCGAGCACATCATCCGTCGGCCCCATCTCGACGATCTCGCCCAGATACATCACCGCGACGCGGTCGCTGAGATAGCCGATCACGGAAATGTCGTGGGAGATGAAGAGATAGGTCAGCCCCATCTCGTCCTTCAGTTCCAGGAGAAGCTGAATGATCTGCGCCTGGATCGATACGTCGAGCGCCGACACCGGCTCGTCGCAGACGATGAACTCCGGGTGGCTGATCAGCGCCCGGGCGATGCCGATGCGCTGGCGCTGGCCGCCGGAAAACTGATGCGGATAACGGTCGAGATGCGCCGCGTTCAGGCCCACGCGCTCCAGGATGCGCGCCACCTTTTCGCGTACCTCGGCACCGGTTCTCGCCAGCCCGTGAAGCCTGAGCGGCAGGCCGACGATATCGGCGACCGTCGAGCGCGGATTGAGCGAGGCATAAGGGTCCTGAAAGACGATCTGCATGCGCCGGCGCATGTCCTTCAGCGCACCGGCGGAGAGCGCCGTGACGTCCTCTCCATCGAACCGCACACGGCCCGCGGTCGGCTCGTGCAGGCGCAGGACCGCACGTCCGAGCGTGGATTTGCCGCAGCCGCTCTCGCCGATCAGACCGAGAACCTCGCCGCGCTCGACATGAAACGAGACGTCGTTGACGGCGCGGACCGAGAAGGGCTGAACCCCGGCCAACCGATTGGCGAGGCTTTGCCGCCCCTCGTAGACCTTGGACAGATTTTCAACGTTCAAAAGCGGGTTGGCCGTCGATGTCATGCGACCTCCTCCTGCGTGAGGGCAATGCAGCGCGCGCGGCGGTCCGACCCGACATTGCGCATTTCGACGAACTGCAGACAGGCCTCCGTGCGGTCGGGACAGCGGGAATAGAACCGGCATTGCGGCGGCAGCCCGACGAGATTGGGCACCTGCCCCTGGATCGGCCGGATCGGCTTGCCGCGCAGCGACAGGCGCGGAATGGAGCCGAGCAGCCCGCGCGTGTAGGGGTGCTGCGGATTGGAAATGACATCCACCGTCGCCCCCTCCTCCACGACCTGCCCGGCATACATCACCATCACGCGGTCGCAATGTTCGGCCACCACGCCGAGATCGTGGGTGATGAGCACGACGCTCATGCCGAGCCTTGCGCGAATCTCGGAGATCAGTTCCAGCACTTGCGCCTGGATGGTCACGTCGAGCGCCGTGGTCGGCTCGTCGGCGATCAGGAGCTTGGGTCCGGGCGCAAGCGCGATGGCGATCATGATGCGCTGACGCATGCCGCCGGAGAACTCGTGCGGATACTGGTCGAGACGGCTGTCGGGCGAGGGAATGCCGACAAGCCGCAGCATCTCCACCGACTTGTCGCGGATCGCCCGCCGGCGCGCCCCACCGCGCGCAGGCAGATCCTCGTCATGCGCGTCCAGCATCTCGGAGAGTTGCTCGCCAACGGTGAGCGCCGGATTGAGCGCCGTCAGGGCGTCCTGCATGGTCATGGAGATGTCGCGACCGCGAATGGCGCGCATCTCGCGCGGGGACAGGCGGGTCAGATCCCGGCCCTCGAAGCGGATGGAGCCGCTCTCGATCCGCCCCGGAGAGCGGACCAGCCCCATCACGGAGGAAAAGGTGACGCTCTTGCCGGATCCGGATTCGCCGACGACGCCGAGGCATTCGCCGCGCCGGACCGTCACGTCGACACCGTCGACCGCGCGCACCATCCCCTCGCTCGTGTCGAAGACCGTGCGCAGGCCGTCGACCTCAAGCAGATTTTCATTGTGAGACATGGTCACTCCTGAAACCTCGGGTCGAAGGCATCGCGCAAGCCCTGGCTCGCCACGTTGATGGCAAGCACGAGCAGCAGGATCGCGAGACCGGGAAAGGTACTGACCCACCACGCGCCGAGAATGAAGGCGCGGCCATCGGCGACCATCGACCCCCAGGAAGCCGTCGGCGGCTGAACGCCGAGGCCGAGGAAGCTGAGGCTGGCCTCGAGGATAATCACATGCGCGATGCGGATGGTCGAAACCACGATCACCGGCGACAGGATGTTGGGCAGGATCTCCTTGACCATGATATGCGCGGAAGACGCGCCAAGCGCCCGCGCGGCCTCGACATACTCCAGCTCGCGGGTTGCCAGCGTCTCGCCGCGCACCACCCGGCAGGGGATCACCCATTCCTTGTAGGCAAGCGCCAGGATGATGTTGACGAGGCCCGGCCCCATCATCGCCATCAGGCCGATGGCGAAGATCAGATAGGGAAAGCTCAGCAGGATATCGACCAGGCGCGAGATCGCCACATCCACCCAGCCACGGAAGTAGCCGGCCGCGAGGCCCGCGGCGATGCCGACGGTGGTCGCGACGAAGATCACGGCGGCGCCGATGAAGATGGAGATCCGCGAACCGTAGATGATGCGCGAGAGGATATCGCGCCCCAGCGCATCGCAGCCGAGCAGATAGGCCCATTCGCCGCCCGCCTGCCAGGCCGGCGGCTGCAGGCGGCGGAAGAGGTCTGTCTCGTTGGGATCGTGCGGCGCGATGAAGGGCGCGAAGATCGCCAGGAGCACGAAGAGGAGAACAACCCCGACGCTCGCCATCGCCAGGCGGTTTGCGGCGAACTGTCGAAGGTTGCGTTGGAAGATCGTCTGCCCGGCGCCGGACGCCTTGGCGACCGGTGGGGAATGGATTGCGGCACTCGTCACAGCTTCACCCTCGGATTGAGCGTCGTGTAGAGAATGTCGGCGATGAAATTCAGCAGCACATAGGTCACCGCGTAGAACAGCACCGCAGCCTGAACGAGCGGGTAGTTGCGCAGGAAGACGCTTTCCACCACCAGCCGCCCGAGACCGGGCCAGCCGAACACGGTCTCCACGATCATGTTGCCGCCGAGCAGCGATCCGGTCTCGATGGCGGCCACGGAGACGGTCGGGATCAGCGCGTTCTTGAGGGCATGGCGGAAAAGGATCCGTCCGCGCTTCAGCCCCTTGGCCTCGGCGAAGACGATGTAGTCCTGCCGCATCACCTCAAGCATGGAGGTGCGGGTGACCCGCATCAGGATGGCGGTCATCGGCAGCCCCAGCGTAATCGCCGGCAGCAGGATGTGCTTCAGCGCATCCCAGAACGCATCCGGGCGTCCGCGCAGCAATGTGTCGATCAGCAGGAAATGGGTTATCGGCTCGATCTCGCTGGAAAAGCCGATGCGGCCGGAGACCGGCAGCAATTGCAGGTGAACGGCAAAGAGCATCAGGAGCAGGATGCCGAACCAGAAGCCGGGCAGCGAGACACCGAGCAGCGAGCCCACGGTGGCCATCTTGTCGAGGATGGAATTGCGCCGGATCGCGGCCAGGACGCCGAGGGGGATCGCCGTCACCAGCGCGATGATCAGGGCAACGAGACTGAGCTCGATGGTCGCGGGCAGCCGTTCGACGATAACGTCGAGCACGGGCCGGCGATGGTAGAAACTGGTGCCGAAGTCCCCCTGCACCGCGTTTCCGAGGAACACGAAGAACTGGCGATGGACCGGAAGGTCCAGGCCCAGATCCTCGCGCATCGCCTGTTCCTGCTCCGGCGTGACGTTCTGGTCTCCGATCATGATGTCCACCGGATCGCCCGGGGTCAGCGCCATCATCAGGAAGACGATGACGCTCACACCGAGCAAAACGGGGACGAGATGGAGCAGCCTTTCGGCGAGCTTGCCCAACGACATATGCTTGTCCCGTCCGTTCTGTGGTCAGTCGACGCAAGCGTCGTGCAGGTTGATGCGGCTGTCCGCGCTCGGACGCCATCCCGTCAGGCGCTTGGACACGCCGTAAATGTCCTGGGGCACCCAGAGGTAGACATACGGCAGGTCGCCATTGACGATCTGCTCGGCCTCACGGTAGAGCGCGGCGCGCTTTTGCGTGTCGGGTTCGATCGCAGCTGCGTCCAGCAGCCGGTCAACCTCGGGGTTGGCATAGCCGGCGGAGTTGCCGCGGTCGTTGGTCCGGTGGGTCGGGGTGAAGATGTCGAAGGGATCGAGCGAGCCGTTGCCCCAGGAGGTGAAATACATGTCACCGGACTTCGGCCCGCCCTTGGTGCGCCACTTCTGGGTCATCTGCGCGCCCTCGCCGACCGCGACCCTTGTGTTGAACCCGCCCTTGGTCAGCAGCGATGCGACCGCCTCGGCGATGTCCTTGTAGGCGCCGACGGTGTCCATGGTGATCTCGACGCCATCCGGATATCCGGCTTCGGCGAGCAGCGCGCGCGCCTTTTCCGGATCGTATTCATAAACCGGAAGATCGGTGCTGGCAGCAAAGGCGTCCGGCGACAGGATGCCCTCGATCCGCGCGGCGTTGCCGCCGAGAATGCGATCGATGATCAGGTCCTTGTCGATCGCATGGGCCGCGGCGCGGCGAACCCTGGGATCGCTGAACAGATCGCCTTCCATGTTCATGGCGACGAAGAAGCTCCGGGTGCCGTTGACGGTCATCACGTCGGTGCCGGGATTGCTCTTCACCTGCTCGACGGAGAAGGGTGGCAGTTCGTTGATGATGTCGACATCACCGGCAAGCAGCGCCGCCACGCGCGACGCCGATTCGGGAATGATCTTGAAGATGGCACGCTCGACGCAGGCCTCGCCGACCGGCTCGATGGAGGGCGCGCCGCCGTAATAGTCCTCGAACCGCTCCATGATGATGGCATCGCCCTTGCGCCAGTCGACCAGCTTGAAGGGGCCGGTGCCGTTCGCCTGCGTCGCAAGTCCCTGCGTTCCGACCTTTTCCACGAAGGCCTTGGACACGACCTCCTGGAAGGGCAGCATCGCCGGCAGGATCGGCCAGGGTTCCGACAGCGTGATACGCACCGTATTGCCGTCGCGCACCTCGACGGATTCGACCGGCCCGAGCAGGCTCTTGCGCGGACTGGTCTGGCCATCGCCCATTGCGCCCTCGGCCGTCAGGCGTTCGAAGGTGAAGCGCACGTCTTCCGCCGTCAGCGACGAACCGTCGTGAAAGGTGACGCCCTCCCGGATCCGGAAATCATAGACCGTCGGCGACACCATCTCGAAGGATTCGGCGATTTGGGGAACGACCTTCATGTCGCCGTCACGGGTGACCAGGCCGTCGTACATGTTGCGAATGATGGTCTCGGTTTCGCGATTGCGGTGATTGGCCGGATCCAGCGTCATGGCATCGAGCGTGAAACCGACGCGAAGCTCCGAAGCCTGCGCCGCCGACAGCGACAGACCCAGGGCCGCCGCCGTCGCAAACAGAACTCGTCTTACTCTAACCATCAAAACATCCTCCCGTTCCTGTCGTATCCGGCCCTGCCTCGGCAGGCCTCACTATGCCGGCACCGCCATCAAAGCAAGCGGCATGCCAGATACCACCATCCAGAACAGGATGTTTTTTATCTTATTTATCAGCTAGTTATAAGAAAGCTTCCGAAGCAGAACCCGAAAGGCCGGAAGTTATGCGTGATTCTCACGCGACTGTGAAAACTCCACGCGCCGGCCGAGCGAAGGCTGGCGGGACGTCGGATCACAGGTCAGCGGGTGTCTTCCAGGTCCTCGAGCTGCGGTCGTGCACGGCTGTTGGGCGTCTTTTTATTACCGCGCCATTTATTACCGCGCCATTCGCTCATTCAAACGCTCAGTCCCTCAACCTTGCATGCGTGTCATACCATCCAGGTATTTGCTTCCGCATCAGCTTTTGCAGAATTCCCTTAGCAACCCGCAATGGATATACTTTTGTAAATAAGGATCTGTCGCCAAAAATTCGATACATTCGAAATACATCCCTGTATCTATCGACAGCTTCTTCCTTTGAGATCCATGCATCACCCAGATCGCTTCCAAATAGACCTGACGATCCTTGCTTGAATTCGAATTTTATCATTTTTCCTTCAGTGGAGTTTTCTGGGATTTTTTGTTTTGAGACGCCAGATTGCTCAACCAAGAAAAACGAATCGAATCCCAACTCTTCCAACACTTTGAATTCTTCAATGAGCTTGTCGAAATCAACCTTTTCACTTTCTATAGAGACATACTTGGGCCTTTCAGCACACAGAAGAAGAGTTTTAAGAGCAAATAAGTCCATTCCCTCAATATCAATTTTTAAGTAATAAGGGATTCCATAATCTTCAAAAAGCCTTTTGAGTTTGACAACTCGCACAGTAACCTCGACAGAATCCGCACCAAGATTTGAGTTTCGTTCCGCCCAACTCTTAACCACAGTTCCCCATACAGAGACTTTCGGATTTTTATAGAAGGTAATCCAATCCTCCGCCGCATCACTTATCGCGCCGTGAATGATTACAAGCCTCCCATCTTCTATATACTCTCGAAACTCAACTTGGCTTCTCCTCACCAAGTCCTCGTCAGCTTCCACCGACACAACTCTAAAGCCACGCTTCAGATAATACTCGGTGTCCTCGCCCTTATGTAACCCAAGATCGTAAATTAGATTTGGATCGTATTTCATTTTCTTGACCCGCCACTTTAGAAAGAGCGCCTTTTAGCCTCCTTCAGCAAAATCAATCCGGACCACTCAGGTGGTTCTGATCACGGCCGTTTCACGCCGCCTGCGAGGAAGGTCCGCGCGCCCGGGAAAGGCCCGTGCCGAAATGCCGGCGGTTCGGCTGCACGTGGGCAGACGTGCAACGGTTCAACCCGAATCCCGACGCGAGGAACTCGACAGCTTCCTCACGATCAACTGGTAATCGAAGCAGACGATCTCCAGACACTGACGCTTCAGGCGCAGAAACGCATTGATGGCGGCCGCCGGATTGTCCATCTCGCGCTCGTAGTACGTCCAGAAGTAATCGTCGAAAATCAGAAGCCCCCCATCTCGCAACATTTCGAAGCACTTGACCGCGTCGACGATGACATCGTCGCTGTGATGCGACCCGTCAATGAAGATCAGGTCATAGGGACCCCTCTCTGCGGAAAGACTGTAGAAGGACAGCGACGTCCCCTTGTGTTTTGCATACCGGCCCCGGAAGCCGGACAGGTTGGCATCGAAGGTGTCTTCCACCTGCGCCAGCACCTGTTGCGTGGCGCAACGACCGCTCTTGTGCTCGTCGGACCCCGCCCAGGTGTCCACGCATGTCCATCGCGACCCGCTCAAGGTCGTCAGGAAGAAATTGGTCGAAAGCCCCTGCCAGCAGCCGATCTCCAGACAGTTCAGGCCTTCCCGCTGTCCAAGACCGGCCTTGTCGACCGCGCGCAACAAGGTCGGAACGCTTCCGCTGAACCAGTCGTCGTCGAAGTCGAGATGTCGCGACGACCGTCTGAAATCATCCCGTGCGCGTCTGTGTCGCCGCCCTGCTTCACGGCAACCACCGAAGTGCTTGTGGAAATAGTCTGACAGGAAATGCGCGCGCACCACCCAGAACGGGGCACCGGTGCGACGCATGAAGCCGGCTTTCCAAAGGGCGTGTTTGATCACGCGAAAGAGCTTCATGCCATTCCACCGTTTCCCGGCTCCGGCCAACGACCATTGAAGGATCCGGCCGCCGGCTTGCGCGATCGTGACGCATTGCGGCGTCCGGCGCGAACGGCGGCCGGTCGATGTGCCCTGACCCGTGACAGGCCCGCGCCATGCGACACCGCGGGCACGAAGCTACGCCGGACGCCGGGCCTCGAAGGTGATCGACCGGTCATCGTTCTCCGGGGCTTTCCCGTGCTGGTAATTTCCGGACACGGTCACATCGACGAAGCCGGTTGCCCGCAGCGCCAGGCCAAGCTCCTCGACGCCCCACCATCGCAGGCTGAAGAATTCCAGTTCGCTCGCCGCCAGTTGCCCTGCGCGCCAGCGATCGTATCGAAGGTGCGAAACCGTGGTCTGGGCGACGAAATCGGTTTCGGCCAGTTGCGCCGTCAGTGTCAGGAGGTCGCCGTCCTGCGTCGTCCACCGGCGGATGCCGCTCGCCCCGCTCAAGACGCTGCCAATCGGATCGACATCCAGAATCACCCGCCCGTTCGGGAGGAGATGATCGAAGATCCGTTTCAGCGCGGCCATCGCCACGGAGTGGTCGGTGATCAGCTGGAACGATCCCGCCGGGATGATGACCGCCTCGAAACATTCGTCATACGCGAAGTCCTCGAAGGTCTGGCGCGTCACATGCGGGGAGAGAGACCGGGCCGCGCATTCACGCGTGCAATGGTCGAGCATTTCCTGGGAGGCATCGAAACCGACGACCTGCAAACCGGCGTCGAGCAACGGGATCAGGACGCGCCCGTTGCCGACGGCCGGCTCGAGGATCGGCCCTGTGCTGTCGCGAAGGCGCTCACGGTAGAATTCGACGTCGCCGAAGGATTTTCCGATGTGCTTGTCGAGATTGTAGACGTGGGATGCGAGGTTTCCGTATCGATTGTTCAACTGCAATATAACCCTGACTGACGCCGTCAAACAAAGGCGCTTCTGGCGCGCTTCGTCTGTCTCAGCATGACCTTGTCGCGGCGACGCTTTCGGGTGCGAGGGGCCGCGCTCTTGAAATAATCGCCAGCCCCGCCCTGCCCCCGACGCGCCAGAATCACTTGCACTATACTAATTTTTCCACCCTAAGCATCTGAAATAGCTAAACAACATTTTTTACAAACATGCCGCGAAAGGCGCCACCAAAAACCAACCGATTGAATTCACGGGAACTTCTGGACCCACCCTCGCCAAAAATCTCGCGGACTATCGCTATCTGTCAGCCAATTCGCGGAGGCGCGCGGGGAGGAGGTGAATGAAGTCGAGTGACGTGCCTCCGCGCCTTGCGAGTGACGGACCCGGCGCCCGGTTTCGCGCAGGCGGGCGAAGGCGTGGCGCGATCCCTCGTGCAAGTAGTGGCGGCTCGCCCGAGACCAGGTCGGCAGGTCCAGCGTGTCGCTTCAATTCCGCCAGATCCTGTCCAACGATCGGGGAGCAGCTCAGTCAACGAGCCAGAAAACTGCCACGACAGGGCTTGACGTGAAATTTTAGTGCCGCTTAAATTTTAACAGCACTAAAATGACTAGAGGGGCTGATAGTCGTCTTGGCCAAGATTTCTGAGCAGCCAACACAGTTGGGCAAGAAGCTGCGCCGTCGGCGCCGGGAGCTCGGTCTGACCTTGAAAGAGGTTGCCGACGGTGCGGGCCTGTCAGTCGGCTTCATCTCCCAAATCGAGCGAGGCATCGCCACCCCCTCTCTCTCCTCGCTGGTTGCCGTTTCGCAGGTCCTTCAGGTGGAAGTGGCCAACTTCCTGTCCCAGCCTGGCGCCGGGGCCGCGCTGTCGCGGCATGATCAGCGCGCGACATATGCCATCAGCGAGAACTCGCTCAGCTACGAGCGTGTTTCCTCCTCCTTTCCCGGCAATGTGCTGCGCAGCGTCATCATTCACGAACCGCCGGGACACCGGGGCGAGCCCATTGCCCATGAGGGCGAGGAAATGATCTTCGTTCTCAAGGGCGCGATCACGGTCGAGCTCGAGGGGGAGCTGAGCGTTCTGGGGGAGAACGACTCCATCCATTTCCAGTCTTCCCGCACGCACGCCACGTGGAACCACACGGACGAGCCGGCAGCTGTTCTGTGGGTCGGGACGATGGACGTGTTCGGCGAGGAGCCCGGGCTTCGCGCGCTTCATTCTCCCGCCGGTGAATCTCACGAAAAAAAAGGGGAAACATAATGAAAAAGCCTTCCATCTTCCTGGCTGCGGCGCTCCTTGCCGCGACCGCGCTTTCGCCGCTTCATCCGCTCGAGGCCGCGGCGGAGAGCGTTCTTCGCCTCGACGAGGTCGCCGTAGGCGAAATGGACCCGGGAAAGGCGAGCGACTACGCCGACTCGATCCTGATGTTCAACGTCTATGACACGCTGGTTCTGCCCATTCAGGGCGGGCCGGGATATGCGCCGCACCTTGCCGAAAGCTGGGAGATGGACGGCACGGATTTCGTGTTCAAGCTGCGCTCCGATGTATCCTTCCAAAGTGGCAATCCGCTCACTGCCGAGGATGTAGTGTTTTCCTTCGAGCGCATGAATGCGCTGGGGCAGGGTCTTTCCTTCCTGTTCGAAAAGGTCGAGAGCGCCGAGGCGGTCGACACACACACGGTTCGCTTCAAGCTCACCGAAACCTATTCGCCCTTCATTGCCTCGCTTGTGCGCCTGCCCATCGTCGACAAGAAACTGGTGATGGAAAATCTCGGTGACGGTGAAGGCGAGATGAAGGACTGGGGGCAGGCTTTTCTTTCGTCCAATTCTGCCGGCACCGGTGCCTACTCGGTCTCCGCGCACAATCCGCAGGATGAAACCGTGATGCAGAAGAACGCCGACTATTTTCTCGGTGTTCCCGATGCGGCGCCGGATACGGTGCGCCTGCGCTACGGACTTGAGGCAGCGACTGTACGAACCCTGATCGCGCAGGGAAAACACGACATTTCCTCGCAATGGCTCCCGCCGGAGGTGATGAAGGCGCTGGCTGCCGACGGCGCGCAGCTTTTCACCGAGACCGGCGGCGGCGGCTTCTACATCAAGATGAACACCGCGAAAGCGCCGCTGGACGATGCCAATTGCCGCCTGGCACTGGCCAAGGCCTATGATTACGCAACAGGTCTTGCAATGGTCTCCATCTCCGACGGTGTGGCTCAGGGCAGCCCGTCGACGGGTGGCGTTCCTGTCGGCATGTACGGTTCCAATCCGGTTGACCGGAAACTTGAGCGGGATGTGGACGCGGCGCGGCAATATCTTGCTGACTGCAAATATGATCCTTCCGAGTTCACGCTCCAAGTTTCATGGATCGGCGAGGTTGCAATCGAGGAGCGCTTTGCTCTTCTCATGCAGGCGAATTTCGCGGAGATCGGCATCAAGTCGGAAATCCGCAAGATCCCCTGGGCGCTCTTCACCGAGCAGGTGACCAACCCGGAAACGACACCGCATATCTCGCAAATCTTCGCCAATGCGGTGACCGGGGATCCCGATACGCTGCTTTATCCCATGTATCATTCATCGGTGCGCGGCACCTGGCAATCTCCGGAGTATCTGGACGACGAGCAGGTGGATGCGGCGCTCGACAAGGGGCGCAAGGCTGCCACGCCCGAAGAGCGCGAGGTCGCTTATTCCCAGCTCAATGACCGTTTGATGCAGATTGCGCCGACGATTTATGCCTACGACCGGCAGTCGGTGTTTGTTGCAAGCGACCGGGTCAAGGCCCCGGCACTGCAGGACCCGGCCAAGGCTTTCGGCCTCGACGGCATGGGCTTCAGCTTCCGGCTTATGGAAATGACCGGACAATAGCGATCGAGGCAACTGCTTCGGTCGAACAAGCGACCGGGCCGGTGCTCCTTCAGCAAATGGTGACGCAATGTCGTCTGTAACCCGCCTCATCCTGAAGCGGCTGGGGATTTCTTTGATCGTTTTGATCGGGGTCTCCATGCTCATCTTCACCATCGCCCGGATCATTCCGGGCGATCCGGCGCGCATCGCGCTGGGCCCGAGCGCGTCCCCCGAGCAGGTGGAGGTGCTGCGCGAGAAGCTGCATCTCAATGAGCCGCTGCCGCTTCAATACGGCTACTTCCTCGCCGATCTCGCACGCGGTGATCTCGGCGTATCGCTCTATACGAACCGTCCGGTGACCGCCGACATCGCGCAATTCCTGCCGGCAACATTGGAACTGGTGCTGCTGGCCGGGACAATGATGATCCTGATCGGCCTGCCGCTGGGCATCCTGTCGGCACGCTACCGCAACAGCTGGATCGACGGCACGGTGCGGGTGATCTCGATCCTCGGTGTCTCGGCACCGAGTTTCGTGTGGGCGGTGATCCTGATGCTGCTCTTCGCCTATTTCCTCCCGCTCTTTCCGGTTGCCGGGCGCATTTCGGATTCCTACGCCATCCCCAGCGTCACCGGCTTCCTGCTGGTGGATACGCTGGCGGCGGGGAACATTGCGGCCTTCGCCAATGCGCTGTCGCATCTGGTGCTGCCGGCCTTTGCCCTTGCGCTTTCCGGTATCGGACAGGCCGCGCGGCTGACGCGCGCCAATATGGTCGAGACATATGGCCGGCCCTATATCGAGATGGCCCGCTCCTACGGGTTTCCTGAACGCAAGATCGCGCGGCGCTACGCCTTCCGGCCTTCGCTCATCCCGTCGCTCACCATTATCGGCCTCGATTTCGCGGCCATGCTTGGCAATGCCTTTCTGGTGGAGGCGGTTTTCGCCTGGCCGGGCCTGTCGCGCTACGGCGTGGCCGTGATCCTGCGCAAGGACCTGAATGCCATTGTGGGAACGGTGCTGGTCATCTCGGCCATGTTCCTGATCGTCAACATCATCGTGGATATCCTGATCGCCATCATAAATCCGCGCATCCGCCTGTCGCAGAGGTCCACATGACCCGTACGCTCGCGATCCTTCTGCGCAATCCGCTCTCCGCGCTCGGCGTCCTCCTCATCACGCTCGTCGTTCTGGCGGCCGTCTTTGCCGATGTCATTGCGCCGTTTCCCGACCATCGCGGCGCGGTGGTGGATTTCGCCAACTTCAACAAGGCGCCCGGCTGGCCCTATCTGTTCGGGACCGATCTTGTCGGCCGGGACCTGTTCAGCCGCATCCTCTACGCCTACCGGATCTCGCTCTTCCTCGGCGTGGTGGTGCTGGCGGTGGCCGTTCCCGTCGGGGTCACCATCGGGCTTGCCGCCGGCTACCTCGGAGGCTGGACGGAATCGATCCTGATGCGGGTGACGGATGTCTTCCTGTCGATCCCGCCGCTGGTGCTGGCCATGTCGATCATGGGGCTGCTGGAACCGACGCTCTTCAATGGCATGCTCGCCGTGACGGCCATGTGGTGGCCCTGGTACACGCGGCTTGTCTACAATCTGGCGCGCGGCGAACGCGAAGAAGGCTATGTGCTGGCGGCAGAGGTGATCGGGTCGTCGCGTCTGCACATCATGTTCCGCGAAATCCTGCCCAACTGCGTGCCGGCCATCCTGACCAAGATGACGCTCGATCTCGGCTTTGTGATCCTGATCGCCTCGTCACTTTCCTTCCTTGGCCTTGGCGTCCAGCCGCCGACACCCGATCTCGGCTCGATGGTGGCGGAGGGAGCCAAGTATCTGCCGGATTCCTGGTGGCTCACCGTCTTCCCGGGCCTTGCGATCCTGGTGGCAGTGTTCGGTTTCAACCTTCTCGGCGATGCGCTGCGCGAAATACTGGGGGTCGACGAATGAGTGAGCCAACCCTTCTGATCCGCGACCTGCATCTGAGCTTTCGCACCTATACCGGCATCATCGATGTGCTGCATGGCATATCGCTGCATATCGCCAAGGGGGAGCGCGTCGCGCTTGTCGGGGAGTCCGGATCCGGAAAATCGGTCACCGCGCGGCTGATCATCGGGCTCCTGCAGATGGCGCGCGGCACGCGTGTCGACGGTCTGCTTCAGTTCGAGGGGCGAGACCTTGAGAAGCTGTCGCAGAGCGAGCGTCACGCGCTGCGCGGTACGCGCATGTCGATGATTTTTCAGGACCCGACCTCTTCCCTCAATCCCGTCTATACGGTCGGCGCGCAGTTTCATGAGGTCTTGAGACGCAGCGCGCCCGGCATCGGGAAGACGCAGGCCATGGAGAGGGCCACGGCGCTTCTCGATGAAGTGCTTATCCCGGACCCCGCGCGGGTTCTCGCCAGCTACCCGTTCCAGCTATCGGGTGGCATGAACCAGCGGGTGATGATCGCCATGGCGCTGGCCAACGAGCCCTCGCTTCTGATCGCGGATGAGCCGGGCACGGCGCTCGACGTGACCGTCCAGGCGCAGACCCTGAAACTGATGCGCGATGTGGTGACACGCCATGGCACCTCGGTGCTGTTCATCTCGCACAATCTCGGTGTGGTGCGGGAATTCGCCGACCGGGTCTATGTCATCTACAAGGGCCGGCTGGTGGAACAGGCGCGCACCGACGACCTTTTCGACAATCCGCAACACCCCTACACCCAGGCCCTGATGCGCGCCATTCCGCGCATCACCGGCGGGGGAATTCCGGATATCGAAGAAGCATCGGAGCGGTTTCACGAGCCGCTGATCGTTCACGAGAGCTGCGGCGAGCCGGGAGGTGCACGATGACGGCTCCGCTTCTTTCCCTCAGGGACATTTCCAAGATCTTCCATGTGGGCGACCGCGAGGTGCGTGCGGTGGAAGGCATCTCCTTCGACGTCATGGAAGGCGAATGCCTCGCCATCGTCGGCGAATCCGGCTCGGGAAAATCGACCATCGCCAACATGACGCTGGGCATCTACCCGCCGACCACCGGCACCGTCACCTATCGCGGTGAAGTCTTGCCGGCGCGGCGACTGGCAAAACATCGCCGGGCCATTCAGCTCGTGCAGCAGAACCCGCTTTCGTCGCTCAACCCCAAGCGCACCATCGGCGCATCGTTGCGCCTGCCGCTGGACGTTCATGACATTGGAGAGAAACGCGGCCGTTGGGATTGCACCGGCACGCTTCTGGAAGAGGTGGGCCTTCCCGCCGAGTTGCGGTCGCGCTCGCCGGCGGCCCTGTCCGGCGGTCAGCGGCAGCGTGTGGCGATTGCCCGGGCGCTTGCCTGCGAGTCCGATCTGGTTGTTCTGGATGAGCCCACCTCGGCGCTCGATGTCCTGGTGCAGGCCCGGATCCTGAAGCTTCTTTCCGAGCTCAAGCAGAAGCGAAAGCTCACCTATCTCTTCATCACGCACGACCTCGCCGTGGTGCGCAACATTGCCGACCGGGTGGCCGTCTTCGAGAAGGGCCGCATGGTCGAACTCGACGAGGTGGAGACCATCTTCACCCGGCCGCAACACCCCTACACGCGCGGGCTGATCGGTGCGGTGCCGGTGATCACCCGCGAGGAACATGAGCTGAAAAACAGCCTCACAAAGGAACCGTCATGACGGAAATGCCCGACTACGCGTCTTTCGAACGCGCGCTTGCCGCTGCCGACAACCAGCCCGCGACCGCGTTCGACGCGCTCTATCATCTCACGCGGCAGGTAATCGGCGTGAAGTTGTTCACGCTGATGAGCTTCGATTTCCGGGCGGGCGTGTCGTCGCGCTTCTACTCCAACATGCCCGAAGCCTATCCGGTTTCCGGCACCAAGCCCGTCAACGAGACGGATTGGGCGCGCCAGGTCCTGAAGGAACGGCGCATGTTCGTGGCCAATGACATCGAGAGCATTGCCGAGGTCTTTTTCGACCATGACCTGATCCGGTCGCTGGGCTGCGAGTCGGTGATCAACATCCCGGTCGAGCTGGCCGGCAATGTGGTGGGCAGCATCAACTGCCTGCATGAGGCGGGTTTCTATACGCCAGAAAAGGTGGCGGCGGCAGAGACGCTGAAACTGCCGGGCGCGGTCTGTTTCATGCTGCGCGAACGGTTTGAGCAAGAGGAGGTGGCGTAATGGCCGACAAGACAATCCGCGTGGCAACCGATGTGGGCGGCACATTCACCGACCTGGTTGCCTTCGAAACCGATGCAAACGGTGTTGCGCGCGTCATCACGGCAAAGTCCGATACGACGCCGCCCAATTTCGAGCAGGGTGTGCTCAACGTTCTGGACAAGGCCGGGCTCGACCCGTCATCCGTGGACTTCCTCGCTCATGGCACCACCGTCGTCATCAATGCGCTGACCGAGCGCAAGGGCGTGAAGGTGGGGCTCATCACCACCGAGGGGTTTCGCGATACGCTGGAGATCGCGCGCGGCAACCGCCCGGATTTCTTCAACCTGCATTACAAGAAACCGGAACCATTCGTGCCGCGTTACCTGCGGCGTGAGCTGCCGGGCCGCATGAGCTACCGCGGTGAGGAAATGACCCCGCTGGACCTTTCGGGGCTTCAGGCGATCCTTGACGACTTCAGGGCCGATGGCGTTGAAGCCGTCGCCATTTCCTTCCTGCATTCCTATGCGAATCCACAACATGAACAGGCGGTTCTTGCCGAGGTGAAGACGCTCTGGCCGGACGTCTCGGCTGTTGCGTCGCACCAGATCACCCGCGAGTGGCGCGAATATGAGCGCACCAACACCGCGGTGTTGTCGGCCTATGTCCAGCCGATCGCCGAGCGCTATCTGTCGCGCCTCGCCGGCGGGCTGAAGGACAAGGGCTTTGACCGCAATCTCTACATCATGCAGTCCAATTGCGGTGTGGAGTCGCTCGATGTGGTCACGCAGGTTCCCATCACCATGGTGGAATCGGGACCGGCTTCCGGCTTCTGGGGCGCGGCGGAACTGGGCAAGCTGATCGGCGAACCCAATGTGCTGGCCCTCGATATTGGTGGCACCACCGCGAAGTGCTCGCTGATCGAGGACGGTCAGGTCAAGATCATGACCGACTACTGGATCGAGCGCGAACGCACCACGGCGGGCTATCCGATCATGGTGCCGGTGGTCGATCTCGTGGAGATCGGCAATGGCGGCGGGTCGATCGCCTGGGTGGACGATTTCGGCAAGCTGCATGTGGGCCCGCAATCGGCCGGTGCTGCGCCAGGACCGGCGGCCTATGGCCGTGGTGGAACCAGCGCCACCACGACCGATGCCAATCTCTGGCTCGGCCGCATCAACCACGACTATTTCTGCGGCGGCGAAGTGGAGGCCGACATGGCCTCGACCGAGACGGCGATCACTGCCGTTGGCGAAAAGCTCGGTGTCGATGCAGCCGAGGCGGCGCGCGGCATTATCCGGATCGCCAACAACAATATGGTCAATGCGCTGAAGCTGGTCTCGCTCAATCGCGGCCACGATCCGCGCGATTTCACACTGGTCGCCTTCGGCGGCGGCGGCGCGATGCATGCGGTGGCACTGGCCGCCGAGCTGGGGGTCAAGAAGGTGGTGGTGCCGGCGGCAGCGGCCGTGTTCTCCGCCTGGGGCATGATGATGTCGGACCTGCGGCGGGACTACTTCGTGACCCGTCTGGCCGATTTGAAGCCGGGCGCAGCGAAGGGGCTCGAAACCGTCTTTGCCGAAACCGAGGATCGGGCGCGCGCGCAGTTCGACCGCGAAGGCATCGATGCCGACCAGGTCAAGTTCCTGCGCTATGGCAAGTTCCGCTACCAGAACCAGGAGCACACGACGGAGGTCCTTCTGGAGGATGGCGTCGTCACCGATGAGCGGCTGGCCGCCATCGAAGCCGCCTTCCATGAAACCTATGAGCGCGAATACACCTACCGGCTCGACGCGCCGGTGGAGATGGTGGGCATTCATCTCGTCGCCTCTGCCGAGGTCGGCAAGCTGACCATGGCCAGAAGCGAGCCCACCGGCACCGATGTGCAGGTGGCCCTCAAGGGGCAGCGCAGCGTGGACTATGCCCTCGAAGGTGTCCATGAGGCGGATATCTATGACGGCACCAAGCTGGAAGCCGGCATGACATTCAGCGGCCCGGCCGTGGTCGAGGACCCCGGCACCACCACCGTTATTCATCCGGGCAACCGGGTCGAGGTGGACGGCTACGGCAATCTCCACATCCATCTGAAGGCGTGAGGCAGGGGACATGAGCAACAACACCACAGACCCCATCACTCTGGAGATCATCCAGAATTCGCTGCAGGCGACCGCCGATGAGATGTTCGCGGCGATGCGCAAGACGGCGATGAGCTCGATCATCTACGAGGTTCTCGACATGGGAACCGGCATCATGAATGCCAAAGGACGCCTTGCCAGTTCCGGCGCGGGCATCCCGGCCTTTATCGGCGTTCTCGACAAGGCCGTTCAGGTCATCGTGGAGAAGTTCGACAAGCCGGGCGAGATCGAGCCCGGCGACGTTTTCACCACCAACGACCCCTATTACGGCGGCGTGACGCATCTCAACGACATCGTCGTGGCCATGCCGGTCTTTGCCGGTGGCAAGATCATCGCCTGGACGGCCAACATCGCCCACAATTCCGATATTGGCGGCAAGTCGCCCGGATCGCTCTCGGCAGATGCGACGGAGATCTATCAGGAAGGCCTGCGCCTGCCGGCCATCAAGATCGTCTCCAAAGGCAAGCCCATCAAGCCGGTCTTCGACATCATGAAGGCCAATTCGCGCATGCCCGACTTTCTGGAAGGCGATGTGTGGGCGGCCATTGCCTCTGTGCGCATCGGCGAATCGCGGCTGCGCGAAACGGCGGAGAAATACGGGGTCGCGACCTTCGAGGAAGCCGTCGATGCCTTCATGGATTTCGGCGAGAAGGTTTCCCTGCGGGAGCTGGGAAAGCTGCCGCATGGCACGTTCGAGCTTTCCGAAGAGCAGGATGACGGCCGCGTCTACAACGTGAAGATCACCATTTCCGAGACCGAGTTTCTGGTCGATTTGCGCGACAATCCCGATCAGGATGAAGGGCCGACCAACACCAGCCGTGACGGGGTGATGGTCTGCGCGCAAATGATCTTCAAATCGCTGACCGATCCCTATTCGCCCTGCAATGACGGCTCGTTCCGCCCGATCAGGCTCTTGACGCGCGAAGGCTCGGTGTTTCACGCCCGCGAGCCTTCGGCCATCGGCTTTTACTTCGAGACCGAGGTCCGCGTTTACGATCTCCTGTGGCGCTGCCTTGCCCAGCAGGTGCCGGACCGCCTTGCTTCGGGGCACTTCTCGTCGATCTGCGGAACCTTCATCGGGGGCATTCACCCCGATACCGGCCGCCATTACACGATCATCGAACCGCAGATTGGCGGTTGGGGTGCAAGCAGGGGCCGCGATGGCAACAGCGCCATCTTCTCCGGCTTTCACGGCGAGACCTACAACTGCCCCGCCGAAATCTCGGAAGCGCGCAACGGGCTGATCGTCGACCGGATGGAATTGAATATCCCCGGCGGTGGCGAGGGCCAGTGGTCGGGCGGGCATGGCATTCGTCTGGATTACCGCATCCGCGTCGATGGCTCCTTCCTGACGGCCGGCTACACCCGCGCCAAGGTGCTGCCCTGGGCGCTTGATGGCGGCAAGGAAGGGTCGCCCAACCATGTGGAGGTGCTGCGCCGCAACGGAACCAGCGAGAGCTATGCTTTCGTTTCAGGCCTGACCGTCAACAAGGATGACGTCATCTCCATCCGCACCGGCACCGGAGGCGGCTATGGCGACCCGAAGGCGCGCGATCCCGAAGCCATCCGCGACGATATCCGCAACGGCTATGTGACCGCGGAGCGGGCGCGCGAGATTTACGGTTTTGCGGGCTGAGTCCGATCAAGGAGGAGGAGTTGGCCGTGGAACCGTTGAAGGTGATGAATTTCAGCCCGGTTGCGGCCTCGCACGGGCATGACGAAATCTTTGCCCATATGGCGCGCGACCGCAAATTGCCGGGCACGGAGGTGCACATTGCCTCCCTGCCTCCGGACGAGGGCCGAATACGCGGCCATCCTCAGGAAACAATGCGGGTGGGTCCTCAGCCGGCGCTGGTCGTGCGAGGCGCCACCCGAAGCTGAAATCGCTCGCATTGGCGGATTTGACGAGGGCGACGCCTTCGGTCGCCGGATCGTGGTCGAGGCCAATGATCCGACCGGAAGCGCTGCGTGAGCCCATAGCTACAGGAAAAGAGAATATGGCCGATGTTGCCAAGCGCCTTGAGCGCCTGAAACAGAAAATGCGGGAAACAGGGACCGACCTGGTGGCGCTGGGCCCGGGAGCTCATATGCAGTGGCTTCTGGGCTTCCACCCGCATCCCGACGAGCGGCCCTGCCTGCTCCTCGTGTCCCGGGCGGGCGAAACCTTTCTGATGCCGATCCTCAATGCAGATGGCACGCGTGAGGACACGGACATTTCCTTCCATTGCTGGAGCGATGACGAAGGCCCCGAGACGGCGCTGGCGACAGCGCTTTCGGCCATCTCGGCCGACGGTGCCAGATCCGTGGTGCTCGACGAGACGATGCGCGCCGATTTCGCGCTTCTCCTGCTGGGCGCGCTGCCCCAGCCGCGCCATGCCTTCACTGCCGAGACGGTCGGTGCGCTGCGCATGCGCAAGGATGAGGGCGAATACAGTCTCATCAAGATGAACGCGGGAATAGCCGATGAGGCCATGCAAAAGGCATTTGCGGCAATCAAACCCGGCATGGCGGAGAAAGACGTGGCGGGCGTCATCCGCGCGCATTTTTCTTCCGCAGGCGCGGTGACGCAGTTCACCATTGTCGGCAGTGCAGGCAACGGGGCATTCCCGCATCACCAGACCGGTGACCGCAAGCTTCAGGACGGCGATGCGGTGGTGATCGATATCGGGGCGCGCAAACAGGGCTTCCCGAGCGATATCACCCGCATGGCGGTGGTCGGTCACCCGCCCGAAGGCTACGATCAGGTCCATGCCATTGTGGAAAATGCCGTCCGCGCCGCCATGGAGGCCGCCCGTCCGGGCGTGAAGGCCAAAGAAGTGGACGCCGCGGCGCGCAAGGTGATTTCCGATGCCGGATACGGCGAGTATTTCGTCCACCGCACCGGCCACGGCCTTGGTATCGACGGGCATGAGCCGCCCTATATCACCGCCGCCTCCGAAACCGTTCTTGAGGAGGGAATGGTGTTCTCGATCGAGCCCGGGATCTATCTTCCCGGGCGCTTCGGCATCCGGCTGGAGGAAATCGTGATCCTGCGGGCGGGCGGCCCGGAGATCCTCTCTTCGCTGCCGCGCGATGTGCACGTGGTCGAGGTCTAGATCATGGCGAGGCAAGCGATCGATCCCATCACAGCCTCGGTGATCCAGGCGAGCCTGACGGCGGCGGCGGACGAGATGTTCGCCGTCCTCCAGCGCACGGCCATGAGCCCGATCATCTATGAGGTTCTGGATGTGGGCACGGGCATCACCGACGCCCGCGGCGAACTGGTGAGTTCGGGAGCCGGCATTCCCACCTTCGTGGGCGTGCTCGACAAGGCGGTCAAGCGCATCGTCGAGCTGACCGGCTTCGACAACATCCGCGACGGCGACATGTTCGTCACCAACGATCCCTATTTCGGAGGCGTCACCCATCTCAATGACGTGGTGATCGCGCAGCCGGTGTTCGCGGACGGCGAACTGTTCGCATGGACGGCCTCCATCGCCCACTGGAACGATATCGGCGGCCAGACGCCCGGCTCCATGGCCGTCGACGTGACCGAGATCTACCAGGAGGGATTGCGCCTGCCGGCGGTACGGCTGTTCGATGGCGGGGAAGAGGTGCGATCGGTCTTCGAGATCATTGCCGCCAACTCACGCTTGCCGGATTTCGTGCGCGGCGATCTTTGGGCGCAGGTGGCGGCCAGCCGCAAGGCGGATGCGCGCATCCGCCAGCTGGTCGAAAGCTACGGACTTGGCACGTGCCGTTCGGCGCTGGACGATCTCTTCGCCGAAGGCGAGCGGCGTGGGCTTGCCGGGCTCGCGGCCCTGCCGGAGGGCAGCTACAGCATCGAGGAAGAGCAGGATGACGGAGCGCTCTGGAAGGCCATCATCACGGTTTCGCCCGAGAAGTTCCTTGTCGATCTGCGGGGCAACCCCGGGCAGCGGGCGGCCCCCTACAACACCAGCCGCGACGGGGCGATCATCTCGGCCCAGATGATCTTCAAGGCACTGGCCGACCCAACACTCTTTGCCAATGCCGGATCCTTCCGGCCGCTGGAGGTGATCACCGAACCGGGAACGATCTTCCACGCGGAGGGCGCCGCGCCGCACGGCTATTATTTTGAAACGCGCATCCGCCTTTACGACATGCTCTGGCGCTGTATGGCGAAGGCCTTGCCCGAGCGCCTGCCCGCCGGCCATTTCGCCTCGATCTGCGGCACGGTGATTGCCGGCAATCACCCCGATACGGGACGCCGTTTCACCATGGTGGAGCCGCAAATGGGTGGCTGGGGGGCGACCGCCGAACGGGACGGGCTGGACGCCATGTATTCCTGCAGCCACGGCGAGACCTTCAATTGTCCGATCGAAATCTGCGAGGCACGTTACGGCCTCGACGTGGGATACAAGAAGCTGAATGACAGCGGCGAGGGCAAGGGCAGGCACTCGGGCGGGCGCGGCGTTTCCGTCAGCTACAAGCTGCGTGCCAGGGCTGTGCTGTCCGCGGGCTACAGCCGGAACCGGATGCCGGTCTGGGGATCGAATGGCGGTGGCCACGGCGGCACCAACGGACTTTCGCTCGTGCGGGCGGATGGAGTGCGCGAGGACTATTCGTTCGCCAGCGGCGTCGTGGTTCGTCCCGGCGACCGGATTCTCGTGCAAACCGGCAATGGCGGTGGCTGGGGCACACCACTAGACTGATGGGCATGGCGATTTTCGGAATGCTCTGAGGCGGGCCTCGGCTGCGGCGATCGCTTTTTCTTTGCAAGCCCAGCGCCATCGGACGATCCGGCCAATGACCTTGTGCACGGTATGCGATGGCGGGGTGCGCGGTGTGCGGTGGCGGGCCGGCGCGACACCTTCCAACGCCGCCGTGACAATGCTCCATGGCGGTTTCGCGCCGTTCTTTGCCGCCGAAAAGCTGATCGCACCCCCCTTCGTGAGGGCCGGAACGATGTACCGGCCCCTGCCCTGCCATGGCCCACGGAACGGACGCCGGTCCAGGCCGCCTTTGGCGGGCAATATCTGTTCAGCGGCGACGTGCCGCGCCTGGTGCGCGGTTTCGCTCAAGGCGCGCTGGAACAAGGCGGTCTGGGGCGGTTGGACGCCCAAGGGTCCGACGGCCTTGGTTGAACTCGAAGCCGAGCACCGCAGACGCTCCGAAGCGGCGATCGAGCCGGACGTGGCCCTCGCAGAAGCGCAAGCCTGGATCGACGACCCGGCATCGCTTTATGCGGCCCCGCCATGCCGGACAAGGTCGAGCGCGCGGCGCACCTCAGCGGTTGGCGAAGGACAGCTTGATGAGGCGGCTGTTCATCACCGCCTGCTGCCATTCCACCACCCGGCCGCCGGCCAGCGCGCCGGTCGCGGTGACGTCGAGCAGCGGCGCATTGCTCGGGCATTCGAGCAGGGCTGCTTCGCGCGCGTCCGGCAAGCGCGCGCCGACCGTCGTCGCGGTGCGGTGTAGCGCGCCGAGACCGGCCTCGGCGAGCAATACGGTGAAGGAACCGGTGCGCAGG
Source organism: Stappia stellulata DSM 5886 (assembly GCF_000423705.1). Classification (GTDB taxonomy): domain Bacteria; phylum Pseudomonadota; class Alphaproteobacteria; order Rhizobiales; family Stappiaceae; genus Stappia; species Stappia stellulata. Next base: position 268,470 of record NZ_AUIM01000012.1, on the reverse strand, counting down.
AGCCGGGCGTGGAAAGCCTCCATCAGGTCGGCGGGGAAGTAGCGCGTCGTCAACAGGAACGGCACGCCGTCGCCGAGGATGACGGCGGTGTGCGACAGCACCGCATGGCCCGGCTCGACGCCGAGCCGGGCGGCCAGTGCGGCGTCGGCCGGCGCCACCGCGCTGTCGACGAGCCGCGAATCGCTTTCGACGCCGTGCTCGTCGAGTGCCGTTCTCAGGCGCGACAGGGCATCGATCTCGTAGGTGACGCCGGTCGGCATGACGAAGCTGCCGCTGCCGTTGACGCTTCGGATCGAGCCGTCCTGCGACAGGGCGAGGAAGGCGCGCCGCACCGTGTTGCGGCTGACACCGTGGCGCTGCGACAGCTCGTTTTCCGACGGCAGCCGCGCACCGGCGGCGAGCCGGCCGGCGTCGATGTCCGATTTCAGGCTGCGGTAAAGAGCTTGCCACTGCGATGCCATTGGCCCTGTCGTCCTCCCGTCGACCGGCGGCGCCGGTCTGTCGAATGCATCTCGATCTGTACCTACAGATGTCATACGCGTTACACAATACACCTCTACCCAAATGCCGGGACGTCGATCCCCTTCCATCGCCGAATGGCTGCGAAGCAAGTGAGACATCGCAACAGTGAGCGGCATCCGGCGCCGATGCGCCGGAGGACGGCTTTCGCTGTGCGAAAACCGGAGAGTGAAATGAACCGCAGACAGCTTCTGAGTTGCACTTTCGCGATCGCCGCGCTGATGGCCGCGCCGGGTGCAGCGCTGGCCGATGCCGACCGCATCGACGTCTACATCACCGGCGATTCCAACATCATCAACTTCTGGAACAACGTCATCAAGCCGGTCTACGAGGACGCGCATCCCGAATACACGCTGAACGTCGTCAGCGCGCGCAACAACATCGCGCCGATCGTCGAGCGCACGATGGCCGCGCTGGGCACCGAGACCGACCCGCAGGTCGACATCTTCGACGAGAACGACCCCAACCTGCCGGCTGGCGCGATCGAGAAGGGCCTTTGGGTCGACTTCACCGAGGCGGGGCTGGTCAACTACGACAAGATCAACCCGGTGACGCTGGAGACCGACTACGGTCTGCCCTATCGCGGGACGCAGGTGGTGCTCGCCTATGACACCAGCAAGCTCGACCCGGCCGACGTGCCGACCACTTGGGACGAGCTGGTCGCCTGGATGAAGGCCAATCCCGGTGAGTTCGTCTACAACCGGCCCGACACCGGCGGCTCGGGCGGCAACTTCGTGCGCCGCGCCATCCACGAGGCCAACGGCCGCGACCCGTCACTGTTCCAGATCGACAACTATGTCGAGGGCGAGAGCGACGCGATGCTCGCCCAGGGCTTCGAGCTGCTCAAGGATATCGCGCCCTACACCTACGGTCCGGGCTCCTACACGGCTGACAACATGCAGTCGATCCAGATGCTGGCGCAGGGCGTGGTGACGATGGCGCCGGTGTGGTCGGACATGGCGCTCAACGCCGTCAACAAGGGCGTGCTGCCCGAGACCATCGCCTTCGCGCAGCTCCAGGACCTCGCCTTCGCCGGCGGCTTCGCCGACATGACGGTGCCGACCAACGCCGGCAATCTCGACGCGACGCTGAAGCTGGCCGACATCGTGCTGTCGGCGCCGATCCAGGAGAAGGTGGTCACCGAGATCGGCGCCTTCCCGGCGGTCGCCTGGGAGCATCTGCCGGCCGAGCTGGCCAACAAGTACGCCGCGCTGCAGCCCGCCTCGATCCCGACCTTCCCGGGCGGCCCGTGGGTCTCGGCCATCAGCGACGGCTGGTTCCGCAGCGTGGCGCCACATGTCGAGCGTTGACGCGACACCGATCGGCGCCGGCGCGAAAGCGCGCGGCGCCGGCGGGAGGAGGCCGATCGGCCTCCTCCTCGTCGCCGCGCCCGTGGCGCTGGTTCTGGGGCTCATCATCTGGCCGGTGGCGCTGTCCGTCTTCGACACGCTGACCGTGCACGGGCCGCAGGGGCTGGAGTTCAGCCTGGAGGCCTACCGCTTCTTCTTCACCGACGGGTTCAGCCTGCGCAATCTGTGGTTGACGATCCGGGTGGCCGCGATCTGCACGGTGCTGCTGCTCGTCATCAGCCTCCCGATCGCGCTCTATCTGCGCTTCTCGGAGACGCGGCTGGCTGGCTACATCCAGGCGCTGGCGCTGTTTCCGCTGTTCGTGCCGTCCATCCTCCTGGCCTATGCGCTGATCCGCACGCTCGGCCCCAACGGCACGGTCGACACGCTTCTGGTCGCCGCCGGCCTGCCGAAAATGCCGACCCCCTATCTGACGCCGTGGGGGCCGATCATCGGGCTGGTTTGGGACAACCTGCCGCTGACGCTGCTGATCGTGCTGGCGGGCCTGGCCAACGTCTCGCGGGCTTCGATCGAGGCAGCGCGCGATGTCGGTGCCGGCTCGCTGACCATCCTGTGGCACATCATCCTGCCGCGCATCCGCGGCACGCTGCTGGTCGCCGCCTCCTTCGTTATTCTCGGCCTGTTCTCCGCCTTCACGCTGCCCTACCTGCTCGGCCCGGCGGCGCCGGAGATGATGGGCCCGTTCATGCGGCGCACGATCATCGAGGTCGACGATCCCGTGCAAGCGCGCACCCAGGCGGTGGTGACCTTCGCGCTGTGCGCCGTTTTCGCCCTGTTCTACGTGCGCTCGGTGGCGCGCAGCCGGCGCGAGCAGACGTCATGATCGCGCGTCTGGGCCTCCCCCGCCGGCTGGACTGGAAAGGGCCGCTGATCGCCACGGCGCTGTCGGTGGCGATCCTGCTGCCGCTCATCAACGTGGCGGTCTGGGCGTTCACCGAGGTGTGGCGCTATCCCGCTGTCATCCCGCAGAAGTTCGGCCTGCGCTTCTGGGGCGACATGCTGGCGCGCGGCGACGTCCGCGAGGCGATGTCGACGTCGCTGTCGCTGGCCGCCATCGTCACGGCGCTGTCTGTGGTGATCTGCCTGCCGGCGTCCTACGCCTTCGCGCGGATGAATTTTCCGGGGCGCAACCTGTTCTTCATGTCGTTCCTGACCGTCTACGCGTTCCCCAAATTCGGCCTCTACATCACGATCGCCGCGATCTTCATCGGCCTCGGCCTGATCGGCAACTTCTGGGGCGTCGTGCTCATCCAGCTCGTATCGACGCTGATGTTCATGGTGTGGATCCCGGTGACGGCGTTCCAGAACGTCGACCGGCGTCAGGAGGAGGCGGCACGCGACCTCGGCGCCTCGCCGCTGCGCGTGTTCTGGTCGGTGACGCTGCCGCAGGCGCTGCCGGCGATCTCGGCGGCGGTGCTCCTGACCTTCGTCAACACCTTCTACGAGACCGAGGTCGCCTGGCTGATCGGCGCGCCGGAGGTGCGCACCGTGCCGCTGCTTATGATCCGCTTCATCAATTCCGAGCTCGTCGTCCAGTACGGCGCGATCCTCTCCCTCGCCATGTGGGTTCCCTCGTTCCTGCTGCTCATCGCCGCCCGCCGCTTCCTCGGCGCCCAGGCATTGGGCCGCGCGCTGGGCGCCTGACAAACCGGAGTGAAAACGATGGCCACGCTTGAAACCCGGAATCTGGGCCGCCGCTTCGGCCCCACACGCGCTGTCGACGACGTGTCGCTGGCGGTCGGCGACGGCGAGCTGCTGTGCCTGCTCGGGCCGTCCGGCTCGGGCAAGTCAACGGTGCTGCGCATGCTCGGCGGCTTCGAGCCGCCGAGCGCCGGCGCCGTGCTTATCGACGGCGACGACGTTACCCGCCTGGCACCGGAGCGGCGGCCGACCGGCATGGTGTTCCAGAGCCACGCGCTTTGGACGCACATGAATGTCTTCGCCAACGTCGCCTTCGGGCTGAAGCTGCGGCGGCTGCCGCGCGCGGAGGTGCGCCGGCGCACCGAGGCGGCGCTCGACATGGTCGGGCTGGCCGGTTTCGGCGAACGTCGCCCCACGCAGCTTTCCGGCGGCCAGCAGCAGCGCGTCGCGCTGGCGCGCTCGCTGGTGCTGGAGCCGAAGATCCTGCTGCTCGACGAACCTTTCGCGAGCCTCGACCAGCATCTGCGCGAGCGGCTGCGCGAGGAGGTGCGCGAAATCCAGCGTCGCGCCGGCATCACCATGGTGTTCGTCACGCACGGCCAGGACGAGGCGCTGGCGCTGGCCGACCGCATCGCGGTGATGCGCGAGGGACGGCTGGAGCAGGTCGATCGCCCGGAGGTCGTCTACCGGCAGCCGCGCACCGAGTTCGTCGCCGGCTTCATTGGCCAGATGAACCTGATCGACGCGCGGGTCGAGGGCGGGCGGCTGTTCGCCGCCGACATGGCACTGCCGGTGGCGCTCGCCGATGGCCCGGCACGGCTGGCGTTGCGGCCGGAGGATCTCGGCCTCGCCGCCGCCACCGACGAGAGCGGCGCGCGCGTGCTGCGGGTGACCGACTTCGGCGCCCACCTGGCGATCGATCTCGAGACGATCGACGGCCAGCGCCTCAAGGCGACCGCCGAGCCTGACGCCGGCTGGATGGCCGGGATGCGGGTCGCGCTGCGGCCGCGCCGCTTCGCCGTCTACCGCGACGGGCATCTGTGCCCGATGCCGGCGCAGCGCGCCGGCGACCCGCCGGTGTCCCTGCAGACGCTGGTCGCCGGCCAGCCGGCGGCGACCGCCGGTCAACCCGTCTGGCATCATCACCAACACTAGCGCCGATCTGACGGCCACCGCAGCGCGTGGCCGGCTTCGCGCCACCGCTCCAGCGGCTTTGCGCAGAGCGCAACGGCCGCCGCTTCACCCGCCCCCCTTCTGGAAAGACAGCTCACCATGCTCAACGCCTTCACCTCGCCCGGCAGCTTCCTGCGCGGCAACCTGCACTGCCACTCCTCGCGCTCGGACGGCGATCCGACGCCAGAGCGCGTGTGCGCCTTCTACCGCCGTGCCGGCTACGACTTCATCAGCCTGACCGACCATTTCATGGAGCGCTTCGGCTTTCCGCTGGTGGACACGACAGCCTATCGCGACGACGGCTTCACGACGCTGATCGGCGCCGAGCTGCACGCGCCGCAGCTGGCCAACGGCGAGACGTGGCACCTGCTGGCCAACGGCCTGCCGCTCGACTTCGCACAGCCCGGCGACGACGAGACGGCCGCGCAGCTCGCCCGACGCGCGCTCGACGCCGGCGCCTTCGTTACGCTCGCCCATCCCGGCTGGTACGGCCTGACCGTCGAGGACGCGACGGCGCTGCCGCCGGTGCACGCGGTCGAGGTGTTCAACTCGATGTGCGACTGGGAGACGGGGCGCGGGGCTGGCGACTATCTGCTCGATCAGCTCGTCGACCGCGGGCAGCCGCTCGGCGCACTGGCGACCGACGACGCGCACCGCTACCAGGGCGAGACGTGCCGCGGCTGGGTGATGGTCAAGGCAACCGAAAACACGCCTGAAGCGATCCTGGCAGCGCTGAAGGCCGGCGCCTACTACGCCTCGCAGGGGCCGCAGATCCATCACGTCGACTTCGAGGGCGACGGGCTGAGCGTCGAGACGAGCCCGGTCGACAGTGTCTGGCTGATCGGGCAAGGGGCACGCACGGCGGTCGTCATGGGCGACGGTGTCACCCATGCGCGGCTGCCGCTCGACCGGTTCGCCGGCGGCTGGGCGCGGCTGGTGATCGGCGACCGCGCCGGCCTCCGAGCCTGGAGCAACCCGTTCAAGGTGGCGTAGGGGACCCGGCCTTTCCCGCCATCCCCGCGCGGCTCCGGATGGAGGGGATCCCCGTCACGGGCATCTGGGCGAAGCACCAGATCACCCCGACGGGGATCGTCTCGCTCGAGCAGGAGACCCACATCGCGATTCCGGGCAAGGCGGGTTGACGCGCGATGCGTCGAAATTTTCAACCCGGCTTTCAACGGTGGCCAGATGGTTGGCGAAAAGAAGCTCGACGGTGCCTCGGCTGCGCCGGCGATCCCGAGGCATCCGGGTCGCCGAGGCGATCATGCTGAAGGTGCCGTTGCGCTCGACATGCGCTTCGGCGCATTCTGAAACCTGCGCGCGCCGAACTTTCCGAAGCTTTTCGCCTCTTTCAGGCGCCGCTTCTCCTGCGCGGGAAAAAGGCCCTCGCCAACCGTTCATCAAGCGTCGATGCATTTCTCGCGCGCACGGGCCAGCGCGAGATCGGCAGGTGCGGCGCCTCCACCCCCCTCATTTTTCCAGCGTTATCAACGTGATATACCAGAAAAACTCCCACCAACCGGGCCTCTGGGGTTGACGGCATGCCCGAAGTGCGAATGTGGCAAGACTAGCTCGGCCCGTCAGCCGATCCGTCGGCTCACTTCTCTTCAGGACGATAGCGGGCGAATGGGCGCCAGATTTTTTACTATATCAGTGACTTGAGAGATATTCCGATAGCTGCCGGACATCTCCGGCGCTCCGGGATCACTCCCACTCGATGGTGCCCGGCGGCTTCGACGTCACGTCATAGACCACGCGGTTGATGCCGCGCACCTCGTTGATGATGCGGGTCGCGGCGCGGCCGAGGAAGTCCATGTCGAAATGGTAGAAATCCGCCGTCATGCCGTCGACGGAAGTCACCGCCCGCAGCGCGCAGACGAACTCGTAGGTGCGTCCGTCGCCCATCACGCCGACGGTCTGCACCGGCAGCAGCACGGCGAAAGCCTGCCAGATGGCGTCGTAGAGGCCGGCCTTGGCGATTTCGTCGAGATAGATCGCATCCGCCTGGCGCAGGATGTCCATCTTCTCGCGCGTCACGCCGCCGGGACAACGGATGGCAAGCCCCGGCCCGGGGAAGGGATGACGGCCGACAAAGGCCTCGGGCAGGCCGAGCTCGCGTCCGAGCACGCGCACCTCGTCCTTGAACAGCTCGCGCAGCGGCTCCACGAGCTGCATGTTCATGCGCTCCGGCAGCCCGCCGACATTGTGGTGCGACTTGATGGTGACCGACGGGCCGCCGGTGAAGGAGACGCTTTCGATCACGTCGGGATAAAGCGTGCCTTGGGCGAGGAAATCGGCGCCGCCGACCTTCTTTGCCTCGGCCTCGAACACCTCGATGAAGAGCCGCCCGATGGTCTTGCGCTTCTTCTCCGGGTCCGTCTCCCCCTCGAGCGCGTCGAGGAAGGTGTCGGCAGCATCCACATGGACGAGCGGGATGTTGTAATGCTCGCGAAACAGCGTCACCACCTGCTCCGCCTCGTTCAGGCGCATCAGGCCGTGATCGACGAAGATGCAGGTCAGCTGGTCGCCGATCGCCTCGTGGATCAGGACGGCGGCAACCGCGCTGTCGACGCCGCCGGACAGGCCGCAGATCACGCGCCCGTCACCGACCTGCGCGCGGATGCGCGCCTTGGCGTCCTCGCGGAATGCCGCCATCGTCCAGTCGCCGGCAAGTCCGGCGATCTTGTGCACGAAATTGGAGAGCAGCTTCGCGCCATCCGGCGTATGCACGACCTCGGGATGGAACTGCACGGCATAGAACTGACGTGCCTCGTCAGCGATCGCCGCGAAGGGGGCACCGTCGGAGACCGCAACGACCCGGAAGCCGTCGGGCAGGGCCGTCACGCGGTCGCCATGGCTCATCCACACCTGATGGCGCGAGCCTTTGGTCCAGACGCCCTCGAACAGGGGGCACTCGTCAACCACATCGACATAGGCGCGGCCGAACTCGCGGTGGTCGGATCCCTCGACACCGCCGCCGAGCTGCGAGACCATCGTCTGTTCGCCGTAGCAGATGCCGAGCACGGGGATGCCCGCATCGAACACCACCTGCGGCGCGCGTGGCGTCGTGGCGTCGGTGACGCTCGCGGGCCCTCCGGAGAGGATCACCGCGCTGGGACGCATTTCGCGAAAGGCGGCCTCCGCGGACTGAAAGGGGACGATTTCCGAGTAGACGCCGGCCTCGCGCACGCGGCGCGCGATCAGCTGGGTCACCTGGGAGCCGAAGTCGATGATGAGCACTTGGTCGGTCATGCGCCGCTTCTACCCAAAGACTTCGCAGTTTTGAACCGAAATCTGCGTCCGGACCCTCATAGTGCCGCATTGTCGCCCGAAGGCTGCGGATAACCCGTCTGCGGGCGTGCCGTTTTGTCCATCTCCTTTGACCGGGACGACACACACCCCTACCCTTCGTCATAACGTTTTGCCCATGCGCGGCGGCGCCTGCCGGCGCCGCGTTTCAAAACGCGCAACCTGCGTCTCGTCACGCAGCCAAGGAGCCTCGCCGGCCATGTCGTCTTCCCTTCCGCCATCTTCCGACGATCCCGCCGCAGCCAGCCTCGCCCGCGCGCTCAACGACGCGATGGCGCGCGAAAGCGCCGGTGACCTGGACGGTGCATTGCGGGTCTATCTCGACATCGTCAACCGCGAGCCGCAAGCGCATGAGGCGCGCTACCGGGCCGGAACCGCCTTGCTTCGGCGCGGCGATCTGGACGAGGCGGTCACGCTGCTGCGTCAGGTGGTGTTCAGCTGCCCCGGTCACCTCGCCGCACGCGCCAACCTCGGCAACGCCCTCCTGCTGCTCGACCGCCTGGAGCCGGCGCGCGACGCCTTCGTCGCCGTGCTGGAGGGCGAACCCGACAACCGCAACGCGCTCTACGGACTGGCAACGATTCTGCTGCGTCTCGACGAACCACGCGAGGCGGCGCCGCTGACCCGCCGGCTGCTGCAGGCACTGCCCACCTCCGCCGCCGCGCTGACGCTGGATGCCGATGCACAAGGCCCGATCGGCCAGGTTGCGGCGGCAATCGCACAGTACCGCCAGGCCCTGCGACTCGACCCCGGCTATGCGCCGGCGCTGTCCGGACTTGCCACAATCCTGTTTCGCCAAAGCCGATTCGACGAAGCGGAAGATTATGCACGCCAGGCGGCCCAGGTACGCCCGAAAGACCCGGTGCCTCTGGCGCTGCTCGGCACCATCCTGCAGGCGCGCGAGGACTGGCCCGGCGCGATCGACGCCTTCTCCGCGGCACAGGCGCTCGATCCCGGCGACGCGAACTGTTCGATCAACCTGTCGAACGCGCACCGCCGCTCCGGGAATCTCGCCGCCGCGCTCAATCATGCCTGCGCGGCCTGGGATCTGGCGCCGAAGAGCAAGGCGGCGGCCAATGCGCTCGGCACGGCACTTGCCGCCTGCGGCGCCGGCACGCAGGCACGTGCAGTGCTCATGGCACAGGGCGCGCGCGATCAACTGGCCGTCAAGGTCTGGCAGGACATCGAGACACTTGGCCGCCAACTGGAAGAGACGGCGGCCGCGGATGCGGCAGCCGCAGCCGCAGCCGCGGCCGCCGACGACCCCGCCCCGTACCACGACAGCGCGGACACCGCGTTCCCGTCCGACCGGCCGGCGCAGGAGGACGGGTCCGCCACGGATGAACCGGAAACCCTGCCTCTCTTTCCCGAAGAGCGATGATCTTTCCCGTGGATGCCAAGGCGCGAACAAACTGATACATTCGTTTCATGGAATGCGTCGGGGAGGAAACGATGATCACACGCAGGCAATTCGGAACAGGGGTGCTGACCACGGGCGCCGCGCTGACGCTTGGCGCGGGCCTGCGCCCGGCGGGCGCGGCCACGCTTGGCGACGACGGCCTCTACAATCAGGACTGGTTCGTCGAGAGTTTTCTGGACCTTGGCGACGACCTGGCAGAGGCCCATGAGGCCGGCAAGCATCTCGTGGTGATGTTCGAGCAGGCCGGCTGCCCCTACTGCCGCAAGACCCATGAGGTGAACCTGGAGCGGGAGGACTATCTCCCGTATCTGAAGGAGAACTTCGCCATCATCCAGCTCGATCTGTTCGGATCGCGCGAGGTCACAGACTTCGACGGCGAGGCGATGGAGGAACGCGCCCTGGGGCGCAAGTGGCTGGTGAACTTCACGCCGACGCTGGTGTTCTTTCCCAACGACCCGGAGGCGGTTGCCGGAAAATCCGGTCGCGAGGCGGAAGCCACCCGGATCCAGGGCTATCTTCCGCCCTTCTATTTCTACCATTTCTTCGAGTGGGTGCGCAGCGGCACCTACAGCCAGGAAGGTTTCCAGCGCTACGCCAACGCCCGGCTCGACGACATGCGCGAAAAGGGCGAGAGTATCGAGGACTGGCGGCTTGGATAGGCTCGAGCGGCCTGCCGGCCGGCACGTCCCCTGAACGAAATGCCCGCCCGCCCCTCGCCCCTTCAAAACCGCGTGGCACCGGACGGAACGCTGCACGGCGTGGCCGCGCGCGGCACGCTGATGGGCAATCGCGGCGGGCGGCTGCACGATCCCGCAAGCGGCCGGCTCGGTCGCGCGCGCTGGACGTCACGACGGTGGATCGCCTGTGTGCTGTGTTTCAACCACCGGCAGCGTAACGTGATGGGCGTCGGCTATACGGAGCTGTTCTTTCTGGACGAAGTGACGGCGCTTTGCGCCGGCCACCGCCCCTGTTTCGAGTGTCGGCGTGCCGACGCGCGGGCGTTTCAGGCCGCCTGGCAAGAGACCTGCGGTCTGGAGCGCCCGCCGGGCGCCGATGCGATGGACAGCGCGCTACATGCCCAGCGCGCCGTCTCCGCGACAACATCCCTGCCCGTCACCGCGCTTAACGACATCCTGCGAACCTGTCCCGACGGCACGATGGTGCGCGCGAAAAGCGGCTTTTTCGCCAAGCGGAACGGCGGGCTGATTGCATGGGATTTCGCCGGGTATCGCCCGGCACCCGAGCTTGACGCCGCAACGCCGGTCGAGGTGCTGACACCGGCTGCGGTGATCGGGGTCCTTTCGGCCGGCTATCCGCTCGGCTGGCACCAGAGCGCCGATTAAACTCGCTCTCGCCGTTAGGCAGCGGATAAAAGCGCCCAAAGCTCCATAATTGACGTCGCATCGGCAGAATGAAAAAGGTCTGGAGCAAGGGGTCGATCCATGAGCGCGCAACAAGATCGAACGAAGACCTTCGGCCTGAGAGAACCGACCGACCTATACGAGAAACTGCTTTTCGATATCGAGCGATTGCGATCGGCACGGTCATCCGCTGATTCCAGATATGCCGCGTTCGACTGTTCCATAGACGCATGGCATCTTGTGGATTGGACGCTTCATTGCGTTGACGATGCCTCCTATGAGCGACTGTCCGGCTTCAAGCGTTGCGGCCCATCGAGGAAAAACGGGCTGACGGTGGAGGCGCGTTTCAAAGACATGCAGAAGGATCGTCTTCCTGCTCTGGAATTTTGCCACATGCTTGCAAACAGCGGGAAGCATCGCGAGGTTCGCACGGATTTAAAACCCGACCTCTGGACTGGAAGCACGGTGATCTTCACATGGTCGCAGCCGGAAAAAGAAACCCACGAGCCGTTGGTGACGAACGCAAGTGTGCTCACCTATGTCACGGTAGGCGACAAGCGGTTTAAAGCCATCGAATTGTTCGAAGCCATGGCCGACCAATGGCGCGCCTTCCTTGTCGAGGAAGGACTTTTTGAATTCCGGCCCGGATTTCCTGAAGACACCTAGACCTGCGGGCGTGGTGCAAATGCCCTCAAGCGTATTCGCCGTTTGGCAGGCGACGCTGGATCCCGACAAACCACCGGACTGGCACGACAGTGTGAAATGAAGCTCGCCTCCCGTGAGGCTCGCGGATATCAACGCCGCTCATCAATCTCGCCACATATCCTGATTGGTGGACGCCGCCGCAATCGGGCATCATTGCGTTCCGCACGGACACCGATCCAAAATCCTTCGACAGGCCCACGCCCATGACATCGCTCGCTCCCGCCGCCCCTCTCGGCGGCGACCCCTCGTTTTCGCCGGCCGACGCCGCGCTCTATGCGACCACCGTGCTGGTCTGGGGGATGTCCTGGTATGCGCTGAAGTTTCAGCTCGGCAGCGTTGCACCGGAAGTCTCGGTGTTCTGGCGCTTCGTGCTGGCAGCCGCGATCATGATGGGCTGGGCGATGGCGCGTCGCGCGCCGCTTCGGTTTTCGTGGCGCTATCATCCGCGTTTCGCCGGGCTTGGCCTTTTCATCTTCTCCACCAATTTCACGCTGTTCTACTACGGCGGCCAGCATGTCCCGTCGGGCTTGCTGGCCGTGGTGTTTTCGCTGACCTCGGTGTTCAACCTGCTGCTCGGATTTCTGGTGTTCGGCCAGCGCATCAGCCGGCGCGTGCTCGTCGGCGGGTTCCTGGGCGTCGCCGGCGTCGCGCTGCTGTTCTGGCCCCAGATCGCCGGCACCGGTGGCGCGGACGACGCCGGCATCGACGCGGGCGCTCTCGCGGGCCTCGGCCTGTGCCTGGCCGGAACGCTGTCGTTTTCGCTTGGCAGCATGGTGTCGGCGTCGAACCAGAAGGCCGGCATTTCCGTCGTATCCGCAAGCGCCTGGGGGATGGCTTATGGCGCGCTGTTTCTGGGCCTCTTCGCGGCCGTTCGCGGCGTGTCTTTCGCGGTGCCGATGGCCCTGCCCTACCTCGGCAGCCTGGTCTATCTTGCGATCTTCGCCTCGGTCGTCGCTTTCGCCTGCTATCTCACCCTGATCGGGCGGATCGGCTCGGCGCGCGCCGGCTATGCCACCGTCCTGTTTCCCGTCGTCGCCCTCATGGTCTCAACTGTGCTGGAAGGCTTCGTCTGGGGGGCCGCGGCCCTGCTTGGCCTGGGCTTGGTTATCGCCGGCAACATTCTTGTGCTCAAAAGCGGGCGCGCCCGCGGCTGAAGCCGGCGCGCTCTATTCGGCCGCGGACGCCATTTGCATCGACACGTTGCCGATGGCCGCCTGGATATGCGCGCAGAGCGCGTCATGCACGGGGTCGATGGCGGCCGCTGCACGAATAAGCGTGATGTCACAAGGCGGCAGCGTCGGAAACCCGTCGCTTTCGCCCAGGATCCGCATGCCGGAACGCACCGCGCTTTCCGGCAGGACGGCGATTGCCAGCCCCGCCTGCACCGCGCCGCTGAGCGCGGCGGCACTGGAGGAACTGTAGGCGATGCAGTAGCGCCGGTTGATGCGGTCGAGCAGGGAGATCGCCTGCGCCCGCCAGGAACAGGAGGTCGGGCCGAGAGCCAGCCGCACGACCTCCTCGCAATGCAGGCAATGATGCGCCGGCGCGACCCAGTGCAGCGGCTCGCGGCGGATCACCTCGCCCGGCATGCGCACGCAATCGCCGGAGGTGACGATGGCGATGTCCAGCTCGCCGCGTTCGATCATCTCGCCGGTGACCGAAGACGCCTGGCATTGCACCGCGATCTCGATCGCCGGATTGAGGCGGGCGAAAGCCGCAAGCACCTGCGGCAGCAGCCGGTCGGCATAGTCGTCCGGCAAGCCCAGCCGCACCCGGCCGACGGTGGTCGAGGCCGCAAAGGAGGCCATCGTCTCGTCATTGAGACGGATCATGCGCTGGGCATATTCGATCAGGCGGTGCCCGTCTTCCGTCAGGCGCGACTGGCGTCCGTCCTTGACGAAGATCGCCCGCTCCAGCCTGTCCTCCAGCCGTTTCATCTGCATGGAGACGGCCGACTGGGTCTTGTTCACGGCCTCCGCCGCCTTCGTGAAACTGCCAAGCTCGGCAATGGCGAGAAAGGTGCGCAGCTGGTCGATATCGAGGGCGTGAGGCATGGCGACTTTCCGTGCGGCAATCTCGGGTGCCCGTCCAATACATCACAGATTAAGATCGGTATCCATTCAAAACATTCGTTTGAGAAATACATCGGCCCCGCATAGGTTTTGTCATACCAAAGGGAACGCGGCCCCTCAGTTCTTTTCACATCCCCCCGACCGCCGCATCCAGACCCAGGCATCCGCCCCCGGTTGCCGGAAAGGAGAGACGTCATGTCACATGCCCTCGACCCCTGCAGCTCCCCGCCCGCACGGCCGACTTCCCTTGCCACGCGCTCGTTTCTGACGGCGTTCTCCGGTGCATTGGGCGCGCTTGTTCAGGCAGCTTGGCGGCGGCGGAAAAACCGCCGGATCGTCACCGGTCTGCTGGAGCTGGATGAGCACATCCTCGCCGACATCGGCGTCACCCGCAGCGACATCGCGATCGCGCTGTCGCACCGCGACGCCCGCGACCCGAGCGTGCAACTGGCACTTTTGCGCAACACGGCGCGTCCCGTCGCCCGGCGCGTGCGTCGCCGCTAGCGAGGCAGTCCGGCGCGCCCGGAACCGTTTCCTCATCGCACGGTGACGGCCCGATCCCTTCCCGTCATCGTGTTCCGAGGCCCTGTCGGCCCCTCGCCGACACACCTGCCCGCCTCGTTGGAGGCGGGCTTTTTTTTGCGAAGACCACCCCTAGCCACCGGGTTTGCGACCGCCGCCTTCGAAAAAACTCTCGAAGTTGCGGATCTGCGTTTCCTGCAGGTCGCGACCAATCGCCAACCAGTTGTCGACCAGGGCAGCTCCGTCGCCCGCCCGCGCCTCGCTCTCGGGCGCTTCCGGTGTCGCCTCGGGCGGCGCCTCGGCCACCTCTTCCTGTGCGGGAGGCGACCCGCCGCGTTCGGCGGCGCTGTCGAACACCCCCATGTAGCCGTCCCAGAAGGAGCGCATGGCCTCCGTATAGGGCTCCATCATGCGCATCGGATTGGGGACAGGCTTGGGGCGGCCTCGCGCATAGCCGGCGAGAAAGGCGTCGAGCAGATCGCGAGCCGGACCGGCCGTAAAGCGCCGGGCCACCTGGCCAAGCGCCAGCGTCGCCACCACAGGCATCAGGGTTTCCACGCCGGGCCGGTCGAGGCCGGTCTGTTCGGCGACGAAATCGGCCAGCGCCGCCTGCGTCTCGGCCGGGCCGAAGAAGAGCGCCAGCGGCTCGCCGACGAGACTGTCGGGTCGCGGCAGTCCACTCGCCCGACCGGGTCCGGGAAGCAGCGCCATCAACGCCTCGAAGCCGGACGGGGAGGAGCCGAAATGGCGCATGCCGGCAAGGGCTGCCGGCATCAGCGCCTCGGCGGCGCGCAGGGTATCCGCATCGCCCCAGCCGAAGCGGCTTTGCATGTCCCGGGACAAGGCGGCGGGGTCGAAGGCGGCGAAGGGATTGAAGCTGTCTGTCATGGCGCGGCCTTCCGGTTCGGGTCGCGCCATCATCAAGCTTCGGTGTCCGGCGGTCAATTCATGCCGGCGGGCGGCAGGACAGGCCTCAGTAGGCGTAGTCCTTGAAGGCATGGGCGAGATCGCCGCCCCATTCGCCTTCATAGCGGCGCAGCATGACGTCGGCCGGTGACAGGCCGCTCGCCAGGGTCTCCTCCACCGCCGCCAGATGGACGCGTTCGTCCTGGCCGCCGTCGTTCATCTGCGCGCGGCGTTTCAGCCCCTCGCGCGACAGCGCCAGCATCTCCTTGGCGAGGTCGAGCACCCGGCCCTTGCGGAAAGGCGTTTCCAGCCCGCCCGCGGGCACGTCGTTGCGAAGCGCCAGACGCTCCTCCGCGCTCCAGTCGCGGATCATCTCATGGGCCTGGTCGAGCACGCCGTCATCGTACATCAGGCCCACCCAGAGCGCGGGCAGCGCACAGATGCGCCGCCACGGCCCGCCGTCGGCGCCGCGCATCTCGAGGTATTTCTTCAGCCGCACATCCGGGAAGAGCGTCGAGAGATGGTTGTTCCAGTCGCCGATGGTCGGCAACGGGTCAGGAATGACGCCCTTGAGCGCGCCGTTCATGAAGGCGCGGAAGGTCGTGCCGGTGACATCGTGGTAGGTCGAGCCGCGCTTGACGAAATACATCGGCACATCGATTGCCCACTCGACATAGCTCTCGAAGCCGAAGCCGTCGTCGAAGGCAATCGGCAGGCCGCCGGAGCGGTCGTTGTCCGTGTCCTTCCAGATTTCCGCACGGAAGGAGCGGAATCCGTTCGGCTTGCCGTCGGTAAAGGGCGAATTGGCGAAGATCGCGGTCGCCACCGGCTGCAGCGCCAGACCGACCTGCATCTTCTTGCGCATGTCGGCTTCGCTGGAAAAGTCGAGATTCACCTGGATCGTCGAGGTCCGGTACATCATGTCGAGGCCGAGCGAGCCGACCTTGGGCATGTAGCGCGTCATGATCTGGTAGCGCGACTTGGGCATGGCGGGAATGTCCTCCCGCCGCCAGGTCGGCGTCATGCCGAGACCCAGAAAGCCGATGCCCAGAGGCTCGGCCACTTCGCGCACCTGCGACAGGTGGCAGTTGGTCTCTCGGCAGGTCTGATGCAGATTTTCAAGCGGTGCGCCGGAGAGTTCGAACTGCCCGCCCGGCTCGATGGAGATCGCGCCGCCGCCGACGGGATCGGCCAGACCGATGATCAGCCCGTTGTCCTCGATCCGCTCCCAGCCAAGCAGCTTTTCCATGCCTGAGAGCACGGCCTCGATGCCGCGCGGTCCCGCATAGGGAATCGGCGACAGGTCGGCGAGATTGAAGCCGAACTTCTCGTGTTCGGTGCCGATGCGGAACGCGTCGACCGGCTTGCATCCGGCCTCAAGTGTCGCAGCGAGTTCCGCCAGCCCCGTGATCGGAGTGGCATCGATGGTGTCGCGGGCCATGCACGGTAATCCTTCGAATGGTCGGCGCGCACCATACTCAGCCGCCCCTGTCAAAACAAATGGGTTTTTCGCGCAGGCACGCCCGGCACCGCGCGCCCTGCTATTTCCAGTCGCCGCAAACGGCCTGCACAACCGCCATCGCCGCAACGGCCGCGGTGTCGGCGCGCAGCACGCGCGGCCCGAGCGGGATCGCGGTCACAAAGTCGTGCGCCCGCAGGAGCGCGCGTTCGTCTTCGGAAAAGCCACCCTCCGGGCCGATCAGCACCGCGAGCGGGCCGCGCTCCAGCCGCTCAAGCGCGGCAAGCGGGTTCTGCGTCGCCTCGCCCTCGTCGCAAAAGATCATCCGCCGCCCCGGATCGCTCTCGGCGAAACCGCGCACCAGCGCCTCCAGGGCGACCGGCTCGCGGATCTCCGGCACGCTGAGCACGCCGCATTGCTCGCAGGCCTCGATGGCGTTGGCCTGCATGCGCTCCAGATTGACGCGGTTTGCCTGGGTGTGTTGCGTCAGCACGGGGCGCAGGGCGCCCGCGCCCATTTCCACCGCCTTTTGCACCATGTAGTCGAGCCGCGCGTGTTTCAGCGGCGCAAAAAGATAATGGAGATCGGGCGCCGGTGCCTGCGCACGTGTCTGCGCCGTGCAGTGCAAGCTGGCCTGCTTGCGACCGGTCACCGCGACCTCGGCCCGCCATTCGCCGTCGCGCCCGTTGAACAACAGCACCTCGGCGCCGTCCTTCAGGCGGAGCACATTAATGAGATAATTGGCCTGGGCCCGGTCGACCTCCACGGCGCGGCCCTCGCCCAGGTCCTCGCTCACGTAAAGGCGTTGCATGCGAAACTCGTAACGCGGCATCAAAAATCCTCACAAGCACGCGCGGCGGACACGCCACAGCTCTGGCCATTGCCTGTCGATAGCACCCACGCACCCCTTGACGACAGGCGGCGGGTGCGCTCCCCTCGCGGTCTCACATTCGCACGCAGGACACCCCTTGGCCGACAGCAGCAACATCGCCGAATACTCGGTGTCAGAGATTTCCGGCGTGATCAAGCGCACGATGGAAGACACCTTCGGCCATGTGCGCGTGCGCGGCGAGCTGGGGCGGGTCTCGCGGCCGGCGTCGGGCCATCTCTATCTCGACCTCAAGGACGAGCGCGCTGTGCTGTCCGGCGTCATCTGGCGCGGACAGGCCGGACGGCTGAAGATCCAGCCCGAGCAGGGGCTGGAGGTCATTGCCACCGGCAAGGTCACCACCTTTCCGGGTCAGTCGAAGTACCAGATGGTGATCGACACGCTGGAACCAGCCGGCGTCGGCGCGCTGATGGCGCTTCTGGAGGAACGGCGCAAGAAGCTCGCTGCCGAAGGGCTTTTCGATGCCGAGCGCAAACGCGCCCTTCCCTTTCTGCCGCGCGTGATCGGCGTTGTCACCTCGCCCAGCGGCGCGGTGATCCGTGACATCCTGCACCGCATCTCCGACCGCTATCCGCTCACTGTCATTGTCTGGCCCGTGCGGGTACAGGGCGAGACCAGCGCAAAGGAGGTCGCCAACGGCATCGCCGGTTTCAACAGCCTGCAGAAAGGCGGAGCGATCCCACGTCCGGACCTCATCATCGTGGCGCGCGGCGGCGGATCGCTTGAGGATCTGTGGGGCTTCAACGACGAAATCGTGGTGCGTGCGGCCGCCGCCTCCGACATTCCACTGATTTCGGCGGTCGGCCACGAGACCGACTGGACGCTGATCGACCACGCCTCCGACCTGCGCGCCCCGACGCCGACGGGGGCGGCCGAATTCGCCGTGCCGGTGCGCGGCGAGCTGATCGCCACGCTCGACGATCTCGCGCGGCGGCAGATTTCCGGTCTGTTGCGGCTGGTGTCGGCGCGGCGGACCGAGCTGCGCGCGGCAGCCGCCGCCCTGCCCTCGCCGCGCGACCTGCTGGCGCTGCCGCGCCAAAGGCTCGACACCTACAGCGAACGCCTGGCGCCGGCGCTAAAGTCCAGCCTGCGCGACCGGCGGTCGCGTCTCGCCACGGCAACGGCACGGCTGTCGCCGCACACGCTGTCGCGGGCGGTGTCGCTTGCCCGCGAGCGGCTCGTCGGCCTCGAGGGCCGCATGGCGCGCGCCCATCGCCAGCGTCTCGCCACAGAGCGCGCCCGGCTCACCGCCTCGGCCAAGCTGCTCGACAGCCTGTCGTATCGAAATGTTCTGGCGCGCGGCTATGCGCTGGTGCGCGACGAGACCGGCACACCGGTGCGCTCCGCCGGCCAGATCCAGCCCGGCGGCCGGCTCTCCATCGAATTCGGCGACGACACCCGGCTCGACGCGATGGCCGTCTCCGAGGGGGCCGCCGCGCCAGCGGTCAAAAAGCCGCGCAAGACCAAGCCGAAAGCCACCGCCGCGCCGAAGGATCAGGGCTCGCTGTTTTAGGGATGCGTAGCCGGGCTGGATCGGACTTCGGTCGAGACACTCCTCTTCCCCTCACACTCCGCGTCACCCCGGACGGAGCGCAAGCGCAGATCCGGGGTCCATTGGCGCCCTCAGCCGGAGCAGAAGCGCGCGGCGACCGAGGCAACCGCACCGCCTTCATCGCAGGCGCTCGGCAACAGGAAACGTGGATTGGGTCCCGGCTCAAGGCCGGGATGACGGCCTGAGGCACTCGCTCGGTCTAGGGCATGACCCTGGATCGCCGAGAGAACCGAAACACGTACCGATACCAAAACGCGCGCCCGCCGCATGATGCGACGGGCGCCCGTTTCAGGTTCCCGAGAGGGTAGCCGGCCCGACGGACCGGCCCCAACCTCACATGATCGACGGCAGGAAGGTGACGATTGCCGGGAAGGCGACCAGCCCGCCGATGGTCAGGATGTCGGCGATGAAGAACGGCGTGCAGCCTCGGAAGACTTCCTGCACGGGGATGTCGTCGCGCACGCCGGCCACCACGAAGCAGTTCAGTCCGATGGGTGGCGTGATCAGACAGAGCTCCGCCATTTTCACCACCAGAATGCCGAACCAGATCGCGCACATTTCGCCCGACAGGCCGAAGGTGCTGTCGGCGGCCGAAACCGTGTCGCCGCCGTTGAGGGCCATCACCGCCGGATAGACGACCGGCAGGGTGAGGATCAGCATGCCGATGGCATCCATGAACATGCCGAGCACCGCATAGGCGCAGAGGATCAGCACCAGCACCAGCCAGGGCGAGAACTCCAGCGAGACGATGAAGTCGCGGAAGGCGTCCGGCAATTGCGCGAAGCCGAGGAAGCGGACATAGACCAGCACGCCCCAGATCAGCGTGAAGATCATCACCGTCAGCTTCGCCGTCTCGTGCAGTGCCTGCCAGAGCTGCTTGCCGCGCATGCCGTTGACGAAGGCGGAGACGAGCACGACGAAGGCACCGAGCGCACCGGCCTCCGTCGGCGTCGCGTAGCCGAAGTAGAGCGAGCCGAAAATGATCACCACCACCGCGATGATCGGCAGCGTGCCGGGCACCGAGGCAAAGCGCTGGCCCCAGGTGAAACCGCGCACCGGCGGCGCATCGCCCTTCCAAATCGCCATGCCGACGATGATCGCGACATAGACGAAGGCGGAGAAGATCCCCGGAAGGAAGCCGGCGATCAGGAGTTTCGCCACCGACTGTTCGACGAGAATGGCGTAGATGACGAGGATCGCCGAAGGCGGGATCAGCGAGGCCAGCGTGCCGCCGGCGGCGACGACCGCCGAGGACAGGCGCTTGGAATAGCCGACCGCCAGCATCTCGGGGATCGCGACGCGGGCGAAGACGGCAGCGGTCGCGACCGAGGCACCGGAAACGGCGGCGAACCCGGCGGTGGCAAAGACCGTGCCCACCGCCATGCCGCCCGGCAGCCAGCCGAGCCAGCGCTTGGAGGCCTCGAAGAGCTGACGGGTGAAGCCGGCGTAAAACGCCAGAAAGCCGATCAGGATGAAGGTCGGCAGCACCGACAGCGAATAGGTGACGGATTTGGAATGCGGGATCGTGCCCGCCATCTTCAGCGCCACGATGAAGCCGCGCTCGAAGCCGAGCTTCTGGGTGAAGATCGCGATCAGGCCGACCACGCCGACAAGGGCGGCGGCAAAGGCGACGCGCATGCCGATCACGACGAGGATCAGCAGCACGCCGGTCATGATCAGGCCGATATCGAAGGGGGTCATCGGCGCGGTCCTTTCGTGGAGCCGGCATTGGAGCCGTCGGTGTCGGTATCGCCGGAGCCGTCGGCCGGACCGTCGAAGGTCTCCTCGATCTCGTGGCGCGCCTGGGTCTCGATGTCGGCGAGCACAGGAACCGCGATCGGCTCGGCCTGCGGATCGCGCACCAGCCGCCAGTAGCCGTAGATCTGCAGCGTGAGCCGGAGCAGCAGCACGGAGAGCGCCACCGGGATCACCAGCTTCGACGGCCAGGTCGGCAGGCCGATGTCGATCGAGCTGTCGCCAATGGTCCAGGAGCGGTTGAAGTGGAACCAGGACCCGTAGATCAGCGCGGCGACAACCAGCCAGATCAAGATGACGCCGACGCATTCCGCGATCCACAAGGGGCGGCCGGAGAGCTTGCCGAGGAAGAGTTCCATGCGGATATGGCCGCCGAGCCGCTGGCAATAGGCCACGCCCATGAAGGCGAAGACGGCCATCGCCTGTTCGGTGATGTCGATGAAACCGGGCACCGGCAGGTTGAAGCCGTTGCGGCCGATGATCTGCACGACGGCAAGCAGCATCAGAACCAGAATGCTGGCGGCGGCAATCATGTTGAACGCATTCTCGAGCTTGCCGAGCCATCCGTCGAAACGGATGTAGGTCTCGGGTCGCCCATGCGTCGCGGAGGAAGATGTCATGGCGAACTCCAGCCAGCCCGCTCAAGCGGAGCCGGGTCGGGGAAACAAAGGATCCGGACGCGGGGACGAGGGGGCAGGCGCTGCCGCAACAAATCCGGCACGAGCCACCGGCAGGCACCGCGATCCGGATGAAGCACCGACCACGGCACCGGCTTCGACGCGCGGCTCGAGCGCTTGCGTCACCTCACGCGCCGGCTGCGCGACGAAACGGGCCGGCACGCGATGCGCCGGCCCCTCGCGCTGGCCGTCAGCGCATTCGATCAGTTCAGCTTGGACTGAACCATGTCGAGGAGTTCCTGTCCCGGAATGCCCTTGGCATCCATTTCGGCGACCCAGGCATCCCACAGCGGCTGGCCGGCCTTGGCCTTGAACGCGTCGAGCTGATCCTTCGGGAAGGAGACCTGCTCGATGTCCATTTCCTCAAGCGTCGGATACCACTTGTCGTAGACCTTGGCGTAGGTCGCCAGGTAATGGTCGATCGCGCCCTCGATGGAGGAATCCAGCGCTTCGCGATAGTTGTCGGGAAGCGCTGCATAGGCATCCATGTTGACCACGACCGGGCAGTTCACCGTGCCCGGGTTCAGGTTGGTGGTCCACCAGCTGCCGGCCTCGACCGTCTTGAACGACAGATGCGCATGCGGCGCGAAGGAGGCGGCACGCACCGTGCCGGAATCGATCGCCTGGAAGGTTTCGGAAGCGGTCACCGTGGTCGGAACCGCGCCGATGGTCTCCATCGCCTTGCCGATGCCGCCGAGCGCGCGCACGCGCATGCCCTCGAAGTCCGCGACCTCGGACGGGGCCTCGCCCTTGCCGACAAAATTGTACTGCGGCATCGGCGAGGACATGATCAGCTTCGCGTTCCAGCGCGCCAGATCCTTTTCGACCGCCGGATGGGCATAAAGCGCGCGGTCCAGCTCGACCTGCGTCTCAAGATCGGGAACGCCCAGGAACGGCAGTTCCAGAACCGTCAGCGTCGGGTTCTTGTCGGCATGGTAGGAGGCGCAAAACTGCGCCATCTCGAAGGCACCGATGGAGATGCCGTCGAGGTTCTCGCGCGACTTCGACAGAGCTTCGCCATAGGCAAGGTTCAGCGTGAATTCGCCGTTGGTCTTCTCGCTGACAAGCTCGGCGAGCTTTTCGACATGTTCGGTGAAAGCGCGGCGCTTGCCCCAGAGCGAGACGTTCCACTCAAGCGCGATCGTTTCGCTGGCGAAGGTAAAGCCAAGAACGGCAGCCGTGCCCAGCACGGCCAGCTTGCGGCCTGCGGTCATATCAGTCCTCCCAAGGATTTCGTTCGGTTTGCACCGGCCCTCCCAGGCCGGCATCCGAGCTTGTTCACGCAAACACCATGCCAGCAATTTCGCCGCGCACGCAAGCAACGCCACGAACACCGCGTCAACCACGCGATATCCCCGTGTTTCCGCTTGGGCAGACCGCCGCGCGACCGCCTTCCTTTCAGATGAAATTCAGATCAACTTCGGCAATATTTCGCCAACTCTCGGTCAATATCGGCAAAATATTGCTTATTTCGACGCAGGTTTGTCGTCATCCGCGACGGTGCCCCGGCTCAATCCAAGCCGCGTCATCTTTTCGTTGAGCGTGCGGCGCGGCAGATCGAGTTCGATCAGCACCGGCGCGATCCGGCCGCCGTGGCGAGCCAGGGCATCGGCGATCACCCGCCGCTCATGCGCTTCCATCATGTCCTTCAGCCGCCCGTGCGCTGCCCCCTGCCGCGCCTCGTCGCGAACAACCAGGGAACGCAGCGACGGCGCGCCCATTGCCGCGTTGAGCACGAAGCGCTCGGCGGCGTTGCGCAGCTCGCGGACATTGCCGGGCCAGTCGTGCGTCGCCAGGAATGTGACGTCATCGCCCGTCAGTTGCGGCCGCTCGCAATCGTAATCGGCGGCAAAACGGTTGGCGAAACTGTCGAACAGGAGCCGCGCATCTCCGGCCCGCTCGCGAAGCGGGGGAATGCGGATCTCGACCGCGTTCAGCCGGTAGAGCAGATCCTGGCGCAAGCGCCCCTCTGCTACGCTTGCCTGCGGATCCACGTTGACGGCGCTCACCACCCGGATATCGATGGGCACCGGCCGCGTCCCGCCCAGCCGGTCGACCTCGCGCTCCTGCAGGACGCGCAGGAGTTTCGGTTGCAGCGACAAGGGCATGGCCGAGATTTCGTCGAGAAAGAGCACCCCGCCGTCGGCCTGTTCCATCCGCCCGGCGCGCGATCGCTCGGCCCCGGTGAAGGCGCCGGCCTCATGGCCGAAAAGCTCCGCCTCCACCATCGTCTCCGGCAGCGCCGCGCAGTTCACGGCGACGAAGGGACCGCCGGCGCGGCCGGAAAGATCGAAAAGCGCCCGCGCAACCACCTCCTTGCCTGTCCCGGTCTCGCCGACGATCATCACCGAGGCATCGGTGCGGGCGAAATGCGAGATCTGCTGACGCAGCCGGCGCATCTCGGCGCATTCGCCGATGAGCCGCGCCTCCAGCCCTTGCAGGTCGTCGAGCCGGCGGGTGAGCGCACGGTTTTCCAGAACGAGGCGGCGGTGCTCCACCGAGCGGCGGACGACGGCGGCGACCACATCCGGATCGAACGGCTTTTCGATGAAATCGGCGGCGCCGTGATGCATGGCCTCGACCGCCATCGAGACATCGCCATGTCCGGTCAGAAGCACGACCGGCAGCTCCGCGTCGATGGCCTTGACCTTGCGCAGGAGATCGACGCCGCTCGCGCCCGGCAACAGCACATCGGTGACGAGGCAGCCGGGAAAATCCGGGGTCAACAGCGTCAGCGCCTGTTCGGCATCGACCGCCTCGACCGGCTCGAAGCCGGCAAGCCGCATCCATTGCCTGAGGCCGGCCCGCATCGCCGGGTCGTCGTCGACGATCAACACGGGCGGGCGTTCCAGGGGATGTTCTGGCGGGCGGGCGGCCTCGCGGTCCGCGGCTTTCGCCGGCACGGCGTCCAGGTCTCTTGAAGTGTCGCTCACGTCGCCTCGATCTCTCGCTCGGCAGGCAGGACGGCCTTTTCGCGTTTTTCGTCTCCCGGCTGGCGCGCCGCGTGCCGCGCCTGCGGCAGCGACAACACGAAGGCCGCGCCACCGCTGTCGCTGTCGTGAATGGCCAGCGTTCCACCAAGGTCATCGACGATCCGCGCCGAAATCGCAAGCCCGAGGCCCAGCCCGCTGGCGGCGGGTTTGGTGGAAAAGAACGGCTCGAAGATCCGCTCACGCAGATCTTCCGGAATGCCTGCGCCATTGTCGGCGATCTCGATCAGGACCTGATCGTCCTGCCGCCAGGCCCGCGCCTCGACACGCGGATCGGGCGTGGCGAGACAGGCGTCGATGGCATTGCGCAGGAGATTGACCAGAACCTGCTCGACCCGAAGCGGCGCGGTGGAGGCAAGCAGGGCCTCCTCCGGCAAGCCGAGGCGCAGCGCCACCCCGGTTTCCTCGATGCGCGGGCGCACCAGCTTGGCGCTGGTCTTGAGGCACTCGCGCAGGTCGACCGTCTCGATGCGCGATTCTCCGGGACGGGCGAGGCGTTTCAATTCCTGGGTGAGGCTCGCCATGCGCAGCCTGAGCGCATCGATCTCGTCGAGATTTTCCGAAACCGCTCCCGTCTCGCCGCGTGCCTGGTAGAGCCTTGCGCCGGAGACGAACATGCCGAGCGCCGCCAGCGGCTGGTTGAGTTCGTGGGCAACCGCTGCCGACATTTCGCCGACCGCGGCAAGGCGGCTGGCGCGGGCAAGGCCTGACTGCGCCTCGCGCAATTCCGTTTCGACCCGGCGACGTTCCTCCACCTCCTCGACAAGACGGCGGTTGAGGTCGCGCAGCCCGGCCGCGTCGCGCTTCAGGCCGGCGGTGAGCCGTCCGAGACGACGACCGCGCACCACAAGCATCGCAACGACATACAAAAGGATGAGCGTCAGCGCGCCGGCCCAGACGATCCCCCTGACGGCCTCGATCTCGGTTCGCGGCGTGAAATAGTGAACGGTCCAGTCCAGCAGGCCGACCTTCAGCCGTGCCTGCCGATACGGCGTTCCGGCAATCGCGATCTCCTGCGCGTCGGCAGCGCCCTCCTGCAGGCTCGACAGGCGAACCCCGCCGTATTGCCGGTTTTCGCGGATCGCGGCCACCACCATGTCGGTGAGCGGCGCAATGGAGGCATAGCGCCAGGCATCCTGCGTCCCGAGGAAAACGACGCCATGGACGTCGGAGACGATCACCGTCTCGCCGCCGTCGCGCCAGCTGCGCTCCAGCCCGTCCATATCCACCTTGACGACGACGACGCCGCGGCCGGACGCATCCTCCGGCGTGGCGCGGGCAAAGAAGAACCCCGGCTTTCCGGTTGTGGCGCCAACGGCGAAAAATTGTCCCTCGCCCCCGGAAATCGCGGTCTGGAAGTAGGGACGAAAGGCATAGTTGCGACCCATGAAGGAGCTGGCCTTGTCGAAGTTGCTGGCAGCAACCGTGCGCCCTTTCGCGTTCATGACGTAAAGCGCTTCCGCGCCGGTCGCCGCCGTCAGATCCTTGAGAAAGAGATTGGCCGCCTCCGTCTGCGCCGGATCCTCCAGAACCGCCGTCGCGCGGGGATCGCGGGCAACGAGATAGGGAAGATAGCGGAACTTCTCCAGCTCCCGCAGCAGGGTTTCGCGGTAGAGCGTCAGCCGCTCGCGGGCGCGCGCATCGCTGCTGGCCTCGGACCGACGCTCGACCCAGTCGGCGGCGAAAACCGCGGCCGCAAGCACGCCCACTACGGGAAGAAGCAACAGGGCAAACCGCAGAAAACCCTGCGGCGCATCGCGGTCCGGCGTGGACTTGCGCGGCGCCAGATCATATGTCTTTGCTCTCGTCATGGTGCTTCCCGCGGCACCGCGCCCCAGGGCCGTCGAAGACCGGAAAGGACGCCGATGCAGTTTTCATTGAGCGAAGAAGAGTATCTCATCCAGGACACCGCACGGAAACTGGCCGAGGACAAAATCGCACCGCTGGCCGAAGCGCTCGACCGGGGCGAGGGGCGCGAAGCGTTTCTGGCCAACCTGAAGATGCTCGCGGAAAACGGCTACATGGGCCTGAACGTTGCGGCGGATCATGGCGGAACGGAAGCGGGAACCGTGGCCTTCGCGCTGGCGGTGGAGGAAATCGGGCGCGCCTGCGCCGCGACCGGCGTCACCGTCTCGGTCTCCAACATGGTGGCGGAAGTGATCCAGGCGGTCGGCTCAAGCGAGCAGCGCGAAGCCTATTTGCCGAAGCTGACCGACGGCACCTATTCCGCCGGCGCCTTCTGCCTGACGGAAGCCGGCGCAGGCTCGGACCCTTCGGCGATGAAGACCCGCGCCGTCCTCGACGGCGATCACTATGTCCTGAACGGCACCAAGCTCTACATCACCTCGGCCGAATACGCCGGCGTCTTCGTCGTGTGGGCCGTCACCGACCCGGAAGCCCCCAAGGGCAAGGGCATCACCTGCTTTCTGGTGGAGGCCGGCACGCCCGGTCTCGTCATCGGCAAGGCGGAAAAGAAGATGGGGCAGACCGGCTCGGCCACAAATGAGGTCGTCTTCCAGGATTGCCGCGTCCCGGCAAGTGCCGTGATGGGCAAGGAGAACGACGGCTTTCGCATCGCCGTCGGCGAGTTGGCCGGCGGGCGCATCGGCATCGCCTCCCTTGCGCTTGGCATCGCGCGTGCCGCGATGGAGCGCGCAAGGGCCTATGTCGCGGAGCGCCGCCAGTTCGGCCGCGCCATCGCCGACATGCAGGGCGTGCAATGGATGATCGCGGATCGCGAAACCGAGCTGGAAGCCGCGCGCCTCCTGATCCTGCAGGCGGCAGCGCTCAAGGATGCCGGCAAGCCGTTTGCACGGGAGGCCTCGATGGCGAAGCTCTTCTCCTCCGAAGCCGCCCAGCGCGCGACCTACTCGGCGCTGCAGCTTCATGGCGGGGCCGGCTACATCCAGGACTATCCGCTGGAACGTTTCGCCCGCGACGCGCGGATCACGACGATCTACGAGGGAACCTCGGAGATCCAGCGGCTGATCATCGCGCGCGAGGCCATGAAGGCCGTCTGATCCGGCCGCCCCATGCGACACGCGAACGATAAAGGGGCCGGGACGGCCCGACCCCTCTTTTCGTCGCGCGCCGGTTGCCGCGCGGCGACCTGCATCACACTCAATCCGACGGCATGATCACCTTGTCGATCACATGGATCACGCCGTTGTCGGCCGCCACGTCGGCGGTAACGACATTGGCGCCATCGACGGTCACGCCGGTGGAGGTCTTTACCACCGTGACGGTGGTATCGCCGTCCGACTTGAGCGTCTCGACTTCCGTGGTGTCGTCAGGAATGTCGTCCGCCATGATCTTCTGACCGACGACATGGTAGGTGAGAATGGCGACCAACTGGTCCTTGTTCTCCGGCTTCAGCAAATTCTCGACCGTGCCGTCGGGCAGCGCCGCGAAGGCCTCGTCGGTCGGTGCGAAGACCGTGAGCGGACCCGGAGCGCTCAACGCCTCGGCAAGGCCCGCCGCTTCGGCCGCGGCGAGAAGCGTGTTGAACGAGCCGGCGTTCTTTGCCGTTTCGACGATATTCGCCGCGTTTGCCACGCCGCCAAGTGCAAAGAGTGCCGCTGTCGCGATTCCGATTGTCAGTTTACGCATACTTGCCTCCATTATAACTTTCGATATTCGACGACTTACAATCGAGAGCCGCCGTCGCAATGGTTTACGCCTGGCAGTCCTTCTGGATTTTATTTATTCTTACTAAAATGGCAGGCAATTTACACTTGATCCACATCCCTGAAATTTGCGTAATCGCGCGCTTGCGTCTTAAAATGAAAATCGATGGATATTCATTCGTAAATCATCGGCAATTGATCCCGGTCAAGGATAGGCTGCATCCGCAAGCCTAGGGTCTGTTGCGAATGCGGCGGCTACTGGCTAACGTGCTGACCTGGCCACGGAACGGAGGGAATTCCACATGGCAATCAAAGACATCACAACGCTTGTCGATCTCAACGGCAAGCAGAAGACCGCGCAGGTCGCCCTGGATCTCGCCGCGCGCACGGGCGCGCATGTGACGGGATTGACGGTTGCTTTCGAACCGGTCGTGCCGGGGTTCATCGCCGCACCGATGCCGCCCGACTATGTGGAAATCGCCCGCAACCAGGCGCTCAAGGCGGCGAAGGAAGCCGGCGACGCCTTTAACGAACTCGCCCGCAAGGCCGGCGTCACCGGCGAGATCCGCACGGCGGAAATCATCACCGGCGGATCGACGGAATCGATCCTGGCGCATTGCCGGCTGACCGATCTCGTCATGATCGGGCAGGAAAACGCGGACGATCCGGAGCCGATGCGCGAGATGCTGATCGAATCCGTCCTGTTCGAGGCAGGCGTTCCGGTGCTCGTGGTGCCCTATATCGGCAGCACGCTGCCGCTGAAGAACGTGATGGTCGCCTGGGACGGCAGCCCGACGGCGTCGCGCGCGGTGCACGCCGCCCTGCCGTTGCTGCAGATGGCGGAAAAGGTCACGGTGATGATCGTCGAGACCGGACGCCGCACGTCCGGGGAGCCCGGCGCGGACATCGCCACCTATCTCGCCCGCCACGGTCTCAATGTCACCATCGATGTGGTGCCGCGGCCCACGTCCGGGGTTGCGGATGCGATCCTGAACTACGTGTCGGACAACAACATCGACATGGTGGCGATGGGCGGCTACGGGCACTCCCGCATGCGCGAGTTCCTGTTCGGCGGCGCGACGCGCGACATTCTCGCGTCGATGACCGTTCCGGTAATGATGGCGCACTGAGCCCGAACTCCAGATCGGGCCTGTAGCGGGGGGAGCCTTTGCAGGCCTGCATGGCACCGCCGCCGCGACTTCGCGATGCGGCGGTGCCATGGACGTTTTGCCGAACTGAACCAGTTATCGGTCGGGAGGCGTTGCCGGGAAACCGGCAGCAGATCGTCAGCGCAACGTCACTGCATCATGCATTGACGGGTGAAGGACCGTTCCCGTGACCATTCGCAATCTCGAAGGCCTGTTTCGCCCCCGCTCGCTCGCGGTCGTCGGACCGAACCGGTTTGGCGACGAGGCGCTCGACCTCCTGCTCAACCGCCTGGCCGACAGCGCCTTCAAGGGACCGATGACGCTGGTGGGATGCGGCAAGGACGCGCCCGACGGTTTTCGCACCAAGCGCCGCATCGAGGACCTCGACCACGCCCCAGACCTGCTGCTCTACGTCGGGGAAGCCGACGATGCGGCCGCGATCCTGCGCACCGCCGGTGCCGCAGGCACACGCGCTGCCGTCGCACTTGCCGGCGGCTACGACCGCTGGAGCGACGACCAGGTGCGCGCGGCCCTTGCCGCCTCCCGGCCCAACACCTTGCGTCTGCTCGGTCCGGGCAGCCTCGGCATCGCCGCCCCCGGCGCGAATGTCGCTGCTCATCTCGGCGCCACCGACGCGCAGGGCGGCGACCTTGCCTTCATCGCGCGCTCCGGCACCATCGTGAATGCCACGCTGTCCTGGGCGGCCTCCAACCGCATCGGGTTCTCCGGCGCGGTGTCGCTCGGTCAGCGCACGGATATCGACGTCTCCGACCTGCTCGACTGGTTCGCGCTCGACTACAAGACCCGCGCGATCCTCGTGCATCTGGAAACCATCGCAAATCCGCGCAAGTTCCTCTCCGCCGCACGCGCCGCGGCCCGTTCCAAACCGGTGATCGTGCTGCGCTCGGGCGCAAGTCGCGAGGTCCGCGGCGAAGGGCGAACCCATGCCGGACGGATCGCGGCGCCCGATGCCGTGTTCGATGCGGCGCTCGCACGCGCCGGCGTTCTGCGCATCGACGATATCGACGAAATGTTCGAGGCGGCGGAAACCGTCACAAGGGTCAAGCCGGTGAACGGGCGCCGGCTGGCGATTGTCGCGACCGGCGGCAGCCTGTCGATGATCGCGGCCGACCAGCTGCAGCGCCAGGGCGGCACGCTGGCATGTCCCGAACCCGAAACCCGGGCGGCGCTGGAAGGCCTGCAGCGGCCGGGCGTGGCGCATGTCAATCCGCTCACTCTGCATGAGACGGCGCCCGCCGAGGCCTATGCGCGCGCGGTTTCGACGTTGCTTGACGACAAGAGCGTCGATGCGGTCCTCGCGGTGGTCGCTCCGTCCGCCTTTTCGCCGGTTTCCGTCATTGCCGAGGCCTTGGCCCATGCGCATGGAGCGCGCGGACACAGCCATGGATACGGGCGCAAGAAGCCGTTGCTGGTCGCGCTTGCCGCCGGCGCGCCGCTTCCGCGCCAGGCGCTGGATGCCGCCCGCGTTCCCACCCATGCCAGCGCCTTCGATGCGGTGCGCGCCTTCATGCATCTGGTGCGTTACGCGGAAGGGCGCGACATGCTGATGGCCGCGCCGCCGAGCCTGCCGTCGGATTTCTCGCCCGATGTGGACACCGCCCGCACCGTGGTGCGCGCCGCGCTCGACCAGTCCCGCAGCTGGCTTACGCCGGAAGAGATCTCCACGGTTCTCGACGCCTACGACATTCGCCAGGTGCCGACGCGCCTCGCGGTCGATGCCGTGGAGGCCGGCGAGATCGCGGAGACGATCCTGCGCGGCGGAACGCGGGTGGCGCTCAAGCTCGTGTCGCCGGACCTTCCCTTCAAATCGGATTTCGGCGGCGTGCTCCTCGACCTTGCCACGCCCGAGGCGGTCGAAGACGCCGCCCGGGCGCTTGGCGACCGCGTGCGCCGCGACCATCCGCAAGCCGAAATCACGGGCTTCGCGCTGCAACCGATGCTCACCCGGGCGCAGGGCCACGAACTCTTTGCCGGCCTTGCCGACGATCCGACCTTCGGCACCGTGGTCGCCTTCGGCCGGGGCGGCACGGGCGTGGAGGTCATCGGCGACGTCGCGCTCGCGCTTCCCCCGCTCGATCTCAATCTTGCGCATGCGCTGATCCGCCAGACACGGGTCAACCGTCTGCTCTCCGGGTTCCGCAACCTTCCCGCCGCCGATATGGACGCCATCGCGCTGACGCTGGTAAAGCTCGCGCAAATCGCGATCGACCTGCCGGAAATCCTCGAACTCGACATCAATCCGCTGGTGGCGGACCGCTTCGGGGTTTGCGCACTCGACGCAAGGATCGCGGTTGCCGAACCGGCAATGCGGGCCGGTCGGCGCGGCACCTCGCGGCTTGCCATCGCGCCCTACCCCAAGGAATGGGAGCGGACGCTGGAGCTGAAGGACGGCGCCACGGTGCGCGTCGCGCCGGTGCGTCCGGAGGACGAGGACCGCTACCGCGCCTTTTTCCAGACCGTGTCGCCGGAAGACCTGCGTCTCAGGTTCTTCGCACCGGTCAAGGAGTTCAACCACGCGTTCATGGCGCGGCTCGTTCAGCTCGATTACTCGCGCGCCATGGCCTTCGCCGCGACCGATCCCGAGACCGGCGAGATCCTCGGCGTGGTGCGGCTGCACGCGGACCCCGATCACCGCAGCGGCGAATACGCGATCCTCGTGCAGTCGAGCCTCAAGGGGATCGGTCTCGGCTGGGCCCTGATGCAGCTGATCATCGATTATGCCGCCGCCGACGGCATCGAGACGATCAAGGGCGAGGTGCTGAAGGAAAACACCACGATGCTGGCCATGTGCCAGGCACTCGGCTTTTCCGTCCGCTCCGCGCCCGACGACGACGCCATCGCCGAGGTCACCCTGCCGGTTGCGGCCGGCGCCGGCAGGTCATAGCCGGCACACCATGGACTGTGCCGGCGGGCGCCGCCTCAGCCGGCGCGGATCTCGCTCAGCGACTTCACCGGCGTGATCGCTTCCGGGTCGAGCTTCAGATGCAAAAGCGCCGGCTTGCCGGAGGCTGTCGCGCGCTTAAACGCCGGGCCGAACTCATCCGCCGTCTCCACCGTTTCGGCATGCGCGCCATAGGCGCGGGCAAAGGCCGCGAAATCCGGATTGACCAGCGTGGTCGCCGAGACGCGACCCGGGAAATCGCGCTCCTGATGCATGCGGATCGTGCCGTACATGCCGTTGTCGACGGCGACAACGACGATGGCCGCCCCCTCCTGGGCCGCCGTGCCGAACTCCTGCATCGTCATCTGCAGGCAGCCGTCGCCGGCAAAACACACGACGGTGCGCTCGGGATACTTCAGCTTGGCCGCGACCGAGGCCGGCAGGCCGTAGCCCATCGAGCCGCTCGTCGGCGCAAGCTGCGTGTTCATCTCGCGGAAGCGATGGAAGCGGTGCACCCAGGTGGCGTAATTGCCCGCACCGTTGGTGAGAATGGCATCTGAGGGGAGGTTTTCCTCCAGGTAGTCCATCACCTCCGCCATCTGCAGCGCGCCGGGAACCTTCGGACGCGCCGAAGACCAGGCGAGATAGTCGTCATGGGCGGATGTGGCGAGCCCTGCCCAGGGCGTTTCGTTGGGCGGTTGCAGCCCTTCCAGCGCTGCGCAAAAGCCGTTGGGCGAAGCGTTGACGGCAAGTGCCGGGCGGTAGACCCGGCCCAGTTCCTCCGCGCCGGCATGGACATGCACCAGATCCTGGGCCGGCTGCGGGATCTCCAGCAGCCCGTAGGACTGGCTCGGCATTTCCGACAGGCGCCCGCCAACGATCATTAGCAGGTCCGCCTCGCGCACGCGCTTGGCAAGGGCCGGATTGACGCCGATGCCGACATCTCCGGCATAATTGGGGTGCAGGTTGTCGAACAGCATCTGCCGGCGGAAGGAGCAGGCAACGGGCATCTCGAAGCGTTCGGCAAAGCGCTGAAACGAAGCACGTGCCGCCGCGCTCCATCGGCTGCCGCCCAGGATGGCGAGCGGACGCTTTGCCGCCCACAGCCGCTTTTGCAGATCGGCCATCTGGGTCAGACCCGGATGGGTCTCGATCGGCGTGAAGGGCGCGAGGTCTTGCGGCGCGGCGGATTTCGCCAGCATGTCCTCCGGCAGCGCCAGCACCACCGGACCGGGACGTCCGGAGGTGGCGGTGTGATAGGCCCTGGACAGCATTTCGGGAATGCGCGCCGGGTCCTCGATCTCCGCCACCCATTTGGCGATGCCGCCGAACATCTGGCGGTAATCGACTTCCTGGAAGGCGTCGCGCCCGCGCATTCCGGTCTCGATCTGGCCGACGAAAAGGATCATCGGCGTGGAATCCTGCTGCGCCACATGCACGCCGGCCGCCGCATTGGTCGCGCCGGGACCGCGGGTCACCATGCAGATGCCCGGACGACCCGTCATCTTGCCCCAGGCGTCGGCCATCATCGCCGCCCCGCCTTCCTGACGGCACACCGTGACGGGAATGCTGGCGTCATGCAGGGCGTCGAGCACCGGCAGATAGCTCTCGCCCGGCACGCAGAACACGCGTTCCGCGCCAAGCGCTTCAAGCGCGCGCACCAGCAAGACGCCGCCGCTCGCCTGCGTCGCAGATGCTTCCGTTTCCGCCGTCGCCGTCATGATGTCCTGATCCCCGATCTGTCGCGATATCATTGCTCTGACGCCGATATACACCTCAGACGGGGGCACAGGCAAAAGCGCGACCCTCCGCACCCTATTCCAATTCGGAATACCGCTGCGGGGGCGCGCAATCGCACGCTTCTTTTTGTGCGGGCGCAGGTCGCGCACCGCAAGGCGGGACCGTCAGAGATCCTGGACGGTCACGACCTGAAACGTATGGAGATCTCCATCGTCGTCCTTGATGGAGACGTATTCGCCGGGGCGGAACGGATGCGTGTTGAAGCGGTAGCCAGCCTCGTCGTCCTCATCGCCCTCGATATCGTAATGGAAGGCCCAGGAGCCGCCCGGACGGTGGCGCAGGTGGCCGATGTCCTCTTCCTCGTCCGCCCAGAATCGGCGCACGCGGCAATGCTCCTTGTGCTGCTTCCAGCCGGCCGGATCGATATGATCCTCCGCGTCGAGCGGCGCGATGAACTCGTAGCCGTGACGGGCGGAGCCGTTCGGGAATTCCTTGGTGCGCGCGAGGTTGAGGCGTATTTTCTTCAGGCCAAGGTGTGCGGTCATGAACGCACGGCTCCTTCTTTCGCAATTGGTGAACCGCCAACCTCGCGCGTCGCGGCAAAGAAGACAATGAGCGAAATCAAACCTGATCGCGACACAGATGCCCGGAAAACGGAGTGACCGGAACACCGGCCCACGCCCGGCCGGGCAGAAAAATGGCGGGGCCGGAACACCGGCCCCGCCCGGCCGGGCAGAAAAATGGCGGGGCCGGAACACCGGCCCCGCCGGGGCAAACATCGACTGCTTGGGAGGGAGATCAGACGACGAATACCCGTACCCTGTACCCGCGCCCGGTCAGACCGCGATGGCCCGCACCGTTGCGACCCGCTTGACGTCGGACTGCGTTGCGGAGCCGCGGCGGCGGCGAATGCCCTGATAGGCAAGGCGGTGATGGAACTCGCAATAGGAGCGCCCGTTGTCCGCATCGCGGCTGCAGAAGTGGAAATCGGCATCCGCCGGATCGCCGATCGGCCACTTGCAGGTCTTGCTGGTCAGCGTCATCAACGTGACGCGGTCTTCCGAAGACACGCAGGAGTGCTCCGTCTCGAAGGCGGATGCCTCGAGATCGAGGTCAAAGCGACTGCGCGGACGAAGCTCCGCGGCGTTTTCGCGCGCCGCCGGCTTTCCGCCGACACATGCAAGCGACGGCTTGCCGCGCTGGATGCGCTGCTTGGGGCGATGGCTTGTCGCCGGAGATCGTTTCGGAAGTCCCATGCGGTGCGCCTTGCCGATCACCGCATTGCGGGTAACGCCCGCCATGACGTAGGCGATCTGGCTGGCACTCAGGCCCTGCAGCCACAGTTTCCTCAAGAGATCTTCGCGTTCGGTTGTCCAAGCCATGTCTAGCCCCTGGTCTTTTTTGGTCGGAAGATCCCGGAACGCAGATACAAAGGATCCCGTTTCGCCGAGCCGCCTTGAAGCGCCATCGACGGGTGCCGACTTTTGATTTGTGCCCATTTCACGATCGAGATCGCGGTGATCGACGTTGCGCGGACTTTGTCCGCATCACTACGTAACCTTCGATGAACTCGCCATCGACTATGCCTAATTTATAGTGAACAAATCCTTAACAGGTCAATCAATATGCGTTTTCATTTTGAATTTTACTTCTTTCTTTCCAGTATTATTGAACCAATTGAGCCAACAACAATATCCATTACTTCATTCTGAAATTTTTTATTAATATTTTCTTCAATTTGATCGGGGTGCGCAAAGTTCATTGAACTCGATATCGAAAAGAGAAGCTTTTGATTTTCACGCCGCACATCAAGGACGCCGTCTGTACACATTTTATCGATCTTTCGACGTGCCGTTGAGTAAGGAATATTAGTTTCCTCAGATATTGTCTCTAAGTCAGGATCAACTTTGTTTGCGTTGGCAATAGCGATTGTCGTCAAAATCATCAGCTGGCCAAGATCATCGACCTCGTACTCTTCCATGAAACGAAACATCAGGCTGAAAAACATTTCGTAGAGGCGCAGGATACGGTGCGCCTGAGTCGGCAACCCTTCGTTCTGAGTCGGCACGCCCGTCCCCCTCCCCGGTTGTTTCGTCAATTTGACGAAGTTTGCGTCGTTTTCGGTGTGTTTCAACCTCTTGCAACGCGCGGACGTATCCTTGCCGCCAGGTTACATCCCATAAAACAGTGGGCAATCATGGTTTTCCACATGTTTTGACATGAATACGCTTGCAACGCTCAATCCGTCGCAATGTCGAAGACGGTGGTCATCAGGGCCCGAACCATGCCAACGGTCATGTCGGCGTCTGCCCGCGCGCCCCCTTCCGTTGTGCCTTCGCCGAGCTCCCCCGCGTCCGAATCAAACAGATAGACGACCGATTTTCCGCGCCGGCCCTTGTGAACCGTGCCGGCGGCAAGATAGGGCTTCAGGCGCCGTTCGATCGTGGAGCGCGAGCTTTCCAGCTTTTCGGCCAGCAACTCCGCATCCATCGGCGCACCGCGCAGATCACCGATCGCGACAAGCACCAGCAGCAAGACATCGTTTGCATCCACGGCCCCGAGCCGCTCCTGCATTTGCAAGGTCAGGTCGTAATAAACCTCAAGAAGACGCCTCAGCCTGTAGTCGGTCGGGGCTCCGCCGCGTTCATACGCTTCGCTCATGTCCCTGCCGCCTTTCCGCTTCCGGGCGCGCCCGCCGCGCCCGGCTCCAGAATGACGTCGAGCGGGTCAGCGATGCAACCAACCGCGTGGCGAAACCCCCGACAGGCCGGCCGGCCCGTGCCGGATCAGGACGTGGCGGCGGCCTGTCGCTGTCCCGACCCGCCGCGTCAGTTCAGACGGGGCGGGTCGCGGATGCGCCATCGCCAGGGGAAAGGGCCCCCGGGGCAATCGCGTCGCGACGCGTGCGGGCGCGGCCGCGCCCGGTTGCCGTGAGCGGCCTGTCGACAGTGGCCAGATGCGCATCGACGCGGAAGACAATCCGGCCATCGGGTTGCACATGCGACGCAAGGTGGCGCTTCATGTCGGCCGTGATCGCGTCGACGACCTCCTGTTTCAAAACGACCCCGGAGAAGGGAAACCAGCCCCTGACGTCGGAATTGACCAGCGCCTCGACGGAGTCAAACTCCGCCAGGACATGGCGCCCCTCGATGCGCGCCGGCTGGGTGCCGGCGCGGTCGAACAACGATGTCAGATCCTGACGACGACCGAGCGAGAATGCAGCGCGCAGGGAGTCCGACAATACCGGTCCGATCCACTCCTCGTAGACGTTGGCAATCGCCTTGTAGATCGGGTTTCGGTCCAGCTCGTCGAAAACCAGCACCGTCATCTGGCCGCCCGGACGAAGGACACGCCACATTTCGCCGAGTGCGGCCTCGGGATCGTCGAACAACATCAGCCCGAACTGGCAGAAGACGTGGTCAAAGAGCCCGTCTTCGAAGGGCAAGGCTTTTGCGTCGGCCCGTTTCCAGTCGATCCCCGGCGCGATCTGCGCGGCGACATCCAGCATCGCGTCGTTGGAATCGACTCCGGTCACCCGGGCCGGATCGCCGACGCGCGCAGCCAGCTCCCGCGCAAGCACCCCCGTTCCGCAGGCAATATCGAGCAGGCGTGCATCCCGGGCGGGGCGCACCGTATCGGCGGCAACGGCTGCCCACTTGCGAAAAATCGCCGCGACGAGCAGATCGTCGAACGCCTTGGCGGCGTGCTGCATCTGCAAGGAATTTCTGGATGACATCGGCAGTCTCCTTGAGCCCGGGTGCCCGCCCCCAAAGGCGCGGTGTTGCCCTCCGAATATAATAACTTATTGGTGCAAATTAACGATGACGACAATTCTAGATTTATATCAATCCGGTCGCAAATGACGCCGCAGCGGCGGCGTCCGTCGGGCCCCCGAGCGATCCTCGACAGGCGCGCTTCTCTCCCGCCGACAGCAAGAGCAAGGACTGCGATCGCCCTGCGAACGGCGTCACCGCAGCCGGGCGACCGCGCGACGCGCCTGTTCAGCGCAATCGGCATGCGCGTTCGGAAGGTCGGTGAGGATCACTGCAACGGCGTCGACGGCACAAAGCCGGGCGATATCGCCAAGGGCGTTCACCGTGAACAGAAAGACCCCGCGGCCATCGAAGTGAGGTGTCACCTTGTGGGCAAAGCGGTAATCGACACTCACGCCGTCGATGCCGGAGACCGCGTAGTAGAACTTGAGAACCGGCAGAAGCTCAAGCCTCCAACCCGCCAGCCAGTGGATCGTCTGCACCCCGTCCTTCGACAAACGCTGCAAAGCGCGCATGTCCATGCCTTCCACGAAGCTGCGCTCCAAAAGCCCATGTTCTTTCAAAGCGTTGGCGAAAGCATGAAGGTCGGCATCGCTCAGCTCGCCAAGGTTCTTGGCGTCGATCCACAGCCGCATGGCGGGGGGGAAGGCAAACCGGTCGATCGGAATGCCCCGCACGGCACCTTCCACGCGCGGATCGTCATGGGCAACGACCAGCCCCGCGCCATCGGGGAGATAGAAAACGTCGAGTTCGACCCCGTCAAACCGTTCGCGGGCCGCGATCTCGACAGCCTCGGGCGTGTTTTCCGGCGCTCCGCGCCCGCCGTTGCCCCTGTGCCCCCAGATGAACGGGCGCGGCGCCTGGACCGCATCGGCCAGGGGAAGACGCAGCCGGGTGATCGGCGCATGCAGCACCAGCACGAGGCCGAGTGCCACGCCCGCGAGGGCAACGCCGGCGAAAAGGCCCCGTCGCAAAGCCGCGCGCCGGGGCATGCACCGCAATGCGAGCGCATCGATGTCCGGGTCGGTCACGGACGCCCCATATCGTTTCCGGAGGGCGCGTGGCCGCCCTTCGCGGCGCGCCGGTCAGTCAGCGTGGCGGGTTCGAACACACGTGCCTGCCGGTGATGCGCGCGCCTCGGGCCGACCGTTTGGCCAACCGTCGCTTGCCGCGTCGCGGCACACGTGCCGGGGTCCTGACGGCAGGCGTAGTAGCCGGCCTTCATCTCCGCAATCGCGCAGTCGGCAAATCGGCCGGCGCAAGCATCCCGCATGCCGAGAAGATAGTCGTAGACGGGGGACAGGTTCAGCCCGGCCGCCTCCAGGAAGGTGGGGGCCAGATACTGCAAATCCATGGCCTCGAAGGTCGGCACCGGCGGCGCCGCCGCCACCCCCTCGGTCAGGATCTGGTAATAGGTGAGATAGGCCGGCGACGCGGGCGAGGCGACAGCGTCCACCCCGTGGCGATCCTCCCAGTGGGCGCGAAGCAGGCTCGGCTGGTGGTCGCCGTACTCCAGAAGCGCGACGGGCCGCTTTGTCGCCCGGTCCTTCAACCGCTCCCAGAAGACGGACAGGTCATCCCGGCTCTTCGCCACGCGCCGGAAGTATTCCGCAACCGAAGCGTCGTCGGAATAGGGCTCTCCCGACCAGGCCGCATCGGGATGAAGCGGATAGTCCCAGGGTGAATGCGCCGACATCGTCAGGACGAAGACAAAAAGCGGACCATCGTCCTCCTCGCGCAAGCGGCTGACCGTCTCCAGCACCTTGTCGTAGTAGAAGGCGTCTGTCTGGTGCGCGCTGGGCGCCTGAAGCATAGCCTGGTCGATCACGGTGTCAAAGCCGATCGACCGGCCGAAAGCGCCCTCGTTCACGAAGGAATAGGGCAGCGGCGTGACATAGACCGTCCGGTAGCCGCAGCGCTTGAGGTTCTGCGCCAGGGCGTTTTCGACCCGCCCCTCCAGAACGAAATTCGAATAGTTCTTCAGCCAGCCCAGATCGGAAATCGGAAGGCTCGTGTTGAAGCCGGCCGTCGTCACCCAAGTGTAGCCGGCAAAGGTCTCCACCCTGAGCGCGCGCGACCGTCCATCCATGCCGCCGAACCCGCGGGCCAGCTCCTCCGGCGCGCCCTCGCCCAGGATCTGGGTCGGCAGGACAACGGATTCGGACTGGATCACCATGAGATCCGGTGCCCTTCCGCTCGCCTCGCAGGGGCCGGACGACGGCGTGGCGCCAGCCGTTTCGGCCTCCAGATGCGCCAGCAGCGGCACCTCTTCGGTCATATGACCCAGATTGCGGAGCGAGGAAAAGAAGGCGGTCACGTAGCGATAGCGCATCAGGTCTTCCACGCCCTTGAAGTCGCGCGGCTGCGTGAGGATCGCCGCGGCGATCGCCAGCGGCAGCAGGGCACAGGCGCGCAGGCGGATGCGGCTGGACCCCGTTTCCCGCCGGCGCAGGATCAGGACCGCGGCCAGTGTGGAGACCACGAGGGTGCCGAAAACGAGCAGATACGGCAGAAACGATCCGGACAGGAACTGCAAGGTCCCGGGGTCGAAGGCAAGGAAATAGAGGTCGACCACGTTCGGCGCGACGGACATCCATTTCATCTTTGCATAGGACACGAACGCAATAACCGCGATCAAGCCGACCGAGGCATACACCGATGTCAGGAGGCGGCCGGAAAGAAGCGCCATGAAACATCCGATGGCGAGCGCGATCGAAAGCGCCATCGGCAGGGTGTCGACATGACGCTCGGCCACCGCAATTCCGGCGAGCGCGACCAGAAAAACCGCGCCGACGACACCCTTCCGGGCCAGG
The DNA here is from genome assembly GCF_000423705.1 of Stappia stellulata DSM 5886. GTDB lineage: Bacteria > Pseudomonadota > Alphaproteobacteria > Rhizobiales > Stappiaceae > Stappia > Stappia stellulata. The sequence goes on along the minus strand of NZ_AUIM01000012.1, from coordinate 228,148 downwards.
AAACGGCCCGCCAAATCTATCAATTTCCGCATGGTAAAATCCTGAATCACTAAAAAGCTTTACCGAAATAGCAAGAAAGATAATAAAAGTAACGCAATCGCGGGCGTTAATGTTAACAGCAGACCGGACACAGTCTGCAAGCCCGCCCAGGAGCGACCCGAGAACACGGCCGGGACAACCGCCCAGGTGCGGATCTCCGTGCGACCACCGCGAAAAAACACGGCCCCGCGCCGGTTCGCCTTGAGCGCGGCCCGTGGAAATTAAGTGGCGACGCGCGCAGCCCAAGGCCTTAGGTAAGGCTGGTCTGTTGAAATCCCTCCGGAGGGTCCATGCTGCGTCAGGTCTTTGCGTTTCGGAATTCGCTTGCCGGATTGAAATTCGGTGTCATGCGGGAACCCGCCCTGCGCGAGGAGGTGTTTTTCATCGTCCTGTCCGTGCCGCTCGCACCCATGCTCACGCGCGACCCCTGGACGCTGGTCGCCTTGTGGGGCTCTCTCCTGCTTCTCTTGAGCATCGAGCTCCTCAACACCGGGATCGAAAAACTGGCCGACCGGGTGACACGCGAGGACGACGACCTGATCAAGGCCGCAAAGGACTGCGGGTCGGCCGCGGTCCTGATCGCGATCCTTCTCGCGACCATGGTCTGGGGCGTTGCGCTCTGGGAGCGGTTTTTCGCCTGATCGCGCAAAGGCGGCCCGGGCCGCATGCCCGTCCCCGCCGAGAGGTCGCACATATCCCGCAAGCCCCGCTACGGCAATTGCCTGCAGCGCCGTTCGCAAGAGAAGTTTTCAGGAGGCGGGGGAGAAAAAGGCGAATGGTACAGACGGTTGGAAACGTCTTTTCAAACACCTAGATCCATATTTTTCAATAACTTAGTACCACCTCAGGTCTTCTTGATGTAGCAGGTCACTGTAGCAGTTTTCAAGGATGCACATGCGCGTGGCGCTCCCCATCCGGCGCTCTAGCCGATAGCGCAATCGGCAACTTTCACGGAAGCGCCAACATGAACGCACACGTTTCCACCAATGCCCTGACCGGCACCCACCCGACCCTGATGGTCATCGATGGCCACGACCAGCCCCTCACGATGTCGTCCTTGGAGATCTCGGTCCTTCTGATTTGTCGTCACGACAATGTGAAGCGCACCGTCGAACGCCTTGCGGGTCGCGGACTGTTCACGCTTCCTCCAATGGAGGAAACGTCGTTTATCGACAGCGCAGGTAAGAAGTAGTGGACGTCTGTCTACCTCCTCAACAAGCGCACCAGCTACATCGTCGTGGCCCAGCTCTCGCCCGAGTTCACCGCTCGTGTCGTCGACCGCTGGCAGGAGCTGGAGGCAAAACACGCCTCGCAGGTGCCCCAGTCGCTCCCCGAGGCTCTCCGTCTCGCAGCCGATCTTGCCGAGAAGAACGCTGCACTGGTGCAGGAGACGCAGCGGATGCTACCTGATGCCCTGGTGGGTGAACGGTCGACGCCTTGTAGACCGGTGGGCAATCACGCTTCCCCGTATCTGAGAAACCGCTGTTCTCAGAGCATCAACGTTTCGGGCCTATCGCCAAGCCCTTCACTGTCTGGTTCTCGACAAGGCGCGCTTGTTCGGGGTCGTAAGCGTAGTCCTTGATCGTTCCATCCTTGATCCGTTCGACGGCCTCATCGATCACGGACAGAGGGACGAGAAACCACTCACGGGGCACCACCGGATTGCCAAAGCGATCTATCACGTCGATGTCCAGCCGCGCCGCGTCGAACACACGGTGGATCAGGTTCTCGAGTTTCGTGCGGTTGATGTTGAAGAGTTCGTAGGTCGCGGCGATCTCGACATCGGCCATAAGGAAGGTCGGCTGCAGCCTGGCGCCTGCCACACGCTTCTCGACCGGCATATTGGTCACGCCAATCTTATGGACTAGATTGCGATGCTCAGCCACCAGCGGCAGGTCGGACTTGCTCCGCAGCACGTAGATCGTTCCGCTCGCCTCGTCGCCTTCCGCGGACGCATCCGCAAAAAGAGGCCCCGCTGTCGGGTCGGTGATGCGCCTGCCAGCTTCGTCCTTGTTGAGTGCACGTTGAAGTGAGCGCATGAGCATGTCGCTCTCGGTGCCGTTGTCGAAGATGACGCGCAACCTTGCATCGGTGCGCCCTTGATCGGTTGTCGTCAGGTCGCCCATTTCAGCCACATAGGCTTTCTGGCCCCCGACGATAAAAAATCTTCCTGGCTGGATTTCAGCCTTCATCTCGAACGGTCGTGTTTCGCGGATGCCATTGTCGAGTTCACGCTGAACCTTTTCGAAAAGCGGCCTGAAGGTCTCGAAGTCCGCACATTTCTCGCGGGTCGCCACTTCCTCGGCGGCCTTCTTCTCGGCGCTCGACCTCACATGTTTCAGCTCGGTGATTGCGGGGGCGGCGGCCTCGATACCCAACTCCGCAAGCAGCGCATCGTCGTCCAGATCCTCTTCGGACTGCGGGTCCGGGTTCCCGCCGGTCAAGAGGTCCTGATGATCGAGTGGCTCGACGAGATCCCGGCACTCCGCTTGCGCGCGGATGCGGTCGAGCCGGACGGCATAAAGCCGTTCGAAGATATCCAGATCTTCACCATGCCGGGGCGCTCGCCCGTGTTCGTCGAAGAAGCGCTGGATCTCCTCAAACCCGGCGATTATGCGCTCCTCACGCGGCGTACGCGCGGCGGCGGGCTTCTCCTCGACCTCGATCCCGAGTTCGGCAAGAAGCGCGTCGTCTTCCTCGGTGAACTGCTTAGCCACGCGCGGCCTCCGCCTTCATGCGTGCCAGAAAGGCGACACCCTCGGCCATCTTTCGCTCCCAGGCATCGGCGGAGGTGAGGGTGGGCAGTCGTCCACGCTCCTGTTTGAAGCGCAACGCCCGCCGCGCCAGGTCCCGCGCCTCTTCCGGCGTCAGTTTCACCTTCTTCGCAGAGATCACGGCCGCCACTTGCCTGAGGCTCTCCTCGCTCATCTCCTTCGCCAGGATGGCATAGGCTTCGCTGAAAGGGTTTATCCGGTCGATCAGGTCGATGTCGAGCTCGCGTACATCCATGGCGAACTTGCGAACACCCTGGATCAGGGCGGTATTGCCGACAGTCCTGTCGTCTTGGTCGTCGACCGCTACCGCGATCTCCTTTGCCTTTTGCGTCAAATTCAGGGCCGCGATGGCATGCTGGCGCACCGCCTCCTGATCCTCCTCGTCAAGCTCTGGATATCGATCACGGACAATCTTGCCCATCCGCACCTGGGTCAGTTCCTCCGGCACCAGTTCCTCGTCGAAAAGCCCCCGTTCCACGGAGGTCTTGTCCTGGGCGAAAGAGGCGATCACTTCATTGAGATCTTCTTGGCAGATTCGCTCGGCTTCCTTGCTCTTTGGCGGCACGAGGCCCTTGATTTCGATCTGGAACTGGCCGCTGTCCTCGTTGAAACCGACGTTGCAGGCCTGCGGGTCATATCCACCCTCGCCATAGTCGAACCCGTCCGCCGGTCCGCTGGTCGCCGTCTTGGGCGTGAAGTTGAACCGCGGGGCGAGCACCTGCTCCATCAAAAGGCTCGCCGCGATCGCCTTCAAGGTATCGTTGACTGCCTCGGTAACAGCCTCTTCGGAGGCATCGGGCTCCGCGATCAGGTTGGTGAAGCGTGCACGCGTCTTGCCTTTGGCATCCCGGGTGGCGCGCCCGATGATCTGCACGATCTCCGTGAGGCTCGCCCGGTACCCGACCGTCAGCGCATGCTCGCACCAGATCCAGTCGAAGCCCTCCTTTGCCATGCCAAGCGCGATAATGATGTCGACATAGTCCCGATTGTTCTTCTGCGCGGGATCCTTAAGGGCAGCCGATACGACCTCTCGCTTAACATCGTCGTCGACGAGATCCGCAATGCGCAGCAAGCGCCCGTCCGCTCGCCTGACAAGTTGAAATCCAGTTTGTGGATCAGTGCCTTCCCAGTCACCAAGCTCATGCAAGATGTGCTCGACCTCACGGATCTTGTCCTTGGTGCTCTCGCGTGAATTCACATTCGGGATATGGATGATCGTCTTCTCGTTGGTGTCGAGAACCTTGAGGATGTCGTCGGTATAGGCGCCGGAGTAAAAAAAATAGCCTATATCAAGCGATTTCAGATACTTGTATCCATTGAGCTGCTCATAATAGGTATAGGTAACCGTGTCGAACCGCGCCTCGTCATGCGGCATCAGCACAGGCTCGGCATCGCCACGGAAATATGATCCTGTCATTGCGACCACGTGCACCTTGTCACGTGCGATAAGTTCGGCAAGCTGAGCACCCAGCTTGTTGTCCGGGTTTGATGAAACGTGATGGAACTCGTCCACCGCGATCAGGCAATCGTCGAAGGCCTCGATCCCGAACTTTTCGACCGCGAAGCGAAAGGTGGCATGGGTGGCGACCAGAACCCGGTCTTCGCTGTCGAGAAACTTGCCGACGGCCGCGACCTTGCCCTCGTCACCGCCCGGCGCATTGCACAGGTTCCACTTCGGTTCGACATGCCAATCTGCCCAGAAGCCGAATTGCGTCAGCGGCTCGTCGGCGAAACTTGAGCCAATCGATTTTTCCGGCACGGTGATGATGGCCTTGCGCAGCCCCTGACGGTGCAGCTTGTCGAGTGCGATGAACATCAGCGCGCGGCTTTTCCCCGAAGCGGGAGGCGACTTGATGAGCAGATACTGCTCGCCGCGCCGTTCATAGGCGCGCTCCTGCATCGGACGCATGCCGAGCTCGTTCGACTTCGTCGAGCTGCCATTGCGGGAATAGGTGACGGAGACGGAGGGGACCGACCGTGTTTCATCGCTCATCAGAAGTTCCCTTCCTCCCGATCAAGCCCGAACTCGCGAACCAGGAACTCGACCGTCTTCTCGTCATAGATTTTGCAGGCGATGTTCTGATTGGCGAAGATCCCGGCAAAGGTTTTTGCATGTGCCCGGTCGACCGTTTTCTTCCAGTCGACACCTATCACATAGGCTCGCTTTTCGGGATCGTCGCCGAACTCCGTGAAGTATGCGCGTGATACGGCGTCCACCAGACGACGCCCGTCGCCAAGCATGAAGTCATCGGCAGGCTGCATTTCGGAGCGCACGACGCCATGCCCCAGATAGCCGGTGTTCTTCTGGTAAAAGAACACCCGGTCGCCGACCGAAAGCCGTGCCAGCCCGTCCGAGTACCATTTGCCGCCGGACGCGACGACATAGCCGTGGCGGCGCAAGTCCTCCCAGGGAACGTCGCTTTCGGCGCCTGCCGTCAGATACCAGTAGCCGCTCCATGGGGCGCGGGTCTTGCGGGTGGCGCGCTCGGCAACCTCCTCCTGCTCAAGCAGTGTGTCGGTCGACAGCCACTGCACACCCTGGTCCTCAAAAACGTTGAAGAAGGAGACGTTGATGCCGACGCCGTGCTCCTCCGACAGGTATTCGATGATGCGCGTGGTCGTCTCGTCCATGCTGCTTGCGACGATCATCATCTGGTGCGAGGCATTGAGCGTGTCGGGCGGCGGCGCCGAGAAGCGCTCCCGATAGACCTCGTCCAGCGTGCGCCCGGTCTTTTCAAGGCAGAGCGCATGCACGTCGCGGGTCGAGAGCGTTGCCACCCATGAGGCATAGTCGAGCACCTGCGCGACAATCTCGCGTGGCGTCCGGTCCCGCTTCAACTCGATGATGATGAGCGAACCCTCCTTGTCCATCGCCAGAAGGTCGATGCGGCCCCGGTTGGCGATCGAGACCTCCCGGCCGATGAGAACGCCTTGAACACCGACGAGGGCAAGGTTGTCTCGCACCCACTCCTGAATCATCAGTTCGTTGGCAAGCTTGGAGCGCGCGGCACGCACCAACGCGCCATTCTCGATCCGAAACAGGTCGCTCATGATTTCTCCCAGGCAACAATCAGAATGGCCGTCCCACAAGGCCCAAGACAAAGATCAACAACCTTAAAGCAATACGGCGCAACGCCCCTCAATCAAAGCCTGCAGCAGCGTACCCTCTTTTCAACGCCTTGCGCGCGGCTCGCTGTGTACACAGAAAGAACTCATTCCCAAGACTCATCCCGCGCTTCTCAAGATAGTTCTTCATCGCGTCCTCGCCGATCCTGGCCTCTTTGGAACTCGGCAACGGCGCTCCATAGACCCCAGAGCCGGAGACAAAAATCTCCCATCTGAAGAGCGCGTCTCTAGGCAACCCGGCATTGATCGCGTCGCACCTCGTTTTGGGGCTGTGAGAGAAGCCGACCTTGAAAATCTGAAGCTCCGCCGAATCATCTCGCTCCGGCAGCGAGGAGGGATCCAGAAAGTCGAACGGGCTGCCAGTCAAACGCATCACATAGAGGTGCTTCGGTCCCTCGGCTTCCTTATGCTCTGTCGGGTGCTGGGAAACGGGACCGGGCTTACTGGGTCGAAGGGCCTCTCGGGCCGGGCAAGCCTCGCCATCCGCGTCGTCGGAGGGTAGACCGGAGTTCGGGTAAACGGAGACCTCACGAAGGTTGAAATCGAACAGTCTGCGCGCTTCGTCCGTCGTCACCCGCACCGGGCATTTTGCGATATGCCGCGCACGACTGGTCCTATAGGTGGTTGGCGCGAATTGCTCGATCGTCGGCCAGGCGCTGTCGGGGGAGATTATCCAGGCACGCACAGCCTCCACCGCGTGTTGCCACCTATCTCTCAATAGAGGATCAACAGGTCGTTTTTTCCACTCAACGGGCGAAATAAACCTCTGTGCGATGCCTGCTCGGCCAGACAGTTGCAGGAGACCGGGAACCCTTCCCCGCTGCGCTGGTGGTCCTTTGACCTTGGTGCAGTAGATCACCAGGAGGTCACCTGGCCGTATCTCTTCGAGAAAGCTTCGTCGCTTGTCGAAGTCGGAGAAGCCGAACGAACCGTAGTCTTCCGGCTGGAACCCCCAGGTCGAGGTCAGCCAGACCCTCGGTGGATCGACGTTGATGAGGGTCTCGGGATCGGGATAGGCGTCCCCCGCATGAGCGCGACGAAAGACGTCGAGTGATCCATAAGTATCCACGATGGCTCTCTGCGCGGCCTCCGCCGACTGTGCAATTTCAGGCGACCAACCGTGAGCGCGCGCCATCTCGGGGAGGCCATCGTAGGTGTCGACCGCGATCCGCTCGATCTCCCTCATATCCATCATGCCGCGCCCTTTGCCTTGGTCATCTCGGTGTAGAGCTTGAAGAGGTGCTCGAGCCGTTCCGTGTCGTTGCGGAAGCGGCGGCCGATGTAGATGCGCTCCAGCGTCTCGTCGTTGCGCTCATGGGCGGCGCGCAGGTCGTCGGGCATTTTCTCCGGATCGTAGAGATCGGCGATGGTCGCCGGGAAATGCGCCTCGCGCGTCAGAAGAATGTCCTCGGCGCAAGCCGTCAGATCGATCTTGTTCTTCTCCGTCAGCGTCGGCACGGGGAAGGTGTTCCAACCGAGGGTGTTGGAATAGCTGAAATCCGTGCGCATCCGCACGCATACGGTCCCGATCCACACCCAATGAAGGCGGGAGGCAATCAGCGCCATGTTCCAGAGCGGAGCGTCATAGAGAGCGAAATTACGGTCACCGATGATCGTTCCGCCCTTTATCAAACCCACTGGGAGGTAGTCGCGGTTCTCTGAACTGACGCGAGGGACGGCGATGACGTATTTCGAATCTTTGTGTCGAATTTCACCAAATCGATGCGGCCATGCCGCCGCTTCTTTCGTTTGCGCTTTCGAGCTTTCAATGCGCATTTTCTCGACTGCGCCTAAGCGCTGCGAAATGGTCAAAAATTGCCTGGCGTGCTTTGATTTTTCGTCTTTGATCCAAAGAGCAAAACGAAGCTTGCCGTTAATCAACTCTTCGGAACCCAGATATGGGCGAACGTACGATTGGAAAGCCTCTGTTGATTCGGCATGGATGGCAGAAGCCTCATCGCTACTGAGCAGAAGGCCTCCTCCATCAACCGCACTGTCACCTCGATCCATCGGAGTCACCCCGTTTATTGGCTTGGAGGATTTCTGAAGCAGGATATTCGGCGCAGCAACGAGGTAGCCATTCAAGTTGTCCGCTTCCTTCAAAACAGTTTCGCCGCAGTCGCTCAAAGAATACAGTCTTCGAGTAGCATTGGCGTGATTGGAGATACCAACGATGACAACCGTGACGCCTGCATTGTGGCTGGCTAGATTCGCCCATTTCAAATTTGTGTGGGCAAAGTGGATTTCATGCCCTGTCTGAAAGATCAGCGGCCAGAGGATCGGCACCTGTTGCCCCTGGCAGATGGAATTGGTGGAGACGAAAGCCGCGCTGCTCTTCGTATGCATCCCAAAGTCCGTCGCCTTCATGAACCAGCCCGCAACGTAGTCGAGCGACTTCCAGCTCTTTGTCCGGTGCGCAAAGGTGGATTCCAGATCCGACTTCTGCTCCTTGCTCTGCCACGTCGACCCCAAATATGGCGGGTTCCCGCAGATATACGTCTCGCCGCCCTCGTTCTCGAAGTCGATCTGCGCCTGATCGAGTGGGGAGTGGAACAGGTCGTCGGCGTGGTGTTTCACGCCTGTGCCCGTCGGCGGGCAGATGGAGAGCCAGTCGAGCCGCAGCGCGTTGCCGCAGGTGATCCAGTTCTTTGCGTCCAGCGGCAGGAACGCGGCGAGCGCCTCCTTCTGTCCCCGGTAGAGCACGTCGCATTGGTACTCGGCGATGATCAGCGCGAGGCGTGCAATTTCGGCCGGGAAGTCGCGCAGCTCGATGCCGCGAAAATTGGTCAGCGGGATTGCGGACTTGCGCTCCGCCTCGCCCCGGCGGCGGTTGATCTCCGCCTCGATCTCGCGCATCTGCTTGTAGGCAATGACGAGGAAATTGCCCGATCCGCAGGCCGGGTCGAAGACGCGGATCTTCGCCATCCGATTGCGCAGGTTGAGGAGCTTGCGCGCGTTGTCGCCCGCCTCCTCCAGCGTCTCGCGAAGATCATCGAGGAACAGCGGGTTCAGCACCTTCAGGATGTTGGGCACCGAGGTGTAATGCATGCCGAGGGCGCCGCGCTCCTCGTCATCGGCGACCGCCTGGATCATCGAGCCGAAGATGTCCGGGTTGATCTGTCGCCAGTCGAGATTGCCGATATGAAGCAGATAGGAGCGCGCGATGCGGCTGAAGCGCGGGACCTCGACGGAGCCCGAGAACAGATGACCGTTCACATAAGGAAAGGTATCGGCCCAGCGCGGCAGGCTGGCTTTCGCGCGCGCTTCAGGCTTCACGTCCATTGCGCGGAAGATCTCCGAGATCACCTCATGGGTGTTGGAGGAATCGCGGGCGGTCATCTGTTCGATGGTCGCGGTGAACAGGTCCGAGCCGTTGAGGATGTCGGTGTCCTCGGCGAAGAACAGGAAGATCAGACGCGCCATGAAGTGGTTCATGTCGTGGCGGCGCTCCGCGGCGCCCCAGTCCGGGTTCTCCTTCAAAAGCTCGACATAGAGCCGGTTGAGCCGTCCGGTGGCGCGAATGTCGAAGGCGCTCTCGCGGATCTGCTTGACGGTCGAGATCCCGGCGAGCGGCAGGAAGAAGCCGAAATGCTCGGCGAAGTCGGCATGGGCGCAGGCGATCGGCGGCACCTCCGAACCCAGTTCCTCCGCCTCCAGCGTGACGCCGTCGCTCGCCAGGATGAAGCGCGCCTTGGCCTTTGTCGTCGCCGGGCTTGCGCGCAGGGCATCGAGCGTCGCTTTCACCTCGCCTTGCGCGCAGGTCTTGATGTGGATGTGGTTGCGCTGCAGGACACCGCCGATGTCGGACTTGTTGGAATGGCCGCTGCGCAGCCGCTTGAGTTCGGTCTCCTTGCGCCCGAAGGCCTGCAGGAAGGCGTAAGGGAATTCCTCCGCGTCGAACGGTTCCGCTGCCAGGGCCGAAATGGCTTCTTCGATTTCAACAGCGTTCAAGATCAGCCCCTCAAGTCAAGAAAATGGATGCAAGGCGTGTTCATCGGGCCCGCATCGTATCGTGGTGGTTGCTCACCCAGCCGTCCATACAGAAAGATGCCGACGAACTGCGCGCAACCGCCCAAACCATTCTTTCGACGTTCATTTCCCGAGTAACGGACGTTTTGCTGGCACGACCATAGCGCCAAGGCCGGAGATGGTGAAGAGCGCTCTAGCGGAGAAGACTGCACAGGCCGAGCAGCAGGCCGAGACCCCCGAAAACGACTGATATGAGCGCCAATACGGCACTTATACGGACGCGAGGGTCCCGGACCGTCAAATACCACCAGATCGTATCGAACAGGTCCGCCTTTTTCACGGTGAGTTCCAGCTCGTCTCCTGGTTCAACCTTGAGAGCGCGACGCAAGTCGATATCAAGACAGATCACGTTCTCAGCGAGGTCGTGCCCGATGACCGAGGCTAGAATTTTGCATCCATCGCATTTCGAGATACGGACAATCTCAAAACGATTTGTCCCGTTGCGGAACTTGTAATTGATTGCAGTGCGACCCAATCCCACGTGTTCTTTAAACATGCGTCTGATCTTGAATTTTTTTGTGTGAGCCATTTCCTATTCTGTCCACTTCTAGAAAAATTTGGAAACTTCAAATAAATTCCACACGATATTCTTTTCGAGAAATCCTTGAAATTTTCGCTCAAGTATCTGATTTATAAAGATTATATCGGATATCCAGCAGTTTACGGCCGCTAGAACACATACGTACACCGACCGCTCGCGTGTGTCTGCCTCTCTCCGGCGCGGTCTTCGGTGCCGGATCTCAAGCCCATGGAGTTTCCACACGGAAAAACCTCCATGCGGCACCCCAAAAGCCTAGCATTTCCATCGCTTTGAAGCCCTTGCCCTTAAAGGGAAGGGTATGTCGGCGATGGTGGTATGCGGGGTTCCATCCAATCATCTCTCTCGAAAGGATCTTCATGGTTGAAGATACCCGTCCCGTCACGATCTACACAGATGGCGCATGCTCGGGAAACCCAGGCCCCGGCGGCTGGGCAGCCATTCTCACAGGCCGCAGAACACCGAAACTGTTATCCGGCGGCGAACCGCACACCACAAACAACCGTATGGAGCTCGCCGGTGCCCTTGAAGGGCTCAAAGCGCTCTCAAGACCATCCCAGGTGACCATGATTTCGGACAGCCAGTATGTCGTCAAAGGCGCATCGATCTGGTGGCCTGAATGGCGGGATCGGGGTTGGAAGGGCATCAAGAACCGTGATCTCTGGGAAGAACTCCTGGATGTATGCCCCCGTCATGTTGTCCGCTGGGAGTGGGTGAGCCGTCACTCTGGCGATCCTTTGAACGAACGCGCCGACAGACTGGCACGGGAGGCGTTGCGACGTCAGACCCGCCTTTTGCAGACAATCGCAAGACAAGGGGTGTCGGCATGACGCTGCAGACCGAAGGACTTGAACCCGTTCCGACGTTATCCGAAACACCTCCTGTGGCGGCAACCGACAGAGCCAGGAGCCGTCTCGCCGCTCGTATCGATATGCTGGAGCGCCTGCGAACCCGGTCCACTCTTGTAGATCGGTCGTCGCAGGAGATGCCGCTTGAGCTTGTCGACCGGGACCCGGAGGCTTTCCAACCCCGAACCGGCGAGCTTGACGAACGGCACATCTCGGATTTGCGGAGTGCCCTGAAGGTTTCCGGTGACCTGGAGCCCATTCTGGTCATGCCATGCGGCAATCGCGTGATGCTGATCGACGGGCACCACAGGCTCGATACCTATCGCCTCGAAGAGCGATGCGTGATCCCGGTGGTGTTCTTCGAGGGGACCGCCAGAGAGGCGGTTCTGGAAGCGGGAAAGCGGAACAGCCGCCCGAAGCTCGCCATGAACAACAGGGACCGGCAGAACCACGGGTGGCGGCTGGTGTTGTCGGCGGCCTTCACCAAGAGTGAGGTCCAGCAGGCAGCCGGGATAAGCAAGGGCCAGGTCGACAACATGCGCTCGGCGCTGCGGCTGCTTGGCGAGGAGGCCGAGTGCTACGCCGAGTGGTGGCGAGCACGCGAAGCATGGCAAGCGAAGCGCGATGGCAAGGAACTGGAGGAAAAGGAAATACAAGACCGCATGACAATCATCGAGGAACGCGGAAAGGAAATCGCCGACCGCTGGTGCAAGATCACGCCCAGCCATATCCGGCAGAACCCAGAGATCCTGGCCTTCGCTCTCAAGGAACTCCTTGGTCGCCACGCCTATGAAACCAGTCAGGAACTGGCGCATCTGTGCATGCAGGATCCAAGTGTGATGCCAGAAGGCTGGGATGTGCCGGACGACGAGAACGACGACTACTGATCTTGATGGCGCGCATGCCGCTCTTGAGGTGCCCCGATGGGATTCTCGGGGGCGGCCTGCGATGCCATCGGGATCCCCAAGTGCCCAATGCCTAAGATGCCCATATTGGGCAGTTGGCAACCTCTGACCCCGGATGATTTCGCAAAAAATCTCTGACGGGGTTCATGTATATACCTTTGTCAGCATCCCCCCGTCTCCCCATACCCACCCCGCAACAGACCGGCAGGGCAAGCGATGCGAAGGCAACCCGGTGCCGGGTGCCGCATGCCCCGGTCATGCCGATCAGGTAATCCCGCGCGATAGTCCCGCCGTTAGCTCCGTAACGGGGAGGGGTCTTTTGTCCGCAAGGGTATGGCTTAGCGGTCATGTCCGTTGCTTCGCCCAAGCGTGTCCGTAAGGCTTGCAATCAGTCTACGGACATGTACTCATGCGGACATGAGCCATACGGACATATCGGAGATCCCATGAAGACCGTCCTTTATGCGCGGGTGTCGACCGCAGACCAGACGCTTGACCACCAGAAGACCCAGGCGGAGGCTGCAGGCTTTACCATCGACGAGGTGGTGGCGGATCATGGCGTCTCCGGTGTCTCGACGCGTCTTGCCGAACGACCGGAGGGCAGGCGGCTGTTCGACATGCTCCGCAGCGGCGACACGCTGGTGGTGCGCTGGGTCGACCGGCTCGGGCGGAACTATCAGGACGTGACCGACACCATCCGGGAGTTTATGCGCCGGGGCGTGGTGATCCGCACGGTGATCAACGGCATGACCTTCGACGGGTCGACCAGAGATCCAATGCAAGCAGCCGTGCGCGACTCCCTGATCGCCTTCATGGCGGCTATGGCACAGGCGGAAGCGGAGGTGCGCAAGCAGGCCCAGCGTGCCGGGATCGAAGCAGCCAAGGCGAGGCCGGGGCGCTATCTGGGGCGCAAGCCCTCCTACACCCGCGACCAGTTCGACCGCGTGCGCGATCTTCTCGGCCTCGGCAAGGGCATCAGCGAGATCGCGAAGACCACGGGCCTGTCACGCCAGACGGTTTACCGGATCAAAGACGACCCGGCAGCAGCCGAAGCGATCCTGCAGGCTTGGGAATAGTTGCTTGTTTCTGTGTCATAGCACGTTTTTTGTCGCCTCGGACGTCACATGCAGATGCGTCAGATCGATCCCTGCGAACTCGATGGACTGCACGGCCTCGTTCATCGCCTTCATGAAGGCCTCGCCATAGCCGTATCGGTCCCGCTCACCCGCTTGGGCGCGACCCTGAAGGATCTGGATGACATCCGATGAGATGCGGCTCGCCCGACAGAAGTCCTCGAAGTTGTGGCGGAGGCTGTGGAAGGCCGTCTTGGGCGTGGTGATCCCGACTTCGTCGAGAACACGCGAGAACTGCTTTGAGAAAGGGTTCGAATAATTCCCCTTCGAACCCTTCTTCATATCAGAAAACAACCGCAGGCTCCCTGCCCTGCGCCGCATCTCCACGTGATCGAGGAAACCCAGCCGGATGAGATCCTGATGAATCGGGATGTCGCGATAGGCATTCTTGGTCTTGAGCGACTTGTCCTCACCCTCGTCGTTGATCGAGAGACATAGAACCCCGTGCACCTTGCGAACATCGTCCACATGGAGCTGCAGGATCTCGTTCGACCGGGCGCCCGTGTAGAGACCTATCAGAGGGGTCCAGAACAACCCGCTGTCGCGGGGAATGAGGCTGCCGGGTGTCGACCTGAACCGGAGCGACTGGCACCCGGTGAAAAGCGGCGCACGAAAAATGCGCTGCAGGTCGTCAAGGGTGAAGGGATTGCGCTCGTCACGCGCCCGGTGACGCCGCATTGAGAGCGACAGTCCGGCGAAGAGGCCTTTTGGCGCATCGTCATAGTTGCCTTCGGCCCAGCGCCAGAACGATCCAACGAACCGCAAGACCTTGTTGATGTTGGTCGCGGACATGGGTGGCAATCCCAGTTCCGTGGCCTTGGCCGCCGCATCAGTGATCTTCAGTCCCCTGATGGCTGCCTTCTTTTTCCAGTTCGCAGGGAGCTGTAGCATCACCGCTTTGAAGCGCCGGGCATCTTCCTTTGTGTACTCATGGATCTGACGGTCGCCACAGGTTTCCATGAAGGCAGAAGTCCATGTGCGGTGCTCTTGCTCCGTGGTCGGCGACCAGCTCTCGCGCGTCTTCTCGCGAACCCATGCCTCGACCGCCACCGACATGAGCGGCGTCGCAAGCATCTTTTTGGTCGGATCAGGCTCGGGCGTCGGGACATAGTCGCCATCATGGCGCCGCAGGACATCGTTGGCAGCCTGGATGATCGCGGCCTGGATAGCGGCGACCACCTTCTTGAAGCCCGTGCTGCCGGGTCGCACCTTGAGATTCACGTCCGACCACGAGAGGACCTCTTCGGCTTCGTCATCGAAGAAGACGTCGCTCTTGAACCTCGCTCTCAGCCGCTTGGCGTCCTCGGAGAATTCAGTCGCAAGCTCGCCCCACTCGTCGAAGCTCGGCACCGGCATCTCTGGCAGCGGATCGCCTTCCTCAAAAAGGCCCTCGATCCGGACCTGCTCGTCCTCCTCGAGAAGATGCGCATGATAGACGGCCTGGATCGCTCGCATCTGCTCCGGCGTGAGATCGTCAAGCACCGGAGCCGAGGCCCGGTCGCTAAGCTGCCGTCGATGCAGTTCGAAGCGGTTGTCGACTTCCACGGCCTTGATGCGCACACGGCGCAGCGCCTCGGCACGATCCTTTGTGCGCAACGAGATCAGCTCTTCGCGCTTGCCATACGATTCAACGATGTCGGCAGGAACCACGGCGCGGTGATAATAGACCGCTCCACGGCGATAAAGACGCGTATGTCCGGACACCTTCCTGAGGCCCCCACTGTAGCAGTTCCCTGTAGCAGCGGCCGCAAGTGTGTCTTGCATTTCAATAAGTTACTGATGGATAAGGGAGAAAAAGGCGAATGGTACAGACGGTTGGAGTTGAACCAACGACCTTCGGAGCCACAATCCGACGCTCTAACCAACTGAGCTACGTCTGCACGTCAATTCGGAGGCGGAAGCTAGTTTGAAACTGCCGCGAATGCAAGAGGGCGAATGATGCTTCGCCCGCCCTCTTCCACAGGTTCGCCGCAAGGCGTGCGCGCGACCCGGAACACGGCCCTGCCCCGCACCGCCGCCCGCGGCAAATGCAAAAGGCCCGGCGCCATGGACGCCGGGCCTTTTCGCCCCGCTCGACGGGACGTCAACTCTGGCTGAGAACAGCCGGACATCCAGGCAATCAGGCTGCCTTGAAGTCCTTGCTGGCCTTCTCGTAGGCGCCCTTGACCGTCTCGGTCATCTCGCCGGAGAGCTTGGTCGAGAGTTCCTGCATGTCCTTGGCCTGGCCGGTGAAGGCTTCGAACTGGGTGCGGGCGAAAGAGCTCTGCAGCTCGATCATCTCGGCCAGCGTCTTCACCTCGAACATGTCCTTCACGAACTTGAAGGTCGCGTCGGTGTTCGCCTTGGCCGCATCGACGGCCTTGTGGTTGAAGTCGAGAACGCCGCGACGGGTCGTCTCGAAGCCGTCTTCCATCAGATCCGTCGCGTCTTCGGCGGCGGTCTTGATCTTGGCGTAGGATTCACGCACCTGCTCGATGCCCTTCTCGGCCATTTCGCGGGTCGCGGTCGGAATTTCCATATTGGGCATGGAGAAAGCCTCGAAGTTCGGGAACGGGGTCACCGTGGAATCGGTGGACTTGGCGGTTTTCGCGCGGGCGGCCTTGGGGGCCGCGGCTGCGGACTTGGTCTCGGTCATGGTTATGCTCCTTTGGACGGGCAGCGCTTGCGGAACCTTCCGCTGACGCCCGATAGCGATCCTTGCGACCACCAGACCAACGGGGCCAGTGCTCGCCGATTACAAACAGGAATATAGGGAGGGTTATTGTGCGATGCAACATAAATATTGCGACGCACAAATGCCGTCGCGTTCCACGCACGAATTTCCGCCGTTCCGCTCACTTCGTACGACCGGCGGCGCAGGCGGACCGGCCGCCCGCGCCCTCCGAAAACCGGCCACGCCCCGGCGACGCGGCCATGTCGGCCCTACTTGCGCGAGGACACGTCCTTGGCGGTCCTGGACGCCTTGTCGCCCAGATCGCGGACCTGTTCGCCAAGCGATTCCATCTGCTTGCGCAGGTAGTCGCTCTGCAGCTGGATCATCTCCTGCGGCGTGGAGGCCCGCACCATCTTCTGCGCCAGGTCGAAGGCTGCGGAGATGTGTTCCTCGGTGTATTCCAGAGCGGTGCGCCCGAGGTCATCGGCGCCCGCCTTGACGGTGCTGGCCGTCGTCTCGACATTGCCGACCGCCTTGCGGGTGGCGCTCATGTAGTCGTCGAACGCCTTGCGTGCCTGATCGACGCTCTGATCCGCCATATCGCGCATGTGATCGGGGATCTCGAAACCGGTCTTGTCGCTCTTCGTCACGTCGTTCTCCTTTGCCTGGCGTTTCCGCCTTGCCTGAGTTGGCTGGCGCTGCCGCAACGTCTGGCGCGGCCGCGCCCGCAGGATGGCATACCTGCCCCACATCGCAAGAACCGCTTGGCAATCCCGGGGCGCGCGCCTTGCAAACACGGCCGACATCTCCTTGAAGGGGCGATGCGTCGCAAGAACGAGCGCGGCGCACGGGCCGGTTGCCCGGTCAAGGGCGGGGCCCCGCGACACGACAGGATTTCCATGGCTTTCGGATTTGACACCGGTTGCAGGGCCTTGTCGCTGCGAAAGTCGGGAAACACCCTTGTTTCCCGACTTTCCGCTCCTTGACGAGACGCTGTCCACCCCGGGCCATGGCGCTCCCGCTTGTCGGGTCCCCTCCGGATGAAATCGTGATGACGAGCATCCGGTTGTTAACCAGCCTGCGAGACAATCGCCCAGAATCAGCTTGCCAACGTGGACGAAAGGGCGGGAAGACGATATTTACACTTTGTTTACCGCAAACGCGTCTACCAAACATGGCTCCAGGCCTTGGCGGACAGGCTTGAGACGGGCTGCAACGGCGGAGAAAGCGTGCCCATGAACAGCCATTTGAGCACCTTCATGGCGTTGAGCGGTCTTGCGACCGCCAACTCTCATCTGACCGACCCGCGTCCGGCCTGGATCTGGGCGGAGGACGGCAAGACCATCCTGTGGGCGAACCCCGCCGGCGCGGCGTTCTTCGGCGTGCGCTCCCTGCGCGAGCTTGCCGACCTGAGCGGTCTGGCGCGCGCGCCTGCTCGACCGCACATCATCCGCATCGCCGCATCCGGTCCCGACGACCGGGACACGACCGATCGCCTGCGGTTCTATCGCGGACTGCGCGTGATGCTGCTGACCTGCACCTGCCGCCGCCTGGCGCTTGCAGACGGCAGCAACGCGGCGCTGATCGTTGCCAACGACGCCCCGCCCGCCCCTCACGTGGACCCCGCCGCGCTCCTGCCCCTGGTGGCGGATGCCGATGACAGCACGGCCGTCCTCTACGACCGCACCGGCGCGCTCGTCGACACGGCCGGCGATCTCGAGGCGCCCGCCTTCGACGCCGTTTCCGCGCGACTGCGCAGTGCCAAGCATGCTCCGGTGCGCACCCATCTTCCCTTCGGCGACGGCGAACATGCCGCCCTGCTGCTGATGCTGGACACCGGGCACACGCTTGCCGTGATCGCGGCCACGCCTGTTGCCGCCGAGCCCGCCTCCGATCCCGTGGCTCCCGCCGTTGCGCCGACCGCGATCGACGACACGCATCGCGCAGACGACCGCTCCGAGGTCGCGGCGACATCCGTCGACACGGATGAGAGCGATCCGTCCGACCCGCAGGCCACCGATATCCAGGCCGGTGACATTGACGGGCGGGCGGTCACGGACGGGGACAGCACGGCAGCCGAAACCGAAGAAATGCCGCAGCACCGAAAGTGGGGCATGGCCACCGGCGGCCTCTTCGGCTTTGCAAGTGCGACACGCTTCCTGTCCACATCCCGCGCCGACCGCGCGGCTGCCGAGGCCCGGATCGACGCGGAGCGCGCGCAGGCCGTCGCCGACGCAATGCCGAACGAAGCCCTCGACACCTCGATGGACGCGCCGGCCACCGAAGCGGACCAGCCGGATGCGTCCGCAGTGGATGAGCGCGCAGTCGACGAAGGGCTGTCGCTCGACCGCTTTGCACCGGACGAAGCCGCTGGGGAGATCCCCACCGAAGCGTCCGACGAAACCACCGAACCGCACGCGGCCGACGACGCGTCCGCCGATGCGGCGGATGCGGATCTGCATGACGCCACCGGCGAGACGTCGGCGGAATTGCATCTTGACGACGACACGGGCGCGGACGGCGATATGCCTGCCGAGGCGGATGGTCCGGCTCCGTCCGGCTTCGTCTTCGAGGCACGCGAGCGACCGGTGCGCTTTGCCTGGAAAATGGACATCGACCGCCGGTTCACCTTCCTGTCGGCGGAATTCGAAGAGGCGCTCGGCCCGGAAGCGGCCGATGTTGTCGGCCTGACCTGGGACGAGGTGTGCGAACGCTTCGGCATCGACGGCGACGGGCGGGTTGCGGCCGCGCTGCAACGCCGCGACACCTGGAGCGGTCGTTCGGTCGACTGGCCGGTCAGTGGCGCGGCCTTGCGCGTTCCGGTCGACATGGCCGCCCTGCCCGCTTTCGACCGCAACCGCATCTTCGAGGGATTCCGGGGGTTCGGCGTGTGCCGCACGGGCGACGCCAAGGACGACCCGGATGCCACCGGAACGCATTTGCGCATGCGCCCGTCGCTTGACGCGCTCACCGACAGCCTTGGCGAAGACGACGGCGCGGAGGCGCCGGCCGAGACGCTTGAGAGCGATGCGGTCACGAGCGACACCGCCAGCGTCGAAAGCGCGCGCGCGGAAGCCGCATTCGAAGAACCGGCATCCGGAACGCCCCTGTCGGAAGAGGCGGTCCCCGAGGATCCCGTGTTCGGGTCTGACGACGCGCTTGAGGCAGCGAGTTTTCCCGTCGATCCGCCCGGCGACATGTTTGAAGAAGACGAGGGCCCGTCTCTTGCGGAAGACCCCGCCCTTGCAGAGGACACCGGCGACCGGCCCGAGGACGGGACCGTGGTGGAGACCGACGATCCCGAAGACGAGGGCGGCGATACACCGGATGCGGACGAAGACGACACGCTGAGCGTCGAAGGCCTGGCAAGTGCCGCGGCTGCCGCCACGCTGGCGGCCGGCGCGTCCAGCGAACGGGCTGCGGCGGAAGACGCCGCACTCGCCGCCTCGCGGCTGTCAAAGCCCGAGCGCGAGGCGTTCCGCAAGATCGCCGAGGCTCTGGGCGGACGCAATGAGCCCGATGCGCCGCCCTCGGCCGCGACCGAGGAACACGAGGCAAGCGAGCTGCTGGCCGCGCTCGACGACGCGACGGATGTCGAAAGCACGACAGATGCCGCGACGACGCCCGAGGACGCAGTCGCCAGCCTTCACAACGACGACGACGACGACGACATCGATGACATCATCGACGTCGGTGCAAACGACGATTTCGCCGGAGACCCCACCGGATCCGGGGACGACACGCGAGACGACGACGGCGCGCACACGGACGGGGAGCCGGATCAGGACAGCGACGGCGCCGAAGCGGAGGATGGCGAGGCCGAAGCGGAGGACGGCGCGGACGTGCCCGTTCAGGCGCACCCCGTCTCGCCCCGGCCTTACCTGACGCTTGCCAGCAACAAGGACGATCCGACGCGCCGCGATGACCCGGTCGCCGATGGCGGCGATGACGACGGCACGGACAGCAGCCACGACACGCTCCCCGCGGATGCGGCTCCAGCACCGCCGACGCGCGCGCAGCGCACCAGCCTGCTCGACCGGCTGCCGGTCGGTGTCGCGATCATCGACGGCACGGATGTCGACTATGCCAATGCGACGCTTCTCAACCTGCTCGGCTATCCCGACACCGAAACGCTGAGCGCTGCCGGCGGTCTGGAAGCGCTCTTCGCCGAACCGGAAGACTGGCCGGCCACCGTTCCGGGCAAGATGTCGGAGCGCACCATGCGCCTGCAGCTTGCAGACGGCGGCGCTCGGCCGGTCAAGGCGCGGCTGCACACGGTTCCCTGGAAGGGCGGCAACGCGTTGATGATGTCGCTGCTCGACCGGCACGACCCCGGACAGGAAGCGGCCCTCGACCGGCTGCACGAGGTGCAAAGCGCGCTGGCGCTTTCCGAGGCGCGCGTGTCGGAAATGGACGCGGTTCTGGAAACGGCGACCGACGGGGTGCTGATCCTCGACGAAGACGGGCTGATCGTGAAGGTCAACCGCTCGGCGGAAGCGCTGTTCAACGCCTCGCGCGACGAAATGGTGGGGGTGGCGCTCATCGATTATCTGGCGCCGGAAAGCCGCCGCGATGCCACGGATTATCTCGACGGACTGGCGCGCAACGGCGTCGCGAGCGTGCTGAACGACGGGCGTGAGGTCATCGGCCAGATAAGCTCGGGCGGCCTCATCCCGCTGTTCATGACCATCGGCCGGGTCGGCCAGGGCGACAGCGGCCCGCATTTCTGCACGGTGCTGCGCGACATCACCCAGTGGAAGACGGCCGAAGAGGAACTGACCGACGCCAAGCGCCAGGCGGAAAACGCCTCGTCGCAGAAGTCCGACTTCCTCGCCAAGATCAGCCACGAGATCCGCACGCCGCTGAACGCGATCATCGGCTTTTCGGAAGTGATGATGGAAGAGCGCTTCGGGCCCGTCGGCAACGACCGCTACAAGGGCTATCTGCGCGACATCCACAATTCCGGCTCGCATATCATGAGCCTGATCAACGACCTGCTCGACCTGTCGAAGATCGAGGCGGGCAAGCTGGAGCTGACCTTCGAGGCGGTGTCGGCCAATGACATCATCCGCGAATGCGTCGCGCTGATGCAGCCGCAGGCGAACCGCGAACGGGTGATCATCCGTGCCAGCCTGCCCGGATCCGTCCCCAATATCGTTGCCGACGGGCGCTCTGTCAGACAGGTGATCCTCAACCTCCTGTCGAACGCCATCAAGTTCAACCAGCCGGGCGGCCAGGTGATCGTCTCTTCGGCGCTGGAGGACAGCGGCGAGGTGATCCTCAGGGTGCGCGACACCGGAACCGGCATGAGCCACAAGGACCTGGAGGCGGCGATGGAGCCGTTCCGCCAGCTTCACACCGCCCGCCACGGCGGCGGCACCGGCCTCGGCCTGCCGTTGACCAAGGCGCTCGTCGAGGCGAACCGGGCAAGTTTCCGCATCGATTCGGAGGTCAATCAGGGCACCTTGATCGAAATCACCTTCCCGCCGCAGCGCGTCCTCGCCGAATAGGGCCCGGACAGCGGCCGGCCGCAGTCCGGGATTGACCGGGACCTTGCCGACGCGCGACACTTTTGTGATCGGGACCGGCCGCGCGGCCGGCCCGGCACCCCGCCCGTCCGCGCAGCCCGCGCCACTTCCGGAGTTTGCCATGCTGACCCTCGCCGCCATCGAGGACGCTGCCGAGATCGTCTATCGCGCGATGCGTCCCACGCCGCAATATGCCTGGCCCGTGCTCAGCGAGGCGCTCGGCCGCACGGTCTGGGTCAAGCACGAGAACCACACGCCGACCGGCGCCTTCAAGGTGCGCGGCGGGCTGGTTCTGCTGCAAGGATTGGCAGAGAAGGCACCGAGCGGCACCGGCATCATCTCCGCCACCCGCGGCAATCACGGCCAGAGCCTTGCCTTTGCCGCCAGCCGGCTGGGACTTGCCTGCCATATCGTCGTTCCGGAGGGAAACGCCACGGAAAAGAACGCCGCAATGCGCGCGTTCGGCGCGAACCTGATCGAACACGGACCCGACTTCGACGCCGCCAAGGCGGAGGCGGCGCGCCTTGCGGAGGAACAGGGCCTTACGATGATCCCGAGCTTTCACGCCGATCTCGTGCGCGGCGTCGCCACCTACGGGCTGGAGTTCTTCCGCGCGGTGCCGGAGCTCGACGTGGTCTATGTGCCGATCGGGCTTGGATCCGGCATTTGCGGACTGATCTCGGCACGCGACGCGCTCGGCCTCAAGACGAAGATCGTCGGCGTCGTCTCCGACAAGGCGGATGCCTATGCCCGCTCGCTGGAAAGCGGCAAGCTGACGGAAACCGCGAGCGCCGCAACTTTCGCGGACGGCATGGCCGTGCGCTGCCCCGACGAACAGGCGCTCGCGATGATCCGCGCCGGCGCGGAAGACATCGTGCGCGTCAGCGACGACCAGGTCGCCGATGCCATCCGCCTCTATTACCGTGCCACCCACAATGTGGCGGAAGGCGCCGGTGCGGCACCGCTCGCCGCGCTGATGGCCGACACCGAGCGCGGCAAAACGCCCGGCGTTATCCTCTGCGGACAGAACATCGACACGCGCTGGATGGCCGAGGTGCTCGGCGGCGGAACGCCAACTCCCTGACCCGGCTTCGCTTTTGCAAACGCCTTGCAAGACGCGCATGGGTCCCGCATCCGCGAAACCGGACGCGCCCACTCATGTTACTTTGGAATAATTCCAAGGTATTGATTTTGCACGCTTTTATTGTTGACACAGAAACTCCTGTTTTTATGATGCCTCCAGTCGTGCCGGCCCGTCGGGTCATGGCACGGCAGTGACATCCGCCTCTTCGGCAGGGCCTTGCCCCCTGATCGTCTGGAGTTTTACATGATCAACAAGACCAAGGGCGTGCGCGCCTGCACGCTTGCCGCACTCTTCCTGACCTCCGCCAGCTTTGCCGCTCCGGCGGCCGCCGAGGGGGAAGTGAACATCTATTCCTACCGTCAGCCGTTTCTGATCGAGCCGCTTCTCAACGCGTTCACCAAGGAAACCGGCATCGAGACCAATGTGATTTTCGCCGACAAGGGGCTTGGCGAACGCATCAAGGCGGAAGGCGCGAATTCACCCGCCGACGTGCTGCTGACCGTCGACATCGGCCGTCTGGACGGCGCCAAGGAAATGGGCATCACCCAGCCGGTGACCTCGGACGTGATCGAGGCCAACATTCCCGCGGAATACCGCGATCCGGACGGCCACTGGATCGGCCTCACGACCCGCGCGCGCGTCATTTACGCGTCGAAGGACCGGGTCGAACAGGACACGATCACCTACGAGGAACTGGCCGACGAAAAGTGGCGCGGCCGTATCTGCACCCGCTCCGGACAGCATGTCTATTCCA
This sequence comes from Stappia stellulata DSM 5886, assembly GCF_000423705.1. Classification (GTDB taxonomy): domain Bacteria; phylum Pseudomonadota; class Alphaproteobacteria; order Rhizobiales; family Stappiaceae; genus Stappia; species Stappia stellulata. Next base: position 204,737 of record NZ_AUIM01000012.1, on the reverse strand, counting down.
TCGGCCTGTTCGCCTCCGTCGTGGCGCATGAGGGCGCTGAGGCGACAGAGGAATGGCTTGCCGGCGTGCGCGACAATCTCGCGTCCAAACCGTCGGGCAACGACCGGGCGCAGGTCAAGTCGATCTACGCCGGGGAATGCGACATCTCGCTGGGCAACACCTATTACATGGGCAAGATGCTGACCAACGAGAAGGAGCCGGAGCAGAAGGACTGGGCCAATTCGGTCAAGATCCTGTTCCCGAACGCGGAAGGCCGCGGCACCCATGTCAACATCGCCGGCGTGATGATGGCCAGGCATGCGCCGCACCCCGATGCCGCGAAGAAGCTGATCGAGTTCCTCACCTCCGAGGAAGCCCAGCGCATCTATGCGGACTCCAATTACGAATATCCCGTCAAGCCGGGCGTGCCCGTTTCCGACCTCGTCGCCTCCTGGGGCGAGCTGACGCCGGACAGCCTGCCGCTCGCCGAAGTCGCCAAGAACCGCAAGACCGCCAGCGAACTGGTCGACAAGGTCGGCTTCAACGACGGACCGTCAAGCTGATCGAGACCGCTCCGTTCAAGACACGCGGCGCCCGGCACGTTCACCCGGGCGCCGTTTCCCATTTCCGCTTGCCGCGCACCGCGCCGAGCCGTCAGGGGCCTCCGGCATGACCGACGCAACCCATTCCGAAGCGCTGTCGGCGGCACGTCCGCCGAAATCGGCGGCGACCGTCCCGGACCGTATCTGGATCGGCATCGGCTTCGTCGCGGCCGCGCTCACGCTTATGCCTGTGATCGCGCTGGTGGTTCTTGCCTTCCAGTCCACCGGCGATATCTGGGGCCACCTGATCTCGACGGTCCTGCCCCGCTCCTTGTGGACGACGGTCCTTCTCATGGCCGGAGTCGGGTCGATCACGCTGGTTCTGGGCGTCGGCACGGCCTGGCTTGTCACCATGTGCCGTTTTCCCGGCCGCGCCCTCTTCGACTGGGCGCTCCTCGTGCCGCTCGCCGTGCCGACCTACATCATCGCCTACACCTATGTGGAGATCCTGGACTACACCGGCCCCGTGCAGTCGGCCCTGAGAGCGGTCTTCGGTTTCCAGACCTCGCGCGATTACTGGTTTCCCGAAATCCGCTCGCTCGGCGGAGCGATCTTCGTGATGAGCTTCGTGCTCTACCCTTACGTCTATCTGACGACGCGCGCGTCTTTCCTGCTGCAATCGGCCTGCGCGCTCGACGTGTCGCGCACGCTGGGTGCCGGCCCGCTGCGGCTGTTCTTCCGCGTCGCCCTGCCGCTGGCGCGTCCCGCCATCGTCGTCGGCCTGTCGCTCGCGCTGATGGAATGCCTCAACGACATCGGCGCGGTGACCTTCTTCGGCGTGCAGACGATGACATTCTCGATCTATGACACCTGGATCAACCGCTCGAGCCTGGGCGGCGCGGCCCAGCTTGCGGTGGCCATGCTGGCGCTCGTCTTCGCGCTGCTGTGGGTGGAACGCCACGCCCGGCGCAAGCAGCGCTTCCATATCACCACATCGCGCTATCTCGCCCTGCCGAGTTACCGGCTGACCGGGTGGCGCGCCGGGCTTGCAATCGCGGCCTGCGCCACCCCGATTGCGCTCGGCTTCCTCTTTCCCGCAAGCCTGCTCGTCGATTACGCCAGCCGCCGACTGGACGAGCTTTCCGACCCGCGTCTGCTTTCCGCCGTCGGCAACAGTCTGACGCTCTCCGTCGCAGCCGCCCTGCTCACGGTCGTCATCGGCGTGGTACTGACCTATTCGCAGCGCGTGCGGCCAAACGCGGCCACGCAACTGTTCGGGCGCATTGCCTCGATCGGCTATGCCATTCCCGGCACGGTGCTCGCCGTCGGCATCCTGATCCCGCTCGCCAGTTTCGACAATTTCCTCGACGGCATCGCCCGCTCCACCTTCGGCTTTTCGACCGGATTGCTGCTTGTCGGATCGGGCGCAGCGCTGGTCTACGCCTATATGGTCCGCTTCCTCGCAGTGGCCTACGGGCAGGTGGAAGGCGGGTTCGGCAAGGTCACGCCGCATCTCGACATGGCGGCTCGCACGCTCGGACGCAGCTCGGGGCGCATCCTGTTCGAAGTGCATCTGCCGATGATCCGCCCGGTGCTGCTGACCGCGCTGCTGCTCGCCTTTGTCGACTGCATGAAGGAGCTGCCGGCAACGATCCTGCTCAGGCCGTTCAATTTCGAGACGCTGGCGACCACGGTCTACAACGCCGCCTCGCGCGAGGCGGTGGGCGAAGGCGCATTGGCCGCGCTCGCCATCGTGCTGGTCGGCCTGCTCCCGTCGATCCTGCTGGCGCGCACCTCCGCGAGGAGCTTCCGCGACCACAGCACCGCGCGCACATGACAAGACGTCGGCGCGCGACCGTGCAACGCACCCGCGTCCTAGAGCCGGTCGCGCAGCGCGAACCAGCTCATCGCCAGCACCAGGATCGGCCAGCGGAAGGCCCGCCCACCCGGAAACCGGGGCGTTGGAAGGCCTGAAAACACGTCGAAGCGCCCGGTATCGCCGAGGATCGCCTGCGCCGTGACATGGCCGCAGAACCCCGCCATGGCGACGCCGTGGCCGGAAAAGCCGGCCGCGACATAGACCCCGGGCTGTGTGCGTTGCAGGCAGGGCATGCGCGTCTGGGTGACGCCGAGCGTCCCGCCCCAGGCGTGCGACACCGGCGCATCGGCAAGCTGCGGATAGACGTTCTTCAGGTGATTGCGCACGAAGGCGCGGACATCCGGCGGAAAGCCGCGCCGGTAGGTCTCGCCGCCGCCGAAGAGCAGGCGCCGGTCCTGGGTCAGCCGCCAGTAGTAGACGACGAAGCGGCTGTCGGAAACGGCCTCGCGTCCGGGGATCAGGGCATCGGCCGCGGCCTGCGACAGGGGCTCGGTGGTGAGAATGTAATTGTTGATCGGCATGATGCGGGCGTCGCTGTCGCGGTCGAGCCCCGACACATAACCGTTGCCGGCGAGGAGCACCGAGCCGGCATCGACCGATCCGTGGGTGGTTTCCACCAGAACCCGGCCGCCGCGCGGTGTGACGCGCGTGACCTTCGTCGCCTCGTGGACAACGCCGCCTGCGGTTTCCACCGCATCGGCCAGCCCCTGCGCCAGCTTCAGTGTGTGCAGGTGTCCAGCGCCCGCGTCGCGCACGCCGCCGAAATAGGACGACGTGCCGATGGCGGCGGCAAGCTCGTCGCGCGACAGCACCGAGAGCTTGTCGTAGCCATAGTCTCTTGCAAGCTTCTCGGCATAGGCGCGCTCGTCGTCGACAAACCCCTTCTTGTGGGCCGCCTCGATCAGCCCGGGCATCCATTCGCAGTCGATTGAGTACCGTCCGGCACGCGCGTGCAGCAGCGCCTTGGCCTCTTCCGCCATCTCCCAGAGACGCCGCGCGGTCGACAGGCCGTAGGCGCTTTCCAGATGGTCCTGATCTTGCCGCTGGCCGCTGTGAAGCTGGCCGCCGTTGCGCCCGCTCGCCCCCCAGCCGACCCGGTTCTGCTCCAGGAGGACGACCGAACGCCCGGCCTCCGCCAGCGTCAGCGCCGCATTGAGGCCGGTGAAGCCGGCCCCGATGACGGCGACATCGGCCTGAACGGGGTCCGCCAATGCCGGACGAGCCGAACGTTCCGGCGCGGTCGCGGCATAGTAGGACGGCGCATGAGCCTCGGTGATGTCGGTCATGGTGCGCGGGTCTTTCAGGCGGCGATGCGGCCGTCGCGCTTCAGCGCGGCATAGGTCTCGTCCAGCGTCTTGTGCGCGCGGGCGACCAGATCGTCGGCCTCTTCATGGGTGAGCACCAGCGGCGGCGAGATGATCATGCTGTCGCGGGTCGCGCGCATGACGAGGCCGTTGTCGAACGACAGGTCGCGGCACAGGTTGCCGACGGCACCGACATCCGGGAACGCGCGGCTGCGGTCGCCCTTCGCCGGCACCAGTTCCAGGGCGCCGATCAGACCGACCATGCGCGCATCGCCGACCAGCGGATGGTCTCCGAGCGTCTTCCAGCGCGCCTGCAGATAGGGGCCGATGTCGTCGGCGACCCGCTCCACCAGCTTTTCGCGCTGCATGATCTCGAGATTCGCAAGCGCTGCCGCGCAGCAGGCGGGATGGCCGGAGTAGGTGTAGCCGTGGTTGAAATCGCCGGCGGTGTTGACGAAGGCATCGCCGACACGGTCGGAGACCATCACACCGCCGATCGGAAGATAACCGGACGACAGGCCCTTGGCGATCGACATGAGATCCGGCTCGAAGCCGTAATACTGCGAGCCGAACCAGGTGCCGAGACGCCCGAAGCCGCAGATCACCTCGTCGGCGACCAGCAGGATGTCGCGTTCCTTGCAGATGCGCGCCACTTCCGGCCAATAGGTGTCCGGCGGGATGATGACACCGCCCGCGCCCTGGATCGGCTCCGCGATGAAGGCGGCAATCTTGTCGGCGCCGGCGGCATCGATCTCGCGCTCCAGCTCGCGCGCGGCCCACAGGCCGAATTCGTCCGCCGACATGTCGCCGCCTTCGCCGAACCAGTAGGGCTGCGCGATGTGGCGCACGCCGGGCACGGGCAGGTCGCCCTGCTCGTGCATGCCCTTCATGCCGCCGAGGCTGGTGCCCGCGAGCGTCGAGCCGTGGTAGCCGTTCCAGCGCCCGATGATGATCTTCTTCTCCGGCTTGCCCATCCGGTCCCAATAGGTGCGCACCATGCGAAACACCGTGTCGTTCGCCTCCGATCCCGAAGAGGTGAAGAACACACGGTTGAACTGCGGCGGCGACAGCTCTGCGAGCTTTTCCGACAACGCAATCACGGGCGGATGGCTGGTCTTGAAGAAGGTGTTGTAATAATCGAGCTCGCGCATCTGCTGGCTGACCGCATCGGCGATCTCGTCGCGCCCGTGGCCCACCTGGCAGCACCAAAGGCCCGCCATGCCGTCGAGATAACGGTTGCCGTCGCTGTCCGTCAGCCAGACCCCCTTGGCCCCGGTGACGATGCGCACCCCTTCCGCATTCAGCGACTTGGTGTCGCTGAAGGGGTGGATGTGATGCGCGGCATCGCGCGCCTGCAGCTCGCGGGTCGGATAAAGGTTGGAGGCCCCGGTCATGGCGTGATGTCTCCCGAATGTGGCGCGCCTCTCGCGGACGCGCTGCGAGTGAGTATCTATGCGCCTGCCCGTGGCGAAACAGGCGCGTATGGGGGTGTGTGGGGAACGCGTCCCGTCCGCTCAGACGTTGAGCAGCAGGTACTCGCGTTCCCAGGGGCTGATCACCGACATGAAGGTCTCGAACTCCTCCTGCTTGATCGCCCGGTAGGTCGCGACGAATTTCTCGCCGAACAGATCCTGCAATTCCTCGCATTCGCCGAACTTCGCCACCGCCTCCAGCAGGCCGCGCGGCAGCGCGTGCATCGTGTCGCTGGAATCGCCGGTGCGCGGCTCGTCCGGCGTCAGCTTCTGCTTGATGCCGAGATAGCCGCAGGCAAGAGAGGCGGCAATCGCCAGATAGGGGTTGGCATCCGACGACGGCACGCGGTTTTCCAGCCGCCGGGCTTCCGGTTTGGAATTGGGAACCCGCAGGCCGACCGTGCGGTTGTCGTAGCCCCAGAAGACGTTCACGGGTGCCGTGGAATCGCGCGTGTAACGGCGATAGGAATTCACATAGGGCGCCATGATGCACGTCACCGCCGGCAGATAGGCCTGATGGCCGGCGATGAAGGACAGGAATTCCCGGCTCGCCTCGCCGTTGTCCATCGAGAAGATGTTCTTGCCGGTCTTCGCATCCACCACCGACTGATGGATATGCATCGACGAGCCGGGCTGGTTCGACATCGGCTTGGCCATGAAGGTGGCATACATGTTGTGACGCAGCGCCGACTCGCGAATGGTGCGCTTGAACAGGAACACCTGGTCGGCCAGCTCCAGCGGATGGCCGTGGCGCAGGTTGATCTCCATCTGCGCGGCGCCCTCCTCGTGGATCAGCGTGTCGATCTCCAGCCCCTGGGCCTCCGACAGGTCGTAGATGTCGTCGATCAGGTCGTCGAACTCGTTGAGGGCGGAGATCGAATAGGACTGCCGCCCCACTTCCGGACGCCCGGAGCGGCCCGTCGGCGGTTCCAGCGGATAGTCCGGATCGGTGTTCGGCTTGACCAGATAAAATTCCATTTCCGGCGCGACCATCGGCGCCCAGCCCTCGTCTTCATAGAGCTGCAGCACGCGCTTCAGCACGTTGCGCGGCGCGGTTTCCACCGGAATGCCGTCGCGGGTGTAGGCGTCGTGAATGAGCTGCGCCGTCGGGTCGGTTTCCCACGGCACGGTGGTCAGCGTCGAATAATCGGCCCGGAAGAACAGGTCCCCGTCCGTCGGATTGTGCTGGAAGCGGTCGTCATCCGGGGGATAGTCGCCGGAAATCGTCTGCGCGAAGATCGAGGAGGGCATGGTCATCACCGGACCGGAGAAGAACTTCTCCGTCGGCATCATCTTGCCCCGCGCGACCCCGGCGAGATCGGGCACGATACACTCGATGTCCTCGATGCCCCGCTCGATGAGCCAGGTGTTCGCCTCCTCCAGAGAGGCAACGCCGCGCAGGCTCTCGATCTTCGGCTGAGGTTTCTTTTTCTTGCTCACGGTTTCACCTGCTTTCCTCGCACGGCGGCCGGGTGTCCCGCGCCGCACGCCCCGGCGCCGACTGCGCGGCAAGCCAGGGCCCTCCAATTTGTGATCACATTTGCCCGAATGTCAATCCGGAGCTCCCCGCTACGCGTCCTGCAGCCCCTCGCCTGAACTGCGGTCGAGCAGCTCCATGCCGCAGCGGATGTCGGCGGCGACGGCATCGCGCAGCCCCCTCGCGTCGCGGCCGCGCACCGCGTCGATCGCCTCCTTGTGGTGATCGTCGAGCGCCGCCGTGCCGACCCGCCCGTAGACCGTGCGCATGAAGGGGGCGAACTGCAACCAGAGACTTTCCACAAGCGGCATCAGAACCTGCGATCCGGCCGCCCGGTAGATATGGAAATGAAAGGCGAAATTCTCCTGCATGTAGGTTTCCGCGTCGCCGCCGGAGAGACTTTCGTCGACCCGGTCGTCGATTTTGCGCAGCTCCACGGCGTCGGATGCATCAAGGTTTTCAGCCGCGACCAGCGCCAGTTCGGGTTCCAGCAGAAGCCGTGCGGTCAGGATCTCCGACAAGCGTTGCGGTGTCATTTGCGGCACCTGGATGCGGCCGTTGCTGCGGATTTCCAGTGCGTTTCCGGCCGAAAGCGCCCGCACCGCCTCGCGCACCGGCATGGGGCTGACCCCCAGCTCCTGCGCCAGCCCGCGCAAGGTGACCGAATGGCCCGGCACGAAACGCCCGGACAGGAGACCGGCGCGCAGGCTTTGCTCCACTTCGTCGCGAACGGACCGGCGCGGCGCCGGCGCCGGCGCCACCACATCGCTCGACGGTGCGGCATGCTGGGAAGGGGAAACGGGCATCGCGGTCGCGGTCCTCCGAACGGGCTTGCTTGACAGGGTCGTCTCTACGTGATCACATTTTTACCCAATCGGCAATTGTCGTGGCCGCGACGGCCCGACCTCCTGGAGGATTTCATGCTTCACACGTCCCGTTCCGCCTGGGCGCGTCCGGACACTGGCGATGCCTGGCAGGAGGAGCTTGCGCGCTTCGAGGCCGAGCATCCCGATCTGGACACGCTGGAAGTGATCCTGCCGGACAGCAACGGCGTGCTCAGGGGCAAGTGGCTGCCTGGCAGCGCGCTGCGCAAGGTGTTCGAGAACGGCGTTGCGCTGCCCTTCTCGCTCTTCGGGCTGGATGTCTGGGGTCGCGAGGTCGAGGAAACCGGCATGCACATCGAGACCGGCGACAAGGACGGCGTGTGCTGGCCCGTGCCCGGCACGCTGCGTTCCGTGCCCTGGGCGGCGCGGCCGACGGCGCAGGTGCTTTTGTCCATGCACGACCGCGACGGCGGCGCCTTCCTGTGCGATCCGCGCCATGTATTGGCGCGCATGACAAACCTGCTCGGCACCCATGGCCTGACCGCCACCGCCGCCTTCGAGCTGGAATTCTACCTGTTCGAGGATCAGGACGACGGCGACTGGAGCGGCGCGCCGCAGCCGGTGTTTTCGACCCACCTCGGCCCGGCGCGCCAGAACATGTATGCGCTCTCCGACCTTGAGGCTTTCATGCCGCTGGTCGACGAGATCCGCCGATCCGCCGACGCGCAGGACATTCCCGCCGACGCGGCCGTGTCGGAAGCCGCACCCGGGCAGTTCGAGCTCAACCTTCACTATCGCCGCGATCCGCTGCGCGCCGCCGATGATGCGGTGCTGTTGCGCCGGCTGGTCGCGGGCGTGGCGCGCAAGCACAATCTGAAAGCCTCCTTCATGGCCAAGCCCTTCGTGGAATGGCCCGGAAACGGCATGCATGTGCATTGCTCGCTGGAAGACGGCAACGGCAACGTCTTCGCCAATCCCGACACTGGCGAGACGCGGCTCGGCTATGCCATCAAGGGCCTGCTCGACACGATGCCGGAGGCACATCTGCTGTTCGTCTCCACCTTCAACGGCTTCCGGCGCATGCAGCCCGGATCCTATGCGCCGACGTCGATTTGCTGGGGCCACGACAACCGTTCGGTGGCGCTCCGCGTGCCCGCGGGCACGCCGGAATCGGCGCGCGTCGAGCACCGGATCGCCGGTGCCGACGCCAACCCCTATCTCGTCCTCACCGGCGTTCTGGCCGGCATGATGGAGGGCGTTCTTGGCGAAGTGCCGCCGCCCCCGCCCGTCGACGGCAACGCCTATGAGAAGACGGCGCCCCGGCTCACGCCCTGGATGGACGAGGCGATCGACGCCTTCGAGGCATCGGAGAAGATGAAGAAAGCGGTGGGCGAGGAGATGCACAAGGTGCTTACCGACATCAAGCGTCACGAGCTCTTCGCATTCGGGCGCGAAATATCGACGCTGGAGCGCCAGACGTATCTTTGACGGGCGGTGCCGTTTCGCGACGGCAAACGCAAGGGGGAAGTTGTTGGCGAAACGGTGAATTCCACGGCATGCCCGCCGCCACCCCTTGAGGCGGCGGGCGAAATGCTTCTAGGCTGCCGGCGGGGCATGTCCGCCCGCGGATGGCCGGTCCGCAGAACAAGACGGCCGCAAAGACCGGCGCGCGGACACCAAACAGAGCGGAACGCCCAGGGCCGGAAACCGGCTCACGGGCCAAACGGAGGTGAACGGGATGAAGAAGCTTTTCTTGACGGGGGTGGCGCTCGCAAGCGCCCTGGCGATCGGCACGGCGTCGGCGCAGGAGCGCACCGTGCGTGTGTTCAACTGGTCGGACTATATCGACGAATCCATCCTGAAGGATTTCACCAAGGAAACCGGGATCAAGGTTGTTTACGACGTCTTCGACAGCAACGAGATGCTTGAGACGAAGCTGCTCGCCGGCGGCACCGGCTACGACGTCGTCGTGCCGACGGGCACCTTCCTCGGCCGCCAGATCCAGGCCGGCGTCTTCCAGAAGCTCGACAAGTCGAAGCTGGAGAACCACGACAATCTCTGGCCGCAGATCATGCAGCGCATCGAGAAGTTCGACCCGGGCAACGAATATGCCATCAACTACATGTGGGGCACCACCGGCCTCGGCTACAACGTCGAGAAGATCAAGGAACGCATGCCCGACGCGCCGGTCGACAGCTGGGACATGATCTTCGATCCCGAGGTCGTCTCGAAGTTCGCCGATTGCGGCGTGCACATGCTCGACACGGCCGACGAGATCTTTCCGGCCGCGCTCAATTACCTCGGCCTCGACCCGGACAGCGACAATCCGGAAGACTTCAAGAAGGCCACGGAACTCCTGATGAAGGTGCGCCCCTACATCCAGAAGTTCCATTCCTCCGAGTACATCAATGCGCTCGCCAATGGCGACATCTGTCTGGCGATCGGCTGGTCGGGCGACGTGCTTCAGGCCCGCGACCGCGCCGCGGAGGCCGACAACGGCGTGACCGTCAACTATGCCATCCCCAAGGAAGGGGCGATGATGTGGTTCGACAACATGGCGATCCCCGCCGATGCGCCGCACACCGAGGAAGCGCATGTCTTCCTCGACTACATCATGCGCCCCGACGTGGTTGCCAAGGCGACGAACTACGTATTCTACGCCAATGGCAACAAGGCGAGCCAGGAATTCGTCGACACGGAAGTGCTCGAGGATCCGGCGATCTATCCGAGCGAGGAGACGGTCGACAACCTCTTCTCCACCACCACCAAGTCGCCGCGCGCCATGCGGGCCCGCACCCGGGAGTGGACAAAGGTCAAGACCGGACAGTGAGTGTGTGCGGGAGGCCCGGACCACGGGCCTCCCGACGACGTCCGCTGGTGGTTCTATTGCGACATTTGCCTCCCCTTGGGGCACCCTCGCAGCAAATGTCGGGATCAAAAGAACCACCAGATAAATACATGGCTTTCGTGGAGCCGTTGAATTTGACATTTGAGCGGGAGCCTCGCCACCAACGGGGTTCAAATGTCAAATTCGCTCCACTCGGGAGGGGTTGAGCTTGGCCAAGAAACCGATCGGACCGATCCGCCGCGACTTCGCACCCTGGGACGATCCCCAGGCCCGGCCCTATATCGAATTCCGCAACGTCACCAAGAAATTCGGCGACTTCACCGCCGTCGACAACCTCAGCCTGAAGATCCACGAGCGCGAGTTCTTCGCCCTTCTCGGTGGCTCGGGCTGCGGCAAGACCACGATGATGCGCATGCTCGCCGGTTTCGAGACCCCCAACGCGGGCGAGATCTTTCTCGACGGGCAGAACCTGGCCGGCGTCCCGCCGCATCGGCGCCCGGTCAACATGATGTTCCAGTCCTATGCGCTGTTTCCGCATATGAGCGTGGAGGCGAACGTCGCCTTCGGCCTCAAGCAGGAAGGCATGCCGAGAGCCGAGATCGCCGGCCGTGTCGAGGAAATGCTCTCGCTCGTCAAGCTCCAGGACTTCGCCAAACGCAAGCCGCACCAGCTTTCCGGCGGCCAGCGCCAGCGCGTGGCGCTGGCCCGCTCGCTCGCCAAGAAACCGAAGGTGCTGCTCCTCGACGAACCGCTCGGCGCGCTCGACCGCAAGCTGCGCGAGGAAACACAGTTCGAACTCACCGACCTGCAACAGGACCTCGGCATGACCTTCGTGATCGTCACCCACGATCAGGAAGAGGCCATGACCATGGCCGACCGCATCGCGGTGATGGATAAGGGCCGGATCGTGCAGATCGCGACGCCCTCGGAGATCTACGAGGTGCCGAACTCGCGTTTCGTCGCGGATTTCATCGGCGATATCAACCTCATGGAATGCAAGGTCGTGGCGCGCAACGGCGAAATGACGAAGCTGCACGCGCCGCTGTTCGATTGCGCCATCGAGGTTGCGCAATCGGTCGAGGCCGGCATCGGCGAGACGGTGTGGTTCGCGATCCGCCCGGAAAAGGTGCGGATTTCCTTCGATGAACCGGAGGGTCCTGCAAACCGGCTCACCGGCGAGGTCTGGGACATCGGCTATCTCGGCGATGTCTCGATCTACCACACGCATATCGCCGAGGAGGAAACGGTGCGCGCGACGGTCGCCAACCGCTCGCGCGTGGTGGAACGCCCGATGAGCTGGGAGGACAAGGTCTGGCTCTCCTGGGACCGCGACGCCGGCGTCGTTCTGACCCGATGACCCGCACCATGGCGACGTCCGGCGCATTTTCGAACGAAGGGACCGGCAGATGACAAGCGTGGACAGGACGTCAGTCGCAACCACCGCAGCCGGCAGCGACATTCCGCGCCCGCCCCGTCGAAGGCGCAGCGCCGGCGGGTGGCTCCTGATCGCCCTTCCCTACGCCTGGCTGATCGTCTTCTTCCTCGCGCCCTTCTTCATCGTCTTCAAGATTTCCCTGTCGGAAATCGCCGTCGCGATCCCGCCCTATCTTCCGACCATCGACCTGGCTGAGGGCTGGTCCAACGTGGTGGACGCGGTCGGGGCGTTTTCCCTGGAAAACTACATCTGGCTGACCCAGGACGACCTCTACTGGAAATCCTATCTCTCCAGCGTGAAGATCGCCGCGACCTCGACGCTGATCACGCTGATCATCGGCTATCCGATCGCCTACGGCATGGCGCGCGCGCCCAGGGAATGGCGCGCGACCCTGCTGATGCTGGTGATCCTTCCGTTCTGGACGAGCTTCCTGATCCGCGTCTACGCCTGGATCGGTATCCTGAAGAACGAGGGCCTGCTGAACCAGGCGCTGCTGTGGATCGGCGTGATCGACCAACCGCTGACGATCCTCAACACCAATATCGCCGTCTACATCGGCATCGTCTATTCGTACCTGCCGTTCCTGGTTCTGCCGCTTTACGCCAACCTGGAAAAACTCGACATCAGCCTGCTGGAAGCGGCAGGCGACCTGGGCTGTCCGCCGTGGCGCACCTTCTGGACCATCACCGTCCCGCTCTCCATGCCCGGCATCATCGCGGGATGCTTCCTCGTCTTCATTCCCGCCGTCGGCGAGTTCGTCATTCCCGACCTGCTCGGCGGCTCGGACACGCTGATGATCGGCAAGACCCTGTGGACGGAATTCTTCACCAATCGCGACTGGCCGGTCTCCTCCGCTGTTGCCGTGATCCTGCTGCTCATTCTGGTGGTGCCGATCGTGCTGTTCCAGAACCAGCAGCAAAAGGCCATGGAGAAGAGCCAATGAGCGGCAACGCGACACCCGGAGGGCCGCGCTGATGCGCAAGGGGGCAAGCTGGTTCAACGTGACGTCGCTGGTGCTCGGATTCGCCTTCCTGTACCTGCCGATCGTCCTTCTGGTGATCTATTCGTTCAACGAATCCCGACTGGTCACGGTCTGGGGCGGCTTTTCCACCAAGTGGTATGTAGAACTGCTCTCCAACCAGCAGCTCCTCGACGCCGCCTGGGTGACGGTGCGTGTGGCCTTCTTCTCCGCGACGCTTGCCACGGCGCTCGGCACGCTCGCCGCCATCGTGCTGGCACGCTCCGGCCGCTTTGTCGGGCGAACCCTGTTTTCGGGCATGGTCTACGCACCGCTGGTCATGCCGGAGGTGATCCTCGGCCTGTCGCTGCTGTTGCTCTTCGTCGCCGTCGACCAGGCCCGCGGCTTCTGGACCATCATGATCGCGCATACGACCTTTGCCATGTGCTACGTCGCCGTGGTGGTGCAGTCGCGGCTCGCCGGCTTCGACCGGGCGCTGGAGGAAGCGGCCCAGGATCTGGGGTGCCCGCCACTGCGCACCTTCTTCTCCGTGACACTGCCGATCATCCTGCCCGGCGTCATCGCCGGATGGATGCTGGCCTTCACCCTCTCGCTCGACGATCTGGTGATCGCAAGTTTCACCACGGGGCCGGAAGCCACCACCCTGCCGATGAAGATCTATTCGCAGGTACGCCTTGGCGTGACACCGGAAATCAATGCGGTCTGTACCATTTTGGTCGGGCTGGTGACGGTGATCGTCGTCACCGCCTCAATCGTCACCAAGCGCCAGGAAGTGCTGAAGGAACGCGACATGCGCCAGGCCGAGGCACAGGCCTGAGGGACGGCCCGGGCCTAGCCGCGCGGCGGCCGGAACAGGTAGACCACCAGCCAGACAGGCACAACGATCAGCGAACCGAGAATGATGTTCGGCAAAGCCCACCGGTAGGTCCGCACGGCGAAATCGGCGATGTCCTGCGGTGTGAGGCCGGCTTGCGCCAGAAGATCCTGCGCGGACACGTCGAATTCGGCCAGCACCGCGCCGGTCAGGAGCGAGGCAAGCCCGATCTTCAACAGTGTCGACAGCATTCGCAGCAAGAAATCCGCCCCCGGCCCTTGAGCTTACAGCTCTTTCATACACGAGCCGGCGGGCCACGCGAAGCCATGCCGTCAACCGGACGACGGGCCATTCCCTAGCGGTCCGGCGGGCCCTTCAGACCGGTCATGTCGGGCAGAAGGCGCGGGGCCATGAGCGTGCCGCGCACAAGGACCGGCATCGTCTTCGCCGGCGGCGCGGTCGCGTCTGCCGGGTCGTCTCGGCGCTGGCCGACCGATCCACGCAGCGCAACCCCGCTGTCGGCACGTGCGATCCGGCCCGAAAGGACCAGCCGGTGACGGGGTGTTCGCGCATCGAATTCGCTCACACGCAAGGCTTCGGCATCCAGCTCGAGCCGCGCGGCAACCGTATCGAAACGTGACACGCTGCCGGCCTCCTGCGCGGTCTCGCCCGCGAGAAGGCTGTCCATCGTCCTATCGAGATCGCCGCCTTGGATCTCGATGTCTTTCGCATCCGCGGCAATGGCCGCGCGATAGCTCCGGGCAAGATGCGCCAGCGTCGCGCCGCGGGCGGTCACGTCCATGCGGACGCGCACCCTGCCGGCCGCGAACTGCGGGCCGTCTTCGGGCAGGGCGACTTCCGCGAGGGCCAGATCCTCGCCGATGAGCATCGCGCTCGCGGCATAGCCGCTTTCCGTCTCGGGCCGGGCCCGCACGGTCAGCGTCCCCGTTCCGCCGGCCACTTGCGTCTCGCTCAGGTTGACCGACAGGTCACCGTCGCGCAGCAACAGCGACACGGCACTCGGACCGGTTTCCAGCTCTCCCGCGACCAGACGCGCGGTCGAGAGACGCAAATCGATATCCATGCGCGACAACAGCCGATAGAGCGGCACGCGGTGCCAGTCCGGCCCCGGCGCGTCCGGGTCCGGCGCGACGCCCTGGACTTCCGGCAGATAGGCGGACAGATCGAGCCGCTCGAAGGCCAGCGTGCCTTCGAGCCGGGGGTGCTCGTGGCCGTCGTACAACGCCAGGCGCCCCTCGCCGGAATTGCCGTCGAGCTCGACCCGCGCCGTATCGAGTTCGAGCGCGGAGAGCGAGGCGGATCCGGTTCCCGACACGCGCGCGACCCCGAGGGCGGCGTCACCGACCGGCGCATGACCGAACCGCTCCAGCAGGCCGCGCAGATCGCTTGTGGACAGGTCGAAACTTCCCGAGAGGTGCGACGCGCCGCCCTTGCCCGCCATGGCATCGACGCGCAGCGTGGCCAGCGACGAGGCAAGACTTGCGACCACGCTGCCGGCACCCTGCCCGGCAAGCACCGCGGTGTCTGCCAGCGCCAGGGAGGCCTCGACCCGCTGGTCGGCGAACAGGAAGGCGCCACGAACACTCGCGCCGTCTCCGTCCGAGGCAAGCCGCAGCGCGATCTCGCGCAAGAGCGGGTCGCTTGCCTCGCCGATTCGCAAAACGCCATTCGAAACGGTGAGCGGATGACGCAAGATACGTTGCAACGCGCGACCGGCCGCCATCGCCGCCTGGGGGCGCGCTTCCGACGGCACAGCGATGCGGATTTGCGGGTTTTCAATGACGAGCGAGGCAAGACGGGTGGTTCCGCCCAGAAGCGCGGACAGATCGAGGCGCGCCCTCAGGCTCGCATCCGTCAGGCTCCAGCCCTCTCCCCGCAGGCTGACGTCGTCGAGCGCAAGACTGAGACGCGGCAAAACAGCCACCCGCGGCGGTGCGCCGACACGCACCTGCGCGCCGAACCAGGCGGAAAGCTCCGCTTCTATACGCGCACGCGCAGCGTCTGTGGAAATCAGAAACGCCGGGGCGCTGACCAGGACCGCACCCAGCACAAGCACCGCAGCGAGTGACGCGAGAAGACGTTTCATGTCCTGATCCGATTGTGCCGGCGGGGGGCGAGCGTCGAGCGCGCTGCACGACCCCTGGTGCGGGAATAGGCTCTATCGTGCGATGATTCAAGGCGAAAGCCGCGTCGACGGCGTCCGGAACCGGACGGTCTGCGCTTGGCGCTTGAGGTGCGCGGCCTCTGGCGTTATCACAAGCCCCTGACGAGCGGTTCATGTTGGGACGAACGCCCGGCATTCATCCGATGCAAGGAGATCCCTATGAATAAGATCTACCCCGACGCGGCTTCCGCGCTTGAGGGCGTAACTTTCGACGGAATGACGATCATGGCCGGCGGTTTCGGCCTGTGCGGCATTCCCGAGAACCTGATTGTCGCGCTGCGGGACAATGGCGCGAAGGAAATCACCGCGATCTCCAACAACGCCGGCGTCGACGACTTCGGCCTCGGGCTTCTCCTGCAGACCCGTCAGATCAAGAAGATGATCTCCTCCTACGTCGGCGAGAATGCAACATTCGAGCGCCAGTACCTGAACGGAGAGCTCGAGCTGGAGTTCAACCCGCAGGGCACTCTGGCGGAGCGTTGCCGCGCCGGCGGCGCCGGCATCCCCGGTTTCTACACCAAGACCGGTGTCGGCACGCTGATTGCCGAAGGCAAGGAACACAAGGACTTCAACGGCGAGACCTACATCCTTGAGACCGGCCTGGTTGCCGACCTCTCGCTGATCAAGGCCTGGAAGGCGGACAAGGAAGGCAACCTCGTCTTCCGCAAGACCGCCCGCAACTTCAATCCCGAGATGGCCACCGCCGGCAAGATCACGGTCGTGGAGGTCGAGGAAGTCGTCGAGATCGGCGAACTCAACCCCGACCACATCGACACGCCGGGCATTTTCGTTGACCGCATCATCGTGGGCACCCACGAGAAGCGCATCGAAAAGCGCACCGTGCGCTCAGCCTGAGAAAACGAAGGAGAACAGACATGGCCTGGACTCGCGATGACATGGCTCGGCGCGCGGCGCAGGAGCTGGAAGACGGCTTCTACGTGAACCTCGGCATCGGCATTCCGACGCTGGTGTCCAACTATATTCCCGAGGGCGTCCACGTGACGCTCCAGTCGGAAAACGGCATGCTCGGCATGGGCCCGTTCCCGACCGAGGACGAGATCGACCCCGACCTGATCAACGCCGGCAAGCAGACGATCACCGAGCTGCCCCAGACGAGCTTCTTCTCGTCCGCCGACAGCTTCGCGATGATCCGGGGCGGCCACATCGACATGGCCATTCTCGGCGCCATGGAAGTGTCGGAGACCGGCGATCTGGCGAACTGGATGATCCCGGGCAAGATGGTCAAGGGCATGGGCGGCGCGATGGATCTGGTCGCCGGCGTCAAGCGCGTTGTGGTGATCATGGATCACACCTCCAAGGCCGGCGATCCCAAGCTGCTGCCGGAATGCACCCTGCCGCTGACCGGCGTGAAATGCGTCAACCGCATCATCACCAACTTCGGTGTCTTCGACGTCACCGACGACGGCCTGGACGTGGTTGAACTGGCTCCCGACGTCACCATCGAGGACGTGCTCGCCAACACCAAGGCGAAGGTCAAGGTTCCCGCCTGAGGCGGCACCCGACAGTCTTGTATCGACGACAGACGGCCGGGCGCAACGCGTGCCCGGCCGTTTTCTGTTGTACGGCGATCACGTCGTGAAACCTTCCGCCGCCGATGCACGTTTCCTTAACCGCTCGAGGACGATTGTTCCCATTGTCGCGGGAGCGGCACAGGACCGAAAGAATGCGCCATGGGACAGGTTCTCCTTGTTGAAGACACGCCGTTCTTCGAACGGGTGATCAAGCGCCAGCTCAGCACGTCCGCAGGGCTCGACGTGATCTCGGTGCCAACGCGCGCCGACGCGGAACGGGTGATCGCGGATCCGGCGATCACCCTGGATGTCGCCCTTGTCGACCTGACGCTTCCCGATGCGCCAGACGGCGAAATCGTCGACGTCACCATGGCGGCCTGTCTGCCGACCATCGTGTTCTCCGGCCGGTTCGACGAGCGGCTGCGCGACACCCTGCTCGCCAAGGGCGTGGTCGACTATATCCTGAAGGACAATGCCTCCAGCCTTGCCTATGTCACCACACTGGTGCAGCGCGTCTACGCCAACCGCAGGATCGATGCGCTGGTGGTGGACGACAGCCGCGTCGACCTGGAGATCGTGGCGCGGCGGCTCAGGCTCTACCAGCTCAACGTCCACACGGCGGTCGATCACACGGCCGCGCTCGCACTGATCGACACGCTTCCCAATCTCCGGCTGGTGGTGCTCGACTACCTCATGCCGAGCACCGACGGTTTTGACCTGCTGCGCAACCTGCGGGCCCGTTACGGCATGCATGAACTTGCCGTGATCGGCCTGTCGGGACAGGCGGGACCGGAGATCATCGCCCGCTTCCTCAAGTCCGGAGCCAACGACTTTCTGCCGAAGTCATGCACTCCGGAAGAATTCATGCTCCGGATCTCGCAAAACCTCGACACGCTCGACCGGATCCAGGCGCTGGCCGACATGGCCCACCGCGATGCGCTCACCGGCCTCTCCAACCGGCGTCACCTGTTTTCCCAGGGGCGCGGGATCTTCGACGCGGCCCGCCACAGGGGCGCTGGCGCGCGGGTGGCCTCCATCGATATCGACCGCTTCAAGAGTGTGAACGACACCCATGGCCACGAGGCCGGCGACGCCCTGATCAAGGCCTTCGGGCGCGCGCTTGCCGACTGCTGCCCGCCGCAAGCATTCCCCGCCCGTCTGGGAGGAGACGAATTCTGCGTCATCCTGCCCGACCTGGCTCCTGACGCCTGCGCCCGCTTCCTGGACGATCTGCGCCTGCGCATGCGCGCCCTGACAAGCTCCGACGGATCGCTGTGCAGGATCGGAACCGTCACCTTGAGCATCGGCCTCGACGACGGCGGCGCGGAGACACTGGAAGATGCCCTTCATGCCGCCGATATCCAGCTTTATGCGGCCAAATCCGCCGGCCGGGACCGCGTCGTCGCCTCATAGGCGCCACGGCGTCCGCTACACCCGCGAGTGCTCCTCGGCCATTTCGATGACCTCGCTGTTCTTCACCGTTTCCAGAACGGCGAAGGAATGCGTCTGCATGACATTCGGCAGCTTGCTGATCTCCTCGCCAAGCAAGGCCCGAAAATGGGCGATGTCGCGTGTGCGAACCTGAAGCAGATAGTCGAATGATCCGGCGATCATCATGCAGGTCTGGATTTCCGGGATGCGCTTCACCGCCTCGTTGAAGTCGTCCAGCGAGGTGTCGACGGTCTGCATCATGTTCACCTGGACGATCGTGACGTGGTTCATGTTGACCTCGACCGGATCGAGCTTTGCACTGTAACCGCTGATCACGCCGGAGTTTTCCAGGCGCCGGACCCGCTGGGCACAGGGCGTTTTCGTAAGTCCCACCCGGTCTGCCAGTTCAACGATGGAAAGCCGTCCATCCCGTTGAAGCTCGTCCAGTATGCGCCGGTCGATGGAATCCAAAAGCCTAGCCATTTAGCCTTATTGCCTATTTATTCCTGATTTTTAGGTTATTTTCCTTAATACAGCCTAATAAAAGGCACATCAACCAGTCTTTTTTCCTATAATGAATCGCCAAGGTTGCAAGAGACGCGGACTCCAACCGCGCCCGCACCTTTGCTTTGAACTGACCATCGGGGAACCCTGTATTCAGGAGGAAGAAATGGGAATGAAACTGTTGATCGGCCTGGACGGCCACGGATCGGGCGAGCGCGCAATGGCGCATGCCCAGGTACTTGCGAAGCAGATCGGGGACTGCGAACTCGTTGCCGCCTACGTCATCGAGTGGTCGCCCTACTCGTTCCAGACCCAGGAGGAAAACGCCGAGCGCCACAAGCGGCGCGAAGAGGAACTCTCCACCGCGACAAGCAGGATCATCGACCCGGCCGTAAAAAGCCTTCGCGATGCCGGATTTGCGGCCAGCGGCATCGTTCGTCACGGCGACGTGGCGGAGACGCTGAACACGCTCGCGGAGGAACAGGGCGCCGACCAGATCATCGTCGGGCGGTCCTCCGAGGGCGGCTTCACCAGGCGCATCTTCGGAAGCGCGACATCGAACCTGGTGATGAGCGCCAGCGTGCCCGTCACCGTCGTGGTCTGAGGTGAAGTCATGAAGAATTTCAGCAAGCTCCTTCTCGCCCAGGCTGCCGCTTTCGGCCTGTCCGCTCCCGCCCTTGCCCAGGAGGCAATGTCGATCGACCAGCAGGTCAATCAAACCTTCGCGGCCGTTACCGGGCCCTTCGTCAATTTCATTTTCGCTCCTTTTCCCGGAACCGCCTTTCCCTGGATCGTGCTGTGGCTCGTCGTCGCGGCCTCGGTGTTCACCGTCTATTTCGGGCTGGTCCAGTTCCGCTTCTTCGGCCATGCCATCGCGCTGGTGAAGGGCGATTATTCCGACCCGAAGGACGCGGGCGAGGTCAGCCACTTCCAGGCCCTGGCCACCGCCTTGTCGGGCACCGTCGGGCTCGGCAACATCGCGGGCGTCGCGGTTGCCGTGGGCATCGGC
Source organism: Stappia stellulata DSM 5886 (assembly GCF_000423705.1). Taxonomy (GTDB): domain Bacteria; phylum Pseudomonadota; class Alphaproteobacteria; order Rhizobiales; family Stappiaceae; genus Stappia; species Stappia stellulata. The sequence goes on along the minus strand of NZ_AUIM01000012.1, from coordinate 184,523 downwards.
GGACCGGGCGCCACTTTCTGGATGATCCTCGCGGGCCTCATGGGAATGGCCTCGAAGTTCACCGAATGCACGCTCGGCGTGAAGTATCGCAACGAGTATCCCGACGGCACCGTCTCCGGCGGACCGATGTATTACATGTCGAAAGGGTTCACGGAACTCGGCCTTCCCGGCGGCAAGTTTCTCGCCGTCATGTTTTCCGTGTTCTGCATCCTGGGTGCGCTTGGCGGCGGCAACATGTTCCAGGCCAACCAGGCGCATGCCCAGATCGCCGGCATCGTCGGCGACTATCCAGGCTGGATCACGGGCATCGTGTTCGCCGCCATCGTCTTCGCGGTGATCGTCGGCGGCATCAAGTCGATTGCCCGGGTGACGGAAAAGGTCGTCCCCTTCATGGGCATTCTCTATGTCGGCGCGGCGCTGATCATCCTGCTCGTCAACTACGACAAGATCGGCTGGGCCTTTGGCCAGATTTTCGCTGGCGCCTTCACGGGTCTCGGCGTCGCCGGCGGGCTTGTCGGCGCCCTGATCCAGGGCTTCAAGCGGGCCGCCTTCTCCAATGAAGCCGGCGTCGGCTCGGCAGCCATCGCGCATTCCGCCGTTCGCACCAAAGAGCCGATCACGGAAGGCTTCGTGTCCTTGCTGGAACCGCTGATCGACACGGTGGTGATCTGCACGATGACCGCCCTGGTCATCACCATTTCGGGCCAGTTGATCACCGATCCGGCAACGGGGCAGTTCATCCTCAATGAGGCCGGCGGCTCGATCAAGACGATCGGCGACACCTCGGGCGTCGCACTGACCTCCGCCGCCTTCGGGTCGACGATTTCGTGGTTCCCCTATGTCCTGGCGCTCGCGGTGGTGCTCTTCGCCTTCTCGACCATGATTTCCTGGTCCTACTACGGCCTGAAGGCCTGGACCTATCTGTTCGGGGAAGGAAAGACGACCGAGTTGATATTCAAGGTGATCTTCTGCATCTTCATCGTCATCGGCGCCGCCGCCAGCCTCGGCCCTGTGATCGACTTCTCCGATGCGGCGATCTTCTCCATGGCCGTGGTGAACATCTTCGCGATTTACTTCCTGATGAAGATTGTCAAGAAGGAGCTGAATTCCTACAGCACCCGGCTCGCCAACGGCGAAATCCGCAAGTTCAAGAAGTAAGACACGGGGCAAGGCGCGTCAGCGTGCCTTGCCCTTTTCTCCCGCGCTCAGATACAGCGCCCGCCATCGACCTCCAGTGCCACGCCGGTGATGAAATCCGCGTCGTCCGAGGCGAGCCACAACGCGGCATTGGCGATATCGCGCGGCTGCGCCAGACGCCCCAACGGAATGCTGGCGACGAATTGCGCCCGCTTTTCCGGCGTGTCCTCTCCCAGGAACATCGGCAGCATGCCGGTCTCCCCCGCGACCGGGCAGAGCGCATTGACGCGGATGTTGTCGGGAGCAAGCTCGACGGCCATGGATTTGGTCGCGGTGATCGCCCAGCCCTTGGACGCATTGTACCAGACAAGCCCCGGACGCGGCCTCAGGCCCGCCGTCGAGGCTGTGTTGAGGATCACGCCGCCGCCGCGCGCCTTCAGCATCGGCACCGCCGCCTGGGTCGCCAGATAAATCGCCTTGGCATTGACCGCGAAGACCCTGTCGAAAGTGTCCTCGTCGACCTCCATCAACGAGCCGTTGCAGTGGGTGCAGCCGGCGTTGTTTACGAGAACATCCAGCCCGCCGAAGCGCTCCTGCGCGGCCCGGCACATTGCCTCGACGTCCGCGCGCCTGCCCACATCCGCGGTCACGGCATGGGCGCTCGCGCCGATCTCGCCGGCGACGCGCGCGGCCGTTTCGCCGTTCACGTCGGCGACAATCACCGAAGCCCCCTCGCCGGCGTAGAGCTTCGCGATGCCCTCGCCGAAACCCGACCCCGCGCCGGTGACGATCGCCACCTTGCCCGCAAGACGTCCACCCATGTTTTCGCTCCCGATTTCTGCCGCGCCTCGAGGGTCGGCCGGTTATCCGTGATTGAACACGACGGTCTTGAGGGCCGAGAACTCGTAGAGCGCCTCGAATCCCTTCTCCCGACCGTGGCCGGATTTCTTGACGCCGCCGAAGGGCAGTTCAACCCCGCCGCCCGCGCCATAGCCATTGACGAAGACCTGCCCGGCCCGGACCGCGCGCGCCACCCGCATTGCCCGCGCGCCATCGCCGGTCCACACACCGGCGACCAGGCCGTAGTCCGTGCCGTTGGCGATCTCGATGGCCTCGGCCTCGTCGTTGAAGGGAATGACCGCGAGCACGGGACCGAAGACCTCTTCGCGCGCCAGACGTGCATCGCGCGGCACCGGGCCATAGACGCGGGCCGGCTGATAGAAGCCCCCCGCCGGGCTGTCCGGCATGATCGCGCCTTCCGCGATCAGCGGGATGTCCGACGCCTCCGCCTCTTCGGCAAAGCCTTCGACACGCCGCGCCTGCGCCTCGTTGATCAAGGGCCCGAGGTCGAGGTCGGCGTCATGCGGACCGCTGACCAGCGCACGGAACCGGTGACGCAATTCCTCCACGACCGCCTCGAAATGCGCGGCCTCCACCAGAAGACGGCTGCCGGCGGAACAGGTCTGGCCGCAATTCTGGACGATTGCGTTCAGGATCACCGGCAGGGCGGCGTCGAGATCGGCGTCGCCAAAGAGGATCTGCGGCGACTTGCCGCCAAGCTCCAGCGTGCAGCCGATATGGTTCTTGGCCGCCGCCGTCTGGATCAGCGTGCCGACGTCGGGCGAGCCGGTGAAGGTGAGAAAATCGACGCCCGGGTGATTGGCAAGCGAAGCGCCCGCCTCCTCGCCATAGCCCGGCACCACATTCCACACGCCGGCGGGCAGGCCCGCCTCGAGCGCGAGTTCGGCGATCCGCAGAACGGAAAGACAGGCGTCCTCGGCCGGCTTCATCACCAGCGTGTTGCCCATGGCAAGGGCCGCACCCGCGACCCGCGCCATGATCTGCGCCGGATAGTTCCACGGCACAATGGAGCCGACCACGCCATGCGGCTCACGCAGCGTGATGGCCATGAAGCCGGTCTGGGCGGGCAACGTGTCGCCGGCGACCTTGTCTGCCGCCCCGCCGTAGAATTCGAAATAGCGCGCGGCATTGACGATATCTGCCCGCCCCTGCCGCAGCGGCTTGCCGGTGTCGCGCGATTCCAGCGCCGCCAGTTCGTCGAGATGCGCAAGCACCAGCCCGGACAGCCGGGTGAGGATGCGCCCGCGCTCCACCGCCGGCATCCTGCCCCAGTCGTCGCCCGCCAAGGCAGAGCGCGCGGCAACCACCGCGCGCCCCACGTCGCCGGCATCGCAACGCGGGATGCTGGCGAATGCCTCTCCGGTGCTCGGGGCGATCACGTCGATGCGCCGGCCACCGGTCGCCTCTCCGGCGACGCCGTCGATCACGGCCTGGAAACGCCTGATTTCGCTGGACAAAGCCGCCCTCCCGTTTGTCATACGAATACCGTCTTGCGCGGACGGTAGCCGATGGCAACAGCCCCCGCAATCCGAATGGGCGCCTCGGGCGGCCGCGTGCCCGTCCCGCCCTTCCCGAGGAAGTGATACGGCTTTGACTTGATCCCCGCCCCCGTGACCGCCAATTGCTTGGCGATCAGAAGGAGATTTCCATGACAACGACATCTGCGACGCGCGCTGCAAGCGGACTGATCGGCGCGCTCTTCCTGGCAACGGCCGTGACGGCCGCCATGCCGACCCCCGCGGCTGCGGCGGATGAACAGACGGCGATTTTCGCCGGCGGCTGCTTCTGGTGCGTGGAATCCGATTTCGACAAGATCCCGGGCGTCCTGCAAACGGTCTCCGGCTACACCGGCGGCACGCTCGACAATCCCACATACGAGGCGGTGACGAAGGGCGGTACGGGCCACTACGAGGCCGTGCGCATCACCTTCGACGCGGACACGGTGAGCTATGCGGAGCTGGTGGCCGCGCTGTTTCGCAGCGTCGATCCGACCGATGCGGGCGGGCAGTTCTGCGACCGCGGCCCCTCCTACCGCACGGCGATCTTCGCCACGGACGACGACCAGCGCCGGGTCGCGGAACGGGCGAAGGCGCAAGCCGCCGACAGGCTCGACACGGAGATCGTGACACCGGTTCTCGACGCCGCGACCTTCTATCCGGCCGAAGCCTATCATCAGGATTTCTACGAAAAGAGCCCCACGCGCTACACCTATTACCGCTGGTCGTGCGGTCGCGACGAGACGGTGAAGCGGGTGTGGGGCAAGGACGCCTTCAAGGGCATTCCCGGCAAGGGGTGAGGTCTCGCGCCCGGCGGCCCCGGTCGAGCCGAGACGCTCAGCGGCCTCCGAGCTTCTCGTAGATCTTGCGGCCCGGACGGCCGGTCTGCGGCATGCCGAAGCGGGCCTCGGCCTGCTTGATGCCGGCGCGCGTCGCCGGACCGACACGCCCGTCCGCCTCGCCGATGTCGTAGCCGGCACGCAGCAAGAGTTCCTGCAGCCTGAGACGCTCGGCCCGCGACAGGCCGGTGTCCGACGTCGGCCAGGGCGTCGTGAAGGGCCCTGCGCCGCGCAGGCGGTCGGCGAGATGCGAGATCGCCAGCGCGTAGCTTTCCGCGACATTGTAGGAATAGATCGCGTCGAAATTCTTGAAGACGAGAAAGGCCGGACCGGTTTTGCCGGCCGGAAGCAGGAGACCGGCGCGCGCTTCGCCCGCGATCTTGCCGCCGTCGAGATGGGTGATCCCGCGCTTGCCCCAGGTGGTGACGGTCGCGCGGGTCTTGCGTCCGGACGGCCCCTTGTAGCCTTTCGGAAGGCGCACCTCGTAGCCCCAGGGCATGCCGGTCACCCAGCCCGCCTTCTTGAGATAATTCGCCGTCGAAGCGAGAGCATCGGGAACGGAATTCACCAGATCGCGCCGGCCGTCGCCGTCATGGTCGACCGCAAGCCGGCGGTAGGTGGAGGGCATGAACTGGGTCTGGCCGAAGGCGCCCGCCCAGGAACCTTGCAGGTCCTTGAGCTTGACGTCGCCCCGGTCGACAATTTTGAGGATCTCGACCAGCTCGGAGCGGAAATACTTCGCACGCCGACCGTTGCAGGCGACATTGGCAAGCGCATGAGGCACATGGAAATCGCCGCGAAACTGGCCGTAATCGCTTTCCACCCCCCAGACCGCGAGCACGATATAGCGGTCGACGCCGTAGGATTTTTCCACCCCCGCCAGCGTCTTGCGATGACGGGCGAGCATCTTCTTGCCGTCGGCGATGCGTTCCTCGTCGACCAGGAAAGCGAGATAGTCCCAGATCGGGGTCTTGTATTCCGGCTGGCTGCGGGAAAAGCGGACCGCCTTTTCGTCGTAGGCGACGCCCGACAGCGCGCGGTCGGCGGTCGCCCGGCTGACACCGGCCTTGATCGCCTGCGCACGGATGTTGGCGACGCAGGCGTCCAGAGACGCAGCTTGGGCGGCAGGCGCGAGGACCGCCATGCCGGCGGCAAGGACCGCCACCGCGACCCCGGCCCGCACTCTCTTTCCTGTCCACTCAAACCGCATCGCCAACCTCCCAACCGCTTGCCCGCAACCCAATGATGGCGGCGACATCGTGTCAGGAGAATGGCGAGATGCCAGGTTGCCGGTCCTGTCAGACCTTCAGGCTGAGCTTTCCGAAGTTTCCGCCGGTGTAAAGCAGGTTGAGCGTCTCGGCAAAGGCGTCGACCCCGCCCTCGCGCACATCCTCACGCAGCTTCAGCTTGCCCTCCTTCACCCAGGCACCGAGGTCGGCAAGCGCGACCGCATTGTCGCGCGCGAAGTCGAAGACGATGAGACCCTGCATCTTGAGGCGCTGGGTGAGCACATAGCGCAGGTTTTCCGGTCCCGGCGGCACCGAGGTCGCCGTGTAGGCCGAGATCAGCCCGCAGACCGCAATGCGTCCGAAGACATTCATGCGCGGCAGGATGGCGTCGAGGATCTCGCCGCCGACGTTTTCGAAATCGACGTCGATGCCGTCCGGGCAAGCCTTGTCGAGCTGCGCGCCAAGATCGCCCGCCTTGTAATCGACCGCCGCATCGAATCCGTCGACCTCGATCAGCGCCCGGCATTTTTCCGGGCCACCCGCGATACCGACCGCGCGGCAGCCCTTGAGCTTGGCGATCTGGCCGACGAGCGAGCCGACCGCACCCGACGCGGCCGAGACCACCACCGTGTCGCCAGCCTTGGCCTCGCCGACGCGCAACAGCCCGAAGTAGGCCGTCAGCCCCGGCATGCCGAGACCGCCGATCCAGCTTTGCAGCGGCGCGATATCCGTGTCGACACGCTGCACGCCGCGCCCGTCGGAGATCGCGTGCGTCTGCACGCCGAAGAGACCGACAACCTTGTCGCCGACGCGAAACTCGGGATGATTGGAGGCCTCCACAGTGCCGGCGGAAAAGGCGCGCATGACATCGCCGAGCGCGACCGGCGGCACGTAGGACTTGCCTTCGTTCACCCAGCCGCGCATGGCCGGGTCGAGCGAAACATATTCGGCACGCAGGCGAAACTCTCCCTCGCCCGGCTCGGTAATCGGCTCGTCCCGGACCTCGAAACAATCCGGACTGACAAGGCCCGGTGCAGGGCGTTTGACCAGACGCACGGTACGGTTCATCGACATGGAAAAATCCTCGGATTTGCGGAGAAATCGCCGGGAGGCGGCCGAAAGGCCGCACCGGCACGTTACGTCAAGGTTACGCAAAAAGCCCGGGACGGCGCAACAGCCGAACCTGAATGAGCGCAACGGTCTCGGCGTCCCGACCGCTTGCGTCCTTCGTTTCGAAAACAGTCCGGATCAGCGGAAGTTCCAGCACCGCGAACGCCCGCCCTCATGCGCAAGCGCGCCGGGGCCGTGAGCCGGGAACAAGCAGAGTGACCGCCGCACGCCGGTACCGGCATGCGCAGTTGGCAAGCCGCAAGCACGACCGGTCGCGCCGGATCGAAAGGGAGCTTGGCACCCCCATCATCACATGCCTGTTGGTCGCGCGACATTCGGGGGGTGATGCGGTCGGCGCAGCGTTGCTCCACCTCTCCCCCCGCGGTGGCCGGGAAAGCCGTCGCACGGGGCGCGCGCGTCCTGCATGCGCACGCGCGCCTCGTCTTTCGACGTTTTCCTGTCGTTCACGCGCAACCCGTCGGCGCGCCCCTCACGAGCGTTCAACCGACGAAGGCGCGCTCGATGACGAATTCGGCGGGCTTGTTGTTGGCGCCCTCGGTGAGGCCACGCGCTTCCAGCAACGCCTTGGTGTCCTTGAGCATGGCCATGGAGCCGCAGATCATGCCCCGATCGGTTTCGGGGTCGAGCGGGGGAAGCCCAAGCGCCTCGAACAATTCACCACTCTCAATCAGCGTGGTGATGCGCCCCATGCGATCAGACGGCTCGCGCGTGGTGGAGGTGAAGAGCCGCAGGCGCTCGGCGGCGAGCTCGCCGATCAGCGGATCTTCCTTGGCCGCCGCCACCGTGTCGATGGAATAGGCAAGCTCCGCCTTGAAGCGGCAGGAATGGGTGACGATGACCTCGTCGAACTTGTCGTAGGTCTCCGGATCGCGAATGAGGCTTGCGAAAGGCGCAAAGCCCGTTCCGGTGGAGAACATGTAAAGCCGTTTGCCGGTGATCAGCGCATCGTTGACGAGCGTTCCCGTCGGCTTCTTCTTCATGAGCACCTTGTCGCCGACGCTGATCTTGGCGAGATGTTCGGTCAGCGGACCGTCCGGCACCTTGATGGAGAAGAACTCGAGTTCCTCGTCCCAGGAAGGCGAGGCGATGGAATAGGCGCGATAGATCGGCTTTTCGCCGACCATCAGCCCGATCATGACGAATTCGCCCGAGCGAAAGCGGAAGCTCGCCGGCCGCGTCATGCGAAAGCGGAACAGGTCGTCGGTGTAATGCTGGACCTCGGTCACGGTCTCGGCCGTTGCGCCGGCGGGAACGACATCCGCCGCGGTACCGGAAAGATCGACCACATTCATGCCATGCATCCTTACATCCGCAATTCACGACAGGCCTGACACGCCCGCCCGGTCAAAGTGTGCATCGCGACCGGCGTGCCGGATACACAGCGATGGAGCGTTTCAAATCCGAGACGCCGCCGGGCGCCTCGCCCAAGCGCGCGCGCCCGCCGGACGCTCGCCGGCCCGCTCCGCAGGTTGAAGATATAACGGCACCTCGACATCGTGACCAGCCTCCAGGGCGCGACGCGTTGGCGCGTGCACGATCTCGAAGGCGGTAAACCCGCAGCGGCGCATCAAAGGGATCTGGTCGAGCAGCACGTCGCCCACCGCCCGCAGCTCGCCGTCGAAGCCATGGCGCTGGCGCAGCAGCCGCGCGATCGAATAGCCGCGGCCGTCGGAGAATTTGGCGAAATCGACGGCGATCAGCCCAAGCTGCGAAAGATGCGGCTGAAGCGCGTCCGGCTCGTCGCCTGCGCGCAGCAGCACCGCGAGCCCGAGAGACGCCGGCGCCGTCGCAACGACCTCCAGATAGCGCCCGAGCGGCAGGATCACGGCGCCGCTGTCCGGCAGCGGATCGTCTTCACCCAGGTGATGCCAGTCGTCGGCGACAAAGGCGCCGTCCCTGAAAAGCTGTGCCGCCATGGTCAGATCCCCGCTCCGTTCTCGTTTTCCAGCGGAAGCGGAAAATGAATCCCGCATTCCGTCTTCTCGCCGCCGCGCCAACGCCCGGCGCGCGGGTCTTCGCCCTCAGCCACCGGACTGGTGCAGGGCATGCAGCCGATGGAGGGATAGCCTTCCGCGACAAGCGGATGCGGCGGCAGATCGTGCGTCTGCATATGGGCGCGCAGATCCCCGGGGTCCCAGTCGGCGAGCGGATTGACCTTCACGCGCGGACCGTCGGCCTCGAACAACGGAATATTGGAGCGCGAGCTGGCCTGGAACCGCTTGCGTCCGGAGACCCAGGCATCGAGGCCCGCGAGGGCGCGTGCCAGCGGACGCACCTTGCGGATGGTGCAACAGGCATCCGTGTCGCGCATCCACAGCGCCCCGGTCGGGTCTTCCGCCTGAAGATCCTCCACTGAGGGTCTCAGAACGCGCACATCCTTGAGGCCGAAGCGCTCGACCAGCGCGTCCCGGTAGCGCAGCGTTGCCGGGAAAAGCTTGCCGGTGTCGATGAAGAGCACCGGCAGGCTCGCGTCGACGCGGGCGGCGAGATGCAAGAGCACCGCCGATTCCGCGCCGAAGGAAGAAACCAGCGCAAGCCCGCTTGCAAAGTGCTCCCGTGCCGCTGCGATCACCTCTTCCGCCGGCGCGCCGTCGAAGCGGGCAGCGAGCCTTGCCGCGAGATCGCCCGGGTCGTCGATTGCCGCAAGGGCCTCATGCCGTCCCATAGAGCGCCTCCTTGAACGGGGCGTCGCCCACCCTGCGATAGGCGGCCAGGAAATCCTCATCCGGTGCGTCGCGCAGACCGATGTAAGTGTCGACCAGCGTCTCGACGGCGTCGACGACTTCCTCGTAGGAAAAGCCCCGGCCGATGATCTCGCCAATCGCGCTGTTCTCGTCGCCCGAGCCGCCGAGCGTGATCTGGTAGTATTCCTCGCCCTTCTTCTCCACGCCGAGGATGCCGATATGGCCGACGTGGTGATGACCGCAGGCGTTGATGCAGCCGGAGATCTTGATCTTGAGGTCGCCGATGTCGCGCTGGCGATCCGGCGTCCCGAAACGTTCGGAGATGCGCTGGGCGACCGGGATCGACCGCGCGGTGGCGAGCGCGCAGAAGTCCATGCCGGGACAAGCGATGATGTCGGTGACGAGGCCGGCATTGGCCTCCGCCAGACCGGTGTCCTTCAGCCCCTCGAAAACGGCCGGAACATCCGCCTTGCGCACATGCGGCAACACCAGGTTCTGCTCGTGGCTGACGCGGATCTCGTCGTGACCGTAGCGTTCGGCAAGCGCCGCCACTGCGTCCATCTGGTCGGCGGTTGCATCGCCCGGCGCCTTGCCGATGGGCTTCAGCGAGATGGTGACGCTTGCGTAACCGGGCGCCTTGTGAGGTTGGAGGTTGCGCTCGACAAAGGCGGCAAGCGCCGGATCGGCGGCGGTCGCCCGGTCGAGGGCGTCTGCGTCCGCGCCCGCGGCGAAGGCGGGGGCTGCGAAGTAATCGGTGATGCGGTCGATCTCGTCCTGGGGAAGCCGCAGCACGCCGTGGCGGATTTCCTCGAACGCGTGCTCGATATCGGCCTTCAGCGTCTCCACGCCCGTCTCGTGGACGAGGATCTTGATGCGCGCCTTGTACTTGTTGTCGCGCCGACCGTAACGATTGTAGACGCGCAGGATCGCCTCGCAATAGGCCAGCAGCTCCTCTTCGGGCAGGAAATCGCGCACCTTGCGTGCGATCATCGGCGTGCGTCCCAGCCCGCCGCCCACAAAGACGGCAAAGCCGACATTGCCGTTTGCATCGCGCTTGGCCTGCAGGCCGATGTCGTGCACCTGCACGGCGGCGCGGTCGTGCGGCGCGCCGGTCACGGCGATCTTGAACTTGCGCGGCAGGAAGGAAAACTCCGGGTGCAGCGAGGACCACTGCCGCAGGATTTCCGCATAGGGGCGCGGATCGAGGATCTCGTCGGCGGCGGCCCCCGAGAAATGATCTGCGGTCACGTTGCGAATGCAGTTGCCCGACGTCTGGATCGCATGCATCTCGACCTTGGCCAGCTCTTCCAGAATGGCCGGAATGTCCTTCAGCCGCGGCCAGTTGAACTGGATGTTCTGACGCGTCGTGAAGTGCCCGTAGCCGCGATCATAGGTGCGCGCGACATAGGCGAGCTTGCGCATCTGCGCGCCGTTCAACGTGCCATAGGGGATCGCCACCCGCAGCATGTAGGCGTGCAGCTGCAGGTAGACGCCGTTCATCAGCCGCAGCGGCTTGAACTGGTCCTCGTCCAGATCGCCGGCAAGGCGGCGGCGTACCTGATCGGTGAACTGTTCCACCCGGGCCGACACGAAGTCGGTGTCGAATTCGTCGTAGCGGTACATGTCATGTCTCCTGAAGGCGCGCTGCGTCGTCCAATGCCGTCATGCGGCCGAGGTTTCGCGCCGTGCCTGCTTGCCGAGATCGGGGCGGGTTGTCGGCCCCTTCGCGCGGATCCGCTCGCGGAAGCGCACCGCCTCGATGCCATCTTCGGTGCGCCGCAGATCGATGAGATAAGGGTCGACCAGAAGCCGCTCGGTCACGGCCTGCGCGCCGATGGCCATCGCTTCGGCTTCCGCTTCCGGGGTTTCCAGACCCCACGCCGAATGCAACATCTCGACCCATTGGCCGGACCGGCCGAGCCAGACGACCTCGCCGTCGATCAGCCGGTTTGCGGTGAGTGCCTTCATGTGAGAGATCCTTTCAAAGAGATTTCGTCACGCGGCCGCGATGGCGCGCAGCGCCTCGGCCGGACGGAACGGCTGGCTGGCGGCGAGATCCGCATGGCCGACGACCGCGCCGACCACGATCAGCACCGGCCCGTCGATGTCATCGCGCGTCGCGACCGTTCCAAGGTCGCCGAGCGATCCGGACAGCAGACGCTCGTCGCGCTGCGCGGCGTTCTCGATCACGGCGACCGGCGTTTTCGCAGGCAGACCGGCTTTGATCAGTCGTGCCGCGACCCGCGCCGCCACGGTGCGCCCCATGTAGACAGCGACCGTGGCTCCGTTCAGCGCAAGGTCCGCCCAGGCGGGGAGCGTGTCGCCGTCCTTGTCATGTCCGGTCGCGAAGACAAGTTGCGAGGCGACGCCGCGCAGGGTCAGCGGAATGCGTGCGCTCGCGGCGGCCGCAAGGGCCGCCGTAACGCCCGGAACGATATCGCAGCCGATGCCCGCCGCGTGGAGTGCGGCCAGCTCCTCGCCGGCCCGGCCGAACACCAGCGGGTCGCCGCTCTTCAAACGCACGACCCGGCGCCCGGCGGAGGCCTCGCGCACCAGAATTGCGTTAATCTCGTCCTGCGGCACGGAATGCGCGCCCTTGCGCTTGCCGACCGCAATGCGCTCGGCATCGCGCCGCCCCATGGCCACAACCGCATCGGGGACAAGCGCGTCATGCACGATCACGTCGGCTTCCTGGAGCAGGCGCTGGGCACGCAGGGTGAGCAGATCTTCCGCGCCGGGACCGGCGCCGACGAGCCAGACGAAGCCCGGCTCGTCATTGCGGGTGTTCAGGAGACGCTGCGCCTCGGAGCGCGCCACGTCCGGGCGGCCGGCCTGAAGGTTTGCGGCAACGCTTCCGGAAAAGAACCGTGCCCAGAAGCGGCGGCGCGCCGGGCCGGCCTCGATCACGCGGGCAACGGTGTCGCGGAAGCTTTCGGCGAGGCGCGCCAGATCGCCGGTCGTGCCGGGCAGCATGGCCTCGATGCGCGCGCGGATGTGGCGCGCAAGCACCGGCCCGACGCCCGTCGAGGTGATGGCGATGGCGACCGGCGCCCGGTTCACCAGGGCGCCGACGTAGAAGTCGCAAAGCTCGGGGCGGTCGACCGCATTCGCCGGAATGCCGAAGACACGGGCGGCGTTGACCACGGCCGTATCCGCCCCCTCGTCGCCGCTTGCCGCAAAGGCAAGGGCGGCGCCGGTCAACAAGGCAGGGCGAAACGCCGTGCGATGCCAGGTCGCCCCGGTCTTCTCGATGGCAGCAGCAAGAGCGTGGTCGACGGCGGGCGAAATCACCTCAAGCGCGGCGGAGGTCTCAGACAGAAGCCGGAGCTTGGCCGCGGCCTCCTCGCCGCCGCCAACCACGACCACACGGCGGCCCGCGACCTTTTGAAAGGCGGGGAACACATCAAGTTTCCGATCGGACTGACGCAACATGAAAAGCAGGCTCCGGCTGCATTGGATATCGCCAACACATAAGGCCTGCGCCTGCGGAACGCCGGGCATGGCATTTCAATCGCACGGACGAAGAGAGAAAAATCATCTCCAGCCGAAACACGACCCGAGCCACAACCAACAAAAAGACGGACATCCGGTTTCGTCGGCGACGACAATCAGTATTTGCTTGGACCCGCATCCTCTTATACGCTTCTCAGAAGAAAAAACTCAAAGTCAGAATTGCATACTTTTGTTAACCACAACCGAAAGATAAAAGATTTGATTGTCGTTTGAAAAAAACAAAATCAATTGACACTAAATGGAAATGAACATCACTCGCAATAGTTTCACAGAAATTTCCAGTTCTTTATCGTGTCGAATCATATTTTGTGATGCTATTATTTTACTCGCAAAATACACCAAAGGTTGATTAATTGAAACAAGCAACCTCAGACATGCATTCTACCGAGAGTCCTTCCATAATGCGATATGAGTGAATGCCGTGGTCAAAGCAATTTTCTTCGACGTTTTCGGGACGGTGGTGGACTGGAGAAGCGGAATCGCGAACGCCTTCGACAGGGCGTTCGCCAAATCCGGTGCCGATATCAAGCCTTTTGACCTCGCCGACGCCTGGCGCGCAGAGATCGCCTCCCACCTCATCGACGCCGTCGCGGACCAAAATGCCTCCATGCCTTATGCGGGTCTCGATGCCATCCACTGCCAGACTCTGGCCGCGGTCGTGGAGAAGGCGGAACTCACGCATCGCCTGGGCGACAAGGAAAAGGCGACACTCGAGCGAAGCTGGGAACACTTGCGCCCCTGGCCGGACAGCGTTCCGGGTCTGCGCTCGCTCCGGCGCGAATACGTCATCGCCCCTTGCACCCATGCCTCGATCTCGATGATGACCTGGCTTGCCAAAAGCGCCGGACTGCCGTGGGACCTGATCCTCGGGGCCGAAATGGCACCTGGCCGTCTATCGGCACCCGGGATGTACAGACGCTCCGCGGCGGCAATCGGACTGGACCCCGGCGACGTCATGCTGGTGTCCGCCCACAATCGCGACCTCGACGCAGGGCGTGCAGCCGGCCTAAAGACAGGTTTCTTCTCCAGACCGAAGGAGTTCGGCAAGGGCCAGACATCCGATCTCGCGCCTGTCGATGCGTGGGACGTCATCGCCTTCGACCTGCTCGATCTGGCGCGGCAAATGGAGGCAAGCCTGATCTAGGGCGCCCCCCCCGACAGGCAGGCGATGACCGGAAGGCGCGCGGTGATCGCGCCTCCCGTTTTGACCCTCGCAGGCCGCTAAAGCCGCCTAACGCAGCGGCTGGAGCACCGACACATAGTTGGCGACAGCCGCGCCGCCCATGTTGAAGATGCCGCCGAGTTCAGCGCCCTTGACCTGAATGTCTCCGGCGCGACCCGTAAGCTGCATGGCGCTCAGAACGTGCATGGATACGCCCGTTGCTCCGATAGGATGTCCCTTGGCCTTCAGACCGCCGGAGGGATTGACCGGCAGCTTGCCGCCTGCCTCGGTCCATCCTTCAAGAATGGCGCGATGCCCTTCGCCCGGCTTCGTCAGGCCCATCGCCTCGTATTCGATCAGTTCGGCAATGGTGAAACAGTCGTGGGTCTCGACGAAAGACAGATCCTCGATGCCAAGGCCCGCCTTGTCGAGCGCCCGGCTCCAGGCCGCGCCGCAGCCCTCGAAGCTCAGGATGTCGCGCTTCGACATCGGCAGGAAGTCCTGCGCATGGGCGAGGCTGCGGAAGGCAACCGCCTTGTCGCGGCCGAGCGCGGTTTCGACATCGGTGAGCACCAGCGCCGCGGCGCCGTCGGAAACGAGCGAACAGTCGGTGCGCTTCAAGGGGCCGGCGACAAAGGGGTTCTTCTCGCTCTCGGTGCGGCAGAAGTCGAAGCCGAGATCCTTGCGCATCTGGGCGTAAGGATTGTTCACGCCGTTCCTGTGGTTCTTGGCGGCAATCGCGGCGAGCGCGTCGGACTTGTCGCCGTACTTCTGGAAATATCCCTGCGCGATCTTGCCGAACACGCCGGCAAAGCCGGCCGGCGTGTCACCGTCCTCCGGCAAATAGGAGGCCTTGAGCAGATTGCGGCCGATCTCAGGTCCGGGGGTGGTCGTCATCTGCTCGACGCCAACCACCAGCACGACCCGCGCCTCGCCGGATGTCACGGCGCGCACGCCCTGATGCACCGCCGCCGATCCGGTGGCACAGGCGTTCTCGACCCGCGTCGCCTTCTTGAAGCGCAGCGCCGGGTCGGCCTGCAACACCAGGGAAGCGGTGAAATCCTGTTCCGAAAAGCCCGCGTTGAAATGACCGAGAACGATTTCGTCGACGTCGCCGGCCTCCAGCCCCGCGTCCGCAAGCGCGTCGCGCGCGACCCTGATGATCAGGCTTTCAACGGTTTCCTCGGCATGCTTTCCAAACGGCGTATGGGCCCAGCCCACGATGGCAGCGGTCATCTGCTTCCTCCCTGTTGGTCGCGCGTCCCCTGCGCGTCGGAGCACATACCAGGCGCCGGCGGCAGATCGGACAGGGGCGATCGGATCGCGGCAAGAATTCCACCTTGGCGCGAAACGCGCAAGAGATTATTTTACCATTACGTCAAACAAATTTAATTATTTCAATAATATCAAAGCTTTGACATTTTAAAAAATACGTCACCACTCACGACGGACTTGAGACGATCACCGGACCTCCGGCGCGGCCGTCGACCCGCGATAGACCAGATCCACGGGCTTGATTTCGGCAAGCCGGTCAATCGGCGTACCGGTGGCAAGACGGATGGCGAAATCGGCAACACGCTCTCCCGCCTTGCGAATCGGGCTGCGGGTCACGGTCAAGGGCGGGTCGAGCGTGTGCGGGCGCAGGAAGGGAAGTTCGTCATCGTGGCCGATGACGGAAACGTCCCGGCCGACCGCAAGGCCGAGATCGCGGACAGCGCGATAGGCACCGAACGCCAGCAGCACGCTGGAGCAGATCAGCCCCGTCGGCCGTGGCGACGTTTCGAGCAGGTCACGGGCGAAGCGGTAGCCGTTTTCCTCCGTCATCGCGCCGGCGCGCGCAAGGCCGTCCGTTGCAGCCACCAGCCCCGCAGCCATCAGTGCAGATGACCAGCCCGCACGCCGGTCGCGAGCGAAGGTCTGGCTTTCATCGCCGTTGATCAGCCCGATCCGCCGGTGACCGAGGTCGAGGAGCAGTTGGCAGGCCTGGCGAAACGCGCCGTGATTGTCGATGTCGACAAAGGCATAGGGAAGCGGCGTTTGCGTGCGTCCGTGCACGACGAACGGCAGCTGCAGTCCACGCAGGAGCGCGATGCGCGGATCCTCCAGCACAGGGCCGGACAGGATCACGGCATCGGCCGTGCGCATGCGGGCGAACCGGCGATAGACCTCGCCTTCCGTTCCCGTGGTGGGGCTGACGGTGAGGTCATATCCCTGCTCGCCCGCATGGGCGGCAACGCCTGCGATAAACTCGATGAAATGCGGGTCGAGCAAAAGATTTCGGTCGACGGGAAAGGCGATGCCGAGCGCCTGGGAACGCCCGGTGGCCAGCCGCCGGGCGCCGGAATTCGGGCGATAGCCGACCCGCTCGGCCGCCTCGACCACCTTGCGCCGGGTGGCCGGCGCCACATCGCCATAGCCGTTGAGCGCCCGGCTCACCGTGGTCTGGGACAGGCCCAGATGGGCGGAGAGTTCCCGCAAGTTCACCCGATCTTCCTTTTCGACA
This sequence comes from Stappia stellulata DSM 5886, assembly GCF_000423705.1. Taxonomy (GTDB): domain Bacteria; phylum Pseudomonadota; class Alphaproteobacteria; order Rhizobiales; family Stappiaceae; genus Stappia; species Stappia stellulata. Next base: position 167,968 of record NZ_AUIM01000012.1, on the reverse strand, counting down.
AGGCGCTGTCGTCCTTTTCGCCCCGGTGCGTGTGCAACCGGGGCGCTTCGATCAGACAGCACGCCCCGTTAACGGCCCGCCCCGTTGCAAGCCGACGCCCGCAAGGCCGTCACAGCCCTGCGCGTGACAGCCCCCCCCCGCGCAACCGCCGCATCGCACGTCTTGGCACCCCTGAACCCAAAGCGCTTTGGAAGCGCTCATATATCGAAGCAGGTTTTACAAGCGTATTCCTGAGGAACGTCACAACCGCCGCCCTGAAAACCCCCGACTTCCCGGTCCACCGGCACCTGCTTCCTCTAACCTAAGGGCTTTGAAAGACCGATATCCAGCGATTTTCATGATGCATCGCAAATCTGCCATTCCGCCCTGCACAACCGAAGGTATAATTCACTCTCTTGACACGCATCGAGCGATCCGGCACGCTCTTTCTCCAAAGCGCTTTGGGAGGGGCGCGAATGCTGACGGTTCGCTCAGGCAAAACGCCCCGAACGAAACGGGGCTGCATGGCATGACCCGCACCGTTATCCGCCCCCTTTTCGGACCCCATTTCGCCAGGCACGGACGCATCCCGCCTGCGTTCGTGCGGCACTCGAGCGGCGCGCGTCGGCGCGAATGAGACAGGCGGAAGAAGACAAGAAGCCGGCCGCGCAAGCGAGAAACCGGACCGCAACCCAACCGGAGGACCATGATGCTGCGCAATTCCCTAGTGGCCGCGACCGCTCTTGCGGTGCCCTTGCTCGCTCCCCTCGCCTTCGGCCACGCCGGCGCGCAGGCCGCCGAGATCTCGATATCCTGCGGCGCGGTCGGCATCGAGCTGGAATTGTGCAAATCCGGCGCTGACGCCTGGGCGGAAAAGACCGGCAATACGGTCAAGATCGTGTCGACGCCGAACTCGACGACGGAACGGCTCGCGCTGTATCAGCAGCTTCTGGCCTCCGGCGCGGACGACATCGACGTCTTCCAGATCGACGTCATCTGGCCCGGCATTCTCGGCAATCACTTCATTGACCTCGCCGCCTATTCGCAGGGCGCGGAGGAGGCGCATTTCGCGCCGATCGTGGAGAACAACACGGTTGGCGGATCGCTTGTCGCCATGCCCTGGTACACGGACGCCGGGCTTCTCTACTACCGCAAGGACCTCCTGGAAAAACACGGCCGGCCGGTGCCCGCGACCTGGCAGGAGCTCACCGAAACGGCAAAATACATCCAGGATGCCGAACGCGCGGCGGGCATGGACACGCTCTGGGGCTTCGTCTTTCAGGGCAAGGCCTATGAGGGGCTGACCTGCGACGCGCTCGAGTGGGTCGACAGTTTCGGCGGCGGCGAGATCGTCGGCGCCGACGGCGAGATCACCATCAACAATCCCAAGGCCATCGCGGCATTCGAACTCGCCGGCTCCTGGGTGGGCGAGATTTCTCCCGACGGCGTGCTCAACTATGCCGAGGAAGAGGCACGCGGGGTGTTCCAGTCCGGCAATGCCGTCTTCATGCGCAACTGGCCCTATGCCTGGGGTCTTGGCAATTCCGCGGACAGCCCGGTGAAGGGAAAAATCGGGGTCACCGCCCTTCCCAGGGGCGGCCCGGACGGCAAGAACACCGGTACGCTTGGCGGCTGGCAGCTTTCGGTGTCCAAGTATTCCGCGCATCCGGAGATCGCCGCCGACCTGGTGATGTATCTGACGAGCGAGGCCGAGCAGAAGCGTCGCGCCATCGAGGGCACCTACAACCCGACGATCGCGGCGCTTTATGAAGACGAGGACGTGCTTGCCGCCGCGCCCTTCTTCGGCGATCTCTACGAGACCTTCACCAATGCCGTTGCCCGGCCGTCCCGCGTGACCGGCACAAAGTACAATCGCGTGTCGAACGCCTTCTGGAACGCCTCGCACGACGTTCTGTCCGGCAAGAGCGATGCCGCAACGGCAATGGCGGATCTCGAAAGCGAGTTGAAGCGGATCAAGCGGCGCGGCTGGTAGGCCCCACCGCCGTTCCCGAACACCCGGGCCGGGCGGTTCGACCGCCTGCCCGCGTCTCACCGGCGGCCCCCGCCGCCGCGTCCCGCGCGGCCCCGTTCGACACCTCCTGCGGTGCCCGCGCGGACAAACCGGATCCAAAGCCGATGAGCGACATCGCCCTGACCACAGCTGCCGCCACGCCCGCCCGGCGCTCGCGCCTGTCGCGGTCGCGGCTGAGATCCGCCTGGCTGTTCCTGACGCCGATGATCGTGGTGCTGGCCCTTGTCGCCGGATGGCCGCTCGTGCGCACCATCTGGTTCGGCTTCACAGACGCCAGTCTGGCGGACCTCTCCGCCACACAGTTCATCGGTCTGGAAAATTACTATTCGGTCTATGACGGCGAGGCCTATGGGTTGATCGTCGATCCCTCATGGTGGAATGCCGTGTGGAACACAATCTGGTTTTCCGCCGTCTCCGTCTCCATCGAAACCGCGCTCGGGCTGATTGTCGCACTGGTGCTCAACGCCAACTTCAAGGGCCGCGCCCTCGTGCGCGCCGCCGTTCTCATTCCCTGGGCGATCCCCACCATTGTCTCCGCCAAGATGTGGGGCTGGATGCTGCACGACCAGTTCGGCGTCCTGAACGACATCCTGATGGGCATCGGGCTGATCTCCCAGCCGGTCGCCTGGACGGCCGATCCGCAAACCGCGATGTGGGCGGTCGTCATGGTCGACGTGTGGAAGACGACCCCCTTCATGGCGCTCCTGATCCTCGCCGGGCTGCAAATGCTGCCCTCCGACTGCTACGAAGCCGCAAGGGTCGACGGCATTCATCCCGTGAAGGTGTTCTTCAAGGTCACCCTGCCGCTGATCAAGCCGGCGATCATGGTCGCGGTGATCTTCCGTGCCCTCGACGCACTTCGCATCTTCGATCTGATCTATGTGCTAACGTCGAATTCCTCCGACACGATGTCAATGTCGGTCTATGCACGCCAGCAGCTCGTCGATTTCCAGGAAGTCGGCTACGGTTCCGCAGCCTCGACCCTCTTGTTCCTGGTGATCGCGGCGCTCACGATCGCGACCATCACGCTCGGCAAGGTCCGGCTCGGCGGGGAGACGAGATGATGCGCCGCTCCCCCCTCAAGACGCTCGGCCTCTACGCGCTGGTCGTCGTCATCGTCGTCTTCTCCGTCTTTCCGTTCTACTATGCGATCCTGTCGTCGTTCCGCTTCGGTTCGGAACTCTTCACCGTCACCTACTGGCCGAGCAGCTTCAATCCGGCCAACTATGTCTCGGTCTTCGCCGAGCAGCCGTTTGCGCGCAACATCCTGAATTCCGTGGTGGTCGCGAGCGTCGTCGTTGCGCTGTCGCTGTTTCTGGGGGTCACCGCCGCCTATGCGCTGGCGCGTGTCAGTTTCCGCGGACGCGGCTTGCTGCTCTTCACCATCCTGTCGGTCTCCATGTTTCCGCAAGTGGCGGTGCTCTCCGGCATGTTCGAGCTGATCCGGCTTCTGGGGATCTACAATTCGCTGCCCGGCCTGATGCTTTCGAACCTGATCCTGACCCTGCCGTTCACGGTCTGGGTGCTGACCACCTTCATGCGCGACCTGCCGAAGGAGCTGGAGGAAGCTGCCGTGGTCGACGGCGCCTCGTCCCTTGTGATCGTGCGCCACGTCTTCCTGCCGCTGATGTGGCCGGCGCTGGTCACCACCGGCCTGCTCGCCTTCATCGCGGCGTGGAACGAGTTCCTGTTCGCCCTCACCTTCACGCTTTCCAATGACATGCGCACCGTGCCGGTCGCCATTGCGCTGATCACCGGCGCCAGCCAGCATGAATTGCCCTGGGGCAACATCATGGCCGCCTCCGTCATTGTCACCGTGCCGCTCGTGGTCCTCGTGCTGATCTTCCAACGCAAGATCGTCTCCGGCCTTACCGCCGGCGCCGTCAAGGGATAGTCCGTTCATGCTTCCACTGTCCGTCACCGAGCCGGCAACCGGTCCGCGCCACGCAACCCACCCCGACTGGTGGCGCGGCGCTGTGATCTACCAGATCTATCCGCGCTCCTTCTACGACACCGACGGAAACGGCATCGGCGATCTGGCCGGTATCACCGCCAAGCTCGACCACGTCGAGAGCCTCGGGGTCGATGCCATCTGGATCTCGCCTTTCTACCCGTCCCCGATGGATGATTTCGGATACGACGTGTCGGATTTCACCGACGTCGATCCGATCTTCGGAACGCTGGAGGATTTCGACCGGCTGATTGCCGCCGCGCATGATCGCGATCTCAAGGTGATCATCGATCTCGTCATTTCGCACACCTCAGACCGGCATCCCTGGTTCAAGCAAAGCCGTGCAAGTCGCGACAACGCCCGTGCCGACTGGTACGTCTGGGCGGATCCACGCGCGGATGGCACCCCGCCCAACAACTGGCTGTCGATCTTCGGCGGATCGGCCTGGGCCTGGGACACCCGCCGCCGTCAGTACTATTTGCATAATTTTCTGACGAGCCAGCCGGATCTCAACTTTCACAATGCGCAAGTCCAGGATGCGGTGCTCGATGCCGCCCGTTTCTGGCTGGAGCGCGGCGTCGACGGCTTTCGCCTCGATACCGTGAACTTCTATTTTCACGACAAGGCGCTCAGGGACAATCCGCCGCTGCCGCCGGGAAAGCCGATCTCCGGCGTCGAACGGTCCAATCCTTACTCCTATCAAGACCATGTTCATGACAAGACCCGGCCCGAAAACCTCGTTTTCCTGGAGCGATTGCGCGCGCTGACCGACAGCTATCGCCATGTGACGATGGTTGGCGAGATCGGTTCAGACCACGACCCATTCGCAACGACGGCCGCCTACACGCAAGCCGGAAAACGGCTACACATGGCCTATGGCTTCGACCTTCTGACAACCGATTCCTCCGCCGCCTATATCCGCCGCACTATTCGCGCGATGGAATCCTGCATTGGCGACGGCTGGCCGAGCTGGGCGGTGTCGAACCACGATGTGCCCCGAGTGGTCACGCGCTGGGGCGGAGTGCATCCGCCCGAAGCCTTCGCGCCGCTGATCGTCGCCCTTGTCACCTCCCTGCGCGGCACGCCCTGCCTCTATCAGGGCGAGGAACTGGGCCTGCAGGAAGCGGAGGTCGCCTTCGAACATATCCAGGACCCCTACGGCAAGGAATTCTGGCCGGAGTTTCGCGGACGCGACGGCTGCCGGACCCCCATGCCGTGGGACGACAACGCGCCGCAAACGGGGTTTTCCCGGGCCACCGCCTGGCTGCCGATCCCCGACGAACACCGCGCGCGCTCCGTCACCCGACAGGAGGCCGATCCGGCATCGTCGCTCCACCGCACCCGGCGGTTTCTCAGTTGGCGGCGCGATCAGCCGGCGCTGGTGTCCGGGGACATTGTTCTGCTCGATACCCCGGAGCCGATCCTCGCCTTCCTGCGTGTCCTTGACGGACAAGAAATGCTTTGCGCCTTCAATCTCGGGCCGACGCCGGCGCGCGCGGCGCTTGACGGTCTTTCTTGCGCCAGGCTCCTCGACGCCCCCGATTTCACCGGCGAAATCGAGCTGGCTGGCGATGTAACGCAGCTACGCCTTGAACCGTTCGATGCGGTTTTCGCGCAAATTTCCCGCTCGCGGACGCGATAGCAACAACGCCCGAGCGCCGTGGCGGAGGGGGAACGGAGGACGGATATGGCGGAGGTCATTCTCAGGCAGGTGCGCAAGTCGTTCGGACGGGTCGAGGCGATCCACGGGATCGACCTGCACGTCCGCGACAGGGAGTTCGTGGTCTTCGTCGGGCCATCCGGCTGCGGCAAGTCCACACTCCTGCGCCTGATCGCAGGGCTTGAGGACATCACCGCCGGCGCGCTGGAAATCGACGGCGAGGATGTTACCGAAAAGACGCCCAAGGAACGCGGCATCGCGATGGTGTTCCAGTCCTACGCGCTCTACCCTCATATGACCGTCTACGAAAACATGGCCTTCGGCCTGAAGTTGTCAAAGGCCGACAAGGGTGACATCGAGACCAAGGTACGGGCCGCGGCCGAAACGCTGGAATTGGCGGACCTTCTCGAGCGATTGCCCAAACAGCTCTCGGGCGGACAACGCCAGCGGGTCGCCATCGGACGCGCCATCGTGCGCAACCCGAAGGTTTTCCTGTTCGACGAACCTCTCTCCAATCTCGATGCCTCCTTGCGGGTCCAGATGCGCATCGAGATCGCCAAGCTGCACGAGCGCATGAACGCGACAATGGTCTATGTCACCCACGATCAGGTCGAGGCCATGACGCTGGCCGACAAGATCGTGGTGCTCTCCGCCGGCAAGGTCGAACAGGTCGGCGCTCCGCTCGACCTTTACCATCATCCGCAGAACCTCTTCGTCGCCGGCTTCATCGGCTCGCCGCAGATGAATTTTATCGCCTGCGACGTGCTGGAACCGCGCAACGATGGGGCAAGGCTCGCGCTGCCCGGCGGCGGAGAGGTGCTCGCGGCCGTCAACGCCACCGCGCTCGCTGCCGGCGACCGGGTGACGCTTGGCATCCGCCCGGAGCATCTCTTTCATGCCGACGGAGAAACGGACCAGGCGATCTCCGGCACCGTGGAAGTCGTGGAGGAGCTGGGGGAAAGCCATTTTCTCTATGTGCGTCTTGCCGACGGAACCCTGCTTACCGCGCGTGCCGGCGGCGACGCGCCGCAGTCGATCGACAGCACTGTGCGGATCGGATTGAAGGGCAGCGATTGCCATGTCTTCGGCGCGGATGGACAGGCCGTTCGGCGTCTCGCCTGAGACCGCCGCCATCGGCTGAACCGGCAAGCATCATGTTGTTCACAGACGAAAGGGCCGCCCGGATACCGGACGGCCCTTTTTCATGTCCTGTCACGCAGCCATTCGAACGAAGCTTGCGCGACCCGGCAAAGAAAAAGCCCGGCGGTTTCCCGCCGGGCTTTCATCCAATCCGTGAGGATTGAATTAGAACGTGCGCTGCACGCGGAGGATACCGACCAGAGCGTCGTCGGAAGCAGCGCCAGCCGCGCGGAAGTCGCGGTTGCGGTACTCGAGCTCGGCACCGACATAGAGGCCGGAAACCGGACGCCAGCCAACGTTACCCTGAACGTTGATCTCGTTGAAGTCGGCACCGCCGGCAGCCTGGTCGAGACGCGAGTAGTTCGCGGTCAGCGACGAGGAGATCGCCGGGGTCCAGAAGTGCGTGAAGCCTGCACCGATGCCCCAAGCGCTGGAGAGCTTCAGGCCACCCGCTGCGGTGTAGGACGCGTCGGAGAACGCGGCGTTCGCGAAGTTGGCGTTCACGTAGCCGACTGCGCCCTGCGAGTAGGCGGCCTGGATCGAGAAGCTGTCGCCAGCTGCGATCATCGGCAGGTTGAACGTGGCGCCGGCGCCGATCGCCCAGCCAAGCTTGCCCTTGCCAGTAGACACAGGAGCGAAGCCCGGTGCGACGCCATAGACGTGGTGCAGGGCACCCATCAGCTGAGCAGAACCCCAGCCCTGGTCGACGCGCAGGTTGGCGACGAAATCCGGAACCTTGTCACCGCCGTAGCCGAAGCCCGCAGCCGGAAGGCCCAGAGCGAAGATGTTGGCGCGACGGTCCGAACCAACTTCCACCGAGGCCGAGGCCGAGAAGCCGTTGCCGAACTGGAAGGTGTAAGCGAACAGGTTGACGTCGCCGTTATCCGCGAAGCCCTGGTTCAGGACCGAACCCCAGTTGTCGCCGGTGTAGAAGTCAAAGTACGAACCGGTGCGACCAGCGACGAAACCGCCGAGCTGGATGAAGGCTTCGTCAAGCGTCAGGCCAGCGCCGCCCGAGTTGTCGACCGTGATGTACGCAGCCACGTAGGTGCGCAGCAGGCCATACTCGGTGTTGGTGCGGCTGTCGAAGTTCATGTAACCGCGAGCACGCATGCCGGTGCTGTCGTCGGAACGATTGTCCCAAGCGGAACCGCCGTTGTCGAGAACGTCGAACACGCGGAATTCAGCGCGGACACCGCCACCGATCTTCAGGCAGGTCTCGGTACCCGGGATGTAGAAGAAGCCCGTGCCGAAAGCGTCGCAAACGCGAACGTAGTCGACCGGCTCCGGAGCGACCGGAAGGTCGGCGGCCTGTGCGCCCGTGGCTGCCAGGGCAGCTGCGGAAGCGCCGAGCAGGATGCTCTTGATGTTCATTTCCTGACCTCGTCGTTGTTTCCTGCAAGGCCCTGTTGGCCAAGAGGAGATGAAGAATTGAGCAAGCTTCCCCGCGAGCTCGAGTTTGTTTTAAGCGACGGGGTGCGCGCCTCGCAACCGGCAAATGCCTTCCAGAGGCACTGTACGGACACAGTGTGTCTTTGTGGGCACACCCCGTTAAGGCCTTGTTAGCACTTATCGCCGGGAAAGCGCGATTTTCCGCCAAAACCGGTTTTGTCGCCCGAATTCGCGGGCATGGCGGCGTTGGGCCCTGCGGCGGGCGCATTCGCTTGAACCATGACCGGAGAACCCGCTAAGGATCGCGCGCAAGCCGGTTTCCGGCTGCCTCGACAAGCGACAAGGGCCTCTTTGCATGACCGCCGCCACGCCAATCTCCGTCTTTATAATAGCGCACAACGAGGAAGACCGGATCGGGCGGGCCATTCGCAGCGTCGAATCATTCGCCGACGAGGTGATCGTTGTCGACAGCGGGTCAACGGATGAGACGGTACGCGTTGCAGAATCTCTCGGTGCGCGCGTCCTGGTCAATCCATGGCCGGGCTACGGCGCGCAAAAACGCTTTGCGGAAGACCAGTGCAGCAACGACTGGCTGTTCAATCTCGACGCCGACGAGGCGGCAACCGATTCCCTCGGCCGGGAGATCCAGGCACTTTCCGCAAGCGGCGCGCTTTTCAAGACGCCGTTCTGGCGGGTTCGCATCAAGGATGTCTTCGCGCATGAGGCCGGTCCCGCGCCTTTCGCTTATGGCTACAACCAGATCCGGCTTTACGACCGCACGAAAGGCCGTTTCTCCGCATCGCCCGTGCACGACACGGTGCGGCCGCCCGAAGGCGCGCACGTCGCCCAGCTAAAGGCGGCGATGGCACATCGCTCGATTCGCTCCGTCGCCTTTCACGTGGAGAAGATGAACCGCTACTCCACCATGCAGGCGGACGATATGGCGGCGCGCGGACGGCGAATCGCCCGATGGCGGCTTGTCACCGAGTTTCCCTTCGCGTTCCTCAAGGCCTATCTGCTGCGCCGCTACGCGCTTTACGGCTGGTGGGGTCTCGTGATCTCGACGAATTTCGCCTACACGCGCTTTCTGCGCCTGGCCAAGGCCTATGAGGCCGAACTGCTGGCGAAAAGCGACACACAGGACACAAGCAAATGACATCCTCTTCCGCAGATGTCGCGATCGTCGGAGGCGGTCCCGCCGGCCTGATCGCCGCCGACAGGCTGTCGGCCCGGGGCGTCGGTGTCACCGTCTACGAGCGGATGCCGTCGGTGGGGCGCAAGTTCCTGATGGCCGGGCGCGGCGGGCTGAACCTGACCCACAGCGAACCGGCGGACGCCTTTCTCTCACGCTACCGGGAGGCGGAACCGCGGCTCCGGGCAGCGATCGAGGCCTTCCCGCCGGAGGCACTCAGGGCCTGGTGCGAGGATCTCGGCATCGAGACCTTCGTCGGATCGAGCGGGCGCGTGTTTCCGCGCCAGATGAAAGCCTCGCCCCTCCTACGCGCCCTGCTGGCGCGGCTTTCCGCCAACGGCGTCACCATCCGCACCCGCTGGCGCTGGACGGGCTTTGGCGCCGATGGCGCATTGTCGTTCGACACGCCGCAGGGCCCGAAAACGCATCCCGCGCCGGATGCCGTGCTTCTGGCGCTCGGGGGCGCAAGCTGGGCAAGGCTTGGCAGCGACGGAGCCTGGAGTGCCGCGACGGATGCCGCGGGGATCGCCAGGGTCCCGTTTTCCCCGTCCAATTGCGGCATCGAGGTGAAATGGTCGCAACATTTCGCCGACCGCTTTCAAGGCGTCCCCCTGAAGCGGATCGCGCTGAGCGTCGGCGACCGCACCCTTCGCGGCGAGGCGATGATCACGGCGAGCGGGCTGGAGGGCGGCGGTGTCTACGCGCTCAGTCCCGACATCCGCCGTGCACTTGCGGACACATCTGCCCCTGCGACGCTGACGCTCGACCTCCGCCCGGACCTCGACGTCGGCACGCTTGCGGCAAGGCTCGCGCGCCCGCGCGGAAAGACCTCCCTGTCAAATCACCTCAGAAAGACCACCGGCCTCGCACCGGCAGCCGTTGCGCTGCTTCGCGAGGCCGGCGAACGACCGCAAGGCGCGGAAGCGCTGGCCGCCCGCATCAAGGCGCTGCCGCTTCCCGTCACCGGAGTTGCCGGCATGGCGCGGGCCATTTCCTCGGCAGGCGGAATCGCCTGGAGCGGCATTGACGACGGCTATATGCTCAAGGACCGGACCGGCGTCTTCGTCGCCGGCGAAATGATCGATTGGGAAGCGCCGACCGGCGGCTATCTGCTGCAGGCCTGTTTCGCGACAGGGACGGCCGCCGCAAGCGCCATATTGACCCGGCTGGACCACACCGAAAGCCCCCCATGACGGCGGCACCCCAGAGGAAAAACCTCGCGCAGGGGAAATCCAGACCGGCCGAAAAGCAGACTTTCTCATTGTAATAATGACCGATTGAGTCATCATCTTAGCCAATTAACTCAATACTACAACAAAAATACACTCCAGATTGATCGAACATTTACATTCTGCCGTTACCGTTTTTTCTCGGCGTATTTTGGGGATTGTTCTTATTTCGCTCGTTGGGGTCCGGTATCTTGATTATTGGCAACCCACCTCCCAGGCTGATGCCTTTGACAGAGACCGCCCTATCGGCCTTTGAGCGAACAGGGGGCGCGCAGGGCCATGCATCGGCCACGTCTCTGGCGCGACTGTTCCGGCTCCTCAAGCGGCTTTGCTCCGTTGAATGCGCTTTCCTGACGCTTCGGGAACCACGCGATGGCCTGAGCTTTCTTTCCAACGGTCTATGTGAACCGCTGCGCGCCGCCGCGCCGGCGCTTGCAGCGGCCGTCCTGAAGAGCCGCACACCGTTGATCCAGCATGCAGGCAAAGGCAGATCGGCCGCCGACCCGGCTGTCGATCTCGCCGCGCTCGGCCTGCAGTTCTTTGCCGGGACCGCGCTTCGCGACGCAGCCGGAAACACCATCGGCACCCTGTGCCTTGCGAGCCGGTCACCCGTCCGCGACACGGAAATCGACCGGCAGTCCCTGGAGGACATGGCGCATCTGGCGGTTCGCGAGATACATCATGAACACGCAGAACGAACCGCGCGCGATGCCTGGAAGGTGATGGTGGAAGCGATCGAGACGCTTCCCGACGGTTTCGTGCTCTACGATGAGCACGACCGCTTGACGATCTGCAACGAACAGTATCGCGAAACCTATCCGGAATCGGCCCATGTCATCCGGCCGGGCCGCAGCTTCGAGGAAATCATCCGCGAGGGCGTGCGCTGCCGTCAGTATGCGGAAGCCATCGGGCAGGAAGAGGCCTGGATCGCGGAGCGCCTGGCGGCCCACGCGAACCCGACCGGTCCGGTGGAACAGCTTCTGCCGGACGGACGCTGGGTGCGGGTGCTGGAAAAGCGCCTGCCGAACGGCGGAACGGTGGGCTTTCGTGTCGATATCACCGAACTGAAGGAGCGCCAGGCGGAGCTCTATGAACTGGCGCACCGCGATGAGCTGACCGGAACCATGTCGCGACGCGCCATCCTGTCCGCCGCCCGCGACTGCGGCGCCCGGTCAAGGGCGCGCGGCAAGCCTCTCGGCCTGATGATCCTCGACATCGACAACTTCAAGAAGGTCAACGACGATCTCGGGCATTTCGCCGGTGACGAGGTGCTGAAGGAATTCAGCCGACGCATCAAATCGCAATTGCGCGACACCGAATTCCTCGGGCGCCTCGGCGGTGAGGAATTTCTCGTTCTCCTTCCCGACACCTCCCCAAGCGATACGGTCGAACGCGCCGAGCGCATGCGCAAGCTGCTGAATGCCACACCGATCACGGTCGAGGGCTGCGAGGTCGCGCTCACCATGTCGCTCGGCGTGACCGAATATCGCGATGGCGAAACGATGGACGTCGCTTTCGCCCGGGCGGATCGTCTGCTTTACCGGGCCAAGGACAATGGCCGCGACCGCACGGTCTCCGGGTTTCTCGATCCTGTGTCCCGGCCGGCCGGGCTCTGACCGCTTGCCTGCGGTTCCCCGCGAACAGACCTCGCAATTGCGCAAAAAGGGCCGGTTTGACCGGCCCTTCCTTGCCTGATCTTCGCTGCGGCGAATCAACGGCAGAACTTGTAGTTCCCGGAATAGGTGCGGAAGTAGCCGGTGTCCGGGTTGAAGCTGCGATACTTCGACGAACAATAGCGGTACCAGGCGGGCGACCAGGGCGCGGGCCGGCCATAGTAGGCAGGCGCGGGCGCATACTGCGGCGCCGGAGCGACATAGCGCGGCTGGGACAGGGCCGAGCCGATCACGGCGCCGGCAACGAAGCCGCCCGCCGCGGCCCAGCCGTTCTGGTGATGCCACTTCTTCGCTTCGGCATCGGAGGAGCCGGTCGCGAGCATGGCGCCGGCGGTCAGGGCAATTGCAAAACCGGTGACTGCGATCTTCTTCATCATGACTGCATTCCCTCTGTCTGAGCTTCCGTTCGACTTTTCCCTGCGGCTCTGTCGTCCGCCTATGCCTTGAAGATAGAAGCAAGCGCCAGGGCTTGATGTGACAGCCATCACGCTTCTCCGCATTGGCGAAACCGGGTGCACGCAGCCACCTGGCGCCGTCCGCCGTGTTCGGCTGCTTGCGGGAGAGCGAACGCGCGACAGAGGCGCGCTCGGGTCGAATTGACATGAAACATGAATCATGCGTCATATATTGGCAGACGCCGCGACCCGCTCATGCCAAGCGCCGACCGGACGTCGAACGGGAGGAGACATCATGAGACATCTTTACGCCGCCGCCGTTGTGGCGGCCGCGCTCGCGGGCGCGCCGGCCATGGCCGACGACATCAAGATCGCCCATGTCTACGGAAAGACCGGCGCGCTCGAGGCCTATGCGAAACAGTCCCACACCGGCTTCATGATGGGACTTGAATATGCCACCGACGGGACGATGGAAATCGACGGTCGCAAGATCGTCGTGATCGAGAAGGATACCCAGCTCAAGCCCGACATCGCCCGCGCGGCCCTTGCCGAAGCCTATGGCGACGACGAGGTCGACATTGCGGTCGGGCCCGTGTCGTCGGGCGTGGCGCTTGCGATGCTCCCGGTCGCGGAGGAATACGGCAAGCTCCTGATCGTCGAGCCGGCGGTCGCCGACAGCATCACCGGCGAAAACTGGAACCGCTACATCTTCCGCACCGCGCGCAATTCCTCGCAGGACGCGATCGCCAATGCCGTCGCGCTCGGCCAGGAGGGCGTGACCATCGCGACGCTTGCGCAGGACTATGCCTTCGGCCGCGACGGCGTCGCCGCCTTCAAGGAAGCGCTCGCCGGCACCGGCGCAACGCTTGCCTTCGAGGAATACGCACCGACCGACACGCAGGACTTCACCGCCAGCGCCCAGCGCATCTTCGAGGCCATGAAGGATGTCGAGGGCCGCAAGTTCCTCTTCATCATCTGGGCCGGCGGCAACAACCCGATCGGCAAGATCAAGGCGATGGAGCCGGACCGGCTCGGCATCGAGATCGCCACCGGCGGCAACATCCTGGCGGCGATGAAAGCCTACAAGGCCCTGCCCGGGATGGAAGGCGCGACCTATTACTACCACGAGATCCCGGAGAACCCGGCAAACGACTGGCTGGTGTCCGAACACGACAAGCGCTTCCAGTCGCCGCCGGATTTCTTCACGGCCGGAGGCATGTCGGCGGCGATTGCCGTGGTCGAGGGCATCCGCAAGGCCGGCTCGACCGACACCGAAGAGCTGATCGCGGCGATGGAAGGCATGTCCTTCGAAACGCCCAAGGGCACGATGACCTTCCGTGCCGAGGACCATCAGGCGCTGCAGTCGATGTACCACTTCAAGATCCGGGTCGATCCGGACGTCGAATGGGGCATTCCCGAGCTGGTTCGCGAACTGAAGATCGAGGACATGTCGATCCCGGTGCGCAACGGACGCTGACGTCCCCCGGAGAGGGAGGCGGCACACGCGCCGCCTCCCTCTCCCGCCTTCTGGCCTGTGAGACGGCGGCCGCGCCGCCGTTTTCCGCCCTCTTTCGGAGATGCAGCCGTGACGCGCGAAGACCCTGCCGGCCAGGCGCCACCCGTCGAGCCACCGGTGCTCGAGACCCGGGACCTGACGATCCGCTTTGGCGGTCATGTGGCGGTCGATCATGTTTCCTGCGCGTTCCAGCGCGGCACATTGACCGCCATCGTCGGGCCGAACGGCGCCGGCAAGACCACCTATTTCAACCTGATCTCCGGGCAGTTGAAGGCAAGTGCCGGAGAGGTCCGCCTCAACGGCGAAACGATCACCAGGCTGAGTGTCGCCGAACGCTGCACCCGCGGAATCGGACGGGCCTTCCAGCTCACCAACCTGTTTCCAAGCCTCACCGTACGCGAGAACGTCCGCCTCGTCGTGCAGGCCCGCGCCAACCGGGGCTTCGATCTGTTCTCGCGCGCCGACAGCCATGTCGAACTCACGGAACGCGCCGATCATGTTCTGTCGGAGGTCAATCTCCTGCAAAAGCGCGAGCTTGCCGTCTCCGCCCTGCCGCATGGCGACCAGCGCAAGCTGGAAGTCGCGCTGATGATCGCGCTCGGCCCCCAGGTGCTGATGTTCGACGAGCCGACCGCGGGCATGAGTGTCGACGAGGTTCCCGTCATTCTCGACCTGATCCGCGACCTCAAGCGCGACCGCGACCGCACCATCCTTCTGGTGGAACACAAGATGGACGTGATCCGCTCCCTCGCCGACCGCATCATCGTGCTGCACAACGGCGAACTCGTCGCCGACGGCGACCCGGGCGAGGTGATGCGTTCGGCCATCGTGCAGGAGGCCTATCTCGGCAAGGCACCGGAACCGGCACCGAAACCGGGCGCGGAGGAAACCGCTCATGGCTGATCCGCTTCTGACGCTTTCCGGCGTCCACACCCACATCGGCCCCTATCACATCCTGCAAGGTGTCGACCTCGTGGTCCCGCGCGGCGGGGTCAGCGTGCTTCTGGGCCGCAACGGCGCGGGCAAGTCCACCACCTTGCGCACGATCATGGGGCTTCTCAAGCCAAGCCGGGGCGAGATCCGCTTCGACGGGCGCTTGATCGGCGGGACGCCGACGCCTGCGATCTCGCGCGCCGGCATTGCCTATGTGCCGGAGAACATGGGGGTCTTCTCCGACCTCACGGTCGGCGAGAACATGCAGCTTGCGGCAACGCAGGGCGCCTTCGATGCGACCCGTCTGTCCTGGATCAAGGCGCTGTTCCCGCCAATCGCAACCTTCTGGGAGAAACCCGCCGGCACCCTGTCGGGCGGGCAGAAGCAGATGCTCGCGGTTGCGCGCGCCATCATCGAACCGCGCCGGCTGATCCTGATCGACGAGCCGAGCAAGGGGCTTGCCCCGGCCATCGTCACGGCGATGACGCGCGCGCTCGGTGAACTCAAGGAGACGGACACGACCATCCTGCTGGTGGAACAGAATTTCGCCATGGCCTCCGCGCTCGGCGACACGGTGTCGGTGATGGACGACGGCCGCGTCGTGCATGCCGGCGACATGGCCGAGCTTTCCGGCGACGCCGGGATGCAGGAACGGCTGATGGGACTGAGCCTGGAGGTGCACCAATGAGCGAAACCGCGATCCGACCCAAGCTGGTGGCGGCGTCCGCCGGCGACCGGCTGCGCAAGGCCGCACCCTTGCTGCTTGCACCCGTCATGGCGCTGGCGGGGCTGATCGCCATCGCCGATCCCGCAACATGGCTCACGCTGACGGTGGCCGGGCTCGCCATGGGTCTGATGATCTTCATCATGGCCTCGGGACTGACGGTCGTCTTCGGCCTGATGGACGTGATCAACTTCGGCCACGGCGCTTTCGTCTCCGTCGGCGCCTTCGTCGGCTTCACCGTGCTGGCCTGGCTTGCCGGCTGGACCGAAAACCCGGCGGTGATCATGAACCTTGCCGCCGTCTTTCTCGCGATCCTCGCCTCCATGGCAGTGACCGGCGTGCTCGGCCTCGCCTTCGAGCGCGTCATTGTCGCACCCGTCTACGGTCATCACCTGAAGCAGATCCTGGTGACCATGGGCGGGCTGATCGTCGCCCAGCAGCTCATCCATGTGGTGTGGGGGCCGGACGCGATCCATGTCGCCCGGCCGCAGTCGCTGCGCGGCTCGGTCATCGTCTTCGATGCGGTGATCGAGAAATACCGCCTGTTCGCCGTCGCCATCGGCCTGGTGCTGTTCCTCGGCATGCGTCACGTCCTGAGATCGACCAAGGTCGGCCTGCTGGTGCGTGCAGGCGTCGAAAACGGCGAGATGGTCGAAGCGCTCGGCTACCGCATCCGCCGGTTGTTCCTCGTGGTGTTCATGGTCGGGTCGGCACTCGCCGGCCTCGGCGGCGTGATGTGGGGTCTCTACAACGAGACGATCACCGCGCATATGGGATCGGACCTGATGGTGCTGGTTTTCATCGTCGTCATCATCGGCGGGCTCGGTTCCATCGAGGGCTGTTTCATCGGTGCGCTGCTGGTCGGCCTGCTCTCAAACTACATGACGTTCCTGGCCCCCAAGGTCGCTCTCGTCTCCACCATCGCGCTGATGGTCGGCGTGCTGATGTGGCGGCCCGAGGGGCTCTATCCCGTCGTCAAGGCGAAGTAGGATGCATCCATGATCGACAGGCTCCTTTCCGGCGACCGCCCGAACTCGCGACCGCTGGCGCTCGTTCTCATCGTCATCGCGCTGGCGCTGGCCTTCGCGCCCTTCCTGTTTCCCGGCACCAAGTCGCTCGATACGGCGGCGCGCATCTGCATCTTCATCGTGCTGGTGGCAAGCTACGACCTGCTGCTCGGCTACACGGGGATCGTCTCCTTCGCGCATACGATGTTCTTCGGCATCGGCGCCTATGGCGTGGCGCTGTCGCTCTCCGCGCTCGGGGCCTCCTTCACCGCGATCCTCGTCGGCGTTCTCGGCGGCACCGCGGTGGCGGGTGCGCTGGCGCTTGCCATCGGACTGTTCTCGCTCAGGGTGAAGGCGATCTTCTTCGCCATGGTGACGCTGGCGGTCGCCAGCGCCTTCGCCGTGCTGGTCTCGCAGCTTTCCACGATCACCGGCGGCGAGGACGGGCTCACCTATCGTATCCCGCGCGTGCTGACACCGGCCTTCAAGCTTCTCGACATGCGCATCCTGGACGTGCGCATCGACGGCCGGCTGCTCGCCTATTATCTCGTCTTCGTCTCCGCGCTGGTGCTCTTCCTGGGGCTTCTCAGGATCGTCAACTCGCCCTTCGGCCGCACGCTGAAGGCCGTGCGCGACAATGCCTTCCGCGCCGAGGCGATCGGCTACCGGGTGATCTGGTACCGCACTGCCGCCACCGTCCTGTCGGCCTGCGTTGCCGCGCTTGCCGGCGCGCTGCTTGCGATCTGGATCCGCTACACCGGACCGGCGACGACACTCTCGATGGAGATCATGATCGACATCCTGCTGATGGTGGTGATCGGCGGCATGGGCACCATGTATGGCGCGATGATCGGCGCCACGCTCTTCATCCTCGCGCAGACCTATCTGCAGAGCCTGATGGGGGCGGCCGAACACGCCACCGGCATGCTGCCGCTCATTCCCGATCTCGTCGCCCCGGAACGCTGGCTGATGTGGCTTGGCGTGCTCTTCATCGTCTCCGTCTATTTCTTTCCCGATGGCGTCGTGGGCCGGCTGCGGAGCCGCGGATGACCCTTCTTCACCCGCGCGTGGCCGGAAGCCGAAGGCTGGACGCGCGCCCGCTCGTGCTGCTGCACGGCTGGTCGTGCCATGGCGGCTTCTTCCGTCCGCAGATGGAGGCGCTCGGCCGCAAGACCCGCGTGATCGCCCCGGACCTTCCCGGCCATGGTGAAAGCGCCCAAACCGGGGACCTGACCATCGGGGCGGCCGCCGATGCGCTCGAGCAGCTGCTTGCGGCGGAGGACCTCGACGACGTCGTGCTGGTCGGCTGGTCGATGGGTGCGCTGGTCGCCTGGTCGATGATCGAACGCCACGGCACGAGCCGTCTCGCCCATCTCGTGGTGGAGGACATGTCGCCGAAGGTGCTGAACGACGCGGACTGGGCGCATGGCACGCGCTCGGGCCTCGATGCCGCGCGCAGCCGGGACTTTGCCCGCGCGGTCTTCAGCCAATGGCCGCGTCTGGTCGGCGCCACCGCGCGCCGCAGCTTCGCGCCGGACGCGCCGGAACAGCTCGTCGGCTTCGCGGAAGCCGAGATGCGCAAGGCGAACGGGCCGGCGCTCGCCGCCATGTGGGGATCGCTCACCGCGCAGGACTTTCGCCACCTCGTCGGCCGGATCGACATCCCCGTCACCCTGACGCCCGGAGGCCAGAGCCAGCTCTACGCCGGAGACGCCGCCGAATGGCAGCTTGAGCGTCTGCAACAGGGCCGCATCGTTCCCGTCCCGCGCGCGGGCCACGCCCCCCATCTGGAGGCCCCGGAGGCGTACAACGCGCTCCTTGCCGAGCTTTGCAAGGCCCAGTAACGCGCGCGGAAAACCCTACGTCAATTCTCAATGCCCTTGCCGGAATGGCCCGTTTCGACTACCATGCCGTCGTTGGACTTTGGTCCTTCACAAGCGGGCTTGAAAATTCGAACCCCGGTTAAGAAAGTTTCGGTATGCGGCGCCTTACCCGGTCCAAAAGACCGGTTCTGTCGGACAGAACTGCCTTTCCCGTTTCTGAATGCCACGCTCGCGCAAGCAAGTGCGCTTACTTGCGCTCTTTAAACTAAGACTCGGGACAGGAGTTTCCCATGCGCCAGACAGGCACCCTCAAGTTCTTCAACCATGATCGTGGTTTTGGTTTCGTCACGCCGGCCGAAGGCGGCAAGGACGTGTTCGTTCACATCACCGCTTTCGAACGTTCGGGCATGGCCGTTCCGGCTGAAGGCACCACGCTGACCTTCGTGACGGAAGAAGATCGTCGCGGCCGTGGCCTCCAGGCCGCGCAGCTCGCGCTCGACTGAGCCTTTCCCGGCACGTCGACCCTGACGAGAACACCGCCGGCCCGCCGGCGGTGTTTTTTTGTGCCTGTCCCGCCCTCAGGCGCCGACGTCTTCCACGTAGACCAGCGCACGCCCCGTGCAGATGACCTCCCCGTCCAGCGTCTCGCAGACCGTTTCCAGGTCGACGAGGTGCTTTTCCGGGCGAAGCCGGGTGACCGTGACCCGCGCCCGCAACGGAACATCGAAGCCCGCCGGCGCATGAAAGGTCATTTCCTGCTTGAGGTAGTTGGTTCCGAAGCCCGGCAGCTTCACGCCCAGCAGATAGGAAAACATCCCGCCGATCAGCGGTTCCGGCACCGTGTCGGGCACATTGTCCAGCCTGGCAAGTGCTGCAAAGTCGGAGGCCTGCGCGCTCGGATAAAGCCGCATGAGTTCCGCGCTCCGACCGACCGCCAGCGCCTCCTGTTGCGGCGTGTCCCGGTCCGGCCCGTCGGGCGCGGACGTTTCGGGGCCGTTTGCTCCAGCGCCCGGCGCATCCCCCAGACGGCACCGTCCGCGCAGCACCTCCGCGTCATCCGCCACCCGCCGGATCGTGATCGCAAGGTCATCGGCATCCGTGTCGCCCGGCACAACGGCGATCGTCAGTTCCTCCTCCGCATAGGCGGGATTGGGAAACATCAGGTCCTGCAGCGCGTGCCGGCAACCGGGCCATCGGGTGCGGATCAGCGCCCAGAGCCTGGAATAGAGCAGCATGCCGTGCGACACCGTGCGTCCAAACCGGGTGCGCGCGGAGAACGCCGGGTCGACATGGATCGGATTGTCATCGCCGGACAGTGCCGCAAAGCGGTCGAAATCGACCTGCACCGGTGTCCAGCGAACGACGATTTCCGAGGGCTCGCCGCACACGGCGTCGTCTGCGTGGGACGCGGTCATCGGCCCTGCCTTTCTTCCTTGCCGGTCTCGGCGTGTTGCATCTTGAGGATGTGTTTTTGAACCTTGCCGGCGGCGGTGCGCGGCAGGTCATCGACGATTTCGATGTGGCGGGGCACCTTGTAGCCGGCGAGCCGTTCCCGGCACCAGGTGACCAGCGCGGCGGCATCGATCCCCATGCCGGGGCGCGGGATCAGATAGGCGGCGCCAACCTCCCCCCATTTCTCGTCCGGAACGCCGAGGACCACCGCATCGAGCACCGCCGGATGGGTGACAAGCACGTTCTCGACCTCCGCCGGATAGACGTTCTCGCCACCCGAGATATACATGTCCTTGATCCGGTCGACGATGGCGTAATAGCCGTCGGCGTCCCGACGGGCGATGTCGCCGGAGCGCAACCATCCGCCCTCGGCGAAGGCCTCGGCGGTCGCCTTGGGGTTCTCGAAGTAGCCTGGCGTGACGCCCGGTCCGCGGATCTGCAGTTCCCCCTCCCCGGCGCCTTCGACGACCGCGCCGTTCGGCGAAACCAGACGCACCTCGGTAAGAATCTGCGCCTTGCCCACGGAGCCGATCTTTTCCGGAGCGCGCGCGGCATCGGCCAGGAACACCGTCGGCCCCGTCTCGGTCATGCCCATGCCGTTGCACACGGTCACGCCGCGCGCCAGATAGGTGCGCAGCAGGGGCGCGGGCATCGGCGCCCCGCCGCAGCCGAGCGAGCGCAGCGGCGCGAAATCGACGGTTTCAAAGCGCGGATCGAGCGCGAGTGCCTGGTAGATCGCCGGAACGCCGAAGAAGGCGGTGATCCGGCCACGACCCACGAGGTCCAGCACGGTTTCCGCCTCGAACTTGCGCAACACGATGGAATGACCGCCGGCGAGAAAAAGCGGCAGCGTCATCAGGTTGATGCCGGCGGTGTGGAAGAGCGGCAGGAAGTTCACCGCCGTGTCGTCGCCGGACAATCCTGTCGCCTGGCTGTAGTTCACCGCATTGGCCCAGGCCATCGTCGGTGTCTGGACCACCAGCTTGGGTGCACCTGTGGTGCCGGAAGTGGCAAGCAGATACCAGGGCGCCTCGGCGGGGATCCGCCGGGACGCGGCCGGAGCTGCAGTCGGCGCAAGGCCTTCGGCCACATCGCCAAGGCTCTCCTCCCCCGCTCCCCGCGATGCATCGGCAAAGCCGAGGCGACGAACCGACGTTCCGTCACAAAGGGTTGCCGCCGCCTCGCGGGTGGCCGCGTCATGCAGCAAGATCCGGGCACCGGCCTGCTCCAGCACGGGCGCCAGTTCCGGCGGCGGCTGCCGCCAGTTGAGCGGAAGCAGGATCACGCCCGACTTCTGGGCCGCGAACAACAGAACGAAGAAATCCGGATGATTGTGGCACAGCACCGCGACGCGCTCGCCCTCGCCGAGGCCGAGCGCGCCAAAGGCCCGCGCCATCCGGTCCGCGCGCGCATTCACCTCGGCGAAGGTGAGCGTCCAGCCGCTCGCGTGATCGGTGAAGGCCGGGCGGTCCGGCGTCAGTTCCGCCCGCTGGGCCGCCATGTCGGTAAGCCAGTCCATGTCAGCGTCCTTTCTCCGCAAAAGCCGCCGGTGCCAGAAAGGCTGCCATGCGGGCGGCCGTTTCGGGACGCGCGATCAGCCGCAGGAAGCCGGCGCGCTCACGCTCGAGCGCGGCGGCGACCCGCGCCCGCCGCGACGGCGACCAGACGTTGGCGCGGCTTGCCTTCAGGCTTGCGGGGTCCTTGGAGACAATCACCTTCACCAGCGCATCGGTCTCGCCCTCCAGCTCCTCGGGCGACACAACCCGGCTCGCCAGCCCCAGATCGCGACAGGCGCGCGCATCGAGCCGCGTGTTGAGATACTGCACTTCCAATGCCTTGGCGGCGCCGATGCGCTCGGGCAGAAGCGCTGTCCAGCCACCGTCGGGGGCAAACCCCATGTCGCCGTAGTACGGCTGCAGGAACGCCCGCTCGCTCATCACCGCAATGTCTGAGGCAAGCACGAACCCCACCGACCCGCCGGTCACCGCGCCGTTGACGGCCGCCACCACCGGTGCCGGAAAGGCGAGCAGATCGAGGATGGTGCGGTTGAGGGCGCCCACGATGTCCGCCGAATAGGCCAGAAGCGCTTGCGTGTCCGCGCCGTGTCCGGCAAACCCCGCGACATCGCCGCCGGCGGAGAACGCACGCCCCTTCGCGTTCAGGACAAGCACATGCACATCCGCGCGGGCCGCCCGCGCGAGGCAGTCGCGCATGGCGTCGAGCAGTTCCGGCACCAGGGCATTGCCGCGTCCGGACCGGTCGAGGGTCAGCGTTGCGACACCCGCCTCGACCCGCAATTGCGCAAGATCATGCATGGCCGTCCCCCCGGTCCGAAACGGCAGCGAGGCCATGGACGATCATCTCATGCGCTGTATCGACCATCTCATCGATCGAGGCAGCGCTGCCGAAGACGACGGAATACTCGCCGAGCGAGCGCGCGATGCCCATCAGCGCCCAGGCGCGAATATCCGCGTCGCCCGGGCGGATGTCGCCGTTTTCCGCCGCCAGCGCCAACCCCTCGCGGTAGCCTTCGGCAAAGGTGCGAAAGTAAGCGAGATAGGCCTTGTGGTCGACGAATTGCGCCTCCTGAACGATGCGGTAAAGCTCGGGATGGGCGGCGACGAAGGTCAGGAACGCGTGCAGGCCGGCACGCTCCGCGTCCAGCCGGTCGGCGATGCCCGCGGTCGCCTCGCTGATCGCATGGCGCAGCATGCGCCCCATGTCGGCGACAAGCTCGGAGAAGACATCGTCCTTGCTGGCAAAATAGATGTAGAATGTGCCCTGCGCGACGCCCGCCTCGCGGGTGATCGACCCGATGGAGGCCTCGTTGAAGCCCTGCTCGCCGATGACCCTTTCCGCCGCCGACAGGATGGCGCGCCTGGTCGCCTCGCCGCGCGCGGTCTTCGGCTTGGGCGCCGCCGGCTCCGGCCGCCGGCCCGCAGCCGCTGTCTGGGCCGCGACGGCGGATTTCGCCCGGCTCCGGCTTGAGCCCGCCGCCCCCTTCTCCGGTCGCGAACCGGTTTCCTTCGGATTGCTCACCGTCTCTCCGCCGCCTCCCAACATGAATTATGAATCACTATTCATGTTTTGAGAGGCTGACGCAAGGGGTTTGCCGGCCTGGGCAGGCCGCGCGGGGAGCGCCTTTCCCCGGGATGCACGCGCCAGAAGGACCGGAAGGGATGGCGTTTCCGCCGTGCTACGCTTGCGCGCGGGACGTTGCGCGATCGCCGGAGGGGCGCTGCAGGGCATTGATGCAGGCCGCTGCCCCCAGGCAGACCGGCGAGACCCAAAAGCCGGCCGATATCGTCCCCGTGGCATCCGACACGGCACCGGCGACGAGCGGCCCAACGGTTTGCCCGAGCGCGAAGCTGAGCGTCAACAGCGAGATCGCGGCCGTCCAGTCGCGGGGGGCCAGTTGCCGCTGGGCGACAATCGTGATCGCCGTCGGTCCGGCGAGAAAGCTGCCGCCGAAGATCACCGCCGACACGAACATCGCGACAGGCCCGGAAGAGACCAGGACGGCCAGGGTGCCGACCATGGCCACGGCAAAGACGATGGTCGGACCGAGCCCGCCCTTCAACGCGCCGAGAACCCGCCCCCAGATGAGCGTGGACACCGCCGAGACCAGCCCGAGAACCATCCAGAAGGAGGACATCTGCGTGTCGGAGGTTCCCTGGTTGCCAAGAAGGGCGATGATGAAGGTCATGTAGCCGACGTAACCGGCGCCGAAGAGACCATAGCCGAAGAAGGTCGGCGCGATGCGGCGGAATGCCGGCAGTGCGAGGAGCGGTGAACTGCCCCCCGTCGGTTCGCGAATGTCGCGGACGGCCCAGGCGGCGACCGGCAGCCCCGCCAGCCCGAGACCGCCGAGCGCGATCCAGCCGTGGGTCCAGCGCGCGGCAATGCCGTCGGTTGCCAGCGGCACGGCGATCCCCGCCAGCACGATCCCGACCCCGACGCCCGCGACATAGATCCCCACCATCGTCCCCCTGCGCCCCGGGTCGGGCGAGCGGCAGATCGCGGCCGCCAGAAACGCCCCGATGACGAAAGTATGCGCCGTGGCGAGACCGCCGAAGGTCCGTACCAGAAACAGCACCGTGAAGTCCGGAAACAGGCCGCTTGCAAGCAAGGCCAGCGCACTCAGAAGGAAGCCGGCGAGAAAGGTCCGTTTCGCGCCCCACCGGCTCGCCGCCCAGGGCGCGGTCACCGCGCCGGCGATGTAGCCGACGCCATTCGCCGTGTTCAGCGCCCCCGCCTCGACATAGCTCAAGGCGAGGTCAGCCTGCATCGGCGGCAACAGCAGGGCATAGGAAAACCGCGACAGACCAAGGGCAAGTGCGGCGCCGGTAGACAGCGCAATCGCGGTCGCGAACTCCATGCGCGCGTCATCCGCGCCGCGACCGTTTGCCTCCGCATTTTCCATAGTACCCTCCCGCAGGGTCCACCGGGATCCCCGCCGCCGCTCCCTCCTCCCGTCCCGGCGGCAGCCAAGCTGCGGTCTTGCCGGAACAGCCATCCTTGACTATCCTGTCAAGATTGACATTACTGTCAAGAATAATGTCGGCCGAGGTCCATGCGCATGGTCGGAACCAGACAATTCGATGAAGCCGCGGTAATGCAACGCGCGCTGGACGTGTTTCGTCACAAGGGACTGGCGTCCACCTCCATGATCGACCTTGCGCTCGCAACCGGGGTGCATCGCGGCTCGCTGTACAATGCCTACGGCAGCAAGGATGCGATCTTCCTGACGGCCTTCGAGCAATACGCCCGGGATTACCTGTGCGGGGTTCGCGCCGCGCTGGAGCAGCCGGACGCGCACACCGCGCTTTCAGCCTTCGTCGATCACGTGCTGGCCGGCCTGGCGTGCGGGTCTCCGGCGCGCGGGTGCCTTTCGACACGCACCGCCGCCGAAAGCCAGGAAACCGCCCCGGCGGTGCGCGAGCGCATCCGCGCCTGGCTTCAGGAGCTGGAAGACACCATCGAGGCGTCGTTGCGACAGCCCTTTCTTGCCGACCGGCTGGTGCTCCCACCGCGCGAGACGGCGCGCTTCCTGGTGACCTTCACCCGCGGCCTGGCCGTGATGGAACGCGTCCATCAGGACGACACGCAATTGCGGGAGATCTCATCGTCGCTGATCCGGGTGCTCGTGCGGCAGGACCCGGCAGCCTAGCCGGAGCTGCGTTGCGCAAGATCCGCAAAACGACCGAAACCTGAGCCTTGCCTGCAGGATTTTCGCATCCCGCCGTTGACGCGGCCCCGGTCGCGACGCATATCTAGAAAATGCGTCTTACTCAGCAAACCAACTACGCGGTCCGCACCCTGATCTATTGTGCGGCAAATCCCGACAAGCCCAGCCGGGTCGCGGACATCGCGGCCAGCTTCGAGATGTCGGAAACGCATCTGTTCAAGATCCTCAAGGTCCTGGTCAGCAACGGGTTCGTGCGCACGCTTCGCGGGCGCAACGGCGGGCTGATGCTGGCGCGGCCGGCCGAGGAGATCACCGTCGGCGCCGTGGTACGCGCCGCGGAAGAAAGCTTTCTCCTGGCGGAATGCTTCGAATCGGGGCGCAAGGACTGTCCGCTGATCACATCCTGCGGCTTCAACGGCCTGCTGCATGAAGCGCTGGAAGCCTTCATGAATGTGCTCGACGCGCATACGATCGCGGAGCTGGCAGAGGACAGGGGCGAAATCCGCTTCCTTTTGAACATCGACGCGGCCACGGACGGCACAGCCGCCCGCGTTTCGTAAACGCGGCGACCGGCTGGACGGCGCGAGAGCCCGGACACCAGCGTTCGAAGCGATGAAGTGAAAAGGCCGCCGGGATGTCCCGGCGGCCTTCTTTTTGCGTTCGCGCTCAATCAGCGCGCGCGACAGCGGCTTACTGGATTTCCGTCACGACCTCGAAGTTGTCGCCGGAGACCTTGAACAGGGCATAGGTGCCCGGAACGTCGCCCTTGTCGTCGAAGTTGTGGTCGCCGGCCGCGCCCTTGTAGTCGATGGCGGTGCCGGCTGCGATCAGCTCCTTGGCCTTCGCCCATTCTCCAGCGCGGATCGGCTCGCCTTCGCCGTTGGAAATCTCGCGCAGCGATGCGGAGACCTTGGCCTTGTCGCCGCCGGCCTTTTCGATGGCAAGCGCCAGCATGAAGGCCGCGTCATAGGAGGTCGTGGCGAAGATCGCCGCCGGGTCGCCGCCGATTTCGGCGAATGCCTTGCCGAACATCTCAAGCGAATCCGACTTTTCGCCCACCGGAGCCGAGGAGAGGAAGGTGGTCAGGTTTTCCGCGCCGAGCTCCTTGATCGGGGCATCCGACTTCATGCCGTCGCCGCCGACGAAGTTGGTGAAGAAGCCGTTTTCCAGCGCCTGGCGCAGCATGGTGAGACCGGAGCCGTCGCCGTAATCGAAGATCACCAGCGTGTCGGCGCCGCCCGAGGCAAGCTCGGCCAGGTTCGAACGGTAGGAAGCCTTCTCGCCCTCATGGGCTGCGAAGCCGGCGATCTCGCCGCCATTGCCCTCGAACTCGTCGCGGAAGGATTCGGCAAGGCCCTTGCCGTAGTCGTTGTTGAGATAGGCAACGGCGACCTTGGCCGTGTCGCGCAGGAGCAGCGTGCGGGCAAGCGCGCGCCCCTGGAAGTCGTCGGACGGCACGGTGCGGAACACGGTGTCATTGTCGTTGAGACCGGAGATTTCCGGCGAGGTTCCGGACGGCGAGATGATGGTGACGCCGGCGGGAATGGTGACCGAGTTGGCCGCGGCGAGAAC
The DNA here is from genome assembly GCF_000423705.1 of Stappia stellulata DSM 5886. Classification (GTDB taxonomy): domain Bacteria; phylum Pseudomonadota; class Alphaproteobacteria; order Rhizobiales; family Stappiaceae; genus Stappia; species Stappia stellulata. The sequence continues at coordinate 141,110 of NZ_AUIM01000012.1, read as the reverse complement.
CGAGCCCGAGCAATGCGGACCGACAATGCCGACAACGTTTTCGATGTTGACCGCCTTGGTGGCCGCATCGGTGCCGTTCTGCGGATTGCAGGCGCTGTCGCCGATCACCGCGACCAGCTTTTCGCCGTCGAGAATGCCACCGTTGTCGTTCACCTGCTGGACGGCAAGGCGGGCACTGTCGATCATCGCAGGCGCCATTGCCGCGATCGGACCGGACACCCCGCCCAGAAGACCGATCTTCACGTCGGCCTGTGCCGGTGCGGCCATCGCCGTCGCGCCGAGCAGCGTCGCGGCCAGGGCGGTACGGAACTTGTTCATCACTCACCTCCACTTATGATTCACGCTGCGGCCTGGAGCCGCACGTCTTGCCGGGATCCGTTTTTCCGGTCCCGTCTGAGGCGACAGTCTCAACCGAAACGTGCCGTCCCCACAAGCTTCATTTCGACTTTTCAGACATCTCTGCGCGCGTCCCCTGCGGCTCCGGCAAAAGCCCTTCGGGACGGAAGCGCAGCACCAGCTGCAGCATCAGCCCGATCAGGAAAACGCGCATGTATTTCGCCTTCACCGCATATTCATGCGGCAGCTGGTCGGTGACGATCTCCGACATCGACCAGATGATCCAGACAACGGCCACACCCAGGATCGCGCCGCGATTGTTGCCCGAACCGCCGAGGATCAACATGATCCACACCAGGAAGGTCGCGATCATCGGATCGATCGCCTCCGGCGTGATCGTGCGGTTGAAATGGGCAAACAGCGCCCCGCCCAGTCCCATCAGCGCGGAGCCGAAGATAAAGGCCTCCAGCCGGCGGAACGGCACGTCCTTGCCCATGGCGCGGGCGGCGTCCTCATTGTCGCGAATGGCGCGCATCATCCGCCCCCAGGGCGCTGCGATCTGGCGTTCCACCATCAGATAGGCGACGAACAACACGCTGGCGACGATGGCGAGATAGGCGAGCTGCGAGTAGACGTAGGGAAGATCGCCGAAAGGCCGCGGGATATCGGTGATGCCCCGCGCCGAATTGGTCAGCCAGTCCTCCGACTTGATCACCAGACGGATGATCTCGGCGACGCCAATGGTGGCGATGGCCAGATAATCGGAACGGAACCTCAGACAGATCTTTCCGATCGGCCAGGCGATCAGGGCCGCGGCCACCATCGCCCCGATCCACCCAATCGGCACCGGCAGGTCGAACCCGCCGAGCCGTCCCTCGGCGGCCGGCGACGTCAGGACTGCGGAGGTATAGGCGCCGACGGCGAAGAACCCCGCGATGCCCGCGTTGAAGAGGCCGGTGAAGCCCCACTGGATGTTCAGCCCCAGCGACAGCAACGCATAAATGCAGATGAAAATCGCCATGAAGACGGCATAATTGGCAAGACCGATCCATTCCATGTCAGCCGTCCCCCCTAAAGAACCTTGCCCTTGAGCAGCCCGGTCGGGCGCACAAGCAGCATGAGCAGCAGGATCGCAAAGGCCGTCGCGGCCTTGTATTCGGTCGGCAGGAACAGCGTCGACATCTCCTCCGCGATGCCGACGATCAACCCGCCCAGGACCGCACCCTCGACGCGCCCGACACCGCCCAGGATGGCGGCGGCGAACATCGGCAGCAGCATGGTCCAGCCCATCATCGCCTTGAGCTCGTAGTTGAGCCCGAGGAAGACGCCGGCGGCCGCGCACAGGCCGCCGACGATGATCCAGGTCAGCATCACGACCTTCTTGTTGTCGACGCCCGACAGCAACGCGAGATCCGGATTGTCGGACATCGCCCGCATTGCCTTGCCCCACTTGCTTTGCTGGAGAAAGACGTGAAGCGCCAGCACCAGGCCGATCATCGCGAAGATGGTGATCAGCTCGCGGTCGCGGAGGCGGATACCGAACCATACGTCGGGACGCACGATGCCGCGGGTATAGGTCTCCGAATCCACGCCCCACACCACCTGGACAATGGCCCGCACCATCAGCGCCACGCCGAGCGAGGCCATCACGGTGACGATTTTCGGCCGTTCCCGCAGATAGGCGTAGAAGGCCTTGTCGATCATCACGGCGGCCGCGGCCGTCAGAACCATGGCGACCGGAAGCGCGACATAGGGCGAGACCCCGCCAAGCGTCACGGCGCCCAGCGCAAGGAAGGCGCCCAGCGTCGCCAGATCGCCATGCGCCAGATGCGCATAGCGCAGGATGGAGAAGACGAGCGTGATGCCGACCGCGCCCAGCGCATAGATCGAGCCGATCACGATGCCCGGCACGAGATAGAAGTTGATGATTTCCAGCGCGCCCATCGCACTCACCCTCCGAGGAACATGTCTGCGACGTCGCGGTCGGCGAGGAGATCCGCGCCGGTGCCTTCGTGGCGGTTGGCGCCGGCGGCGAGCACATAGCCGCGATCGGCGAAGGCCAGCGCCTGCTTGGCGTGCTGCTCGACCAGGACGATGGTGACGCCGGTGTCGCGCACGTCCCGGCAGATCTGGAAGATCTGCTCCATGTAGCGCGGCGACAGGCCCGCCGTCGGCTCGTCGAGAAGCAGGAGCTTCGGCTCCAGCATCAGCGCGCGGCCCATGGCCACCATCTGCCGCTGACCGCCCGACAGGTTGCCGGCGAGCGCCTTGCGGCGTTCCTTCAGGTCGGGAAACAGCGTGTAGACCCGGTCGTAGGCAGCCGACAGATCGCCGGTGCGCAGGAAGGCCCCCATCTCCAGATTCTCGTGCACCGTCATTTCGCGAAAGACGTTGCTGACCTGCGGCACGTAGCACACGCCGGCCTCGACGATGCGATTGGGCTCCCAGCCGGTGATTTCGGTGCCGTCAACGGTGATCGACCCGCCACGCACCTTGAGAAGGCCGAAGATCGCCTTCATCGCGGTCGACTTGCCGGCGCCGTTGGGACCGACGATCACGACGATCTCCGCCTTGGCCGCGCGCATCGACACGCCTTGCAGGACGTTGGCATCGCCATAGCCGCCAACCAGGTCCCGCATCACGAGAATGTCGCTCATGCAGCGTCTCCGACCGTCTCGCCCAGATAGGCTTCCAGCACCCTGGGGTCGGAGCGCACGGTTGCGAAATCGCCCTGGATCAGCACCCGCCCCTCCGCCATGCAGATCACCGGATCGCAGAGTTTCTCAATCATTTCCATATCGTGCTCGATCAGGATGAAGGTGTAGCCGCGCTCCCTGTTCAGGATCGCGATCTTTTCCTCAAGCTTGCGCAAAAGCGTGCGGTTGACGCCGGCGGCCGGCTCGTCGAGGAGCACCAGCCGCGCATCCGTCATCATGGTGCGGCCCAGTTCCAGGAGCTTCTTCTGACCGCCGGACAGATTGCCGGCGCGCTCGTTGGCCAGATGCGAAAGCTCCAGGAAATCCAGCGCCTCCTCGGCGCGTGCCCGCACGCGAGCCTCGGTTTCGCGCACCCGGCCATAGCTCAGCCAGTTGGCGACGAGGCTTTCGCCCGCCTGCGCCGGCGGCACCATCATCAGGTTCTCCAACGCGGTCAGGCGATGGAACTCATGGGGAATCTGGAAGGTCCGCACCAGACCGCGATGGAACCGCTTGTCGGTGGAAAGCTTCGTGATCGTCTTGCCCAGATAGCGGATCGACCCCTCGGTCGGGGGAAACGCTCCGGCAATGAGATTGAACAATGTGGTCTTGCCGGCCCCGTTCGGGCCGATCAGTCCGGTGATCGACCCTTCATGCACCTCAAAGGAGCAATGATCGACCGCGCGAAACCCGCCATAGTCCATGACCAGGCGGTCCACCTCCAGCATAAGCTCTCCCAAGCCCATCGCCTCCCTCGTGTGTTCTGGCGGTCTGTCGTTGCGCCGCCTTCGTTGTGTCCCCCCTTGCGCCTCTTCTTCAGAGAGGTCGCAAGACGGCGCGCACCGGCGCCGCATCAAGTCCTTCTAACTTCAATGGCGGCGCGATCAACTCATAATCCCCGTCATCCGCCATATGGAGCGCAAGATTCTCCAGAATGCGCATGTCGTGCTTGCGCACCGCCATATGCGCCGGAAGCGCCTTGGAGGTTTCCGGATCCACCGACGGCACATCGACGCCGATCAACCGCACGCCCCTCGCCGCCAGAAGCTCCACCGTTTCAGGCGCCAGCGCGCGAAACCCCTCGGGCCAGCGCGCCGGATCCAGTCCGTCGGCGAGACGCAGGAGCACGCGCGGCGGAACGCCGTCGAGCCGGTCGGCGATGTCGCCGGGCTGACACAGCGGCCCCTCCCCCCGCGCATCGATCAGCCGTGCCGGACCGATGAAATCCTCAAGCGGCAACGAGGCAATGTCGGCGCCTTGCGCGTCGTAATGCAGCGGCGCGTCGGCATGCGCGCCGCAGTGCGTGGACAGCGACACGCTCGCGACATTCACCGGGCAGTCCGGCGAGATGGCGAAGGTCTGCTCGATCCGGTAGGCCGCGTCGCCCGGAAAGACGGCGACACCCGGCGCAAGCGACGGCGTGATGTCGATCAGACGGGACACGGTGTCTCCTCAGGTGCGGGCGGCGCGGTTTCGCCATCCAGGGTCACAGATCGGCGCGGATATTCCACAATTCCGGGAAAAGGACAACATCGAGCATCCGGCGCAGGTAATTCACGCCCGAGGTGCCTCCCGTGCCGCGTTTGAAGCCGATGACACGTTCCACGGTGGTGACATGGTTGAAGCGCCAGCGCCGGAAATAGTCCTCGAAGTCGACCAGCTTCTCGGCAAGCTCGTACAGCGGCCAGTGCTGGCGCGGGTCCTTGTAGACCTCGATCCAGGCGGCATGGACGCTGGCGTTCTTCGAATAGGGCTCGCCCGGATCCCGTGCGAGGTGTTCCGCGTCGATCGTGAAGCCCGAGCGCGCCAACAGCCGGATCGCCTCGTCGTAGATGCTGGTTTCCAGCCGCAGTTCATTGAGCCAGTGATGGACGCGCGGCACATGTTCGTGCGGGCGCAACATCGCGGCATTCTTGTTTCCCGCGAGAAACTCGATGGCCCGGTACTGATGCGACTGGAAGCCGGAGGACTGGCCGAGATCCTCGCGAAAGTCGGTGTATTCGGAAGGCGTCATCGTGCGCAGAACCTGCCAGGCCCCGGTCAGCTGCTCGAAGATCCGCGCCACCCGCGTCAGCATCTTGAAGGCCGGCGGCAGGTCGTCGGAGGCAATCTGCCGTTTCGCCGCGACCAGTTCGTGGATCGCGAGCTTCATCCAAAGCTCCGACGTTTGATGCTGGATGATGAACAGCATCTCGTCGTGCGCTTCGGACAGGGGATTTTGTGACGTCAGGATCCGGTTGAGGCACAGGTAGTCGCCATAGGACATGCGCCCGTCGAATTCCATCTCCGCCCCGTCCGTCTCCGGATCGAAGGGTGTCAACAGCTTGTCGCGCGGCCCGGATGTATCGCTCATGTCACCTTGGCCTTCTTGTGGAATTCGGGCGTGTCCCAGGCGCGGGTCTTCACGATGTCCTCGAGAATGTCGCAAGCGGCCAGAATATCGGCATGCGACAGATAGAGCGGCGTGAAGCCGAAACGCACGACGTCGGGCGCACGGAAATCGCCGATGACACCGCGCGCGATCAGCGCCCGCATCAGGGCATAACCGTTCTCGAAGCGGAAGGAGACCTGGCTGCCGCGCGCATGCGGGTCGCGCGGGCTGGCAAGCTCCAGTTCCGGGCAACGGCGCTCGATCTCGGCCCGGAACAACTCGCTCAGGCTGATCGATTTCTTGCGCAACACGCCCATGTCGACATCGGCGAAGGCGTCGAGTGCCTTGTCGAGCGCGGAGAGCGAGAGCACCGGGGGCGTGCCGACCCGCATGCGCCCGATGCCGGTGTCGGCGCGAAAGTCGAGATCGAAGGCGAACGGCGCCTCATGGCCCATCCAGCCGGTGAGCGGGGGCGTGACCTTGTCCTGCAGGCCGGCTGCGACATAGAGAAACGCCGGCGCGCCGGGGCCGCCGTTCAGATACTTGTAGCCGCAACCGACCGCGAAATCGGCACCGCAGGCGTCAAGCTCGACAGGAAGAGCGCCGGCGGAATGGGCCAGATCCCAGACGGCCAGCGCGCCAACCTGATGCGCGCGTTTCGTCAGCGCCGCCATGTCGTGCAGGCGACCGGTCTTGTAGTCGACCTGTGTCAGCATCACGACGGCGATGCTTTCGTCGATCGCGCCCTCGACCGCCTCGGGGTCGACGATCTTCAACTCATGTCCGCGATCCAGCAGATCGCGCAGCCCCTGGGCCATGTAAAGATCGGTCGGGAAATTGCCGTTGTCGGAAAGGATCACCTTGCGGTCCGGACGCAGCGCAAGCGCGGCCGCCAGCACCTTGAACACATTGACGGAGGTGTTGTCGCAGGCGGTGACCGTGCCGGGCGCGGCGCCGACGATCGGAGCGATCTTGTCGCCGACGCGCTGCGGCAGGTCGATCCAGTCATGATCGTTCCAGGCCCGGATCAGGCTGGTGCCCCATTCCTCCTGCACGACCTTCTGGACATGCGCCGGCACGGCGGCCGGCAACACGCCCAGCGAATTGCCGTCGAGATACAAAACACCGTCGGGAATGGTGAAAAGGTCGCGCTTCGCGGCGAGCGGATCGTTCTCGTCGAGACGGCGCGCATCCGCGCCCTGGGTCGTGAGCATGTCGGTCGTCCTGGTCACTCGGTCGCACCGCCTGCGCGGCGCCTCCCGCCGGATGAAGCGCTTTGGGCGACCTTCGGCGGTGGATGAAGTGCCGTCACCCTAGCAAGCAGGATGACGGAGCTCAATATATTATATATAATTTCTTGTATTATATTTTCTGCTGCACATTTTCGGCCGCGATCGCTTCGGCCGGATGCAACAGCGACCGCATCGCGGGTTCAAAACCGCCGCAAGGGACACCGGGAATGGCAAAGACAGACGAGGCCTTCGAACGGCTCAAGGCCGACATTCTCAACGCCGCGCTGCTCGCCGGTTCGCCGCTGGTTGTCGCCACGCTGACCGAGCGCTACGGCCTTGGCTGGACGCCGCTGCGCGAGGCGCTGTCGCGGCTGGAGGCGGAAGGTCTGGTCGTCTCGGAGCGCAACCGGGGCTACCGGGTCGCGCCCGTCTCCGCGTCCTCGATCCGCGATCTCCAGGTCGGGCGCCAGGCCGCGGAGGAAGCCCTGCTTGCCCGCTCCATCGCCTCCGGCGACGCGGAATGGGAGGGCCGCATCGTCGCCGCCCATCACGCCTTCGCCCGCACGCCGGTGCCCGGCCCCGGCGTCGGCGCCTCCGCCATGGCCGAATGGGAGCTTCGTCACGAGAGCTTTCACGACGCGCTCCTGTCGGCCGGCGCCTCCGCCTGCCTGAACCGCTTTCAGCGCCAGATCACCGAGCAGCTGCGCCGTCACCACCGCCACATGCTGTTCGATCCGACCGCCCACCGCGAGTTGGATACGGCCGCGCGCACAGCCTTTACCGAACTGGTCAGGGGCACGCTCGGCCTCGCCCATCACACCCGGATGATGGAGGCAACGCTGGACCGCGACACAGCGGCCGCCGTGGCGTTGCTGCGCGAGCACATCGGTTTCTCGCTCGCCATCTATGCGTTCCTGTGGCCGGACGACGCCTCAAGCCCCTGAAAACGTCACGCATCCTTTTGTTTGCGTCATTGCCGCACTGCACGGATGACGGGCCGCGATTCGCACGCCATGATCCCGCCCGCCGCCATCGCGCGGCAGCGATGACAGAAGCGGGAGGGGTTCGTGTTCATCAGCGTGTTCGACATCTTCAAGATCGGCATCGGGCCGTCGTCATCCCACACGATGGGACCGATGGTGGCCGCCGGACGGTTTTTGCAGGAGCTGCGTGACGGCGGCCTCGCGCCCGCGCGCATCGCGGTTTCGCTGCACGGATCGCTCGCCTTCACCGGCAAGGGGCATGCCAGCGACCGGGCGATCTGCCTGGGCCTTGCCGGCCACGACCCCGCGACCATCGATCCCGACGACGTCGACGCGGAGATGGAGCGGCTCGCCCGCGACTGCACGCTGGAGGTCGACGGCATCGGACCGATTGCCTTCGATCCGGCGAATGATCTCGTCTTCGACTACGGCCCGCCGCTGGCCGGCCATGCCAACGGCATGATCTTTCGCGCGCTCGACGCCAACGGCAAGGCGATCGCCGAGGACACGCTCTATTCCGTCGGCGGCGGCTTCGTCGTCAGCGCGGAGGAGCTTGCCGCCCAGGACGACCTGATGACCCAGACGCAGGAAGCCGGCGCGCCCTACCCCTTCGGATCGGCCAAGGAAATGCTGAAGATGGGGGCCGACAGCGGGCTTGCGATCGCGGACATGAAACGCGCCAATGAGGCGGCCCGCGCGCCTCAGGGGATCGACTTCGACCTCGATGCGGAGCTCGACCGGATCTGGGACGCGATGAACGCCTGCCTGCAGCGCGGCCTGGCGCGCGAGGGCGAACTGCCGGGCGGACTGAAGGTGAAGCGCCGCGCCCGCCAGATCCACGAGAAACTCCTGGGGGAAGCCGGCAAGAACCGCCCCTTCCAGCACACGGTGATGGACTGGCTCGGCGTCTATGCCATGGCGGTGAACGAGGAAAACGCCGCCGGCGGCACACTGGTCACCGCCCCCACCAACGGCGCCGCCGGCGTGGTTCCCGCCGTCATCCGCTATTACCTCGACCATTGCCCCGACGGCTGCCGGGCGGGCATTCGCACCTTTCTGCTGGTCGCTGCCGCCATCGGCGGCATCATCAAGGCCAACGCCTCGATTTCGGGTGCGGAGGTCGGCTGCCAGGGCGAAGTCGGCTCGGCCTCGGCGATGGCTGCGGCCGGCCTGTGCGCAGCGCTTGGCGGCAGCAACGAGCAGGTGGAAAACGCCGCCGAAATCGCGCTCGAACATCACCTCGGCATGACCTGCGATCCCATCGGCGGGCTGGTCCAGGTGCCCTGCATCGAGCGCAATGCGCTCGGCGCGGTCAAGGCGGTGACCGCCGCCTCGCTGGCGCTGCGCGGCGACGGCAGCCATTTCGTGCCGCTCGACAGCTGCATCGAGACCATGCGCCAGACCGGCCTCGACATGACCGACAAGTACAAGGAAACCTCAAAGGGCGGCCTCGCGGTCAACGTCGTGGAGTGCTGAGGCGGCACCCGGTCTCGACCGGCCCGTCCGGGGTGCGACGGGACGACCGGCCCGACCGTCCCGCCGGCAGGCCTGAACTCAGGCGCTGCGCACGTCGTCGAGGAAGGTCTCGACCCGCGTCTTGAGCTGTGTGGACTTGTCGCTCAATTCGCCGGCGGTCGCCGTCACCTTGACCGCCGCCGCACCGGTTTCGCCCGCCGCGCGCGTGACCTGCAGGATGTTCGAGGTCACCTGGCCGGTCCCCGCCGCCGCTTCCTCGACATTGCGCGCGATCTCGCGGGTGGCGGAGGTCTGCTCCTCCACCGCCGAGGCAATGCCGGCGGCGATCTCGTTGATCTCGGCGATCGTGGTCCCGATCGACTGGATCGCAGCGACGGCTCCGTCGGTCTCGCTCTGGATACCGCCGATCTGCCGGGCGATATCGTCCGTCGCCTTGGCGGTCTGGCTCGCCAGTTCCTTGACCTCCGCTGCGACGACGGCAAAGCCCTTGCCGGCTTCACCTGCCCGCGCCGCCTCGATGGTGGCGTTCAGCGCCAGCAGGTTGGTCTGTTCCGCAATGGCGGAAATCAGGCTGACCACCTCGCCAATCCGCTGGGCCGCCGACGCCAGGCCCTTCACCTGTTCGTCGGTCTGGGACGCCTGATCGACGGCGTGGCCGGCGATCTCGGCCGACTGCGAGACCTGGCGTGCGATCTCCTGGATCGAGCTCGACAACTCCTCCGTCGCGCTTGCCACGGTCTGGACATTCGCCGATGCCAGTTCGGCGGCGCTGGCGACAGCGGTCGCCCGGTTGTTGGTGTCGTCGGCGATGCCGGACATCGACGTGGCGGTGCTTTCCATATCCGTCGAGGCACCGGCGACCGCGCCGAGCAGTTCCGACACCCCCACGTCGAACACCCAGGTGATCTCGTCGATCCGCTTCGCGCGCACGTCCCGTGCCCGGACCTCATCCGCGTCGCGCGCCGCCAGTTCCTCCGTCTTGATCATGTTGTTCTTGAACACCAGAACGGCCGCCGCCATGGCGCCCACTTCGTCCCCGCGGTCGGCACCGGGGATCTCCACCGTCTTGTCGCCGTCGGCCAACCGGCCCATTGCCGCGGTCATGCGGGTGACCGGTCTGGAAATCCCGCCGCCGATCAGCAAGCCGAGACCGCCGCCAAGCACGACCGCGATGGCGATGCCGCCGATGATCAGCATGCGCGTGTCGGCCTCGGTCTCGGAGCTCTGCTGCTGGCGGGCGATCTTGAGCGCTTCTTCTTCCGCAGAGAAATCGGCCATCAACTTTCGGAACCGGTCGAAATAGACCTTGCCCCGCGCCTCGCCGACACGCCGTGCCATGTCATCCATCGTCGGCGCATCGCCGATCTCACGACGCAACGCGATCATCGGCTCCACCACCTCGTTCCGCCAGTTCGCGACCGTTGTCTCGACCTCGCGCAGAAGCGCGACCTGGGGCGGATTGTCGCTTACCGTCTCGCGCAGCGCCGACGTCAGTTCGGCGAACCGCGCCGATCCGGCCACGTAAGGCTCCAGAAACGCTTCCTTGCCAGCGAGAAGATAGCCGCGCATGCCGGTTTCCATGTCGACGGCGGCCGCGATGATCTCATTGGCCGCCCCGATCACCTTGAAGGTATGGGTCACCCAGTCGATGGCTGCTTTCGCATTGCCGGCGGCGACCACCGGCTCGCCGAGCAGGCGCTCGAATTCCGCCTCGCGTTCGGCAAGGAGCGTGCGTTCGCGCTCGATAAAGGTCGCGATCTGCGCCCGGAACGTGTCGAAATACGTCTTGCCGCGCGCCTGCCCGACCTGTTTCGCCATGTCGTTCATGGTCTTTGAATCACCGATCTCACGGCGCAAGGCGATTGCCGGCTCGGTGACGTCGGACTGCCACTCACGCAGCAGGTTTTCGACCTCCGCGAGTCTGGCGACCTGCCCCGGATTGTCCGAGACCGTCTCCTGAAGGCTGTCGATCTGTGCATAGGCCGTCGTTTCGCCGGCCCTGTAAGGCTCCAGAAACGCATCCTCGCCGGCAAGCAGATAACCGCGCATGCCGGTTTCCATATTCACGGCCGAAGCGATGACGTTCTGGGCTTGCCCAATAACCTCATAGGTGTGATCGACCCAGGAGGAGGCCGTCTTGAGTTTTCCAAGGCTCGAGATCGACAGGATACCGATCACGATCAAGAGAAGGATCGGAAAGGACATCCCCAACAAAATCTTGGGCTTCATCTTGATGGACGACCACTTCATTTCAGGCTCCGCCTCCTGGAGGAAATCGAAAAATATCACGCGCAATATCTGGGATACTTAACGCAATTGCCAAAATTCACCCGATTCGCTAAAAAACAAGTGAATAGGAGAATCCAAAAACGGAAAAAACAAACAGATATTATTATCGCAACTGCGTAATTGTAATTTCTATCGATGACTTCTTTTCAATTTTACTTTCGAACAATAGAAAACCACCAAGAGAGAAAAGAGACCGCACCTTCTGCGCCTGCGAAGTCCGGACCGCACCCGGTTTGCGCGAACCCGACGGCACCCGGTCGCAGACAGGCGCGCGCGGGCCCTGCCCACGCGTCACCCGTCGTCTCGGTGCGGGTCCGCTTCCCGGGTTCAGGCCGGCGAAAAGGCCGCCTCCATCTCGCGGCGGATCCTGACCGCCGGATCGTCGGCGTCGATGGCAACGCTGTCCCAGGTGAGCATCTCGCCTTCCGCGATGTCGCGGGTGAGCCGCACGCCGCTTGCCAGACCGAGCGGCAGGAACCCCTTTGCCAGCGAGACCGCCGCCGGTTGCTGCTTGCCCCAGACGGTTGCCCCGCCCTCGCCGTCGAGCGTGTCGCCGGCCTTGAGCGGCCCCTTTGCGGTTGCCACCACATCGGACACGAAAGCGCCCGGCACGCCGGTCGGCTCGCGCCTGAGCACGGCCGAGGCGACCGAAAGCCCGAGTTCCATTCCGATCATGTGGGTCGGACGGTAAAGCGTGGCGAAGCGCCCGCTCTCGTCTTCAAGCATGTGGTACTCGCGAAAGCACTGGCGGGCGTAATCCGTCTCGCCCTCGATGACGACAAAGGTGCCCATCGCCAGATGGTGCGGCACGTTTTCGCCCGCACGGGTGAGCGAGGAGACGACCTCCGTCGTTCCCGACAGCGCCAGCGTGCCGCCGGCGTCCTTCGGCTTGCAGACGGAGGAGAGTTCAAACCGGCTTGCCGGGGGAAACGCCAGTCCGTCCGGCTGCGGCACCAGGCCGGTCGCGTTGCAGACCGCCGTCATCTCGATCCCGGACTTGGTGCCGTCCAGGAAGGAATTGAACATCTTCGGGTTGATCATGCTGCGGTCGGTGATGTCGAGATATTGCGTCAGCACATCCCAGACCGTATCGGGCGTGAGCTGGTGATAGCCCGGCAGATAGCGCGTGCCCTTGCCGGCGCAGACGACCTTGAAGCCGCAGGTCCGCGCCCAGTCGACATGCTCGCAAATCAGCGCCGGCTGGTCGCCCCAGGCGAGCGAATAGACGACACCGGCAGCCTTCGCCTTGCGGGCGAGAAGCGGGCCGGCCAGAACGTCCGCCTCGACATTGACCATCACCACATGCTTGCCGGCGTCGATGATCGCAAGGCAATGGCGGATGCCGACGGCCGGGTCGCCGGTCGCCTCGATCACCACGTCGATGCGGCCGTCGGCCAGCACCGGCGCCAGCGCGTCGGTGACGAAGGTCGCGCCCGAGGCCATCGCCGCGTCGAGCGAGGGCGCGTTGCCCTGCTCCTGCGGCCAGCCGCAGGTTGCAAGCGTCCTGCGGGCGCGGGTCGGATCGAGATCGACGATGGCGGCGACATGAACGCCCGCCGTAAGCCGCGCCTGGGTCAGATACATGGAGCCGAATTTGCCGGCGCCGATCAGGGCGACACGCACCGGGTTTCCTGCCTCGGCGCGGTCTGCGAGCATGTGCGAAAGATTCATTGTGTCCTCCCTTGATCGCACAATGCGCGAAAAAATCGCCGTGGTACAAGGCGACGATCGATTTGACAGCGAAACCGGACCCGACGGCGCGACATGCAAGACGACACGCCCTTTCTCATCCTGCTTGGCGGAGAGATCACGCCGACCCCGCGTCTCGCCGCGCAGATCGCCGGCCACCGCGTGATTGCCGCCGATGGCGGCATGCGCCACGCGGCCGCACTCGGGGTCACGCCGGAACTGTGGGTGGGGGACTTCGATTCCAGCGACGAACGGCTGGCCCGCGACTGGGCGCATGTTCCGCGCCAGTCCCATCCGGAAGACAAGGACATGACAGACGGCGAACTCGCCGTCGCGGAAGCGCTGGCACGCGGTGCGAGCCGTCTGGTCATCGCCGGCGCGCTCGGCGGACCGCGCTCCGACCACGCGGTCCACAATCTGCTGCACGGCATCAGCCTGCACGCCGGCGGTCTGCCGGTGATGATGACCAGCGGCACGGAGGAAGCCTGGCCGCTGATGCAAGGCAATCAGACCGTCGGCCTGCCGGCGGGCACTCTGTTTTCCGTGCTCGCCTTTTCCGATCTGGCGGCCCTGAGCCTTGGCGGGGTGGACTGGCCGCTCATCGACCGCAACGTGACGATGGGCCAGTCGCTGACGCTGTCCAACCGCGTTGCCGCCGGCAATGACGCCGGTGTCAACGTGTCGCTTCGCTCCGGCACGGCGGTGCTTCTGGCCCGCCCCGGCGCCGATGGAACCGCCGCGAACGCGTGACGGACGGGACGCTCAGGCCCCGTCGGTCGTTTCGCTCGACCAGCGCGTCATGCGCCGCGTGAAAGCGGAAACGGCGGCATAGAGCACCACCGCAAAGAGCGCGAGCACGAAGAGCGAGGCGAACATCAGGTCCGTCTTGGCGCGTCCGTTGGCAAGCAGCATGAGGTAGCCAAGCCCCTTGGAGGCGCCGACCCACTCGCCAATGACAGCCCCGATGGGAGCGTAGACCGCCGCAAGCCGCAAGCCCGACCCGAAAGCCGGAAGTGCCGCCGGAAGCCTCAGGAACAGGAGTGTGCGCGCGGGCGGCGCGCCCATGGTGCGGGCGAGATCGAGCAAGCCCGGATCGGTGCGGCGCAACCCGTCGTAGAAGGTCGAGACCACCGGGAAATAGATGATCAGCAGCGCCATCGCGATCTTGGAGGCCATGCCGTAGCCGAACCACAGCGTCAGGATCGGCGCCAGCGCGAAGACCGGCACCGCCTGGCTGAACACCATGATCGGCAGCGCCAGACGGCGCGCCAGCGGCGACATCATCAAATGCAGCGCGGTCGCGGCGCCGAGGACCGCACCGAGCACCAGCCCGATCATGACTTCGGCGATGGTGACCCACGCGTTTTCCGCGATCAGCCCGGCATTGGCGACAAGGCTTTCCGCCACACGCCAGGGACCGGGCAGGATGAAGGGCGGCACGGCGGTCACCCAGACCACCGCCTGCCACAGCGCCAGCGCCACACCGGCGGCGAGCACCGCATCGCGTACGCGCTGCAGTCTCGTCACCTCCTCGGAGAATGCCCGTCCCGCGCTCATGCCGGCTCTCCTCTCAGCGCGCGAAACAACCGCACCTGCATGTCCATTGTCTCTTGCGCCTCGACGGGGCGCACGGGGTCGAGCGCGGGCGCCTCGATCTCCGACAGGCCGGATTCCGCGAGAATGAAGATCCGGTGGCCAAGGCGCACGGCTTCGGCCGGATCATGTGTCACCAGCAAGACCGTGCGGCCCTTCAGCGTGTCGAAGGCGAGATCCTGCATTTCCGCACGCGTGCGCGCATCGAGCGCCGCGAAGGGCTCGTCGAGCAGCACGATGGGCCGGTCTTCCATCAAGACGCGGGCAAGCGCGACGCGCTGCCGCATGCCGCCCGAAAGCCGCGCCGGCGCCTTTTCGACGTGATCGGCAAGGCCCACGCGCTCGATGAGATCGCGGGCGCGCGCCCGGTCGATCCGCTCGCCGCGCAAGCGGCTGCCGAGCGTGACATTGCCCATGACATCGAGCCAGGGCGCGAGCAGATCCGTCTGGGCCATGAAGGCGACCCGGCCGGCAACCGGCGCGCCGTCGCTCGCCGAAATCTCGCCGTCGAAACTGCCGCCGGTATCGAGATCGGCGAAAAGCCGCAGGATCGTCGATTTGCCGACACCGGACGGCCCGAGCAGACAGGTCCAGCGCCCCGCCGCCACCGGCAGATCGAGGCCGGAAAACAACGGTCGGCCGGCATGACGAAAATCGCCGCCGAGCCGGAGTGAGGGCGCGGAACCGACAGGGGAAACGGGCGTCTCAGCCTTTGTCACGGATGCCCCTCACACATGACCCCGGAGCCCCATGCCCCAGAAGCCGACCTCAAGCCGCGTCGCGTTGCGGAAACGCGCGGCGATGGCCGCGAAGCGGGGCGTGTCCTGCGGTCGCGCGCCGAGGCGGGCGACCGTCGCCGTCTCGATCAGCGCGCCGACCTTGGCGCAAAGCGCCTGATAGTCGTCACCGGCGTAGGTCTCGATCCACTCGCGATAGGGCGTGTCGGGCGCGGATGTTTCCTGAAGCCGCAAGCCGATCTCGCCATAGCCCATCACGCAAGGGGCAAGGGCTGCGATCAGATCGAGAAAATCGCCCGAAAGCCCGGCATCGGTGACGTAGCGGGTGTAGGCGAGGTTCTCCAGCGCTTCCTCCTCGGCGAGCAGATCCGCCTCCGCGATACCGGCCCTTCCGCAGATCTCGACATGCAGCGACATCTCCGTATTGACCAGCCCGTCGACGATGGCCGCCGCCAGGCGCGCCTCCGCGATCGTATCCGCCTTCACCACCGCCAGCGCCCAGGCGCGGGCGAAGTGGAACAGGAAGATGTAGTCCTGCTTGAGATAATGCAGGAAGGCATCGCGCGGCAGCGTGCCGTCGCCAAGGCCCTTGACGAAGGCGTGACCGGTATAGGCCGGCCATGCCGGTCCGGCCGACGCCCGCCAGGCGGCATAGACCGGCGATCCGAAATCGGGTGCCTCGCTCATGGTGCGGTCACGTCGATGGCGATGTCGGAGACCGGCTTGACCGTCTCGATCAGACCCGCGTCCTTCAGGAATGCCTCGAAGCGCGCGTAGCGGCGATGGTCGAGGGCGGCCGGACGCAGCGCAAAGCGCGGGATCGTGTCGAACCAGGCGCGCTCGTTCAGCTCGTCCTGCAGCTCCTTGGCCGTGCCGGAATAGATGCGGAAGCTCTCTTCCGGGTGGTTGACGATATACTGGGTCGCGCGCTCGGTCGCCTCCAGGAAACGGGCGATCATGTCGGTGTCCATCAGCTCCGGATTGGCGACATAGATCAGTTCGTCATAGGTCGGCGTGCCCTCTTCCTCGATGAAGAAGCAGCGGCCCTTCACGCCCTCGATCTCCATCTGGTTGAGTTCGACATTGCGGTAGGCGCCGATGACCGCGTCGACCTGACCCGACATCACCGACGGCGACAGCGACCAGTTGACGTTGATCATCTCGATATCGTCCATCGTCAGCCCGTGCTTTGCCAGAATGGCGACCATCAGCGCCTCCTCGACGCCGGCGACCGAATAGCCGACCTTGCGGCCCTTCAGGTCGGCGATGGTCTTGACCGGACCGTCGTCGCGGACCATCAGGCAGTTGAGCGGCGAGGCGACCAGCGTGCCGACGCGCTTCAGCGGCAGGCCTTCCGCCACCTGCAGGTGGATCTGCGGCTGATAGGAGATGGCCAGATCCGCCTTGCCGGCGGCCACCATCTTGGGCGGCGCGGACGGGTCGGCCGGGGCGATGACCTCGACCTCGAGGCCTGCATCGGCAAAATAGCCAAGCTCCTGCGCGACGATCACCGGACCGTGGTCGGGGTTGACGTACCAGTCGAGCAGCAGCGTCATCTTGTCGGCTGCCATGGCCGGCATGCTGATCACTATCGACAAAATCAGTGCAAGAATTCGCATTTTCGTGCCTCGTTTCGTGAAACTTGAGAGCGATTGAGTCAGACGCGCGTTGCGTCAAGCCAGGCGCGGACCCGCGCTTCCGGGTCCTCGTTGAGAGTGATATCCGTGACGGCGGAGACGATGTCGGCGCCGGCGGCAAACGCGCCGGGCGCGCGCTCCACGCTCATGCCGCCGATGGCGACGAGCGGGATATCCCCGATTGCCGCCTTCCATTCGGTGAGCTTGTCGAGGCCCTGCTCGGCCCATTTCATCTTCTTCAGGATGGTGGGATAGACCGGCCCGAGGGCGATGTAGTCGGGCGTTGCGGCGAGCGCCGTTTCCAGTTCCGCATGGTCGTGGCTGGAGACGCCCAGACCCAGACCCGCCTTGCGGATCGCGGCGAGGTCGGCGTCGGCCAGGTCTTCCTGACCCAAATGCACGAAGCGGCAGCCTTCCTCGATGGCGATTTGCCAGAAATCGTTGACGACCAGCAGGCAGTCGTGGCGGCGGCAAAGCGCTTCCGCCTCGCGGACTTCGGCGCGGATCTCGTCTTCGGGCCGGTCCTTGATGCGCAATTGCACCAGCCGCACGCCGAGCGGGACGAGGCGCGCGACCCAGGCCGCACTGTCGACGATGGGGTAAAAGGGATCGAGTTTCATTCCAGGAACGCCTTGCCGAGAACGGGGGTGGAGGGAGCGGCCATGTCGCGCGGCTCCAGCGGATCGGCTGCATAAGCCAGCCGGCCGGCCTCGACCGCGCGGGCGAAGGCGTCGGCCATCATCGCCGGGTCGCCGGCCTTGGCGACCGCCGTGTTGAGAAGCACCGCGTCATAACCAAGCTCCATCGCGGCCGCCGCATGCGACGGCAGCCCGAGACCGGCATCGACGATCAGCGGAATGTCGGGAAAATGCGCGCGCAGCGACCGCAACCCGTAGACATTGTTGAGGCCACGCGCGGAGCCGATCGGCGCGCCCCAGGGCATCAGCACCTCGCAGCCGGCCTCGACCAGCCGTTCGGCAACGCCGAGATCCTCGGTGCAATAGGGAAACACCTGGAAGCCGTCATCGGCGAGGATCCGCGCCGCCTCGACCAGACCGAAGACGTCGGGCTGGAGCGTGTCGGCGTCGTTGATCACCTCGAGCTTGACCCAGGACGTGGCGAAGACCTCGCGCGCCATTTGCGCCGTGGTCACCGCCTCCTTGACCGTGTGGCAGCCGGCGGTGTTGGGCAGCACGCGGATGCCGAGATCCCGAATAAAGCCCCAGAAATCCTGCCCGGCGCGTGCCGCCCCCGATTCCCGGCGCAGCGACACGGTGACGATGTCGCAGCGCGCCGCGCGCATGGCGTCTGCCATGATCGCAGGCGAGGGATAGAGCGCGGTGCCGAGCAGCAGCCGGCTTTCGACCGTGTGATCGTAGAGTTTGAGCATGGCTCAGCCTCCCTGCATCGGCGCGAGGATCTCGATGCGGTCGCCGGGCGCGACCGGCGTTTCGTCGCGCGCTTCCGCCGGCACGAAATCGCCGTTGAGAGCGGTTGCGACGATGGCCTCGCCATAGCCGAGATCGGTCAGGAGCGCCGCCAGCGAAGACGGCGCAAGGTCATGCGGTTCGCCGTTGACGATGATGCTCATGGAAAAACTCCGGTTGGGAGGACGGGTCGGTGACAAGCCCGGTGGCCTGCGCGGCAAGCGAAGGCGCGAGCAGGAAGCCGTGGCGATAGGTGCCATTGGCACGGAGGACGCGCCCCTCACGCGTCAGGCGCGGCAGATTGTCGGGAAAGGCGGGCCGCGCATCGACGCCGATTTCCAGGATCTCGGCCTCCGCGAAGGCCGGATGCAGCGCATAGGCGCCGCCCAGAAGCTCCAGCATGGCGCGGGCGGAGATGCGGTCGCGCTCGTCGCTTTCGATCATCGTCGCGCCGACCATGAAGACGCCCTCGCCGCGCGGCACGATGTAGAGCGGAATGCGCGGATGCAGCAGCCGCACGGGGCGCGACAGCGCCACCTCCGCCGTGCGCAGCACCAGCATCTCGCCCTTGACCCCGCGCAGCCCGGCGACGTCCCCGCGCGCCGACAGCCCGCGACAGTCGACGACGATATCGCCCGGCGCGGTTTCGGGATCGCGGTCCTCGCCGTAGCGAACCTGCGTGCCCGCCTCCGCCAGCCGCTGCCGCAGTCCGGCAAGGGCGGCACGCGGATCGAGGTGGCCTTCGCGCGCAAAGAACAGCGCCTGGCGGAAGCGGCCGGCGAGATCGGGTTCCAGCTCCGCGACCCGCTCGCCGTCGATCTTCTCCGCGTTTCGTGTCCGCCGCTCGAACCGGCGCAGGTCCGCCGCATCGCGCGCCGGCGCGACCACGAGACTGCCGTTGCGCGCGACACCGTCGACGCGCTCCGCCCACCAGTCGAGCGCCTCGGCGCCGAGCCGTTCCACCGGCTCTTCCGCGCTCTCGCCCTCGCACCAGGGCGCGAGCATCCCGCCCGCCCACCAGGAGCAGGAGGCCGGCCCCGGACCGTCTGCCCGGTCGAAGACCGTGACGTCGTGGCCGGTTTCCGTCAAAGCCGTGGCGCAGGTCAGGCCGACGACGCCGGCTCCGATGACCGAGACCTGAGTCATGCGCGCTCCCACTGGCGATAAAAGTGATGCACCGGGCCATGGCCGGAGCCCACGTTCAGTTCATCGGCGCAGGAAAGCGCGCCATGCAGATAGGCGTGAGCGTCGCGCACGGCCTGCGCGAGACCTGCCCCCTTCGCGAGGCCCGCCGCAATCGCCGCCGAAAGGGTGCAGCCGGTGCCATGGGTGTTTTTCGTTTCAAGCCGCCGCGCCTTGAGTTGAAGCGAGGGAAGATCGCCGGCGATCAAAAGATCGGTGCAAACGGCGCCTTTCGCATGTCCGCCCTTCATCAGGACGGCCGGACCGAGGGCTGCAAGCGCGCGGCCCTGGCACTCGGCAGCTGCAAGGTCACTCGCCGGATCCTCGCCGAGCAAAAGGGCTGCCTCCGGCAGATTGGGCGTCACGAGCGTTGCGCGCGGCAACAGGATATCGCGCACGGCGGCAACGGCTTCGTCCCGCAGCAATTGCGCGCCGGACTTGGCGACCATCACCGGATCGAGCACCACCGGACCGTCGTAGCCGACAAGCGCCCCGGCGACCGTCTCGACGATTTCCGGCGAGGACAGCATGCCGATCTTCACCGCCGCCACGTCGAGATCGTCGAGCACAGCGGCGATCTGGCCGGCGACAACATCGAGGGGAATGTCGTGAATATGGGTGACGGCCCGCGTGTTTTGCGCCGTGATCGCCGTGATCGCGCTGGCGCCATAAACGCCAAGCGCGGAAAACGCCTTGAGATCGGCCTGAATGCCTGCGCCGCCACCGCTGTCGGAACCGGCGACGGTCAGCGCGATGGCCGGCGCTGCCGGTTTGCCGCGCGCTGTGTCTGCCCTACGGTCGCGTGTCGTCGCGTCCATGTCTCACCCGCTCTCCCCGCGTCGAACACGGCAGAGCCCGTGCGCGCGCAAACCAAAGGTCGCGATCCGGGCGGGTTTTCTGGCGAAAAGGGAGATCCGAAAGACCGCGTCACATTGCGGCCATGCGCCTGACGGCGCTTCATTCGTTCCCTCCGCCGGTACGACCCGGATCAGGTTCAGTGGGTTGACGCAGCTTCGCGTCTCTCAGCCCCGACGGGCACCCCAACGAAATCGAAGGCGACGATAGGAGACGGCCGCGGGCGGGTCAAGCGGTGCGAACGCAGAGCTGCCCCGCGCTCAGTCGGAGGTCTCGAGCGCGGCGACCAGATCCGGAATGTGTTTCCGGAAAGGAAAAAAGCCCGTGGTGGCGAGCGGCCAGGCGCGGGCATCGTAGCCGCGCATGTCCTGAACGAAGGCGACACCGCCCGGCTGGAGCGCTCCGGCAATGCGATCCGCGATGATGCGCCCCGGCCCGACCGGGACATGGCGCGCGACGACGCGGTCGAGCCTGTGTTCGCGCGCCCAGCGCCGGGCGGTCTCCGCAATCCCCTCCGGTGTCAGGACCGTTTCATGCACACGCGCACCGGGAACCGACAGACGCGACAGGGCATCGTCCAGAACGCCTGCGGCAAAGTCCTGCACATTCGACGCCACGGGCGCATCGGAGCGCGCCGCCGCGCTGGAAACACCGGCGACCGCAACCGGCATGACGCGTTCGGCCAGCTCTTGCACGTCGACATCGTCGTCGAAGACAAGAAGCCCGGTCCGGCCGCCATCGTTCCCGAGCCTTGGACCGGGCGCAATCGGCCGCGGCACGGGTGGCAGCGGGCCGTCGAGCGGAAGCGCCTCTTGCGCCAGCTGCCCTTGCGGGTCGAACCGTCCGCCGGTGTGGGCCGCGATGTTGTCGGCGCGCGCCAGATAGGTCTTGCCGCGCGTCTGCAACCCGCCGACCCAGCGCCAGGACAGGGTGTTGGAGGCCGGATCGCCGTCGAGCAGATGGCGCAGGAAGAAATCGGCGCCCAGTTCCCACGGCAATCTCAGCGTGAAAATCCAGATCGAGGCGAACCACATGCGCGCGTGATTGTGCAGATAGCCGGTCTCGACCAGTTCCCGCACCCAGTGGTCGAAACAGTCGATCCCGGTGCGCCCGACTTCCGCGCGGGCGAGATCCGCCGCGAGATCGGCGTCGGCGGTGACTTCGGCCCGAACACGGTCGCGCGCGGCGCAATAGGCGTCCCAGACGCCCGGGCGAAGCTCGAGCCAGCTCTTCCAGTAGGTGCGCCAGAAGACTTCCTGAATGAATTTTTCAGCCCTCCCCTCACCATGCCGGTCGACGGCGGCGCGGACCAGCTCCGCCTCGGTCAGGACCCGGTGGCGAACGTAGGGCGAAAGCTTCGACACATGCGAGGGCGCATCGGGACCGGGGTCGTGATTGCGCAGCCGGGCGTAGTCTTTTCCGGCGTGCGGAAGGAACGCCGCCAGCCGCGCCGTTGCCTCCGCCCGCGATGCGGGGAAGGTCGTCTTGCTCACGTGCGGGCGCCGGTCTCCGACCGGACCGGCAACGTGCCGAGATCCTGCATGAGCATCGCATAGGCGCCGAATTCATCGGCGCGCTTCGCCAATGCGCGGGCTTCGATCACAAGCCCGTCCTGGCGAAGATAACTGGCCTGAAGGCTCATCATGCGCGACAGATCGCGCGGGTCGTAAGGGGTGCGAAAATCAATCATCCTGTCCTCCCGTCTGGATGAGTTTTTTACGCCCGGTGCACCGACGCGGTTCGCGCCCGCGACACTTTGGCACAGACCATCGCCGACCGGAGATCACACAACGCGGCGAGGCGCCGGCTATCGCGGGCGGACGGAACAGGCCTCTCAAGACCTTGCGGGCGGGCTTACGGAGGGTATCGCCACTCCCGCGTCATACCGGGCAAGGCGCGAGCCGCGACCCGGTATCGGGGAGCCACAATCCAGTTTTCTTGGCAAGACAAGAGCCGAAACATCGTGCCTCGCCGATCCCGGATCGCAGCTCACGCTCCGTCCGGGATGACGACCTGGGTCATCGTGTCAGATCGGCGCAACATATTGAGAAATCGTCATTCTTTCCATCCCTGTTCAACAGGCTCGCCGCTTTTGCTTCGGCCGGTCGAAATCGACCGCTCGCCGATGTCCCAGAACAGCCCCGCCATCAGTTGCAGCGCCTCGCGGCAGGTGGACTGGATGACATGCTCGTTCGGCGCATGCTGCGAGCAGCCGCGATAGGAATGCGGCACCCAGACCGTCGGCAGGCCGAGCACCTCGGAAAACGTGTCGTTGGGCAGCGAGCCGGCGAGATTGGGCAGGATATGCGGAGGTTGGCCTGCGGTCTTTTCCAGCGAGGCGGCGACGAAGCCGACCCAGGGGTTCGCCGGATCGAGCCGTGTCGCGCGGAAGAACACCCGGTCCGCCGGCGTGATCTCCACCATGTCGAAGCCCTCGCGGTCGAGATGGCGGCGCAGGCCGGGGAGAATGTCGTCCGGGTCCGTGCCGACCACATAGCGCAGCTGGCAGTGGGCGCGGGCCTCGCCCGAGATCGCATTGACCGGCGCCTCCGGCACGCCGCTCGTCATCGCCAGAACGGCAAAGGAATTCCAGCCGAAGACGCGTTCCGCCGGTGTCAGGTCCGGCTCGCCCCAGTCGGGGTCGACCTTCGGCCCGTCGCCGCCATCGACCGGCAGGCCCTTGAGCGTGGCGCGGATCTCCGGCGTCAGGCTCGTCGGCCGCCATTCGGGAACGCGGATCGAGCCGCGCCGATCGACGATGGCCGCAATCGCATGGGCCAGGATCGTCGCCGGATCGGCCAGCGCCCCGCCCCAGTTGCCGGAGTGATGCGCGCCGTCCCTCAAATGCACCTTGAGATCGAAATTCACGCCGCCGCGCGACCCCATGAACATCGTCGCGCGGTCGGGTTCCAGACGCGGCCCGTCGGAGGCGATCAGCACGTCGGCGGCGAAGCGCTCGCGGTTGTCGGCAAAAAGCTTGGCGAGACCGGGCGAGCCGGTTTCCTCCGACATTTCGAGAACGATCTTGACGTTGAAGCCGAGCGATCCGCGCGCATCAAGCACCGCTTCCAACGCGGAGAGATTGATCAGGTGCTGGCCCTTGTTGTCGGCCGTGCCGCGCCCGTAGAGCTTGTCGCCCTCCTCCACCAGCGCGAAGGGATGCAAGCCCTCGCGCCACTGCTCGGTCTGGGCGCGGATGACATCGCCATGGCCATAGGTGAAGACGGTCTCAAGCGCCGGATCCTCGACGCGCTCGCCGTAGAGCAGCGGGCCGCCGCGCGGATCGGGGTTTTCCAGCACCTCGCAAGTGAAGCCGAGACGCTCCAGCCAGGGCTTGGCCATCTCGTCGATGTAGCGGCGCAATTCGGCTGCCTGCGCCGGGTTCTGGCTCTCCGTCTCGAAGGCGACGAGCCGCGCCAGATCCTTGCGAAAATTGCCCTCGTCGAAGTAGCGCGCAGCCCGTTCCACCGCCCCGTTCCGTGTCGTCATGTTCCGGCGTCTCCCTGCCCGTTCCTCTGGTTGCGGGCAAAGCTAAAGCGTTTTCAGACGCTTGGATAGATTGTCGAGGAATGCCCGAAATTTACGCAGCGTCAGAATTGTCGCAATCGGACAGGAATGCGACGCTGTATTGACGATTGCACATCGTCGCCTGTGTCAAGGCTGGGAGCGCAGGGAACGGTCACGGACGGGACGAGGACGGGTGATGTTTCAGGTTCTGGCCGGGGTCTGGGCGCTGCTGCTCGGCATTGTGCTGATCATGCTTGGCAACGGCATGCATTTCACGCTGATCGGCCTGCGCGGCGGCATCGAGGGCTTTTCCGCGGCCGAGCTTGCCATCGTGACCTCGGGCTATTTCACCGGCTTCCTGTCGGGCGCGCGCTTCACGCCGGCGCTGATCCGCCGCGTCGGGCATGTGCGGGTTTTCGCGGCCCTTGGAAGCTTCATGTCGGCCGGGCTGATCGCCTTTCCGCTTTTCACCGACCCCATCGCCTGGACGCTGCTGCGGGTGCTCGTCGGCTTTTGCATGTCGGGGATCTATGTGGCGGCGGAAAGCTGGCTCAACGACGCCGCCACCAACGAGACACGGGGCAAGGTGCTTTCGGCCTATATGATCGCGCAGACGCTCGGCATCATCGGCGCGCAAGGCCTGCTGACCCTGGGCGATGCCGGCACCTCCGTGCTTTTTATCGGCGCCTCGATCCTGGTGTCGGTCTCCTTTGCACCCATCCTGCTGTCGGTCGCCCATGTGCCGGCGGTGGAGGTCGCGCGGCCGATGTCGCTCAGGGGCCTGTTCGCCGGCTCCCCGCTCGGAACGGTCGGCATTTTCCTGCTCGGCAGCGTCTATGCGACGCAATCGGGCATGGGCGCGGTTTTCGGCTCGCAGATCGGCATGACCGCCTCGCAGATCGCGCTTTTCGTCGCCATGCTCTTTGCCGGCGCATTGGTGCTGCAATACCCGATCGGCTGGCTGTCGGACCGCATGGACCGGCGCAAGCTGATCCTCGGCGCGTCCTGCATGGGCGCGGCCGCCTGCCTGCTCGGCTGGGTGACCGGCGGCGGGCTGGTGGCGCTGATGACGGCCGCCTTCTTCGCCGGCGGGGTGACGACGCCGCTCTATGCGCTGTTCCTCGCCTATACCAACGACACGCTCTCGGCCGAAGACATGCCGGCGGCCTCGGGCGGACTGGTCTTCACCTTCGGGCTCGGCGCCATTGCCGGCCCGCTTGCGACCGGCTGGGCGATGGAAGAGCTCGGCCCCTTCGCCTTCTGGCCGTCGCTCGGCGTCACCTTCGCGGCCATCGCGCTTTATGCGCTCTATCGCATGACGCAGCGCGCCGTCGTGCCCACGGAGGAAACGGAAAGCTACCTCGGCGTCCTGCCGACCGCCTCGCCCGTGGCGGTGGAAGCCGCCGGCGTCTGGGCGGCGGAGAACGCGGAGGCCGAACGCGAAGCCGCCGCCGAAGACGAAGCGGACGAACAAGCGAAAATGGAGGCGGCGGAAGTCGAACTGGCCGCCGAGGCCGTCACGGCCGAGAAGAAACCGTGACCGCGCGGTTCGCGCCGACTTCTCACCGCGTCAGGCGGGATCCGGATCGGAATTTCCAGGGAGAAACGGCGCGCCGCACCGGGTGAAGATCGCAACCCTATCTACGCCATAGTCCTCAAAATTCCAGCATGCGCTCTCGATCCAGTCGGGAGGGCCAAAGCCTCAATCTGCCGACGACGGCGCCAGCACGGCCGCAAGTGTGTGACCGGAAATTTGGGGGCCGGGAGCCGCCGGTTCGCTTGCGACACCAACCGCAGGACGTGCACATTCCGCCCGTCGAGAAGAGGCCTTCTCGATGCTCGCCATATCGGTTGCCGCAGAATAGGTTGAGAGGACGGTCACCGCTTCATATGGAACAAGCTCGCATGACAGTCCCGATTGACGCGTCCCCAGCGGCGCAGGACGGCGCGGCCTTTGGCAACGCCTTGCGCGCGAAGACAATCGAGGACGCCGCCGCACAGGCGACCATGCAGCCTTGGGTTGCCATGGCGTGCTATCAGCTCAGTCGCGGCGGCCAGGTGTCGCAGATGCATACTCTGGACCTGGGAAGCCAGCAGATCGTACAAGAGCACCAGTTTGCAGCTGTCCAGAAGCTGGGCTCCACTCCTGCGGATTTCTGCAGAATTTCATACTCCACGCCGAGTATGGCGTTCCGCTTTTCCGACCACGCGGCTAGCTGTACGGAAAGCATATTCTTCATGCCTGAGCGAACCGATTTCGACATCTACGTGCCGGCAGGCACGCAAACAGCCTATATAGGTTTCTCAGAACGGGAGCTCCTTGAGGCTGCGCGAGCGCTTGATCCTGCGGCGTGGGCCTTGCCGTCGAGACAAGTTTCTCAGCTCCGATGTGCACAAGCCGGGGAGCTCAAAGCAGCGCCTGACTCACCTGAGGCGGCGCTGCAGCGTCTGATGGACGGCAATGCGCGCTATGTCGACAATGCGGCGATCAATACGGATCATTCCGTCACACGTGCGGCCCGCGCCCAAGGGCAGCAGCCTTTCGCAGCCATTGTCACTTGCTCGGAGTCCCGCGTGGCGCCAGAACTGATTTTCGATCAGGGACCGGGAGACCTGTTCGTCATTCGCGTGGCGGGCAATTTCATCAGCGAAGAGGGTCTGGCGACACTCGAATACGGCGTGGCTGTACTGGGCATCAAGACCATCGTGGTGCTTGGCCAT
This sequence comes from Stappia stellulata DSM 5886, assembly GCF_000423705.1. Classification (GTDB taxonomy): domain Bacteria; phylum Pseudomonadota; class Alphaproteobacteria; order Rhizobiales; family Stappiaceae; genus Stappia; species Stappia stellulata. The sequence continues at coordinate 114,379 of NZ_AUIM01000012.1, read as the reverse complement.
ACAGCGTGCGGCGCCGTTGAGGCCACGATCGCTTCAATCAACGACCGTGAACTCCCCCCGGGGCAACCTGCCCAGTCTCGTCAACGCGATCCGACCGGCCGTCTATGAGGTGATGGACAGCGCACCCGATGACCTGCTGGCAGCGTCGACGGCCCAAAACGCCCGGCGCAACGCCGAACTGGCAAAGACAGAAGGGCCGATCCTGTCGGAAGCCCATGCCGCCGGCAGACTCAACGCCGTCGCCGGCATCTATGAAATAGCCACAGGCAGGGTGACAATGCTCTAGATTGCCCCGATAGCATCGCCCCTCATACTCAAACCCCGGATTGACGATGAAACCGTTCATTGCTGCTTCCGTTGCGCTTCTGGTCGCCACTCCCACATCCGCAGAAGATGCAATTCTAAACGAGGCGGTGGCGTTCACCGGCCAGATATTCCATCTCGACAGCGGCGTTCCGGGGCTGGTCATCGCCGCAGTGCGGGATGGAAAGTCCGCGGTCTTCGGCTTCGGCGAGGTCAGTAAAGGCAGCGGTCGGGAACCGGATGGCGACACACAGATCGGCGTCGGCTCCATCAGCAAGACCTTTACCGGCCTCGCGCTCGCCCATACGGTCGCCGCCGGCAATGCCGCTCTGACCGACCCCGCCGGACCGCATGTCGGTATCATCGAGGCCTTGCCCGAGCGCGAGGGGCGCGAGATCCGTCTGATCGACCTCGTCACACACGCCAGCGGGTTGCCGCGCGAACTCGTGCCCGTCGCGGGCGTCGCGCGCTACAGCGACGAATCCTTTGCGGCCAACCTCGCGGGCGATCCGTTGCTGTTCACCCCCCAGACCGGCATCTTCTATTCCAACGTCGCCTTCGATGTGCTGGCGATGGCGCTCTCGGGACTGTCCGGAACATCCTATTCCGACCTCCTTCAGGAGACGGTGCTCGACCCGATCGGCCTTGAGGCCACCGGATTTCCCCGGCCCCGGGGAGACAATGTCATGACGGGCTATGACTGGAACGGCGTCGAAATGGATCCGGGCGAGCCGACCCCGAACCGCTTCGGTGCCTCGTCGCTGCACACCACGGCCAACGACATGGTCAAATATCTTCACTGGAACCTCGATCGCTTCGGGCAGGTGGGCGCCGAAGCCCGCGCCCTCAGCCACGCCGCCTGGCTGATCCGGGACGGACTGGATCCGGTCTCGGGCATGGATGAATCCGGGCATATGGACGCGATGGGGCTCGGGTGGGTCATCATGATGCCGGACGGCGACCGTCCGCTGGTGATCCAGAAGGCAGGTGGAACCGACGGCGTCTTCAGTTACATTGCCTTTGCACCCTCGCGCGGCGTCGGCGTGTTCATCGCCATCAACCAGTTCGACTTCTCCGCTGCAACGGCAATGGCCCGTGTCGCAAATCGGCTGATTGCCACGCTCGCCCCTCGCTAGGCTGCGGCGCAGCGCCTGCAGGCACACCGGGAACATCGCACCAAGGCACGAGGCTGCGGTTCATGGACCGAACGGGAACGGCAGGGTCTGCGATCCGGAAAAACGTCACTGAATGGCGACAAGGGGCCACGCTCCCGCCATATCAGGCCGAAACTCATTCGTGTCGCAAGCACTCGACCGAAAGCGATTCAAACTCTTCCAACGCCAAACGCCGCCGTTTCCAGGCTTCTTGCTCACCTGCGCCTCACGCTCTCCTATTGACCGCAATTCAGGCGGCGATCGGCTGCGTTTTTCAGCGCTTAAGTCGTGCAGAGGGGAAGAAATGGCGCACCCACAGGGAGAAAGTTTAAACTCTCTCTTTGAAGCGCTTGAGGAGTGGGAACGCCATCTCAGACATTTAGACACTAATGGTCTGAGGTGCGACGATGAACCCTCTGGACCGTAATTTCAATAGGTTAGCGGCTTCCGAGAAAGAGCCGAAATATCCCCCGCCCTTTTCGCTGCGCCTGACTTTTGCGGAACGCGCCAAGCTTGAAGAGCTTGCAGGTGGGATGCCGCTCGGAGCCTTTATTCGTGAGCGCTTGCTTGGCGAACATGTCGAAAAACGCCGCACGCGCGGCAATTTCCCCGTCAAAGATCACGAAGCTCTTGGGCGCGTTCTAGGCCAACTCGGCGCGTCCCGCCTATCGGCAAACCTCAACCAACTCGCCCGCGCCGTAAACACTGGCATTTTACCTGTTACACCGGAAACCGACGAATCCTTGAAGGAAGCTTGTGCAGCCATCGAAGATATGCGCTGCGCTCTTATGGAAGCTCTCGGCAAGGGTCCGGGGAGTGGCCCATGATCCTGAAGGCCTCTCAACGCGCAAACGCCACCCAGCTCGCCAGCCACCTGCTGAATACGCAGGACAATGAGCATGTGGAGCTGCATGAGCTGCGCGGCTTCCTGAGCGAGAATTTGCACGGGGCGTTGTATGAGGCGGAAGCCATCGCCAAGGGCAGCCGTTGCAAACAGTTTCTGTTCTCGCTCAGCCTTAGCCCTCCCGAAACGGAAAACGTGCCTGTTGAGACCTTCGAAACCGCGATTGAAATGATCGAGCAAAAGCTCAGCCTGGATGATCATCCACGCGCGATTGTCTTCCATGAGAAAGAAGGCAGACGGCATGCGCATGTGGTTTGGTCGCGTATCGATGCGCAGACGATGACGGCCAAGCAGCTCCCCTTTTTTAAAAACCGCCTTATGGAGGTTTCTAAGGAACTCTATCTCGAACATGGCAGGAAGTTACCAAAGGGATTCATCGACCGCGAACTGCGCAATCCACTCAATTTCAGCCTAAAGGAATGGCAACAGGCCAAACGTATCCAGCAAGACCCGCGCATGATCAAAGCGATGTTTCAGGAGAGCTGGCAAAGATCCGACACTGCCAAAGCTCTCAAAGAGGCTCTAGAGGAAAAAGGCTATTTCATTGCCAAAGGCGACCGACGTGCCGTGGTCGCGGTGGACATGCGCGGAGAAGTCTATTCACTGGCACGTTGGTCGGGCGTGAAGACTAAAGATATCAGGGATCGCTTTGGCCAGGACACGCAGCTTCCTTCCATTGAGGAGGTAAAAGCGATGGTGTCCGAACGCATGGATGAAAGGCTTAAGAGCTTCATCCGTGATGTCGATATGTACTACCGCCGCTTGCGCCCCGCTATCGAATATCAGCGAACGCAAATGGTCGAGCGCCAGAAAAAAGAGCGCATCCTCCTCTCGGAGAAACTGGGCAAGCGCCAGCTTCAGGAAGCTCAGCAACGCGCAGCAAGGCTTCCTAGGGGTCTTGGAGGGTTATGGAGTCGTGTAACAGGCAAGACACGCCGAATTAAGCAACAGAACGAATATGAAGCCTGGCAGGCTTACCGGCGCGATTCTGCGGAGAAGGAAAAGCTGATCGTTCAGCACCTCGAAGAACGTCAGCGGCTCCAGCAAAAAATCAATACGCTACGCCAGCAGCGCAGCAAGGAGATTTCCGAACTGCAACATGATATCGCGAGCTATCTGCTCAAGCGGCGGGAAATTCTGCAACCACGTACCAATGAGCGTCGGAATAGTGAGTTGCCTAGACGCGCTGATCGAATGCATGGGCCCGGTCGAACAAATTCCGGGCCTGAGCCCGAGCTGTGATCGGCATACCGGTAAGCTAGAAGCTATAATGTTTGGTCTGTGCGATGTTCCCAAACAGATCTTCAAGGCTCTGCTCAAAGGGGTCGAGTTGCCGGGTTCGCTGTTCGGCCCATGCGATCCATTCGCTTAAATTAAGGTCGCCAACCTGAATATCGCCTTCGACCGCCAATTTGACTTTCAGCCGCTCAATGAAAGCGCGTAGCTTCTCTGCGGAGTCCGCATCCGTGCACATGGCCATAAACGTGGCCCAACGTTTGTCGTCAAGTTCTTTAGCTTGCTGTAGTCGGAGCCTCTCCATAGCCTCTTTTTGGCGTCGCCGCTCGGCTTCCTCCCATTCCTTTTTACGTTTCACCAATGCCGGGCCTGCGCGAAGCGTTTCCTCGACAAGGGTTGGCAATATCTTCTCGGCCTTGTGGGTTTTGGTTTCTATCCACGGCCCTCTGGCGATATCCGGAACGTAAGTTTTGATCTCAAACCTGAGAAAGCCGGATGGACGCAAGCCGCTTTGGTAGCAATCCGCATAAGCACTCCAGTTTTTGATGTCATCATTGTCTTGCCCATAGGTTTTAATCATCTTTTCGAGGATAACGACTTCGACTTTTTCGTCTTCGACAATGAGAGTCAAAGCACCCTTTGCCCAACTTTTTTCAATCGTAACTCCTTCTTTTTCCGAGATCTTCAGAAAGGCACTAGTCACCCGCAATCGATAAAGGTCGCGTTCGCTCAAATCAAGAAGGGGCATTGAGTGCCAGCCAATACGCCATTCGCGGCTGTCCGCCCGTCTCTTGGCTTGTTTAAGGCGGTGCTTTTCAATCCACCCTTTGACGATGGGATGGGCGCTTCGAAGCGTATCGGGAATAGCAATTTCCTGAGGAATTTTCGCCTCGATCTCCAGGCGAGGTTCCTTTTCCGGCTTCGGCTGCGTTTCGCTTCTCACGTAAATGACGATGGTTTCCGGTGTGCCGGCTTTTTTCTCCGGCAATTTCTCCTGAATGACCTTTTTGCCAACCTCAAGTTTCGCCCAATAGCCGCGCGGCGGGCGAGGCACGTCGAATTTCTTGCATATCTTCGCAAGCCCCTGGTCCGAAAGATTGAACTCTTTGGCGAGTTTGGTCATCGGCTTCTCCCAGACAAGCTTGTAAAGCTCCTGGCGAGATAGAGTTTTGTTCTCTGTCATTTCACGTTGATCCCTGCTGAATTCGTCCCGAGAAGTGCAGGTAGAGCACGCCAATTTTGCAATCCGATCACTAAAAATGGTATAATGCTCGTGTGCTTTAAAACAATGAAATATATAAAGAAATTATATCATGGCGGATTATTTAGGGGAGTTTAACAAGGGGTCTGGTGCTGCCGATGATGTGAAGCGGCAAGTGGATTTCGACGATCTTCAAAGGGAGCTTTCCGGCGTCGATGTTGGACGCATTCCGCGCTTTCTAAGTCCAGAAGCGCGGGAGGCTCTTCGCGAGGCCAAAGGGGCAGGCGGTGGCCGCTCGGGTTCATCGCTCTCAGCGCTCGATTGGATACTCCTGAACGACCCCGAATATGCGCGCCTCTACGAAGCCACCTTCGACGAAAACCGGGCGGCACAAGCCAAGGTGACAGACCTGCAAGATCGCATCGAGCGCGCAATGGAGAAGATCGATCGCGGAATCGATGAAGTGCTCGAACAGGCTGTTATGCTGCCCGATGGCCGCAAGGCATTTATGAATGAAAAAGGTGACGTCTACACCGCCGATAACGAGCCGGTCGATCAATCCATTGTCGATGGCATCGATTGGACCGAACGCCCGGCGCACGAAACTTATCAGTCATTGATCAAGGACCGCGCGACCTTGGAGGATCTGCAAGCCGAAAGCGACGGGCACAGTCTGCGCCTTGGCGAGATCCTTGACGCCCTGGAAGACCATGACGATCCGCTGACCAAAGAAGCCGTCCAATCCTTCCGGGAAGAGCAGGATGGAGTCATTGAGCGGCTTGATGAGATGGAAACAAAGGTCAAGACGATTGAGTCTCGGTTTGACGCTCCGAATTACAAAAATGAAAGAACGTCAAACCAACCGTTGGTGGCCGCAAAACCAGAGATCTAAAATCAGCGGTATTTGAATGGACCACATTTCTTTTCAAGCACGGCCATAATTACACCAATTGGGTGATAGTCCGGGGCCTTTTTCATTATTTCATAAATGTACTCTTCGCCGCCGCGTCTGTCGGCTGCGTACCAATCCCCAATGCAGTCTGACTGACTTTTGTCGTTTTCGAGGGAGATCATATTCATCGACATCATGGCGACTTGAATATAGGAACGCCGATTACTCTCATTCCAAGTCAGAAATTCCTTCGAAGTCAGCCCGGTTTCCGCATGCACCTGTATGCTAAATCCAAGAAAAATTACGATAATACTTGCCCTCAAACCAAGTTTTATGCCGAACATAATTCATGGATTCTGATATAAGAAAGATAAACAGAAAATTGACCTTATGCAAAACTAGGACGCCAGCGTTTCCGCGACTTTCAGCCGGAGCCGAAAAGCGCTCCGCACCCATTTCCACCTTTCTCAAAAAGGATCGTTTTTGTGAAGCGGAGATGCGGGCATGAATGCGGGTGAAAACGGCTCTGGCCGCCGGGTTGGCTATGCCCGCGTCAGCACCAAGGACCAGCGGCTTTCTCTGCAGCTCGATGCGCTGAACCAGGCCGGATGCACACCGATTTTCGAGGATCATGGCGTGTCGGGCGCAAAGGGTAGCCGCCCCGGCCTTGACGCCATGCTGGACGATGTTAAGGCTGGCGATATGGTCGTGGTCTATAAGCTCGACCGGCTGGGCCGCTCCGTCCTGCATCTTTCCGATTTGCTGGTGCGCTTTCAGGAGGACGGCATTCATTTCATGTCGCTGTCCGAGGGCATCAACACCGCCACCCCCGGCGGCAAGCTGGTTTTTCACCTCTTCAGTGCCTTTGCCGAATTCCAGCGCGATATCATCCTGGAGAACACGCTTTGCGGGCTCGAAGCGGCGAAGAAACGCGGCACCCGCTTAGGCCGCCGACCGATCCTATCACCCCAAGCCGTTGTCGAGGCGCATCGCCTGATCGCAGCCGGAGAACGCCGCAACGATATCGCCGACATGCTCGGCGTTTCTCGTATAACGTTGGACCGGGCTATTCGGCGAATGGGGTTGGATCATGCGGCATAAAAATTGTATCGAGCGTTGCAAACACGCGGAAGCCGGCCCCCGGCTTGCACGAAGTTTTGAAACGGCTCCTTTAACCGTAAGCTACTAAATGAGAGACGAGGGCGACGAAGGATCAGGATTCCCAAAAAAATCACATGTTGCCTGGACAGCGATGAACGAGACGGTGTCTCATTCGATGACAGAAATTCATACTGGTGAAGGTAAAAGTCGGTTTTATAGTTCACCATCGCCACCGTCGATCAAGGGCGGAGTCGAACAAAATCTCGCTTTAAACATTGACGCATTAGACTAAGCGTTTGCAACAACGATTGAGGGAATGATGTTCTTTGTTCGTATTGGTTCGGTGCTGGCTTGGCTTGGGCTTGCATTGGGGGTGTTTTTTCTGGGGATGGGGTTCTGGCTCGGCTTTAGTTTGCCGACCGATGATCCCGAGGCCATGACGCAAGCCCAAGCATTCTATGATCGGCGCTATGGGGCAACGACTGGCGAGATGGTGCAGAGAGGGTTCTACCTTTTTCTTGGATCAGTTATTTTGGGTATTCTGTCCCAGATAGCGCGAAGGACGTAAATTATTTTAAATATTAGTCAAATTTGCAACAAGCTACTTTCATAGATATACTACAAGTAACGTTGTAGACTCCCGAATATCCACCACCAAGCCAATATGAACCATAGTTACCGCCGCCAGCTGATGAAGTCCAGCCGGCGCAACTTCCTCTACTGTGAACAGCATCAGGAGTTACCCACCCCCGCTCAGAAAGGTTCACCCCACCATTCTCAAGGTGTTTAAAAAGGGCATCCGCTGAGCAAATCTGGTATCCGGCGCATCCATTTGCTTCAATGAAAGATTTCATCCCTGCAAAACCGCCAAAATTACCATTGTTAGAAGATGTAGTGAGTTTTACATCGGTTGGAACTCCCGCTCCTCCACCGCCGCCACCGCCCATTTCAACCCAATCTGCATCATTGCAATAATACAGTTTATTCGCAGTAAAATCATATCGAGTCTGGCTTGCCTGCCCAGACGGGGACGAACAGGCGGCAAAGACATTGAAAGGGAATAGAACTAGGAGAAGAAAAACAATAAAATTCATGACGGATCAACAATATTACAAAAATTATAACGTCATTAAACCATATAATATATTTATTAGTATTACAATAAGATGGATTTATATTTTTCGTACTGATTTATATCTAATAGAATGGAACGCCTTGTGGCGCTCCGGGCCGTTTCATCTTTGCTTTGGATCATCGATTGGCTGGCGCATGACGATACGGCCATTGATGGGGACGACCTCAAGCTGCAGGGTGAAGCCCCTATCGTCCTTATGTTTCCAGGCGGCGCCGACCTTGTTCCAGAACGATTTCTCGCCTTTGTCGATGACATGCCAGGCAAGAAAGTCCGGTGCGTTGGGTTGCGGATTGGTTTGTTTTTCATTTGAGTTTGCCATGATTTCCTCCTTTGGTTCGGGTTTGGCTCGTCTACGCCGCTCCGATAGACCGGGCGATGCAGGCCTCGCGGTCATGTCCAACACGGGTGAGCGTTTATGCAAACAGGCGCGGGCAGGCACTTGACGGCAGGCCACGTTCGGTCAGGACGAATGCGCTAAAAGACGGGCTTTCCCGAAGCGCATAGGCGGATCACTGGCTTCTTCAGCGTTCAAAACCAATCCATCCAAACAACGCGCCGTTTGCGTTGCCCTACTCGCTCGGGTCTAAGGCATTTCGGTTCTGGCATGAGCTGATCTGCGGATGACAAGGAACGCTGCGCTTTCCTGCTCCACGTTTGATGTTGCGACCCTGACGGGTGTCTCACCAGATCACCCCTGCGCCTCCCGATGCCATGACGACCCGAACGGTTCGGGTCCAAAACGAAACGGAGGTTGTTATGAGAGGATGGATTGGACAAGACGCACTGCGAAGACTGCGCGATCAGGAGCTTTATGGATTACGCTCATTGCTCTTTCGCGCCCTGACCTGCCCGCAGATCGATCCTGCGGATCTGCCTTCAATCCGCGCCACACTGGCCGCGATTGAGGCCGAGTTGGCACGGCGCAGCCGTGCTCCGTCTCCGGCTCTGTAGCGGAGACGGTTGAGCCCGAATAAAGGCTCTTATTCGGCCTCGGCCAAAATGGCATCATCGATCCGGCGAAGGCGACGACGAATTGCCTTGGATTCGGATGCGCTAACTTCTTTTGCGGCATCCAGGGCTTCTTTAACTTCACGGGTTTTCTCCGGAAGGTCGTTTCTAGATTTTTCTTCAGTTTTCTTAAATTCTTCTAGTTGGCTAGAAGATATCTCTGGTTCGCCTTGTGCTCTTTCATGGAGAGAAATACCGTCCAGGCAATCATCTAGAGCTTCTAGCGCCAAAATAACATTTCGCCGCGCAGCTTCTATACGATGGGTATCACGCATCAATTTTTGATGGGTTTCGAGCTTGCTGGCAATGCTAAGACACTGGGATGACATATTGTGAGCCCATTGCGGGTCAACTGGCGTTGAAACATATCCAAACTCCCCCTCGTCATCAAAATCGTAAAGGTGGTTCATTATCTCACGCAGTAGTGAATCCACCTCCTTCTCCATGTATCTGGCACGCCCCTCAATTCCCTTTAGTCGGCTGACTATGGCGGAGCGCGCTGCAATATCTTGCTGCAGTTTCATTTTTTGAAGCTGAAGCCATGCTGGGCGGGCGGCGACAAAGGCCGCAATAATGGCAAGCCCCGCACCTGTTAGGGTTTGGTATTCACTGAAGGTGCGCACGATGATGCAGAGTTTCGTCTCACATACTGCTGCCGCGTCGAGCGGGACGATCATCGCATTGGCTGTGGCCAGTAGGACGAATGTAAACACGCTTATTGCGCCGATGAGCGGATAGTTCAAACGAGCCCCCGTAGCTTCAACCCCTAGTGGCGCATGGCTATACTAGAACTTCGGGCAAAAGGCGACCTACACAGCAAGGCGCTAGCCGATTTTGTCCATTCAAACGGACAAAACGGCTCAATAATTTCAAAGGGGCTTTGCCCCCGCTGCGCGCAAGGGGAACCGAGGCTCAGGCGAAGCCTTGCGCCCGCACCGTCCCCTTGCACTTGCCCTCCCACATTCGCCATGGGGCAGAAGGGCAAGAGACTTGCCCTTCTTACCAATCAAAACAGGTCGAGCTGTGAGGGTATGGAATCCAGCTTCTGTAGATGGATGAAGTCATTCAACAGATGAGAGAGTTTCAGGCTAATTGCCACATGCACACCGTCACAGATCCTTGGACTGGCCTCGGGTTGGTGTTGCTTCCTGTATTCTGTCAGATTCTTTGCCGCTCTGCGATAACCGCTGATATCCCTGCGCAGCTCTTCCATGATGTCGGCACGTATTTTTGAAAGAGCATGCGTACGTTTTGGCTCTGGTAATCTGTGCGCGGCATCGATTTCTTCTGCCCTGTAGCCACGCCGCTCAAATTTCTCTGCATAGCTACGGATTTGTTTCAAGGTCGGCACGGGGCCGCCGAGCAGATAATACCAAGGATGCCCGGCGGAATAACCGCCGCACTCCATTTCGATTTTTGAAGTATTGGCTTGTGTCATGATCCCCTCCTCTTATGCGCAGCGATAGATGAGGGTTTCACCGGCAATCACCGTCTCGGTGTAATCCACCGACAGGTCACGGGCGATGGCATCATAATCGAGATAGTATTGCAGGCGTTCGGGGATCTCCCCGAACAGGCCTTCTTCGACAAACTGCTCGGCCAATTCGCGCATGCTGGACACATAGTAGATGTCCAGATCCACGCCGCTGATATGGCCAAGTACACGTTCGATGTCGTAGCCGCATTCACCAACCGCTAAAATCACCGTTTTCTTTTCGTCCTCGTCCAGTTCGTCTACAGCGCTGAAATAGCTTTTCAGATTGGCCTGATTGATCCCGTAGGCTTTTGCGAGTTCGCAATCGATGTCTTCTCCATCGATAAACTGGATCTCGAATTCTTCGACACGCTCACCGTAGTGGTTCACGGCCTTCGCCGCCTTGGCCTGATAGTCTTCAAAATTCTCGAAATAAAAGCCGCTTGCTGAAATGTCATAGGGCTGAGCAAAGAGATAAGTCATTGATAAATCCTCCAAATAGAAAGTGGGTTGTTCATGCAACCCTGCTTCCGGCTGAGGATGGAGATGGGAGGGGCTAAGGAAAATCGATGCCGGGTGGTGCGGGCGCAGGCAAAGCCGAGCCACGGCCGGCGTCTATTTTCCTTGCGGGGAGAAAGAGGCAAAGCCTCTTGGCTTCCCCGACAAACGGGAAAGCGCTGCAAAGCAGCCCAATACTCATTGCGTCAGGGATGGAAGCCAAATGGCCGAGACATCAGGCTCGGTTCACGACAGCCCGCCCGGACGGCCAAACAGCACGAATATCGCTTTTCACGATATTTTTCTATGAGAACCATTTTTCATGTGATAGAATCAAAATTCAGGAAACGTACTTCCTGGAACCACGCAACCCCGAGCAAGGCACGGATTTCATGGCTTCGGCCGCACAGCACCAGTTTTCAGGCCCAGTATCCGTTTTTCAGGAAAGACGCCTTCCTGAAACCGCGACGCCTGCCGGCTACAGCGCGCTGATCGATGCCTATAGGCTCGAAGTCCCCCTGCCACGCACGCTCTGCGCCATCGGCGCTCATCACCGCATGCTGGAGCGTGATGGCTGGCGGATGATGACACCGCGCCATGCGCCAGCGGCCAGCCTCGAAGGCCACCTGACCTTCGCCCTCAAGTATGAAGGGCTCGACCTTGCCGTTCTCAAGTGCCTGTTCCTCAAGGTTGGCCCTGACCCGATCACAGCTATTGTGCGCGACAAACCGACCGGCACTTACGCAAGGCGCGTCTGGTTCCTCTATGAATGGCTCACAGGGGAAGCGCTGGACCTGCCCGATGCCCGGACCGGAAAATATGCCCCCGTGCTCGATCCCGATCTGCAATGGGGCATCGAAGGGGAAACCGTTCCACGCTATCGGCTACGCAATAATCTGCCCGGCACTCCGGCGTTTTGTCCGCTGGTCTTTCGCACAAAGCGGCTGGAAGACTACATCGCCGAGGGCCTGGCGCAACGCGCCAGAGACATCGTGGCCGATGTCCCGCGCGATGTGCTCGCTCGTACCGCCGCCTTCCTGCTGCTCAAGGATTCCAAATCCAGCTATGCGATTGAAGGCGAAAGCCCGCCGCAGGACCGCATCCAGCGCTGGGGCCGCGCCATCGGCGAAGCAGGCAAACAGCCGCTTGATGAGGACGAGCTGCTGCGCCTGCAACGCATCGTCATTGGCGACGCCCGCTTCATCAAGCTGGGCTTTCGCGACGAAGGCGGATTTGTCGGCGACCATGACCGCGATACCCGCCTGCCGCTGCCGGACCATATCAGTGCACGCCACGAAGACCTGCCGTCGCTTCTGACGGGCATGATCGCCTTCGACCGTGGTCCCGCGCAGCACATGGACGCCGTCATCGCCGCCGCGATCCTCGCTTTCGGCTTTGTCTATATCCACCCGTTTGAGGACGGCAACGGCCGTCTGCACCGCTATCTCATTCATCATGTCCTGGCTGATCGCGGCTACAATCCGCCCGGCGTTGTCTTCCCGGTCTCGGCAGCGATTCTCGACCAGATCGATCAGTACCGCACCACGCTCGAATCCTATTCGCAGCGCCTGCTGCCCCATATCCGCTGGGAGCCAACCGAGAAATTCAATGTCCGCGCCCTGAACGAAACCGGCGATTTCTACCGCTTTTTCGATGCCACCCCGCACGCCGAATTTCTCTACGAATGTGTCAAACGAACCATCGAGCACGACCTGCCGTACGAGACAGACTTCCTGCGCCGCTACGATGAATTCCGCCGCCGCATCGAAGGCATGATCGACATGCCTGAGCGCACCGTCGACCTGCTATTTCGGTTTCTCGGTCAGAATGACGGCAAGCTGTCAAACCGCGCCAAAGAGAAGGAATTTGAGGCACTTACAGAAGAAGAAGTGGAACGGGTCGAAGCGATCTATGTCGATACCTTCTCATCGCTTTAGGCGGCTTAATTGACCACTCAGACGGGAATAATGATTGTGGAAAACTATCCAGATGGGTGCGAATAGTATAATTTCAGAAGGTTGGGAGAATTGCTAAGTTAGCTTGGGGGAACAAGAAACTCTATGCCCGGAGACATTCGATACGATCGACTAATTCTTTTGATGGACGACGAAGAACTTGAGATGTTCTGTCGCGCATGGACTGAGAAGAAGTCCGGCTACGTCGAAGTAAAGCGAATCGCGGGCACAGGCGATATGGGCCGCGATGTCGTTGGTTTTCTCACCGATGCGCGCCACGACGGCCCGTGGGACAACTACCAATGCAAACAATACCGGAAGAGTGTGAGCCGCTCGCAGGGACTTCTGGCAATCGGCAAGGTTCTTTACTGGGCATCTCAAGGCCATTTTAGCCCACCGACGAATTTTTATTTCGTAGCCCCGAAGGGATTGGCGCGCAAACTTGAACTGCTCATTGACAAGCCAAGCGAGTTGAAGAAGGCGCTGATCGACGGATGGGCCACCGTTTGCGCCAACTCGATCACCAGAAAAGTTGCTGTGCCGCTCGATGCCAAGGTGATGGGAGTCATCAACTCCTACGATTTCAGCAATGTACGCATCGTCACCATTGATGACATGATGGACGATCCGGCGGTGAAGCCTCTGCTGATCGAAAAGTTCGGCGCTGATCCCGGCAAATATCCCACCGCCGCGGTTCCAATGGACGTTCAGGACATAGAGATGCGCTATATCGACGAACTCGTCGAAGCGTATGGTGAGCGCGCCAAGGAGCCATTCGCCAATCACGCCGCCGTCCTAGCGAACGTAGAGCACGGGCCGGATTTACGAAGGCAGCGTGAGCGCTTTTTTGAGGCGGACGCCTTTCAGAAATTTTATCGGGACAACACGTCGGCGAGCATTATTTCTGGTTTCCGCAAGGACGTAAAGTTTGGCGTGATCGAGCGTTGGAAAGTCTCCGCCGATGACACGCTTGCTCGTGTCGAGGCAGTTATGAACCACGCGGCTACGGTGACGTGCGCTGGCCCGCTTGCCAAATACGCGCACGTTCCTGTCAAACAGGGAATCTGCCATCACTTCGTCAATGACGGGGAACTGTCTTGGAAGAATAAGCCATGACGCCTATCGCGCACCCCCAATTGTTCAACAGCCCGCTTGAAACAGGCGTGCGTAGCGTCGTGCTGCTAAATACTGCCTATCCGCGCGCGTTCGACCTCAAGGAATTGACGTGGCTCGATCACCTCGTAGTGCACACTAGCGACATCTCCGGCCCTGAAAGCCTCCACCCGAACGTGCCGCACCGCGATGGTGAACTGCTGGTACGGCGTTCCCTGGTCGAGCAAGGCATCACGCTCATGTGCAGCCTGCATATGATAGAGGTTAGGTACGGCGCGTCCGGCATCGTCTATGCCGCTCTTGATCAGGCTGCGCCGTTCGTGAAGCTCATTCGCACGGACTACGGGCGGGCTCTCAAGGAGCGTGCTGCGTGGCTGATAAACCATCTGTCCGAACGCGGCGAAGAGCATCTGCACGAGGTAATCACCCAAAAAATTGGGCGATGGGCCGTTGAGTTTCAAAGCGACTTGAAACCGGGTGGCAGCACATGACCTACGCGGGCTGGCACATCGAGCAACTGAAACTCACGGGCAAGGGCGACGAGGAAGCTGTTCTCGACTTCGCTGCCGGCCTGTCACTTGTCTATGGTGCATCCAATACCGGAAAATCGTTTGCGCTGAAGGCGCTGGACTTCATGCTGGGTGGCCAACGTGAACTGCCGAACATCAAGGAGCGGGAGCCCTATGACAAGCTGTGGCTCGATATAGCGTTTTCGCCCGACCACAAAGTCCGGCTGGAACGCGCTATTGTTGGCGGACCGTTCAGGCTCCATGAAGGCGAGGACGCCGCCCGCACGCTCGCCCCCAAGCACAACGCAAATACGCCCAATAATATTTCTACATTCCTGCTTACGCAGATGGAGGCCGCCGGTCGCAAGGTGTCGGTAGACGCCTCAGGGACTCATAGCAACCTATCGTTCCGTGACATCGCGAGCGTCGTACTTACCGACGAAATCGCAATTCAGTCGGAGGACTCGCCCATCGAGTCAGGCGATACGAACGTCAAGACGCGCGAGCGCAGCGTCCTCAAATTTATTCTTACAGGCGAAGACGACTCTGCAATCGTACCGGTCGTGAAACCTAAGGACTTCCGTACTGGCCGTGTCGCCAAAGCCTCTTTCATCCAAGATATGATTGACCAGATCAACGCCGATCTATCGGCGGACTATCCCGACACGGATGGTCTGGCTGATCAGAACGACAGGATCAATGATACTCTGCGCCGGATCGAGAACGAGGTCAGCGCCGCACGCTCTTCCATCCGAACTCTGCTGGACCAAAAGCGTACCCTGTCGGTCGAAATCTCCGCCGCCGAACGCCGGAGCACAGAAATCGCCTTGAGCCTCGACAGCTTCGAGAAGCTGGAAGAAGTCTATGCAAGCGACATCTCGCGCCTCGAGTCGCTCGAAGAAGCCGGCTTCCTGCTCAGTCTCGACGGCAGGAGCGATTGCCCCGTTTGCGGCGCGCCGCCCGATGCGCAGGTGCATTCGCACGGCCTCGCTGAAATCGAGGACGTGCGCGTGGCCGCCGAAACCGAAGTCCAAAAGATCAAGCAGCAACGTAGCGAACTCATTAGAACAGTCGAGGACACAAAGACTGAAGGCGCAAAACTCATCGCCGAGGTGGCCAGGCTGCGGCAGTCTTTACGCGATGTGGAACTTAAGCTTGAAGAGGCGACGCCCAGCGAAAGCGAGCAGCAGCGTCAATTGAGTGAGGTCGTGTCCGTGCGCGATCATGTGCGTCGCGGTCTCGACCTGCTGGCGCAACGCGATCGGCTCATCAAACAGAAAGAAGAGATCGAGGCATCGAAGCCGCCCAAGGTTGACGGCACGGTCCAGCGTGGCCTTTCGACCGAAACCGCAAAAGAATTTGCGGATGTGGTCTCGGAGGTCCTGCTAGCCTGGGGCTTCCCCGGTCAGAAGCAGGTCGTTTTTGACTTATCGACGTATGATCTCATCATTGATGGCAAGGAACGCCGGAACAACGGCAAGGGCGTTCGCGCGATCACGCACGCAGCCTTCAAAGTTGCGCTGATGCTCTTTTGTCGCGAGCGCGGGTTACCGCATCCGGGTTTCCTCGTGCTCGACACGCCGCTGCTCACTTACCGCGACCCGATGAAGAAACCCGGTGATCGTCTGACGCTGGACGAACAGGAAATGCGCAACACGGACCTCAAACAGCGCTTCTTTGAACATCTTGGCCACCTTGGCGAGAAGGCGCAAATCATGGTCTTCGAGAACGTCGATCCACCCGAAGACATCGAGGACTATTGCAAGGTGGAAGCTTTCACTAATGACCCTGACGAGGGACGCCAAGGGCTGCTATAAAAAGCTGAATTCCTGAGTATTAAATATTCGTGTGGAAAATTGGTTGTAAAGATATTAGTTTAACACACTATGAGTGAAGAAGAAAAAGAATGGATTCTGCCGGCGTCAATTCCCTTCGCGGAATTGAAGGGCAAAGACTTGGAAGAGTGCCTTTACTGGCTCTTCGACGCCATGGGCGCCAAAGACCTTGAATGGCGCACGGGAGGCAGCGGCGGCGGTGCTTCGGACGGTGGCCGCGATCTTGAGGCGCATTTCTACACGCCGACTGCTGACCAGGAAATGGAACCGCAGGTCTGGTGGGTCGAATGCAAGGGACGAAGCGGCACGGTAGAATCTGACGAGGTAAAGAGCGCTGTTATCAACGCTCAGGCCAAAGGCGGCCTCGACTATGTCGTCATTGCCACCAATACCCAATTTTCCAACCCGACGCGCGACTGGGTCAAGGAGTGGCAGAAGAACAATCCGCGGCCCAAGGTCAAGCTTTGGGATAGCGCTCATCTGGAGCGGCTTTTGTCGCGTCATCCCGATGTGGTTCTGCGGTTGTTTTCCGAGGCGCTCAGCCTTGATGGTCAGTTCCAGGCGCTGGAGTCGCGTTTCTGGAATAAGCTCGAATTCGTCTCCTCCCCCACACTGAAAAAACTTTGGAATGCGCGCGTCGAAGCTGAATTTACATCGCTAGGCGTATTTGCGCTCATCGCGAACGAATTCGCCAATGGCAGCATCACGCACCGGCCCTGGGGCGCGGTGCTCAGCACGGCTTCGCTCGTCGAGGTGTTGCACCTCGGGCTGGTGAACGCTCCGTATCTGATGATGCGGGCATCAAAGGCAGGTGTTGAGCAAACGCCGCTTATTCGCGCTTTCGCCTATTTGATCTTATCTGCGATCGATCAGCTTCCGCCGGAAAGCGTCGCGGAGCTCGTCGTCAATTCGATCACGCGCGGTGAACCGGACAAATTCCCGGAAGATGTCCAGTCATATCTATTGATGCCGATCGCCGATCAACTTCTCTCCGAAATTCAGGATATCTGCAGCGCGGATTGCAGACGCATCCTCGCATTCAACCGTCAGGCGCTCACAGAGGATAAGGATGAGATAGAGGAATACTGGCTCCGCCTCGAACCGAGTGGCATTGAAGAGCCCGAAGAACCCGAAAAACATTTCCGTATCGAATCTTACAATGAACCGTGTCAAGTAGGTTTCCCTGTCGATAAGGAGCACGACTGCCCACTGTTCGGCATTGAACCGAGTGTGCAGAATTTTGCTGAGTTGCTCTCCATCATCAAGCGCGTAGCGACATATCGCAAAGCGCAGGCGGCGGAAAAAAGAGACGCCGACGCGGCTAAACGTGCGGCGAAGGCAGGATAGTATGGGATCGTCTACGCTACCGGACAATTTTGAGATTGCGCCTGGCCACCGGGTGAAAGGCTGGAAGAGCCTCACCCTAAACCAGAAGAACTCCACGTCATCAGACTGGACCAAGGCAATCGCTATCCTCGATACACGCATCCGGCGCCGCTTTATCGAACCAGCACAGCTCTTGATCGATGCAGAGAACGGCAAGGGTCGCGGGATAAACGGCTTTGCCGTGCTGGCTATCGACTTTCTCCTTATCGAAACCATTCAGGGCTTTCGGGAAGGCCTGACCAACCACAACCGAAAGAGCAAAGCACTTTTCAAGGCGTTCTGGACCAACTGGCAGGTATTCAAAGACTGCGTACCGCAAGGCGCGAACGCTGATGATTTGGCGGTTAGCGTTTATGAGCAGGGTCGCTGCGCGCTTCATCATACCGGTTCAACCGACCGTGTTATCGTTCGCAAGAGCGGCAAGATGTTCGTCTTTCACAATGACGGGCGGATCGTGATCAATCGCACGCTATTGCATAAGCAATTGGTCACGGCGTTTGACGTTTATATCGCGGCGCTGAAAGACCCTGCAAATACCGATATGCGCGAGAAGTTTAAGCAAAAGATGGATCATATCTGCTCATGAGTGAGCCCCGCGATAGTGTTGGAAAAGAGCTTCAGGAATTGCGGGATAAGGACCCTGCCGAAGCGCTTCGCCGAGTAAACGAGTTGGACAAGACGCCCAACGGAAGGGCTACTGCCGCGATTATCTTGATAGATTGCGGCGATGCGCTTGGCGATCTCTCATCGATCAGCCGCGGAGTGGATATCCTTGAAACTCTTTCGGCCGAAATCTCTTTCAGTCCCGATATAGCGTACAATTTAGCCAACGGGTTGCAGCTCCGCGCGAGACTGCTCGCGGCAGCGGAAAGGCCCCTTCGGGGACAAGTCGCCGATGACCGTTTGCGGGCCCGCATCCTTTTCGGTCGAGTCATGAATGACTCTTCAGCATCGATTTCAACCCGATCTCAGATGCTGACAAATATCGGAATTTTGTTTCTGGAAACGCATCGGTGGGTTGAAGCCTTGGATTGCTTTCAACATGCACAGCACATCTTACCCAAAAATGCGGTCGCGGCGTTTCAGGAAATGCGGCGCCTGATGGCGCTGGCAAACCTTTTCACGCAGAGAGAAGAAACCTATCAATCGTATTGCCATGTCGATGCGCTGTGTCAGCGCGTCCGGCAACTGGCAACGGTTGTTTCCGAGAATTATGATGTGTTGGAGGAGTTTGCTGGGGCGGCCGCTATCCCTATAGCCAAGCAGGCCGTTGATCATGGGCTAAAGTTTGGTGAACCTCAGGTCGAGCGACTGGATAACGCCTATTTTTCGGACATTCGACGGAACAGTCTTGCCCTGTCCTTGCATTGCAGCACGCAGGAATTTTCCTCTGGACGTTTTGACCTTTTGACGATTCCCCATCTTCAAACAACGCTGGAAGATGGACCGGATGTCCCAGAGATATTTGCGATGATGAACGTGATGAAGGCGGACTTCGCCTTTGCCAGACAAGTCTTCTTCGACGTCCGCGAATACGATGCGGAGACGCCGTATTTCGAAACAACCTCCCATGCGGACACATTGGACTATGCGGTCTATGGCGTTAGATATTCCGCACTGACCACCGCGCAGCGTATTGCGTTCGATATCCTCGACAAAATATCTGTTGCCATAGCCTGCTATTTAAAGCTTCCCGGAGCGCACAGGGCATCTTTCACCGGCATTTGGGGAAACAACGAAAAGGAAAAGGGGTTCGTCTTTTCCAAGAAAATTGAAACTGAGCTGATCGGGGGCAACCAACCTTTGATGGCTCTTTTCGATATATTTCAGGACGTTTCAACACACGAAAGCCTTGGTGGTGGGTTCCTCGATGCTCAGCGGCAATTCAGAAATTCGTCCACCCATAGATTCACTGTTCTTCATGATATGGGTCACAATCACCTATCGGATTCATTGGCGGTAGAGCACAAGAGCCTACTGGAATTTGAACAACTGACGCTGGCCTCCCTGAGACTGGCGAGGGCCGCACTGTTTTACTTTGTCGATTTCATCGTTTTCGCGGAGCACCGCAAAGAGCGTGATGAAGGCAAGCTGGTATTGTCCTCTGAAGTGCCAGATTACGACTATATCCGAGGACGTAAGGGATAATCAGGGAACCAGATTCAGCCACTTCAAATTTCAGATCAGTACGAAAGCGGCCTGCCTAGCTCGCGCAGAACGCGTCTCCATTAAATGGTCTCAACGAAGTTGCCGTGGGGGTATCGGGGGAGCACGAACGCTCCCCTGATCGGCGATCAACCGAGCGGTCGATTGTGTATGGTGCGGTGCAGGTGGAGAGGCATATCTCCAGGTCCTGCGAGTGGGTTCAGGGCGGCGCGATAGCCCCCTGATCGGGTTCAGCGCCGATGCGCTGGCGGCATCCAAACGGCGAACGGTTGGTCAGGGATGCAAGGGGTTCGAAGGCTCCTGCTCGACGGGATGGTTCCAAGGAAGGGCAGCGCGAATGCTCCCTTCCTGGTCTCCATGAAATGGTCTGGGGACTTGGGGGCAGGAACGCCCTCAAGTCGATGGGTGCAGGGAGAGCGAAGTCTCCCTGCGAGTGATTGACCGGCGATACGGTCTGATGGCTCTGGAATGGGTTCAATGCCCTGGAAGAGCCAATGGCTGGGGGATGCAACGGGGGGCGCTAGCTGCCCCCTTGCCAAGATGGTTTTGTACTACAAAACACATCTTGCGTTCAGTGCTATCTAACCCACTCTCTAAATTGAGCTTTTATGCTGGTCGTTCGAACACCGCGTATGTTCACCAGGGTAAGTTCGCTCATGATTTAGCATTCCTGGGCACTCCAACAACCCGAAATTCGGGACCTATATGCTGCTATAAATCCAGTTTTCCACGATCTTATCCTGCAAATGCACGCGCTCAAAAATATCATAGTCAACGTGATCGCCAGACTGTAAGCGCTTACAAAAGAAATTGCTCTGAAAATACCCGCCAAATCCCTTGGAATATGTAACGAAATATCCTTGAAAAAACTCAACTGCACTTCGATCTTCGTTAAAATGCATGTCATTCAAAAAATATATTCTCGGATGATGTCTTTCTGTTTCCGTGGCGACGATAATGTGTATGCCGCTCTTAGGAATGCAAAACCCATGAAAATTCTCCCGCAACTCAGATAGCCCGAGTCTCCCACTATAGGTTTGACTTTCCAGTATAGAAATTGAGTTGCTTTCGGTTTTGGATATTTCAAGTTTCGAAACAATGTAGCACCCCATCTTATAAAAATTGCTTGATCGGGAGTACATGGCGTAAGTGCCAGAGAAATCTGAGATAAAGTCATCTATGCGTTTGTTCTTAAGTTCAAAAAATTGCTTTACATTAGAAAATAGTAAATCAAATTGATCCTGCTCTTCGTGTTCCGTGACTGGCCCATGGAAGATACCAGGGTGCCGTTCCAGAACATAGCCCCATAACTTCTTGCCAGCATTATCTCTAATACGCTCGATCGCTCCGTTGCGAAAACGATTGAGGGAAGAGGTTTGATAAGGAATGTCGCCTTCTAAAATTATTTTCTCTGCACTGAGACCGCGTGCTTTCAAGCTACGCAGCCATGATCGCAATTTTTTTATCTGTTGCTCAGTTCCTTCGTAGTCTTCGCTCATTAATCCGACGCCCCCCCCCCCAATCGCTGTCTGCGTATTTCGCGCAGATGGTGCGCAGACCGACGCGTAATTTCAACTTGCGTGCGCATAGTTGATCCAGTTGCGCATGGGGATGCATGTTTAACTATCTGTGTTCCTGAAGGAATCCTGACAATCGGGGAAACATCATGATCTGAGAATTTCGCATGCCCGACGCAGCTCGATAGCGCTCTTAGAGCGAATCGATCTGATAGGCAGGCAAAGGGAGGGAGAAATCGCTATGCGTCCACGCACAACCTGGCAATATCTTGTTTACAGCGTATATGCCGACCTCAAACCCCAAAAGCCTGCGAACGATGATGGCCCGATCTACGTTCCAGATGATGATGATCTGCGCCGCCCGATGATGGTTAGGCGGCTGGTGGACTACCTGTCGAGCTATGAATGCGGGCGTCGGGAAATGCCTGATGTTTGGGCTATCACAATCTACGGTTTCGGCGGTCGCATTCTCTGGGCAAATGAAAAGCCATTCTACGTTAGCGATACAGCTATTGACGATGCCTTCAATGACGATGGCAGCTTTCGTTGGATTAGCGACTTCCTCAAGCTCAAATACAGGCCAATCAAGCAGAAGGCACAGCGCCGCATTCTGCCCCGCCTGCGCCTAATCTATATCTGCATGAAGATTGACATGTGTCGCGGTCAGTATGCCTCGAGTTCGAAGCCATAGCTGCCGCAACGACGATTTGGAAGGGAGATAAGGGAGCCGTTTGGCTCCCTTATCTCTAAACCAAGCATCTAACTTTCCCCCACCTCACCCTGCAGCAAGTGAAACAAAGGCAAAGTGAAGGCTCTGCCATTTGCTGCAGCGCCGATTCACCGGCTAGGGCTCACGACGCTGAGAAAAGGACCAAACGAGAGGCCAAACAGCCTTTCTTTAGCTCTTCCGTTGTGACGAACACAGTGAGGTTCACATGACTAGGAAGCTTCAGCATTCCGATCATCCAAAAGAACTTAAACGTGAACAAGAGTTGGATGCTCTGAACAAGCGTAGCTTGCTACTAAGCGGGGCGCCGTTGCTGGCGGCGGCAATTGCGAGCTTCATCACCACCTATAACGGCGTCCTCATTATCACGGACTGGCTGGCCGGGCGTTCGGGCAACATTGCCTATATCGCCTTGCTGGTTTCATTCGTCAGCGCCGGGATCAGCCTGAGCTTGTGGGGCATGACGATCAGCTATTTGCGCGCCTATGTCACCGGGCGCGCAACCGCGATTGGCCTTCTGGTGCTGGTCTATCTGATCGCCATGACGGGGCTGGCTTCCACCTACACGTCATTTATCGGCCTGACGGAACAAAGCGCGCGTGCCTTGTATCTGATGGATCAGGCTGCGCGTTACGCGGGACAAGCGCGCTTGCTGGGTGCACGCGCCCTGGAGATGGAAAATGCCGCAACATTTATCCATCCAGAAGCCAAAACGGCCTGCACAAAAAGCAGCGCGGAAGCAAGAACGGGTCTGATCAGCGGCTCTGCCGGGACAGGCCCGATTGCCAGCACCTTGCAAACACTGTGCGTGCGCAAGACCGCGCTGGCTGGCGCACTTGAGGCGACGCTAACAACAGCGCACCCGCTTATTCAAAGCGCCCGCGACATCAGCCGGATTATCGACCTTCAAATCCTCGACCGGGGACAAACCCTGTCAGATCGTGAGATCGGTTTCATCCGCAAAGCCCGCGCGCTCGAAACGGTCCTCGATAATTTGCGAGCAACCGACCGCATGCGAGCTGTCCGCTTCTCCTATGAGGCGATTGGCGAGGCAGTCGCTGGGCTCGAAGCCCTCAAAGAAAGCGTGTCGCAGGGACAGGCCAATGCCCTGCGCGAGATCATCGCTGCGGAGCGCGCTTCTGCGGCGACGATGCAGAGGATGCTTGACCAGATCGAAGCACTCCCCTTGCCGGAAAGCGTGCGCGCCGAATTGGTGCCTGCCCCGCAGATCACCTTGCGCTACCTGACGGAACATCTGCCGCAGCTTGGCCTTGCAATCAGCCTCGATGCCTTCGGCCCGCTCAGCGCGCTCCTCTTCTATGCCGGGAGTCTGCGCCGTTCGCGCAAGTCTTTCCTCCCTGTCGCAGCCTAAGGAGAGCCGATATGACCATCATTCGCACGACGATCAATTCCATCTCGGCAATCGCCTTCCTGACAACAGTTGCCCTGCTGGCCTGGACAGTCCTCTCCGCGCAGCTCCCTGAACTACGCGAGGCTTCAGACACCATTCGTTGCATGATCGGTGTCCCTGCCGAAGACAGCGACTGCGTTGCAGACAAGATCGGCGCACTGGAAGATGCTCGCCGAAAGACCGAGCTGGAGCGCGACCGCCTGGCCGCACAGATTCAGGAACAAAAAAGGCGCGAGCAGGAACTCGACCAGCTCAGCGCTAAGGTTCAGAATTTCAACCTCTTCCAGACAAAGAAACTGACGTTCGGAACGGTTTCAACCGGAGCCAAGTTCACCTCCGTGCTGAAGCCCGAAGCTTGGTCTGATAGCTGGTGCTATCTGGAACGTACCCATAAGGGGCTGCAACGCCATATCACCCTTGGCAATCGTGTCCCGAAAAAAGCTGTCGCCTGGAAGCCTATCAGTAGCACGGCTCTGGAGGATGCCGGGCTTACGCAAGCGATGTTGCAAAAAGCCAAAGATGCCTGTCAGTTCCCGGAGGACACGGCATGAGCAATCAGCAGCACGACCCGATTGCGAAGCTCCTGGCCACATCTGCGCTCGCCGCTGTGCTCTATCACACATGGCGCTTCGTTCAGCCTTCTCAGCAGGATGCTGAATGGGCACAAGCGATTTGGGGTTTCGGCGCACTGCTCGCCGTCACTGGCGCCTATGAAGCGGCGCGCGACGCGGTATCCGTTTCATCTAAAGCAGCCCGCAAGTTCCGGGCATTGCGTCCAAAATTGTCGGCGTCTTCGTCCTCATGGCTGACGGTTCGAGAGGCTAGAAGAGCTGGCCTTACAGAGGATACGGGGATTTTCCTCGGCCTTTTGGAAGGCCGTCCGCTATCGATCTTTAATGCCGTACATGGCCTGATTTGCGCTCCGGCACGCAAAGGCAAAAGCACGTCGTTCGTCATGCCGCAGCTATGTCATGACATCGGTGCAAGCCGGATTGTGGCCGACATGAAAGGGGAACTTCTCTATCAGACGGCTGATTTGATCCGGGATCAACATGGGCATGAGGTCATCGCTCTCAACCCTGCCCATAAGTTCGCGCTCGGAAGCATCCCGTATAATCCGCTGATTGTCATTCTGGATGATCTGGAAAACGCGCCGGAGGATGTCATAGCCGACGCCTGGTCGATGGCACTTCAGCTGTACCCTAAGGCTCCCGGCGGCGAGCGTGATCCCTACTGGCCGAATGGCACACGCAAGCTCTTCGTCTTTGTGATCGTTGCCCTCTCCACGCTGCGTGGAGAAGCTGAAGCCCATCTGCCACGCGCCTATGAGGTGCTTTGCGACAACGATCTTATCCAAACCCTGCTTATCCAAGCTCTGGGAAGCGATGTCCTCGGTGGCGAACTCGCAGCCTTAGCCGCGAACATCAGCGCAAACTGGGACACAAACGACAAGCACTTTGAATCCTTCCGCGAAGGTGCTGTGCAAGGTCTCGTGCCGTTCGGCCCAAGCGGACGCCTCGCCCCCTCGATGGAAAACTGCGGCTTTCGTTTCCGCGATCTGAAAGAGCGCAAAATCACTCTGTTTCTGGTTTGCGACTATTCGCGCATGGATGTGTTTGCACCCTGGCTTGGTCTTCTGATCTGGGCTGCGCTCAAAGAGTTGGTGCGCGAGGACAACGACATCCCTGTCCACTTCATTTTGGATGAGTTCACGAACTACCGCCTTGCCGGTCTACCCAACGCGCTCACGGCCCTTGGCGGCTATGGCATTCGCTGCTGGATAGTGGTGCAAGAGCTACAGGAAATCACGCGGGTCTATGGGGCAGAAGCCCTTGCCACGATCTTGAGCCAGACAGACGTGAAGCTGTTCTATGGTTTCGCTTCGCATAAGACCGCTCAGCTCGTCAGTCGCCTGCTCGGTGAATATGAATTCATGGGCGAGAGTTTTGGTGTAGGCCAAGAAATCTTCTCGGACCTAAATCTTAGCCTAGCGCCACGCAACAAGCCTTTACTTTCCCCCACTCAGCTTCGCGAACTCCCCGAAGATGAGCAAATCATTTTCGCGCAGAATCTGCCGCCGATCCGCGCACTCAAAGCTGGCTATCAAGAAGTTGATCCATGGCGTAGCCAGGTTCGGCCTACCCCGCTCTATGGCGGCGAGCCGTTCTTGGGACAAGTCAAGATGCGCATCAGGTCCGGTCGTATGAAAGCGACGCGGGCGGGACGGAGGATGATCAAACGCCCCAAGCGCCCGCTTCTGGTTCCGTTTTTCGCGGCTGCATCTCACTTCAAGCCGAGCGGTCGGGCGGTCTTATTCATCGCTTTGATCGTCATCGTGCAGATGTTCGGCTGGCCCTACGTGCTCACTCATCGCACAGGCTCAGGAAGTTGGTGCCGCTATGCAGGCCTCCCCCTGATAACGCAGCCCGTGGAGCAGCGTTCTGTCGGGGAATGCCCATTCGTGATCTGGAAGAAATAAGAGAGCCCCTTATGCCTAGTACTTCAAATAACAAAGAATATATATTGTATTCTTGCTCTCCAAAGAGTGGTTATGTTAACCTAAAAGTATATATACAAAATAAATTCTCTACTAATAGTAGAGATCTGGAAAGTAAAACTTTCAGCCTTTCGCGTGCGATGTGCAGCCCTTCCGGCATGACAGAAGGGACATGGCCTCTTACGGCCGGCTCATCAGCGAGTTCGGCAAGGGATAACCGGGAAAGGGTAAGCGCATGAAGGATAAAACCAACAACGGTAAACACTCCGTCCGCGAGCCCTTCGAAAAGGCCCGTGATGCAAACGATACACCGTGTAACGTTCTTCAAGTCGATTTCGATAAATATATGCACTTCCTCGACGATCCCGCGCTGAGTGAAGCGCATAAACAAGAATTTCTTGAGACAATATGGTCGATATTACTACAATTTGTCGATCTCGGCTTTGGGATTCACCCGATTCAACAGGTTATTGAGGAATATGGTTCGAATAATATTGAAGTTAGAGCAAGCATCCACGATAATAAAACCGATACAGATAAAGGTTTTCAGAAGGAATTTGAGAAGATGGCGGATGGCCCGGACGGCCAATCTGCAGAAAGGTGAGTAGCATGAGATCGGCAAACCCATTTTCTGAAACTGGAACCAAGGCGATTATTTATTGCCGTGTTTCCAGTTCCAAACAAAAAAAGGTCGGCGACGGACTGGGCTCGCAGGAATCCCGATGCCGAGAGTTCGCTCGCTATAAGGGATTGGATGTCGTCGACATTTTTCAAGATGACGCATCCGGTGGGCTGATTGATCGACCCGGTATCCAAGCGATGCTGCGTTACATCCGCAAACGCAAGAACGATCCTCATATCGTTATCATCGATGATGTATCCCGCCTCGCACGCGGCCTGGATGCTCACCTAGCCCTTCGGGCGGCTATTTCCGATGCTGGTGGCGTGTTGCAAAGCCCCTCCATTGAGTTCGGTGAAGATTCAGACTCCATCCTCGTGGAAAACATGCTGGCTTCTGTTTCGCAGCATCAACGCCAGAAGAATGCGGAGCAAACCAAGAACCGGATGCGTGCCCGAGTGATGAATGGGTATTGCGTGCTTGCGCGTCCTCCCAGAGGGTTTCGCTATGAACAAACCCCCGGTCATCGAAAACTCCTCGTCCGAGACGAACCCATAGCGTCAATCTTGCAGGAAGCGTTTGAAGGCTATGCGTGCGGAAGGTTTCAGACACAGGTCGAAGTGAAGCGTTTTTTAGA
This sequence comes from Stappia stellulata DSM 5886, assembly GCF_000423705.1. Lineage (GTDB taxonomy): Bacteria > Pseudomonadota > Alphaproteobacteria > Rhizobiales > Stappiaceae > Stappia > Stappia stellulata. The sequence goes on along the minus strand of NZ_AUIM01000012.1, from coordinate 87,101 downwards.
AGGGCAACCCACCTATCCCAAGGATCTACCGGACGGCACGATCAGAAACCAACGCATTCACGACCTTCTGACGCAGCCGCTTTATGCCGGGTACATAGAAGCTCCAAATTGGGGCATCTCGCTTCGCAAAGGCCAACATGAGGGCCTTATCAGCTTCGAGACCTTCCAACGAATCCAAGAGCGCTTGAACGGCACGGCAAAGGCGCCCGCTCGCAAAGACATAAGCGCTGACTTCCCGCTTCGTGGCTTCGTGCACTGCGATGATTGCGGAACGCCTATGACGGCTTGCTGGGCAAAATCGAAAACCGGAGCAAAGCACCCCTACTACATGTGCAAGAAAAAGGGGTGCGAGAGTTATCGCAAATCCATACGACGTGATGTGCTGGAGGGCGAATTCGAAGAGCTCCTTCAGACCCTTCAGCCGAAAGCGAAGCTGTTCGAGCTGGCGAAGGCGATGTTCATCGATCTTTGGAACATGCGCCTCGCACAGGCGGATGAAATAGCGAAGTCGCTTAAAACGAACGTTCAGAAGATCGACAAACAGATCGAACAGCTTCTCGACCGCATCGTTGAGGCAAGCAATGCTTCTGTGATTTCTGCCTATGAAAAGCGGATCTCAAAGCTTGAGCAGGAAAAACTCCTGACCCAGGAACACATTGATAATGCGGGCAAGCCGCGACACACCCAGGAGGAGTTGTTCGAACTCGCCTTCAAATTCCTATCAAGCCCCTGGAAAATTTGGAAAAACAGCGATCTCGCATGGAAGAAAACCGTGCTTCGACTGGCCTTTGTAGAGCCTATTTCCTATAGCAGAAACGAAGGTGTTCGAACCCCGAAAATAGCTATGCCTTTCAAGGCTTTAGCAGGGATTTCATGTATCGAAAAAGAGATGGCGCACCGGGGAAGATTCGAACTCCCGACCCCCAGATTCGTAGTCTGGTGCTCTATCCAGCTGAGCTACCGGTGCCTGCCTGTCCCGCGCTGTCGAGGTTCAACCTGACTGCGGGGCGTGTTGCGGTCGGCGCCAAGGCCGTCCGAACAGGGCGCATCTCTACTCCGGTCATTCGCCGATTGCAAGCGAGGGCGCGCGTTTTTTTGCCCCCTGCGCGCTTCGCCGCCCAAAGCTGTTGATAAGCCTGACGGCAACCGGTGCCTCACACGCGCGAACCGGCCGCGTCGTCCCCGTTTGCATCGCCGCCGGCCGCATCGGCCTCCCCCGCAGGATCGGCAACCGGCCCGGGCCTCGAGGCGGCTCTTGCCGGCGTCGCGGACGGGGCATGGCAGGCGGGCAGCCGGATCTCGAAGACCGCGCCCGGGGCATTTGCCTCCACCAGCCGGATGCTGCCGCCATGGGCGCGCACCAGTTCCGCGGCGATCGCAAGGCCGAGGCCCGTGCCGCCGCTCTTGGCCACAGACTGGAACGGTTTGAACAGCTTGTCGCGGATCGCCGGCGGAATGCCCGGCCCGGTGTCGCTGATGCGGATCGTGGCTGCATCGGCGCCGCAACGGGCCTCGATGGTGACACGGCGTACCAGCGCGGCATCGTCGTTCGCCTCCAGCACCTGAACGGCGTTGCGGCACAGGTTCATCAGCACGCGGAAAAGCTGCTCCGGATCGGCGTCGATTTCCGCGCCTTCCGGAACATGCGTCTCGAACGCCACTCCGCCCTGCCCCGACAGGCCGAAGACGTCGACCACGTCGGCGACGATCATGTCGAGCCGCACCAGCCGGCGCTTGAGGGGCGCTTCGCGGGCGCTGCCATAGGCCAGAACCGAGCGGGTGTAGCTGACGGCGCGGTCCAGCGTCGCAATGATCTTGGGCACCAGCCGCTGCACGGTCGGATCGGCAACATGCTCGAGACGCTCGGAGAAAAGCTGCGCGGAAGCCAGAAGGTTGCGCAGGTCGTGATTGATCTTGGACACCGCCAGACCGAGATCGGCCAGCCGGCGCTGCTGCTGAAGCGTCGTGGCAAGCGTGGTCTGCATGTCGGCCAGGCGCGCCTCGGCATCGCCGATCTCGTCGTTGCGACGCGAGGGCACGATCACGAGGCTGCCGTCATCGGGGCTGTCCTGAAAGCGCGCCATCGAACGGGTGAGCTTTTGCATCGGGCGCACGAACAGCCAGCGCAGCGACAGATAGACCAGTGCCGCGGTGATCGCGGAAATGACGGCGGACAGCGCCAGGATGCGCGCGGAAAACGCCAGCATCGCGTCGCGCAGCAAGGCTTGCGGCATGACGATGTCGACCCGTCCGCCAAGCCCCATCTGCGAGGGCCCGACAACCCGCAGGTTGCCGTCCGCCCCGCCCAGCAGGATCTGGAAGCTGCCGACGATGGACGTCAGCGGATCGGCCTCGCCCATGTCGACCGTGCGCTCGATCGCGCCGGGCGGCCCGGACATGGCGATCAGCCGGCGGCGGTTGCCGTCGTCGAGGGCGATCGCCACCGCACCGGTGGTGCGCAGGAGTTCGGCCTGCACGCCGGGCGCAACCATGTCGGTTTCCACAAGGATGCTGGCGGCCACGCCGGAAATGGTCAGCTTGTCGATCAGCCAGGTGTTGCGAAAGTTGGCGACCGACGGCACGAAGATCAGCACCTCGCTCAGCATCACGAAGACGACGGTGAGCAACAGCAGCTTGCCCGACAGGCCGCCCCAACGGCGCCGCCCGGCCCCGCCGGAACGCACCTGGGGCGATGCGCCTCGGTCGTCGTCGCCCGCCCGCCCGGTGGCGGATGCCGGAGCGTCGGTCGGCGAAAGCCGGTCCCGGGCCTTGGGATCTTGCGAGGTCACGCGTCTGTCGCTCTTTCGTTCAAGCGTCCGGCACGCCCCGCCGCAACGCTTCAGCCGAAAAAGGCCAGCAGACGTACGACGCGGCGAACCCAGGGATTGTTCGCGCTGTCAGCATAGTAGGAAATCGCCGCGCGGCGAACCGCTTCCGAAAGCGAGGGATAGGGGGAAACGAATCCCGCCAGATCGCGCACCGTCAGGCCCTTCGAGACGACGAGCGACAGCAGGTTGGTGATTTCCCCCGCGGACGGACCGACGACATCCGCCCCGACGACGCGCCCGCGCTTGCCGACGATCAGCCGCACGAGGCCATCGGTGCGCCGCTCGGCCTGTGCGCGGTCGTTGCCGGAAAACGGCGCGTCGAGAACCCGAACCACGTGATGCCCGTGCGCGGTGCGCGCCTCCGCCTCCCGCATGCCGACGTGGCCGATCTCGGGGTCGGTGAAGATCACCCAGGGGACGATGTCGCGGTTTTCCTTTGCTGGCAGGCGGAACAGGATCGCGCGAATGACGACGCCGGCGTGGTAGCCCGCCACATGGGTGAACTGGAGACCGCCGGCGATATCGCCGATGGCATAGACGCTCCTGTTGCTGGTGCGCAGGTCCGCGCCGACCGTGATCCCGCCGCGCGTATGGGCGATGCCGGCCTCCTCCAGGCCCAGGCCGTCGAGATTGGGCTTGCGACCGGCGGCGACGAGAAGATGCGTGCCGGCAATCTCGCGGCGACCGTCGGCATCCTCCACGCTCACCTTGATGTTGCCGGCCGTGCCGGACACCTCCGCGACCCTGGTTTCTTCCAGGATCTCCACCCCTTCGCCGCGCAGCCGATCCAGCACGATGGTCGCAAGATCGGGGCTTTGCTTGGCGAGCGCGCGTTCGGCCTCCACCACGGTGACGCGCGCGCCGAGCCGCCGATGCGCCTGCGCCAGTTCAAGCCCGATGGGGCCGCCGCCGACCACGACGAGATGCCCGGGGCACTCGGTCAGACCGAAGACGGTTTCATTGGTGAGATAGGGAACAGCGTCGAGACCCGGGACCGGCGGCACGGCCGGCGACGACCCCGTTGCGACGACGAAGCGCCGGGCGCGGACATCGGTATCGCCGGCGCGAACCGTGCGACGATCGACGAAACGGGCCGTTTCCTGAATGACCTCGACGCCCAGCCCCTCGAAGCGCTCGACCGAATCATGCGGCGCGATTGCGCCGATCACGCCGTGGACATGGTCGTGCACCGCCTGGAAATCGACCGCGACGGAGGGCACGGAAACGCCGAGCGCCGTGGAATGGGCCGCGTGATGCGCCGCCTTTGCCGCAGCGATCAGTGCCTTGGAGGGGACGCAGCCGTAGTTGAGGCAGTCGCCGCCCATCTTTCCCTTTTCGATCAGCACGACGTCGACGCCGAAGGCCGCCGCTGCGGCCGCCACCGACAACCCGCCGGAGCCGGCGCCGATGACGCAGATGTCGGGCGTCAGAACTCGGGTCATGGCGAAACCTCCATGGGGAAACGGGAACACGCCGTCGCGGGCGCTTCAGTGCTCACGCCGGAGGCGCCTTGCGCCGGCGCCACTTCTTGACGCCGACCGGGATCAGGGCGGCAAGGCCGAGCGCTGCAAAGGCGAGCACGATGTCGCGCGTGATCAGGGCGGAGAGCTCGATGGAGCAGGTGCCGGCGGCCGCGCAGCCGGGATCGGCCGCCTCCTGCGCCGCGATCACACTGTCGAGCCCCGCGCCGATGAAGGCATAGGCGAAGGTGCCGGGCAGAATGCCGAAGAAGGTGGCGACAAGATACGGCCTGAGCCGCATGTCGAAGACCGCAGGGGCGATGTTGACGAGCCAGAAGGGAAACACCGGCGCCAGACGCAGGAACAGCAGATAGTGGAAGGCGTCCTCGCGAAATCCCGCCGCAAGCCGGTTCAGGAAAGGGCCGGCGCGCGCCTTCAGCGTTGCGCCGAGCGAGGTGCGCGCGGCCAGGAAGATCAGCCCCGCGCCGGCGGTCGCACCGACGGCGGTCAGTGTGCCGCCGAGCGCCCAGCCGAACAGGAAACCGCCGATGATGGTGATCAGCGAGGCGCCGGGGAACGAGAGCGCGACAGCCACCACGTAAAGGGCGAGGTAGGCAAGCGCGGCCACGACCAGATGGGAGGCGACGGCCTCCGCGAGCGCGTCGCGCTCGCGAATCAGCGTCGACAGGCTGAGGTATTCGTGCCAGCCCAGCGCATAGCCGCTGGCCGTGATCGCAAGAATGGCGATCAGCGGCAGCCAGCGCCGCCACGCCGGCTTTTGCGGCGCGGCCGGAACCGGCCTGTCCTTGCCGCTTTCGCCAGTGTCCATCCCCGCTCCCCCGTTGCCGTGCCCACGGCCCGGCGATGTGCCATGTGTCTCAACCCGCATCGTTCAGGCTCCAGTCATACCGGTAGCCGGCGATTCGCCGCGCGCCGTCGATCGCGCTGGCGAGTTCAGGGCGTGCGTAGCGGCGCCAATGCGCCCGCAATTGCGCTTCGGAACCGAAATCCTCCGAAAACCAGCTGTAGATCTTCGAAGCGCGGATCCCCCCACCCTCGACCCGAACGCCACGCGGCGTGTTGATATAGCCGCGCGCGCCGTCTTCCAGCATCGCCTCAAGCGCGGCGCCGGTGTAGGCGCGCGGCGCCAGGTCCGGACATCCCACGGAGGCGCAGTTGACCGCATAATGCACCCGCGCGTCCTTGTAGCGCTTGCGCAGGATGCCATGTTCGATGTCATCGAGCGAGAGCGCACGGCCCTCGACAGTGACGAGTTCCTTCCTCCACGGCCCGCGCGCGAAAAAGCCGCCGCCGAGGTCGATGTCGCGAATCGACCTTACCGGATAATGCGCAAGCACGACCTGAAGCGTCACCGCATTGTAGAGGTTGACCCAGAAGGCAAAGGCGTCGCGCGCGCCAAGCGAGGAGACGCGTGTCGCCGCCAGGCTCTCGACGTAGCGATCGAGCGCTGCGCGGCCGCCGGCCTTGAAGGCGGCGTAGCGCACGCGGTTCAAGCCGCCGCTGGAGACGACGACATGGCGCTGCAGCAGGGCGGTGAAGGCATCATGGGACGGCGCCGCCACCGCGACGCGCGGGCCGGAAAGCGCCAGGGCGCCAGCGCCGGCAATCAGCGTCCGTCGGCTGATCGCATCCGGCGCGGGCGCTGTATCGCTTGAATGCGCGCGATGGGGCACGGCCGTCGGCCTCATGACTTTCCTTCCCGGGTTGCGGTGCGCCAGTGGCACCCTCTCCTTGCGTTCTATCGCCAATCCGGGCAGGGAAAACCCGCTTTGGCCCCGTCTCACCGGGAAGTGATCCCCCCTCTCCCCGGCGTCAGCGGCGCGTGAACGAAATCGGCCGCACCGCAGCTGCGCGGCCCGCCGCGGAACGCAACGGCTCCCGTCGGCTTGTCGTTGACTTCACCGTGTTGCACCCGTATAAGCCTGCGCAATCGGGTCGTGCTGACTATTGCGGCGCCCACGACGGCCGCGGCCTCCTCGAAAGACGGGGAACGCGGTTCGGATCATCAGACAATTCGACAATCAGGGCCGCGCGCCCCTCGCGCGCGGAAGCAGAAACAATGAAGCGCACTTTCCAGCCGAGCCGTCTCGTCCGCAAGCGTCGCCACGGCTTTCGCAGCCGCATGGCAACCAAAAACGGTCGTCAGGTCATTCTCCGTCGCCGCGCCAAGGGCCGCAAGCGGCTGAGCGCCTAAGCAGGATTTGGCCGGGCCGCGGCGAGGGAGACCTTTGTGATCCAAGCTGCGCCGCCCGATACCTTGCCGACTCTCAAGAAACGCGCCGAGTTTCTGGCCGTCGCCAAAGGCGGCCGGATGCCTCGGCGTGCTTTCGTGCTTCAGGCCGCCGATGTCCCCGGCCCGCCGCGCATCGGCTACACGGTCACCAAGAAGGTCGGCAATGCGGTCGAACGCAACCGCATCCGCCGCCGTCTGCGCGCAGCCGTGCGCGCCGCCAGCGACGCCGCACGCACGGATCTCGATTACGTGCTGATCGGCCGGCGCGGCGCCTTGTCGCAAGATTTCTCAGAACTCACCGGCGATATTCGCGCCGGACTGCAGCGGGCGTCGACCGCGCCCTCCGCCGGACCGCGCCACGGCAAGCGCGGCGCCCGCTCCAAACCAACGCCTGTTCCGAAAAAGCAAGGGTGAACGCCGACTATGGCTGACAACCGTAATACGATCCTGGCTATCGTCTTGTCCCTCGTGGTCCTGCTGGGTTGGCAGTATTTCGTGGCCCAGCCGCAGATGGAGCGCCAGCGCGCAGAACAGCAGGCCGCCCAGTCCCAGTCCGAATCCCAGACGCAGGACGCCCCGGGCTCGGCCGTGCCGCAGACCCCCGGTGTCGCCGGCTCGGCCAATGTTCCGGGCGCCAACGTTCCCGGCACCGCGGCCGGCGGTCCGGCACAGGGACTGAGCCGCGAGGCCGCCGTCGGCAACACGCCGCGCGTTGCGATCGACACCGACCGCGTCGAAGGCTCGATCAACCTCACCGGCGGCCGCATCGACGATCTCCGGCTCAAGGATTACCACGAGACCGTGGACCCCACGAGCCCGACCATCGTGCTGTTCTCCCCCAAGGGCAGCCCCAAGCCCTATTACGCCGACTTCGGCCTGACGGCGGACCCGGGCGCCGACATCGCGCTGCCCGACCAGAATGCGCAGTGGACCGCGCCCGCGGGCGCCCGGCTTACGCCCTCGAACCCGGTCACGCTGACCTGGGACAATGGCGCGGGCCTTGTGTTCGAACGCACGATTTCCATCGACGACAACTACATGTTCACCGTCGATCAGACCGTGCGCAACGAGACCGACGCCGCCGTCCAGCTCTACCCCTACGGCCTGATCGCGCGCAACGGCCTGCCCGAGACGACGGGCTTCTACATCCTGCATGAAGGCCTGATCGGCGTATTCGGCGAGGAGGGCCTCCAGGAGGTCGACTACGACACCCTGCAGGAAGACGGTCCCGTGCGCCCGGCCGCGGTCAATGACGGCTGGCTCGGCATCACCGACAAATACTGGGCCGCCGCTCTCGTCCCGACGCCGGGAAGCACGTTTCAGCCGCAGTTTTCCTATTCCGCGCAGACCGACAATTTCCAGGCGGATTTCCTGGCCGACCCCATCCAGGTGGCGCCCGGCGCCAGTGCATCGGCAAGCTCGCAGCTCTTCGCCGGCGCCAAGGAAACGGCCAATATCGACAGCTACCAGGACGATCTCGGCATCAAGAACTTCGAGCTGCTGATCGACTGGGGCTGGTTCTACTTCCTGACCAAGCCGCTGTTTTACATCATCGACTACCTGTACCGCCTGGTCGGCAACTTCGGCGTCGCGATCCTGCTGGTGACGGTGGGGATCAAGCTGGTGTTCTTCCCGCTCGCCAACAAGTCCTACGTCTCGATGAGCAAGATGAAGCTCGTTCAGCCGCAGATGACGGAAATCCGCGACCGCTACAAGGACGACAAGCAAAAACAGCAACAGGCGCTGATGGAGCTCTACAAGAAGGAGAAGATCAATCCGCTGGCGGGCTGTCTGCCGGTGCTGATCCAGATCCCGGTCTTCTTCGCGCTCTACAAGGTGCTCTTCGTCACCATCGAAATGCGGCACGCGCCGTTCTTCGGCTGGATCCAGGATCTTTCGGCCCCGGACCCGACGTCGCTGTTCAACCTCTTCGGCCTGATCCCCTGGGATCCGCCGCAGCTGTTGATGCTCGGCATCTGGCCGCTGATCATGGGCATCACGATGTTCGTCCAGATGAAGATGAACCCGGCCCCGCCCGATCCGACCCAGCAGATGATCTTCACCTGGATGCCGGTGCTCTTCACCTTCATGCTGGCCTCCTTCCCGGCCGGACTGGTGATCTACTGGGCCTGGAACAACTCGCTCTCCATCGCGCAGCAGTATGTGATCATGCGGCGCCAGGGCGTGAAGGTGGAGCTCTTCGACAACATCAAGTCGACGTTCCGTCGCAAGAAGCCCGACGAGAGCTGATAGCGCCGTATCGCAAGAAATCGAAAGCCCCGGGCGCGTCCCGGGGCTTTTTTTTGCCCGCCCCCTTGCATGACGGCAGGGACACAGGCATTCAAGACCGAGCGGATCGAAGGAAAAGGGTCGATGGACAAGATCGTGTGACGAGAGGTGCGCCACCGCACCGTCCCCTCCGCCGGGCGTTCGACGCGCCGGCGATCCACGACACGCCCGGAGACCTTGCCATGCCCGGCCCAGATCCCCGCACCCGCCATCCGCTCGGTGGCGCGCCGCATACCGTCTTTCTCAACACCGTGATCACCCGCGCGACCATCGAGGTCGGCGATTTCACCTATTATCACGACCCCGACCGGCCCGAGGCCTTCGAGGATCGCAACGTCCTCTATCACTTCGACTTCATCGGGGACCGGCTGAGGATCGGGCGGTTCTGCGCGCTGGCCACCGGCGTGCGCTTCGTCATGAACGGCGCGAACCATGCCATGGGCGGGTTTTCGACCTACCCGTTCAACATCTTCGGCGGCGGCTGGGAAGAGGGTTTCGACCTCGCCAGCGTCACCGACGGTCTGCGTGGCGACACTGTGGTCGGAAACGACGTGTGGATCGGCCGGGAGGCGACCGTCCTGCCGGGCGTGACCATCGGCGACGGAGCCATCGTCGGCGCGCATGCGGTGGTCGCATCGCCGGTGCCGCCCTACGCCGTCGTTGCTGGAAACCCCGCACGCATTGTGCGATACCGGTTTCGCGAGGAAACGATCGAAACCCTTCTGGATATCGCCTGGTGGCACTGGACGCCCGAGAAGATCGCTCGAAACCTTGACGCCATCCGTGGCGCGGACCTCGACCGGCTTAAGGCCGCGCGCTGACCCGCCCCCCGACACGCCGCCTCACATGTGCCGCAGCCAGCGGCCGCACCGGAACCCTGACGCGATGACCGAAACCGAGACCTCCGCCCAAAACGATCCGAACGACCCCGCTACCTACAGTGACGCGGAGATCGAGGCCGGCCGTCTGCTGTTTCGCCGTCCCTGGGCCTTCATCACCAGCGTCGCGCGGCTCGACCAGCTGCCCGACGACGAGATGATCGAGGTCGCCTTCGCGGGGCGCTCGAATGTCGGCAAATCGAGCCTGATCAATGCGTTGACCGGCGTCAACGGCCTGGCGCGCACCTCCAACACGCCCGGACGCACGCAGATGCTCAATTTCTTCGGCGCCCAGGGCAGCGACGTCGCGCTCGTCGACATGCCCGGCTACGGCTACGCCAAGGCGCCCAAGGACCTCGTCGATGCCTGGACGAAGCTCGTCTACACCTATCTGCAGGGCCGGGCCCGGCTTCGGCGCGTGTTCGTGCTGGTCGACAGCCGCCACGGGCTGAAGCCCAACGATCTGGAAGTCATGACCCTGCTCGACCGGGCGGCGGTGAACTATCAGGTGGTTCTCACCAAGATCGACAAGATCAAGCCCGGACAGGCGAAACGCGTGAAGGAGGAAACCGCGCAAGGGATCGTGAAACGGCCGGCAGCCCACCCGGTGGTGATCGAGACCTCCTCCGACACGGCAACGGGGCTTGCCGAGCTGCGCGCGGAGATTCACAAGCTGACCCTGACGTAGCGTACCCGCGCACCGGAACGCGGCGTCAGCGCCAAAACAACCATCAGTCGTGTTTTTTCCTGTGTACGACCGTTTTTTCGAGTCGAACTATCGACAGAAACCGCGACTCCCATCACATTTAACGTTGCGTAAACTAGCTCATGCGACTCTTGCGCGACTGAGGGGTGGAAACCGCATGTACGAGGGCCAAGGCGCGCAACCTGGGTTGCGCGCCCGATTTTCCAGCAATGACGACGGCGATGCGATTTCGCGCACCGACCTGGTCGGGTTCGGCCTTGTCGAGGACAGGCCGGATCCCTCGCTGGACGAGATCGTACGTCTCGCCGCAGGCATTGCGAAGTGCGAGAAGGCCTTCATCACCTTCGCCCACAACGACCAGCTTCATGTGCTCGCCTCCGTCGGCAGCGATGTCAGCCAGACCCCGGCCGCCCTTTCGGTTTGCGGCGTGACCTATCGAGAGGACGCCCCGCTGATCGTCGGCGATCTCTCCCGTGACATCCGGTTCCAAAACTACCCCTATGTCGCCGCGGAAAACGGACACCGTTTTTATGCCGGGTTTCCCCTGCGGCTGGCCTGCGGCACCTCAATCGGCAGCCTGTGCGTCATCGACCGCAAGGTTCGCCAGGAGCTGCTCGACGAAATCCAGCAGGCCACCATGCAATCGCTGACGATGCTTGCGGTGCGCATCCTGGAAGGCCGCCAACGCGACGCCCGGCTGAGCGACTATCTCGGGATCGCTTCCGACTGGATCTGGGAACAAGACGAGCATTTCCGCTTCACCTACCTGTCGCGCAGCGCTTCCGACAACGGCATCCGGATCGAGGACTTTCTCGGAAAGGCGCGCTGGGATGCGGCCAGCGCCAACGGCGAAAGCGCGAAATTCTGGGCCGAACATCGCCGGGCGCTGGAAGCTCATGAGCCGTTTCGCGACCTGCGCTTCCGCTGGTTCCATGGCGGCCGGGAGCGGGTCTACTCGATCAGCGGACGTCCGGTCAGCTCCCAGGACGGCACGTTTCTGGGCTACCGCGGCTCCGCGCGCGACGTCTCCGAGGAGGAACTGGCGCGGCGCGAAGTCGAATACATGGCCCACCACGATCCGCTCACCGGACTGGCCAACCGGACGGCCTTCGAACAGCGCGTCGGCGACGCCTTCCAGCGATGGGAGGAGGACGGCAGCACGGCAACGCTGTTCCTGCTCGACATCGACCATTTCAAGCAGGTCAACGACACCTACGGGCATTCGGCCGGCGACACGCTGCTGATCGCCGTTTCGAACCGGCTCAAGGCCTGCGTCGGCGCCGACGCGACAGTGGCGCGTCTTGGCGGCGACGAATTCGCGATCCTGGAGCCGAGCCTCGAACGCGACGGCGCGGTGGCCGAATACGCGGCAAGCCTCGCCCGCGCCATTTCGCAACCCACCGACATCGGCGACTTCGTTATCGAATGCGGCAGCAGCATCGGCGTTGCCGCGCTGCCCGAACACGGCGGCGACTTCAGCCAGTTGATGGGCAATGCCGATCTCGCGCTCTATGAGGCCAAGGCGGTCGGGCGCGGACGCTTCATCGTCTTCGAGACCGCGATGCGCCGGGACGCAGACTGCCGCAACACGCTGGCGCGCGAATTGTGCGAAGCCTTCGACAACGACCAGTTCGATCTCGTGTTCCAGCCGATCGTGCGCATGGAAGACGAATGCATCGTCGGCGCCGAGGCGCTCTTGCGCTGGGATCATCCGGAACGCGGCCGACTGGCGCCGGGCGCCTTCATCTCGGCGCTCGATTCCAGCCGCTACGCCGCCGACGTCGGATACAAGGTCCTGGAAGACGCCTGCCGGGCGGCCCTTCCCTGGACGCGCGAGGCGCCGCACGGGTTCCGCCTCTCGGTCAATCTCTTCGCCGGACAATTGCGCGATCCGCGGCTTGTCAACCGGGTGCGCGCGATCCTGGAACGCACCGGCTTCGACGGGCGCAACCTCGATCTCGAAATCACCGAAAACATCCTGATCACGCCGACCGCGGATCTGGCCGACACTTTGCGCTCCCTCAAGCAGATGGGCGCCGACATCGTGCTGGACGATTTCGGCACCGGTTTCGGCTCGCTCAACCACCTGCTGCAGTTTTGCATCGACCGCATCAAGGTCGACCGTCAATTCGTCAACGGACTGAACGTCGATGTCGATTACAACACGGTCACGCATGCCGTCGTGAAACTTGCCGTGGACCTGGGGCTCAAGGTGACCGCGGAGGGCATCGAGACCGAGGAGCAAAAGCGGTTCCTGTCGCTGATCGGCTGCACCGACGTCCAGGGCTATCACTTCTCGCGCCCCGTGCGCGGCGAGCAGATCCTGGAACATATCCAGAGCGCCCGCCGGCAGTCGGAGAGCGGGCAAGCCGTGAACGGCCGGCGCAAGGGCGCGGCCTGACGCCCCTGCCGGCCCTCGCATCCCCCCGCGATTGAGACCGTCGTCGAAAACCGCTATAGAGCGACGCGTCGTCGTGCGTTCCCTCGATCGTGCTGCCACACCCCATGTGTTCTTGCGAAAGTCCGACCCCATCATGCCCGATCCCGCCCCGATCAACCCCGCGCAGGTCATCTCCAAGGCCCTGCCCTACATGCTGCGCTACGATGATCAGGTCGTCGTGGTGAAATACGGCGGTCATGCCATGGGCGATCCGGAGCTCGGTCATGCCTTCGCCCGGGACATCACCTTGCTGCGCCTTGCCGGCGTCCTGCCGGTGGTGGTGCATGGCGGCGGACCGCAGATCGGCTCGATGCTGGAGCGTCTCGGCATCAAGAGCGAGTTCAGGAACGGCCTGCGCGTCACCGACAAGGCGACCGTCGAGGTGGTCGAGATGGTGCTGGCCGGCGCGATCAACAAGGAAGTCGTCCATCTGATCAACTCCGAGGGCGGCAAGGCCATCGGGCTGTGCGGCAAGGACGGCAATCTGGTCACCGCGCAGAAGCTGCAGCGCCGGGTGCGCGATCCCAATTCCGCCATCGAGCAGGTGATCGACCTCGGTTTCGTCGGCGAACCCACCGAGGTCAATCCGACCGTCCTGAAGCTCGTCATGAAGGAAGAGCTGATCCCGGTCGTGGCCCCGGTGGCCCCCGGTCGCGACGGCGAGACCTACAACATCAACGCCGATACGTTTGCCGGCGCCATCGCCGGGTCGCTCGACGCCAAACGGCTGTTGTTCCTTACCGATGTGCCCGGCGTGCTCGACGCAAACGGCAATCTGATCAAGGAGCTGTCGGTTGCCCAGGCCCGATCCCTGATCGAGGACGGCACGATTTCCGGCGGCATGATCCCCAAGGTGGAAACCTGCATCGAGGCGATCGAGCGCGGTGTCGAGGGGGTCGTCATTCTCAACGGAAAGGTGCCACACGCCGTGCTATTGGAACTTTTCACCGACCAGGGCGCCGGGACCCTGCTGCGCCCGTGAACGACACACCCGCTCTCAACGGCGAAGGCCGTCACGCCCACCAGCACGACCTGCGCGCCTTCAAGGGCGTGGAAGCCTGGGTTTTCGACCTGGACAACACGCTCTATCCGGCATCCAGCGACCTGTTTTCGCAGATCGACGTCCGGATTTCCGACTATGTGGCGCGCGTGCTCGACATGCCGCGCGACCAGGCGCGGATCAAGCAGAAGGAATTCTACCGCGATTACGGCACGACCCTGCGCGGTCTGATGATCGAATACGACATCGAGCCGGATGCCTTCCTGGAGTATGTCCACGACATCGACTATTCGCCGATCGAGCCCAACCCGGAACTGGGCCGGATGATCGCCGAACTGCCGGGCAAGAAGTTCATCTTCACCAATGGCGACAAACCGCATGCCGAACGCACGGCCGAACGCCTCGGCATCTCCGACCAGTTCGACGACATCTTCGACATCGTCGCCGCCGGTCTTATGCCCAAACCGAACCTCGAAGCCTACAACCTCTTCATGAAGCAGACCGGCGTGGCGCCTGCACGCGCCGCGATGTTCGAGGATCTCGCCCGCAACCTCGTCGTGCCGCACAAGCTCGGCATGCGCTCCGTGCTCCTGGTGCCGGACGGCACGCGCGCGGTGTTTCGCGAGGAATGGGAGCTGGAAGGCGCCAATGCGCCGCATGTCGATTTCGTCACCGACAATCTCGCCGGCTTCCTCAAGGCCGTCAACGGCACGCTGAAACACGGCGCGGCCTGAAACGCGGGCACCGCGACGGACGCCGGGAGAGCACGGACATGCGGTTCGATCTGGTTCAAAGGCTGGGACGACCCGCCGCCGCCGCCTCGCGCACGGAGCGGCTGCTTCACGTCCTGCTGCCGCATGTCTACCGGCGGCTCGGCAAGGGCGTTGCCGCGCGCGCGGTGACCGAGTTTCTCGCCTTCGGTGTCAAGCAGGCCTACGCCTGCCTCTACGGTGCGCTGCTGCTGGCGCTGATCCTGGGCACCCGTTTCCTCTATCCAGCCGATGCGGGGCTTGCCCGCTACGACTTTTTGTTTCTCGCCGCGCTGGCCATACAGCTGTGGTTGCTGGCGGCGCGGCTGGAAACGCTGGACGAAGCCAAGGTGATCCTGATCTTCCATGTGGTGGGCACCGCGATGGAAGTGTTCAAGACCGCCGCCGGCTCCTGGATCTACCCGGAGGAGAGCTTTTTCCGGATCGGCGGCGTGCCGCTCTTCTCCGGCTTCATGTATGCCGCCGTCGGCAGCTATCTCGCCCGGATCTCGCGGATCTTCGATTTCCGATACAGCCACTATCCGCCATTGTGGACGACATGGATCTTCGCCACCGCGATCTATGTGAACTTCTTCACCCACCACTACACGGTGGACATCCGCCTTGGCCTCTTCGCCCTGCTCTTCGTGCTCTACGGGCGCACCTTCGTGCATTACTCCGTCTACCGCTACCGGCACCGTATGCCGCTCGTGCTCGGATTCTTTCTCGTCGCGCTGTTCATCTGGTTCGCGGAAAACATCGGCACCTTCGCCCAGGCCTGGCGCTATCCCGACCAGGCCGACGGCTGGCGTCTCGTGTCGATCGCAAAGCTGAACGCATGGGTGCTGTTGATGATCATCTCCTTCGTGCTGGTGACACTGGTCAACCGTCCCCGCAAGGAGTGAACGACATCCGGCGCCCGGCGTTGTCATCCGGACTTGCCCCGACATGGACAGACGCGGTGCGGCGGCCTATGCCTCGGGCCTTGCCTTTCTTGCGCGTCGACCGACCAGCCGCAGGCGCGCGTTCAACCGATTGGATTTCCCATGGCGACCTGCGCCCTTTGCTCTGCCGACACCACCACCGACGTCACCGTCACGCCACGCGACGAAAGCCTGCCCCTGTGCGACACCTGCCGGGACGGGGTCGAGAAAGGCCCCCTAGACGGCCCGCACTGGCAGTGCCTCAACGAGGCGATCTGGAGCACGGAGCCGGCAGTGCAGGTCGTTGCCTGGCGGCTCCTGAAGGCGATGCCGGAAGCGCCCTGGGCGCGCGAGGTCCTGGAAATCGCCTATCTGGAACCCGACGTCCTGGCCTGGGCCGAAGAGGGCATGAGCGGTGCGGACACCGATGCAGATGCCGTCGTGCATGTCGACTGTAACGGCGCGGTGCTTGCTGCCGGCGATACGATCACCTTGATCAAGGACCTCACCGTGAAAGGGGCCGGCTTTACCGCCAAGCGCGGCACGGCGGTGCGCAAGATTTCGCTGGTGCCCGACAATGCCGCCCATATCGAGGGCCGCGTCGAGGGGCAACGGATCGTCATCCTCACGCAATATGTGAAAAAGGCCTGATCCGGGCCGAGCCGGGCGGTGCGCGGCGCACGTCACACCCCCAGAAGCAGCACGACGATGCCGGCGACGATCAACAGCGCGCCGGCAGCCTCGCTGGTGCGCATTCGTTCGTGGAAGACAAGCCAGGAAACGAGGAAGGTGAAGACCAGCTCGATCTGGGCAAGCGCACGCACATAGGCGACCTGCTGCAGCGTCATTGCCGTGAACCAGCCGGCAGATCCCGCCACCCCCGACAGGCCGACCCAGATCGCGGTGCGCCAGCTCGCAAGGCTCGCGGCCAATTGGTCCGGTTCGCGCCAGATCATCCATATCGCCATGGCGAGCGTCTGGAAAACGGTGACATAGGCCAGCGTGAAGCCGGCCTGCATGAGGAAATTCGGCCCGCCGAGCGACAGCGACGCCCCGCGCACGCAGACCGCCGAGACCCCGAAGAGCGCCGCCGAGGCGAGACCGATCAGCGCCGGACGGCCGGTGAGCGCGGCAATGACGCTCTTGAGGCCGACCCGTTGACCGGCAAGCGAGATCATCACCACGCCGGCGACGCCGATGGCGATCGCGAAAGCGGCCATCGCGGTCACCGTCTCGCCGAGAAAGACCAGCCCGAAGACGGCGGCCTGCACCGGCTCGGTCTTGGAATAGGCCGTGCCGACCACGAAGTTGCGGTAGCTGAACAGATGCACCAGCAGGAAGGTCGCCGCGATCTGGGCAAGCCCGCCCGCCGCGCCGATGGCCCAGAAGTCCCCGCCCGGCGACGGCAGCGCATACCCGAGGCCGTAGACCAGAAGGCCCAGATAGGCGAGCGCGAAGGGAAAGCCGTAGCCGAAGCGCACGAAGGTCGCGCCCGTCGTGCCGAGCCGGCCCTTCAGGTGCTTTTGCAGCGCCGAGCGCGCGTTCTGGCAAAACGCGGCGAAAATCGTGATCGGGATCCAGAGTTCCATGGCACTTCGCTTAGGCAGCGCAACCGCCCCTGTCCAGCCGGAAACGCCACAGGTCATCCGGTCACGGGGCGGCCATGGCACGCGGCCTTGACTTCGCAGGGCGGCAAGGCTTAGGTCGCGCCGACAGATTTTGGCTCAAATCCCGCATTCATCCCACAAATTCAGCCCGGAGTTTCGCGCACATGAACACAGCCCACATCGACCAGTCGAAACTGGCCGCCATCATCGATGCCGCCTTCGAGGATCGTGCTGCGATCGACGCGCATACGACCGGCGAGATCCGCGATGCCGTCAACACGGCGCTCGACCTGCTCGACCGTGGCCATGCCCGCGTCGCCGAAAAGCACGATGGCGACTGGGTCGTGAACCAGTGGCTGAAAAAGGCGGTGCTGCTCTCCTTCCGGCTCAATCCGATGGAGACGATCAAGGGCGGACCGGGCGATGCGACCTGGTGGGACAAGGTGCCGTCGAAATTCGACGGCTGGCGCGGCATCGATTTCGAAACCGCCGGCTTTCGCGCCGTGCCCGGCTGCATCGTGCGCCGCTCGGCCCATATCGGCCGCGACGTCGTGCTGATGCCCTCCTTCGTCAACCTCGGCGCCTTCGTCGACGAGGGCACGATGGTCGACACATGGGCCACCGTCGGCTCCTGCGCGCAGATCGGCAAGGGCGTGCACCTGTCGGGCGGCGTCGGCATCGGCGGCGTGCTGGAGCCGCTGCAGGCCGGCCCGGTGATCATCGAGGACAATTGCTTCATCGGCGCGCGCTCGGAAGTGGTCGAGGGCTGCATCGTGCGCGAGGGCTCCGTGCTCGGCATGGGTGTCTTCATCGGCCAGTCGACCAAGATCGTCGACCGCGCCACCGGTGAAGTCTCCTACGGCGAAGTTCCGCCCTATTCGGTCGTCGTCGCCGGCACCATGCCGGGCAAGCCGATGCCGAACGGCGAGCCGGGTCCGAACCTCTATTGCGCCGTGATCGTCAAGCGCGTCGACGAGAAGACTCGCTCCAAGACCTCGATCAACGAGCTGCTGCGCGCCTGATCCGCACGCCCGTCATGCCCGCCGGCGGCTTGATTGCCGCCGGCGGACAGCCTACCTGAAGGGGTGACCGGAAGGCCGCCGCCCGCCCCGGCACATGCCTGCTTGCGCAAGGGATCCCATGTCCGCACCCGTTCCCCATCCCGGACCTCAAAGTCTGGTCTGGCTGTTCTTCAATCCGATCGGCCGCATCTCGCGCGAGCCCTACTGGCTGTCCTTCGCGCTGGTCTGGACGTTTTTCGCCATCGCGATCACCGTCTGGCTGCGCGACACGACAATCACGCCGGAAACGCCGTTGCCGGAGGCAATGGCCTCCTTCATCGAAGCCAATCCGCTGATGCCGTTCATGCTGATCGCCTTCCAGTGGGTGGAGCTGGCGCTGGTGATCAAGCGGCTGCAGGATCGCGGGTTGACCGGTTTCCTGGCCATTCTCGTCTTCATCCCGATGATCAACCTGCTCTTTATCGCCGGCCTTGGCCTGATCCCCGGACAGGACGGGCCCAATGCCTATGGCCCTGGCCCCAACAGCCGCTGGAAGCGACCGACCTGAGCGCGGTTCCCGACCTACCGCCCCCTGCCCGAACCGGACCGCCTGCCCATGACAGACCCGCTTTCGCCCGCCGTCAGCCTCGCCCGCGACCTGTTGCGCTGCCCCTCGGTAACACCGGCGGAAGGCGGCGCGCTGGCGCTTCTGGAGGCGCGGCTGGAAGCGGCCGGGTTCAGCGTCAGCCGCATGGTCTTTCGCGACGACAACACCCCGGACGTGGAAAACCTCTTCGCCACCATCGGCTCGGGCGCACCGCATTTCGTCTTCGCGGGCCACACCGACGTCGTTCCGGCCGGCGATGCAGACGCCTGGCAGCACCCCCCGTTTTCGGGCGAGATCGTCGACGGCGTGCTCTACGGACGCGGCGCGGTCGACATGAAGGGCGGGATCGCCGCCTTTGCCGCCGCCGCGCTCGGCTTTATCGAGGCGCACGGCGGCAAGATCCCCGGCACGCTCTCCTTCCTGATCACCGGCGACGAGGAAGGCCCGGCGGTCAACGGCACGGTCAAGCTGCTCGACTGGGCAAGGGCGCAAGGACACAGCTTCGATGCCTGTATCGTCGGCGAACCGACCAATCCCGACGCGCTCGGCGACGCCATCAAGGTGGGGCGGCGCGGGTCGCTGACGGGCACGGTGACGGTGACCGGCGTGCAGGGCCATGTCGCCTATCCGCATCTGGCGAAGAACCCGGTGCCGGACCTGCTTGTCCTGCTCGGCACGCTTCAGTCACTCATGCTCGACGCCGGCAACGAGCGGTTCCAGCCGTCGAACCTGGAAATCACCACCATCGATATCGGCAACACGGCGACCAACGTGATCCCGCGTCAGGCGCAAGCGCGCTTCAACGTGCGTTTCAACGACACATGGTCGGTGGAGAGCCTGCGCACGCGGCTGCGGCAGGCGCTGTCGGAGGTCACCGGGCTTTCCTGCGACTGGAGCCTCGCCTTTGCCCCCGATTCCAGCGACAGCTTCCTCACCCATGACGCGGCCCTCATCGACGCGCTGAGCGAAGCGGTCGAAGCGGAAACCGGACGCCGGCCGGAGCTTTCCACCGGCGGCGGCACCTCGGATGCGCGGTTCATCAAGAATTATTGCCCGGTCGTGGAATTCGGTCTCGTCGGCCAGACGATGCACAAGGTCGACGAACGCGTCGCCACCGCCGATCTCGACCGCCTCGCGGCAATCTATCGCCGGTTTCTGGACAGCTATTTTTCAGCCGCCTGAGATTTCCCTCAAGGCCCCTTCGGGACAGTATCATGCTAAGCCTTGCCGAAATCCGCCTTTCGACGAAAGGCGCCTGGGCGCTGTTTCTCAAGCGTCCTCTCGATCCCAGCCTGTATGATGTGTCGACCTCCGGCTTCTGGCGATCCTTCCAGCTGATCGTCCCGATCATGCTTTTCTATGTCATCGTCACGTTTTCCGACTATGAGCTCACCAGGATCGAGCTGGGTCATCGGGGGCTTCCGGAGTTCGCCGATTTCGCGATCGCCGGCTACATTTCGCTTGTCGTCGACTGGTTTTTCTTCCCGCTGGCGCTGATGCCCTTTGCCGGGGTGCTCGGCATCGCCGACAGATATGCGACCTTCGTCGTTCTGCGCAACTGGTCGCAGTTCCTGATGGCGCTGATCGCGACACCCCTCTTCGCCGCTTTCTACTTCGATCTGATCGGATCGAAACTCCATTTCCTCGGACTTCTCACGATCATGTTCGTCTTCCTGCGCTATCGCTACATCGTCACGCGGGCGGCGCTCGAGTGCTCCTTCGGCCTTGCCGTGAGCCTCGTTGCGCTGGAGTTCGCGCTCAGCATGGTGATCGGGGAAGCCTTCGCGCGGCTCTACGGGGTCGCGGTCTGACGGCAGCGCATCCGAAACTCTCCGACTGTTCGACGCCGCCCGGCGATGGCATTGTAGCGCCAGACACAAGAACAGTTTGCGGAGGACACCCCATGACGAGCAGCGACGGCGCGGCCCAGGCCGACACATTCGAACGCCGACCAGACCCGACACGCGTCAATGCCATCGGCTTCGATGCCATCGTCGATGCG
The DNA here is from genome assembly GCF_000423705.1 of Stappia stellulata DSM 5886. Classification (GTDB taxonomy): domain Bacteria; phylum Pseudomonadota; class Alphaproteobacteria; order Rhizobiales; family Stappiaceae; genus Stappia; species Stappia stellulata. The sequence goes on along the minus strand of NZ_AUIM01000012.1, from coordinate 66,357 downwards.
CTTGGCGCAGGCATGCGCGATTTCCGAAAGGCCCCGCGCTTCGGCCTGTTCTTCGGCGGCGTCTACGCGCTTGGCGGCATCGTCGTGCTGCTGACGGCCTCCGCCCTCCACATGAGTTACCTGAGCTATCCGCTCGCCATCGCCTTCGGCCTGATCGGCCCCTTCGTCGCCGTCGGCCTCTATGAGGTCAGCCGGCGGCTGGAAAACGACGAACCGCTCGACTGGTATGGCGTGCTCGCCGTGATCTGGGCGCAGCGCCGGCGCGAACTGGCATGGATGGCTTTCGTCGTGCTCTTCGTCCAGATCATGTGGATGTATCAGGTCCGGCTTCTCCTGGCGCTGTTCCTGGGCTTCCAGTCGTTCGCCAGCTTTTCCGCCTTCGTCGAGGTGGTGGTGACCACGCCGGAAGGCCTGATGTTTCTCCTGATCGGCAACATCGTCGGCGCCGCGCTCTCCATCGTGCTGTTCTCGCTGACGGTGGTCTCCTTCCCGATGCTGCTCGACCGGGAGGTCGATTTCATCACCGCGATGATCACCAGCGTGCGCGCGGTCGTCACCAGTCCGAAGCCGATGATCGGCTGGGCGCTGATCATCACCGTCACGATGCTCTTGTCGATGCTGCCGGTCTTCGCCGGCCTTCTGGTGACGCTGCCGGTGCTCGGCCACACCACCTGGCATCTCTATCGCAAGCTGGTGCCCGATCCGGACCCGGGCGAGGCAGCGGCACCGGAGGCTTAGCCTCCGGGCGTCTCCTCGGCTTCCGCCAGCCAGGCCGCGCGCGACGCGCGGTCTTCGTCCGCGGAGCGGTAATCGACGCGGGTCAGATAAAGCCCGTCGGGCGGAGCGACCGGCCCGCAGGCCTCGCGGTCGCGCGCATCGAGTGCGGCGGCCACGTCCTCGGCCGTCCAGCGGCCGTCGCCGACCAGGCGAAGCGTTCCGACCATGGAGCGCACCTGATTGTGCAGGAAGGAGCGCGAGCTGCATTCGGCAATCACCACCTCGCCGTCGCGCCAGACGCGGAAGGCCTCGAGCGTCTTCCACGGGCTCCTTGCCTGACACCGGGTGTGGCGGAAGGTTGTGAAGTCGTGGTGGCCGACGAAGACCTGCGCGGCCTCGTTCATGGCATCGGCGTCGAGCGGCTTCTTCACCTGCCAGGCAAGGCCGCGGTCGTGGGTGAGCGGCGCAAGGCGGTTGGCGATCCGGTAGCGGTAGTGCCGGCGGATCGCGGAAAACCGCGCGTCGAAACCGTCATGCATCTTCTCGCAATCGAGCAGCGCGACCGGGTCCGGCTGGCAGTGGAAATTCAGCGCGCCGAGCACTGTCGCCGCCGGCCAGTCCTTTTCCAGATCGAGATGCGCCACCTGTCCGAGCGCATGCACGCCGGAATCGGTACGCCCCGCCCCGCCGATGGAGACGGTCTCCCCGGTAAATGCCGTGATCGCCCGTTCGATCACCGCCTGCACGGAGGGACCGTTGTCCTGGCGCTGCCAGCCGACGAAGGGGCGGCCGTCATAATCAACGGTGATCTTGTAGCGGGGCATGGCTTCCCGGTGTGCTCGTCAGTCGAAGGCCTGGAAGGGCGTTGCGAAATCGACCTCGATGGGCATGGCGGCGGGGGCGGCCTCGCTCAGCGCCAGCGCCTGGAAGGCCGTGCCGGCAAAGGGCGCGGCGACCTTGCCGGCAAGCGCGGCATCGAAGCCGAAGCGTGGATAATAGGACGGCGGTCCGAGCACCAGCACCAGATCCTCGCCATTCGCGCGCAGCTGCGCGAGTGTCGCCTCGATCAGCTGCGTGCCGACGCCGCTGCGCTGCCGGTCGGGGCGCACCGCGACCGGCGCCAGACAGGAGATCGCGAGACGGTGCGCCGCGCCCGCGCCGGTGACGCGGGAAAAGGCGACATAGCCCTCCAGCGTGCCATCCGGATCGACGGAGACCTGTTCCAGCACCAGTGCGCCGCAGGCGCGCAGTTCCGTCACCAGACGCGCTTCCGCGTCCTGACCGAAGGCGGCGGCGAGCAGCATCGAAATCTCCGCGTGATCGGCCTCCGCAACGGGGCGAATGACGGGTTCGGGAACGGGATGGCGGGTCATGATCAGGGTCCGGTTGAGGCTTCGGTTTCGATCCTAGGCGATTGCGTCGCCAACGCGAAGCTGCGCGCCGCGCAGAAAGGCGTCCGCCGCCATCGGCTTGCGTCCGGCGCGCTGCAACTGAAGCAGGCGCACCGCGCCCGCGCCGCAGGCAACGACAAGCGTGTCGCCCTCCGCTGCAAGCAGCGTTCCGGGCGCCGCCGTTTCGACATCGCCGGCAAGCGCGCTGCGCAGGATCTTGACACGCTCGCGCGCGCCCGCGATCTCGATCTCGCACCAGGCGCCGGGAAAGGGCGACAGGCCGCGAATGTGATCGTGCACCGCGCGCGCGGCCTGCGTCCAGTCGATGCGTGTTTCGGACTTGGCGAGTTTCCTGGCGTAGGTCACGCCCTCTTCCGCCTGCGGCGTTTCGGTCAGCCCGCCGCGGGCGAGCGCGCCGAGCGCGCGCACCATCAGGTCGCCGCCGAGCGCGGAAAGCCGGTCATGCAGGTCGCCCGCCGTCATGGCGTCGTCGATGGCGACCCGTTCGGCCATGCACACGGCGCCGGTATCGAGGCCGGCCTCCATGCGCATCACCTCGACGCCGGTTTCGCGGTCACCGGCCATGATCGCGCGGTTGATCGGAGCGGCCCCGCGCCAGCGTGGCAGCAGCGAGGCGTGAAGATTGAGACAGCCGTGGCGCGGCGCATCGAGAATGGCTTGCGGCAACAAGAGACCGTAGGCGACGACAACGGCGACATCGGCCTCGAGGTCTGCGAAGCGGGCCTGCTCCTCGGCTGATTTCAGCGAGACCGGCGTGCGCACCTCGATGCCCAGCGTTTCGGCCGCCTGATGCACGGCCGACTTGCGCTCCTCCATGCCCCGCCCGGCCTTGCGCGGCGGCTGGGTGTAGCAGGCAACAACATCATGCCCCTGCCCCACGATCTCCACCAGCGTGGGTACCGAGAACTCGGGCGTGCCCATGAAGACGATCCGCAAGGTCATCCGTGTCTCCTTTTCCGGTCCGGCCTGGTCGCGGAACGCGCCATCAGGCTGCAGGCCCCGGTCACAACGCCCCGAGGCTCGTCACCGTCACGTCCATCGCGACCCCCGCCAGGAACGCCCGCCCGACGAGGGACACCCTTCGGGCATCGCCAGGAGCGCGATCCCCTGCCAGCGACAGGTTGGCGACAGGGGGCATGAGTGCGAAAAAGACAGCGAAAACCATGAGGAAACAGGCCCTGTCCATCAGGCCGGCTCCCGGCGCGCAAGGCAATCGCTGCCGCGGCGGTCAAGGTTTCTCCGCCAGACGCGCCTGCTTCTGGAACTTCTTCATCACTCGGTCGCGCTTCAGCTTGGAAATGTGATCGATGAACAGAACGCCGTTCAGGTGATCGATCTCATGCTGCAGGCAGGTCGCAAGCAGGCCGTCGGCCTCAAGCTCGCGCTGAGCGCCGGCGCGGTCGAGAAAGCGCAACCCGATGCGCGCGGGACGCTCCACATCCGCATAGTACTCGGGAATGGAAAGGCAGCCTTCCTGATAGGTTGCCAGTTCCGGCGATTCCCAGACGATCTCGGGGTTGATCACCACCATCGGATCCGGGTCTTCGTCCTCGCGCGCGACGTCCATCACCAGCATGCGCCGTGGCTCGCCGATCTGGATCGCGGCCAGTCCGATGCCCGGCGCGGCATACATGGTTTCCAGCATGTCGTCGGCCAGCTGGCGCACGGCATCGTCGACCCGCTCCACGGGATCGCTCACGAGGCGCAGTTTCGCCTCCGGCAGAATGAGAATGTCTCGCTTTGTCATGCCGCTCAAATATGAGATGCGCGCGCCGCCGTCAACGCGCGCCTGCCTCCCGGACGCTGCAACGGGGGCGTTTTCCGCCGCGCGCGGATGTTCTATATTTGTTTCCATGGATGCGATTCTGTTTTCCCTGGGCGACCGGCCCGTCACCGTGGCGCAGGCGCTGACGTCCACAGCGCTCGGCGTTGCCGTTCTGCTCGCGCTGGCGCTGATCGTGCTGATGCGGCTCGCCCGCGCGCGACGCCACGCGGAATGGCGGGCGGAGGAACAGGCCCGCGAGCTCGAAGGGCGGATCTCCGACCTGCTGAAGGTCCAGTCGGAAATGACCGGCCGGATGCAGACGATGGCTGAGGTTTTCGGCACACGCCAGGGTGACCTGATGCGTGCGGTGAACGAGCGGCTCGACGGCATGAGCCACAAGCTCGGCCAGTCGATGGCGGACGGCACCAAACGCACCCACGACGGGCTGCGTCATCTGCATGAGCGCCTCGCCGTCATCGACCGGGCGCAGACGACGATCCGCGAACTCAGCGGACAGGTCGGCGCCTTGCAGTCGGTGCTCTCCAACAAGCAGACGCGCGGCGCCTTCGGCCAGGGCCGCATGGAGGCGCTGATCCAGGACGCGCTGCCACCGGGCCGCTTCAGCTTCCAGGCAACGCTGTCGAGCGGCGTGAGGCCCGACTGTCTGATCCATCTGCCGGGCGGCGCGCCGCCCCTCGTCATCGACGCCAAGTTTCCGCTGGAAGCCCACAGCGACATCCGCCGCGCGCAGGACGCGGAACAGCTGAAACAGGCGCGCGCCCGCTTTCGCCGCGACATCGGCAAGCATCTCACCGACATCAAGGAGCGCTACCTCATCCCCGGCGAAACGCAGGACACGGCCTTCATGTTCGTGCCGTCGGAAAGCGTGTTTGCCGAGATCCACGAGGAATTCGACGATCTGGTGCAGCGCGCGCACCGGCTTCGCGTCGTCATCGTCTCGCCGTCGCTCTTGATGCTCTGCGTCCAGGTGGTGCAGTCGCTGCTGCGCGACGCCCGCATGCGCGAGGAAGCGCATCTGATCCAGGCGGAGGTCGGACATCTGGTCAAGGATGTCGACCGGCTGGAGGAGCGCGTACAGAAACTGCAGAAGCATTTTTCCCAGGCAAACGACGACATCGGGCAGATCCTGATTTCCACCGACAAGATCGGCAAGCGCGGGCGCGGGATCGGAGAGCTGGAGCTTGCGCCGGAGGCCTCCCCCCACCCCAATGGCGCGGCCACGCCCTCCGCGGCCTCCGCACCTTCGGACGGCGGTGCGCGCGCAACCTCCCCTTTCGCCGGACGGTCTGAGCGGCTATGACAGCGACTTGATCGCAAACGGGTTTCTGGACGCACTTGGGGAGGACGGACATGGCGCTGCTGATCGCGGTAAAGGGATGGGACACGCAGACTTGGGTTGCACGACTGAAGGCGCGCTTTCCCGACCGTGACATCCGCAGCTGGCCGAACGCCGTCGGCAACCCCGCCGACATCCGCTATGCGCTCACGTGGAAGGCGCCGGCGAGGGTCCTGTCCGACTGCCCCAATATGGAGCTGGTGTTTTCGCTCGGCGCCGGCGTCGATCATCTGCTGGGCCAGGACGACCTGCCGAAGGTTCCCATCGTGCGCGTCGTCGATCCGGATCTCACCGCACGCATGAGCGAGTGGATCGCGCTTCAGGTTCTCTTGCACCATCGCCAGCATCTCGCCTATGCCGCCCAGCAGCGGGAGCGGGTGTGGCGCGAACTCGAGCAACCGAGCGCCGGCGATCTGCGCGTCGGCATCCTCGGTCTCGGTGTGCTGGGGGCCGACGCGGCGGATGTCTTGAAACGTCTCGGTTTCAATGTCGCCGGCTGGTCGCGCTCGAAAAAGACGCTCGAGGGCATCGACAGTTTCGCGGGTGACGCGGAGTTCGACGCCTTTCTGGCGCGCACGGATGTGCTGGTGAACCTCTTGCCGCTGACAGCGGAAACACGCGGCCTTGTGGACCGGAGCGTGCTCGAAAAACTGGCGCGCGACGGCGTTCTCGGCGGGCCCGTCTTCATCAACGCGGGGCGTGGCGGCAGCCATGTGGAGGCGGACCTCGTTGCAGCGCTCAACGACGGAACGCTCAAGGCCGCGAGCCTAGACGTCTTCGAGACGGAACCGCTTTCGCCGGACAGCCCACTGTGGGCCTGCGAAAACGCGATCCTGACACCGCATGTGGCCGCCGACAGCGATCCTGAGGCGATTTCCGATTACATCGCGGCGCAGATCCTGCGCTTCGAGGCCGACGGCACACTCGACAATCGTGTCGACCCCGCGCGCGGATACTGACGCAGGGCGGCGTCCTCAGCAGTGAAAGCGGCGGGCCTGGGAAAACCACAGGTCGACGATTGCGGCGGCGGCGGGAAGAAGACCGCGAACGTCACCCGCCTTCTGGAACACGGCATCGAACCAGTCGCAATCGGGGGCCGAGGCCGGCGCATCGCGCGTCAACCCGAAGACGGGAAGCGTCGCCGCATCGAAGCGTTGGCGCAGCCGGCGGGCGAGTCCCGCGCCATTGAGGCCGGGAAGGCAGAGCGACGACACCACGCAGTCGAACGGAGGGCCGCCCTCCCCGGATTCGGAAATCAGGGCAAGGGCGGTTTCCGCCGCGCTCACCCGCCGGACCCGGACGTTGCCGGTCACCCGCGCAAGTGCATCGCTCCACATGCCTGCATCCCGACAATCGGCTTCCACGTGCAGAAAGACTGCATGGGGTATCGCGTGCATCATTGCTGGGTATCGCCCGTCCAAAGCGCAAACGCCAAGACACGTCCGTGCCCCGAAAGACCCGAACGACATGGACGTTGCTGTTTCGAAAAATCGCCGACCGGCCCCGGCTTTCGCCGTGCACGGTCCCTGGTGGTCCCGGCGCAACGCTTCATGCGGCACCGAAGACGCGCGAGTGATAGCCTGCGTTGTCGTCTATGACAAATGCGTTTCGTGCATATCAGATTTCTCCCCCGACTTGAAACGAAACGCAATCGGCAAGAAGGCTTTCAGGAAATTAATGCGCGCGAAGTCGCGCTTCTTTAGATTACTTGCGCGCACCAAGACGACATACGCATCGGCGTACCGAACGGTACGACCTCCGCAGGGACACCACCATGCCTTGGCGGCAATAGGTCACGTTGAATTCGCAAAAGTCCATGCATCTTCAAGTAGTAAAACGAGAGAGTGGCGCATATGCTCGCGGCAACAGGAACGGAACATGCCATGGGTGGCCATCCCTTCGACAACGCGTTTCAGGCGACGCCGGACCAGATCGAACGCTTTCGACGCGACGGCTTCGTCAAGCTGGACGGTTTCTTCAACGCGGAGGTCGTGAACACGCTGCTCGACCGTGTCGAGGTCGAAATGAGCCGCGCACCCGATAACTTCAAGAGCGAATTCAGCCGGCTGAAGTATGATTTCGAGGCCGAGAAATCCGACATCTACGACTTGCTTGCACGGGCGTATTTCCGCCAGGCTCTGACGACGCTCGTCGAGCGGGACCTCTTCCTCACCTTCGAGCTGTGTTTCGAGCTGGAGAAAAACGTCAGCAAGGGGTTTCCCTGGCACGTTGGCGTGCAAAGCTTCGGCTATCAGCGCGCCGAGGAGTTCGGATGCACGATCTGGGCGCCCCTGCACCGCGTCGACCCGACCGGCCAGCGTGGCGGCATGGCCTATGTCCCCGATTCCGTCATTTCGGGGAAATTCATCTACGAGCAGATCGAACCCGCGATCGTCTCGACTCTGGAGGGAAAGGAACGGGCAGGCCTGAAGACGAGCATGGAGGATTATTTCGCCCTGCGTTCGGGCATCCTCAACTCGCCGACGATGCTGGAAATCCTCGAACAGCATCAGGTGGAGGATGATTTCGAGCCGGGCGACATTCTGCTCTTCAACAAGTATGTGGTCCACCGCAGCGTCATGCTTGGCGAGGGAGCGTTGCCGAAACGCGCCGCATTCGTTATGCGGTTCGTGGATGCAAACTCCCGCTATGACTTGCAACGGGCGAAGAATCTCGAATACCCGGCCGAGAAATACGGCTACAAGGCCTTCACGCGGTCTCACATCGAAATCGGCGGCCCGGATGGCGCCAGCCTGTCGCATTGCAGGTATTTCAAGGATCGCGATCGCCGGCTTGTCCAGCGAGAGCCTGCCGCCGCACCGAGTTGAGGATCTCCATGGACACTCGTGACGTTGTCTTTATCGCCCTCTTCGCCGCCATTGTCGCGGGCCTTGCGGTTTTCCCGCCGATCACGCTTCCCGTGGTCGGCGTGCCGGTTACGGCGCAATCGCTCGGCGTCATGCTGGCCGGCGGCATACTCGGCGCCGTGCGCGGCGGCCTCGCACTCGTTCTGTTCCTTGTCCTCGTCGCCATCGGCTTGCCGCTGCTTGCCGGCGGTCGCGGGGGATTCGGCGTGTTTCTCGGCCCCTCCGGCGGTTTCCTGCTCGGCTGGATCGTTGCGGCTTCCGCGATCGGCTTCCTGACGGAACGTTTCTGGAACCACCTGAACTTTGTCGTCGCCCTGACCATCTGCCTGGCCGGCGGCGTGGTTCTGCTTTACGCGATCGGAGTGCCGTGGGTCGCTGCCGTCGCCGAGATCCCGATTGGCGCAGCGCTCACCGGATCGCTGCCGTTCATTCCCGGCGACCTCCTGAAATCCCTCGTCGCGGCGGGTGTCATCGTCGTCGTGAAGCGCTCCTACCCGATTATCTCGCCCCGCACCCAGCCCCAGAAACTCAGCTGACGGACCTTCGCAGACGTGATCGCCTTTACCGATGTTTGCGTTGAGAAAAACGGGGTTGCCATCCTCAACGGCATCACCGTCCATCTCCGTGAGAGGCGTGTCGGCATCATTGGCCGCAACGGCTCCGGCAAAAGCACATTCGCGCGCCTGTTCAACGGTATCGAGACACCGACCCGCGGGACGGTCACGCTCGACGCGGTTCGTGAACGCGGCGCGCTGAGGCGACACGTCGGCTTTGTGTTTCAAAATCCCGACAACCAGATCGTTTATCCGATCGTCTCGGAGGACCTGGCCTTTGGCCTCAAGAACCTCAAACTGTCCGCGTCCGAGACGCAAGCCAGGATCGAAGAGGTTCTTGAACGCTTTGACCTCGTCCATCTGCGCGACCGGTTCACCCATCGGCTGAGCGGCGGCGAAAAGCAGATGATTGCCCTCGCCGGCGTTCTGGTGATGCGGCCGCAGATGATCGTGCTGGACGAGCCGACCACGCTTCTGGATCTGTGGAACAAGCGCAAGTTCATGGCGGCGATCGACGGGCTGGACCAGCATGTCGTCGTCGTCTCCCATGACCTCGAGCTGCTGGCGCATTTCGACCGGGTCCTGCACATCGAGGATGGCACGATCGTCGCGGACGGCGACGCTGCATCGGTTGTGGCGGGCTACGTTGCGAGCTCGCGATGCTGAGCGACCTTTACGTCTTCGCGGACAGCCCGCTTCATCGCGCCCGCCCCATCGTCAAGATCGCCTCGCTCGTGGTCCTGTGCTCCAGCCTCTTCATCGTCGAGGGGTGGGCCTCGGTCGCGGTCGCCGGGATCCTGGTGTTCGCCGGTTTCGCGCTTGCAGGCCTTGCCCCGCGTCATGCCTTCGTGTCGCTGCGACCGGCATTCTGGATTCTTGCCGCGATCTTCGCTGTCCAGGTTTACCTGACCGACGTCGTCTTTGCGGGATTCGTCGTCGCGCGCTTCGTGGTCCTCATCCTGGCAGCCGCGCTCGTCACCCTGACGACCAAGACGAGCGAGTTCGTCGACGGGATTCTCTCCGCTCTCCGGTTTGCCCCGTCCTGGGTGCCGAAAGCCCGGATTGCATTGGCGATCTCGCTGTGCCTGCGGTTCATTCCGCTGGTGCGCACGGTGCTTGGCGAGGTCCGGGAGGCGCAGCGCGCGCGGGGCCTCGACCGAAATTTCAAGGCCGTCCTCGTGCCGCTCGTGGTGCGCATCCTGAAGACCGCCGACGAGGTGTCCCAGGCAATTTACTCCCGCTCTTTCGATTGATCGGGCGTGGGTTCGGGCGCGGCGTGCCCGATCAGAAAGGCGTCCCTAAAGCCACGCCGGGCAATCGAACAACACAATCGCGACCACTGGCAGCCGTCGCAGGCCTTTCGGACGGTCCCGCTGGCGAAGGCGTCGCGAAGCGCGGCGGTCGTGGGGACGTCGAGCAGGATCTCGTCTCCGACCGCAATCGGGCGGCGCAGCAGGCGGGCCAGGCTCGCCGAGGCATCCGCATCGCGCCGTGTCACACTTTCACGCAGACAATGCGGCTCGGCCTCGGCATCCACCAGCGGTGCGCAAATTTCATCCGGCCCTTCGACGATCGAGACGGTTTCCCCGGCATTCAGCCGCGCGACGATCCGACCATAGTTGCGCGTGAACTCTTCCGAGTACCCCTTTCCCGCATACGTCAGGATGCACAGCAGATGGTGGGGACGAATATCAATCGTCATGGCGTTTCGCGGTCAACAAAAGATCCTTGGCACACATTGCACCGCCGGCAAGAACGGATCTGATAACACCCCAACCGGGAACGGCAAAACGATGCGGTCCGCCCGGCCCGCCTGAAGAGCCGCCGGCCGGCTGCCGGCCGGTTCGGTGCAGGATCCGGCCGGTTCGGTGCAGGATCCGGCCGGTTCGGTGCAGGATCATGCCACCTTGAATACAAATGCGGTCAATTTTCACAAAACGCAGTTACAGATAGCGCATCGCCACGCAAGGATCGGCGGCCGGACAGCCGCCGAGATGGATCGCATTCGCGACCGGCGTATCACAAGACGAACCGCCGCGCCGCTGTCAGTGCCCCCCATTCGTTGCGGGCGATGCGCGCGATTGCCGGCGCAAGCGGTTCGCTCGCCACCGACATGGTGAAGCCGTTGGCGTGCAGCAGCGTTTCGCCGTCACGCATGATGCCGACATGGCCTTTCCAGAAGACGAGATCGCCGCGCTGGAGCGCTGGCAGACCGGAGGCGATGTCGAGCGGCGTTCCGGCCTCGCGTTCCTGCATGTCGGTGTCGCGCGGGACGTCGAGACCGCCGGCGGCTGCGGCAAGCTGGACGATGGCCGAGCAATCAAGCCCGAGCGACGTGCGCCCGCCCCACAGATACGGCGTACCGAGGAAGGTTTCCGCGACGCCGACCCAGTCCGCCTCGCGGTGATCGAGCGGCACGAGATGGCGCGCGACCATGGCCGAGCCGTCGTCGAGCAGCGCGAATGCGAGCCCGCGCGTGACGGCCTGCCCCGTGACGCAGACCCTTGTGCCCATGGACAGGAGACCGAGCGGCGGGGATTTCAGTTCCGCATCCGGATAGCGGTAACTGCGCAAGGCCGCGACGCGATGCGTCGGCGTCGCGCCGGTGGACCCCAGCGCATTTGACGGGAGAAAACCGACGTAGCCGTCGGTCTCCAACTGCCCCCAGGCCCAGCCGTCGCCACGGGTCTCGTAGACGGTGAAAATCTCGCCGTGGAGCGCCTCGGTGTCGATGGAACGCGCCGGATCGGGCACGGGCCGCAGGGCGACGCTGTCGGCGGCGACCCGCATGGCAACGCCCGGCGCGAAAGCCTCGGCCTCGACCCGTCCGCGATAGCTCTCCGCCGCGAGGTCCGGGCGCACCGGGTGCAAGCGGCGGTCAAGAGCGGCGGGAGAAGCATCTGGCATGAGATCAGTGTCCGTCGGATCGGTCAGCGGGGCATCGTCGCGGCCTTGGCGACAATCGTATCGGCAATCTCTTCCAGATAAAGCGCGCCGGCAACCGTTCGCGTGATCACGACGTTGCGGCGGTCGGCCTCGTCGCGCTTGCGCGACAGAAGCTTCATCGCGCCAAGCGTGTCGAGCGCGCGGGTGATCACCGGCTTCGTCACAGTCAGCCGGGCCGCCAGGCCGCGCACCGTATGCGGCGGCGGCTCCAGATAGACCGTCAGCAGGATCGCCATCTGGCGTGCCGTCAGGTCCTTGTCCCCGTCGGTGACAAGCTCCATCGTGACGTCATGCCACAGGCGCAACGCCTGCGAGGGCCGTATCTCGACACCCATTTCGTCCCCATTCGCTTACCCGTGCCGAGCGGCACGGTTCCAGCATCATGGCGCGAAATCGTTTCGGTTCCGTTATGCGTAGCCGATGAGACGGCCACCCGTCCCTATCCGCGCGAAAAGCGCTCCGTGAGCAGCGCAAACAGCGCCCGAATGCCCTGCGCCTCGCCACCTGCGGGACGGGCCGGACGGTCGGAGGGCGACCAGCCGTAGATGTCGAGATGCACCCAGGTCGCGGCGTTTTCCACGAAACGGGAGAGAAACAGCGCTGCCGTGATCGATCCGGCGAACCCCGCCCCGGTGGTGTTGATGTGATTGATGTCCGCCACGCGGCTGTCGAGATAACTCTCGTAGGGACGCCACAGCGGCAGCCGCCACAGCGGATCGCGCGTTTCCTCCGCCTTTGCGGCGAGGGCGCCGGCGAAGGCTTCGTCGTCGGTGAAATACGGGGGGAGTTCCGGTCCGAGTGCCACGCGGGCAGCCCCGGTCAGGGTCGCCATGTCGATCAGGATTTCAGGCTTTTCCTCATCGGCAAGGGTCAGCGCATCGCCCAGCACGAGGCGGCCTTCCGCATCGGTGTTGCCGATCTCGACCCGCAGCCCCTTGCGGCTGTCGAGCACGTCGCCCGGCCGGAAGGCGGAGCCGGATATGGCGTTTTCGACCGCCGGGATCAGCACGCGCAGGCGCACGGGCAGACCGGCCGCCATGATCATGGAGGCCAGGCCCAGCACATTGGCCGCCCCGCCCATGTCCTTCTTCATCAAGGCCATGCCGCTCGCCGGCTTGATGTCGAGGCCGCCGGTGTCGAACACCACGCCCTTGCCGACCAGCGTCACCTTCGGCGCGTCCTCCGCCCCCCAGACCGCATCGACAAGGCGCGGCGCCCGGGTGCTGGCCCGCCCGACGGCATGGATCATCGGAAAGCCGTCGGCGACCAGCGCCTCGCCTTCCACCACGCGGGTCGAGCCACCGTGCAGGGCGAACAGCTGGCGCGCGGCGGCCGCCAATTCCTCCGGACCGAGATCGTTCGCCGGCGTGTTGATCAGGTCGCGGGCAAGCGCGACGCCATCGAGGATCACCCCGAGAGCCTCCGCGTCATCGCCTTCGTCGAGGACGATGGCAGGCCGGCTTTGCGTCGCGGGTTTGCGGTAACGCTCGAAGCGGTAGGCGGTCAGCGCGAAAGCAAGCAATGTTTCCTGCCGGGCCTTGCCCTCAAGCTGGAGCGCGTAATCGCCGCCGGGAAGCTTGCGCGCCAGCTCGCCCGCGGCAAAGCCGGGATCCCGCGGATCGGCCACGCCATAAAGCGCGGCTGTTGCAATGCCGCCCTCGCCCGGAACCAGCAGAAGCTGACCGCTTGCGCCCTCGAACCCGTTGGCGGCGGCCCATTCGCCGGCGCCCGGCCCCAGCCGCTGAAGCGCTGCGGCGCATCCCGCCTTGTCGACGAGGTGAAGGGGAACCGGCTTGAGGGCGGGATCGAAGGCACGCAGGGACTGGCGCAAGGTCTTGAGCCTCATGTTGGAAACAGGACGGAACCGACGTTAAAGCATGAAGCCCCATCGACCCGCAATCCGAAGGAGATGGCACGGCAAAAAGCAACGAGGCGCTGCGTTTAACGAAGCATTAGGGTTAACGACGTATTGATGGGGAAGCGCAATTTGCAAACCCGTCTTTCGCGTTGAGGAGCCTGGCACCATGCCATCCACGCGCCGTTCCCGGGGACGCTCGGTCCCCAGCCACTTCGTTCTCGCCCTGTCGCTGGCGGCAGCACTCGCGGTCACCGGCTGCGCCTCGTCCAAGCGCGCGGTCGGCACCCATGCCAGCGCCACCCAGGGCTACGCCGCACCCGGCTCCGATGCCGCGCGACAGGCGGTTGGCTACTGGGGGCAGGCCTATGAAAAGGCGCCCGACAACCGCGAAAACATCCTGAACTACGCGGCCGCCCTGCGGCGCAACAGCCAGATCCCGCAGGCCGAGGCGGTGCTGCGCAAGGCGGTGATCAACAAGCAGAGCGACCGCGACATCGCCGCCGCCTATGGCAAGATCCTGGCGATGGGCGGCAAGCTGCCCGAGGCACTTCAGGTGATCAAGGGCGCCCAGACCCCGACCCGGCCCGACTGGCGTCTTCTCTCCGCGGAAGCGGCGATCGAGGATCAGATGGGCAACACCAACAAGGCTCGCTCGCTCTATGGCCAGGCGCTGAAGATCGCGCCCGACGAGCCGAGCCTCCTCAACAATCTCGCCATGTCCTATCTGCTCGCCGGCGAAGTGAAACAGGCCGAAGAGATCCTCCAGAAGGCAGCTGCAAGCCCCAAGGCCGACAGCCGTATCCGGCAGAACCTCGCCCTGTCGATCGGCTTGCAGGGACGTTTCCAGGAAGCCGAAAGCGTGGCGCGCTCGGAGCTCGATCCGGCGCAGGCCAACCAGAACATCGCCTATCTGAAATCGATGCTGGCGCAGCGCAATTCCTGGGCGGAAATTTCCGCCGCCGAGAAAAAGAAGCGCGGCGGCTGATCGGCTCCGGCGAAGCGCCGCTTCGCCGATCGCAGCATTTCAACCGAAAAGGCCTCCGGGATCGTCCCGGAGGCTTTTTTCTGTCTGGATGGATCGGGGCCATGCCTCGGACAACGGCCCGGCGTGGATCACTTGAAGGTGGCAAGCGCCTGGATGATCACCGGTCCGATAATGACGGCCAGCAGCACGGGCAGGAAGAACACGATCATCGGAACCGTCAGCTTGGGCGGCAGGGCGGCGGCCTTCTTTTCGGCGGCCTGCATGCGCTGCGCCCGGTTCTCGTCGGCCATCACCCGAAGCGCCTGCGACACCGGCGTGCCATAGCGTTCCGCCTGAATGAGAGCGAGCGACACGTTCTTGACACCTTCAAGGCCCGTGCGCTTTGCGAGGTTCTCATAGGCGAGCCGGCGCTCGCCGAGATAGGACAACTCGGCGTTGGTCAGCGTCAGTTCCTCTGCAAGGGCAACCGACTGCACGCCGATCTCCTCCGACACCTTGCGAAAGGCGACCTCGATGGACATGCCCGATTCCACGCAAATCAGCATCAGATCGAGCGAATCCGGCCATGCCCGGTTGATGGACAGCTGGCGGTTCTGAATGCGGTTCCTCAGATAGAGGTCCGGTGCGTAGTAACCGATAAAGGCGATCACGCTGGCGATCAGGACATTGATCATCGGCGGAAGATCGAGTTGCAGCACCACGAAGGTGTAGAACAGCGCCACGAAAAACAGCAGCACCGGCATGACCAGGCGTGCAAACAGGAACGTATAGAGCGGCTTCGTTCCGCGAAAACCGGCCTGGGTCAAGCGCAGCTTGGTCTGTTCGTCCGACATCAGGTTCTTGAGGTTAAGCCGGTCGACGATGCGCTGCACCTGTTGCTTTGGCTGATTGCGCAGGGAAACCCGGGCGTTGGCTTTCTCGTCGGTCATACGTGCGCGTTCGCGGGCCCGCATCTGGTCGCGTTCGAGCGCCACCGACTTCATGCGGCTCTTCAGCTTGTCGCCCTCAAGCAGCGGCATCACCAGAACGAAGACCGTCCCGGCAACGGCGACCATCGCAAGCGCGGCGATGATCATCTGCTGGCTCATCAGATCAGAAAAATCCAGTCCCATCATGGCCGGGCCCTTGGGTCAGAAGTCAAAGTTGATCATTTTCTTCATGATGGCCATTCCAGTGAGCATCCAAAAACCGGAAAAGGCGAGGATCATGTTGCCTGCGGGTTCGGTGACCAGAAGCATGATGTAGGACGGACTGGTCAACGACAGCACGCCGACGACCAGGAACGGCAGCGACCCGATGATGGCGGCAGAGGATTTTGCCTCCTGGCTCATCGCCTGGATCTTGCCCTTCATCGCCTTGCGCTCACGCAGGACCTTGGAGAGGTTGCCAAGCGCCTCCGACATAGAGCCGCCGGCCTGGGACTGGATGGCGACGACGATCGCCAGGAAGTTCGCTTCCGCCACCGGCATCCGTTGCGGCAGCTTCACAATCGCCTCGCTCAGCGTCACGCCCATGGTCTGCGCCTCGATCAGGCGGCGGAACTCGGTCTTGATCGGATCGCGCGCCTCGGCCGCCACGATCTGGATGCATTCCGCAAGCGGCAGACCCGCCTTGGTGCCGCGCACAATGACATCCACGGCATTCGGCAATTCATTGAGAAACGCGTCGATGCGCTTCTTCTTCTTGCGCCCCAGATAAAAGCGGGGAATGCCGAAAAAACCGACAAAGGCGAAGCCCGCGTTGACGATGATGGACGAGGTGATCGCGAAACCGATCAAGGTCACGACAATGCCGCTGACCACCGAGAATATGTAGAAGGCCCGCTTCGTCCAGGTCAGCCCCGCCTGATCGATGCGTTCCTCAAGACTAAGACGCGCCTGTTTGTCTTTGCGCTTCTTTTCACGCGCTTCAAAGTCCCGCAACTGGTCCTGAACGGACTTGCGGCGCCGGTCGTTGTCCTTCACGAGACGGCTGGCGTCGTATGACGTGGGGCGGCTGGCAACGGTCTTGAGCCGCTTTTCGCGCTGTTTTTCACCGGTGAGGGTCGGCTGCAGCAGGGCGTAGAGAATTCCGCCAATGGAAAAGGCGCCGAGCAAGGCCGTCGCCAGCATCGTCAGTTCGGGGGAGAGCAGGTCCTTCAGCTCAGACATTTTCGCCCTCGCGCACTTCCGCTGCATCGAGTGCCGCGGCAAGCCGGTGCTCCTCGCCGAAGTAACGGGCCTTTTCCCAGAACTTCGGCCGGCCGATGCCGGTGGAGCGATGCCGTCCGACCAGGTTGCCGTTCGGGTCCTCGCCGAGAATGTCGTAAAGGAACACGTCCTGGGTAATAATGACGTCGCCTTCCATGCCCATCACCTCGGAGACATGGGTGATGCGGCGCGAACCGTCGCGCAGGCGCTGCGCCTGGACGATCACGTCGATGGAGGACACGATCATCTCGCGCAGGGTCTTGGAGGGGAGCGTGAAGCCACCCATGGTGATCATCGATTCCAGGCGCGAGAGCGCCTCGCGCGGGCTGTTGGCGTGCAATGTGCCCATCGAGCCGTCGTGGCCGGTGTTCATCGCCTGCAACAGATCGAAGGCCTCGGGTCCGCGCACCTCGCCGACGATGATGCGCTCGGGCCGCATGCGCAGGCAATTCTTGACCAGATCGCGCATGGTCACCTCGCCCTCGCCTTCCAGATTGGGCGGGCGGGTTTCAAGACGCACCACATGCGGCTGCTGCAGCTGCAGTTCCGCCGCATCCTCGCAGGTGATGATGCGCTCGGTGGAATCGATGTAGGCCGTCAGGCAGTTGAGCAGTGTCGTCTTGCCCGAACCGGTGCCGCCGGAAATCAGCACGTTGCACCGGCTGCGGCCGATGATCTCCAGAACGGTGGCGCCTTCCGGCGACACGGAGTTGAACTGGACCAGCTGCTTCAGCGTCAGCTTGTCCTTCTTGAACTTACGAATGGTCAGCGTCGGCCCGTCGATCGCAAGCGGCGGGGCGATGACGTTGACACGCGAGCCGTCTGCAAGGCGCGCGTCGCAGATCGGGCTGGATTCATCGACGCGCCGGCCGACCTGGCTGACGATCCGCTGGCAGATGTTCATCAGCTGCTTGTTGTCGCGAAAGCGCACACCGGTCTGCTGCATCTTGCCCTGGGTCTCGATGTAGACCGTGTCGGCGCCGTTGACCATGATGTCGGCGATGTCGTCGCGCGCGAGCAGAGGCTCCAGCGGACCATAGCCCAGAACGTCGTTGCAGATATCTTCCAGCAGGTCTTCCTGCTCGGAAATCGACATGACGACGTTCTTGAGCGCAATGATGTCATTGACGACATCGCGGATTTCCTCGCGCGCGTCCTCCGGCGACAGCCTTGTGAGCATCGACAGGTCGATGGCCTCGACGAGCGCGTTGAAGATCGACGCCTTGGTCGCATAATAGTCGTTGGAGCGCCGCTGCGCGGGCTTTTCCGGGGCAGGCTCAGGGGCCTTGGGTCGGGGAGCGGGCTGCGCGGCGGCCGCCGGCGCCGGGCCGGCAGCGATGGCCGCGTCCTGCTCCGATGCGGCATTCGAGCGCGGTTCTGCCGCCGGACCCGCCGGGGGAGCGGCGGGAGCCTTGGGGCGGGGAGCCGCCGTTCCGGGAGTTGCGCCACGTCGACCGAACATTTTCACCTGCTCTCAACTGCATTTATCGAAAATCGCGAAGGGCCCCTCCGCACCGCGGGCGCCGGGCCGCCACCCCGCGCCCTAACCCTTTTTCAGCAAGCGGGTCATCAGCGCGCCAAGATCCAGACCCTTTGGCTTCTGGATCTCGCCGCGGCCCGTGACGACCTGCGAAATCTGGTCGAACAGGGCTGCACTCGGGTGCTTTTCGTCCTGTTCGCCGATCATTTGTCCGTTGTTCGCCGCCGTGCCGAACAGGAGCGGCTCGAACGGCACCACCGCGACCGGATCGAGCCCCAGCGCGTCAGTGAACTCGCTGACCTTGATCTCGGGCCGCTTCGGAACGTTCACCCGGTTCAACACAAGGCGCGGCGCGGTGTCGTTGGGACGCAGCTGACGCAGCGTATCGACCATGTTCTTGGCGTTGCGCAGGTTGGCCAGATCCGGCTCTGCTACGATCACCACCTCGTCGACATTCGCCAGCAAACGACGAATCCACGACGACCAGCCATGGGGAATATCGAGGACGACCGCCGGCGCGCCGGCCTGCATCACATCGACGAGACCGTCAAAACTCGTCTCGCCGTGATCGTAGGCGCGCTCCAGGGAGGCCGGCGCGGCAAGCAGGCTGAGGCGGTCCGCGCATTTCGACAAGAGCCGGTCGAGCATCGTCTCGTCGAGCCGGTCCGGCGAGGACACTGCCTCGAACACGCCCTGGAGCGGGTCCTGGTTGAAATCCAGCCCGGCGGTCCCGAAGGCGAGATCGAGATCCGCCAGCACCACATCGCTCTCGTAGACGCGCGCGATCGACCAGGACACGTTGTGCGCCACCGTGGACGCCCCGACGCCGCCCTTGGCGCCGATGAAGCCGATCGTGCGTCCGAGCGGCTCGGACTCCGCGCTCACATAGAGTTCGCCGATCGCGCCGATCACCTGGAACAGGTCGATCGGCGCTACCAGATAGTCGCTGATTCCGCGATGAATGAGGTCACGGTAAAGGGACACGTCGTTGACGTGGCCGATCACGACCACTTTCGTTCCCGCGTCGCAAACTTCCGCCAGGCGCTCCAGACCCTCGATCAACCCCTCCGGGTTCATCAGGCTCTCGATCAGGATCAGGTTCGGCGTCGGGGCAGTGGAATAGAAGTCCGCGGCCGCCGCGATCCCGCCCTTGTGCACCTTGACATGCGCCTTGGCCATGCGACGGTCCTGAGCGGCCCGCTCGATCGTGCCCGCAACGTCGTCGCTTTCGCAAAACGCCTGGATCGCGATGCGCGGCACTGCTTTCAGGTCGATCGTGTCGGCCGGCGGCGGCGGCGCAACCATCTCCGTTTCCCGGTCCGCCTCGTCGATGGCCCGGCGGGTGTCTTCACCCATGTCCTCGAATGCCAGCGTGTTCATACGTCCTGCTCCTCCCGGGATCAGCTTCCGGCTGCGTCGGAAATCTGCGCGCCGTCACCCTGCTTGTATTCCGATGCCGTCTGCTCGCCCTTGCGGAAATTCTCGTAGACGACACCGCGGCGGAGCTGATCGCCCGGTTCCATCGCGCGCGGGTAGAGCAGGTCGGACGGATTGTCGACCATCGCCGCCAGGTTCGCCTGAGAGGCGCATCCGAAATTGTGGTACTGCGTGTTGTTCAGTTGCGGATTGTGCTTTGTTGCCGATCCGCCGCCGTTGATGCTGGCGGGCCACTGGCCGCAGGGACCCGCACTTGCCTGAATGCCGGTGTAGGCAAGACGCACGGGGGCCGCGACGCCGCTGTCGCCGACGCGGTAGCTGCGCGTGGCGATGCGCTTGGACGGCACGCCACCGCGGGCGAGCGCCTTGCGGATCTGCGGCAGGACGGCATGGACGGCCGCCTCGTTGCGCGATCCCGACGGAGCGATGATCTCAACCGATCCGCCGCCGCGCGAACGTGCGTCGCGGGCGAAACTCGACACCACCGCGGAAAGCTGCGGCGACAGCTGCCGCATGCCGCTGCCGACCGGCAGGTCCAGCGTCTTGGTGCCTTCACCGACCACAATCGGATGGCGCAGGCGGTAATCGTTTGCGGCAAGCGCGGAGGTGGTCGGCGCCTGGCTCTGGCAGCCCGCGGCGAGAAGCGCTGCGAGAACCGCGACGGCGGGCATGACCGGCCGACTCGGGCGCGCTGCCGCTGCGCGGCGCTGTGCGGTCTTTGCATTCATCGGTGCGATCCCCATCATTCGTAGATAAAGCCGACCTGGCCGTGATATCCGCCCTCGGCCGGGCTACCGGACACGCGATAGACGCGGTTCAGGCGGTTCAGGAAAATCGTGTCGCCGTCGGTGGCCGGCGCGAAGTTCTTCGTCGGCTCGACGAGTTCGGACCGCGCCACCGGGCGCACGGTGTAGGGCGTGACGAAGACGGCGAGTTCAGTCTCCTGGCGCAGGAAGTCGCGACTCTTGAAGAGCGCGCCCAGGATCGGCACCTGCATCAGGCCGGGCACGCCGTTGAGATCCTGCTTGTAGGATTCCTTGAGCAGACCAGCCATCACCAGCGTGCCGCCTGACGGAAGCTCGACGGTGGATTCCGCGCGCCGCACCTTCAGGGCCGGGATCGACAGGGCGCCGATGTTGACCGCACCTTCCTGGGTGATCTCGCTGACCTCTGTCTTGACGCGCAAGGAGATGCGTCCGCCGCTCAGAACCACCGGCGTGAAATCGAGGCCGACACCGAATTTCTTGAACTCGACCGTGACCTTGTCGTTGTCCTGGGAGATCGGGATCGGAAATTCGCCGCCCGCCAGGAAACTGGCGTTCTCGCCCGAGATCGCCGTCAGCGTCGGCTCGGCCAGCGTGCGGATCACGCCGTCGCGCTGCAGCGCCTCGATGTTGGCCTTGAGCTGGGTGCCGCCGGCGACGAAACCGGAGGTCGCGGATGGGTTGGTCGGATCGAACAGTCCGGCCGCCGAGCGACCGACGACGTTGGAGTTGACGGTATAGCCCGGAGAATTATTGAAACCGACGTTGTAATTGCCGATGCCGATGTTGCCGCCGAGATTGACGCCGAGCTGCTTGATGATCGAGCGCTCGACCTCGGCAACAGTAACCTTGAGATGCACCTGATCCTTGCCGGTGACGGCAATCATGTTGAGAACGGGGAGCGTCTCACCTTCCTTGCGGGCAAAGCGCGCGGCAAGGTCGGCGGCCCGCTGGGCGTCCGCCGTGCTCGGTGCGGTTCCGCTCAGCACCATGTTTCCATTGATGGATTCGGCACGGATCTGGGCACCGGGGATCGAACGGGCGATCATCGCGTTGAGATCGGTCGTATCGTTTTCGACAGCGAGATCGAAGCTGGCGATCTGGTTGCCCGCGCGGCCGAACAAAAAGAGGCTCGCCTGCCCCGCCTTGTTGCCGAAGACGAAGACCCGCCGCGCGCTGCGCACGACGGCGTCGGCCACCTCCGGGCTGGACACGATGACGTCGCTGACTTCCTCACCGAGGTTGATCACCACCGACCGGCCGAGACCGACCTGGAGAATGCGTCCCGAGACGCGCTCGCCGGCGGAGATCGTCACGGTTTTCGGATATCCCTCGGCAAGGCCCTGCGAGGGCACACCCATGCTGCCGAGGGCCAGCGCGAAGGCCAGGCCGATGCCGAGGAAACGTTGAGCAACCATTCTAGTTCTCCTTGACGTCATTGCCACACCCGCGCTGTTCTAGCGCTGGGTCTGCATCTGGCCGGTAACGCCGAATTTCACGAAGTTCACACCGCCGCCAATCACGTCCTGCTCCGCATCGTCGGCCGAATCCTGAACACTGCGCAGAACCAGGGAGATCGTTCCAAGCTGGGTTGCCTGGGCGACCACTTCGGCCTGGTTGGGCACAAGTTCGAGCGTCGCGGTCTGGCCCGGCGGCAGCGCCTTTTCCTCCTGCTCGCCCGCCGTGATCGTGTCGATTGCCAGCACGCGCACGTTCTGGAGGATGGTCTCGCTGGTAAAACTGTTGCCGCCCCGCTGACCGGACTGGCGGGTCAAAATGACGTCCACCTTGTCGCCGGGCAGGATAAAGCCACCGGCCGAGGTCAGGGCTTCCACAGACACCGCGATCGCCCGCTTGCCCTTCGGCAGGATCGACGACATGAAGCCCCGGTCGCTGGAGATCAGGCGCTCCTCGCGCAGCGGCTCACCGGAATAGACCGGGGCCTTGGCGATGCGTCCGGCGATCTCGCCAACCGCGTCGGGACGGTCCGATCTCAGGATCGCGTTGAGCGGCGTCAGGTCGCGAGGCCAGTTCGTCCAGGTCAGGTCGGCTTCACTGACATGTTGCCCGAGCTGGATATCACGACCGGCGACGAGCACCTCGTCCTTCTCGACCGCTTCCGCGACGACGACCGGCTCCGACGGCGGCTCGCTGCCGGATGTCATCACCATGCGGGCGACCAGAAGGCCTGCCCCCAGCGAAACACCCAAAATGGCCAGACGCGCGATTTTCATGACACTCACCCGCAATCGATCGATGTCGGGTCGCTGGCAAAAACGCCGACGACCATCCTGCCGATACTGTGACGGGCAAATGGTCAAGACATGGTTAATCAGGTGTGATCAATGTAGATGAATGAATTTTAAAGCTTTTGCATTTGGAGAATCGCTCTCCGCATCGTTTATTTTTTATTAATATTTGCCGTATGGGCCGGCGCGGTCTCCGCCCCGGCAGGCGTGCAAGCCTTGCGCGCAAGACAGACGCTCACGTCAAGGCGTGGAACCATACGCTTTCCGGATAGACCTGAAGCGCGGCAAGCGAAATCGCGATGCCGTAGGGGATGCCGGTGCGCTGGTCGTGGAGGCGCAACAGCCAGTCGGCCCGTCGCGCCGGCCCCGGCAGAACTTGAACCTGCCGAAACATCACGAGCGCCACCGTCAGGACGGCACCATAAATCCCGGCAAACGTCAGGAACACCAAGAAGGACGGCGTGAAGCCGAACCACAGCGCCACGGCGGTCATCACCTTGGCGTCGCCCCCGCCCATCCAGCCCAAGGCGAAGAAAACGAAGCACACACCGAGTGTCACCACGGCCGCCAGCACATGCATGCCGATATCGGCCAAGCCAAGCCCGATGAAGGGCGCAAGCACGGCGAAACCGGCAACCAGCAGCAACGACACGCGGTTGGGGATCGTCATCGTGAACAGGTCGGAGGCGCCGGCAAAGGCCAGCAGGCAGGGAAAAACCACCAGGAGGGCCGCTTCGAGCATGTTCCGTTCCTTTAAGCGCTGTTCCGTTTCACCAATTTGAAAGCGCATCCCTTAAAACGCGGTTTAGAGGCGTCCCGGGACCTGATCCGAAACGAAAAAAAACGGGCGGCAAGGGCCGCCCGTTATTCGTGCCGGATAGTTCGACCGGGTCGTGGCGATCACGCCCCGGCCAAGCTAGACCGTCAGACGACAAGAGGGCTTAGCCACCCGTGCCGACATCACCAGCGGCGCCCTCGAGGCCAGTCTGGACCTGACCGAAGATGCCAGCGATCGAGTCGCCGGCTGCAGTCACTGCCGTGATAATACCGATCGAGATCAGGCCGGCGATCAGGCCGTATTCGATCGCGGTGGCGCCGGATTCGTCATTGGCGAAACGTGCGAGAAGATTTTTCATTTGTTGGCTCCTAACTTCCACTTGTTTTGACAGCACCATCTTGTCGACCGTTTTTTATTTGCTTGGTCGCTCTAAGATGTTGCGACTATAGGAACCACAAGTTGCCAGTTGGTTAAATTTGGAAAGCGGAGAAAAAACAATTCCTTCTCCAGTATCCATGGTTAATGCAATACGAATACATAGAATTCAATTTTAACCAAGTCCTTCAACCCGTACCAACAGGACACGCCAGCACCAGCGAGTCCGGCCGGCCGACACAGCGGGTCTTGGTAAACTGGCGCCCTTGTCGGAATTAACGATAGCGGCGGATCGCAAGAACGCGAACGTCCGCGTTAGCGGTTCCTTCACCAATCTCCTTCACGTTCGGGTAGGAATTCTTTGAAGGAGCCGATGGACATGTCGCCTTTCCGCTTGATTTCGCTCAGGCCGCTCGCCGGTGCGCTGGCGTTCGCGGCCGTTCTCGCGGTGCTGCCGGTTGCGGGACACGCACAGGACGCAGCCGTTCAGGTCATGACCGACCGGGCCAAGGTGTTCCGCATCGACGCGCCCGCCGACACGGTGATCGTCGGTAATCCTGCGATTGCGGATGTCACCATGTACGACCGCCAGACCGTGGTGGTGACGGGCAAGCTCTATGGCACCACCAACCTGGTGATCCTTGACGCCGACGGCGAACCGATCATCGACGAGGTGCTTACCGTGAGCGCACCGGAAGCCGACATCGTCACCGTCCATCGCAACACCGCGCGCACGTCCTACTCCTGTGCGCCGGCCTGCGAGCCGGTGATGCGCGTCGGCGACACGGAAGCCAGCTACGAACTCACAAGCAAGCAGGCGACCGCGCGCACGCAAATGTCCGAACAGGCCGCGGGCGTCTCCCAATAGATGCGATTTGACCGAGGTATGTCCGGAATGAAAACGTCGGGGAAGGACCTCTCGGCAGGTTCGAACGGAACATACGCGCGCAGGCGGCGCGCCCTGCGGCTGATCCTGCGCGACCGCGAGGGAACGACGGCGATCGAATTCGGCTTCGTCGCAATTCCATTCTTCCTGCTCCTGTTCGGCCTGATCGAGATCGGCCTGTCGCTGTTCGCCGACCAGGTCCTGAACAATGCCGTACTCGATGCCTCACGGCTGATCCGCACCGGGCAGGCCCATGCGCAGGGCTTCGACGTCGGCGCCTTCAAGACCAAGGTGCTCGAGAACATGTCCGGCTTCCCCGTCAGCGAAGACCGGCTGACGATTGATGTCGAACGCGTCGACTCCTTCTCCGGCTATGCCTCAAAGCCGCTGATCGAAGACGGCGAGATGACCGATGACGTCGGCTACAATCACGGCGAGGCCGGCGACATTGTCATCGTTCGCGCGCTCTACAAGTGGCCGATGATTTCCGCATTGATGAAGACCAACTATGCGGATCTGGGATCCGGGGACCGGCTGCTGGTCGCCACCGCCGTGTTCCGCAACGAACCCTTCCCGTGGTCGACGCAGAAGCCGGGAGGCTGATCATGAGGATCTTTCCGCTTCGCTCGCGTCAAGAACCGATGCGCGCCTTCCGGCGCCTTGCGCGGTTTGGCTCAGACAGGCGCGGCATTGCCGCCGTCGAATTCGCGCTGGTCCTGCCCTTCATGTTGCTGCTGTTCCTCGGGATGGTGGAACTGAACTCCGCGCTGACGCTCGACCGGAAGGTCAGCCAGACAGCAAGCGCGCTCGCAGATCTCGTGGCGCAGACGGACAAGCTGACGTCCGCCCAGGTCAACGACCTGATGGAGATCTCCGAGGCGATGCTCGATCCCTATCCCGCAAGCGGGATCAAACTTGTCGTTTCCAGTGTCTGGATGAAGGACGTCAACAAGCCCCGGGTCGTGTGGAGCCGGGGCCTGAACACCGGTGGATGGAGCAAGAACTCGCCGCCACCGATCGAGATCCCGGACAGCCTGACGAAACAGAAGGACACCTATCTGATCGTCTCGCAGGCCATCTACACGCATCGTCCGACCTTTGCCGCGATCTTGAAGGATGTCTTCAGCACCGACACGATCGAACTGAGCGACACATACTTCATGCGCCCGCGCGTCAGCACCAACGTCGAGTGCTGCAACTGATCCTCTCCCGCCGCCCCCTGGGGCCAATGCGAATGGCAAACCCGGCGCCTGCCGGGTTCACTGCCGCTTCACAGACGTGCCATACATCCGCTGGAGGGCACAGCGCCCGCGGGCAATCCCCCTCACGCGACCGCACGACCTCGCGAGCAAGGACGAACGACAATGGCGCAAAACCGGATCTATGATGAAATCACCATCGGCGAGACTGCATCGCTCACGCGGATCCTGACCGCCAACGACCTTTTCGTCTTCGCCCATGCCTCCGGCAACATCAATCCGGTCCATATCCCCGACATCGACTGGACCGGCGACGGCGAGAAGGACGATCCGGTCGCGCCGTCCATGTGGGTCGGTTCGCTGATCTCCTCCGTTCTCGGCAACGTCCTGCCGGGCCCCGGCACCGCCTACCGCAAGCAGACCTTCAACTTCCGCGCGCCCGTCCATCTCGGCGACAAGCTCACCGTCAGCGCCACGGTGTCGGCCAAGGAGGCCGACGGCGTCGTGCGTCTCGATACCCGTGTGACCCGCTCCGACGGTACGGTGATCGCCGACGGCGAGGCCGTTGTGGTTGCTCCGTCGACCCGCATCACGTTCGACGCCTCCGCCCTTCCCGGCATTCTGGTCGAACGCCACCAGCATTTCGACCGATTGAACGAGCTTGTCCGTCCGCTGCCGCCGCTGCCCGTGGCAGTGGTCGCGCCCGACGACGCGAATTCGCTCGGCGGCGCGCTTCTGGCCGCGCGCGAAAGCCTGATCGCCCCGATCCTGATCGGCAACGCGGCCGCCATCGAGGCGGCGGCAAACAGCCTTGGCGAGGATCTCGGCGAGATTGAAATCATCGACGTCGCGTCTGACGAACAGGCTGCGGCCAAGGGCGTCGCCCTGGTGCACGAGGGGCGCGCACGCGCCCTGATGAAAGGCCATCTGCACACCGACGTGCTGCTGGGCCATATCGTCAAGCGCGACGGAGGCCTGCGAACCGGCAAGCGGCTGAGCCATTGTTTCGTGATGGATATTCCCGGCCGGCCCTCGCCGGTGATCATTTCCGATGCCGCGATCAACATCGCACCCGATCTCGCCGCCAAGGTCGACATCGTCCAGAACGCCATCGACATGGGACGCGCGCTCGGCATCGCCACGCCCAAAGTGGGCATTCTCTCGGCCATCGAGACGGTGAACCCGGCGATGCCCTCGACGCTCGACGCGGCAGTCCTGTCCAAAATGGCGGAACGCGGCCAGATCACCGGCGGGATCGTCGACGGACCGTTGGCCATGGACAATGCCATCGATGTGCAAGCGGCGAAAACCAAAGGGATCACCTCGCTCGTCGCCGGCCATGCGGACGTGTTGATCGCACCCAATCTGGAAGCCGGCAACATGCTGGCCAAGGAATTGACCTTCATTGCCCATGCTGAAGCCGCCGGTCTTGTGGTCGGGGCCTCGGTGCCGGTGATCCTGACAAGCCGTGCCGACGATGCCCGCGCGCGCCTTGCCTCCTGTACGCTGGCGCTTCTCTACGATCACTGGCGGCGCAACGGCACGGCCCTCGCCCCGTTCGAGCCGGAAGGTACCGCCCA
The DNA here is from genome assembly GCF_000423705.1 of Stappia stellulata DSM 5886. Classification (GTDB taxonomy): domain Bacteria; phylum Pseudomonadota; class Alphaproteobacteria; order Rhizobiales; family Stappiaceae; genus Stappia; species Stappia stellulata. The sequence goes on along the minus strand of NZ_AUIM01000012.1, from coordinate 38,959 downwards.
TCGCGAGATCGTTCCGGAGGCCGGCCAATGACGACGAACAGTGCCATTCTGGTCATCAACGCCGGATCCTCGTCGATCAAGTTCCAGCTCTTCGACGGCGAGCACTCGCTGCTGCGCGGGCAGGTCGACGGCCTTGGAACCGATCCGCATCTTTCGGTTCACGACGATGCCGGCACGACGCTCGCCGACCGTGCCCTGCCGGCCGATGACGCCGCCTGCCACGACACGGCGCTTGGCGCCATTGTCGGGTTTCTCGCAACGGCCGCCCCCGACAGGGCGATCCGGGCCGTCGGTCACCGGGTGGTCCACGGCGGCCCGGACCATGCGGACCCGGTTCCTGTCGACGATCGGCTGCTTGCCGCTCTTGACCGTCTGGAACCGCTCGCCCCCCTGCACCAGCCGCACAATCTGGCCGGCATCCGCGCCGCCCGGATCGCCTTTCCCGGAACGCCCCAGATTGCGTGTTTCGACACGGCGTTTCATCGCGGTCATCCGCGCGTCGTCGATACGTTTGCCCTGCCCGCCGCTTTTTACGACGAGGGCGTGCGCCGCTACGGCTTTCACGGGCTGTCCTATGAGTTCGTCGCCGGACGGCTCGCCGAGATCGCACCGGACGTCGGTCGCGGCCGCGTCATCATTGCCCATCTGGGAAATGGCGCGTCGATGTGCGCGCTCAGGGACGGCCGCAGCGTGTCGACGAGCATGGGGTTTTCCGCACTCGACGGACTGCCGATGGGAACCCGCAGCGGCCAGATCGACCCGGGCGTGCTCTTGTATCTGATGCAGGAGCGCGGCATGGACGGGGATGCCATCGCCGACCTGCTCTACCACCGCTCCGGACTTCTCGGCCTGTCCGGCCTGTCCTCCGACATGCGCACGCTGGAAGCGTCCGACGACCCGGCCGCGCAGCTGGCGATCGAGCATTTCGCGCTGCGCATCCGCCGCGAGACCGGCGCGCTTGCCGCCATTCTCGGCGGCCTCGACGCGTTGGTCTTCACCGGCGGGATCGGCGAGCATTCGGCGCGCGTGCGCAGCCTCGCCTGCGCCGACATGGGCTGGCTCGGCGTCGCGCTCGACAATGACGCCAACGAAGCCCAGGCGACCCGGCTGTCGCCGGCGGAGGCGAAGGTCGCCGTCTACCGGATCGAGACCGACGAGGAGCGCATGATCGCCCGGCAGGTGCAGCGGCTCGTCCACGCCTGACAGCGCATCAGCGCAACTCCCCCGCCGCCCCGCCAAGCGGGCGCAGGCGGCCGCTCGCCCCCTCCTCCGCCTTTGGAAAGGTCGCAAGCACGGCTGCGAAATCCTCGTGCGTTACCGGCACGAAGCCATGGGGCGACAACCGCAAGGCGTCCGACGGCGACACCGCTGCATCGAGCACAAGAAGCTCGACAAGCGCGTCGCGGATGGCGAGCGGAACGCTGTCGCGCACCACATGCGGCGCATTGGGGATCTGCGGCGAGGTCCATACCACCCTCAGGGAGGGCGTGCCCGCGCCTTGCAATTCGGCAAGGTCCCGCAGGGTGCCCCGGCTGTAGCCGCTGCTTGCATCACCACGCAAGGACGACCAGCCGAAGGCGACATCCGCCTCGCCCGCCAGAACGGCGGCGGCGGCCGCGCGCGTGCTGTCGAACGCCCGAACGCTTGCGAAATGGCTGTCCGGATCGAGACCATCCGCCTTCATCGCCGCAAGCGGCACCCGGTAGCCCGCCGTCGAGACGGGCCGCGCCGTTGCAAGCCGGGCGCCGGCAAGATCCCCCAGCCCCTGAAACGGCGATGCCTGCGCGACAAGCGCGACCGCGTGCCATCCGGCCGCACCATCGGCGCTGCGCGGCACGATCAGCGGCACGACGCAAGCGCACCGCCGAGAGGCCGCCGCATAGGCCGAGGCCGACAGGGGCGCATAATCGATCTCGCCACGGATCAACGCCCCCTGAAGGCGCGCGAGATCCCGGTAGGCCACCAGATGAACGGGGATGCGAAGCCCGGTTTCGAGTGCGGCGCGAAACGGCTCGGCGGCGCGAAAATCCTCGCTCGCCGGATCGAGCACCAGCCCGACGCGCAGCACCGGCAGGAGCGCCAGACGCTCGGGATCGAAGGCGTCGGCGCCGGCGGCGCCCGTCTCCAGGCGCTCCTCCTCCGGCGCGGCGCCGCCCGGAGGGCCGCCCCCCCACGAACCCGCTTCGGCGTCATCGGCCGCCAGACCACCGTCGCTGCGGTCGCGCTCGTCCGGATAGGGCCATTGAGAACCGGTGGCGCGGGGTTGCCGCTCCGCCTCGCTTGTCCACACGGCCGGCGCCTCGGCGGACCAGTCCGTCCCCGTGTCGGCGCCCTCCTGCGCGCCGGCAGACGAAAAGGCGAGAGCCAGCAGCACCGCCACGGCCACGCACAGCCGGAGCGTTGCGCGCCATGTCGCCCCGGCCGCGCGGGACGAACTTTTCCTGCGATTTTGCGCGCGCGGTGTCACCGTCTTGTGCCGTTCCCGTGGCAGACTACGAATCATTTGAAGGAGCCATCATGCCACGCACACCCGACACGGTCGTCTTCGATATCGGCAATGTCCTGATCCGCTGGGACCCGCGCGCGCTCTACCGGGAGATCTTTCCCGACCCTGAGGAGATGGCGCATTTCCTGGAGGTCGTCTGCCCGCCGGAGTTCAATCTCAGCCTCGACAAGGGCCGCAGCTTCAAGGACGCGATCGCGGAGCGCCTTGCGCTTCACCCCGAACACGCCGAGGCCATCACCGCCTGGGACGAAAGATGGCAGGAAATGGTGACCGGCGAAATCGCGGGAAGCGTCGCGATCCTCGAGGAATTGCGCTCAGCCGGTGTGCCGCTTTACGCGATCACCAATTTCTCGCGCGAGAAATTCGCCGAATGCGAGATCCGCTTTCCCTTCCTCAGGGAGGCGTTTCACGATGTCGTGGTCTCCGCCCATGAAGGCGTCCTCAAGCCGGATCCGGCAATCTACCAGGTGCTGTTTTCCCGCAACGGGCTTGCGCCGGAACAGACGATCTTCATCGACGACAGTGCCGCGAATGTCGCCGCCGCGCGGGATATCGGCATGCACGCCCATCATTTCTCCGGCGCGGACGGCCTGCGGATCGCCCTTGCAGACCACGGCTTTCCGCTCTCGCCGCGCGGCTGACCTCAGGCGTTCGCAAATCCGGCGAGCGCGTTGACGCAATTGACGCCCAGCGCATCGACCGCATAGCCGCCCTCCATCACGAAGACCGTCGGCAGGCCGGCGCGGGCAAGGGCCGCACCCATGCGGGTGAAATCCTCGCCGGTCAGACGGAACTTGGAGATCGGGTCGTTCTGGTAGGGATCGAGACCGAGCGAGACGATCAGCGTGTCCGGTCGATGCGCCTCGATACGCTTCAAAGCCACGTCGAGCGCCGCCGACCAGATGCGCCAGTCTGCCCCGAGTTCCAGCGGAAAGTTGGCGTTGAACCCGTCGCCTGCTCCGGTGCCGGTCTCGTCGGCATGGCCGAGAAAATAGGGATATTCCTCGCGCGGATCGGCGTGGATCGACAGGAAAAGCACGTCGTCGCGCTCGTAGAAGATCGACTGCGTGCCATTGCCGTGATGGTAATCGACATCGAGCACCGCGACCCGTTCAGCGCCTGCGTCGCGCAGCCACTGGGCGGCGATCGCGGCGTTGTTCAGGAAGCAATAGCCGCCGTAATAATCGGCCGCCGCGTGATGTCCGGGCGGACGGCACAGGGCGAAGGCGGAAGCCTCTCCGCCGGCGACAAGCCGGGCCGCCGTCAGGGCCGAATTGGCGCTGGCACGGGCAGCGGCAAATGTATGTTCGCCCATCGGCGTGCCGGCATCGAAGGAATAGCGTCCGAGCAGGCCGTCGATGTGGTCGGGGGCCGGATCCTTGCGCAGGCCCCTGACCGGCCAGACGAACGGGAAGGCCTCGCCTGAGCGGCCGGCATTGGTCCAGCGGGTCCAGAAGCTTTCCAGGAACGCCAGATAGTCGGCATCGTGAACGCGCTGCAGGGGGGCCATGCCGAAATCGTCCGGCTCGAGCACCGCGCCGAAGGCGGTTTGCAGAATGCGGTCTCGCACCATCTCGGCGCGCGCCGGAATTTCCACCGCCGGCTGCAACGCGCCGTCGGAAATCTCATGGGTCGGATTGTGAGCCAGCTGGCCCGTGGAAAAAATCGTCTTCATTGCAATCGGGGTCCCCACCCTTGCCGCCGTGCCCGCCAGTCCTGGCCGGGCAGCGCTCACCCCATCGCTGATAACGGTGTCGACCGGCAGCCGCAAGCAGGGAGGCGCGATCCAGGTGCGAACATGCTGCCGGGACGCGAAGGCCGGGCGCTGAGCGCCTACTGAATGAGCCGCATGGTGCCGGAGCGGATGTCGACGGTGCGCAGGCGATTGAGCGCCGACATGCCGATCAAAGGGATTTCCAGCGCCCCCGCCGGCATCACCAGGGCCTCCACATTCCGCATGCGGATGCTGCCGAGGCGCATTTCCCGCAGCCGCACCGGCGCAGCCAGCGCCATGCCATTGGCGGTCTTGACCCGAACGGTATAGTCCGACGCGGACGGCGCGATGCCGGCCGCCCGCGCCACGTCGAGCGGCAAGGCGACGGCGGAGGCGCCCGTATCGATCAACGAGCGCACGGGCCGACCGTTGAAATGGGCGTTCACCTGGAAATGACCGTTGTACCCCGCCTTGAGCACGAGGGTGCGCAGACCCGAGGACGTCCGCGATGCATCACTGTCGCTGTCGCCGTCATCGACCCGCGCGGCGGCGAGAAGGCGGCCGTCGTCCAGATAGGTCCGGGCGATGTCCGGGCCGAAGGCCGCGGCCACGGCAACCGCAATCGCAATGATCAGATAGCGTCCCATCGGTCCCTCTTCGCCCTTGCGCGGATGGATGGGAGAAGTATCCGCGAAACGGGTTAAGGGAGGGCTGACCTGCACGGAAAACAGCCAGTCTGGGTTTGCAAAGGGTTACCCGAAAGCCTTGCATTGTCGCAATCCGGCGGCATCAATGGGGTCAACCCGCCCGCGCATCGTCGCAAACGAGCGTATCCGCCAGGTCCGCGATTGCCCCGGCATCCGGCGAGGCGGTTTGCGCGCCCGTCGCCGTACAGGCCAGCGCACCTGCGGCCGTGCCCTCGCACAGTGCGCGCGCCACATCGGCGCCCCGGTCGAGCGCCGCCGCGAAGCCCCCGACGAAGGCATCGCCCGCCCCGGTGGTGTCCACCACATCGATGCGCGGTGCGGCAACGCGCCAGACGTCGGCGCCCTTGCATGCGACCAACCCGCGCGCTCCGAGCGTCACGACGCACAACCTGCCTGTGCCGCCGAGCGCAGCGCAGAGGGCCTCCACGGAGGCGTCGCCCGCCGCGCCGCGCGCACACCCCAGTTCCGCCGCCTCGATCTCGTTTGCGACCACGATATCGACATCGTCGAGAAGCGATGCCAGATCCGCATCTCCCGAAGGCGCCGCATTGAGCAACACCCGCGCTCCGGCCGCACGGGCGCGCGCCACCGCATCGCGGATCGGTTCGGCGCGCAACTCGCGCTGCAACACCAGAAGCACCTCGGAGGACAATTCGCCCTCAAGCCAGTCGGCGGCGACGCGCGCGTTCACCCCGCTGGCGCACATGATCTGGTTTTCGCCATTCGCCGCGACCCCGATCATTGCCAGACCCGTGGTGCCGTCGAGACGGCGCACACCGGAGAGATCGACGCCGGCGGCTTCCAGATTGGCAAGCGCGGGACCTGCATGCGCGTCCTGTCCGACCGCGCCGATCATGCGCACCCGCGCCCCTGCGCGCGCGGCGGCCAGCGCCTGGTTGGCCCCCTTGCCACCGGCAAAGCTCTGGTGATCCGGCCCGACGATGGTCTCGCCGGGCGCGGGCAGGCGCGGCAGGGAAACAACCAGATCCAGGTTGATCGACCCAAAAACCGCTATCATGTCCACGCCTCCGGTATCGGGCTGAAAAGCCTGGCTTATTTGGTGCCGTACATGCGGTCGCCCGCGTCGCCCAGGCCCGGCACGATATAGCCCTTCTCGTTGAGCCTTTCGTCGATGGCGGCGGTGTAAATCGGCACGTCGGGATGGGCCTCGTTGAACTTGGCGATGCCTTCGGGCGCGGCAAGCAGGCACAGGAAGCGCAGCCGCGTCGCGCCGCGATCCTTCAAGCGCTGTACGGCGGCAATCGCGGAGTTGGCGGTCGCCAGCATCGGATCCACCACCACCACGAGCCGTTCGGCGAGGCCGTCGGGCGCCTTGAAGTAATATTCGACCGGCTGCAGCGTCTCCGGATCGCGATAAAGGCCGATGTGAGCGACACGGGCCGCCGGCACCAGCTCCAGCATGCCCTCCAGCAGACCGTTTCCGGCGCGCAGGACGGAGGCGAAGACGAGCTTCTTGCCCTCGATCACGGGCGCCGACATCGGCTGAAGCGGCGTGTCGATCTCCATCGGCGCGATCGGGAGGTCGCGGGTGACCTCATAGGTCAGCAGGACGGAAATCTCCCGCAAAAGCCGGCGAAACCCTTGGGTCGAGGTGTCCTTCATCCGCATGTGGGTGAGCTTGTGCTGAACCAGCGGATGGTCGATTACGGTGGCACCTGTCATGTCTCGCCTCTTCTTGTGTCGGACCGGATCGTCTGAACGCGGGACCGGACTGCCCGCACGCCGCCTCGCTGCGATCCTTCTAGTTCAAGCGCTCACGGAGCGGAACACTGACGGTCGCGAAAAGCAACAAGCCCCACGGCTTTCCTCAGGCCGGGGCCGGAGGCGCCCCCGCCGCATCCGCCACCGCACGCAGCAGGTGCCCGCGCGTGTCTTCGTCGCAAAAGGCGGCGCCAATGGCGGTTCGGGTGATGTCCAGGCACTGCTCCCGGCTCCAGCCGAAGGTGCGCGCGCATCCCTCGTACTCCTCGCCAAGGGTCGTACCGAAGAACGGTGGATCGTCGGAATTCAGCGTGATGCGACAGCCGGCGCGGCGCAGCAGGTTGACCGGGTGAAACCGTAGCGCGCCATAAAGCCCCAGCGCCAGATTGGAGCCGGGGCACACCTCCAGAACGATGCCGTCGCGCGCCAGGCGCTCGACCACGGCCGTGTCCTCGATGGCGCGCACGCCGTGGCCGATCCGCGAGACTTGCAGGAAGTCGAGCGCGGCCGTGACGCTTTCCGCGCCCGCCGTCTCGCCGGCATGGGCCGTCAGTCCGAGCCCCGCCTCGCCCGCCATGCGAAAGGCACGGGCGAAATTCGCCGGATGACCCTCCGCCTCGTCACCGGCAAGGCCGAAGCCGGTTACAAGCGGATGGGGCCGGGCGGTGACCTGTGCCGCCACCTGCTCCACCGCGCGCGCACCGAAGTGGCGCACACCGACGACGATCATGCGCGCCTCGATGCCGGTTGCCTCCCGTGCCCGGTAGATGCCCTCGGCAAGGCCGCCGACGTAGTCGGCATAAGAGAGACCCGCCGCGGCGGCATGGTCGGGCGAGATGGTGAGTTCGGCGTAGATCGCGCCTTGTTCGGCGATGGAGCGCAGATAGGTCTCGGAGAGACGCGTATAGTCCTGAGGGGTGCGAAACACCCGGCTTGCGCTGTCATAGGCGGCGAGAAACTGTGTGAAATCGCTCCACGCGTAGGCCCCGTCCTCGGCAAAGAGGCCGGTGACATCGACGCCGTTTTGCTGGGCAAGCTCGCGCACCAACTCCGGCGACGCGGCGCCCTCGATGTGGACATGCAGTTCCGCCTTGGGCACGACGGCCGGGGCCAGGGATTGCGTCATGAGCCGCCAAATCCCCGCATCGGATTATCCGCTGCCCGCAGGAGCCAGTTGTCCGCCGACCACCGGGCTGCGCCATCGACCATATGCAGCGCGTAGGCATGACGCGAGCGCGGCGAGCGGTTGGGCGCGGAGCGATGGGGAACGAGGCCGTGCAGCACGACGAGCGTCCCCTTGGGCGCGACAAGGGCTGCATCCGCGCCGAAGGGCGTCTTGTCCAGCGTCTCCATCGTCAGACCGTCGCCGTCGTAGTGAAAGCGCTGACGCAAAGGCCCGGTGTGACCGCCCGGCACGCCCAGCAGCCCGCCGTTGGTCTCGTCCGCGTCTTCAAGCGCGAACCAGAAACCGGTGCAGGAGAGCGGCTCGGTATGCAGGAAGGTGGAATCCTGATGACAATTGACCTCGCCGCCGATCTCCGGCGGCTTGAAGATATACATCGACTGCGCCAGCAGCGGATCGGCCAGCCCGAGATCGGCGGCGGTGCGCGCCAGGCGCGGATCGCGGGAAAACGCCTCGAACACGGGATCGAGATCATGCAGCGCATGGCCGACCTTGTTGAGCGCATCCTGCTTGGGCCGTGTCAGCTTGCCGTCGGCATCAAAGGCTTCCTCCTCGAAGAAGAAGCGGATCTTGTCGCCGCTTTCGCGAAAATAGCGGTCGCGGGCGTGGCTCTGCGCGCCCGTCTCGAAGACGGAGGCGTTTTCCGCCGGATCGAAGGCGTCGATCAATTCGGCCATGCGACTGGCAAGCGCGTCGCATTCCCCGGCACTCTTGTAGCGGTTGAGCACCAAAAAGCCGTCGTCCGCGTAAGCCTTGCGCATCTCCGGCGTCAAACGACCGTCGGCGGGCGCGTCAAATGAGCGTGCAATCATTCGTCCGTCCTTGTCATGTTATCCGGGGGCCGCTTATCCGGGGGCCGCGCGTCGCCGTTTACAGGAACCCCTTTCCGTGCCGGCCCGGCGGAAGACCCAGATGCGCCGCAACCGTCTCGCCGATGTCCGCGAAGGTCGCGCGCACGCCGATGGCGGCGGCGGGAAGCCCCGGCCCCGTGCCGATCACCGGGATGCGTTCGCGGGTGTGATCCGTACCGCGCCATGTCGGGTCGCAGCCGTGATCGGCGGTGAGCAGCAGCAGGTCGCCCGGCTTCAGCCGCGCAAGCAGTTCCGGCAGCCGCGCATCGAAGGCTTCAAGGGCGGCGGCATAGCCCGCAACATCGCGGCGGTGGCCGAACAGGCTGTCGAAATCGATGAAGTTGACGAAGACGAGATCGCCGTCCTCCGCCTCTTCCATCGCCGCCAGCGTCTCGTCGAAAAGCGCCATGTTGCCGGCGGCCTTGCGGACCGTTGAAATCCCCTGATGGGCAAAGATATCGGCGATCTTGCCGACCGTATGCGTCCGGCGGCCGGCGTCCACCACCCGGTCGAGCAATGTCGGTTCGGGCGGGAGGACGGAGTAGTCGCGACGGTTGGCGGTGCGTTCGAAGGTCTCGGCCGTCTCGCCGACGAAGGGACGCGCGATCACCCGCCCGATGTTGTGGGGATCGACCAGCGATCTTACGGTCTCGCAGAGCGCATAGAGGCGCTCCAGGCCGAAATGGGTCTCATGAGCTGCGATCTGGAAGACGGAATCGCCGCTCGTGTAGCAGATCGGCTTTCCCGTCCTGATGTGCTCCTCCCCAAGCTCCGCGATGATCACCGTTCCGGAAGCATGCTTGTCGCCGAGAATTCCCGGCAGGCCGCCTTGCGCCACGATGGCCTCGGTCAGGTTCTCGGGAAAGGTCGGCTCGGTATCGGGAAAATAGCCCCAGTCGAATGCGACCGGCACGCCGGCGATTTCCCAGTGGCCGGAGGGCGTGTCCTTGCCGTGCGAGGTCTCGCTCGCAGCCCCCCAGATCCCGTCCGGCTCCACGCCAACGTCGAGGCCGGCGGGCGCCTCGCCGCTCGCCAGAAGCGATGCCCGCGCCAGACCGAGACGCGTCATGTTGGGAAGCGTGAGCGGGCCTTCGCGCAGGCCTTCGCGATCGGCCGCGCCGGCGGCGCAGGCGGCCGCGATATGACCGAGCGTGTTCGCGCCCTCGTCACCAAAGCTTGCCGCATCCGGAGCACCGCCGATGCCGAAACTGTCCAATACGCACAGGATTGCGCGGGCCATGGGGTTTCCTCTTTGTCAGCAGTCTGACGGGTTCGTCCCGTCTTTCGTCGCTCGCACGGTCAACCCGACGGACCGACCCGTCCGGCGATCACCGGCCTGTCCTCCACCTGTGCGGCGGCGCCGATCGTGTAGGCGTTTTGAACAAGCGCGACCGCACGGGCGGCACTTTCCTCATCGGCCGCATGAACGATCGCAAGCGGCGCGTCGCTGTCGACGGAATGCCCGACGCCTGCGAGATGTTCCAGCCCGACGGAGGGATCGATCGTGTCTTCCGGCCGGCGGCGTCCGCCGCCGAGTTCCACCACCGCAACGCCGATGGCGCGCGCATCGACCGACAGGACGGTTCCCTCCTCGAGCGGATAGATCGCCCGCTCCACCGGGGCGGACGGCAGGTAAGCCTCGTACTTCTCCAGAAAATCCGCCGGACCGCCAAGTGCGGTCACCATGCGCGCGAAATGCTCGGCCGCTGCCCCGCTTTCAAAGGCACCCCGCATCGCATCGGTCCCCGCCGCCCTGTCCGCCGCAAGCCCCGCGGTCGCCAGCGCCTCGCCGCCAAGCGCGACGGTCACATCGTGAAGCCGGTTGTCGACGGCCCGACCGGTGAGGAAATCGACCGCGTTGCGCACTTCCAGCGCGTTGCCGGCGGCAGACGCCAGCGGCTCGTTCATGTCGGTCAGGAGAGCGGTGGTCCGGCAGCCCGCGCCATTGGCGACCGCGACGAGGCTTTCGGCAAGCGCCATCGCCTCCTCGAGCGTCGCCATGAAGGCACCGCTTCCCCATTTGACGTCGAGCACAAGCCCCTGAAGCCCGGCGGCGAGCTTCTTCGACAAGATCGAGGCGGTGATGAGGTCGACGCTTTCCACCGTGCCGGTCACGTCGCGGATCGCATAGAAGCGCTTGTCCGCCGGCGCAAGATCCGCCGTCTGTCCGATGATCGCGCAGCCGACATCGGCCACCACCTTGTGAAACAGCGCATTATCGGGCTGCGTAACATAGCCCGGGATGCTGTCGAACTTGTCGAGCGTGCCGCCGGTATGACCGAGACCCCGCCCGGAAATCATCGGCACCGCCGCGCCGCAGGCCGCCAGCGCCGGCGCCAGCATCAAGGACACATTGTCGCCGACGCCACCGGTGGAATGCTTGTCGACCACCGGCCGGTCGAGGTCCGACCAGTCGAGCACCGTGCCGCTGTCGCGCATGGCGAGCGTCAGCGCAACGCGTTCGTCGCCCGAGAGCTTGCGGAAGATGATCGCCATCGCCAGTGCGGAGACCTGCGCGTCGGTCACCGACCTGTCGACCAGCCCCTTGACGAAAAAGCCGATCTCCTCGGCATCCAGCGTGCCGCCATCGCGTTTCTTGCGGATGAGTTCCTGTGCCAGCATCGCGGTCAATATCCTGATTTCAAAGGGATCGGGCCGTCTTCGGGCGGGTCCCCGAGAGCTGCCAGCAACGCATCCAGCAACCCGCTGGCGCCGAAGCGAAAGCTTGCCGCCGACACCCAGTTTTGCCCGAGGATCCTGTCGGCCAGCGCCAGATAGCTTGCCGCATCCTCGACGGTGCGAATGCCGCCGGCCGGCTTGAACCCGATCTCGAGCAGGCTGTCGCGACGCACTTCCTCGATCAGCGTCAGCATGATTTCGGCCGCCTCCAGCGTCGCATTGACCGCGACCTTGCCGGTGGAGGTCTTGATGAAATCGGCGCCGGCGCCGATCGCCACATTGGAGGCCGCGTGGATCAACAGGGGATCGGCGATCTCGCCCGTTTCCAGAATGACCTTCAACGTCGCCTCCGGGCAGGCAGCGCGCACACGGCGGATCTGTTCCTCGGCAAAACCGCGCCGACCGGCGAGAAAGGCACCATAGGCCATCACCAGATCGATCTCGTCGGCCCCGTCGGCCACCGCCTGCCGGGTCTCGGCGACGACTTTCAGGGTCTCGTCGCCCCCTTGGGGAAAATTCACCACCGTGGCGACCCGCACGCCGGTTCCGGCAAGGGCCGCGACCGCCTGGCCGACGAAGCGCGGCCAGATGCACACCGCCGCGACCGGCCCGTGCGGCGTGACCGCACGGGCGCAAAGCGTGTCGATGTCTTCCGCGCGGCAGGCGTCGTCCAGATTGGTCAGGTCAACGAGCGGCAGCGCGCGGGCCGCCGTTTCGGCAGCGGTCATCTCAGTCATCGGCAAGGTCCTTCACGAAACGCCGGATCAGCGTTTTCAGTGCGTCGACGGCCGTCAATGCGGTCGCCTTGGTCTCGGCGTGGGACAATGCATGCGCCTGCAGGCCCGCACCGTAATTGGTGATGGTGGAAATCGCCGCAACCCGAAACCCCATGACGCGCGCGAGAATCACTTCCGGCACGGTCGACATGCCGACCGCATCCGCGCCCAGCCGCCGCGCCATGCGGATTTCCGCCGGCGTCTCGAAGGAGGGGCCGGAAAACCACATGTAGACGCCCTCGCCCACCGTGATGCCGGCGTCTTTCGCAAGAGCGGCAAGACGGGCGCGCAGGTCCGGATCATAGGCGGCGCTCATGTCGAGGAAGCGCGCCTCGCTCTCCTCGCCGATCAAGGGATTGCGACCCGACCAGTTGATGTGGTCGGAAATCAGCATCGGCGTTCCAGGCGCCAGGTCCTCGCGCAGGCTGCCGGCCGCATTGGTCAGGAGCAGCGTGTCGCAGCCAAGCTCCTTCAGCGTCTCCAGCGGCGTGCGCATGATGTCAGCCGTGCCGCTCTCGTAGAAATGCGCGCGCCCCGACAGCACGACGACGGGAACGCCGGAGAGCGTGCCGGCGACGAGTTCGCTGCCATGCGAGGAGACGGAGGGCACCGGAAATCCCGACAGCCGTGCATAGGGAAGGCGCACGGCGTCCTCGATCTCGTCGGCAAGCGCACCGAGGCCGGAGCCGAGCACCATGCCGAGACGGTAATTTCCCGGGCGCGCGGCGCGCAACTGTTCGGCGCATTCGCGTCCATAACCGCTCATGAAGACATGTCCCTTTGATCGTGAAGTTCGAATTTTGCCGGCAGGAGTTCGTCCAGCCGGAACGTCCGGCGCAGCTCCGTCGCGTTGCAGATGTGAACCGGCGTGTCGTCGCCGGCGAATTCCGCCAGCCGCTGGCGGCAGCCGCCGCAGGGCGTGCAGAGGGCGGCATCCGCCGTCACCACCACTTCCACCACCCGGCGCCCGCCGGCCGCGACCATGGCGCCAAGCGCCGTCGTCTCCGCGCACCAGCCTTCCGGGAAGCTGGCGTTCTCGACATTGCAACCGGCGAAGATCCGCCCGTCGTCGGTCAGAACAGCGGCGCCGACCGGAAACCCGGAGTAGCCGGCATGGGCATTGTCGCGCGCGACACGGGCGGCGGCGAAAAGATCCGCAAAGCGGCTCATGAGCGTTCCTTTACATACGCCGTGCCGCCAGCCTTGGGCGGAACGGCCCGGCCGATGAAGCCGGCCAGAAGCACGACGGTCAGGATATAGGGTAGCGCCTGGATCGCCTGCACCGGCACCTCGCCGATGCCGGGCACCTGCTGTCCCTGAAGGCGGATCGCCGCCGCATCGAGAAACCCGAAGAGCAGGCAGGCAAACATCACCGGCACCGGCTTCCACTTGGCGAAGATCAGCGCTGCCAGCGCGATGAAGCCCTTTCCGGCCGTCATGTCCTTGATGAAGCCGGCCGATTGCGCGACCGACAGATAGGTGCCGGCAATGCCGCACAGGATACCGGTGCAAATCACCGCGCGGTAGCGCAGCCAGGTGACGGAAATGCCGGCCGTGTCGACGGCGGCCGGGTTTTCGCCAACGGCACGCAAGCGCAGGCCGAAGCGGGTCCGGAACAGCACCCACCAGGTGAAGGGCACGGCGAGGAATGCAATGTAGACCAGGATGTTATGGCCGGAGAGCAGTTCGGCATAGATCCCGCCGACCACCGGCACATCGCGCAGACTGTCGGCAAAGGGCAAGACGATGCTGCCAAAGCGCGCATCCCCTGTCACCGGCGGCGTGCGCCCGCCCTGGCGGAACCAGTCCTGCCCGAGCAGCGCCGTCAGTCCGATTGCGAGGAAGTTGATTGCGACGCCGGAGACGATCTGGTTGCCCCGGTGGGTGATGCAGGCGAAACCGTGCACCAGCGCCAGCGCGATGGACACCAGAATGCCCGCGCCAAGCCCGATCCAGGCCGAGCCCGTCACGGCGGCGGCGGCGCCGGCGGCAAAGGCCGCGCCCAGCATCTTGCCCTCCAGCCCGATGTCGAAGACGCCGGAGCGCTCCGAGTAAAGTCCGGCAAGGGCGGCCAGCAACAGCGGCGTGGAAAGCCGCACGGTGCTGTCGAGGATGAGGATGATCGTGTCGAGCATTGGGCGCCTCTCCTCAGGCCGCGCGTGAAGCCGGCGCGGACAGGATGCCGAACAGCTTGATGAGGGTCGGACGGAACATGTGCTCCAGCGCCCCGGCAAAGAGGATCACCAGCGCCTGGATCACCACGATCATGTCGCGGGTGATCGCCGGCATCTCGAAGGCGAGTTCCGCGCCGCCCTGGTAGAGCATGCCGAAGAGGATCGCGGCGAAGACGATGCCGAGCGGATGCGAGCGGCCCATCAGCGCGACCGCGATGCCGACGAAACCGTAGCCGGAGACGAACTCGATCAGGAGCCGGTGCTGCGACCCCATGATCTCGTTCACTGCCATCATGCCGGCCAGCCCGCCGGAAATCAGCATGGTGACGATGGTGATCCGCACCGGCGAAATGCCGGCATAGACGGCCGCCGTCTGGTTTGCACCGAAGGTGCGGATCTCGTAGCCGAGCCTGGTGCGCCAGATCAGCACCCAGGTGAAAAGACATGCCAGCAGCGCGATGACGAAGGAGAGATTGGCCGGCGCGGAGCCGAAATCGACGCCCGGCAGGATGGTGTCGAGCAGCGGCAGGCGACCGCCGTCCTCGAAGGTGCGGGTTTCCGGCTGCATCGAGCCTTCCTTCGCCATGACATTGACGAGCAGATAGACCATCAGCGAGGCGGCGATGAAGTTGAACATGATCGTGGTGATCACGACATGGCTGCCGCGTTTGGCCTGCAGCACCGCCGGGATATAGGCCCAGGCCGCGCCGAAGGCGGCGGCACCGGCAACGGCAAGCGGCATGGTCACCCACCAGGGCACGAAGCGGTCGAGCGCCAGACAGGCAAGCGCCACGCCGAGACCGCCGACATAGGCCTGCCCCTCGCCGCCGATGTTGAAGAGGCTCGCATGAAAGGCGACCGCCACCGCAAGGCCGGTAAAGATGAAATTGGTGGCGTAAAACAGCGTGAAGCCGATGCCCTCGTTCCAGCCGAAGGCGCCCCAGACCAGAATGCGCACCGCGTCGAACGGGTTCTCGCCAATCGCCAGCACCACCAGACCCGAGACGAAGAAGGCGGCGGCGACGTTGATCGCCGGCATGAGAATGTAATCCGCCCAGCGCGGCATCTGTCCGGCCATCATTCCGCCGCCTCCTGAACGGCACCCGCCATCAGGAGCCCCAGTTCGCTTTCCGCCGTTTCCGGCGCGCGTTCGCCCACCACCCGGCCATCGAACATGACGAGCACCCGGTCGGCGAGCGCGCGCACCTCGTCAAGCTCGACGGAGACGAGAAGCACCGCCTTGCCGGCGTCGCGCAGCGCGACGAGCCGCTTGTGAATGAATTCGATGGCACCGATGTCGACGCCGCGCGTCGGCTGGCCGACCAGAAGCACGGCCGGGTCGCGTTCGATCTCGCGCGCCAGGACGATCTTCTGCTGGTTGCCGCCGGAAAAATTGGCCGTCTTGAGAAAGCAGTCGGGCGGACGAATGTCGTATTTCTCTATTTCCGCCCGCGCCGTGTCGCGGATCGCATCGAGATCGAGGAAGGCGCCGCGCCCGTAAGCCGGATCGCGGTGATATCCGAGGATCGCGTTTTCGTATTCGTGAAACCGCGTCACCAGCCCCATCCGGTGGCGGTCCTCCGGAACATGGGCAAGACCGTAGCTTCGGATCTCGGCCGGGTCGCGACGCGCGGCCGCCAGATCCACCCGCGTGCCGTCGATGGTGACGATGCCCGAGCGTGCCGGACGGATGCCGGCGATCGCCTCCAGAAGCTCCGACTGGCCGTTGCCGGACACGCCGGCGATACCGACGATCTCGCCGGCGCGCACCTGAAACGACACGTCCTTGACCACCTCGACGCCGCGCCCGTCGCGCACGTTCAGACCCTCGACCGTGAGAAGCGGCGCGCCCGGTTGCGCCGGGGTCTTTTCCACCTCCAGCAGCACCCGGCGTCCGACCATGAGTTCGGCCAGTTCCCCCATGGAGGTCTTCGACGTTTCGCGGGTGGCAACGATCTCGCCGCGCCGCATGACGGAGACCTCATCCGTCACCGCCATGATCTCGCGCAGCTTGTGGGTGATCAAAAGGACCGTCTTGCCCTCGTCGCGCAGGACCCGGAGGATGCGGAAGAGGTGGTCGGCCTCCGGCGGCGTCAGCACGCCGGTGGGTTCGTCGAGGATGAGAACGTCGGCGCCGCGAAACAGCGCCTTGAGGATTTCCACCCGCTGTTGCAGACCGACGGGGAGATCGCCGGTGACCGCATCCGGGTCGACCTTGAGATCGTAATCCGCGGCCAGCCGCTTCAACTCGGCCCGCGCCCGTCCGATACCGGCGCCAAGCCGTGCGCCGCCCTCCGCGCCGAGAATGACGTTCTCAAGCACCGTGAAATTCTCCACCAGCATGAAATGCTGATGCACCATGCCGATGCCGAGCGCGATGGCCGCCTGGCTGGAGGCAATCGTCACCGTCTTGCCGTCGACGCGGATCTCGCCGCCGTCGGCATGATAGAAGCCGTAGAGGATCGACATCAGCGTCGACTTGCCGGCGCCGTTTTCCCCGACGATGCCGTGGATCGAGCCCTTCGCGACCTTCAGGTGGATGTCCTTGTTGGCATGAACCGCGCCGAACCGCTTGTCGATGCCCTCAAGCTCGATGGCAAGTCGCTCACTCACAGCGGACACTCCCCGTCGCGCATGGTGTCGTGCACCGACAGGCGCCCTTGCGCGATGCCGGCTTCTGCGGCGCGGGCCGCCGCTTCCATCGCGGAGGTGACAAGCGCGCGATTGTCGGCGTCGAGAACCCAGTCCATGCCACCTTCCTTCAGACCCAGTTCCTGCACGCCCGGCGTCCAGGCGCCGGCCCGCGCGTCCATGAAATTGGCATAGACTGCGGTGTCGATGCGCTTGCGGATCGAGGTCAGCATATGCCCCGGATGCAGGCCGTTCTGGTTGCTGTCGGTGCCGATGCCGAGCTTGCCGGCATCCGCCACCGCCTGCAGCACGCCGATGCCGGTGCCGCCGGCCGCCTGGATGATCACGTCGGCGCCGCGCGCGATCTGGCTGCGGGCAAGCTCCGCGCCGCGCGCGGGATCGGCGAAGGCCGCCGGCGTGTCGCCGGCCATGTTGAAGATCACCCGCACGTCGCCGGAGACGGAGGCCGCGCCCTCGCGGTAGCCGCAAAGAAACCGGCGGATGATCGGGATATCCATGCCGCCGACGAAACCGATGGTGCCGGTCTTTGACGCCATCGCCGCGAGCAGGCCGGCGATATAGGCACCCTCGTGCTCGCGAAAGACGACGGAGCGCACGTTTGGCGCATCGACCACCATGTCGACGATGGCGAAATTGGCGTCGGGAAAATCGGCGGCCGCGCCGGAAACTGCGGAAGCCTGGTTGAAACCGATGGCAACGACCGGGTCCGCGCCGCGCCGGGCGAAATTGCGAAGCGCCTGCAGGCTTTCCGCATCGCGCGCGATCTCGAAGTCCCGGTAGCTTTCGCCGGTCTCGGCGGCAAAACGCTCTGCGCCGCGATAGGCCGCCTCATTGAAGGACCCGTCGAACTTGCCGCCGACGGAATAGACCAGCGCCGGCTCCGCCGAAAGGCCCGCGCTCGACGCGAGAAGCATCGCCGCGCCGCCAAGCCAGCTCTTCCAAGTCAAAAGGGACATCGTGCGCTCACCCCGGCTTGCCTGCAAATCGCGGCCGCCCGGGAAGGGCGACCGCTTTTTGTGCCCGGTTTCAGATCAGAACGGGCAGTCCTTGGTGGCCATGTAGTCATGGACCTCGATCTTGCCGGAGACGATGTCGGCGCGCGCCTGGGCGACCGCCTCCTTCATCTCGTCGGTGATCAGCGCCTCGTTGTGCTCGTCGAGCGCCCAGTCGACGCCGCCTTCCGCAAGACCGAGCGTGTAGAACCCGGAGCTCCAGTTGCCGTCGCGGGCATCCTTAAAGGCGGTCTCGACCGCCACGTCGACGCGCTTGAGCATGGACGTCAGCACCTGCCCCGGATGCAGGGCGTTCTGGTTGCTGTCGACGCCGATGCCGAGCTTGCCGGCATCCGCCGCCGCCTGCAGCACGCCGAGGCCGGTGCCGCCGGCCGCGTGATAGATCACGTCCGCGCCGCGATCCATCTGCGAGCGGGCCAGTTCGCCGCCCTTGACCGGATCGGTCCAGGCGGCCCCCGTCGTGCCGGTCATGTTCTGGAAGACCTCGGCGTCGGCGTTGGTCTCCATGACGCCCTGCTTGTAGCCGCAGGCGAACTTCTGGATCAGCGGAATGTCCATGCCGCCGACGAACCCGACCTTGCCGGTTTCCGACGCCATCGCCGCAAGCTTGCCGACGATGTAGGAGCCTTCCTGTTCCTTGAACAAAATGGAGCGCACATTCGGCAGTTCGACGACCATGTCCACGATGGCGAATTTCGTGTCCGGGAACTCCCTGGCGACCTTTTCCAGCGCGTTGGCGTGGGAAAAGCCGATGGCGATCACCGGATTGGCGCCCCGGCGGGCGAAATTGCGCAGCGCCTGCTCGCGCTGGCTGTCGTTCTGGATCTCGAAGTCGCGATACTCGACCCCGGTCTCGGCCTTGAAGCGTTCGGCGCCCGTATAGGCGGCCTCGTTGAACGACTTGTCGAACTTGCCGCCGAGGTCATAGACCACCGCCGGCGCGAATTCTTCCGCCATTGCGGTTGTGGAAAGAAGCGTCGCCGCCGCGACACCGAGAATGTATCGTTTCATCACCTGCAAAACCTCCAGCTGCTTCCCCCCGCCGGCCTCATGCCGAGCGGGCCTGTTGTGTGCCCTTCGCCGACACCAGGGCGCGTCCCAGTTTTTCGTCGACAATCAGGTCCGTGATCAGCCCCGCGCTCAGCGCCGCCCGCGTTGCTTCCAGCTTGCCGAGCCCACCCGCCAGCGCGACGACGCGCGCCCCGCGCACCGCCTCGAACGGCAGGCCGACCGCCTTTTCCCCCAGTTTCGCCCCGACGAGCCGGCCGTCGCGCCCGATGAACCGGCCCATGAGATCGCAGACCGCGCCCGAGGCGATCAGGTCGCGTTGCTCGTCGCGCGAGATCAGGTCGCGGCGAATGAGATGCCCGTCATCCTCCACCGAGCCGATGCCGATGACGAAGAGGTCGGAGGCGCGGGCGCGCTCCAGCAGCGCCTGCACGCTACGCTGACCGAGAAACATGTCCCGCTCGGCCGCGCTTTCCGCCAGATAGGGAACGGGCAGATAGAACCCCTCCCCGCCGGTGCGCTCGGCCAGTTGCTGCACGACATCGAAGGGATTTGCAGAGAGCTTTCGGGTGAGCGAGCCGGAAATCGAGACGATCCTGAGATCGGGCCGCTGGACGCGCGGCATCTGCGCCACCGTCGCCTTCAGGGTACGCCCCATGCCGACGCCGAGCTGCGAAATGCCCGAGCCGGACACCAGATTGGCAAGATGCGGGCCGGCCAATGCGGCAATCGCGCGGATGTCGCTGTCTTCGGGACCGTCGCCGCCGGCGCCGATATCGGGCGCGATCAGGCAGGACGACAAGCCCCATTCGGTGATCAGCGCCGCCTCGGTCTCCAGGCAGTCGGCCGGCCGCCCGGCGATCTGGAAACGCACGAGGCCGGTGCGCTGCGCATGGGCGATCAGACGGTGAACCTTGGCGTTGGAAATGCCGAGGCGCGTTGCGATTTCGCCCTGGGTGGCGCCACCGACGAACGACATCCATGCCGCGCGAATGGCCATGTCCGTGGTCCAGTCGCCCTGTTGCATGGCCACACCCCTCCCTCGCCGCATGCCCCGGATCGACGCTGTGTCGCTGGCGCTCGTTTGCTGGCGCCGGGCCGAAAGATCGCAATTGCCGAAAAATTATTCATCGCCTGCGATTTCTTTCAAGCAGACTGCATGACGCTTCCGGGAACGTCAAGCGCGTTGTCTGTGCAATCGCCCGGAGCCGGTGCGGCGCGGATCCGGTCACTCGGGTGCCCGCCGACGGGGCATGAAATGCCGCAGCGGGAGGCAATTAATGCCGGCCGCCTTGCGTTTTGCAAGACCGGTCCCGGCGGCATGCGCACACATGTCATTCGCGACCCGCAGGAGACCGGGCCGCAACACCCCCCGTCGGCCTCTCCCGCCATGGCGGGCTTGACCATTGACGCTGCGGCACTTTTCGCCGACGGGCCAGCGCGAGGGACGGAACAACCGGCGGGTTGTCCGCGCCGTATTGACGACACTGGCACGGCAATTGCTGATCTCAGGGACAGGTGCCCGGTTGCCGGCAACGCGCTTCCCATCGCGCGGATCACATCCGCAAAGCGGCGCAACGGCGACGACAGAAGGCACACCGGGAGGGGCTCGGGAGACGGCGTCAAACAGGCGGGAGCTTGTCACATCGGTTGAAGGAGAGTTCGACCATGCGCGTTTCAGTTCACCCCACCCCGGCAAGGGACACGGCTCTTGCCGTCCTCCGCGGCGCGCTGGTCGCGCTGTTCGCAGCTTCGATCGCACTTGCGGTCTCGCTGCACATGGCCCATGCCCAGACGCTGGGCTACAGCTACGACCCCGACGCCGAAGTCGATGTCGAACTTGTGCTTGCGGTCGACATTTCCCAGTCGATGGACACCGACGAACAGGAAGTCCAGCGCGCCGGCTATGTCGCGGCCCTGACCTCGCGGGACGTGCTCGACGCCATCCGCCACGGTCCGACCGGGCGCATCGCCGTCTCCTACATGGAATGGGGCGGCACGGGCGAACAGTTCATCGTCGCCGACTGGTCGGTGATCAGCGATGCAGCCACCGCCGCCGCCTTTGCCGCCAAGGTCGCCGAGGCACCGCTGAACCAGCGCCGGCGCACGTCCATCGCCTCCGCCCTCGAGGCCGCCGTTGCGATGGTCGAGGGCAACCGCTTTCAGGGCCTGCGCAAGGTGATCGACATTTCCGGAGACGGCCCCAACAACCAGGGGGGCGCCGTCACGCTCTACCGCGACCGCGCAGTGGCGGCCGGCATCACCATCAACGGGCTGCCGCTGATGCTGAAGACAAAGGACACCGCCTGGCAGGCGATGCTCGACATCGACCGCTACTATGAGGACTGCGTCATCGGCGGCCCCGGACATTTCTTCGTGCCGGTGCACTCCAAGGCACAATTCGCCGACGCGATCCGCATGAAACTCGTGCTCGAGATCGCCGGGCTGGTGCCGGCCGGACCGCGCGTGATGCCGGCAAGCGCGCGCAAGCGGGTCAACTGCGGCCTCTACGATTGATCCGCCGCAACCGGCAACCGGCCCGCACCGCGTCGACCGCGGGGCAGGGGCGCGCCGGCGGGCGGGTTCCAACGCGACGCGGAAGCGGTTAAACGGAGGGGCAGCGCTTCCCGCGCATCCCGCGTGAACACAGGACCCTGCCGTGACCGGATCGCTTCCCGACCTCCTGCCCCGTTCCGACGCGCCGCGTCCGGCGCTTGCGCTGATCGCGCATGATGCCAAGAAGGACGACATGGTCGCCTTCGCCCAGGCGCATGTCGACAAGCTCGGCGCCTATTCGCTGGTCGCCACCGGCACCACAGGCGGACGCATCGCCAATGCCTGTCCCGGTCTCGACATCCTGCCGCTGAAAAGCGGCCCGCTCGGCGGCGACCAGCAGATCGGCGCGATGATCGCCGAAGGCCGGCTCAACGGGCTGATCTTCTTTGTCGACCCGCTGTCGCCGATGCCGCATGATGTCGACGTCAAGGCCTTGATGCGGCTGGCCGTCGTCTACAACATTCCCATGGCCCTCAATCCGGCGACCGCGGAAATCCTGCTGCGCTCCGCCCGGCTCGCCGGACTGTCGACCACATCGAAGACACCAGAAATCCCCCGCGGCCCGTCATGACCTCAAGCCCGATTCCGCACGCGGCCTTTCCCTTTCCCGTGCTGGTCGCCGATATCGGCGGCACCAACGCCCGCTTTGCGCTTGTTGCCGCCCCCGATGCACCGACAGGCCCGGCCGCCCGCGTGCCGACTGCGGATCACGCGGGCTTTGCCGAGGCAGCACGGAGCGCCCTGCCTCTGGAGGGCACGGGGCGCCCGCGCTCCGCGGTGCTCGCCGTCGCCGGCCCGGTGACGGGGGAGCGCATCCCGCTTACCAACGCCGACTGGGTGATCGAGCCGCGCCGACTGATGGCGGAACTTGATCTCGACCGGGTCCTCGTTCTCAACGACTTCGAGGCCCAGGCACTGGCGCTTCCCGGTTTTGACGGCGACCACCTGCAGCAGATCGGTCCGGGGACACGCATCGCACAGATGCCACAGGTGGTGCTCGGTCCCGGCACGGGCCTCGGCGCGGCGGCGATGATCCATGCCGCCGGGCGCTGGGTGCCGCTCCCCGGCGAAGGCGGCCATGTGGAGCTCGGTCCGGTGAGCGCGGATGACTATCGTGTCTGGCCGCATATCGAGCGCATTGGCGGGCGCATCGGCGCGGAACAGATCATCAGCGGCTCCGGTCTCCTGCGGCTGGCACGGGCGGTGTGTGCGGCCGAAAACGCGACGCGCAGTTTCGCCAAACCAGCGGATGTCACCCGCGCGGCGGATGCCGGCGACGAGATCGCAAATCTCACGCTGGCGATCTTCACCCAGGCGCTTGGGCGCGTTGCCGGCGATTTTGCATTGATGTTTCTGGCGCGCGGCGGCGTGTTCCTCGGCGGCGGCATCCCGGAACACATCGAGCGCCATCTGGTCGACGGCGGCTTTCGCGCCGCCTTCCAGGCCAAGGCACCGCACGAGCGCCTGATGGCCGCCATCCCGACGTATCTCGTCCGCCACGACGCGCCGGCCCTTGAAGGACTGGCCGGCTTCGCGCGTCAGCCGGACCGGTTCGCGGTCGACCTCCACGGCCGGACGTGGATGCGCGAAGCGGCCCGCACGCCGAAATGACCTTTCGGACTATCTCGAGACCGATGCTGCCAATCGACGCGGTGCTCGGCGATCTGACGACAGCGCTCGAAGCGAACACGCGCGCCGTCCTCGTTGCGGAACCCGGCGCCGGCAAGACGACGGTCGTTCCGCTTGCCCTCCTCGACGCCCCCTGGCGCAGGGAGGCCGGCAACGACGGGCGCATCATCCTGCTCGAACCGCGCCGGCTCGCGGCGCGCGCAGCAGCGCAGCGTATGGCCTCGCTCCTTGGCGAAAGCGTCGGCGAGACGGTCGGCCTGCGCGTGCGGCTGGAAACCAAGGTCTCGGCAAGGACACGCATCGAGGTGGTCACCGAGGGTGTCTTCACCCGCATGATCCTCGACGATCCCGAACTTTCCGGCGTTGCGGCCGTGCTCTTCGACGAATTTCACGAACGCTCCCTCGACGGCGACCTCGGCCTTGCGCTGGCGCTCGATGCGCAAGCCGCGCTCAATGAGGATCTGCGTCTGCTGATCATGTCCGCGACCATCGACGCGCAGCGGATCTCGGCGCATCTGGACGGTGCTCCGGTGATCTCCTGTGCCGGGCGCAGTTTTCCCGTCGAGACGGTCTATCTCGGGCGCGACCCGCGAAAAGGGGCGGCTGATCAGGCCGCATCGGCCGTGCGCAAGGCGCTTTGCGAGGAGCACGGCTCCGTGCTCGTCTTCCTGCCGGGCCAGGGCGAGATCCGCCGCGCGGCCGATCTGCTTTCAGGCCACCTGCCCGCCGACACCGATCTCGCCCCGCTTTACGGCGCGCTGACGGGCGCGGAGCAAAACGCCGCGATCCGCCCGGCTCCCGACGGCCGACGCAAGGTGGTTCTGGCAACCTCCATCGCGCAGACCTCGCTCACCATCGAGGGCGTTCGGGTCGTGATCGACAGCGGGGTGTCGCGGGTTCCCGTCTACGAGCCGGCCACCGGACTGACGCGGCTGGAAACCGTCCGGGTCTCCCGGGCCGCCGCCGACCAGCGCCGGGGCCGCGCCGGACGCATGGAACCCGGTCTTTGCTACCGGCTGTGGGACGAACCGCAGACCGCAGCCCTTGCCCCCGACGACCGGCCCGCGATCCTGGAGGCGGACCTGTCGCGCCTTGTGCTCGATCTCGCCGCCTGGGGTGTGTCGGACCCGGCCGCCTTGCGATTTCTCGATGCGCCGCCGCCGGCTGCCTGGTCGCAGGCGGTCACGCTGCTGACGAGCCTCGGCGCGCTCGACGCCGGCGGCCTGCTGACCGGCGAGGGCAAGCGGATGATGCAGCTCGCCCTGCCGCCACGCCTGTCGCACATGCTGGTCGCGGCGGGGGGCGCGGGCTACGGAGGCCTTGCCGCCGAGATCGCCGCGCTCCTGTCGGAACAAGGTCTCGGCGGGCGGGACAGCGATCTGCGCGGCCGGCTCTCCGCCTTCCGCCGGACGAAGGACCCGCGCGCCAAATCCGCCCGCGCGCTCGCCGCACGCTGGCGCGCGGCGGCGGGCGTCGAGACCGGAGACCCCGACACGCAAGCCTGCGGGCACGTGCTGGCGCTGGCGTTTCCCGACCGGGTCGCGCAGGCGCAGGACGGGCGCGGCGGTTTTCGCATGGCCAATGGTCGCGCGGCGCGGCTGGAGGAAACCGACGCGCTCGCGCGCGCGCCCTTCCTCGTGCTCGCCGAGGTGCAGGGCACGGCGGCGCGCGGGCGCATCCTGCTGGCCGCCCCGATATCGCGCGAGGAGATCGAGACGCTTTTCGCCGACCGGATCGTGACGGAAACGCGGGTTGTCTGCGATGCGTCGGGTGCCGTGCGCGCGCGCCGCGTCCGTCGCTATGAAAAGCTGGTGCTTGCCGAGGACATCGAGCCGTCGCCCAACCCGGAAGCGGTCGCGGCGGCCCTGGCGGAGCACCTGACGAAAAAGGGTGCCGGCGCGCTCAACTGGTCGAAGGCGCAACGGGCCTTGCGCGGCCGGGTCATGGTGCTGCGCAGGATGCTTGGCGACAACGGCGCGGACGACTGGCCGGATCTTTCCGATGAGACCCTCACGGCAACGATGGACGACTGGCTTGCGCCCTATCTCGCCGGGGTCACGAAGGCATCGGAGATCGATGCCGCCTGTCTCGGCAATGCGCTCGCCGGGCTTCTGCCGCAGCACCGCATGGCGGAGCTCGAGCGGTTGACGCCCGCGCAGTTCGCGGCCCCATCGGGGTCGCGGATTGCCATCGACTACGCGCGCGAGGAAGGACCGACGCTTGCCATTCGCGTGCAGGAGCTCTTCGGCCTCGACACCCACCCCGCGATTGCCGGCGGACGCGTACCGCTGATCCTGGAACTCCTGTCGCCCGCCCATCGCCCGATCCAGATCACCAAGGACCTGCCGGGCTTCTGGCGCGGCTCCTGGGCGGCGGTGAAATCGGAAATGAAAGGCCGCTACCCCAAACACCCCTGGCCGGACGATCCGCTTGCCACGAAAGCGACCGCCCGGGCGAAGCCACGGGGCACGTGAGGTCGAGCAGAGGAATCTCCACGTCTATGTTTTGGGGCCGCCTTCAGCCGTCGAAGAGCTCAGCATGGGTTCCCGTTCTCACGAAAACAACCAGGTTCCTCGCCTCGTCGAGAAGATAGATCAGCAGAAAGTCGCCGCCGATGTGGCACTCGCGATGATCTTTCCAGTCGCCGATCAATGGATGATCGTTCAACTCAGGCGGCAAGGGAGCATCACTTGCAACGATCAAGCCCATAACGTCCTTGAGCTTCGCCATGTCAAACCGCCCGGTGCGGTTGAGACGTTCCCAGTCCTTGGAAAATTTTTTGGTGTAATCGAAGCGACGCGGAAGCCGGGCCCTTTTGGAAGACGCCGACTTCCCGCGATTTCGCCCCGAGGCCGATCAGCGACCCTCTAGTGCTTCGATCAGTTCATCTGCGGTATCGAAACGACCGTTCCGCTCCGCGCTCAGCGCTCTTGCCTCTTCCATCGCTGCGATGGTTTCTGCGTTCGGACGCGTCAGTTCGATGGGAAGCGCCTTTTCCCGCGCGATCCGTGTCAACGTCATGCGCACGACGTCCGAGATGGTCAAACCCAGACTGTCGAGCACAAGCGTTGCATCCTCCTTCAAGGCCGGATCGATCCGCGCCCGAACGTAGGTATTTCGAGGCATCGAGGTGTTCCTTCAAGCCTTGAATGCAGCCCAAATGAGCACCAGAAACAAGAAACCCCTCAATCCTCCTCGGCCATGGCGATCAGGCTGGCGTTGCCGCCGGCGGCCGCCGTGTTGATCGAGACGACCTGTTCCAGCGCGAAGCGCGGCAGATAGCCCGGACCGCCGGCCTTGGGACCGGTACCGGAGAGGCCCGAGCCGCCGAAGGGCTGCGTGCCGACGACGGCACCGATGGTGTTGCGATTGACGTAGACATTGCCGACCGACAGCCGGTCGACCACCTGCGCCACCGTCGCGTCGATGCGCGAGTGCACGCCAAGCGTCAGCCCGTAGCCGGTCGCGGCGATGGTCTCCAGCATCTTCGGCAGGTCGGCGGCCTTGTAGCGCACCACATGCAGGATCGGGCCGAAGGTCTCCTTCTCCAGCGCGTCCGGCTTGTCGAGTTCCACGATATGCGGCGCGACCCAAGTGCCGTTGGCGAGACCGTCCGTCGGCGTCGGACCGGCATAGGTGACCTTCTGTTTCGACCGCATGTCGTCGATATGCGCCATCAGCTTGTCACGCGCCGCCGCGTCGATCACCGGACCGATGTCGGTCGCGGGATCGGCCGGATCGCCGAGCGACATTTCCGCCGCCGCCCCCTTGAGCATGGCGAGCTGCTTGTCGGCGACATCCTCCTGCAGATAAAGGAGCCGCAGCGCCGAACAGCGCTGGCCGGCGGAGCGGAAGGCCGACATCATCACGTCGTCGCAGACCTGTTCGGGGAGCGCCGTCGCATCGACCAGCATGGCGTTGATGCCGCCGGTCTCCGCGATCAATGGCACGATCGGCCCGCGCTTTTCGGCCAAGGCGCGATTGATCGCCCAGGCGGTTTCGGTCGAGCCGGTGAAGGCAACGCCGGCCACGCGCGGCTCGGCGACAATCGCGGCCCCAAGCTCGCGCCCGCCGGGCGCCAGCAGGAACACATCCTCCGGCACGCCGGCCTCATAGAGCAGCTTTGCCGCCTCATGGGCCACAAGCGGCGTCTGGTCGGCGGGCTTTGCGATCACCGTGTTGCCGGCGAGAAGGGCCGCCGTCACCTGGCCGAGGAAGATCGCGAGCGGGAAGTTCCACGGCGAGATGCAGACGAAGACGCCGCGCCCGCGGAAGCGGTAGCGGTTTTCCTCGCCCGTGGGTCCCGGCATCAAGACGCCCTCGCCGAAGAGCTTTTCGGCTTCGGCTGCATAAAAGCGGCAGAAATCGACCGCCTCGCGCACTTCCGCCAGCCCGTCGGGCAGGGTCTTGCCGGCCTCGCGCGCCATCAGCGCCATCAGCTTCGCACTGTCGCGCTCCAGAAGATCGCCGACTTTCGCCAGCGCCTTCGCGCGCACATCGACCGGCGTGCGCGACCAATGCTGAAACCCCTTTTGCGCGACATCGAACAGCGCCCCGACCTCGCCCGCCTGCGCCTCATGCACGGTTCCGACCCGCGATCCGTCGACCGGCGACACCACGTCGCGCGGCGCCCCGTTCGAAGGGGCGCCCGGATAGCGCGGACGGGCATCCTCGATCTTCGACGGTGCGGCGGCCATTGCGTCGGTCAGCGCGATGCGGTCGGCGGCATAGCCGAACTCCAATCCCTTCGAGTTGTCGCGGCTCTCGCCGTAGAGATCGCGCGGCAGCGGGATCTTCGGATTGCGCGACTTTGTGCCGCCGGCCAGCAGATCCTGCGGCCGGGCGAGCAGTCTGGAAATCGGCACGGCGGAATCGCCGACCGCCGACACGAAGGAGGAATTCGCGCCGTTTTCCAGGAGGCGACGCACCAGATAGGCCAGCAAATCGCGGTGCCCGCCGACCGGCGCATAGATCCGGCAGGGATGGCCGTCGCGTTCAGACACCGCCTTGAACAGGCTTTCGCCCATGCCGTGCAGGCGCTGGAACTCAAAACCGCCCTCGTTGCCGGCCATGGTGATCACCTGGGCGACCGACAGCGCGTTGTGGGTGGCGAACTGCGGATAGAGCCGCGGACGGGCGGCGAGCATCGCCCGGGCGCAGGCGAGATAGGAGAGATCCGTGGCGGCCTTTCGGGTGAAGACCGGGAAGTCGTCAAGCCCGCGCTCCTGCGCGCGCTTGATCTCCGTGTCCCAATAGGCGCCCTTGACCAAACGCACCATGAACTTGCGGTCGAGCCGCGTCGCCAGGTCGATCACCCAGTTGACGGTTTCCAGCGCGCGCTTCTGATAGGCTTGGATGGCAAGGCCGAGGCCGCCCCACCCGGCAAGCGAGGGGTCGGACGCAACGGCTGCGAACACATCCAGCGAGATCTCGAGCCGGTCGGCCTCCTCCGCATCCACCGTGAAATTGAGATCATGACGCTTCGCCGCCTGGGCCAGTTCCAGGAGGCGCGGCGCGATCTCGTCGCGCGCGCGGGTTCCCTTCACGGCCTCGTAGCGCGGGTGCAGCGCGGAAAGCTTCACCGAAATGCCGGGCCTCTCCGGCAGCCCCTTCTTGCCGGCGGCGGCGCCGATGGCCTCGATGGCATCGGCATAGGAGCGGAAATAGCGCTCCGCGTCCTCGGCGGTGCGCGCGCCCTCGCCGAGCATGTCGTAGGAGTAGCGGTAGCCCTTGGCCTCTTGCGACCGCGCCCGCGACAGGGCCGCCTTGATCGTCTCGCCGAGCACGAACTGGTGGCCCAAAACCCGCATCGCCTGACGGGTCGCACCGCGAACCGCCGGCATGCCCATGCGCTTGACCAGCGAAGCGAGAATGGTGTTCGGCTTCTCGCCGGGGTGAATGAGCTGCGAGGTGACGCCCAGCGCCCAGGAGGAGGCGGACACGAGCCAGGTGTCGGAGGGGCCGTGCTCGCTTTCGTCGAAGCGGGCGGCGGCGAGCTTGTCCTCGATCAGCTTGTCGGCGGTCCTGGCGTCCGGCACGCGCAGCAGCGCCTCGGCCAGCACCATCAACGCCAGTCCCTCGCGCGTCGACAGGCCATACTCGCGCAGGAAATCCTCCACGCCGCCAAGCCCGCCGATGGCGGAACGGATCGTCTGGATGTAGCCCGACGCAATGTCGTCGACACGTGCCTCGCCGCCGGTGTCGAACCCGACCTGACCGACCAGCGCGCGCACGACCTTTTCGTCGGCCGGCGCGAAGGCGGCGCGAAACGGCGAAAGCTCCGGACCGGGCGATGTCACGGGCACACGGTCGACGGACTGGCTCATGCTGTTCTCCTCACGATGCAAATTTGTCCCGGCGGCTGGCTCGCGCGACGGCGCGAAAGCCCTCCTTCATTTTCATTAGTCTAACGCGGTTTTGACCGTTATTCTGATCGAAATAAGCACCAAAATCTGAGGTATTCTCGGTGAAGAACGAAAATTCAGAGGAATTCACGCCGCTTGATCGCACCGACCGACGCATCCTCGGCGTGCTGCAGAGCGACGGCCGCATCACGACAACGGATCTTGCCGCACGGGTCAACCTCTCCCCCACTGCCACGGCGGAGCGGATGAAACGGCTTGTCCGGGAGGGCTATATCCTGCGCTTTTCCGCAGAACTCGATCCGCTCAAGCTCGGCCAGGGGCTCTTGATCTTCCTTCAGGTGAAACTCGACCGCACGACGCCGGAGGTGTTCGATGCCTTTGCCCGCGCGGTGAAGCGCGTGCCGCAGGTGCTGGAGTGCCACATGGTGGCGGGCGGCTTCGACTATCTGGTCAAGGCCCGCGTCTCCGACATGGCGTCCTACCGCAAGCTTCTGGCGGACGCCGTTCTCGACCTGCCCGGCGTACGCGAAACCCACACATACGCGGTGATGGAAGAGGTCAAGGACACGCACGTCCTGTCGCTCGACTGATCCGCCCGGCTCCCCTCTTTGCTGACGCACCCGTCACGAAGCCGTGTCTTGACCCTCGCGCCAGGCTCTTGCACCTAACGGAAAAAGGGAAGGATCGATCATGCACCTCCGCCTGCCGCCGTTTTCGAAGACACTCCTGAGCGCCGCGGCCCTCGCACTCATGGCGATGGCGCCGGCACGGGCGGAAACGCCGGACGTGCAAAAGTGGGGTCTCGTGGTGAAGGAAGCGCGCGGGCAGACGGTCTATTTCCATGCCTGGGGCGGCGAGCCGCGCATCAACGCCTTCATCGATTGGGCGGGCGAAACGCTTAAACAGCGTCACGACATCACGGTCGAACACGTCAAGGTCGGCGACGCCGCCAATGTCGTCAGCCGCATCGTCGCCGAGAAGGCCGCGGGCAAGGAGACGGATGGCGCGGTCGATCTCGTGTGGATCAACGGCGAGAACTTCATTTCCCTGAAAAAAGCCGGCCTGCTGATGGCGCCCGGCTGGGCGACGAAATTGCCGAACTGGCCGCTGGTCGACGTTGCGAACAAACCCGCCGTGGTCACCGACTTCACAGAGCCGACCGAGGGACTGGAAAGCCCCTGGGGCATGGCGAAGCTGGTGTTCATGCATGACACCGCGACGCTCGCCGAACCGCCGACGACGCTTGCCGCCCTTGCCGCCCATGTGGCGGAGAACCCCGGCCGCTTCACCTATCCGCAGCCGCCGAACTTCCACGGCTCGACCTTCCTGAAGCAGGTGCTGGCGACCACCATCGCCGAACCCGGCAAACTGACCCGGCCGGTCGACCCGCAAACCTTCGAGGCGGACACCGCACCGCTGTTCGCCTATCTCGACGCGCTGCATCCGAACCTGTGGCGCCAGGGCCGGGCCTTTCCGCAGAACCAGCCGGCGATGCGCCAGCTCCTTGCCGACGGCGAGGTCGACATCGCCTTCACCTTCAACCCGTCCGGCGCCTCGGCGGCGATCGCCTCCGGCGAGTTGCCGGATACCGTGCGCACCTTCGTCCTCGAGGGCGGCACCATCGGAAACGCCCATTTCGTCGCCATTCCCTTCAACGCCTCCGCCAAGGCCGGCGCGCTGGTGCTCGCCAACTTCCTGATCTCGCCGCAGGCCCAGGCGCGCAAGCAGGATCCGCAGATCTGGGGCGATCCGACCGTGCTTGCCGTCGCACGGCTCGAGAGCGACGACCGCGCCCGCTTCGAGGCGCTCGACCTCGGCATCGCGACGCTTTCGCCGGAAGACCTCGGCCCGGTGATCGACGAGCCGCACGCAAGCTGGATGACGGAGCTGGAGCGCGCGTGGACCAAGCGCTACGCGGCGCAGTGACCGGACCGCACGGGCCGGCGCCATGCTGAGGGCCGCGCCGTTTCTCACGCTAGCGCTGATGCTCGGACCCGTGATCGCCGGGCTTGCGGGCACGCTGCTGCCGGCGGCGGGCTACGTGCCCGCGCTTGGCGGCACGAGCGTGTCGCTCGAGCCGGTCCGCGCCCTTCTCGCCCAGCCGGGGCTGGCCACCTCCGTGCTTCTCAGCCTGTTTACCGGACTGGCGGCGACGCTTGGCGCCTTTGTCATCGTCATGCTGTTCACCGCTGCCTTCGAGGGCACGCGGATGTTTCGCGGCGTGAAGACGCTGCTCTCGCCGCTCCTGTCGGTTCCCCATGCCGCCGCCGCCTTCGGCCTCGCATTCCTGATCGCCCCGTCGGGATGGGCGATGCGGCTCGTCTCGCCCTGGGCGAACGGCATGACCCGCCCGCCCGACGTGCTGATCATCGGCGATCCCCATGGCCTTGCCATGACCTTCGGCCTGATGGCGAAGGAAATCCCCTTCCTGTTTCTCATGGTGCTGGCGGCGCTTCCGCAGACGAAATCGCTGGCGGCGCGACGGGTTGCGACCGGTCTCGGCTATGCCCCCGTTGCCGGATGGCTCAAGGTCGTCCTGCCGCGCGTCTACCCACAGATCCGCCTGCCCGTCTTCGCCGTGCTCGCCTATGCCACCTCCGTTGTCGACGTGGCGCTGATCCTGGGGCCGACCACGCCCGCGCCGCTCGCCGTCCGGCTCGTTGCCTGGATGAACGATCCGGACCTCTCCTTCCGCTTCATGGCATCTGCCGGCGCGCTGTTGCAGCTTGCCATCAGCCTCGGCGCCATCGGCCTGTGGATCGTGGGCGAGAGACTGGCGATCCACGTCGGGCGCCGCTGGACCGACGGCGGGGGGCGGCGTTTCGCCGACCGCTGGGTCGCCCTTGCCGCAGGCGCCGGGATGGCTGCGCTCATCGGCGCCCTGCTGCTCGGCCTTTGCGTCTTGTGCCTGTGGTCCCTTGCCGGCCCCTGGCGCTTTCCCGACGCGCTTCCCGCGCATCTGTCGTTCGACAACTGGCTCCGTCATCTGGGCGCAATCTCCGAGGCGGTCGGCGTGACGCTTTCCATCGCCCTTCCCGTCACCGCACTCGCCGTCGTGCTGGCACTCGCCTGCCTGGAAGGCGAGACGCGCAAGGGCCGCGCGCTGCGCCACCGCACGCTGCCGCTTCTTTATGTGCCGCTGATCGTGCCGCAGATCGCCTTCCTGTTCGGCCTGCAGATCCTGTTTCTCCTGTGCGGTCTGCACGATACGCTGCTCGCGGTCGCGCTCTCCCATCTCGTCTTCGTGCTGCCTTACGTCTTTCTGGCGCTCTCCGATCCCTGGCGCGCCGCCGATCCGCGCTACGGCCATGTCGCGACCGCACTTGGCGCTCCACCCGACCGCGTCTTCTGGCGCGTGCGTCTGCCGCTGGCGCTGCGCGCGACCGCAACGGCGGCAGCACTCGGCATCGCCGTCTCGGTCGCACAATATCTGCCGACGCTCCTGATCGGCGGCGGGCGCTTCGCCAGCGTCACGACAGAGGCGGTCGCGCTTGCAGCCGGCGGCAACCGCCGCCTCATCGCGATCTACGCCCTGCTGCAGATGGCGCTTCCCTTCCTCGCCTTCGCCCTGGCCGCGCTGGTTCCCGGCGTTGCCTTCAGGGCGCGGCGCGACCTTCAGCCCTCGACATGACGGAGGCCTTGCCCTTGCCCGCCGACACGCCTGCCGGCCTTCGCTTCCAGGACGTGCGGATCGCCCGCGCCGGACAGCCGCTGATCGCGCTTGATGCCCATATCGCTCCGGGAGATGTTTTGACGGTGATGGGGCCGTCCGGTGTCGGCAAATCCACCTTGCTTGCCTATGCGGCCGGCTTTCTCGATTCCGTGTTTCAGGCCTCGGGTGCCGTGCTGGTCGACGGGACGGATGTCACGCGGCTTGCCGCGCATGAGCGTCACATGGGTCTCTTGTTCCAGGACCCGCTGCTGTTTCCGCACCTCTCCGTCGGCGGCAATCTCGCCTTCGCGCTGCCGCCCCGCTTGCGCGGCCGCGCGGCGCGCAAGGCCGCCATCGCGGCTGCGCTGGCGGAGGTCGGGCTTGCCGGGCTGGAAAAGAGGGACCCGGCCACGCTCTCGGGCGGTCAGAAGGCCCGCGTGGCCCTGATGCGGGTGCTGGTCAGCGCCCCGCGCGCGCTGCTTCTGGATGAACCCTTTTCAAAACTCGATACCGCGCTTCGCGGACAGATCCGGGACCTGGTGTTCGAAATGGCGCGCGCCCGCGGCCTGCCCGTCCTGCTCGTCACCCATGACGCAGCGGATGCGCAAGCGGCCGCCGGCGCGATTGTCGAGATCGCGCCGGCCTGATCAGAACGCGGTTCCTGCCTGCGCGCCTCTCAGGGCAGCATTTCTGCCTGCGCGCCTCTCAGGGCGCGGTGTCCGCCGACGCCGCCTGCAGAAGTCCGTAGCGCTCGATGCCGATTTGCTCGATCAGCTGCAGCTGGGTCTCCAGATAATCGATGTGGTCTTCCTCGTCGCCAAGCAGTTCCTCGAACAGACGCAGGGTCACATAATCCGACGCGGTCTTGCAGATCTCGCGGGCTTCGCGATAGAGCGCACGGGCGGAATACTCGCCGGCGAGATCGGCCTCCATCACTTCCTTCAGCGACTGGCCGATGCGCAAGGGATCGAGGCTTTGCATGTTGGGAAAGCCTTCCAGAAACAGGATCCGCTCCACCAGCTTGTCCGCATGCTGCATTTCCTCGATCGATTCCATGCGCTCCTTGGCCGCAAGCTTCGCGTAACCCCAGTCCTCCAGAAGCCGGTAGTGCAGCCAGTACTGGTTGACCGCCGTCAGTTCGTGGCGCAGCGCCTTGTTCAGATAGTCGATGACTTTCGCGTCACCCTTCATCGGAGTTCTCCCTGTTGCCGCCCGCCGCCTTGCGGTCCTCGGACGCCTCCTCGTGGATGATCGGTATGATCGAACTGAAACAGCCACCACAGCGCGGGCGTTTGCCGAGCGCGCGAAACACGGCACCCGGCGTCGCGATCACGCCGTTGGGACCGCTTTGCAGCTCGCGCGCGGCGCGGCGCAGCTCCTTGTCGGTCAGTACATTGCAGGAACACACAATCACGCAGGTTTTCCGTCCGTTCGAGGCAAGAGCCGGTTTTCCCTCGTCAAGCGCACCGTCCCAGCCTACATATGGAAGCCGGTAGCCGGAAGCAAATGCAACCCGCCTCCGCCGAACCCGAAAGGCCGCCACATGACACCGCCAAGCGACCGCAAGACGCTCGTCCTCACCGGCGCGAGCCGAGGCATCGGCCATGCCACGGTGAAGCGCTTTTCCGCGGAAGGCTGGCGTGTCATCACCTGCTCGCGCCATGCGTTTTCCGACAAGTGCCCCTGGCCGTCGGGACCGGAAGACCACATCCAGGTCGATCTGTCCGACCCGGAAAACCTGGGCGTGGCGATCGCGGAAATCCAGAAGCGCCTCGTCGACGGCGGATCCAGACTGCATGCGCTGGTCAACAACGCCGGCATCAGCCCCAAGGAAGACGACGGCGGGCGGATGAATTCGCTGACGACGCCGATGCATGCCTGGCGCACGGTGTTCCAGGTAAACTTCTTCGCGCCGATCCTGCTGGCACGCGGCCTGTTCAAGGAACTGTCGAACGCCAAGGGCGCGGTGGTGAACGTCACCTCCATCGCCGGCATCCGCGTGCATCCCTTCGCGGGCACCGCCTATGCCACCTCCAAGGCGGCGCTTGCCAGCCTGACGCGCGAAATGGCGGCCGATTTCGGTCCGCACGGCATCCGCGTCAACGCGATTTCCCCGGGCGAGATCGACACCGCGATCCTGTCCCCCGGCACCGAGGACATGATCGGCGATATTCCGCTGCGCCGTCTCGGCCTGCCCCAGGAGGTCGCCGAGACGATCTTCTTCCTGTGTTCCAGCCAGTCGTCCTATGTCACCGGCGCGGAAGTGCATGTGAACGGCGGCCAGCACATCTGAGCGCTCGCTTTCCCGCGTGCCGCGGCGACCGCCGCGATCCGGGCCCGCCGGACGCCCCCCCGGCGCGCGCGCCCAAGAGGTGCAGGGCCCGCACTGCCCACCGGGAATTTGCCGGGAAAACGGCCGAAATCCACCCAGGGTTTTAGGTTTCTATACAAGTATCTTGCTGATTGTAATGACTAAATAATCGGCACTACTTTCACTTTCGGCGAAGAATTTAGAAAATCATAACAGGTTCGCGCGTCTTCTATACAGCGACCGGCCGCAGCGTCGCGGTCATATCCGATTGTCCAGAGGCACGTCATCCGTCCTGTCTCCAGCCAGCCGGCTCTAGGGAGTCCCCATGAACTTGAAAATCGGACACCGTCTCGGTGCGCTTGTTCTTCTCTTCGCCCTCGGCATCGCCGCGCTTCTTGCGGTCCAGGTGTCCGGTTACCGCTCACGGCTCGTGGAAGACCGCAAGGCCGAGCTGACCCACATCGTGGAGACCGCGACATCGATGGTCGCCCGCGAATACGCCCTTGCGCAGTCCGGTGACAAGACCGAGGAGCAGGCCAGGCGCGACGCCTCGGAAATGCTGCGCGCGCTGCGCTATGGCGGCAACGAGTATTTCTGGGTGAACGACATGCAGCACGTCATGCTGATGCATCCGTTCTCGGCCAAGCTGGAAGGCAAGAACCTTGAAACACTTGAGGACAAGGACGGCACGCGCTTCTTCTCCGAGTTCGTCAAGCTGGCCAAGACAAAGGGCTCCGGCCTCGTCGAATACTACTGGCCGAAGCCCGGGTCGGAAGAGCCGGTCCTGAAATATTCCTACATCAAGGCCTTCCAGCCCTGGGGCTGGGTTATCGGTACGGGTGTCTATGTCGACGACCTGGACGCGATTTTCTATTCCGAACTCCTGCGCCTTTCCGGCATCGTCCTGGTGATCCTCGCCCTGTGCGGCGGCATCTGCATGCTGTTGGTGCGCTCCATCACAAGGCCGATCAATGCACTTGGCGACCGCATGCGCTCCCTGCGCGACGGGGATACCGACAGCGAGG
Source organism: Stappia stellulata DSM 5886 (assembly GCF_000423705.1). Taxonomy (GTDB): domain Bacteria; phylum Pseudomonadota; class Alphaproteobacteria; order Rhizobiales; family Stappiaceae; genus Stappia; species Stappia stellulata. Next base: position 2,436 of record NZ_AUIM01000012.1, on the reverse strand, counting down.
TGCCCGGCGTGGAGCGCGGCGACGAGATCGGCGACATGGCCCAGGCCCTGGAAGCCTTCCGCGAGGCGGCAATCGAACGCGAGCAACTGAGTGTCAACCAGTCTCGGGCCCAGGCAACCGAGATCGAGCGCCAACAGCGCATCGACGCCATGATCGGAGACTTCCGCGTTGTCATCGCCGACCTTCTGAACGAAGCGGAACAGACGAACGCAACCTTCGGCAGCGCCGCCGAAACACTGTCTCTTTCCGCATCCGCAAGCGCCGAACGCACCACCAACGCCTCCGCGACATCGCAAAGCGCCTCGGAAAACGTGCAGTCGGTGGCAAGCGCGGCGGAAGAACTCGCCGCCTCGATCTCCGAAATCTCGCGCCAGGTCGGGCAGACCACCCAGGTCGTCACCGACGCCACGGTCAACGCACAGGACGCCAACGCCAAGGTCGCAGGCCTCGCGGCGGCGGCCAACAAGATCGGCGAGGTCGTGACCCTGATCCAGGCGATCGCCGAACAGACCAACCTCTTGGCGCTCAACGCCACCATCGAGGCGGCGCGCGCGGGCGAGGCCGGCAAGGGCTTTGCGGTCGTCGCGGCGGAAGTGAAGGAGCTCGCCACCCAGACGTCGAAGGCGACCGAGGAAATCGGCGCCCAGATCGGCGCGATCCAGGGATCGACCGGCGAGGCCGTCGACGTGATCGGCGTGATCGCCCGCACGATGGAAGACGTGAACGGCTATACGGCCGCCATCGCCGCCGCGGTCGAGCAGCAAGGCTCCGCGACCGGAGAGATCTCGCGCAACGTGCAGCATGCCGCGGAAGGCACCCGCGCCGTCGCCGTCGACCTCGACGGCCTGCTGTCGACGGCGGAACAGTCGACGGCGAGCGCCAACGATGTTCTGGACGCCTCCCGCCAGGTTACCCAGACATCGCACAGGCTGAAGACAGAATTCGAAACCTTCCTGGCGAAGGTTGCGGCGGCCTGATCCAGCCAGACGTTTGAAATCTATAGAAAAGCGCGCTCGAAACCCGGGCGCGCTTTTTTTCGCTGACCATTCAGGGGTGCATAAGAGCCGGTTTACCAATTTCAGGTAGCGTATCGTTTCCAGTCGGGAAAAAAATTGTTAGATCTTTAGGAGACTGCCGGCCATGGCCCTGTTTTCACGTCTCAATCTGGTTTCAATTGTCTCCCTGGCAGCCGCTGTCATGATCACCGCCGCGCTGGGAACCGTTGCCATCGTGATACACTTGGTTTTGTCCGAACGCATCCAGGCGGATGCCGTCGCACGGCAGAACACCAGCCTGCGGGTTGCCGCAACCGAGGTCGGACAGGACATGCCCGGCACCGAGATCACCTGGGCGGAGGACGGCAACGTCTCCCGCGTGGTCATGGCAAACATTCCCGACGAGATTACCGATCACGGCATGATCGACAAGATCGGACGCATGACCGGCGAGACGGTCACCGTCTTCAAGTGGGACCCCGAGACGCGGGACTTCTGGCGCAAGACGACGAACATCATCAAGCCCGATGGCTCACGCGCCGTTGGCACGAAACTCGGCCAGACCGGCGCCGTCTATCCGGTGGTTACCAAGGGCGAGACCTTTCGTGGCGAGGCCGTCATTCTCGGAACGCCCTATTTCACCATCTACGAACCGATCTATTCGCCCGGCGGCGACATCGTCGGCATTCTCTACGCCGGGGTTCGCAAGGCACAGATCACGGCGCTGATGAGCGCCGTCACCGACAAGCTGATGATCGCCTTCGTCCCGATCCTGTTCGTGGCGGTCGGCGCGATGGCGCTGCTCTCCCGCCGGCTTCTGCGCCCGATCCCGCAAATCGCGAAGGTTGCCCGACGCATCGCGGACGGTGCGCATGACGCAGACGTCCCCTTTACCGCCCGCAAGGACGAGATCGGCGCGATCGCCAAGGCGGTCGAGGTCTTCAAGCAGCGTGCGATCGAGCGCGAGACGCTTGCGCTGGAACGCGACACCTCGGAAACGCGAACCCGCGAGCGCCAGGCGCGCACCGAAGAGCTGATTTCCGGTTTCCGTGGCACGGTGCAGCAGCTGATCGGCACGGTGAGCGAGACGGCGCAAGGTCTCGACCAGACGGCGCGCGAATTGAGCGCCTCCGCCCAGGACAGCGCGGAACGCGCCGGCGAGACGGCCGATGCAAGTTCGGCCGCGACCGACAGCGTGCAGACCGTGGCAAGTGCTGCCGAGGAGCTTTCCGCCTCCATCGCCGAGATCTCCCGCCAGGTCGGCCAGACCACCCAGGTCGTCTCCCAGGCGACCGAGGGCACGCATGCCACCAACGAAAAGATCGCCGGCCTCGCCCAGGCGGCCAGCAAGATCGGCGAGGTGGTGAAACTCATCACCGACATCGCCGAGCAGACCAACCTTCTGGCGCTGAACGCCACCATCGAGGCGGCGCGGGCAGGC
>NZ_AUIM01000011.1:467500-470593 GCF_000423705.1 Stappia stellulata DSM 5886 | reverse complement strand
GTAGATATTAAGTTTTACGCTTAGCGGGCCTGGCGGCGACCGACTCTCCCACGTCTTGAGACGCAGTACCATTGGCGCTGGGGCGTTTCACTTCCGAGTTCGGGATGGGATCGGGTGTTTTGGTCCCCGCAATGGCCACCAGGCCGGCGAAGCGTAAAACTTTGAATTGGTCTTAGAATTGATGGTTTTGATTTGATGGGCATTGACTAATGAGAGTGATCAAGCCGATCGAGCTATTAGTACCGGTAAGCTTCACGCATTGCTGCGCGTCCACACCCGGCCTATCAACGTGGTGGTCTTCCACGGCTCTCAAGGGAGACCTGGTTTTGAGGTCGGTTTCCCGCTTAGATGCTTTCAGCGGTTATCCGTTCCACACATAGCTACCCTGCTATGCCGCTGGCGCGACAACAGGTCCACCAGAGGTGTGTCCATCCCGGTCCTCTCGTACTAGGGACAGATCCTCTCAAGTTTCCTACACCCACGGCAGATAGGGACCGAACTGTCTCGCGACGTTCTGAACCCAGCTCACGTACCACTTTAATCGGCGAACAGCCGAACCCTTGGGACCTGCTCCAGCCCCAGGATGTGATGAGCCGACATCGAGGTGCCAAACGATTCCGTCGATATGGACTCTTGGGAATCATCAGCCTGTTATCCCCGGCGTACCTTTTATCCGTTGAGCGATGGCCCTTCCACGAGGGACCACCGGATCACTATGACCGACTTTCGTCTCTGCTCGACTTGTCAGTCTCGCAGTCAGGCGGGCTTATGCCATTGCACTCAGCGAACGATTTCCGACCGTTCTGAGCCCACCATCGCGCGCCTCCGTTACCATTTGGGAGGCGACCGCCCCAGTCAAACTACCCGCCACACACGGTCCCGGACGTTGTTGCGTCGCGGTTAGACATCCATAACGACAAGGGTGGTATTTCAAGGGTGGCTCCACGAGAGCTGGCGCTCCCGCTTCGACGCCTACCACCTATCCTACACATGTCGTGACGAATGCCAGTGTGAAGCTGTAGTAAAGGTGCACGGGGTCTTTCCGTCTGACCGCAGGAACCCCGCATCTTCACGGGGAATTCAATTTCACTGAGTCTGTGCTGGAGACAGCGGGGAAGTCGTTACGCCATTCGTGCAGGTCGGAACTTACCCGACAAGGAATTTCGCTACCTTAGGACCGTTATAGTTACGGCCGCCGTTTACCGGGGCTTCAATTCGGTGCTTGCACACCTCCTCTTAACCTTCCGGCACCGGGCAGGCGTCAGACCCTATACGTCGCCTTGCGGCTTCGCAGAGCCCTGTGTTTTTGATAAACAGTCGCCACCCCCTGGTCTGTGCCCCCCGAACCTGGTTGCCCAAGCCCGGGGCTCCCTTCTCGCGAACTTACGGGAGCAATTTGCCGAGTTCCTTCAGCACAGTTCTCTCAAGCGCCTTGGTATTCTCTACCAGTCCACCTGTGTCGGTTTCGGGTACGGTCTATAATGCGGGGGCTATTTCCTGGAACACCTTCACCGCATCCCCAATCCAGTAAGGGGATACGATACACGGCATCCGTCACCACCCGCAGGCTGCAGAATATTAACTGCATTCCCATCGACTACGCCTTTCGGCCTCGCCTTAGGGGCCGGCTAACCCTGCGCCGATTAGCGTTGCGCAGGAACCCTTGGACTTTCGGCGAGGGGGTCTCTCACCCCCTTTATCGTTACTCATGTCAGCATTCGCACTTCCGATACCTCCAGGAGCCCTCACGGGTCTCCCTTCGCAGGCCTACGGAACGCTCCGCTACCGCTCAGCCTAAGCTGAGCCCGCAGTTTCGGTACATGGCTTGAGCCCCGTTACATTATCGGCGCGGGACCCCTTGTTTAGACCAGTGAGCTGTTACGCTTTCTTTAAATGATGGCTGCTTCTAAGCCAACATCCTGGTTGTTTTGGGAGTCCTACATCCTTTGCCACTTAGCCATGATTTAGGGACCTTAACTGGCGGTCAGGGTTGTTTCCCTCTCCACAATGGACGTTAGCACCCACTGTGTGTCTGCCGGGTAGTACTTTCTGGTATTCGGAGTTTGGTTAGGATCAGTAAGACGGTGAGTCCCCATAGCCCATCCAGTGCTCTACCCCCAGAAGTATTCGCCCGACGCTCTACCTAAATAGATTTCGCGGAGAACCAGCTATTTCCGAGTTTGATTGGCCTTTCACCCCTAACCACAACTCATCCCCGACTTTTTCAACAGGCGTGGGTTCGGTCCTCCAGTGCGTGTTACCGCACCTTCAACCTGGTCATGGCTAGATCACTCGGTTTCGGGTCTAATCCGACATACTAAATCGCCCTATTCAGACTCGCTTTCGCTGCGCATACACCTTCCGGCTTAAGCTTGCATGTCAAATTAAGTCGCTGACCCATTATACAAAAGGTACGCCGTCACCCTTGCGGGCTCCGACTGTTTGTATGCATCCGGTTTCAGGGTCTATTTCACTCCCCTCGTCGGGGTGCTTTTCACCTTTCCCTCACGGTACTTGTTCACTATCGGTCGACAAGGAGTACTTAGGCTTGGAGGGTGGTCCCCCCATGTTCAGACAGGATTTCACGTGTCCCGCCCTACTCGAGGACCTCATCGCTTTCTACCCGTACGGGGCTATCACCCGCTATGGCCCGACTTTCCAGACGGTTCCGGTTCTTACAATGAGGCCACTGGCCTGGTCCGCGTTCGCTCGCCACTACTAGCGGAGTCTCTGTTGATGTCCTTTCCTCCGGGTACTGAGATGTTTCAGTTCCCCGGGTTCGCCCCCTTGCGGGTACTCCTTACGGAGTGGGTTTCCCCATTCGGAAATCGCCGGATCAAAGCTTATTCGCAGCTCCCCGACGCTTATCGCAGCGTATCACGTCCTTCATCGCCTCTTGTCGCCAAGGCATCCACCGAATGCACTTAAGGCACTTGATCACTCTCATTATCGATGCCCATCAAAACCGGACCCCCTCGGCGGAGGCACGGTAAAGCATCAATTCTAAGACCAATTCACGAGATCTTGTCCTGCGAACGCGCGGTCAGCAACGCTCCAATGCAAAATGCAAAGCTGTGAAGGGGACCAGTCACC
>NZ_AUIM01000011.1:0-462500 GCF_000423705.1 Stappia stellulata DSM 5886 | reverse complement strand
GATCCTGTCGCAGGCGGAGCGCTGCCGCGACATTCTCTCCAAGCTTTCCTCCCTGTCCGACGACCGCGACCAGCATTTTCGCGGCGAACCGCTGTCGCATCTCATCGAGGAAGTGGTGGAGCCGTGCCGCGCCTTCGGCATCGAAATCGCGGTCGACATGCACGGCGAGGGGCACGAACCGATTGGCATGCGCAACCCGGCGATCCATTACGGTCTCGGCAACATTCTGGAAAACGCTGTCGACTTCGCAAAAAGCAGGGTGACGATCACTGCGCGCTGGGATGCGCGCCAGCTCACGATCGAGATCGCCGACGACGGCGAGGGATTTGCGCCGGACATCATCACCCGTCTGGGCGAACCCTATGTCACCGCCCGCGGACCTCGCGACGAGCGGACCGGACAGGGCGACACGGGGGGCGGCCTCGGGCTCGGCTTCTTCATCGCCAAGACGCTGCTGGAGCGCACCGGCGCGGACTTGCGCCTGCGCAACCGAACGCCGCCGAAACGCGGCGCGGTGGTGCGCATCGCCTGGCCGCGCGGCCTCGTGAAGAGCGGACGTGGCGCAGGCGCCGTTACGTGGCATGATGGCGCGGGCGAAATTGCCGCAGCCGAGGGGACGGACGCACAATTGCCCCGCTCCCAAAGCTCCATATAACAGTGTGCAGATGAAACCAGTATAATGGTGCGCCAACATGAGTGACGAACCCGGTACGGACAACGACCTCGGAACCCTTCTGATCGTCGATGACGACCGCCCGTTCCAGCAGCGGCTGGCCCGGGCCATGGAAAAACGCGGCTTTGTCACCGAAACCGCCGACAGCGTGCGCGAAGCACTCGACAAGCTTCGCGTGAAAGCACCCGACTACGCAGTGGTCGACATGCGGCTGGAAGACGGCAGCGGCCTGGATGTCGTGGAAGTCCTGCGCACGCGACGCCCCGAGGCCCGTATCGTGATCCTCACGGGATACGGCAACATCGCGACCGCGGTGACGGCCGTGAAACTCGGCGCGGTCGATTATCTGGCAAAGCCCGCCGATGCCGACGACGTGCTTGCCGCGCTGATGTCTTCGGGCGGGGACAAGGCGCCACCGCCGGAAAACCCCATGTCCGCCGACCGCGTCCGCTGGGAACACATACAGCGGGTCTATGAACTGTGCGGACGCAATGTTTCGGAGACGGCGCGCCGGCTCAACATGCACCGGCGCACGCTGCAGCGCATCCTGGCGAAACGCGCGCCACGCTGACGTCGATACGACCGCCGGCCGTCCAGAGACTTTTGAGCGGTCGCGGTTAGAGCATGTCGAAGGAGACGGACCTCAGGTCCGGGTCGAGCGCGTCGTGCAGCCTGTTTGCCGCCGCATGCGCAATGCGCAATGTCACGGCCTTGCGCCGCGCGGCGACGAGCCTGTGTTCCGGCGCCTCGCGCAGGACCTCCGCGCCAAATCCATCCGACAGAATGAAGCCGGCATCAGCCGGAAACGGGTCGATGCCAACATCCGCGTGGCTGGCAAAGAAGAGCCGGTCGCAATGGGCCCGATACTCCGGCCATTTGGCATCGGCGCGCAAGTCGGCAAGCGACGACTTCACCTCCACAATCCAGATTTCGCCACCCGGACCGATGGCCGCCAGATCGGCACGCCGGCCGGAGGCAAGCGTCACTTCCGCGACGCAGGCAAACCCCCGCGCGCGCAAAAGCCGCGCTGTTCCGCGCCAGACACGCGTTGCCATTTCCGATTGACGTCCGTCGCAAAGCGGATCGTCGAGCAGAATGCGATTTGTGGTCATGCCGTCGACCTCCACTCCGCAAATGTTCCATATTTGTTCCAACCGAGACTAGCGCCCCGCCCCGGGAAAAGGCAAGGGCCGCGCCGGAAAACCGGCACGGCCCTGATGAATGTCACGGGGACGGCTGACGACCCGCAGCTCAGCGCCCCTCGAGGAAGCCCATGATCCTGCGTGTGTCGCGCAGCACCGGCTCGGCGATCGCGCCGGCACGTTCCGCACCGTCGCTGAGAACCGCGTCGATGCTCGCCGGATCGGCAAGCAACCGGTTCATCTCGTCGGCGATCGGCGCGAGTTTCGCTACAGCAAGATCGGCGAGCGCCGGCTTGAACACCGAGAACGGCTGACCGCCGTATTCGGAAAGCACGGTCTCGCGGGTTCCCCCCGAAAGCGCGGCGTAGATGCCGACCAGATTTGCAGCCTCCGCGCGATCCTCCAGCCCGTCCGTCTCGCCGGGGAGAGGCTCGGGATCGGTCTTGGCCTTGCGGATCTTTTTCGCGATGTCGTCGGCGGTGTCGCGCAGGTTGATGCGCGACAGGTCGGAAGGGTCGGACTTCGACATCTTCTTGGTGCCGTCACGCAGGGACATGATGCGCGTCGCCGGTCCCGCAATCATCGGCTCGGTCAACGGGAAGAAGAGCTCGTCGGGCAGCTCGGGACTGGGGGTCGGGTTGGGCACGCCGAGACCGAGCTCCGCAATCCGCTCGGCAAAGTCGTTGTTGAACTTCTGCGCGATGTCGCGGGTCAGCTCCATATGCTGTTTCTGGTCGTCGCCGACCGGAACATGCGTGGCGCGGTAGACGAGAATGTCGGCCGCCATCAGGGTCGGGTAGGCAAAGAGACCGACCGAGGCATTTTCCCGGTTCTTGCCCGCCTTCTCCTTGAACTGCGTCATGCGGCTCAGCCAGCCCATGCGCGCAATGCAATTGAAGATCCAGGCAAGCTCGGCATGTTCCTTGACCTGGCTCTGGTTGAAGATGATCGCCTTCTTCGGATCGATGCCGGCCGCCAGATAGGCTGCCGTCACTTCACGGGTGGTCCGTGACAGGGTCGCCGGATCGTGCTTCGCGGTAATGGCATGCAGGTCGACCACGCAATAGATGGTCGGCATCTGGTCCTGCAGCGGCACGAAGCGCGAGATGGCGCCGAGATAGTTGCCAAGGTGAAGGTTGCCGGTGGGCTGGACGCCCGAAAAAACGCGCGGCGAAAAGCTGGTCAAAACGCAGTCCCCCAGTTTGGACCTTTGGGATGGACGCCGGAACAAGACGTGCCGGCGGGGAATGCACGCAGGCTGTGGCGTGCCTCCCGCGCGGACTTATGAAGAAGCGACCGGGACGTGGCAAGGGCGAACGGCGCGTGCGCCGGAAAGAGGTGCACAAAGACGCGAATCCGCAAAGGCTTGCCTCCGTGGGGCGAACGGAAAATCGCATGGCGTTTGACACAAGGGATGCGTCGTTTCGACCCCTTCGGTATATTCCCAATTCACTAAATGTGATTTTTTGCGATATAGACTGAAACGAAATCAAGTCGCGGCTGCATGGCGCGCGCAACGACACGGCGGTTCGAACCGTCAGGGCGGAAGCACGAGGTCCCGGAGGCCGGAATGGATTACGAGAGCTTCTTTCGGAGCGAAATCGAGGGTTTGCACGAAGAAGGCCGCTACCGCGTGTTCGCGGATCTCGAGCGGCATGCCGGAGCGTTTCCCAAGGCGACGCGCCACACCGGGGACGGCACGCATGAGGTTTCGGTCTGGTGTTCGAATGACTATCTCGGCATGGGCCAGAACAGCGTCGTCACCAATGCCATGCATGAGGCGATCGAACGCTGTGGCGCGGGTGCCGGCGGCACGCGCAACATCTCTGGCACCAGCCATTATCATGTCCTGCTGGAGCAGGAGCTCGCCGACCTGCACGGCAAGGAAGCCGCCCTTCTCTTCACCTCCGGTTATGTCTCGAACTGGGCAGCGCTTGGCACGCTGGCCGCGCGTATTCCCGATTGTGTCGTGCTGTCGGATGCCTTGAACCACGCATCGATGATCGAGGGAATTCGTTATTCGCGCGCGGAAAGGCGGATCTGGAAACACAATGACGTCGCCGACCTGGAACGTCAGCTTGCCGAAATCGAACCCGGCCGTCCGAAGCTCGTGGCGTTTGAATCGGTTTATTCGATGGATGGCGACATCGCCCCGATCAAGGAGATCTGCGACGTTGCCGACAAGTATGGCGCCATGACCTATCTCGACGAGGTTCACGGTGTCGGCCTCTACGGTCCGCGCGGCGGCGGCATCGCCGAGCGCGAGGGCCTGATGGATCGCCTGACCGTGATCGAGGGAACGCTGGGCAAGGCCTTCGGCGTGATGGGCGGCTATATCGCGGCCTCAGAGGCGCTTTGCGATTTCGTGCGCTCCTTTGCCTCCGGCTTCATCTTCACCACCGCGCTTCCGCCGTCGCTCGCCGCCGGCGCACGCGCATCGATCCAGTTCCTCAAGTCGGCAGACGGCGAAGCGCTGCGTACGCGCCAGCGCAACCGGGTCACGACCCTGCGCCGCAGGCTGGACGCGCTCGGCATCCCGCATTTGCCGAACCCGAGCCATATCGTTCCGGTGATGGTCAAGGATCCGGTGAAGTGCAAGATGCTCTCCGACATCCTGCTCGACACCTATGGCATCTACATCCAGCCGATCAACTATCCCACGGTCCCCAAGGGCACCGAACGGCTTCGCATCACGCCGTCGCCGCTCCATACCGACGCCGATATCGAACATCTGGTACGTGCGCTGGAGTCCCTCTGGTCGCAATGCGCGCTGAGCCGCGCGGTTGCATAAGGCAGCCGCCGCCTGCCGTGATCTGAACTGGAAAACGCCGGTCCGATGGGCCGGCGTTTTTCGTTTGAACGGGCCGGATCGCTAGCGGGATGGACCGGGCATATGCGCGCAGGCCGGCCACATCGTGCGAAACGCATCATAGACAAAGACCGGCCCCCGCCCCTGAACCCGGTCGGGATGACGTTTCGCATGGGCAAGAACGGCGGCACGCAGGCCGTTGGCATCCGTCCCCGCCGGCACGCAGGACGCCCGCCCGATCAGGAAGGCATCGAGCGCCCCTTGCAGGTATCCGAGGCAGAAGGTGACCGCGACGGGGTTTTCCGCTGGCCCGGTGGCGCAAAGACGGGAGATCTGTTCTCCGCTCTGCCACCCACTAGACTGCACCGAGCCTGCCCCGGCATCCGGTATCCCGGCGACGAGCGTCCCGCCAAGCGCCAGGACGAATTGCACACCCAGGCCGTTCCGCATCGCTCCGCACCCCGACTGCCGTTAACACATTGGCAATCCTTGGCTGAGTCGCACGGCCGGACAAGTTCGGCGCGCAAGGGAGGGGCGGGATCGCCGCGGATCAGGCCCAGACGAACACGCAGATCGCGTAAAGAACGGCGACGACCAGCGGCACCGCAAGCATCGGCCCGGCGAGCCCGAGCATCCCCAGCACGAAGGGGCCGGCAAAGCCCAGCCAGGCGAGGAAGATAAAGGCACTGCCCAGCAGCGAGATGAAAAGGCGGTCGCCGCGCGTCGTGTCCAGTCCGAGAATGCCGTGGCGCGGACCGCCGCCCGGCGAGGCATACTCCCAGACCGACATGACCACGAAACAGATCCCGATGAAGATGAAGAAGCCTGCGGTCGGCCCCGTCCATGCCATCCAGCTCAAACCCATGACGAGTGTCTCCCCTGATATGGCGCGTCAGACGCGGCCAAGCGCAAAGCCCTTGGCGATGTAGTTGCGCACGAAGTAAATGACGAAGGCGCCCGGAATGATGGTCAGCGTACCGGCCGCCGCCAGCAGGCCGAGCTCATAACCGGAGGTGCTCGCCGTTCGGGTCATGGTCGCCGCAATCGGCTTCGCATCCACCGAGGTCAGCGTCTTCGCGAGAAGCAACTCGACCCAGGAGAACATGAAGCAGAAGAAGGCGGCGACACCGATGCCTGCGGCAATCGTCGGCACGAAGATCTTCAGGAAGAACGACCAGAACGAATGACCGTCGACATAGGCGGTCTCGTCGAGCTCCTTCGGCACGCCGGACATGAACCCCTCCAGGATCCACACGGCCAGCGGAATGTTGAACAGCGTGTGCGCAAGGGCCACCGCAAGCGGCGTATCGAACAGGCCGACCGCCGAATAGAGCTGGAAGAACGGCAGCGCGAAGACCGCCGGAGGCGCCATGCGGTTGGTCAGGAGCCAGAAGAAAAGGTGCTTGTCGCCAAGGAAGCGGTAGCGCGAAAAGGCATAGGCCGCCGGCAGCGCAACGAGCACCGAGATCACCGTGTTGATCGCCACATAGGTGATCGAGTTCACGTAGCCCATGTACCAGGTCGGATCCGTGAAGATCGTCACATAGTTTTCCAGCGTGAACTCACGCGGAAACAGCGTGAATTCGCCGAGGATCTCGTTCGTCGTCTTAAACGACATGTTGACGAGCCAATAGATCGGCAGCATCAGGAACAGGATATACAGCACCGGGACGTAACGGCTGGTCCGTGTCATCGCTTTGGCTCCGTCACTGTTGTTCGTTGCGCATCATCAGGGTGTAGAACACCCAGCTGAGCAGCAGAATGATGAGGAAGTAGATCAGCGACATGGCGGCCGCCGGCCCGAGGTCGAACTGGCCGAGCGCGATCTTCACCAGATCGATCGACAGAAGCGTGGTCGAATTGCCCGGCCCGCCACCCGTGAGCACCGAGAGTTCCGTGTAGATCATGAAACTGTCCATGAAGCGCAGCAGCACGGCGATGGTCAGCACTCGTTTCATCTTCGGCAGCTGGATGTAGCGAAACACCGCAAAGGGCTTCGCGCCATCGATCTTCGCGGCCTGGTAATAGGCATCGGGGATCGAGACCAGGCCGGCATAGGCCAGGAGAACGACCAGCGACGTCCAGTGCCAGACATCCATCAAAATCAACGTGAACCAGGCATCTCCGGGCTGGCGGGTGAAATTGTAGTCGAAGCCGAGCGCATTGAGGCTGCGACCGAGCAGCCCGATGTCGGGCAGCGCGAAAATATTCCACATCGCGCCAACGACGTTCCACGGAATGAGCAGCGGCAGCGCCATCAGCACGAGGCACACCGGCACCCAGGGTCCCTTCTTCGGCATCGTCAACGCGATGGCGACGCCGAGCGGCACCTCGATCAGCAGGATCGTGAAAGTGAAGGTCAATTGCCGCAGCAAGGCATCCTGGAAGCGCTCCGACTGAAGCACCTGCTCGAACCACATCACGCCTGCCCAGAAGAAGACGTTGTCGCCAAACGTCTCCTGGACCGAATAGTTGACGACGGTCATCAAGGGGATGATCGCGTTGAAGGCGACGAGCGCCACTACGGGCAGAACGAACAGCCAGGCCCTGTTGTCGTGTGTCTTGTTCATCTTTCTTCCCCGCCTCAGGCCACGATCCAGCCGTCGCGATAAACGGCTGTATGGTCGGGATCGAAGAGCAGATGCGCCTGCTCTTGCGGAATGTTGCCGCCTTCCGGAACAAGCAGCTTGATGCTTGTGTCGGCAGCCTGCGCCTCGACGATGCGGAACCGCCCGGCGTCGCTGACCTTCACCACCCGCGCCGGCAATCCGCCGGTGTCGCCGGCCTCGGCAAAGCGCACGAACTCGGGCCGCACGCCGACTTCCAGCTTGCCGGAGGTGACGCCCAGATCGCCGCTGCCGCCTGCATCGAGCGCAACGCCTGCGACATGGGCGCGACCGCCGGCGATCTCGCATGGAAGCACATTCATGCCAGGAGACCCGATGAAGTGGCCGACAAAGGTGTGCTGGGGACGCTCGAAGAGATCCACCGGCGTGCCGATCTGCACCACCTCGCCCTGGTTCATCACCACCACCTTGTCGGCGAAAGTCAGCGCTTCCGTCTGATCGTGCGTGACGTAGATCATCGTGGTGCGGACCCGCTGGTGCAGCTCCTTCAGCTTGGAGCGCAGCTGCCATTTCAGATGCGGGTCGATCACCGTCAGCGGTTCATCGAACATGATGGCATTGACGTCGGAGCGCACCAGCCCGCGTCCGAGCGAGATCTTCTGCTTGCCGTCCGCGGTGAGGCCCGCGGCCCGGTTGTCCAGCATGTGGGTGAGATCGATCATCTCGGCGATCTCGCGGACCCTCTGGTCCACGTGCTTTTCGTCGACGCCGCGATTGCGCAGCGGGAAGGCCAGATTGTCGTAGACGGTCATCGTGTCGTAGACGACCGGGAACTGGAAAACCTGGGCGATATGGCGCTGTTCCGGCGTGAGGTCGGTGACATCCTGACCGTCGAAGAACACACGTCCGTGCGTGGGCCGCAGCAGGCCGGAAATGATCGACAGCAGCGTGGTCTTGCCGCAGCCGGAGGGGCCAAGCAACGCATAGGCGCCGCCGTCTTCCCATTCCAGGTCGAGCTGCTTCAAGGCCCAGTCGCTGTCCTCAGTCGGGTTCGGCATGTAGGCATGCCTGAGCGTATCGAGAACGATTTTCGCCATTGCCTGCGTCCCTCCTCAGATCTCGATCCGGCGACCGTCGCCGTCGAAGACAAGTGCCTTCGACATGTCGGCGTAGAGCCGCTGGTCGGTTCCGACCTCAAACGGATGAATGCCGTGGGACTGGGAGACCCAGGTCTCGCCCTGCACGGTGAAGTGAATAACGCTTTCGGAACCGGACAGCTCTGTGACGAGCACATGACCGTCGACGGGAACCGGATTGTCGCCGCTCGGGGTCGGCGCCACATGATGAGGACGAATGCCCAGCGTATAGGCCCCGTCCGCAAGTGCTGCGAAAGGCCCGGACGCGGGGAAGGCGGTATCCTGACCGAAGCGAAAGGTCTCGCCGGCCTTGACCACCGGAGCGACATTGATCGGCGGCTCGGAGAACACCTGCGCGCTGACGAGATCGCTCGGATTGCGGTAGACCTCCGCGGTCGGACCGAACTGGGTGACCCTGCCTTCGTGCAGGCAGGCCGTGTGGCCGCCGAACAGCAAAGCCTCGACCGGCTCCGTGGTGGCATAGACCACGATGCAGTCGCGGTCGGCGAAAAGACGGGGCAATTCGTCCCGCAACTCCTCGCGCAGCTTGAAGTCGAGATTGGCCAGCGGTTCGTCGAGCAGCACGAGATCCGCGTCCTTGACGAGGGCGCGGGCCATCGCCGTGCGCTGTTGCTGACCGCCGGAAAGCTCCGAAGGACGGCGCGAGAGCATCGGCGAGAGCTTGAGCAGTTCGGCCATGGTGCCGACCCGCCGCTTGATTTCCGCCTCATCCACTTTCGTCACCCGCAGCGGCGAGGCGATGTTTTCGTAGACGCTCATGTTCGGATAGTTGATGAACTGCTGGTAGACCATCGATACGTTGCGACGGCGCACCGAAACGCCCGTGACATCGCGGCCACCGAACCAAACCGTACCGGCGGTCGGACGTTCCAGGCCGGCCATCAGCTTCATCATCGTGGTCTTGCCGGCAAGCGTGGTGCCAAGCAGGATGTTGAAGCTTCCCGGCTCGCAAACGAGATCGGTCGGATGGATATGAGTATCGGCGCCTGCCCGCAGACCGACGCCCCTCAGTTCAAGGGACATGATTGCCGCCTTTAGCAATGGATCAAGTGAGGGTGTTCGGATTTGCACGGCTTGCGCCGCGTCCGCCCGCTCTTCCAACGGGCGCATTTCGCGTCGTGACTATCTGCCGCGAAAGGACGGCCCGGGAATGCCCCGGACCGCCATAGGTCAGGCCTTGATCAATTCTCGGCCCAGCGCTTGACGAGTTCGTCGTAATTGACGGTTTCGCCTTGCGGCTTCTCGTTTTCCAGCTTCGCCTTGGCGCCGCCCTTTCCAAGCCACTCGGACGGATCCTTGGGCTCGTTCAGACGCGGGCCACAGCCACCGTAGGTGCTGTTGGCTTCGTCGGCGCGCTGCATGCGGGCCATGATCGTGTCCATCTCGCCAGCGAGACGGTCCATGGCTTCCTGCGGCGTGAAGGCACCCGAGTTGACGTCGCCGATCTGCTGCCACCACAGCTGCGCCAGCTTCGGATAGTCCGGCACGTTCACACCGGTCGGCGACCAGCGGACGCGGTCGGGCGAGCGATAGAACTCGACGACACCGCCCAGGTTTGCCGAACGCTCGGTGAAGCTTTCATGCCGCACGGTGCTGTCGCGGGCGAAGGTGAGACCGACGTGGCTCTTCTTCACATCGATGGTCTTGGAGGTCACGAACTGCGCATAAAGCCAGGCCGCCTTTGCACGCTCCATCGGAGTGGACTTCAGGATCGTCCAGGAACCCACATCCTGGTAGCCGACCTTCTGGCCTTCTTCCCAGTAGGGTCCGTGCGGGCTGGGTGCCGCACGCCACAGCGGCAGGCCATCCTCGTCCACCGTGTTGTTGCCTTCCGAGCGCGGCTTGACCATGTCGGCGAGGAACGCGGTGTACCAGAAAATCTGCTGGGCGACATTGCCCTGGCTCAGCGCCGGGAGCGACTGGTAGAAGTCGTAGTCGGCGGCCCCCGGAGGTGCATACTTGCGCAGCCATTCATCCCATTTGCGGATCGCATAGACCGCAGCCGGGCCGTTGGTTGCGCCACCGCGCGACACGGACGCACCGGACGGATTGCACGAACCTTCCTCCATGCGGATGCCCCACTCGTCGATGGGACGGCCGTTCGGCTCACCGGGCGAACCGGCACCTGCCATGGACAGCCACGCGTCGGTCATGCGCCATCCGAGATCGGGGGCCCGCTTGCCATAGTCCAAGTGGCCGTAGACGCGAACACCGTCAATTTCCTTGACGTCTTCGGAGAAAAATTCCGCGATGTCCTCGTAAGCCGACCAGTTGACCGGGACGCCGAGTTCGTAGCCGTATTTTTCCTTGAACGCGGCCTTCAGATCCTCGCGTTCGAACCAGTCCTTGCGGAACCAGTAAAGGTTCGCGAACTGCTGGTCGGGAAGCTGATAGAGATCGCCGTCCGGCCCGGTCGTGAAGCTGATGCCCATGAAATCGTCTAGATCGAGCGTCGGCGACGTGACATCCTTGCCTTCGCCCGCCATCCAGTCCGTCAGGTTGACGGCCTGCTGCAGGCGCGAGTGCGTTCCGATAAGGTCGGAATCGTTCACATAGGCATCGTACAGATTGCGGTTGGTCTGCATCTGCGTCTGCATGGCCTGCACCACTTCGCCCTCACCGAGGATCTGATGGTTGACCTTGATACCGGTGATCTCCTCGAACGCCTGCGTGAGCGTCTTGGATTCATAGACGTGGGTCGGAATGCCCTCCGACAGCACGTTGATCTCCAGGCCCGCGTAGGGCTTGGCCGCATCGATGAACCACTCCATCTCCGCCATCTGCTGATCTTTCGTCAGCGTGGAGGGCTGGAATTCGCTATCAATCCACTTCTTCGCCTCCTCGGGCCCGGCAAACGCCGATCCCGAACCCGCGATAAGCGCGGCAGCAGCAACAGCTGCCAGCATCTTGTGTCGCATTTGGTTTCCTCCCTTGCGAAACTGCAACTTGACTATCAAACGAAAAAAAGTGAACGTCAACCCGAAAACTGACTTGCCATTTTTTGCGTCTCAGGCTCAAATCATGGTGTAATTTGTCTCAATCGGCCTTAAAAAACCCATGCATTGCAAATCTTGTTGCAATGCGAAAGAAAACGAAAGGCAACTGAATGGATCCGGTTTCGCCCCGCCAGTCCGAAATCCTGGACCGCGCGCGCCGCTCCGGCCGGGTGGACGTCGACGGCCTTGCAGGTGAGTTCGACGTCACGCCCCAGACGATCCGCAAGGACCTGAACGAGTTGTGCGAACGCGGAATGCTGCAGCGCGTGCACGGAGGGGCGGTTCTCCCGTCGGGGATCGCAAACTACGCCTATGACGCCCGCCGCCAGCTGGCCTCCGATGCCAAGCAGCTCATCGGCAAGAGGGCCGCCGCCCTCATCCCCGACAATGCCTCGATCATGCTGAACATCGGCACGACCACGGAGCAGGTGGCCCGCGCCCTGCGCCAGCACGACGGCATCATGGCGATCACGAACAACATCAACGTTGCCAACATCCTGCGCTCGGCACCGGACGTGGAAGTGATCATCGCCGGCGGACAGGTGCGTCCCTCCGACGGCGGCATCGTCGGCGAGGCAACGGTGGATTTCATCCGGCAGTTCAAGGTGGACTACGCCGTCATCGGCGCATCCGCGATCGATGCCGACGGAACGATTTTCGACTATGATTTTCGCGAGGTGCGGGTCGCGCGCGAGATTCTCAGCCACGCCCGCCAGACGCTGCTGGTCGCCGACGCGATGAAGTTCGAACGCAGCGCCCCGGTGCGCATCGCCCATCTGTCGCAAATCGACATCTTCGTCACGGACACTGCGCCGCCCGACAGCGTGGTGACCATCTGCCGTGAGCACAACGTACGTATCGAGATTGCCGGCGACGGCAGGGGGAACGGTTCTGCGTTCGGCTCCCTGCCCACTGCCGGCCAGGAACAGGAAGGGGCGTGATGGCGTCGCAAGCGCAACACACCGACTACGACCTGCTGGTCGTCGGCGGAGGCATCAACGGCTGCGGCATTGCCCGGGACGCCGCCGGGCGCGGCTATTCCGTCTGCCTTGCGGAAATGAACGACCTCGCGAGCGGCACTTCGTCCTGGTCGACCAAGCTCATTCACGGCGGCCTGCGCTATCTGGAGTTCTACGAATTCCGATTGGTGCGCGAGGCCTTGAGCGAGCGCGAGCTTCTGTGGTCGATCGCACCGCATATCATCCGGCCGTTGCGGTTCGTCCTGCCGCATTCCAAGGGGCTGCGGCCCCGCTGGCTGCTGCGGCTCGGTCTGTTTCTCTATGACCATCTGGGCGGACGCAAACTGTTGCCGGCCACGCGCACGCTCGATCTGCGCAAGAACCTGGCCGGCGAGCCGTTGAAACCCGGATTTTCCACCGCCTTCGAATATTCCGATTGCTGGGTCGACGATGCGCGGCTGGTGGCGCTCAACGCGCGCGACGCCGCCGACAGGGGCGCGGAAATCAACACCCGCACACAAGTCGTCGCGGCGCGCCGCGACGGTGACATCTGGCACGCCACGCTGCGCGACACCGAGACGGACGCGACCCGCGACGTCACGGCGCGGCTGATGGTCAATGCCGCCGGCCCCTGGGTCGACCACCTGCTGGAAAGTGCCCTGAAGCGCAACGATGCGCACAACGTGCGCCTCGTTCAAGGCAGCCATATCGTCGTGCGAAAGCTGTTCGACCACGACCGCGCCTATATCTTCCAGAATGCCGACGGACGTATCGTCTTCGCCATTCCCTATGAGCAGGACTTCACGCTGATCGGCACCACCGACCGCGACTACGAGGGCGACCCGGCCGATGTGGCCGCGACAGAGGAGGAAATCCTCTATCTGGCGGCGGCCGCCAGCGAATACTTCAAGACGCCGATCAAGCGCGACGATGTGGTGTGGACCTACTCCGGCGTGCGGCCGCTGTTCGACGACGGCGCCTCCAAGGCACAGGAAGCGACGCGCGACTACGTCCTCAAGCTCGACACGGGTGCCGGCGGCGCGGACCACGCCCCGCTGGTGAATATCTTCGGCGGCAAGATCACCACCTATCGCCGGCTGGCGCTTTCGGTGCTGGAACACGTGGAAAGCGTGCTCGGCGCCGTCGGGAAACCCTGGACGCGTTCCGCGACCTTGCCCGGCGGCGATTTCCCACCGACCGGCTTCGGCGATCTGGTTCGCGACCTGCAGACGGCCCATCCGGACCTGCCGCCCAGGCTCGTGCAACGGCTGGCGCGCAATTATGGCACATGCGCAAGCGCCATCCTCGACGGCGCCCAGACGGCCGACGACCTCGGACGACATTTCGGCGCCGACCTCTACGCCCGGGAAGTCGCCTACATGATGGACCGGGAGTGGGCGCGCAACGCGGAGGATGTGCTGTGGCGGCGCTCCAAGCTCGGCCTGCACCTGTCGCAGGACCAGGCCGACGCCCTTGGCCAATGGATGCGGGACCGCTATAGCGAAACGACATCCTCCCGCGACACCCGTCGGGCGTGATCTCCTCGCGCCGGGGGACGCTTGTCGCACCACGGCACGAGGCGCTTCATGGCAGGCTCTCTTCAAGGCATTCGCGTTCTGGATCTGACGAATGTGCTTTCGGGCCCGTTCTGCTGCCATCAACTGGCGCATTTCGGGGCCGAGGTAATCAAGATCGAGCGACCGGGCAAGGGTGATCTCGCCCGGCAGCTCGGTGCGGATCCGGCGCTCAATGCCGCCAATATGGGGGTCTCCTTCCTCGCCCAGAACGCCGGCAAGAAGAGCGTCACGCTCAACCTCAAGACCCCCGCCGGCGTCGCGCTGTTCAAGAAGCTCGTCGCCACGGCCGACGTGGTGGTGGAAAATTTCCGCCCCGGCGTGATGGACCGTCTCGGCGTCGGATTCCAGGACCTCAAGCCGCTCAACCCGCGCCTCGTCTATTGCGCGATCTCCGGCTTCGGACAGGACGGACCGATGCGCGCCATGCCCGCCTACGACCAGATCGTGCAGGGGCTGTCCGGTGTCATGTCGGTTACCGGCGATGCCGAAAGCGCCCCCTTGCGGGTCGGTTATCCGGTGGCCGACACCATTGGCGGGCTCACGGCCGCCTTCGCGATTTCGGCAAGCCTGGCAGGCCCTCGCGAAACGCCCGTTTTCCTCGATGTGTCGATGCTTGAAGCGACGCTCGCCACCATGGGCTGGGTTGTGTCGAACTGGCTGATCGCCGGGCAGACGCCAGCAGCCCATGGCAACGAGAACACGACGTCGGCGCCCTCCGGTGCCTTTCAGGCCCGCAACGGAGCGCTCAACATCGCCGCCAACAAGGACGAGCAATGGGAAGCGCTCTGCACGGTTCTGAAGCGGCCCGACCTCCTCGCACATGCCGACTACGCAACCCGCGAGACCCGCAAGGCCAATCGATACGCGCTCAAGGCGGAGCTTGAAAAAAGCCTCGCCGAGCGCGATGCCGCCGACTGGGTGGCGTTGTTCAGCGCCAGGGGCATCCCGTCCGGCGAAATCCTCACCGTCCCCGATGCGCTCGACCATCCGCAGGTGGCGGATCGCGGGATGATCGCGGCGTTCGACGATGTGCCCGGCGTCGGGCGGGCCATCAAGACGGTGCGTACCGGGATCAAGGTGAATGGCGATGCACCGTCGGTTGACACCCCTCCGCCAGTGCTCGGACGCGACAACGACGACGTCTACCGGGCGCTTGGACTAGGTGACGACGACCTTCGGTCCCTGGAAAAGGAGGGCGCGATATGAGCGACGACCCGACCCGCGATCCCGTCGCCGACTGGTGGCGCACGTCGATCATCGACATGGAACCCGGCCGCATCGCCTTTCGCGGCCTCCCGGTCGAGGACCTGATCGGAGCGCTGAGCTTCCCGCAGATGATCTGGCATCTGGTGATGGGCACACCGCTCGATGCAGCACGCGCTCGGCTTTTCGAGGCCGCGCTCGTCGCGGCCGTCGATCACGGTCCCCAGGCCCCCTCGATTGCCGCCGCGCGCATGGCCGCGACCTGCGGCGTCGGGCTGAACAACGCCATGGCCACCGGCGTCAACATGCTGGGCGACGTGCATGGCGGCGCCGGCGAACAGGCGGTCGCGCTCTACCGCGACATTGCCGACCGACGAGAGGCCGGCCGCGACCTGAGGCAGGCGACAACAGACGGACTTGCTGCCTTTCGCGCCGCACACGGGCGTTTCATCCCGGGCTTCGGCCACCGCTTCCACAAGCCTGTCGATCCGCGCGCGCCGCGCCTGCTTGACCTTGTCGACCAGGCCGCGGCGGAAGGCGCGGTTTCCGGCACGTTCGCCGCCATCGGACGGGAAATCGACGCGGTGCTTTTCCGCGAGAAAGGCAGACCCGTGCCGATGAACATCGATGGCGCCACGGCGGTGATCTACGCGGAGCTTGGCTGCCCGGCGCCGCTCGCACGCGGCTTCTTCTGCCTGTCGCGCTCCGTCGGCATTCTGGCTCATTCCTGGGAGCAGATGCAGCAAGGCGGGCGCAACAAGGGGCCGACGCCCCCCGCCCACCGCTGGACCTACGAGGGGCCGCAGGGAAAGCCCTGACCCCGCCAAAGCGGACGGTCAGGCCCGCTCTTCGGGAACGCGCGGAAAAACGATGCGAACGGAAAGGCCCATGGCACCGGCTGCGGGGCGGGCGTTCGGGGCCAGGATGACGCGGGCGCCCATCAGTCGGGCGATCTCGTCGACAATCGCAAGCCCCAGCCCCGCGCCCTGCGGCCCGTTTTCCGACGTCAGACGCTCGAACCGCTTGAGGGCGCGGGAGCGGTCACGCGCGGGGATGCCCGGACCGTCGTCCTCGACCTCCAGACAGACCTTCGCGTCCCCGACGACCCCGACCCGGACCGTCGCGCAGCGGCCCCGCCCCGCATAGGCGATGGCGTTCTCGATCAGGTTGCGCAGGAGTTCGGCGAACAACATGCGCTGACCGCGCACGAACGGGCGGGCATCGCCGTCCGGGCCAAGCGCCACCTCAAAGCCAAGGTCGAGACCGGCTCGCGCGGCGGCGGGTTCCAGTTCGGCGGTTACGGTGCGGGCGAGTGTGCAAAGATCGAACGCCTCCAGCGTCAGGCGGTCGGCCGAGGCCTCGTCCACCCGCGCCAGAAGGAGAAGTTGCGCAAGGGTCCGCTCGCTCTGGGCCACCGCCGCGTCGGCGACATCAAGTGCGGCGGTCATCTCCGCCGGATCGCGGGCGCGGCGGGCCAGCTCGATCTGGGTCCGGACGATGGCAAGCGGCGTGCGGATCTGATGCGAGGCGTTGCCGGTGAACCGGCGCAGCGCGGCGAGTGCATCGGCCAGCCGCCCCATGAAGCCGTTGATCGCGCCGACGAGCCGGTCCACCTCGCGCGGAACCGCGTGACGGATCGGGCGCAGGTCATCCGGGGTGCGCCGGTCGACCGCTTCCTCCAGCCGAGCAAGCGGACGCAATGCGCGGCGCACCCCGAAGAAAACGACGATGGCGGCGATCAGGATCAACAGGGTCTGGCGGGCGGCAGAGCGCAGCAGGATGTCCTCGGCCAGAGCCCGGCGGGCGGTTGTCGTTTCCGCAACGGCGACCCGGTAACCGATGGACCGGTTTTCCGTCGAGGCGGCGCCGGCAAGAATCACCATGCGGATCGGCTCCCCGCGAAAGGTCGCATCGGCAAAGCGGGGCTGGCGCGCAACCTGGGTCGCCTCCCCCGGCGGGGGAACCGGCAGTTGCCTGTAGCCGGTCACGAAGGTGCCCGGCGGCCCCTCCACCCGGTAGAATACCCGGTCCTCGGCCGCGCTGGTCAACATCTCCAGTGCCACATAGGGCACATCGACCTCGATCTCGCCCTCGTGGTCGACCGCCACCCTCTCGGCAATCGCCAGCGCCGAGCCGGTCAGCACCCGGTCGAGCACGGCATTGGCGGTTTCGCGCGCCTCGCGATAGGTGTCGACGAGGCCGATGGCCGCCAAAAGGCTGAAGGGAAGCAGAAGCCACAACAGGAGCCGGGCCGACAAGGACCGCAACACGGGGCGGCGAGACGGGCGCGGCGGCAGGACGGACATGTCCTCAGGCGACCTCAAGCGCATAGCCGAGCCCCCGTGCCGTGCGAATGCGCAGTCCATGCGGCTCGAGGCGCTTGCGCAGCCGCGAGACATATTGCTCGACAGCGTTCTCCGAGAGATCCGCATCGAAGGCCGTCAGCCGTTCGGCAATATGCTGCTTGGAGACCACCCGCTCGCTGCGTCCGATCAGGATCTGGAGAACGTTCAGTTCGCGCGCGGTGAGATCGAGCGCAACGCCGTCGATCAGCGCCTGGCGGGCGTCGAGGTCGAACACCAGCGGGCCGCACTCCAGCCGCCCGCCGCGCGCGCCCGCGTGCCGCCGCAGCACCGCACGAATGCGGGCCTCCAGTTCCGGGAATTCAAAGGGCTTGGTCATATAGTCGTCTGCCCCGTGATCGAGACCGCGAATGCGCTCGTCCAGAGCACCGCGCGCGGTAAGCACCAGGACCGCCGTCGGGCTGCCGCGCGCGCGGATCCCCCGCAGCACCTCCAGACCGTCGCCATCGGGAAGCGAAAGATCGAGCACGACGAGATCGAAACCGCCGGCGGCCAGGGCCGCATCCGCACCTTCGCGATCGTGCACCGCATCGACCACGTAACCGGCGTCACGCAGCATCCGCCCGAGCCCGTCGGCCAGCGTCTTGTTGTCCTCCACGATCAGAATGCGCACAAAGCCTCCCCGCTTCGGCCGGCAACATCCGACATGCCACCGGCGGCGAGTTTAACCGCAGTGATTGCTCCAAGGGCAAGTCATGTCGCGTCTCCCTGGAGGCTGCGATGCTTGTATGTGCGCGAAAACTGCCGCAATACTCGCGTCCATGCTGAGAAAATTCCGGTTTTTGATCGTGCTGTTCTGCCTGGCGGCGCCTCCGGCCTCCGCAGCCGGCGGTCCGTCGCTCAGCCTGGAACCGCTGACCCGCTCGCCGGCCCCGCGCATCCTCACGATCTATTCCTCGCTGGATTCCCAAATGGCGCTGCCGCTGCTCGCAGCCTTCCAGAAGGCGCGCCCCTCCGTCGGCATCAAGTTCCACGAAATGCAGACCCAGGACATCCACGCGCGCATCATCGCGGAAACGGACAGGGACGACACGACCGCGGATCTCGTCTTTTCTTCCGCCATGGACCTGCAGGTCAAACTTGCCAACGACGGCTATGCGCAACCCGTGCGCCTACCGGCCGCAAAGGCGATCCCGAGCTGGGCGCAATGGCGCCACTCGGTCTATGGCGTCACCTTCGAACCGGCGGTCATTCTCTACCACAAGCCGTCGTTCGAGGCGCAGGATCCGCCACGCACCCGCGCAGCACTTGCCCGCTATCTCAAGGATCACGAGGCGCAGGTCTACGGTCGCGTCGGCACCTATGATGTCGAGCGGGCGGGACTTGGGCTGTTTTTCCTGGCGCGCGACGGCGAGCACAATCGCGGTATCTGGGACCTGTTCAGCGCGCTGGGGGCCGCCGGTGTAAAACTCTATTCCAATTCGTCTGCCATCGTGGAACGGGTGGCCGACGGCCGGTTCGTGCTCGGCTACAACATCCTCGGGTCCTATGCGACCGCATGGGCGCGCACCGCCCCCGACCTCGGCATCGTGCTGCCGGAAGACTATACCGTGGTGATGTCGCGCATCGGCCTGGTGCCGCGCGCGGCCAACGCGCCCGATCTCGGGGCCGCCTTTCTCGATTTTCTGCTGTCGCGCGCCGGCCAGACGATCCTGGCTCAAGACGTCGGCCTGCCGGTCCTGCTCCCGGATCTCGACGGCCCCAACACCGCGACCGAAATGCGCGCGCTCTACGGGGCGCGACTGCGACCGATCCCGGTGGGACCGGCGCTGGTGGTGTATCTCGATCAGGTCAAGCGCCAACGCCTGATCGACCGCTGGAACAGAGCCCTGCGCATGCAATAGGCGCGTGCAGCGCACAATCGTTTTTGCGCCGCAACGACAGCTTCGTGTCAGACAGCTGTGTCATTGTCATGCTGCGATTGCCGCTACGGCATCCAGTGCGCGTCCGGACGGGACGGGAGGAACCACCCCGGCCATGACGCGATACACTCGCAATGACAGGACATCATCGCCAGCAGCGGGCCGGCACCCGGCGCGCGGGCGATGACGGGAGGAAAAAATGACAAGCACAACCAGACGCGGCCTCCTCGCCGCGGTCGCAGCCCTTGGCCTTGCATTTGGCGCAAGCGCGACACAGGCAGCCGACATCGAATCCATCCACTTCCTGATCCCCGGCGGCGCCGGCGGCGGTTGGGACGGCACGGCGCGTGGAACCGGAGAGGCGCTGACCAAGGCCGGCATCGTCGGCCAGGCGTCCTACGAAAACATGTCCGGTGGTGGCGGCGGCAAGGCGATCGCCCATCTGATCGAGATCGCCGGCTCGGCGGACGACACGCTGATGGTGAACTCCACGCCGATTGTCATTCGCTCGCTGCAAAAGGTCTTCCCGCAATCGTTCCGCGACCTGACGCCGGTCGCCAGCACCATCGGCGACTATGCGGCTCTTGTGGTGAACACCGACAGTGACATTGCCGATTTCGCCCAATTGTCCAGCGCCTTCAAGGAAGACCCGACCAAGGTCTCCATCGGCGGCGGCTCGGTTGCCGGCGGCATGGATCATGTCGTTGTCGCGATGGTGATGAAGAATGCCGGCGGCAATCCCACCGATGTGAAATACGTGCCCTATGACGCCGGCGGCAAGGCCATGGCGGGTCTGCTTTCGGGCGAGATCCAGGCATTGTCCACGGGCTTCGGCGAGGCGGTCGAACTTGCCAAGCAAGGTCAGGTCCGCATCCTCTGCGTGACCTCGACCGACCGCCTGGAGGTCGCCAAGGACGTCCCGACCTGCGACGAGGCCGGCGCGACCGGCACCGAATTCGTCAACTGGCGCGGGTTCTTCGCACCTCCGGGCCTCAGCGCGGAAAAGCAGCAGGCCTATGTTGCGGCTCTCGAGGCCATGTACGAGACCGAAGCCTGGGAAACCGTGCGCGCACGCAACGGCTGGGTGAATATCTTCAACCCGGGCGAGGATTTCTCCGCATTCCTGGAAAAGCAGGAAAAGGAAATCTCCTCTTTGATGACGGAGCTCGGCTTCCTCTGATCGCAAGAGCGGGGCGCGGATCACGATCCGCGCCCCTTTTTCGACCGACAGTGCAACATCCAACCGATCGGCCCTTTCCGTCATGCTGACACGCGATCGTATCGGCGCGCTGCTCATGCTCGCCTTTTCGCTCGGTTACGGCGCGATGATTTTCAACATCCCGCTGCTGCCGTTTCAGGCCAATCAGGCCTTCACCGCCCGCACGCTGCCCCAGGCGCTTTCCATCCTGGGGGTCGTGCTGTCGCTGGCTCTGCTTCTCAAGCCGCTTCGCGGAACCGCCCGCGAGGATGACAAGATCTGGCGCGCCAACATGATACGCCTGCTCACTCGGGTCCCGGGTCTGGGCTTTCCGCTGGGCAAGGTCCTCATGCTCTGCGTCGCAATGGTGTTCTATGGCTTTACCGTGCGGCCGCTCGGGTTCCTGCTTGCGACGACGCTGTTTCTCGTCGCATCGATGTACGTTCTCGGCGAGCGCCGCCACGTGATGGCGTTCAGCATCGCAATCGGCGTGACCGTCTTCTTCTGGGTGCTGATGACGCAGTTTCTCGATGTCTACATCGCACCGCTACCCACCTTCCTGGGGAGATAGACCATGCTCGACGGCATTCTCAGCGGCCTGGGCACGGCCGCCTCCCCGCTCAACATCCTGATGGTCGCGGTGGGCTGCTTCGCCGGCACCTTCATCGGTATGCTGCCCGGGCTCGGTCCGATCTCCGCCATCGCGCTGATGATCCCGATCACCTACGGGTTCGACCCGGCGACCGGTCTGATCCTGATGGCCGGCGTCTATTACGGCGCCATCTTCGGGGGCTCGACCTCCTCCATCCTGATCAACGCGCCCGGCGTCGCCGGCACCGTGGCCAGCGCCTTCGACGGCTACCCGATGGCCAAGAAGGGGCATGCGGGCAAGGCACTGGCGATCGCTGCCTATTCCTCGTTTTCCGGCGGCACCATCGCGGCAATCTTCCTGCTGGTTGCCGCCCCGTCTCTGGCCGTCGTCTCGCTGGCTTTCCAGTCCACGGATTACTTCGCGCTGATGGTGCTCGGCCTGACCGCAGTGGCCGCCTTCGCCGGGCGCGGCAACGTCCTCAAGGCGCTCCTGATGACCATCTTCGGGCTGATGCTTTCCACCGTCGGAACGGATGAAACGCAAGGTATCCAGCGCTTCACCTTCGGCATGATCGACCTGATCGACGGTATCTCCTTCCTGCTTCTGGCCATGGCGACCTTCGCCCTGTCGGAGGCGATGATGTCGGTGCTCAAGCCGAAGACCGAAGAGGAGAAAATCCGCGAGAAGGACGCAAACGCCAATCTCGGCTCGATGAAACTCTCGCGCGAGGAGGTCAAGGAGATGGTGCCGGTGATCGGGCGCTCCTCCGTGCTCGGCTTCCTCGTCGGCGTGCTGCCGGGCGCGGGCGCGACCATCGCCTCCTTTCTCGCCTACGGCATGGAACAGCGCATTGCCGGACCGGAAAAGGGCCGCGAGTTCGGCACCGGTTCGGTGCGCGGCCTCGCCGCGCCGGAGACAGCCAACAATGCCGCGTGCTCCGGGTCCTTCGTGCCGTTGCTGACGCTCGGCATTCCCGGCTCCGGCACGACGGCGATCATGCTCGGCGCCCTGATTTCCTACGGCATCCAGCCCGGGCCGCGCCTCTTCGTTGAAAACCCGGAGGTGTTCTGGTCGGTGATCATCTCGATGTATCTGGGCAATGTGATCCTTCTGGTCCTGAACCTGCCGCTCATCCCCTACATCGCGCGGATCCTCGCCCTGCCCCATACGGTTCTGGTGCCGATGATCCTGTTTTTCTCGCTGATCGGCGTCTACTTCGTTTCGTTCAACACCTTCGACATCCAGCTCATGGTGATCTTCGCCAGTGCGGCGCTGGTGCTCCGACTGCTGGACATGCCGATGGCCCCGATGCTGCTCGGCTTCATCCTCGGCGGCATGATGGAGGAAAACCTGCGCCGGGCGCTGATCATCAACAACGACAGCTGGGCGTTTCTCTGGACCCGCCCTCTCACCTTCTGGATCCTCGTGATCGCGGCACTGGTGCTCTTCGTTCCGATGCTGTCGCCCTTCGTGAAACGCAGCCTGGCAAGACGTCGGGAGACGGCCGGCGAAGGGGGCTGATCCGAATGGCGCCACTCTTCCGAGACGAGGAAGGCGCGCCCGCAGGAAGCGGGTGCGCCTTCTTCTCACGATACGCTCCCGAACGTCCGGGACCGGCTCCGGGCAAACGCAAGTCCGCGCGCCGTTCGGGAGTTTAGCCGGCTTGCCGGATGCCCGACAGGAACGCTTCGACATTCCGGCGCAATTGTTCCTCTTCCTGCTGAAGTGTCTTTGCGTCATCCCTGATGCGAACCGCGACCGAGCCGGTGAGCTTTGCCGCTTCGGATACGCCCGCGATGTTACGGGAAACATCCTGGGTCCCGGCGGTCGCTTCCTGGACGTTCATTGCGATCTCGGTGGTCGCCTCACCCTGCTGGCCGACGCTGGTGGCGATATCACCGGAAATCTGATTGATTTGTTCAATCGTTCTGGAGATTTCCCGGATCGCATCGACGGCACCGCCGGTCTCCGTCTGGACCTGCTGAATCTGGGAGACGATTTCGTCCGTCGCCTTGGAGGTCTGGGTGGCGAGTTCTTTCACCTCTGCGGCAACCACCGCGAACCCTTTTCCAGCCTCACCGGCACGGGCCGCCTCAATGGTTGCGTTCAACGCAAGCAGATTGGTCTGCTCGGCAATGTCGTTGATGAGCTTGACCACTTCGCCAATTCGATTGGCCGCGACCGACAGGCCCTCGATCTTGGTATTGGTCTGCTGCGCCTGAGAGACGGCACTCGCCGCGATTTCGGCGGAGTTGCGCACCTGGCGAGAGATCTCGGCGACCGACGCCGAAAGCTCCTCGGCTGCAGCAGCGACCGTGCCAACGTTCGACGACGCTTCCTCCGAAGCGGCCGCGACCGCCGTGCTTTGCACGCTCGTGTTTTCCGCCGCGCCAGTCAACTCACTGGCGGCACCATTGAGACTGGCAACGGAGGAAGCAACCGACTGAAGGAGGCGAGCTGCGGAGGAATCGAATTCCGACGTCAGCCGCGCGACGGTCTCCGCCCGCTCGATGCGTCGTGCCTGCTCTTGTTCCTGCTCGTTCGAAAGCGCCTCGGCCTGCGCCGACTTCTCGCGAAAGACCTCGAGTGCCTGGCCGATACGCCCGATCTCGTCGTTGCGGCTGGCGGTATCAATGTCGATCCGGTAATCCCCGTCGATCAACGCCTGGATGTGGGCCAAGGTGCGTTCCACCGGACGGCGGATCACCCTTTGGCCCACGAGCAAGAGAGCGAGTGCAACCCCGACCATCAACACCAGCCCAACACCGACGACCCATGCCACGATGGTGTTGGAAGCAACCTGCAGGCTGGACATCGGGACGCTGACCAGAACCGACCACGTCTGGTTCGTTCCTGCGATCTCGACCGGAATGACCATCCGGTACATATCCTCGTCGAGAGCCGAAGAATACCCGGTGTAGTCGAGAGATCGAGCCTCACGAATTGCTTTTTCCGCTGCGCGCACCTGTTCTGCTGCACCAGATCCGAACGCCTGGGAAAAGGGTTTGCCGATCAGCGACGTATCCGAGTGTGCAATCCAGACCCCTTTCTGGGATACAAGCGAGACGGACCCGGAGCCGAGCGGCTTGATGCGCGCGAGTTGTTCGGAAAAGCCGGTGGCGAAAACGTCAATGCCGGCAACACCCATGACTTTCGTTCCGAGCATGATCGGCGCTGACATGGATATCCCGATCGCCACCTCGTCCCCGACTGGCCAAGTGTAGGGCTCGGTCGCGAAATTCTCGCCCGTTCGATAGGTGTGGTTGAACCACTCCTTATCCGGCGCATCGGTGATAACACCGGCCGGGCGGTGTCCGAAGGATCCGTCGGGATTGCGAAAGATGTACGGACGCCACTGCCCTGACTCGTCGTACCAGTCGCTGGCATTGGCGAATTCGGCATTGCGGCCATCCAGGTCGTCGGTGATCACACCGCCCCAGACGCCGGAGAGCGCGTCGTTACCGCGTACGGTTCGATCGAGAACCGCCGTCCATGCGTCACGATCGACCACGCCGGTGGCTTTCAAGGCGGTGAAGGTCGCCGCGAGGCCCCGTGTTGTCGTCAGGGCGGCTTCAAGCTGACGGCGAATTGACTGCGCTTCGCGTTCGCCGATGGCCCGCGCCTCGCCGATCGCAATATCCTTGGCAATGCGGGACGATTGCCAAGCAATCACGGATATCCCGACCACGAGGGTAGAAAACAAGACGAGACTGCTGGTGAGCACGAGCTTTGCCGTGATCGACGCACTTTTCCACATGGTTGTCATCCGCTCAAAAGGTTGACTACATCGCACCGGATGTATCTGAACGAAACTCACCATGAGTCAGTATAATAAACTCTAAACGCGGATCAGGATGTCACTCCGGACAAAGTGGATGCCGTAATTCAAGCGAATTTTATCACTCAAGATTGCAAGTATTAAAAAATACAGGGCGGAAGTTGCATGCCGCACCCTGAAGTTTCGTGCGGCACTGGCGCCGATTTCATCTTGTCGATGAGGACGGTCGAGGTTGCGCCCTCAGGCTCCTTGGTGATCACCATGCCGTCCGCCATGCCGCACCCCGATTACGTTTTCGATCAGAACGACCTCAAGGTTGTCGAAGGGATCAATGATGCCGGGCTCACCTTCAGCGTACAGTCTTGTTCTCAGGCGTCAGGGCAACAAGCGCGCCTTGAGAAGGATCAGGCAGCCGTTTCGGCTCAGGATCTCGGCGCATGGGTTCCATGCCGGTTTTCCACGGTGCCGGATGTCAAGGCAGCGTTGTTGGATCTGCACGTTGTTCTGAAGCCGACTCCGATCCTTGGAGGACTGGAGATGCCGTTCCACTATTGCGTTCGTGATCGCAGCGGCACGGGACTGGTGATCGAAATTCACCATGGCGTGCGGACGATTTACGACAATCCGGTCAGTGTCATGACAAACGCTCCTGCGTTTTCTTGGCATTTGACCAACCTTAACAATTGCACGTTTCTTGCGAACGTTGATCACGCCAAGGCAACGTTTGGGTCCTTTGCGGCGGAGTGACTTATTCCCGATACGATCTGACGCAAATGGCGTCGATTTCAGAGTTCGCGTCCCGTTCGCTGGTCTCGATGCAGGCGACACCAAACGATGCGCTATCCGCGTTCATGAACGCCTGATCGCCGGACAAGTCGGCCCCTCTTGCAAGCACACCACAACGAGGCGGGCACCGGGAAACTTAACCCGGTGCCCTCTATGCGCGCCCCAAATTTGAAACCGCCGGATCAGAGCCCTTCGAAGATGAAGGGCTTTGCGGGCTTGAAAGCGCCAGTCGCATTACCCGAATAGATATGCTCTTGCTCTGGCCCCAGATCCAACCGCATGACCTGCCCCGTTTCCGGCGAAAAATCGATTTCGCCGATATTCACCCAGAACGTGTTCGGGGTCCGCGCCGATTCAAAGAAGTACAATCCCCGACTGTGATCCACCACCGTACGCCAGCGGGTCGAGCTGATTTCCGGGCGATCAGACGTACCGATACCAAGCGGCACCGACGCATTTCGGATCACGCCAAAGACGCTGGCCAATGCACGATCAGGATCAGTGTCCTGCGGGATGGCGTTCACATAGAAGGACGCTCGGGCAAAGCGGTCAGACGCACGGGAGGTGCCGGGCAGCATGACTGTCCCACCAATCTCCTTCCAGTACGAATTCAGCGCTAGCTGCTTTTCGAAGCGGGGGGAATTGGTCATGACTTGATATTCACGACCGTGATGGACGACCGGCTCGCCATCGATGTATTCGACGATCGCGCTGTCGCCCGTGGCATCGGACAGCGACAGGTGCAGCGTCGTCAGACGATCTTGTCCGGGCACATTTGCCGACACCAATGTGAAGGGCGGATCGCGCAGCACTTCCACCGCCTCGGATACCGTTGCAAAGTTGTCGAGCACGAATTGTGCCCAGGCTGCGATGGTCAGACCAGGCTTTGAGTCCGCCGTAAATGCCGGATATTCGGACTCCGCCAACCACAACAAGTTTGCGACCAGACCGGCCTCGTTCACTCCGTCAGTGGTCGAGACATCGTATCCCGTTGCCACGACCGAGCCGTATTTCGCCTCCCATTGCAGCGAATTCGGCCCCGCCTCGCCGTTGCGCTCCATCCCGCGTGGCAGGACGTAGAGGTTGGTCAGCATGGGCTCGCTCCAATCCATGGAGCGTGCTGTGATAATTGTGTCGTTCGCGCCCAGATAAACCACGCGGGTGCAAGCATCTGCAATCGTCGCAGGAAGCAACAGCAAGGCTGCACAAGACGCGTAGGCAACGCGGCGGACGCGGGAAAAGCTCTTCATTCGGACATCTCCAGATGCATCAATCGGGGCCATTAAACGGAACGAATAGACGCGAAACACGGCCGGAACGCAAAGAACATTCGTCCACAGGCGGCTTCCATCCTGCTTCTCCAAGGCGCCCAATGCTAGCCCCATTAAGCGGGACAATCCGGATGAGTCCGCATTGCTCGGCAAACAGCGGGGCAAGGCCTTCAATGGATCGCGCGGTCCCGGGGGACATCCCGGCGATCCACCGGGCTCGCGGAAAACATGGGAGGGCCGCCGCTGACCGGCCCCATCCTGCCAACTGTGAGCATTCGCGAAATCGGCGTTTACGGCCATGGTTTTCGTCGGTGATGACGACGCCCCAGGTCCCCCAGAGGTCCTGGCGCCGCGCACCTTTTGTTCGATGACCGCCGTTCAAGGCCTGACGGTTACCGACCGCTCGGGCCTCGCCAATGGCGATCCCCCTCGCGCTCCGCGAGGATTGCCACGCAATGACGGAGATCCCGCCGACAAGCACCGGGGACAGCACAAGTTTGCCCGTTTCGACGGACATTGCCGTGATGGACGCATCCCCGAACACGGGACACCGCGGTCGCTCCCGGAATGCGACGGCGTCGGCCAAACGCCGCAAGGCACCACCGTTTGCTTGCGTCGCAACAACCGGAAAACGGGACTTTTTTCCGACCCGCCCCGTTTCCGCAAAAATACCTTGTGGCGAAAAAGCAATCCGGATTGCATTGATCACGGCGCAGGATGCGAATGCACATCCTGCGCCGTGAATTTTCGGATCAACACCCTACATCTTGTCGGTGACGACCGTCGAGGTTGCGCCCTCAGGCTCCCTGGTGATCACCGGGTCAGATCCGCCGCTGAGCAGTGTCATCACCGTGCGCTGGTAGTCTTCCAGCTCAAGGGTCCCGTCGGTGTCTTCCGTCAGCTTGTTGATCTCGCGCACCATGCGCCGCTGATGCTTTTCGGTCTGCGCACCCGTGGCATCGTTTTCCAGAACGATGTCGGCAGCCTCGTCCGGGTTCTCGCGGGCATACTCCCAGCCTTTCATCGACGCGCGCACGAAGCGGGCCATCTTGTCGACAAAGGCCGGGTCCTCGAGGTTCTTTTCAAGAACATAAAGCCCGTCCTCCAGCGTCGCCGATCCCTGTTCCTCATATTTGAAGACGATCAGCTCTTCCTCGGGAATGCCCGCATCGATCACCTGCCAGTACTCGTTGTAGGTCATGGTCGAGATGCAGTCGGCCTGTTTCTGCAACAGCGGATCGACGTTGAAGCCCTGCTTGAGGACGGTCACGCCGTTTTCGCTGCCGTCGGTCGGAATGCCGAGCTGGCTCATCCACGAGAGGAACGGATACTCGTTGCCGAAGAACCAGACGCCCAACGTGCGACCGCGGAAATCCTCCGGCTTGGTAATGCCGGTTTCCTTCAGGCAGGTCAGCATCATGCCGGATTTCTTGAACGGCTGGGCGATGTTGACGAGCGGCACGCCGCGTTCGCGGCTGGCAAGGGCCGACGGCATCCAGTCAACGATCACATCGGCGCCACCACCGACGATTACCTGCGGCGGAGCGATATCCGGCCCACCCGGCTTGATCGTGACGTCGAGGTCTTCCTCGTCGTAGAAGCCCTTGTCCTGCGCCACGTAATAGCCGGCGAACTGGCCCTGCGTGACCCACTTCAGCTGCAGCGTGACCTCGTCGGCCGCCTGTGCCGGCCCGAGGACCAGGGCCATCGCGGCCGCGGCTAGCAAAGTCTTTCTCATGTCCAACTCCCTCTGGTTTCGGCCCCGCCGTCGGTTATCCCCGGACTGACGGATGCCAGAAGGTGACGACCCGCTCAACGAGCGCCACCAAGCCGTAAAAAAGCGATCCGGCGAGCGCCGCAACGGCAATCGACGCCCAGACCATGTCGATATTCATGCGCCCGACTTCGGTGGAAATGCGGAATCCCATCCCCACGATGGGCGTGCCGAAGAACTCCGCAACAATGGCCCCGATGAGCGCAAGCGTCGAGTTGATTTTCAAGGCATTGAAGATGAAGGGCATGGCCATCGGCAGCCGCATCTTGACCAGTGTCTGGCGGTGGTCTGCCGCATATGTGTGCATCAAATCGTGCTGGATCCGGTCTGCTGCTGCAAGCCCCGTCACCGTGTTCACCAGCATCGGAAAAAACGTCATGATGATCACGACGGCGGCCTTGGACGGCCAGTCGAAGCCGAACCACATCACCATGATTGGCGCCACACCGATGATCGGCAGAGCCGACACCAGATTGCCGATGGGCAGCAGGCCGCGGCGCAGGAAAGGCACCCGGTCGACCAGAATGGCGATCAGGAACCCGGAGGCGCAGCCAATGGCATAGCCGATCAGCACGCCCTTGAGGAACGTCTGCTGGAAGTCCTTCCAAAGGACCTCCGGGGACGCCAGCAGGCGAAGCCAAACCTCCGAGGGCGGCGGAAGCAGAACCCGCGGCACGGCGAACCCGACCACCAGGACCTGCCACAGGATCAGCAGCCAGATGCCGAAGGTCAGCGGGATCGCCAGCGACACCAGTCGCCGCAGCATCGGATCGCGCGGCTCAAGCGCCGCCATTTCCTCCACGCAGAGCCAGGCCATTGCCCAGGCAACCACCACATAGGCCCAGAACCCGGCTCCGGCGTCGCCCGTATGGGGTGTAATCAGTGCGATCAGGGAAAAGGCGAGCGCATAGGAGCCCGCCCCAAGTCCAAGGCATGCATAAACCCGGCCGACCCGGGCAAAGCGGTAGGCCGCAAGAAGAACAATCGCGGCCCCGACGGCAAGCGCCAGCGACGGCGTATCGATCAGATAAAGCTCAAGGCTCTCGCCATCGATCACCGCCAACAGGCTTGCGGCAACCGCGACACCGAGCGCACCGGTCGACAGGATCCGGGCAACGGGGGTCTTCGGGGCTGCGGGCTGTGCAACAGACATCATCGCGCCATTCCCATCCGCTTGAGAACAATTCGCTCGCCAAGCCCGATCAGCGACACAAGACCGGCCGCCAGGATCGCGGCGACGATCAGTGCGGACCAGATCTGGACGGTCTGGCCGTAATAGGACCCGGCGAGCAGGCGCGCGCCGAGACCGGCGACCGCGCCCGTCGGCAATTCACCGACGATGGCGCCGACAAGGCTCGCCGCCACGCCGACCTTCATCGATGCGAAGAGATAGGGGGCGGCCGACGGCAGGCGGAGCTTCCACAGTGTTTGCGACGCGCTCGCCGAATAGGTCTTCATCAGGTCGAGCTGGATGATCTCGGGCGAGCGCAGCCCCTTCACCATGCCGACGGTGACGGGAAAAAACGACAGATAGGTCGAGATCAGTGCCTTGGGCAAAAGCCCGGAAACGCCGATGGCGTTCAGCACCACGATGATCATCGGCGCGATGGCAAGGATGGGGATCGTTTGCGAGGCGATCACCCAGGGCATCAGGCTCTTGTCCAGCACGCGGCTGTGCACGATCCCGATGGCAAGCAAAATGCCGAGCGTCGTGCCCATCAGGAAGCCGAGCAACGTGGAAGAGAGCGTGATCGAGCTGTGATAAACGAGGCTGCGCTTGGAGGTGATCTTCTTCTCGGCCGTTGTCTCCCAGATTTCCACTGCCACCTGATGCGGCGACGGCAGCACGGGACGATCCTGCGCCAACGTGTCGGTCATCAACTGAACGAGGGACACGTCCTCCAGTCCGCCGCGCTTGTAGATATCGCGCTGGAACGGCGTGTTCAGCATAACGGCCGCGAGATACCAGACCGCCAGCAGCGCGGCGACCACGACCAGGACCGGGCCTGCCGTGCCCGACATCAGGCCGGCGAAGGGCGAGCGGACCGGGGGAGAGAGGGTCTCTGACGTCATGTCCACACCTCCGCTCGGGCGTGTGGCGCACCAACCGCCATGCCGGATGTCGACACGGCGCGCTTGCGGGATCGGCCGAGGATTCGGCTGTGCCTCTTCATGCGGGCTCTCCCTGCTGTTTGAGCCAGGTTTCGATTGTTTCCATGAGGACCCCGGCTGCCGCGGGACCGAGCGCGGCCCCCAGATAGACCGTCTCGCCATCATGATCGAAGGCCAGCGCGCCATAGCGACCGAGCGGAATTCCGGCACCGTCTTTCTGAGGGGTTTCCAGATCGCCGGTCGTCATGTTGCGCCGGAGATTCCGGATCAGTGTCGCGTGATAGCGGCGGCTGACGCCGACCCAGGGGAGGATCACCCGTTTCGTCAGGATGCCGTCGCGCAGGATCACCACTTCGCGCCCGACAAGCATCCAAAGAAAGGCCGCAGCGATGGCGACCCATCCACCCGCCCAGACCACGCACCACACACCGATGAACATCGCAAAGACCGCTGGTCCTGCGAGCGTGCCGAGGAAGGCGGAAAACGATACGACGCCGGCAAAGGTCCACGCCGCCAAACAGACCCCCAAAAAGACCACGACCGGACCCGGGCGACGCGAGGGAATATCAATGCGCGTTCCGACATCATCGGAATGGACACACACGCGACCGAGTTGGACCGTGTGTCCCGCCTGCGGCAGGTCATTGCGCGAATCGAGCGACGTCGCGGTCATTCCTCGCGCCCCCGTTCCATCCGATCCAGAAGCGCAGTCCGCACGGCTCCGGCCTGCTCCAGCGTGATGCCGGACACCAGGCGCCGGGATCCGCTGTCGGCGGTCTTGACGTCGAGGCCGTAACCCGGCCAGTCGACCGGCTTGGTCTTGGCCTTGCCGTATTCCGTTTGCCCCATCGAGACGCTCGACACCGCGTCGAGCGGCCATCTGCGCGTCGGCCCGAGCGGCAAGGCGCCGAGGCCAGGGATCACCAGCATCGAGGTTGCCTCGACCTCTCGCCCGAGACACAGCAGGACGGTGCCGAAATTCGACCGCGCAAGTTCGTAGAGCATGTAGCCGAGCAGGGCGGCCATCACGAGCGTCACGATATCGCGATGCGCCATGGCGTAGGTCACCGTCGCAACGGCAAGAATGGCGACCGGGAGGCCGGCCAGCATCGTCGCGAGCGGCTTCTGGTGCGAGACGATGGTGAAACGGTCGACACCGCCGTCGCGCGAGCGCGTCATTTCGGTCGCGCGCCAGCCGATGCGAAACCGCACGGTCTCAGTCATCATAGGAATGCCCCGCCCTGAGACCCTCGCGCACGCGGTGCGCGATCTTCAGGAATTCCGGCGATTCGCGAATGTCGAGCGTGCGGTCGCGCGGCAGATCGCTTTCGATCACGTCGTAGATGCGGCCCGGACGCGGGCACAGCACCACGATCCTGGTCGACAGGAACACGGCCTCCGGAATCGAGTGGGTGACGAAGACCACCGTCTTGTTGGTCTTGTCCCACAGTTTCAAAAGCTGCTCGTTGAGATGGTCGCGGACGATTTCATCCAGCGCGCCGAACGGCTCGTCCATCAGCAGAAGGTCCGGATCGAACGACAGCGCACGGGCAATCGAGGCGCGCTGCTGCATGCCGCCGGAAAGCTGCCAGGGATACTTGCGCTCGAAGCCGGCAAGATTGACCAGCTCCATGTTCCTGGCGATCCGCTCGCTGCGTTCCGCCCGGGACATGCCCATGATCTCAAGCGGCAGGGCGATGTTGTCGGCAATGGTGCGCCAGGGATAGAGCGCCGCCGCCTGAAACACATAGCCATAGGCTCGCTTCAGCCGTGCCTCGTCCGGCGTCATGCCGTTGACCGATATCGATCCGCCGGTCGGTTTCTCCAGATCGGCGATCACGCGCAAAAGCGTGGTCTTGCCGCACCCCGACGGGCCGATGAAGGAGACGAATTCGCCTTCGCCGATATCGAGGTCGATATCGGCGAGCGCGTGGACGGGACCGTCGTTGGTCTCGAAGGTCAGGGAAAGCTTGGCGATGTCGATGACGGAGCGGACCGTCTCTTCCGCTGGCTGAGGTTGCATGTTGGTCGCCTATCCCTCGTTCGGGGCCTTTTGGGTCTAACGTGTCGATGGTCGCGAAAACGGCGGCCTCCCTGAAGGAAGGCCGCCGTCACGATCACACGCCGGTCGCCGGAATGCCGCTGCGTTCAACCTTGCGCGGCGCGGTGAGTTCCTTCCAGGTCGACAGCGCCTTGTTCACCGCCTGGAACGGCGTGCGCTTGACGAACTGGCCGTGGCCCTGCTTCTCGATCACCTTGCCGTCCTCGAAGCCGACACGGCCGCGGGTCAGCGTGAAGCGTGGCAGGCCCTTCACATGCTTGCCCTCGAAGACGTTGTAGTCGATCGCCGAAACCTGGTTGGCAGCCGTGATCGTCTTCTCCTTGGCCGGATCCCAGACAACGATATCCGCATCGGCGCCGACGAGGATCGCCCCCTTTCTCGGATAGATGTTGAGGATCTTGGCGATGTTGGTCGATGTCACAGCGACGAACTCGTTCATCGTCAGCCGGCCGGTGGCGACGCCATGGGTCCACAGCATGGGCATGCGGTCTTCCAGACCGCCGGTGCCGTTCGGGATCTTGGTGAAGTCGCCGACGCCGTAGCGCTTCTGCTCCGTTGAAAAGGCGCAGTGATCGGTGCCGACGACCTGCAGCGTGCCCGCCTGCAGGCCGGCCCAGAGGCTGTCCTGATGCTTCTTGTCGCGGAACGGCGGCGACATCACGCGGCGTGCCGCATGGTCCCAGTCGGGGTGACGGTATTCGCTGTCGTCCAGCGTCAGATGCTGGATCAGCGGCTCGCCGTAGCAGCGAATGCCGTTCTGCTTGGCCCGGCGGATCGCCTCATGCGCCTGTTCCGACGAGGTGTGCACCACGTAGAGCGGCACGCCGGCCATGTCGGCGATCATGATCGCGCGATTGGTGGCCTCGCCCTCGACCTCGGGCGGGCGGGAGTAGGCGTGCGCCTCCGGTCCGGTGTTGCCTTCCGCCAGAAGGCGCGCCGAGAGATCGGCGACAACATCGCCGTTTTCGGCATGGACCATCGGCAGCGCACCGAGGGCCGCGCAGCGCTGGAAGGAGGCGAACATCTCGTCGTCCTCGATCATCAGCGCGCCCTTGTAGGCCATGAAATGCTTGAAGGTGTTGATGCCGCGCTCGTGGACGACGGTCTCCATCTCGTTGAACACCTGCTCGCTCCACCAGGTGATCGCCATGTGGAAGGAGTAGTCGCAATGGGCCATCGTCGACTTGTTGTCCCACATCTGGATGGCTTCCAGCAGGGACTGCTGCGGCGCGGGCAGGCAGAAGTCGACGACCATCGACGTGCCGCCGGCAAGGGCCGCCTTGGTGCCTGAATCGAAATTGTCGGTCGAATAGGTGCCCATGAAGGGCATTTCCAGATGCACATGCGGGTCGATGCCGCCCGGCATGACGTAGCAGCCGGTCGCGTCGAGCGTCTCGTCGCCGGAGAGGTTCGGACCGATCTCGACGATCTTTCCGCCCTCGATCCTGACGTCCGCCTCATAGGTCAGGTCGGCCGTGACGACCGTTCCGCCCTTGATCACTTTGCTGGTCATCTCTGGTCCCCTCTACAGTTCGATCAAGATATTTCTACTCAAGATTGCTGATCTCTCGTTCGTTCCATGGCCATTCGCACCAACGCGAATTCCTGCCCCCTTATTTGCTATAAGAAAAACTGCCGCATCTTCGATTTTCTCAAATTTATGAGCGTATTTATCCTCGTTTGACGGTCTCCCAGACTCAAAACACTTAAAAACTGGCGTAGAATCAGCAGGCCCTTTTATCTTTTTTGCTTTTCGGCCTGTGATCTTACAAAAAATCCTCACTCCGCGATCTCCGCAGCGTCCAGCACCGCGTGTAGCAGCACGTCGGCGCCGGCGGTGGCCCAGTCCTTGGAAATCTCCTCCGCCTCATTGTGCGACAACCCGTCGACGCAGGGACACATGATCATCGACGTCGGCGCGACGCGGTTGATCCAGCAGGCGTCGTGGCCGGCGCCGGAAATGATGTCACGATGCGAGTAGCCGAGCCGTTCGGCCGCGTTGCGCACGGCCTTGACGCAGGTCTCGTCGAATGTGACGGGGTCGAAATGGCCGACAGCTTCGATCTCGACCGCAAGACCCAGCTCCTCGGCGATC
Source organism: Stappia stellulata DSM 5886 (assembly GCF_000423705.1). Taxonomy (GTDB): domain Bacteria; phylum Pseudomonadota; class Alphaproteobacteria; order Rhizobiales; family Stappiaceae; genus Stappia; species Stappia stellulata. Next base: position 427,524 of record NZ_AUIM01000011.1, on the reverse strand, counting down.
TTCGGGGCCCTGGCCTCGAACTCCGCCTTCATGCCGTCGAGCGTGTCCTGGTCGGGCGAGCGGAAGTCGATGGTGAAGACCACCTTGCCCGGAATGACGTTTCGCGAGTTGGGGTGAACGTCGCAATGGCCGATGGCACCGACCGCGCGCGGCTGGTTCTTCATCGCGATCTCGTGCACCAGCTCGGTCATCCGCGCCATTCCGAGACCGGCATTCTTGCGCATCGGCATCGGCGTGGAGCCGGTGTGGCTGTCCTTGCCGGTCACCGTCACCTGCAACCACCACAGCCCCTGGCCGTGGGTGACGACGCCAATGTCCTTTTCCTCCGCCTCCAGGATCGGCCCCTGCTCGATGTGCAATTCGAACATGGCATGGATCTCGTCCTTGCGCGCACCGACCGGCTCGTCGCCGACCCAGCCGATCCGCTTCAGTTCGTCGCCGAATTTCTTGCCGTCCGCGTCGACCCGCTCGTAAGCCCAGTCCTCTTCATGGGTGCCGGCGAAGACGCCCGAGGCGAGCATGGCGGGCGCGAAGCGCGTGCCTTCCTCGTTGGTCCAGTTGACCACCACGATCGGGCGTTTGGTCTTGATGTTGAGGTCGTTGAGCGTGCGGATCAGCTCCAGTCCGCCGAGAACGCCGAGAACGCCGTCGTATTTGCCGCCCGTCGGCTGGGTGTCGAGGTGGGAGCCGACATAGACCGGCTTGGCGTCGGCGTCCGTGCCCTCGCGACGGGCGAACATGTTGCCCATCGTGTCGACACCCATCGACAGGCCGGCCGCGTCGCACCAGGACTGATAGAGCTTGCGGCCCTCGTTGTCGGCGTCCGTCAGCGTCTGGCGGTTGTTACCGCCGGCGACACCCGGACCGATCTTCGCCATCTCCATCAGGCTGTCCCACAGCCGTTCGCCGTCGATGCGGATGTTCTTTCCAGGTGCGCTCATCACGCTTCTCCTAACGCTTGAGTTCGACTTCGACGAAGCTCATCGGAGCATCGCCGCCGTTGACGACATTGTGCTCCACCCCTGCGGGACGCCGATAGGCTGCACCCGCCGGCATCTCCACCCCGCGGCTTTCGCCGCCGGGTTCCTCCAGCAGGAAGTGGCAGTCGGTGACGGGCGTCACGACATAATCCATTTCGTGACGGTGCCAGCCGGTCTCCGCGCCGGGCGCGAAGTCGAAGCGGGTCACGCGCACCCGCTCGTCGTCGACAAGCACCGTTGCTGTGGCGGGAGGACGGGCCATGGCTGCCGTCAATCCATGTTCGGGAAGGTAAAGACCGCACCGTCCTTGATGCCGGCGGGCCAACGGGTCGTCACCGTCTTGAGCCGCGTGTTGAAGCGCACGCCCTCCTCGCCGTAGATCGAGTGATCGCCGAAGAGCGAGCGCTTCCAGCCACCGAAGGAAAAATAGGCGACCGGCACGGGGATCGGCACGTTAATGCCGACCATGCCGACCTCGATGCCGTCGGCGAAGGCGCGTGCGGCATCGCCGTCGCGGGTGAAGATCGCCGTGCCGTTGCCGTATTCATGCTCGTTGATGAGCGACAGCGCCTCCTCGTAGCCCTTGGCGCGCACCACCGAGAGCACCGGACCGAAGATCTCTTCCTTGTAGATCGTCATGTCCTTCGTCACGCGGTCGAACAGCGTACCGCCGACGAAATAGCCGTTCTCATAGCCCTGGAGCTTGAAGCCGCGCCCGTCGACGAGCAGCTCCGCGCCTTCCTTCTCGCCCTGGTCGATATAGCCGAGCACCTTGCGCATGTGCTGTTCGGTGACGACCGGACCCATTTCGGCGTCCTTGTCGGTCGCCGGGCCGATCTTCAGCGCCTGCACGCGCGGAATGAGCTTTTCCACCAGCCGGTCAGCGGTTTCCTCGCCGATGGGAACGGCGACCGAAATCGCCATGCAGCGCTCGCCGGCGGAGCCATAGCCCGCGCCCATCAGCGCGTCGGCCGCCTGATCCATGTCGGCGTCGGGCATCACCACCATGTGGTTCTTCGCCCCGCCCAGCGCCTGGACACGCTTTCCATGCGCCGTGCCGGTCGAATAAACGTATTCGGCGATCGGCGTGGAGCCGACGAAGGAGAGCGCCTTCACGTCCGGATGCGTCAAGAGCACGTCGACAGCTTCCTTGTCGCCATGCACGACATTCAAGACGCCATCGGGAAAGCCGGCCTTCTGGAAGAGGTCATAGACCACCATCACGGCGGAGGGATCGCGCTCCGACGGCTTGAGGACAAAGGTGTTCCCGCAGGCGACCGAGATCGGATACATCCACAAGGGAACCATCGCCGGGAAATTGAACGGCGTGATGCCGGCGACGACGCCGAGCGACTGGCGGTCGGAATAGCTGTCGATGGCAGGTCCGACGTTGCGGGCGAAATCGCCCTTCAGAAGATGCGGAATGCCGCAGGCAAATTCCACCACCTCGATGCCGCGCGCCACTTCGCCCAGCGCATCGTCATGGGTCTTGCCGTGTTCGGCGGAAATCGCACGGGCGATGTCGTCGGCATGCGCCGAGAGCAGCTCCTTGAAGCGGAACATGTAGCGCGCCCGCTTCATCGGCGGGGTGTCGCGCCAGGCCGGGAAGGCCGCCTTCGCGACCGCAATCGCCTCCGCGACCTCGTCGGCGGTGGACAGATGAAGCGTCGCGCTCTGTTCACCGGTCGCGGGATTGTAGATCGCCGCCGTGCGCGTGGAGCGGGATGCGGCGCGGGTGCCGCCGATGGCATTTTCAATGACTGTCATGTTCGGTTCCAGGTCCGTGGCCGGGCGGCGATCGTCGCGCCCCGCCATCGTTTCGTGTCAGCATGTCGCGGTGGCGGCGGAGGCCGGTTGCGGCCTCCCGCACGACCGCTAGTCCAGGGCTTCCAGAACGGTGCGGATGGTGTCGACCAACTGGTCGATCTCGCTCTTCTCGATGATCAGCGGCGGCGACAGCGCGATGATGTCGCCGGTGGTGCGGATCAAAACCCCGGCCTCATAGGCGTTGAGGAAGGCGGAAAAGGCCCGCTTCGTCGGCTCGCCCGCCATCGGTTCCAGCTCGATCGCGCCAATCAGGCCGATGTTGCGGATGTCGATGACGTGGCGCGCGCCTTTCAGCGAATGGAGCGCGTCGGCCCAATAGTCCTCAAGCTCGGCGGCGCGGGTCAGAAGCCCCTCTTCCTCGTAGGTGTCGAGGGTGCCGAGCGCCGCCGCGCAGGCGACCGGGTGGCCAGAGTAGGTGTAGCCGTGGAAGAACTCGATGAGGTGCTCGGGCCCGGTCATGAAGGCCTGGTGCACGTCGCTGGAGCAGAACACCGCGCCCATCGGAATGACGCCGTTGGTTATGCCCTTAGCGGTGGTGACGAGATCCGGCACCACGCCGAAATGATCGACCGCGAAGGGCGAGCCCAGCCGCCCGAAGCCGGTGATCACTTCGTCGAAGATCAACAGGATGCCATGCTGGTCGCAGATTTCGCGCAGCCGCTTGAGATAGCCCTTCGGCGGGATCAGCACCCCCGTGGAGCCGGCCACCGGCTCGACGATCACAGCGGCGATTGTCGAGGGATCGTGCAACTGCACCAGCCGGATCAGCTCCTCGGCGTATTCCGCGCCATTCTCCGGCTGGCCGCGCGAGAAGGCATTGCGCTCGATGTCGTGGGTGTGGCGAATGTGGTCGACGCCCCCCAGAAGCGTGCCGAACATCTTGCGGTTGGCGACGATGCCGCCGACGGAAATACCGCCGAAATTGACGCCGTGATAGCCGCGCTCGCGGCCGATCAGCCGGGTGCGCGATCCCTCGCCGCGAACCCGGTGATAGGCGAGCGCCATCTTCAGGGCGGTTTCCACGGACTCGGAGCCGGAATTGGTGAAGAACACATGATCGAGCGGCGAGGGCATAAGCGCGGAAAGACGCGCTGCCAGCTCGAAGGCATGGGGATGGCCCATCTGGAAAGCCGGCGCATAATCGAGCTCGGCGACCTGACGCTGAACGGCCTCGGTGATCCTGGGCCGCGCGTGGCCGGCGTTGCAGCACCACAGACCGGCCGTGCCATCCAGCACCTGACGGCCATCTGCGGTCTTGTAGTACATGCCCTCCGCACCGACGAAGAGACGCGGGTTCTTCTTGAACTGACGGTTTGCCGTGAACGGCATCCAGAAGGCGTCGAGATTGTTGCTGGTCAGCGCCGGCTGCGACATGGGTCCTCCGATCGCCCGCGTTAATCGTTCCCGGCGGGCGCCCTGTTGTCTGTGATGCGATCGGCTACGCGGCGCGCCCGAGTTAAACGTCGGACGTGTGTTGCCGCCTGGTGCCGGCATCAAGCCTAGCACCGCCTATCGTTCCCCGTCTTCCCGCGCGTCGCGAACTTGCACAGCATGACAGCTTGCGTTCCGCACAGGCAGCTCCCGCACCGAAGCGCGAGGGCTGAAATCTGGAAGGTCGCGGCCGTCGGTCTTGTTGTTTTGTGCCAACGGTCCGTCGCATGTTATCCATTGCGTCAGGCCCAAAAACCTGACCAAATGGTCAAAATGAGCCTAGGAAGGCTTGACCACATGGTCAAGATCAATTTTGGCTGTTGTGCCGAATTGGCGATCAGGGACAATGCGCGCCAGGGACAAGACACAAAAAAGCGCCGTTCGCGAAGAGAACGAACGCGCGATCCTCAAGGCGGCCGAGGAGGTCTTCGCCGAACGCGGCTTCCGGGGCGCGACAACCGGCGTGATCGCCGACCGCGCCGGCATTCCCAAGGCGAACCTTCATTATTATTTCCCGACCAAGGAAGCGCTCTATCGCCGCGTCGTGGAGCATATCTTCAATGTCTGGCTCGATGCGGCCAACACCTTCGACGAGAGCGACGATCCGGTCGAGGCGCTGACCTCCTATATCTCGGCGAAGATGGACATCTCACGTGCGCATCCGATGGGCTCGAAGGTCTGGGCAAACGAAATCCTGCACAAGGCGCCGGTGATCCAGGACTATCTGGAGACCACCCTGCGCGACTGGACAGCCTCGCGCGCCGCTGTCATCGACCGATGGATTGCGGAGGGCAAGATCGCGCCGGTCAACGCGCAGTATCTGCTCTACATGATCTGGGCCACCACCCAGCATTACGCCGACTTCAATCACCAGGTCGACACACTGAACGGGGGCTTGCCCCTGAATGAGGCGCAGTTCGAAGAGGCGAAACGTACCGTGACCGGCATCATCCTCGCCGGCATCGGCGCCATCCCGCCCACGGCTGTCGGGCCGGACGCGAGCGCCCAACCCGCATGCGCGGACGCATGAGCGTGGAAGAGCAACCGCGTCGCACGCGCATTCAGGAGAAAAACCGGGCCCGCATCCTGGACGCCGCGCTTGGGACCTTTGCCCGCTTCGGATACCGCGGCACCCGTGTCGACCAGATCGCCAGCGACGCCGGCATGTCGAAGTCGAACCTCCTTTATTACTTCGGCTCCAAGTCGGAGATCTACAAGGCGGTCCTCGCCGGCCTGCTGGATCGCTGGCTCGCCCCCTTGCGCACGCTCGATCCCGACGGCGACCCGCGCCGCGAACTCACCGCCTATATCGAACAGAAGCTTCGCTTCTCCGCCAACGAGCCCGAGGCCTCGCGCCTGTTTGCCAATGAGGTGATGCAAGGCGCGCCGATGATCCGGGACGTGCTGGAAGGCCCGCTCAAGGCGCTCGTCGAGGAAAAGGCCGAGGTGTTGCGCCACTGGGCGAGCGCCGGAAAGATCCGCGATGTCGACCCCCATCACCTGATCTTCCTGATCTGGGCAACGACCCAGCATTACGCCGACTTCGCCCCGCAGATCGAGGCGCTGACCGGATCCGGCATTCACGACGACAGGTTCCGCAAGGGGGCGCTGGAAACCCTGACGACGCTTCTCTTCGAGGGCCTTCTGCCGCGCGCTTGATCTCGAGACAGGGCAGGGTATCCTCATGCCTTACGTCGCGTCGAAAGGGCGTGACGCCCCCTGAAGCGCGCACGCCGGAATGCGGAGCGCAACACTTGCGAGGATACCGATGCGTGGTTCCAAATTGCTCATCGCCGGTGCTTTGTGTCTCGGCCTTTCCCTTGGTGCGTCCGACGCCCGGGCCGCATCCTGCGGGAACACGGCAGCAGGCTTCCCGGCCTGGCTTGCCGATTTCCAGCGACAGGCGGCGGCGTCGGGAGTTTCGTCGAGAACGGTGAAGGCCGCCCTTGGCGGCTTGCGTTACAACGCCAAGGTCATCCGCCGCGACCGGAACCAGAAATCCTTCAAGCTGAGCTTCAAGCAGTTCCTGGCCCGTCGTGCGCCGCCAAGCACCATCGCCATCGGCCGCAAGCGGCTGCGCCAGCACGCGGTCGTGCTGGACCGGGTCGAGCGCAAATACGGCGTGCCGAAGGAAGTCATCGTCTCGATCTGGGGGCTGGAGTCCGGTTTCGGCCGCTTCATGGGCGACATTCCCATCTTTTCCTCGCTGGCGACGCTTGCCTATGATTGCCGGCGGTCGAAGTTCTTCACCAACGAGCTGATGAGCGCGCTTCGCATTGCCGACCGCGGCGCCATGCGCATTCGCGACATGAAGGGCGCCTGGGCCGGCGAAATCGGCCAGACGCAATTTCTGGCGTCCAGCTACGAGCGCTATGCGGTCGATTTCGACGGTGACGGCCGGCCCAACCTGATCCGCAGCAAACCGGATGTCTTTGCCTCGACGGCGAACTTCCTGCGTCGGCACGGGTGGCGCAAGGGCGCCGACTGGTCGCCGGGAACCGCGAATTACGGGGTGCTTCGCGACTGGAACCGCGCGGAGGTCTACCGCAAGACCATCGCCTATATGGCAACGCAGCTGCGCAACTGACCCGCACCATACGGCGCGGTCAGCCCCTGCGCTGTGTATCGCGCTGCAGGATCAACGTCGCCACCGCCGTGACCGCGACGCCGGTGAGCGTCAGCATCCCGGGCCAGGGCGCGCCCAGCGCCAGCGTCTCGAACAAGACGAAGGACGGCAGCAGATACGTGTAGGCCATCACCGGGCCCGACGGCAGGCGCAGGCTGGCGTATGTGGCGAAGAAGAAACTGGATGCGGTCGGAAAGACCGCCAGATAGGCGACCCCGATGAAGGCACGGGGCGGAACGTCCGCCCAGTTCGTGTGCAGCAGGTCTTCGTGGCCATAGGCGACAAGCATGACCGCACCACAGGTCAGGATCCAGAAGTTGAAAACCTCCAGCGGCTCCCCCCGGTTCAAGAGGCGCATCAAGGGCGAATAAAAGGCGTAGGAAATCACCCCGAAGAGAAAAATCGTCTCTCCGGTCCCGATCTCGAAGCGCAGGAGCCGGTTGAGGTCCGCACCATAGAGCACCAGAAGGGCGCCGGCTGCGCCGATTGCGAGGCAGGCAATCTGCCGTCTCGATGACCGCTGCCGCAGCAAGACGAAGCCGGCAATTGCCGTGAACGCCGGCAAGAGCGTGAAGACGGCGCCCGCATTGAGCGCGCTGGTGTAGCGCAGCGCCTCGAACATCGTCACGAAGAAGATGTTCAGCACGATGGCAATAAGAACATAGACCGGGAAGCGCGACAGTTTCGGCCGCTGCCACAGGCCCTTGTAAGTGGCGATTGCAGCGAAGATCGATGCCGCCAGACAAAAGCGCAAAGCGGTCAAAACCGCCGGAGCGAGATCTCCGGTAATGGCATGACCGACCGGAAAGGACGTCGAGACGAGAAACACGAAACCGAGCATCGCCAGATGGGCGCGCCCGGTTCCGCTTGCCGGTCCCGCATTGTCGGCGGAGACGCTCATCGAACGCTCCGCCGATCCGGTGCCATCGACCAGCTCACTCGGCGGCTTCCATCACCCGGTTCGGATTGTTCGGATGCGTGGTCCAATTGGCGTAATCCGGCTCGATCTTCTTGCCGGTCCGCGGATCCGTGCCTTCGGTCATCTGAACCATGGAGATGCAATCCTCCACCGGACAGACCGAAACGCACAGATTGCAGCCGACGCATTCCTCGTCGATCACCTCGAAATGACGCAAGCCGTCCTTCATCGACGTGATGGCCTGATGCGAGGTGTCCTCGCAGGCGATATGACAGCGACCGCACTGGATGCAGGCGTCCTGGTCGATCTGGGCCTTCACGACATAATTGAGGTTGAGCCTCTGCCAGTCCGTCACGTTGGGCACGGCCCGACCGACAACCTCGTCGACGCTGGTGTAGCCCTTCTCATCCATCCAGTCGCTCAGACCGTCCTTCATCTCCTCGACAATCTTGAAGCCGTAGGTCATCGCTGCCGTGCAGACCTGCACGGTGCCGGCGCCCAGCGCCATGAACTCGGCCGCATCCTTCCAGGTGGTCACCCCGCCGATGCCGGAGATCGGCACGCCGTGGGTTTCCGGATCACGGGCGATTTCCGCCACCATGTTGAGCGCGATCGGCTTGACCGCCGGACCGCAATAGCCGCCATGCGCGCCGCGTCCGTCGATGGTGGGTTCGGGCGCCATCTGGTCGAGGTCGACCGAAACGATGGAGTTGATCGTGTTGATCAGCGACACGGCGTCCGCGCCGCCGGCCTTCGCCGCCTGGGCGGGCTTGCGGATGTCGGTGATGTTCGGCGTCAGCTTGACGATGACCGGCATGCGGCTGTGCTGCTTGCACCAGCGGGTCACCATCTCGATGTATTCAGGCACCTGGCCGACGGCCGACCCCATGCCGCGTTCCGACATGCCGTGCGGACAGCCGAAGTTCAGCTCGATGCCGTCGGCTCCGGTATCCTCGACCTTTTTGAGAATGTCGATCCAGCTCTGCTCCTCGCAGGGCACCATCAGCGACACGACCATCGCCCGATCCGGCCAATCGCGCTTGACTTGCTTGATCTCGCGCAGGTTGACCTCGAGCGGCCGGTCGGTGATCAGCTCGATGTTGTTGAAGCCGATCAGGTTGCGGTCGCGTCCGTGAATCGCGCCGTAGCGCGGGCCGTTGACGTTGACCACCGCCGGGTCCTCGCCCAGCGTCTTCCAGACAACGCCACCCCAGCCCGCCTTGAAGGCGCGCACGACGTTGTATTCCTTGTCGGTCGGCGGCGCGGAGGCCAGCCAGAACGGGTTCGGCGACTTGATGCCGATGAAGTTTGTGCTGAGATCAGCCATTTCGTGATCCTCCCCACGGGGTCTTGCCCGCGGTTGAACAATGAGGGTTGCGCGCGCGATGCTTGTCCGTCAAGCGCTCAGCGCAGCATGAATGGAGCGGGCCGCGATCTTGCCGTCCTCGACGGCGGCGACCGTCAGGTCCTCGCCCTCGGCGATGCAATCTCCCCCGGCCCAGACGCCGGACAGCGAGGTTCGACGCTCCGCGTCGACACCAAGCCTGCCACCATCGAGCGACAGGACCTCGGCTCCGCCGAGCGCATCGGGCACGAAGGTCTGGCCGATGGCCTTGAAAACCTGGTCCGCTTCGAGCGTCACGGTCTCGCCGGTGCCGCCAAGACGTGTGGCGTCATCCTGCGCAGTGCGCTCCAGTTCAATGCCGCAGACATGCCCGCCTTCGCCAAGGAGACGTTTGGGCTGCAACCATTCGCGGATCACGACGCCGTTGGTCAGGGCGACTTCCTGCTCGTAGGCGCTCGCCTTCATCGCATCGCGGTCACGCCGGTAGGCGATGGTGACCTCTTCCGCGCCGAGACGCTTGATCTGGACCGCAATGTCGATCGCCGTCATACCGCCGCCGATTACCACCACCTTGCGGCCGACAGGCAGGCGCGACAGGTCGCTCGCCTGGCGAAGTTCCGCAATATAGGAGACCGCGTCGATCACACCGGTCAGGCTTTCGCCGTCGGTCCGAAGGGCGTTGACGCCGGGCAGGCCCATGCCGAGAAACACGGCGTCGAAATTCTCGCGCAGACCGTCGAGCGTGATGTCACGGCCAAGCGCCTTGCCGCACTGAACGTCGATGCCGCCGATGGCGAGCACGAAATCGACCTCCGTCTGGGCGAAGTCATCGGTCGTCTTGTAGGCCGCAATGCCGTATTCGTTGAGGCCACCGAGCTTTTCGCGGGCATCGAAGACGGTGACGTCGTGGCCCTCGCGCGCAAGGCCGTGCGCACAGCTCAGCCCGGCCGGGCCACCGCCGACGACGGCGACCTTCTTGCCCGTCGACGCCGCGCGCACGTAAGGATGCCGGTCCGGGCGCTCGAGATAGACATCGGTGGCATGGCGCTGCAACAGCCCGATCTGGACCGGCTTGTCTTCCGCCAGATTGCGGACACAGGCTTCCTCGCAGAGCGTTTCCGTCGGGCAGACGCGGGCGCACATGCCACCCAGGATATTTTCCGCGAAGATCGTCTTGGCCGACCCGATCGGGTTTCCGGTCGAGATCTGACGGATAAATTTGGGGATGTCGATCGAGGTCGGACAGGCGATCGTGCAGGGCGCGTCGTAGCAGAAGTAACAGCGATCCGCCTCCACGCTGGCCTCATGCGGTCCGAGCGGCGGATGCAGATCGTCGAAATTCTCGAGATAGTCATCAGGCGAGAGGCGGCCCGTGCGGATGTCGGGCCCCGGGAGTGCGTCAGCCATGGCTGCACCTTATGCGAAGGCCGGGGCCGCGAACGGTCCTCCGGCGCAGTGTTCTCCTCAAGAAGCCGACGCCGCGACGCATTTCGCGTTCTTCAGGTGCCGGCCAGGCGATTGCACGCGGCGCATCTCTCGTTGGGCGGAGACACGTCCACACCCGATATTGGAGCCGAATTTTGACCAAATAGTCAAATTTTTTGTCGCACAGACGTCGCGCGCCGGCTTGAAACATGCCCAAGCCCATGATTTCGGACGGATTTCCGGCAAGGGGTTCCCGTTGTGTCCTCTTGGCCTCACCGCATGCACATGCCATACGCTTTCGGGAAGGATCATTTCGGCGGCCCGCCAAACGGCCCGCCATCACAGGAGGACATCTCGTGACCCGACCCGTGCTCTTCGACTACTGGCGTTCCTCGGCAAGCTACCGGGTGCGGATCGCGCTCAACCTTCTCGGGGTCGAGCATGACACGATGGCCGTCGACCTGCTGAAGGGCGCGCAGCGGGACGCGGACAACCGGGCCCGCAATCCGCAAGGCCTGGTGCCGTCTCTGGAAATCGACGGCGCCGTCCTGACGCAGTCGCTCGCGATCATCGAATATCTGCACGAAACGCGGGAGGGAAGTTCCCTGCTTCCCGCCACGCCGCTCGAGCGGCAGCGCGTCAGGACGATTTCCAATGCGATCGCAATGGAGATCCACCCGGTCTGCAATCTCAATGTCGTCGCCCACGCGGTGAAGCTCATGGGCGGGGGGGACGCGGAAAAAATCGACTGGATGCAAACCTTCATTGCCAAAGGGCTGACCGCGGTCGAGACAATGCTCGCAGACGGCAAGTCCGGCACCTTCTGCCACGGCAACACCCCGACGATGGCAGACCTGTGCCTCGTCCCGCAGCTCTACAATGCCCGGCGCTGGGGCGTCGACCTGACGGCCATGCCGCGCATTGTCGAGATCGATGCCGCTTGCAACCAGATCGAAGCCTTCGCAGCCGCGCATCCCGATCGGATCGGGGCCCCGGCGGCGTAACGCGATGAGGCTGGATGGTCTCGCGCCGAGACGCTAGGCTCGATCCCATGACAACAGACACGCTTTCCCCGACGACTTCCGGAACCGCGGCCGCCGGAAACACCGTGCCGCTGTGGTTTTTGCTGGGCGCACAGTTTCTTGTGGCGGCCGCCGGCCTTGTGGTCGAGATTGTCGCCGGGCGAATGCTTGCGCCTTATGTCGGCATGTCGCTCTACACCTGGACCGCCGTCATCGCGGTTGTGCTCGCGGGCTTTTCAGCCGGACACTGGATCGGCGGTCTTGTCGCCGACCGTCCGCAGCGCACGGCTCTTGCGTGGCTTGCCATATCGGGCGCACTCGGCGCGCTCACGACGCTCGCCGCACTCCCGCTGATCCGACTGGTGTCCGCGCCCGTGCTGAGCGCGGTTCCCGGCCCCATCGGCGGCATCGTCGCCCTCACCGGTCTGCTGTTTTTTCTGCCGAGCTTTGCTGCCGGCATTCCGTCGCCAATCCTGGCGCGGCTTGCCATCGAGGACCGGGCGCGCAGCGGGCGGGCGCTCGGCGCCCTGCACGCGCTCAGCGCCATCGGGGCCATCGCCGGAACCCTGTCAGCCGGCTATCTGTTCATTTCCTGGATCGGGACAATCTGGACGCTGGTGGTGGTGGCCGCCGCCTATGCCGCCTTTGCGCTCGCCTGTCTGGCGATGCTGCGTGGCCATGCCGGACGGGAGCGTGCGGGGCGCGACATCGTCTCCGCAGCAACGGCGCTCACGCTGTTCGCCCTCGCCACCCTTGCCGCCACGCCTTTCACGCCAGCGAGCGCCTGTACGGTGGAAAGCCGCTACTACTGCATCCGGTCCATCGATGTCAGCGCCGACGTCGGGGCACCGGCGCGACTGATGGTGCTCGATCACCTCGGTCATGGATTGAATGTGCTGGGCGAGCCGACACGCCTTGAGATGCCCTATGCGGCCACCATCGACGCGATCGCCCGCGCACGGCTGGACGGTTCGCCTGAGCGCGCCTTCTTCATTGGCGGCGGCGCGCTGACGCTGCCGCGCGCCTGGAGCGCGGATGGAATACGACCCGGTCTGGTCGCCGCCGAAATCGACCCGGAGGTAACGCGGGTCGCCAGGGCCGATTTCGATGTCGACACATCGCGCTTCACCATCACCCATGCGGATGCGCGGGTGGCGCTTTCGGGTCTCGACCGATTTCAGGTCGTCGTCGGCGATGCCTTCACCGACATCGCCGTGCCGGCGCATCTGGTCACCCGCGAATTCTACGAAGAGATCGCACACAGCCTGGACCCGGACGGGTTCTATCTCATGAACCTGATCGACCACAGCGACAGCCTGCGGGCGCTCGCTGCCAGCGTGCGCACGCTCAAGACCGTTTTTCCGGTCGTGGAAGCGTGGGTGGAGGCGGAGGACTTCTCTTCCGGCGGACGCACGACCTTCGTGCTGATGGCAGGAGACAGCCCGTCGCCAACCGGCCGCATGGCGCTCGCCTCGACCGCGCCGGGTGCACCGAACCGCATCATCGGCCGCATCCCGCCGGCCCGTGTCACGGCCCTGGTGGAAACACTCGACCCGCCGGTGCTCACCGACGACTACGCTCCCATCGACAGGCTGATCGGGGCACGACCGTAGCGCACGACCGGCAAGCCCCCGCCATCTTGATCCGCGACGGCCTGCTCGCCACATCCTTCCCGCACACCCGGGCGAAAAGGACACGACGACATGCTGATGACGACCACCAATTCACTGCAAGGACGCGAGATCGCCGACTACAAGGGGATCGTGACCGGGGAAGCCATTCTCGGAGCCAACATCTTCAAGGATCTCTTCGCCGGCATCCGCGACATCGTCGGCGGCCGGTCTGGTGCCTACGAGGAAGAATTGCAGCGCGCCCGCCAGATCGCGATGGACGAGATGCAGGCGCGCGCCGCAAACCTCGGCGCCAACGCCGTGATCGGCGTCGACATCGACTACGAAACGGTCGGACAGAACGGCTCGATGCTGATGGTCAGCGCAACCGGCACGGCGGTCGTTGTCCATTGATCCCGGTGTTTGGACACGAAAACGGCGGGACACCGGGTCCCGCCGCTTGCTCGTCATCTCCACCGCGCCTGTGCGCGCGGTCCGGTCGGACGGTTACTCCAGCCCGTCGAACAGCGCCGTCGACAGATAGCGCTCGGCGAAGGACGGGATGATCACGACGATGCGCTTGCCGGCCATTTCGCCGCGCGCCCCCAGCTTGAGGGCCGCCGCAATCGCGGCGCCGGACGAAATCCCGACCGGCAGCCCTTCGATCCGCGCGGCCTTGCGCGCCATCTCGAAGGCCTCGTCGTTGCTGATCTGGATGACCTCGTCATAGACCTCGGTGTTGAGAACGCTCGGCACAAAGCCTGCGCCGATCCCCTGGATCTTGTGCGGTCCCGGCGTGCCGCCGGACAGGACCGGGCTGTCGGTCGGCTCCACAGCGACGACATGCAGATCCGGCTTGCGCGCCTTCAGCACCTCGCTCACGCCGGTAATCGTTCCCCCCGTTCCGATGCCGGAGATGAAGGCGTCGACATTGCCGCCCGTGTCGTTCCAGATTTCTTCCGCCGTCGTCCTGCGATGGATTTCCGGATTGGCCGGATTGTCGAACTGCTGCGGCATCACCGCGCCGTCGATCTCCGACACCATTTCCTCGGCCCGGGCGATTGCCCCCTTCATGCCCTTGGGACCTTCGGTCAGCTCCAGCTCCGCCCCCAAGAGCTTGAGCATCTTGCGGCGCTCGATGGACATGGTCTCCGGCATCACCAGGATCAGGCGATAGCCCTTGGCGGCGGCGACGAAGGCCAACGCAATGCCGGTGTTGCCCGATGTCGGCTCGACCAGCGTCGTCTTGCCCGGCGCAATCGTGCCGCGCTCTTCCAGCGCTTCGATCATGGCAACGCCGATACGGTCCTTGACGCTGGCGATCGGATTGAAGAACTCGAGCTTGGCCAGGATCTCGGCCTTCACGCCCGCGTCTTCCGCCAGCCGGTCTAGCCGAACGAGCGGCGTGTCGCCGATGGTTTCCGTGATCGAGGCGTAGATCCGGCCTCGGCCGGGGGTGCGATCGCTCATGTCAGGCTCCCAGATTGCGCGGCCCGTTGCCGCTTCGTTGCTTGCATCGAACGTATGCGTTCATCCACGGCGAGGCGAGCAACGGAATTTTCCGCAACGCCTGCTGCACCGAATGTGATTTCGACAAGGGGCCGATGCAAGGCAATGTGTTTCTCACCGCCGCCCGACACAGGCTGGAAAACGCTGCCCCGCGCTCAACCTGCCCCGGTGGAGCCGAACCCACCGGTGCCGCGGTCCGTGTCATCAAGGTCGTCGACCGCGACAAGCTCCGCCCGCGCGACCGGCGCCACCACCATCTGGGCGATACGGCTGCCGCGTTCGATAGCGAAGGGCGCGTCTCCGAGGTTGATCAGGATCACCTTGATCTCCCCGCGATAGTCGGCGTCGATGGTGCCCGGCGTGTTGAGTACGGTCACACCGTGTTTGGCAGCCAGACCCGAGCGCGGGCGTATCTGCGCCTCCGTGCCCTCGGGCAGTGCAATGGCGATCCCCGTCGGAACCAGCGCGCGGGCACCCGGCTGCAGCAGCAAGGGTCCGTCATTGGCCGCCAGAAGATCCATGCCGGCGGCCGCCGCGCTCTGGTAGGCGGGGAGAGGCAGGCCCTGCCCATGCGGCAAACGGCGTATCCGAAGAGACAGCGTCATGCCGATCCTCCCGAGAGCACGGAAAGCCTGCGCGCGACCTCGGCGACAAGGCGCCGCGCAACCTCTGCCTTCGGCAGGGTCGGCCAGTCCGTCACACCGTCGCCAGCGACCAGATAAACGGTGTTGGCGTCCCCGCCCATCACGCCATGCTCCGGCGAGACGTCGTTGGCGACGATCAGATCCGCCCCCTTCCGGGCCAGTTTGGCGCGGGCGTTTGCAACAACGTCATTGGTTTCGGCAGCAAATCCGACGACAAGACGCGGGCGCAGGGTCTGATGGTGGCCGACGCTTGCCAGGATATCCGGGTTTTCGGCAAGCTCCAGCGGTGGCACCTCGCCGCTTCCGTCCTTCTTGATCTTGCCCGCTTGGAGGGTCGCCGCGCGCCAGTCCGCGACCGCCGCCGCCATCACGCCGACATCGGCGGGAAGCGCAGCATCGACGGCCGCCAACATTTCCCGCGCGGTTTCCACGCGTACGACCGTCACGCCCGGCGGATCCGCAAGGGTGACAGGGCCGCTTACCAACGTGACCCGCGCACCGGCGCGCGCCATCTCCGCAGCAATTGCGTGTCCCTGTTTGCCGGAGGAGCGATTGGCGATGTAGCGAACGGGATCGATCGGCTCATGGGTCGGCCCGGAGGTGATGAGTACATGCCGGCCAGCGAGCGGCCCCTTGCCCGACGGCGCTTCGAGACGTGGCACCTCTGCCTCGCCGTGAAGCACGCGCTCCGCGGCCTCAACGATCTCCATCGGTTCGGCCATGCGTCCGACGCCGGCCTCTCCGCTCTCCGCCATTTCGCCGACGCCCGGCCCCACAAGGCGGATGCCGTCGCCTGCCAGCGTCTCGCGATTGCGGCGGGTCGCGGGGTGGTCCCACATCGCCGGGTTCATGGCCGGCGCGATGAGCACCGGCTTGTCACAAGCCAGAAGCACCGCCGTTGCCAGATCGCCGGCAAGGCCGGTCGCCATCTTGGCCATCAGATCCGCCGTCGCCGGCGCCACGATCACCAGGTCGGCCTCGCGCGACAGCCGGATATGCCCGACGTCATGTTCGTCGTCGCGGTCGAAGAGGTCGCAAAACACCTTGTCGCCGGTCAGGGCGCCGACCGACAGAGGCGTGATGAACTGGCGGGCTCCCTCTGTCATCACCGCCCGCACCCGAGCGCCGCGTTCACGCAAGCGCCGGATCAGGTCGAGGCTCTTGTAGGCGGCAACCCCGCCGCCGACGATCAGAAGGATACGGCTGTCTGCAAGGCTCACCTTTGGATCTCCGGGATCGGTATCGACGACGACATGCCGCGGTCAGGATGCGAGGCGCAAGCGCGCCCGCACATCACCCGCCGGCGCCAAAGGAACGCGGAGCGGGCGCGATGATGCGCGATCCCGACCCCGTGACCTCGTAGATCGCAAGGCCACGCTCGTTGGTGCCCTGCCGGTCGAAGCGGAACACGCCGTCGATGCCCAGAAAGCCGTCCCGGTTGGTCAGGACGCGCTCGGAAAAGCGCGAGGCACCGGCGGAGCGGACAAGGCCCGCGGCCAGGATCGTCGCGTCATAGGCAAGGGAGGCATTGCGCGGCGGGCGGCTGCCATAGGCGCTCTGGTAGCGTTCCGCAAAGGCCTGGAACCCGGCGCCGTCAGGCCCGGGGTACCAGGCGCCGGTCAGCGGCGAGGCATTGAGCACCTGCTGCGTGTCCCACTGGCCACTGCCCAGCATCCGGGTGGAGGCGAGATTGACCCCGCCCGACGACAGCGCCTGCGCAACGAAGGGGGCGACATTTCCAGCCGGGACGAAGACCGCGTCGATCTGGCTGGCATTGGCAGCAATGCTTGCCGCCTTTGCCGCGATGTCCGTGGTGTCGTTGCCCTGCACCTTGTAGCGCTCGATGGAGACGATGCGCGCGCCCGCGCGTCCGACTTCCTGACGGAACACGGCTTCCGCCACCGCACCATAGGTGTCGTCCGGCAGAAGGGCGGCAAAGGAGCGTTTTCCCTGCCGCGCGGCATAGGAAACAATGCGGGTGACGTCGCTGCGCGGCAGGAAACTCAAGAGATAAACGCCGCGCGAGGCAACGGATTCATCGCTCGAAAAGGCAACCACCGGCACACCGGACGACCGTGCCACCGAGGCCGCGCCGCCAACGGCCGGTGCGAAGACCGGACCGATGATCAGTTCCGCACCTTCCTGAATGGCCGCCTGCGCGGCCTGGCGTCCACCTTGCGCAGTGCCGCCCGTGTCCTTGATCAGGATCTGGATATCCGCGCCCTGAAAGTCCTGAAGCGCGAGTTCGGCGGTGTTGCGGAACACGGTCGCGATCGATGTCGCGCTGCCGCCGCCACTCATCGGCAGCAGCATGCCGACGCGCACGGAGCCTGTTCCCACGGTCTGGCCGCTCGTCGCCGGCTGGCCGCCGGGCGTGGACGGATAGCCCGGATAATCGCCAAGCCCCGACCCCGTGCAGCTTGCCAGCAAGGTGGCAGCAGCCAGCGCCGCCCCCAGCGCGGCCTTGCGCGCCCCGTGTTCGACGTCGCGAATGATACGAAACACTGCGCCAGATCTCCCCGATATCCGCAGTCCCAAACCCGCAGGCACCGACCGTGCGGGAAAAGATGCTTATCAGCCTGCCCCCGCGGCTGCAAATCCTCAAGCCAAGCTTGGCGTTTTCGGCGATTCCTGTCAAAACGATCCGGTCATGACATCCAAAGCCCCCCCCTCATCATCGCCCGCGCATGGCGGCGCCCCGGCCCCGGATGCAACCGCACGGCCGGCGAGCGAACCCGGACGCAGCGAAAACGGTTTCCACATCGGTCGCCAGATCTTTCAGGCGCCACGTCCCGCATCAGCGCTTTACATCGTGTCGACGCCGATCGGGAACCTCGGCGATATCACCGTGCGCGCACTGGAAACGCTAGCCGCCTGCGATCTTGTGGCCTGCGAGGACACGCGCGTCACAGCCACGCTGATGCAACGCTTCGGCCTGCGCACGCCGCTGACCGCCTATCACGAGCACAATGCGGCGCGCGTGCGCCCGCGCCTGCTTGCAACGCTCGAGAAGGGCGGCAGCGTGGCGCTGGTCTCCGACGCCGGCACACCGCTGATTTCCGATCCCGGTTACCGCCTGGTGCGCGACGTGGTCGAGGCGGGGCACCGCGTCGTTCCGATCCCCGGCGCCAGCGCCCCGCTTGCCGCGCTGGTGGGCGCCGGTCTGCCGTCCGACACGGTCTGTTTTTCCGGATTCCTGCCGCAAAAGCGCGGCCAGCGTCGCACCCGTCTCGGCGAACTGGCGCGCCTGCCGGCGACGCTGGCGATCTTCGAAAGCCCGAGGCGACTGGCCGCCTCGCTCGCCGACATGGCCGAAGTGCTGGGCCGGGACCGCGAGGCTGTCGTCGCGCGCGAGTTGACGAAACGCTTCGAGACCTTCGAGCGCGGGACACTCGCCGAATTGGCGACGCGCTACGCCGATGTTGCCGTGAAGGGCGAGATCGTGGTCTGCGTCGCACCGCCAGGCGAGCAGACCGAAGCCGACCCGGAAGATGCCGACGCCCTGCTCGCGGAGGCTCTCAAGGACATGAAGGCTGCCGGTGCGGCAAAACATGTCGCGCAGATGACCGGCGTCGACCGCAAGACGCTTTACAAACGCGCGATGGAACTGAAGGCGCAGTGACGGCCGTGCGCCGGGGGGACGAATGACCAAGATCATCATGGTGTTTTTTGCGCTGGTGGCGACGATCCAGGTGATCAAGCCGCTCGGCTGGCCGGGCCTGAAACGGCGCAAGGATGCCTGGAAACTGGCCGTCGGCGGCTTTCTGGTAACCGTGTTCGCCGTCATTCTGGCAGCGACTTTCCAGCCGAGCGTATAGCGGCGATGCCCCCTCTGCCGCCGCGTCCCGCCCCCAGCCGCAAACGGCGCTCCGCTTACCGTTTGGGACTGCGCGCGGAAACACTGGCGGTCGTCGCGCTGCGCCTCAGGGGCTGGCGCATTCTCGCCCGCCGCTACAAGGCGGGCAGCGGCGAGATCGACATCATCGCCCGCAAGGGCGACACCATCGCCTTCGTCGAGGTCAAGGCCCGCGCCACCCGCGACGCAGCTCTTGCGGCCATCACCGCGCAGGGACAACGACGTATCGCGGCAGCCGCGCGCGTCTGGCAGGCCCGGCGCGAGGATGCGGATGCGGCCGTCCTTCGGTTCGATGCGGTGCTTGTGGTTCCCGGACGCTGGCCGATCCATGTCGCTGACGCGTTTACCGCCCCTCAGCGGTGACCTGTCGTTGGGACGCCCGCGTCTGGACAAAGCGTCCCCTTGCCCGCATATGCTGGGGCAAACGCCTTTCCCTTGCCGCTTCCGGCGCCGGAGTCTCGCATGCCCTCGACATCCCCGCTCAAGATCGCGGTCCAGATGGACCACATCTCCTCGATCAATATCGCCGGCGACAGTGCCTTCGCACTGATGCTGGAGGCCCAGGCGCGCGGCCACACGCTCCATCATTACACGCCGGACAGGCTGGCGATGACCGGCGACCGCGTCACCGCCGCGCTGGAACCGGTGCAGGTGCGCGACGAGGCCGGCCGCCACTTCGAACTGGGCGACGCCAAGGTCACGGACCTTTTGGAGATGGACGTCATCCTGATGCGCCAGGACCCGCCCTTCGACATGGCCTA
Source organism: Stappia stellulata DSM 5886 (assembly GCF_000423705.1). GTDB lineage: Bacteria > Pseudomonadota > Alphaproteobacteria > Rhizobiales > Stappiaceae > Stappia > Stappia stellulata. Next base: position 407,569 of record NZ_AUIM01000011.1, on the reverse strand, counting down.
TGTCGCGGCAACCCACATGCTGGAGAAGGTCCACCCCAGGACCCTCGTGGTCAATGACCCGGCGGCCGTGCGCAACGCCCCGGAAAAGCTCTTCGTCACCGAGTTCGCCGACCTCATGCCACCGACGCTGATCACCCGCGACCGCGACGCCATCGATGCCTTCCGCGCCGAGCATCAAGACATTGTCATGAAGCCCTTGTTCGGCCACGGCGGCGCGGCCGTGTTCCGCATCACCCATGACGACCTCAACTACGGATCGCTCTACGACTTCTTCGCGGCGACCTTCCGCGAGCCCTGGGTGATCCAGCGCTTCCTGCCCAATGTCGACAAGGGCGACAAGCGCATCCTTCTGGTCAACGGCGAGTTCGCCGGCGCCGTGAACCGGGTCCCGCAAGCGGGCGACCTGCGCTCCAACATGGTGCGCGGCGGCGCCGCGCGTGAAGCGGATCTGACCGAACGCGAACGCGAGATCTGCGCCCGCCTGGGACCCTCGCTGCGCGAAAAGGGACTGATCCTGGTCGGGATCGACGTCATCGACGGCTGCCTGACGGAAATCAATGTGACGGCCCCGACCGGCATTCGCGCCGTCGCCAAGCTCGGCGGCCCGGATGTCGCGGGGGCCCTGTGGGACATCGTGGAGGCCAAACGCGCGGCACACAGCTGATCCGACGGATCGCGAAACCGCACAAACGTGCGGTTGTACACCCTCTCCGGTTGCGCTAGGTTGCAATTCTTTCAATTGCAATTTTTCAAAGCGCGCTTGGAGGGGGGGAAAGATGGTGTCACGCGTCGCGACGGTGGCGTTTCAGGGCATCGAGGCCAAGCCGGTCGACGTGCAGGTGCAGATCGGTCCCGGGCAGGTCGCCTTCACCATCGTCGGCCTCCCCGACAAGGCCGTGGGCGAAAGTCGCGAACGGGTGCGTTCGGCGCTTCTGGCCTCCGGCCTGGCGCTTCCCGCCAAACGCGTCACCGTCAACATGGCTCCCGCCGACCTTCCCAAGGAAGGCTCCCATTTCGATCTTCCGATCGCGCTCGCGCTGATGGCGGCGATGGGCGCCATTCCGGCACCGGATCTCGACGGCTACATCGTGCTTGGCGAACTCGCCCTGGACGGCTCGATTTCCGCCGTCGCCGGCGTGTTGCCGGCCGCCATCGCCGCCAACACGGCCGACAAGGGCCTGATCTGCCCCGCCGCCTGCGGCGCGGAGGCAGCCTGGGCCGACGAGGAGATGGACATTCTCGCGCCGGCCTCGCTGATCCAGCTCGCCAACCACTTCAAGGGCACGCAAATGCTCTCCCGTCCGATCCCGAGGCTTCGGGCGGATCCTTCGGTTCTTCCCGACCTCAGCGAGGTGCGCGGTCAGGAGACAGCGAAACGAGCGCTCGAGATCGCCGCGGCCGGCGGGCACAATCTCTTGATGATCGGCCCGCCCGGCGCCGGAAAGTCGATGCTGGCGAGCAGGCTGCCCTCGATCCTGCCGCCGCTCTCGCCCCGCGAATTGCTCGAAGTGTCGATGATCGCCTCGATCGCCGGCGAACTCTCCGACGGACGGTTGTCGGAGCGCAGGCCCTACCGGGCCCCGCATCATTCCGCCTCGATGGCAGCCCTTGTCGGCGGCGGCTTCCGTGCCCGCCCGGGCGAGGTCTCGCTCGCGCACAACGGCGTGCTTTTCCTGGACGAGTTGCCGGAATTTCAGCCACAGGTGCTCGACGGCCTGCGCCAGCCGCTGGAGAGCGGCGAAAGCGTGATCGTCCGGGCCAACCACCGCACGACCTATCCATCGCGCGTGCAACTGATCGCGGCAATGAACCCCTGCCGCTGTGGCCACGCCGGAGAACCGGGACATGTGTGCAAGCGTGGGGCGCGGTGTGCGAGTGAATATCAGGGACGCCTCTCCGGCCCGCTGCTTGACCGCCTCGACCTGCGGATCGACGTGCCCGCCCTGTCGGCGGCCGACCTGATCGCGCCCGACACCGCGGAAAGTTCCGCCGATGTCGCGACACGGGTGCTTGCCGCACGCCGCATCCAGAGCGACCGCTACGCGGCGCTGGGATCGACCGCCCGCACCAACGCCCAGGCGGGCGCGCGCCTGATCGAGAATGTCGCCCGACCCGACCGGGCCGGCGTCGAACTCCTGCAGGGCGCGGCGGAAACGCTGCACCTGTCGGCGCGCGGGTACCACCGCGTTCTGAAGGTCGCGCGGACACTCGCCGACCTCGACGGACAGGCGGAGGTCGGCCGGATGCATCTTGCCGAAGCGCTGAGCTATCGCGGCGCAGCGCTCGACCGGCAGGCCGCCTGAGGCCCCTTCCGGGGGACCTTGCGAAACGCTTTTTCAATCTCTGCAGACGAGACTCGCGTTTTCAACCGCGCCGCGCGTCATCGGGAGTGGAGTTTCGTGTCCCCGCAATCGCTCAACCGCAAGGCTCCGCCCGAGCGGCCCCGGCACGCCGTCAATGTCCGGACCTCACCGCCGGACGATGGTGTTTCCGGCGACACCGCCATGCCGGACCGCGGCTTGCTCGTGCTTCTGCTCACGTTCGCGATCGCGACCGTCGGTTTCCTTGCCGGCGCGGCCGCCTTGCTGTCGATCGTGCCGGAACCCGCACGTCAGTCTGTTGCCGCCACGGTTCTCGCAATGACCGGGCTCACGCTTGCCGCCCTTGCGATCGTCCAGACACGGGCCAGCACCCGTGAAAGCGGCCTTTCCCGCCGGCTTGCAGACCTTGCAGCCGAAAACGAGGCCCTTTCCGACGACATCTGGCACCTGAAGGAGAGCGACGCCCGCCATCGCGACGTGCTCGACACGCTCGGCGATGTGGTCACCCGCTGGCGCGAGGGCGGTGACGTCGTCTACGCCAACGACGCCGCCCTGAAACTCTTCCCCGACGGACGCATCGATGCCTTGCACGCGTCCGGCGACGACAGCGGCCCCGCGGGCTGCGCCGACATTCGCATCGAGACCGCGACAGGCCCACGCTGGTTTGCTCGCCGCGACGTCGCCGTTCGGGACGGGCGCAGCGGCGAGCCGCTGATCCAGACGATCCTGCGCGACGTCACCGACAGGCGCCAGATCGAGGATGCGCTTGTCGCGGCCCGCAACCAGGCGGAAACCGCAAGCGCCTCCAAGAGCCGCTTCCTTGCAACCGTCAGTCACGAAATCCGCACGCCGCTGAACGGCATCCTCGGCATGGCCGGATTGCTGCGCGACACACGCCTTACCGCCGAACAGCGCAGCTACGTCGAGGCCGTACGCAGTTCCGGAGAAATCCTGCTGCTTCTCATCAGCGAAGTGCTGGACATGTCGAAGATCGAGGCCGGCCGTCTCGATCTTGCGCCCGCCCCGACCGACATCGCCTTGTTGGCGGAAAGCGTGGTGGAGCTTCTCAGTCCACGCGCGCAGGCCAAGGGGCTGGAAATCGCCTGTTTCGTCTCGCCGAGATTGCCGGACCGGCTGGTCGTCGACGCCGTGCGCCTCAGGCAAATCCTGTTCAATCTCGCCGGCAACGGCCTGAAGTTCACCGAGGAGGGGGGCGTCGAGATTGCGCTGGAATGCGAACCCGCCCCTGCCGACGCGCGATCATCGCGGCTTGCAATAACTGTCCGCGACACCGGAATCGGCTTTTCCGCCGGCGAGGCGGAACGGCTGTTTGAGGAATTCGAGCAAATCGATCACGGTCCCGCGCGGCGCTTCGACGGCGCGGGTCTCGGCCTTTCGATCTCGCGACGTCTCGCGCGGCTGATGGGTGGCGAGATCACCGCAACGGCGGCGGAGGGGGCCGGCGCGTGTTTTCGCGTGACCCTGCCGCTTGCCCCCTCAGCCGACGACAAGAAGGCGGACAGCGCGGTCGGAACCGGCGCGGCGCTCGCGGAAAAGACGATCGTTCTCGTTACCCGCAGCCGTGTGGAGGGACCGCTTGTCGCGCGCCGGCTCGAAGCGGAAGGCGCCGAAGCTCTTTTCGTCTCCGCCGGTGACGGCGACGGTGACGATGCGCTGGCAGGTGCCGACCTTATCCTGCTCGACCCGCTCGCCGTCTCCGACGCCGGCGCCTGGCTTGCCGGCGCAAGGGCGGCCGGCGTCACGGCCCCGGCCATCGTCATGATCACGCCGGCGGAACGCGAACGGCTGCCCCGGCTGCGGGCGGCGGGCTTCGGCGCTTATCTGATTCGTCCTATCCGCTCCGCGACGCTGGTTCAGGTCGTGCACGCGGTCCTCGAACGTGGCGACACCGAAGCCGCATGGGACCTTCTCGGCGACGACCGCTCGAAGGACTACCAGGCCAGGAGCAAGTCCCCCGCCTCACGACCGCTGCGGTTGCTGGTCGCGGACGACAATGACATCAACCGAATGCTGACCGAAGCGCTGGTGCGCAAGCTCGGCCATGAACCGGTTGTGGTCAGCGACGGCGCGGAAGCGCTCGACGCCGTGCGCTGCCAGGCGGGTTTCGACATGATCCTGATGGATCTCCATATGCCCGGTGTCGACGGCCTTACGGCAATCCGTCGCTTTCGCGACCTGGAACGCCAGGCAACCCGCACGCCGGTCGCCGTTCTCGCGGTCACTGCAGATGTCACGCCGGAAGCGGAAGAGGCGGCCCTGGCTGCCGGCGCAGACGCCGTGCTGACCAAGCCGATCGACCCCGAATTGCTCGCCCGCCATCTACGCGACGTGGGAACGGGTCCCGGTTAGGCGGGCCAGCTCCCCTCTCCCGACAACCTTTACGCGCGCGCCCGCATTGTCACGCAAGTGTCGGGAAAGTATGGTCTACGACAGTGCAATGAAACGCGGTCACCCGGGTGGCGCGACGTGTTGACATCCACCAGCTTGTCGGAGACGGGCGTGTCAGCGGCCAACGCGTGTCCAGGGGGCACATGCACGTCTGCCGGGGGTAAGTCGGGAAAAAACGCCATGTCCATGCAGCGATCGGGTCTTCTGTCTCCGCGCAGCCTCGTGCGGAAATTCATGCCTGCCGCGGCCCTTGCTCCGGCATGGCTGCCGCGAACGGCCGCGACACCCACCAGCCGGCATGCGGCCAGCCTGGGTCGCATCGGATCGCTTGAAGTCCGGCTGGCGCGCAGCCCGCGCGAAATCCGGAAGGCCCAGATGCTGCGCTATCATGTGTTCTATGAGGAAATGTCGGCAATCGCCGATGCCGAGGCACAGGCGACACGCCGCGACATCGACGCCTATGACGAAATCTGCGACCACCTTCTGGTGCTCGATCACGATACGGCGGAGCGAAATGCCCCCTTCGGACGCAAAAAGCCGCGGATCGTGGGCACATACAGACTGCTGCGACAGGCCGTCGCCGCGCAAAACGGCGGCTTCTACACCGCCGACGAGTTTGATATCCAGACGCTGGTCGACCGGCATCCGCATCTCAACTTCCTGGAACTCGGGCGCTCCTGCGTGCTCAAGCCCTACCGGACGAAACGCACCGTCGAGCTGCTCTGGCATGGCATCTGGGCCTATGTCCTCATGCACAGGGTCGATGTCATGGTCGGCTGCGCCTCGATTGCGGGAACCGAGCCGGAGGGGATGGCGGAGCAGCTTGCCTTCCTGCATCACAACGCCCGACCGCCGCAGGACTGGCAGGTCAAAGCCGTCGATCACCGCTTTGTCGACATGAACCGGATGGCGAAAGCCGAGATCAACGACCGCCAGGCCCTTCGGGATCTGCCGCCGCTGATCAAGGGTTACCTGCGGCTTGGCGCCTATATTGGCGAAGGTGCGGTGGTGGACCGGCAGTTCGGAACGACAGACGTCCTGATCATCATGCCGGTGTCTGCGCTCAACAGCCGCTACGTAAACCACTACGGGGCGGACGCCCAGCGCTACGCAAGCTAGGCGCAAGCCTTATAATCTGCGCGCAAAGGCCGACAGGTTTCGTGCATCGGCCAGTGCGCGCAAGCCGCCATCCAGACGCTCGCCATCAAGGCGCAGGAACCCGAAACGCTCCAGAAATTCCATCTGTGCGCGCGGCGCAAGGGTCAGCAGAGCGGGATAATAGGCCCATTGCCCGTATCCGGTCGCGGCGGCAAGAAGCGATCGCGCCAGACCGCGCCCGCGAAACGACGCATCGACGCCGAGCGCGGACAGCCACAAGGCGCCGTCGAGTTCGCCCGCCGCCGCAAAGGCGACGGGACGCCGCCTTTGAAAGGCCGCCCAGACGCGCCCCTCCGGCGCCAGCACATCGAGCTCGGCCAGAAGATCCGCTCCGTTCGACGCAGGCTGCCAGGCACCCCGATCCCCAGCCGCGAGCCACAGGGCGTGGACTGCGTCTACTTCGTCGCGCTCCACCGCGCGGACAACGAAGGCGCCCGCTTCGCTCAAGGCTGCGGGCCGTCGTAGCCCTCGATGACGATCAGGTCGGCTACGGCCCCCCTCTCCCGCAGACTCTTGGCGTGGGCGTAGGCATCGCTGCGATAGCAGGCCAGCGCCTGCTCGTAGCTGTCGAACTCGATCACCACGTTGCGGGCGCGTGCAGCACCCTCGACGCACTCGAATGTGCCTCCACGCACGAGAAACCGCGCACCGTAGGCGCGAAACGCCTCGGCATTGGCCGTAACATACGCCTTGTAGGCGTCCAGGTCCGTCACATCGACCCGCCCGATCCAGTAGCCCTTGGCCATTCGTCCGATCTCCCGTTCGTTTTCCGGTTCAAGGGGTAGGGACTCCGCCAGCCCGTGTAAAGTCCGCCCGCCTGCGGCCCGTCGCATGCGCGCGACCGGCAAGCTTAACACCCCCTTAAATTGCCGCATTTAAACTTCAGATCCGCAGACACCCAAAGGGACAGTCTGCCCCGCATCAACCAGATCGGACACATGGCACGAGGATCGTCACGCAGGGGCCGGCAAGAGCCGCGCCTCGACATGCACGCCTCCGAACGCAACGGCGGCACGCTCGACATGCGCCTGACAAAGGCGGATCGGCCGGGCGCCGTCGGCAAAAAGCCGGCGCGCTCCGCGTCCGCCAAACGCGGGTCCGGAACAGGCGGCGGCAAGGGCCGCAAACGCGGATCCACGGGCCGGCGCCCCAAATCCGCCCGCACGCGGCGCGGCGGGCTGGGCGGCCTGTTGCGGCGCGCCGTCTACTGGAGCGTCGTGCTGTGCATCTGGGGCGGAATCGCCGGCATCGGCGTGCTTGGATATTATGCCGCCTATCTGCCTCCGACGTCGGAATGGAAAGTCCCGCAACGTCCCCCCAACGTGCGCATCGTGGCGGCCGACGGCAGCCTGATGGCCAACCGTGGCGACACCGGCGGCGAGGCCGTGCGGCTGGAACAGCTCCCCCCCTATCTCGAGCAGGCGGTGATCGCCATCGAGGACCGGCGCTTCCGTTCGCACTTCGGGCTCGATCCCATCGGCCTGGCCCGTGCGATTGTCACCAATGTCACGACCGGACGGCTGGTCCAGGGCGGCTCGACACTGACGCAGCAGCTCGCGAAGAACCTCTTTCTGGAACCCGATCGAACCTTGAAGCGCAAGGTCCAGGAGGCCGTTCTCGCACTCTGGCTTGAGGCCAATCACTCCAAGGACGAGATCCTGGAGATGTATCTGAACCGGGTCTATCTCGGAGCGGGAGCCTATGGCGTGGATGCCGCCGCGCGACGCTATTTCGACAAGTCCGCGCGCATGCTGAACGTCGCCGAGGCCGCGACGCTCGCGGGCCTTCTGAAGGCCCCCTCGCGCTATGCCCCGACCCGCAACCCGGACCTCGCTGCGGAACGGGCGGCGACCGTGCTGGCGGCCATGGCGGAGGAAGGGTACCTCACCGAACGCGAGGCAACCGACGCCATCGCCGCGCCGATGCGCGTCGTTACCCATCACACGTCGGCGAGCGAAAACTATATCGCCGACTGGGTGATGGAGTTGCTGCCAAGCTACGTCGGAGGCATTGAACAGGACATCATCGTCGACACCACCGTCGACCTCGGCCTGCAGATCATTGCCGAAGACGCGCTGCGCCGCGCGCTTGCCGACGAAGGCGTAAAACGCGGCGTCGAACAGGGCGCCATCGTCACGCTCGACCGCGCCGGCGCCGTCAAGGCGCTGGTGGGCGGGCGCGATTATGCGCGCAGCCAGTTCAACCGCGCGGTCAACGCCCATCGCCAGCCAGGCTCGGCATTCAAGCCCTTCGTCTATCTGGCGGCACTCGAACGCGGATTGACGCCAAACACCATCCGCGTCGACGAACCGGTCAGGATCGGCAAATGGGCGCCGAAGAACTACTCGAAATCCTACAAGGGGCCGGTCAGCCTCACGCAGGCCCTGTCGCTGTCGCTCAACACGGTTGCGGCCAGACTGGCGAATGAGGTCGGCCCGCGCGCGATCATCCGCAGCGCGCGAAAGCTCGGCATCACCTCGCCGCTGCAGTCAAATCTTTCCATCGCGCTTGGAACCTCGGAGGTCACTCCGCTGGAAATCGCCGCCGCCTATGTGCCGTTTTCCAACGGCGGCTATGGCATCGTGCCGCATGTCATCCGCTCGATCCGGACCTCCGACGGCAAGCTGCTCTATGCCCGCCAGGGAGATGGCAAGGGTCGCGTCATCGACCACAGCACCTTGTCCGACATGAACATGATGATGGCGGAAACGCTGCTGACGGGAACGGGACGGGCCGCCCAGCTGCCCGGCCGGCCCGCCGGCGGCAAGACCGGCACAAGCCAGAATTTCCGCGACGGATGGTTCATCGGCTACACGGGAACCTTGACCACCGCCGTCTGGCTCGGCAACGACAACAATTCGCCGACGAAACGGGCAACCGGCGGATCGCTGCCCGCGAAGATCTGGAAAGACGTGATGACGGCCGGACATCAGGGACTTGCGGTGGCCGGTCTGCCAGGCGTCTCCGACCGTCCGCTGACGGTCGCCCGGCCAGGCGCGAATCCCGATGCCCCCGTCGCGATCACACCTGCCGAAGGCGACCCCGCGCGACGTCTGCCGCCGATGCGCGATGGAACGCAGGACGACGGCGGCCCGCTCGATCTGCTCAACCGGATCTTTGGCGGATAGGCGGCTTTGCCGTTTCCGGGATGACTTGTCTTACACGGCCCGGCGCGCAGCGCGGGTGACGACAAACACAAGCGCCGCCAGAAAGCCGTGTGCCGCGATGATACCGGCCAGAGCCATCCCGGAGCCGTCGAGCGAGGCGCTGACGCCGATGCCGATCACTGCCGCCGTCGTCATTTGACCGATGCCCATCAGCGAGGAAGCGGTACCGGCCCGTTCGGGAAACGGCATGAGTGCCGCAGCCTGGGACTGTGGCAGCGCGAGACCGACGCCGGCCATGTAGAGCATCATCGGAACGACGACCGACAGGGCCGAGGGGGCAACCCAAAGGGCAATCAGCATGGCACTTCCACCCACTGCAAGGCAGGCGACCCCAAGCGCAATCGTTCGTTCCACCCCGTGGCGCGGCGCGACCTTCTGGCCAATGATCGTACCGCAGACATAGGCGCCCGCGCAGACGCCAAAAGCGATGCCGAAGACCGCCGGCGTCAAGCCGTAGCCGTCCTGCAGCACGAAGGACGATCCCGAAATAAACGCAAACAGACCGGAATAGGTCAGCGTGACGATGAACAGATAGGCGCGAAACAGCCCGTGTCGCAGCAGCGAGGTAAAACCTCGCAACAATGCGCCCGGCGAAAATCGTTCGGTTTCGGGGTGCTTCAGGGTTTCGGGAAGTCCGCGGGCGATGGCAAACATCACCACAACCGCGAAGACGAGCGAGACCAGAAAGACAAACCTCCAGCCGCCCGCGCTGGCGATCAGGCCACCGAAGAACGGCGCGATCGCAGGGGCGAGGCCCATGATCGATCCCATGCGCGCCAGCTCCTGCCCAGCGCGAGGCCCCTCATAGAGATCGCGCACAACCGCGCGTGCCAGAACCACCGGCCCAGCCGCTCCGAAGGCTTGCAGGAACCTTGCGACAATGAGGATGTCGACGGTCGGGGCCAACGTGCAGGCCAGGCTTGCCACCGCATAAATCCCCAGGCCCGTGAGCAGGACGGGCTTGCGCCCGAGCCGGTCCGCCAGCGGCCCGTAGAAGATCTGACCAACCGCGAAGCCGACCAGAAACATCGACAGCGTGAGCTGCACCGAGGCGTTGGCGGTGCCCAGATCGCGCATGATGCCGGGCAGGGCCGGGAGATACATGTCGGTCGACAAAGGCCCGAGCGCCGTCAGGGAAGCAAGCAGGATCGTCAGCAACCACGTGTCCGGCTTGAGCATGCAAAATACCCCTGAGGCAATCGGCGGGAGCGGTCACGGGGACCGCCGGAAAAGGTGGTCGGCGGCAATCAGCCGTAAAGATGCAAGGTCCCGCCTTTTTGCCGAAGCCAGACGCGGGCCTCGTCGGTCTGGGGGGCAAGGTTACGGCACAGGCGCCAGAAGTCAGGACCGTGGTTCATCTCGGCGAGATGGGCAACCTCATGCGCTGCGACGTAGTCCAGGATCGTCGGCGGCGCAAGCACGAGCCGCCAGGAAAACGACAAATTTCCGGTTGCACTGCAGGACCCCCAACGGCTGCGCGTATCGCGCAGCGTGATCCCGGCCGGCGCGCGGCCAAGGGCATCGGCATGGCGGGCGACGGCGGCCTCCAGATCCTTCCGGGCCTGCCCTTTGAACCAGTCCCGCAACCGGCGCGGCAGGTGATCGGGACCGCCCGGCACGCTGAGCACGGGGCCGGCGGCGGTTTCGCGGATGCGCACAAGGCCGCGGACGCCTTCGGCGGCCTCGATGACATGTTCAACACCGCGAAGGGGAACGCATGCCCCCTCGGCAAACGGTGCAGTATCCGCGCGCTTTTCCAACTGAGCCGACAGCCAGTCGCGTTGGCGCTCGGCAAAGGCCTTCGCCGTCTCCAGCGTGCCACGCGCCGGCACGGTCAGCACAGGATCGCCACCGCTTGCGGGAACCCGCAGGATGTAGCGTTTCGCCCGCGAATTGCGCACCAGCCGAACCGTGAGGCTGCGGGCACCGAGTGTCAGGTCCAGCGCATCGGGAAGGGGATCGGCTGCGCGAAACCAGCGCATCACACGGGTCCCGCGAGTTCGTCATAGCGAAGGGGGTTTTCGCCGTTCAGCGGGTTCTTCGCCGACCAACGATAGCGGATCGTCTCGAAGCGCATGTCCCGCGCATCGACCAGAAGCAGGCGCCCGACAAGCCCGTCGCCGAAGCCGACGATCTCCTTGATCGCCTCCATCGCCTGCATGGTGCCGATCATGCCGGTCAGCGCGCCCAGAACCCCGGCTTCCGCGCAGGTCGGCACGATGCCCTCGGCCGGACGGTCCGGAAAGATGCAGCGATAGGTCGGATTTCGCGTGCCATCCGCAGCGTTCTCGTAGGGTTTCAACAGGGTCAGGGAACCGTCAAGCCGCCCGACTGCTCCCATCACCAGCGGTTTCCTGGCGAAGAAGCAGGCATCGGAGACGAGATAGCGCGTGGCGAAATTGTCCGACCCGTCGATGACGAGATCGTAACGCGAAATCAGCGTGAGTGCGTTGTGCGGCGCAAGCCGCTCCGCATGGGGCTCGACCCTGACGTGGGGGTTCAGCCTTGAAATCGCTTCTGCCGCGCTTGCGACCTTGGGTTCGCCAAGCTGATCGGTGTCGTGAATGACCTGCCGCTGCAGGTTGGACAGCGAGACCACGTCGTCGTCGACGACGCCCAGCGTTCCGACGCCGGCGGCCGCGAGATATTGCAGCACGGGCGCGCCGAGGCCACCGGCACCGATGACGAGGACACGTGCCGCCTTCAGTTTCTGCTGTCCGGGACCCCCGACATCCTGAAGGACAATGTGGCGGGCATAGCGTTCGAGTTCGGCGGGGCTCAGGTTCATGTCAGGCTCATGTACCGGTCATTGGGGGCGTGTTGCGATCCGATCCGGGTCCGGCACGCCGTGTCGCCACGGGATATCAGCGCAACAGCCGTCCGACCAGACGTGCCGTGTAGTCGACCATGGGAATGATGCGGGCGTAGTTCAGCCGGGTCGGCCCGATCACGCCGAGGACGCCGATGATCCGCTCGTCCTGATCGCGAAAGGGAGAGACGACGATCGATGAGCCTGACAGCGAAAACAGCTTGTTTTCCGACCCGATGAAGATGCGCACTCCGTCGCCGCCTTCGGCCGCGGCGAGCAACTGGATCAAATCGCGCTTGCTCTCAAGGTCGTCGAACAACAGGCGGATACGCTCCAGGTCCTGCTCCGCTTCCAGGTCGGACAGGAGGTTGGAGCGCCCTCGCACGATCAGCGACCCCGAATCCGCGCCTGTTCCGGTGCGCGTCGCGATCCCCATCTCGACGAGCTTGGCGGTCAGATCGTCCAGCTCCGCCTGATGGCGGTCGCGCTGGCTCTCCAGTTCGACGCGCGCCTCCGCCAGCGTTCGCCCCCGGATCAGGCTGGTGAGATAATTCGACGCCTCGATCAGGGCCGATTGCGGAAGGCCCGGCGGCAGGGACACGATCCGGTTCTCGACCGACCCGTCGTCGGCCACCAGAACGACCAGCGCCTTTTGCGGCTCGATGCGAACGAATTCGACGTGGCGCAGCCGCGCATCGGCCTTGTGCGTGAAGACCACGCCGGCGCCACGCGACAGGCCGGAGAGCATCTGGCTGGCTTCCGTCAGCAATTGCTCCGATGTGCGTTCGCTCTGCGCCGCCTTCACCTGGATCTCGATCTGCGAGCGCTCCTCGCGCGTCAGATCGCCGACCTCCAGAAGCGCATCGACGAAGAAGCGCAAGCCGCCTTCGGTGGGGAGCCGCCCGGCGGAGGTGTGCGGCGCATAGAGCAGACCCGCATGTTCGAGATCCGACATGATGTTGCGAATCGATGCCGGAGACAGGCGGATCGCGGGATGACGCGACAGGTTGCGCGACCCGACGGGTTCACCCGTGTCCAGGTAGCTCTCGACGATCGCCCGAAAGATCTCGCGCGACCGCTGATCAAGCTCGCTCAGGCTGACGGAGGGACCACCCAGTGTCACGATTGCTGTCCTCGTTTGCGGGCGCGCAAGATCCGGCAGGGCATGCGCTTCTTTGCAGGAATATAACCACTCATACCGGGAAGATGAGGACCCTGCGCGGTTTTTTCCAGATCGCCGGCGACTTGCGCGTGCCTGCGCCAGACCCCGACCGGGCCGATGGAAACAGAGAAGCGTTTTCTCTCGCGTCCGTTTGCATTAGAAGTGCGCGAAACATTCCATGGACGCCGCGTGCGGTGGCGCCAAGACCGACCGGAAGGAAAACGACATGCGGCCATCCAAACGTGCAGCAGACGAGTTGCGCGCCGTCACACTGGAGCGCGGCGTCTCAAAACACGCGGAAGGCTCATGCCTCGTCAAGTTCGGCGATACCCATGTCCTGTGCACCGCGAGCCTCGAGGAGCGCATTCCGCCGTGGCTGCGCGGACAGAACCGCGGTTGGGTGACCGCCGAATACGGCATGCTGCCGCGCGCCACAGGCGACCGCATGCGCCGCGAGGCCTCCGCCGGCAAGCAGTCCGGCCGCACCCAGGAAATCCAGCGCCTGATCGGCCGCTCGCTGCGCGCCGTCGTGGATCTGCCGTCGCTCGGCGAACGCCAGATCTCGGTCGATTGCGACGTCCTGCAGGCAGATGGCGGCACGCGCACCGCCGCGATCACCGGCGCCTGGGTCGCGCTGAAGGATTGCGTCGAGTGGATGCGCGCCCGCGAGATGGTGTCCGCCCCGGTCCTGAAGGACCATATCGCGGCGATCTCCTGCGGCATCTACGGCGGCAAGCCTGTGCTCGACCTCGACTATCTGGAGGATTCCGACGCCGACACCGATGCGAATTTCGTGATGACCGGTTCCGGCGGCATCGTCGAGATCCAGGGCACGGCCGAAGGCACGCCCTTCTCCGAAGAAGAGTTCACCCAGCTGCTGGCCCTTGCAAAGAAGGGGATCGGGCAATTGGTCGATTTCCAGAAGATGGCGATTTCCTGAGGATCCCATGTCCAACGCCAGTGAGCCAACGCACCGCCGCCTCGAACCCGGCCGCATCGTCATCGCCAGCCACAATCCCGGCAAGCTGCGCGAGATCGAGGATCTCATGGCGCCCTACGGCTTCGAGGTGGTCTCCGCCGGCGCGCTCGACCTGCCGGAACCGGAAGAGACCGGCACGACATTCGAGGCCAACGCCGAGCTGAAGGCCGTCGCGGCGGCAAAGGCGAGCGGCCTGCCGGCCCTTGCCGACGACAGCGGCTTTTGCGTCGCGGCCCTCGACGGTCAGCCCGGCGTCTATTCCGCGCGCTGGGGCGGGCCGGAAAAGGACTTCGCCATGGCCATGCGCACGGTGGAGGAAAAGCTCCAGGCTGCCGGCGCAAGGAGCGATGAACAGCGCCGAGGCTCCTTCGTCGCGGTGCTGTGCCTTGCCTGGCCGGACGGGGAAAGCGTGTTCTTCCGCGGCGAGGTCGAGGGGCAGATCGTCTGGCCGCCGCGCGGCGACGGCGGTTTCGGCTACGACCCGATGTTCCAGCCCGACGGCCACACGCGCACCTTCGCGGAAATGTCGCCGGAGGAAAAACACGGCTGGACGCTCGACGGCCCGGCCCTGTCGCATCGCGCCCGCGCCTTTCAGGCGTTTTCGAAAGCCTGTCTGGAGAGCGCATGACATACGAGGGCGACGGCGGGTTCGGCATCTATGTGCATTGGCCGTTTTGCGAGGCCAAATGCCCCTATTGCGACTTCAACAGTCACGTCCGCCATGCGGGCGTGGACCAGCCGCGCTTCGCGAGCGCCTTCGAACGTGAACTGAAAACCTTCGCCGAGCGCACGCGCGGACGGCGCGTCGATTCCATCTTTTTGGGTGGAGGAACCCCCTCGCTGATGGATCCGGCGACGGTCGCCCGCGTGCTCGACGCGATCGCCGGCCTGTGGAGTGTGGCATCCGATGCCGAGATCACGATGGAGGCCAATCCCTCCTCCGTCGAGGCGTCCCGCTTCAAGGGTTATCGCGCCGCCGGCGTGAACCGGCTGTCGCTCGGGGTCCAGGCACTGAACGATCCGGATCTGAAACGCCTCGGTCGCCTGCATGATGTCGCACAGGCAAAAAAGGCGATCGGGATCGCCCGCGACACGTTTCCGCGCATTTCCTTCGACCTGATCTACGCGCGCCCCGACCAGACGGCACGGGACTGGCAGGCGGAATTGTCAGAGGCCATCGATCTCGCGGCGGACCATCTTTCGCTCTATCAGCTGACGATCGAGCAGGGCACGCCCTATTTCGAGCTTCACCGCAGCGGAAAGCTTGTGGTTCCGGATCCCGATACGGCCGCACATCTCTACGACCTGACGCAGGAGATTTGCGAGGCACGGGGCATGCCGGCCTATGAAGTGTCGAACCACGCCATTCCCGGTGCGGAATCGCGGCACAATCTCGTCTACTGGCGTTACGGCGACTACGTCGGCGTCGGTCCGGGCGCGCATGGGCGCCTGACGGGAGGCAACGGCAAGTTCGCGACCGCGACCGAACGCCACCCGGAAACCTGGCTGGAAGCTGTCGAGGCCCGCGGCGACGGGCTGGTCGAGGATCAGGCGCTCACGCAGGAAGAACAAGGCGACGAATACCTGGTGATGGGTTTGCGGCTGGTGGAAGGCATCGACCTTGGCCGCTATGAAGCCATCGCCGGCCGGACAATCGATTCCAGACGCATTGCCCAGCTTGTGGAGCATGGCATGGTGGAGCATCTGGAGAACAATCGGGTCCGTGCCACGCCGGCCGGCTTCCTCGTTCTGGACGCGGTCGTCGCCGACCTGGCCGCCTGACAGGGCCGATTTCACGAAAATCGAAAGATTTTTCGCATCGCAACATATTGCTCGCGCACCCATTTTCGTCCGGGCGCGGCATTTTTGCAGCAATTACGGAGTATCGACCTCCGTTGCGGTTGATGCGACGCAATCTCTTTGTCATATTATTTTGCAATGCGAAATAAATGTGCCGACCGGCCATGCAGCAAGGTCGGGACCAAAGAAGGGTCGATCGCGTGCCATTCTATCATATGTATGAATTCAATCACGCGGCCATGAGCCCCATGCGGGCGACGGCCGACATGACCCGCCTGTACTTCCAAAACCCGCTCAACCCGCTCACGCATACCCCCTTAGGCCGCTCCGTCGCGGCCGGTTGCGAGCTGATCGAGCGCATGACGCGACGTTACGGAAAGCCCGAGTTCGGACTCGACGAGACCACCGTCAGCGGGGTGAAAGTCCCGGTTCGCGAAGAGATTGTCTGGAGCAGGCCGTTTTGCAACCTGCTGCATTTCGACCGGAAGCTCGGGGCGAAGCAGCGTCAGGACCCCAAGATCCTGGTCGTCGCGCCGATGTCGGGTCACTATGCGACGCTGTTGCGCGGCACCGTGGAAACGCTTCTGCCGCGCGCGGATGTCTATATCACCGATTGGGTCGACGCGCGCATGGTGCCGGTGAACGAGGGCAGTTTCGACCTCGACGATTACATCGACTACATCATCGAGATGCTGCACTTCCTCGGCCCCGATACACATGTGGTCGCGGTCTGCCAGCCCTCCGTTCCCGTCCTGGCCGCCATTGCGGTAATGGAGGGTCACGAAGATCCGCTGTCGCCGGCGACAATGACGCTGATGGGCGGGCCGATCGATACGCGCATCAATCCGACGGCGGTCAACGATCTGGCGGAAGACAAGGGGATCGACTGGTTCCGCCGAAACGTGATCATGAAGGTGCCCTTCCCGCAGCCGGGCTTCCTGCGCGATGTCTATCCGGGCTTCCTGCAGCTGTCGGGCTTCATGAGCATGAACCTCGACCGCCACGTGAACGCCCATCACGAGTTCTTCCAGCATCTGGTCCATGGCGATGGCGATAGCGCGGAAAAGCACCGGGACTTTTACGACGAGTATCTGGCGGTGATGGATCTCACCGCCGAGTTCTACCTTCAGACGGTGGAGACGGTGTTCATCACCCATGCCCTTCCCAAGGGGGAGTTCCGACACCGCGGCGAGCTTGTCGATTGCGGCAAGATCCGCCGAACCGCCTTGCTCACGGTCGAGGGCGAGAAAGACGACATCACCGGCGGCGGACAGACCAAGGCTGCGCACGATCTGTGCACCGGCCTCGCCGCCGACATGCAGGCGCACTACACGCAGCCCGCCGTCGGCCACTACGGCGTGTTCAACGGATCACGCTTCCGCTCGGAAATCGCGCCCCGTGTGATGGACTTCATCCGCACCCACTACAAGCGACCCGAAACGGCCCCCGCACGACCGAAAAATCCGGTCGAGGTCGCGGTTGCCACCAAACCGGACGCGCCGGCGACTGCCGTCCAGGAGAAACCGGGCAAGCTCAGCGATCCCTTGGCCGAGGTTCTCCTCGCCGAACCGCAGGGTGCGGCCGACGATCTCACCGAAATCAGCGGCGTGGGCCCAAAACTGCAAACGGCGCTCAATGGCGCCGGCATCTTCCACTATTGGCAGATTGCGGCACTGACGGACGCGCAGATCGCAGCCCTCGACAGCAAGCTCGATTTCCGGGGGCGCATCGAACGGGACGGCTGGATCGAACAGGCGCGCAAATTTGCAAAACAGCCGGCCAACGGCTGAACGCATTCAGTCCGTTGCACGTGCAGTCGAATGCCTTTTGTTGGGGCGGGACCGGGGTGGTCCCGCCCCGTTTTGCGTGTCGGGCGCGATGATGGGCATGCGGTTTCGCCCCGCTTTGCCGCTCACTGAAAACGTGCGGCACGGGTCCGCACAACGACAAATCTGACGTCGGTTTTCAAGCACGCCGCCTCAATGTCCCCTGGAGCGGCACACGCGACGCCCGATGGCGTTTCCAGTTGACAGCCTCGCAATTACAACTTTAATTTGCATTTGCACGCAGCACACTGTCATTCGACTTGCTGTACTCCGCCCGGGAAACGGCAATGGCGGAAGAGCGTTCGCCCGCCTCCGCACTGGCGGGAACACCATTCGCCAACCCGCGAATGCAGCACCGTATTCGGGCGGAACAACTGGGATGCGCGCAACAGGATGCAAGCAGGAGCAGGCAATGGAAGCGCAGGTGGAAAGTGCCAAGGGGCATGGGGCAGGCCGAAGCGAGCCGCGTGCAAACGAAACGACCCCTATCGCCAGTGTCGGCAACAACATCAGCGCGGCAAATGCAGGCTGGTCCTTCGGCGGGCAAACGCCCACACACTTCGCGGACCATGTCCGGCGCTCGATCCCGATGTATGCCGAGGGACACAAGCTCGCCTGTGAACTGAGCGACTACTTCGTTCAGGACGGAACCGCCTGTTACGAGCTTGGCAGTTCGGTCGGCGAGCTGATCGCCAAGGTGGCAACGCGGCACGCGGCGCATCAAAATGTGCGTTGGGTCGGGATCGACAGCGTCGAGGCGATGACATTGAAGGCGCGCGAGGAGCACGGCCATCTCGGCATCGAATTCGTCACGTCGGACATCCTGCGGTTCGCCTTCGAGCGCGCCAATCTCTTCCTGTCCTACTACACGATCCAGTTCACCCCGCTGGCGGTGCGTGCGCAACTGATCCGCAAACTCTACGATTCCCTGCTTCCCGGCGGCGGGCTGATCATGTTCGAGAAGGTACGTGGCTCCGATCCCGTGGCGCAGGACCTCCTTTCCAGTCTCTATGTCGACTTCAAGATCGAACAGGGGTTTCACCCTGCTGAGATCATCGCGAAGAGCAAGAGCCTCAAGGGCATCTTGAACCCGCAAACCTCGGAGGAAAACGTACAGGCCCTGCGCGAGGCCGGGTTCTCCTCGGTGTTCACCGTGATGCGCTATCTCAGCTTTGTCGGCTATCTGGCGATCAAATAGCGATGGCCGACAGCATGAAGAAGAGCACGGAGATCGACGACGACGCCCGGTCGACCCCGGAAGACTACATGATGTCGCTGCAGCGCTACTACACCGACCTCTACGCCGACCAGCCCGTGTGCACGCGCGGTTACCGCAATCTTCGCGCGATCGAGGATTACTACGATGCGCTGTGTCGGCCGGAAGCGCCGCGCTCCATGCTGGACATCGGTTGCGGACAAGGCGAGCTCACGGCCTTTTTTGCGGACCGCGGCGCCACGGCGCTGGGGGTCGACCTGGTCGAAAACCCGCTATGGGCCGGGCTGGTCGAGAGCCGGGCGGGTCGACTGGCATTCCACGCCTGCGACTTCATGGACGCCTCTTTCGTGGAACCGTTCGACGTAATCGTCGACAGCGGGTGCTTTCATCATCAGCATCCGGATGTTCAGCCCCTCTATCTCGACAAGATCCGCGCGCTTGTTACGCCGGACCGGGGGAAATTCATCCTTTCGCTCTTCGAGACGAACCGTGAGATCGAGGATGACGGCATCCAGGTGATGCGCGATGGCCGTTTCGCCCGGACAGCCTCGCTCGACTGGGTGGCACCTTTCCTCGCCAAACACGGCTTCACGGTGCGCCAGACGCTGCGGGTGCCGCGCGAAGACGGAACGCCCTATTGTCTCGTGGTCCACGCCGAATGACGCCGCATCGGCGCCATGCCGCGCGAGGCCGGCCGAAAGAAGGCGCGCGGGGATGACCGGACGTTTGCAGTTCCAGTTCTTTTTGGGCCATTTCATCTGGAACCTCGCGTTCCTCCAGGGCGTTCTGATCTTTTTTTATGCCGACCGCGGATTGAGCCTCGCGGAGGTCTTTCTGATCAAGAACATGGTCTCGGTGACCGTGGTCGTCATGGAGATCCCCTCGGGCCTGGTGTCCGATCTTTTTGGCCGCCGCCGCGCGCTGATCATCGGGGCGCTTGCAAAATTCCTGGGCTGCCTGATCATCGCGACAAGCTCCGAGTTCACCCTGCTTGCCGTCGCCTATGGTCTGATCGGCGTCGGCGTGAGCTTCTACAGCGGCACCAACATCGCCGTTGTCTACGAAATGGAAAAAGGCAATGACGATCCGGCCGCGCGCCACCGGGCGCTTGCCCAGATGGGCGTGCTTGCCGGACTCGCCCAATTCGCCTCGACACTCCTTGGCGGACTGATCGCGACCTGGTCGCTGGATATGGTCGGCTGGATCAATGCCGCCGGCGCCTTCGCAGCCGTTCTCGTTTTTCTCTCCTATCGCCTGCCGGATCACCCCTCCGACCCGGCGCCGGTTGTCGCGACACCGAAACGCTCGCGCGTGCGCATGGCGCGGGACGGGCTGCGCCATCTCGCCGCGCAAGGCAATGCGACCGCGATCGTCACGGCGTCGGTCATGGTCGTCGCGCTGTTCATGCCGATGATCGCAATCACGACCTATCAGGGCGTTTGGCAGGAAATGGGCGCGGCGCTTGAGTTCGCCGCAGCGGCCACCGCCGTCGCCGGCCTCTTGAGTGCCGGCGCAAGTTATCTGGTGAAACGCTTTCTGGTCGCCGTCGCTCCGCTGCGCTTCGCTGTCTTCACGTTTCTTCTGCTCGAAATTTCCGTGCTCCTCGGAGCGCTCGACTGGATCGCGATGACGGTCGTGTCGATCGCCTTGATGGAGATCTTGCGCGCCTATGTGCTCATCGTCGGGTCTGTGATCGTCAATGACGCAGTGGACGACCGGTTTCGCGCGACCATCAATTCGGCAATCAGCCTGATCACCCGCATCGTTGTGGTGGTGCTGTCTCCCGCATGGGCCTTCGTGCTGCAGGACGCCGGACATGCGTCGGCCTTCGTCTGGCTGGCCGGCGTCTACGCCGTTCTCTTCATCGCTATCGGCGTTGCCGGGATTGCGGTCCGCCTTTCCGGGCGGCGCGCATTGCAACCGGATCCAGCCACGGAGGCACAAGGCGTTGCCGCGACTGCGCAACCGTCCTCCACACCTTCCGGCGAGGAGCATTCTTCATGAGCGGACGACATATTCTCATTCTGGATCGCGACGGAGTCACCCGCTACACCGACACAAACGGCGCGTTCCAGCCCTCGCCGTCGCAACATCACGTCTCGGTCCTCACCAAAGCCGTCCATGAGGCCGGCTTCAAGAATATCGCCGGGCTCGATCTTCATGTCACGGATACCGACCATCAACTCGACGCCCTGATGGCAACCGCCGAAAGGCTCCACCAGCATCATGCGTTTGACGGGATCATCGCGTTGTCGGAACGTCATATCCTGCCGGCCGCGGCATTTCGTGGCCGTCATGGGATCGCGGGGAGGTCGCCGGATGGGGCGCTTGCGCTGCGTGACAAGTTCACCATGTCAAACATGGTCCAGGCAGCCGGCATTCCCGTCCCCGAACAGGTCTGTCTGGCCGACGCGGGAGCCGCCCGGGACCTGCTTGCACGACATGGCCGGGTCGTGGTCAAGCCACGCGACGGAATGGGATCGGCAGGCGTTCAGGTCGTTGCCACGCCACATGATCTCAAACAGTGCATCGCTGTTGCCGGAAGCGGGGCGACGGATCAGATCGCCGCGCAATACCTTGAAAACCGGGAGTTTCATGTCGAAGCCGTGACGGTGGACGGAGATGTTGTCTTCGCTGAATGCTTTGAATATATCGGCCATCCTCTGCGTTTTCGCGACCTTGCGACACGACGCGGGGTGACGGTCCGCGACCCGGACCTCAGGCGCCGCATCCTGTCGTTGAATGCAACGGCCCTTTCCGCCATCGGCTTCCGCGAGGGGGTATCCCACCTTGAATGCTTCCTGACACCGGGGGGAGAGCTCTATTTCGGCGAGGTTGCCGGGCGCCCGGGGGGGAGTGGGATCAGCGATTGCGTTGCGGGCCTGTGGGGCGTCGACACCGGCGCCTGCGGCGCCCTCCTCGAGGTCGGATTGCCGGTCGGTATCACCGCAAAGGCCCGCTTTCCGGCCGGAGGCTGGATTGCCATCTACCCCAGGGCCGGCCAACTCCAGGACGTGTCGCCGCTCAGCGCCTTCGACGATCACTGGATACTCCATGCCGAAATCCTCTGCCGCCCCGGTCAGCACCTTGTCGATCCGATCATGAGCGGCGCCTCCATCGCCCGGTTTTCCGTCGGCGGCGACACACCGGCCCAGGCCCTGGAACGACTGGAAGAGGTCTCGCGCCGTTTCACCTTTCGCGTAACAGCGCCTGCAGACAATTGCACAAGCGCGCGGGCATCATGACTTCAAACCCGCACATCAATGATCGGAAATGCCTCCTGCTTGTTGGCGGTTGGTCCGCAATCGTTGAAAAGGCTTTGCGCGTGGCCGACGACCTCGTGCTCTTTCACGGCACTCCGAGCGAAATCGACCCGTCGCTCCAGGCGGCCTGCCGCGCCGTGGAAACGGTCGATACGCGAGACGAAGTCGCCTGTATCGCACGAGCCCGATTGTTGCATCCGACCCACTGTTTCACGGCGGTTGCCGCCGTCCGGGATATCGATTGCCTGGCTACGGCAGGTATTTGCGATGCACTTGGGATCGCGGGCAACAGCCGGCATGCGGTGGCGCTCACGCGAAACAAGATCGCAATGCGCAAGACGCTTGCAGGCGGGGCGCTCGATACCGTTGGCTGGATGGCGGCGCACGACAGGACGTCGGCCCGTGCGGCTGTTGAGAGGCTCAGCACACCGTCCGGAGAGCCGGTCATCGTAAAGCCCGCAGCGGGGCGGGGCAGTCTCGATGTGCGTCTCGTGTCGCGCGAGACCGCCGGCGCCATTCTTCAGTCCTACCCTGACAAGGCGCTTGCCGACGGGCTCATCGTCGAGCGCTTCATCGGCGGCGCGGAATACAGCGTCGAAACCGTTTCGCTGAATGGCTGCCACCACCTTCTCGGCGTGACGGAGAAACTCAATCCGCCACGCCCGCCCTATTTCGTGGAAGAAGGCCATCTGTTTCCCGCAAGCCTAGAGGACGCCAGGCTTGCCGACATTCGCGACCGCATTTTCCTGCTGCTCGACGCCCTCTCCATCACCGAAGGGGTGTGCCACACCGAAATCAAGCTCGACGGCGACCAGATGCATCTGATCGAAACCCATGCGCGGCCGGGAGGCGACCGGATCTGGCGTTTGATGGAACTGGCGCTCGGCATCGACCCGATCGAAATCGGCTTCGCCGCCCTTTGCGGGCGCCCGGCGGCGCTGCCCTCATCAATGCCGGCGAACCGCTTCGCTGCAATCGCCTATTTGTGTGGAGAAGGGGGGCCGGTTTCAGAGGCATCGCTCGACGGGTCGATCCGCGACATTCCCGGGCTGGTGGAAAGCCGTTTGCTGTTTCAAACCGGCATGGTCGCGCCGCCGACCCGGGATTCCTATTCCCGGCATGCTTTCGTAATCCTCACCGGTCCGGGTGAAACCGCCTTGCGCGGTAATCTGGAAAGCGCCCTCTCCCGCATCCGGATCGTCTGCGACCCGCCGGCCAGGTCCGCCCTCGCCTGAGCGATTGCGGCCCCGCGGGAGAAGAGCCGACACATGCCGTTTGGCGCGACAATGCGTTTGACTGCACCCTTGAGTTGCGCCACTATATAAAACTACTTATTGGTGTTTCTCTCGATTGCAACCGAGGGTACCGGCGTGACCATCCAGACCGATACGCTGATGATGAAACGGGCCCTGATGCTTGGAGCGTCTGCCCGAGGGACCACGGCTCCCAACCCGGCCATCGGCTGTGTGATCGCAAGACGCGACTGCATACTCGGCGAGGGCGCCACCCAACCCGGCGGCCGCCCCCATGCAGAAGCGGTGGCGCTTTCCCGCGCCGGCGAAGCGGCGCGCGGGGCGACGCTCTATGTCACACTCGAGCCCTGTGCCCATCTCGGACGGTCCCCGCCCTGCACGGATGCCATCATTGCCTCTGGCATAAAACGCGTCGTCGTCGCGCTGGCATTCGATCCCGATCCCCGCGTTTCGGGCCGGGGGGTGGAGAAACTGCGCGCCGCCGGGATCTCCGTCGAGACCGGCCTTCTTGGAGACCAGGCCTGGACGACCCTCGCCGGCTTCTTCAGCCGGGTTACCAGACAGCGCGCCCTTGCCTCGCTTCTGTTTCACGATCTGGATGCCGCACCGCTGGACAATGCGGACACTGGCCTGACAGCCATGCGGTCAAATTACGACCTGGTGCTTTCCGCCACCCCGCATCAAGGAACGAATGAAGCCTGGCCCCCGCATTTTCTGCTTCGCTCCGCACGTGACGACGGTCCGCTCGCCCTGCGCGCGCTGCACAATAGCCTGGGCGCAGGACGGCCCAGGACCGATGTCTTTGCCCATCTGGACGACCTCCTCGCCCATCTTGGCGCGATCGGACACAACGACGTCCTGATAGAAGCCAGCCGCCACGTCCTGCCCAACCTGGCGACAGAGGAGAACAAAGAATCGGCGGAGGCCGAACACCCGACGGACTTGCGCAATCCTGCCGCGCCGCTGTCGAAGCCCTTTACCGGCGAAATGCTCGTGGAAGTCCGCGAAACCTCGGCACTGGGGTCACGCTCATGACTGCACCGCAGTCACGCCTGTCAAGGCCGGCGGGCGAGAGCGCAACCCCGTTTCAGCCGAATGCGCCGCTGGCGCATCCGACAACGGCCAGTGACCGCGCGGCGATGGGGTATCCGGAGTCCTTCGTCGAGGCGTATCTGCCGGACCACCGGCGCCTGGCCGAGCGGTTTTCCGCGTCGTGCGAGCAGGAACTTCTGACGGTCATGGCGGACCCGTCCCGCAACCTCCCGGATCGTTTGGGAGCGGCAACACGCCTTAACGAGCTCGGCGATCCGCGCATTACAACGCATCGGCCCGAGATGATCGATATCCCAGGCGATGCAGTATCTGTCGGTCTCGAGCTGGATCAGGTCGACGACGTGATGTCGCATTTCGGCGATCTCTTCCTCGAACGGTCCTGGATCGAGAAGGAGTGCCCGCGACATACACGCACGCTGGCGCCTTACCGCATTGCGCGCTACCCGGTGACAAACCGGGAGTATCGCGACTTCCTTCTGGACAGCGGTCATGACGCGCTTCCGACGAGCTGGCCGCTCGGTCGGTATCCCGCAGAACGCGGCAACCATCCCGTCTACACGGTCACCGCCGCATCCGCCGCCGCCTATGCGCGCTGGCTTTCGCGTCAAACAGGGCGCGGCTTCCGGCTCCCCGAGGAAGCCGAATGGGAACATGCCGCCGCCGGTCCGGATGCGCTGACGTTTCCTTGGGGGGAGACCTTCGACCCCGACCTGGCCAATACGGTGGAATCCGGCCTCATGACCACGGTCCCGGTCGGTGTCTATCCAATGGGACGAAGCCCGTTCGGCCTCGACGACATGGCCGGCAACGTCGAGGAATATGTCGCCGGGCACTACGCGCCCTATCCGGGCGGAGCCAAGATCGCCGACGATCTGGCGCTTGTCTGGCCGGCGGGCTACGCGGTCGCAAGAGGCGGCGGGTTCTCGCGATTTCGGGATCTGGCGCGGTGCCGGCGACGCCACGGATTGTATCCGCGTCCGCTCTACGCCATCGGCTTCCGCCTTGCCGAGGACATGCCGTGACGCAGCCGGCATTGAAATCCCGCCTCCCGGCAGAGGCGCCCGCCGCCCCGGTCCCCGGACCCGATCCGGCGGTGCTTGCACGGCATCCCGCGCTTGCCGCCTTTGCCGCCCGACTGGGCAACACGCCCATCGTCGCGCTGCCGCGTGTTGCGGGTGAGGCGCGCATCTTCGCCAAATGCGAATGGTTCAACCCCACCGGATCGATAAAGGACCGCACCGCCTTCGCGCTGGTCTGCGATCTCCTCTCCCGCACGCCGCGCCCGGAACGCGTGCTTGAATATAGCGGCGGGAACCTCGCCGTGTCGCTGTCGCGACTGTGCGCGGACCTTGGCCTGGCGAACACGCTCATCATGGCGTCCTTCATGTCGCAAGCCGCAATTGCGGATATGCGCAGCCTCGGCACGGATGTGCGCCTCGTCGACAAGAAACTCGGTTTCTGGGCGGTGATGGAAGCCGCCTATCAGACGGCCGAACATCATCCGGACTGGTCGTTCCTGAACCAGCACGAGAACCGCGCGAACCTTAGGATCCACGAGACGGGAACCGGCGCGGAATTCGTCAAGCAGTTGCAACGGGTTGACGGGCGGGAGGCACCAGACGTCGACGCCTTCGTCGCATCGATCGGCACCGGCGGAACCCTGGTGGGCGTGCACACGGCTCTCAGGCGCGTCTATCCGCGGGTGCAAATGATCGCCGTCACCCCCGCGGAACTCCCCTACGGCAGCACCGCGCCTCCAAACGGATTGCCGAAATACGCAGGCTCCGGCGGCCTTGGCAATGGACGAAAACAGCCATTCGTCGCCGATCAGGAAACACGGATCGCCCAAAAGCTCACGGTGCGGTTCCAGGACTCCCTCGCAGCCCTTGCTCTGTTGAACGCACACTGCGGTTTGCGTGTCGGATCCTCCGCCGGCGCCAACTGGCTGGCCGCGCGTCACATCGCGCGCGCGCTCGGTCCCGATGCCGTGGTTGCCACCGTTTTTCCCAGCGCCGCGACGCCGTCCGAGTGGACGGCCGCCATGGCGCTCAACAAACGAGACATCGCCAATGCCGCGGTGCTGGACGAAAACGGTGAGGAGACCGCCCCATGACGCAAACCGTGAGCCCGACGGACGCGTGCGACACCAAACAAACTGATCCACCGATCGCCCGGCTGCGCATCGTCACAGCCGTTCCGATCCACATCGCCCGGGCCGGCGGCGAAGGCACCTTTTATGCATTCGGTGGCCTGAGCGACGGGAAGGAGCATTTTGCGATCGGCTTCCCGCGCCGGACCGCCTCCGTTGCCCCTCTCGTTCGGGTGCATTCCGAATGCATGACCGGCGACGTCTTCGGGTCGATGCGCTGCGACTGCGGCGACCAGTTGAGCGAAGCGCTGGAGTTGCTGGGCGCGGAAGGCGGATATCTGGTCTATTTGCGCCAGGAAGGCCGCGGCATCGGGCTCAATGCGAAACTGTCCGCCTATCTGTTGCAGGACCAGGGCCTCGATACATTCGCAGCGAACCGCGCGTTGAACCTTCCCGAGGACGACCGCGACTTCTCGCAGGCCGCCGCGATGCTGAAGGCGCTTGGCGCCCCGGTCGTGCGGCTGATCACGAACAACCCCGACAAACAGGCGCAGCTTGCCCGCGCGGGGATCCGCATCGCCGAGCGCATCCCAACCGCCGTCCATGCCAACAGCCACAATCTCAAGTACCTGCGCGCCAAGGCGCGCCTGCGCCAGCACGCATTCGCCGTGGAAGGAGAGGATCTCACGTCATGAAACACCTTGCCCCGATCAGCGGCATCGCCTGCCTCAAGGATCGTTATGTCGCCACCGCCGGCTATGACGACCAGCTCATTCTCTGGGACGGCCTGTCCCGGGTGGCGATCCAGCGTGCCTTTCACGATCATCTTGCCAACCAATGCACGTTCAGTCCCGACGGCAGGTTCCTGGCAAGCGCCAGCAGCGACTACACGGCGCGGCTTTACGACGTGCCGACCATGCGCCTGCGCACGGTTTTCGACGGCCATGAAGACGACATCGAGATGATCGCCTTTTCCGGCGACGGCTCGAGGGTCGCAACCTCATCGCGCGATGGCACATTGCGCGTCTTCGCGCTCGACGGCACCTGCCTGTCGGTCATGCGGGGGCATGAGGCGGATGTGATTTCCGTCGGTTTCGCGCCGGGAGACACGGAAATCATCTCCAGCAGCGACGATGCCACGGTGCGGCGCTGGTCGGTGGAAACAGGCGAGGAGATCTCCAGGGTCGTCTTCGACGATGTGGAGACCGACGCCCTGGCGATCACACCCGACGGCCTCGTCATCGCCGGCAATGACGAGGGCCAGATCCTCACCATCGACGGCGACGACGTCCAGACTGTCCAGGCCCATGACGCCGGGATCAAGCGGCTCGTCTATGATCCCGAAGGCAAGCGGCTGGTCAGCCTGAGCTACGACCGCAAGATGTGCCTGTGGTCGCTGCAAGGCGCCGAACTCGTTCTGTCGACAACGGCCGCCTTGCCAGACGTCGTGTGGCCGCGCTCCTGCGCCTTCTTCGATGACACCACGATCGTCTTCGCCACCTTCGGCTCGACCTTCGCGATCTACGATGTCCCGGGTGACCGCTGGGACATCGAGGGAATCGAGCCCTCGATCAGCATCAACGCCGTGCTGCCGGCGCGCGGGTCCGTCTGGACCATCGGAGACGCCGGCATCCTGAAACGGGACGGCCGTGTCGCCGGCGAGACCGGGAGCCTGTGCAACTTCCTCGTGGACCTCGACGGACGCATCGTGTCGGGCGGCCAGATGGGCCGGATCTTCGACGCGGAGAGCGGCGCCGTGCTGCATCAGCATCGCTCGCCGCTGAATTGCGCTGCTGCTTTCGTCAAGGACGTGATGCCACATGTGGCGGTCGGCGCCTACACCGGCGAAGTCGTCGTGTTGCGCTCGGAAAACGGCGAGATCCGCCATGTCGCCTCGATTCCGGTGCATCGCAACGCGATCAAGGGGATCGCAAGTGACGGCGAGCGGCTGTTCACCGTCGCGGCGGACTGCTCCGCGGCTCTGACGCGAATTTCCGACTTCGAGACCGAGGTTATCTGGGAGGACGGCCACGACAAGATCGCCAATGGCTGTGCCGCACTTGGGCCCGGCGCCTTCGTGAGCATCAGCCGGGATCTGTGTCTGCGGATCTGGTCACGCGACGGCGCGATCGGCCACCGTTCGCCACATGTCAATTCGATCAAGTGCGTGGCAACGGACGGACGCTACATCGCGACCGGAAGCTATGGCGGCGTGGTCGCCGTCTTCGACCTGGAAACCGGTCGCTGGGTGCTCGAGCGTCGCCTGACGGGCACTGGCCTGTCGTGCCTGACGGCGACCGACCGTCCAGGCGCCTTCCTTGCCAGCGCCTACGATGGCGAGGTTTATAGCGTCGATGTCCCCGCCGCCGATGCCGCACGGGCAGCCTGACGGCAGCCATCCGGGCAGCAAACCGGATCCGGCCTGATATTGGGCCGGTCGTCAGCGCTCGTCCGATGCCCCCTGTACCGTCCGAGTGACCCGCCCGGTGTAGGGTTCAAGATCATTCGCCGTGACGTCGTCTTCGTCGTAGGCACCGATCAGGACACCGGTCCGCCCGCCTGCGCCGGCGCGCCGGGCGAGAATCTGCGCATCGGACACCGTGGTACGCTGGCTTTCCCGCCGCGCCCAGGTCGCCAGCTTTTCACGCATGTCGTGCACCACTTTCGCATGGCGGGGATCGCGACCGAGGTCGACGAGCTCGTCCGGATCGTTTTCCAGATCGAACAGCATCGGCGGCATGCCGCCTTCGGCGTGGATCAGCTTAAAGCCGCGATCCACCACCATGAACAGCCGCGCATCCCCCGGCGCCATGCCCAGCGCGTCGGCCATCGGCGTGCAGGAATAGTCGTATTCGCTCACGGCGAAGTCACGCCAGTCGGTGGGGGTCTCGCCATGAAGCAACGGCAGCAGCGACCGGCCTTCCAGTATGTGACCCGGAAACTCGCCGCCGGCCACATCCACGAAGGTGGCGGCAAGATCGATGGCCTCGACCAGCGCGTCGCAGGTCGTGCCCCGCGTTGCGTCAGCGTCAGGAGAAGGATCGTAGACGATCATCGGCACCTTCACGGACGGGTCGTGAAAGAGATCCTTTTCGCCCAGCCAGTGATCGCCCAGATAGTCGCCATGATCGGAGGTGAGCACGACCATCGTGTCCTTCAGGCGTCCGCTTTGCTCCAGATAGGTCATCAGCCGGCCGATCTGGTCGTCGCACTGCCTGATGAGCCCCATGTAGGCGGGGATGACCTCGTTGCGCACATCGTCACGCGCGAAACTGCGCGAGACGCGGGACTGCATGAAGGCCGCATGGACCGGGTTCGGATGCGCGCGCTCCGCGTCAGTGCGAACCGCCGGGACGACATGCTCCGCCCCGTAGAGCGCGTGATAGGGGGGCGGCACGATGTAGGGCCAATGCGGCTTGATGTAGGAGAGGTGACACAGCCAGGGCACGAGGGTGCGAGTCCTGCGCCGTTCTTCCAAAAAGGCAATTGCCTGATCCGTCAACCAGGGCGTCTCGGCATCCTCTTCGCGGATATTCGCGGGCTTGCGAGCGTTGCGCATGAGCCAGCCGGTCTCGATCTCGCCCTGCGCGTCCTCGGGATCGCCATCCGAAATCGCCGAATTGGCATGATCGTGCCAGGGGTTGCGACCGTCATAGCCCCTCTCCCGAAGATAGGCGTTATAGGGCGAGGGTTTCGCGTCGTAGGGGCCGTCGGCGCCTTCCGCCCACAATCCGTCGTCGCGCACGCGCGCGTCGAACCCGCATTCGGCGACCCGCGCCCCGATGATCCCCGCGCGCGAGATGCCGAGCCGGTCGAGACCGTCCTCATCCACCTTCATATGCGTCTTGCCGATCAGCACCGCATCCATCCCGCGCGCCCGCAGATGATCGCCAAGCGTGGTCTCGCCGACCTTGAGCGGATAATTGTTCCAGGCCGCGCCATGGGACTGCACATAGCGGCCCGTGTAAAAACTCATCCGCGACGCGCCGCAGATCGGCGACTGGACATAGGCGCGGGTAAAGCGGACACCTCGGGCGGCAAGCGCATCGATATGCGGTGTCTCAAGGAACGGATGCCCGGCACAGGACAGATAGTCGAACCGCAACTGGTCGAACATGACAAACAGGATGTTGCGAGGGGTTTGGCGCGGCACGGGAAATCCAGTTCGGGTTGATTGCAACGAAAGCGGCAGGCGGGCCATGATGCGCGCGGCGACGCCGTTGGCAAACCAGATTGACAAGGCTGACACTTCCGCCGACAAAGCCTTCGGCTCCGGCTCGGCCGAAACGGTTATACAAAACAGCTATTTTCTCATTTTACATTACCTTTTATATCTCCCACCTTCAGGCTTGAACAACAGCACAGCGCCTCGACAGACGGGCCCTGTGCCGAAGTGGGAGGACTGCGTGACAACACCTTTTCTGAAATCAGGCGCCAGGCTTCTCGGCGCAGCAGCCATGTTTTGCGGGCTTGTGGCAGGAACCGCCACCGCACAGGACGTGACGCTGCGCGTCCATCAGTTCCTGCCGCTGCAAGCCGCGATCCCGGCGCGTGCCATCACGCCCTGGATCGAAGCGGTGGAAAGCCAGTCGAACGGCCGCATCAAGGTCGAGCACTATCCCTCGATGCAGCTGGGCGGCGCGCCCCCCGCCCTTTACGATCAGGCGAAGGACGGTGTGGTCGACATCATCTGGACCGTTCTCGGCTACACGCCGGGCCGCTTCCCCCGCACGGAGGCCTTCGAACTCCCATTTCTGGTCACCAATGCCGAAGCGACGTCCCGGGCATTTCACGAGTTCGTCGAAGCCAACGCCATGGATGAATTCGTCGGCGTGAAACCGCTGGCGCTGCATGTGCATGGTCCAGGCCTTCTGCATGTGAAGGGCGATGGCGTGACCACGCTTGAGGACATGCAGGGCCTGAAGCTGCGCGGACCAACGCGCATCGTCACGCGCCTGCTGGACAGGCTCGGCGCGACCGCCATCGGCATGCCGGTTCCAGCCGTGCCGGAAGCAGTTTCAAAGGGCGTGATCGACGGTGCGGTCATCCCCTGGGAGGTCACGCTGCCGCTCAAGATGACCGAACTGGTGAACACCCACACGAAGTTCGATGACCCGCGCGGCCTCTACACCGCGACCTTTGTCTTCGCCATGAACCAGGGCAGCTATGATGCGCTTCCCGACGACCTCAAGGCGATCATCGACGCCAATTCCGGCCCGGATACGGCGGCGATGTTCGGGCGGGCGATGGATGACGTCGATGCCATCGGCGAAAAGAAGGCCGAGGAAAGCGGAAACACCATCCTGTCGGTGAGCGCGGAAGAAACCGCACGCTGGAAGGATGCCGCACGCCCCATCGTGGCGGAATGGATCGCGGAGATGGACGGCAAGGGGTTCGACGGCCAGGCGCTGGTTGATGCCGCGCGCGCGCTTGTCGACAGCAACACGGCCAAGTGATAGCGATCTTGCGGGCGCGGCGTTATGTCGGCGCCGCGCCCGCAAGCGGATTGGGCACAGCTCGAGAACAAGGGGCGTCACCGTGCGGCAGACAGTTGAAGAAGCGCTGACGACCGTTGCCGGCTGGTTCGCGATTGCCGGCGGTGCGGTGCTCGTTGCCATCACCGCGATGACCGTCGTGTCGATCACCGGGCGTGAGTTGAACTGGCTTGGATTTTCGCCCGTTCCCGGCGACTACGAACTCGTCGAGGCCGGAACGGCCTTCGCGATCTTCGCCTTTTTGCCCTGGTGCCAGATGAAACGCGGTCATGTGACCGTCGACCTCTTTCTGGCCCGTTTCGGACCGCGCCTGAACGCCGCCGTCGATGTGATTTCCAACATCCTGATGACAGCCGTTGCCGTCCTGATCGCCTGGCGGCTGTGGCTTGGGATGCTCGACAAGAAAGCCTATCAGGAAACCACCTTCATCCTGCAATTTCCGCTGTGGTGGGCCTATGCCGCGGCAATGACGGGGGCGGTCTTCTTCGCCCTTGTGTGCCTCTACACAATCTGGCGCAGCCTTGACGAGACCCTGGCACCGAGCGCCCAGTCCCCTGAGCAGGAGCGCTAAACGGTGACGTCTCTCGAATACGGGCTCTGGTCGATCCCGGTCCTGCTGGTCCTGATTTTCCTGCGGCTGCCCATCGGGCTCGCGATGTTCGTGATCGGCGTCGCCGGCACGACGCTGGTGACCGGAACCACGGCGCCGGTTCTGGGCCAACTCAAGTCGATCGTCTACAGCACCTTTTCAAACTACTCGCTGTCGATCGTGCCGCTGTTCCTGCTGATGGGTCAGTTCGCGACACGGGGCGGCATGTCCCGCGCGCTGTTTCGGGCGGCCGAAACCTTTGTCGGCCATCGGCGCGGCGGTGTCGCCATGGCAGCGGTCGCCGCC
This sequence comes from Stappia stellulata DSM 5886, assembly GCF_000423705.1. GTDB lineage: Bacteria > Pseudomonadota > Alphaproteobacteria > Rhizobiales > Stappiaceae > Stappia > Stappia stellulata. The sequence goes on along the minus strand of NZ_AUIM01000011.1, from coordinate 374,674 downwards.
TGCGGCGGCTTCGGTGCAATCTGCGGCTCGTCCCTGGCAACCGCCGCCACCATGGGGCAGGTGGCCTTGCCGGAGATGCGTCGGGCGGGTTACTCCGGCGCGCTGTCGACGGCCTGCCTGGCGGCCGGCGGAACGCTCGGCATCCTGATCCCGCCCTCCGTCGTCCTCGTCATCTACGCCATCCTGACCGAACAGAATATCGCCAAGCTGTTCATGGCCGCCTTCGTGCCGGGCATCCTGGCGGCAGCCGGCTATATGCTCACCGTCTCGCTTTACGTGCGGTTTCGCCCCGACAGCGCCGGCCACCGCGAGCGGGCACCGTGGTCAGAGCGCGGGGCGGCACTTGTCGCCGTCTGGCCGGTGTTGCTCATCTTCATTGCCGTGATCGGAGGGATCTATTCCGGCATCTTCACGCCGACGGAAGGCGCGGCCGTCGGTGCGGCCGGTACGGGCCTTGTCGCACTTTGGAAAGGCGGCCTCGACCGCAAGGGACTGGTGGATTCTTTCCTGTCCACCGCAGCCTCCACCGGAATGATCTTCTTCATCGTGCTCGGTGCAACGGTCTACAACGGGTTTCTCGCCTTTTCCCAGTTACCGCAACAATCCGCCGCTTATGTCGCGGGCCTTGGCCTCAGCCCATGGCTGGTCCTGGTCCTGATCCTCGTGTGCTATCTGATTTTCGGCTGCATCATGGATTCGCTGTCGATGATCCTGCTGACGATTCCGATCTTCTTCCCGATCGTCTCGGTGCTCGACTTCGGCCTGCCGCCGGAGGAATTCGCCCTTTGGTTCGGCATCATCGTGCTGATCGTCGTGGAGGTGGGACTGATAACGCCACCGGTGGGGATGAACCTCTTCGTCATCAACTCGATGGCCCCGGACATCCCGCTCAGCCAGACGTTCAAGGGCGTCGTTCCCTTCATCGCCAGTGACATCGCGCGCGTGGCGATCCTGGTGCTGTTTCCCTCGCTCACGCTCTTCCTGGTACGCTGGCTTTATTGATCGCGGGCGGTACGCTTCGGCCGGGCGACGAAGTCAGGCAAACGCACCTGCGAAAGCATCCACCATTGCTCGAGGTTTGCGCGGACGATGGGAGCGAAATGGCAGTCGAGGGCAGCGACACCGCACGCGAGCGGGTCGCTGCCCGCCCCGTCGCGGTCGAAATCGAGCGGCGCCGAGGCCACGAAGCGGTAGCGTGCCGGGGCGATGCGAAGCACATGGACGGGCACCAGCGGCGCGCCCGTTTTCAACGCAAGCTTCACCGCGATGACGGCGTTGCCACGCGTTGGCAAGTCGCGGCCGAAGGCAGGCAAATGGATCTGCCGGTCGCGCACCTCATCGACAAACAGCAGCGCATCGAACCCTTCGCCGACGACCAGCCGGCGCAGGTGGCGCGCCGCACGCTGCCCCGGCGGGAAGATGTGACAGCCATAACGGCCCCGCAGACGCGACAAGATCTCGTTTGCATGACGTGAGGGTTCTGGCTGCCAGGTCGCGACGATATTTCGCCCCAGGCCATTGCGCACGACCTCGAATACCAACTCGAATGGCCCAAGATGCACCGCGGCGAACACGACGGGCATGCCGATGGGCAATCGGGCGCGAATCTCCTCCCAGCCTTCGATCTCCACCCGGCCAGCAGACCGCAACCGTTCGAGCGTGGCATATTCGGCAAGGACCTCGCCCGCTCCTGTCCACCACCTGCGCGAGGCCGCCTCAAGATCCGCGGCATCAAGCGGCGCCCGGGGATGAAGCTCGGCCAGATTGAAATCGATCCGGCGGGCAAAGATCCGCCGGCGGCACCGGAAACGGGACAGCGGCGCGAGACGACGGGCAATCAGCGGCGCAAGCCACACAGGACAGCGGCGCAGGAGCTCATGAAGAGCGGTCTTGAAGAGGCCGGACGGCGTCTCGACGAGGTGGTATCGGCGGGCCTGGCGACCGGGCTCTCCCCCCGCGAAGACGCCAAGGTAAGGCGGTGCGACCGGGACCGGGGCGCATGTTTCCTCGAAGGAGACGTCCGGAACGCGCCGCTCCATCGTGAACTCCCTATCCACCACGCGCGCGCAACCGCATCGGCAGTCGCTCGCCGGGGCGCAGGGTCAGGCGACTGACCGGCTGGATGTCTGTACCCGGTTCCAATTGGGGATCGAAGGCGCGCGCGAGCATGGCAAGCGAAAGGATCGATTCCGTCAGACCGAAGGAAAGACCCGCGCAAATGCGCGGACCGATGGCGAAGGGAACATAGCCGAACTTCGACTGGCCGCCCCGGGCGGCTCCCAGGAAGCGCTCCGGCTCGAAATGATCGGCGCGATCCCAAAGCGTCGGATTGCGGTGCAACAGCCATGGCACGACCATGACGATCGATCCCTTCGGGATCTCGACGCCGGCGATCCTGTCGTCCTGACCGGCCTCGCGCGCCAGAATGGGAACGGGCGGGTAAAGCCGCAAGGTCTCCTCGATCACCGCGCGGGTATAGGTCAGGCGGGATACGTCTTCAAACGCCGGATCCCCGTCCGGACTGACCGCGTCGACCTCGGCATGCAGCTTGGCGCGCACCGCCGGTGCCTGGGATAGCAAGAACCAGGCCCAGGCAAGCGTGTTGGCGGTGGTTTCATGGCCCGCCATGAAGATGACGGCGGCCTCGTTGCGGATTGCCTGACGCGACAGGGGGCGGCCGTCTTCGTCACGAGCGTCGAGCAGCCCGCCGATCACCGAGGTCTCGCCGCCGCCCGCACGGCTTTCGTAACTGCTGATGATCTCCTCGAGCACCGTATCGATGCGCTTGACCGCTCGCTTGATCGCCCGGCTGCGAAACCGGGGAATCCAGTCCGGCAGGCCCAGCAGCGACAGAATGTCGATCTGGTCGATATGGCGCTGGTAGGCGGTAAAACTCTCCACGACCTCGGCGGCATAGTCGCGACCGAGCTCGCGCCCGAAGATCGTGCGGCAGATGATCTCCGCCGTCAGATGCGCCATCTCCTCCAGCATGTCGACGGAAGCGCCATCGCCGCGCACGGACCAGGCAGCCCGCCGCTCGGCAATCGTCTCCGCCATCACCGGAAAGAAGGCCGGAACCCGCGAGGCATGAATGATCGGCGCGACAATCTGCCGGCGACGGCGCCAGGTTTCCCCGTCCGAGACGAACAAGCCGTCGCCGATCAACGGCTCCAGCGCGTGGCGCATCTGCGGGCTCTTGCGCTCATAGATCGCATGCTTGCGCACAAAGGCTTCCTGCACCGTCTGGGGACTGTTGCAGATGAAGAGCAGGCGACGCAGCACGGTGAGCTTCAACCAGGGCCGGGTGAAGGAGCGCTGTGTCCACACGGACAGAAGGCTTTGTCGAGCAAGTTGAATCAGTTCAAGCACGGAGGGTTCGAGTTCCGGCCGCGCGGGATAGGGCGGAACGAAGCTCCCGCCCGTGCCGGACACCGTCTGCCTCTCGTCGCTTTCCTCGCTCATTGCCGTGTCCTGCTTGCTCGAATTCTCAGCCAACGCAGGCGTCTAGCGCCCCGGCGCATAGGCGGCCGCGTCCACCATGTCCGGGCGGCCTTCGATTGCAAGACGCGTGACCGCCGGAGCGCTCTCCGCGATCACCCGGCCGCGCCGAACGACCGCCAGCCGACGCGCGCGCAGCCGGATCGCCTCGATCGTATCGGCCGCTTGCAGCAGGACGAAGTCGGCGTTGCAGCCGACCTCCACGCCATATCCCTCAAGCCCGAGGATCCTGGCCGGCTGAACGGTCACGCAGTCAAAGGCATAGCGCATCGCATCGCGGCTCATCATCTGCGCGACATGCATTCCCATGGAGGCCACTTCCAGCATGTCGCCGGACCCCATGGAATACCAGGGATCCATCACGCAGTCGTGGCCGAAGGCGACATTGATGCCCTGGCTGCGCATTTCCGGCACCCGGGTCTGGCCGCGCCGCTTGGGGTATGTGTCGTGACGGCCCTGAAGGGTGATGTTGATCAACGGGTTGGCAATGGCCTGCACCCCGGCCTCGGCGATCAGGGGCAGCAGCTTGGACACATAGTAGTTGTCCATGGAATGCATCGAAGTGAGATGCGACCCGGCGACCCGCCCCTGCAGTCCGAGACGCTGTGTCTCATAGGCCAGCGTCTCGATATGACGCGACTGCGGGTCGTCGCTTTCGTCGCAATGCAGGTCGACCATCAACCCGCGCTCGGCGGCGATCTCGCACAAGGCCCGAACCGAGCGGGCCCCGTCGTCCATCGTGCGTTCGAAATGGGGAATACCGCCAACGACATCGACGCCCATGTCGAGCGCGCGCAGCAGATTGCGCTCCGCCGTCGCGGAGCGATAGAGCCCGTCCTGCGGAAAGGCGACAAGCTGGAGATCGAGATAGGGCGCGACCTGCTTTTTCACCTCAAGCAGCGCCTCGACCCCGGTCAGTGCATCGTCGCAGACGTCGACATGGCTGCGGATGGCGAGCAGACCCTGGGCAACCGCGAGATCGCAATAGCGCAGCGCCCGCTCCACCACCGCCTCGACGGTGAGCAGGGGCTTGAGCTCGCCCCAAAGCGCGATGCCTTCCAGCAGCGTGCCGCTCTCGTTCATCCGCGGGAGGCCGAGCGACAGGGTCGCGTCCATGTGAAAATGGCTGTCGACGAAGGGCGGCGAGACCAGACGTCCGCCCGCATCGATCACGCGCGCGGCCTCGGCCGCGATCCCGGGCTCGACCGCCGTGATCCGCCCCTTCGAACAGGCGATGTCGACGCCGGAACGGCCGTCGGGCAGGGTGGCGTTTTTCACGAGCAGATCAAGGAACATGAGACGACTCATTGCACGGGAGACAAGCAGGAGCGCGAGTGTCGGCAAAAACCCCAGTCACCTCAAGCCCCTTCGCCGGTCAATGAGACCGCGGCCCGCGCATGAAGGCGGTCGCAACCGGCCCCTTGCTGAAGGCGCCCCTTTAAAACGGCAGGCCGACGTAGTTTTCCGCAAGCGATTGCTGTGCCGCGCGCGAGGAGGCGAGATAGTCGAACTCCGCCTGCTGGAGGCGTGCGCCGAATGCCCCCTTTTCGGGAAAGCGATGCAGGGCCGTCGTCATCCACCAGGAGAAGCGCTCGGCCTTCCACACGCGGGCGAGGGCGCGGGCGGAATAGGTCTCCAGTCCCTTGTCGTCCTGCCGGGTGAAATGGGCGACCAGCGCCTCGGAGAGATAATGAATGTCGGACGCGGCGAGGTTGAGCCCCTTTGCTCCGGTCGGCGGAACAATGTGGGCCGCATCGCCGGCAAGGAAGAGCCGTCCGTGTCGCATCGGTTCGACCACGAAGGAGCGCAGCGGCGCGATGCTTTTCTCGATCGAAGGGCCTGTTGTCAGCCGCGCGGCAACATCCCTCGGCAAATGAGCGGCCAGGGCCGCCCAGAAACGGTCATCCGACCAGTCCTCGGCCTTCTCGTCGAGCGAACACTGGATGTAATAGCGGCTCCGGGTGAGCGAGCGCATCGAACACAGGGCAAAGCCGTTTTCGTGGCCGGCATAGATGAGTTCGTCATGCACCGGCGGCACATCCGACAAGACCCCGAGCCATCCGAAGGGATAGACCAGCTCGTATGTTTTCAGGATATCGGCGGGGATCGTCGCGCGGGCGACGCCGTGAAACCCGTCGCATCCGGCAATGAAGGCGCAGTCGATGCGATGCGTCGTCCCGTCCTTGCGAAAGGTGGCGTAGGGAGACGAGCCGTCGACATCGTGCAAGGCGACGTCCTCGGCCTCGTGCACGACGACGCCGTTCATCGCGTCACGGGCGGCATAGAGATCGGCGGTCACCTCGGTCTGGCCGTAAACGGTGACGCTTCGCCCGCCGGTCAGGTCGTCAAGATCGATGCGAAGGCGTTCGTCGTGAAACGCGATCTCGACACCGGTGTGCAGCAGACCCTCCCGGTCCAGCCGCGATGCCACGCCGGCCCTGCGCAGGAGGTCGACCGTCCCCTGCTCAAGAACGCCGGCACGAATGCGCGAAAGCACATAGTCACGGGCGCGGCGTTCGAGAACAACAGTATCGACGCCTTCGCGATGCAGGAGTTGCGCGAGAAGCAGCCCTGCAGGGCCACCCCCGACGATCAGAACCTGGGTTTTGTCCGGAATGGTCATAGCGGTCATTTCTGTAATCGATGGGTGCGGGGACCCCGGCATTTCATTTCGGCCATGGCTGCATCCCAAACGACGCACACCTGACCAACGGCCGATGATCCTCAGTCACCTTGCGACATGCGACTGGACAAGGGAATGGAAATATCGCTCTAATATTTGGATGAACCGAACGATTGATCCAGCGCCAGACTACGGCCTTCTGGGAGAGCCAGCCCAAGCGGGCTTTCCTGATCTTGTGCATATCGAACGTTTGCACGAGCGGAGCGGGCCTCGCCGATGGCGCATCGCGGCGCACCGCCACCCCGCGCTTCACCAGATCTTCTGGATCGACCGCGGCGGCGGCAGCATCCGTCTCGGCGACACGCTTCATGAGCTGCACGACAGCACTTTGGCGAGTATTCCGGCGGGACTCGTCCACGGGTTTCATTTCACAGCCGGCACCGAAGGGGTCGTGGTGACCCTCCCCGATATCGTTTTCAATCCGATCCGGCTGGCCGTGGACCGCGTCCACCAGCTGATGCACCCCCTCCTCCTCACCAATCCGGGCGAGGCACCGCCTTCACTCGAGGCGCTGGCGCGCGAGCATGGCACGCCGGCGCCGCACAGAACGGAGGCGCTGCATGCGCAGGTGACCCTGTTGCTGATCTGGATCCTGCGTCATGGCCCGCCCGCCTCGGAGCGCGGAGCGCATCACGCAACGGCAGGCGGACGGCTGTTTGCCCGCTTTCAGGGCTTGCTGGACAGCGAGTATACCCGCCTTCACTCCGTCGACGCTTATGCACAACGCCTTTCTGTCACCGCGCCCCACCTCAGCCGCGTCTGCCGCCAGGCACGCGGCAGGTCGGCGTCGGCGCTGATCCGGGACCGGCAGATGCTGGAGGCGCGCCGCCTTCTGGCCTACACGCAGATCCGCATCGCCGAGGTCGCCTTCCAGCTTGGCTATTCCGATCCTGCGTATTTCTCGCGTGTGTTCGCCGGACACACCGGCGTCGCGCCCAGGGAATTCCGGCGAGGGTTCACCAACACCGCCAGCAACAATGTCGTCATGCCGGCGCCCCGCGCGCGTTGAGTTACAACGCCGCCTTCAGCCGCTTGCACAGGGTTTTCAGGACGGTCACGCGCGCATGGCGCTTGTCTTCCGCGGACACGAGATGCCAGGGCGCCCCGGCCGTCGAGGTCCGGTCGATCATGTCGCCCGCCGCCGTGGCATAGGCATCCCATTTCAACCGGTTGCGCCAGTCCTCGTCGGTGATCTTGAAACGCTTGTAAGGCGTCTCCTGCCGGGCCTCGAACCGAGCGAGCTGTTCTTCCTTGCTGATCGCCAGCCAGAATTTCACGACAAGGGTTCCCGCCTCCTGCAGATCCGCCTCGAACGCATTGATTTCATTGTAGGCGCGCGCCCAGTCGGCCTCCGAGCAAAACCCCTCCACCCGTTCGACGAGAACCCGTCCGTACCAGGACCGGTCGAAAATCGCCGTCTGACCTTTTCGCGGGACATTGCGCCAGAAGCGCCACAGATAGGGACGGGCCAGTTCCTCATCGCTCGGCGCACCGATGCGGTGCACCCGGTAGCGCCGCGGATCCATTGGACGGGTCAGGCGACGGATCGCGCCGCCTTTTCCGGCCGCATCGTTGCCCTCGAAGACGACCACCAGCGGCAGCTTGCGGGCGGCCTTGCGATCGACGAGATGCGCAAGCTTGCGTTGCCAGTGCTCGAGTTCCTCCTCATAGCGGTCCTTGGCGAGCCGCTTTCCCAGGTCGATCGCCTCGACCGAACTGGGCCGCTCCAGCCGGGCGAGCGCCGCGGGTACCGCAACAGGTTCGCCCGGCTCCGCCGCGAGGCGATGGGTCATGGCAAGCTCGACGCTGCGCCCAAGCGCCAGATCGCGTGCTTCCGCGTCCTCCGAGGGAATGACCATCCAGGGGGCGGAGACCGTCGATGTGGTCAGCGCGGCCTCCTGAAAAACGGCCTGGGCATCGGGCGAATGCTCGATGTCTGCCCATTCGGTGAGAATCCGCCGGGCGCGCGCCTTGCCACCGCGCAGGGCATCCAGTCTTTGTTTTTGTACCTTTGCGTCGAGCGCAAACCAGAATTTCAGCACCAGCACCTTCTCATGGGCAAGCAAAGCCTCGAACCGGTTTATCCGGGCCAGACGCTGCTCGAAGGTGCACTGGTCGTCGCGGCCGAGCACCCGGTCGCGCAAGGGATCGTTGTACCAGGAGGAAACGACAATGGCGGTCTTGCCGCGGGGCGGCAGGTCCCGCCAGTAGCGCCACATTTCCGGCCGGTGACGTTCCACCCGGGTGGGCGGCCCATAGGCGTTGCATACGACATGGCGAACATCCATCCACTCGTGAAGCCGCGCGACCGCATCGTTCTTGCCAGCGCCATCGACCCCGGCAATCACGATCAGCGTGGAAAAGGCGCGCGAGGCGATCATCTCCTGCTGCGCGTCCAGAAGCGCGCTGCGCAGTGCCGGTTCGCGCTTCTTGAAATCCGCCTTGGACAGGGAAACGGACACAGAGGCTGACTTGAACACGCTCAAAACTCCTTCAAACCGGCCGGCCCTGCGCCCGACAGGCACCGGAACAGCCCCAGAGTGACGCGGCGCGGACGCCGGGGCAATCATGTCGATGATACGCTCTGACGGACCGGATCGGAAAATCCCGCCCGTCGAGGATTGGCGCGACGGGCGCGAGCGCGTACATGTAGACGGAAATCGCCGCCTCGCGCGGTCTCTTCAGACGCCCCGCAGCGCAGTGACGCCGAGCAACACCACGTGACCGATCTCCTGAATCAACTCGTCACCTTCATCGGCGAAAACCCCACGCTTGCCAATGCGGTGGTGTTTCTGATCGCCATGGGCGAGGCCCTGTTCCTGATTGGCATGGTCGTGCCCTCGACGGTGGTTCTGGTCGGCGCCGGCACATTGGTCGGACTTGGCAAGCTCGATCCCTGGCCGATCTTCATCTGGACGATGCTGGGAGCGATCGCCGGCGATGCCATTTCCTACTGGATCGGACATGTCTACAAGGACCGGATCAAGTCGGTCTGGCCGTTCAGCCGGTACCGTACGCTGGTGGAACGTGGCGAAGCCTATTTCCTCCGGCACGGCGGAAAGAGTGTGTTCATCGGCCGCTTCGTTCCCGGCGTGAAAGCGATCGTGCCCGGCATCGCCGGCATGGTCGGCATGAATGCGACCCGCTTTACCGTCATCAACGTCACCTCCGCGATCGCCTGGACGATCGTCCATCTGGGGCCAGGCGTCGTGGCCGGCACGGCGTTCGGGGCGCTGGGCGAGATCAGCGGCCGACTTGCCACCGTGCTCGGCATCTTCCTTGTCGTGCTGTTCGTTGCCGTCATGCTGGCGCGCTGGCTGATCCTGATCGTGCTGCCGCTCTATGCCGGCAGCCGGTCCCGCATCGTCGCGCGGCTTGCCCAGCGCAAGTCCCGCTTTTCCAAATGGTTTGCACGCATGCTCGACCCCGCCCACCCGCGCTCCGCCGGCATGCTGGTCTCCGCCACCTTGTTGCTGATCACCGTACCGGTGTTTGTCGCCCTGGCCGCGGCGATTTCGCCCGACAACGGATTGCAACGGGCCGACACGGCAATGCGCAACCTCTTCCAGGGCTTGCGGACACCGGCCGCCGACGGGTTCATGACGACGATGACGATGCTCGGCGACGGAATCGTGACCTCCGTCGTCGCCTGCGTGGTGATCGTCTATCTGTTCATTCGGCGGGCGTGGCGACGGGCAACCGGCTTCCTGATCGCCATCGCCGGCGCTGCGGTCTTCGTGCCGTTGCTGAAACTCCTGCTCCACCGCGCGCGGCCCATCGATCTCTATACCGGCGCCGACGCGCTGTCGTTTCCCTCGGGACACGCGACACTGAACACCGTTCTCTACGGCATCATCGCCGTGCTCGTCGCCCACGACCGTTCGCCGCTGATCAAGGCCGGGGTTTTCTCCGTCGCCGTTGCGCTGATCGGGTCGATCGCCTTCTCGCGGGTCTATCTCGGGGCGCATTGGGTCAGCGACGTGATCGGCGGGCTTGCCTTCGGCACGGCCATGGTCGCGGCCTTCGCCTTTGTGTTCGGGTCGATCCACAACGAGAAGATCGGCCGCTGGGCCCTGGCCGGCCTGGTGAGCGTCACCATGATTTCCGTCGGAAGCGCGCATGTCATGCGCAATTTCGAATCCGGGCTGGCAATGTATCAACCGGTCAGCCCCACCATTGTCCTTGGTCGCGACGCATGGCTCGAAACGCGCTGGCGGGAACTGCCTGCCCACCGGATCGAGCTTAACGGCGAACGAGAGGAACCCCTGATCGTGCAATGGGCCGGAGATCCGGACGCACTCGCACGTGCGCTGGCACCGGAAGGCTACGTTCCGGCGCCGGCCTGGTCGCTTGCGACATTCGCCGGCTTTCTGGCAGGACAGACACCGCCGGAGGACCTGCCTGCCCTGCCGCGAATCCAGAATGGACGCGGCGCGGAGCTTGTGCTGATCAAACGCGACGACAGTCTCGAGACTCCGGAAGGCACGCCCGGTGGACGCTGGGTGCTGCGGCTCTGGCCGAGCCAGTTCCGGGTGGAGACCGACGGCATGTCCTCGGCCCGCATTCACGTCGGATCGCTGATCCACGAACGGATCCTGCGCCCGCTGAACGAACTGTCGACGCCGCGTGCCGACAGGGATCTTCCCCACGACGGGGAAAACCCGCTTCCCAGACTGCCAGGCGTTGTGACACGCACGCGCGACGACGGGTCGAGCGTCGTGCTCGGCGGGTCGCCGATCGCCCCGCAGCGCTGACCGACTGACCGATCCGCGCCCCTACGGGCAATAGAGCGCGTGCAGGGTCTCCAGCACCGTCTTGACCTCCTTGCTGGCAAGTCGGTAGTGAACCGTCTGTCCCTGCCGCCGCGCCTCGACGAGGCCCAGCGCCCGCATCTTGGCAAGATGCTGGGACAGCGCCGACTGGCTCAGGCCGACCCGTTGCGCGAGAACCCCGACACTGCATTCCCCGTCCACAAGATGGCACAACGTCATCAAACGGCGGGAGTTGGCCATGGAGGCCAGCATCGACGCCGCTCTGTCGGCGCTTATTTCCATCTTTTGAATATTCATACTTGCTAAATTAGCATAGTCTCATATATTTGCAATCAAGGACGCCGGCAGCACCCCCGGCTCGACAGTGATCGATACGCGCGGCCGCCCCCTCGGCACCGCGATCAAAAAGGGGCGCCTCCGAACGTGGGGCGCGAGGAGACATGACTGAATTCACACCCGTTCTGTCGCTCACCGGCGGAATCCTGATCGGATTGGCATCGGTGATGCTGATGGCGACCCTTGGGCGCATTGCCGGTATCAGCGGCATGATCGGCGGCCTGCTGCCGCCGCCAACCTCTGGCGAATGGGGCTGGCGCCTCGCCTTCCTGGCGGGAATGATCACCGCCCCCGCCGTGCTGCTGGCTGCCACGGGCTCCATGCCCGCCATCGAGGTGCCATCCTCCACCGGAATGCTGGTGATCGGCGGTCTCCTCGTCGGCATCGGCGTTTCCTACGGCAGCGGCTGCACATCGGGCCACGGCGTCTGCGGCATGGCCCGGCTGTCGGCGCGCTCGATTGCCGCGACACTGACGTTCATGCTGACGACAGGCGTTACGGTCTTCGTCATTCGCCATGTGATTGGAGGCTGAGGCCATGAAACGGATTGTCTTTTCATTCGCGATCGGCCTGGTGTTCGGCATCGGCATTCTTGTTTCCGGCATGGCCAATCCGGCGAAAATACTGAATTTTTTCGACATCGCCGGAACCTGGGACCCGAGCCTGGCGTTCGTTATGGGCGGCGCGCTGATCGTGACTGCCATCGGTTTCCGACTGGTCCTGTCGCGATCACATCCGCTGCTGGCCGGCGGCTTTTCCCTGCCGACCAGACACGACATCGACGTCAGGCTGCTTGGCGGCGCCGCTGTTTTCGGCGTGGGCTGGGGCATTGCCGGTTTCTGCCCCGGGGGCGCTGTCCCGGCGCTTGGCCTGGGGCGTTCGGAACCGGTCATATTTGTCACTGCGCTGATTGCGGGCATGATGCTGGTCAAGCTGATCGATGCCGCCCGGTTGCGCGCGGCGAAGCCAGCAGGCTGACATGCATTGACACACACCATTCACCGGAAAAGGAGGTCCGACATGACCACCGAAGCGACTTATCCGATCGACGCCGAAACCCGTCCGGACGTCACCGCGTTCTTCGACCCGGAAACCAACACCATTTCCTATGTGGTCAAGGACCCGGCCTCGAAGGCCTGCGCGATCGTCGACAGCGTGATGGACATCGACTACGCCGCCGGCCGGATCTCGTTTGAATCCGCCGACCGGATTGTCGCCCATGTTCGCGAGAACGGCCTGACGGTCGACTGGCTCATCGAGACCCACGTTCACGCGGATCACCTTTCCGCCGCCCCCTACATCCAGGACAAACTCGGCGGCAAGATCGGCATCGGCGAGAACATCAAGGTCGTTCAGGACATGTTCGGCAAGGTGTTCAACGAAGGCACGGAGTTCCAGCGCGACGGGTCCCAGTTCGACCGCCTGTTCAAGGATGGCGACACCTACCGGGTCGGCGAAATGACGTGTTTCGCCATGCACACGCCCGGCCATACGCCGGCCTGCATGACCCACGTGATGGGCGATGCCGCCTTCGTCGGCGACACGCTGTTCATGCCCGACGGAGGGACGGCGCGCGCCGATTTCCCCGGTGGCGATGCAGCGGAGCTTTACCGGTCGATCCGGAAGGTTCTGAGCCTGCCCGAAGCCTTCCGCCTGTTCATGTGTCACGACTACGGACCGAACGGCCGCGACATCCGCTGGGAAACGACGGTCGGCGAGGAGCGGGAGCACAACATTCACGCCCGCGACGGCATCAGCGAAGAGGAATTCGTGTCCATGCGCACCGAGCGCGACGCCACCCTCGACATGCCGAAATTGATCATCCCCTCGATACAGGTCAACATGCGCGCCGGAAAGCTGCCTTCGGAGGACGAGAGCGGCAAGACCTTCCTGAAGGTCCCGGTCAATCAATTGTAAGGACACATGCATGCAAAGCGCAAAGGTTGACGGAACGATCACCGTCGCGCACCAGATCCAGCCGGAAGACGTCGCGGCCATCCGCGACGCCGGATTTGTCGCCATTGTCAACAACCGTCCCGACAACGAGGCGCCGGACCAGCCGTCCGGCGCCGCTGTCGAGGCGGCCGCCAGCGCGGCAGGCCTCACCTATGCCGCATTGCCGGTGGGACGCGATGGTATCGGCCCGGAACTGGTGGACGGCTTCCGGCGGGTGATGGAAGAGGCCGGCGGCCCTGTCTTCGCCTACTGCCGGACGGGCACGCGCTCGATCAACCTCTGGGCCCTGTCCCAGGCCGCGACGCAGGACGCGGACACGCTTGTGAACCGGGCGGGCGAAGCCGGCTACGATCTGTCCGGCCTGCGCCCTGTCCTTTCGCGGATGAATCAGGCCGGATAGCTCGGGGCGGGGCTGCCACGCGCCCCCCGGCCGGATCGTCCATATTTCGTGGCGCGGCACGCGGAACCGTCTTGCGCTCCCGTGTGCCGCCCCGCCTCGGCGCCGTCGCATCCCGCCACGGCCGGAACCCCCATACCGTGATGATGAAACAGCTGGCCAGATACCTGCCGATCCTCGATTGGGGTCGCAGCTATACCCGTGACACCGCCGCCGACGATCTGATCGCGGCACTGATCGTCACGATCATGCTCATTCCGCAATCGCTCGCCTATGCCCTGCTGGCGGGGCTCCCGCCGGAGATCGGCCTCTACGCCTCGATCCTGCCACTCGCCGCCTATGCCGTGTTCGGGACGAGCCGGGCATTGGCTGTCGGGCCTGTGGCCGTGGTCTCGCTGATGACCGCATCGGCCGTCGGCAATCTGGCGGCCCAGGGAACGGCCGAGTATCTCGGCGCGGCGATCGCGCTTGCGTTCCTTTCCGGTCTCATGCTGATGGCGATGGGGATCTTCCGGCTCGGCTTTCTGGCAAATCTTCTCAGCCATCCCGTGATTTCCGGCTTCATCACCGCCAGCGGCCTGATCATTGCAGCAAGCCAGCTCAAGCACCTGCTCGGCGTTTCGGCAAGCGGTCACAACTTGTTGGAAATCGTCACCGCGCTGCTGCGCGCCCTGCCGGAGATCAACCCCTATACGCTGGCGGTCGGAGTGCCGGCGACTGCCTTTCTGTTCTGGGTGCGCAAGGGGTTGAAGCCCGCGCTTGTCGGAATCGGCCTCGGCCCTCGCCTGTCCGACATCCTCGCCAAGGCCGGGCCGGTCGCCGCTGTGGCTGTGACGACACTTGCAGCCGTCGTGTTTTCTCTCGGCGACAAGGGCGTGCGGCTGATCGGAGACATTCCAACCGGCCTGCCGATGCCGACCCTGCCGCCGTTCAGCCTCGACCTGTGGACGCAGCTTGCCGTTCCCGCCCTGCTGATCTCTGTGATCGGCTTCGTGGAATCCGTTTCGGTGGCCCAGACACTTGCCGCAAAACGCCGCCAGCGCATCGTTCCCGACCAGGAGCTGATCGGACTGGGTGCCTCCAACATCGCCTCGGCAGTCTCGGGCGGCTATCCGGTAACCGGCGGCTTTGCCCGCTCGGTGGTGAATTTCGATGCGGGCGCGCGCACCCCGGCGGCCGGCGCCTTTACCGCCGTCGGAATTGCTCTTGCGACCCTGTTCCTGACGCCTCTTCTTGCCAATCTGCCTCAGGCAACGCTTGCCGCGACGATCATCGTCGCGGTGTTGTCGCTGGTCGACCTGAAGGCCCTGCGCCAAGTCTGGGACTATTCGAAAAGCGATTTCGCGGCGATGGCCGGCACCATTCTGGTCACGCTCGGCTTCGGCGTGGAAACCGGCGTCGTGACCGGTGTCGGTGTCTCGATCGCCTTGTATCTCTATCGAAATTCCCGCCCCCATATGGCCATCGTCGGCATCGTTCCGGGCACGGAGCATTTTCGAAACATCAAGCGCCACGCCGTCGTGACCGGTGAAACCGTTTTGTCCGTCCGGGTCGACGAAAGCCTGTTCTTCGCCAATTCCCGCTATCTCGAGGACAGGATCCTGGAGTTCGTCGCCGAGCGGGCGGCGTTGAAACACGTCGTGCTGATGTGCCCGGCTGTCAACGAGATCGACGCCTCCGCGCTGGAAAGCCTTGAGGAAATCAACCGCCGGCTGTCGGATTCGGGCGTGTCGTTTCACCTGTCGGAGGTCAAGGGCCCGGTCATGGACCGGCTGGAGGGCACCGAATTCCTGCGCCACTTGACCGGCAAGGTGTTCCTGACCCAATACGAGGCCATCGCCACGCTCGATCCCGAGACGGCCCATCTCGCGGAATCCCGGACCCCGCGCAAACAGACGCAGTCGAGTTACTGGATCGGCCCACAGATCTAGGACGCAAGGCAAGACTGCCAAGACGAGGAAGCCCGGCCTTGCGCGAAGACGGCATCGATCCGCAAACCGGCCTTGTCTGGCGTTACCGCCCTGCGCCAGAGGTGGCAGGCACGGGCGAAAAGATCCTCGTCGTCGTTTTCTCGCAGGCGCGGGTGGCCGATGGGCGTTTCGGTCTGGAACGGCTTTTCGCGCAGACGCGCCACGCTTGCCTGTTCCTGAAAGGCCCCGATGCCGACTGGTACAGGAACTGCGACGACGCGATCGACCGCGTCATCGCACGGGCCTGCGACGGGTCGCGGCCCGCCCGCATCGTCTACTATGGCGCTTCGAAAGGCGCCTATGGCGCGCTTGTGACCGGTCTTCGACGAGGCGACGGCGAGATCCATGCTTTCGGACCGGAGTTTCGCCTCGGACGACCCGGCACCCAAAGCGGGCTGGTGATGGACGCGGATCCGGACGCCCGCGATCCCCTGTCGATGCTTGAAGACAACCGCGACGGCCCCCTGGTGCACCTCCTGTTCGGGATATTCGATGCCGTCGACGCAGAGGGTGCGGCCCGATGCCTTCATGACAGTCTTCCGACGCGTGCAAGAACGCTGATCCTGCGCTCGTCCCACGCCAGTCACGACCACCTCTACAGCTTGAACATCATCCGAAAACTCATCACCCGCTTTGATCGCGACCTCGGTGCGCTTTGTGCCGAACGCGGACTTATCGGCGAAAATGCACCGGAGGACATCGCCCGTTTCGCCCGGGCTGGCGCCGAATTCGCCGTCGGGCGCCCGGAAGCCGCCCTGGCGCTGGACGGCGATCCCTACATGACGCGCAATCCCGGGCTTGCCCTGCTTGCCGCCGAAGCCCTGATCCAGACGCGGCATTTCGACAGGGCGGAGACGCAGCTGGCGGCCACGCAGGCACGCATTGATCGCGACCCCGTGCTTCGCGGCCTGCCGAAACGTTGGCGCAAACATGTCTGGCGGCTGCGCATGTCGGCGCGCAGGGCTGCGGGCGACAGACGCGGGTTTACAACCCTTCGCCAGGAAGCCCGGTCACGCTTTCCCGAGGACGCAACCTTTGCTCGCGACGACGCCTCAGACACAGACGCACCGGACTGAAAGACGGCAGCGCTCAGCCCCTTGGCAGCGGCCAGCGCTCGGGGCGGCCGATGAAATGCCCCTGCGCATAGCGCACGCCGAGGTCCTTCAGCGGCGCAAATGTCTCCGCGTCCTGCACATATTCCGCCACCGTCGGCAGGTTGAGCGCATCCGCCAGGCCGACAATGCCCGAGATTGCGGCCTTCTTGACCGGATCCCCGGCGATCTGCGCGGTCAGCACCCGGTCGATCTTGATGAGGTCGAAGGTGTTTTCCCGCAGCTGCGAGAAGGATGCAAAACCCTTTCCGAAGTCGTCGAGGGCGATGCGACACCCCAGCCCGCGCAGATCGGCCAGACACTTCCAGGCCGAGGCATTGAGCTGGGTGATCGAGCGTTCCGAAACCTCCAAGACCAGCATTGGCGCGACCCCGCGTGTCTCTGACAGCCGGTGCAGCAGGGCACGCGTGAAGTCGGGACTTCCAAGCGAATCGGATGACAGGTTGAACGCGACCGGCAAGTCCGCCCCAGCGACCTCCAGCCGCTCCAGGACCGCCTTGACGACCCAGCGATCGACATTGCGCATGATCCCGTGCCGCTCCGCGGTCGCCAGGATCATGGACGGCCCCTGAAGGGATCCATCCGGCATGCGCAACCGCAGGAGCGCCTCATGCATGACGATCGCGCCGGTCTCGACGTCGCTCACCGGCATTCGCTGGAGCGAGAGCAGTTCGGGATCATTCAGCGCCTGTTCGATGATCGCCAGATGGTGGATCTCTGCCCGGCGGTGCGCAGTGATCCGGTCGAAGGCGCTGTGTTCGACCATCTGGCGTCCGCCAGCCGCCTTGGCCTGCATGCAGGCATGATCCGCCCATTGGAGCACACTGCCGACATGGGATGTCGCATCCCGGATCAGGTCCGGCGTGATCGTGGCAAGGCCAAGGCTCGCCCCGCCGCGAAACGTGGTGCCATCGGCCGTGAAACTGTGTCCGTCGAACATCGCCAGAACCCTGGCACAGACGGCACGCGCGGTCTCCCGGTCGTCGCCGTCGATGACCATGCCGAACTCGTCCCCGCCAATGCGCGCGACATGAACCGTGTCGGAGCCGAATTCCCCAAGTCGCTCGGCGATCCCGCCCAGAAAGCGGTCGCCGGCCCCGTGCCCGACCGTGTCGTTGACGATCTTGAAGTCGTCGAGATCGATGAAAACGACACTGAAACCGCGCAGCGCCACATCGTCCTGGGCCAGCGATTGCAGGCGCGTGTCGAGCCAGGTCTCGAATGCCCGCCGGTTTGCAAGGCCGGTAAGATCGTCGGCAAGCGCAAGTCGCTCGAGCCGTTCCGACAGGCGGCGCGTCTCGGTGACGTCGCGCAAGGTCACCACCGCGCCTTCGATGTCCCCTTCCCCATCGCGAAACGGTTCCAGACGCGCACCGACAATCACCGGGCGGCCGCAGGGGTCGGTATCCTCGAAATCATACTCCAGCGTCTGTCCCTTGAAACAGCGCTCGAGCGTTGGACGCACCTCGGTTTCGAACCGGCGCGCCCCGACGAATTCGGCGACATGCCGGCCGATGAGTTCCAACGGCGTGTGGCCATACCAGCCAGCGTTGCTCTCGTTGGTCAGCTTGTACAGGAATTCGCGACTGATGATGAAGATCCGGTCGCTCATCTGCGAGATGACGCTCTTGTACATCCGCAGAACCTCGTCGGCCCGCTTCAAGTCTGTGATGTCGCGCCCGAAGGCGGCCACGCCGAGGACCGTGTTGTCGGCTCCGCGCACCGGCTGATAGGAAACATCGAAAAACCGCCGCCCCTTGCCCGGAATCACGACCCAGGCTTGAAGCGACACAGGTTCACCGGCGAGCGCCTTATCAAGAAAGTGCTTTCTGTTTTCGAAGGCTCGTGCGCCGGCGATGGTCGGGACTGTCTCACCGATCGCCTGTTCGCGGGTGTATCCGCCGATCTCGCTATAGGGCTGATTTGCTTCTCGGATCACATAGTCCGGCGTGCAGAAATAGATCGGATCGCGTGCCGCGATGATGATCGCGGCATGAAGACATGCAGGAGTATCGGCGCACTCCAGGACCGAATCGCCCTCCTCATCGAAATCCGTCATATCCCCGTCCCGTCACGTGGCTGAACACGAAGGCCTCACCATCCCTTTCCGCTAGGGTGCTTCCTTCGTTTCTGCCTCAAGAATGTCATGAATAAACGCCATGTCTTACATTGACACTTCAATCTGCCGAAAGACTCGACAAAAATGCCCGCTAAAAATGTGTTTTTTAAAACTATGGACGTGATTCGGTGATTCGCAAGCTTTTCAACTACGTTCTTTTGACGAGCATTCTGACCTTTGCCGCTGGCCTTCCGGCATCGGCGGAATGCGGCAAGGCGTCCTGGTACGAACTCACCGGGCGTACCGCCAGCGGTGTCATGGCGGATCCGGAGGCCTATACGGCGGCGCATCGCTCCCTGCCGTTCGGGACGAAGGTCACCGTCACCAACCTCGCCAACGGACGCAAGATCGACCTCACCATCGTTGATCGCGGGCCCTTCGTACGCGGCCGTGTCATCGACGTCTCGCGACGCGCGGCCCGTGAGCTGGCGTTTCTCAGCCGCGGCATTACACGGGTGCATGTGTCGGTCGGGGGCAAAGGCACAACCGCATCCTGCGGCTAGGACGGCAACTGCGATCCGCGCCATCGCGGCGAAAGAAAAATGGTCCTGACCGCAAGGAGGGAGGGGGGAACCTCACGGCCAGGACCGCCGCATCTCCATAAAGAAGACACACAGATACGAACAGGATTCGCCGGGTGTGCAAACCCTTATTTGCCGCCAGGCGACATTCGTTTTCTGCGCGGGTCCGCAGACCGTGAGACCGGCCTCATCCCGATTGCGCCGCCTCCAGGTGCAGCCAGTCGCGAAATGCCGAGGCCACCGGTCTGAGCGTCCGGTTTTCCGGATAGACGATGTGATAAGCGGACGGCAGGCGCAGCACGACATCGAAGAGTTGCACGAGCCGTCCGTCCGCCAGTTCGTCGTCGACCAGAAAACGGGGCACGAGTGCTGCACCGAAGTCATTCGCCGCGGCCTGCGCCATCATGACGAATTGCTCGAACCGTGGCCCCTGGAACGCCAGCTCCGTCTCGACATCGGCCAGTTCAAACCATTGTCGCCAGGCAAGCGGACGCGTTGACTGGTGCAGGCGCATGACGGGCGCGAGGTCGCCAGGCGTCTCGATGCGATGCCGGTCACGGAAACCGGGAGAGGCGACGGCGACGACATCCTCGCGAAACAAGGGCTCGGCAATCGCGCCCGCCCAGACCGGATCGCCGTAGTGAATGGCCGCGTCGAAAGGCTCCTTGGCGAAATCGAACGGTCGCAGGCGAACCGCAAGATTGAAACTTGCGGCCGGATAACCGGCAACGAAGCGCGCCAGCCGCGGGGCCAGCCAGCGGGTGCCGAAGGAGGGCAAGGTCGCCAGGTTCAGCACGTCGGCGTTCCCGGCAAAAGACATCACCTGCCGGGTCGCCGCCGTCAGACTTTCCAGCGCGCCGCGCACGTCGTGCAGATACAGCCGCCCGGCATCGGTCAGGACGATGCGCTGACGCACGCGCTTGAAGAGCTCGACCCCCAGCCGGGTTTCCAGATGGCGAACCTGTTTGGAGATCGCGCCCTGTGTCAGGTGAAGCTCTTCGGCCGCCCGGGTGAAACTGCCGTGACGGGCCGCGCATTCGAAGGCGATCAGACTGTCGGCATGGGGAACGAAACCGCGTTTCAAAACCTATTCCATTTGCTCATGAAGTGGGGACAACATATCACTTTAAGATGGTCTGCACAGACCGGAGACTTCGGCCACATCGAACACAGGCACCGGGCCGGGGCGCGCGCCGCTGGAGATGCGGGAACCGCCAGCAAAACCCGCCGTCCGGATGAGCCGCAAGGAGACAGAGATCATGACTGCAACCGCTGCGACGACCCGAAAATCCGACCCCGCCGGCGGCGGCAGTTTCGCCTGGGACGACCCGTTCCTGCTGCGCGACCAGCTGAACGAGGATGAAATCCTGATCATGGAGACCGCCCGCGCCTATGCGCAGGAAAAGCTCCAGCCGCGTGTCCTGTCCGCTTATGCCGATGAGCGCACCGACCGCGAGATCTTCAACGAGATGGGCGAACTCGGCCTGATCGGCGTGACCCTGCCGGAAGCCTACGGCTGCGCAGAGGCGTCCTATGTGGCCTACGGCCTGGTCGCGCGCGAGATCGAACGCGTCGACAGCGGCTACCGGTCGATGAACTCCGTGCAGTCGTCGCTGGTGATGTATCCGATCTATGCCTATGGCGACGAAGCCCAGCGCAAGAAGTACCTGCCGAAGCTCGCCTCTGGCGAACACGTCGGCTGCTTCGGCCTGACCGAGCCGGACGCAGGCTCAGACCCGGGCGGGATGCGCACCCGGGCGGAAAAGATCGACGGCGGCTACCGGCTCAAGGGATCCAAGATGTGGATCTCCAATTCCCCCATCGCCGACGTCTTCGTGGTCTGGGCCAAGTCCGACGCCCATGACGGCGCCATTCGCGGCTTCGTGCTGGAAAAGGGCATGAAGGGCCTCTCCGCCCCGAAAATCGGCGGCAAGCTCTCCCTTCGCGCCTCGATCACCGGTGAGATCGTCATGGACAATGTGGAAGTTGGCGAGGATGCGCTGCTGCCCAATGTGTCCGGTCTGAAGGGACCGTTCGGCTGTCTCAATCGCGCGCGCTACGGCATCTCCTGGGGGGCGTTGGGCGCGGCAGAAGATTGCTGGCACCGCGCCCGCGACTACGGCCTGGAACGCAAGCAGTTCAACAAGCCGCTGGCCCAGACGCAGCTCTTCCAGAAGAAGCTCGCCGACATGCAGACCGAAATCGCGCTCGGCCTGCAGGGCTCGCTTCGTGTCGGCCGGCTGTTCGACGAGGGCCGCGTCGCGCCGGAAATGATCTCCATCGTCAAGCGCAACAACTGCGGCAAGGCACTGGATATCGCCCGTCAGGCCCGCGACATGCACGGCGGCAACGGGATCCAGGAGGAATATCACGTCATGCGCCATGCGCAGAACCTGGAGACGGTGAACACCTACGAGGGCACGCATGACGTCCATGCACTGATCCTGGGCCGCGCCCAGACCGGCCTTCAGGCATTTTTCTGATCGAGACAGGGTCGACACCGACGCGGCGGGTGCGCTGAACGCGCGCCCGCACTTCCGACGCATCGCACACAAAAGGGTTTCATGAGCGATCATACCGTGGACGTCGCCATTGTCGGCGGCGCTGTGATGGGATCCTCCATCGCCTGCCACCTGGCGACGGACCCCGGTTTCACCGGGTCCCTTCTGGTGATCGAGAAGGATCCGTCCTACGCGAAATGCGCGTCCGCGCTTTCCGCCGCCTCTATCCGCCAGCAGTTTTCCTGCCCCGTGAACATCGAGATCTCGCTCTACGGAATCGATTTCCTGCGCGAGATCGGTGCCCGCCTCGCCGTTGGTAACGACCGGCCGCAAATCGACCTGCACGAAGGCGGCTACCTGTTCCTGGCGACGCCCGACAAGCGTTCCATCCTTGAGGAAAACCACGCCCTGCAGACCCGCATGGGGGCGGATATCGCCTTTCTCGAACCAGAGGCCCTCGCCAGGCGCTTTCCCTGGCTCAACACCGAGGACATCTCCGCCGGCTGCTGGGGGCGAACGGGCGAAGGCTGGTTCGACGGCTACGGTCTGATGCAGGCGTTTCGCAAGGCGGCACGCGCGCGCGACGTGCCGTATCTCGCGGCCCAGGTGGTCCGCACCGAGCGCAAAGGTGGCGGATTTCGTCTAACGCTTGGCGATGGCACGACCGTCTCCTGCGATCGGCTGGTGAATGCGGCCGGCGCAAGCGGCGCCGCCGCGATTGCCACCGACCTTGAGATCCCGTTTCCGGTGGAAAGCCGCAAGCGAATGATCTTCACCTTCGACTGCCGCGATGCGGTCGAGGGCTGTCCGCTGCTCATCGACCCGAACGGCACCTATGTGCGCCCCGAGGGGACCGGTTTCCTGTGCGGCTCGGCGCCACCGGAAACGGCCGACCCGGAAAGCCAGGAGTTCGACGTCGATCACGGCTTCTTCGAAGAGCACCTGTGGCCGACGCTCGCCCATCGCATCCCCGCCTTCGAGGCGATCAAGCCCGGGGCTGCCTGGGCCGGGCATTACGACATGAACCTTTTCGATCACAATGCCTTCGTCGGCCCGGTCGAGGACATGCCGGGGCTGCTCCTTTGCGCCGGCTTTTCCGGTCATGGCCTTCAACAGGCGCCGGCGGTTGGGCGGGGCCTCGCCGAACTGATTGTGCATGGAGACTATCGAACGCTGGATCTAAGTGCGCTGGCCCATGGTCGCATGGCCGAAAATCGACCTGTCCAGGAGCTCAACGTCGTTTAAACTCGTCCCCGACGGGGGCGATCCGCCGTCCCATTCTTTTATCCATTGCAGACGAGGTGCCCGAACGCGCCCCGCTCCTGTCCGGGAGAGACATCCATGACGCTTGCGAACGGCAGAAAGATCCTCATGATCCCGGGGCCGACGACCGTCCCCGACGAGGTCCTCCAGGCCATGCACCGCCCGGCCATCGACATTCGCGAGGGCGAGCTTGTCGGCATGACCGACCGGTGCCTGTCCGATCTGCAAGCGATCTTCGACACGACCGGCGACACTTTCATCTATGCCGCAAACGGTCACGGAGCCTGGGAGGCGGCCCTTAGCAACACGCTCTCGCGCGGCGACACCGTGCTGGTACTGGAATCGGGTGCCTTTGCAAGAGGCTGGGGCGAGATCGCCGGAATGCTTGGCCTCAACGTCGAGATCCTTGCCGGCGACTGGCGCCGCGCGGTCGACCCGGCGGCACTGGAAGAGCGGCTGAAGCACGACACCGGCCATCGCATCAAGGCGATCCTCACGGTTCAGATCGACACCGCCTCCGGGGTGATCAACGACGTCCCGGCCCTGCGCGCGGCCATTGATGCAGCCGGCCATCCGGCGCTGTTCATGGTCGACACCATCGCCTCGCTGGCCTGCGTTCCGTTCCACATGGACGCCTGGGGCGTGGATCTCGCCCTGAGCGGCTCGCAGAAAGGCCTGATGACCCCTCCAGGTCTCTCCTTCATCGCCGCGGGCAGCCGCGCCATGGAGGCGCACGCGACCGCAAACCTCAGGACGCTCTACTGGGACTGGACGTTCCGCCAGGGCGAGGCGCATTACAAGAAATACTGCGGAACCCCGCCCGTGCAGATGATCTTTGCCTTTCGCAAGGCGCTCGACCTGCTGCTGGCGGAAGGCCTCGATGGCGCGCACAGGCGCCACAGGCTGCTGGCGGAGGCAGTGCGCGCCTGCGTCGGTGTCTGGTCGAAGGCCGGCGCGCTGGAATTCAACATCCTCGACCCGGACACGCGCGCCGATTCCGTGACGGTCGTTCTCACGCCCGGCCGGGATCCGGCCGCGCTGCGGCGCTTTTGTCTCGACGCCTGCGGATTGACCATTGGCGAGACCATCGGAGAAATCACCGGGACCGGGTTTCGCATCGGCCATATGGGGCACGTCAACGCGCCGGCCGTGCTCGGCGCGCTCGCCGTCATCGAAATGGGGCTTTCGGCCCTGTCGATCCCGCATGGCGCCGGTGGCCTGCAGGCGGCGACGGACCATCTGGCAAATGCGCTGCGCGGGGACAGCGCCGGAACCGGCAAAGTGCCAGCTGCTGCGGCCGGATAGGCCGAAAAGAGCAGTGGCTAGAGGGCCGCGTCGATCTCCGCCACGATCGCCTCTGCCGCTGCGCGCGGATCGGATGCCATCACCACCGGACGGGCGACGACGAGATAGTCGGCTCCCGCCTTGATCGCATCCGTCGGGGTCATGATCCGCTTCTGGTCGCCCGCCTGGGCGCCTGCGGGTCGAATGCCCGGCGTTACGGTCACAAGCTCCTCGCCCAGAACCTCGCGCAGGTCGGAAACTTCCTGCGGCGAACACACGATGCCCCCCATGCCGGCGGCCCTTGCATTGGCGGCGCGTGCGCGCACCAGATCCGGAACCGATCCGGCGTAGCCGGCGGCATGAAGATCGTCCTCGTCCATCGAGGTAAGCACCGTTACCCCGAGAAGGCACAGGTTGGCGCCGGAGGCCGCCAGCGCATCGGCAGCAGCAGCCATCGCCTTCGGGTAGGCATGGATCGTGACGAAGCGCATGCCCATGCGGGCAATGTTCTCCACCGCCTTTGCCACCGTATTGTCGATATCGAGAAGCTTGACGTCGAGGAAAATGGAATGACCGGCCTCCGCCAGCTCGCGGGCAAACTCCAGCCCGCCGGCGAACTGCAGCTGCATGCCGATCTTGTAGGTACCGACCGCGCCTTCCGTCCGCCGCACGATGTCGCGGGCTTCGTCCACCGTTGGAACGTCAAGTCCGACGATCAGACGATCGCGGGCGTTTGCGGGCGCGAAGGAAGCAGGCGAGGCGTCATCGGGCATTTTGCGGGTCTCCGTGCGTCACTGGCTGTCTTTTCGCACTCTTACGCCAAGGGCAGCGGTCTTGACCAGATCGGAAGCGAGGTATTTCCATGAACACGGCGCCCTGATACAAGGCAAAATCATCAACCTGCGAAACAGGTCCGCGAAGTCCTCGCCACCGGTTCGCGATCACCGGCCCGCACCGATCACAAGGCCGCCACAGGAAAAAGCTGCTTATGCGCACCGCGACGATCTCGCGCACGACCAAGGAAACGGACATCTCCGTCAGCCTCACGCTTGATGGCACCGGAGCCTATCAGGTGACGACCGGCGTCGGGTTTCTCGACCACATGCTCGAGCAGCTTGCCCGGCATTCCCTGATCGACATCACGGTGCGCGCCACCGGCGACACGCATATCGACGCTCACCACACGACGGAAGATGTCGGTATCGCGCTCGGACAGGCTCTGAAAAGCGCGCTCGGCGACATGACCGGCATCACCCGCTATGCGGATTGCCACCTGGCGATGGACGAGGCTTTGACGCGCTGCGCGATGGACGTCTCGGGACGTCCCTTTCTCGTCTGGGACGTGGCCTTCGATCGCGACAAGATCGGCGACTTCGACACGGAGCTCTTCGAGGAGTTCTTCCGCGCCTTCGCGATGAACGCCGGCATCACACTGCATGTCGCCAATCTCACCGGACGCAACTGCCATCACATCGCCGAAACATGTTTCAAGGCGGTGGCACGCTGCCTGCGCAAGGCGGTCGAGGCCGATCCGAGGCAGTCGGGACGGGTGCCGTCCACCAAGGGCCAGCTCGGCGGCTAATGCGCACCGCACGAGCGCTGGGAGGCGCGCCGCATGACCATCTACACGGTGCTGATACCGCCGGATACGAGGCTGGAAGCCCTGCGTGAAAAGGATATCGAGCGCATCGCCTTCATCAAGGAGGGGTTCTGCTGGCCGGCACTGTTCTTCGCCGTGATCTGGATGCTGTTCCGCCGGCTCTGGCTGGTCGTGATCGTCTATCTGGTGCTGGCACTGCTGCTTGAATTCGTGACACGCCAGATCGGCGGCGTTGCCCCGCTGCTCGGCGGGTTCCTGTTTGCCGTGCTCGTTGCGCTCGAAGCCAACGGCCTGCGCCGGTGGACGATGGAACGACGCGGCTGGCATTTTGTTGCAACGGTCGAGGGCAGCACGCTCGCCGATGCCGAACAAAGGTTCTTCTCCGCCCTTTCGGCCCGGCAGACCATGCCCGCACCGGCGGCTCCCGCCCCCGCCCTGCGCACAGGCCCTGCCAATGCCCCGCGTTTCGCCAGCACGCATGTCGTCGGCCTGACACCGGCCCCCCGACAGGGCTGACACCAAACGACAATCGGAAAACACAGACCATGCTGATCGCCATCATCGACTATGGATCCGGCAACCTGCGCTCCGCCGAAAAGGCGTTCGAGCATGCGGCACGGGCCCATGCGCATACACCGCAGGTGCGCGTCACCGCAGACCCGGATGTTGTCGCGCGCGCCGACCGGATCGTGCTGCCCGGCGTCGGCGCCTTCGCAGATTGTTCGCGCGGCCTCAAGGCCGTCGACGGCATGGCCGAGGCCCTGATCGAAGCGGTGGAAATCAAGGGGCGACCGTTCTTCGGCATCTGCGTCGGGATGCAACTGATGGCGAGCCGCGGGCTTGAATTCGAGACAACCGAGGGATTCGGCTGGATCCCCGGCGACGTCACCGCGATCACGCCCGACAATCCGGCGCTGAAGATCCCGCACATGGGCTGGAACACGATCTCCGTGACCGGCTCGCATCCGGTGCTCGACGGGCTCGACACCGGTCCGGACGGGCTGCACGCCTATTTCGTGCACTCCTACCACCTTGCCGCCCAGGATCCAGCACATGTGCTCGCCACCACCGACTACGGCGACACGATCACCGCGATCGTCGGCCGCGACACGATGATCGGAACACAATTCCACCCCGAAAAGAGCCAGCGGCTCGGGCTGGAGCTGATCGCCAATTTCCTCGACTGGGCGCCCTGAGGCACCCGACCGACCGTCAACACCGGACCCTTTTTCCCATGCCCACACTCTTTCCCGCCATCGACCTCAAGGGCGGCCAGTGCGTCCGTCTCAAGCTCGGCGACATGGACCAGGCGACCGTCTTCAACGACAGCCCCGGCGCCCAGGCCAAGACCTTTCAGGACCAGGGCTTCGACTGGCTGCATGTGGTCGACCTCGACGGCGCCTTCGCCGGTGAAAGCCGCAACGGCGACGCGGTCGACGCAATTCTGGCCGCGACGTCCAACCCGGTGCAGCTCGGCGGCGGCATCCGCAGCCTCGCCCATATCGAGGCGTGGCTTGCCAAGGGCATTTCCCGGGTGATCCTCGGCACGGTTGCCGTGCGCGACCCGCAACTGGTGAAGGACGCCTGCGCGGCCTTTCCCGGACGCATTGCGGTCGGCATCGACGCGCGCGGCGGCAAGGTCGCGGTCGAAGGCTGGGCGGAGACCTCCGAGCTTGCCGCAAGCGAACTGGCGTCCCGCTTCGCGGATGCAGGCGTTTCCGCAATCATCTACACCGACATCGACCGCGACGGCGTACTCGCCGGAATCAACTGGGACGCGACGCTCGACCTTGCAAAGGCAACCTCGATCCCGGTGATCGCATCGGGCGGACTGGCCTCCATCGACGATGTCCGCCGACTGGCCTCGCCCGAATGCGCGATCCTTGCCGGCGCAATCTCCGGCCGTGCGCTTTACGACGGGCGGCTCGATCCGGCCGAGGCCATTGCCATTCTGAAATCCGCCTGACAGTTCCTGCGCTAGACTGTCCCGTTCCGGGCGTTGCCCGGCTTTGCAGTTTCGCGGCCTTGTCGTTATGCTGCACCCGCGAAAATCGCCCGAGGCGTTGCCAAGATGTTGAAAGCCCGTGTCATTCCCTGCCTTGACGTAAAGGACGGCCGTGTCGTCAAGGGCGTCAATTTCGTCAATCTGGTCGATGCCGGCGATCCCGTGGAGGCCGCCAAGGCCTATGACGCGGCGGGCGCGGACGAATTGTGCTTCCTCGACATCACCGCCAGTCACGAGGGCCGCGACACGATCTACGACGTGGTGCGCCGGACGGCGGAGGCCTGTTTCATGCCGCTGACCGTCGGCGGCGGCGTGCGCACGGTGGACGACATCCGCAAGCTGCTGATCGCCGGTGCCGACAAGGTGTCGATCAACACCGCCGCCGTGAAGAACCCCGACTTCATCCGCCAGGCGGCGGAGAAATTCGGCGCGCAATGCATTGTCGTCTCCATCGACGCCAAACAGGTCAATGCGCCCGGCGAGCCGGAACGCTTCGAAATCTTCACTCATGGCGGACGTACGGAAACCGGGATCGATGCGGTCGACTTCGCGCGAACGGCCGTGGAGCTGGGGGCGGGCGAGCTGCTCGTCACCTCCATGGACCGCGACGGCACGCGGCTCGGGTTCAACATCGCGCTGACGCGCGCCATCGCCGATGCCGTGCCCGTTCCGGTGATCGCATCGGGCGGTGTCGGCACACTCGATCACATGGTCGAAGGGGTGCGCGACGGACACGCGACCGCGGTTCTCGCCGCCTCGATCTTTCACTTCGGCACACATACGATCCGCGAAACCAAAACGCATATGGCGGCAAACGGCATAGCGATGCGCCTCGATGCGTAAGGCGCACCGACAGCGCGCACGGCTGCCTGACACGGGCAAGGGACCTCGTTTCGACCAATGACCGGCTTCACACTTGACGATCTCGACCGCATTATCGGAACGCGGGCGGCCAGCGACGACGCCTCGTCCTACACCCGCAAGCTTATGGACAAGGGCGTCTCCAAGATCGCCCAGAAGGTCGGCGAGGAAGCGGTGGAAGCTGCGATCGCCGCCGTCGAGAACGATCCTCGGGGCCTGACCGGAGAGGCCGCTGATCTCTTGTATCATCTGCTTGTGCTGTTGCGTGCCCGCGACGTTCCGCTTGCGGCGGTAATGGACGAGCTCGCGAGACGCACCGCCCAAACGGGGCTTGAAGAAAAGGCGTCGCGACCGCGCGACTGAGCGGCCGCGATTTCGAGGCCGCAACGGATGCCGGATAGGCGCCGGGGCTGACATGACCAACGCGGCGACCGACGGACGCGCGGGGGTCGATCCGGACGCGGGAACCGTTCGGACAGGGGATCGGGACGTCACTTAGGTCATGGAACACAGTCTTAGTAAAATCATCGAGGACGAACTGTCGCCCTACCGTGTGTTCACCGAAGCCGAATGGGCGCGGCTTCGGGCAGACACGCCGATGACGCTTCGCGCGGAAGAGGTGCGACGACTGCAAAGCCTGAACGACCCGGTTTCCATCGCCCAGGTGGAATCGATCCTGCTGCCGCTGTCGCGGTTGCTCGCCTATTATGTCGAGGCGACCCAGCAGCTGCATCGGGCGACCAACCGCTTTCTCGGCAGCAACGAGGTCAAGAACCCCTTCATCATCGGCATCGCCGGGTCCGTCGCGGTGGGGAAATCGACCACCGCCCGCCTGCTGCAGGCACTGCTCGCGCGCTGGCCGGCCAGCCCCAAGGTCGATCTGGTGACCACCGACGGGTTTCTCTACCCCAATGCCGTGCTGGAGACGGAAGGGCTGATGCGACGCAAGGGCTTTCCCGAAAGCTACGACCGGCCGGCGCTGCTGAAATTCCTGTCAGACCTGAAAGCCGGCCGCCGTCATGTTGCCGCACCGGTCTATTCGCATTTCTACTACGATGTCATGCCCGGCCAGTCGGTCACCGTCGACCGTCCGGACATCCTGATCCTCGAAGGGCTGAACGTTCTCCAGACGAGCAACCTGCCGCGCGACGGCAAGGAAGTGCCCTTCGTCTCCGATTTCTTCGATTTCTCGATCTACATCGACGCCGATGAGGAAGTGCTGCACAACTGGTATGTGTCGCGCTTCATGCGCCTGCGCGAGACTGCGTTCCAGGATCCCGGCTCCTATTTCAACAAATACGCGCTGTCGAGCGACGAGGATGCCCTTGCCATAGCAGAAGGGCTTTGGAGCGAGATCAACCTCATCAATTTGCAGGAAAACATCCTGCCGACACGCCCGCGCGCCGACCTGATCCTGAGCAAGGGCTCCGATCACGCGATCAACGAAGTGCGGCTGAGGAAACTCTGATCGGCGGCGGTCAGACCGGGCGCATGCCGTTCTTCGAGAGAATTTCTCCGGCAAGATAGAGCGACCCGCAGATCAGCACACGCGGCGCGGTGCCATCTTCCTCCGCGCGCGCGCGCACATTCGCCAATGCCCCCTCCAGCGATGAAAACGCGGTTGTCGACAGGCCGGCATCCGTCGCCGCTGCGGCCAGGTCCTGCGGCGTGCGGTAGGCGTCGGTCGAGGCCAGCGGAATGGTCGCCACATGCCGGGCAAGGCCTGCAAAGGGCTGAAAGAAGCCAACCGGATCCTTGGTCTTGAGCATGCCGCTGACGAGATAGAGCGGCCGGTCGCAGCGTTCTTCCTGCAAGGCCATTTCCGCCGCAATCACAGCCCCGGCGCCCGGATTGTGCCCACCATCGAGCCACAGTTCGGCATCCGGCGGGCAAAGATCCAGCACAGGGCCATGCATCAGCGGCTGCAAGCGGCCGGGCCAGTCGACGGACAGCAGGCCACGGCCGATCGTGTCCGGGTCCGGCAAGCGTCCCGCCTGGCGCAGCGCGGCAATGGCCATGCCCGCATTCACCGCCTGATGGCGTCCGGTCAGCCGGGGATGAGGCAGATCCATCAGGCCTTCCTCGTCCTGGTAAACCAGCCGGCCGTTTTCTTCCCACGCCAGAAAGGCTTCTCCGAATGCGGCCAGCGGCGCGCCGAGTGTGCCGGCGAGCTGCTCGATGACGGCTCGGGCGGCCTCCGCCTGCGGCGCAATCACCGCCGGCGCGCCCGCTTTCAGGATGCCCGCCTTTTCCGCCGCAATGCCGGCCAGGGTTTCGCCCAGATACCGTTCGTGATCCATCGAAATCGGGGTGATGACGCTGGCGAGCGGCGCGTCGATGACATTGGTGGCGTCCAGCCGCCCGCCAAGCCCGACCTCCAGCAGCAGGACATCGGCCGGTTCTTCTGAAAAAAGCAACATGGCCGCAGCCGTCGTCACCTCGAAGAAAGTGATCTCGGCCCCGGCATTCGCCTGTTCGCAGGCGTCGAGCGCGCCGATCAGCCGCGCATCGTCGACGAGCCGTCCGGCAATGCGGATGCGCTCGTTGAAAGCGACGAGATGCGGTGAGGTATAGACATGAACCTTGAGGCCGGCCGCCTCCAGGATCGCGCGCATGAAGGCAGTGGTCGAGCCCTTGCCGTTGGTCCCCGCGATGTGGATCGTTGGCGGCAACCTGTCCTGGGGGCGGCCGAGCGCCTCCAGAAGGCGCTCCATGCGTCCGAGCGAGAGGTCGATCTCGCGCGGATGAAGCGCAAGAAGCCGGTCGAGTATCGCCGTTACCTGATCCATGTCTCTGCCCGTGCGGCCCGGCGCGACTGCGCCCCGTTTGCGGATCTGTTATGAGGCGCGCCGCCGGCGCGCAAGGGCTTTGGCGGGACCGCGACGCCGCGTGTCGCCTTGAAGACAGCCAGACGCCGCAATCACGGCAGAGCCGGCCAGCGTTTGGTCAGCTGCGCGGCGCGTCCGCACCGTCAGAGGCTTCCGTTTCGCTCTCCGCCGGCGTGTCCAGATCCGCAGTCTCGTCGGACGCAGCGATGTCGGCCGCAAGCTCTTCGGGGTCCGGAACGCCCACCGGCGTCTTTGTCAGGATGCCGCAAATGCGGGAAATCGTTTCCGGCAGCTCATGGCGGTGGACCACCATGTCGATCATGCCGTGATCGAACAGATATTCGGAGCGCTGGAAGCCTTCGGGCAGTTTTTCGCGGATTGTCTGCTCGATGACCCGCGGACCGGCGAAGCCGATCAGGGCGCCCGGTTCGGCCAGATGCACGTCGCCGAGCATGGCGTAGGAGGCCGTCACGCCACCGGTCGTGGGATTGGTGAAGACCACGATGAAGGGCAGGCCCGCTTCGCGCAGCATCTGGACGCCGACAGTCGTGCGCGGCATCTGCATCAGGGACAGGATGCCTTCCTGCATGCGTGCCCCGCCGGAGGCCACGAACAGAACGAAAGGCGTGTTTCGCTCGACAGCCGTTTCCATTCCGGTCAGCACTGCCTCGCCCGCCGCCATGCCGAGCGACCCGCCCATGAAGGCGAAATCCTGCACCGCCGCCGTCATCGGCATGCCCTTGAGCAGGCCGGTCGCAACCGTCACGGCATCGTCCAGGCCGGTTTTGGCGCGGGCGTCGCGCAGCCGGTCGGTGTAGCGTTTTTCATCGCGGAACTTCAGCGGGTCCGCGGCCACCTCCGGCGTCTTGACCGTCTCGTAGGTTCCGCCATCGAAAAACAGTTCAAGCCGCTTCTTGCCGGCGATGCGCATGTGATGGCCGGACGTCGGTACGACCCACTGGTTGGCCTCGAGATCGCGGTGGAACACCATTTCCCCGGTTTCGGGGCACTTGATCCAGAGGTTCTCCGGCACGTCCCGCTTCTGCAGCAGACCGCGGATCTTCGGGCGAACGAGGTTGTTGATCCAGTTCAAGGTGACTACCGTCCGTTTCTCGTGTCCAGGCTGCGCGCGGATTGCGCCGCGCAGCCGTTGAGCCTAGCCGTTCTAACCCTGTCGCGCGCGCGCCGCGCCTTCGGCAAGACTTCTTACAACATCGCTCACCGCGCTCACCGTCTTATCGGTCGCTTTTCCGGCATCATCAAGGCTGTTGCGCACTGCTTCGACGAGAACCGAACCGACCACGACGCCGTCGGCATCGCGCCCGATGACTTCCGCGTCTTCCGCCGTCTTCACGCCAAAGCCGACCGCGACAGGCAGATCGGTGTGGCACTTGATGCGCTGCACCGCCTCACCGACCCGGGTGCGGTTGGCGATCGTCGCGCCGGTGATCCCGGTCACGGAAACGTAGTAGACG
The DNA here is from genome assembly GCF_000423705.1 of Stappia stellulata DSM 5886. Lineage (GTDB taxonomy): Bacteria > Pseudomonadota > Alphaproteobacteria > Rhizobiales > Stappiaceae > Stappia > Stappia stellulata. The sequence continues at coordinate 341,493 of NZ_AUIM01000011.1, read as the reverse complement.
AAACCGGAAGTATTGGCGAGCACGGCCGGCAGGCGCTTGTCGTCGGTCGTCGGCGTTGTCAGGCGAATGAAGTTGAGGCCGGCGCCCAGCGCGGGCAGGCACAGTTCGTCGTCGGCCTCGGGGGGAACATCGACGATGATCAGTCCGTCCACGCCGGCGTCGACGGCCGTCTTCACGAAGACGGCCGGATCGCGCACATAGATCGGATTGTAATAGCCCATCAGCACGATGGGCGTGTCGTTGTCGTGTTTGCGGAAGGCCCGCACCATGTCCAGCGTCTTGTCCATGGTCTGGCCGGCGGCAAGCGCCCGCTGCGTGGCGAGCTGGATCGGAATGCCCTCGGCCATGGGATCCGAAAACGGCATCCCGAGCTCGATCACATCCGCTCCCGCCGCGGGGAGGGCATCAAGGATCGCCTGCGAGGTCGCAAGATCGGGGTCGCCGGCGGTCACGAAGGTCACCAGCGCCGGTCTGTTCGCCGCCTTGCACGCCGCAAAGCGACGGTCGATCCGCGTTGTCGTCATAGTGCCTCGTCCCGCTTGTGATCATGGCACCCGCCGGCTGCGGGCGCGCCAAGGATGTAGGGGCGGAAGCGACCCTGTGTCAATCGACGAGGGCGGCGGAACCGGCCCGCCACCCCCTTTCACACGCAGGCTTGCGCGCTATTGTTCGCTCGCGGGTCCTAGAGGCGGCCTTCCAGCGCCGCGTCGAAGATCGCACGGGCGCCGTCCACGGTCAGTTCCAGCGGATTGCCGCCGGCGGTCGGATCGACCACAGCCATCTCGGCGATCTTCGCGGCTTGCGCGCCATCGACCTCGAGGCCGGCCAGCGTGTTCGGCACATCCAGTTCATCGCGAAGCTCCAGAACCGCCTTCATCACGCCGTCGAAACCGCCGTCGAGGCCGAGGAAACCGGCAAGGCGCTCGAATTTCTGCTCGATCACCGGGCGGTTGAAAGCCAGAACGTAGGGCATGAAGACCGCATTGGTCATGCCGTGGTGGGTGTCGTAGAGCGCGCCGACGGGATGTGACAAGGCGTGGATCGCGCCAAGGCCTTTCTGGAAGGCGACCGCCCCCATGGCGGCCGCCGACATCAGATTGCCGCGCGCAATGAGATCGTCCGGCACATCGGCGGCGCGTTTGAGATTTTCAAACACCAGGCGGATGCCTTCCAGCGCGATGCCGTCGCCCATCGGATGGTAGAAAGTCGAGGAATAGGCCTCCAGGCAATGCGCCAGCGCGTCCATGCCGGTGCCGACCGTGAAGTAGCGCGGCATGCCAACGGTCAGTTCGGGATCGCAAATGACGATCTCCGGCAGCATCTTCGGGTGGAAGATCACCTTCTTGGTGTGGGTTTCCTCGTTGGTGATGACGCTGGCACGCCCGACCTCGGAGCCTGTGCCGGCGGTGGTCGGAACCGCGATGATCGGCGCGATGCCGTCCGGGTCTGCGCGCTTCCACCAGTCACCGACATCCTCGAAATCCCACATCGGTCGGGTCTGGCCGGACATGAAGGCAATCGCCTTGCCCGCATCCAGGCCCGATCCGCCGCCAAAGGCGATCACACCATCGTGGCCGCCGGCACGATAGGCGGCGACGCCCGCCTCGACATTGGCGCCGGTCGGATTGGGCTTGATCTCGCTGAAGATGCCCGGCTCGAGCCCCGCATCGCGAAGGGCCTCAAGGGTCGCCTCGGTCATGGGAAGCTTCGCAAGGCCCGGATCGGTCACGAGCAGCGGGCGCTTCATGCCAACGGCCGTGGCGCAGGAGCCAAGCTCCTTGATGCGGCCGGCGCCGAAACGCACGGAGGTTGGATAGGACCAGTTTGCGGAAGGAGTGGACGTCATGAGTTTTGAACCCTGAAAGCGCCGCTCTTCGCGGCGGGAGAACGAGAAGACGGGATGGGTTGGTGCCGGCGGAACCCTGGAGCCCCGCCGGTCCCGGGCCTCAGGTCTTGAGGCGCAGGTGATAGGACTTGGGACGCGTCAGCGACAGATAGCCAAGCTCCGAAAGGGCCGCGCCCTTGCCGGTTTCCTTGACACCGGTCCACACCAGCGCCGGGTCGAGATAGTCGCAGCGGTTCATGAAGACGGTACCCGTCTCCAGCCTGTCGCCGAGCGCAATCGCGGCCTCCTCGTCCGCCGTCCAGATCGAGGCGGTCAGGCCATAGGGGCTGTCGTTCATCAGCGCCAGCGCTTCCTCGTCGTTGCGCACCTTCATGACGCCGACGACCGGACCGAAGCTTTCCTCGCGCATCACCGACATCTGGTGATCGACATCGACAAGCACCTGCGGCGCGAGATAGGCAGTGCCCGGCGCGTTGGCGGTAAAGGCGGAGGGATCGACCAGCGCCTTCGCTCCCTTGCGCAGCGCCTCGTCGGTCTGTTCGCGCACGTGCGCCGCAAAGCGCGCCTGTGCCATCGGCCCGAGCGTCGTCGCCTCCTCCAGCGGATTGCCGAGCACGAAGGCGCGACCGGCCGCGGCGAGTCCTTCGGCCACGGCGTCAAAGTGCTTTTCATGCACATAGACCCGCTCGATGCCGCAGCAGCACTGTCCGGAATTGAAGAAGGCGCCATCGGCGAGACCCGCCACGGCGAAATCGACATCCGCGTCGGCCCGTACATAGGCCGGGTCCTTTCCGCCAAGCTCCAGCGCCAGCGAAGCGAAGGTTCCCGCAGCCGCCTTCTCGATTGCGCGGCCGCCACCGACGGAGCCGGTGAAATTGATGTGGTCGATGGCACCCGACTTGAGCAAAGTCTCGGTCTGGCCGTGGGTCAGAACGACGTTCTGGAACACGCCCTCGGGCAGCCCCGCCTTCCTGAAGGCGGCATCGAGGCGCTCGCCGACGAGCAGCGTCTGCGCGGCATGCTTGAGGATCACCGTATTGCCGGCGATGAGAGCCGGAACGACGGTGTTGATCGCGGTCATGAAGGGATAGTTCCACGGCGCGATGACCATGACGATACCGAGCGGCTCCGGCTTCACGTATCGGGTAAAGCCCGGACGGTCCGTGTGCCGGCGGGGGGTAAGCGCCTCCTCGGCGATCTTGATCATATGGTCGGCGCGCTCGCGCGTGCCGCCCATTTCGCCGCCGTAGCGGACCGGACGGCCCATTTGCCAGGCAAGCTCCGGCACGATCTCGTCGTTCATTGCCTCGAGCGCGTCGATGGCAGCGCCCACCGCCGCACAGCGCTCGGCGATGGGCCGCGCCGCCCAATCGACCTGGGCGGTGCGCGCGAGGGTCACGGCCCGGTTGAGTTCAGCATCCGCGATCACCGGGCGTTCGGCATAGACCGACCCGTCGACCGGGGAAATCAGCTTGATCGTTTCCGACATTTTGCACCTTTTGAAAACGTCTCCGCGAGGGGCGCGGGACGCGATCCGTCAATTGAGTGTAGTTTCCGGCATTCGACCCGGCGGGCCGGATGCCGCGTGGCGGTGTCGCTCAGCAGCGTTCGAAACCGCGGGCGATTTCGTAGTCCGTCACCACCTGGTCGAACTCTTCCTGTTCCCATTCGGCCGCGCGCACATAATGGTCGACCACCTCGTCGCCGAGCGCCTCGCGCAGGAACTTCGACGTCTTCAGGGACCGGCTCGCGTCGCGCAGCGTTCCCGGGATCTCCTTCAGCCGCTTGGCCTGATAGATGTCGCCGGTGATCGGCGCCTCGAGCTCCAGCTTTTCCTCAAGGCCGCGCATCCCGGCGGCAAGCTGGACGGCAAGGGCCAGATAGGGGTTGAGGTCCGATCCGCCGATGCGGCATTCGACCCGTACACCCTTGGTGCCTTCTCCGCAAAGCCGGAATCCGGCCGTGCGATTGTCCACCGACCAGGCGGTCTTGGTCGGCGCGAAGGTGCCCTTCTGAAAGCGCTTGTAGCTGTTGACATAGGGCGCCAGGAAGTAGGTGTAGTCGGGCGCGTATTTGATCAGACCCGCCATGTAGTGACGCATCCTGTCGGACATGCCGTGCTCGGCGTCCGCGTCGAAGAAAACGCTGTCGCCGGCCTTCGTCCACAGCGACTGATGCACATGCGACGAGGAGCCAACCTTGTCGCGGTGCCACTTCGGCAGGAAGGTGACGGCGCGCCCGTTCTGCCAGGCGATCTCCTTCGTCGCATGTTTCGCGATGGTGTGGTAATCGGCGCAATCCATCGCCTCTGCGTAGCGGATGTTCAGCTCTTCCTGGCCGGTCTCCGCCTCGCCCTTGGAGTTCTCGACCGGGATGCCGGCGGCATAGAGATGATTGCGCAGCGGGCGCAGCACCACCTCCTCCTTGGTCGTCTGGAAGATATTGTAATCCTCGTTGTAGGCTGAGATCGGTTCCAGGTCGCGGAAGCCCGAGCGGCGGATCTCGTCGAAGCTCTTCTCGAACAGGAAGAACTCCAGCTCGGTCGCCGTCTTGGCGACCAGGCCCATGTCTTCCAGCCGCGCAATCTGACGCTTCAGCATCGTGCGCGGCGAATGCGACACCTCTTCGTGGGTGTGGTGATCCAGCACGTCGCAAAGCACCATCGCGGTGCCCTCGAGCCAGGGCACCAGGCGCAACGTCGTCAGGTCGGGGCGCATCACATAGTCGCCGTAGCCGCCGGACCAGCTCGTCGCGCGGTATCCCTCGACCGTATACATCTCCAGATCGGTCGCCAGCAGGTAGTTGCAGCAATGCGTCTCGGCATAGGCGTGATCGACGAACATCTGGGCGTGATAGCGTTTTCCCATCAGCCGACCCTGCATGTCGACGATACAGGTCAGGACGGTATCGATTTCGCCGTCGGCGACCGCCCGCTTGAGGGCGTCAAAGGTGAGATTGCCAGCCATGGGATCCATCGGTCTCGTTTGAGCGGAAAAGACGCGGTCCGCACGCTTGCATGCGGACCGCAGACCCTGGGCCGGAACCGCCAGTGCGGCTCCGGCAAGCACGATCAGGTATAGCGGTAGGGCCGTCCGGCCTTCTGCATGTCCTTGTTGTACTTCTTGAAGATCTCGACGACCTTCGCCTTGGTTTCCGACTGAGCCGCGATTTCGTCCCAGAACACCATGGCGGCCTCCTCGACCGTCTGCCATTCGTCATCGGGAATGGAGGTCAGCTGCATCTTGGTGCCGTTGACGCGCAAGGACGCCTCGCCGCCCCAGTACCACCACTGGCGATAATAGTGCGACGCATCCATGGCGAGCTGCAGCATGGTCCTGAGGTGGTCGGGCAATTCGTTCCACTTCTCCATGTTGGCGAAGAAGGAGCCGGCCCAGGCGCCCGAGATGTTATTGGTCAGGAAGTAGTCGGTCACATCGGCCCAGCCGACCGTGTAGTCCTCGGTGATGCCCGACCAGGCAACGCCATCGAGTTCGCCGGTCTGCACGGCGACCTCGATGTCCTCCCAGGGCAGCGTGACCGGCACGACGCCGAATTGCGACAGGAAGCGACCCGCGGTCGGGAAGGTGAAGACGCGCTTGCCCTTCAGGTCTTCCAGCGAGCGGATCGGGGTCTTGGTGGCGAAGTGGCAGGGATCCCACGCACCGGCGGAGATATGCTTGACGCCGACCTTGGCGTATTCCTCCTCCCAGATCTCCTTCAGGCCGTACTGGTTGAACAGCACCGGCACGTCCAGCGAATAGCGGCTGGCGAAGGGGAAGTAGCCGCCGAAGACGGTGACCTCCGTCGGCGAAGCCATGGAATCGTCGTCCGACTGCACGGCATCGATGGTGCCGCGCTGCATGGCGCGGAACAATTCGCCGGTGGGAACGAGCTGATCGGCGAAGAAGAGCTCGATCTCCATGTCGCCGTTCGCGGCCTTGTTGAAGGCATCGATATGCGGCTTGATGACGTGTTCGGCGAGCGCCGGCCCGGCATAGGTCTGCAGGCGCCACTTGATCGGCGCCTGGCCGAGAACGGCGGGGGCCGCCAGCGTCGAGGCGCCGGCTGCGGCGACGGTTCCAAGACCGGCCTTCTTGAGGAAATCGCGTCTGTTTGTCATGGCATCAAGTCCCCTTTTGGTTGACTGCATCTTGTGCGCTTGAAAGCGCTTCTTCTTGTTGTCCCCCCGCTTGAGCGGGGTGAAGATCATTGGCGCGGCGATCCGCACCCTTGCGCCTTGGCGCAGCGCGCAAGGCGATGTCAGCGTCCATAGACGTACTCCGGAAGCCAGAGTGCGATCTGCGGAAAGATCATGATCATCGCAAGCGCCAGCACCATCACCGCCACAAAGGGCGCGATCGATCCGTAGATGTCTCGCAACGTGATTTCGGGAGGCGCCATCGCGCGCATCAGGAACAGATTGTAGCCGAAGGGCGGCGTCATATAGGCGATCTGCGTGGTGATCGTGTAGAGCACGCCGTACCACACGAGGTCGAAGCCCAGCGCCTGCACCAGCGGTACATAGAGCGGCGCGACAATGACCAGCATCGCCGTATCGTCCAGGAAGGTCCCCATCAGCAGGAACGAAAGCTGCATCAGGATGAGGATCATCCACGGGCTGAGGCCAAGCTGCTCGGTGAAGAGGTCCTCGATCGCCTTGACCGCGCCCAGACCGTCGAACACGGCCCCAAAGCCAAGTGCTGCAAGAATGATCCACATGAACATGCAGGAGATCGCGAGCGTCTGGCGCACACAGGTCTCGAACACCGTCCAGGTCATGCGCCGCTTGAGGATCGCGGCCGCAAAGGCCGTCATCGCGCCGATGGCGGAGCTTTCGACGAGCGAGGTCCAGCCGTTGACGAATGGCACCATCATGGCTGCGAAGATCACCAGCGGCAGGATGCCGGAGGCGAGCAGGCGGTACTTCTCGGCCGTGGACACATCCCGCTCGTCCGGCGGCAATGCGGGGCCGAGCTTCGGATTGAGCCGACACCGGACATAAATATAGGCGATAAACATCGTCGCCATCATCAGGCCCGGGACCACACCGGCGAGCCAGAGCTGTCCAACCGGCGCACGCGCGATCATCGCATAGAGAACAAGCACGACAGAGGGCGGAACGAGGATCCCGAGCGAGGACCCCGCCTGGATCACGCCGGTCACCATCTTCTTGTCGTAGCCGCGCCTGAGCAGTTCCGGCAGCGCGATGGTCGCACCGATGGCCATGCCCGCGACCGACAGGCCGTTCATCGCCGAGACGAGCACCATCAGCCCGATGGTGCCGATGGCAAGGCCGCCCGAGACCGGCCCCATCCAGACGTGGAACATCTTGTAGAGATCGTCGGCGATCTTCGATTCCGACAGCACGTAGCCCATGAAGATGAACATCGGCAGCGTGAGGAGCGGATACCATTTCATGAGCTTCATGGCAGCCGAAAAGGGTATGTCCGATCCCCCGGTGCCGTAGAGCGTCAGCGCGGCGAACGCGGCAACGCCACCGATGGCGCCGAACACCCGCTGACCGGTCATCAGCATCAGCATCATCGAGGCGAACATGAGAAGAGCGATCATCTCATACGACATCAGATCTCTTCTCCGCGAATCCGCACGATATCCTTGAAGAGTTCGGAAACGGCCTGCAGCAGCATCAGGAAAAAGCCGAAAATCATGATGAACTTGATCGGCCAGAGGTACGGGCGCCAGGCCGTCGGGCTGCGCTCGATGTAGCCGATCACCTCGGAGGCCGCGTCCGGCCCGCCGGTGACGAAGGCGACGACCAGATCCTTGAAGAAGACAAAGGGTTCGCTGCCGAAATAGCCCAGCGAATAGGCGGTCGATCCAAGACCGCCATACAGAAGCACGGCGAGGTAGAAGATCAGAAGGAACACCGTGAAGGCGTCGACCCAGGCGCGTTTCTTCAGCGACCAGGAAGCATAAAACAGGTCCATGCGGACGTTCGACCCGAGCTGGATCGAATAGGGGCCGCCGAGAATGTAATAGGCAACCATCGCGAATTGCGCGAGTTCGAGGGTCCACATAGACGGCAGGAAGAAGGTCTTGGAAATCGACGACCAGAGCAGAATGCCGATCATCACGAAAATACCGAACATGATCAGCCGGCCGAGCCGACGGTTGAAGCCATCCACCGCGCGAATGTAGAGGCGCATGGCGCTAAGCATGTTCGCCCCCCTGCCTGGCGTGCAGACGGTCGCGCGCCGCGTGCATCGCCTGCTCAAGCCGCGCCGCCCAGATTTCCTCGGCCGACGCGGTGGTCAGTTCATCATTGCGGATCTCGACCATCGCACAGGGCAGGCGACGCGCTTCGCCATGCCGCGCCAGCGTGTAATAGACCCCGTCGGAAGGCGCATAGGGTTCGTTGTCGCCAAGCGGCCCGACGTCCTGTTCGCCAAGATCGGCGAGCATGCCCTCGGCAAACCGGCGGTCGGTGTTCGACAGGATGCCGATCGGCCAGGGCCTCGCGATCCCCTTGTAGACCGGCGTGAAACTGTGGATGGACACAACCGCCGTTTCCAGCCCTTCGGCTGCGCGGGCGTCGAGCAGCTCCGCAATCGCTGAATGGAACGGCACATGAACCCGCGCAATGCGCGCGGCACGCGCCGCCTCGCTCAGGCCCTGGTTGCCCGGGATTTCGGTGATTTCGCTGACGCTCGGGATCAGGTCGTGCGCGGCTGTGTCGCGATTGCAGTCGATCACCAGGCGCGACATATCCGGATAGATCAGCGGCGCGTCGAGCCGTCGACTCAATCCGCGCGACACGCCAAGGGCTCCCGGATCCCAGGCGATATGCGCGCGAAGCGCCGCTTCGTCGAGACCGAGGGTGCCGAGGTCGTCGGGCAGATGGCGCGAGGCGTGATCGCAGAGGATCACGAACGGACCACGTCCGCTGCCGTTTTCCGTCTGGATCACGGAATTCGCCCCCGTCTCCCCGGTCGTTGGCGACGCCATACTCACCCCCCTGTATTCCGCATTCCACGCGAACCGCGCGGCGACCTCCCAGTCGGACCGGAGCTCGCCGCCTGTTCCATTTATTACAGAATTGCGCGACAGAGATCCTTCTGTATGATTTGATACACTCGCGTGACAGATGTCAATCGGGTATCAAAACCGGAGGCTCCGCGAAACGCATGACCAAATCCCTGGCCGAGGACATTCGCGAAAGGCTTGAATCCTGCACCGCGACGGAGCGTCGGGCCGCTCTCGCATTGCTTGCGAATTATCCGGTGCTCGGTCTCGGTACGGTCGCCCAGTTCGCCGCCGCCGCCGGCGTCAGCTCGCCCACGATCCTGCGTTTTGCCGCGCGGATGGGATTTCCCACCTATGCCGCCCTGCAGACCCGGTTGCGCACGGAACTGGAGGATCAGCTCAAGTCGCCGCTGGCCAAGGGGCCGGAAAGCCCGGCAGAGCCCGGCGTCCTCGATTTCGCCGATATCGCCTGTGCCAACATCGGCGACACGTTTCGCCAGCTTCCCAATACGGAACTCGAAGCCGTGGTCGCTCTGCTCGGTGACGAACGGCGAACCCTCTATCTGCTCGGCGGCCGGTTCACCGACGCGCTCGCGCGCTACATGGCTGCGCATCTGCGCATCCTGCGCGGCCGGGTCGTGCATGTTGCCGGTCAGGAAGGCAACTGGCGCGACTATCTCGTCGACATGGGCCGCAAGGACGTGCTCATCGTCTTCGACATCCGCCGCTACCAGTCTGACCTGGCACGCCTTTCGGTGGCCGCCGCCAATCTCGGCGTCACCATCGTGCTTGTCACCGACAGCTGGCTGTCGCCAATCGCCAGCGTTGCCACCCATGTGTTGCCGGCACGGGTCTCCGTGCCCTCGCCCTGGGACAGTTCGGCCGCGCTGATGGTTATCGCCGAGACGCTGATCGCCGGCGTCACTGCCACGGACCCCGAGCGAAGCAAGCGCCGCATCTCGATGCTCGAGGTTTACCGGGACGACGACGACCCCAAGCGCCGCAGCGGCAGGCAGGGCGAAACAACCGAGGAGGCTCCGCCGGACCCGCAGGCATGACGGCTGCGCACGGCTGACGGACGGGCCTTTCAGCTCCTCGCCGGATGCGACGGCCGCAGTTGCGCGACGACATCGCGCACGACGGCTGCAAACAGCACCAGGTCCGGCGCCGGCGCCTCTCCCGCCCGCGTCGAGATGCCGACCGGGCCGAGCGTGATCCGCGTATCGACGGGAAGGGCATGCAGCGTTCCGTCGGCGAGATCGCGGGCGACGACCCCTTGCGAGATGATCCAGACCGCATCGCAGCCCAGCGTGAAGGCCCGGCCGAAGGCATTCGACACCGTCTCGATCCGGCGCGGGATCTGGCCGATGCCATTGGCGACCATCAACCGCTCAACCAGCGGGCGGATCGCGGCGGCGCGATTGGGAAAAAGCACCGGAAACTCCGGCAGCCGGGCGAGATCACCCGAGCCGAGCAGCGGATGCCCTGGACGCACGACCAGCGCAACCTGTTCGGTGTAGAGCTGCTGGAAACTCAGCCCCTGCATCGCTTCGGGCTGACCGAGGCGGCCAATCACCACATGAAGTGCGCCGGCGCGCAACTGGTCGAGCATATGGCCGTTCGGCCCCGTCACGATGTCGAGCGTCGCACCGCGACCGTGTTCCAGATGCAACTCGGCGGCGCGCGGGATAATGCTCGCCGCCACGCTCGGCAGCGCCCCGACGCGCAACAACCGGTCGCTGCCCATGCGCGCCTGTTCGAGCCCGTCGAGCCCCTCGCGAAGAGCCGCGAGCGACAGGCTGGCGTAATGCCGGAAGATTTCCCCCTCCGCGGTCAGCGACACCCCGGCACGGCCGCGCTCCATCAGCACCGCCCCCAACAGGCTCTCCAGTTCCTTCAGCGTCTTGGAGATCGCCGGCTGGGTCACGCCCAGGTCGGCTGCGGCATCCGTCAGGCTGCGCAGTCGCGCGATGGCCAGAAATGCCTCGAGATGACGGAGCTTGATACCCGAGGCGATCCGCATGCACATCCTTTTCAGTTATACAAATCCGTGAAAATCTCATTTTACATTACCAATCATCACAGTCATCCTGAACCTCAATCGCCAGTCAGACGAGGCTTTTTGTGGACGCAGTCAAGAGAAACGAACGGATCCTGCATGCCGACCACCGCCGCGCGGCCGGGCAAGCGCCGACACTGGCCTTCTCCAACTCCCTGGGCACGGACCTTCGGATCTGGGACGCCGTTGTCGCGCGCCTGCCGAAGGACCTCGGCGTCCTGCGCTACGATACGGCCGGCCACGGGCTTTCGCCGTCCGGCGGAGCGATGTCCATCGACGCTCACGCGGACGACCTGGCAACGCTGCTCGACGCCAAGGAGATCGACCGTGCCGTTGTCGTGGGTCTGTCGGTTGGCGGACTGATCGCACAGGCCCTGGCGCAGCGCGCGCCGCAGCGCGTTGCCGGGCTGATCCTCTCCAATACGGGCATGACGATCGGAACGGCCGAGATCTGGAACGCGCGCGCCGAGGCGATCCGCACAGGCGGGATGGAGGCGATTGCCGATCCGACGATGGAGCGCTGGTTCTCACCGCGCTTTCGCGAGGGAAAGCCGGAGGCGCTGCAACTCTGGCGCACCATGCTGGCGCATACCCCGCCGACCGGCTACATCGATCTTGGCCTTGCCATTCGCGATGCCGACTACAGCAGGGCGGCCGCACGCATTTCGGTGCCGACACTGTGCATTGCCGGCACGCACGACAGCGCGACCACGCCTGCCGTCGTGCATGCCATGGCCGACGCCATCCCGCAGGCACGCTTTGAGGAGATCCCCGATGTCGGCCATCTGCCCTGTATCGAGGCTCCGGGCGCCATGGCGGATCTGATTTCGCGCTTCGTGTCGGAGACAATCGCATGACCCGGCGGGATCTTGACGAGGCGGGTCTCGCCACACGGCGCGCCGTTCTGGGCGAGGCCCATGTTGCGCGCGCGCAAGCCGCCACGACAGCGTTCGACGCGCCGTTCCAGGACTATATCACCCGGGGCGCCTGGGGCGGGGTCTGGTCGCGCGATACGATCAGCCACCGCGAACGCTCGATGATCACCATCGCGTTGCTTGCGGCGCTCGGTCATGACGAGGAGCTTGCCATGCATTGCCGGGCGACGGCCCGCACCGGCGCGAGCGCCGAGGATGTCTGCGAGGCACTGCTGCATGTGGCGGTCTATGCCGGCGTTCCGGCCGCGAACCGGGCCATCAAGATCGCCAAGGCGGTCTTCGCCGAAATGGAAGGCGCCGCCCGCGCGGCGGACACGAACAACCGGGGGGAAGAATGACGGCACCGGATTTCTACAGACGCGACCGCAGCGCGCATCCGCCGGCCTACGCGCCGGGCTACAAGAGCAGCGTTCTGCGCGCACCGTTCCGGCCGCTGCACTCGCTGGAACAGACGTCGCTCGAACGCAGCGGTCCCGCGCTCGGCCATGCTCCGGTCGGCCCGCTCGACCACGACCTGATCCGCAATGCCGCCGTCGACGGCGATGCACTGGGCGAGCGCATCTACCTGTTCGGCCAGGTGCTCGATGAAAACGCAAAACCCGTGCCCAATGCGCTGATCGAGGTCTGGCAGGCCAACGCCGCCGGGCGCTATGCGCATGTGAAGGACGGCTATCTGGCGCCGCTCGATCCGAATTTTTCCGGCTGCGGGCGCTGCGTCAGCGACGCTGAAGGACGCTATCTCTTCCGCACCATCAAGCCCGGCCCCTATCCCTGGCCCAACAACGGCTCCGACTGGCGGCCGGCGCATATCCACCTGTCGATCTTCGGCGAGGCCTTCACCCAGCGCCTTGTCACGCAGCTCTATTTCGAGGGCGACCCGCTGATCCCCCTGTGCCCGATCGTCAACACGATCCCCGATGCGACTGTGATCGACCGCCTGGTCGCGCGCCTCGACATGCGCAACCAGGAGCCCTTCGACTGCCTGGCCTATCGCTTCGACATCGTGTTGCGCGGGCAGCGCCAGACCCACTTCGAAACCCGGCCGGAGGGTGCGTGATGCGCGAGAAACTCTTTGAAACCCCGTCGCAGACCGCCGGTCCCTATGTGCATATCGGCACGGCACCGCAGTCCATCGGCCGCCCCGCGCTTTCCGGTCAACCCGGCCCCGTGATCGAAAGCGACACCGGTGCCGCAATCACGCTCGAGGGCGTCGTCCACGACGGCGCCGGCGCGCCCGTGCGCGACGCCATGCTGGAAATCTGGCAGGCCGACGGCGACGGGCGTGTCGGTCCTCACGGCCTCTTTGCCCGCGCGGTCGCGGACTTCGGCAGCGGCCTTTACCGCTTCCAGACCGTGAAACCCGGCCCCCACGCGAAAGGCCACGCCCCGCATATCGCCTTGCTGATCTTCGCGCGCGGCATCAACATCCACCTGCACACGCGGGTCTATTTCCCCGAAGATGCGGACCGGATCGCAGCCGATCCCGACTTCGCGCGACTCTCGCCGGAGGCCCGGGACACGCTGATCGCGAAACGGACGGAGGGAGAGACCTACCGCTTCGACATCCATCTTCAGGGGCCGAACGAAACGGTGTTCTTCGACATCTGACAAGGCCCTCACCGAAAGACCGACACATGGCGATCTCGCCGCTGGATTCTCCGCTCTACGCCGATCTCTTCGGCGATCCCGACACGGCGCGTCACTTTGAGGCGTCGGCGGAGATCGCCGCGATGGTGGACGTGGAAGTCGCACTTGCCCGCGTCCAGGGGCGGCTTGGCGTCATTCCCGAAGACGCGGCACAGGCGATTGCCGCCGGCCTTGCCGGCTGCGCCCCGACGGCCGGGAACATTCGCGCCGGGACGGCGGCCGCGGGCGTGCCCGTTCCCGCGCTCGTCGCCCATCTGCGCAAAAACCTGCCGAGCGCGGGGGCGGATCACCTGCATTTCGGCGCAACCTCACAGGACATCGTCGACACCGGCCTGATGCTGCGGCTGCAGCGCGTGCTCGAGCTGTTCGACCGCCGGCTTGCCGCGCTTGTCGATGCGCTCGTCGCACTGGCGGTGGAGCACCGCGCGACCCCGATGGCCGGGCGCACGCGCGGACAGGTGTCCACACCGGTCAGCTTCGGCCTTCGGGTCGCGAACTGGACCCTGCCGCTGGCACGGACCCTTGCGGATCTGCGCGCCATTTGCCGAACAGGCCTCACCGTCCAGCTCGGTGGCGCATCGGGCGATCTGTCCGCGATGGGACCGCAAGGCAACGCGGTCTGCAAGGCGCTTGCCGGGGAACTGGGGCTTGCCCCGGCCCACCCCTGGATGGCGGATCGCTGGCCGCTGGCAAACGTCGCGAACGCGCTTGCAGCCCTTGTCGGCGCCCTGGAAAAGATCGGCGCCGACGTGATGCTTTCCACCCGCTCGGAGATCGGCGAGTTGCGTCTTTCGGCCGCCGGCGGATCCTCCACCATGCCGCAGAAGCAAAACCCCGTCGCCGCTGAAACGCTGATCGCGCTGACCCGCCATGCGGCGGCACTGTCGACGCAGCTCGTCACGGCACCCGCCCACACGGAAGAGCGCGACGGCGCCGCGTGGATGGGCGAATGGCTGGTTCTGCCGCAGCTTTTCGCAGCCTGCGGGGCATCGCTCCTGCGGGCACAGGATCTCGTAACCGCACTTGAACCCCAGTGCGAACGTATGTCGGAGATCGCCTTCGGTGATGGCGGTCTTGCTCTCGCGGAGCGATTTTCCTTCGCGTTGGTCCCGCATGTGGGCCGCGCGCAGGCACAGGAGCTGGTCAAACAGGCCGCCATGGAGACCCGCGCCAGCGGACGCCCGTTGGTGGACTGTCTGACGGAACTGAGCGATGCGCCTCTCGACTGGCGGGCGCTTGCCGATCCGACCAGCGTTTGCGAACCGGCGGCGGCGATGACCGACGCACGGCTTGCGGAGATCCGCGCGCTCACCTCCTGACGAAGAGCCTCAGCGCTGGCCCTTGAAATAGGGCTTCAGCAGCGCGCGCGGATAATCCGCCTTGCGCGCCACGACGACGAGTGCGGCAATCGACAGGATATAGGGCAGCATCAGGAAGACCTGGCCTGGCACGAAAGACCCGACCTCGGTCTGCAAACGCACCTGGAAGGCATCGAAGGCGCCGAAGAGCAACGCGCCGATCAGCGCCTTGCCCGGCCGCCAGGACGCAAAGACCGTCAACGCGATACAGATCCAGCCGCGACCGTTGACCATACCGAAGAAGAAGGCGTCGAAGGCCGACATCGTGAGGAACGCGCCGCCGAGCGCCATCAGGGCCGATCCGGCGACGACGGTTCCAATCCTCAGCGCCATCACCGACAAGCCTTGCGCCTCGACGGCCGACGGATTGTCGCCGACAGCGCGGATCGCAAGGCCGAGCGGCGTGCGATAGAGCACGAAGCCGACCGCGACGACAAGCGCGAGCGCCAGAAAGGTCAGCGCGGTTTGCTGGAACAGCGCCGGCCCCAGAAACGGCAAATCGGAGAGGACCGGAATGTCGAGCGGCTGGAACGCCTCGATACGCGGCGGCGAGGAAACATCGGGCAGGGCCGTACGGTAGGTGTAGTAGCTGAGACTGGTTGCAAACAGCGTCACGCCGATGCCCGAAACATGCTGCGACAGGCCGAGCGGCACGGTCAGGATCGCGTGCAGGAGCCCGAAGGCGGCGCCGGCAAGCGCCGCGACCATCACGCCGCCCCAAAGTCCCGCGCCGAGCCAGGCGGCCATCCAGCCGGCCATGGCACCGGCGGTGAAAATGCCCTCGATGCCGAGGTTGAGCACGCCGGCGCGCTCGCAGAGCAGCGCGCCAAGCACGCCGAAGATCAGCGGCGTGGCGATCCGCAGCGCCGCCGCCCAGAAGTTTGCGGCCAGCAGAATGTCCAGAATGTCGCTCATGCCGCGCCCTTTCCCGTCCCGACACGAACGAAACGCACCTTGAAGCGCACGAACAGGCCGGACACCAGCACGCAGATCAGCGAGGTCGCGACCACGAGATCCGCCAGATAATTGGAGACGCCGATCGCCCGGCTCATGCTGTCGGCCCCGACAAAGATCCCGGCGATGAAGAGGGCAGCCACGACCACACCGACGGGCGACAGTCCGGCAAGCATGGCGACAACGATCCCGGCATAACCGAAGCCGGGCGACAGATCGGCGGTGAGATACCCCTTCAGGCCGGCGACCTCGCCGACGCCTGCGAGACCGGCAAGACCGCCGCTCAGAAGCGCAACGCGCAGGAAGGTCGCAGTAACGGGAATGCCGGCATGGCGCGCGGCTTCCGGATTTTCGCCAACGGCCCGGGTCTCGAAGCCCCAGACGGTGCGCTTGAGCACGATGTGAACCCCGAGAGCGGCAACCAGCGCCAGGATCAAGCCGGCGTGGACCCGCATGCGGTCCATCAGCTTGGGCAGCATTGCCTCGTCCAGCATCGGCTCCGACTGCGGCCATCCCATGCCCATCGGATCCTTCATCGGGCCTTCCAGCATCATCTGGACGAAGAGGATCACGACGAAGTTCAGGAGAAGCGTCGTCACCACCTCGTCCGCGCCGAGCCGGACCTTCAGGAGTGCCGGGATCAGCATCAAGAGACCGCCGGCCAGCGCCCCGGCCAGGATCACGGTCGGGATCAGCAAGGGGCCGGGAAGGGCGAGCGCGCCGGTGCCGACGGCAACCGCGGCGAGCGCACCGGCATAAAGCTGCCCCTCGCCGCCGATGTTCCAGAGCTTGGCGCGAAAGGCGACTGCGGCGGCGAGGCCGGTGAAGATCAGCGGCGTGGCGCGCGCCAGCAGCTCGGACATGGCGAAGGCCGAGCCGAAGGCGCCCTTGGCCATCAGACCATAGGCTTCAAGCACCGGCGCGCCGGCGGCGGCAATTGCAAGGCTCGCGACCGCAAGCGCGGCAACCGCCGCTATGACGGGGGCTGCGATGCGGCGCAGGGGCGAAACATGCTCGCGCGGTTCGAAGCGGATCATGCGGCCGCGTCCTCCGTATGCTGACCGGCCATCATCAGACCGACGGCGGCGCGGTTCAGGTCCTCGGCCGGGCGGGGCGGGCTGAGCCGTCCGCGATGAATGACGGCAATGCGGTCGGAAAGCGCGAAGAGCTCGTCGAGATCTTCGGAAATCAGGATCACCCCGGCACCGCGTCCGCGCGCCTCCAGCAGCCGGCGGTGAACGTCGCCGGTCGCGCCGATGTCGAGACCGCGTGACGGCTGGGCGGCAAGCACCACCGAGGGTTCGGCGTCGAGCGTACGCGCCAGAACGATCTTCTGGATGTTGCCGCCCGACAGCAGCCGCGCAACGGCATCGCCGCCCGGACAGCGAATGTCGTAGCCCGCGATGGCCTCCACCGCACGTGCGGCAATGGCGCGAAAGTCGAGAAATCCGAAGCGCTGATAGCGGGGCGAGCGGATTTCCTCGATCACGAGATTTTCCGCGACGCTCATCGCGCCGACGACACCGTCGCGGTGCCGGTCTTCGGGAATGCGCGCCACACCGGCGCGGATCATGTCGGCCGCGTCGTGCGCCCGGATCTCGCGGCCGGCGAGACGGATGTCGCCGCTGGTTTGCTGCTCAAGACCGGAGAGAAGCCGTGCGAGCATCGCCTGACCGTTGCCGGAGACACCGGCGATGCCGAGAATTTCACCCGCGTGCAGGTCGAAGCCAATGTCACTGACCGTGTCGCGACCCTCGCCGCAGGTGACGGCAGACAAGGACAGCAGAACCTCGCCCGACGCCTGCGGTTCGCGCCGGCTCATCGTCACCTCGTGACCGACCATGAGTTCGGCAAGCTTCTGACGGTCGCAGTCGACGGAAGGGAGATCCGCGACCTTGCGCCCGAGACGCAGCACCGCGATGCGGTCGGAGGCGGCCAGCACCTCGGCAAGCTTGTGGGAGATAAAGACGATCGCCAGCCCCTGGGCTGCAAGCGCCTTCAGCGTCTCGAACAGCGTGTCGGATTCCTGCGGGGTCAGCACAGCTGTCGGCTCGTCGAGCACCAGCACCCGCGCGTCGCGATACAGCGCCTTGAGAATTTCCACACGCTGCTTTTCGCCGACCGACAGGCGTGAAATCCGCGCGTCGAGGTCGACGACCAAACCGGAGCGGCGCATCAGGTCGTCAAGTTTCTCGCGCGCCGCGCGCGCGCCGCCGCCTGTCGAAAAGAGCGCCGCCGTGCCAAGCATGATGTTTTCAAGGACGGTGAGATTTTCGGCCAGCGTGAAATGCTGGTGTACCATGCCGATGCCGGCCTCGAGCGCGGCGTGGGGCGATCCCGGCTCCAACGGAACCAGCGTACCGTCGGCTTGCGCCACGCGCACGTTGCCCTCGTCAGCGACGTAGTGCCCGAACAGGATGTTCATCAAGGTGGTCTTGCCGGCACCGTTTTCGCCGAGCAACGCGACGATCTCACCACGATGGAGGTCGAGATCGACCGCCTCGTTGGCCGTCAGCGCGCCGAACCGCTTGGTGATCCCCGACAAGGACAACGCCACGGGCGGAGCTTCGACTGGCACCGTCATATCTGCATTTCCCCATGTCCCGGAAACGGCGCGGGCGGGCGTGGCCCGCACAGGCAAGCAAGAAGGAGACGCCGCCGCGACGCCAGGGGGCCGCGGCGGCGCAGGGGGTTACATCGTCGACTTGGGTTCGGCGTCGTTGACATTGACCCGGAAGAGCCCGTCGAGAATGTCCTTCTCGACCTTGCGTGCCGCCTCGACAGAGGCCGCATCGGCCAGCGTCTCGTCGACGACAAAGCTGCCGCCGCCATAGGACATGTAGCTGTACTGGCCGTAATCGGAGGGCTCGAAGCTGCCGCCGGAGACGTCCTCGATCACCCGGTCGATGGTCGGCTCCATGTGCCACAGCGCACTGGAAATGATCGTGCCGGGATAATCGGAGGCGGTGTCGATGACGTTGCCAATCGCCAGAATGTCCCGCTCCTTGGCGGCATCGGACACGCCGAAGCGCTCGGCGTAGAGAATGTCCGCGCCCTTGTCGATCATCGCAAAGGCGGATTCCTTGGCCTTGGGCGGATCGTACCAGGAGTTGATGAAGGTCACGAGGAACTTGACGTCCGGGTTGACCGCGAGCGCGCCCTCCATGAAGGCGTTCATCAGCCGGTTGACCTCGGGGATCGCATACCCGCCGACCATGCCGATGATGTTCGATTCCGTGGCTTCGCCGGCGATCATGCCGGTCAGATAGCTCGGCTCGTGGATCCAGTTGTCGAAGACGGCGAAATTCGGTTTGGCCGGGCCGAAGGACGACCCCATCAGGAAGGCCGTGTCCGGATACTCGGCGGCCACCTTGCGCGCCGCGCGCTCCACGGCGAAAGCCTCGCCGACAATCAGGTCCATGCCGGCTTCGGCATATTCGCGCATCACGCGCTCATAGTCGGTGTTGGCCACGTTTTCCGAGTAGGTGTAGCTGACGTCGCCACGCTCCTTGGCCGCGGTCAGGGCCTTGTGAATGCGGCCGACCCATTGCTGCTCGACCGGGACCGTGTAGATCGCCGCGACCTTGAGCGGCTCGTCTGCGGCCATCGTCGGCAGGCCGGAGCCCGTCACGACAATCGCTGCCGCAAGGCCGAGCACTGCCCGACGCGTCCATGCGATACGGTTCAGGATTTCCATCTGACTCCCCCTGGCATTGTTCGTATGCCGAGATCAGCCCGATGCCAGGCAAACTGCCCAAACGCACAAGAGCTGATCGCTTCTGTCGTTTCACGCATCCGAAATAATACCAAGGCCAGAAGGGCCTCACACACCGGACGCCGACTGAATTGGATCATAAATTGATCATGCTCACAACGCGGGCAGTCATCCGGTCGTCATTTTTTTGAACAAATGGACAAAGTTTGATCGTTTGGTCAAAAATTGAGCCGTCTTCAGTGCCGGCGCCCATCGGAGCGTTGTCAGCTCACGCGGCGCGACCGCAGGCCACGAAGGGCGGCTTTCAGGTCCACCGCACCGGTCAGATGCACAAAGGCGGCGAAGAGAACCAGTCCGGCTAGCACCAGCAGCGCCAGCGCCCCGAACCGGCCGAACACCGACGCACCGCCGAGCCAGGGTGCGAGCAGCTGCGCGCCCGCATAGATACCGCCCCCCATCAGCACGCTCGCCAGTGCCAGAAGCGGAAGTCGCTTCAAAGCCCCCGCGTCGAGGCGGAAATGACCGCGCCGCCACAGCGTCACCGCCAAAAGGCCGCTGTTGACCCAGCCGGCAAGCGTGGTTGCAAGCGCAATTCCGACATGTCCGAGAAAGGGCGCCAGCGCAAGCGCGCCGACAACATTGACCACCATGCCGATGCCGGCGAACCACATTGGCGTGACCGTGTCCTCCCGCGCGAAGAAGCCCGGCGAGAACACCTTGTTGAGCACGAAGGCGGGCAGGCCGGCGGCGAAGGCAATCAGCGCCGCTGTCGTTGCGCTCGTCGCCTCCGCTCCGAAGGCGCCACGCTCATAAAGCACAGAAACGATGGCATCCGGCACGACGATCAGGGCAACCGTGGCCGGCAAGGTGAGCGCCAGTGCGAACTCCATCGCCCGGTTGAGCGTATGGTTGGCGCTCGCATCCGCCCCGGACCGCAGAGACCGCGACAGATCGGGCAGGAGCACGACGCCGATGGCGATGCCGACGACGCCGAGCGGCAGCTGATAGATCCGGTCGGCATAATAGAGATAGGACACCGCGCCGGCCTGACCGGAGGCGATGATCGTGCCGACCGCGATGTTGATCTGGGTGATGCCACCGGCGGCGATGCCCGGAACGCCGAGCTTCCACAGCCGCTTGACCGAAGCGGTCAGGCGCGGGCGTCGCCAGGGAATGACAAATCCCATGTGACGCACGGCACCGAAGAGAAGCGCAAGCTGGGCAATGCCGGCCACCGTGACGCCGCCGGCAAGCGCGACACCGAGTGTCACCCCCGGCTGAAGGTTGACATACCAGATGCCGGCAAGCACCGAGATCATCACGATGTTCAGGACGACGGGCGCGAAGGCCGCGGCTGCAAAGCGCCGGTAGGTGTTGAGAATCCCGGAGAGAAACGCCACCAGCGACATGCACAGCAGATAGGGAAAGGTGATCCGCGACAGGAGCACGGCGAGGTCGAACTTCTCCGGCTCGGCCGTAAACCCGGGGGCCAGCACATAAACGAGCGCCGGCATGAACACCTGCGCGAGAAGCGTGACCGTCACAAGGGTCCACAAAAAGGCCGCGAGGATCTCGCCGGCGAACCTTTTTGCCCCCTCGTCGCCGCCTTCCTCGACCGAGCGGGCAAAGAGCGGCACGAAGGCGGAGTTGAACGCGCCTTCGGCAAACAGCCGGCGGAACAGGTTGGGAAGACGGAAGGCGACGAAAAAGGCGTCTGCCACCGGTCCGGCACCGACAAAGGCGGCGATCATCACGTCGCGGGCGAAGCCGAGCACACGGCTCGTCATCGTCGCGCCGCCGACGGTCGCGAAATTGCGCAAGAGGCTCATCGTGGCGCGCCGCGGTCGGCAGCCGCCCCCAGAGCCCCCTTCAAGTTTCGAACCATCACGCCGCTCCAAGGCGCGGCTTGCGCCGCTTCGCCGGTTCGTCGCCGGCCTCCGATTTCACTGCTTCGCGCAAGCGGTCGCGGATCAACTCCTGGCGACCGATGTTGCCGACCTTCTGGCCGGTCAGATCGGTCACATAGAAGACATCGACCGCACGCTCGCCGAAGGTCGCGATATGAGCGGAATTGATGTTGAGATTCAACGCCGAAATTGCACGCGTCAGATCGTAGAGCAGGCCGGGTCGATCGAGGCCGGAAATCTCCAGGACTGTATGGCGGTTCGACCAGGAATTGTTCACCAGCACCTCGGCCTCGACGCGAAACGGCTTGGCACGGGCACGCGCCGCCGCCTTGTTCGCAACCTTCTCCGGCAGCTGCTCCTGACCGCGCAAGGCCTGCTCGATCAGTCGGCAGATCCGCTCGCCGCGGCGCAGCTCATCGGCGTCGTCCGGCAATTCCCGGGACATGAAGATCGTGTCGAGCGCGAAGCCGTCGGTGGTTGTGTCGATCTGCGCGTCGACGATATTCGCCCCGGCGACGAAACAGGCGCCGGCGATGGTGGACAGGAGTTTCGGGTGATCGGCCGCCATCACGGTGATTTCCGTGACCTCTTCGAACGCATGGGCGACAACGCGGGAGGAGAACCCCGACTTGCTCGCATCCGCCTCCCGGATCAGACGCGCATCGGCAATCTTGCGGTCAAGCGGCACGCGCAGCCAGTAGGCCGGGTAATGCCGATCCAGATAGGCTTCGCGCGCCTCGGCCGGCCAGTCCGGCAAGGCCTCGACCAGTTCGGCCTTCGCCGCGGCGACGCGCTGGTCGTGCGGCAGCAGGCTGTGGCCGCCGGTCAGGAGCGGTTCGCATTCATAATAGAGCGTACGCAGCAGCTGGCCTTTCCAGCCGTTGAAGACATTGGGGCCAACGGCGCGGATGTCGGCAACGGTGAGGATCAACAGCAGTTTCAGCCGTTCCAGACTCTGCACCTCGCGGGCGAAGTCCTCGATGGTCTTCCGGTCGGCGAGGTCGCGCGACTGCGCGGTCGTGCTCATGTCGAGGTGATGCTCGACCAGCCAGGCGACGGTGTCCGTTTCTGAAGACGACAGGCCGAGGCGCGGGCACAGCCGGCGTGCGATGCGGGCGCCGGCGATGGAATGATCCTCCGGACGGCCCTTGGCAATGTCATGCATCAACATCGCCACGAAGAGCACCTTGCGGTTCTGGATCGACTTGATCAGATCGGTGGAGAGCGGATGATCGTCGCCCGCCTCGCCGCGCTCGATCTCGCCAAGCACCCCGATCGAACGCAACAGGTGCTCGTCGACGGTATAGTGGTGGTACATGCTGAATTGCATCATCGCGACCACCTTGCCGAAGTCCGGCAGAAAGCGCCCGAGCACGCCGACCTCGTTCATCTTGCGCAGGATGGTCTCCGGATCGCTGCGCGAGGTCAGCACCTGAAGGAACAGGCGGTTGGCCTCCGGGTCCTCGCGCACCGCCGCCGTGATCAGCTTGAGCGAGCGCCGGACCCGTTTCAGCAGTTCCGGATGCAGCATGACCGAATGCCGGTCGGCGATGGCGAACAGGCGGATGAGATTGACCGGGTCCTTCTCGAAGGCGCCCTCGTTCGCCAGATTGAGCCGCCCGTTCTCGATCACGAAATCCGGGTGGCCGGACAGCACGCGGCGCTTGCGCCTGCCGGTGAGCTGGCCGATCAGCCGCGACAAGGGCTGCGGCTGCTTGGCGTGCTGCTCTTCCAGCGCGGCACAGAAGATCCGGGTGAGGTCGCCGACGTCCTTGGCCACGAGGAAGTAGTGCTTCATGAAGCGCTCGACGTCCTTCATCCCCGGATGCTGGGTGTAGCCGAGGCGAATGGCGATCTCGCGCTGGACGTCGAAGGACAGCCGCTCTTCCGGACGCCCGGTCAGGAAATGCAGGTGGCAGCGCACCGCCCAGAGAAAATCCTCGCCCTTCTTGAAGCGATTGTAATCCCCGCGAGAAAAGACGCCGGCCTTTACCAGCCCCGAGCCGGAGCGCACCCGATAGAAGTATTTCGAGATCCAGAAGAGGGTGTTGAGATCGCGCAGCCCTCCCTTGCCCTCCTTGATGTTGGGCTCCACAAGGTAACGCGACGTCCCCTGGCGGCGGTGGCGCGTGTCGCGCTCCGCAAGCTTGGCGGCGATGAACTCCGGGCCGGTTCCGGCGACGACGTCCTTGTCGAAACGTTCGACGAGTTCCTCGTAGAGATCCGTGTCGCCCCACACGTGCCGGGCTTCCAGGATCGCTGTGCGAATGGTCATGTCGGCCTTCGACAGCCGCAGGCACTCCTCCACGTTTCGGGTCGCGTGACCGACCTTCAGCCCGAGGTCCCAGAGCATGTAGAGGATGTATTCGACGATCTGCTCGCCCCAGGGGGTCTGCTTGTAGGGCAGCAGGAACAGCAGGTCGACATCGGAACCCGGCGCCAGCGTCCCGCGTCCATAACCGCCCACGGCGACCACCGACATGCGTTCGGCGGCCGAGGGGTTTTTCGCCCGGTAGACGTGGTAGATCGCAAAATCGTAGATCACCCGCAGGATCTCGTCCTGGACGTGGCTGAGCCGGCGCGCGCACAAGGTGCCGCCGCCGTCATCGAACAGCCGTTCCTCGACGACCTTGCGCGCGTCGCGCATGACCTCCTTGAGGCGGGCGAGGACCCGGGCGCGGATAGCCGGATCCGACCCGTCGCCCTCCGACTTCGCCGTCAGGGCGGTCAGTTCCTCGCGCAACGCCGTGGAATCGATAAGACCGGAAAACGCTGCCGCTGACTTGTTCATGGTCTCGTTTCGGTCCTTTGCATTCAAAGACGAAGGGTCGCACCGACCCTAAGTGCTGGCCGGGACAGGGTCGAGTCCGTGCTGCAGGGTCACACGCCGTCCCGCGCAGCCGCCGCCTTCAATTGATGCAGCAGATGCGTCAGGCTGTCGCGCGACAGTCCGGAAATCTTGGTGGCGAGAACATTTGCAAGCTCGGTCGCCTCCGGATCCAGCCCAGCGGTTTCGATGGGAATCTTCGGATCCGACAATTCCGCCAGCCGCTGCAGCTCTTCCGCTTCATCCCAGATGACATTGAAGAAGGCGATAATGCGCTGAACCATGAACCACGTCGGCCGGCCGCGGCGGCCATGCTCCAGTGCCGACAGATAGGCGGGCGAAACCGACAGCGCTGCCGCCATTTGCGACAGGGTGACCCCGCGTTTCCGGCGGTGTTCGCGCAACCGCGCGCCGAAGGGGGTCATGTGCGCCCCCGTCCGGCCTTGCGGACCCGCACGTAAAGCGCGCCGCCGCCGCCATGGCCGGCATGCGCCTCCTCGAAGCCGACGACAAGCGGTCGGAACTCGGCAAACGACAGCCATTGCGGTACCACCCGCCGCAACACGCCGCGTCCGTCCGCCGAAAGACTGCCGCCGGGACCGCCTTTGCCGGTGATCACCAGAACCAGCGAACAGCCCTGCGCCTGCGCCTGGGCGAGAAACCCGCGCAATCGCACATGCGCCTCGGCCTGCGTCAGCCCATGCAGGTCGATCCGCGCATCGATGGCACGGGTGCCACGCGCCAGCTTGCGGCGCTGGCGCGGCTCCAGGGGGGCGAGAGGGGTTAGCGGCGGCGGGGCAGGGGGCGCCTTGGGACGCATGGCCGCGACGGCGCGCGGCGCGGGCGGACGTTCACTTCCCATCACCGGCGCCGGTGGCGCGGCGGTCTCGCCCTGGTCTTCGGTGGTGGCCGCCTGTTTCGACCGGCGGCCGGACTCAAGCGGCGTGACATCCGCCGTCACTTGCGCCCAGAGCCTGCGCTCGTCCGAAGACGGCTGCCGCGCGCGCCGCCGCCGTACGGTCACGGCCGGGGCTCCGGAACCGGAGGGTGAGGATGCAGGACGATCATCTCCGCCGAATGCTGGACACCGCCAGCCTGCCGCCCGGCCGCATCTCCCGTTCCGAAAAAGATATCGCCGCGTGCGGGCCCGACAATCGCCGACCCGGTGTCTTCCGCGATCATCAGTCGGCGGAATGTCCGCTCCTGCCCGTCCGCGACCGCAGGCAAGGTCGCCGACACGAAGACCGGCGTTCCATAAGTATGGAGCGAGGCGTCGACCGCGAGGCTGCGCCCGGCGATCAGCGGCAGCCCCGCCGCCCCGACCGGACCGTCGTCGGGGCCGAGTTCGTCGATCTCGCGAAAGAAAATATACGACCGGTTGCGGCGCAGGACGTCGTCGATCTCTTGCGGATTGTCCGCCAGCCACTTTCGCAAAACCGACATGGTGACGGTTCCCGGTTCGGCAAGACCGCGCTCGATCATCACCCGTCCGATCGGCGAATAGGGGTGGCCTGTCTTTCCGGCATAACCGACCCGCATGCTCCCCCCGTCTGCAAGGCGGATACGCGCCGACCCCTGTACGTGAATGTAAAAGGCGTCGACCGGATCGGCGAGCCAGACGAGCTCCAGCCCGCGTCCGGCCAGCGCTCCGTCCATGATGGCACCGCGGTCGGGCGCCTCGACCAGACGCCCGGTCTCAGTCCTGAAAGCATGGGTCAGATCCGGCGCCAGACCATCCGGACGCGGCATGTCGGACAGGGGCACGAGTTCCGCTGGCTTGCGCAGAAGCGGCGTGCCGTGAAGGGAATCAGACTGGCGCGCGCCGGCAAACTCCGGTTCGAAATACCCCGTCACGAACCCCTTGTCGGAAATTCGGTACGGCCGGAAGGCGGTTTCGAAGAACCGGCGCGCGGCACCGCTGTTTTTCGATGCAGCCGCGCTCCCGGCTGCCTCGCAAAGCGCATGACGGTCGTCGCCGGACAGGCCAGCCGTGACCGGCGCGGCGCGGTCCTCGCAATGACGAAGAAACGCGGCAAGCGCCGCGTCGTGATCGTCGTCTTGCCAGCCCGGAATTTCGGAAAACCGCAAGGGTTGCAGGGGCATGCCTGTCTCCGCAGCGCCGGCGCGCATCGGCGTCCCGTCCGCTCCCGCCCGCATGTCCGCAAGGGCGAGACCGGTCAACACGAGGACCGCAAGAGAAACGCGGCCCCCCGCGCGACCCACACCCATTGCGTCAATCGACCGATTCGGTTGCCACCAGCTTCCAGTTCGGGTCGCGCGATGTGGTGTCGCGCGCAAAGGTCCAGATATCGGTGACGTCGCTGACGGCATTCGGATCGCCATCGACGATGGCGCCGTCCCGGTCGCGGGTCGCCGAGATCAGCTCACTGCGGAATTTCACCGTCACCTGGGCCGTCGAGCCCTTCATCGCCGCTTCGACGATCTCGGCCTTGTCGATCCCGACGAAGGTCGATTCAATCGTTTCGCCACGCGATTCACGATCCGAGATCGCCGCGACGAAGCCGTCGTAGACGTCCTTGGACAAAAGATTCTTCAAGGTCTTGCGGTCACCGGCGGCAAAGGCCGTCACGATCATCTCGTAAGCCGCACGCGCGCCTTCCACGAAGCTCTGGGGATCGAAAGAACGATCGGCGGAAAGGATCTTGCGCAGCGCCTCGTTGAGGGCGGAGCCTTCAGGGGCAACCGTGTCGAGGGTGCCGGATTCCGAAGCCGGCGCCGAACCGGACGGGGTCTGGCCGGGAAGCGGGATGACGTTGTCGTCGGAATTCGTCGCGGGACCCGTCACATCGCTGTCCCGGTCCCGGGCGGAATAGGGGTCGAAGGGGGGACGTTCGTGTCCCGTCCGCTTGCCCAGAACGCTGCGCAATCTCAGAAAGATCACGACCGCCAGAACCAGGAAAATGATTGTTGTGACGTCGAACATGTGACCCATTTCACTTCCGGCCGGTTACTTTCACAAGTCGCCGCAACGGCACATTGCGGCGATGAATTGCCCAAAGCGGCGACGCGACAGGCCGAGTGGCGCTCCGCTGACTTCCCAGACAAGGGAGTATGTAAGGTCCTCTTGAACCAACATCCAGCCTCTAGCACAAGTGCGCGACGACGTTTTCGCATTGCCGATCACACATATTGCTCGCATTCCCGTCAATTGTTTCCTACCTCTCGAAGAGACGGATGCCGGAGCGGGACCGCAAAGTCCCCGTCGCGTCCCCATGAACAACCGCCAACGGCACGCGGCGTTCCCGCGTCGACCGTCGCCACCTCCAGACCGTGTTGAGCCATGCCTGTCGGACTTCTCATACTGCTTCTTCTCATCGGCGTGCCGTTGCTGGAAATCGCCGTTTTCGTCGAGGTCGGCTCCGAAATCGGCGCCGTTCCGACGATCCTGCTGACCGTTCTGACGGCACTGGCCGGCACGGTCATGCTGAGGTTCCAGGGCGTCTCGCTGCTGATGAAAATCCGCAGCGAGACGGACGCCGGCCGCGTGCCGGGCTCGGACCTCGTGCAGGGCGCGCTGATTGTTGTCGCCAGCATCCTGCTGCTCATTCCCGGCTTTGTCACGGACGCCGTGGGCCTGCTGCTCTTCGTGCCGCCGCTGCGCACCGCGCTGGCCAACCTCGCGATCCGCAACGCGCGCGTCACCGTGGTCAAGGCCGAAGCGCGCCGCGACGGAGCGGAGACCGTGGTTGACCTCAACGAGGGCGAATGGTCCGACAAGCCGGGCGACACATCGGGCAGCCGTGCCGGCGGCACGATCCACGTCACCGACGAACGCGACCGCGGCGACGGACACTCGCCCTGGCAGGACAAGACCTGACCCGGGGCGTCTGGAACAAGCTGGCCGCCGGGCGAACGCGCTGACGCGCGCGGACCGATCCAGCGTTGAAATTAACCGGCTGTACACGCCGCCCCTCCATACTCCTGTGCAATCTCCGGCCGAGCCGGATTTCGTGGGAGTGGGACAGAGTGACGACCGAGGGCACGCAGCGGATCGACTGGGTCGACACCGCCAAGGGATTTTGCATCATCTTCGTTGTGATGATGCACTCTACGCTGGGCGTCCAGAACGCGGCCGGCGCCGAAGGCTGGCTTGGCCTTGTCGTCGATTTCGCCAAGCCGTTCCGCATGCCGGATTTCTTCATGATCTCGGGGCTTTTTCTGGCGCGGGTGATCGATCGCCCCTGGCGCACCTATCTTGACCGCAAGGTCGTGCACTTCGCCTATTTCTATGTCTTGTGGCTGACGATCCAGTTCGCCGTGAAAGCACCGATGATGGCCGGCGAAATGGGCTACGGCGGTGCGCTGGCGCAATATCTTCTCGCCTTCGTCCAGCCCTTCGGAACGCTCTGGTTCATCTACATGCTTCCGGTGATGTTCGTGATCACCAAGGCGCTGCATGCAACGCGCCTGCCCTGGCAACTTGTGCTCGCCGGCGCGGCGCTCCTGCAAATCGCGCCGATTGCCACCGGCTCCGTTCTGATCGACGAATTTGCCTCACGCTATGTGTTCTTCTACGCAGGCTACACGCTCGCGCCGCACGCCTTCCGGCTCGCCGCCTGGGCACAGGATCACCTGGGGCCGGCCTTCCTCGGTCTTCTCGCCTGGGGTGGGATCAACGGCTGGCTGGTTTTCGCCGGATACGCCGACCTTCCGTTCGTCTCGCTGGCGCTCGGCGGCGCGGGCGCGCTTGCCGTCATCCTGGTCTCGGCACTTCTAACGCGGATTTCGTTCAACGGCTTTCTTCGACTGTGCGGCGAATATTCCATCGTGATCTATCTGGCGTTCTTCTTTCCCATGGCCGCCACCCGGATCATCCTGCTGAAGACCGGGGTCATCTCCGACATCGGAACGGTCTCCGCCCTGGTCACCGCGGCCGGCGTCATCGCGCCGCTGGTCCTGTTCTGGGCGATCAACCGCGTCGATTTCGGTCATTTCCTGTTCCGCCGTCCGGCATGGGCACGACTGGAAGCGGAACCGGCCAAGCGCGGCGTCACGCAAGCTGCGGAATAACCGGCAAAACGGCGCGAGCGGGCTTTCCTCGCCGCGTCAACGCGGGCATGATCCGCGCCATGTCGAACAGCGCTCCCACCTCCGCCCTCACCGCCGACGACCACCTGATCCTGGTTGACGGCTCCACGTTCATCTTCCGCGCCTACCACGCGTTGCCGCCGCTGACCCGCAAGTCCGACGGCCTGCCGGTCGGTGCGGTCTCCGGCTTTTGCAACATGCTGTGGAAGCTGCTGCAGGAGGGGCTTACGCCGGAAGAGGGCGACGAGCCCACCCATATGGCGGTGATCTTCGACCATTCCGGCAAGACCTTCCGAAGCGAGATCTATCCTGAGTACAAGGCCCAGCGCCCCGAGCCGCCGGAAGACCTGATCCCGCAGTTCGGCCTGATCCGGGAAGCGACGCGGGCCTTTTGCGTGCATTGCATCGAGCAGGAAGGCTTCGAGGCCGACGACCTGATCGCGACCTATGCCCGCGCGGCGGCGGCAACGGGCGCGCGGGTCACCATCGTGTCGGGCGACAAGGACCTGATGCAGCTCATCGGTCCGCGCGTCAGCATGATCGACACGATGAAGAACAAGATCTTCGAGGTGGATGACGTCCACGAGAAATTCGGCGTCGGACCGGACAAGGTGATCGAGGTGCAATCGCTTGCCGGCGACAGCGTCGACAACGTGCCGGGCGTGCCGGGCATCGGCCTGAAAACGGCCGCGCTTCTCATCAACGAGTTCGGCGATCTGGAAACGCTGCTTTCCAAGGCCGACACCATCAAGCAGAACAAGCGCCGCGAGAACCTGATCGAATTCGCAGATCAGGCCCGCATCTCCAAGGATCTCGTGACGCTCAAGGACGACGTGCCGGTGGTGGAACCGGTCGATGCGCTTGCCGTCACGACGCCGGACGCGACGCGCACGCTGGCCTTCCTGAAGGCCATGCAGTTTTCCACTTTGACACGGCGGGTGGCGGAAGCGACGAACACGGATGTCACGGACATCGAGCCGGCGACATTCGCCATTCCCGGCTGGGACACGCCCGACGGCAAGGGCCGACAGGTGAAGGACCCGGCGAGCGCCAGCGAACCGGCCGAGACGGCCAGCGCCTCTGCCGGGAGCGGTGAAACGGGCGCGGGCTGGACAGCCCGGAGCGTGGCGGAGGCAGCAGCAGAGGCCGCCAAGGCGACGCCGATCGATCATTCAGCCTATGAAACCGTGATGGATCTCGACCGGCTCAAGGCCTGGGTGGCGGAGGCGACCGAGCTCGGTCACGTTGCCGTCGACACGGAAACCACCTCGCTCAACGCCATGCAGGCGGACCTCGTCGGCGTGTCGTTGGCGACCGCGCCGGGAAAAGCCTGCTACATCCCGCTCGGTCACGTCGACGGGGAGGGCGACCTGCTTGGCGGCGGCGCCCTGGTCGAGGGGCAGATTGCGCTCAAGGACGCACTCGCCGTCCTGAAGCCGCTCTTGGAGGACCCGTCGGTTCTCAAGATCGCGCAAAACATGAAGTACGACTGGCTGGTGCTGCGTCGCTATGACATCACCGTCGCCCCCTTCGACGACACCATGCTCTTGTCCTACGCCATCGACGCCGGAAAGGGCGGCAACGGCATGGACGCGCTGTCGGAGCGCTGGCTCGGCCATGTGCCGATCCCCTTCAAGGAGGTGGCCGGCTCCGGCAAGTCGATGATCACCTTCGACAAGGTCGCGCTCGACAAGGCGTCGGCCTATGCAGCCGAAGACGCCGACGTCACCCTCCGGCTCTGGCAGGTGCTCAAGCCCCGGCTCGCGGCGGAGCGCATGGCCACCGTCTATGAACGGCTGGAGCGGCCGATGGTGCCGGTTCTGGCACGCATGGAGGAACGCGGCATCTCCATCGACCGGCAGATGCTGTCGCGCCTTTCCGGCGATTTCGCGCAGTCGATGGCGGGGCTGGAGGAGGAAATCCACGGGCTGGCCGGCGAGAGTTTCAACCTCGGCAGCCCCAAGCAGCTTGGCGACATCCTGTTCGGCAAGATGGAGCTTCCCGGCGGCAAGAAGACCAAGACCGGCGCCTGGTCGACCTCGGCCTCGGTGCTCGACGACCTTGCAGCGGAAGGACACGAGCTGCCGGCGCGGATCGTCGAGTGGCGGCAGATGTCGAAGCTGAAGTCGACCTATTCGGATGCGCTGCCGGGCTACATCAATCCAACGACCAAACGGGTGCACACGTCCTATTCGCTGGCGGCGACCACGACCGGGCGGCTGTCGTCGTCGGAGCCGAACCTGCAAAACATTCCCGTGCGTACCGAAGCCGGCCGCAAGATCCGCAAGGCCTTTGTCGCGGCCAGGGGCCACAAGCTGCTCTCCGCCGACTACAGCCAGATCGAACTGCGCGTGCTGGCCCATATGGCGGACATCACCCAGCTCAAGCAGGCCTTCGCCGACGGGCTCGACATTCACGCGATGACGGCGTCGGAAATGTTCGGCGTGCCGATCGACGGCATGGACCCGATGGTGCGCCGGCGCGCCAAGGCGATCAATTTCGGCATCATCTACGGGATTTCCGCCTTCGGGCTCGCCGCACAGCTCGGCATCTCGCGCGGCGAGGCGTCGGATTACATCAAGACCTATTTCGAGCGCTTCCCCGGCATCCGCGATTATATGGAAGAGACGAAGAAATTCGTGCATGCCCATGGCTACGTCGAGACGATCTTCGGCCGGCGCGCGCATTATCCGGATGTGAACACCAAGAACCCCAACATGCGCTCCTTTTACGAGCGCGCGGCCATCAACGCCCCGATACAGGGATCGGCCGCCGACATCCTGCGTCGCGCGATGGTGCGTATGGAAGAGCGGCTAACCGCCTCGAAACTCGAGGCACAAATGCTGCTGCAGGTGCATGACGAACTGATCTTCGAGGTCCCGGAGGGCCAGGTCGACGCCACGATCGAACTGGTGCGCGACGTCATGGAATATGCCGCCGAACCCGCCGTCGCGCTGAAGGTGCCGCTCCAGGTCGACGCCCGCGCCGCCGACAACTGGGACGAAGCGCATTAACCGCCCGTTCCGAGCCGGCCGTCGTCGGCCCGGCGCAAACATGCGTCAGGTCTGCGAAACGGCAAACCTGGCCTCCACTGCCGCCAGTCCCTGTTCCAGGGCCGCGGCGGCATCGGGACCAAGCTCCTCGGCCAGCTCCTGCTGGAAGCTGCGGGCAAGCTCTGCCACTTCCGAATAGACCTTCGCGCCGGACGCCGTCAGCGTCAGCCATTCGATGCGGCGGTCGCTCTCGTCGACACGCCTCACCAGCCAGCCGCGCGCCTCGAGCGAGGCAACCGCCCGGCTCACCTTGGTCTTGTGCATCGTCGACTGCCGGCCGATCTCGGTCGCGGTGGTCTTTTGCAATTGCCCGAGAATGGCGAAGGTGCGCCATTCAGGCCGGCTAATGCCATAGGCCTCCCGATAGCGGGCCGCAAACCGCCGGCTGACAAGCTCCGACGCCCGCACGAGCCGATAGGGAAGAAACTCCTCGAGAAGCAGGCGGTCGGTCATCGTGGTCCCCATTCGATCCCCGGAAACGCGACGCCCGGCAAAAATCCGGTGATCGCGCGTTGATAGTTACAAACTAAACAGTTACACATGCAACTATCAACTGTCTGAGTTCAGGAGGGATCAGACATGACACTCGACTACATGCCGGGCTTCGGCAACGACTTCGAGACGGAAGCGTTGCCCGGGGCCCTTCCACAGGGCCAGAATTCCCCGCAACGCGCACCTTACGGGCTCTACGCCGAACAGCTGTCCGGCTCGCCCTTCACCGCGCCGCGCGGCACGAATGAACGGTCCTGGCTCTATCGTATTCGCCCGTCGGTCAAACATTCGGGCCGGTTCTCGCACCTTTCCATGGACGGATGGAAAAGCGCGCCGCATGTCGACCAGCATTCGCTGCCGCTCGCCCAGCTGCGCTGGGACCCGGTGCCGATGCCCGACACGCCGACGGATTTTATCGCCGGCATGAAGACCATGACGACCGCCGGCGACGTGCACACGCAGGTCGGCATGGCGACCCATGTCTATGCGGTCAACGCGGACATGAGTGACGACTTCTTCTTCAACGCCGACGCGGAGCTTTTGATCGTGCCCCAGGTGGGCGCCTTGCGGATCGCCACCGAGCTCGGCGTGATGGACGTCGCGCCCAAGGAAATCTGCGTCATTCCGCGCGGCATGGTGTTCACCGTTTCGCTTCTGGACGGAGACGCGCGCGGCTATGTCTGCGAGAATTACGGGGCGAAATTCACCTTGCCCGATCGCGGGCCGATCGGCGCCAATTGCCTTGCCAATCCACGCGACTTCAAGACGCCGGTCGCAGCCTTCGAGGATGTGGAGAAGCCCTGCCGGCTGATCGTGAAATGGTGCGGTGGCTTCCACGCGACGACGCTTGAGGCCTCGCCGCTCGACGTCGTTGCATGGCATGGCAACTACGCGCCGTTCAAATACGACCTCACCACTTTCTCACCGGTCGGCGCGATCCTGTTCGACCATCCGGACCCGTCGATCTTCACGGTGCTGACCGCGCCTTCGGGCGAGGAAGGCACGGCCAACATCGACTTCGTGATTTTTCCCGAACGCTGGATGGTGGCCGAACATTCCTTCCGTCCGCCCTGGTACCACCGCAACATCATGTCGGAATTCATGGGCCTGATCTACGGCCGATATGACGCCAAGGAAGAAGGCTTCGTGCCGGGCGGCATGAGCCTTCACAACATGATGCTGCCGCATGGGCCGGACGCAACGGGATTTGAAAAGGCGAGCCGTGCCGAGCTGAAGCCGGAGAAACTCTCCGGAACCATGGCCTTCATGTTCGAAACGCGGTTCCCCCAGCATCTCACACGCTATGCTGCCGAACTCGACAGCCTGCAAGACACCTATCTCGACTGCTGGTCGGGGCTCAAGAAACGCTTCGACGGCACGATCGAAGGCAACTGGGATTGATCCTCATGAAACTCGCAACCCTCAAGGACGGCACCCGCGACGGAAAGCTCGTCGTCGTCAATTCCACGCTGACGCGCTGCACCGAGGCGGCCCATGTCGCGCCGACGCTGCAGGCCGCGCTCGACGACTGGGACAAGGCTGGGCCGAAACTCGCGACGCTCGCCGAGAGCCTGGAACACGACGCCGTGCCGTCCATGCGCTTTCACGAACATGACGCGCTGTCGCCGCTTCCGCGCGCCTATCAGTGGGCGGACGGGTCCGCCTACGTCAATCACGTGGAACTGGTTCGCAAGGCGCGCGGCGCGGAAATGCCGCCCTCCTTCTGGACCGACCCGCTGATGTATCAGGGCGGTTCCGACAGCTTCCTTGCGCCCCGCGAACCGATCCGCATGGCCGACGAGGCCTGGGGCATCGACATGGAAGGCGAGGTTGCCGTGATCGTCGACGACGTGCCGATGGGTGCAAGCGTGGACGAAGCGCGCGCTGCCATCCGCCTGGTGATGATCGTCAACGACGTTTCCCTGCGCGGCCTTATCCCGGCGGAACTCGGCAAGGGTTTCGGCTTCTTCCAGTCCAAGCCGTCCTCGGCGTTTTCGCCGGTGGCGGTGACGCCCGATGCGCTCGGCGACGCCTGGGACGGCGGCAAGCTCTCGCTGCCGCTCAATGTCGACTTCAACGGCAAGGCCTTCGGCCGTGCGGAAGCCGGCATCGACATGACCTTCGACTTCCCGACGCTGATCGCTCATGCGGCCAAGACGCGCCCGCTCGCGGCCGGTGCCATCATCGGGTCGGGCACGGTCTCCAACAAGCTCGACGGAGCGCCCGGCAAGCCGGTCGCCGACGGCGGTGTCGGTTACTCCTGCATCGCGGAAATCCGCATGATCGAGACCATCGAGAGCGGCGAGGCGAAAACGCCCTTCATGCGCTTCGGCGACACCGTGCGCATCGAGATGCTGGACGCGGAAGGCCATTCGATCTTCGGCGCCATCGAGCAAACGGTCGAGAAATACACCCGCGGCTGAGGCCGCGATCCGCGCGCTCCGGCGCTGCAAACGAACACAAGACTTCAGGAGCCAACCATGGCCAAGGCATTCGCCTCCCAGGGCGACATGAGCGAAAAGAACATCTCCTTCACCGAAATCGGCGACGGCCTGTGGGCCTTCACCGCGGAAGGCGATCCCAACACCGGCGTGATCATCGGCGACGACAGCGTGATGATCATCGAGGCACAGGCCACGCCGCGTCTCGCCAACAAGGTGATCGAGAAGGTGCGTGAAGTCACCGACAAGCCGATCACCCATCTGGCCCTGACCCACTACCACGCCGTGCGCGTGCTGGGCGCAGCCGCCTATAACGCCCCGAACATCATCATGAGCGAAAAAGCCCGCTCCATGGTGGTCGAGCGCGGCATGGAGGACCGAGAGTCCGAGTTCATGCGCTTCCCGCGTCTGTTCCAGGGCTATGACAATGTTGCCGACATTCCGCCGCTGACCTGGCCGACCACGACATTCAACGACCGCATGTCGGTCTATCTCGGCAAGCGCCGCGTCGACCTGATGTTCCTGGGCCGCGCCCATACGGCCGGCGACATCGTCATGTATGTGCCCGACAGCAACGTCATGTTCACCGGCGACATCGTCGAGTATCACTCCGCCTGCTATTGCGGCGACGGGCACTTCCACGACTGGCCGGGCACGCTGGAAAAGATCCGCGCCTGGGATGTCGATGCCATCGCACCGGGACGCGGCGACGCGCTCGTCGGCAAGGAGATGGTCAACGCGGCCCTCGATTCCACAAAGGATTTCGTCAAGTCGACCTACCGGCCGGTGGCGCAGGTCGCCTTGAAGGGCGGCTCGCTCAAGGACGCCTGGGACGCGGCGCGCGCCGAGTGCGACCCGAAGTTCTCCGACTATGCGATCTACGAGCACTGCCTGCCCTTCAACGTGGCGCGCGCCTATGACGAGGCCCGCGACATCGACACGCCGCGCATCTGGACGGCCCAGCGCGACAAGGAAATGTGGGAAGCCCTGCAAGGCTGATCCGACAGGGCGTTCCGGCCCCCAAAGGCCGGAACGCCCGTCGCGCTGCTGTTTCTTCGGGAGGAAACATGACCAAGATCTTCGAAACGCCGCTTTACCCCTATCAGCGCTCCGCGGACCAGGACGCCGAAACGCCGGTTCGCCACCCCGTCGTCGTTCTGGGTGCCGGGCCGGTCGGACTTGCCGCCGCCATCGACCTGGCGCAGGCCGACATTCCGGTCGTCGTGCTCGACGAGAACGACAAGGTGAGCTGGGGTTCGCGGGCGATCTGTTTCGCCAAGCGGCCGCTGGAGATCCTCGACCGGCTCGGCTGCGGCGACGAAATGGTCGACAAGGGCGTCGTGTGGAACCTCGGCAAGGTGTTCTTCGACGAGCGCAAGGTCTACGACTTCAACCTCCTGCCCGAAGACGGCCACAAGCGGCCCGCCTTCATCAACCTCCAGCAATATTATCTGGAGCAGTATCTGGTCGACCGCGTGCGCGCATTGCAGGCGGACGGCAAGGCCATCGAGCTGCGCGGCGGCAACAAGGTGACGGCGGTCAAGCCGGACGACACGAGCGTGCGCCTCACCGTCGAGACGCCGGACGGCCCCTACCTGATGGACGCCGACTGGCTGATTGCCTGCGACGGCGCCGGTTCGCCGACCCGTACCATGCTCGGTCTCGACTTCCAGGGCCGTGTCTTTGAAGACAATTTCCTGATCGCCGACGTCGTGATGAAGGCGGATTTTCCGACCGAACGCTGGTTCTGGTTCGATCCGCCCTTCAACAAGGGGCAGTCCGCGCTGCTGCACAAGCAGCCCGACGACGTGTGGCGCATCGACCTTCAACTTGGCTGGGACATCGACCGCGAAGCGGAAAAGGACCCGGAAAAGATCGCCCCCAAGCTCAAGGCGATGCTCGGCGAGGAAGCCGACTACGAATTCGAATGGGTGTCGATCTACACCTTCCAGTGCCGACGCATGGAAAAATTCCGCCACGGACGGGTGGTCTTTGCCGGCGACGCCGCGCATCAGGTTTCGCCGTTTGGCGCACGCGGCGCGAACTCCGGGTTCCAGGACACCGACAACCTGATCTGGAAGCTGAAACTCGTGATCGACGGCACGGCGCCGGACACGCTGCTCGACAGCTATGATGACGAGCGCGTCTATGCCGCGGACGAGAACATTCTCAATTCCTCGCGCTCGACCGACTTCATCACGCCGAAAAGCCACGCCAGCCGGGTGTTTCGCGACGCGGTGCTCGATCTCGCCGAGCATCACGCCTTCGCCCGTCCGCTGGTGAACTCCGGCCGCCTGTCGCTGCCGGCGATCTACGACGGCTCTCCGCTCAACGGAGCCGACGCGACCGGCCTCCCGGCGCGCGCGCGCCCCGGAGCACCGGCGAGCGATGCGCCGATCGGAGGCGACTGGCTTATCGACCGGCTCGGCGGCGGCTTCCAGCTCGTCACCATCGATGCGCAAGCGCCCGACACGCTCGATGTCGACGGAATCCCCGTCACCCGGCTCGCGCTGTCGGCAAAAGACGATCCCTCCGGCGCACTTGCCGAGCGCTATCTCGGGTCGGCGCCAAGCGCCGTCTACCTGATGCGTCCGGACCAGCATGTGGCCGCCCGCTGGCACGCTTTCGATGCCGATGCGGTCGCAGCCGCCGTGAAAACCGCAACGGCCCAGGCCTGAGGAGCGCATCATGACAGCACCGACACACGGCACGCTCACGCTTGAGCCCAACATCAAGGATCCCGACGGCTTCTACGCCGAACTGCTGGCCGCCCATGAGGGGCTGAGCCGGGAAGACAGCGAGGCGCTCAACGCGCGTCTCGTCCTGATCCTCGCCAATCACGTCGGCGACCGAGACACGATCCGCGCGGCGCTCGAGGCGGCGCTGCCGGAACGATAACCGCCCGCCGGCGGGCCGGAAGGAGAGGGCCGAACCGCCGCACAGGGCTTCTGCACGAACGCGGACGGGGCGTTCCTTCACCGACACGGACCTGAAAGGACCACCCATGAAAATCGAGCAGATCCACCACGTCGCCTACCGCTGCAAGGACGCCAAGGAAACGGTGAACTGGTATGTCGACAACCTGAACATGGATTTCGTTCTGGCGATTGCGGAGGACAAAGTGCCCTCCACCCATGAGCCGGATCCCTACATGCATGTCTTTCTCGACGCCGGGAACGACAACGTTCTCGCGTTCTTCGAACTGCCGACCAAGCCGGAAATGGGCAGGGATCCCAACACGCCGGAATGGGTGCAGCATATCGCCTTCAAGGTGAAGGACCGCGACACGCTGATCGCCTACAAGGAAAAGCTGGAAAAGAACGGCATCGAGGTGCTGGGCGTCACCGATCACTCGCTGTTCCATTCCATCTATTTCTTCGATCCGAACGGGCACCGTGTGGAACTGGCCTGCCCGGACCCGGCGGAAGACGAGATGCTCAAGAAGCTCGACGCGGTAAAATGGGACATGCTGGAAGAATGGTCCAAGACCAAACGCGCGCCCCAGCATGCCGCCTGGCTGCATGCCAAGGAGCTGAAGAAGGACGGCACGGCCTGACATCCGACCGGATGCATGCACCTAGCGCCCCCCCCCTCCACAGCCCCGGTGCGGACGCGCCGGGGCTGTGACGATTTCGCGCAATGCCGTCCGCCTGCCCGGCCACCTATATACGGTGTTACGAAATTAAACTTTCAGGAGATGCCCATGACCCTCACGATCGGTTCAACCGCCCCGAACTTCGACGTCGAGACGACCAACGGCAAGATCAACTTTCACGACTGGATCGGCGACAGCTGGGCGTTCTTCTTCAGCCACCCGGCCGACTATACGCCCGTCTGCACAACCGAGATGGGCCGCACCGCGCAGCTTGCCGACGAGTTCGCCAAGCGCAACACCAAGCCGATCGGCCTGTCGACCGACACTGTGGAAGAGCACAAGACCTGGATCCTGGACGTCAACGACACCCAGAACACCAGCCTGACCTTCCCGATCGTCGCGGACCCGGATCTGAAGATCGCCAAGCTCTACGAGATGATCCACCCGTCGGAAAGCGAGACGGCGGCCGTGCGTTCCGTCTTCATCATCGACCCGAACAAGAAGATCCGCCTGACCATGACCTATCCGATGTCGGTCGGCCGGAACTTCGACGAGATCCTGCGCGTGATCGATGCACTGCAGCTGGGCGATGCCAAGCGCGTCGCGACGCCGGCCGACTGGCGTCCCGGCGACAAGGTCATCATTCCGCCGTCGATCAGCAACGAACAGGCCAAGGACATCTTCCCGCAAGGGTGGGACGAGGTCCGCTCCTACCTGCGCCTGACCGAAGTCTGATACCGGGTCATGACCCGAGGGCGCGCCGGATCGCCGGCGCGCTCATGCTCCCGTCGCAGCGCTTGTGCGCAACCATCGCACGGCCTGCGGCCTTGCCTCTCCGTCGGGCGTGATTTCATTGACGGCGACTTCCATCCGCGACACCTGATCGTCCATCCCGCAAGCAAGCGCGAGACTGTGCCCGCCGCCTCCGGGTCGGGGCACGACCGTCTGGCGGAACGCCCAGTCTTCGGGCCGTTCCTCGCGGTCGGCGCGAAACGACAGCGACCGCCGATCCGCGCCCGTGAAGCGAAAGGCGAAACTGTCGAGCGGGATGCCAAGCCCGAGCCCCACCGCCTTAATATAGCTCTCCTTCAGCGCCCAAAGCGCGAAGAAGCGTTCTTCGCGGGCGTGGTTCGGCAACGCCCGCAGGTCCGCCACCTCGCGGGCCGCGAAAAACCGCTCCGCCACCCCTTCCGACACCGTGCGGTTCATTGCCTCGACATCGACGCCGAGACACGGGCCGGCTCCGTTGGGCGGCGCCACGGCAAGCGCGATCATGCCGTCGCTGTGCGACAGGTTGAACACCGGCGCATCGGCGGCACCCGCCACATATGGCTTGCCGTGATCGGTCAACTCGAACCGCCAGTCCGCCGGCGCGATCCTAGGAAGATGCCATGAGAGTGCATGGCGTTTCAGGGCATGGGCGAGCCTGGACTGCCGCGCATGGCGGGGAAAGCGATAGCGGCCGGCCCGGTCACGCTCCGCCGGCGACAGCGTCCCGCGCCAGCGCTCCTCCAGCGCATCGAAGGCGGGATCGGCATCGCGCAGCAGATAAACTTGAACCGGCCCCCCGGAGATCGGAACCTTGTCGCGCCTGTCATTTTCCGACCGATTCATTCCAATCCCCGTTCACGCTGCGGCATTCCGGCGCAGTCGTCAGCATCCGCATATTGACGCCATCGTGCAACGCGACAGGTCCGGCAAATCGCTTCTCAAAGGCAGGGCGCTTCGTGACGCGTCGAATGTCCGTCGTCCGCACCAGCCTGCTGCTCGCCCGCCTAATCCTGAGGGCGCGGCCGGATTCGGCCTCCGACGCAGGCCGGACGACGCGGAAGCCGCCCGGCGCGGTCGCCATGAGGCGTCATGCGCTCGCTCCCGGAACCGGCGACGCTGCCGGATCCTTGGTGGGAGAAATGCCCCGAAATCGCGATCAGGCATTCAAGGGGCGGGCCATGCGCCGGCGATACTTTGCAAGACGGTCGAAAACAATGGGCAAGCCCGTGCCAAGGATGATCAGGCAGCCGATGACGAATTTCTGCCAATAGGACGGGACGCCAGCCATCAGAAGCGTCGTGTTGATCATGGTAATCACGAAAACGCCGAGAAGGGTCCCGAGCACCGTGCCGTGCCCCCCGGTGATACGGGCCCCGCCCAGCACGACCGCGGCGATGACATTGAGCTCCATGCCGACGAGATCGAACGGGTTCGCCATGCGCGAGAGCGTGACATGCGTCATGCCGGCAAGCCCGGCTATGGCCCCGGCGATCACATAGATCAGCACCTTGACCCGCTTGATGCGAATGCCGATGCGCTGGGCCGCCTCTTCCGACCCCCCGATTGCATAGACCTTTCGCCCGAACATGGTGAAGTTCATGACGATCGAGAGCGCGATCGTGATCGCGACCAAAACGAGGAAAGAGGCCGGAAGCGACACCATCTGGCCGACACCGTTCTCGATGCGGATCAGGATGGTGCGCGAGAAATCGATCACCTCGCGCGGCACCGACGTGATGTAGGTCGTGCCGAGAAAGGTGAGTAGGGCCCCCCGAAAGAAGGACAGCGTTCCAAGCGTGACGATCAGCGTGTTGAGCCCGAGCCCGCCGATCAACACGCCGTTGATCAGGCCGAGACCGGCGCCGATGATGGCCGCAACAGCAAAATAGGCGATGATCGGCAGGTCCATGTCGATGCCGAGAACGATCTTCATCGTTGCGTACATGGCGAAGGCGCCGATCGCTGTGTGCGACACATCGATGCCGCCCGACGCCAGCACCAACATCACGCTGAGTGCGAAAATGCCGGTAACGAGGCCGTTGCGCGCAAGATCGAGCAGGGTGGAGGGGGTGAAGAAGGCCGGATTGAGAAACCCGAGCACCAGCGCGAAAAGCACTGCGACGAGGAACACGATGCCCTGCGGTGTGGCAACGATGCGGGCAAGCGGGCTCATGTCCGGTCCT
Organism: Stappia stellulata DSM 5886; assembly: GCF_000423705.1. Lineage (GTDB taxonomy): Bacteria > Pseudomonadota > Alphaproteobacteria > Rhizobiales > Stappiaceae > Stappia > Stappia stellulata. Next base: position 299,677 of record NZ_AUIM01000011.1, on the reverse strand, counting down.
CCCTGATGACTTCGTTGTAAAGCGTATCTTCATCCACGGCGGCGGCGTCGAAGCTCGCGGTGATGCGACCGCGCACCATCACCAGAATGCGGTCCGACAATGCAATCGCTTCGGGAATGTCGTCCGTTACGACCATGACCGAGGTGCCGCTGCGACTGAGCGAAACCAGCAACTCATGAATGTCCCGCTTCGAGCCGACATCAACTCCGACGGTCGGTCCGTTGAGGATGAGCAGTTTGGGATCGTGCTCCATCCAGCGTGCAAGGACGACGCGTTGCTGGTTGCCACCCGAAAGCGTTGCGACCGCGGGCGTGACGTCGGGCGTCTTGATCCGCAGGTTCTGCACCGCCGCACGCGCGCGCTGCAGCAGTGCGGCGGCGCCGAGAATGCCGAAGGAGGTCGATTTGCCGAGGCTGGAAACGGTTATATTGTCGGCAATCGACTGACTGAGAAACAGTCCCTCCGTCAATCGGTCTTCCGGCACATAGGCAATTCCGTGGGCGATGGCGCTGGTCTGGTCGCCGAATGCGACCGGCTTGCCGTCGATCTCGATGCGGCCCGCGTCCGGTTTCATGTAGCCGAACAGGGTTTGCGCAAGCTCCGTGCGACCCGAGCCGAGCAGTCCGACCACCGAGACGATTTCGCCCGGTCGCAAGGCGAGGTTCACGTCAACGAACTCTCCGCGCCGGCCGAGACCGGAGACCTCGAGGAAGGGAGGCTGCGGCGGGGATTGCTCGCGCGGCAGGCGCTGGCTGTCGACGGAGCGTCCGGTCATGGCCTCCACAAGACGCCCGGCATCGAATGCCCCGATCGGACCTTCCATCACCACGGAGCCGTCGCGCAGAACCGTAACCGTGTCACAAACCGCGAAGACTTCCTCGATCTTGTGGCTGACGAAGAGAAACGAAACGCCGTCCTTTTTCAGGGTTTCGACGATATCGAGAAGATGCGCGACCTCGCTCCGGGTGAGGGCGGTCGTCGGTTCGTCCATGACGATAATGCGGGCCTGATTGGCCAGGGCGCGGGCGATGGCGACCAGTTGCTTCGACGCGACAGGCAGCATTTCCACCGGTGTGTCCGGATCGATGTCCACCTGCATGCGGCGGAGTGTGTCGACCGCAAGCCGACGGCGCGCGCCACGTCGGTGAAACACGTCTTCACAGGTCACGGAGCGCAGGAATCCGATGTTTTCCCAAACAGACAGATTGGGAAAAAGGGAAAAGTCCTGATAGATGACCGACAGTCCGGCCGCAATGGCAGCCATCGGATCGCTGCTCAAACGGCGGCCGTGCAGCCGTACCTGGCCTGCATCCGCCCTCACAACGCCGGATAGAACCTTGATCAGCGTTGATTTGCCGGATCCGTTTTCGCCGGCCAGACAGCGCACCTCGCCTGCCCCAAGTTCGAGACTGACGTCCTCCAGCACACGCACGGATCCATAGGCCTTGCGAATATCTTGCATCTGCAGGATGGGCGTGCTGCCGCTCGCTTCGTCGTTCATGCGCAGATCTCTTGTGTTCAGGCAAGACCGCCGGGCAGGTCGGCCCGGCGGTAGGGGGAGCGGAAAACGGGTTGCGGTCCGGTGGCCCCGGACCCGTGACGGCAAGCCGACGCGGGATGTCTTCCGCTTCCGGTCATGGCGACGAGACCCGGGCCCTAAAAGTCGTAATCGCCCATGTTTTGCGTGGTCACATCGACCCAAGCCTGACCGTAGAGCACCTTGCCGTCGAGCTTGACCGCGTTGTAGCCCTCGACGCCGAGATCCATGCCGTCGGTCACGTCCTTGCCCTCGATGGCCATGGAAGCGACCTTGTTCATGGCAATGCCTGCCTTGGCGGGATCCCAGAACGAGATCATCTCGATGGCACCGGTCTCCAGATACGGTCCGGCGACGGAGACGAGGCTGGTGCCGACAATCTTGATCTTCCCGTCGAGGCCCGCTTCTTCGGCGGCAAGGGCCGCACCCACGACGTCCTCGCCCGCCGAGCCCTGAATGCCCTTCAGGTTCGGATAGGTGCGCAGAAGTTCCTTGGTCTTCTGGTAGGCGGTCTGCTGCTGCTCGTTGCTTTCCAGCTTGTCGGTGACGAGCGTCATGTCGGGGTATTTTTCTTTCTGGTAGGCAATCGCAGCGTCGACCCATTCATTGTGGGTCTTGGCAGTCAGATGGCCGACGAAGACGGCATATTCGCCTTCCCCGCCCATGGCCTGCGCCAGGGCTTCCATGAGGTGACGGCCGTAGGCCGCATTGTCGAAGGCTTCCACGTCATAAGTGATGTTGTCGAGGCTCGACGCCTCGTGACCGATGACCTTGATCCCTGCATCGAGGGCCTTGCCGAGCACAGGCTCCAGCGCTTCCGGGGAGTTCGGGACGACGGTGATGGCGTCGACCTTCCGGGCGATCAGATCCTCGATCATCTGCACCTGGAGCGCCGCATCGGCCGAGGCCGGGCCGACCTGGGTGGCGTCGTGGCCCGTGTCGGCGGCATATTGCTCGACCCCATCCGCCATGCGGTTGAACCAGGCAATTCCCGACAGTTTCACCACCGTGACGATGGTGTGTTTGGCATCCTGAGCCTGGGTGATGGCACCCGCTCCCAGGAACAGCGCGGCGCCAAGCGCCACGCCGGCGGTGAGTTTCCCTAATTTCGACACCATGAGACTCCTCCTCTAACTCATCAATCGCGCCTCGACGACCTGAATGGCCGCCTGTCAGGCTTCATCGAACGCCCGTTGCCCCGTCCCCCTCATGAGATCGCTGTTGCGGGCGTACAATTCCTTGAATGTTCGATAGCGCGCGCGATGGACGGCATGGTTGCGCGCGTCCGCGACGATGCTCCGCTCCACCGGGTTCCAGCGCCGGATGTCGCCGCGTTCGGCGGCGCCGACGGCAATGGCGGCGAGAAAGGCATTCCCGAAGGCCGCGCCAAGCGTGTGGGCGGCGACGTCCTGGGTCTTGCCGCTCGCATCGGAAATCGCTTGCGACCAGACCGCATTCTTCGTGCCGCCTCCGACGGCGGCGATGCGGTCCACCGATGCCCCGGCGGTCTGGTAGGTCTCGATCACCGAGGTCACGCCGTAGGCAATGCCTTCGAGAAACCCGCGATAGATGTCCGCACGTGTATGGGTGAGATCGAGACCGAAGATGACACCGCGCGCATGCGGATCGTGGATCGGGGTGCGTTCGCCGGAAAAATAGGGCAGCACGACAATCCCGTTCGCGCCGACCGGCGATGCCCGGGCTTCTTCGGCGAGCAGCCTCAGGGCATCGTCGGCCTCGAGCTCGCGGGCGAACTGCTCCTGGAACCAGCGCGTCAGCGTGCCGCTGGTGGAGGTCCCGGACATGCAAGCATGCTGACCCTTGAAGAGCCAGGGCGCATACCACAGCCGCCCGTCCGCGACACGATGGTCGGTCACCAGGATAATGAACATGCTGGAGCCGTACATCATCATCATTTCGCCGCGCCCCAGCACACCGACGCTGATGGCTTCCGATGCGGCATCGATCGTTCCGGCCGTGACTGGCGTGCCCGCTGCAAGCCCGGTTTCCCGTGCTGCCTGTTGCGTGACTTGGCCCGCGATCTCGGTGCTCCACAAAAGGTCAGGCAGCCGTTCGGGCGCGATGATGCGCAAGGCGTAGCGCTCGCTCCATTGATTGGTGCGGATGTCGTAGAGCGGGGTCGAGGACGCCGCGGAATAGTGATCGATGACGAAACGGTCCGTCAGCCGGTGCACAAGGAAGGACGAGGAGTTCAATACCTTGTGCGTTCGGGCGTAGACGTCGGGCCGGTTTTTCTTCAGCCACAGGATCTTCGGGCCAACCGACTGCGAGGTGAGGGCATTGCCGCATTCGGCGAAAAGGGTCTCCTCGCCGATCTCGGCGGTCAGCTCCTCGATTTCCTCCGAGGCGCGCGTGTCAACGCCGTAGAGCACCGCATTCATCAGCGGCTTGCCGCCCTTGTCGACGGGAAGCATGCATGGACCGATGCCGCTTGCCGCCACTGCCTTGATGTCGCCGGCAGCGACGCCGGACGTGGCGACAAGCTCCTTGCTGACGGCGCAGAATTCGCCCCACCAGTCATTCTCGGCGTCATGTTCGGCCCAGCCGGGCTGCGGCACGATCAGATCGTGCCGTCGCTTCGCCGATGCCAGGATGCGTCCGCGGCCGTCGGCCAGCACGCCCTTGGTCTCGAAAGTTCCGATGTCGATGCCGAGATAGCAATCCATCAGGTGTAATGATCCCGGTTCAGGCTGAAATCGGCATCGACCCGCCGGATCGCGGCGATCAACAGTTTCGTGAGTGCCTCCAGATCCCGCAGGTCGCACATTTCCAGACAGGTGTGCGTGTAGCGGCAGGGGAAGCACATATCGATGCAGGCCACGCCGTCATTGACGAGCTGGACGTAAGAGGAATCCGTGAGCGCGCCGGTATGCGCCGTGCGCTGAAGATTGATCCCTTCCGATGCGGCGGTATCGGAGAACAGCTTCGGCAATGCCGGATGCGGGATCGTGCCGTTCAGCGTGCCGCGCCCGTGGAACGAATATAGGCTCATCGCCGGACCGTTCCCCAGCGCGACTTCGCCGCGCTGCGTCATGTCGGGCGTGTCGGCATTGAGCGCCAGGTCGAGCTGGATGGCGATGTCCGGGTTGATCGCGCGCGCTGCAACCATCGCGCCCTGGAGATTGAACTCCTCCAGAACGGCAAAGACAAAATGTACCGTCGGGCGCGGGCCGTCCTCTGCCAGCGCACGGGCGACCTCAACGACCACTGCACAGCCGGCGCGGTCATCGATCGACGTGCCGATGAGGCGGTTTTCGTTGAGTTCGATGACGCGCGGATCATAGACCACCGGCGTCCCGATCTCGATGCCCAGCGCCTTGACGCCGGCGGCGTCTTCCGCACCCACATCGATGAAGACGTCCTGATAAGGCGTGACCTTGTATTTTTCCTCCGGCGGCGTTGCATGATGGCTCTTGTTGGCGATCACGCCCTGCACGTCGCGGCCTTCGCCTATGCAAAACAACACCGCCTGCGCCGCCAGCGCCTTTTCGGGAATGCCGCCCAGGCGCTCGATCCGAACGAGGCCGTTGTCCTCGATCTTGCGCACCATGAAGCCCAACTGGTCGGTATGCGCGAAGAGCATGACCGAGGGAGCGCCCTCGTCGCCCTTCAAAGTGGCAATGAGGTTGCCGAGACGATCGGTGCGAACCGAAAGCGGCAGATCGGAGAGCTCCGTCTCGATACGACGGCGGACGCGGTCTTCATGTCCGGACAGACCCGGCGTCAGCATCAGGGTTTTAAGCAGGGAGCGGAGGCGCTCTTTCATGAGGGATGAGCCTTTCGTTTGAGAAACGCCTTCACGTCGAAGGGCGCGAACGCCGCGCGATAGGACATGACGGCGATCAGCAGGCCGCCGAAGACCAGATCGCGGGAGAAGGCGCTGAAGGAGAGAATGTTGAGCCCGCTGGAGATGAATTGCAGGCAGATCACTGCCAGGACGATGCCGGTCACAGTGCCGAAACCACCGGCCGGCCTGACGCCGGCAAGAATATTGATGAGAATGACGAGCAGCAGATAGGAGCTGCCATAGTCGGCATTGGCCGAATTAACCCGGGCCAGAACCACTAGACCGGCGAGCGCCGCAATGAAGCCGGCGATCGCATAGGTCTGAACGATCAGCTTCTTCCCGGGCACGCCGGCGAAGCCGGCCGCCACCGGGTTGGCGCCGAACAGGCGCAGACGCAGACCCACCGGCGTTCGGCGCAGAAGAAAGGCAAGACCCGACGCGACAAGGGCAAAGAGGACGAGCGGAAGCGGAAGCATGCCCCCGATCGTCCAGTTGCCGAAAGCTGTGTACCAGTCGGGCAGGCCGGTGATGGCCGGTCCGCGCGTGATGATGATGCCGATGCCGGCAAACAACTGCATGCTGCCGAGCGTTGCCAGGATCGGAGGCAGCCGCAAATAGGCGACCAGAAATCCGTTGAAGGCGCCGCAGACAACGCCGACCGCGAGGCCGGCGGGAATGGCAAGCCACGCCACCTCCGGCCCGGCCTTCATGGTCACGGCCGCGACGATGGAGGCCAGATTGGCAACGGCAACGACCGAGAGGTCGATGCCGCCGGTGATCATCGTCGGCAGCACGGCAAGAGACAGCAGCCCGAATTCGGGAAACTGAAAGCCCATGGACTTGAGGTTCGACGCCGAGAGAAAAGCCGGGCTGACAACAGCGAGCGTCACGAAAACCAGCAACGTCAAAACGCCCAGATTCTTCAGGTGAGATCCTGTGGTGTCCTGTCTTGCGTCCATGATCTTCCTCCCCCGTCCCGATGATCAGCCGCCGCGAGCGGCCTTGACGATCTGCATGAAGTCCCTGGCGCGCTCCGGATCGACGGGGTTCCATGTGTTCCCGTCGACCTTGAGCGACGAGCCGACGATGCAGCCGTCCGCGATCTTGAGGATGTCGGCCACGGTGTTGTGGCGCACACCCGTGTTGGCCAGAACCGGGGTGTCGGGCAGTTTCGCCTTGACGGTCTCGAGGTCATTCATTTCCGCCGCCTCGCCCGTGATGGCGCCGGAAACCAGCACGGCGTCGGGAATCGACGAAAACACGGCGGAGCGCGCCCGGTCTGCGAGCGGACGCCTGTCCATGGAGTCGGCGAACTCGGCAGAGACGTTGTAGAGCATCACCAGATCGTCGCGTCCCAGACGATTGCGATAGCGCAGCGCCTCGCCGGCGTTCGGTGTCCACGGCCCCATGTCGGAGGCGTAGGTTCCGGTAAAAATCTCGCGAACGAAAGAGGCCCCTGTCGCCGCCGCCAATGCAACGGTGCTCATCGGGTCCCACAAAACATTGACACCGAAAGGCTTCTTGATCTCGTCCCGCAACTGGCCGATGACATAGGCCATGGCTGCGGTGGAGGCGGTATCAACCTTCAGCTCATAAGGGCGGTCGTTCTCGTTGCCGAACATCACCGCATCGACGTCGGCATCCTGCAGGGCAAGGAGATCCTTGCGCGCTGCAGCGACGATGCCGTCAATGCCTGCATCCGCCCGGTAGAGCGGAGACCCCGGCATCGGCATCAGATGCACCATCGAGACGATGGGCTTCTTGTCGCCGAAGAGCTGCTTGAACTTTGACATTCCGTATCTTTCCTTGGTGTAGTCGGTCCCCGCCCGTCAGACGAGCCTGATGACCGGTATCAACGCCCGATAGGGGGCAACGAGAGCCTCGCCGCCCCTGTCGGTGACGAGTTCGTCGATGGCGTCGAGCCCGCAGACCTCCGCGAACGCCCGCTTGCCGAATTTGCTGTGATCGGAAATCGCGACGATGCGTTTCGCCCGCGACATGGCGATCCGCTTTGCCTCGGCCTCCTCGAACGTGGCGGTGGTGATGCCGTTGTGATCGAGGGCGTCGGCGGCGAGAAAACAGATATCCGCCTGAATGCTCGCCAGCGCGTCCTTGGCCCAGTTGCCGACGAGGCTGAAATAGCCGTTGCGAACCCGACCGCCGACGATATGGACTTCGGTGGCGCCGACGGAGGCCGCTTCCGCCACCTTGAGGTCCATCGTGACGATTGTGACGCGCCGACCGGCAAGGGCGCGCGCGGTTGCCATGGCCGTCGTTCCGGAATCCAGCAGCGCCGCCTGTCCGTCCGCCAGCAGGGCAGCGGCCGCCTGGCCGATACGCTGCTTCAGGTTCTGGTTTTGCCGAACCTTCTCCAGAAAAAGCGGCTCGGTGCCGTCTTCCCCGGCCCCGCGCGCGACCACCCCGCCATGCGTTCTGGTAACGAGACCCGCCTGCTCCAGGACGGCAAGATCGCGGCGTACGGTCGGAAGCGAGATGCCCAGCTGGGCGGAAAGGTCAGCGGTGCTCACGCGCTTGCGCTCGACAATGACGTCGATCATCTGGCGTTGCCGCTTTTGTGGAAATCGATGGCGCATCCTGCCTCCCCTTGGTTGTGATCGTTAATGATCGGATTGAAAGAGTCAATGCATATCGATCAAAAATATGCGTGCCCTTATAGAAGCTGAGGGCTGTTTTGATGAAGAACGGAGCTGCAGGTCCGAAGGACCAAGGCGTCGGGATCCGGAAACGCGGTCCAACGGCAAGACGCGTTCCGCCGTCAACGGGTCGCCTGCGGCGGCGGTAACAACGGCGATGAAGGGCAGGGCCGTCCGCACCGCGCGCTGGCGAGCGCGGGATCGAAACACGCAATTCCCTGAGTGAGCCCAGGCAGCGGGCCCGCCCGGACGCTGCGCCGAAGTGAGCACCGACCCGTCTTCAATCCGTCGGTCGGTTTGCGGATGCCGGGAAAAACGGACCAATCAGGGGGGCCTGCCGCTTTACTGCCGAGCGAGACGGGCCGGGGTCAGCGCCGATGGCACCGGCGCGCCACCGGTCATCTCCTCCGCCAGGATGGCGGCGGTGGTCGGCCCCAGGGTGAACCCTTGATGACCGTGACCAAAATGCGCCCAAAGACCTGGCTGGTCCGGCACGCCTCCCAGAACCGGCAACATGTCGGGCATGCAGGGTCGTGTGCCGAGCCACGGCACCGGGTCGACGGGATCGCCGAGGTCAAACAGTTCCGATGCGTCGTTTCGCGCGCGCTCCAGTTGCACATGCCGCGCCTTGGCGCCCTCCCGGGCGATCTCGGCACCGGTCAGGATGCGCAACCCTCCTGCCATCGGCGCGAGAACGGAGCTGCTCGCCACATCGACAAGCGGCAGGTCGGGTCCGCTCCGGGTTTCGAAGTGACAGTGGTAGCCACGCTTGGCGAAGAGGGGAACGCGAAGGCCGAACCGCCGGCAAAGCGCCGCAGACTGCATGCCCATCGCAATGACCGCATGCGGCGCGCCGACCCATGTTGCCTCATTTGTTCTGGCGTGCCATCCGCCCGCACGCCTGGTCAGCGTCATCGCGTTTCCGTGCAAGACACGTCCTCCGCGGGACCGGAACAGGTCGGTGTAGGCCTTCACCAGTGCGCCTGGGTCACGGCATGTCCAGGGGTCGAGCCAATGGAGCGCGCCCGCCAAAGGCCTGCGCAGAGACGGCTCCTTGCGTGCCAGTGCCGGACCGTCCAGCACCTCGAAGCGGACACCGTGGTCTCTGGTCACCCGCTCGGCACGCATGACTGCCGTCGACAAGTCGCGCGGATCGCGAAAGACATGCCGGAAACCGTCACGGCGGATCCACCGGTCCGCCCGCGCCGCCTCGATCCAGGGCGCGTGATCCGACGTCGCACGCGATGTCAGCGTCGCGTAGGTTCGCGCGATCCGTTCAAGGCGCGCAGGCGCGGAATTGCGAAAATAGGCCCAAAGGGGCCGCAGTGCGCCGGGAAGCGCAGCCGCGTGCCATACGACGGCATTGCTGCGGCCGAGCGCGATCGCTGCAAGCTCCCGGAACGAGCGGGGCATGGCATAGGGTTCGGCGGCTTCGACCTGGATGATCCCCGCGTTTCCGTAGCTGCTCGCGGCAACCGGGTCGCCACGGTCGAGCATGACGACCTCGCTGCCGCGTTCCTGCAGGGCGAGCGCGGTGCTGACGCCGACCATCCCTGCGCCCAAAACGATAACATCAGGCATCGGCGGATTACCCTGCGGTCGACACCGCGGCCCGCGAGCCGGTGTTCGCGCCGGGCGCTTGCATCGGGGAGCGCTGGCGATGCAGGACACGCCCGGGCCGTGCGCCTGTCGGAGCGTCGCCCTCCCACACGGAAACACCGTTCACCAGCACAGCGCCGATTCCCTCGGCGCGCCGCGTCGGCTCCTCGAACGTCGCCTGATCGCGGATCAGCCCAGCATCGAAGAGCGTGATGTCGGCGAATGCACCTGCGCGCAGAACGCCGCGGTCGACGAAACCGATTTCGGCCGCCGTCAGTCCGGTCATCTTGTGAACGGCGGTTTCCAGGGTGAACAGGCCCCGATCCCGGCTGTAGTGGCCGAGAACACGCGGGAAAGTGCCCCAGAGCCTGGGATGCGGAAACTCGTCGTGCGGAAGGCCGTCCGAGCCGATCATCGTCGGATCGAAGGACAGGATCCGGCTGACATCATCCTCGTGCATCCGGAAGTAGACCGCGCCAGCCGGTTGCAGCTGCGCCACCGCTTCGGCCATCGAGCACCCAAGTTCGGACATGACGTCCATCAGGTCGCGCCCGGAGAACTCGGGGCGCTTGCGCGACCAGGTGATCAGAGTGCGCCCGGAACTTTCCGCGTGTTCCAGTGTCAGGATGGTCGATGAGGCCGTGTAGGGATAGCAGTCGAGACTGACCTTCTGCCGGATCATCTCGTCTGCGATGACGCGCAGGGTGGCGACCGACTGACCATGAGCCGCCGCGCCGGCAAGCTTGTGGTGCGAAATCAGCGTCTGCACCCCAAGCGCACGTCCGATGGCGAAGGTCTCGTCGAGCGAAGCCATTGTCGCCTCGCCCTCGTCGCGCATGTGCGTGGCGTGAAGTCCGTCATGCGGCACCATGGGACGACAGACCTCGATCACCTCCTCGGTGGTGGCGGCCCTGGCCGGCGGATAGGCCAGACCGGTCGAGACGCCGATCGCACCCGCCTCCATCGCCTCGGCAACCATTTCCTGCATTCGCGCCACTTCCGCGGCACTCGCGGGCCGGTCCAGGTCATCCATGACGATGGCCCGCAGCGTTGTGTGTCCGACGTATGCCGCAGCGTTCACCGCAGCCGGGGTCTCTCCGAGCGCGGCGAGATACTCGGCGAAACTACGGTAGCAATACCATTCACCGGAAGCGTCCAGAAGATCGAGGGGCGGAAGGACGGGGCGGGAGACCGGGACGGGCATGGGCGCCAGCGATATGCCGCAGTTTCCAGCCACAACCGTGGTCACGCCCTGGCTGACCTTGGGCACCATGTCTCCCTCCGCCAACAGCATGCGGTCGTCATGGGTGTGGACATCGATGAACCCCGGCGCCACGATCAGGCCTTTCGCATCGATCTCCCGGGTGGCCGTGCAATCGCTGAGTTCCCCGATCCGCGACACACGTTCGCCGCACACAGCAACGTCGCCTTCGTAACGCGCGGCGCCGGTTCCATCGACAATCGTGCCGTTGCGGATCAGCAGGTCGAAGTGTTGCGTCATGCAGAGTTTCCTTCAATAGGACGGAAATTGCGAAAGTCCCAGTGTCGTCCGGGCGCCGCCTCGAAGAGCTTTTGCGTGTAGGCCTGTTCGGGCCGCGCCAGCACGTGTTCCGCCGGGCCATGCTCGACAACGCGGCCATGGTTCATCACGAAGATGGAATCGCAGATCCGGGCCGCGACCCGCAGGTCGTGGGTAATGAACAGGATGCCGACGCCGGTCTCCTCCCGGATCTCGTCCAAGAGTTCCAGAACCTGCTCCTGGACCGACACGTCGAGCGCCGAAACCGCCTCGTCGGCGACCAGCACGGCCGGCTCCAGCATCAAGGCACGGGCAACGCAAATGCGCTGGCGTTGTCCACCCGAAAACTGATGCGGATACCGGTCGAGCGCAGACGTCGGCAGGCCCACCAGCGCCATCAGTTCGCCGGCCCGCTCCATGGCAGCCTCTGTCGCGACGCCAAAATTGGTCGGCCCCTCGATCATCGAACGGCCGATCCTGACCCGCGGGTTCAGCGATCTGTACGGGTCCTGAAACACCATCTGGATCCGCCGCCTCATCTGCCTTCTGGCGGCTGTGCCGGCCCGGTCGAGCCGCTCGCCGCAGATCACGATTTCACCGGCACTCGGCTCCTCCAGCCCGACGATACAGCGCGCGACCGTGGACTTGCCCGAACCCGATTGCCCGACCACACCCAGGATCTCCTTTCGCTGGAGCGTCAGGCTGACATCCTGCACGGCGCGGACTTCCGAGGCCGGGCGAAGAAACCGTTTCTTGCGGAAGGTCTTGTGAAGCCCTTCGACGGTCAGGACCGGTTCGGTGCGAAGCGGTTCCCGGAGTTCGGGCACAAGGCTCGGCACGGACGATATCAGCATGCGCGTGTAGTCGTGGGTTGGCGCCCGCAGGATCCTCTCCTTGTCCGAGACCTCGACGACACGCCCGTCCTTCATCACGACGACGCGATCGGCAATGTCGGCAACGACCCCCATGTCATGCGTGATGAACAGGACGGCGGTGTTCTGCCGTTCCTGCATTTCGCGAATCAGGGTCAGGATTTGTTGCTGGGTGGTCACGTCGAGCGCCGTGGTGGGCTCGTCCGCGATCAGCAGGTCGGGCTCGAGAATGAGCGCTATGCAAATCACCACACGCTGGCGCTGCCCGCCGGAGAGTTGATGCGGAAAAGACTCGTAGATCCGCTCGGGATCCGGAAGATGAACCGTTTCGAGCATCGCAAGGGTTCGTTGGCGGCGTTCCGCCGGCCCCATCCGCGAATGCAGCAGAAGCACTTCCTCGATCTGGCGTCCGACCTTCTCGACCGGATTGAGCGCGGTCATGGGTTCCTGGAAGACCATCGACATCCGCGTCGAGCGGAGATGCCGCAACCGTTCCGGAGCGGCCCGCAGCAGATCCTCGTCACCCAGCAGTATCTCGCCCCCGGTGGGGCGCAGGGCGTTGGTCTGCAAGAGGCCCATGATGGAGAAGGCGGTGACAGATTTGCCCGAACCGGATTCACCGACCACGCAAACCGTTTCGCCGGGGGCGATCTCGAACCCGACCCTGTCGACCACGGGGCGGTGGCTTCCGTGAACGAGACCGACCGACAGGTCGCGGACCCGGATAACGGGATTTCGATGGGGAGCAGCCGGTTCGGTCATGTACGTTTCGCCATCTTCGGATCAAGTGTGTCACGCAAGACGTCGCCGAGGACGTTGACGCTGAGCAGCGTCAGCGCGAGCGCGATACCGGGCCAGAGCACCAGGCCGGGGAAAAGTTGAAAATACGACCGCCCCTCCGACATGATGTTGCCCCAGGAAGGGATTTCTGTCGGCAGGCCGGCGCCGAGAAAGCTGAGCGTCGCCTCGGTCAGTATTGCCGACGCAAAGACGAACGTGCCCTGGACGATTAGCGGCGCGATCGTGTTTGGCACCATATGCCGCATCAGGATGCGGCGAACCGGGCTTCCAAGCGTCACCGCCGCCTCGACATAGGCTTCCGAGCGCACATTGAGGATGACGCTGCGAACCAGTCGCACCACGCGGGGAATCTCGGGGATGGTGATTGCCACCATCACCGTCATGAGCGATGCGCCCGTCAGGGAGATCAGCGCGATGGCGAGCAGGATCGACGGGATCGCCATGACGCCATCCATCGTGCGCATGATGACGGAATCGACCGCGGGGAAGTAACCGGCAAGGACCCCGATCACCAGGCCGATCGCAACGCTCACGAGCGCCGCGCCGGCCCCGACGATCAGCGAGACACGCGCCCCGTAGAGAACCCGGGAGTAGATGTCGCGGCCGTAGGCATCGGTGCCCAGCGGGTGGTTTGCCGAACTTCCCGAAAGCCGTTCGGCGGGGGCGATCGCGATGGGATCCGCCGTGGCGAGCAGCGGCGCAAACAGGGCCATCAGCACGACAAGCAAGAGAATGACCAGCGCCACCAGCGCCGGGCCGGTGCCGAAGGCACGCAACAGGTGCCGCAGGATGAGCCGGCGACGACTTGGCTGCGCATCCTCATGCGCGCACCCGCCGGCGGCATCGCTCGGTGCTGAGATTTTCATCGGGACACCTTTCAATACCGGATCCGCGGGTCGAACACCGTGTAGAGGATGTCGACCACCAGGTTGATCAGGATGTATGTGAACGAAAACAGCAGGATGAGACCCTGAATAACCGGATAGTCCCGCGCAAGGACGGCTTCGACCACCAGCCGGCCTAGGCCCGGCAGGTTGAACACGGATTCCGTCACCACGACGCCGGTTATCAGCGAGGCGATGCCGATCCCGATTATCGTGACGATGGGAACGGCCGCGTTGCGCAAGGCGTGTCGCAACAGGATACGACGTTCCGGCGCCCCTTTGGCGCGCGCCGTGCGGATGTAGTCCTCCCCCAGCACCTCAATGATGCTGCTGCGGGTGATGCGGGCGACAAGCGCGACATAGACGCCGCTCAGCGCCAGCACGGGCAGGATCAGCCGCTGTGCAAAGGACCACAACCCATCCCCCGGAGGCCTGTAACCCTGGACGGGCAGCCAACCGAGTTTAAGCGCGAACAGATAGATCAGGACGTAGCCGGTCACGAAGATGGGAACCGAAAACCCGAGCACCGACAGCGCCATGACCATCCGGTCGAGGACGCCGCCGGGCCGACGCGCGGCGACGATGCCCATCGGGATCGCGACAAGAATGGTCACGGAGATCGTGCCCGCCGCCAGAGCGAGGGTCGGCCCCACCCGCTCCCCGATCATGCGAACCACCGGAATGCCCGAAAGCAGCGACTCGCCCAGATCCCCGGCAAGGAGATTGCGGAACCAGGTGAGCAGCTGGACGAGGATCGGCTCGTCCAGCTCCAGGCTTTCGCGGATCTTGGCGAGTTGCTCCGCCGTCGCGTCGTTTCCCGCCAACACGGCTGCGGGATCGCCCGGCGTCAGGCGCAGAAGCGCGAAGATGACAACGGCGACGACGATCATGACCGGCACCGACGACAACACGCGCTTTAGCACATAGGAGAGCATTGTCTGGCCTCACCCGTCCTTGGAGATGTTCCAGAACACCGTGATCGGGCTTTCAAGGAAGCCGCTCCACTGGGTGTTCCACGCGGCCGGGATCCTGAATTGGCCAAGAGGTCCGACGACGCCCTCATCCACGGCGATCTTCTGGATCTTCTTGGCGATCTGCTTTTGCTCATCGACCGAGGAGGCCTTGGCGTAAGCGATCCGCAATGCGGAAATCTCCGGCACATCAGGCCAGCCGGCCCAGGATTCGCGCCCGTCCGTGGCAAGCGGAGTGTTGCCGAAGGGATCGCCGCTGGTCGCAAGGATGCTATAGGTCGAAAAGATGTTCCAGCCGCCCTGCGACGGTGCGTCCTGGTTGCTTTGCTGGGCCGCAAGCGTCTGCCAGTCCATCATTTTCATCTGGACATTGAAGCCGGCCTTGCGCAACGCGTCGCCGATCACGATGGGCTGGGGCACCACCATGGCGAGGTCCGTCGGCGCCATGATCACGACCGGCGTGTCGTCATAACCGGCTTCCGCGAGGAGCGCCTTTGCCTTGTCGAGCTGCGCGTTGACAACCCAATCGCGACCGTATTCGTCGCCATTGACGTTGCCGCAGCCCATGATCGCCGCGCAGGTCTGGTAATAGTCGGGATTGCCGACCAGCGCCTGCATGACCGCCGTCTGGTCGACAGCCGCGATTGCCGCCTGCCGCACCAGCTTGTTGTCAAAGGGCGGGTGGAGCCAGTTCATGCGGAAATACGTCCAGGCGCCCAGCGGATCGAGAATGTCGACCGTGATTTCGGGCGCATTCTCGACGAGGGGCAAAAGGTCGAAGGGGACCTGCTGGATGAAATCCACCTCGCCGCTCTGCAGCGCGCTGACGGCGGTCATCTGGTCAGGCATCGTGAGCCATTCGACACGATCCACCTTCACGTCCTTGCCACCGGCGGTCCAGCTTGCAGGTTCGTCACGCGGGACATAGTCCTCGAACTTTTCGTAGACCACCTTCACGCCGGGCCGGAACTCGTCCTCCACGAACACGAACGGGCCCGAGCCCGTGAACTCGTCGATGGGCTGGCTTGCGGGTGTCTCGGCCACGCGCTTGGGCATGATGAACGGAGCGCGCGAGCTCATTTTGGAAAGGCCGGCAAGCAAGAGCGTCGTCGGCGTCTTGAGCGCCACCGTGAAGGTCTTGTCGTCCACAATCTCGATTGTGTCGACCATATCCATCAAGGGTTTTGCCGTGCTGTCGATTTCCGCCCAGCGATTGATCGAGGCAACTGCGTCCTCGGCGGTCACGGCGGCGCCGTCATGCCACTTCAGGTCGTCGCGCAGCGTGAACGTGTAGGTCTTGTCGTCATCCGAGACCTCCCAGTCCGCCATCTGCGGCTGGATATTGAAGTCGGAATCCACGCCCAGGAGCGTGTCGTAGATCATGTATCCGTGGTCTCGCGTGATGAACGCCGTGGTCATGATCGGGTCTGTTATCCGCAGGCCGGACTGCATCACCACACGAAGCGTTTCGGAGCTTGCCGGGGCCGAGACGAATACGAGCGAGAGCGCCGCCGCCGCCACACCCGTCAGCAGCCGACGGGGTCCGGTCTTCCTGTCCTGTGTTGTCATATGCTCCTCCTGTTGCTTGTTGGAAACGGGACGTCTCTCTCCTCAGCCACCGCTTGCGAGCTGCGTTATTGTCGTGGCCGGAGAGATGTATTCGAGGCTCGTGCGCACCGAAATGACCGCCGGCCGGTCCGCGGAAAACGCCTCCTGAAGCGCAGGACGGATCGCTCCGGCCGTGTCGACCTGCAACGCCAGCGCACCGAAACTTTCGGCCCAGCCGCGAAAATCCGGATTGCACAGATCGGTCATGGCGCGCCTGCGAGGGAAATTTTTCTCCTGATGCATCCGGATCGTTCCGTATGAGCCGTTGTCCGAGACGATCAGGACCGGACGCGCGCCGTACTGGACGGCGGTCGCGAGCTCGTTGCCGGTCATCAGAATGCCCCCGTCGCCGGCGAAGCCGACAACCTGCCGGCCGGGAAATCGAAGGCTTGCCGCGACAGCGCCGGGCACGCCGAAGCCCATCGCGCCGGAGCACGGTCCGAGCATTCGCCGCTGACCGCCGAAGCGGATCAGCTTCTGCACCCAGGCACCGAAATTACCGGCGTCGCTGGCAACGATCGCGTTCTCGTCCAGGAGCGCATCGACCTGGCGCACAACGGCACCGAAGACGACGCCGTCCGTGGCGTCATCCGGCCCGTCCCACCTGCGGAGCCGGGACGCGCCCTCCCTGAGCGAGCGGCTCCAGTCGCGATGACGTTGGTCAGGCTGCTGCGGCGCAGTAGCAAGGAGCTGGCGCAGCACCTCCGCCGGATCGGCGGCGATCCCGAACGCCAGATCCCGAAAGCTGCCCAGCTCCGTGGCGTCCGGCCAGACCTGGATGACAGGCTGGCGCGGCCCCGGCGCGGCGGGAAAGCTGAAACCCTGGCTGGTAACGTCCCCCAGTCTGGCTCCCACGCCAAGCACCAGATCGCTTTCAGACAGCGCGTCGACCAGATCCGTCGGCGCGCCATATCCCAGGTGGCCGGCATATTGGGGATGGTCGTTGTCGATGACGTCAATCTGCCGGACGGCGGCCGCGACCGGAATGCCGAAGCGCTCCGCAACGCTGCGCAGTGTGTTCCGGCCGGGTTCGGTTTGCAGGAGGCCGCCGGCGATGATCAGCGGCCGCTCCGCGCCCGCGATCCGCCGGCGCAATTCCGCAATGTCATCGTCGGCCGCCGCCGCGCGAACGGGTCCCCGGCACGGAACGCTTTCGTCAAGCACGCTTTCCTCAAGCATGTCCTCCGGAAGCGAAATGACCACCGGACCGGGCGTGCCGGCACGGGCGCGATGAAACGCGGTCGCGACGGTATCCGCCAGTCGTTGCGGATCGTGAACCTCGGCGGTCCATTTGCACACCTGATCGAACAGGCGTGCGTGATCCACCTCCTGAAAGGCGTTCATGCCGAGATGCGGCCGCTCGACCTGCCCGATGAACAAAATGAGCGGGACCGCATCCTGTTGCGCCGTGTGCACAGCAATCGCCGCGTTCATCGCGCCCGGCCCGCGGCTGACAAACGCGATGCCGGGGCGACCGGTCAGCTTTGCGTCCGCCACCGCCATGAACCCCGCACCGCCTTCGTGCCGGGCGGTCACGACCTGGATCTCCGGCGTGTCCACAAGGGCATCGAGTACGCTCAGATAGCTTTCGCCGGGCACGCAAAAGACCCGGTCGACGCCATGGCGGACCAGCGACCTGACAAGCACATCCGCAGCCCTGGTCATTCATTCGTCTCCGTCTTGTCCGTTGTTCCGGCCCGCGCCCGTTCCAGCGCCTGCAGGGACTCCGCGCGCAAGTCTTCCGGCAATGCGCTGAGGGCAAGATCCACCGCGCTCCAGATGCGGCTCCAGCCTTCGTCGGTGCGCAGCGGCACCCCCAGGAAGACGTCTTCGGTCTTGGACCGCAGCGACAGATAGAGGATCCCGGCAAGCAAAACGCTGACGAAAGCCGGCATATCCGCATCGCCGGTCAGCCCGTCGAGCCGATCAATGAAGGTGCGCGCCTCGCGTTCGCGGCGCTCCCGCAGACGGTCCCCCACCTCCGTGCGTTCGATCAGCTCCCATCGGCGAACCGCCGCGACCGCCTGATCGCGGGCCAGGATGGCTTCCTGCTCGCGCAGCATGGCGCGGATCAGGGCGACCGGGGTCAGGCTGCTGGTGTCCGCGGAAGGGAGCAGTCCGGATTTGCTGCTCCAGTAGTCCCGGCCCTGCATCCAGGCGAGCATCAGGCCGGGCATGCCGTCGAAGTAACGATAGATGAGTTCCTTGCTCACCCCCGCCCGCTTTGCGATCACATTGATGCCGACGCTCTGCATCCCGCCTTCGGTCAGCTGCGCGCCCAGCGCCTCAAGAATTGCCCGCTCTGTCTTCTCACGGCGTGACATGCGGATCCCTTTCCACCGCAAAACGGCTCTGAATCTCGGGCGAGGGTGTCGCCAGATCTCCTGCGAGGCGCGCGAAAACCTCGGATGCGCATACCCCGACCGGCCGGCCGTCCTGCCAGACGGGTGCCCGGGAATAGATGACGGTCGTCAGCCCCGCAGGCTCCGGCCACCACGGGTCGGCGCGACGGATCAGCGTCACCCGCCCGGCGGCGTCGATCTCGACGCGATCCGTCCGCGCACGACAGACCGGAACGGGGTGTGCCAGTTCGGCAAGAAACGTCCGCGCGGGCCCGCCCGAGAGACGCGACCAGACGACATCGCCAATGGCAGTGCCGCCACCGCAACCGACAGCGAAGTGGATCGAGTTGCCCAGCAGGGCATAGCCCCGCCGTTCGTCGGCACGGGACGCCTGGATCAGGTCGCACCGTCGCGCGACCCTTGCCGTGTTGGCGAATCCGATGCGCCCGTCCAACGTCACCGCGATCAGGCCGGCGTCCATCTCCGGATCGCCTCCCACCGCAGCCTGGACCGCCTCGGAGGGCGTCTCGCCCCGGGCCATGCGCCGGAGAACCGACGCATTGGAGGGGACCCCCGCCGCATCGATCCGGTTCGGCAGACGGTGGCCGGTAACGAGCCCCAGCCCGGCGCCGGCGACGAGAAACTGGGAAAGCGGTTCGGGGCGGTCCGGCCCGCTCGAGATTACGGCCGCACAACGCGCGTCTCCAAAGGCGTCGGCAGCCTGGAGCTGCGAGGCCCCGCCGCGCTGGCATGCAATCTGGCGATGCACGCCCTGGCGGTCCAGAATCGAGAACACCGCAAAGCCACCGATGGCGCCGCGCCCGAGGACTTCAGTGGCGCGCAGGCCGTCGAGAACGGCGCGTCCCGCGTTCTGTCCGTATGCGGCGATCCCTATCGTCATTGCCGAAACGCGCTCCCCTCAGCAAATGTGACCAGTTAGTCACATTCACACTACGGGATTGGCGCGCGCTGTCAACGTCTCCGTGCGGCGCGCTCTCCGACGCCGCCGAAAGCGATCGATCTGCACCACCGCATCCCGTTGGACATCGCCCGCTCAGCCAGTCGGCCCAAAGCAAATGAAACGCGGGCTCAAGTCGCCGCATGGCCGGTTGAATCGTCGCGCCGGCGCGCGGACGCCACCTCGGGCATCCACACCCCTCGCGCTCCTTGACCCATGCGCCACGCCGATCCGTTTACTTTACCGTCCAGACGGTATAGTAATTGACCTGTCTTGAACGTGACCGGGGAGGAAACACGGTGCAATTGGACGGACTATTGAAAACGACGGCCCTTGTCGGGGCCATCCTTTGGAGCGGTTCGACAGGGGCAGCGGAAATCTCGATCTTCTGCAGCTCGGCCGGCGCCGAACTCGAGCTTTGCCAATCGGCCTCCGACGCCTGGGCGAAGGAAACTGGCAACACGGTCAAGATCAACAAGATGCCGGCAAACTGGGGCGAGGCGCTCCCGCTCTACCAGCAGCTTCTTGCCGGCAAGTCCGGCGATATCGACGTGCTGACACTCGACAATATCTGGGTCGGCGCGCTCGCCCCCCACCTCGTCGACCTGAAGAAGAAGGTGCCGGCGGAGGAACTGTCGGCCCATTTCGAAGCAGCCCTTGCCGACTCCACCCTTGAAGGCAAGCTGCTCGCCATGCCCTGGTTCGTCGATGCGGGCCAGATGTTCTACCGCAAGGACTTGCTCGAAAAATACGGCAAGCCAGAGCCGAAAACCTGGGCAGAGCTGACAGAGACCGCAAAGTTCATTCAGGAGCAGGAACGCGCCGCCGGCAACAACGACATGTGGGGGTACGTCTGGCAGGGCCGTGCCTATGAGGGCCTGACCTGCAATGCGCTCGAATGGGTCGCCTCTCATGGTGGTGGCACCTTCATCGCTCCGGACGGTGAAATCACGGCGAACAATCCCGAAGCTGTCGAAGCGCTTGAGCTTGCGCGCACCTGGATCGGCGGCATCAGCCCGCAAGGCGTGCTCAACTATGACGAGGAGGGCTCGCGCGGCGTCTTCGAGGCCGGCAATTCAGTCTTCCACCGCAACTGGGGTTACGTGTGGGGGACCAGCCAGGCCGAAGGCTCGGCACTTCTCGGCAAGGTCGGCGTGATGGCGCTGCCGATTGGCGTGGAAGGGGAACGCTCGAGCGGCTGCTACGGCGCCGGCCTTCTCGGTGTGTCCAAATACGCCGAAGACGTCGAGGCGGCCGTCAGCCTGGTGCGGTACCTCACAAACGCCAGGGAGCAAAAGCGCCGTGCCTTGCAGGGCTACAGCCCGACGCTCAAGGCGCTTTACCAGGACGCGGAAATCCTCGCGAAAAACCCCTCGCTGCGGTTTGCCGAGGAGGCCTATGCGGAAAGCGCTTCGCGGCCCTCGCAGGTCACGGGAGCCTCCTACAATCGCGTTTCGCAACGCATCTTCAGCGGCGTGCACAACGTGTTGAGCGGCAAGGAAAACGCCGAAGAAGGCCTTTCGAAGGTGAGCGACAACCTCGAACGGCTAAAGAAACGCGGCTGGTAGGCGCTCGACGCAATTCCAGCAAAAACGCAAGGACAAGACAGTGAACATCGCGATTGCACCGTGTTGCTGGGGCATCTACTGGCCCACAGGAAACACTCTCGGCTGGACCGATTATCTCGACCGTATCGTTGCCGCCGGATACCGCCATACCGAACTCGGCCCCTACGGCTATTTCTCGACCGATCCCGAGGTGCTTTCGCGCGAACTGGACCGCCGCGGCCTGTCCGCGGTCGCGGCGGCACATGTCCACACGCTGGCGGACGCGGCCACCTCGGCCGCGCTCGCCGAGCGGACCCATCAGATATGCAGCCTGCTCAAGTCCGTCGGGGGCACGCATTTTATCCTGATGGATGAATCCGAGTTTTACCCGAAGGACAGGATGGGGGTCGTCGACGAGGACGGCTGGCGCGCGGTCGTCGGATCGACCCTGTTATCCGCCCGGATCGTGCGCGAATACGGCCTCCAGTTCAGCTTCCACCCGCACGTCGGCACCTGCATCGAGCATGAGGACCAGATCGAGCGGCTTCTCGCAGAGACCGACCCTGATCTCGTCGGGATTTGCCTCGATACCGGCCACCATGCCTATTGGAAGGCCGATCCGAAAGCGTTCTTCCTGCGCCACAAGGCACGCATCAACAGCATCCATCTCAAGAACGTCGACGGCGCGTTCCGCGAGAAGGTCCTGGCGGAAAACATCCATTGCGACAGCGCCTTCGAAGACGGCATCATGACCGACCTCGACCGCGGTGCCGTCGATATCGCCGATTTCATGCGGGCCGTGGCTGCAAGCGGTTATGACGGCCCTCTCGTCGTCGAACAGGATCTTGCACCAAAACACCCGGAACCGCCCGAGGCGATCGCCGCCCGAAACTTCACCTTCGTCTCCAGCCTGGTCGCGGAGCGGGCCGGCAAATGAAAATCGCGATCCACGATACGCCCGAGGCGATCGGAGAACATCTCGCAACCCGCATTCTCGCCGAAATCGGCGAGGCCAATGCCGACGGCAGGCCATATGTTCTCGGCTGCCCGGGCGGACGCAGCCCGATGCCCGTCTACCAGGCCCTTGAGCGTCGGTTGAAAGCGACTCCGGTCGACTGTTCACGGCTGGTCATCGCGATGATGGACGAATATCTGCTGGGGGATGCCGACGGCCTTCATGTCCCCCCCGCGTGTGCCCATTATTCCTGCCGCGGCTTTGGCGAACGGGAGATCGTCGGTCGCATAAACGGGCCCTTGCCGGACGCCTTGCGCATGCAGGAGGCGAATTTCCGTATGCCTTCGCTCGCTGAGCCTGAGGCCTTCGATCGTGATCTTGCCAAGCTCGGCGGCGTCGATCTCTTCCTGCTGGCCTCCGGTGCCGGCGATGGCCACATCGCCTTCAACCCGCCGGGTTCCGATCGCAACAGCCGGACGCGCATCGTCGCCCTGGCCGAGCAGACACGGCACGACAACCTCGCGACCTTTCCCGATTTCACCGGGATCGAAAGCGTCCCGGCCCATGGCCTGACCATCGGCACCGGTTCCATCGCCACGCTCTCGAAAGCCGTTGCAATGATCGTTTGGGGGGATGGCAAACGCGCAGCCTTTGGGCGACTTTCAAACGCCACGGCCTACGACCCCAGCTGGCCGGCAACCATTCTTGCCGAATGCGCCAACGGCGAACTCCATGCCGATATCGCCGCCGGACGCCGGCCATGACAGGCCATGCAATCGGAATCGATGTGGGCGGCACCAAGACAAAGGCCTGCATCGTCAGGCTTTCGGACGGAAGGGTCGTCGCCGAGCGCACGGAGGCGACACCCTGCCGTGAGGGCGGAGAGGCCGTGCTCGATCTTGTCTGCGGCCTCGCAGCCGGCATGCAGGACCGCGCGACGGCACAGGGCCTCGGCGTTGCCGCCCTCGGAATTTGCCTGCCGGAACTCGTGACGCGGGACGGTGAAGCGGCATCGGCCTGGAATTTCGACTGGCGTGGCCTCGATTACCGTGCGCGGTTGAACGCCCTTGCCCCATGCCACATCGACAGCGACGTGCGCGCGGCCGCCTATGCGGAGGGCTGGATCGGCGCAGGCAAGAATGTCGATCCTTTCGTCTATGTCACCATTTCCACGGGCCTTTCCCACTCGCTGGTCATCGGCGGCACCCCCTATGAAGGCGCCCGCGGTTTCGCCATCCACTTCTCCGGCAGCGACATCGTCGCCTTCGACGGAAACGGCCGGGAAGTCCGGCACAATCTGGAGCTCTTCGCGAGCGGAAAGGCACTTGGCGAACAATATGCCGCGCTTGTCGGACGGTCCGCGGCTTCGGCACAGACGCTTTTTGAAGCTGAGGCGGACGATACGCGCGCCGCGGAGCTGATCGGCAAGGCGCTCCTGTCGCTCGCCTCTTATCTGGGCCAGCTTGTCAACACTCTGGACCCCGGCATGCTTGTCCTGGGTGGCGGCATCGGCAGCGATCCGAATGTGACGCCTCGCCTGGCAGCGTTGACGCGCGAATTCATCTGGGCCGACGGCGCGCGAGACATGCCGATTGTCGCAAGCCACCTCGGCGGCACAGCCTGCACCGTCGGCGTGGCCGCATTGGCGGCCAGGTCACTCGACGCAGGTACGAATAAGACAATCAGCAAGATGGAACGGTCATGAGCAGCTTGGATCTCATCAACGTCGTCAAACGCTTCGGCGAGCTGACAGTCATCGACGGCGTCGATCTCGACATAACCGAGGGCGAGTTCGTCGTCTTCGTCGGCCCCTCCGGTTGCGGCAAGTCGACATTGTTGCGCATGATCGCGGGGCTGGAGGAAATCTCAAGCGGCGAGTTGCGCATCGCCGGCAATCGGATGAACGAGACGCCGCCGGCCAAACGCAACATCGCCATGGTCTTTCAGTCCTATGCGCTCTATCCGCATATGAATGTCGAGCGCAATCTCGGCTTTGCGCTGGAAACGGCGCGGCTTCCCGCCGCCGAAATCCGCGAGCGTGTGACGAAAGCGGCGCGGTTCCTGCAGATCGACCACCTTCTCGATCGCCGCCCCGCGCAACTTTCCGGCGGGCAGCAGCAGCGCGTCGCCATCGGCCGCGCGCTCGTGCGCCAGCAAAAACTCTTCCTGTTCGACGAACCGCTCTCCAACCTCGATGCGGACCTGCGCATGGAGATGCGCGTGGAAATCGCCCGCATCCACCGCGAGATGAAAGCCACCACCGTCTACGTCACCCATGACCAGATGGAGGCGATGACCCTTGCCGATCGCATCGTCGTCCTGAAGGAGGGGCGCATTGCGCAGGCCGGAACGCCGATGGAGCTTTACGAACGCCCGGCAAACCGCTTCGTCGCCAGCTTCATCGGCTCCCCGCGGATGAATTTCCTTCCCGGAACGCTGACGCAGGACGGAGAGGAAAGCGTGCTGACGCTTTTCGGCACCCCCCACCGTCTCCCGGCTCACGACTATGCCGGCGAGGTCACCGTCGGCATCCGTCCGGAAGACCTTATCCTCGGCGGCGGCGAGGTCACGCTGACGGCTGACGTCCTGCTCGTCGAACCGCTGGGCGGCGAAGCCCTGGTTCATCTCAATGTCGAAGACGGTCGCTCGATCGTCGTGAAGGTGCAGGGAAAGCCGGACATCCGCCCGGGCGCCACAACCAGCGTCGGCTGGAACCATACCCGCGCAAATCTCTTCGACAAGGACGAACGCGCCCTAAGCAGGAAGGGGGCATGACATGACGAGCGGACCCATGCGCATCGGCCTCAAAGCCACGCGGGCACGTACGGCCTGGCTCTTCCTGGCACCGAGCTTTCTCGTGCTCTTTGCCGTGGCGCTCTGGCCGCTCGGACGAACCTTCCTGTTCTCCTTCACCGACGCCTTCCTCACCCAGCCCGACCTCTACGACTACATCGGCCTGGAGAATTATTTCACGCTGTTCGAAGATCCGCTCTGGTGGCAGTCGGTCCGCAATACCCTCTATTTCACCGTCATTTCCGTTTCCATCGAAACGGCGCTGGGGCTTGCCATCGCGCTGCTGCTGAATGCCAGACTTTCCGGCCGTGGTGCCTTGCGCGCGGTCATTCTCATTCCGTGGGCCATCCCCGTGGTCGTGAGCGCGCGCATGTGGCAGTGGATGCTTCACGACCAGTTCGGCATCGTCAATCATGTGCTGAAGCTGATGGGCTTCATTGACCATGGCATCGCCTGGACAGCCGACCCCGATCTCGTGATGCCGGTCATCATCGCGGTCGATGTCTGGATCACCACGCCCTTCATGGTGCTGCTCATCCTTGCCGGGCTGCAAATGCTGCCGAAGAGCATCTACGAAGCGGCCGCAATCGACGGCGTGTCGCAGTGGCGGCAGTTTACCGCGCTCACCCTGCCCCTGCTTGCACCCAGCATTGCCGTTGCCGTGCTCTTCCGCCTGCTCGACGCGCTCCGCATGTTCGACCTCAGCTTCGTTCTCTCCTCAAACAGCGACGATACCAAGACCGTGTCGATCTATGCCCGCGAGGTGCTGGTCAACTTCCAGGACATGGGTGTCGGCTCGGCGGCGAGTGCTGCAATCTTCCTGATGATCGCCCTCGTGACAGCGATCTACCTGACCGTCTTCCGGCTCAACCGCAAGCTTCTGGGGGCATGACATGGTGCACAGCACAACAGGCAGGCGTCTTCAGCGCATCGCGATTTACGGACTTTTTGCCGTGATCGCGCTCTACACGCTGTTTCCCTTCTACTGGATGATCGCCTCCTCGCTGAAATCGGGCCAGGCGATCTTCGACGTCACCTTTCTGCCGGACCTCAAGTTCAACAACTATAAGGTGATCCTGTCGGATGGCGTGTTCCTGCGCAGCCTGCTGAACTCGTTCATCGTGGCCACATCCGTCGTCGCGCTCTCGCTGGGACTGGCGGTCACGGCCGCCTATGCGCTGGGCCGCATCGACTTCGCTGGCCGTTCGCCGATCATGTTCCTGTTCCTCGCTGTCTCGATGTTCCCGCAGATCGCGCTGCTTTCCGGGCTCTTCGAGATGATCCGCTGGCTGGGCCTCTACAACTCGCTCGGATCGCTGGTCTTCGCCTACATGATCTTCACGCTGCCCTTCAACATCTGGGTGCTGACCACGTTCATGCGCAGCCTGCCACGGCAGATCGAAGAGGCGGCAATCATGGACGGCTGTTCGCCACTGCGCATCCTGCGCTGCATTTTTCTGCCGATGATGGGGCCGGCGCTGATCTCGACGGGCTTGCTTGCCTTCATCGCCTCGTGGAACGAGTTTCTCTTCGCGCTCACCTTCATCCTGACGGATGAGAACCGGACGGTGCCGGTCGCGATCGGCCTCATTTCCGGCTCCAGCCGTTATGAGTTCCCCTACGGCGCGATCATGGCAGCGTCCACCATCGTCACAGTGCCGCTGATCCTGCTGGCACTCCTTCTCCAGAAATACATCGTGTCCGGCCTCACCGCCGGTGCGGTCAAGGGATAGGCCCCTAGCGGGGCAGAAAGGTCTTTTTCCATGCGTATCGTCCGTGTCGGCCTTATCGGCCTTGGCGAGGTGAGCCAGCTCATGCATCTGCCGATCCTTGCCGATCACCGCCACCTGTTCGAAATCGCCGGCGTCTTCGACGTCTCGCCGAGCCTGACCGCGCATTGCGCCGACCGGTACTCTGCAAAGGCTTATGACAGTGCCGAGGCCCTGGCCTCCGCTCCCGATATCGATGCCGTCTTCGTCCTGACGCCGGACCAGACGCATCGCCACTATCTCGACATGGCACTGAAGGCCGGCAAGCACGTTTTCCTCGAGAAGCCGGCCTGCCTGACCCTGGAGGAGGTCGACAGCGTCATGCCGCTTGCCCGACAGTCCGGCTGTCTTGTCTTCGTCGCCTACATGCGACGCTATTCGGCGAGTTTCCTGAAGGCCAAGGAAATGATGCCGCCGCGCGAAGAATTGCGCTATGTGCGCGTGCGCGACCTTATCTGCGAAGGTCCGTTTTTCATCCGGCAGACCCGTGACATCTTCTATCCTGACGATCTCGACGACGCTTTCCTCGAGCGGTCCCGCGCCGAGACCGACAGCTTGCTGCACGACGTCGCCGGCAAGGACGCTCCGCCGAGCCTGATGCGCGCCTACCAGGTCCTGACCGGGCTCTCCTCGCACAGCCTTTCCGCGATGCGCGAGCTGATCGGCCTGCCGCAGCGGGTCATCGCCGCCCACCACAAGCAGAACGGGGAGCAGATCGTGGCGCTCTTCGATTACGGTCATTTCACCGCGGTCTACGAGGCGCTGATCGACAATGTCGCGCGCTTCGACGCCAGCATTGAAGTCTATTCCGACCGCCGCCGCATGAGCGTCGGCTACGACACGCCCTATATCCGCAATTTGCCGACAACGCTGGAGGTGACGGATTCAACCGACACCGAAACGGAAACCCGAACATTCGGTCCCAGCTACACCGACCCCTTCTCCATCGAGCTGAACGCCTTTCACGACCATCTCGTGAACGGCACGACGCCGAAGACGACGCTCGACGATTCCCGCCAGGACCTTGCCTTGATGGCAGACATCGTCGGCCGTCTGCGCGAAAGTTCGTCGCTGTAACGCGAAGACCAGCAACAATATCGGGGTTCGACATGGCCAAACGTGGCACCGCACGGGAACGCATTCTCACCGCGGCCGAAGAGATCGTCGTCAACGAGGGCGTCTCTTCTCTTACATTCGACAAGGTGGCGGAGGTGACCGGCCTTTCCAAGGGCGGCATCCTCTACCATTTCGCCAGCAAGGATGCGTTGGTGCGCGCCATGGTTGAGCGTTTCGTCTATCGCTTCGAGACCGGACTGTCCGGGCTCGAAGGCGAGGACGAGGAACCGCATGGCCGCTATACGCGCGCCTACATGAAGGCGACAATGGGAGCGGCGGCCAGCACCGGCAACCATTACGACCGCCTCGGCGCCAGCATCACGGCAGCGCTGTCGAACTTTCCCGATCTCCTCGAGATCGTCCATCAGCAGAACATCCGCTGCCAGGCCGCTGTCGAGACAGACGGCCTCGATCCTGTTGAAGCCACAATCATCCGCCTCGCCATCGAAGGCATGTGGATGGCCGAAGTGTTCAACGTCATGCATCTCGACCCCGCCATGAAACAGGCCGTCATCGACCGGCTGGTCGCACGCACACGGCCCGAAAACACCGCTTCCTAGGGTGCGGACCCATGAATGAGGTTGATCGGCCAGACGCGGATTGCGTCTCGTCAGGAAGCAAAAACGCGGGAAATGCAGCTGTTTTCAAGCTTCTGCGATGCCCGGGAGACGCAGTCCGGTCAAGTCCCGGGTCCCGGAAACAGGCATGTCCCTCATTGTCGGCGCGCTCGACCGGGCAACCGACCCGCTTCGCGCGCCCTGTCTCGCGAAGGCTCCCGCGTTCCGACGTCACGTCAGTCTCATTTTTGGGTCCGCATCCAAGCGTTCCACCACATGAAGGAGAAGGTTTCCATGGGCTACAAGCCATCCCCCCGCCCCGTCTTTGATCGACCCAGCCACATTCCCTATGCCGGCGTGACGCGCCACCTGTGGGGCGAGGAAAATGCCGGCCTCGTCGACGACTGGATCTACGCGTCCACGGACAAAATCCACCAGATCGTCTTCGGCATGCAGCCGGGCGGCTGCTTCAAACACACCGATGCCTTCCGCACCATCTTTGGCGCCGACGAGTTGCTCTATGTGGTCAGCGGAACGCTCGGTCTCGCAAACCCGGAAACGGGTGAAGTCTGTATCGCCAGGCCGGGCGAAGCACTGTTCTTCCGCAAGGACACCTGGCACCATGGCTTCAACCTTGGCCAGGACCAGGTTCGCGTTCTCGAATTCTTCGCTCCGCCGCCGGCCAAGGGCACGTCCGGTCCCTATGCGCGCACCAAGCCGATGCTTGCGGAAAGCCGCTACATCCAGGAGGAATTCCTCGGCCGCTGGCCAATGGCTTCGGCCGAGCGACAAGAGGCCCGCACCATCCATCCCAAGCACGAGGCCGACATGTTGTGGAGCCTCGACGCGGAAACACAAGGCGCCTATACCGGCTTTTACTGTGCCACAGACCAGTTGACGGTCGGCAAAACGACAGTGCTCGGCGGCAATCGCACGCGCATCGAGCGTCACAAGGGCGATGAGTGCCTCTATGTTGTCTCTGGCGTGCTCAACATCCATATCCCCGAGGCCGAGGGACAAGCCTGGTTCGAGCTCAACCCGCGCGACGGCTTCTACATTCCCGCCGGTTTCGACCACCAGTATTTCAACATGTCGCAAACGCCTTGCGAGTTCGTCTTCGGCGTTGCGCCGGACTTCTGACAGATCTGACGGTGTCGAAACGTCAGGCGCTGAATGTGTGCCAGACGGTCAGAGTTGATTTTCGACCCCGGCGGCGGCGGACCATCCCGCGGCCGCCGGGGCGCGGACTTCGAGTTTCCGCAATCCGGACGATGACGCCAACCGCGACCCCAAGTCCTCGACAAGAATGAGATCTGCGCCGTCAAACGCAAACAGCCCGCGCTCGAGAGCGCGGCAAAGGCAGCGCGTGTCACGGCCAAAATGCGCGAAATCCCAGCCCAGCGTGCTACCCGGGACATTTCGGCGGAAAGCCAGAACCTGATAAGTCATTGAAAGAGATGGCGCACCCGATAGGATTCGAACCTATGACCTCTGCCTTCGGAGGGCAGCGCTCTATCCAGCTGAGCTACGGGTGCCTTGGCGCGTGGATGCGCCGAACAGGCCGAGGGATAGCCGATCCGCCGGGGAGAGGCAATGGTTTTGTCTCGGCTTCGCCTGCGGCAAACGACTTCTCGTCGCGCGGCATTTCCGGCGCGCGCAGGATCGGCCCCAAGACCCTGCGAACGCATGTCGCAACCGCGGACGTCCTGTTCGTGGGGAAGATCGTCGGCAGCAGGGTGGGGGACTTTGCGTGGCGCATCCCGGTCTTGCAAGACCGCCGCGAAGGTGTCGGCCGAAGAGGTCGGCGCCGCGCTTTCTCCATCAAAGCGGACATGCCGGTCGGCCGGGCCCGCGAGGGGCCATCTCCACGGCAGGTCCCCGCACAAGCCGCCTCGTTCACGCGCGCTTCAGGCCATGCGAAATCATCGCCGGTCAGCACCATGCGTACCTGTCATGCGCCCGCAGCCGTACAGCCCCAAGGAGCCCGACCGGCAGTGCGACCGGGATCCTGCGCTGGGAGACAGAAAAGGCGGCGAAATCACTTCGCCGCCTTTTCCGGAATTCAGAAGCTCGCCGGACCGATCAGAGGTCGTAACCCAGCATCTTGCCGACGGTGAAGACGTCCTTGTCGCCGCGCCCGCACAGGTTCATGACAATGATCTTGTCCTTCGCCATCGTCGGGGCGAGCTTCATCACCTGGGCCAGCGCATGCGCCGGCTCGAGCGCGGGAATGATGCCCTCGACCCGCGTGAGCAGCTTGAAGGCTTCCATCGCCTCCGCATCGGTGACCGGAAGATAGCTCACCCGGCCGCTTTCCTTGAGCCAGGAGTGCTCCGGCCCGATGCCGGGATAGTCGAGACCGGCCGAGATCGAATGGCCTTCCAGGATCTGGCCGTCGTCGTCCTGCAGCAGATAGGTGCGGTTGCCGTGCAGCACGCCCGGCTTGCCGGCGTTGAGCGAGGCGCAATGCTCCTCGCCCTCAAGTCCCTTGCCACCCGCCTCGACGCCATAGATCTCCACCCCCGGATCGTCCAGGAAGGGATGGAACAGGCCGATGGCGTTCGATCCACCGCCGACGGCTGCGACCAGCGCATCGGGCAGACGGCCTTCGGCGGCCAGCATCTGCTCGCGGGTTTCGGTGCCGATCACCGACTGAAAGTCGCGCACCATTTCCGGATAGGGGTGCGGGCCGGCCGCCGTGCCGATCAGATAGTAGGTGTCCTCGACATTGGTCACCCAGTCGCGCAACGCCTCGTTCATCGCATCCTTCAGCGTTCCGGCCCCCGCCGTCACCGGCACGATCTCCGCGCCCAGAAGCTTCATGCGGAAAACGTTCGGCTTTTGCCGCTCCACGTCGGTCGCGCCCATGTAGACGACGCAAGGCAGACCGAAACGGGCGCAGACGGTGGCCGTCGCGACGCCATGCTGGCCTGCACCGGTCTCGGCGATGATCCGGGTCTTGCCCATGCGCTTCGCCAGCAGGATCTGGCCCAGGCAGTTGTTGATCTTGTGGCTGCCCGTGTGGTTCAGCTCGTCGCGCTTGAAGTAGATCTTGGCGCCGCCCAGCTCCTCGGTCAGGCGCTCGGCGAAATAAAGCGGCGAGGGCCGGCCGGTGTAATGGGTATTTAGGTCGTCGACCTCGGCCTGGAAGGCCGGATCCGCCTTGGCGTCCTCGTAGGCCTGCTCCAGATCGAGGATCAGCGGCATCAGTGTTTCCGCCACGTAGCGACCGCCGAAAATGCCGAAATGGCCGCGCTCGTCGGGGCCGGAACGGTAGGTGTTGGGCTGGGTGGTCATGCGGTCCGTCCTTGTTGCGCCGCGCGCCCGGAGAGCGATCTGTCTCCGGCGGGCCTGTCGGTTGCGCCCTGGCGTGCCGCCGCCACGAACGCATGAATGAGATCTTCGTCCTTTTCCCCGCGTGCTCGCTCCACGCCGGAGGAAACGTCAACGTCGGCGATGCCGCCGATGCGGATCGCGTCCGCCACCGTCCGCGGATCGAGCCCTCCGGAAAGCATGAGCGGAACGCCAAGGTCAAGGCCCTGAAGCAGCGTCCAGTCGAAGCTTGCGCCATTGCCGCCCGGCAGATCCGCGCCCTTCGGCGGTTTGGCATCGAACAGCAGCCGGTCCACGTGGCCCACATAGGGCAGGGCGGCGGCGATGTCATCGGCCTCGCGGATGCCCAGCGCCTTCATGATCCTGACGCCATGGCGCGCCTTGAGGTCCGCGCAGCGCTGCGGGCTTTCCGATCCGTGCAGCTGCAGCCAGTCGGGGCGCACGCGCGCCACGATCGCGTCGATCGTCGCGTCGTCGGCGTTTACCGTGAGGGCGACGATTTCGGTCCGTCCACGCGCCAGATCGGCGAGCCGGGCAGCGGTCGCAAGGTCGACATGGCGCGGGCTTTTGGGGAAGAAAACAAGCCCGATCATGCCGGCACCGGCGGCAATCGCCGCCTCCAGCGTGTCCTCGGTCGACAGACCGCAGATCTTGATCGGGCCCTTGGCCATTGTTCCTGTCACTTTCGGTATCGCGGTGAGGGACGAACCGTCCCGACGTGCCGAACCCTTTACGACACGCCGGGACAGATGGCTCACGTCACATTATACGCGGCAATCGCCGCCATGTTGACGATGTCGCTGTCCTTGGCACCGATGGGCAGGATCTGCACCGGCTTGTCGAGACCGACGAGCAGCGGGCCGATCACGGTCGAACCGCCCAGCTCCTGCAGCATCTTGGTGGAGATGGAAGCGGAGTGGAACGCCGGCATGATCAGCACATTGGCCGGACCCGTCAGGCGACAGAACGGATAGGCGCCCATCTTGTCCATGTTGAGCGCGACATCCGCGCCCATCTCGCCATCGTACTCGAAATCCACCCGGCGCCGGTCGAGGATCTTCACCGCCTCGATCACCTTTTCCGACCGCTCGCCGCGCGGATGGCCGAAGGTGGAATAGGCGAGCATCGCGACGCGCGGCTCATAGCCGAGCCGGCGCGCGACATGGGCGGCCTCTTCCGCGATGTCGGCCAGTTCCTCCGAGGTCGGCATGTCGATCACGGCGGTATCGGCAACCAGCACCGTGCGCCCCCGGCACAGCGCCAGCGAAACGCCGATCACCCGGTGCCCGGGCTTTGTGTCGATCACGTTGCGCACGGTGTCGAGCGCCACGGAGTAATTGCGGGTCAGGCCCGTCACCATGGCATCCGCATCGCCGCGCGCGACCATGATCGCGCCCCAGTAGTTGCGGTCGTTGTTCACGAGCCGCTGGCAGTCGCGCTGCAGGTAGCCGCGCCGCTGCAGCCGACCGTAGAGAAACTCGGCATAGTCGCTGTTGCGGTTGGACAAACGCGCGTTGTGGACCGAGATGCCGGCACGCTCGATGTCGATGCCGGCCCCGATCGCCGCCTCGCGGATCTCGTCCTCACGGCCGATCAGGATCGCCTCGCCAAGGCCCTGGGCAACGAAGCTTGCCGCCGCGCGAATGACCGGTTCCTCCTCGCCTTCGGCGAAGACCACGCGCTTGGGCTGCTGGCGCACCTTGGAGAAGATCCGCTGCAGGGTGCCGGCGACGGGATCGCGGCGTGCCGACAGCTGGTGATGATAGGCCTCCATGTCGACGATGGGGCGGCGGGCGACGCCCGTGTCCATCGCCGCCTGCGCCACCGCCGGCGGAATCGTCGAGATCAACCGCGGATCGAAGGGGACGGGGATGATGTACTCGGGTCCGAACTTCGGCCGCGAACCGCGATAGGCGGCGGCGACCTCGTCGGGCACTTCTTCGCGGGCGAGCTTGGCCAGCGCTTCGGCGCAGGCCACCTTCATCGCGTCGTTGATGGTGGTTGCCTGAACATCCAGCGCGCCGCGGAAGATATAAGGAAAGCCCAGGACGTTGTTGACCTGGTTGGGATAATCGGAACGCCCCGTGGCGACGATGGCGTCGTCGCGAACGCGATGAGCCTCTTCCGGCGTGATTTCCGGGTCCGGATTGGCCATGGCGAAGATCACCGGGTTCGGTGCCATCACCCGGAGCATGTCCTCGGTGAGCGCGCCCTTGACCGACACGCCGAGGAAGACGTCCGCGCCCTTCAGCGCGTCATAAAGGCTGCGCGCCTCCGTCTCCACCGCATGGGCGGACTTCCACTGGTTCATCCCCTCGGTGCGGCCCTTGTAGATCACGCCCTTGGTGTCGCAGAGGATGATATTGTCGTGCGGCACGCCCATGGCCTTGGCGAGCTCGATGCAGGCAATGCCGGCAGCACCGGCGCCGTTGCAGACGATGCGCGTGTCCGCCGGCGTGCGGCCGGTCAGATGCATGGCGTTGATCAGGCCGGCGACGGCGATGATCGCCGTTCCGTGCTGGTCGTCGTGAAAGACGGGAATGTCCATCAGTTCGCGCAGGCGCTGCTCGATGATGAAACAGTCCGGCGCCTTGATGTCCTCAAGGTTGATGCCGCCGAAGGAGGGCCCCAGATAGCGCACGGCGTTGACGAAGGCATCGACGTCCTCGGTGTCGACCTCCAGATCGATGCTGTCGACATCGGCGAAGCGCTTGAACAGCACCGCCTTGCCTTCCATCACCGGCTTGGAGGCGAGCGCGCCGAGATTGCCCAGACCGAGGATCGCGGTTCCGTTGGAAATCACCGCGACCAGATTGCCGCGCGTGGTGTAGTCGAAGGCGCGCGAAGGGTCTTCCGCGATGGCAAGCACCGGCACGGCGACGCCGGGCGAATAGGCCAGCGACAGGTCGCGCTGGGTGGCCATGGGCTTGGTCGGCGTGATCTCCAGCTTGCCCGGGCGACCCTGCTGGTGAAACTGCAGCGCCTCCTGTTCCGTGAAGCTCACATTGCTCTTGCCCGATTTGTCCGTCGTCGGCATATAGCCCTCCAATTGCGCTGCCGCCCGTGAGAGCGGGGGCAGACATTATCCCCTGCAAATACTGCACTCAACCCGCCATGGGGTCGCCTCGGGCTGAAACCCTTCCGCCGATTTGCTAAACCGCGCTAGAACGTCCTCACCAGAGGCAAAGGGTGGATGCGACACCCGCTACCCGAACACGAAGGTCGCGAGCATGGTCGAAGAGGCAGGCGAACCCCGGACCGGCAAGGATGCGGCACCGACGCGCGCGCAGGCCCCCCTGGCGCAGCCGACGCCGATGATGGCGCAATACATCGAGATCAAGACCGCCAATCCGGACTGCCTGCTGTTCTACCGCATGGGCGACTTCTACGAACTGTTTTTCCAGGACGCGGAAGATGCCTCGCGCGCGCTCGGTATCACGTTGACCAAGCGCGGCAAGCACCTGGGCGAGGATATCCCCATGTGCGGCGTGCCGGTGCATGCGGCCGACGACTATCTTCAAAAACTGATAGCGCTGGGCTTTCGGGTCGCCGTTTGCGAACAGACCGAGGATCCGGCCGAAGCGAAAAAACGCGGCGCAAAGTCGGTTGTGCGCCGCGAGGTCGTGCGGCTGGTCACGCCCGGCACGCTCACCGAAGAGCGACTGCTGGAGGCGTCACGCAACAATTTTCTGCTGGCGCTGGCGCGCAATCGCGGTGGATCGCTCGATGACGACACCGCCTATGCGCTTGCCTGGGTCGATATCTCCACCGGGGCCTTCAAGGTGGCGAGCAGCGAGGGCGCCCGTCTTGCCGCCGATCTCGCCCGCATCGACCCGCGTGAGATCGTCGTCGCCGACACCCTGCTCGACGACCCCGCCCTGCGCGCGTTGCTTGAGGAAAGCCCGGCGTCGCTCTCGCCCGTGCCGCGCAGCCTGTTCGACGGGGCGACCGCCGCCGACCGCCTGGCGCATTACTACGGCGTCGCGACGCTGGAGGCCTTCGGCCAGTTTTCGCGACTGGAAACGACGGCCGCCGCCGGCGCGCTTGCCTATGTGGAAAAGACCCAGTTCGGCGACCGCGCGCCGCTTGACCCGCCGGCCCGCGAAGGCGCCGGCGCGCGCATGCTTATCGACCCGGCGACGCGCGCCAATCTGGAACTCATGCGCACGCTGTCGGGCGAACGCGGCGGATCGCTGCTGTCGGTGATTGACCGCACCGTGTCCGGCGCCGGCTCCAGGCTTTTGGCATCGCGGCTTGCAAGTCCGCTGACAGACGTTGCGGAAATCCGTCGCCGACAGGACGCCGTCGCCCGTTTTCACGCCGACACCTATCTGCGCGAACGGCTGCGGGCCCAGTTGAAGCAGGTGCCGGACATGGCCCGCGCACTGTCGCGCATTTCGCTCAACCGGGGCGGTCCGCGCGATCTTCTGGCGCTGGCCCAGGGCCTTCAGGCCGCGCTCGAGATTGCCGGACTTGTCCCGCGCGACGACACCGGCCGGCTGGAAGAAGAAGAACTCGATGCGGCCCTGACGCGCATCGACGCGGCGCCGCGCGATCTATGCGCGGACCTTGCCCGGGCACTGAAGGACGATCTGCCGCTTCTCGCCCGCGACGGCAATTTCATCGCGGAAGGCTATATCGGAGAGCTGGACGAATTGCGCCGGCTCAGGGACGACAGCCGCAAGGTGATCGCGCAGCTTCAGGGCAGCCTTTGCGAGGAACTCGCGGTCCGGGCGCTGAAGATCAAGCACAACAATGTGCTCGGCTGGTTCATCGAGGTGCCGGCGGCTCATGCCGACAAGCTCACCGGCGATCCGGCGCGCTTCATTCATCGCCAGACCATGGCCGGTGCCATGCGCTTCACCACACCGGATCTGGCGGATCTGGAAAGCCGCATCGCCAATGCGGCGGGCCGCGCGCTGGCGCTCGAGACGGCCGCCTTCGAACGGCTGTGCGACGATGTCATCGCGCGCGGCGATGCGATCAAGGGGGTTGCCGACGGTCTCTCGGTCCTCGACGTTGCCGCCGCCCTTGCCGAGCTTGCAGAGGAAGACAATCACACCCGACCGCTGGTCGATGACAGTCTCGCCTTCGACATTTCGGGCGGGCGGCATCCCGTGGTGGAGCGGGCGCTGAAGCAATCGAGCGGCGAAGGCTTCGTCGCCAATGACGCCGACCTCGGCCCGGGCGAGGGCGAGGACGGCGGGCGGATCTGGCTAATCACCGGCCCGAACATGGCCGGCAAGTCGACCTTCCTGCGCCAGAACGCACTGATCGCGGTTCTCGCACAGATGGGGGCCTTCGTCCCCGCAGCCCATGCCCATATCGGCATCGTCGACCGGCTGTTCTCCCGCGTCGGTGCGGCCGACGATCTGGCACGCGGACGCTCCACCTTCATGGTGGAAATGGTGGAGACCGCCGCCATCCTCAATCAGGCGGGCCAGCGGGCGCTCGTCATCCTGGACGAGATCGGGCGCGGCACCTCGACCTTCGACGGACTGTCGATTGCCTGGGCGGCGATCGAGCATCTGCATGAGACCAACAAGGCGCGCGCGCTCTTCGCCACCCACTATCACGAGCTTACGGCGCTTTCGGCGCGCCTGCCGCGCCTGTCGAACGCCACCGTGCGCGTCAAGGAGTGGGAAGGCGAAGTCGTTTTCCTGCATGAGATCGTCGCAGGCGCGGCCGACCGCTCCTACGGAATCCAGGTGGCGAAACTCGCCGGCCTGCCGACGCAGGTGATCGAGCGTGCCCGCGCCGTTCTGGCGCAACTGGAGGAACAGGACCGGCGCACGCCCGGCAAGCAGGCAATCGACGACCTGCCGCTGTTTGCCGCCGCGCCGGTCGCCGCCCCGGCTCCGGCTGTCCGGGACCGCGATGTCCTGGCTGAGGCGCTTGCCGAGCTCGATCCCGACGATATGACGCCGCGCGATGCGCTCGAGGCGCTTTACCGGCTCAAGCGCGCGGCCGCCACGGCGTCCGGACCGCGATAGGGACGGCTGTTCTCAACGGCTGGCTGCACCGCCCCCGACCAGTCCTGTTTCCCATCCGAGGATTGCCCGCTTGCGGGTCAGCCCCCAGTGGTAGCCGCACAGCCCGCCACCGCTGCCCAGCACCCGATGACAGGGCACCACGAAGGACACCGGATTGCGCCCGACGGCGCGTCCGACCGCGCGGGCGGCCTTGGGTTTGCCGAGGCCTTCGGCAATCCGGGCATAGGTCGTCGCCGCACCGACGGGAATGCGCAGCAGCGCCTCCCAGACGCGGATCTCGAAATCCGTCCCGATCATGACGACGCGCAGCGGCGTTTCCGCCGACCAGCTTGCCGGATCGAACACGCGCCGCGCGACGGGAGCGGTGACCGCGAGGTCCTCCACATAGTCCGCGGCCGGCCAGCGCGCGCGCATGTCGTCGAGCGCCTCCGCCTCGCCGCCGGGATCGCAAAAGGCCAGACCGGCAAGACCGTGTTCGGTCGCCATCACCAGCGCGATGCCGAAGGGGGACGGATGAAATCCGTAGCGAAGCGTGACGCCCGCCCCCCTGGCCCGGTAGACGCCGGGCGTCATCGCCTCGTGGGTGACGAAGAGATCGTGCAGGCGCGCCGGGCCGGACAGGCCGACCTCATAGCTCGTTTCAAGCACCGTCGCGGAGCTCTTCAGCAACGCCCGGGCATGATCGAGCGTCACCGCCTGCAGGAACTGCTTCGGGGTCAGTCCGGCCCAGCGCGAAAACACCCGCTGCAGCTGGATCGGCTGCACGCCGGCCTCCGCGGCGAGTTCCTCCAGCTGCGGCTGGTCGCGCCAGCGCTCGGTGATCGCCTGCAAGGTCCGGCGCACCACGTCATAGTCGTCGAGGTCCTGGCCCGATGGCAGGGCGGCGGGAGACGTCAGGGCAATGGCTGGGCCGGTCGCGGTCATGGCAAGTCACCTTCATTGTCGGTGCCGTGACACTATCGCCCGAACGGTCGCGCCCGCCACCCGATTTGCGAGCGTGGGCGGACGGACTTCGTCTTGCTTCGGCCAAAAACCCGCGCCACTGTTGCAGCAACGGTCCCGACCCGAAACCGACGAGATGACACCGCCAATGCCCATCCGGCCCTCTTCCACAATCCGCCGCCGCCTGTTTGCAGCCGCCCTTGCCGTCACGCTGATCGCCGCGCCCAACGCCGGCACCGCCGAAACCCGCATTGTCTCGCTGAAAAGCACCATTGAGGGCGTGACGGTCGACAGCGTGAAGAGCGGGACCACCGCGCTGAAGCAGGTCGGGCGCGGGTCGGGGATCCTCTTCGCGGAAGCGGGACGCGAGAACAAGGCCTTCACCTGCGAGCAGGAGCTGACCCTCGGTCTGTCGGACGGGCGGTCGCTGACCAGGACCTACGATCTTTGCGCGATCAACTACGTCGTCAGCGTTTCGGCGGACGATCTTGCTGCCAGAGGCAAACCCGAAACGCGCATCCAGCGCAAGCTGGTGATGATCCAGACCGATGACGACACCGCCATTCGCGACGTCGCCATCGACGGCGCGGCCGTCAAGGTGCGCCGGCGGTCGAAGGCGCGCGTGTTCGTCGAGGTCGCCGGCGATCCCGACAACGCCGGCCAGATCGCCTGCCGCAGGTCGTTGCGGCTGGTGCTCGCAGACGGCCGCATTCTGGAAGACGATGTCGACATTTGCGGCGACTGGAAGGTGACGGTGGATTCCTCGGCAACCCTCGCCCGTGGCTCCGCGCGCGGCGTGCGCCAGGCGGTGCCCTCGGGCCAGGGTCCGGCGGCTCCGCCGCTTGCCGGCGGCGTGCGGCGGCCGGAGACCAGCCTTCGCGGCAGCGCCGAGGACACGCCCTCCGCCACGACGCGGTCCGGGGACACAAGGTCGGGATCACGGACCCGGACGGGCGAGACCGACGCCCTGGCGCGCGACGCGAGCGAAACCGATCCGCGATCCTTGCAAGGGACCCTCCGATCGGCGGAAATCCCGTTGTTTGAGGACCGCACATGGTATGTCGAGCGCGCTGGCGGAGAAAGCCTGGCCCTGGTCTACGGCATTCGCGAGACCGACGACCGCGGCTTTCTGGCGACCTGCCGCCCCGGTTCGGGGGAAATCGACTTCATCACGCAGACCACCGTCGACCGGCTTGCCCCGGGCGGCACGGCCTCCGTCACACTGTCCGCCCGCGACCAGACGCGCTCCTACACCGCGCGCGGCTCGTCCGCGAACACGCAAAGCGGACAACCGGACGCCGTTGTCTCGCTGCGCGCGACCGATCCGATCTGGACCGCACTGATCCGGGGCTCGACCCTGTCCGTCAACGTCGAGGGCAGTCCGGCCTATCGCGTATCGCTTTCGGGAAGCGCAGGCCCGGTCGGTCGGTTCCGCGAGGCCTGCGCCGTTCCCCGGCCGGAGGCTGTCGCCTCCGCGCCCCGTCGCTCCTCCGGCGTCTCGGACACGGATCCGCGCGGCCGGCCAAGTTGCCGGGAGGAGGGCTTTATCACCTCGGTCGCCAGCGACCGCCCCGCCACGCTGATCTTTCGCAACGAACGCCGCCGTCCGATTGTCGTGCACTGGCTCGATTTCAACGGCGAGCGGCAAAGCCAGGCCCGGGTTCCTGCAGGCGGCGAAATGGTGCAACCGACGCTCATCGGTCACCCCTGGCTCGTCACCACCCCGCGCGGCGACTGCCTCGGCATCTATCTGCCACGGGACCGGTCGCGCGTCGTGACGATCTCACCGGGTCGTGCGCCTGCGCGCCTTCCCGAACCCAACTATGTCGCGCCCATCGCTCCGGCCCCGCTTTTTCCCGGTCCGGGTGGCGATCTGGTCGAGATCAGCTACGACTGCGACAGCGGCGCGTATCTGGCGGTGACCATCGACAACACCCGCCGTGTCGCCATCGTTCGGGAGTCCGGCCTGTCTCCGGTGACGCTTGCAGACCGGTCGAACAACGCCGACCTCTATTATGCCCAGCGCGGATACGTTCTGTCGGGCGCGGGAAACCGGGTGACATGGAAACGGCCCGGGGCAGCGCCCCAGTCCTGTCGCGTCTTCAACTGACGGCGGGCGCTGCCCGGATCACGAGGCAAGCGGCGCGGGAAACGGTCCGCCGGCCTTGGCCGTCGCGACCGCCTGACGAAACGCACCGGCAAAGCTGGTGCGGTCGTCGGGGTTGAGGAACCCGCCGACGTCGACGGATTGCCCGCGCGCCTTGATGGTGATGCGCACCACGCCCTCGTCGTCTTCCTCGCGCACCAGAAGCCGCGCCCAGAACGGGTTGAAGCGGTAGCAGGAGCGCCGCCCGCCGGCACTGACCTTCAAAATGGTGATCTCGGTGCGCGACACGCTGACCTGCTCATAGGCCCGCGCGGCCTTGTAGTTCCAGCGAAACGCCAGAAAGATCAGCAGAATATCGAGGCCCAGGAATCCGAAGACCGGCCAGGCGCCCAGCGCCAGGAAAACCAGGCCGGAGACAAGGCAAATGGCGCAAACGACCAGCATGAGCACGCGAAAGCCGTTCGCCCCCAACGACCGATAGGGCGTGAGCATGGCCGCGAAGAACGGCGGGTCGTCGACCCGCGCGTCGCCGCCGCCGTCCGCAAGGGTACGATCTGTTTTCGGATTGCCGCTCGTCATGATGCAACAGTATAGAGAAGCCATGAGCGAGAACCAGAGCGATCCCGTGAAAACACCTATGGCATCGACACCTGCGGGGAAGAAATCCGCGACGGCGCCGAAACCCAAGCGCACACTGAAACGGCCGCGTTACACGAAGGCCGAGATCCATGCGATCTTCGCGCGCTTTCATGCCGCGAACCCCGAGCCGACCGGCGAGCTGCATTACGTCAATCCCTACACGCTGCTGGTGGCGGTTGCCCTGTCGGCACAGGCGACCGACGTCGGCGTCAACAAGGCAACGCGGCCGCTGTTCGAAACCGTCGACACCCCGGAAAAAATGCTGGCGCTCGGTGAGGACGCGCTGCGCGAGGCAATCAGGACGATCGGCCTCTACAAGACCAAGGCCAAGAACGTGATCGCGCTGTCACGGATGCTGGTGGACGACTACGACGGGGAGGTCCCGCGCGACCGGGCGGCGCTGGAGCGGCTGCCGGGTGTGGGTCGCAAGACCGCCAACGTCGTCCTGAACATCGCTTTCGGCCAACCGACGATCGCTGTCGACACGCATCTCTTCCGGCTCGGCAACCGGATCGGCCTTGCTCCCGGAAAAACACCGCTGGAGGTGGAGATATCGCTGGAGAAGGCGGTGCCGGCGGACTTCCTGCTGCACGCCCATCACTGGCTGATCCTGCATGGACGCTACATCTGCAAGGCCCGCAAGCCGGAATGCGAGAAATGCCTGATCGCGGATCTGTGCAAGAGCCCGGAAAACACGCAGCGCCGATGACGCATGGCGCGGCATTCGTGCCCTGCCGGTGCGGGTCGAAACGCAAGAGATCGAAAAAGAACGAAATCCTCGCCGTCGAACAGTCGGGGCCCGCGTCTACTGCTTTCGACGCAGCCGCACGACCACGTCGACCCGCACGATTTCCATGCCGTCGGGCGCTTCCGGAAGACGGGCCATCGAGACGCCCGAACCGGGAATGTCGATCACCTGGTTGTCGCCTTCGATGAAGAAGTGATGGTGATCGTCGGTGTTGGTGTCGAAATAGGTCTTTGTGCCCTCGACCGCGACCTCGCGCAAAAGGCCGGCCTGGGTAAACTGATGCAGGGTGTTGTAGACGGTCGCGAGCGACACCGGCACATGTGCGGCCTCGGCTTCCTCATGCAGGAGTTCCGCCGAGATGTGACGGTTGCCGCGGGAGTACAGGAGTTCGGCCAGCGCCACGCGCTGACGCGTCGGACGCAGTCCCGCCACCCGAAGCATGTCCCGAACTTCGCGCTGTCCCTCGATCTCGCTCACTCTGCCTCGCTTGCTGTCTGGGCGTCTCGCGGACTGCCAACGTCAGGGTGGACCGCAGGTTGTCCGGCCGCCCCGTCTGTCGACATCATGCCATCCTGTGCATATTGCGCAAGCTGCACGATCTCGCGCGCGCTTGCGCAAGGCGTTCGCGGCCCTTTGCCGTATCAGGACCGGCGAATGCCCGCTGGGCAATCCGACCGCACGTCAGTCGCAGATTTCTGCCACAAACCCCGCGCGTTTTGCAAGTCCTGCAGCATGGCACGACACGCGCCCGCCACCGGCCTGCACCGAAGCGGTCCGGGCGAAAATCGGGGGTCGAAGCGGAAAACGCTGTCGGAACGCAGATTTCTCGGTTGGCGGCGGGCTTTCGGAGCGCAGGGGGCTATGTTAGTAAGCGCTCCATAATCTAGACTTCGCCCGTCCGTCGTTTCCTCGTGACGGGATCGAAGCATCCATAACCTGCGGGAAGAATATGAACGTGCGGCAATCGAGCTACTCCTACGACGAATTGCTTGCCTGCGGACGCGGCGAGACATTTGGCCCCGGCAACGCGCAATTGCCGCTTCCTCCGATGCTGATGTTCGACCGGATCACGGAGATATCCGAGACCGGCGGCGAACACGGCCTTGGATGCGTGCGCGCCGAACTCGACGTAAAATCCGACCTGTGGTTCTTCGCATGTCACTTCCAGGGCGATCCGGTCATGCCCGGGTGCCTGGGGCTCGACGCAATGTGGCAGATGACCGGCTTTTTCCTTGGCTGGCTCGGAGAGCCGGGCAAGGGCCGCGCGATCTCCACTGGCGAAATCCGCTTTTCCAAGATGGTCACGCCGGACGTGAAGCTTGTGGAATACGGCATCGACATCAAGAAACTGCGCCGCGGGCGTCTGGTGCTCGGCATTGCCGACGGCTGGCTCAAGGCC
Source organism: Stappia stellulata DSM 5886 (assembly GCF_000423705.1). GTDB lineage: Bacteria > Pseudomonadota > Alphaproteobacteria > Rhizobiales > Stappiaceae > Stappia > Stappia stellulata. The sequence goes on along the minus strand of NZ_AUIM01000011.1, from coordinate 256,226 downwards.
GATGGCGAAACCATCTACAAGGCCAAGGATCTGCGCGTGGGTCTTTTCAAGACCGACTGAGCCTTGCAGCTCACCACCGATTGATCCCCCGCGCCGCGGTCCCTATCTGCGGGGGGGGCGGCGCGACGTTTCGCCGCGAGCACCGGCGACCCCGAATGCGGCTCGAACGGTCAACGAATTCGACAGGTTTCGAACCGGAAATCTCCCTGAACGGAGGCCATCCGGTTCGGCAAGGAAGACAGGGCCAATCGCGATCAGAGGCGAGGACGGTCCGAAACAGACGGGAGACCGCGATGAGGCGGGTGGTTATAACCGGACTGGGCATCATTTCGTCGATCGGCAATTCGGCGGAAGAAGTCACCAAAAGCCTGCGCGACGGCACATCCGGCATTTGCGCGGCGCCGGACTACACCGAACACGGCTTCCGCAGCCAGGTGCACGGCATGCCGAACATCGATCTGGCGGCCGAGATCGACAAGCGCCAGCTGCGCTTCATGGGCGACGGCGCGGCCTACAATTACCTCGCCATGCAACAGGCGATCGCCGACAGCGGGCTTGAAGACACCGAGGTGTCCCATCCGCGCACCGGCATCGTGATGGGATCCGGCGGCCCGTCGACCAAGAACCTGTTCCAGGCGCACAAGATCGTCATCGAGAAGGGGTCTCCCAAACGCATGGGACCCTTCATGGTTACGCGCGGCATGAGTTCGACCAATTCCGCCTGCATTGCGACGCCCTTCAAGATCAAGGGCATCAACTATTCCATCACCTCCGCCTGTTCGACCTCGGCGCATTGCATCGGCGCGGGCACCGAACAGATCCAGTTTGGCAAGCAGGACATCGTCTTCGCCGGCGGCGGCGAGGAACTCGACTGGACGCTGTCATGCCTGTTCGACGCGATGGGCGCCATGTCGTCGAAATACAATGACACGCCGACCACAGCCTCTCGGGCCTATGACGCAACCCGCGACGGCTTCGTCATCGCCGGCGGCGGCGGCGTGGTGGTGCTGGAAGAGCTGGAGCATGCCAAGGCCCGCGGCGCCAAGATTTACGCCGAGGTCACCGGCTATGCCGCCAATTCCGACGGCTACGACATGGTCGCACCGTCCGGAGAAGGCGGCGAGCGTTGCATGCGCCTTGCCATCGAGACGCTGGGCGAGCGGAAAGTGAACTACATCAACACCCATGGCACCTCCACGCCGGTCGGCGACATCGGCGAGATCGAGGCGATCCGCAAGGTGTTCGGCGACGACCAGCCGGTTGCCTCCTCCACCAAGTCGCTGACGGGTCACAGTCTCGGTGCCACCGGCGTGCATGAGGCAATCTACTGCCTGTTGATGCTGCAGAACGATTTCATCACCGCCTCCGCCAACATCACGGAACTCGACCCGGCACTCAGCCCCGACGAGATCGCGATGAAGCGGGTCGACAACGCGGGCCTCGATACGGTGCTTTCCAACAGTTTCGGTTTCGGAGGCACCAACGCCTCCCTCGCGCTGTCGCGCTATCACGGCTGAGGGGGCCAGAATGTCGGGAATCATGAAAGGCAAACGCGGCCTGGTGATGGGCGTGGCCAATGACCACTCCATCGCCTGGGGAATCGCCAAGACGCTTGCCGACCACGGCGCCGAGCTCGCCTTCACCTATCAGGGCGAGAATTTCGGGCGCCGGGTGAAGCCGCTGGCCGACAGCGTCGGTGCCGATCTGCTGCTGCCCTGCGACGTCGAGGACATCGAGACGGTCGATGCGGTCTTCGATACCCTCAGGGAAAAATGGGGCAAGATCGACTTCCTGGTGCACGCCATTGCCTTTTCCGACAAGTCGGAACTGCGCGGGCGCTACGCCGACACCTCGCGCGAGAACTTCACCCGCACCATGGTGATTTCCTGCTTCTCCTTCACCGAGGTCGCAAAACGCGCGGCAGCGATGATGAACGAGGGCGGCTCGATGATCACGCTGACCTACGGTGGCTCCAACCAGGTCATGCCCAACTACAATGTGATGGGCGTTGCCAAGGCGGCGCTGGAATCTTCCGTCCGCTATCTGGCGATGGATTTTGGACTGGACAATATTCGCGTCAACGCGATTTCGGCGGGACCGGTGCGCACATTGGCGGGATCGGGCGTTTCCGACGCGCGGGTGATGTTCAATTACCAGAAGCAGCATTCGCCGCTCGGCCGCACCGTCACCCACTATGAGGTCGGCGGCTCGGCGCTTTATCTGCTGTCGGATCTTTCGTCCGGCGTAACCGGCGAGATCCATTTCGTGGATTCCGGTTTCAGCACCGTGTCGATGCCGCGTCTCGATGCACTCAAAACCCAGGAAGCGCGGGCGCAGAAGATCGTCGAAGACGACTGATCATCCTCGTCTCCGGCCGCCACGCGCCGGTCGATGCGGCACCGTGCCTGCATCGACTGGTGCCCGGCGCGCTTACTCCACCGTTTCGTCGGGGTAAACGCCGAACAGGCGGGTCTGGTCGATCCAGCCGGAAAACCCGTCGCCCGACACTTCGCACCAACCTTGCCCGCATTCTCCGACCTCGCTCAGGACCTTGGGCGAAAGTTCGGCCACGATGCGTGCGTCCGAGCGCGGCTCCTGCCGGAGCGGCGTGACAATGTCGCTCTCCCAGGGCGTGACCAGAGCGGTCCGCCGACCGGTGAGCAGCGAGTGAAACACCCAGCCCTCCGAGCCTTCCCAATCGCGAATTCGGCGCCAGTTCTCGAATTCCTGAACGATCTCCACCGGAAGCCCGGCGCGCACGAAGGTCCAGCCGATGCGATGATCCCGGCTCGGTCCGACACGCACATTGACCCGATCCGATTTCAGGCTGACAAACCGCGGGACGGGAAAGCCGCTCGCGCCGACGGTTCCCGACTGGGCCAGGGACGGCCCCACGGCGACGGCGGCGAAAAGGCAGAGCGCGAGGAGGGACACGAGGCCGATCCTGCCGGCCGGGTGAAGTATCATTTCAATCGTTTCCTTTCTCCACGATGCACGCTGACCACCCTTACCAACACCGCCCGAATCGCACATTTTGATGGCATCCCGACAGGGCATCTCCCAAAAGCGGTCGCGATTGTGCCAAAATCAATCGGCTGCAATCCCTTGTTTTGACCGGACCATCTGGTAAGGAGAACGACAGCGTCGTGCCGTCCTGTGTGGAAAGGGCGCACTTTGGAGGATTCAGGGTTAAGGACCCCTCAATAAAGCGCGGAAGGCGAGGAGCATGCCGAAGAAGAAGCCGCTGGTCGTCGTGACACGCAAATTGCCGGACGTCGTGGAGACGCGCATGCGCGAACTCTTCGAAACCCGGCTCAACGATACGGATCGGCCGCTCAGCCAGGCAGAGCTGGTGGAGGCCGTCAAGACGGCCGACGTCGTCGTTCCGACCGTCACCGACCGCATCGATTCCGCCGTCCTGTCGCAAGCGGGTCCGAACCTCAGGCTCATCGCGAACTTCGGCAATGGCGTCGACAACATCGATGTCGTCACCGCCAACAATCGCGGCATCACCGTCACCAACACGCCGGGCGTTTTGACGGAAGACACCGCCGACATGACGATGGCGCTGATGCTCGGCGTGCCGCGCCGCATCGCCGAAGGCATCAAGGCGATGGAACACGGCGAATGGGCCGGATGGTCGCCGACCTGGATGCTGGGCCACCGCATCTGGGGCAAGCGGCTCGGCATCGTCGGCATGGGCCGCATCGGCCAGGCCGTCGCGCGGCGGGCAAAAGCCTTCGGCATGTCGATCCATTACCACAACCGCCGCCGGGTGCCGGAAGCGACCGAAGAAGCGCTCGAGGCGACCTATTGGGACAGTCTCGACCAGATGCTGGCGCGCATGGACGTGGTCTCGGTGCATTGCCCGCACACGCCCGCGACCTATCACCTTCTGTCGGCGCGCCGGCTGAAGCTGATGAAACCCGAAGCCTATCTCGTCAACACGGCCCGCGGCGAAGTGATCGACGAAGCGGCCCTTATCCGCCAGCTGGAAGCCGGTCAGCTGGCAGGCGCCGGCCTCGACGTGTTCGAACACGAGCCGGCGGTAAATCCCAAGCTCGTTGCCTCCGACAAGGTGGTGCTGCTGCCGCACATGGGTTCGGCCACCATCGAAGGACGCATCGACATGGGCGAAAAGGTCATCATCAACATCAAGACCTTCATGGACGGCCACCGTCCGCCGGATCGCGTTCTGCCGTCGATGCTTTGAGGCGAGGAAAACCGCCCGCGACCATTTTGGCGCCCGCGAAAGGATTCGCCTGCGGATCGATTCGCGGGCGTTTTCATTGACGAATAACCCGCAAAAGGCTCAGTCGGCGTCGTAGCGCCGCCAGAGCGCAGCCTCACCCATCTCGGAAACAAAGGCGCGATGCGCCTCGATCTCGGCATCGCTCAGCAGCGGAGGCAACGGTTGCGGGCGCGGGCGTGCCGGCACGCGCTTCCGCTTTGACTCGGACCCGGAATAATCCGTCTCATCCTCAACCGAAAGCGCAAGGCCTGCCTGCTTGCCGCCAATCAGCTCGATGTAGACTTCCGCCAGGATCTCGGAATCGAGCAGCGCGCCGTGCTTGGTCCGCCTGGAATTGTCGATCCTGTAGCGCGAGCACAACGCATCGAGCGAGGCGGGCGACCCGGGATGCTTGCGTCGTGCGATCGCCAGCGTGTCGAGCACCTGCTCATCCGGAAAGCGACCGAGTTCGAGCCGACCGAGCTCCATGTTGATGAAGCCCATGTCGAAAGCGGCATTGTGGATCACGAGCGTCGCATCGCCGACGAACTCCAGGAATTCCTGCACGATCTCGGCAAATTTCGGCTTGTCGGCCAGAAACTCCGCCGACAGGCCATGAACGTTGAAGGCCTCGATCGGCACGTCACGTTCGGGATTGAGATAGACGTGATAGGTCCGCCCCGTGGGAACGTGATTGATCAGCTCCACGCCGCCGATCTCGACAAGACGATCACCGTTTCGCGGATCGAGACCGGTGGTCTCCGTATCAAAGGCAATTTCACGACGCATGGCGGCAGATCTCTCTTGTTGATCCCGGGGGACGGTGCAGTCTCGACGCGCGAGGCGGAGCGCTCAAGCCGCGCAATGGTGGTCCACCGTTCATCCCCTGCTTATCCATATGACGGCGATTGGCGCTTCGTTCAGCCGAGAGCGGCAAGCGCGCGCAGAATGGCAGCCACGGTTCGCCGGGCATGGGCCTTTCCATGACCGGTATCCACAAGGAAGTGGGCGCGACGGCGCTTTTGCGCGTCGGGCATCTGTTTGGCCAGGATCGCGGCAAAAGTGTCTTCGCTCATACCAGGACGCGCCAGAACGCGGGACCGCTGAACCTCGGCGGACGCGGTGACGACAACACTGGCGTGAACGCGCGCCTCGCCGCCGGTCTCGAACAACAATGGAATATCAAGCACGGCAATGCGGGCACCGGCGGCTTTTGCCGTCTCAAGAAACGCTGTCTCCCGGGCATGCACGAGCGGATGAACGATCGTCTCCAGGCGCTTCATCTCATCGGGCTTTCCGATCACCCGCGCGCCAAGCGCCTTTCGGTCAACGACGCCCGCGACAACGGTCCCGGGAAAGGCGGCCTCGATCACGGGCGCGCCTTCGCTTCGGTAGAGGTCGTGGACGGCGGCATCCGCGTCGTAAACGGCCGCCCCCGCGCCGGCGAACATGGCCGCTGTCGTCGATTTTCCCATGCCGATGGAGCCGGTGAGGCCAACGACGATCACGAGGCCACCCCGAGATCGGCCAGAACGAGGTTCCGCAAGGCCTCGTCGACTTCGGGCCGCACGCCGAACCAGCGTTCAAACCCCGGAACGGCCTGATGAAGCAGCATGCCAAGACCGTCGACGGTCGGATTTCCCCGGTCGTGCGCCGCCTGCAGCAACGGCGTGACCAGGGGCGCATAGACGATATCGCTCACCAGCGCATCGACCGGCAGGGGAGACAGATCCAGATCGAGCGGCGGCTGGCCTTCCATGCCGAGCGATGTGGTGTTCACCACGAGATCAGATCTCCCCAGGATATCCGCAAGATAGTCCCAGGAAACGGCTTTTGCGACGGGGGCGAAACGATCCGCAAAATCCTGAGCTTTCGACAGCGTCCGATTGGCGACAAGCACCTTTTTCACACCCCGGGAGACAAGTGCCCAGACAATCGCACGTGCGGCACCGCCGGCCCCCAGCACAAGCGCCGTGTCGCACCGTCCAACCCAGCCGGGTGCATTCTGGTCCAGGTTTCCCAGAAACCCGAGACCATCGGTGTTGGCGCCCATCAGGCGACCGTTGTCGTCAAGCCAGAGCGTATTGGCCGCGCCCATTGCCTGGGCGGCATCGTCCAGAACATCGCAGCAGGCGGCGGCCACTTCCTTGTGCGGCACGGTGACATTGCAACCGACAAGGCCGCTCTTTGCGAATTCGCGGTAGAATGTCTCGGCGGTCGCAGGCTCGACCGCGACCCGCTCATAGGTCCCGTCGAGCCCGTGGCGCTTCAGCCAGTAACCGTGAATGAGCGGGGAGCGGGAATGGGCGACCGGATATCCGGTAATGGCGGCGCGGCGCGTCATGCCTCTATCGCCCCTTCCTCGCGCAACCTTCCTAGAAGGGAAAGGAGCGGAAGTCCGAGAACGGAAAAATAGTCGCCGTCGATTGTCTCGAAGAGCTGTACGCCCGGTCCCTCGAGCTGATAAGCGCCGACGCTCGTCAATACAGCATCGCCGACCTGCGCCAGATATCGGCCGACGAAGGCGGGCGAAAACGGCCGCATCGTCAACCGGACAGTACCGATATGGCGCCACAGCGTTTCGCCGTCGCGAACGACGACGACCGCCGAGTGAAGCTCGTGCCGCTTGCCGGACATGGCCAGGAGTTGGCGTCGCGCCGCCTCCATGTCCTCGGGCTTGGTCAAGCGCCCGCCTTCGAATTCAAGCACCTGATCAGCGCCGATCACAAAGGCGCCCGGATGCCGTTCGCTTACCGCCTGGGCCTTTGCTTCTGCAAGAACCTGGGCGATATCGGCCGGCGAAAAACCGCTTTTCAGGAGCGGGTCCTCAATCGCGCGTTCATCCACATCCGCAGGATCGACGGCAAAGCGCAGGCCGGCGTTGCGCAGGAGCTCACCGCGAATGCGGCTTCCGCTGGCAAGAACGAGTTCGGGCATGATCGGATCCAACAGGTCTGGATGACGGGGTCCGCATCGATACATGCGGACATTCGGTGAGGCGATATCAGGCAGTGGGCGACTTTTCCAGCGCACTCTTGTGCGCACGATAGAGGCTCATGATCTCCGCGGCGGTCTCTTCGATCGACCGCCGCGTCACATCGATGACGGGCCAGCCGCGCTCCGCGCACAGTTTGCGCGTGGCAGCGATTTCGCCTGCGATGGCACGACGATCGACATAGCTTTCATTGGCGAAACTCGCCGCATTCAGCGACAGGATCCGGTTCTGGCGAACCTGCTGGATACGCTCCACCGACGCGATAACGGCAACGACCATGGCCCGACGCACCTCGTCAAGCTGGTAGGGCAGCCTGATTTCCGGAACAATGGGAATGTTGGCGGCCTTGATCCCGCGATTTGCCAGATAGATGCAGGTTGGCGTCTTGGATGTCCGGCTGACGCCCAGAAGCACCACATCGGCTTCGTCCAGATCGTCGGGGATCTGGCCGTCGTCATGCATCATGGTGAAATTCAACGCGTCGATCCGGTGAAAATAGTCGGCATCGAGCGCATGTTGACCGCCAACCCGCCCGGTCAGTTGTACATTCAGATAGGACTGAAAGACGGAAAACACCGGCGACAGGATGTTGACACAGGGAATACCGAGCGCCCGGCCCGCTTTTTCCAGCCGTTCCGCCAGATCTGCGTCGACAAGCGTATAGAGGACAATGCCCGGAGCGTTCTCGATTTCCGCAATTGCCTGGTCGAGCTGGCGGAGGGATCGCATCAACGGATAGACGTGTTCAATCGCCTGCACGTCCTCATATTGCGCGGTCGCGGCGCGGGCAACCGTCATCAGCGTTTCGCCGGTGGAGTCTGAAACCATGTGCAAATGAAAGAAGTTACGGGTTTTTCCCAAGCTGTTATCCCCGTGTCATGCGTTTGGTGTTCATAAAGGGTCCCGGTCTGGGCATAAGTTTCACGATGCCCGCACACCATGCCCGAAGCGCAAAAACAATCAACAATTCACATGGACGAGGGCGCCGGACCCGAAAGCATCCGCTGGAGTGGGGACAAAGGATTTGTTCCAGAACCATCCCCAGAAAGGCCAGACGGGAATCAAAGGTTAACAAGAAGTTAACCATGACGCACCGGGTTGAAAAATTTATCGGAATCCGGGTTGTCACCGGTTGGCACGGGAATCTTTTCAGGCAAAACTCCTCGACAGCTTCGCCATGAATGAGTCATGTGGAGAGGTGTCGACAACCGGCAATCCCGGATGTCCACCGACAAACTAAAACAACAGAATCCAGATTCAGGATTCTTTTCTTTTTTTTAGAAGGGGGTGTTCGTGTCTCAGACAAGCTCGCGAAGAGTCATGCGTGTGCTCGAAGGAGATCGGCTGTGGCCGCCTCCCGTCTGGATGATGCGACAGGCCGGCAGGTATCTTCCTGAGTACCGTGAAGTTCGTTCAAAGACGGTTAATTTTTTGGAATTCTGTTACGACACGGACAAGGCAACGGAGGTCACGCTCCAGCCGATCCGACGGTACGGGTTCGATGCGGCAATCCTGTTCTCCGACATCTTCGTCGTGCCCGATGCTCTTGGATATCCCGTTCGCTTCGAGGAAGGACGCGGACCGGTGCTCGATCCGCTCAAGCGCGATCTGGTCGACAGGCTCGATCAGGGACGTGCGGAAGATCATCTCAATCCGGTGATCGAGACGGTAAGGCGCCTGAGGGCGGAGCTTCCGGACGAAACGACCCTTCTCGGCTTTTGCGGGGCCCCCTGGACGGTCGCCTGCTACTCGGTGGCGGGTCACACCACCCAGGACCAGGTTGCCGCGCGTGTGGGCGCCTATCGCGATCCGGACCTGATGCAGTCCTTCATCGACCAGTTGGTACCGGCGTCGATCCGTTATCTGATCCGCCAGTTCGAGGCGGGCGCCGATGCGGTTCAGGTGTTCGACACCTGGGCGGGCGTTCTGGATGATGCCGGTTTTGCCCGCTGGTCGATCGCGCCGACGAAGGCGATTGTCGCCGGCGTCAAGGCGGCCGTTCCCCATGCCAAGATCATCGGCTTCCCCAAGGCCTCGGCGGCCCGGTTGAAGACCTATATTGCGGAGACGGGTGTCGATGCGGTCGGTCTCGACTGGACGGTGCCGGCGAGCCTGGCGCAGGACGTCCAGAAGCTGGTGCCGGTGCAGGGCAATCTCGATCCTATGCGGCTGGTCGCCGGGGGGGCCGCGCTCGACGAGGGTGTCGATCAGGTTCTCAAGACGCTGGGCGACGGCCCGCTTGTTTTCAACCTCGGGCATGGTGTCACGCCGGACGCGGATCCGGACAATGTGCGCCGCATGATCGAACGCGTGCGCGCCACACCGGATCCAAGGGGCTGATCGCCACATGCTCTATCTCTGGCTCAAGGCGCTGCACATCATGTCGGTGATCGCCTGGATGGCGGCGCTGTTCTATTTGCCGCGCTTGTTCGTCTATCACGCGGAAACAGACACGGGGACGCAGCAAAGCGAAACGTTCAAGATCATGGAACGCCGTCTGTTGAAGGCGATCATGACGCCGGCAATGATCGCAACCTGGGTGTTCGGGCTCTGGGTGGCGTATGAGGGCGGGTTTTTTCGCGACGGCTGGTTTCACGCCAAGCTCGCGTTGGTGCTGGTGATGAGCGGATATCACGGATATCTCGCACGCTGTGTGCGGGTGTTTGCCGTCGACGGAAACACCCGCACACATCGCCATTACCGGTTCATCAATGAAGTGCCGACTTTGTTGATGGTCGCGATCGTCATTCTGGTGGTAATCAAACCGTTTTGAGGTCGTGTTCTGCAAATGCCGCAGGGTCCGACTTGTGTATGACTGAATTTCCCGTCATTTAATCGGCGGGAGGCGCAGAATCGCGCTTGCTCTTGCTCAATTAAAAATGTAGATTCCGGCAACCTCAAATCCATTGGGCATGGTCTCAGGGTTCATAACCGAACCCGTTTCGAGATCAGGCTGGTTCAAGAGACCGGCTTTCGACCCACGGAATCCCCAACTTTTCAGTCTTTCGGTTCACTTGCCCTGTCGTCGCATGCGGATCGTTTGCATCCAATCACTCCAGCAGAAGACTCTCCCTGGCCCATGCGGGAAATGAAACTCTCAGATCTCAAGATCAAAACACCGACCGAACTCCTTGCCTTTGCGGAGGAACATGCGGTCGAAAACGCGAGCACCATGCGCAAGCAGGAGCTCATGTTCGCGATATTGAAGCAACTGGCCACACAGGACGTCGATATTATCGGCGAGGGCGTCGTGGAGGTGCTTCAGGATGGTTTCGGGTTCCTGCGTTCGCCCGATGCCAATTATCTGCCTGGCCCGGATGATATTTATATTTCCCCATCCCAGATCCGGCGCTTTTCATTGCGCACAGGCGATACGGTCGAAGGGGAAATCCGCAGTCCGAAGGACGGAGAACGCTATTTCGCGCTTCTCAAGGTCAACAAGATCAACTTCGAGGATCCGGACAAGGCCCGCCACAAGGTTCATTTCGACAATCTGACGCCGCTCTATCCCGACGAGCGGCTCAAGATGGAAGTCGAACTCCCCAACGGCAAGGACTTTACGGCGCGGGTCATCGACCTCGTCGCGCCGCTCGGCAAGGGTCAGCGCGGGTTGATCACCGCGCCGCCGCGGACCGGCAAGACCGTTGTCCTGCAAAACATCGCCAAGGCGATCACCACCAATCATCCCGAGTGCTATCTTATCGTGCTGCTGATCGACGAGCGGCCGGAAGAAGTCACCGACATGCAGCGCACGGTCAATGGCGAGGTCGTGTCCTCGACTTTCGACGAGCCGGCGGTGCGTCACGTCCAGGTCGCGGAGATGGTCATCGAAAAGGCCAAGCGCCTCGTCGAACACGGTCGTGACGTGGTTATCCTCCTCGATTCCATCACCCGTCTCGGACGCGCCTACAACACCGTCGTTCCGTCTTCGGGCAAGGTGCTGACCGGTGGTGTCGATGCCAATGCCTTGCAGCGTCCCAAGCGCTTCTTCGGCGCGGCGCGCAACATCGAGGAGGGCGGTTCGCTGACGATCATTGCAACCGCGCTGATCGATACCGGCAGCCGCATGGACGAGGTCATCTTCGAGGAGTTCAAGGGAACCGGTAACTCCGAAATCATTCTCGACCGCAAGATCTCCGACAAGCGCGTGTTCCCGGCCATCGACATTCAGCGTTCCGGCACCCGCAAGGAAGAGCTCCTGGTCGATCCGGTCCAGCTCAAGAAGATGTTCGTCCTGCGCCGGATCCTCAATCCGATGGGAACGGTCGACGCCATCGAGTTCCTGCTCGACAAGCTGCGTCAGACCAAGTCGAACGACGATTTCTTCGACAGCATGAACACCTGACCGATTTCGATTGTCGCGGTCTGCGCGACGATGGATTCACGTGGAACACCCGCAAGCCGATCTTGCGGGTGTTTTGCTTTGTGTTTCACGTGAATCAGGTCGATTCGGTTCTGCAATGACAAGGGATCCACACGTGCCCGAAATCAGTCTTGAAACCGACCGCTTGCGGTTGCGTCCCTGGCGCGCGGCTGACAGCGATGCCTTCGCCGCGCTCAATGCCGATCCGGATGTCATGCGTTATTTTCCTGCGACGCTCACCCGCGCGCAGAGCGATGCAATGATTGCCCGGGCCGTGGAAAAGGCGGAAGCCGGCGGGATTTGCTTTCAGCCCGTGGAAGAAAAGAAAACTGGCGCATTTTTGGGATTTGTCGGCTTGAACCGACCCGTCCCGGACGTGCCGGTGCCCGAGACGTTCGAAATTGGCTGGCGGCTCGCACGTCACGCCTGGGGCAAGGGTTTCGCGACGGAGGCGGCGCGGTGTTGGCTTCGATTCGGTTTCGAAACCCTCCACCTTCGCGAAATCATTTCCTTCACCACCGTCTCGAATGTGCCATCGCGCCGGGTGATGGCACGCCTTGGAATGAGCGAGGATCCGTCCGGCGCCTTCGCGCATCCGGCGTTGCCCGAGGCCCACCCCTTGCGCGATCACGTGCTCTATCGTCTTGCGGTCCCTGAAGATCACCTGCCGCGCAGCGCGTGAAGCGCTTCCGCCACCCGCGACGGATCGGTGAGCGGCGGGCCGCAGCGCCCTTCCGTGCAGAGATAGAGTGTGGGCATGCCGTCGATCGTCGGCTTCATTGCAGCCGGATGCTGGTCGGGCAGGGCAGCGCCGCTCTCCTCGACGGTTCTGCGGATGATCGACGGATCGCCGAGCGCGAGGATCGCGTGATCGAGGCCCCGGTCCCGCGCGCCGTCCCGGGTCACCATAACCGCGAGCACTCCGTGTTCCAGCGTGTCGAGCGCGTTCAACAGCCCGGCCGTTCCAAAAACGTTTTTCGGGATCGCTTCGGCGAAGGCGGCAACGATCGCGTCGGCCCTGGCTCGGTGGGCGTTGTCACCGGTCAGGTGCCAGAGACGCACAAACGCTTCCGCGGCCATGGCGTTGGCATTGGGTGTTGCCTCGTCCATCGGCGAAAGCGGCCGTACAATCAGGTCCTCGGCGCGATCCGACGTCAGATAATAGCCCCCGCTCTCATGCCGGTAGTGCCGGTCGAGGAAAGTGCCCAGCTGTTCTGCATCCTGGATGTACCCCTCGGTCTCCCGGGGATCGGGCGATGTCTCGGCAAGCGCCAGGGCAGCGAGCATCATGGCGGCATGATCGGTGGCGAACCCTGGCGCGACCATGGTGCCGGCGCGCCAGGCGTGGGCGAGACCGGTCTCCGTCATCATCCGCTTCATGAGAACGCGATAGGTCTCAACTGCCATGTCGCGCAGGGATTCACGTGAAACAATCTCCGCTGCGCGTGCGAGGCCGGAGACGAGAAGCCCGTTCCAGTCGGTCAGGATCTTGTCGTCGCGGCCCGGTTGCGGCCGACGGTCGCGCGCGGTCAGAAGACGCTTGCGTGTCTCGGCAAGCCGGGCCTCGGTGGTCGGATCGTTTGGGTCGTCCGTGCGCGTCAGCCGGTTGGGAATGCTGGCGCCCTCGAAGTTTCCGGCCGGCGAAATGTCATAGACGCGGTTGAAGGCAGCGGCATCGGCTTTTCCGAGAACCTCGACCACCGCGTCCGGCGTCCAGACATAGGACTTGCCTTCCTCACCATCGGTGTCGGCATCGAGGCTCGCGGCAAAGGCACCGTCGGTTCGCATCTCCCGATCGATCCAGGCCACCGTCTCATCGATTCGCTGGCGGAACAACGCCGCATGATCCGGCGCGGGTTCGCTTCCGGCGACCAGGGCGAGATGCGACAGGTACTGCGCATTGTCGTAGAGCATCTTTTCGAAGTGGGGAACGAGCCAGCGCTCGTCGACGGAGTAGCGCGAGAGGCCGCCGCCGATGTGATCGTAGATCCCGCCGTTGCTCATGCGTTCGAGCGAATGAATGCCCGCCATGCGGATGTCTTCGCGACCGGCGCGCAGGCCGGCCCGCCAGATCAGCTCCATCACGCTCGCCTGTGGAAATTTCGGCGCGCCCCTGGTCCCGCCGTTGATCGGATCGAGGAGTTCGCTGAGCCTCAGTCCGGCGGTTGTCGCCAGCCCGGCGGGAAGGCCGGGACCAGCGTCGTCCGGGCCCCGTCGGGTCGCGGCCTGACGCAGATGCGACATCAGCCCGTCGCGGTTCTGGTCGATTCGGGACCGGTCCGACTGAAAAGCCTTGGACACGGCCTCGAGCACATCGACAAATCCCGGGCGGCCCCATCGGGCGGTTTTGGGGAAATAGGTTCCGCCCCAAAAGGGTTCGGCCTCGCTGGTCAGGAACATCGTCAGCGGCCATCCGCCTTGCTCGCCAAGCGCATGAAGGGCGCTCATGTAGATCTGGTCGATGTCCGGCCGCTCTTCCCGGTCGACCTTGATGTTGACGAAGAGCGTGTTCATCACATCCGCGACATCCGGGTCCTCGAAGCTTTCATGGGCCATGACATGGCACCAATGGCAGGCGGCATAGCCGACCGACAGAAGGATGGGCTTGCCGCAGTCGCGTGCTTCCGCAAGTGCGTCGGGGCCCCAGGGGCGCCAGGCCACCGGATTGTCCTTGTGCTGGAGTAGATAGGGGCTGGTGGCGTTCGCAAGGCGGTTGTCGGTCATGGGGGTTCCCGTTATTGAGAAGCCGCGCCGGGCGCGGGCGTGTCCGGTCGTGCGTTGCCATGAAGGTAATGCAGGGACGAGAGCGGACAAGCAGCAAGGCGGGTGCTGTTGTCTCGATGCCGGCCCGGCTCTTTCACGCCTGCCGTGTGAGACATGCGCGGACCTGGGGCCGCGAGAGCGAAAAATGAGGCACTGGGAATGCAGGATACGATTTATGCGCTGTCGAGTGGCGGCCTGCCGACGGGTGTCGCGATCCTGCGAATTTCAGGGCGCAATGCACGGTGTGCTTTCGACGCGATGATGGGTCGCCTTCCCGAGCCGCGAAAGGCAACCCTTGCCCGCTTGCACGACCCGGCGTCCGGGCATCTTCTCGACGCAGCGCTCGTCCTCTGGTTTCCCGCTCCGGCGAGCTTCACTGGCGAGGATATTGCCGAGATCCAGTGCCACGGGGGGCGGGCGGTCGTCGCTGCGCTTCTTGACGTGCTTTCCCGTTTGCCCGGTTACCGGCCGGCGGAGGCCGGAGAGTTCACGAGGCGCGCTTTCGACAACGACCGTCTCGATCTGCTCGAGGCCGAGGGACTTGCCGATCTCATTCATGCGGAGACCGAAGCGCAGCGCCGGCAGGCGGTGACGCAGATGGGCGGTGCGCTGACGGCTGTCTATGACGCCTGGCGGGCCCGATTGATTCGGATGCGTGCCATGATCGAGGCGGACTTCGATTTCGCGGACGAGGAGGATGTGCCCGGGAGCGTCGCGGATGGTATCTGGTCGCAGGCAAGGGAGCTGCGCGACGAGATCGATGCCCATTTGGCGCGCGCGAGAGGGGCCGAACGTTTGCGCTCCGGTGTTCAGGTGGCGCTCCTCGGGCGTCCGAATGCCGGCAAGTCGAGCCTGTTGAATGCCCTTGCGCGGCGCGATGTTGCGATCGTCACCGAGGAAGCCGGGACCACGCGCGATATTATCGAGGTGCATCTGGATCTGGACGGTTACCCGGTGACGCTGATCGACACGGCCGGCATTCGGGAGGCCGAGGGACAGGTGGAGCGGGAGGGCATCCGGCGGGCATTGGCGCGCGCGGATGATGCCGATCTCGTGCTGTGGCTGACGGACCCGGAAGCGGGCGAGGCACAGGCGTCCCCGCCTCAGCTGTCCGCGCCGGTCTGGATCGTGGAAAGCAAGATCGACATGCGCGCCGCACCAGATGCCGGCTCGACACAGGACGGCACGTTTCGATTGTCCGCCCATACGCAAGACGGGCTGCCCGGCCTGATATCCGCTCTTGGGGATTTTGCGCGCGATGTGGTGGGAACCACGTCCGATCCGGTGGCGACCCGCGACCGGCATCGTCGCTGGATTTCTGTCGCGCGCGACTCGCTGACGGCCGCGATCGCCGGCGGTCGGCCGCTGGAATTGCGGGCGGAGGACCTGAGAAATGCCGCGGATGCGCTCGGACGGATTGCCGGGCGGGTCGGGGTGGAGGATCTCCTGGACGTTATTTTCTCAGAGTTTTGTATCGGGAAGTAAACGAGCGTTTCACGTGAAACAGCACAAACCCGGCATCGATTCAAAACCGAAATGAAGACTCAGCCGAAATGATAGGGGATTCCGCGATCCGCGAACCAGGGTGCCCGCTGCGTTCGGGGAATCGTTCCGGCGCCGGACAAGGCAAGTTGTTTTGACCAGGTCTTATGGATTGGATATCAGGGGTTGGCGGATTTCCACGGATCCGGGCCCTGTCTTGCAGATCATCCGCCGCATGGGCGAGGATTGACGCAATGCCGCAAATCGATGGGGCTCGGTTCTCAGCGACGTGGAATCGGATCAAGGTCGGTATATGCGAAGGGGCGGGTGTCGTCTGGCACGCGTCGTTTCCCGAGCGTTCGGAGAGACAATGATGGCGGACGCGACGCGTTCGAATGGATCGCAGCGGGCTGATTTGTGCCTCGATGTGATCGTGATCGGTGGCGGTCACGCCGGCTGTGAGGCCGCGGCTGCCAGCGCACGCTTGGGCGCGCGCACCGCATTGGTGACCCACAGCTTCGAGACCGTTGGCGTGATGTCCTGCAATCCGGCGATCGGCGGTCTTGGCAAGGGCCATCTGGTGCGGGAGGTCGATGCGCTTGACGGATTGATGGGGCGGGTTGCCGACAAGGCCGGTATCCAGTTTCGTCTGCTCAATCGTCGCAAGGGACCGGCGGTGCGCGGTCCGCGTGCCCAGGCGGACAGGGCGCTCTATCGCGCTGCGATGCAGGAAGCGATCCGCGAAACGGCCAATCTCGATGTCGTCGAGGGAGAGGCGGCGGAGCTGCTTGTCGTCGATGGACGGGCCACGGGCGTCCGGCTGGCCGATGGGCGCGAGCTTTCAGCCGGCGCCATCGTCCTGACGACCGGAACCTTCCTGCGCGGTGTCATTCATATTGGCGACCGCAGGATCCCGGCCGGGCGGGCGGGCGAACCACCGGCACGGCGGCTTGCCGCATCCTTGCTCGATCATGGCTTCGAGCTCGGTCGGTTGAAGACCGGAACTCCCGCGCGCCTGGACGGGCGCACCATCGACTGGGCGCGTCTTGACGAGCAGAAGGGCGATTCGGCTCCGGAACCTTTTTCCACCCTGACGGCGTCCATCGAGACACCGCAGATTTCGTGTCACATCACCCGCACGACGCCGGAGACCCATGCGATCATTCGCGAGAACCTGCAACGTTCCGCAATGTACGCCGGGCATATCTCCGGGCAGGGCCCGCGCTATTGTCCCTCCATCGAGGATAAGGTCGTGCGCTTTGCCGATCGCGACGGGCATCAGATCTTTCTCGAGCCGGAGGGGCTGGACGACCACACGATCTATCCGAACGGGATCTCGACCTCGCTTCCGGAGGATGTGCAGCTCGCGTTCCTGAAGACCATTCCGGGTCTGGAGCGCGTTTCGGTGATCAAGTCGGGCTATGCCATCGAATACGATCACATCGATCCGCGCGAGCTTCGGCGCACGCTGGAAACCAGGCGGGTGGCAGGGCTGTTCCTCGCAGGGCAGATCAACGGCACCACCGGATATGAAGAGGCCGCAGCGCAGGGACTGGTTGCCGGCCTCAATGCCGCAAGGGCGGTCGGTGGCGGTGCAGAGATCGTCTTCGGTCGCGATCAGGGCTACATCGGCGTGATGATCGACGACCTCGTCACTTGTGGGGTTTCCGAGCCTTATCGCATGTTTACCTCGCGTGCCGAGTATCGTCTGTCGTTGCGGGCGGACAATGCCGACCAGCGTCTGACCCCGCTCGGGCTGGAGGTCGGCTGCGTCGGCTCGACGCGTCGAGTCGCTTTCGAAACGAAATGCGCGCGGCTGTCCGAGGCCCGCTCGATCCTGGAGGGCCTGACGGCCACGCCCGAGGCCGGGCGACGCGCGGGCTTGCCAATCAATCGGGACGGCGTGCGCCGCTCGGCCTTCGAGCTTCTGTCTTATCCTGACATCGACCTCGACCGGTTGTCGGCGCTGTGGCCGCAGGAAATCGGCTCGCTTGACCGTGCCAGCGCGGAGCAGGTCGCGATCGATGCGCTCTATGCGGTCTATTTGCAGCGACAGGCGGCGGATATCGATGCGTTGCGGCGGGACGAGGCGTTGGTCTTGCCGGAGGACCTCGACTATGCATCGGTGCGCGGGCTCTCAAACGAGGCCCGGCAGAAGCTCGATGCCGTGCGGCCGGAAACCCTCGGGCAGGCGGCGCGGATCGACGGGGTGACGCCGGCCGCCCTCAGCCTGTTGTTGTCGCATGTCCGCCGGCGGGCCGACCGGCCGGGGGCAGCGGCATGAGCCGTCCCGCCGCCGTTTCCGTCACAGACGATCCCCAGGTTCTCCACGATGTTTTCCCCGTTTCACGTGAAACAGAAGACCGTCTGAGGATCTACGTCGACCTTCTGCTGCGCTGGCAAAAGGCGCAAAACCTCGTCGCGCCGTCGACATTGCCGGACGTGTGGCGCCGTCATGTCGCCGACAGTCTCCAGGTTCTCAAGGCCGGGGAGGGCGCGCGGCACTGGGTGGATCTCGGCAGCGGCGCGGGCTTTCCCGGGCTGGTGACGGCCATCGCGTTGATGCAGGACGGCAAATCCGAAGGCGATGCCCATGTGCATCTGGTGGAGAGCAACCAGCGCAAGGTTGCCTTCCTGCGCGCCGTGATCCGGGAGACCGGATGCCCGGCAACGGTTCACGCCGAGCGTATCGAGGCGGTGGCGGAAGAGCTGGCGTCGTTCGGCACAGCGCCGATCCAGGCGGTTTCGGCGCGGGCGCTGGCCGATCTCTCGGTTCTCTGCGGCTTCGCGGAGCCCTTCGTGCGTCGCGGTGCGTTGGCGATTTTCCACAAGGGGAAGAATTTTCGCGAGGAGGTCGCGCAAGCGTCTCACGCCTGGGCCTTCGACATGGTAGAACAGAACAGCCTCATCGATCCCGACAGCCGGCTCTTGATACTCAAGCGGATCCGGCCGCGCGGCGCGACAGGGAAAGGTTAGATCCGGATGAGCATGCTTCCTCAGTCTCCGCGCGTTCTGGCGCTGGCCAATCAGAAAGGCGGTGTCGGCAAGACGACGACCGCCATCAATCTCGGAACCGCGCTGGCCGCTATCGGCGAACGTGTGCTGGTGGTCGATCTCGATCCGCAGGGCAATGCCTCGACGGGGCTCGGCATTGACCGCCGCGCCCGCGATCTGTCGACCTACGATGTTTTGACCGGGGAGTGTTCCCTCGCCGAAACGATCCAGGAGACGGCGGTGCCGCGCTTGTGGGTTGCACCCTCTACGATGGATCTTCTGGGTGTCGAGCTGGAAATCGCCGCGCGCAGCGACCGGGCCCACCGGTTGCGCTCCGCCGTTTCGGAAATGGCGCATGGCGAGCGGGGCGACGGCAGCTTCGATTTCACCTATGTGCTGATCGATTGCCCGCCCTCGCTCAATCTGTTGACGATCAATGCGCTGTCGGCATCCCATTCGATCCTTGTGCCGCTGCAGTGCGAGTTCTTCGCGCTTGAGGGCCTCAGCCAGTTGCTGAGCACGGTCGAGCAGGTCAAGGCGGCGCTGAATCCGGAACTCTCCATTCACGGGATCGTGCTGACGATGTTCGACAGCCGCAACAACCTTTCCAACCAGGTGGTCGCGGATGTCCGCGAGACCATGGGCGATGCGGTCTACGACACGGTCATTCCGCGCAACGTGCGGGTGTCGGAAGCGCCGTCCTATGGCAAGCCGGCGCTGCTTTACGATCTGAAGTGCTCCGGCAGCCAGGCCTATCTGCGTCTTGCGTCGGAAATCATCCAGCGCGAGCGGACTCTGCGCGGCGTTGCCGCCTGATCGGGGAGCGGCCGGCGCATGGATTCGGATGCGCAACAATTGAAACTGAGGACTTTCAGGGGACACGCGCATCGGGCGCAGGGGTGACGAGTGAGCGAAATGGCGGACGACGACAGCGGAAAGAAGAAGCGGCTCGGGCGGGGGCTGGCCGCACTGATCGGTGAGGTCGGGACCGAACCGCCCTCGGATCCACGCCCGCCGCGCGACACGCGTCGGGTGCCGATCGAGTTCCTCACCGCGAATCCGCGAAACCCGCGCAAGAGCTTTACCGAGGCCGATCTTGACGACCTGACCTCCTCCATTCGCGAAAAGGGAATTGTCCAGCCCCTTTTGGTGCGGCCGGTGTCCTCTCGCGACAATGCTTATGAGATTATTGCCGGCGAACGACGCTGGCGGGCGGCGCAGCGGGCCGGATTGCATGTGGTGCCCGTCGTGGTGCGCGATGTTACCGATCAGGAAGCCCTGGAACTGGCGATCATCGAGAATGTCCAGCGCGCCGATCTCAATCCGATCGAGGAGGGGCTCGGCTACGACCAGCTCGTCCAGGAGTTTTCCTACAGCCAGAGCGAACTGGCCAAGGTCATCGGCAAGAGCCGCAGCCATGTCGCCAACACGCTGCGCCTGCTCAAGCTTCCCAATTCGGTGAAGGACTATCTGGCCGAGGGGCTTTTGACCGCGGGTCACGCACGTGCGCTGATCACGGCGGAAGACCCGGCCGCGCTGGCGGAGTTGATCCTGGAAAAGGGCCTGAACGTGCGCGAGGCGGAGCGGCTGGCGCAAGACCCGGATGCCTTCGCCAAGAAGGCCGGCCCGAAGGGCAAGGCTGAAAAGGCTGAGAAGGACGCCGACACGCGCGCGCTCGAAAAGCGGCTGACCGATACGCTCGGCCTGAAGATCGCCATTGCTCACAAGCAGGAGAAGGGCACCGGCGAACTCAAGATCCGCTATGCGTCGCTGGAACAGCTCGACGAGATTTGCCGAATTCTCGGTGTTTCGTCTTAAAGACAATATTTATCAATAGCTTAATAGAAAGGGCCGCGGCATTGCCGGCGGCCCTTTTGCTTTGGTCTCGCGCCTGCCGGTTTGAAGCGGCCAGGTTTTCCGGAGATATGTATCAGTCGATGTCGACGGCCTCGTCGGCCTCCAGGATGCGCCGCAGGCGACCGAAGGCGAGGCGGATGCGGGACTTCACGGTGCCGAGCGGCAGGCCGGTGTCCTCTGCGATCTGGCTGTGTGACAGGCCGGAGAAAAATGCGCGGCGGATAAGGTCGGCCTGTTCCTCGGGCAGCGAGGTCAGCGCCGCGCGCACGCGGTCCTCGCGCAGGCGCGCGTCGAGCTCGTCGTCCTGATCTTCAGGCGCCGCTGGTCGAAGGCTGGGGTCTTCCTTGTCGAGCAGGGCCGAGCGGTCGCGTCGCAGCGCGTCGATCCGCCGGTTGCGGGCGATGCGGAACAGCCATGTGGCCGCGGTCGCGCGGCTGTCATCGAAGAGATGCGCCTTTCGCCACAGCGTGATCATCACTTCCTGGGTCAGTTCCTCCGCCGAGGCGGCGTCGGCCCCCAGGCGCACCAGATAGGATTTCAGACGCGGCGCGAAATGGTCGAACAGGGCCGCAAAGGCGGTCTTGTCGCGCTCGTCTGCAACGCGGCGGATAAGGTCTGTCAGCTGGTCGGGCGTTGCCACGGTCTATGCGGCCTCACCCGTCCAAGGAAGCTGGTCGGCAGTGTTCCACATCGTCTATCGTTGTCCATTCCTGCATGCCGCACCCGCATTGTCGGGCGCGTCGGTCCCGCCAGCGACGCCTGGAAACAAGTCTCGAACACCCTGCAATCCGTGTCTCGACCCCGCTGGCACAACAGCCCGCCATGACGGCATTCGTCAATAGCGTTTTGGTTTTTCCCGCTTTTCCGGTGATGTCACACTCTCGCCCGATTTGTACAGGCAGCGTGCTCCACATCACGATCATACCGAGTTTTACAGGTCGCGCCACGTTCACGCGGATCTATCAACCCTTTCGTAACTTGCGGTGCGATATCCTTAAGACAAGGTAACCCCAACCTGGCGAGTTTGACCCAAATGCAACGGGAGCAGTAGCGGTTAGGAGATGATGCAGGCACGAACGCTAATTGCGGCCCTTCTTGCGCTTGTTTTCACGAGCGCGACAGCGCTGGCGCAGACGCCGGCTCTGATCGGCCAGCACAGCGCATGGGCGACCTATTCCTATGGCGGAGCCAAGGGCAAGGTTTGCTACGCGCTTTCGAAACCCACAAAGCTCGCCCCGAGCGATCGCAATCACGGAGACGTGTTCTTCTTCGTATCGAACCGTCCGGGCGAGAACGTCGACAATGAGCCAAGCGTGATCGTCGGCTATTCCTTCAAGGAGCAGTCTTCCGTTTCCGTCGATGTCGACGGGCAGAAGTTCACGATGTTCACCAAGAAGGATGGTGCCTGGATGGCCAATCCGGCGGAGGAGCGCAAGCTCGTCGCCGCCATGAAGGCCGGCCGGGACATGGTCGTGTCGGGCGTTTCGGCGCGCGGTACCCAGACGACCTACACCTTTTCGCTGTCCGGCGTGACGGCTGCGATTGGCTCCGCGGACTCTTCCTGCCGGTAAAACCGGCGGTTTTCCGCGACAATCGGACTCGCATTTGCCGGCGATGACGTATATTCAGTCGTCCTGTCGAAAGGCGGTGGTTCAGGCCACCGCCTTTCGGCGTTGGTGCAGGGCTTTTCATTTCGGGCAGGTTGCCCGATGCCGGGCATGTTAGACTTCGACCGTTCGACTGCGGCCCTGCAGCCGAACGGGTCCCGGGCGGCCCATTCGCGCCGGATCCTCAAGACGCACGAACCTTTGGAAACCGGATCATGACCGTGATCGACATCGACGGCCCCGACAAGCGGCGCAAAACCGCACCGGCCACGGCAGCACAGCCCGCGGAAAAGCCGACACTGATCGGCCTCGACCGGGACGACCTGGCACAGGCGCTTTCGCGCATTGGCGTTCCCGAGCGGCAGCTGCGCATGCGGGTGGCACAGCTGTGGCACTGGATGTATGTGCGCGGCGTCTCCGATTTTTCCGATATGCGCAATGTCTCCAAGGATTTGCGGGCGCAGCTCGATGAAGCTTTTACCATCGCGCGTCCCGAAATCGTTTCCGAGCAAATCTCCAATGACGGCACGCGCAAGTGGCTGTTCCGCTTTCCGCCGCGCGGCGCCGGACGACCTGTCGAGATCGAGACCGTCTATATCCCGGAAGAGGGACGGGGGACGCTTTGCGTGTCCTCGCAGGTGGGCTGCACGCTGACCTGCAGCTTCTGCCATACCGGTACGCAGCGACTGGTCCGCAATCTGACGGCGGAGGAAATCCTCTCCCAGATCCTGATCGCCCGCGACCGTCTCGGCGATTTCCCGCGCGGCGAAACGCCCGCGGATGCGGCGGTGCCGAGCGAAGGGCGCCTGGTCACCAACATCGTGATGATGGGCATGGGCGAGCCGCTCTACAATTTCGACAACGTCAAGAAGGCGCTGTTGATCGCCTCCGATGGCGACGGCCTGTCGCTGTCCAAGCGACGCATCACCCTGTCGACGTCGGGGATCGTTCCGGAGATCGCGCGCACGGGCGCGGAAATCGGCTGCATGCTGGCGATTTCGCTGCATGCGGTGCGCGACGAGTTGCGCGACGAGCTGGTGCCGATCAACAAGAAATGGAACATAGCGGCGCTGCTCGATGCCTGCCGCGCCTATCCGGGCCTGAACAATGCCAGGCGCATCACCTTCGAGTATGTGATGCTCAAGGGTGTCAACGACAGTCTGGCCGACGCGCGCAAGCTGGTGCAGCTGCTGCGCGGCATTCCGGCCAAGATCAATCTGATCCCGTTCAATCCGTGGCCGGGCTCGGCGCACGAATGCTCGGACTGGGAGCAGATCGAAGCCTTCGCCGATGTGGTGAACAATGCCGGCTACGCGTCGCCGATCCGCACCCCGCGCGGGCGCGATATCTTCGCCGCCTGCGGTCAGCTCAAGTCGGAATCGGAACGCATGCGCGCCCGCGACCGGGCAGCGCTTGAAAGCGCGCCGGCCGGACAGAGCGCCTGAGCGCCATGACCAATGCCGCCGCAGCGCTGGCGCAAACGATCCGTGTGGTGATCGCTCTGGTGCTGGCCTTTGTCGCAGCCGGTTTTTTCCTGGCCTTTGGCCTGTTTCAGGCCTGGACGGGAGAGGCTCATCCCGCTGAAATCGGTGCGGCAGTCGGCGCCGGCCTTGTCGGGGCCAGCGTTATCGGCGGGCTGTCCTTCGTGCCGGCGCTTTTCGCCGTTTTCCTGTCGGAAGCGCTTCGCTTGCGCGGCATCGTTTTTCATCTTGCCGCCGGCGGCGTGATCGCGCTTGGCCTGTGGGCAATGCAGGAGGCGGGCGACCAGGCGTCGCACCGCGGCCTTCCGCCGGGCAGCCTCGTCGTTCTCGCCGCCGGTTTCGTTGGCGGCTTCGTCTATTGGCTGCTGGCGGGCCGTCAGGCGGGTTGCTGGCGCACACCCGGCACGCCGCCGCGCGACGTGCGGGACGACCTGGCGGACTGAGCGCGCCGCCGAGGCCTCAGGCGCCGGTCTTGCCGGTTCGCGCGCGTGAGGGATCCAATGCGTCGCGCGCGGCTTCCAGATGCTCGTCGCGTACATGGGTACGCATCATCGCCAGAACCCCCAGGAGCACGCTGGCATCGTCGGTGAAGCCGATCCCCAAAAGCATGTCCGGGACCATGTCCAGCGGCATCACGAAATAGGCAAGGGCGGCGAAGATCGCGCCGCGCACCCGCGATGGCGTTGCCGGATCGAGTGCGCAGTAATAGGCCGCGATCACGTCTTCCATGAAGGGAATCTGCCTAGCCGCCTTGCGGGCGACAGTGAAGATGCGCGCGCTGACCTTCTGTTCCCGCTCGTCTTCGGGACCGAGATATTCGGGATCGATACCAAGATCGTAGTCGCTCGTCGCCATGCCTCCGCCCTTCTTGCGTGAACTGCCGTCTCGGGAAGACATGTGGGGTGCGCGGCGCGCGTTTTCAAAGCACGCGCCGCGCGTTTCCATCGTCCGTCAGTGGCGGAAGTGCCGCATGCCGGTGAAGACCATGGCGAGCCCGGCTTCGTCGGCGGCGTCGATCACCTCCTGGTCGCGCATGGAGCCGCCCGGCTGGATCACGGCGGTCGCACCCGCCTTGGCGGCGGCGAGCAGGCCGTCGGCGAAGGGGAAGAACGCGTCGGAGGCCACCGCAGAGCCGTGCGTGCGCGGTGCGTCCCAGCCGGCCGTATCGGCGGCGTCCTGCGCCTTCTGGGCGGCGATACGCGCGCTGTCGATGCGGCTCATCTGGCCTGCGCCGATGCCAGCCGTTGCGCCGTCCTTCACGTAGACGATGGCGTTGGACTTCACGTGTTTCGCGACACGGAAGGCGAATTTGAGGTCGGCCAGCTCCTGATCGCTCGGCTGGCGCCTGGTGACCACCTTGAGGTCGAGATCGTCGACGATGCCGGTGTCACGGTCCTGGACCAGCAGGCCGCCGGCAACCGACTTGACGATCCGTCCGCCCGCGCGCGGGTCGGCGAGCCCCCCGGTCAGCAGCAGGCGCAGGTTCTTCTTCGCCGCGACGATGCGGATGGCTTCCTCGCTCGCGTCGGGTGCGATGATCACCTCGGTGAAGATCTTGACGATTTCGGTGGCGGCGTCCGCGTCGAGCGGGCGGTTGAGGGCGACGATGCCGCCGAAGGCGGAGACGGGATCGCAGGCGAGCGCGCTCTCATAGGCCGCGCGCAGCGTGTCGCCGACGGCGACGCCGCAGGGATTGGCGTGCTTGATGATGGCGACGGCTGCGGACGCTGCCGGATCGAACTCGCTGACCAGCTCGAAGGCGGCATCCGTGTCGTTGATGTTGTTGTAGGACAGCGCCTTGCCCTGGACCTGCCGGGCGGTGGCGACGCCGTTGCGGCGTTCCGGCGTGGTGTAGAAGGCCGCCTGCTGGTGCGGGTTCTCGCCGTAGCGCATCACCGAGGACAGCTGGCCGCCCATCGCCACATGCGCGGGTGCCGGCTCGCCGATCGCGGTGGCGAACCAGTTGGAGACGGCCGCGTCATAGGCAGCGGTGCGGGCGAAGGCCTTCTGTGCCAGGCGCTTGCGCAGTTCCTGCGGCACCTGGCCTTCATTGTGGTCCATGGCGTCGATCACGCCGGCATAGTCGGCCGGATCGCTGATCATGGTCACATAGGCGTGGTTCTTGGCCGCCGCGCGGGTCATGGCCGGGCCGCCGATGTCGATGTTTTCGATGGCGGTCGCGAAATCCGCGCCGCTCGCCACCGTTTCCTCGAAGGGATAGAGGTTCACGCAGACGAGGTCGAAGCCCTCGATGCCGTGCTCGCGCATCGCGGCCGCGTGGTCGGCGTCGTCGCGGATCGCCAGAAGGCCGCCGTGGACATTGGGATGCAGTGTCTTCACCCGGCCGTCCATGATTTCCGGAAAGCCCGTGACCTCGGAAATATCGCTGACGGCAAGGCCTGCGTCGGCAAGCGCCGCGCGGGTGCCGCCGGTGGAGACCAGCGAAACGCCCCGATCTGCAAGCGCCCTGGCGAAGTCGACCAGCCCGGTCTTGTCGGAGACGGACAGGAGCGCGCGCTTGACGGGGACCAGTTCGGGAACGGGGATGCGTTTCGACGCCACGGCCATGTGGATTTTCCTTCGACGGTTGGGCATTGGGAGATGGTCCAAGCGCCTAGCATGAAGCTCGGGTTTCGGGAAGCCGGCGATGGTGGAAAGCCGGCGAAAACGCGCCGGGCGGTGCGATTCATGGTGACATCGCCCCTCCGCCGGGTCGGTCCCGCAGAATTCTCGGAACAAACCGGATCCTGCAGCTGTTGGAGAGGTGCCATTCAATGACGTTGCAAGGTGCCCTATGTCTGACACCCCTTCCCGCCCGTCCCGCCGAGCGCTGCTGAAGATGATCGGGCTTGCTGCAGGGTCCGGCTCCATGATGAGCGCGATGACGAGCCTCGGTCATGCCCAGCAAAGCCCCTACCGCGGGCCGCCGGAGCTGAGCGGTGCCCCTGAGGGCGCCTCGGTTGTCGTTCTGGGTGCCGGTCTTGCCGGCCTGTGCGCGGCGCTGGAATTGCGCAATGCGGGCTATTCGGTGCGGATCCTGGAGTATCAGGCACGCGCCGGCGGCCGGTGCTGGACGCTGAAGGGCGGTGACCGGATCGAAGAGCTTGGCGGCTACACGCAGGACGTCGGGTTTTCCAAGGGCCAATACATCAACATTGGCCCGTGGCGCATCCCCCACCATCACCGGGCGCTGCTCGATTACTGCGAGCGGCTGAATGTGCCTCTGGAGGTGTTCGTTCAGGAAAACCAGAATGCCTATCTGCATTCGGCCGATCATTTCGGGGGCAAGCCGGTGCGCTACGGTCATGCCTGGGCGGATTACGTCGGCCAGATCTCGGAACTGCTGGCAAAGGCCACCAACAAGGGGGCGCTGGACCAGACCGCCAGTGTCGAGGACACCGAGATCCTGCTGGAATCGTTGACCTCCTTCGGAGTGCTCGACAAGAACCATCGCTACAGCCGCAATCTCGACACCGCCGAATACCGGGGCTACCCCGATGCCGGCGCGCCTGGCGGGGGGCTCTGGGATGCCGCGCCGGAGCCGTCCGAGCCGATCGCCTTGAACGACCTGCTTACGTCGCGCTTCTGGCAGTACATGCGCAACCACACCACCTACCGGCATCATGCGCCGATGTTCCAGCCTGTCGGCGGGATGGAGCAGATCGCGCAGGCCTTTCAGCGGGAGGTCGGCGACCTGATCACCTACAATGCCCGTGTGACGCGGGTCGTGCAGGGCGAGGACGGCGTGACCGTGGACTTCGACAAGGTCGGTGGCGACGGCGAGGGTGGGCAGGTCGCGGCGGATTATTGTGTCTGTACCATTCCCTTCACGATCCTCAGCCAGCTGGATGTCGATGTATCACCCGAGTTGCGCCGCGTGATGCGGCAGTTGCACTATCACGAGGCGGTCAAGGCCGGACTGGAATTCAAGCGCCGGTTCTGGGAGCGCGACGAGCAGATTTACGGCGGCATCACCCTGACGGACCTGCCCATCGCCGAGATCAGCTATCCCTCCAACGAGATGCATTCAAGCGGGCCCGGTGTGCTCCTGGGCGCTTACGTCTACGGCCCGCAGGCCTATGCCTACAATTCGATGGCGCCCGGGGAGCGTCTGGAATCGGTTCTCTCGCAAGGGGCGCAAATTCATCCGCAGTATCGCGAGGAATTCTCCACCGGCGTTGTCCTGAGCTGGCACCGGGTTCCCTGGATGCTGGGCTGCTACAGCAATTGGGACGAGCGCGGCCGCGACTATGAAATCGCCGCGACGATGGACAAGCGCTTCGTGTGTGCGGGCGAGCATATCTCCTATCTTCCCGGCTGGCAGGAGGGCTCGCTGTTGTCGGCGCTCGATGCCATCCGGCAGGTGCATGACCACGCGACGAGCGCGCCGTGAGCGTCGAAGGAGGCTTTGCATGACCCACGTTGCACGTTGCGCTCTTGTCGTCGTTTTCGCCTCCGTCGGCTTTGCCGCATGGTCGCAGGATCATGACGCGCCGGCCAGGCCCGGCACGCATGACCTGGGATCGACCGTCGACCGGTTCACCGACACGGATGGCGCAACGCTGTTTCGCCGTGCCTGTTCGGGCTGTCACGGATCGGATGGCGAAGGCGTTTCGGGCGCGGCGGCCTATCCCGCCCTTGCCGGAAACGCGCGCATGAGCACCGCCCGGTATCCGGTCAATCTCATCCTCGAAGGCAATGGCGCGATGCCGTCCTTTGCCGAATGGCTCGACGACAGCCAGGTGGCCGCAATCGTGAACTTCCTGCGCAGCAACCTTGGCAACAGCTACCAGGGAGAGGTGACGGCCGAGGCGGTGGCGCGGATGCGCAAGGAATTTGCCGAACTTGAGGGAGGGTGAGCGCATGTCGCTGTTTGCTCGGCTTCGCCCCGTCTTGCTGTGGACCTCGATTTTCATTGCGTCCGGTTCCGGACAGGCCGTGGCCCAGGACGCGGACCGGGGATCGTCCGGACTGTTCGGGTTTGGGGAGGAGGCAGCCGCGCGTTTCGACGATGCGCGCATCGCGCGGGGGCGCGAGATCGCCACCGGCGGCGCGGTGGCAGGCGGTGTCGACATGAAATGCATGGCTTGTCACGGCCTGAAGGGCGAAGGCACCGGGATCGTGCCGGGGCTGGCGGGTTTGCCCTATGATTATCTCTATGCCCAGCTTGCCGCCTATATCGGCGGCGAACGGGTCAACGACGTGATGGCACCCATCGCGGCCCGTCTTGCGGAGGCGGAGAAAACGGCGGTTCTCGCCTATTACGCGAGCCTGCCCCGCCCGGAAGGCAAGCCGCCGGCCGATCTCGACTGGCAGCTTGCGCGATCCGGCGAATTGCTGGCCTATGCCGGGCGCCGTGCCCCCGACGGACGCGATGTGACGGCCTGTGTCATGTGTCATGAGGGGATCGGCGATCTTGCCGAGATCGCGATCGCGCCGCCGCTGGAGGGGCAGCCCGCCGCCTACATCGAAGCCCAGCTGACCGCCTGGAAGGCGGGGAAGCGCAGCGGCAGCCCTCTCGGTGTCATGGAACGGATCGCCGATGCGATGACCGATGCGGAGATTGCCGCAGTCGCTGCCTTTTATGCCAGCCGGACCCCGTCGGACTAGGCTTCCTGCGCAAACGCCGCTTCCGCAAAGCCCTTCCAGCGCTCTAGATGTCGAGCTCCTCCGCGCCCGCGTCGCTGACACGGCGGCGGTTGGCGCGCGGTGTCGCTGTGCGGCGGAACTGCCACGCCGCCTCGCGGCGGTGGGTGACACGCCCGTAAACCACGATCTGTTCGCTGCGCCTGTGGCCATAGGCATCCGACAGATACACGGACTCCTCGATGACCGTCTCGCAGCCCGGAGCGACGAACTCCCAGGCCTCGCCGTCGGGCGAAACGATCAGGACGGCCGTCCCGGCACGCACCGCGCTTGCCTTGAGCGCGGGGTGAAGGTGGAACCTGAGCGCGAATTCGTCGCCGCGCACGGACTTGCCGGTCGGCATGAAGCGGTCGATGCCGTCCAGAACGCTGCCGTCGGTGGCCAGTGTGAGGTCGCGTTCATGAATCAGGCGGTGGCTTTCCTGGTAGCCGTTGTGACTGGCGACGACGCGCGCCCCGTCGGGCCCGTCCTCCCGGGAAACGGGAACGGCCGTCGGCCCGGCGACGATGGGCGCGCCGAGCCAGTCGCGGTAACGCGGGTCGGAGAGGAACCGCGCCGACGAGGTGTCGTCGATGGTTGCGGTGGAATGGGCGGCGGTGGCGCGCGAAACCGCGCGCCAGGTTCCGCGGTCGGAGGACGACACGCCGCAATTGACGACAAGCCGCGTGCGACGCGACGAAAGCTCGAACGACAGGCAGCCGGCATGGGCGTTCAGACTGAGCACGGGCGGTGGCGGGCAGCCGGTTTCCATCAGCACGACCGTGTCGCCGGCGCTGAGCCGCTGATAGCCGGAATGCGGCGCATTGGTCGGTGGCGCGCCGCGGGCGTCATCATAGGCAAGGATCGTGGCCACGAGATCCGCCGGGGTCGGCCCCATGCCGTTGAAATGCGCGAAGGCGCCGTCACCGTGCCGGAAGAAGCGGATCATCGGCATCATTCGGTCGATGGATTGCATCACCGCCTGGGGCGTCGGCAGCCCCTGAACGGTCAGTGCATGTCGGACTGGCAGAAGATCCACCAGGATATCGAGAAGGGCAGCGGGATTGCGCGACACATGACCGCCGTCGGCGAGGATCTGGCGGGTCAGCTCCTGGTCGAGGCGGCGCAGGCTCTGGCGCACGTAGCGCCCTTGTCCGGACATGGAGACGGTGGCCGCCGCAACGGCGATCGCCGCGGTGAGGCGCGGCACGCCGTCCGGTGTCTCGTTCATCGTGCGTCTGAGATAGCGCACCTGACGGGCCAGCGCGCGCAGGAAGCGGCGATAGAACTCCCGGTCGCAGTCTTCCAGGATGAGCGGCGACTGCGACAGCCAGGCGAGCACCCGGCGGGCCACCACCGGCTGTTCCCAACCGATCTCGTGCCAGTAACCGCAATAGCGCATCCAGTCGTCGACGAGCGCGCGGGCATTCTGGCGCGCGACCACGGTGTCGGCGGCCTTGAGGTGGCGCAGCCAGCCGAAGCCGTGCAGCGCCCGCGCCCAGTCGCGCGACGGCGGCTCGACCTCGAAGGGCGAGCGCCCGTTCGCCTCGATCTGCTGGCCGGCGAAGACGAAGCGGCCGGCGTAGATGTCGGCCGCGTTGGTGCCGTCGGCGGTGCGCAGGTCTTGCGGTGCGATCAGCAGGCGCGCGGGCGCGCCCGAGAACGGTCGCCAGCGAAACAGGGGGCCGCCGTGAACCCATCGCAATACGGACTGCCAGGCCGTATGCGCGAGAAGACGCCAGACCCGTGCCCGTTCGGCCACTGATAATAGCGTCATTTCGATTGGTTTCCCTCCAGCCCTTTGGGCGTTGCGCGCAAATCCTTTCGCGACACGTGTTCGCATGATGGACGAGTCTCACGGATTAAGGTTAGCGATCCGTTACAACTTCCCGCAGGATTCGACATGTATCTCTGGAAATGCCCGGGTTTTTCGCGATTGCGCGGCGGCCGTAGCGTCAGCGCCGCATCGACGGACGGTGGCGTCCTGGTGGCGTTTCCGCCCCGGGACCGGCCGGACGGCCTGTTGGCGCGGGACCTGAAACCGACTGCGCGGGATCAAAGCGCCTTGTACATGTAGGTGGTCGAATGAAGCTTGCGGCCGTCGGGGTCGAGCGCGAAGCCCGGCACGATGCCGGACTGTCTGTAGCCCAGCGAGGCGTAGAGGCTCTGGGCCGGATCCCCGGTCCTTGTATCGAGGGTGATCAGCGTCTTGCCCCGTGATCTGGCGTGGGTTTCCAGCGCCTGCATCAACGACCGGGCGATGCCCTTTCGCCGGTGCTCTGGGTGCACGGCCATTTTCGAGACCTCGCAGCGATGCGGCTGATTGGGCGGAAGCATCGTTTCCAGCTGCACGGTGCCGACCACGGTGTCGCCGGAAACGGCCGCCAGCAGCAGCCTGTTGCCCCGGCGGACCTCCGGCAATACGCGGCTTTCCCAAAAGCGCCGCGCCGCCGGACGGTCGAAAGGCTGCAGGAAGCCGATCGCCGCGCCGGCGTTCACGCTGGCGACGAGGATGGCCGAAAGATCGTCGAGGCGCGCTTCAAGCGCATCGCCGAAGAGATGTGCGATTGCGATGTTTGACATGAGATCAGCCCAGGACAAGAAGATAGGCGGCAGGCGCCGCGCGGGTTTCGAACCGCGAGGCGCCGAACAGCCGATAGCGCAGACAGTCCCCCTGTGAGAGCCCGTAGGCACGGCCGTCGATTTCGACGGTCAACTCGCCGTCCAGCATGACCAGGTGGTGTTCCTGGCCGGCGACGGGCGGTGTTTCATAGTCGATGCGGGTGTTTGCCCGCAGCTCGCAGCGGAGCACCTCGGCGGCAAGATCGCGGTTCGGTGGCGAGACGACCCGGCGGGTGTAGCCGATGTCGTCATCGGCCCATGTCGTCTGCTCGTCGCGTGCAATCAGCGCCTGAAATCCGCTGTCCAGCGGCGCAAGCAGCCGGGTCAGGGTCAGTCCGAACGCGGAACACAGCTTAACCAGCACCTGCGTGTTGGGGCTGACCTCCGCATTTTCGATGCGCGACAGTGTTGCCCGACTGACCGAACTCCTGTCCGCCAGATCCTGCAGCGTCCAGCCTTGGCGGGTCCGCAGTGTCCGGATCCGTTCGGCGAGCCTGGCGTCCGGGTCGCGCACCATGGAGCTTCTCACTTTTGAGCAAATCTCTCATATATGAGATATACGGCCGCCGATACTGCGTCAAGGGTCGCGGCAGACGCGCCTTTTCAGCCGATGGCTCCCGACGTGCGAACCATCCACGCACCGAACGGCAAACCTTTTGGGAATCAGCCGTCCGCGCCTGTGGCTGTGCGGCGCACGAGGCGTGCTGCGAAGAACCCGTCGAGCCCCCCGCTCGCGGCCGGGTCGCGCGCGAGCGATGACGGAAGCGTGCGCAGGTCGCCGGCGTCGGTCACCGTTCCGGGCACGCCGGTTTCCGTCTCGAGAACGGGCGCACGCCGGAAATCCGGATGGGCTGCGAGAAACGCCTCGACCTGCTTTTCGCCCTCGGCCGGTTCCAGCGAACAGGTGCAATAGACAAGCGTTCCGTCGGGCGCGAGCCAGCCTGCCGCCCGCTCGAGCAGGGCCGCCTGGCGTTCGGCGAGCGCGTCGATGTCCTCCTTGCGCCGGTTCCAGGCGACCTCCGGGTGGCGGCGGATCGTACCGGTCGCGCTGCAGGGGGCATCGAGCAGGATTGCGTCGAAAAGCGTATTCGGATCGTGTTCCAGCAGATCGGCGGCCACAACCTCCGCGGCGAGCCCAAGCCTTTCGAGATTTTCCGAAAGCCGCGCCAGCCGTTTTTTCGAGATGTCGAAGGCGGTGACCTTCGCGCCGGCCTGTGCGAGCTGCGCCGTCTTGCCGCCGGGCGCGGCGCAAAGATCGGCAACATGCTTGCCTGCCACATCGCCCAGAAGCTTTGCCGGCAGGCTGGCGGCCGCGTCCTGCACCCACCACGCGCCGTCGTCGTATCCGGCAAGCGCCTCGATGCGTCCGCTGGCCTGCGCCAGGCGGACCGTGTCGCGCGCGACAAGCGCTCCGCCGAGCCGTTCCGCCCAGGCTTGCGGGTCGGACTTCACGGTGAGATCCAGATTGGGCTCGTGCTGGTGCATGGCGGCCATCGCAAGTGCGACGTCCTCGCCATAGGCCTTCTGCCAGCCGGCGAAGAGCCAGACCGGCGTGTTGCGCCAGGTTTGTCCGGTCTTTTCCAGCAGTTCGGCGCAATTGTCCGACATGCGCCGCAACACGGCGTTCACAAGACCCTTGTAGCGGCGGGTAACCGGGTCGCGTCCGGCATCGGCGACCGCGATGTCGACGGCGGCGCGGTCGGGCACCTCCATGAACAGGATCTGCGCGCCGGCCACATGCAGGATGTTCATGACGGCGCCGGTCTTTTCCGGGATCGGCCGGTCGAGCAGCAACTGGAGGACCGCCGCGATCTGGCCCCGTCGACGCAGCGCAAGGCCAAGGATCGCACGCACCAGCGCGCGGTCCTTGTCGCCCAGCGTGTGCAGGTCGGGGTGTCCGCGAGCGTCGTGAAGTTCCTCGTCCAGCGGACGCCGGCCGTGGATCACGCGTCCGAGCACTTCGGCCGCGATCTTGCGTGCCTTGAGGCCCGGGGTTTCCCGGTCCGGCACCTTGCGCCCCGTCTGGGGCTTGCGGTGGTTTGCGGTCGGGCGGCTGGGCGGTCTGGTGTTCGGCACGATGGGCGCGGTCTTTCGGTTCGGCGTCGCTCCGGGGCGCCGGATCTGGCGCGGTACTGACGGACGCGGAGCGCAATTGCGTGAGCCTGCGCATATGCCCCGGCCGGTGCGGTCTTCACAAGGGCGAATTCCATTGCCGGCGTTGCGTGAGGTGTCCGGCCCCGCCCGTCAGCCCCAGGGGCCGCGGGGCGTTGCCGAGCGGGTTTCGCGCCGTCCCGAGCGTCGGCCCCAGGGGCCGGGAGGGTCGGTGCGCACGGGACCCTCGGTGCGTGTGCCGCCTCCCCCGCCTGCCATTTCGCGCAAGGCACGGATGCGGTTTTCCGTATTCGGGTGCGTGGAAAACAGATTGTCCATGCGTTCGCCCGACAGCGGGTTGATGATGAACATGTGGGCGGTTGCCGGATTGCGTTCCGCATCCGGGTTGTGAATGCGGGCCGCGCCGCCGGCGATCTTGTCGAGCGCGGAGGCGAGCCAGATCGGATTGCCGCAGATTTCGGCACCCAGTCGGTCGGCGGCATATTCGCGCGTGCGGCTGATCGCCATCTGCACCAGCATCGCCGCCATCGGGGCGACGATCATCATCACGATCACCCCGACAAAGCCGAAGGGGTTGTTGTTGTCCCGGTTGCCGCCGAAGAAGAAGGCGAAATTGGCCAGCATGGAAATCGCACCCGCTATCGTCGCGGTGATCGTCATGATCAGCGTGTCGTGGTTCTTCACATGCGCCAGCTCATGCGCCATCACTGCGGCGACCTCCTCCTGGGACAAGGAGTTGAGCAGGCCGGTGGTGGCCGCGACGGCGGCGTTTTGCGGATTGCGCCCGGTGGCGAAGGCATTGGGCTGGGGGTTGTTGATCAGATAGACCTTGGGCATCGGCAATTCCGCCCGTGCCGCAAGCTGGCGCACCATGGCGAAGAGTTCCGGCGCCTGGCGTTCGTTCGCCTCGACCGCATGGTGCATCTTCAGCACCATCTTGTCGGAGTTCCAGTAGCTGAAAACGTTCATCCCGGCCGCGATCAGGAAGGCGATCACCATGCCCGACTGGCCGCCGATGAAAAACCCGAGCCCCATGAAGAGCGCGGTCATCGCGGCAAGCAGAAGTGCCGTGCGGAAATAGTTCATCCGTTTCAACCCTGTCTGGCGGCCTGGCCGCGTCGGTTACCGTCTTCTCCCCCGGGCGCATCCGCCGGCGGCGTTGCGGCCATGTGGCGATGCGCCCTATATGTTGGCCGAGACGAACCGTTGCGCAAGAGACCGGCCCGTGTTTCGTGCAAGTCCGGCTCCTGCATCGAAGGCTGAAACCGCGAGGGACACCCGCCATCATGTCCAGCACCACCGAAAGCGAGACCGCATCGTCCCCGGCACCGGAGGCCGCGCCCGAGGCCCCCGCCCCCCGGCGTTTCGAGGACCTTCCCGAAGCGGCGCAGCGCGCGTTGAAGGAAGCACAGGCCCGGCGCAAGGAGATCGATGCGCGTCAAAAGGCCCTTCCGCGCGAGATCGACGGGCGCGGCGGGCTGGAGCCGACGCGTTATGCGGACTGGGAGATCAAGGGCATCGCCAGCGATTTCTGACCGGCACCGGTCTGGGGCGTTTGCGCCCGGCGCTTTCCGTCCTTGGTTAATGAGGGATTTACCAACCAACGATAGGCTTTGCGGACAAACAAGACCGCCTGGAACCGAAGGCTGCCGCCTTTCCGGGCTTTGGTCGAATGATTTCAATATCTTGGGTTCCGCGTCCGGTTGACGGCGCGGAGCGGGAGAAGTCAGGTTCGCATGTCCGTTTCGCCCATTCGCACTGTCCAGTCCGGTCCCGGCCTGCCCTCCGCCAATCCGTTCGAGCGGCTTGCGGCGCTGATTGAGGGCGTGACGCCCGGTGCAGACCCCATCGTGATGACCATCGGCGAGCCGCGTCATCCGATTCCCGCCTTTACCGGTGACCTGTTGGCCGCCAATCTGGCCGACTTCAGCCGCTATCCCAACATTCGCGGCACCGACGATTTCCGCGCCGCCGTCTCGCAGTGGCTCGATACCCGCTATCGCCTTGGCGGCACGCTGGATGCGGCGCGCGGCGTGTTGCCGCTGAACGGATCGCGCGAGGGGCTGACCTTCGCCGCCCTCGGCGCGCGCGATTATCTCGCCAAGACGACCGACCGTCCGGCGGTCCTGATGCCGAACCCGTTCTACCAGACCTATGCGGCCGCCGCCCATGTGGCCGGAGCCGAGGCCGTCTATCTGGATGCGGGCGCGGAGACGGGCTTCCTGCCCGATCTCGATGCGCTGTCGCCGGAGCTTCTCGAGCGCACCATCGCCTTCATCTATGCCTCCCCCGCCAATCCGCAGGGCGCGGTTGCCGATCTCGCGACCTGGACGAAGCTGATCGGGCTTGCCCGCAAGCATCGCTTTTTCATCGTCGCCGACGAGTGCTATTCCGAGATTTACCGCGAGACGCCGCCGCCGGGCGTGCTGGAGGCAGCCCATGCATTGGGCGACGGTTTCGCCAATGTGATCAGCCTGAATTCGCTGTCGAAACGGTCGAACCTCGCGGGCCTGCGCTGCGGCTTCGCCGCCGGCGATCCGGCATTTCTGGCGAGCTGGTCGCGGTTTCGCGGCCTGGCCGCGCCGCAGGTGCCGATGCCGCTTCAGGCGGTGGCCGCAGCAGCCTATCGCGACGAGGCGCATGTCGTGGAAAACCGCCGTCTTTACAACGAGAAATACGCAAGCGCGGAGCGGATCCTCGGATCGCTGTTTCCCGCACTCGTGCCGCCGGGCGGATTTTTTCTGTGGCTCGATGTCGCCAGCCGGGGCGGCGGCAGCGCGGTTGCGAAAAGGCTCTGGGCAGAGGCCGGTGTGAAGGTGCTGCCGGGCGACGTGCTTGCGGTGGACGCAGGTGCGGGCAATCCGGGCGCGGATTTCATCCGCCTTGCGCTGATCGACGATCTTGCCACCGTCGAGGCCGGCCTCACGCGTGTCCGCAGCGTTCTGGGAGGGTCTTGAGATCATGCGCCGCGCCAACCCTGCTCGCTCCGGCCGTGCCGCAGCCCTCGGGCTGGAAGACACCGAAGCGCCTCTGAAGCGTTTCCTGAAGCGCAACATGATCGGCGCCGCCGGTCTCGCCGTGATCGCGGCCAGCGCTGCCCTTGCCTCCGCGCTGGCCACCTGGTCGGTCACCGATCCAAGCTTCAGCCATGCGACCACCGCGCCGGTGCGCAATGCGCTCGGCTGGCCGGGTGCGGTGATCGCGGATTTCTTCATGCAGGCGATCGGGCTTGCGGCGGCGGTGTTTCTCGTGCCCGTGGTCCTGTGGGGCTGGCGCCTGTTGTCGGCGCGCGCAAGCGGCATCGCCGTGCGGCGCCTGGGCGCCTGGGCCGCCGGGACGCTCCTGGCGGCCGGCGCGCTTGCCGCCCTGCCCGTTCCGACAAGCTGGCCGCTGCCGACGGGGCTTGGCGGGTTTCTCGGCGATTTCGTCCATATGATCCCGGCTCTCCTGACCGACGACCTGACGCCCGGCATGGCGATGATCGTTGGCGGGCTCGGCCTTGGCGTGCCGGCGACGATCCTGATGCTGCGCGCCGCCGGCTGGCTCGGGCGCGAGCCGGTGCAGGTGCTGGAGCCCCTGCCGGAGCCGTCGCGCCATGCGCGCAGCGTCGGCGCGGTTCCGGACTACGATGGGGACGACGACGAGGACGACCACGGCGGCGGACGCTGGCAGGCGGTTGCCGGGGCCGTCGCGCACATGGGTTTGCTTGCCGGTGCGACCGCACGCCGGTTGATCTCGCGCCGGCGCGGCGCGGCGCGCAGCCGTGACGGCTTCGATCTCCAGCCCTACGACGACGAAGACGACGGCTGGGACGATGCGCCGCAGGACCTTGCCGATGAGGACGATCCGGTCGGCCGCCACGGTGGCTTTTCCGCGCTGCGCCGCAAGCTCGCCGACCGCCTTATGCCGCCGGAAGACGACGGGCTGGACGCGTTTTATCCGCAGGACCACGAGCCGGAGATCGCCGAACCCGCGCCACCCGCTCCGAGCCTCGACGATCTGCCCGACCTTGACGAGGACGATGCGGAGGCCGGCGGCCCGATGTCCACCCCATTGCCGCGTGCCATCGCCGGACCGGCGAGCCGTGACGCGCAGCCCGCGGGGCGCGTTGTGCCGCCGGCGGGACGTCCGCGGCCCGGCAAACGCGTTGCGGCGGAAGCGCAGCCTTCCTTCCTGCGTCAGCCCGGGGCCTACGAGCTGCCGCCGCTGCATCTGCTGGCCGAAGCCAAGAACGGCGGCCGCCAGACGGCGGTCAACACCGATGCGCTGGAACAGAACGCCCGCATCCTGGAAGGCGTGCTGGAGGATTTCGGCGTGCGCGGCGAGATCATCGAGGTGCGCCCCGGTCCCGTGGTGACGCTTTACGAACTGGAGCCGGCCCCCGGCATCAAGTCGAGCCGCGTCATCGGTCTGGCCGACGACATCGCCCGCTCGATGAGCGCGATTTCGGCGCGTGTCGCGGTCATTCCGGGAAAGAACGCCATTGGCATCGAGCTTCCCAACCAGCGCCGTGAAATGGTGCTGCTGCGCGAGCTTCTGGCGGCCAGCGACTACGAGAAGAGCAAGGCGAAACTGGCGTTGACGCTCGGCAAGACCATCGGCGGCGAACCGGTGATCGCCGATCTGGCGCGCATGCCGCATCTGCTCGTCGCCGGCACCACCGGGTCGGGCAAGTCGGTGGCGATCAACACGATGATCCTGTCGCTGCTCTACCGGATGGAGCCGGATCAGTGCAAGCTGATCATGATCGACCCGAAGATGCTGGAACTGTCGATCTACGACGGCATTCCCCACCTGCTGACGCCCGTCGTCACCGACCCCAAGAAGGCGGTCGTGGCGCTCAAGTGGACCGTCCGCGAGATGGAGGAGCGCTACAAGAAGATGTCGAAGATGGGTGTGCGCAACATCGACGGCTTCAACACGCGCGTTACCCAGGCGCTGGAAAAGGGCGAGGTCTTCACCCGCACCGTGCAGACCGGCTTCGATCGCGACACCGGCGAGCCGATCTTCGAGGATGAGGAGCTGCCGCTGGAGAAGATGCCCTATATCGTCGTCATCGTCGACGAGATGGCCGACCTGATGATGGTGGCGGGCAAGGACATCGAGGGTGCGATCCAGCGTCTGGCGCAGATGGCGCGTGCCGCCGGCATCCATCTGATCATGGCGACGCAGCGCCCGTCGGTTGACGTCATCACCGGCACGATCAAGGCGAACTTCCCGACCCGTATCTCCTTCCAGGTCACCTCCAAGATCGACAGCCGCACCATCCTCGGCGAACAGGGGGCGGAACAGCTTCTCGGTCAGGGCGACATGCTCTACATGGCCGGCGGCGGGCGCATCCAGCGCGTGCACGGGCCGTTTGTCGCCGACGATGAGGTCGAGCATATCGTCACCCATCTCAAGCGCCAGGGCACGCCGCAATATCTGGAAGCGGTCACGGCGGAGGACGAAGTGTCCGACAGCCCCTACGACCAGCTCGCCGGTGGCGGCAGCGGCGACGAGGGCAACGACCTCTACGACAAGGCGGTGGCGATCGTGCTGCGCGACAAGAAAGCGTCGACGTCGTACATTCAGCGTCGCCTGTCGATCGGCTACAACCGCGCCGCCTCGATCATCGAGCGGATGGAGCAGGAAGGCCTCGTCGGAGCCGCCAACCACGCCGGAAAGCGCGAGATCCTCGTGCAAAACGGGGTGGAGGACGATTTTTAAAATCGTCTCTCGTCGCAACTTCGCCACAGCCGCCTGCTAGCGCAACGGCAGATTTGATGGCACGATTTCCCCGCCTCCCCCCGCGAGGCGGGTCCATTCGACGGAGCCTAACCGCATGACATTCGCCCGCCGCAGCTTCTTGCGCCTTGCCTCTGCCGCGATTGCCGCGACCGCCCTGCTGACGCCGTTCGCGCCGGCTGGCGCCGCCGCGCTCAACGCCCAGCAGAAAGAGACGCTTTCCGAGGTCAACACCTACTTCAACTCGGTGAAGACCATGCACGGCGACTTCATCCAGTTCGGCCCGAACGGCGAACGCGCGGAAGGCAAGTTCTACCTCGCCCGTCCGGGCAAGATCCGCTTCTATTACAATCCGCCGTCCAAGGTGGATATCGTTGCCGACGGCAAGTCCGTCTCGGTGAAGGATCGCAAGCTCGCGACCCAGGACATCTGGCCCTTGTCGGAAACGCCGCTGCGCTTCCTGCTGGCGGAACAGATCAATCTCGCCGCCGATGCCGATGTCGCCGGCGTTTCGGTCGAGCCGGACCTGGTGACGGTGGTTCTCTCCGACGACACCACCTTCGGTTCCGGCAAGCTGACGCTGATCTTCGACGCAGAATCCACCGAACTGAAGCAGTGGACGGTGACGGACGCGCAGGGCTACGACACGTCCGTTGCGATCTACAACACCACCGTCAACGGCCCGACCAATCCGAAGCTCTTCCGCATCGACTACAATGCGAACATGATGCAGCGACGGAACAACTAGGCCGCACACGCCTTGGACGCCGTCCCGCCTTCCCTTCCCCGGCCTGCGACCAGCCCGCTCTGGGTGGATATCCTGACGCGCCTGTGCCGCACGCGCGGGGCGCGGATCGAGGTCGAGCCGCTCTATGGCTATGCCGGCGCGATCACGGCCGCCGACGGTCGGCGGTTCATCTTCAAGGGTACCAATTTCGACATCAACGGCGCCGGCGCCTCCGCGCTCGCCAAGGACAAGGACTATGCCGCCCGTTTTCTGGCGGCGGCCGGCCTGCCCGTCCCCCGCTCCCTGCTCCTGCACTCTCCGCGCCGGGTCGCCGCGCTGGCGCTGAAGAACCCGGCCGTCGCCGCGCGCCTGCCGCAGGTCGAGGCGGCAGCCGACTTCGCGCGCGAGACCGGCTGGCCGGTCTTCGTCAAGCCGAACGAAGGGTCGGAGGGCGACGGCGTCACCAGGGTCGCCGATCAGGACGCGCTTTGCCGCGCGCTCGACGGGCTTTTCGCGGTTCACGAACGCGTGCTGGTGCAACAGGCGGTTTCCGGTGCGGATCACCGGGTGATCGTGCTCGATGGTGTCGTGTACGGCGTCTTCCGCCGCTCTCCCCTCTCGGTCACCGGCGACGGGCGGCTGAGCATCGCGGAGCTTGCGCAGGCGGTCCTTGGCGGGTTCTCTGCCGGCGGCAAGGGTGCGCGCGTGGTGCTCGCCGATCCGCGGATCGCGGCGCATCTCGCAGCGCAAGGCCTCACACTTGCAAGCGTGCCGAAGGCGGGTGCCCGCGTCGAGCTGCTGCCCAACGCCAATCTGTCAACCGGCGGGGGCGCGGAAGATGTCACGGAGCGCGTCGGCGCGGCTGTCGGCGATCTCGCGATCCGGGCGGCGCAAGCGCTGGGCCTGCGCTTTGCCGGCGTCGATCTCCTGCTGGAGGGGGCAGACGCCACGGATGCCTGCGTGCTGGAAGTGAACTCCGCGCCCGGCCTGTCCTATTTCCACCGTCTCGGAGAGGCCGAAGCCGCCCGCGTCGAGGCGATCTACGAAGCCCTGCTCGACGCGATGCTGGACGGCTAGCAGCGGATCCGCAGTGCAAAGCCTGTCGGACACGAATGCAAAAATGGCGGCCCACGCGTCGCGGGCCGCCATTCGGTTCGTCAGGTCACCGGGTCCTGTCCGGTCTTAGGCTGAAACGAGGTTTCTCAGCACATAGTGCAGGATGCCGCCGGCGCGCACGTATTCCAGCTCGTCCTCGGTGTCGATGCGGCAGAGCACCTCGATCACCTTCTTGGTGCCATCCTCGTATTCGACCTCGACATCGACCGTCTGGCGCGGCTTCAGCTCGGTCACGCCCTTGATCGTCACCTTTTCGGTGCCGGTGATGTTGTGGCTCTGCCAGCTCTCGCCGTCCTTGAAGGTGAAGGGCAGGACGCCCATGCCGACCAGGTTGGAGCGGTGGATGCGTTCGAACGACTGGGCGATCACGGCGCGCACGCCGAGCAGGCGCGTGCCCTTTGCAGCCCAGTCACGCGACGATCCGGTGCCGTATTCCTTGCCGGCAAAGATCACCAGCGGGGTGTCGGCGTCCTTGTATTCCATCGCCGCGTCGTAGATCCACTTCTTCTCGCCGTCCTTCATGGTGACGCCGCCTTCGACACCCGGAACCATCTGGTTCTTGATGCGGATGTTGGCGAAGGTGCCGCGCATCATGATCTGGTGGTTGCCGCGGCGCGCGCCGTAGGAGTTGAAGTCCTTCTTGGCGACCTGGTGCTCCTGCAGGTAGACGCCGGCCGGTGCGTCGGCCTTGATCGAGCCGGCCGGAGAAATGTGGTCGGTGGTGATGGAGTCCAGGAAAAGCCCGAGAACGGACGCGCCCTCGATGTCTTCCAGCGGCTTCGGCTCCATCGTCATGTCTTCGAAGTACGGCGGGTTCTGCACGTAGGTCGACCCGGCCGGCCAGCTGTAGGTCATGCCGCCTTCGACCTTGATGCCCTGCCAATGCTCGTCGCCCTTGAAGACGTCCGAATAGCGCTCGCGGAACATCTGCTCGTTGACGGACGAGCGAATGAGATCGGTGATCTCCGCCGTGGTCGGCCAGATGTCCTTGAGGTAGACGGGATTGCCGTCCCGGTCCTCGCCGAGCGGCTCGGTGGTGATGTCGACATTCAGGCTGCCGGCGAGCGCATAGGCGACGACCAGCGGGGGCGAGGCCAGATAGTTGGCGCGCACGTCCGGATTGACGCGGCCCTCGAAGTTGCGGTTGCCGGAGAGCACCGAGCAGGCGACCAGATCGTTGTCGTTGATCGTCTTGGAAATCGCCGGGTCGAGCGGACCGGAGTTGCCGATGCAGGTGGTGCAGCCGTAGCCGGTCAGGTTGAAGCCGAGCGCGTCGAGGTCCTTCTGCACGCCGGCCTTTTCCAGATAGTCGGTGACAACCTGGGAACCCGGTGCCAGCGAGGTCTTCACCCACGGCTTGACCTTCAGGCCCTTGGCGAGCGCGTTGCGGGCGACGAGGCCGGCGCCGATCAGGACGCTCGGGTTCGACGTGTTGGTGCAGGAGGTGATCGCGGCAATCACCACGTCGCCGTCGGCAAGGCCGTGGTCCTGACCGTCGACATCGTAGCGCTGATGCACCTCGCCGGTCACGCCGGTGGCACCTTCGCCCACGAAGCGGGCCTCGCCGGTGGAGGCCGCCGGAGCGGTCGGGCTCTTGCTGCCGCCCCTGATCTCCTTGAGGGCCTCGGCAAACTTCGGTGCGGCTTCGGTCAGCGCGACGCGGTCCTGCGGACGCTTCGGGCCGGCAAGCGAAGGCACCACGGTGGAAATGTCGAGTTCCAGCGTGTCGGTGAAGACCGGTTCATCCGTGTCGGAGGTGCGATACATGCCCTGGGCCTGGGCATAGGCCTCCACGAGCGCAACACGCTCGGCGTCGCGGCCGGTGGCCTTGAGGTAGCTGACCGTGTCGTCGTCGATCGGGAAGAAGCCGCAGGTCGCGCCGTATTCCGGTGCCATGTTGGCGATGGTCGCGGCGTCTTCCAGGCTCAGGTTGTCGAGGCCGGGGCCGAAGAATTCGACGAACTTGCCGACCACGCCCTTCTGGCGCAGCATTTCCACGACGCGCAGCACGAGGTCGGTCGCGGTAATGCCCTCGTTCAGCTTGCCGGTCAGCTTGAAGCCGACGACTTCCGGGATCAGCATGGAGATCGGCTGGCCGAGCATGGCGGCTTCCGCCTCGATGCCGCCGACGCCCCAGCCGAGCACGGCCAGGCCGTTGACCATCGTCGTGTGGCTGTCGGTGCCAACCAGCGTGTCGGGATAGGCCAGCGTTTCGCCGTCCTCGTCCTTGGTCCAGACCGTCTGGCCGAGGTACTCCAGGTTGACCTGGTGGCAGATGCCGGTTCCCGGGGGCACGGCGCGGAAGTTGTCGAACGCGGACTGGCCCCAGCGCAGGAACTCGTAGCGCTCGCCGTTGCGCTCGTACTCAAGCTCGACGTTTTTCTTGAAGGCGTCCTTGGTGCCGAAATAGTCGATCATCACCGAATGGTCGATGACCAGGTCGACCGGAACCTGCGGGTTGATCTTCTTCGGGTCGCCACCGAGCTTGACGGCGGCATCGCGCATGGCCGCCAGGTCGACCACGGCGGGGACGCCGGTGAAATCCTGCATCAGCACGCGCGCCGGACGATAGGAGATCTCGTGGCTGGACTTGCGCGTCTTGAGCCATTCGGCGCAGGCGAGGATGTCGGCCTTGGTGACCGTGCGGCCGTCCTCGAAGCGCAGAAGGTTTTCCAGAACCACCTTCAGCGAGTACGGGAGGCGCGACACGCCTTCCAGACCGTTCTT
This sequence comes from Stappia stellulata DSM 5886, assembly GCF_000423705.1. Lineage (GTDB taxonomy): Bacteria > Pseudomonadota > Alphaproteobacteria > Rhizobiales > Stappiaceae > Stappia > Stappia stellulata. Next base: position 211,797 of record NZ_AUIM01000011.1, on the reverse strand, counting down.
CTCGGCGTCGGGGATCGAGAAATACGTGTAGGTCTTGTCACCGACCTTCAGCGATTTCCTGGCTTTGAAACTGTCGAGCGATTTGGTCACGGCTGGCCATCCCTTCGTATCTCGTCGCGGCCGGCGCTGTGGCCGCGCACGTGCGCTAGAAAACTCATGGCGCGCAGCGTGATCCGGTGTCCGGTCCGCGCGCGTGTTGGCGCCCGTATAACGAATTTTGCAGCGCGGTGCCAGCACCGAGCGACGCGTTTCGCCTCGGCAAATGGGATAGGCCCCGGCACGGTCCCGGCCGCATTCACGCTTGATCCCGGATGGCCGGCCGTGCGATGCGAAACATCCCGGTGCGCATCGCGCTCCGCCCGGACCTGGAACACCATGCGTCTTGTTGCCGAAAACCTGTCCTGCGAACGCGGCGGACGCCGTGTGTTCTCCGATCTCGCGCTGACGCTGGAGGCCGGCCGCGCACTCGCCGTCACCGGGCCGAACGGGGTGGGCAAGTCGAGCCTGTTGCGCGTGCTCGCCGGCCTGGTGCAGCCGGCGTCCGGAGAAGTCCGGGTCGAGGACGGCGATCCGGAGCTGAGCGCCGGCGAGCATTGCCATTATTACGGTCATCTCGACGCGCTGAAACCCGCCCTCACCGTTCTGGAAAATCTCGCCTTCTGGACCGCGTTCCTCGCGCCCGGGCGAACCGGTGCGCAATGGCAGCCGATGACGCCTATCGAGGCGCTTGAAGCGCTCGGCATCGATCACGCGGGCGATCTGCCGGCCGCCTATCTCTCCGCCGGTCAGCGGCGCCGGCTGGCGCTCGCGCGGCTTCTGGTCGTCGCGCGGCCGGTGTGGCTGCTCGACGAGCCGACCTCCGCGCTCGATGCGGCGTCGGAGGCCCGGCTCGGCCAACTGATGAGCGCGCATCTTGCCGCAGGCGGCATGATCGTCGCCGCCACCCACCAGAAAATGCCGCTTGCCGACGTCGGCACGCTGCGCCTGGAGGCCCCGGCATGAGCGGCTGGATGGGGGCGTTGTTCCTGCGCGAGCTGCGCCTGTCGCTCAGGGTCGGCGGCGGGGCGCTGATCGGCGTCCTGTTCTTTCTCGCCGTCATCACCGTCATTCCCTTCGGCGTCGGGCCGGATCTCAACCTGCTGGCGCTGATCGGCCCGGCGGTCTTGTGGATCGGCGCGCTGCTTGCCACGCTGCTCGGCCTCGACCGGCTGTTTCAGGCCGACCGCGACGACGGATCGCTCGACCTCATGTTGATGTCGGGCCGTCCGCTGGAGGTGCTGGTGCTGGTGAAATGCCTGGCGCATTGGGCCGGCACGGGCCTGCCGCTCGTGCTGGCCGCGCCGGTGCTGTCGATCTTCCTCAACCTGGAACCGCTGGCGATCGGCGCGGTGGCGCTGACGCTCTTGGCCGGAACGCCGGCCTTGACGCTGATCGGTGCGATTGGCGCGGCGCTCACCGTGTCGTTGCGCCGGGGCGGGCTGCTTCTTGCCGTTCTTGTGGTGCCCTTCTCCATTCCGGTGCTGATCTTCGGCGTGAGTGCGTCGGGGGCGGCCGTGACGGAGCCGACGCCCTTCATGACGCCGTTCCTGCTCTTGTGCGCGCTGACGCTGATTTCGGCGGTCGTCGGGCCGGTTGCGGCGGCGATGGCGCTCCGGTTTTCCAGCGATTGACGCGGCATCCGGCCGCGCGCGTCGCGTCTTGCATTGAAAGGCTGGCCGCGCGCCACTAGAAATACATCATGGCCATTCTCGACCTTGCCAATCCGACCCGGTTCCTTGCGCTTTCGGCGCGGCTTTTGCCGTGGCTTTTCGCAGCGTGCGTCGTCGCCTTCGCCGCGGGTCTCTACATGACGTTCTTCGTCGCGCCCGACGATTACCAGCAGGGCGCCACGGTGAAGATCATGTATCTGCATGTGCCCGCCGCCTGGCTTGCCATGATGTGCTACTCGGTGATGGCCGTTTCCTCGCTGGGAACGCTGATCTGGAAGCACCCGCTGGCCGATGTCTCGGCCAAGGCGGCCGCGCCCATCGGCGCCGCCTTCACGCTGATCTCGCTGATCACCGGGTCGCTCTGGGGCAAGCCGATGTGGGGCACCTACTGGGTCTGGGACGCGCGTCTCACCTCTGTGCTGGTGCTGTTCATCATGTATCTCGGGCTGATCGCGCTGTGGCGCACCATCGAGGACCCGATCCGCGCCGGCAAGGCGGCGGCCGTGCTGACGCTCGTCGGCGCCATCAACCTGCCGATCATCAAGTTCTCGGTCGACTGGTGGAACACGCTGCACCAGCCCGCCAGCGTGATCCGCATGGACGGTCCGACGATCCATCCGACGATCCTGTGGCCGCTGCTTGTCATGGCGCTGGCCTTCACGCTGCTCTTCTTCGTGATGCACCTGATGGCGATGCGCAACGAGATCCTGCGCCGCCGGCTGCGCACGATGCAACTCCAGGCCGCCAGCGCGCGCGTCGGCGTGGCAACCTCGCAGGCCGCCGAATGACGGATCTTCTCGCTCTCGGACCCCATGCCGGGTTCATCGTCGCCTGCTACCTGGTCACGCTCGGGGTGATCGGCGCGCTGTTCGCGTGGATCCTCGCCGATGGCGCCCGGCTGCGGGCGCGGCTTTCTGCAATGGAGGCGCAGGGCGTGACCCGCCGCTCCGCCCGGGCGCGCAAGAGCAATGCCGGGGAGGCCGGATCGTGAGCCAAGACACAGGGTCTCCAGGCCACGCGCCGCGTCGCCGTATTCCGCTGATGGCGCTTCTGCCGCTGTTGGTGTTCGCGCTTCTGGCTGCGCTCTTTCTGGTGCAGCTCCTGAGCGGCAAGGACACGTCCCAGGTGCCCTCGGCACTGATCGACAAGCCGGCGCCGGAGTTCACGCTGCCGCCGGTTGCGGACCTGCGCGGCGACGACGGTTCGCCCGTCCCCGGCGTGGCGCGGGCGGATCTTCTCGGCCAGGTCAGCGTGGTCAACATCTTCGCGTCCTGGTGCGCGCCCTGCCGTCAGGAGCATCCGCTGCTGGAGGATCTGGCGCGCCTGGACAAGGCACAGATGATCGGGATCAACTACAAGGACAAGCCGGAGAACGCCCGCCGTTTTCTCGGCACGCTCGGCAACCCCTATGACCGCGTCGGCGCCGACGACAAGGGCCGCGCCGCGATCGACTGGGGCGTCTACGGGGTTCCGGAAACCTATATCGTCGATGCGGCGGGCATGATCCGCTACAAGTTCATCGGCCCGCTGTCGCCGGAAAGCTACCGGGATGTGTTCCTTCCCGAGCTCGACAAGATCCTCGCCACGCCGAACGGATAGAGCGGCATGGGCGACGGCCCGCTTTCCCCGGTCTTCCGCCGTGCCCGGCCCGAGGGCGACACGCATGAGCGCGACGTCTGCGAGCGTTGCGGCTTCGTGTCCTACGAAAACCCGCGCATCGTCGTCGGCTCGGTGGTGGTGCATGAGGGGCGTTATCTGCTCGGTCGTCGCGCCATCGAGCCGTCGCGCGGGCTCTGGACGCTTCCGGCGGGCTATCTCGAGCTTCACGAAACGCCGGAAGACGGCGCGCGGCGGGAAGCGCGCGAAGAACTCTGCGCCGAGATCGAACTCGACGGCCTGCTCGCCGTCTACACCATCGCACGGCTGTCCCAGGTGCAGATGATCTACAGGGCGCGTTTCGACGGACGCTTTGCGGCCGGCTCGGAAACGCTGGAGGCGGGCCTGTTCGACTGGGCCGAGATCCCGTGGCGGGAGATCGCCTTTCCGTCCGTCCACTGGGCGCTCAACCATATGCGCGAGGTCGATGCAGGGCGCGCGGCGGCCCCGCTCGCCAATCCGCCCGGCGAAACCGGCGCGATGTCGCGCTGAGGAATGCCGCGACCCTCAAGGGGTCGTGAGTGGTCATTGAACGCCGCCCTGCCTATTGTTGCGTCTGTTTTCGCACGCTCGTGCCCCGGCGATTCGCCGATCATCCGGATCGGGTCGCTCCGGTGCCAGGAAAGAACCGCGCAATGCCCATGCTTCTGCCTTCGCCGCGTCGTGCGCTGCGCGCCGTGCTGGCGGCGTGTCTCTTGAGTGCTCCGGTGCCTGCCGGTGCCTCGGACGGACCGCGCGCGGTGATGGAGCTTTTTACCAGCCAGGGCTGCTCCTCCTGTCCGCCGGCGGACAGGCTGGTCACGGAGATATCCCGGCGGTCCGACCTTGTCGTGCTGTCTTATCCCGTGGACTACTGGGACTATCTCGGCTGGCAGGACACGCTCGCCTCGCCGGCCAACAGCGCCCGCCAGCGCGATTATGCGGCCGCGCGCGGCGATCGCGACGTCTATACGCCGCAGATCGTGGTCAATGGCCAGGATCACATGGTCGGCAGCGACCGCCGGGCGCTCGATGTCGCGCTCGAATCGGCGGCGCCGTTGCCCGTCGATGTGGAGATCCTGCCGCGCAAGGATGTTCTCACGATCCGGGTTGACGGCCGCATGCCGGTGGCCGGGGGCATGGCGACCGTGATGCTCGCCCTTGTCGCCGCCCCGGTGAGCGTGGACATCGGGCGCGGCGAAAACCGTGGCCGCGAGGTGGTTTATACCAATGTCGTGCGCAGCCTGCGGGCGGTCGGCATGTGGGACGGCGGACGGGTGGAATTTCGTCTTCCGATGAGCGACCTGAAGAAGATGAAGGCGCAGCGCTGCGCGGTGATCGTGCAGATGGAGGACGGTGGCCGGCCGGGCCGTATCCTCGGCGCGGCGATCCGCTAGCGCGAAACGCGGACGCCGCCCGGGCGTTTGTCTTCCCGGAGAAAACAGGGTAGGGCTTTGCCGCCGGCGGGCGAACGGCGACTGCCGGGCGGCACGTCTGGGCAATGACCGATCCTGAATGGGCCGACCGTAATGTCCCTGCGCCTTCGTATCGCCTTTTCCAGCATTCTCGTCGGTTTGCTTGTTCTCGGGCTGAAGCTCGTCGCCTACTGGTGGACCGGTTCGGTCGCGCTGTATTCCGACGCACTGGAATCCGTCGTCAATGTCGCCTCGGCGATTGCCGCGTTTCTGGCCGTTTGGTTCGCCGCAAAGCCGGCCGACAGCAATCATCCCTACGGCCATCACAAGGTCGAGTATTTCGCTGCCGTTCTGGTCGGGGTGATGATCGTGCTCGCGGCGCTTTCGATCATCCGCGAAGCCTGGCTTGCCTATGCCGACCCGCAGCCGGTGGTGTTTTCCGTTGAGGGCCTTGCGATCAACGGCCTCGCCTCCGTGCTCAACGGGGTCTGGGCCTATGTGCTCATTCGCGTCGGACGGCAGCACCGTTCGCTCGCGCTTGTTGCCGACGGCAAGCATCTGGTCACCGACGTGGTGTCGTCGCTGGGCGTGCTTGTCGGCGTCCTGCTTGTGTTCGCGACCGGTATCCAGGCGCTCGATTCCCTCCTTGCCGGCCTCGTGGCGATCAACATCCTGTGGTCGGGATGGGGACTGGTGAAGGAATCCGTCGGCGGGCTGATGGACGAGGCGGTGTCTCCGGCGCTTCAGGACAAGATCCGCGACGCGATCTCCGAGGCCGGCGCAGGCGCGCTGGAGGCGCATGACCTGAGAACCCGGTCCGCCGGCCACGTGATCTTCATCGATTTTCATCTGGTCGTTCCCGGCGAGATGACCGTCGACCGGGCGCATGAGATCTGCGACCGGGTCGAAGAAGGCATCGCCAAGGGGGTTCCGGGCGCGCGCACGACGATCCACGTCGAGCCGGAGCACAAGGCCAAGCACACGGGTATCGTCGTTCTCTAGGCGTGCGATGGGCGCGGTTTCGGCGCGCCGGTCCAACAGTCACTCGCGGGCGGATCCAGCCGCATTGGCTTCGGCCATCGCGCGGTCGAGCGCGGCGAAGAGAACGGCCGGCGCGACGGGCTTGTCGAGGATCGCCTGAAAGCCGGCGTCCTCCAGCTTGCGGTGGTTGGGAAGGATTGCGGCGGTGATCCCGATTACCGGCAGATTTGCCGGCGTGCCCTTCAGTGCACGGATCGCGGAGAGCGTTTCCATCCCGTCCATGTCCGGCATGTTGATGTCGAGCAGTACGGCGTTCACCGCTTCGGTTGCCAGCCGTTCAAGGGCGTCTCGTCCGCCGTCGGCCAGAACGGCGTCGACGCCGAAGGCGCCGAGCATCGCCTCGAGCATCCGGCGGTTGGTCTCATTGTCGTCCACGACCAGCACCCGGCGCCGGGGCAGCGCACGGATGTTGGATGCATCGGCGTCGGCCCTTTCCGGGTCCGGGGCCGGGGCCACAAGGGGCAGCCGCAAGGCAAAGGTGGTTCCCATCGCCGAGGTCTCGACCAGGTCGAGCCGTCCGCCGGCGGATGCGGCAAGGCGCGCGGCGCTCCAAAGCCCGAGACCGCTGCCGGCCGTTGTGGCGCTGGCCCGCTCACCGCGCTTGCGCGGACGAAACAGATTGCCACGCTCCGCCTGGGGAATGCCGATGCCGGTGTCGCACACCTCGACCTCGAGCGCGGGGCGCGCGCCGCCATGCGTTGCCCGCGCCGTGACGGCGATCCTGCCCTCGCCCGTGTATTTCAGCGCATTGTCGATGAGAACGGACAGGATCCGGCGCAGCGTGAGCGGATCGCCGATGCCATAGGCCTCCAGATCGCCCGCGATGTCGCAGTCGAGACGCAGTCCGCGCGCCCTTGCATCGGCGGCGAACAGGTCGGTGACGGCGGAGATCGCCTCAACGGCCGTATCGTGTGCGCTCGCGCGTGGCGACGGCAGGCCGTCGGGATCCAGGAAATCCTGGGTCATCGCCAGAAGCGCGTCGATCGCCATTTCCAGCGTTCGGATGGCGGAGGCCTGACGGGAGGTGGTTGGGTCGAGATCGATCAGTTCCAGCGCCGTGCGCATCGCGGAAAGCGGCGTGCGCAGGTCATGCAGCAGGCCGGCCAGGTCCGGGTTGAGCTCCGTGCCCTCTTGCTGGCGGGGATCGTGCGGCGGTGTCGGTGTGTTGCTCATGGATGGCCTTGTCGCCGGCGGGGAATGCGCGACCGTGTCCCGCACTTTGACAGCCCGGCCGTGCAAATCAAGGGGGCGAGAGCTGCGGTTCGAGGCGCTTCAGTTCTGTTCGCGGCATGCTTGTGCTTGAACGGGGGCCATGCGAAAGAGCGATTATGGCAGACCAGATCCTTTCCATTGTGCTCCCGGTGTTCGTGCTCATCGGCATCGGCTATGGGGCCGCGCGCATCGGTCTGCTCGATGCGCGCATCGGCGATGCGCTGGGCAAGTTCGTCTTCGTCATCGCCATTCCGGTCCTGATTTTCCGCACGCTCGCCACCAGCTCGCTCGACGGCGTGTCGCCCTGGGGTTTGTGGATCGCCTATTTCACCGGCGTCGCGATCACCTGGGCGCTTGGCACGCTTGTCGTTCGTCGCGGTTTCGGACGCGATGCGCGCGCCGGGGTGATCGGCGGCATCAGCGCCGGTTTCGCCAACACGGTTCTCGTCGGCATTCCGCTGATCACCGCGATTTACGGCGAGGCCGGACTGGTGCCGCTGTTCGTGCTGATCTCGATTCACCTGCCCGTGATGACCGTCGTCTGTTCGGTGGTGATGGAACGTGCGGCCGTGGTCGACGGGACGCAGGAGGCCAAGCCGCTCGCAGGGGTCCTTGCAGGCGTGGCGCGCAATCTCGCCGCCAATCCGATCGTCATCGGCATTCTGGCCGGCGGCCTGTGGCGCATCACGGGCCTGCCGGTGAGCGGGATATTTGCCGATGTGCTCGGCCGGATCGCCGGCGCGGCCATTCCCGTCGCGCTGTTTTCGCTCGGCATGAGCATGGTCGCCTACGGCATTCGCGGCAACATCGGCCCAGGGCTGGTGCTCAGCCTGCTCAAGGTCGCGGTCATGCCGGCTATCGTCTATGTGATGGCCGCCCATGTGGTGCAGTTGCCGCCGCTGTGGGTGGCGGTCGCGACGCTGACGGCGGCCTGCCCGACCGGCATCAATGCATTCCTTTTCGCCACCCATTACGGCACCGGTCATGCCATGTCGGCAAACTCGATCACGCTGACAACGGCGGCGGCGGTGGTCACCACCGGTGCCTGGATGGTGTTCCTCGGCAGCTAGGAACCTGGATCCCGCGCGCCGAAGCCGATCCGGCACCGGATGTCTGCGGGGGTCTCGCCCGCCTCCCTGAGCGCGGAAAGCGCCGTGTCTCCCTGCGACTTGGAGAGCTTGCGCCCCGTCTCGTCCAGAATCAGCCGGTGATGATGGTAGGCGGGTTGCGGCAGGCCGAGCAGCACCTGCAGCAACCGGTGAACCGCCGTCGCCTCGTAGAGATCGCGCCCGCGCACCACATGGGTCACCCCCTGCAGGGCATCGTCGACGACCACCGACAGGTGGTAACTGGTCGGTGTGTCCTTTCGCGCCAGAACGACGTCGCCCCAGCGCGCCGGATCGGCGGCAATCGTTGCGGCCTGCTTCTCTGTATCGGCCTTCGGTGCGGGCATCTCCTGCCAGGTGAGCGGCTCGCCCACCCGCGCGACGGCCGTCTTCATGTCGAGCCTGAGCACGTGCGGGGCGTCGCCCGCCTCTCGCGCGGCGATCTCGTCCGCCGACAGCAGGGCCGCATCGCCGGGATAAAGCGGGGCGCCGTCGGGATCGCGCGGCCAGTGCTCGCCGTCGCGGGCTTCGGCGGAGGCGACGGCGTCGCGGATCTCGCGCCGGGTGAGGTAACCGCGATAGACAAGCCCCTGGTCTTCAAGCGTTTCAAGGGCGTTGCGATAGTCCTTGAAATGCGCCGACTGGCGGCGGACCGGGGTTTCCCACGCAATGCCGAGCCAGGCGAGATCGTCCAGCATCGCCGCCTCCAGCGCCGGTGTGCAGCGGGTGGTGTCGATGTCCTCGATGCGCAGCAGGAAACGGCCCCCGCTCGCCCCCGCGGCGTCGAAATTGATCAGCGCCGAGAGCGCATGTCCCAGATGCAGGCGGCCGTTCGGCGAAGGTGCGAAGCGATAGACGGGGTGGCTCATGTCTCGTCCATCCCAAGAAACGGCCGGGGCGTCAACGCATCTTGCGCGGCCGCGCGGGCTGGGGTCTCCTGCGCGCCAAGACCGGAGCGCGGAAGGACCGTTGGATGCAGTGTATCGATACCGAGGCGGACCTTTCCGCAGGCCTCGCGCGGCTTCTGGCAATCGCGCCGGAGCTGGCCCCGGTCGCGGAGCGGGCCGGTCCCCTGCCCCTGAGGCGCAGCTCGCCCGATCCGAAGGGTCTGCTGCGCATCGTCACCGCGCAGCAGGTGTCGCTGGCAAGTGCGGCGGCGATTTTCTCCAGGCTGGAAACGCTGCTCGATCCGTTCGACCCGGAAACGCTTTCGAAGACGGAGGATGCCGAACTCGCGGCCGCCGGCCTGTCGCGGCCGAAGATCGCAACCGTTCGTGCGGTGTCGGAGGCACTCGGCGACGGACTGGATCTTGCCGGGCTTGCCGATCTGCCGGGCGAGGAGGCGCATTCAAGGCTGGTTTCGATCAAGGGGATCGGGCCTTGGAGCGCGGATGTGTTTTTGCTGTTTTGTCTTGGGCACCCGGACATTTTCCCCGTCGGCGATCTGGCGCTGCGCGAGGCGGTGCGTCATGCGTTTTCGCTAAACGTGCGTCCCGACCAGCGCGAAACGCGGGTCCGGGCGGAGGCCTGGCGGCCTTGTCGCGGCATCGCCGCGCGGCTGTTCTGGGGGTATTATCGAAGCGTCACCGGACGTGGCTCCGGACTGCCGGCCTGAGGCGGCGTGTTGCGTCAATCGGACGCAACTTTCGCAATTCCGGCGACAATTTCGCCAGAATCCGCGACAGTTTTTGCAGATTTTGAAAGAGAGTTTGGAGCGGGCGATGAGATTCGAACTCACGACCCCAACCTTGGCAAGGTTGTGCTCTACCCCTGAGCTACGCCCGCATCCATGTGGCCGCCGGTTCGCGCCGGGGCCTGAGGTGGGCTGTATATGAACCAACGAAGCGGGGATTGCAACAGCCTTTTTCGCATCTCTGCGCGCAGCGCCCGACCTGTGGATTGACGGTGGATTTCTTGGCCTTGCCGGCTGTGGCAAGGCGAATTCGCAACCCCCCTCCCCGAAGCGCTTGTGTCGGATGCCGGCGCTCGGCTACAGCAGGCATATGCGCATGGCGCCGCGCCCTGCCGCCAGACGTGAACCGCCAACCCTTGCGAGGCCCCCATGCCGGCGACGCGATCCGATCTTCTTGCCTTTCTCGAAAGCCTCGGCATCGAGACGACAACGCAGGACCACCGGGCTGTCTTCACCGTCGCGGAGTCGGAGGGCATTCACGACACGATCCCTGGCGGCCACACCAAGAACCTGTTTTTGAAGGACAAAAAGGGGAGCCTTTTCCTGGTGGTGGCGCTGCATGATGCGGAGATTGACCTGAAGTCGATCCATCAGAAGATCGGCGCGCAAGGGCGGGTCTCCTTCGGCAAGGCGGATCTCCTGATGGAGGTGCTGGGCGTGGAACCGGGATCGGTCACGCCCTTCGCGCTGATCAACGACCGCGAGGCGCAGCGCGTCACGCCGGTGCTCGACGCAGCGATGATGGCGGTTGACCCGCTCAACTACCATCCGCTTCAAAACACGGCGACGACGACGATCGCGGCGGACGACCTGAAACGCTTTGTCGCGGCCTGCGGTCACACGGTGCGGGTTGTGCCGGTCAGCGGTCCGGCGGGTGACGTTTGAATTTTCGCCGCGAGGCGACCATGTTAGGCACAACGAAAAGCGATACAGGGCGCGCGCCGATGAGGCGTCGACGCGGGATTGGGGATACGAACCATGAGCAATGACGGGTTTTCGGTCGGCGGCAGTTTCGGCGGCAGCTTTGGCGGTGGACCGGCGCAGGGCGCGGGGCAGCCCGCAGCCCCGGCGGCGCCCCCGGCTCCGACGGGCCCCTCCGGTCTCGTCGGCGATCTCGCCCGCCCGGCCCCGGCCGGTGGCGCGGCTGCGGGCGATGTGATCATTGATGTCACGACGCAGACCTTCATGAGCGACGTGATCGAGGCCTCGCGCGAGCGGACCGTGCTGGTCGATTTCTGGGCGCCGTGGTGCGGACCCTGCAAGCAGCTGACGCCGATCCTGGAAAAGGCGGTCGAGAGCGCGCGCGGCGCCGTCGTGCTGGCGAAGATGAACATCGACGAGAACCCCGAAGTCGCAAGCCAGCTCGGCATCCAGTCGATCCCGGCCGTGATCGCCTTCAAGAACGGCCAACCGCTCGACGGCTTCATGGGCGTCCAGCCGGAAAGCCAGATCAAGTCCTTCATCGAGCGCGTCGCCGGTCCGGTCGGTCCGAGCGAGGCGGAGCAGGTGCTCACCGAGGCCGACGCGGCGCATGAGGCGGGCGATCTTGCCCGCGCGGCGGAACTCTATGCCGGCGTCTTGTCGATGGAGCCGGAAAACGCCAAGGCCTTCGGTGGCCTTGCCCAGTGCATGGTCGCCACAGGCGACGTCGCCCGCGCGAAGGAAGTGGTCGAGGCCGCGCCGGAGAGCATTGCAAACGATCCGGCGATGGCAGCCGCGAAAGCCGCCATCGAGCTTGCCGAACAGGCCGGGTCGCTTGGCGATCTCGCCGAGCTTGAAGCGCGCATCGAAGCCGATCCGGACGACCATCAGGCCCGCTTCGATCTCGCTGTCGCGCTCGGCTCGGGACCGGACAAGGAAAAGGCGGTTGACCACCTGATCGAGATCGTGCGCCGGGACCGCGCGTGGAACGAAGACGGCGCCCGCCTGCAGCTCCTCCAGTTCTTCGAGGCCTGGGGGCCCAAGGATCCGTCGACCGGCTACGGACGTCGGCGCCTGTCGTCCGTTTTGTTCCGCTGAGCGTAAGCAGCATCGAACGTGGCCGATTTCAGACCCGGGGCGGGTGGTCCAAGACCCGCTCCGGGCCCATATAGCCGGTACCGCCGCAAACGAGAGTGATGTTCATGCTTGCAGGCAACGCCACCTATGCCGGACCTGCGGATCTGCCGCAGACGGTGCCGCTTTTTCCGCTCACCGGTGCGGTTCTTCTTCCCAAGGCGCAGATGCCGCTGAATATTTTCGAGCCGCGCTATCTCGCGATGGTCGACGCCGCGCTGCGCGGCGACCGGCTGATTGGCATGATCCAGCCGGATTTCTCGATTTCCGGGGTTGAACAGGCGGAAAAGCCGCCCCTGGTCGGCATCGGCTGCCTGGGGCGGATCGTCGCCTACCAGGAAACCGGTGACGGGCGCTGTCTGGTCACATTGACCGGCGTCACACGCTTCGCGCTGTCGGAAGAGCTGGAAACGGTCACGCCCTATCGCATGGGGCGCATTTCGGTTGAGGATTTCGCCGTTGATTTCGAAACCGGCGAGGGCGAGGACGATGTCGACCGGGACGGGCTGGTTTCGGCACTTCGCACCTATCTCGACGCCAACGACCTGGAAGCCGACTGGGACAGCATCGACCGGGCGTCCACCGAGGTTCTGGTCAACGCGCTGTCGATGATGAGCCCCTATGGTCCTGCGGAAAAGCAGGCGTTGCTGGAGGCGCCCGATCTCAGGACGCGGGCCGACACGCTGGTGGCGCTGACGGAGGTGGATCTGGCCAAGAAGCAGGGCGACGACGGCGTCACGCTGCAATAGACTGGCGCGGTGCCTGCCGTGCGATCCGTGGAGACTTGAGATTATGGCATCCGAACCCGTTCATGCCCTCGACCGCAAGCTTCTTGAGCTGCTGGTCTGTCCGCTCACCAAGACGACGCTGGAATATGATGCGGCCAATCAGGAGCTGATTTCGCGCGCGGCCAAGCTCGCCTATCCGATCCGTGACGGCATTCCGATCATGCTGCCCGACGAGGCGCGCCCCATCGACGACGCGCCGGTGCCGCAGGACTGATCGTCGCTGCCCGAGGGTCTGCCGGGTCGCTGCGTGAGGGGTCGGCGACGTGGCTGCTGTTTGGCTCTTGGCGGAAGCCCGCGTGCCTTTTCGACCGGTTCGGTTGCCAATGGACCCCGGCTCGGTGGCCGGGGTGACGGCAGAGTGTGGGGCACTGCCGTGTGATTGCAATTCGCCTCGGACGTCACCCCGGGCAAGCGAAGCGCGATGCGGGGTCTATTGGCGCCCTCGGCGGTTGCGGGACGCGGAGCGGCTGCGACCTCCGGACAGTCGTCAGGAGCTTGCTCATTTCCCAAATGTGAATTGAACCTCGATCACATCGGTGATGGCGATGGCGACGGGCCTTGCTGCAAAAGTCGGGGGCTCTACCGGGTCGCGGACTTGGGTGACGGTCAGCCATTCGGGATCCAGATGCAGCCAGACGTTGGCCTCAGACTGATGACGACGGATAGGAATGCTTTCCCGCGTCATACCGGGCAAGCGTCAGCGCGACTCGGTATCGGGGAGCCGGAAGTCTGAATTTATCAGCCAAAAGGAAGCGCCTGGGCAGTGCCTCTCCGACCCTGGCTCTCATTGCATTCGGCCGGGAGGACGATCCCGATGCGGGTGCCATCCATGAAAAAGGCCGGCTGCGGGGTGCAGCCGGCCTTTTCGGTCTCGGGAAGCGTCGTTTCAGCGGTCCGGGATGTGGCCCGGCCGTTCTCAGGCGCTGAGTGCGTCGAGCTCGGCGACGATGGCATCGCCCATTTCGCCGGTGCCGATGGTCTTTTCGCCGGCGGCGGCGATGTCGGCGGTGCGCAGACCCTTGTCGAGCGTTGCGGCGATCGCCTTGTCGAGCAGGTCGGCGTCCTCGATGCGCTCGAAGGAGTAGCGCAGCGCCATCGCGAAGCTGGCGATCATGGCAATCGGGTTGGCCTTGCCCGTGCCGGCGATGTCGGGCGCCGAGCCGTGGACCGGCTCATAGAGCGCCTTGCGCTTGCCGGTGGCGGGATCGGTGGCGCCGAGCGAGGCGGAGGGCAGCATGCCGAGCGAGCCGGTGAGCATGGCGGCCACATCCGACAGCATGTCGCCGAACAGGTTGTCGGTGACGATCACGTCGAACTGCTTGGGCCAGCGCACCAGCTGCATGCCGCCGGCGTCGGCGAGCATGTGCTCCAGCGTCACGTCTTCATAGCCGTCGGCATGGGTCTGGGTGACGACCTCGTTCCACAGTACGCCGGACTTCATCACGTTGCGCTTTTCCATCGAGGTGACCTTGCCCTGGCGGGTGCGGGCCAGCTCGAAGGCGGCGCGGGCGATGCGGTCGATCTCGTAGCTCTCGTAGACCTGCGTGTCGACGCCGCGCTTCTGGCCGTTGCCGAGATCGGTGATCTCCTTCGGCTCGCCGAAATAGACGCCGCCGGTCAGCTCGCGCAAGATCAGGATGTCGAGACCCTCGATGACGTCGCGCTTGAGCGAGGAGGCATCGGCGAGCGCGGGATAGCAGATCGCCGGGCGCAGGTTGGCGAAAAGCTGCATGTCCTTGCGCAGGCGCAGCAGACCGGCCTCCGGGCGCACCTCGTAGGGAACGCTGTCCCACTTCGGTCCGCCGACCGCGCCGAACAGAACCGCATCCGCCGCCATGGCCTTTTCCATCGCCGCGTCCGAGATCGCCTGACCGTGGGCATCATAGGCCGCACCGCCGACGAGATCCGTCTCGGTCTCGAACTGCGTTCCGCCGCGGGCGTTGAACCATGCGAGGATCTTCTTCACCTCTTCCATGATGTCCGGGCCGATGCCGTCGCCGGGCAGGAGCAGAAGCTTGTGCGTGGACATGGGATGCGTTTCCTCGGTTTGTGTTCGGGGTGTTGCGAATTTGCTAAATCGTCGTGCCGGTCTTGGCAAGCGGGATGCGCCCGTACCGCCTTGCCTGCGCGGGGTCAGGCGGTTTCGATCGTCTCCAGAGCCACGTTGCCGCCGCACACAAGAACGCCGACGCGTTCGCCGGGGCTGGCGCGATAGGCGCCGCCGGTCAGTGCCGCCAGGGCAGCCGCCCCGCCCGGCTCGGCGGCGATCTGCAGCTCCGACCAGAGCCTTGTCTGCGCCTCGCGAATGGCCGCATCGGTGACCGTGACGCTTTCGGAAACGCGCGGTGCAGACAGCTCATAGACCAGCTCGCCGCAGCGCTTGGCGCCAAGACTGTCGGCGGCGAGACTGTCGACCGTGACATCGACCGGCCGCCCGGCCGCAAGCGCTGCATGTAGCGCGCAGGCGCCCTCCGGTTCGACCGCGACGATCTTGACCTTCTCATGCAGCCAGACCGCGCAGCCGGAAATCAGCCCGCCGCCGCCGACCGCGATCAGCACCGTGTCGAGATCCGGCACCTGCTCCAGCCATTCGAGCCCCACCGTGCCCTGTCCGGCGATGGTGCCGGGCGCGTCATAGGCGTGGATGTCCATTGCGCCGGATTGTGTGCGGTGGCGGGCGCAGGCTTCGGCCGCGTCGGCGTAACGGGCGCCGCCGACGTGAAGGTTTGCGCCGTAACCGCGAATGCGGGCAATCTTGGCGGGGGCGGAGGTTTCCGGCACGAAGATGTCGGCCGGGTGCCCCAGGCTGCGCGCGGCATAGGCGACTGCGGCGCCGTGGTTGCCGCCCGATGCCGCCGCGACGCCGCCGGCCGGGACGTCGCCGGACAAGAGCGTGTTGAAGGCGCCGCGTGCCTTGAACGAGCCGGAATGCTGCAAGAGTTCCAGCTTCAGGTTGATCGAGGCGTCGAGGGCAAAGCTGCCGGCCCCGCTTTCGATCACCGGCGTACGGCGGATATGGCCGGCAATGCGCGCGTGGGCGGCCGCGATGTCGGAGCGGGTGACGGACATGGGCGAAATCCTTTCGACGGGCGCGGCCTGGGTCAGGAGGCCAGCAGGGAGCTGGCGCCGCGCAGGATGAGAGCGAGTGCGAGAGCGGTCATAACAACGCGGAAGCCGGCGCGAAAGGTCTCCTCCGGCATGCGCCCCAGAAGGCGCGCGCCGGCGAGCGTGCCGAGAAAGCCGCTGAGGATCATCAGCGCGACGAGACCGAGCCAGGGCGCGAAGGCGAAGCCGAGCAGTCCGAAGACGATGAGTTTCAGGACATGTGACATCAGCGCCGTGACCGCCTGCGTGGCGACGAAGGTCTGGCGCGCGAGACCAAGCGTGGAGAGCACCGCGCCGCCAATCGGACCGCCGGCCCCGAAGATCATGCTGAGAAAGGTGGCGACGAGGCCCGCCGCTGTCATCGCGCGTTTGCGCATTGCCTGGAACCGGGGCGTTGGTCCCCAGACGAACCACAGCACGAAAAGCCCGATGCCGATGCGCAGCGCCTCTGCCGGCAGCCGGATCGCCAGCGAGCCGCCGACGAGCGCGCCGACCAGCGCACCGGCGAGAAACCAGAGCGTCACCGGCCAGTCGACGTGGCGCAGGAGCACCAGCGCCCGCCCGGCGTTGGAGCCGGTCTGGACCGCGCCATGCACGGGTACGATGGCGGCGGCGGGCAGAACCTGCGCCATCGCCGCGATCAGCATCATGCCGCCTCCAAGGCCGAAGGCGGAGGACACGACGGAGGTCACGAAGCTGACGGCGATCAGGCTGGCGGCGGCCAGGACCGAGAGACCGGGGGGAAGCAGGGAACCGGTGAAGAGATCGGACAGCATGCGCGGTCAAGGCCAGCGGGTGCGGGCGTAGTCCATCGCCTCGCGCAGGTCGAGCTGGCGGGTGGAATTGCCGCTGCGCACGTAAAAATGCAGTTTGCCGGCGTCGGTCAGATAGACCGCGCGCGGTGCCGGCTGCACCAGGATCATGCAGACATCCTTGCCGGCGATCTCGGCGAAGGTCGTCTGCAGCGCCGGACAGAGGTCGCCGCCGAGACACTTCGTGACGACGCCGACGACGGTCTGCTCGAAGGCATCGCGGCCGGGACTGCGCAGCGTGGCGTAGTCGTTTTCAAGGCCGAGCACCGTACCGTCGTCGGCGACGCCGATGAGCAGCCGCCCGCCATGGGCATTGAAGAAACCGGCGATGGTCTTGGCGATCACCGTTTCCAGCGCCTTGTTGACGCGGTCTTCCTTGAGATCCCACCGCATGGTCGACTTGAATTCGACCTCCGCCGTCTCCCCGCCTGCGATCAACGCCGGAATTTCCTCGCCGTGGATCTCGCGAAAGAAGCGCAGGCCGCGCGAGGCCTCGAGATAGGAGCGCGTGGCAATGCCGAAACCGAGGCCCACCGCCGCGCCGATGCCGGCAAAGGCCAGTGTCATGTGGAGGTGGCGCGGCACCACAAGCAGCAGGAGCCGGTTGCTGAGGAAGTCGGCGAGCGCCGGGGCGTCCGGCGTCAGCCGGCCGACCTCCACCCAGACGATGAGAAGCACCGCGGGATGGATGAGGACCACGCCCACCAGCGCACCGGCAAGCACATAGACGATCAGCAGGGAGATACGGGAGAGCAGGAAGGGCATGACGCGGACATGGTTTCTGGCGGAGGTGCGGACGGCGGTTGACGCCGTCCGCGTGGTCGGCGTCAGCCGGCCTTCATCGCCGTTTCAACGAGCTTGACCCAGTAGGAGCAGCCGACCGGGATCAGCTCGTCGTTGAAGTCATAGGCCGGGTGATGGAGCATTGCCGTGTCGCCGTTGCCGGCGAAGATGAAGGCGCCGGGGCGCTCTTCCAGCATGAAGGAGAAGTCCTCGCCGCCCATCGTCGGCGGCACATCGGTATCGACATTGTCGGCGCCGGCGATCTCGCGGGCGATGCCGGCGGCGAACTCTGTCTGTTCCTCGTGGTTGGAGGTGATCGGATAGTCGCGCTTGTAGTGGATCGTCGCCTTGGCGCCGAAGGCCTCGGCGATGGTCGGCACGATCTGCTTCAGGCGTGCCTCCGCCATGTCGCGGATTTCCGGATCGAGCGTGCGCACCGTGCCGCGCAGCACGGCGGTCTGCGGGATCACGTTGTCGGTGAAGCCGGCGTTGAAGGTCGTCAGCGACACGACGACGGACTTCAGCGGATCGGTGTTGCGGCTGGCGATCGACTGTACCGCCTGAACGATCTGCGCGCCGACGAGAATGGTGTCGACGCCCTCATGCGGCTTGGCGGCGTGGCAGCCGGTGCCCTCGATCTCGATGCGCAGGCGGTCGGCGGCGGCCATGATGCTGCCCGGGCGGATGTGGAAGGTGCCGACCGGCGCGCCGGGCAGGTTGTGCATGCCGTAGACTTCCTGGATGCCGAAGCGGTCCATCAGGCCGTCCTCGATCATCGCCTTGGCGCCGGCCCCGCCCTCTTCCGCCGGCTGGAAGATGACGACGGCGGTGCCGTCGAAATTGCGGGTCTCGGCGAGATATTTCGCAGCACCCAGCAGCATCGCGGTGTGGCCGTCGTGGCCGCAGGCGTGCATCTTGCCGGGGATCGTCGAGGCGTAGGGCTTGCCGGTGATCTCCTCAAGCGGCAGCGCGTCCATGTCGGCGCGCAACCCGATGACCTTGCCGGAAGTGTCGGTCTTGCCGCGGATCACGCCGACGACGCCGGTCTGGCCGATGCCGGTGGCGATCTCGTCGACGCCGAAGGCCTTGAGCTTTTCCGCGACGAGTTCCGCCGTGCGGTGGGTGTCGTAGAGGAGCTCGGGATGGGCATGAATGTCCCGGCGCCATTCGGTGATTTCCTCGGAAAGATCGGCAAAACGATTGATGATCGGCATGGTGACCTCGGCTTGCGTGTCGGAGTGTAAGGCTTGGCGGAGCCGCCCTGCGGTCGCTGGCGCACCCGTGAAGAGGCGCGTATCTGACGCCAGAAACCGCCTCTTGCGCAAGCCCCCCTGCCGCAATGAAAGTCCGCGGAACGACAGGCGCTAACTGTGACGCTGCGTCAGTTTTGCGGGCCGGACGGGCAGAGGCGAAACACGCTGGAGCGCTTGATCGTGTTGTCCTCAAGTGAGCGGTTGACGGGAACGTCGTAGGTGGCGAGCCGGGTGAGACGCTCCTTTGGCAGGTAGCTGCGCCCCGGATCGCCGATGAGTATGTCGCTGCCTTGCGCCCGCGCCCGGTCGAGCCACGGCAGCACCCGGTCGGCCATCGGTTTTTCGTAAAAGACATCGCCGGCGAAAAGCACATCGACCTGCGGCGGATCGCTCTGGAGAAGATCCGCATCGGAGACCTCGAGCGGGACGCCGTTGAGCGCGGCGTTCAGCCGCGTGGCGGCCTTCGCGAAAGGGTCGATGTCGCAGGCAAGCACATGTGCCGCGCCCGCCTTTGCACAGGCGATGGCGACAAGCCCGGAGCCGGTGGCGAAATCGAGCACGCGGCGACCGGCGACCAGCTCCGGCGTGTCGAGAATGTAGCGGGCGAGCGCCTGGCCGCCGGCCCAGGCGAAGGCCCAGAACGGCGGCGGCAGGCCGAGCGCGCCGAGGTCGTCCTCGGTCTTCTGCCACAACTCCATCGCCTCGTCGGCGAGGTGAAGGCGGATTTCCGGCGCATGGGGAACGGCGTGGATCCGCGTGTTGGCGAGAATGAACCCCGCCGGATCCGCGCGCGGCGTCATTGGGGGTCGAGCCCGCCCATGGCGCAGACGATTTTCCATTCCTCTTCCGTGACCGGTTGCACGGAGAGCCGCATCGAGGTGACGAGCGACATGTCCGAGAGCGTCGGCTCCGCCTTGACGTCGGCCAGCGTCACGGGTTTCGGCATGTCGCACACCGCCTTGACGTCGACGCATTCCCAGCGCGGGTCGTCGGTGGTCGAGTCCGGGTGGATCTCCTTGCTGACCTCGACGATGCCGACGACTTCCTTGCCGATGTTGGAATGGTAGAAGAAGCCACGGTCGCCGATCTTCATCTCGCGCATGTTGTTGCGCGCCTGATAGTTGCGGATCCCGTCCCACTCCTCGCCGGCCTCGCCCTTGGCCTTCTGCATTTCCCAGGACCATTTGTCCGGCTCGGACTTGAACAGCCAGTAACGCATGCCTCAGGCCTCCGGATTCTTGAGGGCCCAGTTCCAGGGCCGGATTTCGACACTCTCGAACAGGCCCGCGCGGGCATAGGGGTCTTCCTGGGAGACGGCAAGCGCCTCGTCTCGGCTCGTCGCCTCGATCACGACGAGCGAGCCGGTCATGCCGCCGTCGTCGTCGAGGAAGGGGCCGGCGGCCTTGAGCTTGTCGCCCATGGCGGCGAGAAACGCGAGATGGTCCTCGCGATTGGCCTTGCGCACCTCAAGCGCGCCCGGCTTGTCGGTGCAGATCAACGCATAGAGCATGGAGTGTCCCCCTGTGTCGGTGTCCGGAAGCTTCGGCAATACATAACCGACCGGCGGGCGCCCGCAAGCCCGGGGGCGATTGGGCGCGATCCGGGCGCCTTCCCTCACGCTTCGCGCTTCAGGGGCCGGGTCATCAGTTCGGTGAGGGCGTCGTCGATGGACAGGCGTCCGTCGAGCACGGCGGAGACCGCGCGGCAGATCGGCAGCTCCACGCCGTGGCGGGCGGCGAGTGTTTCGGCAACGGCTGCGGAATGCACGCCTTCGGCGAGTTTCTGGCCCTCGGCGGTGAGCGAGGCAACGCTCGCGCCTTTTCCAAGCGCCTCGCCGAAGGCGAAATTGCGCGATTGCGCCGAACCGCAGGTCAGCACCAGATCGCCGAGACCCGAAAGGCCGGCGAGGGTCTCGCGTTGTGCGCCGAGTGCAAGGCCGAGGCGGGTCAGTTCGGCGAAGCCACGCGCGGTGAGCGCGGCCAATGCGCTTGCGCCCCACTGCTTGCCGGCGACCGCGCCGCAGGCAATCGCCAGCACGTTCTTCAGCGCGCCGCCGATCTGCACGCCGGTGAGATCGGTCGCGGCATAGGGGCGAAATTGCGGGCTTGCGAGTGCCGCCGACAGCCGGTCGGCGATCTTGCCGTCGGCGGCGGCGATGGTGACGGCGGTCGGCAGGCCGCGCGCCACATCGCCGGCGAAACTCGGCCCCGACAGCACCGCTGGCATCACGCCCGGCGCGGCCTCGCGCAGCACGTCGCCGAGCAGCAGGCCCGTGTCGCGTTCGATGCCCTTGGCGCAAAGGATCACGGGCGTTCCCGGCGCAAGGCGCGAGGCGAGGTTTTCCGCCATGGCGCGGGTCGTCTGCGCAGGGGTTACCAGCAGCACGGCGTCGGCGTCGACAAGCGCTTCATCGAGAGCGGTTGTCGCGAAAAGCGGCGGGTCGATTGTCACGCCCGGCAGATAACGCGGGTTGGCGTTGTCCTCGTTCAGCGCGCGCACGATGTCGGCATCGCGCGCCCAAAGGCGTACGCTGCGGCCCGCACGCGCCGCGACAAGCGCAAGGGCTGTACCCCAGGCGCCGCCGCCCAGAACCGCGATCCGCTCGATGTTTCGACCTTCCGCCGGTGTCATGCCCGTGTCTCCAGCCGCGCGCGCAGATCGGCAAGCGGTGCGTGAAACCCGGTGAAGAAACGGTCCGTGCCTTGCGCGATGGCCGCGTCGATGTCGATCCAGAACAGCTCGAAGCGGATCGGGTCTCCGCCGGCCGACGGCGTCATCTCGTAGTGTTCCCACCGGTCGCGCCGGCGGGCCGGAGCGTTATGGGGCATGGCCGCGTGATAGAGCCGGCGGGAATGGATGTCGCGGCCGAGTTCATTGTCGAAGAGCACGAGCTGTTCGCTCAGCGTGTCGAGCGCATTGCAGACCGCAAGCCCGGTCTCCTCGTGAAACTCGCGCAGGGCCGCGCCCAGGTGGCTTTCTCCGGGATCGACGGTGCCGCCGGGGATCTGCAGACCGACATAGGGCTGGTCGGGCTGGCGAAATACCAGAAGGTCGCGCCCCGCCGTCAGATAGATATAGGCCTTGTGCTTCAGCCGGTCGTAGCGTGCGGGCGGGGTCTCGCAGACCTCGCCTTCGAAGAATCTCGGGTCGTTCACGCCTTGGCTCCCTTGCGTCCCGAGCCGATCAGCCCGGCGGCATTTGCATCCAGCGGCCAGCGCGGGCGCGGCGACACGTTCTGGTCGTCGACGGTCTCGCCTCTTGTCGCCGCATCCCGCATCCGCTCGATGCCGGCCCAGGCGATCATTGCCGCATTGTCGGTGCACAGCCTGTGCGGCGGGGCGACGAGCCGCGCGCCGGCGGCACGCGTGACGCTGTCGAGCTTTTCGCGGATCGCGGAATTGGCGGCAACCCCGCCGGCCACCACCAGAGCGGGCGCGACGTCCGGGTGGGCTGTCGCGAAGAGCTCCAGCGCACGCCGGCTCTTTTCGCCGATGACGTCGCTCACCGCCTCCTGGAAGGACGCGCAAAGGTCTGAAACGGCCTGAGTATCCAAAGGCGCGGCGCGATGGGCGGCGGTGCGCACCGCCGTCTTCAAGCCGGCGAAGGACAGGTCGATCCCCGGCCGGTCGAGCATCGGGCGCGGCAGGGGAAAGCGACGCGCGTCCCCCTTGGCGGCGGCAGCCTCCACCGCCGGACCGCCCGGATAGGACAGGCCGAGGAGTTTTGCCGTCTTGTCGAAGGCCTCGCCCACCGCATCGTCGATGGTGGAGCCGAGGCGGCGATAGGCGCCGACGCCCTCCACCAGAAGAAACTGGGTGTGACCGCCGGAGACCAGAAGCAGCAGATAGGGAAAGGCGACGTCATCTGTCAGCCGCGCCGTCAGCGCATGGCCTTCCAGATGGTTGACGGCGATGAGCGGCTTGTTTGCTGCAAGGGCGGCCGCTTTTGCCGTCATCAGGCCGACAATCACACCGCCGATCAGGCCGGGGCCCGCGGTCGCGGCAATCGCGTCGATGTCGTCGAAGGAGACGGCGGCCTCTTCCATCGCGGCGGCGACAATCGTATCGAGCACGGAAATATGGGCGCGCGCGGCGATTTCCGGCACAACGCCGCCGAAGGCTGCGTGTTCGTCGACCTGCGAGCGGATGATGTCGGAGAGAACATGCGGCGTGCCGTCGGCGTCGAGCCGCACCACGGCGGCGGCGGTTTCGTCGCAGCTCGTTTCGATACCCAGAATTGTCAGGGACGCCGCCGCGCCGGGTGCGGGGCGATTTTCAGGGTCGACCGCATTGGCCGAAGCAGCTTGAGGGCTTATCATCGATCCATTCGCCTATCGCACGACACCCGCCTAGCACCAGGAATAACCTCCTTGCAAACAAAACCTTCCGCCTCCCAATTTCGCATCGGCACGCGCGGCAGCGCGCTCGCGCTCGCCCAGGCCCATGAGACCCGGGATCGGTTGATCGCCGCGCACGGACTGCCGGAAAGTGCATTCGAGATCATCGTGATCAAGACGTCCGGGGACCGGATCCAGGACCGGCCGCTGTCGGAGGTCGGGGGCAAGGGGCTGTTCACCAAGGAAATCGAGCAGGCGATGGTCGACGGCGACATCGATATCGCCGTTCACTCCGCCAAGGACATGCCGACCGTGCTTCCCGAAGGACTGGAGCTGATCGCCTTCCTGCCGCGCGAGGATGTGCGCGACGCGTTTCTCTCGCCAAAGGCGCAGAAGATCCAGGATCTGCCGCAGGGCGCGGTCATCGGCTCGTCCAGCTTGCGCCGCCAGGCGATGATCAAGCGGATGCGGCCCGATATCGAGGTGGTGATGTATCGCGGCAACGTGCAGACGCGGCTGAAGAAACTCGCCGACGGGGTGGTCGACGCCACGCTTCTCGCCACGGCCGGATTGCGCCGTCTCGGGCTTGGCGATGTCATCACCTCGGTGATCGACCCCGCGGAGTTCCTGCCGGCGGTGGGCCAGGGCGCGATCTGCATCGAGGCGCGCGCCGACGACACCGCGACGCGCGACATGCTCGCCGCCATTCACCACCGCGAGACCGAAATCTGCCTGACGGCGGAGCGTGCCTTTCTTGCCGAGCTCGACGGCTCCTGCCAAACGCCGATCGGCGGACTGGCAAAGCTCGATGGCGACCGGATCCGTCTCGACGGACTGATTCTGCGTCCCGACGGATCGGAAGCGCATGAGACCTTTCGCGACGGGCCGGCCTCGGATGCGGCCGCGCTCGGACAGGACGCCGGCGCGGAGCTGAAACGACGCGGCGGCCCCGGCTTCTTCCGGGATTGAGGCCATGTCGCGCGTGTTGCTGACACGACCCGAACCTGTGGCGGGCCGCACGGCGCGGCAGCTGCTGCGACTTGGCTATGCGCCGGTTGTCGCGCCGATGATGCGGATGCGCGCGATCGGCCTTGCCGGCGTGCCCGAGGTGCCGCCGGGTGCCGTGGTCGCGGTGACAAGCGCGCGCGCCATCGAGGCTGTGCAGGGAACGCCCGCATGGGAGCGACTGCGCGCGCATCCGGTCTTTGCCGTCGGCGAGGCGACGGCCTCAGCCGCGAAAGACGCGGGTGCCCTGCGGGTGGAGGCCGCGGACGGGGATCTGGGATCGTTGTGCGCGCATTTGCTGCGCGCCCGTCCCGGATCGGTGGTCTATCTGGCCGGCCGGCAACGCAGCGGCGATCTTTGCGCCATCCTGCAGGCGAACGACATCCCCTGCAGGATGCACGAGGTCTACGACATGGAGGCGCTTGCCGAGCCGCCGGCCGCGCTTGTCGCGGCGCTGGCGTCCTGCGGTCCCGAGGATCCGCTGGCGGTGCTGGTGTATTCCCGCCGCTCCGCCGATGCCTTGATCGCTGCGCTGACCCGGCTCGACGTTCACGAAGGGCTCGTCTTCTTCGCGCTGTCGGACCAGGTCGCGGAACCGTTGCATGCGCTCGGCCCCTGCCATGTCGCGGCGGAGCCAAGCGAGGCGGCGTTGATCGCCTTGCTGGAAAAGACATGCTAATCGACAGACATATTTGTTTTGCAGCGCGAAAACGGCAATCATGGGGGCGACCGGTTCCATCGCGAACCCCATGTTTCAGGTAAAGACACCGGGCCGATGCCCGGCAAGCGAGAGGACAGTCATGGCCGCCGACAGCAAGAAGCCGGACCAGAAGAGCGACTCCGCGAAAGCCTCATCCAAACCCGGGTCCGGAGCGGCGTCCGGGAGTGCATCCGGCCGCAAGCCGGTGACCATCGATCTGGAAGCCAGGGAAGTGCCCGGCGCCAAGCCAGCCGCGCAAAAGCCGGCGACCGGCCCGCAGTCCACCGGGTCCCAGAAAAGCGGTTCTCAGGGGCCGGACACCGCGGCACCGGGCACGCCGAGCGAGACGAAATCCGCGCAAGGCAGGCAGGCGGACACCAAACCGTCCGACACCAAACAGTCCGATGCGAAGCCCGGTGACGCGAAGCCGGCCGGCGCGGGCACGAGCGCGTCGTCGTCTCCGGCTTCCGGTGCGAAATCCGCCGCGCCGGCGTCGGCGAGCGCCTCCCCTGCATCGAAGTCCGCCTCTTCGCCCGCCTCGTCGTCCGGTTCACCCCAGAAGCCGGCCGGTTCCGCTTCCGGACCGGCCGTCGCGCCGGCAACGGCGCCGGCCGGGGCCTCCGCGAGCGGCGCGAAACCCGGCGAAACGTCGTCGGCGGCAAAGCCCGGCGGATCCGGGGGCGGCGCGTCTTCGGCTTCCGCCACATCCTCCGCTCAGTCCTCCGCCGGCACGGGCAAGCCCCCGGCGGCCGACGCCGCGCGCCCGGAAAAATCCGGCGGCGCCGGCGTGAGCTCCCTCGTCGTTGCCTCGATCGTCGGCGCGGGGCTCGTGCTCGGCGGTGCCTACGGCGCGCATCGCGCCGGTTATCTGCCGGTGAGCGCCGCTCCGGCGGCCTCCGAGGTGCAATCCGCGTTGACCGCGGCACAAAGCCGCATCGCCGGCCTTGAGGAGCGCATCGCCGGACTGAGCGACACGCAGGATGCGACCTCCTCCGCCTCCGCCGCGCTTGAGGACCTGCGCTCCCGCATGTCGGCGCTTGAGAGCTCGGTGGAGAGCGGGCTGCAATCGGCCACCGGTCTTCCGGAGGCGGCTTCGGAGCGGCTTGCGCAACTGGAGAGCGGACTGGCGGAGCTGCGGCGGTTCGTGTCTTCCGGCGGCGCCGGCGAGACGGCCGGTCTCGCCAGCCTTCAGGAACGGCAGGAGGCGCTCGGCCAGAGCGTGAGCGAGCAGGGCGAGACCATCGCCAGCCTGCGTGACCAGATCGGCGACAGTGCCGGGGCCGGCGATGCCCGTGCCGCGCTCGACAGCCGGATTTCCGCGCTTGAGGACACCGTCGCCTCGCTCGACCAGACGCTCGGCGGGCTGTCGGGCGTCAGGGATCAGCTCTCGGGCCTGCAGGAAAGTATCGCTGCGCTGAACAGCCAGGCGTCGGCGCAGGGGGAGACGCTGGCCAGCCTGACCAAAGGGCAGGACGCGCTGCAGACCCGGGTCGACGAGGGGCTGAAAAGCGTTTCGACGACGGTCGCCGCCCTGGAAAAGCGGGTCGCGCCGATCGAGGCGCAGATGGGCGGCGTCGGCGCCCGCGAGACGGCAGCGCGCGCCGTCGCGGTCTCGGCGCTGAAATCCGCCATGGACGCGGGCGCGCCGTTCGAGACGGAGCTTGCCGCGGTGGCGTCCGCGCTTCCCGCGGACACGGATCTCGGGCCGCTGCAGGCGCGTGCCGCGCAGGGCGTTCCCACCCGCAATGCGCTGCAGGCGGCGTTTGGCGCCGCCGCGCGTGCGATGAGCGCGAAGCTGGATGCCCCCGCCGATGGCGATCTGGTCGACAGCTTCTGGTCCAATGCGCGCTCGCTCATCTCGATCCGCCAGCCGGGGGAAAGCGACGCCAACACGCCGTCGGCCGCCCTTGGCCGCATGGAGGCCCGGGTCGATGCGGGCGATTTCGCCGGGGCGCTCGATGCCTATGAGACGCTGCCGGAAAACGTGCGCGCTGCCGGGAGCGACTGGGTCGGCAACGCGCGGGCGCGGCTTGCCGCCGACCGGCTGGTGGACCAGGTGACGCGCGACGTGCTGAAATCGCTGAGCGCGGCGCCGCAATGAGGGCCGCGCTCACCGCCACTGCCGGCGGACCCGTCAATTGCCCCGCATGCCGTCATGACCCGCAAGGCCGGGTTGGGGGGAGGGAAACATCATGATTCGCTTGCTGATCTTCATCGCTCTTGTGTTCCTTGTCGCGGTGGCCTCCGCCTGGATCGCCGACAAGCCGGGCATCGTCACCCTCGACTGGCAGGGCTATCAGATCGAGACCGGCGTGATGACGGCGGCCGTCGCGCTGCTCGGTCTCCTGGTGCTCGGGATCGTCTTCTGGAACGTTGCGCTGTTCATCCTGCGCACGCCCGACCACGTGAGCCGCTTCTTCTGCCGCCGGCGCAAGGACCGCGGCTATGACGCCATGTCCAAGGGCCTGCTGGCGCTGGGCGTGGGCGATGCCGCCGGCGCGGGCCGTCACGGCGCGGAGGCCGCGAAGCTTCTGTCCGGCGAACCGGCGACGCAGCTTCTGCTGGCACAAAGTGCCCAGCTCGACGGACGGCACGAGGAGGCGCGGT
Organism: Stappia stellulata DSM 5886; assembly: GCF_000423705.1. GTDB lineage: Bacteria > Pseudomonadota > Alphaproteobacteria > Rhizobiales > Stappiaceae > Stappia > Stappia stellulata. Next base: position 184,542 of record NZ_AUIM01000011.1, on the reverse strand, counting down.
CGCGCTTCGAGGCGATGCTCGACGATCCGGCGCTGCGTCCCGTGGGTCTGCACGGTCTCTACATCGAGGCGGAGCGGCTGAACGAACCGGTTGCAGCGCGCCACTATGCCGAGGAAGCCGCGCAGCTGATGCCGGGCCTCGACTGGGCCGGGCGCGCGGTGCTCGGTTATCAGGCGGTGAGCGGCGACTGGGCCGATGCGATCAAGACGCTGGAGAAGAACTACGCCTCCAAGCTCGTCGACAAGAAGACCTTCCGCCGCCACAAGGCGGTGCTGCTGACCGCGCAGGCGCTGGAGCTTGAGGATCGCGATCCGGACGCCGCACGCCAGAAGGCGAACGAGGCACACGGACTGGCGCCCGCGCTGGTGCCGGCGGCGGTGGCTGCCGCGCGTCTCGCGACACGGCGCGGCGATATCCGCAAGGCGATGAAAATCGCCGAGACCACCTGGAAGCACACCCCGCATCCCGAGCTTGCCGATGCCTATGCCCATGCGCGCACGGGCGACTCGGCGCAGGACCGGCTGAAGCGGGTGAAGTCGCTCGCCGCGCTGCGCGCCCACAATGCGGAAGGCGCGCTGGCGCTGGCGCGGGCCGCCATCGAGGCGGGCGACTGGGATCTGGCGCGTGCGCAGATGAAGGCAGCACTTCGCCTGGAGCCGACGCAGCGCGTGTTCCTGATGATGGCGGACCTGGAGGAACGCCAGCACGGCGACAGGGGCCGGGTGCGCGAATGGCTCGCCCGCGCGGTGCGCGCGCCCTCCGACCCGGCCTGGGTGGCGGATGGCGTCGTCAGCGACACCTGGTCGCCGGTGTCGCCGGTCGACGGACGGCTGGATGCCTTCGTCTGGACCACCCCCCCGGCAACGCGCGATCACCACGACGATCCGCTCGAGGCGCTGGACGAGACGCTTCTGGAAGCGCTTCCGGCCGCCCCGGCGCATCTGGAAGCGACGCCGCTGGAACGCAAGCCGCCGGCCGGCGAGGCAAGCCCGCAGGCGACCGGCGAGACTGTGTCCGGCGCCGCGCAGGCGCCCGCACCGGCCTCTCCTCCCGGCGGTGCGGCGGCCTCCGCCGCCGAGGCGCATCCCGTGGCCGATGCCACGCGAGCTGCGGATACAGCCGCCCCGGCGCAAGAGGACGCAGCCCGGACGGACGAGACATCGGACCCGGTAAAAGCGGCGGACGCGACCGGAGTGGCGCCGGCAGCTGCGGCACGTGCGGCCGAGCCGAAGGACGACGCCCCGAAGGAGGCTGCAAAAGCGGACGCCAAGACGGACGCGAAGACAGACCCCAAGGCCGATGGCAAAACCGCTGGCAAGGGGAAGGACGACCTGTCGCGCCCGATCGAGTTTCCGCTGAAACACATGCCCGACGATCCGGGGCCGGACGACGAGGCGGACAAGGCGAGCCAGAAGAAGCCGGGTTTCCGCTTCTTCAACTGACGAATGCCCGGCCTGCCCGGCGGCGCCACGCGCTTGGCCGGGAAGGCCGGCCGTTTCGATGGCAGGGACCCGATACGCCGATGGAGGCGGGAGGCTTCGCCACGGCTTCATTTGCGGGCGTTGTCCCCGCCTCGGGGCGGGGATGCGATCGGCGTCTCGACGTGTCCCGACCCTCATACGGGTCGGGGCGTTTCGCTTGCCAGATCGCGGTGCCTTGCCGCTTTGTCCAAAAGGCGCGAGGGGGCACGTAAAGCCTCTTGCGCCGCGCCGCCCGGTCGGGTATCAAGCGGCCACCTCGCCGAACGCCTGACAGCGACCGTATTCGCTGTCGCGGATGACGTGGGGTCTGTCCGCCCCGAAAGACCGGGACGGGCGAACGTCCGAAGCGCCTTGCTTTGGAAGACATACGGGACGCACACGTCCCGGTTTGGTGCGCCGGTGTAGCTCAGATGGTAGAGCACGTCATTCGTAATGATGGGGTCGGCGGTTCGAGTCCGTTCACCGGCACCACTTTTTCTCATCCCCTATCGTCGGTTTGGTCGCGCCAACCGATTGTCTTTGCTGTCGCCGGTTCTGAATGGCGCCGGCCGGTCTCGCTGCGAATTTCTTCCCCTCACCCGCCACACACTTCCGTTGCAACCGGGTCGTTCGAGAGCTGTTCCCAGGCGGCGTCGGGGATCTCGGCCGGATCGACGGTTTCGCCCGGCAGCAGGTCGATGCGGCGGTTTTGCTCGCAGTCGTAGATCTGGCGCAATTCGCGCGGCTGGTCGAAGCGGGCAAAGAGATAAAGCGACGCCTTGCGGTAGCGCGGGGCGTTTTCGTTCGTCTCGATGCTCGGCCGGTCGAGCGCGACCAGACGGTTGATGCGCGGCGCGATCAGCGTCCAGGGCTGCAGGATGTTTGAGGTCTCATAGGTGCGCACCACCTCCAGCCCGTTCGGCAGGCCGCGCGTCGTGCGGTCGACCCAGTCGTATTCCGTCCAGATCGTGTAGGCGAGCATGGCAAGCCCGGCAGCGGCCGGGGTCGTCCAGCGCGGCAGGCGTCCGCCGATGGTGCGGTTCACCAGCAGAATGATGCCGGCGACGGCGAGGCCGAGGACGAAGGTGCTGATCAGCGTGAAGAACATGGGATTCGTTGCCTTCGCTTTGAAATTGTCGGCGCCGGTCAGGGATGGGGCTTGCCGGCGCCGCTGTCAAATGGCGCGCGTTGCCGGTGCAGGGCTCGTCACAGCGTGCGGCCGTGGCCGATGGCCGATTGCAGGGTCTTTATCACGCCGAAGGCGTCCTTGAGGTGATTGCGCTCCAGCGCCGACAGGCTCGCCGGGGCCATGAAATTGTCTGGCGCCTCCCCCGCGCGCACCTGTCTTGCCTGATGCGCCAGACGGATGTTGGCGATCAGGTCGTAGGCATCGACGAGATCGCGCCCGCCCGACGGGCTGAGGGTGCCCGCCTCGCGCGCGGCGATCAACCGTTCGCGCGTGTTGACCGGCTCAAGCCCGCCTTCCAGCGCATAGAGCCGGGCGAGATCGACGACGGGAACGACGCCGCTGTGCTTGAGGTCGAGCGTGTCCTTGTGCTCCCCCGAGCGGATCAGCGCGAAGCCGCGAAACAGGCCGAGCGGAGGCGTGTGTTTCAAGGAATTGGCCGTCATATGGGCGCGGAAGATCGAATTGCGCCGCGCCAGATCCAGAGTGCGGCGCTGCATGCCGGAAAAAAGTGCGGTCTCCCCGTGGATCGGGCGCAGGTCGAACATCACGCTCGCCAGCATCTGCGCCATCGGATCGGGGGTTGCGATCCAGCCCTCGAAATAGCCCTTCCAGACCTTCGCCGGCTGTCGCCAGCGCGGATTGGTCGCCATCATGTCGCCCGGACAATAGACATAACCGCAGGCGTTCAGTCCGTCGCAGACGCGCGCGGCGAAGTCGGCGAACCATTTGCCGTGGCGCGCCTCGTCATAGGCGTCGTCGAGGATCAGGCAATTGTCCTGGTCCGAAACGCCGGTCTGCTCGCGCCTTCCTTGAGATCCGCAGGCCGCCCAGAGCCAGGGCACGGGCGCGGGGCCGAGATCGCGTTCGGCAAGCTCGATCAGCCGCCGGGTCAGCGCGTCGGTCACGCTGCTGATCAGATGGCCGATGCGATGGGCTTCCACGCCGAGGCCGACGAGCTGCGCGAGTAGCTGCGGCACCTGCGCCACGGTGGCGGCAAGCGCGTCTTGCGTGTCCTGGCGGGCGATGTCGGAGATCAGCGAGACGGCCGAGAGCGACTGGTGGCGCACCAGATTTGTGCGGGTGACGATGCCGACGGCGCGCCCCTCCTCGCAGACCGGCAGATGGCCGATCCCCCGACCGCTCATCAGCATCAAGGCGTCGAGGAGCAGCGCGCCGGGCGGCAGCGAAGCAGGGTCGGCGGTCATGATTGCGCGAAGCGGTGTCAGCGGGTCGCGGCCGGCGGCGAGCACCCGGGCGGTGAGGTCGCCGGTGGTAACGATGCCGGCAAGCGTTGCGTTGTCGCCGACAAGCACGCAGGAAATGTTCTTGTCCGCCATGATGCGCGCGGCGTCCCGGGCGCCGATGCCTTGCGGCAACACCAGCGGGTCGGCTGTCATGATGTCGCGCAGTTCGACGGAGACGAGGGCCGCATCGGCCCCGTCCGATGGGCCCGTCGCCCGACGTTTCGGCGTGTCGCGCAAGGGATCGAAGAAGGCGTCGAAGCGCGGATGCCGGCCGAGGAGGGCGCGAAACACCGTGCCCGGAATGGCGATCAACGCGCTGTCACTCGCGCCGACGGCGCGCAGGGTCGCGGTCCCGTCGCGCAGCAGCGCCTTGGCGCCGAGGATTTCGCCGCTGGCGGCGCGCGAGACCGGATCGCCTTGTGGAGACAGGAGATCGACTTCGCCGCTTTCCACCACATGGATGTGGGTCAGCGTCTCGCCGACATTGAAAAGCGGCAGGCCGGGCGCGAGCGTTTTCCGCTTGGCGGTTTGCGCGAGCGCCGCGATTTCGGCCTCGGGCAGCAGGTCGAAGGGGTGATGTCGGGAGAAGAAGGCGGTCAGGGAGGCGGTGTCGAGGGTCATGGCTCACCTTGTCGCCAGTGTCATGCGGTCTGGATGTGCCGGAGCCTCCGGTGCAAACCGCCAGGTGTGCGACCCCCGCCCGTGGGCGGGGGCCGGTCTCGGTGTGGCGTGGCGCGCCGTCAGTGGTCGACGGCAACACCGGCACCGCGCGGGATGCGCACGGATTCCACCAGGTCCTGGATTTCCTGCGGCGGTTCCGCCGTCTGCATCGACACGAGATAGGCGACCGCGAAGTTGAAGATCGCGCCGATCGTGCCGAAGGAGGCCGGGGAAATGCCGAAGAGCCAGGCGTCCGGCGTGTTCGGCAGCAGGTTGGTGCCGGGGATGAAGAACATGCCCAGGTAGGTGAAGACATAGCCGACCGTGATGATCAGCCCCGTCAGCATGCCGCAGATCGCACCGGGCGCGTTTACCCGCTTGGAGAAGATGCCCATCATCAGCACCGGAAAGATCGACGCCGCGGCAAGGCCGAAGGCGAGCGCCACGGTCTGGGCCGCGAAGCCCGGAGGATTGAGCCCGAGCCAAGTCGCGACGATGATCGCACCGGTCATCGCGATGCGGGCGGCAAGGAGTTCGCCCTTTTCCGAGATGCGCGGGTTGATGACCGACTTGATCAGGTCGTGCGAGATCGCCGAGGAAATCGCGAGCAGGAGGCCCGCGGCCGTCGACAGCGCGGCTGCGAGACCGCCGGCGGCGACAAGCGCGATCACCCAGCCGGGAAGCTGCGCGATCTCCGGGTTGGCGAGCACGAGGATGTCGCGGTTGACGTCCAGCTCGTTGCCGTTCCAGCCGAATTCCTGGGCCTTTTCGGCGAACTCGGCGTTCTTGTCGTTGTAGAACTGGATGCGACCGTCGCCGTTCTTGTCCTCGAAGTTGAGAAGCCCGGTCTCCTCCCAGTTCTTGAACCACTGCGGCCGGTTCTCGTAAGCGAGATTGCCCTCCGGCGCACCGATTTCGCCGGTCTGGATCGTGTCCATGATGTTGAGGCGTGCCATCGCGCCGACAGCGGGAGCCGTCAGATAGAGCAGTGCGATGAAAACCAGCGCCCAGCCGGCGGACCAGCGCGCGTCGGCGACCCGCGGCACGGTGAAGAAGCGGATGATGACATGCGGAAGGCCCGCCGTGCCGATCATCAGCGACATGGTGAAGAGCACCATGTTCAGCGTGTTGGTGTGATGGCCGGTGTAGCTGGCGAAACCGAGATCGGTGACGACCTGGTCGAGCTTGGCGAGAAGTGGCTGGCCCGAGGCGGTGTGCTCGGAGAACAGGCCGAGCGAGGGGATCGCATTTCCGGTCAGCGCCAGCGAGATGAAGATCGCCGGGATGGTATAGGCCGTGATCAGCACGACGTACTGGGCGACCTGCGTATAGGTGATGCCCTTCATGCCGCCGAGCACCGCATAGAAGAACACGACCGTCGCGCCGATCAAGAGGCCGGTGGTCACATCGACCTCGAGAAAGCGGGCGAAGGTCACACCGACGCCCGTCATCTGGCCGATGACATAGGTGATCGAGGCGACGATCAGGCAGATCACGGCGACGATGCGCGCGGTTTGCGAATAGAAACGGTCGCCGATGAACTCCGGCACCGTGTATTTGCCGAACTTGCGCAAATAGGGGGCAAGCAGCATGGCGAGCAGCACATAGCCGCCGGTCCAGCCCATCAGGAAGGTCGAGTTGTCATAGCCGGTGAAGGCAATCAGCCCGGCCATGGAGATGAAGGACGCCGCCGACATCCAGTCGGCTCCGGTCGCCATGCCGTTCAGGACCGGGGGAACCCCGCGGCCGGCGGCATAGAACTCGCCGGTCGACCCGGCGCGCGCCCAGATGGCGATCCCGAAGTAGAGCGCGAATGACAGCCCCACGACGATGTAATTGAGTGTTGTTTGATCCATCGATCAGGCCTCCCGGGGCTTATTCCTCGACGCCGAACTGGTGGTCGAGCTTGTTCATGCGCCATGCGTAAAAGAAGATCAGTCCCAGAAAGACCAGGATCGATCCCTGCTGGGCGAACCAGAAGCCCAGATCGGTGCCGCCGACCTCGATGCCCGTCAGCAGCGGGCGAAACAGGATGCCCATGCCGAAGGACGACAGCGCCCAGACGATCAGGCAGTTGCGGATCAGGGCGAGGTTGGCTTTCCAGTACGCCTTGCCCGCCTCCGTGCCGTTTTCGTTGCTCATGCGATTTCCTCCACAATTGCGTCGCGATCGCATCTCGCAGATGGGCCGTGAAAAGCCGACCGCGGGCGTCGCGCGTACGCGTAGCCCGACCGTTCGCCCGACGCGGTGTCGGTCGTGCGGTGGTCGTCCCGGGTCTGTCCGGCTTTTCCGATTGCCGATCTTGTCCGATGCGTGCCGGCGCGGCGCATTCCGCCGGTCCGGACAAATGACGGCATCACGCAATGCGTGCGTCCGTCACCGTGAGCGAACCATACAATCAAGCCGGACGCGGGCGAACCGAGACATTCGGTTAATGCGGGATACTGCGGATGGGAGCCGCCGCCGCAGGGCGGGCGAAGCTCAGGGCGCGCGGTCGATCAGCTGCGTCAGCGCGGTCTTGAGAATGTCGGCATTGTCCGGTCCGAGCGCCTCGAGCAGGCGATCCTGGTGGGCCTTTGCCCGGTCGACCAGCGCGTCGGCGCGTGTCTCGCCGGCCGCGGTGAGGCGGACCCAGACCCGCCGTCGGTCCTCGCCGTCGGCATGCCGCTCCAGAAGGCCCTGGGCGACGAGCTTGTCGACGGTCTTGGAGATCGCCGGCTGGTTGGCGAGACAGCTGCGCGCCAGTTCGCCGACGGTCAGGCCCTGCCTTGTTCCCTTCAAGGAGGCGAGGACGCGCCAGACAGCGATCGACACGCCTTGTCCGCGCACTTCGTGATGAAACTCCGCGCTTGCCACGCTGGAGGCGCGGGCCAGCAGATAGAGAAGATAGCCGTCGACGAAACGGGTCGAACCGGTCATGGCCGGGCCGGCGCGTAGCGCGGGGTCGCGTATCGGCCGCCATGGTAGAGAAGCGGTTCGCGCTCCCGGCCTTCGAAGGCCTCCACCGCGCCCAGGAAAACGATGTGATCGCCGCCTTCGACCTGCGCGTCGTGGCGGCACTGGAACACGGCCGTGACACCGGCCAGAACCGGTACGCCGCCCAGTCCGGGGCACCAGTCGACGTCGGCGAACCGGTCCTGCGCGGGCCGTGCGAAACGGTCGGACAACGCGCGCTGGTCGGAGGCCAGCACATTGATCGCGTAGTGCGTCGCGCGTTCGAAAGCGCCGAGGTTCCGGGAACTTCGGGCCAGGCTCCAAAGCACCATCGGCGGATCGAGCGAAACCGAATTGAAGGAATTGGCCGTCAGGCCGACGGGACGCCCGGTGGCATCCAGCGTCGTGACGATGGTCACTCCGGTGGCGAAACGGCCCAGTGCTGTCCGGAAGTCCCGGTGGTCGGTCATCATGGCACGGCCCCCTGTGTGTCGACTGGATCATTGAGATCTAAAAATATTCCTTTTCATACAATAACGATATTGCTACGATCCTCCAAGTTCTTTTCGGTTCCTGCGCAAAAGCATGACCAGGAACAACATTCGGGAGGGTTCGCATGCTTGCCGATCGGATCGAGGGCAAATGGATCGACGCGTTCGAGCGTGTGTTCGTCCTGTGCAAGGTGACCGCCGGCGAGACCGTCGCACTGCTGTCTGAAACCCAGTCCCGCCCGCTCAACGTTCACATTGCGGAACTCGCCCTGCAGCGTCTTGGCGCCACCGTCTTTCATGTCGTGGTGCCGACGCCCCGGCAGGACGCCCCCGTGCCGGTGCGATCGACCGGCGCCTCCGCGGCGCTGGGCGGTCAGGACGCGGCCATCACGGCGCTTGCCGCGAGCGGCCTCGTCGTGGATCTCACCGTCGAAGGCCTGCTTCATGCCCCGGAGCTGCCGCGCGTTCTGGAGCACGGCGCGCGGGTCCTGATGATTTCCAACGAGCATCCGGATGCGCTCGAGCGGCTGTTGCCGCAGCCCCGCGACAAGGATCGGGTGCGCGACGCGGTCGGGCGCCTCCGCGGCTGTTCGACCATGACGGTGACCTCGCAGGCCGGCACCGATCTCACCGTCTTGATGACGGGGGCGTCGACCGCCGGTGTCTGGGGCTGGTGCGACCGGCCCGGCAGCGTCGCCCACTGGCCGGCCGGTCTCGTCGTCAGTTTCCCGAAGACCGGCAGCGTCAACGGTACACTGGTGCTCGATGCGGGTGACGTGAACCTGACGTTCAAGCGCTATCTGGAAAGCCCCGTCCGGCTGACCATCGTCGATGATTACGTGACACAAATCGACGGTCACGGGACGGATGTGGAACTGACCCGGCGCTATCTGGCTGCCTGGGGCGAACGCGAGGCCTATGCGGTCAGCCATGTCGGTTTCGGCATGAACGAGGCGGCGCGCTACGAGGCGCTCGCCATGTACGACCAGCGCGAGACCAACGGAACGGAAGTCCGCGCCTATTCCGGAAACTTCCTGTTTTCGACCGGTGCGAACGAATTCGCCGGACGTTTCACCAGGGGACATTTCGACATTCCGGTGCGCGGCTGCACCATCGCGCTCGATGGCGAGGCGGTGGTCGTCGACGGCGAGCTGATCGAGGCACTGCGATGAGCGGCGGAGATCACATCCGCGCAACCGGCGGCGCGCGCGCCGTGGTGTTTCTGCACGGGATCGGCGCGGGGGCGGAGATGTTCGCTCCGCAGATTGCCGACCTGGGACGGCGCTGCGACGCGATCGGCTGGAACCTGCCCGGCTATGGCGGACACGACCTCGACGGCGAGATGACCTTCGACGGTCTGGTGGCGGCGCTTCTGGCCTTTCTCGACCGGTTGCATTTCGCCCGTGTCGATCTCGTCGGCCATTCCATCGGCGGCATGCTGGCGCAGGCCTTCGTCGCGCGCCATCCCGAGCGGGTGCGCACGCTTGTGCTGTCGGCAACGACAGCCGCCTTCGGCAGCCGCGACGGGAGCTTTCAGAAACAGTTCGTCATTGAGCGGCTCGCGCCGCTCGACGCGGGACGGACAATGCCAGATCTCGCGGCCGAATTCGTGCCCGGGCTTGTCGGATCGCGTGCCGTGCCCGAGGCCGCGGACCAGGCGCGCGCGGCGATGTCAGAGGTGCCGGAGGCGACCTATCGCGCGGCGATCCGCTGCCTGGCGACCTTCGACGCGCGCGACGCGCTTCCCCTGATCCCGGTGCCGGTGCTGCTGATCGCCGGCGGCGAGGACCGCAACGCGCCCGCACCGACGATGCGGCGCATGGCGGACAAGATCCCGGCCGCGCGCGTCGTCGAGCTTGAGGGCATCGGCCATCTCGCGCCGCTGGAATGCCCCGACGCCTTCACCGGAGAAATCCGGAGCTTCCTGAAAGACACGGATCGTTAGAAAAAACACCAGAGAGGACCCGCTCCATGACCATCGCCATCCCTGACGAAACGGACATCGACCGGCCGATCTTCGATCCAGACGCGTTCCGGCTCACGGATCAGGAAGCCGAACTGACGCGTCTTGCGCGCCGTGTCGGACGGTCGAAGTTCGCGCCGCGTGCGGAGATGTACGATCGCGAAGCGACCTTCCCGACGGAAAACTACCGCGACATGCATGAGGCGGGGTTGCTGGGCGTCTGCGTGCCGAAGGAGAACGGCGGACACGGCGCGCCGTTTCGCGCCTACATGATGACGGCGGCCGAGATCGGGCGTTATTGCGGCGCGACCGCGCTGACCTGGAACATGCATGTGTGTTCGTGCCTTTGGACCGGCGCGCTGACAGACGATCTGGAGATGAGTGCGGCCCAGCGCGAGCTGCATCTGGAGCGGCGGGCGCGCCACTACGCACGCATTCTCGACGAGGGCGCGATCTACTCGCAGCCGTTCTCCGAAGGCGGCGCGGCGGCGGCCGGCGCGGTGCCCTTTTCCACCAGCGCGAAGCGGGTCGACGGCGGCTGGCTGATCAACGGCAAGAAGATCTTCGCCTCGCTGTCGGGCCACGCGGATTATTACGGCATTCTCTGCGGTGAGATGAAGGAGGGCGAAAGGCCCTCGCGCCGCGACACGATGTACATCGCCGTGCCGGCGCGATCCGAGGGCATCGAGGTCGTCGGCGACTGGGATCCGCTTGGCATGCGCGGCACGGTTTCGCGCACGCTGATCTTCAAGGACGTCTTCGTGCCGGACCACGAGCAGCTCATGCCGCGCGGCGTCTATTATCAGGCGGCAAGCCGCTGGCCGCACATGTTCATGACGCTGTCGCCGACCTACATGGGCATCGCCCAGGCCGCCTGCGACTTCACGATCAAGTACCTGCGCGGCGAATGGCCGGGCCTGCCTCCGGTCAAGCGGCGGATGTTCCCGACCAAGCAGATCGGCGTTGCCCAGATGCAGCTCATGCTGGAGCAGACCAAGGCGCTGTGGTTCCAGGCGATCACGGAAGCCGGCCCCGATCCCTCGCGCGAGCAGCTGATGCGCGCCTGGGCGGCGCATTACACGGTGATGGAAAATGCCAACGAGATCTGCCAGCTTGCCGTGCGGACTTGCGGGGGACAGTCGATGCTGAAGACGCTGCCGCTCGAGCGGCTTTACCGCGACAGCCGCTGCGGAGCGCTGATGTTGCCCTGGACGGCGGAGATCTGTCTCGACAGAATTGGTCGCGAAAGCCTGTATCTGCCGGGAGAGACCGACGCGTGACCTCCATCGACAGCTGGATCGAAGCGCATGCCCGTTTCACCCCCGACAAGCCGGCGGTGCTGTTCGACGGCATGGTGCTGAGCTATCGCGAGATGGCGCGGGCGGTCGCGACCGTCGCCGGTCTGCTGCGCGATCGCCATGGCGTGCGCCGGGGAGACCGGGTCGCCTATCTCGGCACCAATGCTCCGGACACGCTGGTGCTGCTGTTTGCCGCGGCGCGCCTCGGCGCGATCCTGGTGCCCCTCAACTGGCGGCTGGCGCCGCCCGAGTTGCTGCATGCGGTGGCCGACAGCGGGGCGCGCCTGCTGATCCACCAGCCGGCCTTTTCGCAGGTCCTGGAGGCGATGGCGGCGGAAGGCCCGCTCCCCGAATGTGTCAGCGCCGATCCCGGTGAGGGCGGTGTCATCCGCATGGCTGCCGGGGACACGCCGATCCGGCACGAGGCGAGCGAGGGAACGGCCAGGGATGCGCTGCTTCTGGTCTATACATCGGGCACGACCGGCCGTCCCAAGGGGGCGGTGCTGACGCAGGCGGCGGTTCAGGCCAATGCGCTCAACGCCATCCACATGCAGGGCCTGACCAGCGCCGACACGGTGCTGACGGTGTTGCCGTTGTTTCACGTCGGCGGCTTGAACATCCAGACCACGCCGGCGCTTTATGTCGGCGCGAGCGTCATCTTGCATGCCCGGTTTCATCCCGAGGATGTGCTGAAAAGCCTTGCCGCCGACCGGCCGAGCGCCACCGTGCTGGTCCCGGCCACGCTGGCGGCGGTCCTGGCGCACCCCGGCTGGTCCGCTGCGGACCTGTCGAGCCTGCGGCTGGTGGCCACCGGTTCCTCGGATGTGCCGCGCGAGCTGATGCGCGGCTTCGTCGATCGCGGCGTGCCGGTGCTTCAGGTCTACGGTGCGACGGAGACCGGCCCGGTCTCGATCTACCAGCGCCTCGACGACGCGGCGGAGGAGTTCGGCGCCATCGGACGCGCCGGCCTGCACACATCCGCCCGCATCATGCTCGACGGGCGCGAGGCCGAGGTCGGCGAGGTCGGCGAGATCGAGCTCAAGGGACCGAATGTCACCGCCGGCTACTGGAACCGGCCGGAAGCGACGCACGAGAGTTTCCATGCCGGCTGGTTCCGCACCGGCGATCTCGCCGAGGCGGATGCGGCGGGTGTCTACTGGTTCCGCGACCGGCTGAAGAACGTCATCATCTCGGGCGGCGAGAACATCTATCCGGCGGAAATCGAACGGATCCTTCACGGTTTCCCGCAGGTGCGCGAAGCTGCCGTCGTCGGCGTTGCCGATGCGCAATGGGGCGAAACCCCGGTTGCGGTCGTGGTTCCGGTGTCGGAGGGGGGATGCGATCAGGCCACCCTGCTCCCGCAGTTCGCCGGGCGCCTGGCGCGCTACAAGCATCCGAAAGCCGTGGTTTGCGTACCGGCACTGCCGCGCAATGCGCTGGGCAAGATCCAGCTGGATAAGGTCCGCAAAATGGCGGAGGATGCCCTGGAGGACAGGACTGCAAGCAATAAAGCCTGACAAATCGGGCGAGCAGAGGGGATTGAACATGAAGAAATTTTTCGGGGTGCTGGCGAGTGTTGCCGCCATCGGGGCGGCCGTCGCGACAGCCCTGCCGGCCTCGGCGGAAACCACCTTGCGCGTTTCCAACTGGCTGCCGCCGTCGCATCCGATCGTGCGCGACATCCTGACCCCATGGGGCGAGCAGGTGAGCGAGGCGACCGACGGCCGGGTCACGGTCGAGATCATGACCTCGCCCATCGGCAAGCCGCCGGCCCAGTTCGACCTGGTCCGCTCGGGGGCCGCCGATGTCGGCTACGGCGTGCACGGCTACACGCCGGGCCGGTTCAAGCTGACGCCGATTGTCGAGGGACCGTTCCTCTCCGACAGTGCCGAAGCGCTTTCGGTTGCCTATTGGCGCGTACAGGAGGCCATGCTCGACACGGCCGACGAACACAATGGCGTCAAGCTGTTGACTGTCTTCACCCACGGGCCGGGCATGATCTACACCACCGATACCCCGGTCGCCTCGGTCGCCGATCTCTCCGGCCTGAAGATGCGGATCGGCGGCGGCATCGTCGCCAAGATTGCCGACCGGCTCGGCATGGTCGGCGTGCAGGCCCCTTCGCCGCAGGTCTATGAAATTCTCGCCAATGGCGTTGCCGACGGCATCCTGTTTCCGGCCGAATCCGTGCCTTTCTTCCGTATCGACGAAGTCGTGCGCAACGGCGTTTCCGTGCCGGGCGGCCTCTATAACACCTCGTTCTTCGTGGTCATGAACCGCCGGACCTGGGACGGGCTGTCGGAGGAAGACAAGGCGGCGATCGACAGCGTCTCCGGTGAAGCGATGGCCCGGCTCGCGGGCCAGGCATGGGATGCGGCGGATGCGGCCGGAACCGAGGTGATGACCGACAAGGGCGTCGCCCTCTCGCAGGCCGATGCGGCCATGACCGCCGCGCTCGAGGAGAAGCTGGCCGGCATCGAGCAGGGCTTCATCGATGCGGCTGCCAAGAGCGACATCGACGGTGCGGCCGCGCTCGAGATGCTCAGGGCCGAGATCGCCAAAGCGCAATGACGGCACCGAGGTTCGGCGAAAACGGGGGCGGCGGCATGCGCCGCCTCGTCGGGGCGGCGGGCCTTTTGCTGCGCCTTGTCGCCTCGCTCCTGCTGTTGACGATGATGGTCGTGACCTTCGTCGATGTGTTGGGGCGCGAGCTTTTCTCCGCGCCGCTGGCCGGGGCCTATGAACTCACCGAGGTGCTGCTGGCCCTGGTGATCTTCGTCGGCCTGCCGATCGCGACCGCGCGGCGCGAGCATGTGTCGGTCGATCTTTTGACCGCGCGCCTGCCCGGCCCGGTGCGGCGCGGGTTCGCCGTCGGCGCGGCCGCGGTCACCGCCGTGGTGCTGTCGGTGCTTGCCTGGCGTCTCTTCGTGAGCGCGGGCGATTTCATGGCTTATGGCGACGCGACCGTCTATCTCGGCATCCCGCTCGGCCCGGTTGCGGGCACGATGGCTGCCTTCACCGCCATCGCTGCCGTGGTTGCCCTCGTCGTTGTCTTCCGGCGCGACTGACCGCCGGACTGTCCGGTCCGGCTGCACGCCAGCGTCTTCCGTCCCTGTCGCGCCGCTTTGTCGTGCGCATCCAACTGGAAGCTGTCTCCATGGAAACCTGGTTGCCCGGCCTCCTGATCCTCGTCGTGGTGATGTTCGCGGGCGTGCCCATCGCCATGGCGATGGCCGCCGTGGGCGGTCTCGGCCTCGCCGCGATGCTCGGCATCGGCCCGGCGCTCGCGATCGTCGGCCAGACGACCTTCGACACCGGTCTGTCCTATTCGCTGTCGGTGGTACCGCTCTTCGTCCTGATGGGCAATCTGGTGACGCGCGCGGGGCTCTCGGATGAACTCTACGCTGCCTGCCATGCCTGGCTCGGGCATCGCCGGGGCGGGCTGGCGATGGCGACGGCGGTTGCCTGCGGCGGCTTTTCCGCCGTGTGCGGCTCGTCGCTCGCCACCGCCGCGACCATGGGCAAGGTGGCGCTGCCGCAGATGCGCCGCTACCGCTACGACGACGGTCTGGCGAGCGGCGTGATCGCCGCAGGCGGCACGCTCGGCATTCTCATTCCGCCGAGCGTCATTCTGGTTCTTTACGGGGTTACGGCGCAGCAGGACATCGCGCGGCTGTTCATCGCCGGTATCGTGCCGGGGATCCTCGGCGTCCTGGGCTACATGGCGGCGGTGCGCATCACCTGCTGGCGCAATCCGGCCGCCGGGCCGCCGGCCGAGCGCATGCCCTATGCCGCCCGGTTCAGGGCGCTGCGGGGGGTGGCCGGGATCGTCGGCCTGTTCGTCCTGGTGATCGGGGGGATCTACACGGGCGCCTTCACCGCAACCGAGGCGGCCGGCATCGGCGCCAGCGGTGCCTTCGTCATCGCCCTCGCCCGCGGCCGGCTGACCCTGCGCGGCCTGCTGGAAACGCTCGCCGATACCGCCGCGACGACGACGATGATGTTCATGGTGCTGATCGGCGCGCTGATCTTTTCCAATTTCGTCAACATCGCGGGCCTGCCGTCGGCGCTCTCCGGGTTCGCGCGTGCCTCGGAGCTGCCGGCCCCCGTCATCCTGGCCGCGGTCCTGCTCGTCTATCTCTGCCTCGGCATGGTGCTGGAAAGCCTGTCCATGGTGCTCCTGACCGTGCCCATTTTCGCGCCCGTGATGGCCGCGCTCGGGTATGACCTCGTCTGGTTCGGCATCGTCGTCGTGGTGGTGACCGAGATCAGCCTGATCACACCGCCGGTGGGACTGAATGTCTTCGTGCTGAAGTCGGTTCTCCCGGATGTGAAGCTCTCGACGATCTTT
Source organism: Stappia stellulata DSM 5886 (assembly GCF_000423705.1). Taxonomy (GTDB): domain Bacteria; phylum Pseudomonadota; class Alphaproteobacteria; order Rhizobiales; family Stappiaceae; genus Stappia; species Stappia stellulata. Next base: position 168,952 of record NZ_AUIM01000011.1, on the reverse strand, counting down.
CGCGGAATCCTGCCGTTCGTGGCGGCGGATATCGTGCGGCTGGCGCTGATCGTCCTGATCCCGGGGCTGGTGCTTTTCCTGCCTGACCTGATGCGCTAGCGACCCGGCTCAAGAACGGGAAGGACAGGTGAGCCCGTTAACGGATCTTCTCGCGATTCTGGCAAAATTCCGGATGCGAACGCAGTTCGCGACAGTCTGGGGAGCGTTGGATATGACCAATATTTACCATGGCGCAGGGTCAGCTGTGTTTGTTTATTCGAATTAACCGAATCCTCGTCTTTGCCGACCCAAATACGGTTACAACAAAAACGTAACCGAATTCCGACGAGGTCCACTGTGCAAACCCTCGCAAGTATCAAGGCTCTCAGCCTTGCCGCAACTCCCGACGATCGGCGCGGTCTGGTCCTGGCAATCACCCAGGCCTTCGACGCCGTGCAAAAGACGCCCAGCGACGACGAGAACGCGCTTTTTTGCGAGGTGGTCGGACGTATCCTCGACCAGTTGACGGAGTCCGTGCGCGCCGAATTGGCGCAGAAGCTGGCGCCGATGGAGCGAACGCCGGAAGCCCTTGCCTTCAAGATGGCCAGCGACGAGTCCATCGCGGTCGCCCGGCCGGTGCTCGAACAGTCGACGAAACTCACCGATGCGCAACTCGTCGAGATCGCGGAAAATCGCGACGACGCCTATCGCATGGCGATTGCCAAGCGCGAGAGCGTGTCTGAGGCGGTGACGGAGGTGATCGTCGAGAAGAGCGGTCGCGAGGTTCTCCAGGCAATTTCCGGAAACGAGGGCGCTGCCTTTTCGCAAAAGGGCGTCGAGGTGTTGCTTGAACGCGGGGGCGAGGACTCCACCGTCCAGCAGAACCTCCTGGCACGCTCGCGCGACGACGGAAGCATGGCCGGCAAGATCCGCAATGCCCTCACCGAAGGCCTGCGCAAGAAGCTCGGCGATTTCGTGACGCAGTTGCCGGCGGATGAAATGGAACATGCCGTCGAGATTGCCCAGCAGGCCTATATGGCCGAAAAAGGGGTGGCCCGGCGCGCGCGCATGGCGCGCAAGCTGATGCTCGACGAGATCAACGCCGGCAAGATGCAGGTGGACGAGGCGGTCACGCATCTGGCCCGTGAGAAGCGGATCGACGATCTCGGCTGGCTCGCCGCCCAGATCCTTCAGATCCCGGTAGCGATCGCGCAAGGGGCCTTCAATGCGCTCGCCGTCGACACCGCCGTCATTCTCGGCCGGGCGCTGGGCGTGAGCGAGGCGACATTTCGGTTGGTCGCCACCGCGCGCCGTCAGGCGCTGTCGCTTGCCGATGACACCGTGGACGCCGCCGTTCGGGAGTTCTCCGCCCTCAGCCAGATGGAGGCAAGCCGCGCCGTCCGCCTCCTGAAGATGCGCTGAACGCCGGCCCTTGCGAACGATCCGACCTTGACCCGAACGGGGGTTCTGCGCCATTGAAGGACGCGGAGCCGCCTTGTCTGGCGAACCGCCCGTTGTCCGCCTCGAGACGACCGCGGTTCGAGGGAAAGGCGGAGCATCAGGGATCTTTCAGCGGCAGGGCCTTTTTCGAATGTCGAATGCCGATACATGCGGACACGAAGTCGCCGGGCGGACGATGCCCTGGCGCCGCGTCATCATGTGCGACCGTCGGCGCCTGCCGTCGCGTTTCCATGCCCGGCTGAGCGCCGCCATCGGACTGGACGATCTGGGCTGACACGGCCCCGAGTTCGCCGCGCGCCGACGCGCCGGCCCCCCGCAAGTTTTTCAAGGAGAGACGGATGAGCACGTCGAGAACCCTCTACGACAAGATCTGGGACGACCACCTCGTCGACACGCAGGAAGACGGTACGAGCCTGCTCTACATCGACCGCCACCTGGTGCACGAAGTCACCAGTCCGCAGGCCTTCGAGGGGCTGCGCATGACCGGTCGCCAGGTGCGCCAGCCCGGCAAGACGCTGGCCGTTGTCGACCACAATGTGCCGACCACGGACCGCAGCCATGGCATCGACGATCCGGAATCGGCGCTGCAGGTCGACACGCTCGCCAAGAATGCCGGCGCTTTCGGCATCGAGTATTACAGCGAGACGGACAACCGTCAGGGTATCGTGCATATCGTCGGCCCCGAGCAGGGCTTTACCCTGCCCGGCATGACCATCGTGTGCGGCGACAGTCATACGTCCACCCACGGCGCATTCGGCGCGCTGGCGCATGGCATCGGCACTTCGGAGGTCGAGCATGTGCTCGCCACCCAGACGCTGATCCAGAAGAAAGCCAAGAACATGCGGGTCACCGTCGACGGCGAATTGCCGGACGGCGTGACGGCCAAGGATATCATTCTCGCCATCATCGGCGAGATCGGCACCGCCGGCGGCACAGGCCATGTGATCGAATACGCGGGCGATGCCATTCGCGCGCTTTCGATCGAGGGCCGCATGACCGTCTGCAACATGTCGATCGAGGCGGGCGCGCGCGCCGGCCTGATCGCGCCGGACGAGAAGACCTTCGCCTATATCAAGGACCGTCCCAAGGCGCCCAAGGGCGCCGCGTGGGATCAGGCGGTGGCCTACTGGAAGACGCTGTTCACCGACGAGGGCGCGCATTTCGACAAGGAAATCCGTCTCGATGCGGCCAACCTTCCGCCGATCGTCACCTGGGGGTCCAGCCCCGAGGATGTCGTGTCGGTGACCGGCAGCGTGCCGGACCCCGAAGAGATCGCGGAGGAGAACCGCAAGTCCTCCAAGAAACGCGCGCTGCAGTACATGGGCCTGGAAGCGGGAACGCCGATCACGGACATCACGCTCGACCGTGTGTTCATCGGTTCCTGCACCAACGGGCGCATCGAGGATCTGCGCGCCGCCGCCGAGGTGGTGCGCGGCCACAAGGTCGCGGACACCGTCAGCGCGATGGTGGTTCCCGGATCCGGTCTGGTGAAGGCGCAGGCGGAGGCTGAAGGCCTTGATGCGATCTTCAAGGACGCCGGCTTTGAATGGCGCGAACCGGGCTGTTCGATGTGTCTTGCCATGAACGCCGACAAGCTGGCGCCGGGCGAGCGCTGTGCCTCCACCTCGAACCGCAACTTCGAGGGCCGTCAGGGCTTCAAGGGCCGCACGCACCTCGTGTCGCCGACGATGGCGGCGGCTGCGGCCATCGCCGGTCACTTCGTCGACATCCGCGACTGGCCGAAAGCCTGACGCAAGGGCAAAAAAACCACGCGCGACCCAACGTCGCGCGTGGTTATGCGCTTCACAAGACTGTCACTGTCGCTCTACACTATGCCGGCATCGGGACGCGCCGAGGCGCTGTTCCCGTTCCTGAACGGCACGAGGAGCGAAGGTGTGAATGTCGCTATCTCTCCAGGGGCGCATCCGGCCCTTGTTTTGAATGCGGACTACCGGCCACTTGCCTATTATCCGCTGTCGCTCTGGGGGTGGCAGGACGCGGTGAAAGCCGTGTTTCTCGATCGGGTGAACATTGTCTCCGAGTATGATGTTTCCGTTCGAAGTCCGAGCAGCGAATTCCGGCTTCCCAGCGTTGTTTCCCTGAAAAGCTACATCAAGCCAAACCGCTATCCCGCCTTTACCCGTTTCAATGTTTTTCTGCGCGACCGGTTCCAGTGCCAGTATTGCGGCGCCCGCGAGGAACTGACCTTCGACCATCTCGTGCCCCGCTCCAGCGGCGGCCAGACCACCTGGCAGAACGTGATAACGGCCTGTTCGCCCTGCAATCTGCGCAAGGCCAACAAGTCCTGCAAGGACATCGGCATGTGGCCGTTCCACATGCCGTTTGCGCCGAGCGTGCAGGACCTGCACAACAACGGCCGTCAGTTTCCGCCGAACTACCTCCACGACAGCTGGCTCGACTTTCTTTACTGGGACACCGAACTGGAACCGTGACCGGCGACCCGCCCGGCTTTCTCCAGTCGGGTTAAGGGTTTGTTAATTCTGCAGGCAAAATGCCCACTGCCTGTACAGCGGTGTTAACAAGGCCAAAGTCTTTTCGCGCGCATTGTCACCGCAAAAGGACGCCGGACGACGGCGCCGCTGGAGTGCGTGAGATGACAGGCTGGAAGTTCAACGCGAACATCGCGCGTGTGTGCGCGTTCGCCGAAGACCGCGCGGGCGCGATCCTGCCGCTTTTTGCGATCGTGCTGGTGTTCGTGATCGTGGCCGCCGGGGCGGGGATCGATTTTGCCCGGGCCGTCAACCAGCGCCAGTCGCTGTCGCGCGGCCTCGACGCGGCGATGCTGGCGGTGGCCCGCGAACTGTCGATCCGCAACATGTCGGAAGGCGAGATCCGGTCGTTCCTCGACGAGAATTACGCGGCCTATTTCGGTGCCAACGGCGAGGGTTCCAGCGTCGCCGGCGCGACCGTGACGATCGAGGAGCCGCAGATCAACACGCAGACCCGCCAGATTGCGGTGGCGGCAAGCGCGAGCGTTCCCACCTTCTTCATCAGCCTGGGGGGGCTTGGACCGGAAAAGCTCGACGTGTCGGTCGCCGCGCAGGCGATCTATCCCAAGAGCGTCGAGGCCGCGTTGGTGCTCGATGTGACCGGATCGATGGCCGGTTCGAAGATCCGCGCGTTGCGCGATGCCGCCGAGGCCTTTGTGAACACGCTGGTGCCGCCCGATTCCGCCGATGACAACGAGAAGGTCCGCATCGCCGTCATTCCCTATGCCTCGGGGGTGAATATCGGCACGACGCGGGCGACCAAGGCGACGGGTGGATGGAACAAGTCGCGCAAGTCGTTCGAATATTGCGTTTCGGAACGCACCGGCGCGCAGGCCTATACGGATGACAGCTATACAACGGCGGTGGTCGGACCGGGGTCGGTGCGCGCCGGCTACAAGAAGGGAAGCTATTTCGACGAGCGGAAAATACTGGAACGTCGCAGCATGATCTGTCCGGATGCGGAACTGGTCCCGCTTTCGCTCGACCCGGGATCCAAGGCGAAAAACGGCAGCATCCTGAATACGATCGACAAGCTCCGGGCCAGCGGGCAGACCGTGGGACAATCCGGCATCGCCTGGGGCTGGTACACATTGTCGAGCAACTGGTCCGGCCTGTGGCCGGCGAGTGCGCGACCGGCGCCCTATTCCGACGAGCGTGTGCTGAAATACATGCTGTTGATGACCGACGGAGCGTTCAACACATACTTCACGCCGCTGCGCTTCAAGAGAAAGAATTACGATTGGCTCATGCGAGGAAGCACCCCGGAATCCACCAACCGCGCGATCCGGCTGTGCAAGGAGGTCAAGGACAGCGGCATCAAGATCATCACCGTCGGGTTTCAGATCGGCGGCAATTCGAATGCCAAGAAGGTCATGGAACAATGTGCCTCGACGCCGTCGGACTATTATCTCGCCGATGACGACGACGAGCTGATCGAGCGTTTTTCGGCCATCGCCAACCAGATCAAGACGACCTATCTCGCGCGCTGAGCGGACGGCTGCGTCGGGTCGCCAGACTGCAGAACGCCGGGGCCTTGCGGTCCCGGCGTTTGTCGTTCGTTTCGACGTGGTCCGTCAGCCGGCGTCAGGCCGGACGGTTCTGCCGGTTTTCGATCAGGTCGTCGACCACGGCCGGATCGGCCAGCGTCGAGGTGTCGCCCAGGTTTTCGAAGCTGTCCTCGGCGATCTTGCGCAGGATGCGGCGCATGATCTTGCCCGAGCGGGTCTTGGGCAGGCCCGGCGCGAACTGGATCAGGTCCGGCGAGGCGATCGGGCCGATTTCATTGCGCACCCAGGTCCGCAGCTCCTTGGCCAGTTCGGCGCTCGGCTCCTCGCCGGCCATCAGCGTCACATAGACGTAGATGCCCTGCCCCTTGAGATCGTGCGGATAGCCGACCACGGCGGCCTCGGAGACCTTGGGATGGGCGACGAGCGCGGATTCCACTTCCGCCGTGCCCATGCGGTGGCCCGAGACGTTGATGACGTCGTCGACGCGGCCGGTGATCCAGTAGTAGCCGTCGGCGTCGCGGCGGCAGCCGTCACCGGTGAAATACATCCCCTTGTAGGCAGAGAAATAGGTCTGCACGAAGCGCTCGTGGTCGCCGTAGACCGTGCGCATCTGGCCCGGCCAGCTGTCGAGCAGCACGAGATTGCCTTCCGTGGCGCCCTCCAGGATCTTGCCTTCCGCGTCGACCAGCGCCGGCTGGACGCCGAAGAAGGGCCGGGTCGCGGAACCGGGCTTGAGGTCGGTGGCGCCCGGTAGCGGCGTGATCAGGATGCCGCCGGTTTCCGTCTGCCACCAGGTGTCGACGATCGGGCAGCGACCGTCGCCCACCACATCGTAGTACCACTGCCAGGCTTCCGGATTGATCGGCTCGCCGACGGACCCCAGAATACGCAGCGACTTGCGCGAGGTCTTGGTGACATGGTCGGGACCCGCTCCCATCAGCGAGCGGATCGCGGTCGGCGCGGTGTAGAAGATCGACACCTTGTGCTTGTCGACCACCTCCCAGAAACGGGCCGGCGAGGGATAGGTCGGCACGCCTTCGAACATCAGCGTGGTGGCGCCATTGGCGAGCGGTCCGTAGACGATATAGGAGTGGCCGGTCACCCAGCCCACATCAGCCGTGCACCAGTAGACGTCGTCGTCCTTGCAGTCGAAGACATACTCATGCGTCATCGAGGCGTAGGCGAGATAGCCGCCGGAGGTGTGCAGCACGCCCTTGGGCTGACCGGTCGAGCCGGAGGTGTAGAGGATGAACAGCGGATCTTCCGCGTTCATTTCCACCGGTTCGCAATGGTCCGACACGCGGTCGGCTTCCTCGTGATACCAGACGTCGCGGCCGTCCTTCATGGAGACGTCGCCGCCGGTGCGCCTGACGACGACGACCTTGTCGACGTCCAGACCCTCGACCGCCTTGTCGACATTGGCCTTGAGCGCAACCTTGCGACCGCCGCGCAGGCCCTCGTCGGCGGTGATTACCACCTTGGATTTGCAGCCGGTGATGCGCTGGGCGAGGCTGTCGGGCGAAAAGCCGCCGAAGACGATGGAATGCACCGCGCCGACGCGGGCGCAGGCAAGCATCGCATAGGCCGCTTCCGGGATCATCGGCAGGTAGAGGGTGACGCGGTCGCCCTTCTTCACGCCCATGGCATGCAGCACGTTGGCGAATTTGTTCACCTCGTGGTGCAGTTCCTTGTAGGTGATGATCTTGTGTTCGGACGGATCGTCGCCTTCCCAGATGATCGCCGGCTTGTCGCCGCGCGTCGCCACATGACGGTCGACGCAGTTGGCGGACACGTTGAGCGTGCCGTCCTCGAACCATTTGATCGATACGTTGTGCGGATCGAAGGAGGTGTTCTTGACCTTGGTATAGGGCTTGATCCAGTCGATGCGCTTGCCGTGTTGGGCCCAGAAGGCTTCCGGGTCGGCGACCGAGGCCTCATACATTTCCTGGTACCTGGCGTTGTCGACAAGCGCCGTGGCGGCGATGTCCGCCGGAACCGGATAGAGATTTTCGGACATACGGACCCTCCCAAAATGTCATGTGCCCCGCACGTTCGCGGGTGCGGTGCTTGCGAATGCCGCGCATTATGGGGATGAGGGGCCGGGCCGTCCACTGGGCAGCCGTCGTTCTTTCGTAGGCTTGGGATTATCCCATAAGTCTTTGGTCCGAAAAGCCCCCCGAAGGACGATCAACCGACCGCGCCGATGACCGCGCCCTGAACGAGGAGAACCGCCAGCCAGTGGCCGCCGTCGATCAGGGTGAGAGACCAGGGACGCCCCTGATACCGGTGGTTGACGATCAGGCTGGTGGCGATCAGTCCGACCCAGACGAGGGCGGCCGAAAGCAGGCCGTTGGACACCGTCACAGGACCTGCGTGATAGATAAGGCCGGCGAAGACGAAGGCCATCAGCAGCTGGCAGAAGAAGGTGCCGGCGAAGAGCAGCGCGGAGGGGCGGGTCTGTTCCTTGGTCAGTCCGGCCGCGCGCATCCATGGCGTGCCGAGCGCGCCGTACCAGGCCGCGCCGGCGACGAAGGAGGCGATGGCTGCCGCCAGCACCGCAAGCAGATTGATCCCGTCCAGCATCATCGCGCATGTCTCCCGTCGGCCGTTTGCGTGCAAACCTATAGCGCAATCCGTTCGCCGGGGAAGGTCGCAGTCATTGTCAGTCGCCTTTTCCCTGTGGGCGAGGCCGCCGTGCGCCGGCATGCCGGCGCGCGCTCAGCCGGTGGGGTCCGTTTTCCGCAGTCCCCCGCGCTTCAGCAGAAAGGCGAGGACGTCGTCGACGCCGCTGCCGGTCTTCACGTTGGTGAAGACGAAGGGGCGCTCGCGGCGCATCATGCGTGCATCGCGGTCCATGACGTCCAGCGAGGCGCCGACCAGTGGCGCGAGGTCGGTCTTGTTGATGACCAAAAGATCGGAGCGGGTGATGCCGGGCCCCCCTTTGCGCGGGATCTTGTCGCCGGCGGAGACGTCGATGACGTAGATCGTGAGATCGGCAAGCTCCGGCGAGAAGGTCGCGGCGAGATTGTCGCCGCCGGATTCGATCAGGATCAGGTCGAGGGCGGGGAAGGCGGCTTCCAGGTCGGCGACGGCGGCGAGATTGATCGAGGCGTCCTCGCGGATCGCGGTGTGCGGGCAGCCGCCGGTCTCCACGCCGCGAATGCGCGCGGCGTCCAGCGCGCCCGAGCGGGTCAGGAACTCCGCGTCTTCCTTGGTGTAGATGTCGTTGGTGATCGCCGCGATCTCGAAGGTATCGCGCAGCTTCTTGCAAAGCGCGTCCATCAGCGCCGTCTTGCCCGAGCCGACGGGGCCGCCGATGCCGACGCGCAAGGGGCCGTTCAGGGATGCCATCTATCCGGTCTCCGCGTTGTGTCCGATGAGGGAAGGCAGGCCGTTTCTGCGTGACGTCACGAGCGAAACAGCCGCGTGTACTGGGTTTCGTGGTTCATCGAGGCGATGTCGACGAGAAAGGCGCAGCCGCCGATGTCGTCGAGGCCGCTGTCGAGTGCCTCGTCGGCAAGGGCCGCGATCGCGGGACCGAGCGCATGGATCACGCGCTGGCCGTCGGTCTGGCCGAGCGGCACCGCGCGCACCGCCGCCGAGACCAGATTGGCGGCGAGGGCATGCAGATAGGCGCCGGCGACCGGTGCGGCCGGCATCGCATGGGCGCTGGCGGCGAGCGCCACGGCGAGCGGATAGCTCCAGCCGCCGCGCGCGATTGCCTCGGACCCGGCTGTCAGCTGGTCGAAGAGGGCCGCAGCCGGGCAGTCTTGTGGGGCCGGCCAGGCATCGCGCACGGCGGCGATGAAGGCGCCGCCCTGGGCGCTGGCCTCCAGGAAGCGCTCGGCGGAGGGCTGCAGCGCAAGCGACAGCTCGAGCAGATCGCGAAAGGCGGATGCATCGCCGGCCGTCGCCGCGTCCATAGCGCGCGCCAACAGGATGGCATCCGAGCGCCCCGCGCCATGGTGCAGGACATCGCCGAGCCAGGCTTCAAGGCTCGCCGCGTCATGCACCGTGCCCTCCTCCACCGCCCATTCCAGCCCGTGGCTGTAGGTATAGGCGCCGACGGGAAAGGCCGGCGACATCCAGGCGAGCAACGCATGCAGCGCTTGCGGGGACAGGGCGACGTTAGTGGTCATGGGAATGGGGCTGCCCATGCGCGTGGTCATGCCCGTGTCCGTGGTCATGAGGATGGTCGTGACCCTGCACCGTGCCGTGACCATAGGCGCCGCCTTCCGGATCGAAGGGCGCGGTCATCACGCTCATGCGCCCGCCGAGGCGGGTCACCATGTCCTCGATGACGTGATCGCGGCGAATGCGCAATGCGCCGGGGACGAGCTGCGTCGGCAGGTGGCGGTTGCCGAGATGCCAGGCGATCCTGAGAAGCGCGTCGAACCCGTCGGCCTCGATCTCCACCAGCTCCTCGGCGGCGGCGAGGATCGCGACGAGGCGCCCGTCCTCAAGTTTCAAGCCGTCGCCATGGCGCAGCTGGACAGCCTTCGGCAGGTCGAGAAGCACCTGCGTTCCGCGTGCGCCATCGAGCACCGCACGGCGCCGGTGGCGGTCTTCCCGGTCGAGCACCACGCTGTCGTCGGGTGCGCCCTCCCAGCTTCCGGCCGGCAGGATTTCGGCGACACGGATCATGCGTCGGCGTCCTTGCCGCGCAGGAGTGCCGCCTTGAAGGCGGGACGCGTCGTGACGCGGGCGAAGTAATCGGCGACGGGGCCGGTCTCCGGCACGTCGAATTTCGCCGCCCGCGCCCAGCCGGCGGCATGGCCGAGCAGGATGTCGGGCACCGTGAACGTCTCGCCCATCACATAGGGGCCGTCGCCGATCATGACCTCGAGCCGCTGCATCGCGGTTGCGAATTCCGCCGCGCAGACGCGCTTGATCTCCGGCACGCGCAGCTCTTCCGGATGGATGAAGCTGTTCTTCGCCGCCGTCCAAAGCGCGCCTTCCACCTCGTCGACGGTAAACTGCGTGGCCGCATCCTGATGCGCGCGTTCCGGCGTGCCCGCGGCAAAGGTCAACGCGCCATGCTTGTCGGCGAGATACTGGCAGATCGCGACGGAATCGGTCAGCACATGCGCGTCGTCCTTCAGGACCGGCACCTTGCCAAGCGGATTGAGTGCCCGCACCTCGTCGCTCTGCGGCATGGCCGGCACCAGGTCATACCCCTGGCCAAGCTCCTCGAGCGTCCACATCACGCGCATCGCGCGTGTGCGCGGAAAGCCGATCACCGTGTACATATGTTGTGTCTCCCGATCCCCGGTTGTGTCTCGCGGACCTTAAAACAGGAAATAGCGCTGGGCCATGGGAAGCACCTCCGCCGGCTCGCAGGTGAGGAGTTCGCCATCCGCGCGCACCTCGTAGGTTTCAGGGTCGACCTCGATTTCCGGCACGGCATCGTTCAGCACCATCGCGCCCTTGGAGATGCCGCCCCGCGTGTTGGCGACCGGCAAGACCATCCGGTCGAGTCCGAGCCGGTCCTTGATGCCGGCGTCATGGGCCGCCTGCGACACGAAGGTGACCGAAGAGGCGGTCATGGCGCGTCCGAAGGCGCCGAACATCGGGCGATAGTGCACCGGCTGGGGCGTGGGGATCGAGGCATTGGGATCGCCCATGGGAGCGGTGGCGATGGTTCCGAGTTTCAGCACAAGATCCGGTTTGACGCCGAAAAAGGCCGGATCCCAGAGCACCAGGTCGGCGAGCTTGCCGACTTCCACCGAGCCGACATGGTCGGCCAGGCCATGGGCGATCGCCGGATTGATCGTCACCTTCGAGATGTAGCGGCGCACCCGCAGATTGTCGTTCGCACCCGCTTCGCCGGCAAGCCGTCCGCGCTGGACCTTCATCTTGTGCGCGGTCTGGAAGGTGCGGATGATCACCTCGCCGACCCGACCCATCGCCTGGCTGTCGGAGGCGATGATCGAGAAGGCGCCCATGTCGTGGAGGATGTCCTCGGCGGCGATGGTCTCACGCCGGATGCGGCTTTCGGCGAAGGCGACGTCTTCGGGAATGGAGCTGTCGAGGTGGTGGCACACCATCAGCATGTCGAGATGCTCGTCGATGGTGTTGACCGTATAGGGCCGCGTCGGATTGGTGGAGGAGGGAATGACGTTCGCCTCGCCACACAGCTTGATGATGTCTGGCGCATGCCCGCCGCCCGCGCCTTCGGTGTGGAAGGCGTGAATGGTGCGGCCCTTGAAGGCGGCCGTGGTGTTTTCCACGAAGCCGGATTCGTTCAGCGTGTCGGTGTGGATCATCACCTGGATGTCATAGGCATCGGCGACGGAGAGGCAGCAGTCGATGGCCGCCGGCGTCGTGCCCCAGTCCTCATGCAGCTTCAGTGCGCAGGCGCCGGCGAGCACCTGTTCCTCAAGGGCTGCGGGAAGGGCCGCATTGCCCTTGCCGGCGAAGGCGAGGTTCATCGGAAAGGCCTCGGCCGCCTGCAGCATGCGCTCGATGTGCCAGGGGCCGGGCGTGCAGGTGGTGGCGTTGGTGCCGGTCGCCGGCCCCGTGCCGCCGCCGAGCATCGTTGTCACGCCGGAGGTGAGCGCCTCGTCGATCTGCTGCGGGCAGATGAAATGGATGTGCACGTCGAGCGCGCCCGCGGTGACGATCTTGCCCTCTGCGGCGATTGCCTCCGTGCCCGGGCCGATGACGATGTCGACGCCCGGCTGGACGTCCGGATTGCCGGCCTTGCCGATGGCGGCGATGCGGCCGTTCTTCAACCCGATGTCCGCCTTGTAGATGCCGCTGTGGTCGACGATCAGCGCATTGGTGATCACCGTGTCGACGGCGCCTTGCGCGCGGGTGCGCTGCGACTGGCCCATGCCGTCGCGGATCACCTTGCCGCCGCCGAACTTCACCTCGTCGCCATAGACGGTGAAGTCCTTCTCCACCTCGATGAACAGGTCGGTGTCGGCGAGACGGATCCGGTCGCCGGTGGTGGGGCCGAACATGTCGGCATAGGCGGCGCGCGACAATTTATGGGGCATCGGGGTCTCCAGACGGTGCGGCGCTTGTCTCGGCGATGCTCAGTTGCCGAGACCGCCGGCGAGGTCATCGAGTTCGCGGGTGCGTTGACCGGTGAGATCGGCGCGGCACTGGTAGATCAGCATGGGCTCCATCGTGCCGCCACGGGCCTGGAAGCCATAGGCGGCGCAGGCGGCGTCGCGATAGGGGATCCAGGCGCGCTGGGCCTCGCGCAGGGCCTCTGCAGCGCCCGCGAGGGCCGGACTGTCGGCGAGATCCGCGTCCATGCGCTTCATCGACGCCATGGCCCGGCCGTAGGCCGCGTTCAGCTCCTTGTCGGCCGCCTGCCAGTCCTGTTCCGCGCAATAGGTCATTTCCATCTGCGTGACCGGATCGGAGCAATCCACCTCCTGGGCCTGCGCGGTGGAGGAGGCGAACAGCCCAAGGCCAAGAGCGACCAGCGGCAATCGAATGAATGTCTGCATCATAGCGGTCCCATAACCTTTGCATTGAAGCCGTAGACGGTTCGGTCTCCGGCGAAGGGAACAAGAATGACCGGGCGTGTCTGGCCCGGCTCGAAGCGGATCGCGGTCCCGGCGGGAATGTCCAGTCTGAGCCCGTGTGCGGCCGCCCGGTCGAAGGCGAGCGCCGGATTGGTTTCGGCGAAATGATAGTGCGAGCCGACCTGCACCGGCCGGTCGCCGGTGTTGGCGACGTCGATCTCGAGCGTGGGCCGTCCGGCGTTCAATTCGATCTCGCCGTCGGCGGGAAAGACTTCTCCAGGGATCATGGCGGCGTCCTCAACGGATCGGTTGGTGAACGGTGACGAGCTTGGTGCCGTCGGGAAAGGTCGCCTCGACCTGCACATCGTGGATCATCTCCGCGACGCCGTCCATTACCTGGTCGCGGGTGAGTACCGTCGCGCCCGCGCTCATCATTTCCGCGACGCTGCGCCCGTCGCGCGCGCCCTCGACGACGAAGTCGGTGATCAGGGCGATGGCCTCGGGGTGGTTGAGCTTGACGCCCCGTTCAAGCCGCTTGCGCGCGACCTCGGCGGCCATCGCCACGAGCAGCTTGTCCTTTTCCCGCGGTGTCAGTTTCATCTGGCGGTCCCCAACCCCTTGTCCTGTCGTGAAGCCGACGAAACGGCTCGTCCTGCGATATCTAGCAATACCATGTGCGTGGCAGCCGCGTGTCCCGCCAGACCTCGAGCAGCGCCATCAGCCCGCTGCGCAGGATTTGCCCGTTTTCCGCGACGAAGCGGAAGATGAGCAAGCCGGTACGAGCGCTGACGCCGGCGTTCAGACCGTCGCGGCGAATGCCGGCGACCGCGTCCCGCGCGCGTTCGATGTCGGCTTGCGCGTTCTCGCGACAGTCGACCAGCGTCGCGAACGCCCGCCCGCCTGCAGCCGTCGCGGAGCCTGCAAGAATATCCGTCGCATCGCCGCTGATACGCGCCTCGTCGGCGAAGACGAGCTGCCCGTTGCGGCGAATGCGCCAGCGGTCGCGAAAGGAGACGGCGTGGACATCCTCGCCCATGGCCTCGCGGCCGAGCACGACGCTTTCCACCGCCAGAAGACGGGCGTCGCCTTCCAGATCGACGGCGAGCGCACGGGTCAGGGCCGCCTTGTCGAAGAGGATCGTTTCCTGCGGCAGCCATTCGACCAGGCCGCCGGCGTCCACCCTGACCGTGCCCTGCACCTCCGCCGGCCCGTCCTGGCTGCGGTAGATGCGCTCCGCCGCCTGCGTGGTGATCACGGCCTGGGCGTCTTCACCGACTTCCGCCTCATACTCCAGCCGGTCGCCGCCGGTGAGACCGCCCGCGGTGTTGAGGAAAACGGCCACCGGTGCGTCGCCGTGGGTCTTGGGGAGGCGCACCTTGGCCGAGCCGCTCTGGTCGAGATCGCGCAGCCGCACCGTATCGCCTGTCTTCTGGAACCGGATCCGGGCACGGCCCGTGACCCGTTGCAGGCCGAGAGGATTCGGACTGGTGGAGAAGGCGGGGTCTATCGTCATCGATGGGAATCCGCTCGCATTCTGGAGTGTTCTGGAAACGTGAGACATGTGGCCGTGTCGTCCTGGTTCCGTTTTCCTCAAGTCATTGCAAGACAGGGGCCAATCGGCGGACGCCGTGCAGCAAGCCGTGCATTCCGCGAGGGCGTCGGCGGGCTGGCCGGCTTTGTCCTCACGGCGGGCGACGGCGCGCGCGCCTCGCGAATGCCGCAATTTTGGGCAATTGCCTTATCCGCGGCCACTTTCGCCGTGTGCACCTGCCGTTCCGCGAGGTGTTTTTTGCATTCGGGCTGCTGATTCGGTTAGATACGGTCCTTGAACGGTAAGACGGCCTATCGAAGACGGAAGGCACGGCATGTTGCGATCAGTTCCTGCAGCGCTCCTCGCGCCGCTCCGGCCGGTGCGGAATTTCGTATTGTGTGCGGCGCTTGCGATGCTCGCACTTCCCGCGATTCCGGCGCGCGCCGATATCGGCGCCTGGATTGTCGTCGACATGGACAGCGGCGCCGTGCTCGACCAGAAGCAGGCCCTGCGCCAGTGGTACCCGGCCTCCATCACCAAGCTGATGACCGCTTATGTGACCTTCAAGGCGATCCGGGAAGGCCGGGCGACCCTTCAGTCAGCCGTGACGATCAGTGCCAATGCCCATGCCGAACCGCCCAGCAAGATGGGGTTCAAGCCGGGCACGCGGATCTCGCTGGAGAGCGCGCTGAAGATGGTCATCGTAAAATCCGCGAATGACGTCGCCGTCGCGGTGGCCGAGGCGATCGGCGGTTCGGAGCCGGCCTTCATCGGCCTGATGAATGCGGAAGCCCGGCGCCTCGGCATGAGCGCGACGCGTTTCGTCAATCCGCATGGGCTGCCCGACAACCGGCAGGTGTCGTCCGCGCGCGATCTGGCGGTTCTGGCGCGAGCGGTATGGCGCGAGTTTCCCGAGCATCGCGCCTATTTCAATTTTGCCGGGATCCGCGTCGGCAAGAAGACGCTGCGTTCGGCGAACCGCGAGTTCCTGTTGCGGGTACAGGGCGCCAACGGGATGAAGACCGGTTACATCTGCAATTCCGGCCTGAATGTCGTCGTTTCCGCGACCCGTGGCGGACGCACGGTGATGGCGGTGATCCTGGGGGCGGCCTCGGGCGTGGAGCGGGCGGCCAAGGCGCGCGCGCTGATCGACGCCGGTTTCAAGGATCGCGGCGGCCGGTCGGTCGACCAGCTTTCGGGCGTCTCCGGCAAGCCGCCGGCGGACGGCTACTGCAAGCGCAATTCCCGCCCCAAGGCGGAGGAGCTGATGGCGGCCTTCGCCAGGAAAACCCGTTCGCCCTCGGTCCTGTCTTTCGCGCGCGGCGATCTCAACGGCGGCGGCATCCGCCGCAGCATCGTTGCCGCACCCGCCCCGAGTCCGAGCGGTCAGGTCGGATCGTCGACTGTCCCCAAGCGCGCCGATGGCAAGACCGACTGGGCCAAGGTGATGGACACGGTGATCGGGCCGCGCCGCCGCGCCTATGAGGCTGTTCCGGTCTCCACCGCCGCGCCGCGCACGGCCGTCGCGCCGCGCATCGTCGCGGGCGAGCCTGTTCTCGTTCCTGGCACGCCCAAGCCGTTGGCCAAGCCTCTGGCCGTTGCCGCGGATCTTGCAAGGGTGCCGGCCGTGGCGGCGTCGGTCGCGCAACAGCCGGCGAAACCGGGAGCGATCTTCCGCGGCGAGCCGCTGCTCATCGCACCGATCCCGCTGCAAAACCCGCGTCCGTAGCTCCGGGCCGAATTTACCTGCCGAAAGATTGATCGACGGCAGCGCATCGGGCATGTCGTATCGACGCCGGTTTCATTCGCTTTCCCGCAGCGCCCGCGCTGTGCTGTCCCACAAAGGGTGTCCCGTGACGCAGCCATCGTCTTTGCAAAAGCCCGCGCGCGGGCCCAAGCCGCCGATCCCGCTCACCGTGATCACCGGGTTTCTCGGAGCCGGCAAGACGACGCTGCTCAACCGGCTTCTGGGCGATCCGGCGCTGTCGGATGCGGCGGTGATCATCAATGAGTTCGGCGAGGTCGGGCTCGATCATCTCTTCGTCGAGGGCGGCGAGGAAGGCATCATCGAACTGTCGTCGGGGTGCCTGTGCTGCACCATTCGCGGCGATCTGGTGACAACGCTGGAAAACCTCTTGCGCCGGCTCGACAACGGCCGGACCGAGCGCCTGTCGCGGGTCGTTATCGAAACCACGGGTCTCGCGGATCCCGCGCCCGTGCTGCACACGGTGATGCAGCATCCCTATCTGGTGATGCGCTATCAGCTCGACGGCGTGGTGACGCTGGTCGATGCGGTCAACGGGCTTGGAACGCTAGATGCGCAGGACGAGGCGGTAAAGCAGATCGCCGTCGCCGACCGCATCGTGCTGACCAAGACCGATCTGGATGACGGTGCCGATGCCCTGGACCCGGCGTCGTCGCTACGCCGGCGCATCGCGGCGCTCAATCCGGCCGCCCCCGTCCTCATCGCGGCCAACGGCGAGGCGGACGCGGCGCATCTGATCGCCACCGGGCTCTACGACCCGGCGACCAAGACCGCCGATGTGGCGCGCTGGCTCAACGCGGAAGCCTATGGCGGCGATCACGGCCATGACCATTCGCACGACCACGGCCAAAGTCATGATCACGCTCATGCGCATCACGATCACGCACATGACGTGAACCGGCATGGCGACGGCATCCGCGCCTTTTCGCTGACGAGCGAGCGTGCGATTTCCGCGGGCGGCCTCGACATGTTCCTCGATCTTCTGCGCTCCGCGCATGGGCCGAAGCTCCTGCGCATGAAGGGCATCGTGAAAATCGCCGAGGACCCGGACCGGCCGGTGGTGCTGCACGGGGTGCAGCATGTGTTTCATCCGCCCGCGACCTTGCCGAAATGGCCGGACGACGATCACCGTACGCGGCTGGTCTTCATCACCCGCGATCTGCCGGAAGGCTTCGTGCAGCGCATGTTCGACGCCTTCACCGGCGGCGTTTCCAGCGATACGCCGGACAAGGCCGCCATCTCCGACAATCCGCTGGCGATCACCGGCTTCAGCGGCCGGTTCTCCTGACGCGGCTCAGCTTTGCTTGCGCATGCGGATCAGGCCTTCCTGCGCGACCGAGGCGACCAGATGGCCGGCGCGGTCGTAAAGCGCGCCGCGCGTGAAGCCGCGCCCGCCCGACGCCGAGGGACTGTCTTCGGAATACAGCAGCCATTCGTCGGCGCGAAAAGGGCGGTGAAACCACATCGCATGATCGAGGCTCGCCACCTGGAGCCTGGGGTCGAAGACGCTGGTGCCATGGGCGAAGAGCGCCGTGTCGAGCAGCGTCATGTCGGAGGCATAGGCCAGCACGCAGGAATGAATGCGCGGGTCGTCTGGGAGCGAGGCGCTTGCGCGCACCCAGACATCTTGCGCCGGCGTCAGCTTCTTGCGGCTGAAGTAGTGGGTCAGGTCAACGGGCCTCAGCTCGATCGGCCGGTCGCGCTCCCAGTAGCGGCGAACGGGTTCCGGCGCATGCGCCAGGAATTTTTCCTTCAACTCCGCCTCGCTCGGCAGCTCCTCCGGCGCGGTGACCTCGGGCATGGTCATCTGGTGTTCCAGTCCCTCCTCGTGCTTCTGGAAGGAGGCGGACATGGAAAAGATCGCATGTCCATGCTGGATCGCCACGACGCGACGGGTGGTAAAGCTGCCGCCGTCGCGGATCCGGTCGACCTCGTAGATGATGGGAACCGACGGGTCGCCGGGACGCAGGAAGTAGGCGTGCAGCGAATGAACGCCGCGCTCTTCGGGTACGGTGCGGGAGGCGGCGACCAGCGATTGGCCGATCACCTGACCGCCGAAAACCCTTTGCCAGCCCACCTGCGGGCTCATGCCGCGGAAGAGATTGTGTTCCAGCGGCTCCAAATCGAGTATCGAAAGGAGGTCGTCGACGGCTGAGCGCATGCGGGAAATACCTTTTCGCAAGTTCTGTGGCAGACGTCCTGGACAAAGGCCCGGGGAGACGTTCCCGTGACCGTGTGATTTGCCGGGGGTAAAAGTCAAGGCTGCCCAAAGGGCACCTCCGGGCCCCGAGTTGCGGGTTTTCCCGCAACGCCGAAGTTTCCCAGGCGGCGTTTTGCCGCCGACAAAGCGAACGGTGGCGGCGTCCCGCCGCCGGCAAAGCGAACAGGCGCCGCAGCGACGCGCCGCAGGAAGAGGACCGATCATCATGACCCGCAAGTCCGATGCCGATGCCATGCTCGACGTTCTGGTCGGCGGCGGCGGATATGTCGGCCTCTCCCTCGGGGTCGCGCTGAAACAGGCCGATCCCGCCTTGTCGGTCGCGGTTGTCGATCTGCGTCCGCGCGAGGCGATGGCCGGCGATCCGCGCGCCTCCGCCATCGCGGCCGCGGCCAGCCGGATGCTCGACCAGCTGGGCGTGTGGGAGGAGGTCGCCCCGCATGCACAGCCGATGACGGAGATGATCGTTACCGACAGCAAGCTGCGCGACGCGGTGCGCCCGGTGTTTCTCACCTTCGACGGCGAGGTGGAGCCTGGGGAGCCTTTCGCCCATATGGTGCCGAACGGAAAGATGGTGGCGGCCCTCGCCGACCGGGCCCAGGCGCTTGGCGTGGAACTGATCGCCCCTGACGGCGTCAGCGACTTTTCCGTCGGCGACGCGGAGGTGGACATCACGCTGGGATCGGGCAAGACGCGCCGCGCACGGCTTCTGGTCGCCGCCGACGGCGTGCGCTCGCGGCTCCGCGATCTGGCCGGCATCCAGACGGTGAAATGGGAATACGACCAGTCGGGGATCGTCACCACCATTCGGCACGAACGGCCGCACAACGGCCGGGCGGAAGAGCACTTCCTGCCATCGGGACCTTTCGCAATCCTGCCGCTGACCGGCAACCGCTCTTCCCTTGTGTGGTCGGAGCGGCGGCTGGAAGCCGAACGGCTGGTGAAGGGGGACGATTTCACTTTCGAACTGGAGCTGGAACGGCGCTTCGGCCATCATCTCGGAAAGATCGATCTCGACGGACCGCGCAACGCCTATCCGCTGGGGCTGACGCTGGCGCGCGGCTTCGTCAAGCCGCGCTTCGCGCTCGCCGGCGACGCGGCGCACGGCATTCACCCGATTGCCGGACAGGGGCTTAACCTCGGCTTCAAGGACGTTGCGGCACTTGCGGAGGTGCTCGTCGAGGCGCGCCGTCTGGGGCAGGACATCGGTGCGCTCGACGTGCTGGAGCGCTATGAACGCTGGCGCCGGTTCGACACCTTCCAGATGGGGGTCGTCACCGATGTCTTGAACCGCCTGTTTTCCAACGATATGGATGGAGTGCGCGCGGTACGGGATATCGGGCTTGGACTGGTCGATCGGCTCCCCTCGCTGAAACGGTTCTTCATCCGTCAGGCGGCAGGGCTGGAAGGCCCGGTGCCACGTCTGCTTGCCGGGGAACCGATCTGAGGCGTGACGGAAAGGAACACCGGATCGATGCCCGGGCAAAAGGCAGCCGAACAGGACCGGCCGCAGCGGATTATCCTGATCACGGGCTGCTCGTCGGGGATCGGCGCTGCCGCGGCCCGCACCTTGCGCGGGCGCGACTGGCGGGTCTTCGCCACGGCGCGGCGCCAACGCGATGTCGACCGGCTTCGCGCCGACGGTTTCGAGAGCTTTCTCCTGGACTATGAGGATGCGGCAAGCGTCGAAGCGGCAGCGGCCGCCGTGCTTGAGCGCACGGGCGGGCGGCTGGATGCGCTGTTCAACAATGGCGCCTATGCAATTCCCGGTGCGATGGAGGACATGCCGACCGCCGCCTTGCGCGACATTTTCGAGGCGAATTTCTTCGGCTGGCATACGCTCACCCGTGCCGTGCTGCCGGCGATGCGCCGACAGGGCGCGGGGCGCATCGTGCAGTGTTCCTCGATCCTCGGTTTCATCGGCATGCCCTATCGCGGGGCCTACAATGCCTCGAAGTTTGCGCTGGAGGGGTACAGCGATACCCTGCGGCTGGAACTTCGCGGCAGCGGGATCCATGTATCGCTGATCGAGCCGGGGCCGATCGCCACCCGCTTTACCGAAAATGCGCTGGAGAACTTCCTCCGGATCATTGGGCAGGACGGCATTGCCGCCTCGGTGCACCGCGAGGCCTATGAAAAGCGCGTCGCGCGCATGCAGGCGGGCGAAAAGTCGCTGTTCAAGCTTCCGGCGCGCGCCGTTGTGAAACAGGTGGTACATGCGGTGGAGGCGCCGCGGCCGAAGGCACGTTACCGGGTCACCGTTCCCACGGTCGCGATGGCCGTGGCGAAGCGGCTCCTGCCGACACGCGCGCTCGATCGGGTTCTGTCCCGGGCGTCGCGCTCCGAAGAATGACAGACCGGCCGGCAAGGACTGCCGGGACAGAAGGATTTGAAGATGACGGACGTGTTGCGGATGCTCATCCCGGTTGCCGTGGGAGCGGTTGCCGTGGTCCTGATGATGGGCTTGTGGAACATGATGCGCGGGGGATCGTCGTCACGGTCGCAGTCATTGATGCGCTGGCGGGTCGGGCTGCAGTTTCTCGCCGTGGTTATCGTCATGGCCCTGCTCTATCTGACAACGTCCGCGCCGTGACCGTCACGGCGTGACCGACATCCAACCTGCACGGGAGCGGACATGGTTGTTCTCAACAAGATCTACACAAAGACCGGCGATGCCGGGACGACGGCCCTGGCCTCCGGCGAGCGGCGGCCCAAGCACGATCTTCGGGTGGACGCCTATGGAACCGTCGACGAGACCAATGCGGTGCTCGGGCTCGTGCGGCAGGTGACCGCCACCGAGCATCCGGAGCTCGATGTGGTGCTGGGACGGATCCAGAACGACCTTTTCGATCTCGGTGCCGATCTGGCGACGCCGGAGAGCGACGAGGCGCCGGCCTTTCCGCCGCTCAGGATCACCGAGGCGCAGGTCACGGCCATCGAGGCGGAAATCGACCGGCTGAACGCCGATCTCGAACCCTTGCGCTCCTTCGTGCTGCCGGGCGGGTCCGCCGCGGCCGCGCATCTGCACATGGCGCGCACCGTCTCGCGCCGCGCGGAACGGCTGATGACGGCGCTGGCCGCCGGAGAAACGGTCAACCGCCAGGCAATGGTGTATATGAACCGCCTGTCGGATTTCTTTTTCGTCGCGTCGCGCTGGGTCAACGACAAGGGCGCGCAAGACGTCTTGTGGGTGCCCGGCAAGAACCGCTAGCCCGGCGGCGCGGGGAGGAGAGATGCGATGTTCATTCCGCTGCATGACACCAATCCGCTGCGGCATGTGCAGCGGCAATATGTCACATGGGGCCTGATCCTGGCGAATATCGCGGTCTTCGTGGTCGTTCAGGGCGGAGGGTTTTCCGGGCCGATGTCACAGGCCGCGAGCCTCTCCTACGGGCTGGTGCCGGCGGTGCTCTTCGACATCCGCGATCTCGCGCCGGAGCTTGCCGTCCTGCCCGACGGGGCCTCGCTGGTCACCTATGCCTTCCTGCATGGCGACTGGATGCATCTGGGCGGCAATATGCTGTTTCTCTGGGTCTTCGGCGACAATGTCGAGGATGCGCTGGGGCATTTCCGCTACTTCGTTTTTTATCTTCTGTGTGCCGCGGCCGCGGGTCTGGCGCATGCGGCAATCGCGCCGGCCTCGATTGCTCCGCTTATCGGCGCGTCCGGTGCCGTTGCCGGCGTGATCGGCGCCTATCTCGTGCTGCATCCGAAGGTCAATGTGTGGGTGCTGGCCTTCGGGCGGGTTCCGCTGCGCCTGCCGGCTGCATGGGTGCTGCTCGCATGGATCGGGTTTCAGGTGGTGATGGCGTTCGGAGCCGGGGACGAACAGGTTGCCTGGTGGGCGCATGTGGCCGGTGCCGCCGCGGGGGCGGCGTTGATCATGCTGATGCGGCGACCCGGCGTGGTCTTGTTCGACCGGGGATTATAGGCGCGCGTTTGCGACGCCGCGCAGATCCGTCGGATTTGCGATGGTCGGGCGGTCTGCGCGGCGTTGACACCGCGATGGCGCGTCAGTACGGTCGCCGCCCGACAGTCCAAATGGCAGAATTCAGCCGATGCAGCTGCCGTTACGGCATCTGGTTTCGGCACATGACCGGCGGCTTGCAGGCAGCCGCGCTAGCGGGAGGTTGAAAACCCCATGAAGATCCTTGTCCCCGTCAAGCGGGTGATTGACTACAACGTCAAAGTGCGGGTGAAGGCGGATGGCTCCGGCGTCGACCTGGCCAACGTCAAGATGTCGATGAACCCCTTCGACGAGATCGCCGTCGAAGAGGCGATCCGCTTGCGCGAGGCCGGCAAGGCGGAGGAGATTGTCGTCGTGTCCGTCGGTCCGCAGCAGGCGCAGGAAACCCTGCGCACGGGGCTTGCCATGGGCGCGGATCGCGGCATCCTGGTCAAGACCGACCAGACCACGGAGCCGCTTGCGGTCGCGAAGATCCTCAAGGCCATCGTCGAGGAAGAGGCCCCTGGCCTTGTCATTCTCGGCAAGCAGGCGATCGATGACGACTGCAACCAGACAGGCCAGATGCTGGCGGCACTTCTTGGCTGGTCGCAGGGCACCTTCGCCTCCAATGTGGATCTCGGCGAGGGCACAGTCGACGTGACCCGCGAGGTCGATGGCGGCCTGCAGACGGTCAAGCTGACGATGCCCGCCGTGGTCACCACGGACCTGCGCCTCAACGAGCCGCGCTATGCTTCGCTTCCCAACATCATGAAGGCGAAGAAGAAGCCGATCGCGGAGAAGACCCCGGAAGACTGCGGCGTCGACATTGCCCCGCGTCTGGAGATTCTCAAGACCACGGAGCCGCCCGCACGCGAGGCCGGCATCAAGGTCGGCAGCGTTGCCGAGCTGGTCGAGAAGCTCAAATCCGAAGCCGGCGTCATCTGAGCGCTCACGACAGGGAGAACAGGACCATGACCACACTTCTTGTTGCCGAGCACAGCAACAGCACTCTCAATGAAGCCACGCACAAGGCGATGACAGCAGCCCTTGCCCTGGGCGGCGACGTCCATGTGCTGGTGGCGGGCACGGATTGCCGCGGGGCCGCGGAAGCGGCCGCGAAGATTTCCGGAGCCGCGAAGGTGCTTGTCGCCGACGGCGACGGTCTGGCCGAACAGCTCGCCGAGCCGATGGCCGATCTGGTGCTATCGCTTGCCGGGGATTACGACGCAATCGTCGCGCCGGCGACCGCAAACGGCAAGAACATCCTGCCGCGCGTTGCCGCCCTGCTCGACGTGATGCAGCTTTCCGACGTCACCGACGTGATCGATGCCTCGACCTTCGAGCGTCCGATCTATGCGGGCAATGCGCTTCAGACGGTGAAGTCGAACGACGCCAAGAAGGTCGTCACCGTGCGCACCGCAAGCTTTGCGGCCGCAGCGGAAGACGGATCGGCGGCGATCGAGGACGTGAGCGCGACAAGCTCGGATCTGTCCAGCTTCGTCGGACAGGAACTGTCGAAGTCGGATCGCCCGGAACTGGCGTCGGCCAAGGTGATCATCTCCGGCGGCCGCGCGCTCGGCTCCAAGGAGAAGTTCGAGGAAGTCATGCTGCCGGTCGCAGATGCGCTGGGCGCGGCTGTGGGCGCGTCGCGTGCGGCCGTCGATGCCGGCTATGCGCCGAACGACTGGCAGGTCGGACAGACCGGCAAGGTCGTCGCCCCCGATCTCTACATCGCCTGCGGCATTTCCGGCGCCATCCAGCATCTGGCCGGCATGAAGGATTCCAAGGTGATCGTGGCGATCAACAAGGACGAGGAAGCCCCGATCTTCCAGGTGGCCGATTACGGTCTGGTCGCGGACCTGTTCGAGGCCCTGCCGGAGTTCAAGGCCGCCGTGGAAGCCGCCAAGAGCTGAGTGTCCCGTTCGGCCAAAGCCGACGGGCGGCCGTGAGAAAAGCGAGAGCCCGCCCGTCCGGCGGGCTCTTTTCGTTGAGCCGCCGCACGGGCGGACTTCCAAGCGGCGAAAGCCGCCCCTCCGGTGTGCGAAAAAGGGAGGGGGGTTCTTGCGGTCAGGGCGGGAAGTTGCGATGAATAGCCCCTCAGTTTTCCAAGAGCGCGATCAAACGCGCTGAACCCAAATCGGAACGAAAAATGGTGGTCGAGATCAAGAAGGTCGGTGTGATCGGCGCGGGCCAGATGGGCAACGGCATCGCGCATGTCTGCGCCGTGGCCGGGTTCGATGTGTGGCTCAACGATATTTCCGTCGACCGGGTCCAGTCCGGACTTGCATCGATCAACGGCAATATGGCGCGTCAGGTCTCCAAGGGCCTGATCACCGAGGACGAACGCACGGCGGCACTCGACCGGCTGAAACCGGCCGAAAGCATGGACGAACTCGCGGATGTCGATCTGGTCATCGAGTCCGCCGTCGAGAACGAGCAGATCAAGCGCAAGATCTTCGCCCAGCTCTGTCCGCTTCTGAAGCCCGAGGCGATCCTCGCCACCAACACCTCCTCGATCTCCATCACCCGGCTGGCGGCAACCACCGACCGTCCGGAGCGCTTCATCGGCATTCACTTCATGAACCCGGTTCCGCTGATGGAGCTGGTGGAGCTGGTGCGCGGCATTGCGACGGAAGACGAGACCTTCGAGGCGTCGAAGGTGTTCACCAGGAAGCTCGGCAAGACCACCGCGGTTGCCGAGGATTTCCCGGCCTTCATGGTCAATCGCATCCTGCTGCCGATGATCAACGAGGCGATCTACACGCTTTATGAGGGCGTCGGGTCGGTGGAAGCCATCGACACGGCGATGAAGCTCGGCGCCAACCATCCGATGGGGCCGTTGCAGCTGGCCGATTTCATCGGTCTCGACACCTGTCTGTCGATCATGCAGGTGCTCTACGAGGGCCTGGCCGACAGCAAGTACCGCCCCTGTCCGCTTCTGGTGAAATATGTCGAGGCCGGCTGGCTCGGCCGCAAGACGCAGCGCGGCTTCTACGATTACCGCGGCGAGACCCCGGTCCCGACGCGCTGACGCAAACGGGACGGAGCGCGTATCCGTCATGACCAACCTTGCGCAGTATTGTCTGACGCAGGCGGATCCGGCCCCCGCGCGCGACGCGCTTCTGGTGCTTGGCCCCGGGGCCGTCGTGCGGGAACGCTGGACTTACGGCGATCTGAGCGCGGCCATTCACGCCGTGGCCGGCGGCCTCGGCAAACTGGGCCTCGAGCCGGGGACGCGTGTCCTGCTGCGGCTTGGCCATTCCAGCGATTTTCCCCTGATGTTCTTCGGTGCGATCGGCGCCGGTCTCGTGCCGGTGCCGACGTCGGCGATGCTGACCTCCGACGAGTGCAACGCGCTCCTCGCCGACAGCGGGGCGGCGCTCGTCCTGCACGACGGCCACACGACGTTGCCCTCCGATCCTGGCACAACGCATTTGCTGGGGCCGGAAGAGCTCCTCGCGCTCAAGCAGGCCGCTCCGGTCCCGTTTCTCGAGCTCGACGACGATGCGCCGGCCTTTCTGGTCTACACTTCGGGCACCAGCGGACGGGCGAAGGGCGTGTTGCATGCGCAGCGCTCGGCCCGCGGACGCGCGCCGATGGCGCGCGGCTGGTACGGCATCGGGCCGGAAGATCGGCTGCTGCATGCGGGCGCCTTCAACTGGACATACACGCTGGGTGTCGGGCTGATGGATCCCTGGGCGAACGGGGCGACGAGCCTGGTCTATGACGGTCCGCGCGATCCGGAGGTCTGGCCGGAGCTGATCGAGGCGAGCGGCGCGACGCTGTTTGCGGCCGTGCCGAGCCTCTACCGGCGCATCCTCAAGTATGGCGACATCCGGCGGGGCAGCTTTCCGGCCCTGCGCCACGGGCTGACGGCGGGCGAGGCACTGGCCCCGGCCCTGCATGCCGAGTGGTGCGAGGCAACCGGGCGGCCGCTTTACGAGGCGCTCGGCATGAGCGAGATCTCCACCTATGTCTCAAGCGGCCCGGACACGCCGACGCGCCCGGGCAGTCCGGGGCGCGCCCAGCCCGGGCGGCGGATCGCGATCCTCGATCCCGACAGCGGGGACGCGACGCCGCTTGCCCCGGGGGAGACGGGGTTGCTTGCGATTCACAACAGCGATCCGGGCCTGATGCTGCGCTACTGGGGGCGGCCGGAGGACACGGCGGCGGCCTTTCGCGGGGACTGGTTTTTGACCGGCGACCGGGCGTCGATCGATCGGCAAGGCTATATCTGGTACGGCGGGCGGACCGACGACGTCATGAACGCCTTCGGCTACCGGGTGGCGCCGCAGGAGGTGGAACACGCGCTGCTTGCCCATCCGGACATCCAGGACGTTGCGGTCACCGATGTGGAGGCCGCGCCGGGCGTGCGTTTGATCACCGCCTTTGTCATCCTGAGCGAGGGCGCGCATGCCGACGAAACCGCACTGGCGACCCATGCAGCGAGCCATCTGGCGGAATACAAGCGGCCGAAGGCCTATCGCTTTGTCGCGACCCTGCCGCGGACGCCGTCCGGAAAGCTCAGGCGCAAGGACCTGACGTCCGGCACGCCTGCGCGCGGGTAGAGGCAAGAGGACGACAGGTTTAACCGGAGCTTAACGCCTGTCGGGCTAGGAAAAGGGGCAAGTCTCAGGAGTCTTTCATGTCCAGCGTTGCCGGTGCCATGGTTGCCGCCTCACAGGCCCAGACCCAAACCTCGCTTGCCGCCACGTTTCTCAAGCAGAACGCGAGTGCGGAAGCCGGGCTTGTCGCCGTTCTGGAACAAAACGCCGAAATGGCCGCCGCTGCCGCCAAGGCGCCGCCGGCCGCCGGGATGGGCGGCCGGGTCGACGTCTCGGTCTGATCTTCCTTCAAATCCCGCTTTCGCCAAGCGCTGCGCGGATGAGCGCCTTGGCGTCGTCGCTTGCCCATTCGGCCGGCCCCATCAACGTGCCGATCTCGCATCCGTTCTTGTCGATCAGCATGGTCGAGGGCAGGCCGGGCGCGCGCCCGCGCGAGCGCGCGGTCTGGAAGATCTGCATCGTCGGATCGGCATAGAATGCCAGCTGCGAGACGCCGATGTCCTTCAGGAAGGCCTTGGGCTTTTCATCCGACCCGCGGTCGACGCTGACGGTCACCACCTCGAAATCCTCGCTGCCAAGTTCGGCCTGGAGCGCGTCGAGCGCGGGCATTTCCTCGCGGCAGGGCGCGCACCAGGTTGCCCAGAGGTTCAGGAGCACCGTCCGACCGGCGAAATCGCCGATGGTGCGGTCGGCGCCGGTGTCGTCCTTGAACGAAAGATCGGCGAGCGACAGCGCCTTGCTGGCCGGAAGGAAGGCTGCGACTTCGCCGGTCGCCTTCGGCGCGACGGCTTCGGCCAGCTGCAGGGCGCCCGTGCAGCTTGCAGCCTGCTGTCGGTTGCCATCCGGGCCGCCGATCACGTATACCGCCGCCAGTCCTGCCAGAAGTACGAAGGCTGCGAGAGCAGCAAAGACGATCGGGCGGGTTCGCCGGGTCTTAGGTCCGTTGGTCATCTATCCATTATCCGTCCGTCAAGGGCGCCAGAAGGGCAAGTTCATGAGCAATCGCATGTGGGGAGGCCGGTTCGCGGAAGGCCCGGACGCCATCATGGAGGAGATCAACGCCTCCATCGATTACGATCGCAAGCTCTACTCCCAGGATATAGAGGGTTCGAAGGCCCATGTCCGCATGCTCGCGGCGCGCGAAATTGTCGCCGCTGACGATGCTGAGAAGATCGCTCACGGTCTAGACACGATCCGGTCAGAAATCGAGTCCGGCGGCTTCTCCTTCCAGCGCTCGCTGGAAGACATTCACATGAATATCGAGGCGCGGCTGGCCGAACTGATCGGGCCGACGGCCGGACGGCTGCACACGGCGCGCTCGCGCAACGACCAGGTCGCCACCGATTTCCGCATGTGGGTGCGCGATACGCTGGACACGCTCGACGACCAGCTGACCGCCCTGATCCAGGGGCTTTCGGAGCGCGCGCTGGAGCATGCCGGCGACGTGATGCCGGGCTTCACGCATTTGCAGTCGGCCCAGCCGGTAACCTTCGGCCATCACCTTCTTGCCTATGTCGAGATGTTTGCCCGCGACCGCAGCCGCATGCGCGATGCGCGCGCGCGCATGAACGAATGTCCGCTCGGCTCCGCCGCCCTTGCCGGAACCTCCTTCCCGATCGACCGGGAGATGACGGCGAACAGCCTCGGCTTCGACCGTCCGACGGCGAATTCCCTCGATGCGGTGTCCGACCGCGACTTCATCATCGAGTCTCTTGGCGCGGCCTCCATATGTTCGATGCATCTGTCGCGGCTCGCCGAAGAGATCGTCATCTGGTGTTCCGCCCAGTTCGGTTTCGTCACCTTGTCGGACAAGTTCTCGACCGGCTCCTCGATCATGCCGCAGAAGAAGAACCCGGATGCGGCCGAGCTGGTCCGCGCCAAGACCGGGCGGATCTACGGATCGCTGACCGCCCTTCTCGTGATGATGAAGGGCCTACCGCTCGCCTATTCCAAGGACATGCAGGAAGACAAGGAACAGGCGTTCGACGGTCTGCCCAGCCTGTCGCTGGCGCTTGCGGCGATGACGGGCATGGTCGCGGACCTGCAGCCCAACACGAAGGCAATGAAACAGGCCGCCGGCTCGGGCTATTCCACGGCCACGGATCTCGCCGACTGGCTGGTCCGGGTGCTCGGCATGCCGTTCCGCGATGCGCATCACGTGACGGGACGCATCGTGGCGCTCGGCGTGGAGCGCGGCGTGGCGCTGCACAAGCTGCCGCTCGCCGACCTGCAGGCCATCGAGCCGCGCATCACGGCGGATCTCTTTTCCGTGCTGACCGTCGACAAGTCCGTGCGCTCGCGCACAAGCTACGGCGGGACGGCACCTGCCAACGTGCGCAAGCAGGCGCGCCGCTGGCTGAAGACACTGGAACGCGAGGCGCGCACGCGCGCTTCCTGACGGTGCGAGGCGGCCCCGGCCGGCCTCCGGCCCGTGGCGCAACGCGAAAGGGTTGCGGGGCATCGCGCCGCATGCGAGGAAACGCAGGCAGGAACGCGCGAGAGCCTCGCGCAGCGAGACGGGAGTGCAGCGGATCATGGGCAGGGGTAGGGTCTTCGGCCCGGTGAAGGGCGGCGTGCTGGTCGCGGTCGTTCTCGCGCTGACATTGGCCGGCTGTGGCCGTCGGGGCGCGCTCGACGCGCCGGCAAGCGTGGACCCGGCGGTGTCGGTTGGCGTTGCCGGTCAACCGCAAGACGTCCAGCCGTCCGGCCGCGACGACAGGCGCTTCGTGCTCGATTCCATCATCTGACCGGCAACGGGCCTTGCGGCCCTTGCCGCCCGCTGGTTTCCGACCAATAAAAACTAATCCCACGCGCAGGCCCGCGGGGCCGGTCAGCGGCCGGCAAACCGGCGACGCTGCGGCGCGCAGATCACAGGCAGGAACGACCCGTGCATCACTTCGATTATGTGAATGATCGGCTGCATGCCGAAGACGTGCCGCTCGAAGCGATCGCGGCCCGGGTGGGGACGCCCTTCTACTGCTATTCGACGGCGACCCTCACCCGCCACTACCAGGTGTTCAAGGAGGCCTTTGCCGGCATTCCGACGCTTGTATGTTACGCGATGAAGGCCAATTCCAACCAGGCGGTGCTGACCACCCTGGCCCGGCTCGGCGCGGGGATGGATGTGGTTTCCGAGGGCGAATTGCGTCGGGCCCGCGCGGCCGGCGTGCCGGCCGACCGCATCATGTTCTCCGGTGTCGGCAAGACGGAACGGGAACAGGCGCTGGCGCTGGACGAAGACATTTTGTGCTTCAACGTTGAAAGCGAACCCGAGCTTGTGCAGCTTTCGCGTGTCGCCGTCGAAAAGGGAAAGACCGCCCGCGTGTCGCTGCGGATCAACCCGGATGTCGATGCGCGCACCCACGCCAAGATCGCCACCGGCAAGGCGGAGAACAAGTTCGGCATTCCCTGGGGGCGGGCCGGCGCGGTCTATGAGCAGGCCGCCGGGCTTCCCGGTATCCAGGTGTCGGGCATCGACATGCACATCGGCTCGCAGATCACCGAGCTTGAACCGTTCGATGCCGCCTTCTCGCGCCTCGGCGGATTGATCGCGGATCTGCGCGGCGCCGGCCATGTCATCGACCATGTCGACCTTGGCGGCGGGCTGGGCATTCCCTATCACGACAACAACGAACCGCCGCCCCTTCCCGATGCTTATGCGCAGGTGGTGCGCAAACATGTGGAACATCTTGATTGCAAGGTGATTTTCGAACCCGGGCGGATGATTGCAGGCAATGCGGGCATCCTTGTCACCGAGGTCATCTACGTGAAGGAAGGGGCCGACAAGGCCTTCGTCATCGTCGACGCGGCGATGAACGACCTGATCCGGCCGACGCTCTACGACGCCTTTCATGCCATCAAGCCGGTGGTTCGGCATGCGTCCGACCATCCGCGGATGCGTGCCGACATTGTCGGTCCGGTGTGCGAAACCGGCGACTACCTCGGGCAGGACCGGGAGATGGAGCAGGTGGCGGCCGGCGATCTGCTCGCCGTTCTGTCGGCCGGCGCCTATGGCGCGGTGCAGGCGTGTACCTACAACAGCCGCTTGCTGATACCCGAGGTTCTGGTCGACGGCGATCGCTTCGCGGTGGTGCGTCCGCGGCCGAGCTATGAGGACATGCTGGCGCTCGATGTGCTGCCGGAGTGGCTCGCGAAGCCCTGAATTGTCTTGGTGGTCGCGTCCATGCCTTGCCAAGCGCACCAAAACGCCCCACCCTTAGGTGTCGGGCTGAGTTCGGGGGATGTTTGGTCGGGTTGAACGGGCCGTGGAGGCAGGGCACTTGAGCGAAGCGTTACCGCCGGACTTGAACGACGATGTTGCCCCCCGCGCGGGCACCGACGATGCGCCCAGGCGGCTGGAGCGTGCGTTGCTGCAGGCCTCCGCCTCGCTTTGGTGGGAACGTGTGTGGCCCACCCTGCAGGGCGTCCTCATCGTCGCCGCGCTTTACGTCGGGCTCTCCTGGCTCGGCCTTTGGACGCTGCTGCCTGCCTGGCTTTCGCTGATTGTCGCTTTCGGTTTTCTGGCTACAGCCCTTTGGGTCGCCCGTCCTCTTCTCGCTGCAAGATGGCCCGGGCGGGCCGAGGCACTGGCTCGGGTGGAGCGTATCTCCGGGTTTTCGCACCGGCCGCTCGCCGCGCTCGATGACCGTCTGTTCGATGCCGGCGATACGCCGCAGACCCGCGCCCTGTGGCTGCTGCATCAGCGCCGGGCGCGTGCAGCCCTCGACGCGCTCAAGGCGGGCACGCCCCGCCCGGAGGCCTTTCGCAAGGATCCCTATGCGCTGCGGGCGCTGGCGGCCATGCTGGTCGTGGTCGGGTTTTTCACCGCCAGTGGCGTGCACTGGCAGCGGCTGCTGCCGGTCGCGCCGCAAGCCGACGCCGCACCGGCTGCGCCCTTGCGGATCGATGCGTGGATCACACCGCCTGTCTATACCGGGCGTGCGCCGGTGTTTCTCACCGGGGCATCGGCCGGATTGCGCGACAGCGACCAGCCCGTCAGCGTGCCGGAAGGCAGCGAATTGATCGTTCGCGCCCAGGGCGTGACCGATCTCGACGTTCGGCTTGTCGGCACCGGCGGCCCCACGCCGATGGAGGCCGGTCCGGAGACGCCCGCATCGGTAAATCTGCGCCATATGCTCGACGCGTCCGCGGATCTGGAGATCCGTAACGGTGGCGACCTGGTGAATGCCTGGCGCATTGCGATCGAACCGGACGCCGCTCCCACCATCCGGCTTCTCGACGATCCGGAAGAGCAGTTCAGCGGCGCGCTCAAGCT
Organism: Stappia stellulata DSM 5886; assembly: GCF_000423705.1. Lineage (GTDB taxonomy): Bacteria > Pseudomonadota > Alphaproteobacteria > Rhizobiales > Stappiaceae > Stappia > Stappia stellulata. The sequence continues at coordinate 136,713 of NZ_AUIM01000011.1, read as the reverse complement.
CAGCTATCTCGCGGACGACGACCACGGCCTGGTGTCGGCGGCGGCCTCGATCCGGCCCGTGCGTGTGCTCGGTCTCGACCGCAAGGAAAAGACCCGCCCGCTGGTGGCGGCGCCGGAGTTTCCCCTTTCCCTGGCCGCAGGCGAGCGCAAGAGCGGCGCCGGGGAGACGATCCGCGACCTCACCAGCCATCCCTGGGCCGGATCCGAGGTGGAACTGGTGCTCTCCGCCCGGGACCATGCGGGGCAGGCCGGCTACTCGACGCCGCATCGCTTCACGTTGCCGCAGCGCCGCTTTTCCAAGCCGCTGGCGCGGGCAATCGTCGAACAGCGCCGCGACCTCGCGCTCGATGCCAATGCGCAGATGCGCGTCGTCGATGCGTTCGATGGGCTGATGCTGGCGCCGGAGAGGTTCATCGACGACGCCAAGACCTATCTCGGCATGGATTTCGCCCGCACGCGCCTGATTGCCGCCACAACGGACGACGAGTTGCGGGAGGCGGTGGACCTGCTCTGGGATCTGGCGCTGACCATCGAGGACGGTGACCTCTCGCTTGCCGAGCGGGCCTTGCGCAATGCGCAGGAGGCGCTTCGCCGGGCGCTTGAGGAGGGCGCTTCGGACGAGGAAATCGCGCGGCTGACGCAGGAATTGCGCGAGGCGATGAGCGAGTATTTCCAGGCGCTTGCCGAACAGATGCGGCAAAATCCGCAGGCGATGCAGCAGATGGACCCGAACGCGCAGTCGATGCGCCCGCAGGACCTCGACGAAATGCTGTCGCGCATCGAGGAGCTGGCCAAGACCGGCTCGCGCGATGCCGCGCGCGAACTGTTGGCGCAGATGCAGCGCATGATGGAGAACATGCAGGCCGGCCGGCCGCAGATGATGCAGGACGGCATGACCCAGGAAATGATGGAGGCGCTGAACGAACTTGGCGAGATGATCCAGCGTCAGCAGGAGCTGATGGATCAGACCCACCGATTTGACCAGCAGCAGCAAAATGGCGGCGAGCAACGCCCCGGCCAGCAGCGCCAGCAGGGTCAGCAGCAAGGCCAGATGACTCCGGAGCAACTGGCCGAGGCATTGCGGCAGCTGCAACAGGGGCAGGGTGAGCTCGGTCGGCAATTGCAGCAGCTTCTCGACCAGATGGCGGAGAACGGCATGCCGCAAAACGGCGAGCTGGGCCGGGCGGGCGAGGAAATGGGAAACGCCCGCGACAGTCTCGGCGAAGGCGAGTCCGGTCAGGCGCTCGGACAGCAGGGCAATGCGCTCGAGGCTCTGCGTCAGGGCGCACAGGGGCTGGCGGAACAGATGCTGGGTCAGGGACAGGGGCCCGGCATGGCCGGCCGGCAGGGCAATCCGCAGGACGAGGACCCGCTCGGGCGCCCGCGGCGGACCGAAGGGCCGGACTTCGGCGCGCGGGTGCAAGTTCCCGACGAGATCGATGTCCAGCGCGCAAGGCGCATTCTGGAAGAGCTGCGCAAGCGCTTCTCGGACCCGGGCCGGCCGATGCTGGAACTGGATTATCTGGAACGACTGCTGCGGCGCTATTGACCGCGCGGGACCGCAAACACGATCTGCGCAAAAAAGCGGGGCATCCCGGCCCCGCTCATTATTCTTCCCGGCGAGACATCGCGCCGGCCGCGTTCGAAGACGCGGCTCAGGCGTAGCGGCGCATGGCGGTCTCGTCGCGGGTGATCCCGTTGAGGGCGTCGACCACGGCGCGCCGGATGTCGGCAAGCGAGAACGGCTTGGTCACAACGTCGTGGATCAGTGCATCCAGACCGTTTGCCCGTTCGCGCTGATCCGCAAACCCCGTCATCAGCAGGATGGGCACCTGCGGATGGTCGCGCGCCGCGATCAGGGCGAAGGCGATGCCGTCCATGACCGGCATCTTGATGTCCGAGAGGATCAGATCGAAGTTGCCCTTCTCGCGGGCAAGCGTTTCGGCCGCGGCCGCACCGTCTTCCTCGGCGACCACCTGGTGGCCGTCCAGCTCGAGTGCCCGCTTGACGAAGCTGCGAACCGCCTCGTCATCCTCGGCAACTAGAATATGGGCCATGTCCCTCTCCCATTCTCAAACATTCGCGGTTGCCGCATCATCCTGAACCACATAGCCGATGTACGGGAGCTGGCGCCATTTGTGGCCCATATCCATCCCGTAGCCGACAACGAATCGGTCCGGACACTCGAATCCGACATAATCCGCAGAAATGGCGGATTTGCGGCGCATCGGTTTGTCGAGCAGCGCGGCGATGTGAACCGACCTTGCGCCGCGCTCGGTGAGTCGGTCTCGTGCGAAGGAGAGCGTGCGGCCACTTTCCAGGATGTCATCCACGAGAATCACATCCCGACCGGCCACATCGCTCTCAACATCGCGCAAAACGCGGATTTCCCTTGACTCGGTGCCCGCCCCGTAACTCGACAGATGAATGAACTCCATCTCCGGTTGAAGGCCCGCCTTGTGCATGGCCCGAACCAGATCGGCGGCGAACATGAAACTTCCCTTGAGAACCGCCACGACCAGCAATCCCGAAGGTCGTGCGGCCGCGATCTCGCGTGCGATCTCGTCGACCCGCGCGGCGATCTCGTCGGTGTCGTAAAGGGTGCGAATGTCGGGTGTGTCGGTCATTGAAGTCTGGCCTGTTGTTGTCCGCGCTCGACGAAGCGTACCTGAATATCCGCGGCCAGCTCCGGGGGAGACGACAAGCGGGTGCGAAACCGGGTGGTGGTCCCCGCGTCGAGGCGGCGCAGGCGGGGTTCCAGAACCCAGGCATATATCTCCTGGGCATCCTCGCTGCGCAACGCGAAACGCACGGCCGGAACGAAGGCCGGCTTGCGCTCCACATTCTCGATCGTGCCCTCGATGACGAGAACGATCGTTCCGTTTTCAAGCTCACGAAAGGTGCGCAGGTCCCTGAATTCCAGCCCGCGCAGATTGACGTCGAGACCGGCAAGTGAAAACAGGCCGGCCAGATCGGGCATGCGCGCCACGATCGGATTGCGCAGGCCCACCGCCAGCCCGCAGACTGCGAGCGCGGCCAGAAAAAACACCGCCCCGACCACGCGCCTCGGCCTTATCCGACGCGCGCGCTGCAGGGCCGCGCCCGCGATCCGCTTCGCAATCGCTTCCGGTGGCTTCGTGATTACCTGGATCTTCGGCTTCTTGGCCAAGGTCTCGATGTCGACGGGCTGTGCGGGCGGCGGAGCATCGCTGTCGCCATTTGCCACGGGCAGCGGTTCGGCGAAGGTTTCGGCTTCATCCAGTCCGTCGTCGTCGAATGTGTCGGTAAACGTCCCGTCGGATCCGGCGTCGGCCTCGTCCCCGTCGCCGGACTCTTCCGCGCCGGACAGCGCGGCCGCCCAGTCATCTGAAAGATCGCCGTCGGTTTCGCTCTCCTCAGCATCCCCCTCGCCCGTTTCTGCGGCAAGGGTGTCGCCGTCGACCGGTGCCGCGTGCGCGTCGTCGCCGGCTTCGGCCGGGAGGTCCGTTTCGATGGATGCGGTGTCGGGGCGCGCGTCGTCCGCACCGTCGGCATGCCAGCGGCTGCCGCAGCGCGCGCATTTCACGTTTCTCCCGCCGGGTCCGAGCGCGACCGCGCTGACCTCGTAGGACGTCGAACAGTCCGGGCAGGTGATCTTCATTTTCCGAAGAGGCCTCGTCTTGACCGAACGGGTGAGGTCGCGTTCATTCGCGACCTGTCCGATGCAGTCTCACCTGCTGAGCGTAAACACCGGGCAAACGCCGACGCATTGCGAGCGATGTGCGGCTCGCCGAAGCCCCATCACGCCCCCATATCGTTAATGAAGCGTTAATGAGCAGGGCGTAGGGTCCCTGCAATCAAGCGAAAACGAGGATGCCGTGATCCGATTCGAAAATGTTGGGCTGCGCTACGGCATGGGGCCGGAGGTTCTGCGTGACCTGACCTTTGAGATAAAGCCGCAGTCCTTTCAGTTCCTGACCGGCCCGTCTGGCGCGGGCAAGACCTCTCTCATGCGTCTTTTGTTCCTGTCGCTCACGCCGACACGCGGGCTGGTTCGCGCCTTCGGAAAGGACACATCCGCGCTGCAGAAGAGCCAGATCCCGGCGTTGCGCCGGCGCATCGGCATCGTGTTCCAGGACTTTCGCCTCTTGCAGCATCTGACGACCTACGAGAATGTCGCATTGCCGCTCAGGGTTGCCGGACAGGAGGAAGGCCAGTATCGCTCGGATGTGGTCGAACTGCTGAAATGGGTCGGGCTCGGGGAACGCATGCATGTGCTGCCGCCGGTGCTGTCGGGCGGGGAGAAGCAGCGCGCGGCGATCGCCCGCGCCCTGATCACGCGTCCGGAGCTGCTGCTGGCCGACGAACCGACCGGCAACGTCGATCCGCCGCTTGCGCGCAGGCTCCTGAGGCTTTTCATCGAACTCAACCGGCTGGGCACCTCCGTGGTGATCGCCACTCACGATCTTGCGCTGATGGATCAGGTGCATGCGCGGCGGATGGAACTGGCCGACGGACGGTTGCAGATACATGACTGACGATCCGAACACTCCCGACAGGCCGTCCGGCGGACAGGCAGACCGCCGCACGGGCGCCGCTTCGCGCCCCGGCGCGCGAAATCCATCCGCCTCGAAATCGATGGCGCCGCGGCTGCCGCGTCTCAAACGTCCCGCAAAGAAGCCTGCGAAGCAGCGCCGGGCGGATCCGGATGCGCAATTGCGCCCCTCCGCGCCGATCGTGCCGCCGCAAGCCGTTGCAGGGCGCGCGCTGACGCTGGTCGTTGCCATCATGAGCTTTCTCGCCTGCCTGACGATCGGAATGGTCACGGTCATTCACGACGCGGCCGACGCCTGGTCGAACGATCTGCTGCGCGAGGTGACGATCCAGATCCGTCCGGCCCAGGGCGTGGACATGCTGCGGGAGATCGAAAAGGCGATTTCCATCGCGGAAGCGCGGCCGGGCGTGGGCGCCGTGCGTGCGCTTTCCGACGCGCAGACGCGCGAGCTGCTGCAGCCGTGGCTCGGAACCGGTCTCGACCTGGACACGCTGCCCGTCCCCCGGCTCATCCAGGTGGAAATCGAGGATGGAACGCGGTTCGACCTGACCGGCCTGCGTGTTGCGGTCTCGGACGGTGTCAGCGGCGCCAGCGTCGACGACCACTCGTTGTGGACGGGCCGGCTTGCCTCCATGGCCAATGCCGTCGTGCTGGCCGGACTGGCGATCCTGGCGCTCGTGCTTGCCTCCATGGTGCTGTCAGTGGTCTTTGCCACGCGCGCGGCCATGGCCGGCAACAAGGATGTGGTCGAGGTGCTGCATTTCGTCGGCGCGGAGGACAGTTTTGTCGCCCGCGAGTTTCAGCGCCATTTCCTGCTGCTGGGGCTGAAGGGCGGTCTCGCCGGGGGGGTGAGCGCCTCCGTCGTCTTTGTCGTTCTCGGTTTCTTCGCCGACGGCAACACCGGGTTTGCGGCTATGGAACAGGCGATGGTGCTCTTCGGCGGCGTGTCGGTCGGAGCCGCCGGCTATCTCGGCGTGCTGGCGATCATCTTCCTGGTGACGATCCTCACCGCTGCAACCTCCCGGGTGGCGGTTCGTGCGCATCTGCGCCGCATCGACTGACCTTTCCATGCCGGCCGGTCCCTCGCGCGGACCCAAAACAAAAAAGCGGCCCGGAGGCCGCTTTTCGTTTCGTGTCATCGCGCTTGCGCCGTGACGCCAGCGGCTTATTCCGAAGCATTCTCGGCGGCGGCGGCCTTCGCTGCTGCCTGGGCGGCGGCGCGCTCGGCTTCCTTGGCCGCCTTCGCCGCGGCCAGTTCGACCTTGGTCTCGTCGTTCAGGCGACGGGCACGGGTGTTGGTCGCCTCGACGATACGGGCGGACTTGCCGCGACGGCCGCGCAGGTAATAGAGCTTGGCGCGACGCACCTTGCCGCGCCGGATGACCTCGACGCCTTCCAGCATCGGCGAGAAAATCGGGAACACACGCTCCACGCCTTCGCCGTAGGAAATCTTGCGTACCGTGAAGTTCTCGTTGATGCCGCCGCCGGACCGGGCGATGCACACGCCTTCATAGGCCTGGGTCCGGGTCCGGGTGCCTTCCGTCACGCGCACGTTGACGCGGATGGTGTCACCTGCGGAGAAGGTCGGAAGCTTGCGCACGGCTTCGATCTTCGCCATTTCCTCGGCGTTGAGTTCCTCGATGATGTTCATGGCACTGCCTTTTGGGTCTTGCTCGGTCAGAGCGTCCTCAAGCGTTCCAGACGCCGGGGCGAATTCACCGCGTTTTGGCCGACCGGACGCTCTGCCCGGCTATGGAATATGTTTGGGGCGATCGTTGCCCGGTTGCCGAGGCGGGGAAAGGGCGATCATGCACGCCAAAGTCCGCACGCGGCACCGAAACGATACCCGAGTGGGCCGGTACGTAGCGCATGAGGTCCCGTTTGTCATGTGTTTTTTGCCGGTTTGGCGCTCTTTGCGGCGCGATGGGCCTCCCAGAGATCGGGGCGGCGATCGCGGGTCAACCGTTCGGCCTCGGCCTGGCGCCAGGCCTCGATACGAGCATGGTCGCCGGAGGTGAGGACGTCGGGGATCTGAATGCCTTCGAAGTCGCGTGGTCGCGTGTAATGCGGATGCTCCAAAAGGCCGGCCTCGAAGCTTTCTTGCGCGCCGCTCTCCGCATTGCCCATGACGCCGGGAAGCAGGCGAACGACCGCGTCGAGGAGAACCATGGCGGCGATCTCGCCGCCCGACAGGATGTAGTCGCCGATGGAGACCTCCTCGAGAGCACGGCTATCGATCACACGCTGGTCGACGCCTTCGAACCGGCCGCAGACGATCACCGCGCCGGGGCCGGCCGCAAGATCGCGCACCCGGGCCTGGTCGAGAGGCCGCCCGCGCGGGCTCATAAGCAGGCGCGGGCGCGGGTCATCCGCCGCGGAGGCGGAATCGATGGCTTGCGCCAGAATATCGGGTCGCAACACCATTCCTGCGCCACCGCCAGCCGGCGTGTCATCGACGGAGCGATGCCGGTCGGTGGCGTGGTCGCGGATCTGCCGGGCGCTCAGATGCCAGTCGCCCCGGGCCAGTGCCTTGCCGGCGAGCGAGGCACCGAGCGGACCCGGAAACATCTCCGGATAAAGGGTCAGGACGGTCGCGTCGAAGCGCATCTGTTCTCCGGCGGGGTGTGGCGCGTTCCGCGGCGCCGGCCGGCGGGAACGCTTGGTTAAAGATTGGCAGGCTAGACTCGTGCCTCTTATGCGAGGTCGTCATGCCAAGTATCAGCATTCTCCTGCCGCGCTGGATCCGGCGTTATGCCGAACGCGACTATATCGATCTTTCGCTCGCGCGGGTCCTGCCGCTTTTCGTGCTGATCGCTTATGGCGTGACCGTGGGGCTGGTGTTCAACACCGGTCTCGATCATCCCTGGGACAAGGTCCAGCACCTCGTTTTCTTTGCGCTCCTGACGCTGGCGATTCATGCGTTCTTCTGTTGCCGGCTGCGTCTGTCGGCCGGTGCGGCGATGCTGATGGGGATCGCGGGCGAAGGCGTCCAGGCCATCACGCCGCACCATCACGCCTCGCTGCTCGATGTCGTGGCCAACAGCGTTGGCGTCGCGCTCGTCGTCGCCATCGTCGTTCTGGTGCGGTCCGAGACCCGCGCGGCCCTTGCCGATACGCACGGCGACACCGGCCTTGAGGTCGAATTGACGGACACGGCGCGTCGCCCGGTTCAGGCCTCTTCGTCCCGCTCCTCGTCCTCGTAATCCGGCGGAAGCACGACCGTTACCTTCCCGTCTGTCAGGTCGACCTCCGGCACGGCGTCGTGCGTGAAGGGCACGAAGAAGGACGTTCCGATGCCGGGACGGATTTCCAGCAGCGTGCCGGCACCGAAATCGGGCACGGCGACAATCTTACCAAGCTCTTCGCCATCCAGGGAGTGCGCGCGCAGACCGAGCAGATCGGCGTGATAGAAGTCGTCGTCTTCCTCCAGCTCCGGCAGGGCGTCGCGGGGAATGTAGAGGTCGAGCCCGTTCAGCGCTTCGGCGGCATTCCGGTCGTCGATCCCCTCGAAGCGGGTGATCACCATGTTCTTTTGAACGCGCGCGGCATAGACCGTCAGCCGGCGCTTGCCGTCGGCCGTTTCCAGCGGACCGTAGTCGGTAAAGGACAGCGGATCGTCGCCGAAGGGCTTGACCAGGACCTCGCCGCGAATGCCATGGGCGGCACCGATGCGGGCCATCAGGATACGATCTTGCGCCAAGGCGATGCAGCTCCTTCAACCGGCAGGCAAGCAAAAGCCCGCGTCGCGCCGTCGGGCGCGGCGCGGGCCGTCACGTCTTCCGTCGATTACTCGGCGGCGGCTTCTTCACCCTCGGAGGCGGCAGCGGCTGCATCCTCGGCGGCCTGCTTGCGGGCTTCGACGCGTTCCTTGGCCTTCTGGCCCGGTTCCGCCTTGTTCGGGTTGTTGCGCGCGTCGCGCTTCAGCAGGCCGGCGGCATCGAGGAAACGGTGCACGCGGTCGGTCGGCTTCGCGCCGTGGCTCAGCCAATGCTGGATGCGCTCGGCGTCCAGCGTGATGCGGTTTTCGTTGTCCTTGGGCAGCATCGGGTCGTAGCTGCCGACCTTTTCGATGAAACGGCCGTCGCGCGGCGAGCGCACGTCGGCGATCACGATGCGGTAGAACGGACGCTTCTTGGCGCCGCCACGGGCGAGACGAATTTTCAAAGCCATCGGGGTATCTCCTGTGTGTTTGGTGTTCGCGGCATCAGCCGCGAATGGCTTCGTGGTGGCGGATGACTTCCTTGACGATGAAGTTCAGGAAGGTTTCCGCGAAATCGGGATCGAGATTGGCGTCCCTGGCAAGGGATCGCAGTCGTGCGATCTGCCGGTCCTCGCGCGCCGGGTCGGCGGGCGGAAGATTGTGTTGCGCCTTCAGCACCCCGACCTTCTGGGTGCATTTGAAGCGTTCTGCGAGCATGTGGATCAAAGCGGCGTCGATGTTGTCGATGGACCCGCGCAGCCGCGCCAGCTCTTCCATCGCCTGCGACACGGGATCGAGGATCCCATCTGTGCTGTTCGTCATTTCTTCTTTCCTCGCCCCATGCCGGGCATGCCACCAAGACCCGGAAGTTTCGGTCCGCCCAGGCCGCCCATGCCACCGGGAAGGCCCGGCATGCCGGGCGGGAGGCCGCCGCCGGGCATTTGGCCGGACTTGGCGAGCTTTTCCAGTTCCTTGGGGTCCATCGAGGGCATGCCGGCGCCGCCGCCGGGCATGCCCATGCCGCCCATCATCTTGGAAAACATGCCGCCCTTGCCCTTGCCCATCTGCTTCATCATGTCCGCCATCTGGCGGTGCATCTTCAAAAGCTTGTTGACGGAGGCGACCTCGACACCGGACCCGGCGGCGATGCGCTTCTTGCGGCTTGCCTTGAGGAGGTCGGGCTTGCGTCGCTCCTGGGGCGTCATCGACTGGATGATGGCGACCTGGCGCTTGATCACCTTGTCGTCGAGATTGGCCTCGCCCATCTGCTTCTTCAGCTTTCCGACGCCGGGCATCATGCCCATGATGCCGGACATGCCGCCGAGTTTTTCCATCTGCTTGAGCTGTTCGGCCAGGTCTTCCAGGTCGAAGGTGCCCTTTTGCATCTTCGCGGCCATCCTGGCCGTCTGTTCCTGGTCGAGCTCGCGCGAGGCCTTTTCGACGAGCGAGACGATGTCGCCCATGCCGAGGATCCGGTCGGCGATGCGCGAGGGGTGGAATTCCTCCAGCGCGTCCGCCTTTTCGCCCGTGCCGATGAGCTTGACCGGCTTGCCGGTCACCGCGCGCATGGAGAGTGCAGCGCCGCCGCGTCCGTCGCCGTCCATGCGGGTCAGCACGATGCCGGTGATGCCGACGCGTTCGTTGAAGGACTGGCCGAGGTTGACGGCGTCCTGGCCGGTCAGCGAATCCGCGACCAGCAGGATCTCGTGCGGGGAGGCGGCCGACTTGATCTCGGCCATTTCCGCCATCAGCGGCTCGTCGATATGCGTGCGGCCGGCGGTGTCGAGCATCACCACGTCGTAGCCGCCGAGCTTGGCTGCGGTGGCGGCACGCGAGGCGATCTGGACCGGCGACTGGCCGGCGATGATCGGCAGCGTGTCGATCTCGTTCTGCTCGCCCAGGACCTTGAGCTGCTCCTGCGCCGCCGGACGGCGGGTGTCGAGCGAGGCCATCAGGACCTTGCGCTTGTCGTCGCGGGTGAGGCGCAGAGCGATCTTGGCGGTGGAGGTTGTCTTGCCCGACCCCTGCAGGCCGACCATCATGATGGCGACCGGCGCCGGCGCATTGAGGTCGATCGGCTCGGCCTGGGCTCCCAGCATCTCGACGAGCTGGTCGTGCACGATCTTGACGACCTGCTGGCCCGGCGTGACCGACTTGAGGACTTCCTGGCCGACGGCGCGGTTGCGTACCTTGTCGGTGAAGGACTTCACCACCGGAAGCGCCACGTCGGCCTCGATCAGCGCGCGACGCACCTCGCGAAGCGCCTCGCCGACGTCCGCTTCCGACAGCGCGCCGCGTCGCGTCAGCTTGTCGAGGATGCCGCTCAGGCGATCGGACAGACTTTCGAACATGCTTCGGCCCTTCCGGGTTGCCGTTTTTGCCGGAAGCCGGGCACATGGCGGTGCCCGCGTTCCCGGCGTCGAGAGATGCAAGGCGTGAACGCGGAACCTAAAGGCGCATGATGCAAAGCATCGCGACACCCGAGGGCGCATCGCGCTGTCGGGTGTTGACCTCCGGGATCTCTTTAGACCTTCGCGGGTCCCGGTCGGTTGCCTTGTGTTTCGTCACTCTTGCGGAGTTGGAATGCAGTTGCCTGAAAACCGCGAAAGAGTCAAGGACATCGCTTTGTTTCGCCGGGTTGCACGACGGGGCCGGATCTTTGCGTTGCAGGGTGTGGCCAAATGGGAGTAAGGGCTCTCGCGATACGGGCATGCGAACGGGGCCTGGGCTTCCGGATCGCGCGCCTGCGCTGTCGAGGACCCTTTCATGGACTGCCGCGCGGTTGCGCTGCCCGTCGGGCGGCTGATGGTTCTCCTCTCGCTCTTCATGCTGGTGCCGGCCGCGGCCGATCTCATGGTCGGCAATCCGGACTGGGTGGCGTTTGCCGTCTCGGCCCTTGTCGTCGGCTGTTTCGGCAGCGTCGTGACGCTTGCCTTCATGAAGAGGGACAACAGGTTCGGCATCCGAGAAACGCTGGTGCTGGTCAATGCCACCTGGTTCGCCTTCACCTTTGCCGGTGCATTGCCGCTTTACCTCAGCGGCCTCGACCTTTCTCTCACGGATGCCGTGTTCGAGGCGGCCTCCGGGCTGACCACGACAGGCGCGACCGTTCTTACCGGACTGGATCATTTGCCGCCGGGCATCTTGCTGTGGCGGTCGCTGCTGCAATGGGTCGGGGGCATCGGAATTGTTGTGCTTGGTATCTGGTTGCTCCCGGGGCTGCGGGTGGGGGGCTCGCAGCTCTTCGCCATCGAATCCTCGGAAACCTCGGCCAAGCCCTACGGACGCATCGAGCCGTTTCTCGTTCGGCTGCTCCTGCTGTACGGCGGGCTGACACTCGTCTGCATGGCGCTCTACCGATTTGCCGGCATGACGGGATTTCAGGCCCTCAACCACGCGCTGACGACGGTCTCCTCCGGGGGCTTTTCCACCTCCGACCAGTCGATGGGACAATTCGAGGGCCTGTCGGTCCTCTGGGTTGCGATCGTCTTCATGCTGTTGTCGGGATTTCCCTTCCTGTTCATGATCCGTGTGGTGGAGCGGCGCGATTTCCGCGAATACGAACAGGTGGTCTTTTTCGTCGGCCTGGCTGCCACGGCAAGCCTTGCGGCTTTCGCGGTGCTGCATCTGGGGGCGAGCGACGCGCCGTTTCGAGAGCTGACGTTGTCCGTCTTTCACGTCGTGTCGATCATCACCACGACCGGATATGCGGCGGGCGACTATCTGCAATGGGGGGCCTTCGCAACAGCGCTGTTCTTCCTGGTGACGTTTCTGGGCGGTTGCAGCGGCTCGACTTCCGGCGGGTTCAAGGCCTTCCGCATGCTGGTGTTGATCCAGCTGATCCGTTCGCTTGTGAACGGCATGTGTCGTCCGCACCGGATCGCGGAGCCGCGGTTTGCCGGCAGGCGCCTCAGTCCGAGCGTGACCGAAGGCGTGCTGGTCTTCGCGCTTTTGTATGTCGTGACCTTCGCGCTCTTCGCTCTGGTCTATGCGGCGGCCGGCCTCGACGTTGAGACGGCACTCAGCGCCTCGATCACGGCGCTTGCGAATGTCGGGCCGGGAGTGGGGCCGGTCATCGGTCCGTCCGGCACGTTCCAGTCCCTGCCGGATGTCGTGAAATGGCTGCTGGCCTTGCAGATGATCCTGGGACGGCTCGAGATCGTGTCGGGCATCATCATCCTGATGCCGGACTTCTGGCTGGAGCGCTAACCTCTTTCGCGCATGGCAAGCAGGTCAATGCGTGTCGCGGGCACCGAAGATCGCCGATCCGACGCGGACAAAGGTTGCGCCGAAGCGAATGGCCGTCTCGAAGTCCGCAGACATGCCCATCGACAGTTCGGCGAGACCGTTGCGGGCGGCGATCTTCTGCAGCAGCGCGAAATGCGGACCCGGCATGTCCTCCACAGGCGGGATGCACATCAGGCCGGCGATGTCGAGCTTGAGCTCGTCGCGGCACAATGCAACGAAGGCATCCGTTTCGCCCGGTGCGATCCCGGCCTTTTGCGGTTCCTCGCCGGTGTTCACCTGGATGAAGAAACGCAAGGTCCGTCCCTGAGCCTCGCACTCCGCCTTGAGGGCGCGGGCGATCTTCTCGCGGTCGAGCGTGTGGATGACGTCGAACAGGGCGACGGCGTCGCGGGCCTTGTTGGATTGCAGCGGGCCGATGAGATGCAGCTCCACGTCGTCGAAGGCGGCGCGCAGCTCCGGCCACTTGCCTTGTGCTTCCTGCACGCGGTTTTCGCCGAAGACGCGCTGTCCGCTTTCCAGCACCGGACGGATCGCATCGGCGTCGAAGGTCTTGGACACGGCGATGAGCCGACAGGCGCCTTCCGTGCGGCCCGCTTCGCGTTCCGCGGTCGCGACAGCGGCGTGCACCTCTGCCAGTCGGGCGGCTGCATCCTTGCTGGAAGTGGCGGACATGATCGCTCCCGTCATTCGTTGATCCGTCGTGGTATCGTTGCGGCAGGCGAAGCATTCTGCCATCCCGCCGGAGGGACATGCCGTCTCGCGGCGCCGATTGCAAGGGCGCGAGGCGGTGCGATGCAGGTTGACCGCACGCGTGATTTCTGGTGACTGTCGCGCCAAGCGATTTCATCACAGCCACGGGATACACATTCAAGATCATGGCGACCGAGCGCTACAACGCCCGCGATGCGGAAAGCCGCTGGCAAAGGGTCTGGGACGAGACGCAGGTGTTCGCGACGGTGAACGACGACCCGCGCCCCAAATATTATGTCCTCGAGATGTTCCCCTATCCGTCGGGCCGCATCCACATGGGGCATGTGCGCAACTACGCCATGGGCGATGTTGTGGCGCGTTACAAGCGGGCGAAGGGCTTCAATGTGCTGCATCCGATGGGCTGGGACGCCTTCGGAATGCCCGCGGAAAACGCGGCGATGCAGAACAAGGTGCATCCGCGCGACTGGACCTATCAGAACATCGACACGATGCGCGGACAGCTTCAGGTCATGGGGCTGTCGCTCGACTGGGCGCGGGAATTCGCGACCTGCGACGTCGAGTATTATTCGCAGCAGCAGCGGCTGTTTCTGGATTTTCTGAAGGCCGGCCTCGCCTATCGCAAGAATTCCAAGGTCAACTGGGATCCGGTCGACATGACCGTTCTTGCCAACGAGCAGGTGATCGACGGCCGTGGCTGGCGTTCGGGCGCGCTGGTCGAGCAGCGCGAGCTGACGCAGTGGTTCTTCAAGATCTCCGAATGGTCGGAGGACCTGCTGACCTCGATCGAGTCCCTCGATCGCTGGCCGGAAAAGGTCCGGCTGATGCAAAAGAACTGGATCGGCCGCTCCGAAGGCCTTCGGGTTCGCTTCGAGTTCACGGAGCCGGCCCCGACGGGCGACACGACGCTGGAAATCTTCACCACCCGTCCCGATACGCTGTACGGCGCGTCCTTCATGGGGCTGTCGCCCGACCATCCGCTTGCTCTGAAGCTGGCCGAGGACAATCCGAAGATCGCCGAGTTCCTCGAGCAGTGCCATCATATGGGCACCTCGGCGGAAGCGATCGAAACGGCGGAAAAAATCGGTATCGATACCGGCTTGAGCGTGGTGCATCCGCTCGATCCGGACACTCGGCTGCCGGTCTATATCGCCAATTTCATCCTGATGGACTACGGCACGGGCGCGATCTTCGCCTGTCCGGCCCATGACCAGCGCGATCTCGACTTCGCCCGCAAGTACCGTCTTCCGGTGAAGCCTGTTGTGCTGCCCTTCGGCGCGGATCCGCAGACCTTCGAGATCGGAACCGAGGCCTTCACCGACGAGGGCACCATCTACAATTCCGATTTCATGGACGGGCTCGGCATCGACGAGGCCAAGCACGCGGTCTCGGTCAAGCTGGAACTCCAGACCGTCGGCGGCATTTCGCAGGCCGAGCGCCAGGTGAACTACCGTTTGCGTGACTGGGGTATCTCGCGCCAGCGCTATTGGGGTTGCCCGATCCCGGTCATCCATTGCGACGACTGCGGCGTGGTGCCGGTGCCGGTCAAGGACCTGCCGGTCGAACTGCCCGAGGACATCGACTTCGACAAGCCGGGCAATCCGCTCGACCGCCATCCGACATGGCGTCATGTGGAGTGTCCGTCCTGTGCCGGTCCGGCGCGGCGCGAGACCGACACGATGGATACCTTCGTGGACTCGTCCTGGTATTTCGCCCGTTTCGCCGATCCGAAAGCCGAAACGCCGACCGACCGGGAAGCGGCGAATTCCTGGCTGCCGGTGGACCAGTATATCGGCGGCATCGAGCACGCGATCCTGCATCTTCTCTATTCGCGGTTCTTCGCAAGGGCGATGTGCGAGACGGGGCATCTGGACGTTACGGAGCCCTTCAAGGGGCTCTTTACCCAGGGCATGGTCACGCATGAGACCTATCGCACTGCCGAGGGCGCATGGGTTGCGCCTGGCGACGTGCGCTTCGAGGGCGAGGGCGACGCACGCCGCGCGGTTCTCGCCGAGGGCGGCGGCGCGGTCAGCATCGGCTCGATCGAGAAGATGTCGAAGTCGAAGAAGAACACCGTCGACCCGACCGACATCATCGAGACCTACGGCGCGGATACCGCCCGCTGGTTCATGCTGTCCGACAGCCCGCCGGAGCGCGATGTCCAGTGGACCGAAGCCGGTGTCCAGGGATCCTGGCGGTTCATGCAGCGTGTCTGGCGGCTGGTGAACGATATCGTCGAAAACGTTCCCGCCCGGGTCCGCCCGGCCAAGGTCGGCGCGGAGGCAACCGCGTTGCGGCGCGCCACGCACAAGACCTGCGCGGCCGTGTCCGCCGACATCGAGGCGCTGGCCTTCAACCGGGCCGTGGCCCGGCTCTACGAGCTGGTGAACACGCTGAGCAAGGCCTATCAGGGGGGCTACCAGACCAACGACATGCGGTTTGCCATCCGCGAGGCGGCCAGTTACCTGGTGCAGATGATGGCGCCGATGGCGCCGCATCTGGCGGAGGAATGCTGGAGCGTGTTCGGCCACGCCGAACTGCTGGCAACCACCCCGTGGCCGGACATCGAGGAAGAGCTTCTCGTCGAGGCGACGGTGACGCTTCCCGTGCAGATCAACGGCAAGAAACGCGCGGATCTCACGATCTCAAGAGAGGCTTCCAAAGAGGAGGTCGAAGCGGCTACGCTGGCGCTTGAGGCGGTGGTGCGGGCGCTCGACGGCAAGCCGGCGCGCAAGATCATCGTCGTGCCGCAAAGGATCGTGAATGTCGTCGTCTGATCGCTTGAAGGGCGCGAGCCCGACCCGCCGTGCCGCGCTTGCGCTGATGTTTGGCGCGACAGTCGCCGTGGCCGGCTGTCAGGTGCGCCCGCTGTACGGAACGCTGGGCACGCCCGGCGGTTCTCCGGCGCTAAGCGAGAAACTCGCCCGCATCGACATCGATCCGGTGGAAACGGCGTCCAGCCGCGATCTCGACCGGGTCGGACAGGTTCTGCGCAACGAACTGATCTTCGGTTTCCGGCGCGGACGCGAGGCGGGCGAGCCGGCCTACCGGCTGAAGATCCTGATCGACCGCCCGCTGAACGAGGTCGGTGTCGAACGGCTTGCCGACGTTCCCTCCGCCTATACGGTGACGGTGAACGCCACCTATGTGCTCAGCGACATCGCCACCGGCCGGACGCTCGAGACCGGCCGTGCCTTCGGCACCGCCTCCTTCGACTTCTCCAGCCAGCGTTTCGCCAACCTGCGCGCGGAACGCGACGCGGAGGACCGTGCGGCAAAGACCGTGGCGCGGGATATCCAGACGCGGCTTGCCGGCTTTTTCGCAACGCGCGGCTGACCGGCGATGGTCGCGCTCAAGGCCGGCGACGTCGACCGTTTTGTCGCAAGGCCGCCGGACAATGTTCCCCTCGTGCTCGTCTTCGGCCCGGATGTCGGGCTGGTGTCGGAACGCGCGCAGGCGCTTGTCGCGCATGCCTCCGGCGGCGCCGACGATCCCTTTTCCCTCGTCAAGCTCGATGCCGCAGACATTGCCTCCGATCCGGCGCGCCTGATCGACGAGGCGATGACGATTTCCATGTTCGGCGGGCGCCGCGTCGTCTGGGTGCGCGACGGGGCGGGCAAGAATATCTCGGCCGCGGTCGAGCCGTTGCTCGGCCAGATCGATCCGGCCAGCGCCTTCGTGGTGATCGAGGCAGGCGATCTGAAAAAGGGCGTCGGTCTCAGGCGCAAGATCGAGGGCGACAAGACCGCGGTCGCGATTGCCTGCTATGCCGACGCGGAACGGGATCTGGAACGGGTGATCGACGCGGAGTTGCGCGAGGCGGAGCTGACGATCTCCCGCGAGGCGCGACAGGCCCTGATGAGCCTGCTTGGCGCCGACCGCCTGGCGAGCCGGGGCGAGGTGCGCAAGCTGTGCCTCTATGCCCATGGGCGGGGACGGGTGGAAACCGCCGACGTCGAGGCGGTGATCGGCGATGCCTCGGCCTTCGCGGTCGATGTGCTGATCGACGCGGCCGCCCTCGGCGATCTGTCGACGCTTGACCACGGTCTCGAACGCCTGGAAGCGACCGGGCAGCGCGCCGACGTGATCGCGGGAATGGCGCTCCGGCATTTCCAGACGCTGTCGCGCGCGCGCGCTGATGTCGACCGGGGTCTGCCGGCGGCGCGTGCGGTGGAGCAGATCCGCCCGCCCGTCTTCTTCAAGCGCAAGGCTGCCGTCCAGCGGCAGGTCTCGATCTGGTCGCAGGCGGACCTTGGAAAGGCGGGAGAGCGGCTCGGACGCGTCGTGGCGGATGCCCGCAAGTCGCAAACGCTCGCAACTGCCCTCGTCAGCGACGTGCTGCTGACGCTGGCACGGGTGGCGCGGGTGCGCTCAAGGCGCTGAGCGACAGCGATCACTCCCAGCCGGGGATCTTTCGGTCGGTGCGCGTGATCGGTCCGCCATGCTTGTGCGCGGGGCGGGGCGTCTTCGGACCGCCCGCCGACAACGGCCGGTCTGCATACTGGCCGTGAACCCTGTGCCGGTCGTAGAGGACGATGGCGCCGGCAATCGCGATGTTCAGGCAGAATTTCGTCGGGATCCTGATCAGATGCGAACAGCGCGCCTGCATCTCCCGCGACAGCGAGCCGCGTTCGGGGCCCAGCACATAGGCTGCCTGCAGCGGATGCATGAAGCTCGGCAGGTCGATGGACTCTTCCGTGAGTTCCACGCCGACCATCTGGCAGCCTTGCGGCAGGTCGATGTCGTCGAGAGTGTCCCAGTGAAACAGCGGCAGGTGGCCGGTGCTCTTCGAGGTGTCGGAGGGCGGCGCCTTGCGAATTTTCTTGTCCGCGTCGACGGTGAAGAAGAAGCTTGCGCCGAAGGCATGTGCCGAGCGCATGAGATTGCCGAGATTCATCGGTTTGGAAATGCCTTCCGCGCCGACGGCGAAATAACCGCGCATGTGACCTGCCTGTGGATTGAAACCGGTGCCCGGGCATACCCGCCGCAACCCGCCAAGGCAAGTATGCGTAGTATTGCATCTTTTAACGAGGGGGTGCCCGTGCTAGGCGAAAATCGGGGAGTGTGGATCCGCAGGGCGGGTCCCTTGCGCAAAGTGGGGGCATGAACGTGAAAGCTGTCGTGTGCGAGCGGCTCGGACCGCCGGAGAGCCTGGTGATCGCCGATATCGACGAACCGGCGCCGGGACCCGGCGAGGTTCTGGTTCATGTGGCGGCGGCCGCGCTCAATTTCTTCGACACTTTGATCATCGAGGGCAAATACCAGCTCCGTCCCGACCCGCCATTTTCGCCGGGCGCCGAGTTCGCCGGAACGGTAAAGGCGGTCGGAGAGGGCGTCGAGCTGTTCGAGCCGGGCGACCGGGTCATGGGCTACGTCAAATGGGGCGCCGTGCGCGAGGCGGTGATCGCGACCGAGGACGATCTCGTGGCCTTGCCCGATGAGGTCGGCGAAGACGATGCAGCCGGGCTGACCGTCACCTATGGCACGACGCTGCATGCCTTCCGCGACCGCGCCCGTCTTCAGGCGGGCGAAACGGTGGCCGTGCTCGGGGCGTCCGGCGGTGTCGGACTTGCCGCGGTCGAGATCGCAAAGGCGATGGGCGCGCGGGTGATCGCCTGTGCCTCAAGCGCGGAAAAACTGGAACTGGCGCGCGGTCGCGGTGCCGACGAACTCGTCAATTACGCCGAGCAAGACCTGAAGACCCGGCTGAAGGAGCTGACCGACGGCTGCGGCGTCGACGTCGTTTACGATCCCGTCGGGGGCGCCTACACGGAGGCGGCCCTGCGCGCGACCGGCTGGCGCGGACGCTATCTGGTGATCGGCTTTGCCGCCGGAGAGATCCCCAAACTGCCGCTCAACCTGGTGCTTCTGAAAGGCTGCGACGTGCTGGGCGTCTTCTGGGGCGAGGCGGTCGTGCGCGAGCCGGACGAGCACCGCGACAGCATGGCGCAATTGCTCGTCTGGATCGGCGAGGGGCGCATCCGTCCGCATATTCACGGGGTGTTCCCGCTCGACCAGACGGTCTCCGCGCTGCGTCAGCTTGCGGAGCGCAAGGTGCAGGGCAAGGTGATCATTCGTCCTTCAGGGGCGGACGTCCCTCAGGCCTGAAGCCGCGTCAGCACCGGAGCGTGATCGGAGGGTTTTTCCCAGCCGCGCGCGTCGCGCAGCACGTCCATCCGCGTTGCCGCCGTCGCGATATCCGGCGTTGTCCAGATGTGATCGAGGCGCCGGCCCTTGTCGGCCGCCGACCAGTCCTTCGCGCGGTAGCTCCACCAGGTGTAGAGCTTGTCCTCCATCGGCACGAAGCTGCGCATCACGTCGGTGAGGCCTCCAGCGGCGCGCACGGCTTCCAGCAATTCGCATTCCCGCGGCGTGTGGCTGACCACCTTCAGAAGTTTCTTGTGCGACCAGACGTCGTGTTCGTAGGGCGCGATATTGAGATCGCCGACGATCATCCGTGAACCGCTGTGCGCGGCGAAACGCTCCCCCATCTCATCGAGGAAGGCGAGCTTGTGCGCGAACTTGTCGTTGATCTCCGGATCCGGCTCGTCGCCGCCGGCGGGGACATAGAAATTGTGCAGCGAAAGCCGCGAACCCGCGAAGTCGACATCGACCGAAACATGCCGGCTGTCACCCTTGGCGCAATAGTCGATCTTTTCCTCCGACAGGAACGGACGGCGCGAGATCGTTGCCACGCCGTGGTAGCCCTTCTGTCCGTTGATCGCGATGTGCTCGTAGCCCAGCTTGCGCAGCGGAGCGAAAGGGAAGTTGCCGTCAGGACACTTGGTTTCCTGGAGGCAGATGATGTCCGGCCCGTGATCCAGAATGAGCTTTTCCACGATCGGCATGCGCAGGCGCACCGAATTGATGTTCCATGTGGCGACGGTCAGGTGATCGGTCATGAAGGGATACGCTCGCGCGCGGGTCGTGGACATGAAGGGTTCCTTTCGGACATGCCAGCCCCGGCGCGGCTATGCAAGCGCCAAGCGGGCCATTCACGATGTTTGCAATTGTCTTGCCGTCGGGGCGCAGCGCCGCAATAAAGGGGCGCGAGCATGAACGGCATGCGCGCCATAGACACGATGACCCGGCGGATGGTCCGGCGGTCGCGGAAGGGGTTGTGAAATGGGCTTTTTTGATTTCGTGAAGGACGCTGGCAAGTCGCTCTTTGGCAGCGATGAACCCGAGACAAATGCCGCCGAGGCGATCGAGAAGGAAGTGGCGGGCCTTGGACTGGACGGGGACGTCAAGGTCGAGGTTTCGGGCGATACGGTGAAGATCGCAGGTGCCGCTCCGACGCAGGAAGCGCGCGAAAAGCTCATCCTTGCGGCCGGCAACGTTCTCGGTGTCGCCAAAGTGGAAGAAGAGATCGCTGTCGCGGACGCCGCGCCGGAGGCAACATTTCATACCGTGGCAAAGGGCGACACGCTCTGGGCTGTTGCGACCAAGACCTATGGCGACGGCTCGAAATACATGGCGATCTTCGAGGCCAACACCCCGATGCTGTCCCATCCCGACAAGATCTACCCCGGTCAGGTCCTGCGCATTCCCGCGAAAGACTGATCTCGGCGACGGGTTTTCGATCACAATCGCGTGAGGTCGCGCCGAAAGGCGCGGCCAACCGCAATTTCGCTCTGCCTGCTTGGTAAGCCGTTCCTTAACGGTTTGGCCATACGGTCGCCCCTGGTTGGAGGGGAAGAGCCGGCGCCTGGTGCGGCGCGGCTCTCGTGGACCGAAGAGAGAGCGATGCTTGCGCGCGTGATTTCCCTGATTTGTGCCCTGTCCCTCGCCGCATGCGCGGCGTTTGATTTTCCGGACCCGACGCCGGAGGATTTCGCGATTCACGGCATCGACGTTGCCCGTTACCAGGGCGACATCGACTGGATGCGTGTGAAACGCGCCGGTACGGAATTCGCCTTCATCAAGGCGACCGAGGGGGGCGACTACGTCGATCCGAAATTCCTGGAGAACTGGTATGCCGCCAAGGCCGCAGGCGTGCCGCGCGGGGCCTATCATTTCTACTATTTCTGCCGTCCGGTCGAAGACCAGATCGCCTGGTTCATCGAGAACGTGCCGAACGAACCCGACGCGCTTCCGCCCGTGCTCGACATGGAGTGGAACGCCTACTCCAAGACCTGCCGCAAACGGCCGCCGCGCGACGCGGTCATCCGTGACATGCGCAAGTTCCTCGAGGCGGTCGAGGCGCATTACGGCAAGCGGCCGGTGATCTATTCCTCCGTGGATTTCCATCGCGACCGCCTTGTCGACGCCAAGCACAAGTATGATTTCTGGCTGCGCTCGGTCGCAAGCCACCCGGACCGCAAGTACGAAAACCGCGAGGACTGGGTGTTCTGGCAATACACGGCGACGGGCCGCGTCGACGGCATTTCCGGCAATGTCGACCGCAATGTCTTCTTCGGCACGCGCTCGCAGTGGCGCAAGTGGCTGAAGGGCGAGCTGGAAGACTGAGGCAGCGCCGGTCGGCGAGATCGGCGAACGGATGCGAAAGATCGACAGGAAAAACGGGGCCCGGCCGGGCCCCGTTTTTCGTTTTCGCCCCAGGGGCATTGCGTATCTTGCGAACCTAGAACGGATCGTTGGTTTTTCGACGGAGCAACCGGCGGTCGCTCCGTCAGGCCCTGGCGAAGACCCGCGCCGAACGTCCGACAGCGACGGTCGCGCCCACGGCAACGGCCGAGAGAATGGCGGCGAGGAAGACATAGAGACCCGCATCGCCGAGGACGGACATTGTCAGCGCCGCTGCCGTGGGGCCGACCGTCGTTCCGAGGCAGAAGGCGATCAGCAGCGCCCCGCCAGCGCGGACGAAGTCGCCCGGGTCGAGCTGATCGTTCACATAGGCGACACCGATCGAATACACAGGGTGGCTGAACCCGCCGACAAGGAAACTGAGCACCACGAGGCCGATGAACCCGGGACCGGCGACGGCGATCCAGATCGCGGCTATCGCAGAGACCGCCGCGGCCATGAACAGCATCGGCAAGCGGCCGAAACGGTCTGCCGCACCGCCCATGATCGGATGGGCGAAAGTCGGCCCGATCAACATCGCCGCGATGAAGATGGCGATCTCGGTCGTGGAAAGCCCGGCGCGTTCGCCGTAGACGCCCGACATGCCGTAGAACGCCGCGTTGACCGCGCCGGAGACGAAGCAGGCAAGCACGCCGAGCGGAGCGCCGGCGATCAGGCGGGAGAACGGCAGGGTGCCGGGGGCGTTCTGGCGGGGTTCCTCAAGCGGGCACAGCACCAGGGGAACGATGGCGACGACGAACAGCAGTCCGGCCAGGACATAGGGCTGTCCGCCGAGGCCGAAGCCCAGAACGAAGGGGCTGACGGCGATGCCCAGCATGCGTGTCGCTTCGTAGATCGACATGCCGCGGGCACGGGTCTTGTTGGTCGAGGCGTAGTTGATCCAGCTCTCGACGACGACGTAATACCCGCCAAGGCAGAAGCCGGTGACGAAGCGCAGGCCGATCCAGGCGGCCGGCAGATCGGTCAGCGTCAGTGCAATGGTGCTGATCCCGGCGGTCGCGGCAAGCAGCGCGAAGGTGCGCACATGGCGGATCCGGGCGAGAATACGTTCTGTCAGGATCGATCCGGCAAAGGTTCCGGCAAAGAAGACGGAGGTGATCAGGCCGATCACGAGATCGCTTGCTCCGTCTTTCTGAAGACGCAGGCCGATGATGGGAAACAGGCCGCCGGTGGCGAGGCCGAAGGCGAGGACCCCGAACAGGATGAAGCTGAAGACCTTGACGATCTCGGGCAGCTTCGCGTCTTCGGGAACGGATGTCGGAATGGTGAGCTTGGACATTTCGGATGCCTCCAGGGGCGGTGACGGCACCTTGCGCATGCAAGATGCCGTCCGTTGGCTTCATGAGGAATGGGCGGCTTCGCTGCGGCGCTTCAGCACTTCGTAGCGGCTGAGAACGTCCGAGGTGTCGAGGTAGCAGCCCTGCAGGTGCCGGACGCCCGTCTCCGGACGGAACGCGGCACGTCCGTGCAGCATCCGGCGGTTGTCGAAGACGAGGGCCTCGCCCGCTGTCAGCTTTCGTTCGATCAGGAACCGGGGCGAATCGATCAGGCTGACAAAGCGGCGGATCGCGGCACGGAGGGCGGGCATCGTGTCGAAGTGCGCATCGAGCGGTGCCATGGTGCTGTTCGACCAGTTGATGTAGACGGGGTCGCCGTTTCCGTCGCATTCAATGATCGTGTGGCGGGCCAGATACTCGCTTTCGGCATCCTGGAAGCGATAGGGAACCGTGACGGTCGTCAGGATGTCGAAGACCTCCCGCTCCTCGCGGCGCAGAAGCTCCGCGACCGCGATGCCGTCAGAAAGAAGCGATTCACCGCCTTCCGCCTCGTTGCGCAGGCAATGCAGGATCTGCAGACCCGGCGGCATCTCGTAGTGCGGCAGATCGGTGTGAAGCGGAAGAAAGCCGGCCGTATAGGCGTTCGAGATGGGTTCGGCCTTTGATTTCACATCGAAACTGAAGCCGAAGTTGCTCGA
Source organism: Stappia stellulata DSM 5886 (assembly GCF_000423705.1). Lineage (GTDB taxonomy): Bacteria > Pseudomonadota > Alphaproteobacteria > Rhizobiales > Stappiaceae > Stappia > Stappia stellulata. Next base: position 113,001 of record NZ_AUIM01000011.1, on the reverse strand, counting down.
GCGGATGGTGCCGATAAGCTCGCCCAGCGCCACGGCGGATCCTTCCTCGTCCGGCATGCCGGAGACGATCGACCAGCCCTTGGCGAGATAGGCGTCAAGCCAGAGCCGCTGGGACTTTTGCGAGCGCACCAAAGAGTCCCACCTTGCGGTGGCAGGCGCCGGGCGGTCGGCCTTCTGCACCGGCCGGGCCGGGGCCTGCCGGCGGGAACTGTAGCTGTGCGCATGCAGCCAACCGGCGTCATAGAGGCTCGTCTGTCCGCCGTCCCGCTCGGCCCAGGTGACCGAAAGCGCACCGGTTGCAGCGATGCCGACCGCGACCGGGCGGACATCGTCGCGAATGGAGAGCGGCGGCACGATCCGTTCCCGGGAATGCGGATGGCGGGAGGTCGGGCCGGGGTCGTTTTCGCGCAGCCAGCCGTGGTGGAACCGGTCGGTGGTGCCGTCGCTCCAGGCGATGGCAACGAGGCTTTCGTCTGCGCTGGCGGCGACGATCTGTGCGGGCTGGGTGTAGCGCCGCAGATCGGACATGTCGGCGGATCCGAATGTGGACTGGCCGCAGCGGCAGGTGCCGCCGCACTGGCAGTCCGTCTTCCGGGCTTTCGGGCAAGGGGTTTCGAATTGGGTATGGACTGCAATGTTCATGGTCCGTCTCCGTTCGTCTTGATGGAACGGGTGTATCTTCCCGGATTGCACGCCATCCGAGAATTCCTTGACTTGGACCAGAGCCTGTGACCGCATGGAACAGATGAAACACGATCTCGACATGGCGGTCTTGCTGACAGTCGTCGACGAAGGCGGGTTTTCAGCCGCCGCCCGCGCCATCGGGCAGACGCATTCGGCGATCAGCAAACGGATACGGTATCTGGAAGACCGGCTCGGCGTGCAGCTTCTCGTCCGTACGACGCGGCGCATGCGGCTGACCGAGGCGGGGGAGCGCTACGTCATCGAGGCGCGCGAGATCCTTGCCCGGATCGCGGCGCTGGAAAGCGAGATTTCCGACAGGTCGGGACGGTTGCGCGGCCGGATCCGGCTCACCGCCTCCAATGCCTTCGGTCAGAAGCACATCGTGCCGGCAGTGGTCGATTTCATGAAGCAGAACCCCGAGGTCGAGATCGACCTGACCCTGAGCGATGCGGTCGTCGATCTCGTGCGCGACGGCTTCGACATGGCGGTGCGCAGTGCTGTGCTCCCGGATTCAAGCCTTGTTGCCAACAAGCTGATGACAAACCGGCGGGTGGTCTGCGCGGCGCCGGACTATCTGGCGCGCATGGGAACGCCGGAAGCGCCCGACGACCTGGCCCGGCATGCCTGCCTGCGGCTCAGCCTGTCCAGCGCGTTCAACGAATGGGGACTTTGCGGGCGCGCCGAACAGCGCTTTCGGCTCGGGAAGGGAATGTCCTGCAATTCACTGGAAGCGATCCATTCGGCGTGCCTCTCGGGGCTCGGCATCGCCTGGTTGCCGATGTTTCTCGTCGGGCCGGACCTGGAGGCGGGACGTCTGACGCCGCTGCTCGATGCGTACCGCGATCCGGCGAGCGACAGCGCGGTCTCCATCGTGCGTCCGGCCAGCGAGATCGTTTCCGCGCGCATCCGTGCGCTGACCGATTTCTTCGTGGAGCGCTTCCGCAATGCGGTGTTGTGAGGGGAGCCAGACAGTCGTCACATGCGCTTGAACCCGGGAGCGGGCCGCTTTTGGGGCTTGCCGTTTTGCATCTGGTTTCGACGATCTCTTCCGTTCGCCCGAGGCGCTGGGGCAGCCTTCGATGTACAGGTGAGGGGCCGGTTCACCGCCCACGTCTTTCAGGTCTATCGCAGACGGCCGGGGAGGCTCGGCTCGCCCGAGGCAGCGTCGAAGACGTCTTCCACGCACAGAAGCGGGGTGTGCGCGCTGGCATGGATGCGAAGCGCTGCCGCGACGCCCGCCGTCATAGGCGGTGGCCGGGATGAGGACCGAGAGCGCGGGGATGACGGCGAATTACATCATTGGGGAATTTCAAGGGCTGTATCGAATGCATCCTTGATAGTGTTGAGTCGAAACTATTGCTATGTTGATTTCGACTCGCTATAAAAAGGCATGATAGACATTGACCGGATCCGCAGCCTTGTAAACCGGCTGGCCCGGCTCGACGCCGGCGCCGGGTGGGAGGGCGACATCAATCCCGCGCAGCGCGCGGCCCTAGACTATCTTGCGCGCGCCAACCGGTTCTCGCGGAGTCCTTCGGTCGTTGCCGATTATCTCGGCAGCACGCGCGGCACCGTCTCCCAGACGCTGAAAAGCCTGGCACGCAAAGGTCTCGTTGCCGAAGAACGGTCGACGGGGGACAGGCGGTCGATTTCCTATCGCGTCACCGCTGCAGGCCTGCATGAGGCGTCACGCCCGGGGCCGCTTGTCGATGCGCTGGCGGAGATCCGTGAACCCGACCGGCTTGCGCTTGCCAATGATCTGGAAGGCCTGCTTCGACGCGCCGTGCGGTCCGGCGGCAACAAGCCTTTCGGTATCTGCCGCAACTGTCTGCACTTCCGGCCGGGGGACAAGGGCGGGTTCTGTTCGCTCCTGTCCCTGCCGCTGGAGGCCGAAGAAACCCTGAAAATCTGCCACGAACAGGAACCCGCATGAGCCAGGATCGATCGAAGACATGCCTCGAGGGCCTGTTCGCAGGCGCGGTCTCCGAGCGTTGGGAGGGCCGTCCGCCGTCCGCCATCGCGAAAACGCCGGTCATCGGGCCGGCCGAGGTCGGTTTCGAAGGGCTTTTGGTGGACGCGCAGGCCGACCGCGCGGTGCATGGCGGGGCGGACAAGGCGCTGCATCATTATCCGGGCGATCACTATGCGGCCTGGATTGCGGAAGGGTATCTGCCGGCGGGCACCAGGCCGGCCGCTTTCGGCGAGAACCTGTCGACCTTCGGCCTGACCGAAGACGCGGTTTGCATCGGGGATGTTTTCCGGTTCGGCACGGCGCGCGTGCAGATCTGTCAGGGCCGCCAGCCCTGCTGGAAGCTGAACGCCCATCGCGGTCGCGACGACATGGCGGCGGCGTTCCAGAAGACGGGGCGCACCGGCTGGTACTATCGCGTGCTTGAAACGGGTCGCGTCGCCGCCGGTGACGCGATGGACCTCGTCGAGCGCCCCTGTCCGCAATGGACGGTGCTTGAGGTCACGCGCGCGCGGCTCACCAAGCGGATCGATCCGGCGCGGGCCGCGCAACTGTCTGCCCTGCCGGAGCTTGCGGACGGCTGGCGCCAGGCATTCGCGAAGATTTCCGCGAATACGTTGCACGAGGACACGTCGGCGCGCCTTTTCGGCGCCACCGACTGACCGGTTTCGTTACGCGGCGGCCTCGGCGCGGGTGCCGACGATCTGCACGACCTCGCGCATGATGTCGGTGAGCTGGAAGTTTTTCGGCGTATAGACGGCCGCGACACCCATGGCGCGGAGCTGGGCGGCGTCTTCCTCCGGAATGATGCCGCCGACGATCAGCGGAATGTCGTCGATCCCCTCGCTGCGCAACCGCTCCATCACGTCGCGGACCAGCGCCAGATGCGAGCCCGACAGGATCGACAGGCCGATGACGTGGACGTCTTCTTCCAGAGCGGCATTGACGATCTGGGCCGGTGTAAGGCGAATGCCCTCGTAGACGACTTCCATGCCGCAATCGCGGGCGCGCACGGCGATCTGCTCCGCGCCGTTGGAATGGCCGTCGAGGCCGGGTTTGCCGACCAGGAATTTCAGCCGGCGCCCAAGCTTTGCGGACACCGCGTCGACGGATGCGCGCACATCCGCCAGATCGTCGGCGTCGGCGCGTGCGGCCTTGCCGACGCCGGTCGGCGCGCGGTATTCGCCGAAGACCTCGCGCAGCGCCGCCCCCCATTCGCCTGTCGTCACGCCGGCCTTGGCCGCGGCAATCGAGGGCTCCATGATGTTGGCGCCCTCGCCCGCGGCCTGCTTGAGATCGGCGATGGCCTTTTCGACCGCGCCATCGTCTCGGGCCTCGCGCCAGGCCTTGAGGGCGTCGATGGCCTGCGCCTCGACATGTTCCGGGACGGTGAGAATGCCGCCGTCCTCGCCGGTCGCAAGCGGCGAGGGTTCGCTTTCGGTGAAGCGGTTGACGCCGACGACGACCTGTTCGCCGGATTCAATCCCGGCAAGGCGCTCGGCGTTGGAGGCGACGAGCGCCTGTTTCATGTAGCTCGATTCAACGGCCGCGATGGCGCCGCCCATGTCGTCGATCCGGGCGAGCTCCGCGCGGGCCTCCTCTTTAAGAGCCTCGACCTTTTCGGTGATCACCTCGGAGCCGTCGAAAATGTCGGCATGTTCCAGAAGATCGGTCTCATAGGCGAGGATCTGCTGGATCCTGAGCGACCACTGCTGGTCGAAGGGGCGCGGCAGACCAAGCGCCTCGTTCCAGGCGGGCAGTTGCACGGCGCGGGCGCGGGCGTTCTTGGACAGAACGACGGCCAGTGCCTCGATCAGGATGCGGTAGACGTTGTTTTCCGGCTGCTGCTCGGTAAGCCCCAGCGAGTTGACCTGCACGCCGTAGCGGAAGCGGCGGTAGCGCTCGTCCTCCACGCCGTAGCGGGTCCGGCAGATCTCGTCCCAAAGTTCGGCGAAGGCGCGCATCTTGCAGATCTCGGTGATGAAGCGCATGCCGGCGTTGACGAAGAAGGAAATTCGCCCGACCGCCTTGGGGAAGTCCGCCTGCGGGATCGCGCCGCTGTCCCTGACCTCGTCGAGGATGGCGACGGCGGTCGCGAGCGCGAAGGACAGCTCCTGTACGGGCGTCGCGCCGGCCTCTTGCAGGTGGTAGGAGCACACGTTCATCGGGTTCCACTTCGGCATCGCCTGGTAGGTCCAGGCGATGACGTCGCGGGTCAGGCGCAACGAGGGCGCGGGCGGAAACACATAGGTGCCGCGCGACAGGTATTCCTTGACGATGTCGTTCTGCGTCGTGCCGGTCAGAAGCGCCCGGTCGGCGCCCTGTTCGTCGGCGGCGGCGGCATAGAGCGCCAGCAGCCAGGGCGCCGTCGCGTTGATCGTCATGGAGGTGTTCATCTTCTCCAGCGGGATCTCGTTGAAGAGCGCCTGCATGTCGCCGAGATGCGCCACCGGCACCCCGACCTTGCCGACCTCGCCGCGCGACAGCGCATGGTCGGGGTCGTAGCCCGTCTGTGTCGGGAGATCGAAGGCCACCGACAGGCCGGTCTGCCCCTTGGCGAGATTGCTGCGGTAAAGCTTGTTGGATTCGCGCGCCGTGGAATGCCCGGCGTAGGTGCGAAAGATCCACGGCCGGTCGCGTGCCGGGGGCTGGCGATCCGCGCTGGTCTTCGTTGGCTGGCTCTTCGTCGGGTCGCTCATGGAAACCTCCTCGCAATCGCGCCGGTGGCCGCTTGCCTCGGCCCGGCATCTTCCTGTTTTTTCTCCGATACGTCCGTTGTCGCGGATCCGTATGGCCTCCCCCGAGCGCGCGTGAAAGCGCTCACGCACGCAGAATTTCTATGTGCAATGCAAAAACAGTCTTGGGCAAACGGGTAAATTAAGCAATAGTCCAATAGCGTGACGCCTCTTTTTCGCACGATAGTTTCGTGAAGGGGCGCGCGGGACGGGATTTGAATGACGCGCCGCAGCAAACGTCGCCGTTTCGCGGAAGCTCTCCGGGGCGGCGGAAGGGCTTCGGGACACGCAGTGGCGTGGCGGTGGCCGTGCGCCGGCGAAAATGCATAATACGGGAGGACACACAGACGATGAGCACCGTTGCCCAAGCAAACGACAATCTCGAGGCGGAGGAGAGCCGGCCGGTGAAGGACCTTTACGAGATTGGCGAGATCCCGCCGCTCGGACATGTTCCCAAGAACATGTACGCCTGGACGATCCGGGCCGAACGGCACGGTCCCCCCGAAGAGGCCATGAAGCTGGAGGTCGTGCCGACCTGGCAGCTGGACAGCAACGAGGTGCTGGTGCTCGTGATGGCGGCCGGCGTCAATTACAATGGAATCTGGGCCGCCCTCGGCGAACCGATCTCGGTGTTCAAGGTCCATGACGAGGCCTTTCACATCGCAGGCTCCGATGCGTCCGGCATTGTCTGGGCGGTGGGCTCCAAGGTGAAGCGCTGGAAGGTCGGCGACGAAGTCGTCGTGCATTGCAATCAGGACGACGGCGACGACGAGGAGTGCAATGGCGGCGATCCGATGTTCTCGCCGACGCAGCGCATCTGGGGCTATGAGACCCCGGACGGGTCGTTCTCGCAGTTTTGCCGGGTGCAGTCGCAGCAGCTTATGCCGCGCCCCAGGCATCTGACCTGGGAGGAAAGCGCCTGCTACACGCTGACGCTCGCCACCGCCTATCGCATGCTGTTCGGTCATGCGCCGCATCAGCTGCGTCCGGGCCAGAACGTTCTGGTTTGGGGCGCGTCGGGCGGGCTCGGCGTTTTCGGCATCCAGCTCGCGGCCGCTGCCGGCGCCAATGCGATCGGCATCATCTCGGATGAGGACAAGCGCGACTACGTGCTGTCGCTCGGCGCCAAGGGCGTGATCAACCGCAAGGATTTCGATTGCTGGGGGCAAATGCCCACCGTCAATTCGCCCGAGTACAACACCTGGCTCAAGGAAGCGCGGCGTTTCGGAAAGGCGATCTGGGAGATCACCGGCAAGGGCAACGACGTCGACATGGTGTTCGAGCATCCGGGCGAATCGACGTTTCCGGTCTCCTGCCTGGTGGTCAAGCGCGGCGGCATGGTGGTGTTCTGTGCCGGCACGACCGGCTTCAACCTGACGTTCGACGCACGCTATGTCTGGATGCGGCAAAAGCGCGTGCAGGGGTCGCATTTCGCCCACCTCAAGCAGGCGTCGGAAGCCAACAAGGCGGTGATGGATCGCCGCATCGATCCCTGTATGAGCGAGGTCTTCCCCTGGGAGGAGATCCCCAGCGCCCATACCAAGATGTGGAAGAACCAGCATGCGCCCGGCAACATGGCGGTGCTGGTGAGTGCGCCGACGACGGGCCTTCGCACGCTCGACGACGTTCTGGCGGCCGGCTCCGAGTGAGCCGGTGCAAGGCCGATGGCCCGGCGGCGCGGAGCTTTCGCGCCGCCGGCGAATTCTCTCGCCTTGGGCGCGCCGGCAGGCTATGACGGCGACATGATCCTGTTCTCCCGGTTCCTTGCTCTCGTCGCCTGTTCCCTCGTTCTTTCGGGCTGTCTGCCGGAGCGCGGGAACCAGCCCCCCTATTACAAGGATCTGGCGCGGGTCGATGCCGCGGTCGATGCGGCGTCGGCGCAACAGATGATCTCCGGCTATCGCCAGAACAACGGGCTTCGTCCGCTCACCGTCGATCCGGCGCTGATGCGCGCGGCGCGCCAGCAGGCGGAAGCCATGGCGCAGGCCAACAACGTGCGGGCCTCCCTGCAGCCGGAAAACCGGCTCGCGGCGCGCCTTGCGGCCGCCGGCGAGACCCAGACCTATGCGGTCGAAAACGCGAGCGCCGGCTATCGCACGCTGGCGGAAGCCTTTTCCGGCTGGCGCGACTCGCCCAAGCACAATGCCGTGATGCTGGACCCGCGCGCGACGCGCATGGGCATCGCGACTGCCTATGCGCCGGGATCCAAGTACCGGGTGTTCTGGTCGCTCGTGCTGGCGTCGCCGGCCCCGTGAGAGCCTGACCCTGCGGGCGATTGTTGCACTGCAGTGCGTTGAGGACTAGGGTCCCGCATCCCTGACCGACGAAGGTCGCTTCGATGCTGCACCCCGCATCCTCCTATGATGATCTGCTGCGGCGCTTCCGCTGGCGGATCCCCGAGCGCTACAATATCGCGGTGGAAGCCTGCGACGCATGGGCGGCGCGCGGTTCCGACAGGCTTGCGCTCATTCACCTTGACGAGGACGGCGCTGAAACGCGGCTGAGCTACGGCCAACTGGCCGCGCTCTCCAACCGGCTGGCGAATGCGCTCGCGGCCCAGGGGGTGGCACGGGGCGACCGCGTCGCGTTGCTTCTGCCGCAATCGCCGCAGACGCTCGTCTCCCATCTTGCCCTCTACAAGCTCGGCGCCATCGTCGTGCCGCTTGCCAATCTGTTCGGTGTCGATGCCCTGCAGTACCGCCTGGCGAACTCCGGAGCCTCGGCGGCAATCACCGATGCGCCGGGTATCGCAAAACTCTGTGAAATCCGCGAGACCCTTCCAGATCTGAAACTGCTGGTCTCCACGCAGGACACGCCCGGCGACGTGCTGTCCTTCGAGGCGCTGCTTGCACACGGCCGGGACGTCTTTGAGCCCGCCCCGACCGGGCCTGACGATCCGGCGATGATGATCTACACCTCCGGCACCACCGGTCCGCCAAAGGGCGCGCTGCATGGCCACAGGGTGCTGGCCGGGCATCTGCCGGGCATCCAGATGGCGCATGAGTTTCTGCCGCAGCCGGGCGATCTGTTCTGGACGCCGGCGGACTGGGCCTGGGCGGGCGGCTTGCTCAATGCCTTGCTGCCCTCGCTTGCGCTGGGCGTTCCGGTCGTCTCGCACCGCTTCGAGAAATTCGACCCCGAACGCGCGCTTCGCCTCCTCGCCGACCAGCGCGTGCGCAACGCGTTCATCCCGCCCACGGCGCTGAAGATGCTGCGGACCGTTTCCCGCCCGCGGGGCCGGTTCGACCTGGCGCTGCGCAGCATCGGGTCGGCCGGCGAGGCGCTGGGCCGGGAGACCTACGACTGGGCGTGCCAGGACCTCGGGCTGACGGTCAACGAATTTTACGGCCAGACGGAATGCAATGCCGTGCTCGCCTCCTGCGGTGCACTCGGCGTGTCGCGCGCCGGCGCCATCGGCAAGCCTGTTCCGGGTCACACGGTGGCGGTGGTCGACGAGGAGGGCCGTGTCTGCCCGCCGGGCGAACAGGGCCAGATCGCCATTGCCCGTCCGGATCCGGTGATGTTTCTGCGCTACTGGGGCGAGGATGCCGCGACAGAGGCCAAATTCGTCGGTGACTGGATGTTGACGGGAGATCGCGGCGAGCGCGACGCGGACGGCTACGTGCATTTCGTCGGGCGGACAGACGATATCATCACCTCTTCGGGATATCGGATCGGTCCGGGCGAAATCGAGGACTGTCTGTTGTCGCATCCGGCGGTCGCATTGGCGGCGGCGGTCGGAAAGCCCGACCCCGTGCGCACGGAAATCGTCAAGGCCTTCGTGGTCCTGACGTCCGGCACCCGTCCGGGGGCGGAGCTGGAAGAGGATATCCGCGCCCATGTGCGCACGCGCCTGTCAGCGCATGAGTATCCGCGCGAAATCGCCTTTGTCGATGCGCTGCCGATGACGACGACCGGAAAGGTCATCCGTCGTTTGTTGCGCGACGAGGCCGGCGCGACCGCCGTGCTTGAGGAATAGGGCCGTGCCGGTCAGGCCGCGTCCTCCCGTCTTGCGCGCGACCGGAGGCGGCGAAGGGCCGATTTCGCCAGCCCGTGAAGGCCGCGCGCCAGCGCATGGTCGGCCTGCGCCAGCGACAGCCGCGTGCCGGCAAATGCGCCGCGCGCGAGCAACACGGTGGTATAAGGCACCTGGCCGCGCCAGAGCGGCGTGATCATGGGGTGGTCGGGGACCGCAAGCGAATCGGCCTCGGCAAGGTCGGGCTCCTCGAGATCCCGGCGCATTGCATAGCGCGTGACCTGGGCACCGGGCGAGAAGCGGGCCAGTTGTTCGTCATGGGCAATTTTCCAGGACCAGGCGCGGTGGCTGTCGCGCAGCATGATCATGATGGCGACCGGCACGTCGTCGACATCGAGCCGGTCGATCCGCAGTCGTCCGGCCTGCGCCATGTCGGCGATGAAGGCGCGCGCGAAGGCCATGCGCCCGGGGTCGCAGGCCAGGGCGGTTCCGCGCCGTCCCTTCCAGCCCCGCGCCTCCAGCGCAAGAAAGTCTTCAAACGCCGCGCAGGTGTCGGCCGGTGCGGTCAGGCTCGTGAACCGTGTCTCCCCGGTTTCGGACAGCCGGCGTAGCTGGCGACCGATTTCCTTGCGCCGGCGTCTGCCCAGCAGGCCGTATTGTTCCTGGCCCGTCTGCCCGGTCGCGTGGCCGGCGCGCAGGCTGACCGCTTCGCGTGCCACCCGCCACTTCGAGGTTTCGGCGAGATCGAGCAGCATGTCGTAGACTGGCCCGTCGGTGCGCAGGTAAGGCAGCGTGACAAGATCGGTGCCGAACCGGGCGGCGGCCGTGTCGAGCAGGCTTGTCAGCGTGTCGGAATCGGCCTGCGGCGCGATCAGGGGGGTGCCGAGCGGGCCGTATTCTCCGGCATGCAAGGCTGCGCCGGCCAGTGCAAAGCCGAGGCGGCGTCGTGCGACGGGTGCGAGGGCGAGAAGGGCGCCGTCGCGGTTGCTGCGCACGGCGCAGATCGCGACTTCGCGGTGCTCCATATGCGCCAGATAGGGCAACAGGAAGTCGGGGCGAAAGAACGGGTTGGGTTCGACGGCCACATCCGCGAGCGCCGACCAGGCGGGGAGGTGCTCGCCGGCCTGTGCTGCGGTGAAGGTCACTGTCGTCGTGCCGTTCACGCAGGCTCTCCCGTTTCCCGGGCGCGGTTGGTGCCGGGGTGCCGTTCTCGTCCGGCATGCTTGTCGTGATGCCGGAGCCGACAATGCAGGGATCATCCGGTTCTTTACAAGAGCCATTGCCATTTCCCGTCCAGCTCAGATGCCGTCTTCAGGTTGTAGAAACCTGCCACAATCTGTGCGTGAAAGGGATCGTTTCCTTAAGCGGTGGTTAATGGCGCTCGTCAATTTGACTCAAGACAGCCGGGTGCTTTGCGTTTTGGCGAGCACGAACGGATTGAGACCCAGTCGGCTGCGGGCCTGATGGCAAAGGGCCGTGGCCTCGAACATCATGGCGATGGCGGTGGCGATCGCGGCGCCCAGAATGCCGAGGATCGGGATCAGCGTGATGTTGAGCGCGATGTTGAGCGCGAAGGTTAGCGCATAGACCATGGCGCAGCGGTTCTGCTGGTCGGCCATTGTGAGAAGCGCGTCGACGGGGCCAACCGAGGCGCGCGCCAGCACGCCGAACAACAGGATAAGCATCACCGGGTAGCCGCTTTCGAAGCCTGGCCCGAACAGGGACAGAAGAAACGGGCCGATCAGCACGAGCACGAGGGAGAGCGCCAGGGTGGGCCAGAAGGTCCAGCGCGCCGTGTTGCCGACGAGGGTGGCCAGTTCCGCGTGAGCGCCGCTGTGAAACAGCCGCGAGTAGCGGTGGGCGGTGGCGGAACGCACGGCAAAATAGACGAAATGCGCCAGAGCCGGGGTCTTGGAGGCGGCGAAATAGATCGCAACCTCGTCGGGCGGTCGCCAGAAGCTGACGAGGATGACATCGGCACTGGTGATGAGCTGGAAGAAGCCTTCGACCAGAAGGATCGGCAGCGAGATCTTGAGCCAGACCGAGAAAGTCCAGTTCTCGCGTGCGGGCAGGCGCGGCGGTTCGGGTTTCAGAGAGCGCGAGAGCACCAGCATCTGCGCCAGCGTGACCGACCAGGTCGCGACAATGGCGACGGTGCAGGCGGTCGCCGCCGTTGCCGGCGCGCCGAAGCGTATGGCAAGCACAAGTCCGCCGAGAAGCACGATCGGGCGCCAGATGAAGGGAGGGAGCATCGCCAGCAGCGGCCAGTCGTAGGCGCGTGCAATTCCGTCCTGAATGCTGCCGATCGTGTAGAGAGGCAGGCAAACGGCGGCCAGGAAGAGCGGCAGCACATAATAGGAGGTGATCCAGTCCTGGAACAGCCACACCGCCAGAATTCCGATGACGGCGATCGCCGTGGCCGAGAGCCCGCCGGCCAGCCGGCTGCCGAACAGCAGGGCGTTCAGTCTGTCGGGGCGCGGCAGCGCGCGGTATTCGGGAATGAGCCGCAGGACGGAGGAGGAGAAGCCGAGCGGTGCGAAGATGCCGAGCACCACGACCAGCGTCCACACCACGACATAGATGCCGTATTCGTGGCTTCCCATCATGCGCGCGAGAATCACCTGCGACACATAAGCGAGTGCGGCGCCGAGGACGCGCACGAGAAACACGACCATCGCCATGCGTTGCGCCTGGGAGGTATCCGGTTCGCCGTTGAAAAACGCATCGAGCCGTGCCAGCGCAGGTTGAACGCGCAGGAAGGCGGAAGTCGGCAGAATGCGTTCGGCCCATGTGGATGGGGTGAGGCGCAACAGAATAGGCTCCTTCGCGATCGATCGCGCAAGCATAGGAGCGCGAGGCTTAATTTTCCTTACTCCTTGGCATGTCGGGTGCCGATGAGCTCAGATCACGTGAATGTGATCGCCTCATGCGGGCCTCCGGCTGTCCCGTCCGTGCAAACGCGGCGCTTGACTCCGGGACCGGGTTTCGGAATCTATAAGAACATAACAGGAACAAAAAGTGGTTGCCGTGCCCCGACCCGATCCGGACCGAACGCTTCTTGCCGAGCTGCGCAGCCGCGTTGCGGCCCTCGAGGGAGGCCTCTCCAGCGAGGGGCGGCTCATGCCGGACCCTGCCTCCGCCGCAAACGGGCAGGGTCCGGCCCGTCTTCTCACGGGCGTTGCCGGTTTCGACGGACTGTTTGCCTCTTCCGGGATGCCCTGCGGCACATTGCATGAGGCGACAAGCGCCGAGAGCCGGTCCGGCGGCGCGCTGACCGGTTTCGTCGCCGCGCTGCTGGCGTGTCTTGCAGCCCGGCGCGCCGGAGCCGTTCTCTGGGTCATGGAACCGGAGGCCGGGCGGGAAGCCGGATGTCCTAATGCGGAAGGGCTGGCGCGTTTCGGGCTCGATCCGGCGCGGGTGCTTCTGGTGCGCACACGCCGTGTCGAGGAAACGCTGTGGGCGATGGAGGAGGGGGTGCAGGCGAGTGGAATCTGCGCTGTCGTGGCGGAGTTGCGGGGCGCCCCCCGGGCGCTCGACCTCACGGCCTCGCGGCGGCTGTTGCTGCGGACGGAGGCGGGCGGTGCGACCGCCTTTCTCCTGCGGCATGGGGGAGAGAGCGCGCCAAGTGCCGCGGTGACGCGGTTTCGCATCGCAGCCCGGCCGAGCGGGGGGCGGGACGGACTTCGACTGGCGCCCCTTGGCCGGCCCGGCTGGCAGGTGGCGCTGCAACGCAATCGGGACGGACGTCCCGGCACCGTGGAGCTGGAGTGGGATCATGCGATGCGAAGCTTCGCCGCGCCAGCGGATCGTGAGCCTGTGGTTCCCCGAACTGGCGACGGACCGGCTGGAGCGTCTGGAACGGGGCGCGTCATGGCGTTCTCGCGGCGCTGACCCCGTGCCGCGTGTGGTGGTCGCTGCCCGTCGTGGCGCCGATCGCATCGTGGCGCTGAATGCTCCCGCCCGGGCGCTTGGGGTGACGGCGGACGAGCCGCTGGCGGATGCCCGTGCCCGGCATCCCGCGCTGCAGAGCGACGCGCAGGCTGCGGGCGAGGTGGCGGCCCTGCTCGCCGCCCTTGCGGACTGGTGCGATCGCTATACGCCGCTCGTCGCTCTGGATGGCGAGGACGGTCTCCTGCTCGACATCACCGGCTGCGCGCATCTGTTTGCCCATGACGAAAGTGCTGCGCCGGCCGGGGAGGAGAGGCTGCCCGCCGGGGAACACGCGCTCATGCGCGATTGTCTTCGCCGGCTGGGCGATCAGGGATTTGCGGTGCGGGCCGGCGTGGCCGATACGCCGGCGGCAGCCTGGGCATATGCGCGCCATGCTCTGGCGCGGGACGTTCTTTCAGGAGAGCCGTCCTGCGGTGGCCTTCCTCCCGGGGCCTGGCGCGAGGTGCTTGCCCCCCTTCCGATGGCGGCCTTGCGGCTGGAGGACGCAACGCTCGATGCGCTTGGCCGGGTCGGACTGACGCAGGTCGCCGATGTGATCGACCGGCCGCGCGGGCCGCTCGCCGCGCGGTTCGGGCGCGATCTGGTGCGCCGGATCGAGCGGTTGCGCGGAGACGCGGCGGAGCCGATCTCGCCCCGCCTGGCTGCGCCGCTTTTGGCCGCGGACCGACGCTTTTTCGAGCCGATCTCCCGCGAGGAGGACGTGCGCGGCGTGATCCTGGGGCTTGCAGAGCGTCTTTCGCTCGATCTGGAGCGGCGCGGCGAGGGCGGGCGGGCCTTCGAACTTGCCCTGTTTCGGGTGGACGGCGTCGTCAACCGGGTGACGGTGGGCACCAGCCGTGCCCTTCGCGATCCCGCAAGGGTGCGCGGGCTCTTTTCGGAAAAGCTTGCCGCGCTTGGTGACGACTTCGACGCGGGCTTCGGCTTCGACCTCGTGCGCCTGTGCGTTCTGGAGGTGCAGCGCTTCGAGCCGGCACAGGCCGATTTCGCGCAGACGGGTGAACATGCGGAAGCGCTCGAGGCGCTGATCGACCGTCTCGGTGCGCGGCTCGGGATTGCCCGGGTCGCCCGTTTCCTGCCGTGCGACACCCATTTGCCGGAAATTCGCCAGAAACTGGTGCCGGCGGCCGTGGTTGACACGGGTGCTCTCGTCTGGTGCTCGCAGACGCCGGTGGCGCCGGACACGCCGCAGCTGCGGCCCTTGCGGCTGATTGATCCGCCCGAGCCGGTCGAGGCGGTGGCGATGGTGCCCGAGGGGCCGCCCTTGCGCTTTCGCTGGCGGCGCGCGCTTTACGAGGTGCGCGCCTGCGAAGGCCCGGAACGACTCGTCCCCCCCTGGTGGCAGGAGCCGCGACCGGCGCCGGCGCGTGACTATTACCGGGTGGAGGACGGCGAGGGGCGGCGCTTCTGGTTGTATCGCGAGGGCCTTTACGGCGTGGATTCCGCCCCGCAGGGGCCGCCGCCACGCTGGTTCCTGCAAGGTCTTTATGCATGAGCGTGCAGACCGGATCGCGCCCCTATGCCGAGCTTTGCGCGGCGACGAATTTCTCCTTCCTGCGCGGCGCGTCGCATCCGGAGGAACTCGTCCGCCAGGCGGCCGCGCTCGGTCTGGCGGGCCTTGGCATTTGCGACCGCAATTCGCTGGCCGGCGTCGTGCGCGCGCATATGGCGGCGAAGGAAATCGGGCTGCAGCTTGTGATCGGCTGCCGGCTGGGGTTTTGCGACGGCACGCCGGATATTCTCGCCTGGCCGCGCGAGCGGCAGGCTTATGGCCGGCTGACGCGGCTCCTGACGATCGGCAACCGGCGCGCGCCCAAGGGCGAATGCCATCTGACGCTGGAGGATCTGGTTGCCTGGGGCGAGGGGATCGTTCTCGCGCCGCTGCCCGGGCCCGGCGAGGAGGCGGGGCTGGACGCGCTGCTGGTCCGGCTGCGCGGCACGTTCGACGACATGCCCCGCCTCGCGGTCGCGCTCGGTTACGGCATCGACGACCGACGCCGGCTGGCGCGGCTTGGCGAAATCGCGCGCAAGGCCGGCGTGCCGCTGCTCGCCACCAACGACGTGCTGTACCATGTGCCCGGGCGTCGGCCCTTGCAGGACGTCTTGAGCTGCATCCGTCTGCACGAGACGCTGGAAGGCGCCGGCCGCCGTCTGGAGGCGAATGCGGAGCGCCATCTCAAGGGGGCATCGGCGATGGCGCATGTCTTTCGCGCGGCCCCCGAGGCACTGGCCGAGACCGTTTCCGTGCTGAAAAGCCTGACGTTCTCCCTTGACGATCTCGCCTATGAGTATCCGGAGGAGGCGACCGGCTTGAGCGCCACGCCGCAGGAGGAACTGGAGCGGCTGACGTGGAAGGGGGCGGAGCGTCGTTATCCCGACGGCATTCCGCCCAGGGTCGAGGCGACGATCCGGCGCGAACTGGCACTGGTGAGCGAGCTTGCCTATGCGCCCTATTTTCTCACTGTTCAGGACATTGTCCGTTTCGCCCGCGCGCGCGGGATCCTGGCGCAGGGGCGCGGTTCGGCGGCCAATTCGGCCGTGTGTTTCTGTCTCGGCATCACCGAGGTCGACCCGGCGCGCGGCGACCTCCTGTTTGAGCGCTTCATCTCGCCCGAACGGCGCGAACCGCCGGACATCGACGTCGATTTCGAGCACGAGCGGCGCGAGGAGGTGATCCAGTATATCTACGAGAAATACGGGCGCGAGCATGCGGGGTTGGCTGCCACGGTGATCACCTATCGCACCCGCTCCGCCGTGCGCGAGGTGGGCAAGGTCTTCGGGCTGTCGCAGGACACGCTCAACCGTCTCGCCGGCACCATCTGGGGCTGGTCGTCGCAGGGCATCGATCAACGCATGCTGCGCGAAGCCGGGCTCGACCCTGCCGACCCCCGCCTGGTGCTGGTGGCGCGGCTGTCGCGGGCAATCGCCGGATTTCCGCGCCACCTTTCCCAGCATGTCGGCGGCTTCGTCATCACCCGCGGCCGACTCGATACGGTGGTCCCGATCCAGAACGCTGCGATGGAGGGGCGCACGGTCATCGAGTGGGACAAGGACGACCTGGAATCGCTCGGCATGCTGAAGATCGATATTCTGGCGCTCGGCATGCTGACGGCAATCCGCAAGTGTCTCGACCTGCTGCGCGAAGACTATGGCCGGGAGGAAACGCTGGCCTCGATTCCGGCGGAGGAGCCGGAGGTCTACGACATGCTGTGCCAGGCCGATTCGCTCGGCGTGTTCCAGGTGGAAAGCCGGGCACAGATGACGATGCTGCCACGCCTGAAGCCGCGCAATTTCTACGATCTGGTGATCGAGGTGGCGATCGTGCGCCCCGGACCGATCCAGGGCGACATGGTGCATCCCTATCTGCGTCGCCGGCAGGGGCTGGAGAAGGTTGTCTATCCGAAAAGGGAACTGGAGGAGGTTCTCGGCAAGACGCTTGGCGTGCCGTTGTTTCAGGAGCAGGCGATGCGGATCGCCATCGTCGCCGCCGGGTTTTCGCCCGGCGAGGCCGACCGGTTGCGCCGGGCGATGGCGACCTTTCGCCGGGTCGGCACAATCGGCACCTTTCAGCGCAAGATGATCGACGGCATGGTCGCGCGCGGATACGAAGCCGACTTCGCCGAACGGTGCTTTCGCCAGATCGAGGGATTTGGCGAATACGGCTTTCCCGAAAGCCATGCGGCCAGTTTCGCGCTCTTGGTCTATGCCTCCGCCTGGCTCAAGGCGCGCTATCCGGACGTCTTTCTGGCCGGCATGCTGAATGCGCAGCCGCTCGGCTTCTACGCGCCCGCACAGCTGGTGCGCGATGCGCGCGAGCATGGTGTGGAGGTGCGCGAGGTCGACATCAATCTGTCCGACTGGGACGCGACGCTCGAAGCCGGCGCTCCGGCGGCCGGTCGCCTGCATCCGCGCCATGCGCAGATGCGCGGCACGATCCTGAGCACACGGGCGGTGCGGCTCGGACTGCGCAGTGCCAAGAGACTGAAGGAAGAGGAGGTGCAAACGCTCATCGCCCGGCGCGGGGAGGGCTTCGATTCCGTGCGCGATCTCTGGCTGCGCTCCGGCCTGTCGAAACGCGCCATCGCCCGGCTTGCCGAGGCGGATGCGTTTCGCTCCATCGGGCTCGACCGGCGGGCCGCGCTCTGGGCGGCGCAGGGGCTGGACGAGGGCGGTGAGCCGACGCGCCTGCCGTTGTTCGACACGGCGGCCGTCGGCGAGTTGCGCCGCGAGCCGGATGCGGATCTGCCGCCGATGCCGCCGGGCGCCCATGTCGTGGCCGATTATCGCGCGCTGTCGCTGTCGCTGAAGGCGCATCCGGTCGTCTTCTTGCGCCAGCGTCTCGAGCGGCTGTCGATCGCGCCTTGCGAGGCGCTGTCACATGTGCGCAACGGAGTGCGGCGCGAAGTGGCGGGCCTCGTTCTGGTGCGCCAGCGGCCAGGCACGGCCAGCGGCGTGATCTTCATGACGCTGGAGGACGAGACGGGCGTCGCCAATATCGTGGTCTGGCCCAAGGTGTTCGAGCGCCACCGCGCCATCGTGCTCGGCGCGCGGCTGTTGCGGGTGCGCGGCAAGGTCCAGTCGGACCAGGGCGTGGTGCATCTGATCGCCGACACGCTGGAGGATGCAACCGCGATGCTGGGGGATCTGTCCGGCGACAGTCTCGCGGATGCCGGCCTTGCCCGTGCCGACGAGGTGAAGCGGCCCGTGCCGGAGCAACGGCACAAGGTCAGTCCGGGCAGCGGACTTGTGCAGCTGGTGCGTGAGGTTCCGGAACTAGCACGGGTCCGGGATGTGCACACGCGGTTGCGCCAGACGCAGGCCGCCATGCCGAAGGGGCGCAATTTTCACTGAGGCGCAGGGGCGCGTCTTGCGAAAGCTGCCTTGTCCGCCCGGCGAAGGGCGCGGCCTTTCCGCGCGATCCGCGAGAGCCCCGCTACTGCGCCGCCGTCATGCCGGTCAGCCTCTGGGCCTCGATGAACTTCCGGCTTTCCGCGTCCATCACCCTGAGTTCGCCGGAGCCGATATCGAACCAGGCGCCGTGCAGTGCCAGCCTGCCCCGCTCCTCCAGGACGCGCACGCACGGGAAGGTCCGCAGGTTTTCGAGCGACTGGCGCACGCCGGCATACTCAAGCGCCAGCTGCGGGTCCTCGTCGCGTTCCAGGGCCAGGCACTGGAATTGTGAAGCCGGCTCCAGCAGCGTCATCCACTTGCCGATGAAATCGCCCGGCGACAAGGGCTTGGAATCCTGTGTCAGGAAGGCCTTCACACCCCCGCACAGGCCGTGACCCATCACGACGATATGCTTCACCTTCAAGGCCTGAACGGCGAACTCGAGCGCGGCGCTGGTGGAATGATAGTCGCCGTCGGGTTCATAGGGCGGCACCAGATTGGCGACATTGCGCACCACGAACAATTCGCCGGGACCGGCGCCGAATATGCCTTCCGGCGTTACCCGGCTGTCGCAGCAGGATACGACCATGACCTCCGGCTGCTGGCCGTAGAGGGCCAGATGCTCGTAGTTCGAGCGATGCGGCGCATGGGCCCGCTCGCGGTACTGGCGGTACCCGTCGAGCAGCGGCTCGGGGAAGGGCGCGATCCGCTTGTCGGTCGAAGCCTGTGCACCGATTCCGTCTGAAGACGAACTGGAGCTGTCGGATGGCATGGGGCTGCCTCATCATGTTGCGTGGTCGTTCGCGCATGCCCGCGCGGAAAGCGCGCACCCTAAGGACAGATCGTGCGTCGCGCCAGTGCCGCGATCGAATCTTCACGACCGCGCATCCGTCATAGGTCCGACTTGCACCCGGCGCGCCTGCACGGTCTTATGCGGCGCGCGACGCCGACGCCGCCGCCGGCGGTGCAGGACAAACGGAAGGGACCAGCCGTGACCAAGACCAACCCGGGCAACTTTTTCGAGGATTTTCATGCCGGTCGGGTGCTGCGCCATGCAACGCCGCGAACGGTCACCAGCGGCGATGTCGCGCTCTATACCGCCCTTTACGGTCCGCGCTTTGCCGTCCAGTCTTCCGACGCCTTCGCGCGGTCCCTGAATTATCCCCAAGCGCCGGTCGACGACCTGCTCGTTTTCCACATCGTTTTCGGCAAGACGGTGCCGGATATCTCGCTCAACGCGGTTGCAAACCTGGGCTACGCCGGCGGTCGGTTTCTGGCGCCGGTCTATCCCGGCGACACGCTGTCGGCGGTGTCCGAAGTGATCGGCGTAAAGGAAAACTCCAACGGCAAGACCGGCGTCGTCTATGTCCGGTCCACCGGTTACAAGCAGGACGGCACCGAGGTGCTCGATTATGTGCGCTGGGTGATGGTGCGCAAGCGTGATGCCGCCTCGCCCGCGCCGGAGCCTGTGGTGCCGGAGCTTCCCGAGGCGATTGCGCCTGAGGGGCTGGGCGATGCCTGCCCGCTGCTCAACGCCGGCGCCTGGGACGCGGACTTGTCCGGTGCGCCGTTCCGTTTCGACGATTACGCCGTCGGCGAGCGCATCGACCATGTCGACGGCATGACCGTGGAGGAGGCGGAGCACCAGATCGCCACGCGGCTCTACCAGAACACGGCCAAGGTGCATTTCAACCAGCACTCGGAAGGCCAGGGGCGTTTCGGCCGACGGTTGATCTATGGCGGTCACGTGATTTCGCTGGCCCGGTCGCTGTCCTTCAACGGCCTGGGAAATGCCTTTCACATTGCCGCGATCAATGCCGGCCGCCATGTCGCGCCGTTGTTTGCCGGCGATACGGTCTATGCCTGGTCAGAGGTCATCGAAAAGGCGACGCTCGAGGGGCGCGAGGATGTCGGCGCCCTGCGGCTTCGCATGATCGCCACCAAGGATCGCGCCTGCGCCGATTTTCCGCTGCTGGATGCGCAGGGGCACTACGCTGCCTCGGTCATTCTCGATTTCGACTGCTGGGTGCTGCTGCCGCGCTGACAGGGGCTTTTCAGGAGCCGGCCAGAGGATGATGCGCGTCGACGAGCGCCTTCAGGCGGGCGTCGAGCACATGCGTGTAGATCTGCGTCGTCGAGATATCGGCATGCCCCAGAAGCTGCTGCACCACGCGCAGGTCGGCGCCGTTTTGAAGCAGGTGCGAGGCGAAGGCATGCCGCAGCACGTGCGGCGACAGCGCGCCCGTGTCCAGCCCGGCGCGCACGGCCAGTGCCTTGAGGTCACGGGCAAAGGCCTGGCGTGTCAGATGACCGCTTTCGCCATGCGAGGGAAACAGCCATTTGGATCCGGCCTGCGCTCCGGCGGCCTTGCGTGCGTCGACATAGCTGCGCATCGCGTCGCGCGCGGCATCGCTCAAGGGAACGGCGCGTTCCTTGTTGCCCTTGCCGCGCACCGAAATCAGCCGTTCGTCGCGCAGCGCCGCGGTGAGCGGCAGCGATACAAGCTCCGACACGCGCAAACCGGTCGCGTAAAGCACTTCCAGCAGCGCATGCAAACGCCCCGCGCGCAGCCGGGCGGCTTCGCTTCCCTTGCCGCCCTGCGCCTCGGCGCGTGCGGTGCCAAGCAGCCGGTCGACGTCTTCGACGCTCAAGACCCTTGGCAAGGGTGCGCGTGTCCTGGGAGAGGAAATGGTGCGGGTCGGATCGTCGCCGCGAATCCCGTCGGCGAACAGGTGCCGGTAGAACTGGCGCAGCGCCGACAGATGGCGCGCCTGGGTGCTCGCCGCGAAGCCGCGGTGCGACAGGTCGCGGAGATAGCCCGCGACTGCCTGCTTGTCCGAGGATTGCAGGGAGGTGCCGCGGGAGCGGACATGGTCGGCGAAGCTTTCCAGGTCGCGCCGGTAGCTTTCCAGCGTGTTGAGCGCCGCGCCGCGTTCCGCGGACAGCATTTCCAGAAAGCCCTCGATCAGGATGCCGTCGGAGGCCATGGCGTTCGCCTTTCCGTCTCGCTTTGCGTTCGACGCCTATCTGCCGAAGCCGTCCATCCTGAGGCGGATGGTGATTTCGTGCGGTGACGGTTCCACGAAGGTTCCGAGCGCGTATACGACCGCCGCGCCCAGGCCGGCGAGGACCACGAGTGCGACGAGAAGACGGGTCAAGGTGGGCATTCCAGCTCCGCGAACTCGTCAAAACGACGGAGAAATTTTCCCTGTTTTGACCAATCCAGCTCCGGCTTGCAAGAAAAACGGCGGTTTTTGACGATTCTTCCGCAACGGAAGACGGGGGACGCGTGCGGGAAGGCTTGACTATCCGGGGCCGGGAAGGGCAAAGCGAGGGGAAACGCGAGGGAGGGTGGGTATTTCATGTCCGCGATGCAAAAGGTTGTCGAAGCGGATCGTGCCCGCCGGTTGGTGGGCGCGCTCGACACGCGGGCGATCGTTCTGGTCGGTATCATGGGGTGCGGAAAGTCCAGTGTCGGGCGCCGGCTTGCCCATTCGCTCGCATTGCCTTTTGTCGATGCCGACACGGAGATCGAGGCCGCTGCCAACCAGACCGTCGCCGAGATTTTCGCCCAGCATGGCGAGCCCTATTTTCGCGCCGGCGAGCAGCGGGTGATTGCCCGCCTGCTGAAAAACGGCGCGCAGGTGCTGGCGACTGGTGGCGGTGCCTTCATGAGCGCCGAAACCCGGCGGGAAATCGCCGCGGCCGGCATCTCCGTGTGGCTGAAGGCGGATTTGTCCGTGGTGATGAGCCGGGTGCGGCGCAAGCCGACGCGGCCGCTGCTCAACGACCCGGATCCGGAAGGCGTGATGCGGCGGCTGATGGATGAGCGCTATCCGGTCTATGCGCAATCGGACTTGACGGTGTGGTCGCGCGATGTCCCGCATGAGACTGTCGTTCTCGATGTGGTTGCGGCCCTCGAGACCCATCTGGGGCTGGGAGCGGAAGATATGCCGCCTGCCCGGCTGCCGGAACAAGGAGCCTGACGCAAGATGTCCCATTCGCCCCGCGTGCCGGCCACCGCGCCGTCCGAGACGGATCCGGCCGCCCGTGTCGCCGTCGATCTTGGAGACCGCAGCTACGACATCTGGATCGGCCGCGGGCTGATCGAGGATGCGGGCAGGCATATCGGCGGCGTTCTGCCGGGCGCGCGGGTCGCCATCGTCAGCGACGAGACCGTGGCGTCGCTGCACCTTGAGACCCTGCAGGCCGCGCTGGATGACGCCGGCATCGCCCACTCCGCGATCCTGTTGCCGCCGGGCGAGGCGAGCAAGCGGTTCGAGGTTTACGAGACGGTCTGCGACCGGGTGCTGGAGGCGCGGCTCGAGCGCGGCGACGCGGTCGTCGCGCTGGGTGGCGGTGTGGTGGGCGATCTTGCCGGCTTCGTCGCGGCGAGCGTGCGTCGGGGCATGCCCTTCGTGCAGATCCCCACGAGCCTGCTGGCGCAGGTGGATTCATCCGTCGGCGGCAAGACCGGCATCAACGTGCGCCAGGGCAAGAACCTGATCGGTGCCTTTCATCAGCCGGCGCTGGTTCTGGCGGACACCGACGTGCTCGACACGCTGTCGGAACGCGAGTTTCGCGCCGGATACGCGGAAGTGGTAAAATACGGGCTTCTGGGCGATGCGGCGTTCTTCGACTGGCTTGATGAAAATCACGCCGCGATTTTTTCCGGCGGGACGGAGAGGGGGCAGGCCATCGCCGCTTCCTGTCGCGCCAAGGCGGCGATCGTTGCCGCCGACGAGCGCGAAAGCGGCGCGCGCGCGCTGCTCAATCTCGGCCATACTTTCGGACATGCGCTGGAAGCGGTTGTCGCTTACGACGGCACGCGACTGGTACATGGCGAAGGCGTTGCCATCGGCATGCGGCTCGCCTTCGATTTTTCCGTGCGCCTCGGGCTGTGTCCGCCAGAGGACGCGGCGCGCGCCGAACGCCATCTTGCCGAAACCGGTCTGCCCACCCATATCCGGCAGGTGCCCGGGCAGATGCCGCCGGCCGAGACGTTTCTCGACATCATGGCGCAGGACAAGAAGGTGAGCCGTGGCGCTTTGACCTTCATCCTGACGCGCGGCATCGGTCAGGCGTTCGTCGAGCGCGGCGTTGACCCGTCCGTCCTGCGCGACTTTCTTGAAACCGAATTGTCGACGGGCGAGGTAAGCTATGGGTGACGCGAGTCTCTGGCTCTCCGTGATTGCCATCGTCGTTCTCCTGGCGATGTCGGGGTTCTTTTCCGGTTCCGAAACCGCGCTGACGGCGGCATCGCGCGCGCGCATGTTGCAGATGGAACGCAGCGGCGAGAAGCGCGCGGCCGTGGTCGGACGGCTGATTTCCGCGCGCGAACGCTTGATCGGCGCGTTGCTTCTGGGCAACAATCTCGTCAATATTCTTGCCTCCGCGCTTGCCACCAACGTGCTTCTCGGGTTCTTCGGAGATGCGGGCGTCGTTTATGCGACGCTGGTGATGACCATGCTGGTGTTGATCTTCTCCGAGGTCCTGCCGAAGACCTGGGCGATTTCCAATCCGGACCGTTTCGCGGTTGCCGTGTCGCCAATCGTGCGCCCCGTCGTGATCCTGTTCGCACCTGTCGTGATGGGAGTCGAGGTGATCGTGCGGGCGATCCTCAAGACCTTTGGCGTCGACGTTTCGGAGAACCGCAACGTGCTGTCGGCGCATGAGGAATTGCGCGGCACCGTCGATCTCCAGCATCTGGAGGGAGGTCTGGTAAAAGCCGAGCGCGACCGTATCGGCGGGCTGCTGGATCTGGCGGACCTGGAAGTCTCCGACGTCATGGTCCATCGCACCAAGATGAACGCGCTGAACGCCGACGACGATGCCGAAAGCCTTATCAACGCCGCGCTTGACAGTCCCCACACGCGCCTGCCGCTGTGGCGTGGCGAGACCGACAATTATATCGGCGTGCTTCATGCCAAGGATCTGCTGCGGGCGCTGGCGAAGGCCGGCGGCGACGTGGGCCTGATCGATGTCGAGCAGCTGGTCTCGCCGCCCTGGTTCGTGCCAGACACGACCAGCCTGCAGGATCAGCTCAATGCCTTCCTGAAGCGCAAGGCGCATTTCGCGCTTGTCATCGACGAGTATGGCGAAGTGATGGGACTGGTGACGCTCGAGGACATCCTTGAAGAGATCGTCGGCGAGATTTCCGACGAGCACGATGTGGAGCTGCCGGGCGTGCGGCCCCAGCCGGACGGGTCGATCATCGTCGACGGCGGCGTGCCGATCCGCGACCTCAACCGGGCGTTCGACTGGCGGTTGCCGGACGACGAGGCGACAACGATTGCCGGTCTGGTCATCCACGAGGCGCGGATGATCCCCGAGGAGCGTCAGGCCTTCACGTTCCACGATTACCGGTTCACCGTGCTTCGGCGGGAAAAGAACCGGATCACGCGGCTGCGCATCACGCCCCTGTCGAAGGTCGCGGCGGGAACGGTAAAGACAGCGGCCGTCCTGCCGGCGCCGCATTCCCCGACGGTGCAGCCAGGCTAGGGGGCGGTTGCCCGGCCGCCGCCGCGCGGATCGGGCTCACCGGGCGCGCGTGCCTCGATGGCCAGCGCGTGCACGCCCTGTTCGAGCGCGTCCTTGAGGCAGCTGTTGACTGCGCGGTGCCGCGCGACCCGGGTCAGCCCGTCGAATCGGGCAGAAACGATCCGGACGCGGAAATGGGTTTCCCCGCCTTCCCGCCAGCCGCCGTGTCCGCGGTGCTTTTCCGACTCGTCGATCACGTCGAGGATCTCGGGGGCGAAAGATGCGTTCAAACGCTGTTCGATATGGGATTTGATGGTCATGCGACTCATGTGACAGGATTTTCGCCCGCGTCAAGATCTTGCCGAACACGGGCGGCTCCCCCTATCTATGCAGATCGCGCAAGGGCGGTGGCAGTGATACGCGCGGCACCGGACGCGTTATCGTGCCGTCGCGCCACGTCGTGACCGGATATTCCGGCGCGGCGGTCGCGCGAACGCGCGCTCGACGGAGAATGGACAAGACACCCGTGACCTCGGATATCTTCGACCGCATACGCATCAGCCCGAACCGGCCGCGCACGCGCGCGCGCGCCGAGGAATTCGTGGCCGACCGCGTCTGCGAGTGGGAGGGCTGCGATCAGGCCGGCACCCACCGCGCGCCGAAAGGGCGGGACAACGATGGCCAGTATCATCACTTCTGTCTCGATCACGTCCGGCTCTACAACAAGTCCTACAATTATTTTTCCGGAATGGACGACAACGAAACCCGCGCCTATCAGCGCGATGCGCTGACCGGCCACAGGCCGACCTGGAAAATGGGCGTGAATGCCAAGGCCGCCAAGGAGGACAGCGCCGCGTGGTCCGACATCGATCCGCGCCAGGCGGCGCGCGCGCGCGCCGAGGCACGAATGCGCGGACGCGGCCGGGGTGCGGAATCCCGGGCGCGCGCGCCGAAGCTGAAGCAACTCGAGGCCCGTGCGTTCGACACGCTCGGTCTTGCGCACAGCGCGCGTGGCGACGAGGTCAAGTCGCGCTACAAGAATCTGGTGAAACGCCACCATCCGGACGCCAATGGCGGCGACCGCTCCTCGGAGGACCGGTTGCGGGAAATCATCAATGCCTATTCGCTGCTCAAGAAGGCGGGGTTTTGCTAGAATTTCTGCGCGCCGCGAAAGCGAACGGGCCTGTCCGGCTCCCTTGCAGGATCGCAACAGTGCGCTATGACCGACAGCACGTTGTTTCCCACCCTGCAGGGCCGGTGCGGCGCGGGGGCGACCGGCGGTCCGGTTCGCATCTCGGGGCGGGACATCGGGTCGCGGGGCGCGTCGTCCGGAAGGGCGACAAACCGTTTTCACTCGGTTGGACTTTGTTCTAGGGTCCAGTCCGCCTTTCATCCGCGTCCGCGCGGATCCGCATCGACATGCCCTCACCCGTGATTGCGCGGGCCAGCGGAGGAACTATGACTGACATGACGCAGCCCGTCGAAAGCCTGCCCGACACCAGCGTATCCGTGCGCGACGTATTCGGCATCGACAGCGACCTGACGGTTCCCGCCTACAGCACGCGGAACGAATACACGCCGGATCTCGATCCGGACTATCTGTTCGACCGTCCGACCACGCTGGCGATCCTCGCGGGTTTCGCCCACAATCGCCGGGTGATGGTGACCGGCTACCACGGCACCGGCAAGTCGACGCACATCGAGCAGGTCGCGGCGCGGCTCAACTGGCCGTGCGTGCGGGTCAATCTCGACAGCCACATCTCGCGCATCGACCTGGTGGGCAAGGACGCGATCGTCCTGCGCGACGGCAAGCAGATCACCGAGTTCCGGGACGGCATCCTGCCCTGGGCGCTGCAGAACAACGTCGCGCTCGTTTTCGACGAATACGATGCCGGGCGTGCGGACGTGATGTTCGTGATCCAGCGTGTCCTGGAGGTGTCGGGCCGGCTGACACTTCTCGACCAAAACCGCGTGATCCGCCCCCATCCCGCCTTTCGCCTGTTCGCGACTGCGAACACGGTCGGCCTCGGCGACACTTCCGGCCTCTACCACGGCACCCAGCAGATCAACCAGGGCCAGATGGACCGCTGGTCGATCGTCACGACGCTGAACTACCTGCCGCATGACAACGAGGTGGAAATCGTCCTGGCCAAAGCCAAGCATTACCAGAACGAAGAGGGGCGAAAGACCGTCTCGCGGATGGTGCGGCTGGCCGACATGACGCGAAACGCCTTCATCAACGGCGATCTCTCCACGGTGATGAGCCCGCGCACGGTGATCACCTGGGCCGAGAACACCCAGATCTTCGACGATCTCGGCTTTGCCTTCCGCGTTACCTTTCTCAACAAATGCGATGAAATGGAACAAACGCTCGTCGCGGAATTCTACCAGCGCTGTTTCGGCGAGGAACTGCCGGAATCCGCTGCCAATGTGGTGATGAGCTAACCCGGATCCTTTCATGCGAAATCCGCCGTCAGAACAGAACAAACCGGACACCGGTCCGCTCAAGCGCGTGATCGGCGAGACGATGCGCGCGATCGCGGCCGATCCCGAACTCGAGGTCCTGTTCTCCTCCGACCGTCCGTCGCTTAGCGGCCACACCGCCCGGCTTCCGGAGCCGTCGCGGCGGCCAAACAATGCGGAAGTCGCGATCGCGCGCGGCACCGCTGATGCGATGGCGCTCAAGCTCGCGTGCCACGACCCCGGGCTCCACCGCAAGCTCGGGCCGCAGTCGGAGACTGCGCGTGCGATCTACGATGCGGTCGAGCAGGCCCGCTGCGAGGCGGTCGGCGCCAACCGCATGCCCGGCGTCGCCGACAATCTCGAGGCGATGCTGGAGGACAAGTGTCGCAAGGCCGCGTTTTCAGATGTCGGCAGCCGCGAGGATGCGCCGCTCGAGGAAGCGATCGCCTATATGGTGCGCGAGCGGCTGACGGGACGCGCTGCGCCGAAGAGCGCGGAACCGATGATTTCGCAGTGGCGCGAATGGATCGAGGACAAGGCCGGCGCCGCCCTCGACGACCTCGCCGAGCGCCTGGAGAACCAGCAGGATTTCGCAAGGCGCGTGCGCAAGGTCCTGTCCTCGCTTGAAATGGAAGAAGATCTCGGCCAGGAGGGCGAGGACGATTCCGGCGAGGAGGAAGAAGCCGAAGGTCGGGACGAACGCGGCGAAACCTCCGCCGACGGTGAGGAAAACACCGGCGAGGAGGAAGGCGCGCCTCAGGAAATGGAGCTTTCGGGCGAGGAAACCGAGTCCGGCGACACGGAAGGTCTCGACGGCGAGCTGGACGACATGCTCGAGGAGGACGGCGCTGACCAGACCGAAGAGGCCGGCGAAAGCCCGCAGCGCGAGCAACCCTTTTCCAACCAGCCGCCGGCGTCCGACTACACGGTGTTTACCGCGAAGTTCGACGAGACGATCCCGGCCGAGGAGTTGTGCGACACGGCCGAGCTCGACCGGCTGCGCGGTCATCTCGACAAGCAGCTCGTCAACCTGCAGGGCGCCGTGGCGCGACTTGCCAACCGTCTCCAACGCAAGTTGCTGGCGCAGCAGAACCGGTCCTGGAGTTTCGACCTCGAGGAAGGAATGCTCGATACCGCGCGCCTGATGCGCGTGGTGATCGATCCGATGCAGCCGCTCGCCTTCAAGCAGGAAAGCGATACGAATTTCCGCGACACGGTGGTGACGCTGCTGCTCGACAATTCCGGTTCCATGCGCGGGCGGCCGATTACCGTGGCGGCAACCTGCGCCGACATTCTCGCGCGCACGCTGGAGCGCTGCGGTGTCAAGGTGGAGATCCTCGGCTTCACGACGCGGGCCTGGAAGGGCGGGCAGTCGCGCGAGGCCTGGCTTTCCGCCGGCAAGCCGGCACAGCCGGGTCGCCTCAACGACCTGCGCCATATCATCTACAAGTCGGCCGATGCGCCCTGGCGGCGTGCGCGCCGCAATCTCGGGCTGATGATGCGCGAGGGCCTGCTGAAGGAAAACATCGACGGCGAGGCACTCGACTGGGCGCACAAGCGGCTGCTCGGGCGGTCCGAACAGCGCAAGATCCTGATGATGATCTCCGATGGCGCGCCGGTCGACGACTGCACGCTGTCGGTCAATCCCGGAAACTATCTGGAACGGCACCTGCGCCACGTCATCGCCGAGATCGAGAACCGCTCTCCGGTCGAACTGATCGCCATCGGCATCGGGCACGATGTGACGCGCTATTACAGCCGTGCGGTCACCATTGTCGATGCGGAGGAACT
Source organism: Stappia stellulata DSM 5886 (assembly GCF_000423705.1). Lineage (GTDB taxonomy): Bacteria > Pseudomonadota > Alphaproteobacteria > Rhizobiales > Stappiaceae > Stappia > Stappia stellulata. The sequence continues at coordinate 84,065 of NZ_AUIM01000011.1, read as the reverse complement.
GGCCGGCGCGATGACCGACCAGCTCGCCGATCTCTTTGACGACCAGACCCAGACCGCCCGCTCGCGCCGCACGCGCCGTCGCAGGGCGCGCTAGACGATGGCGTTTGCGCGATGCCGCTGGCCGCGGTGCCTTGCAGCGCTGCCGGTGCTGATTGCATTGGCCGTGGCCCCGGCCGTCGCGGCCGACGGGCGCAAGCAGATCGGGATCGTTCCGGTCGACGTTCAGGTCAAGCAGATCGCACGTTTTAGCAAGGCGGCAGGCGATGACCGGGCAAGCGACCGGCTGACGTTCATCGGAGGTCTGGAGCTCCTGCCGGGCAACCGCCACATGGGCGGGCTGTCCGGTCTCGTGGTGACCGGCGAGGGGCGTGAGCTTCTTGCCGTTGCCGACAACGGCCTGTGGTTTCAGGCGCGTGTCGTCAGTGATCCGGCGGGGCGTCCGCTTGCCGTGGAGGATGCGCGGATCGCGCCGATGCTCGGGCCCGACGGCCGGCCGCTCGCCGACAGCGGGCGCGGCGACAGCGAGGGAGTGACCTTGCGCCTGGGCGCGCAGGGCGCGGAGCTTCTGGTCTCCACGGAGCGCAGGCCGCATGTCTACGCCTATCCTTTTCCGCTCGACCCGGACGCGCGCGGGCGCGACATCGCCTTGCCGCCCGGCATTCGCAAACTGCGCCACAACAAGGGCATGGAGGCAATCGCGGCGGCGAATTCCGGCCCGCTCGCCGGCACGCTGGTTATCATCGGCGAACGCGGTGCGACCTTTGCCGATGACCTTCCGGGATTCCTGATCGGCGGGGCCGATCCCGGCGAGTTCACAGTGGCGCGTCAGGATGCCTATGATGCGACCGACGCAGCCTTCCTGCCCGACGGGGACCTGCTGCTGCTGGAGCGGCGTTTCACGCTGCGCCACGGTCTCGGCATGCGGCTGCGGCTGTTCGCCGCCGATGAGCTGCGGCCTGGCCGGCGTGCGGTCGGCGAGGTGCTGCTCGAGGCCGGATACACCGACCAGATCGACAACATGGAAGGCCTGGCGGTGCACGAGACGGCGCAGGGCGAAACGATCCTGACGCTCATCTCGGATGACAACCGCTCGATACTGCAACGCAATCTGTTGCTCCGGTTTCGTCTCGAGCCGTGACGCGGACGAACGGCCGTTGCGTCGGAAATCTCGGTGTCAGGTTGACATTTCGGGGCGGCAACGTCATTTAAAAGCCACTTCGCGCAACCGCCAAATGTCGGGATCCGATGTTCGAACGCCGTTCAATGCCCGCCTCGCTCCGCTCTGCGACACCTGTCGCGGCCGCGATGTTGCGCGCGGGCGCGGCACGAACGCCCACGGTTCGCATGCCGCGCGACACGCGCACGACGACATCCCGCAAAACGACCGTCTAACGGCCTTCGCGACCAGCGCTTCCCGGGGTCTCCGGGGGGCGTGAAAACGAGAGGATGCGCGCGGTTCGCTCGCATCCCCGGACCGGGGAGCCGCAACAAAGGAACATGGAAGATGTCTTACAAGATCGCCGTCGTAGGAGCCACCGGCAACGTTGGCCGTGAAATGCTCGACATTCTCGAGGAACGTGGCTTTCCCGCCAGCGAAGTCGTCGCGGTGGCGTCGCGGCGTTCGCAGGGCGTCGACGTTTCCTTCGGCGACAAGACGCTGACGTGCCAGGCGATCGACCATTTCGATTTCTCGGATGTCGACATCTGCCTGATGTCCGCCGGCGGAACCGTTTCGAAGGAATGGTCGCCGAAGATCGCGGCGCAGGGCTGTGTCGTCATCGACAATTCCTCGGCCTGGCGCTACGATTCCGATGTCCCGCTGATCGTTCCGGAAGTGAATGCCGACGCGGTCGAGGGCTTCCGCAAGAAGAACATTATCGCCAACCCCAACTGCTCGACCGCGCAGCTGGTCGTGGCGCTGAAGCCGCTGCATGACGCGGCCCGGATCAAGCGCATCGTCGTCTCGACCTACCAGTCGGTTTCCGGCGGCGGCAAGGACGCGATGGACGAGCTGTTCAACCAGACCCGCGCCGTCTTCGTGAATGACCCGATCACCCCGGAGAAGTTCACCAAGCGGATCGCCTTCAACGTCATTCCGCACATCGATACCTTCATGGAAGACGGCTATACCAAGGAAGAATGGAAGGTGCTGGCGGAGACCAAGAAGATGATCGATCCGTCGATCAAGGTCACCTGCACGGCCGTGCGCGTGCCCGTCTTCATCGGCCATGCCGAGGCCGTCAACATCGAATTCGAAAAGCCGCTGAGCGCGGACGAGGCCCGCGACATCCTGCGCGAGGCGCCGGGGGTTCTGGTCATCGACAAGACCGAGGACGGCGGCTACATGACGCCCTATGAGAGTGCCGGCGAGGATGCGACCTATGTCAGCCGCATCCGCGAGGACGCGACGATCGAGAACGGCCTCAACCTGTGGGTCGTGGCCGACAACCTGCGCAAGGGCGCGGCGCTCAACACCGTCCAGATTGCCGAGCTGCTGGTCAACCGCGGCCTGATCCAGCCGAAAAAGGCCGCTGCCTGATCTTGCGCAGCGACTGTCAGCGAGTTTGCGGCCGGGCCCTTGTGCCCGGCCGTTTTCGTTGGTGCCGGCCTAGGGGGCGCGCTGCGCGATGTAGGCGCTGAGATCTGCGATCTCGCGCCGCGTCAATGACATGCCCGGCATTTTCGGATGCGGATCCGCGAGGAACGCGCCAAGCGCCTTTTCATCGAAATCGGGTCGACGGGCGATTTCGGCGAACGTCGGAACGGCAGCGCTTCCGCTTTCCTGGCTGTCCTCCACCACATGGCAACTGGCGCACCAGATCCGTGCCAGGGTACGACCGGCTTCCGCATCGGCGGCCAGGGCGCCGGTGACCGGCAGGCTCGCAAGGCCCGCGAGCATGGCCGCGGCAAGGCACAAGGAGCCGGCTTTCGGGTGTCTTCGCGTGAAGGTCATTGCCCACCTTTCTTTCGAATGTCGGACGACAAGGGTAGCCGCCCGCACCAATCGGGAACAGACTGTCGTCTCGCCTTTGATGTTTGAAGAAGGATATTTCCAGATGGTGTTGCAAAGTCTGAAGACGTTCGGATGTGTCGGCCTGACGCTGGCGGGCCTGATCGGGCCCGCCGCCCTTGCGCAGACCGCAAGCCCTTCCGCAACGCCGATCCTGTCGGGAGACGACCGTTTTCATCCGGTTCTGGCCGGATCCGGGATGGTGTCCAGTCAGGAAGCGATTGCCTCGGGTGTCGGGCGGGACACTCTCGTCGCCGGCGGAAACGCCGTGGATGCAGCGGTTGCGACCGGGTTCGCGCTGGCTGTCACGCTGCCGCGGGCGGGCAATCTCGGCGGCGGCGGTTTCATGATGGTTCACATGGCCGAGAGCGGCGAGACCCTTGCGCTCGACTACCGCGAGACGGCACCGTCCGGAGCTTTCCGCGACATGTTCCTCGACGAGGAGGGCAATGCCGACAGCAAGAAGTCGCGCTTTTCCGGCCTTGCCGTTGGCGTGCCCGGCACGGTGGCGGGTCTTGCGGCGGCTCATGAGCGGTTCGGCAGCGGAACCTTCTCCTTCGCCCAGTTGGTGGCACCGGCAATCGCGCTGGCGCGCAACGGGTTTGTGGTGTCCGACGATCTGTCGCAGTCGCTGAAACGCGTGTTTCCGCGCCTGTCGAAGGACCCGGATGCCAAGGCAACCTTTTACCGGGCGGATGGTCGCTTCTACGAGCCGGGCGACCTGCTGCGGCAGCCGGAGCTTGCCGCCTCGCTGGAGCTGATTGCCGAGACCGGTCCGGCCGGCTTCTACACGGGGGAGGTGGCCGAGGCCATTGCGGCGCGGGTCCAGGAGACCGGCGGTTCCATGACCGCGGAGGATCTGGAAGCCTATCGCACGGTCTGGCGCGAGCCCGTTACCGGCACCTATCGCGGATATGAGATCGCGTCGATGCCGCCGCCTTCGTCCGGCGGGGTGCATATCGTGGAAATCCTGAACATGCTGGAGCCGCATGCGGTGTCGGAAAGCGGCGCGGGATCGGCGGCGACGCTGCATGCGATGGCGGAAGCGATGAAGCGCGCCTATGCCGACCGCTCGAAATATCTCGGCGATCCCGATTTCGTCGATGTGCCGGTCAAGGGACTGACCTCGAAAGCCTATGCGCAGGAGCGGATGGCCGATTTCGATCCGGCGCGGGCCGCGCTTGCCTCGGAGGTGGGGCCAGGGGTTCCCCAGCCCTACGAGAGCAACGAGACGACGCATTTTTCTGTGGTCGATGCCACCGGCAATGCGGTGTCCAATACCTATACGCTCAATTTCTCCTATGGCGTCGGCATGATGGCTGCGGGAACCGGTATCCTGCTCAACAACGAGCTTGACGATTTTTCCGCGAAGCCCGGCGTGCCCAATGCCTACGGGCTGATCGGCGGTGAGGCCAATGCGGTCGAGCCGCGCAAGCGCCCGCTGTCGTCGATGAGCCCGACGCTGGTGTTTCGCGACGGAAAATTCGTTCTCGCCACCGGGTCGCCGGGCGGCAGCCGGATCATCACCACGGTGCTCCAGATCATTCTCAATGTGGTTGACCATGGCATGAACATCGCCGAGGCAAGTGCGGCGCCGCGCATGCATCACCAATGGCTTCCCGACGAGTTGCGGGTCGAGGAGGGCTTTTCTCCCGACACGCTCCGGCTTCTTGCGGAAAAGGGCCACGCCATCGCGCCAAAGCCGGCGATGGGGTCGACGCAATCCATCATGGCCGTCGAGGGCGGGCTTGCCGGCGCGGCCGATCCCCGGCGTCAGGGCGCGCTGGCCATCGGTTACTGAATGCGATCCCGGGCCGGAGCCGCCCGGATCCCGGACGCGTTGCGGCCGCCGGCATCGCTCGGCGGCCGCCGTAGCACCGTCGCGACCAGCAGTGCGACATAGACCGTTCCAAGCAGCAGCGGCAGACCGTGCGGACCGGCAATGTCGATTGTCGCCCCTGAAATCGTCGGGCCGGCGAAGCCGCCCACGCCCCACATCACCGCGAAGCAGGCATTGCCGGAGATCAGCATCGCGCCGGTGAAGCGGCGACCGAGTTCCATCAGGGCGATCGTATAGACGCCATAGGCGGCGGACCCCCATACGAAGAGCATCGCCCAGAGCACGACGCGCTGCGTGATCAAAAACGGCAGAAGGGCGGCTCCGGCGATGGTCAGGAGGCACAGCAGCGCCATCACGCGGCCCGTGCCCCATTTGTCGGCCAGTGTGCCTATGGGGACCTGAAACAGGATGTTGCCGACGATGAGCACGGCGAGGGCGGTGGCGATTGCGGGTTCGTCCAGTCCGTTGCTCAGTCCGTAGACGGGAAACAATGTCAGGATCGCCTGGTCGAAGGCCGCCGCGATCCCGGTGACTGCCATCAGAAAGGGGATCATCGGCGCGATCTTGCGGATCGAGCCGCTGTCTCCGGTCGTGAACCGGGGCAGGCGATGGCGAATTGACCAGATCAGCCCGGCGCAGGTGAAGGCCACGGCGATGCAAAGCAGAAAGGGCGTGAGGGTTTGCGTGCCGGTCACCGCAAGCGTTGCCGGGCCGAGCGCAAATCCGCCTGCAAGAGCGGTGGCGTAGAGCCCGAGCAGTCGACCGCGTATGCGGTCGGGCGCCATCTGGTTTACCCAGGTCTCGCTGGCGATATAGAGGCCGTTGATCGCTACGCCGAGCAGGAAGCGGGCCGGAAACCAGACCCAGAGCGATTGCCAGAATGCGATCGTTGCAAACAGCACGGCGAGCGCCAGCGCGCAGGCAACGGCCAGACGTGCCGCGCCGAAGCGAATCGAAAGTCCGGGGATCAGCGGCGCGGAGGCAATCATGCCAATGGCCATCATGGCCGCATTGGCACCGATCAGCCAGGCCGGCGTGCCTTGCCGTTCCAGGATGAAGGAGAGCAGCGGGTAGGTCAGTCCCTGCGCAAGCCCGAAGACAGCCACCATCAAGAAAACGACGGCAAGTGCCACCTTGTCCAGATTTTCGGAGATGCCCGATTCAATGCGTGCCATGCGCCGCCTCGCTCCGATCGTCTGCTGTCGAGGGTGCGGGGGCGCCCGGAAGGACCTGCCGGACCATCGTCGTTGCTGCGGAAAACCCGAAAAGCGTGGACAGCACGCCAATCTGCGTCACCTTCGTGGGCACGAAGCCGTTTCGCTCGTAAAGGGCGCGGGCGCGGGGGTTGGTGTCGATTACATCGAGACGCACCGTTTCGCGACCGTTTGCCCGGGCAATATCGACAATGCCGGCAAGCAAGGCCGTGCCGGCGCCCCGTCCCCGCGCCGCCGCGGTCACTGCGATACCGTCCATTGCCAGCGTGTCCGGCTCCTCCGTCTTGTCCAGAAAGGACAGCCCGGCAACGCGGATCGCGCCGCCGGCGCGCCCGAAGCGTTTCCGGAAATCGGCCCAGCCGGGCTCGAACAGGCCGGTGCCGTCCATCTTGAAGCCGGCGATGCCGAGCAGGCGGTTCCCCTCCACCGCCGTTACGGCCCGGTCGTGGCACAGGTGCGGGGCCAGGAATTCGGCCGCCAGGTGCGGCGTGCCGAAGAACGGGCGAAGCTTCTGGAAGAGGGCCTGCGCATAGACGACGGTCGCGGCGCGTGTATCCGCCCCGCGCACAAAGGGAAGGATGTCCATCTGGCTGTCGGTCCTTTCTTGTGCGGAGGAAAGCAGGCGGGATTGTTTCTCCCAATTGACGTAATACCCCTGTCTCAGGTTGCAAGCGAAAATTCCACACGCCGCGTCCGACGCCTCGCCACCGGTGCGGGAATCAGTCTATGAAAAGGTCAGACGCGCGCCCGCGGGAGCCTTCATGCCGATCCAATCCATTGCCCCCTTTCTGGAATGGCTGAGCGTCCAGCCGGCGGCGCGGATGCTTGCCGAATCGCAAGCCGCGCAGGGCGTGGCGCTGACCCTTCATCTGTTCGGCGCCATGCTTTTGGTCGGTGCGCTCGTACCGCTGAACCTGCGGTTGCTCGGCCTGTGGAAGGCGGCGGCGCTGTCCGATGTGCGGCGGGTGCTGTCGCCCATTGCCTTTGCGGGTCTGATCCTCGCCCTTTTCAGCGGGCTTGCGCTGCTGTCGCTGCGTCCCTTTGCCATCGCCGCCGTTCCGGCCTTTCAGGTCAAGATGCTGCTGATCGCGCTTGCGGGTGCAAATGCCGTGAGCCTGCGTCTCGTGCCGGCCTGGCGGTTGCTGGACCAGGTCGATTCGCGCGGGACCATCTCACGGTTCCGGACCGCCGGGTTGATCTCGATGATCTGCTGGTTTGCGGTGCTGACGCTGGCGCGCTGGCCGCAGCTCTTGTGACGGCGTGTCATTGCGCCCGCCGGTAGATGCCTGTGTTCACCACCGGGCCTTCGCCGGGCACCTCGACCGTCTGTTCGACTTCCATGCTGCGCCCGTCTTCCGACAACATGCGCCTCGCCGTCATCAGCACCTGGTCGCCGCGTTTGGCCTGTGAGGTCAGGGTCTGCTCGTCCTCGAAATACAGGAATAGCCTGTCGGCCAGTCCGCTTTCCGACAAGCGCTGGCCAGCGCCGCCCGGTACGCCGGTAATTTCAGCTTCCAGCGTTTCCCCCTCGGACGTGATCAGCGTCATGCGGATGCATACCAGCCCGAATTCCTCCTCGATCGTGCAGCGTCCGGATCTGGGCAGGTCGCTCTGGTCGAACTCGCTTTCGTCGAGGTCCAGGATCCAGGTCCCGAGAAATGGCGCGATCTGGTCGGTCATGCGAAATCGTCCTTGTGCCCGTGTTGCCTTGCGCCGTCATAGAGGACCGCAATGGCCTTGTCATGACCCGACGGGCGGCGTTGGCGCCTGCGGGCTGTCACGTATAGACGAAGGGCCTTCTGGAACGTCCGGCGGACACGGGGCACACTGAGGACCGGGAGGAAAGGTCATTGGCCGGCATGGTGCTCATCATCGAGGGCGAGGCAACGCTCGCCCGCCTTTGGGCGGAACTGGTCACGCGTGACGGGTTCGATGTGCATCTTGCAGCGGATGCCCGCGAAGCGCGGCGGCAGTTTCAGCGCCATGTCCCTGATCTCATCGTGCTTGATGCGCAGTTGCCGGATGTGAGCGGCTATGCCCTGTGCCAGGAAATCCGCCAGCGCGGGGACATGCGGGCGACGCCGCTCGTGATGATCAGTGCCTGCGCCCGTCCGGTCGACGCAAAAAAGGGGCTCGCGCTCGGGGCGGACGTCTATCTCGGCAAGCCGTTTTGCACCCACGACCTGCTCGGTGCGATCCGTGGCCTGATCGCTGCCCGACGCAAGGGAAAGGCGGACAATGACTAGACGCGGCATCGAAAGCTGGAGCCTGCGGCTTCGCATCTTTCTGTTCTTCGCGCTTATCGTCGCGGGGTCGGCGGCGGTGGTCGTTGCGGCCCTGGTGTTTGTCTTTCTATCGGCAGACGGCGCCGCCCCGGCCGTGTCCCGGCTGGTTCTCGCCGGCCTGATGTCGGTGTTTGCGATTTCCGGACTGGCTTTTTGGGTCTGGATGAAGTTCGACGACCATGTCGCACGGCCGCTGATGAGCCTTGGCGCGGAGCTGCGGGCGAGCGTTCACGCGGGGGCAGTGCCGAAGAGCGGCTCCGGCACCGGGCGCTATCTCGGGCTGCTTGCGCCAGCCATGCAAGAGGCCGCACAGGCGCTTGCCGAGGCGCGTCGGGACACCGATGCTTCCGTCGCGCGCGCGGTGACGGATGCGGAGCTTGAGAAAAGCCGACTGGAAGCCGTGCTTCGCGATCTCCGGCAGGCAGTGGTGATCTGCACGACGGATCACAATGTGCTTCTCTACAATCGCCATGCGCAAGCGCTGCTCGACCGCGATACGCCCGGCGAAAGCCTCGGTCTGGAGCGAAGGCTGACGGCACTGGTACTGGCACAGCCGCTGCATCACACGCTCGAGCGGCTCTGCCGCCGCCTGGCGTCCGGACGGCATAGGACCCATCCGGACGGGCTGTCGACCCCTTTTCTCACCGCCACCGTCGGTCGGCGGGACAGTCTGCGCGGGCGCATGACGCTCACGCTGTCGGCGGATGAGGAAGCGCCGATCGGCTATGTGGCCGTGTTTGACGAGGTGACCGACGAGCTTGGCGCCGGCATCTGGCGGGACCGGCTGCTGCATGACGTGACGCAGGATATGCGACAGAGGATAGCGAGCCTCTCGGCCGCCGGCGAGGTGTTGTTGCGTCGGGCGGATCTGACGCGGGACGAGCGGCGGGAATTCGATGGCTTGATCTGCGGCGAGACGCGGGAGCTGGCCGGTCGGCTGGAGCGTCTCGACCAGGTGGCCGGGGACCTGCTCGCCGGTGCCTGGCCGATGGCGGAGGTCTATTCGCCGACATTGACCGGATGCATCGTGGCCAGGCGTTCGGAAGACCGGGACCTGGAGGTGACGACGGCCGGCACGCCGATCTGGCTGATGTGCGACAGTGCGTCGATCGTCGAACTGGTGGACCGGATGCTGAACCGGGTCGCGATCCATGCCCGCATTCGCAGGCTGGAGGTGTCGTTGAGCGACGCCGGCGAGAATGCCTGTCTCGACATTGCCTACGAGGGAGACCCGGTTCCGGTCGCGCGTCTGGACGACTGGCTGGAGGAACCTCTCGAAGAGGGGGGTGGCGCCATGTCGGGGCGCGATGTATTAAGCCGGCACAAGACCGAGATGTGGAGTGACGCAAACCCGGCCGGCGGCGCCAGGGTCCGCCTTCCCCTCGCCCGGCCGCCGCAGGCGTACCGACGCGCGAAGAAGGCGCTTGCGCCCGTGCCGGAGCGCCCGGAATTCTATGACTTCGACCTGTTCGCGCGGCAAACGCCGGCGGCCATCGGGGACGCGCCGCTGGCGTCGCTTTCCTATGTCGTCTTCGATACGGAAACGACCGGGCTGGAGCCGTCGCGCGGGGACGAGATGCTCTCTGTTGCGGGCGTGCGGATCGTCAACGGCCGGGTCCTGCGCGGGGAAACCTTCAGCGCCTTCGTGAACCCGGGGCGGTCGATCCCGGCCGCGTCGACGCGGGTGCACGGCATCACGGACGAGATGGTCGCGAATGCGCCGGGCGTCGAAACTGTCCTGCCGTCGTTTCACGGCTTCACGCGCGACAGCGTGCTTGTTGCCCACAACGCCGCCTTCGACATGACGTTCCTGGCGAAGTATCGCGGCCGCAGCGGGGTGGTCTTCGACCAGCCGGTGCTCGACACGGTTCTTCTCGCAGCGCATGTCTTCGGAACGCAGGAAAGCCTGACGCTGGATGCGCTCGCGGAGCGTTTCGAGGTCTCGCTTCCTCCGGAAACACGGCACACCGCACTCGGCGACGCGCTGGCCACGGCGGAGGTGTTTAGCCGGCTTGTAAAAATGCTCGCGCCGCTTGGTGTCAGGACACTGGACGATGCGGTTTCCGCATCCAACCGGCAGGTGGCATTGCGTCGTCGCCAGACGGGATATTGAACCTGGGTGAGGTGCCGTCTTGACAAGAGCGGAGGCGGAAGCGCGTATCAGGCGTGTCCCGAAACTGGAGATCCCGCCCCATGCCCCTGTCGAGTCTTGTCATAACCGGCGCCAATCGCGGCATCGGACTCGAGACCGTACGCCGCTTTCTCGAGGACCCCGACTGGCAGGTGATCGCAACCTGCCGCAATCCGGACACTGCGAGCGATCTCCAGGCCCTGCAGGCGCGCCATGGCGCGCGGCTTGAGCTTCATGCGCTCGATGTCGGCGATGCGGCATCGGTCGCGCAATTCGCCGATGCGCTGTCGGGTCGGGCGGTCGATGTGTTGCTCAACAACGCGGGCGTGATGGGGGCGCATCAGTCGCTGGAGGAGATCGACTTCGACGCCTGGCTGTCCGAGTTCGACGTCAACACGCTGGGTCCGATGCGGCTGGCGCTTGCGCTGCGCCCCAATCTTGCCCTCAGCGTTGCGCCGCGCATCATGACGATTTCCAGCCAGATGGGCTCCATGGCGCGCCCGCGCGGTGGAAGCTATGCCTATCGTTCCTCGAAAGCGGCGGTGAACAAGGCGATGCAGGGCCTGTCGCTCGACCTCGCCGAGGCGGGTGTCTGCGTGGTCGTGGTGCATCCGGGGTGGGTGCGCACGGACATGGGCGGCAGCGGGGCGGATATCTCCGTCGAGCAGAGTGCCGCGGGCATCCATCGTCTGGCGCTGGATCTCACGCTTGCCGACAGCGGCCGGTTCCTGACCTATACAGGTGAGGATCACCCCTGGTAGGGCGGGGGCGCCCTCAAGACGGCTGCGGGGTTTCGATCTGCGCGCCGGATCCCCGGGGCAGGCGGTCGACGACAAGATCGGTAAGGCCGGCGGCCGCCCACATTGCTGCAAGCGTCAGCCAGGCGGTCAACGCGAAGATGGATCCGCCGGTGACGCCCGCTCCCACCGCGCAGCCCCCGGCGAGCATGCCACCGAAGCCCATCAGCACCGCGCCGGCGATGTAGCGGCGCATCGAGCGTCCACCCTCGAAGCCCTGCAACGTCCATTCGCGTGCCGCAAGGGCTGCCAGGGCCGCGCCAATGAACACGCCCGGGACCAGCCCGATGTCGAAATCGATGTTGCTGCCCGGAGGGGTCAGCACGCTCATCAGCGTGTCGGCCGAGGGCCCGGTGAAGGTCATGCTCTTCACGGTCATCGGTTCGAAGGCCTGGATGGACATTTGATAGGTGAACCACCAGCCTGCGGCGACCGTCGCCCCGACGCCGGCGGCGCCCAGCCAGCCCCAGGGGCCGAGACCGGCACGCAGTGCGAAGAAGACGGCGCCACAAACGAACAGGAGTCCGATGACGAGCCCGGCCTCCGCTCCCAGTCCCAGCGACTGGAGCAGGTCCAGGCTGTTGCGCCCGCCCACGGTCCAAAGCCCCGCGAGTTTCTCGCGCAAGGGCGAAAGAATGCCATGGATCGAGGCTTCGGCAGCAACCGCAAATATCAGGCCGGAGAGAAGCGCACGCAGGTTTCCGGTCGCCGAGAGCACCAGCAGGCGACTTGCGCAACCGCGCGCGAGCACCATCCCGACGCCGAAAAGCGCGCCGCCGATCAACGCGCCGGACAGCGATCCGCGCGCTGCGAATTGCCGGGCTTCCGATACATCGACCAGCTCGAGCCGCAGCATCGCCTGGGTCAGCAGGACGGCGGAGGTAAAGGCGATCAGCCAGACCGCGACCTTGATCCCGATGCTCCCCCTGGCAAACTCGATGACGGCTGCGCGCAGGCAAAACCGGCTGCGCTGCGCGAAAATGCCGAAGGCGATGCCGATTGCGAGGCCTCCGAGCGCGGAGGTCCCGGGCTCCCCGAAGAAATCGAACAATCCGGTCAGGTCCATTGTGTGTCCAAGTGAATGCGTTTATCCCTACATTCAATTAAACAAGGACAAAGTTGAACATTCCGCCTTGATTTGCCTCAATCGAGAAGTGTCGCGTGAGCGACCTAAAGAGACGGCGCTTGAATGCGCTCCGGGAAGAAGTCAAGAGGGTATGGCCAAATGCACACCGTGTCTCTTAACAATCGTGTGGAAATCTTTAAACGAACAAGTGAGATGGTAGTGTCTTGTTTTGGGGCGACTTTGTAATGAAAATTGCAATCGTCTTGCCGAAAGGCATGCATTTTGGCCCTGAGCGCGCCACTGCTATTGATCTTTGTGTTCACGACAGCGTTCGACATTCGGCTTTCCGTAGTAGCACGCGCGTTTTTGGCGTGGCGGTCAATCAGCCGTTTCAAGATGTCTTTTTTACAGGTATTTCGCCTGATGCTAGATCCCCAATCAAAGCCTTTATAAAAGCCCTTTCGGACTGGCGACCTGATTTAATCGTAGTTCACCAGCATATTCCTTCTGCTTACTCAATCGCTAAGAATTTCAAGAATACTCCGGTCGTTCTTTATAAGCACAATTCAATGCGTCTACCGCTCTCCAAAATAAAGTTGTTTTGGAGGCGCCGACAAATCGATAGGTTCGCTCATTGTATTTTTGTGAGTCGGTTTTGCCAAGAAGCCTGCCTTAGCGACTTTGGCATAGATCCAAGTCGTACATCCACGATTTACAATGGACTTGATGTCGGAGACTGGAACCCTTCGTCGAACCGTGAAAAGACAGTTTTATTCGCGGGACGAGCGAGCCCCGTAAAGGGCGGGCTGGAGGCTGCTTCAGCAGTCGCTCATGCCCTAAGGGATGTTTCTGACTGGCGGTCGGAGTTTCTTCTTTCAACCCTAGATAACAACCAAGAATACCTTCAGGCTGTACGCCGCGCTCTTAGTCCGCTCGGTGAACGTGCTCGGGTTCAGACAGACGTTCCGTTTGCCGCGGTCAAGGCTCAAATGGAAACAGCGAGTATCGTGTTGGTGCCGTCAATTTTCGCGGAACCTTTCGGAAGGACCGCGATTGAAGCGATGGCCGGAGGCGCTGCTTTGGTGGCTTCATTTCGCGGTGGACTCGCTGAAGTCTGCGGAGATGCCGCTTTGAAAATATGTCCTGAGGATCTAGCCACTTTTTCCGGTGCAATTTCAGATCTTGTCCGAAACCCAGTGATGCGGATAGAACTCTCCGAGCGTGCGCGAAAAAGGGTTGAATACGACTTCTCGATACAAAAAACAGCCAGTAGTTTGGATTCTCTCTACGGGAGAATCGCTGGTGCGACTGTGTGATGATATTCAGAACGGAATCTGTTTTCTTTCGAAAGTCACTTCACATGTGTGAGAGCTTTAAAGGACCGGATCGTGGACAGGTATAGCAGTTCGGCTTCGCCGATTTCAGGGGATAACAAGCTGACTGGCATCCAGCGGTTCTTATACCGCGGAAATGCGTTGGTAGAACGTTGGACGCAAGGCTTTGGAACGCTTCCCGGAGTGGTCGAGACCTATGAGCCTGAATTGGATACGACGCGGTTGCGTGCGCTTTTCGGTGAAGCTGTCGACAACGGCAACCCAACCCGCGTGCTGTGCTTCGATTTCATCGCTTCGATGATGTCAAGTCTGTTTCCAACGTCGCCAGATGTCGTGGATCTTGGTTGCGGGTCCGGAATTTACTCGAAATACCTGAAGAACGTCATTTCCTACCGAAACTATCTTGGTCTTGACGCGTTCCAAAGTTCTCAATGGCGGCAATATGAGCGGCCCGGAGTTTCTTTTCGCCAACAGGAAATCGGTAGAAACCGGGTTTCGATTGGCGAGGCGGATTGCATCTTTTCCCAATCGGTGCTCGAGCACATTCGACATGATAGAGGAGCGCTACTCAATCTCGAATCAGAGACATCTAGTATATTGACGCATTTGCATTTCGTTCCCGCGCCACCCAGCTTTTTTGAGCATAGATATCATGGCTATCGGCGGTATGGTGCTCCTCAGATAGACCGTCTTCTAGCGGATATTGGCGCATTTGATGTTCGTATCTGGCCACTTGGAAACGGAATTACGAGGGAATTCTATTGGCATCAGCGTCGAAAACCCAAGAAATTCTCATCCGAGAAAATCGCAGTGGAGTTCAATGACTGCATGGGAATGGCTGAAAACATGAAGGCAGCCCGGGAGCATATAGTTCCACAAGATCCGAAAGAGGCCTCCTTTTTTGCTGTTTTTTTCAAGCAAAAATTAGTGGCGAGGTAAAGGTATGAATAAGTTCAAGCGTAAAATAAGAAAGCGGTTGAGACGCTTCTTGAATCCGGACATGATTACGATCGACGGAGTAAAGATTTCCACGTCTCGGGAGGACGTGACGGAGACCATTCGACAGGGGCTCTACAAGGAAACCTACGAGGAGCCTGAACGGAGGCTCGTTAGAGCGGCATTGTCAAAGGCAGATCGGGTTCTGGAGATTGGGGCGGGTATTGGGCTTGTTAGCCTGGTTTGTTCAAAGATCTGCGGCCGCGACAATGTGCTTTCTTACGAAGCAAACCCACTTTTGGAGCGTGTGATAAATAAGAATTTTTCTTTGAACCAACTAGAGCCTAACCTGCGAACGAGAGCGATTGCCGCGCGGCCTGGCGCATTTGATTTTCACTTCGCAGAAAATATATTTTCATCCAGCCTATATGATCGTAATCTCGGAGGGAAAACACGAGTCGAATGCGACGGCATGCAAGACGTTATGAGCACATTCGAGCCGTCCGTTCTTGTGCTGGACGTCGAGGGGGCGGAAGCGGACCTCTTGCCAAATGCTGACCTGGCCATGGTCAACAAGATCATCGTCGAGATGCATCCCCATGTTATTGGCGACGCTCGTATCGGCGAACTGCGTCGATACCTGGAGTTATCTGGATTTAATCTCGCAACAGCCGACGGTATCAGTGAGCTGTATCTGCGGTGACCGCCAAACGTCGAATTTCAGATCACCGAGTCTGACCTGACGAGAAGAGGTCCAGATACGCGTCTGCAATCGCTTCGCGTGAATGGGACGTATTCAGCTTATGTTGCGCATTCGACACAAGGTAACTTGCCAATTCCGGCTCTCGGCAGAGACGTTCGATTGCGTGCCCTAGCGCCGCGGTGTCATCGATGGGAACCAGCAGACCGTTTTTCTGGTCTTCGATCAGCCACTTGGGTCCTTCACTCATCGTTGCGACAACGGGTTTCTTGCAAGCCCATGCCTCTAGTACGACATTGCCCAGTGGTTCATGCCGGGAAGGAATGCAAAGGGCATCCGCGGCCGCAAGGTATGGTGAGGGATCCAGCGTCCAGCCCAAAAAACGAACGCGTGCCTCCAGACCGCGTTCTTCGATCATTTGACGCAACGCCGCCTCTTCCTCTCCCTCGCCCATGAGCCATAGAATAACCCGCTCTGAGGTATGGCCTAGGGCGTCAATTAGTGTATCGAAGCCTTTGCGTTTGACGAGTCGCCCCATCCCCAGAATCACGAACTCGTCTTCGGAAGTCGACATTTGAGAGCGCTGGACTGAAGGGCCGATCCGGGCATCCGTAAAATTCGAGATCACCCTGGTGCGCTCGGAAAGCCATCCCAACTCAGCAACGCTCTTTGCGATATCAGGCGTATTGCATACAAGATAGTCGCAGTTGACGAAATAATCGAGCTTCTCAGGGTAGTCGCCAAGTCTGGCCAGTGTGAGTATATTAGGATCATCTGGCAACCAGCGTGATGCCTGTGGCATCCAGGACATCATGACATTTGCGCCGAAATTCTTGTTTATTCTGGAAATACGTTGATTGATAAAAAAGCGGGCAATATGAGATCGGCTAAAACCAAATTCATGAATTGAGCAAACGTCGGAGATCTGATCCTTCCAAACGCGATCAGGAAACAGAAACGCTTGTTGCGCAATGCCACGCTCTGCCAAGGCGCGAACAAGATTTACAAAAAAGCGCTCAGCACCTCCTTTGATCCCAAGGTGAATATGCGAAACGCGAGGAGATGAATCGACCATGAGGTTTCAATGCCCGTCAATAGTGCCATAGTAGTCGGGAGGGCGTTTAAAAAGGCCGCGAACGTTGCCGATGCCGCGAGCCAAACGCAGGCGGCCCTTGTAGTGGAAATGTGTGCCGCGAGAAAGACCAATCGCATGAAACGGCCACGCTGCAACAGACAGGCCTACGCCTCCGACTATGCGGCGACTGGCTCGTGGCAAGAACTTTAGGAAAGAGCGCTGACGACCATTCCGGATACTGGTGGCGAACGCGTGAGCTGCTGCGCTCGACATTGCGCGCTGCAACAAACGTTCTGGGCTCACTCGGCTTCGCGGGATTTCTTCTTCGACAATGGCGTCTGGAGCCCAGACTATTTTGCACCCCAGCGCATGTGCTCGCTGGAAGAAGTCGATATCTTCAAATCCAAAGGTGAGTGCATTCTCGAAGCGAAGTCCGCATTGATGCGGATCGATTAACTTCCGGGCGAAGAGCGTATTGTTTGTAGGCGCTTCAGTCAGAACCGCGCCGGTCGAGCCGTTGATCGGCTTCAGAGTTTTCCACCACGACGGGGGCGCAGCGGCATAGGACCTGATGACCGGCCCGGAAACGACGTCTGCGGCTTCATTTCGGGCAACCTGCAGCAGTGCCGCGAGCCAGCCCTCACTGGCCTTCTCGTCGTCATCAATGAGCGCGATCCAACTGTAGCTGCGATCGAGTGCCACATCGATTGAGTGATTTCGTGCGTAAGGAATGCCTTTTCGCACTTCGCGAAAATAGTGGATGGGCCAGCCGCCCAGGTCGGCCAGTTTTTCTACAACAGCTTGAGCGCTTCTTTTCTCGCAATTGTCAATTACACAGATCTCTGCGCGATCGAATTCCAGAAGTTCTTGTGTAGCTAAAGTTCTCAAGCACGCCTCCAGCATTTGAGGGCGCTCTGCAGTGCAAATCATGATGCCGATTGTTTCTTGGGGAGGCATATTCGTCTTTAATACTTTATCGTGATGGGATTTATTGTCCCGATAGGTAGTGTTATCAGAAACTCGTCGAATTTCCAAGCAGTCTGATAAAGCGTTGAAAATTGGAAATCGGATACAGCAAGGTCGATGGCGGCTGAGCCGTCTTCGGGAGCCGGTCAGTCGACCACCAGCTTCAGCGGCGTGCCGGCGGGGATCGCCTCGCCTGGCGGTGTCTGGTTGAGAATCGAAAACAGCGTCAGCCGGCGCGAGGGCTCCACGCCGCTCATGCCGACGGCGAGCCGTTCCGGCGTGTCGCCGGCATCGGCGCGGATGACCTTGATGCGCAACGGCCGCAGACGGGCGCGTTCCGTCGGCGTGAGTTGGCGGAAGCTTTGCACCGTCTTCTCGTAGTCGCGGGTGAAGGCGGAGCCGCCGGTGCGCGAGGCAAAGATGAAACGGTAACCGGTGCGCCCGATGCGCACGACCGCGATGCGGAACGACCAGCCGTCCGTCACGGCGGATGCGGTGACTGCGGGAAGCCCGTTCACGGTGTCCTCGCGCACGCTGTCGCGCACCAGTCCGTTGATCCAGCCGCTGGTCATATAGGCGCTGAGCGAGGCGAAATCGGTCAGATCCGCTCCGTCGAAGCGCAATGCGGTGCCGGAGGAGTTGCTGGCGAGCACGGCTTCGGGCGAGTTTTCCAGCACGAAGCCCCGCGGCACGGTGAAGCTGATGCCGAGCGCCTTGTGCAGGAAGGAGCGGCCGCGAATGAAGCCTTCGAGCGGATCGTCGCCATAGAGCATGCCGTCGATCTTGGTGAGATAGGCGTCGCGGTCGCGCTCGCCGAGGCCGGGGGCGCCGACCTGGCGCGCGGCGCGCACGGCGGTCTGGATCCGCTCCGGCGTGGTCGGATGCGACGAGAGGAAGTCCGGGGCCGTGCTCTGGTCGCCCTGGGCACTCTGATAGGCCGCGAATTTTCCCATCGACATCAAAAAACGTGCGGAAGCAAAGGGGTCGTAACGCGCGCGTGCAAGCGTGCGCACGCCGACCGCATCGGCTTCCAGTTCCTGGATTTGCGAAAACCGTGCGAATGACAGTTGCGAGGACATGATCGCGGCACGCGCCTGGTCCGGATCGCGCACCACATTGCCGAGCACGCGCCCGGCGAGTTCCGTCGCTTCCGCGCGCTCCTGGCGTTTGATCGCGTGGCTTGCGGTTACATGCGCCATCTCGTGCGCGAGAACGGCGGCGACTTCAGAGGTGTCGGTGGCAAGCGCCAGCAGACCGCGGGTCACATAGAGATAGCCGCCCGGAAGCGCAAAGGCGTTGACGGCCGGCGAGTTCAGGATGGTGATGCGATAGGTCTGGGACGGATCGTCCGAGGCTTCCACCAGCCGCCCGACGACCTGGGCGACGGCGCGTTCCGCGCCCCTGTTTTCATAGATGCCGCCATAGGTCGCCACCACGCGGGGATGCTCGCGCGCCCCGAGGTCCGCCGCCAGCCCCGGGCGCAGGGTTCCCGGCGCCGGCGTCCCGATCTCGATGGGCGAGGAGCCGGAGATCTGGCAGCCGGACAAGATCAGCAGGGCTGCACCGGTGGCAAGCCATCGGCGCATGTGTCCGCTCAGGACGTCAAGGGACGGGAAGGTGTTCACCGGCGCGCGCCATCCGTTTCGAGCCGCTCGATCTGTGCGGGGTGGGAGATCTCGACAAGGGGTCCGCCAGACTGCCGAAGCATGCCGCGAACACGAATAGCTGCCCCTTCAAGGGACCCCGCGTCAACCCCGGCAGCGATGAATGCATCCAATTCCTCCTTGGCAATCGTTGCGGTGAAGTCCCGGCTCCAGCGGTACCCGAAATTCAGATAGAGCGTTGAGCGGGTTTCTCCAACGGACAGCACCCGTCCGGCGACCAGCGTGTAGTGCCCAACGCGTGCAAGCAGGGCGTCCGGACGGTGGGCGGAGTGCACTTTTTCGCTTGCCCAAAGACCCTGTTTGCGGGCGCGGGCCGTGCTCTCGACCTTCAGGAGGGATGGAAAACAGCCGGGGCGGGCGCGGTCGGGCGCCGCGATCGCAAGGCCCCTTTCGACAAGGTCTTTGGCGACCCAGCCGCCGGAGACGGCGTCGACGAGATGCCCGCGCCGGCGTTGCCAGCGATCGGGGCGGCCCGCGACATCCGAAAACCGCAGCTGACGGATCGTTCCCCCGTCCGCCATGACACCCGAAACCTCCGCCGGGATGTGAAGATCGATCTGCCGATACATGTTGCCATCCCTTGCGCTCAGTTCCGCCCCTCGAAGCCGACCTTCGATGTCCTGCGCGGCGGCGACGTCGTCCGGAAGGCATCCGTCCGGCAGTGAGATCTGGATTTGGTCCGTCTGTGTCGCGGCGGCCGCGAGCGGGAGTGCGCAGACGAGCACCGCCAGTCTCGCCAGAAACTTGGCGGGACTGGGGCGCGGGGCGTTCAATGTGCCAGGGCGTCCGCTACGGCGCCGGAAAGCTTGTCGACGAGTTCGGTGACCTGTGCCTCTTCCAGGATGAAGGGCGGAGCCAGCAGCACATGGTCGCCGGAGCGCCCGTCGAGCGTGCCGCCCATCGGATAGCAGACGAGACCGCGCGCAAAGGCGGCTTTCTTGATGGTTGCGTGCAGCTTGCGGGCAGGATCGAAGGGGGCCTTGGTCTCGCGGTCCTCCACCAGCTCCAGACCGAGGAACATGCCGCGTCCGCGAATGTCGCCGACATGCGGGTGCTGGCCGAAACGCTCGACCAGGGCGGATTTCACCGTTTCGCCCATGGTGCGGGCGCGGGTGACCAGATCGCGCTCCAGCAGGGAGGAGACCACGGCATGTCCGGCCGCAGCGGCGGCCGGATGCCCGAGATAGGTATGTCCGTGCTGGAAGAAGCCGGAGCCCTCCTCGATGGCGCGATAGATCTCGCCGCTGCACAGCATCGCGCCGATCGGCTGATAGCCGGCGCCAAGCCCCTTGGCGATGCACAGGATGTCCGGGGACACCCCGTCCGCCTCGCAGGCGAAGAGGTGGCCGGTCCGGCCCATGCCGCACATCACCTCGTCGAGGATCAGCAGAACGCCGTGACGGTCGCAGATCTCGCGGATGCGCTTGAAATATCCCTCGACCGCGGGCACCGCGCCAAGCGTCGCGCCGACGACCGGTTCGGCGATGAAGGCGGCAACCGTTTCCGGTCCGAGCCGCAGGATCTCGGACTCGAGCTCGTCGGCGACGCGGCGACCGTAATCGGCCTCGCTCTCGCCGTCGGCCTGGCCGCGATAGGCGTAGCAGGGCGAGATGTGGGACATGTCGACCAGCAACGGCTTGAACGGCTCGCGGCGCCACATGTTTCCGCCGGCGGACAGCGCGCCGAGCGTGTTGCCGTGATAGCTCTGGCGGCGCGCGATGATGCGTGCCCGCGACGGGTCGCCCCGTTCCAGGTGATATTGCCGGGCGAGCTTGATCGCCGCTTCCGTTGCCTCCGATCCGCCGGAGACCAGATAGACGCGCTCAAGGCCCTCCGGGGCGTTGGCGATCAGAAGGTCTGCGAGGTCTTCCGCGATATCGGTGGTGAAAAAGCCGGTGTGGGCGAAGGCAAGCGTGTCGAGCTGGCGTTTGACTGCCTCCGTCACCGTCTTGTCGGAATGGCCAAGACAGGACACGGCCGCCCCGCCCGAGGCGTCGAGGTAGCGTTTTCCCGTGCTGTCGATGATGTAGCAGCCGTCGCCCGAAACGGCGTGGGGCGGGCGCATGGCGGTATGTCGCGGAAAGATGTGGGTCATGAGTCTTTGATTTCGCGGGATCTTCTGGTTGCGGGAAACAAATGAAACGGAGCTGGTGTTGTCAGGTGCGGCTGGTGAGCAGGATCTTGACGGCAAAGCCGCCGATGATGCCGGCGAAGAGCCAATCGATGGCGCGCATGATGCGTGGCGAGCGGCGCAGCGATTTCGAGAAGCCTTCCGCCATCAGCACCATCCCGGCGCAAAACGGCAGGGAAAACAGAACCATGTAGAGCCCGAGAAAAAGCATCTTGGCCGCGGCGTCGGGATCGTGCGCGGCGACGAACTGCGGCAGGAATGTCAGGAAGAACAGGATGATCTTCGGGTTCAGCAAATTGACCAGGATGCCGGTCGCAAAGACGCGCGACAGCGGCTTGCGCTGGGCTGTCGTGTCCGGGGTGACCGAAAGCGCGGACCCCTGGCGGATGCTCTGGACGGCAAGCCACAGCAGATAGATTGCGCCGGCGATCTTGACGACGAAGAAGGCCTGCGCGGACGCTGCGATCAGGGCCGAAAGGCCGAAGGCGATCAAGAGCGTGTGGATCACGTTGCCGGCAAGCGCGCCGAGCATGGAAGCCATGCCGGACGCGCGGCCTTCCGAGAGCGAACGGCCGACGAAGAGCGTCATGTCCGGACCGGGCGTGAGCACGAGCACAAGGCAGGCCAGCGTGAAGGTGACCATCGTGGCGGGGTCGGGCAAGAATGCCATCTCAAACTCCTGGACGTGCCGGTTTCATGCGCGTCGAACGTGAGACTATCATGCAGCCCGTGGCGTGGTCGATGGCGCTTTCAAGCCTGTCGTGGCCCCGGAACAAATCCCGTCCGCACAGGTGAAACGGGGCGCCCCGAAGATGCCCGCCCGTTCGGCTTGCCGGTGTTTTCGCGAAGCGCTGCCTGTCTGTTTGCGTCTCGCGCCACATGTAGGCCCCTTTCGCCGGATAGATCGTGAGAAGCGGCGTCGGCCATCCCGCCATCGAAAACGGGGGGCGTGAGAACGGATGCCAGTGCACCGAGACGCCGCGCTGCGCGGTCAT
The DNA here is from genome assembly GCF_000423705.1 of Stappia stellulata DSM 5886. Taxonomy (GTDB): domain Bacteria; phylum Pseudomonadota; class Alphaproteobacteria; order Rhizobiales; family Stappiaceae; genus Stappia; species Stappia stellulata. Next base: position 61,921 of record NZ_AUIM01000011.1, on the reverse strand, counting down.
GGTCGCGTCCTGGCGGGTCGTTCTTTTCGGGGTCTGAAATCGGCTGTCGGCAACGCGCGCCCGGTGGACAGCGTTCGATCGACAGGTATAACCGGGCGAAACCTTGCCAGGGAAACCAGAAACGTCAATGTCCGCCTCTTCCCCGCCCCCGACACGCGACCCCCTCGCCGAGCCCGTCGTGTTTCGCCGGCTTCTTGCCGCAACATTCGCCTATATCGCCGTGGTTTCGGTCTTTTTTCTGGCCTTTCCGCAGGTCGATCAGGCGGCGACCGGGCTCTTCTACGATGCGCAAGCCGGCTTCCGCGCGGCATCGGATCCGTTTTTCATGCGGCTGCGCGAACTCGGACCTTTTCTGGTCAAGCTGGTGGCGGGAGGCTCGCTTGTCGTTCTGGTCGCCGCCGCGATCTTTCCGCGTCTGCCAGACCTGGTGTCGTTGCGTGCGCCGCTGTTTCTCCTGTCGACGCTCGCGCTCGGTCCGGGCGTCCTGGTGAACGCGGTCTTCAAGAACAACTGGGGGCGCCCGCGCCCCAATGCGGTGGACCTTTTCGGCGGCGACGCCCCCTATGTGGAGGTCTGGCGCATCTCCAATTATTGCGCGCGGAACTGTTCCTTTGTCTCGGGAGAGGCGTCGTCGAGTTTCTGGCTGGTCACGCTGGCGTTGCTTGCGCCACCGCGCTGGCGTGCGGGCATTCTGTGGGTCGTCCTGCCGCTCTGCCTTGTGCTGTCAGCCAATCGCGTTGCCTTCGGAGGGCATTTTCTCTCCGACACGCTGCTCTCCTGGGGGCTTACGTTTCTGGTGATCCTGGGCCTGTATCACCTGTTCTACCGTTCGCCGCCGGAGCTTCTCAGGGAAGCCAGGTTGCGGCGCGGGTTCGCCGGTATTGCGGTTGGTCTGCGCCGTTTTTGTGCCGGCTCATGGCGCCGAAGCGCAATGGCCGGCCGGCGATTTGCCGCAATGTTTCGGTAGGTTCTTGAAAGCGGGGCACGGCGGCCCGTCGGGAACTCGGCGGTGGAAAACCGTCCGGATCGAATGTGTCGGGCGTTGTTTGCGGGTCTGCCTGGCCGGACGCGGCCGGAATTTCTGATACTGTAGTATGAATATGAAACAACTTGGTACGATGGATCAGAACGACCCCGACGCTCCGCAGGACGCTTCCGGTGATGCCGCTTTCGCGGCCGCGCGTGCCGCGTCTGCGCGAAAACGCCGTCGGATCGCCCTCGTTGCGACGGTGTTTGTCGCGGTCGTCTGTCTCGGCTTTCTGGTCGGCGGTTTCCTGAAGTTCGCCAACACGGTGACACGTTACACGGAAGACACCTCGGCAAGCGCGGATGCCATCGTCGTTCTTACCGGCGGCAGCGAGCGGGTGAAAAAGGCGTTGATGCTGCTTGACGACGGGCGCGCCGGCCGATTGCTGATCTCCGGTGTGCATCCCGATACGACGCCGAAGCAGATCGTGCGCCGCACCGAGAGCGACCTCGCGCTGTTCGCCTGTTGCATCGACCTCGACCGCAACGCCAACAACACGCTGGAAAATGCGGCCGAGACGGCGAAATGGGTTCGCTCCAACGCGTTTTCGAGCGTGATCGTTGTGACCAGTGCCTATCACATGCCCCGGGCGTTGCTTGAACTCAGGTCGGTGATGCCGGACACGACACTCGTCGCCGTTCCCGTGCAGGGCGTCGATCTCGAATTGACCAGCTGGTTCCGGCATGCGGGCGTGTCGCTGCTTCTCGCTCGCGAATACATGAAGTACATGTTTGCGTGGGTCCGCATCTCGGCCATGGGCAGCGCCGCGCCATGAGCCTGCCGGACAACGCCCCGGCCGGGGCTCATCCTGTCAGGCGGCGCCGTACGCTGTCTTTCCGCAATCCCTGTTGCACGACGGTATCCGTGTCATGATCCTCATTCGCTCGCTGGTCTTCCAGGTGCTGTTTTATGTGTCCACCGTGGTGCTGATGGTCCTGGCATCTCCGGTCTTCCTCCTGCCCGCGCGGTGGGGGTGGCCCGTCGTGCCGCTGTGGGCGCGCGTCAGTCTGTTTCTGTTGCGCTGGGTTGCCGGTCTGAAGCTGGAGTTCCGCGGACTGGAAAACATTCCCGAAGGCGGCTGCATCGTCGCTGCCAAGCATCAGTCGGCCTGGGAGACCTTCGCCATCCTGCCGCTGTTTCGCTCGCCGACCTATGTGTTGAAGCGCGAGCTTCGCTACATTCCGCTGTTTGGATGGTACACGGCGAAATTCCGCCAGATCCCGGTCGATCGCGGCAAGCGTTCCGTTGCGCTTGCCCTGCTCACGGACAATGCCCGCACAGCCATCGCGGAAGGCCGCCAGATCCTGATCTTTCCGGAGGGAACGCGGCGCGGAGCCGGCGAGGAGCCGCGTTACAAATACGGCGTGTCGCATCTCTACAAGTCGCTTGCCTGTCCCGTTTTGCCCGTTGCCCTGAATTCCGGCGTCTATTGGCCGCGCCGTGGCTGGAAGATCTATCCCGGCACGGTCGTGGCTGAATTTCTGCCGGTGATCGAGCCGGGGCAACCGCTGGAGCGCGCCCATGCCAGACTGGTGGAGGACATTGAGACCGCGTCGGACCGGCTGATCCTGGAGGCGGCGCACAGCGGCCGGGATCTTCCGGTCCTGGAGCGCGTGCGCGCGCGCTGGGCGGCACGGGGCAAGTCTTTCGACTGACCGCCCCGACGGTGCGTTTTCCTGCCGTAGGGTCTGGATTTCGTTCTTGCTCCGTTCTATTTATCGTGAATGATCAGGCGATCCAGTCCATCGACCTTCGACACGGCCTGCGCGGATGCGCCGCGGGCGGCGGCCGAACTCGGGCTGACAGACCAGTATCGCTATCTGCTTGGGCGTTCGGGCAAGCGCTATCTGTTTTCGACCGTGCCGGCGGACCGTCTGGCCGACTACCCTTGCGCGATCGTGGTGATGGGCCCGGACGTCGGGCGCGGCGGGCGGACGAAGAAGCCCTGGATCGGCGAAATCGACCGGGACGGCAAGCGCCGCGGCGCCCGCCTCACCAACCGCGATCTGGCGGGGCGCACGGCTCTGGTTCATCTTCTTGCCGGCGATGCCGCAAAGCGCCGCCTGGTTCTCGATGATCTCGCCGGACTGTTCGCTTCCGACTGCGAAAGCTGACCGGCCGCAAAAGCGACACGGCGAATGCCGGGCGCCCGGTTCAGCCCGCCTGGACCGCCGGATCGGCGAGATGCGCGCTCAATGCTTCCAGTCCGGCATCGTGGATGTTCAGCTCCCGCAGATGCGAAACCGTGTTCAGAACGTAGTCGGGATTGGCGCCGGATTGTCCGACGGCGCCCTTCACGATGTCGACCTGGCGCTCCAGCGGCAGCACCCCGGCATATTGTTCGTGGGTGCGGTCCACCAGATAGGTCACCGCCGGCACAAGGCGTCTTGCGGTCTCCGCAAGTCGAACGCGGCGTTCGGCTTCCAGATAAACCAGCGTTGCCTGCTCGCGGGCGCGCAGGTAGGCGATCACCTCCGCTCGCCGATGCCCGGCCACGCGAAAGGCCATGCCGCGACAGGCGCCGCCCCGGTCGAGACCCAGCACGAGACCCGGCCGTTCCTGGGTCCCGCGATGGACCCAGGAATAGATGCAAAGCGAGCGGTGCGCGCCATGCAGCACCCCCGGAACCGCTTCCTCGTAGACGAAGCCCGGTCGCCACATCAGCGAGCCGTAGCCGAACACCCAAAGATCGTCCATTGCGCTTTTCCTGTTGCAGGTCGGGGGTAGCAATGGCGGGCGCGGCTGGCAACCGTCGTGATGGGGGAAACCTCCGTTGAGGGCGGGAGGAGCCGCCTGTGCGACGTCACGGGCCTTGAAACCGACATGAGAGCGTGCTTACAGGCTGCATCGCCGCTCCAATGAGGATCCCATGACCGATACGCCGGCCCCTTCGCCTTCACAAAGCACGCCACCACGGTCGCGTCGCCGTTTCTGGATCCTGATCTCGCTGGTCCTGCTGGTCATCGCGCTGTGGTCGGCCTACTGGACGGTGGCGCGCGGCATGGCGGTGGATATCCTGCGCAACACCTACGAGGTGGCGCAGGCCGAGGGTGGGGCGCTGGTCTGCGGGGAGCAGGGACTTGGCGGATATCCATTCCGTTTCGAGCTTGAATGCCGGCCCTTCGAGGCGCGTGACGCAGGGGGGCGCGCCGGCACGGTCTCCGGTCTGCGGGTCATCGCGCTCGCCTACAATCCCCGGCATGCGATTGTGGAGGCGGACGGACCGGCCACCGCGCGGTTCTTCGAGGGCGCGCAGCCGTTCGACCGGCTGTCTGCCGATTGGAAGACCGCTCGAGCCAGCGCCCGACTGTCGGATGCCGGTGTGCGCAACGCCGATGTCTTCATCGAGGAACCGAAGCTCTCCGGGATTTCCGGAGATCAGGCCATCGCGCTCAACGCATCGCGGGCCACGGTTCATGCGCGCCGTAACCCGGGTGTTGTCGAAGATGCCGATTTCGCGTTGCGGGTTGCCGGGCTCGCGGTCCCCGCGCTGGACGGCACGGCCGAGATTTCAGCCGATGTCACCCTCGCCGGCGGCGCGGCGGCGCTGGCCGGGCGCGGCGACTGGATTTCGCTGCTTCGTCGGGACGAGGCCGTGCGGGTAAGCGCGTTGCGTGCCAGCGCGTCCGGGGTGAACCTGCAGGCCACGGGGACCCTGCACCTCGACGCCAAGGGCCGGCTTGCCGGCACCTTGCCGCTGACCGTTTCCGGCGCGGACAAGCTGCCTGCGCTTCTCGCGCCCTTCTTTCCGGACGGATCGTCCGTGCCGACATCGCTGGCCGGGGCACTCATCGGCTTCGGCGCGCCGACGACGCTCGACGGCGCGCCGGCGGTCACGGTGCCGCTGCGCTTCGATGCGGGGGTGGCGCGCGTCGGGTTGATCCCGATTGCCTCGCTTCCCCCGATGTATTGAGCGGTCTGCCGCGAGCCTTTGCCTAAGCGGAGGCCGTCCGGTCGATCGGCAGGACATAGCCCTTCCAGTTGGCCGGCTCCGCGATCTTTTCATAGAGCGCGACCGCCGGGGCGTTCTTGCCCGGGACGATCCAGCGCAACTCGGTCCAGGACCGCTTGGCGCCTTCGCTGACCAGCGTCTCGATCATCCGTCTGGCGACGCCCTCGTTGCGCGCGTCCGGGTGCACGTAGATCTCGTCGAGCTGTCCGGACCGAAGGCCGGTGATGATCTCCGGGAGATCGAAGAAGATCGCGAAGCCGACAAGCTTTCCGTCGACTTCCGCGCCGATAACCTCGGCGGCGCGGTCGCCGAGAATGCGTTCGGCATAAAACTGGTCGGGCCGGCGCGGCGCGCCGCGCTTCAGCGCCTGTGCGTATTCCGCGATCAGCGGTGCCAGGGCGAGCGCATCGTCTGGGCCGAGCGACTTGATGGTGATCTTGCTCATGAAAACTCCGCAAAAAGGACAGTCCGCCGGAGGAGTGGACCGGGTCGCCACCTTGCCCTCAAAAGCCCGGCTATTTCAACTGTCTGGTCACGCGGCAATTGACGCGTCGAGGCGGGCGAGGCCCGCCTTGAGCGCCGCGACGCAGGTCGCATCGAAGGCACTGCCGGTGTCCTTGTCGAGAATGGCAAGCGCCTGCGGGATCGGCATGGCGGCACGATAAGGCCGTTCCGCCGAAAGCGCATCGAAGACATCGGCGACGGTAAGGATCCTGGCTTCCAGGCAGATTTCCTCGTCCTTCAGGCCGTGCGGATAGCCCTTTCCGTCCAGCCGCTCGTGATGCGCGCCGGCGACGGGGGCGATGTCGGCAAAGGCGGACACGCGCTCGAGAATGCGCTCGCTGTGCCAGGAGTGGCTGCGAATGCTGGCCCATTCCGCCTCGTCCAGCTTGCCGGGCTTGTCGAGCACCTGGTTGCTGACGCCGAGCTTTCCCAGGTCGTGCAGCATCGCGGCGCGGCGAAGCCAGCGGCGATGGTCGTGGTCAAGGCCCAGTTCCTCCGCGATCAGGTCGGTGTAGAGCGTGACCCGGTCGGAGTGATCGGCGGTATAGGGGCTCTTTGCGTCAACCACGTCGGAAAAGGCCTCCGCGACCGCGTCGAGATAGTCCTCATCCACAGGTTGGGTCGATTGCGGGGCCATGGAAAAGACGTCCCTTGCGAGGTCATCGGCGGCAAGACGATCCCAGAAGCCGGGGCGCTGCGAAGCCGCAAGGAAGGCGTCGACCAGGTCCGGCGCGAACCAGGTGCCTGCCCGGTTGGCGATTTCCTTTTCCGCTTCGGCGCGGCCATGCTCTTGAAAGAAGACGTCGGCGACCTGAGCCAGCAGGGCGATATTGGCGGATGTGGGGATCGCGTCGCCGGTCAGCCCTTCCGGTTTTCCCGACCCGTCCCAATGCTCGTCGAGCGCGCGGATCCCCTCCTGGACGGCCTCGGAAAAGCGCATCTTCGCGGCGATGTCGGCACCGCGGTGGCAGCGGGTCTCGATCAGCTCGCGCGCGATTTCCCCGCCGTTCTGCACCACATGGACAAGAGCGCGGATGCGTTCGCTCAACCCCGATTTCAGGCCGGTCTTCTTGAACACGAAGCGCAACGCTGCGCTCAGCGAGCCGTCGATGGTCTTGAAGTCGTGCTTGAAGGAAATGTCGTCGGTCAGATAGAGGTCGCAGATGCGCGCGGCATTGCTGCTGCAGCCGAGATCCTTGAGCAAAAGCGTGTAGTAGAGATCGGCGCGCTCGGTCTCGGCGAGGCCGAGTTCCGCGCCGATGGCCGTTCCGATCCAGCAACAGCGGATGCAGTGCCCTTCGGGCTGACCCTCGGTCATGTCGAGTGCGTAGCTCAGCGAGCCGAGCAGTTCGGCCGGGTTAAGGCTCCGGCTGGGCTGGCGATCCCGGTTGTCCTGATAATGGCTGCGTGCCAAACCACATCTCCATCTGTCCAAGGCTTCCCAAGCCTCTTCATGAAAATACGATGGAGCGCTTAAGAAGTCGTCTCCGCGAATTTGAGGGGTTTCCCTGTCGATTGACGGGATCGCCCGGGGCGATAGCATGGCGGACCTTCTTCGCGCCTCCCGCCTGCCTCTTTCGCCGGATCCCAAACGATCATGCCAAGCCAAGTGAACCGCCTGCGCGCCACGATGATCGGCGGGACTGCCGTCTTGATGTGGTCGACGCTCGGCCTGTTCGGCGCTGCGTCGGGCGCGGTGCCGCCGTTTCTGCTCAATGCCCTGTGTTTCGGCTTCGCCGGCCTTGCCGCCACGGCCTGGCTGGCCCTGCGCGGTCGCCTGTCGTTGTTGCGTCAGCCGGCGAAGGTCTACGCCTTCGGGATCCTCGGGCTGTTCGGGTTTCACTTCTTCTATTTCACGGCCATTCGCAACGCACCGCCGGTCGATGCCAATCTGATCAACTACACCTGGCCGCTGTTGATCGTGGTGTTCTCGGCCCTCCTTCCGGGAGAACGGCTGAAGATCCAGCATGTCGTGGGAACGCTGCTCGGTCTCGGCGGGGCGGCGCTGCTGATCTTGCGGGGTGACGGGCTTGCGCTTGAGGGCGACGCAACGCCCGGCTATCTCGCCGCGGTGGCCTCCGCGTTGTTCTGGTCCGGCTATTCGGTGTTGTCGCGCCGGCTCGGGCGGATTCCAACGGAAGCGGTTGCGGGCTTTTGCCTCGGCACGTCCCTGCTGGCGATTGTCGCGCATCTGGCTTTCGAGGCGACCGTCTGGCCGCAGGGCGTCGGCGAGTGGTCCGCGGTGCTCGGGCTTGGCGCCTTTCCGGTCGGGCTTGCCTTTTTCGTCTGGGACATCGGCGTCAAGCGCGGCGATATCCAGGTGCTGGGCGCCTTTGCCTACACGGCGCCGGTCTCCTCCACCCTTTTGCTGATCGCCTTCGGGTTCGGCAATTTCACGCCAACGGTTGCGATGGCTTGTGTGCTGGTGACGCTCGGCGCCTTCGTCGCGGCCAAGGACATGCTGTTTCGCCAGCGCAACGAAAAGACGGGTGGCGTGGCCGCAGGCGAGCGCGTAGAGGAATGAAGGCGTCTGGCGCTCGACCGGGTCGGGCGCAGAAGCTGAAGGAATGGATTTTAGTCGACAGAGGATGCCACGACCCATGATGACGCAAACCGCCATTCGTCCCCGCCGCAGCGTTCTCTACATGCCGGGCTCCAATGCCCGTGCGCTGGAAAAGGCAAAGACGCTCGATGTGGATGCGTTGATCCTCGACCTGGAAGATGCCGTCGCACCCGACGCCAAGGAGATGGCGCGCGCCCAGGTGCGCGATGCCGTCGCCGCCGGCGGATACGGGCACCGCGAGGTGGCGATCCGCATCAATGGTCTCGGCACGCCCTGGGGCGCGGACGATCTTGCCATGGCGATCGCGGCCGCGCCCGATGCCATTTTGGTACCGAAGGTCTCCGCCTCGGCCGACCTTGAGCGGGTCGCGCATCGTCTGAACGGCGCCCGCGTTCCCGCACGGGTCGAAATCTGGGCGATGATGGAAACCCCTCTCGCCATGCTCAACGCGCGCGAGATCGCCTCGGCCGCCGCCAACCCGGAGACCCGGCTCGGCTGTTTCGTCATGGGAACCAACGATCTGGCCAAGGAGACCGGCGCGCGTCTGGTGCCTGGCCGTGCGCCGATGATGTCCTGGTTGATGGGGTGTGTCGCGGCGGCTCGGGCCTATGGCATCGACATCGTCGATGGCGTCTTCAACGGTCTGGACGATGCGGCGGGCTTCGAGGCGGAATGCGCGCAAGGCGCGGACATGGGCATGAACGGCAAGACACTGATTCACCCCAGGCAGGTGGCGCCCTGCAATGCGGCGTTTTCACCCGCGCCGGCGGAGGTCGACTGGGCGCGCCGGATCATCGCGGAATTCGAAAGGGAAGAAAATGCGGACAAGGGCGCGATACAGGTCGAGGGGCGCATGGTAGAGCGGCTTCACGCGGACATGGGCGCCCGCCTCGTTGCGATCTCGGATGCGATTGCCGCCCGCGCATCCTGATCGGCGCGCCAGACAAGGAACATTGCAATGAAACTCTATCGCTATCTCACCGGGCCCGACGAAAGCGCGTTCTGCCACCGCGTGACCGCCGCGCTCAACAGCGGCTGGGACCTGCATGGTCCGCCGAGCATGACCTATGACGCCGGCAAGGGCATCGTCGTTTGCGGACAGGCGGTGACCAAGGACGTCGGCGGCATGACCTATTCGCCCGACATGAAGCTGTCGGACTACTGACGCTTCGAGGACAGAAGACGGCCGGCGCGTCTCACGCGTCGGCGTCGTCTTCCAGCGTGTGCCGGTTGATCATCGGCAGCTGCGCCAGGGTGAAGGCGATGGTGATCGGCATGACGCCGAATACCTTGAAGGACACCCAGAAATCCGTCGAGAAGCTGCGCCAGACGACTTCGTTCAGCGCGGCCAGAAAAAAGAAAAACAGCCCCCAGCGGAACGTGAGCTTGCGCCAGCCGTCATCGTCCATGCGGAACACGCTGTCGAAGACATAGCCGAGCAGCGAGCGGCCGAACAAAAGGCCGCCGAGCAGGATGGTGCCGAACAGCGCGTTGACGATGGTCGGCTTGAGCTTGATGAAAAGCTCGTCGTGCAGCCAGAGCGTCAGGGCGCCGAAGACCAGCACAACGACACCGGAAACGACCGGCATTATCGGAAGGCGTCGTGTCAGCGCATAGGACACGGCAAGCGAGGCGGTGATCGCCACCATGAAGACGGCGGTCGCCAGAAAGATCGGGTCGCCGAGCGACGCCAGCACCGGGAACGCCTCGATAACGGCCTCGCCCCGCGCGTTGGCGAAAAAGAACAGCACCAGGGGCCCGAGCTCGAGAACCAGCTTGAGCAGCGGCGAGAGTTCCTTGCGGTCGGCGGCATTGGGCTGATGTTCGAATTCCATGCCTTGTCAGATCTCCTGTCCGGCGATTGCTGCGGCGAAATCCTGCGCGCGGAAGGCTTCGAGATCGTCGACGCCTTCGCCCACGCCGATGAAATGCACCGGCAGCTTGTGCTTGGCGGCAATGGCGACAAGAATGCCGCCGCGCGCCGTTCCGTCGAGCTTGGTCATTACCAGGCCGGTGACGCCGGCCGTGCGGCCGAAGATCTCGACCTGGTTCAGCGCATTCTGGCCGGTTGTGGCATCCAGCGTCAAAAGCACGCTGTGCGGCGCCGACGGGTCGTGCTTGCGGATGACGCGCACGACCTTTTCCAGTTCCGCCATCAGCTCGGCCCGGTTCTGCAGGCGCCCCGCGGTGTCGATCAGAAGCACGTCGCAGGCGGCCGCGCGGGCTTCGCGCATCGCGTCGAAAACGAGCCCGGCCGCATCCGCTCCCGTGTCGCGCGCGACGACGGGCGCGCCGGTGCGTTCGCCCCAGATCTTGAGCTGTTCGACGGCGGCGGCGCGAAAGGTGTCGCCGGCGGCGAGCATCACGGATTTTCCCTCGGCGCGGAGCTTGGCCGCGAGCTTGCCGATGGTTGTCGTCTTGCCGGTGCCGTTGACCCCGACCACGAGAATGACATGGGGGGCGTGCGCCGTGTCGATGGTGAGCGGCGTTGCCACGGGGTCCAGCACCTTCGCGACTTCCTCGGCCAGGATCCGGCGGACTTCTTCGGCGCTGACTTCCTTGTCGAAACGGCCGTCGCCGATGCGCTCGGTGATCGCCATGGCCGTGTCCACGCCGAGGTCGGCCTGGATGAGAAGATCTTCCAGATCCTCCAGCGTGGCCGCGTCGAGCTTGCGCTTGGTGAAAAGCGCGGTGATCCCGCCGGTCAGCGAGGACGACGAGCGCGACAGGCCGGCCTTCAGCCGCGATAGCCAGGATTTCGGCTTCTCGTCCGGGGCAGCCGGGGAGACCACCTCCGGCCCGGGGGGCGGAACGACTTCTATTGCCTGGGAGGGCACGTCTTCCTCCGGCGCCGCAGGCGTTTCCGCCTTTGCGACCTCGGGGTCTGCCGCCGCGCCCCGTGCGGCGGGCTCTTCGGGCGCAGGCGTCTCGGCTTCCGGCTCGGAAAGCGGTGCGTGCTCGGTGTCGTCGGTCGTTTCCTCCGGAACCGCTTCGCTCGGCTTTGAGCCGAACAGCCGTCCGAAGAGGCCGCGTTTTGCTTCGCTCATGCGATCAGGCTGCCTGTGTGTCGAGAGGTGTCGCGAGAAGGTGACGCCCGGTATGCCCGCTGATGCGCAAGGTGACAAGGTCGCCGGCGCATACGTCCGGCACGTCCGCCTGCTGGAATTCGACCTGGGTGAATTGCGCGCTGCGGCCAAGGCCCTCGCGTTCCACGAGGATTTCGCGGGTCTTGCCGACTTCGCCGTCGAGGTGGGCGGTCAGAGCCGCCTGACCCTTCTGGCGCAGCCGTGCGGCGCGTTCCTTGACGAGGGCGCGCTCGAGTTGCGGCATGCGCGCCGCCGGCGTTCCCGGGCGGGCGGAGAAGGGGAACACATGCAGATGCGTCAGCCCGCAGTCGTCGACGATGGCGAGCGTGTTTTCAAACATCGTCTCGGTCTCGGTCGGGAAGCCCGCGATGATGTCCGCACCGAAGACGACGTCGGGACGCGCCGCGCGCACCTCCTGGCAGAAGCGGATGGTGTCGGCGCGCAGGTGCCGCCGCTTCATGCGCTTGAGGATCATGTCGTCGCCCGATTGCAGCGACAGATGCAGATGCGGCATCAGGCGCGGCTCGTTCGCGATCAGCTCCATCAGGGCCGGATCGGCCTCGATGGAATCGATCGACGACAGCCGAAGCCGGTCGAGGCCGGGGACATGCTTCAGGATCTTCTGCGACAGATCCCCCAGCGTCGGCGTTCCCGGCAAATCGCCGCCGTAGCTGGTGATGTCGACGCCGGTCAGCACGATCTCGCGGTGGCCGTTGTCGACGAGGCGGGCGATCTGGTCGACCACGGCGCCCATCGGCACGGAGCGCGAGTTGCCGCGCCCGAAGGGGATGATGCAAAAGGTACAGCGGTGATCGCAGCCGTTTTGCACCTGGACAAAGGCGCGGGCCCGTCCCTCCAGTCCGTCGATCAGATGCGAGGCGGTCTCGCGCACGCTCATGATGTCGTTGACGCGGACCTTTTCGCTGTCGTCGATGCCGAACTGCGCGACGCGGCCGTAGGAGGCGCGCTCCAGCTTTTCGGAATTCCCGAGCACGAGGTCGACTTCGTCCATGCCGGAGAAGGTCTCGGTTTCCGTCTGCGCGGCGCAGCCGGTGACGATGATGCGGGCGTCGGGGTTTTCCCGCCGCGCCTTGCGGATCGACTGGCGCGCCTGGCGCACGGCCTCCGCCGTCACCGCGCAGGTGTTGATCAGGATCGCGTCGGAGAGGCCCGCAGCCTCCGCTTCGCGCTTCATCACTTCCGACTCGTAGGAATTGAGCCGGCAGCCGAATGTCACGACGTCGACGCTCACGATACCACCTCCAGATGCGGGCGGTCGCCGGGCGCGGTCTTGCGGTGGGTCAGGTCGGACAGCTCCAGGGCGCCTTCGTATTCGATCTCGGTCGCGCCGGTCATGATGATGTGATCGTCGCTTGCGCGCCATTCGATATGGAGCGGCCCGCCCGGCAGATGCACCGTGACGCCGCGGCCCGTGCGCCGGTCTCGTGCGGCGGCAACCGCGACCGCGCAGGCGGCGGTGCCGCAGGCCTGGGTCAGGCCGACGCCGCGTTCCCACACGCGGATCTCGATTGCGTCATCGGACAAGACGTGGGCAAGGGAAATATTGGCGCGCTCGGGAAACATCGGGTGGTTTTCCAGCAGCGGCCCGACCCCTGCCAGATCATGGGCGTCGAGGTCGGCGACCCAGAAAACGGCATGCGGATTGCCGACATTGACCACGCCCGGCGTGTGCAGCACCGGCGCGTCGATCGGCCCGACCTGCAGCTCGATGGCGCGTGTGTCGTGAAACTCTTCCGCCAACGGGATCTCGTTCCAGGCGAACTTCGGAACGCCCATGTCGACGCTGACGCGGGCCGGATCGTCGGTGGCAAAGGCGATCAGAAGGCCGGCATTGGTTTCGATGGTCGCGCTGTCGCGGCCGCTTTCTTCCATCAGCAGGCGCCCGACGCAGCGCGTGGCGTTGCCGCAGGCGTCGACCTCGCTTCCGTCACGGTTGTGGATGCGCATGAAGGCATCGGCCCCGGCCGGGCTCGTTTCCACCGTGATCATCTGGTCGAAGCCGATGCCGGTCTCACGGTCGCCGATGGCCTGGATCGTCTCGACCGGCAGGCGCAAGGGATCCTTGCGGGCGTCCCAGACAACGAAATCATTGCCGAGCCCGTTCATCTTCAAAAAGGGTAGCATGCGCGCGTTCATCGTCGAAGATGCCTGTCGTGGCGCGCCTCGCGCGCCGAATGTGTCAGCGAAACCGTATACAGCGCCTATATGGCGGAAAAGCGCGCGCGGTTCCAGTGCCGCGCGCGCTCTCGCCGTGTTGCAGATCGACCCGGTCGGTTCAGCGCCGGGCCCCTTCACGGATGAAGGTGCCGCGTTTCAGGTCGGTGACCGCCTCGATCAGTTCCTGACGCGTGTTCATGACGATCGGCCCGTGCCAGGCAACCGGCTCGCGGATCGGCGCGCCGGAGACGAGCAGGAAGCGGAGGCCGTGCTCGCCGGCCGTCACCGTCACCTCGTCGCCGGTGCCGAAGCGCACCAGCGTGCGGTCCCCGCTTTCGTCGCGCACATGGATCTCGCGTCCGTCGATTTCCTTTTCCAGCAGGATGCCGGAGGGGGCTGAGGCGTCGCGGAAGCTGCCCGAGCCTTCGAAGATATAGGCGAAGGCCTGACGGTAGGTGTCGACTGGAAAGCGTTTCGTGCGTCCCGCCGGAACCGAGATGTCGAGATAGCAGGGGTCGGCGGCGATCCCGTCGACCGGACCGCGTTTGCCCCGGAACTCGCCGCAAATCACCCGGACGACCGTGCCGTCGTCGTCGAGGATCTCGGTGATCTCGCCCGACGGCACGTCCTGATAGCGCGGCGCGGTCATCTTCAGCGAGGACGGGAGGTTTGCCCAGAGCTGGAAGCCGTGCATGCGTCCGCGGGTGTCGCCCTGTGGCATCTCCTGATGCATGATGCCGCTGCCGGCCGTCATCCACTGTATGTCGCCCGCCCCCAGCGTGCCGCGATTGCCGAGGCTGTCGCCATGATCGACGGTTCCCGCCAGCACATAGGTGATCGTCTCGATCCCGCGGTGCGGATGCCAGGGAAAGCCGGCCTGATAATCCTGCGGATGTTCGTTGCGGAAGTCGTCGAACAGCAGGAAGGGGTCATGCGCCGTCGGCTCGCCGAAGCCGAAGGCCCGGTGCAGCTTGACGCCGGCGCCTTCCAGCGTCGGCTGGGCGGCGGAAACATGCGTGACGGGTCTGACCGACATGAGGTGTCCCTTTCTGTTCGCTTCGCAGCCTGGGCAAAGCGCAACGCCAGTTGTTGTTTCCGCAAAGATAGGCGTCCGGTGGCGTCACACCAGTCGTCAAGGTCTCAACGCACCGTTCACGCTCTCCGCCTCAATCGACGAAAATCGCCGATCCCGGCCCGCAGCGTTCGAGCAAAAGGCGCATGTCGCGTTCCGCGACGGCGACACAGCCTTCCGTCGGCGTGTAGCCGGGCCGCGCGAGGTGGAAGAAGATCGCGCTGCCGCGTCCGGGCACGGCCGGATGCAGGTTGCAGTCGAGCACCACGACGATGTCATAGAGCGGATCGTCGCGCCACATCGCCTCGTGGGAGGCCGCGAACGGACACCGGACGAGACGGTTGTAGCGCGGATGACCAGGGTCGTCGCACCAGCCCATCCAGGGGCGAAGCGCCGTGACCGGGAGCCGGGTGCGGGGGCGCTGCCCCCGGTCCGGCCGATAGTAGACGGTCAGCAGCTCGAACCGGCCGGCGGGCGTGGCGCCGTCGCCCTCGCGCTTGTCGCGGGTGAGGCCGCCGCGCCCGATCGCGCAAGCGACGTCGAGCGATCCGCAGACCAGGCGGCCGCGCGTCGCTTCGGCGGAGAGGCTGCGAACGTGGAGACGGGGTGGGGCCGCGAGCGGGCGTGGCGGCATGGCGATCAGTTCCTCGGTCGTTTTCCGTGGCCGCATCGGGCGCGTGTTCACCGGTCGGTAAAACCGGCGTGATCCAATTGTGTTGGCCCGCCTTGCGATTTTGGTCAATAGCCGCTCGCGAAACCGCGTGGACTTGCTTAAGTGAAAGAAGATTGATTTGATTCCGCAAGACCCTGTGACGGAAGGACAGCCCATGAGCGCACGCAAGATCCTGATTGTCGACGATGACAACGATCTGCGCGAGGCCCTGGTCGAACAGCTCTCGCTTTATGAAGAGTTCGAAACGCTCGAGGCGGAAACGGCGGCGAAGGGTATCGCGGCTGCCGAAGGGGCGCATGTCGACCTGCTGCTGATGGATGTCGGGCTGCCCGATATTGACGGGCGCGAGGCGGTGAAGCTTCTGCGCAAGAAGGGCTTCAAGGCGCCGATCATCATGCTGACCGGGCATGACACGGATTCCGATACGATTCTGGGGCTTGAGGCCGGCGCCAACGATTACGTCGCCAAACCGTTCAAGTTCGCCGTGCTGCTGGCGCGGGTTCGTGCACATCTGCGCCAGCACGAGCAGAGCGAGGACGCCGTTTTTTCCATCGGACGCTTTTCCTTCCGCCCCGCGCAGAAGCTGATGACCGACGAATCCGGTGGCAAGATCCGGCTGACGGAGAAGGAAACCTCGATCCTGAAGTTTCTTTACCGCGCCGGCGAAAAGCCGGTCACCCGCGATGTTCTTCTGACCCAGGTCTGGGGCTACAATTCGGGTGTCACCACCCATACGCTGGAAACGCACATCTACCGGCTGCGCCAGAAGGTCGAGCGCGATCCCTCCAATGCGGAGCTTCTGGTGACCGAAGCGGGCGGTTACAAGCTGGTTCCCTGAGATGTTCCAAGCGGTTTTGATGGGCAGGACCGGGCTTGCATGGCAGGCGAGCGACATTCGGCCCTTGTGCAAATCGCAGCCTTCGGCGTAATGCTCTTGGCATGAGTCTCGCTCGGGATATGGATCTTTTACGTCAGGTGCCGCTGCTCTCCGAATTTCCGGACGAGCAATTGCGGCTGCTTGCGTTTTCGGCGGAAAACGTGAACTACCGGGACGGGGAGGTGCTTTTCATCTCCGGCGAGCGAGCCGACGGCGGACTGGTCGTCGCCACAGGTTCCGTTTCCCTGGAAGGCGAAGGCGGGTCGGACGAGGTGCTCGATAGCTTCGGACCCGGATGCCTGATCGGCGAGACCGCGCTGCTGGTGGAGACCCGACGCCCGGCACGGGCGGTGGCCAATGGAGCGACCGAGGTCATCCGTATCCGCCGTGCGCTGTTCAAGCGCATGCTGCAGGAATTTCCTGATATCGCGCGCCGCCTGTTCGAGGCGCGGACGAATGCCTTCGTTGCAACCTCGCAGGCGCTGTCCCGCGTCGGGGCCGTGCTGGAGCAGATCGAGCGCGAGAACGTCGAGGTTCGCGCCGAGCGTCGCCGCGCAGAACACGCGCGCGACGACGATCAGCCGTAACGACAGGCTGACGATCAGCCGACCGTCAGGGTCACCGGAATGTTGCCCCGCGTCGCGTGCGAATAGGGGCACACCACATGTGCCTTGTCGACGATCGCCTGCGCGTTTGCCTTGTCCATTCCCGGAGCCGTAATCGTCAGGGCGACCTCGATGCCGAAGCCGCCGCCATCGTCGCGCGGGCCGATGCCGACGTCGGCGGCAACCGAGAGGTCGTCGGGGAGCGTCACCTTTTCCTGACCTGCGACGAATTTCATCGCGCCAAGAAAACAGGCCGAGTAGCCCGCGGCAAAGAGCTGCTCGGGGTTGGTGCCCTTCCCGCCGTCGCCGCCAAGTTCCTTGGGCGTGGACAGCGTGATGTCGAGCCGGCCATCGTCGCTGTGAGCGGTGCCGGTGCGGCCGCCGGAGGCCTCGGCATGTGCCTTGTAGAGAATGCTCATCTTGAAAACTCCCTTGCGAAATGTCGCGAATGAAATTCAATAGCGCAAAATTAAATTGCATACAATTAGATTTTGCGAAGCTTGACAGCTGAGGGCGACCTGCCCGATTGAACGGTTCGAGGATCCGAGAAAGAGCACCGCTATCATGACGACCCGCGCCACAGATTCCGACCCCGACGCCAATCTCCTGCTGTCGCGACAGCTGTGTTTTGCGCTGCATTCCACAACGCTTGCGCTCGGGCGGGTCTATGCGCGGGTGCTTGCACCGCTCGGTCTCACCTACACGCAATATCTGGCGATGCTGGTGCTCTGGGAGACGGACACCGTCCCGGTGAAACGGCTTGGCGCGCGGTTGATGCTGGATTCCGGTACGCTGACGCCGCTGTTGAAGCGGATGGAAACGGCCGGTCTCGTGGCGCGGCGGCGCGATCCCGAGGATGAGCGCCGGGTGCTCGTGACGTTGACGCAGGCCGGGGCCGCGCTCAAGGAACAGGCCCGCGACGTGCCGCTGCAGATCGCCGGGGCCTGCCGGGCGTCGGGTCTGGACCTTCGGGCGCTGAAGACGGACCTCGAGGCCTTGCGCAGTGCGCTTGGCGGGACGTCTGCCCCCCCGCAATGAAAACGCCCGGCGCGGGGCCGGGCGTTCGAATTCTTGAAACCGGAAGCGGCTTTGGCCTCCGCAGGCTGCGATGCCTTACGCCCAGGGGCGGGTTTCCGCCGTTGCCTGCTCGAAGCGGTCGATGGACGGCGCCTTTTCCATGGTCAGGCCGATGTCGTCGAGACCGTTCATCATGCAGTGCTTGCGGAAGGGGTCGATGTCGAAGGTGATGACGCCCCCGTCCGGGCCGCGGATTTCCTGCGCTTCCAGATCGACCGACACTGTGGCATTGGCGCCGCGCTTGGCGTCGTCCATCAGCTTTTCCAGGTCGTCTTCGCTGACGACGATCGGCAGGATCCCGTTCTTGAAGCAGTTATTGTAAAAAATGTCGGCGAAGCTCGTCGAGATCACGCAGCGGATGCCATAGTCGAGCAGCGCCCAGGGGGCATGCTCGCGGCTCGATCCGCAGCCGAAATTGTCGCCCGCGACCAGGATCTTGGCGCCCTTGTAGGCCGGCTGGTTGAGCACGAAATCCGGGTTTTCCGAACCGTCGTCATGGGTGCGCATCTCGTGGAACAGCGCGCTGCCCAGTCCCGTGCGCTTGATTGTCTTGAGGAACTGCTTGGGGATGATCATGTCCGTGTCGATGTTGATGATCGGCAACGGCGCGGCGACACCCGTCAGCTTGTCGAATTTTTCCATTTTTCCGGGATCTCCTGGGGATCGAAAGAAAGGAACCTGCTTGCAGGCGATGCTCAGGCTGCGAGGCTCGTCGCCGCGTCGACACCGAGCATCAGGTTGAGATTCTGGACGGCGGCGCCGGACGCGCCCTTGCCCAGATTGTCGTAGACGGCCATGAGCACGGCTTGCGCGCGGCTGTCGTCGGCAAAGACATGCAGGCGCATGCGATTGGTGCCGTTGAAGGTTTCCGGGTCGAGCTCCGGTGTGCGGTCGACGTCGGCGAGCGGCGCGACATCGACGAAGCTGCCATCAAGGCTTGCGAAATGCGCCTCCAGCGCTGCGTGCAGATCCGCTCCGCTCGGCACCTTGGCCAGGGCTTCGAGCCTGAGCGGCACGGATGTCACCATGCCTTGCGCGTAATTGCCGACCGAGGGGATGAAGATCGGCGTCGAGGCAAGCGTCGCATAGTGCGCCAGCTCCGGCAGATGCTTGTGGCGAAAGCCGAGGCCGTAGGGGAGATACGGCGGCTTGTTCGCGCCAGGCGCCTCATAGGCCTCGATCATCTGGCGGCCGCCGCCCGAATAACCGGAGATCGCATTGATCGTGACGGGATAGTCGGCCGGCAGCAGGCCGGCTTCGATCAGCGGGCGCAGGCAGGCGATCACCCCTTGCGGGTAGCAGCCGGGGTTGGAAACCCGTTTGGAGGCGGCAATCGCCGCGCCTTGCGTCTTCGTCATTTCCGCAAAGCCGTAGTCCCAGCCGGCCTCGGTGCGATGTGCCGTCGAAGCGTCGATCACCCGCGTGGTGTCGCTTTCGATCAGCGATACGCTCTCGCGCGCGGCATCGTCCGGCAGGCACAGGATCGCGACATCGGCCGCGTTCAGGCAGTCGGCGCGGGCGGAGAGATCCTTGCGCTTGTCGGCGGGGATTGAGATCAGTTCCAGGTCGCGACGACGCGACAGCCGCTCGCGGATCTGGAGACCCGTCGTACCGGCTTCACCGTCGATGAACACTTTCGCGACCATTGCCCTTCTCCAATAAATTCCTGCCGCGCGGACTGCGCGGGCATTCGCAGAGCGTTCTACACCACGCCCTGCCGGTTTGTCATGCTTTCACGCGGGCTTTCCCGCCGGTGCGCCAGTGCCGCCCGGGTCTCAGCGCGCCATGCCGTGATACTCGGGGTTCGGGCGCATGTCGGTTGCCGCGGCGACCCGGTTCGACATGTTGAAAAAGGCGGCAACCGAG
This sequence comes from Stappia stellulata DSM 5886, assembly GCF_000423705.1. Taxonomy (GTDB): domain Bacteria; phylum Pseudomonadota; class Alphaproteobacteria; order Rhizobiales; family Stappiaceae; genus Stappia; species Stappia stellulata. The sequence continues at coordinate 42,441 of NZ_AUIM01000011.1, read as the reverse complement.
GCGATGTCCCAGATGTCACGATCGCTGAAGCCCGCATCGCGCAGCGCCTGACGGTCCGTTTCCAGAATCTCGGCCGGGCGTTCGGTGAGCTTGACCGCGAAATCGAGCATGGCGCGCTGGCGCTGGCTCAGATCGGCAACACGATAGTTCATCACCATCAGCTCGCCGAGCTCAGGATCGCCGGAGAGCTGGCGCACCGCCGCGCCATGAGCAGTGAGGCAGTAGAAGCAGCGGTTTACCGCAGAGACGGCGACCGCGATCATCTCGCGTTCGAGTTTGCTCAGACCGCTGTCGGCAAGCATCAGGTCGTTGTACATGGCCGTGAAGGCGTCGAACTTGTCCTGATTGAAGGAATAGGCGGTCAGGACATTGGGCACGAGACCGAGCTTTTCCCGGCACTTTGCGAAATAGGCCTCGGTTTCGCCGGACAGCGGCGTCTCCTGCGGCAGTTCCAGTGCCACCGGTGGCTTGGACGTGCTCATGATTTTGCCTTTTCCTTCCTGTTTCTGGATCCGGCGCCTGTCCGGGCCCTCACTTTAGGCACGACTTTCGTGGAAGTCATTCCATCGTCGGCAGTCTCGGCCTAGCATGCGCTGGATCGGGGATGCCAGCGGGGCGAATCACTTGCGTGGCCCGGAGCCCGATCTGCGATGACATTCATGAAACACCGGCGATGCAGATGACTGCGCCGGATGGTGGGGGACAATGCCCGAAGTACGAGACCAGGCGAAGGCCACGTTGATTGACGCCGTGGTGGCGGAACTCGAACCGGAAGTTGGAGCGTTTGCGCGGGACCTCTTCGCGCGCGGGGCGGCGGAGGACGTCGTCGCCTATACGGTTTCCGACCTGGTCGCCGTGGCGCGCACCTCCTGGAAGGAGGTTGGCGCGCACCCCACCGGGACCCACCGCATTCATATCTACAATCCCGACTCGTCCGGAGACGGCAGCCGGGCGGCGGATGTGACGATCGTCGAAATCCTGAATGACAACATGCCGTTCCTGGTCGATTCCGTCATGGGAGAGCTTCAGGCGAGCGGCTTCGAGGCGCGTCTCGTCCTGCATCCGATCCTGTCGGTTGCGCGCGACGACACCGGCGCGTTGGTCTCCTATCAGGGCACGGGCAAATCCGGCGGTGCGGAGTGTCGGCGCGAAAGCCTCATTCATATCCACGTTGCACGCATCGATACGGTGCAGGAGCGCACGCAGCTGGCCGAGCGCCTCGAGGCGGTGATGAACGACGTGCGCGCGGCCGTGCGCGACTGGACGGCCATGCGCGACCGCCTGGCCGCTGCGATTGCGACCTACAAGGAGAACCCGCCCCCGGTCCCGGTCGACGAGCTGGCGGAAGGCGTCCAGTTTCTCGAATGGCTTGCGGCCGACAATTTCACGCTGCTCGGCATGCGCGAATACTATTTCGAGGGCGGCGTCTCGAAGGGCGAGTTGTCCCACAAGAAAGGCTCCGGCCTGGGCCTTCTGGCGGATCCCGATGTGCACGTGTTGCGCCGGGGATCGGAATTCGTCGTGATCACGCCGGAAATCCGCGACTTCCTGATGAAGCCGGAGCCGCTGATCATCGCCAAGGCGAACGTGAAGAGCCGGGTGCATCGCCGGGTGCACATGGACTACGTCGGGGTGAAGCTCTTCGACGACGAGGGCGAACTCGTTGGCGAACTGCGTGTGGTCGGCCTGCTGACGGCGACCGCCTACACGCTTTCCACCAAGAACATTCCTTTTCTCCGCCGCAAGATCGACAGTGTCCTCGATCGCGCCGGGTACGATCCCGACAGCCATTCCGGACGGGCCCTTCTCAACGTCCTGGAAAGCTATCCGCGCGACGAGCTGTTCCAGATCGATCCTCAACTTCTTTATGAATTCGCGACGGCGATCCTGCAGCTCGACGAGCGTCCGCGCATTCGCGTGCTGGCCCGCCGCGACCGGTTCGACCGCTTCGTCTCGATCCTGTGTTACGTTCCGCGCGATCGCTACACGACCGAAGTGCGCCTGCGGATCGGCGCCTATCTCGCCAAGGAGTTCGACGGACGCCTGTCGGCCTGGTACGTCGCCTATCCCGAAGGCCCGCTGGCGCGGGTGCATTTCATCGTCGGCCGCGACCAGGGCGAAACCCCGGATCCGGGACAGGACACGCTGGAGCAGGCGGTTGCCGGCATCGTGCGCACCTGGACCGACGACCTGCGCGACGCGTTGCGCGCCGCCTATGGCGGACACAAGGCGCTGGAACATGCGCAGCGCTACGCCGATGCCTTTCAGGCGGGCTATCGCGAGGTCTATTCCGCCGAAACGGCGCTTGAGGACATTCGGATCGTCGAGAAGCTGAGCGACGAGGCTGATACCGCGCTCACCTTCACCCGCCGGGAGCAGGACGCGCCCAACCGCGTGGTCTTGAAGGTCTACCATCATCTCGTGCCGATCCCGCTGTCGGCGCGTGTGCCGATCCTGGAAAACATGGGGTTTCGGGTCATCAACGAGCGGACCTACCGGCTCACGCCGGATGAGCGCCCGCTCGCCTATCTGCACGAACTGTCGCTCGAGCCCGTCAACGGCGGCGAGATCGACCTGACGGACGATCTCAAGCTCCGCCTCGAGGCACTGTTCATGGCGATCTGGCGCGGCAACACCGAGTCCGACGGCTACAATGCGCTGGTGCTGTCGGCGGGACTGGGCTGGCGTGACATCTCCATGCTGCGCGCCTTGTCGCGCTATTTGCGCCAGGCGGGCATCCGCTATTCCGAAGACTACATGTGGCGCACGCTCAATCGCTATTCTGCCGTGGCGCAGAAGCTCGTCGAGATGTTCCATCTGCGCTTCGATCCCGACCCCAACGGCGAGGATCGGACGCTTGGCGCGGAGCGCGTCGAACGCGACCTGCTCGACAGTCTGGATCAGGTCGACAGCCTCGACGACGATCGCATCCTGCGGCGCTTCGACAATGTCATCAATGCGATGCTGCGCACGAATTTCTTCCAGATCGATGCCCATGGTCTGCCGAAGCAGACCTTCGCCTTCAAGCTCGATCCGCAGCGCATCGAGGAATTGCCGCTGCCGCGACCGTTCCGCGAAATCTTTGTCTACAGCCCGCGGGTCGAAGGCGTGCATCTGCGCTTTGGCAAGGTTGCGCGCGGCGGACTGCGCTGGTCGGACCGGGCCCAGGACTTCCGCACCGAGGTGCTCGGCCTGGTGAAGGCCCAGCAGGTGAAGAACGCGGTGATCGTGCCGGTCGGTGCCAAGGGCGGGTTCGTGCCCAAGCATCTGCCGGTTGGCGGCAGCCGCGACGAGGTCTTTGCGGAAGGCACGAAGGCCTACAAGATCTTCATTTCCTCGCTGCTGGATGTGACCGACAATCTGAGCGGCGACACCATCTGGCCGCCGGAACGCGTCGTGCGTCATGACGACGACGACCCCTATCTGGTGGTTGCGGCGGACAAGGGCACGGCAACCTTCTCCGATACGGCAAACGCGATTTCCGAAAGCCGGAATTTCTGGTTGGGCGACGCCTTTGCCTCAGGCGGATCGGCCGGCTACGACCACAAGAAGATGGCGATCACCGCGCGGGGTGCCTGGGAGGCGGTCAAGCGCCATTTCCGGGAAATGAACCGCGACATCCAGACCGAGCCCTTCACGGTTGCCGGTGTCGGCGACATGTCGGGAGACGTCTTCGGCAACGGCATGCTGTTGTCCAAGGCCATCCGTCTGGTGGCTGCCTTCGATCATCGCGACATCTTCCTCGACCCGGACCCCGACCCGGCGACCACCTGGACGGAGCGTCAGCGGGTTTTCGACCTGGGACGCTCGTCCTGGCAGGACTATGACACCTCGCTGATTTCGAAGGGCGGCGGTGTGTTCTCGCGTCAGTCGAAGTCGATCGATCTGTCGCAGCAAATACAGGCGTTGCTCGGGCTTTCGAAGTCCAAGGCGACCCCGCAGGAGGTGATCAACGCGATCCTCAAGATGGACGTGGACCTGCTCTGGTTCGGTGGCATCGGCACCTATATCCGCGCCGCCGGCGAAAGCGATGCGGATGTCGGCGACCGTGCCAATGACGCGATCCGCGTCACCGCCGGTGACGTCGGCGCGAAGGTGATCGGCGAGGGGGCCAACCTCGGCATGACCCAGCGCGCGCGCATCGCCTTCAACCGGCGCGGCGGTCGGTGCAATTCCGACGCGATCGACAATTCCGCAGGGGTGAACTCCTCCGACATGGAGGTGAACATCAAGATCGCGCTGGGCGCGGCGGTGCGGGCCAACACGCTGACCGTGGCCGATCGCAACGTGCTGCTTGCGGAGATGACGGAAGAGGTCGCGGCGCTGGTGCTGCGCAACAACTATCTCCAGACGCTGGCGATCAGCCTTTCGGAAACGCGAGGCATGGAGGAATTCGGCTATCAGCGCCGGATGATGCGCCAGCTGGAACAGGCCGGGTTGCTCGACCGGGCCGTCGAGGAACTGCCGGATGAGGTCGCGCTCGACGAACTGGAGGCGACCGAGACCGGGTTGACGCGGGCGGAGACCGGTGTGTTGCTCGCCTACGCCAAGCTCACGCTCTATGACAAGCTTCTCGACAGCACGGTTCCCGACGACGCCTATCTGGCCAAGGAGCTGTTCCGCTATTTCCCGGTGCAGATGCAGGAACGCTATGCGCAGGAAGTCGAGGGCCATCGGCTGCGGCGCGAGATCATCGCCACGATGCTCGCCAACTCGATGATCAACCGGGGCGGGCCGACCTATCTGACCCGGATCGCTGACCAGACCGGTGCGGATTCCGCGCATATCGCACAGGCCTTCGCGGTTGTTCGCGACGCCTATGGCCTGACCGCTCTCAATGGCGAGATCGACGCCCTCGATACGAAGGTCGATGGCGCGCTGCAGCTCTCGCTCTATGGCGCGATCCAGAACCTGGTTCTCGAACAGTCGGTCTGGTTCCTGCGCAATGTCGACTTCGCAGACGGGCTCGAGGCCCAGGTGCTGCGCTTCCGTTCCGGGATCGAGGCGCTTGCTCCGTCGCTTTCCGACGTGGTTCAGGAGGCGATGCGGGCGGAGATCTCCGCGGTCGCCGCGCGTCTCGACGAAGCGGGCGTGCCCGAGGCTCTGGCGCAGCGCATCGCCCGTTTGCCGCTGGAAGCCGAGGTGCCGGACATCGTGCTTGTCGCCGAACAGAGCGGGCGGGCCTTGCCTGAGGTCGCCGAGGTCTTCTTCAAGGTCGCGGGGCACTTCCGGCTCGGGGCCATGGAGGCGAAGGCGCGCGAGCTGCGGATCCTCGACTATTACGACGGTCTGGCGCTCGACCGCGGCCGGGCAACGCTGGCCGGCGCGCATCGCGATGTCACCCGCGATGCGCTGGCGGCCGGCGGGTTCGAGGCCTGGCTTGATGCCAAGGAGGCGCAGGTGGTGCGCACCGCACGGGCGGTCGGCGAGATCATGGAGGGCGACCTCACGGTCTCGAAGTTCTCGGTCGCCGCCAGTCTTCTGGCCGAACTCGCGCAATGAACGAAACGGGCGCAAGGCCGCCTGCCATGACCGCCGGTCCGGAGCCTGGCTCCGGACCGGCACCCGCGCTCAGACGCGGGGCCGTGCCGGCCTGGCTCCTGTTTGACTGGGCGGCGCAGCCGTTCTTCACCTTGGTGACGACCTTCGTCTTTGCGCCCTATTTCGCCTCCGCCGTTGCCGCGACGCCGGCCGAAGGGCAGGCGCTGTGGGGGTATGCCACGGCCGCTGCCGGGCTGGCGATCGCGCTGCTTGCACCGGTGCTCGGTGCGATCGCGGACCGCACCGGAGCCCGAAAGCCCTGGATCGCCGCTTTTTCCGTGCCCTTCGTTGTTGGTTGCGGCCTTTTGTATTTCGCGGTCCCGGGCGGTGCGGGCAGCATCGCCATTGCCCTTGCGGGCTTTGCCATCGCGACGCTCGGCGTCGAATTCGCCACCGTCTTCACCAATGCGATGATGCCGGATCTCGTGCCGCGCCAGCGGCTGGGGCGGTTGTCGGGACGCGGATGGGCCACAGGCTATGCCGGCGGTCTGGTCTCGCTCGTCATCGCGCTCGGGCTGATGGCCGCCAATCCGGAGACCGGGCGAACGCTGCTTGGGCTTGAGCCGGTCCTCGGTCTCGATCCGGTCCTGCGCGAGGGCGACAGGGCTTCCGGCCCCTTCTCGGCGCTCTGGTATCTCGTTTTCGTGCTGCCGTTGTTCGTTCTGGTACCGGACGTTCCGCGTCGGGCCGTCAGGCTTGGCACGGCGGTTGGGGAGGGGGTGTCCGACCTTGCCCGCACGTTGCGCATGGCTCGCGCCAATCGTCAGGTGCTGACGTTTCTTCTGGCCAACATGATCTACAAGGACGGTCTCGTCGCGCTTTTCGCCTTCGGCGGCATCTATGCGGCCGGCGTTCTCGACTGGTCGAGCGTCGAGATCGGGACCTTCGGCATTTTGCTGACCATCACCGGCACCTTTGGCGCGGTGATCGGTGGTCGGCTCGACGACCGGCTGGGGCCACGACCGGTGATCGCCGGCGCGCTTGTCGTGCTCGTCCTGTGCGGGTTGGGTCTCGTCTCCGTCGACCGGGACACGGTGTTCTTCATCGTCGACGTCGCGCCGCCCTCAACGGGAGGAGGGCTGTTTTCGACCCTGCCGGAGCAGGTTTTCCTGGTTCTGGGGGGCGTGCTTGGAGCGGTCGCCGGCCCGCTTCAGGCGGCGTCACGCACGCTCCTTGTCCATCTCGCGCCGCGTGACGCGGTGACGCAATATTTCGGCCTGTTCGCGCTCTCGGGCAAGGTGACGAGTTTTCTCGCCCCGCTCTCCGTCGGTCTGGTGACGGCGGCAACGGCCAGCCAGGCCGCCGGCATGGCGGTGATCCTGGCGTTTTTCTCGGTCGGTTTGTGGTTGCTGTTGAAAGTCCGCGATCCGCGGTCCGCCCCTTGAAGGAAGCGGACCGCGGATGGGATCAAGATTGGCCGACGGCCTTGACGGCCGCCGCGCGGGGAAACCGGATCAGCCGACAGCCTTGACGGCCGCGCGTTCCGCGCGCTTGCGATCATGCGGATCGAGCAGCGCCTTGCGCAGACGGATGTTCTGCGGCGTCACCTCGACCAGTTCGTCGTCGGTGATGTAGGACAGCGCACTTTCCAGCGACAGGCGGATCGGGGTGGTGAGGCGGACCGCCTCGTCCTTGCCCGACGAGCGCACGTTGGAGAGCTGCTTGCCCTTGAGCACATTGACCTCGAGATCGTTGCCCCTTGTGTGCTCGCCAACCAGCATGCCGCGATAGACCTTGACGCCCGGATCGATCAGCATCGGGCCGCGGTCCTCAAGGTTGAAGAGCGCATAGGCGACCGCCTCGCCGTCGCCATTGGAGATCAGCACGCCGGTGTGACGGCCCGGAATCTCGCCCTTGAACGGAGCATAGGCGTGGAACACGCGGTTGAAGATCGCGGTGCCGCGCGTGTCGGACAGAAGCTCCGACTGGTAGCCGATAAGGCCGCGCGTCGGGGCGTGGAAAACGAGCCGGCTGCGGCCGCTGCCGGAGGGACGCATTTCCAGAAGGTCGGCTTTGCGCTCCGACAGCTTCTGCACGACGATGCCGGAGTGTTCCTCGTCGACGTCGATGATGACTTCCTCGATCGGCTCCAGCCGCTCGCCGTTCTCGCCGGTCTGGAACACGACGCGCGGCCGGCCGACGCAGATCTCGAAGCCTTCACGGCGCATGTTCTCGATCAGGATCGCAAGCTGAAGCTCGCCACGGCCGGACACGATGAAGGCGTCCGCCTCGGGCGAATCCTCGATCTGCAGCGCGACATTGCCTTCCGCCTCGTCCATCAGACGTTTGCGGATGACGCGTGACTGGACCTTGTCGCCCTCGGTGCCGGCCAGCGGACCGTCGTTGACGAAGAAGGTCATCGACAGGGTCGGCGGATCGATCGGCTGCGCGGGAACGGGTTCGGTGACCTCGGGCGCGCAGATCGTGTCGGAAACGGTCGCCTCGGAAAGACCGGCCACGGAGATGATGTCGCCGGCGACCGCCTTGTCGATCGGCTGGCGCTCGAGGCCGCGAAACGCCAGGACCTTGGAGATGCGGCCGGTTTCGACGGTCTTGCCGTCGCGCGACAAAGCCTTCACGGCCATGTTCGGCACGGCTTCGCCGGAGATGACGCGGCCGGTCAGGATACGTCCAAGGAACGGGTTCGGCTGAACGGTCGTCGCCAGCATGCGGAAGGCCCCTTCCTCGGCGGACGGGGCCGGGATGTGCTGTTCGACGAGTTCGAACAGCGGGTCCATGGAGTCCATCGGACCGGCGGGGTCGGTGGCCATCCAGCCCTGTTTGGCGGATCCGTAGAGCACGGGGAAGTCCAGCTGGTTCTCGTCCGCATCGAGGGCCGCGAAAAGGTCGAATACCTCGTCGAGCACCTCTTCCGCGCGCTGGTCCGGCTTGTCGATCTTGTTGATCGCAACGATCGGGCGCAGACCGAGCTGCAGCGCCTTGCCAAGCACGAATTTCGTCTGCGGCATCGGGCCTTCGGCCGCGTCCACCAGGAGAACGACGCCGTCGACCATGTGCAGGATGCGCTCCACCTCGCCGCCGAAGTCGGCGTGTCCCGGCGTATCGACGATGTTGATGCGCGTGTCGCCATGGGTCAGCGATGTGACCTTGGCCAGAATGGTGATGCCGCGCTCGCGTTCCAGGTCGTTGGAATCCATCATCCGCTCTTCCGTCTTCTGGTTTTCGCGGAAGGAGCCGGATTGCTTCAGGAGCACGTCAATCAGCGTCGTCTTGCCATGATCGACGTGCGCAATAATGGCGATGTTACGCAGGTTCATGTGGGGTCGTGCTCCAAAAAATATACCGCGGGCCCCTCGGACCCGCGGATTTTCGCGCCCCTCTATAAACCGGGGGACGGTTTCTTGCAATGCAGCAAACCGCAGGGGCACCTTGACAGAGCCGCATGGCTGCCTCAGTTACTAAGGTAAGCTTATTATATGGAGTGCTTATGACCTCGGTCGTGCCGACCCGCCCCATCGGATATCTGGTCGCCGACATCGCCCGCCTCATGCGACGGCGCTTCGAACGGGCGCTTTCGGCTGCCGATATCGGGGTGACCGCCGCCGAGGCGCGGGTGCTGGCCTATGTCGAGCATTATCCTGCGCGACGGCAGGCCGTTCTTGCCGAGCGGCTGGGCGTCGAGCCGATGACGCTGAGCGCGCTTGTCGACCGGCTGGAAGCAGCGGGTCTGCTGTGCCGCAGGCCGGATCCAGGGGACCGTCGCGCCAAGCTGATCGAAGTTGCGCCGGAGGCCGCGCCGGTGCTGGAACGCATCCACGGCGTTGCGATCCGGTTGCGGGCGGAAGCTGTTGCCGGGTTTTCGCCGACCGATGTCGACGCGGTCTACAACCTGCTTGGACGCATGCACGAGAATCTGACCGTTTGCGGTCCTTCGGAGACGTCATGACAACGACCGACGCCGGCACCTTGCGGCCGGACCGACCCGCCACCGGAACACCGCTTCCGCCGATGAACGAGACCCGCACCGCCGTTCTGGGGGCTGCTCTTGTCGCGATCGGCCCGATCACCATGGCGCTCTACACGCCGGCGATGCCGGTGCTGGCGGAGGTGTTTTCCACCTCGCCCTCAATGGTGAAGCTCACCTTGACGGCCTATTTCACCGGCTTTGCGCTCACCCAGCTTGTCTGCGGTCCGCTGACGGATGCCTTCGGGCGCAAATCGGTGACGCTTGTCTTTCTGGCGCTCTATCTCGCCTCTACCGTGATGGCGACCTTTGCGCCGACGATCGAGTGGATGCTGGTGGCGCGTACGATGCAGGGGATTGGCGCGTCGGTCGGGGTCGCCGTGTCGCGGGCGATTGTCCGTGACCAGTTCACGGGGCAAACGTCGGTGCGGATCATGAACACCATTGCCATGATGCTGGCGATCGGGCCGGCGCTTGCGCCGTCCATCGGCGGCGTGACGCTGGAGCTCTTCGGCTGGCGCGAAATTTTCTGGGCAATGATGATTTACGGCGTGGTGCTTGTTGTCGCCATCCTGGCCTTCCTGCGCGAGACCAATGCCTATATCGATCCGTCCAATCTCAGGCCGGGCGTTCTCTTGCGCAACTATCTGATGCTGCTCACCGACCTGCGGTTCTTGCAGCCGAGCCTTCTGGTCGGCCTTGGAATCGGCACGATCTACACGCTTGCCACAATTCTGCCCTTCGTCCTGATCGAGCAGGTCGGGCTGACTCCGACGCAGTTCGGCTTCGGCATGATGATCCAGTCCGGGTCCTTCATTGCAGGAGCGATTGTCACCTCCCGGCTTCTGAGGCGCATGGATGCCGCCGCGATCCTGCCGTTCAGCCTCAGCTGCATGGTGCTCGCCGGGGTGGTCATGGTGGGATTGCTCACCGTGTTTCCGCCGAGCTTCCTGCGCGTGATGCTGCCCGTCGGCGCCTTTGCCTTCAGCCTGGCGATGTCGCTGCCTTCAGCCTCGACCGAGGCTCTTCAGGGGTTTCCGCGGCTCGCCGGTTCGGCTTCCTCGATGATGGGCTTCATGCAGTTCGGCGCAGGCCTTGCAGGAAGTCTCGTGGCGGCCGGGCTCGGGGATCCGCTGCTCGGCCTCATGCTGGTGCCGCCGTCCATGATCTTTATCGGTGTCGGCGCCTATGCCGGGCTTGGGCGCTACAACCGGCAGCGGGCCGCGGAGCGCGTGTAGCTTCCCCCGCGCAATCTGCGCGTGGGCTTTCGGGACGTGGACGCGCCTGCGCTCAGCCCTTGCGGACGGGGTCGAGCGTAACCGAGTAGAATTCGGCGCCTGCGACGTCCATCAGCCGGACGGTCATCTGTTCGCTCGCGTCATCGATGTCGACAAGGCCGAAGAACTGAAGCCCCATGGAGGGGACAGGTTCGCGCCCTGGCTTTCGTCCGGGGCCTTCACGGTTTTCCCTTCCGGACAGAAGGTCTTGTCGAGCAGCCGCTTGGCGGCCGGATCGCTATCGGGAAGGGCGTTGATTCCCGCCTGACGGCGGCGGGTTGGCGAAGGCATAGGTCCCGCCGCCTTTTCCACGATGGCAGCCCTTGTTGGCAGTGGACTCTCATGCCGATGACAGCGCGCCGACGGTTTCATGACGCTCGACGTTGGCGCGGTCTTGACGTGTGGCGCATGCCGGGCCCAATACGCCATTCGCGTGTTTGCGGGAGCGAAGCGGAGGCGTATGGTGCGTGCCCGTATTCCCGCCGCCACGATGCCGAGAGCGGAAGACGAGCGATGACATCCCAGACAGACCCGGCCCGGACAGTTCCGGCGCATCTTGCCTTTCCCGGCGGCGGGCTTTCCCTCGACCGTCCCCGCGTCATGGGTATCTTGAACGTGACGCCGGATTCCTTTTCCGACGGCGGGCGCTTTCTTGCCCGCGAGGACGCGCTGGCCAGCGCCCGCAAGATGATTGCCCATGGGGCGGATGTGATCGACGTCGGTGCGGAAAGCACGCGGCCGGGCGCTGTCCCGGTTCCGCCGGAGGAGGAATGGCGGCGCCTGGAGCCGGTCTTGTCCGATGTCGTGGCGATGGGCACGCCCGTTTCGATCGATACCTACAAGGCGCCGATCGCCCGCAAGGCCTGCCGCGCCGGGGCCCTGATCGTGAACGATGTGTGGGGTCTGCAGAAGGATCCGGGCATGGCCGCAGTGGTGGCGGAAGCCGGCGCCGCCGTGATCATGATGCACAATCGCTCGGCCGCCGATCCGGATCTCGATATCCTGTCGGACATCGATCGCCATTTCGAACGTTCCCTTGAGATCGCCGAACGCGCCGGTATCGCGCCGAGCCGGCAGATGCTCGATCCGGGCATCGGCTTCGGCAAGACGGTCGACCAGAACTACCTCGTCCTCAACCGGCTGGAAACCCTGGCCAAACACGGCAGGCCGTTGATGGTCGGAGCCTCCCGCAAGCGGCTGATCGGCGCCGTACTCAGGGTCGAGACCGACGACCGGCTTTACGGTTCGCTGGCCCTACACACCGTTGCCATGATGAAGGGAGCGGCCATGATCCGCGTGCACAACGTCCAGCCCCATGTGGATGCCGCGCGTATCGCGCGGGCGATTGCCGGAGAGGGCGTGGCATGAGCGATGCACCGCAAACGCGGCCAGTCCGCGCGGCGCTGGGGCTTGGATCGAACATGGGCGACACGCGCGCCAATCTCGATGCCGCGCTTCGCGGCTTGAGCGAAAGCGACGGCTTGCGCGTTGTCGCGCGCTCCAGCGGCTATCGCACACCGCCCTGGGGGCCTGTTCCGCAGGACGACTATCGAAACGCCTGCGCGCTGGTGGAGACGACGCTCGCCCCGCGCGCGCTGCTGGACCTGTGCCTCTCGGTGGAGCGCGCGCTCGGGCGCGTGCGCGATGTGCGCTGGGGGCCGCGTCTCATCGATATCGACGTGCTGATCTACGGCGAGGAAAGGGTGGAAGAGGACGGTCTCTCGATCCCGCACCCGCGCATGGGCGAGCGGGCGTTCGTGCTGGTGCCGCTGGCCGAGATCTGGCCCGATGCGCCGCTTGGCGACGGCCGCACGGCTGCCGAGGCACTTGCCACCTGCCCGGGACAGGACGAGATCCGCCGCCTCGACGACGCCTGAGGCCGGCGCTTTCCGGCCGTTCAGTCGGTCTTGGCGGCGCCCTTCGATGCGGCATCGCGACCGAAGTTCGGACTGTCGGTGTCCTGGCCCGCCTCGACGATGGAGCGACGGATGCTGCGCGTGCGGGTGAAAAGCTCGAACAACGCGTCGCCGTCGCCCCAGCGCACCGCGCGCTGCAGTGCCGCGAGATCTTCGGAAAACCGTGCCAGCATCTCCAGGATCGCGTCCTTGTTGTGCAGGCACACGTCGCGCCACATGGTCGGGTCGGAAGCCGCGAGCCGGGTGAAGTCGCGAAAGCCCGAGGCGGAATATTTGATCACTTCGGATTTGGTCACGGCTTCCAGATCGTCCGCCGTTCCGACGATGTTGTAGGCGATGATATGCGGAAGATGCGAGACGATGGCCAGCACCAGGTCGTGGTGGTCGGCATCCATCGTCTCGACGGTCGAGCCGCAGGCCTCCCAGAAGGCCGTCAGGCGGGCAACGGCATCCGCATCGGCATTCCCCGGGGGGGTCAGGATGCACCAGCGGTCGCGAAAAAGATCCGAAAACCCGGCGTCGGGACCGGATTCCTCCGTTCCGGCAATCGGGTGGCCGGGAATGAAATGCACGCTGTCGGGCAGATGCGGGCCCATCTGGCGCATTACCGAGGCCTTGGTGGAGCCGACGTCGGTGACGATCGCGCCGGGCTTCAGCGCGGGCGCGATCCATTTGGCAATCGCTTCGCTCGCGCCGACGGGGACGCAAAGGATCACCAGGTCCGCGTCCGCAACCGCTTCTCCCGCGTCGAGGCAATAGCGATCTCCCAGGTCGAGCTCTTCCGCCCGGCGCAGCGTATGCTCCGAGCGCGTTGAGACGACGATTTCCGAGGCAAGGCCGTTGCGCCGGATCACATGGGCGAGCGACGACCCGATCAGGCCGATGCCGATCAGGGCGACGCGGGTAAAGGGCGTGAAGGACATGAGACTGCTTGTGCGTTGGGGGCGCCGCCGAGGTCGGCGCCCGTCCCGGGATCAGGCGGCGAGGAAGGTCTTGAGGGCCGCGACAACTGCGCGATTTGCCTCTTCCGTGCCAATCGACATGCGCAGCGCCGCGGGCAGTCCGTAGGCTGCGACCGACCGGAGAACGCATCCCCGGTCGCAGAGATAGGCGTCGGCTTCCGCCGCCGTCTTGCCAGGCGTGTCCGGAAAATGGATCAGTACGAAGTTTCCGACGCTGGGCGTGACGCTCAGGCCGAGCGCTTCCAGCTCCGAGACCACCCAGGGCAGCCAGGTTTCGTTGTGGGCGACGGCGGTCTCGAGAAAGGCCCGGTCGCGCACCGAGGCGATGCCGGCGGCCTGTGCTGCGGCCGACACGTTGAACGGCCCGCGGATGCGGTTCAGGACGTCGATGAGATGCGCCGGGCCGTAGGCCCAGCCGAGCCGCAGGGCGGCCAGGCCGTAGATCTTGGAAAACGTACGCGTCATCAGCACGTTCTCGGCCGTCGCGGCGAGTTCCATGCCGGCCTCGTAGTCGTTGCGGCGAACGTATTCCGCATAGGCGGCATCGAGCACGAGAAGCACGTGCGGCGGCAGGCCGGCGTGCAGGCGGCGCACTTCCTCGAAGGGAATGTAGGTGCCGGTCGGATTGTTCGGATTGGCGAGAAACACCACCTTGGTGCGGTCGGTGACGCGCGCCAGGATCGCGTCGACATCGGTCGCCAGATCCTTCTCCGGCGCGACGACCGGCGTGCCGCCGGCGGCGAGGATGGCGATCTTGTAGACGAGGAAGCCATGCTCGGTGAAAATGCCTTCGTCACCCGGTCCGACATAGGCGCGTGCGACCAGCTCCAGGATCTCGTCCGAGCCGTTTCCGCAGATGATGCGCTGGGAATTCAGCCCGTAGACTTCCGCGATGGCCTCGCGCAGGGCGGAGGAGCCTCCGTCCGGGTAGAGCTCCAGATGTTCCGCCTGTGCCGCATAGGCGGCGACGGCCTCGGGACTTGCGCCAAGCGGCGTCTCGTTGGACGACAGCTTGTGCAGCTTGCTGCCGCCGGTCGATTTGGTGCGGCCGGGAACATAGGGCGCAATGTCGAGAATGCCGGGACGGGGCTGCGGGTGCGACATGACTGGTTGCATTTCTTTCGCCGATTCTCGCATTGAGTGTATATTGCGGCCTCGCATCCGCCGGATCGGTCGTGCCGTTGGGCGCGACGGGACGACAAGGCGCGTTCGCGCGCACAGTCATAGGCAGAGAGCCTTGGGATGGCAAAAGAAAACATTGACCTCGGCAGGGCGCCCTCCTACGTCTCGAAGCCTTGAATTCGGGCGGGAGCATGCCGCATCCCACGGTCATGCCCGGCGGTTGAATGCCCGCCAGCCTCTGGACAGACGAGCAGAAGGACGGTCGATCTGCCATGACGCAGGAGACTTCACCGGAGCCGGCGCCGACCCACGCGGCGAAGGGCGCCACGAGCGGAACGGCGGCGAACGTTTCGACGGACCGCAGAAGCGAGATGGACGCACCGTCGAGCCAGGTTCGCGCCTTTGGCGGCGACACCGCGTTGCGGCTCGATTCCGGTGCGCTGCTCGACCCCTGGCAGATCGCCTATGAAACCTATGGCACGTTGAACGCCGACCGCAGCAACGCGGTGCTGATCTGCCATGCGCTGACCGGCGACCAGTATGTCGCATCAAGCAATCCGATCACCTCCAAGCCCGGCTGGTGGTCGATGCTTGTCGGTCCCGGCCGACCGGTGGACACCAATCTCTATTATGTGATCTGCGCCAATGTGCTGGGCGGATGCCTCGGGACGACCGGTCCGGCCTCGACCAATCCGGCGACGGGCAAGCGCTGGGGTCTCGATCTGCCGCTCGTCACCATCAAGGACATGGTGCATGCGCAGGCGGTGCTGCTCGACCACCTGGGCATCGAGAGCCTGTTCGCCGTCGTCGGCGGTTCGATGGGCGGCATGCAGGTGCTGCAATGGGCATCGAGCTATCCCGAGCGGGTGTTCGCGGCACTGCCGATTGCAACGGCCGCCCGGCACTCCTCGCAGAACATCGCCTTCCACGAGGTCGGCCGCCAGGCGGTGATGGCCGATCCCAACTGGTGTGGCGGGCGTTATTTCGACAAGGGCGTTCGCCCCTCGAAGGGGCTCGCGGTGGCGCGCATGGCCGCCCATATCACCTATCTTTCGGATCCCGCGTTGCACCGCAAGTTCGGCCGCAACCTGCAGGATCGCGAGGCCGTGACCTTCGGCTTCGATGCCGATTTCCAGATCGAGAGCTATCTGCGTCACCAGGGTATGACCTTCGTCGACCGCTTCGACCCGAACGCCTATCTCTATCTTACGCGCGCCATGGATTACTTCGATCTCGGCGCCGATTTCGGTGGCACGCTGGCGCGCGCCTTCCTGCATTCCGCGACCCGGTTCTGCGTCATGTCCTTCACCTCCGACTGGCTGTTTCCCACATCCGAGAGCAAGGCGATCGTGCGCGCCCTCAACGCGGCCGCCGCCAATGTCTCCTTCGTCGAGGTGGAGAGCGATCGCGGTCACGATGCCTTCCTGCTGGACGAGCCGGAGATGTTCCGCACCGTGGTCGGCTTCCTGACCGGCGCGGCCCACGCACGCGGCATCGCGCCGCCGACCGGGGGCGCGGCATGAGCGGCAAGAACGGCGTTCGCGGCGACCACCGGCTGGTCGCCGACCTCGTGGCTCCAGGGTCCCGCGTGCTCGACATCGGCTGCGGTGACGGCGAGCTGCTCGATCTTCTGGTGCGCGACAACAAGGTCGACGGGCGGGGCATCGAGATCTCCCAGGCCGGCGTCAATGCCTGTGTGGCGCGCGGGCTTTCGGTCGTGCAGGGCGATGCCGACAGCGATCTGGCGGATTATCCCGACGACGCCTTCGATTTTGTGATTCTCAGCCAGACGCTGCAGGCGACGCGCGCGCCGCGCGTCGTGCTGGACCAGTTGCTGAGGATCGGATCGAATGTGATCGTGTCCTTCCCCAACTTCGGTGTCTGGCGCAACCGGCTCCAGCTCATGTTCCTGGGGCGCATGCCGGTGACCGATTATCTTCCCTATTCCTGGTACGACACGCCGAACATCCACTTCTGCACCATCCGCGATTTCGTCTCGATGTGCGAGGAGACGAACGCGCATATGGTCAAGGCGATGGCGCTCAATGCGCGTGGCGAGCCGGTCGGCTTTACCGCGCCCTGGTGGGTGTGGAACCTGATCGGTGAACAGGCGCTGTTTCTGCTGAAACGCTGAAGGGGGAAGAGCCGGGTGAAACCGACAGGCCCGTCGCGGCGCCTTCGGGGATGAAGGTCGGCCGGAAGGAACGGATAAGCCGCGTCTTGCCGACCGGCGTGCCGCGGTAGATCTGCTTTTCCGCCTCCACGAGCAGGAGCCCGGCGAAGGCCGGCCACGTCCGGAGTCCGACACGTTCCCAGGCGCGCGCGCTTCTCAAGAGCATGCGCGATTTCGTCGGCGGCAGGAAGAGCGCTTCTCCGGTTCCCAGCGTGTTGAACTGGCAGGCGCGCAGCAAGGCCTCGATCTGGCCGCGCGAGAACGGACGGCCGTAGCCGAAGGGCGAGATTTCAGAGCGCGCCCACAGGCCGCGCCGGTTCGGCAGCACGACGATCATTCGGCCGCCGGGCGCAAGCACGCGCCAGACCTCGCGCAGCATGGCGTCGGGGTCGCCGCTGTGGTCGACGCCATGAACGATCAGCGCATTGTCGAAACTGTTGTCGAAGAACGGCAACTCGGTCTCGTCGACCAGCGTTGCCGAATTGCGTCCGCCGCGCGGCCAGGCGACGACGCCCTGTGCCGCCGGCATGGCGGCGACGCAGCGTTCCGCCTCGTCCAGATAGGGGCGCATGTAGGGGCCGGCGTAGCCGAGGCCGATCAGGCGGCGGTCGCGCAACTCCGGCCAGAAGCTGCGGATCCGCGCGCCGACAAGGACCCGCAACATCCGACCCAGAGGCAGGTCGTAGAAGGTGCGCTGATGGACGACGTCGAGATACATGAAGACCTGCAGCGACGGCCCGGTGGCGGGCTGGGACGCCGATTGAACCCTTCCCTGCGCCACGATGCAACCGTCTCGAATGCCGCAGCTCGCCCGCGTCGACCTCTTGTCCCCAGAGCTTGGTCGGGGCAGGGTGGGCGCGCCCGTCGCGTGGTCCTGCGGCGGTCGCTGCGGTCCGCGCTTCGGGC
This sequence comes from Stappia stellulata DSM 5886, assembly GCF_000423705.1. Classification (GTDB taxonomy): domain Bacteria; phylum Pseudomonadota; class Alphaproteobacteria; order Rhizobiales; family Stappiaceae; genus Stappia; species Stappia stellulata. The sequence continues at coordinate 24,619 of NZ_AUIM01000011.1, read as the reverse complement.
GCGGGTTGAGTGAAGCGAAACGACAGGAGAGCATGGCGATGAGCGAAGCGACGAAACAGGTCGAAATCCGGCAGTTTCCCTGTCTCGACGACAATTTCGGCGTGTTGGTCCACATGCCCGGGACAGGCGGAACCATCGCCTTCGACGTGCCCGACGCCGAACCGTATCTGGCGGAGCTGGAGCGCACGGGCTGGACGCTGACCGATATTCTGGTCACCCACCATCACTGGGACCACGTGCAGGGGCTGGGCGCACTCAAGGCGGCGACGGGTGCGCGTGTGACCGGCCCCGCGCTGTCGCGCGACAAGATCGCGGAGATGGATGCCGTCGTCGCGGACGGCGACACGATCACCGCCGGTGGCGTTGCGTTTCAGGCGCTGGGAACCCCGGGCCATACGCTCGACCAGATTTCCTGGTGGGCGCCGGATGCGCATTTCGCCCATACCGGCGATACGCTGTTCGCGCTTGGCTGCGGTCGGGTGTTCGAAGGCGACATGGCGATGATGTGGGCCTCGATGGAGAAGCTGGCGCGGCTGTTGCCGGGGGACACGCGGATCTATTGCGGCCATGAATACACATTGGCGAACGCGCGTTTCGCGGTGACCGTCGACCCGGACAATGCAGCGCTGGCAAAGCGCGCGAAGACCGTGGAAGGCCTGCGGGAGCGCAACCAGCCGACGCTGCCGACCACCATGGAAGACGAGCTTGCCACCAACCCCTTCCTGCGCGCGGACGATCCCGGCATCCGCAAGGCGCTCGGCATGATGGACGCAAGCGACGCGGAGGTTTTCGCCGAGATCCGCCGGCGCAAGGACAGTTTCTGACGCGGCAGGCGGTCTCCATTGGACCGTCTCAAGACCAAGGATTTTCGATGCTCGACCCCTCGCTCTCCGCCCGGGACATTATCCGCATTCTCGACCTCGCGCCGCACCCCGAAGGCGGCCACTACCGCGAGACCTACCGCGATCCGGCGACGGATGCGGCCGGGCGGGCGCGTTCGACCGCGATCTACTATCTGCTGGAGGCCGGCGAGATTTCCGCCTGGCACCGGGTGGATGCGGTGGAGATCTGGCACTGGCATGCGGGTGGGCCGCTGGCGCTGACGATTTCGGAAAACGGGCACGATGCGCGCGCGCTCCATCTTGGTGTCGACCTGGCTGCGAACCAGCGCCCGCAGGGCGTGGTGCCCGTCGGCGCCTGGCAGACGGCGGAGAGCCTCGGGCGCTGGACGCTTGTCGGATGTACCGTGGCCCCCGGCTTTGAGTTCTCCGGCTTCGAGATGGCGCCCAAGGACTGGCGGCCGGTGCCGCGCGGGTGAGACACGGTCGCCGCGCCTCCGGGTCGGGGGTTTCCCGTCTTGCGTTGCGCACGCGGGCCGTTAGAGTGCGCGGCGGCTTTCCGCCGGATGCGTAACGCCTCCGGCACTTCTTCGACTGGACAATGGATCTCATGGCACACAAAGATATCAAGAAGGTGGTGCTCGCCTATTCGGGCGGTCTCGACACCTCGATCATCCTGAAATGGCTTCAGACCGAATACGGCTGCGAGGTGGTGACCTTCACCGCCGATCTCGGCCAGGGCGAGGAGCTGGAGCCGGCGCGCAAGAAGGCCGAACTGATGGGGATCAGGGAGATCCACATCGACGACCTGCGCGAGGAATTCATCCGCGATTTCGTCTTCCCGATGTTCCGCGCCAACGCGGTCTATGAGGGCGTCTACCTGCTCGGCACGTCGATCGCGCGTCCGCTGATCTCCAAGCGGCTGATCGAGATCGCGCATGAGACCGGGGCCGATGCAATTGCCCATGGCGCGACCGGCAAGGGCAACGACCAGGTCCGCTTCGAACTGGCCGCCTATGCGCTCGATCCCGACATCAAGGTGATCGCCCCCTGGCGCGACTGGACCTTCAAGTCGCGCACCGACCTGATCGACTTCGCCGAGAAGCATCAGATTCCGGTGCCGAAGGACAAGCGCGGCGAAGCCCCGTTCTCGGTCGACGCCAACATGCTGCACTCTTCTTCCGAGGGCAAAGTGCTCGAGGATCCGTGGGAAGAGGCACCGGAATATGTGCACCAGCGCACCGTCTCGCCGATGGATGCGCCGGACGTCGCCACCGAGATCACCATCGGCTTCGAGAAGGGCGACGCGGTCTCCCTGAACGGCAAGGCGATGTCCCCGGCGACGCTGTTTGCCAAGCTCAACGACTATGGCCGTGACAACGGCATCGGTCGGCTCGATCTTGTCGAGAACCGCTTCGTCGGCATGAAGTCGCGCGGCGTCTACGAGACGCCGGGCGGCACCATCCTGCTCGAGGCCCATCGCGCGATGGAATCGATCACGCTCGACCGGGGTGCCGCGCACCTCAAGGACGAGCTGATGCCGCGCTACGCGGAACTGGTCTACAACGGCTTCTGGTTCTCGCCCGAGCGCGACATGCTGCAGGCGCTGATCGACAAGAGCCAGGAAAAGGTCGCCGGCGAGGTTCGCCTCAAGCTCTACAAGGGCAATGTGATCGTGGTCGGCCGTCAGTCGCCCTATTCGCTCTACTCGGAAGAGCTGGTCACCTTCGAGGACGACCACGGCGCCTACGACCAGAAGGACGCCGCCGGCTTCATCCGGCTGAACGCCCTGCGCCTGCGCACGCTCGCCAAGCGCGACCGGTCGAAGTAATGACGGCCCCGGCGCGGGAGGACGGGCGGATGGCCGAAATCGGCGCCGCCCTCGCCCGCGCCGGGTTCCGGCTCGTTGGCGGTTTCGCGCCGCGGGCCGAAGATGGCGTGCCGGAACTCCCCCACGGCGTTCCGACGGCCGGCCTGATGCTTGTCGGCAGTCTGTCGAGCGAGCTTTTTTCCCTTTTCGACAAAAGCCCCGAAGCCCGTGACGGCGCGCCCGATCCGCTCGACCGCTACACGCGCCGGGTTCTGACGCCGATTGCCGGGGCGGCGGGCCTTGCGCCGGTCTTCGTGTTCGACGGGCCGCCATATCATCCGTTCCAGCGCTGGGCGCTGCGCGTGGGCGGGTTTTCGTCCTCGCCAATGGGGCTGCTCGCCCATGAGACCTTCGGGCCGTGGCTGGCGCTGCGGGCGGCCTTCCTGTCGCTTGAGACCGTCGTGGATACGAGGGATGTCCCGGATGAGGGGCCGTGTCCCTCCTGTGTCGCGCGGCCCTGCATCAAAGCCTGTCCCGCCGGAGCGCTTGGACCGGCCGGTTATGACGTGCCGCGCTGCCTGGCCCATCTCGAGGCGACGCCGGATGCGGCCTGCCATAGCGGATGCCGCGCGCGCCACGTCTGTCCGGTGGGCAGCGCCTTCGCGCAAGGGCCGCGAGAGGGGGCGTTTCACATGCGCAGTTTCTTGGCGGGAGCAGTCTGAGGCGTTGCCTGTCGCAAATCTTCAAGACCCACGTCCGCCTGCGGGCTAAGCGGGCGCCAGCATTGGCTTCAAGGAGAACCGACCATGAAATTTCGCTACACGATCCTCTATGTCGAGGATGTCGCCCGCGCGCTTTCCTTCTATGAAAGCGCCTTCGGTCTGGCGACCGGCTTCCTGCACGAAGGCGGGGACTACGGCGAGCTTGTCACCGGCGAGACGAAGCTCGCCTTCTCGTCCCGCGCGCTGATGACGCAGCTTGGCAAGGATCCGGCGCGCGCCGAGCCGAAGAGGCCAGTCTTCGAGATTGCCCTTGAGACCGACGACGTCGCGGGCACGCTTGAGCGCGCGCGTGCGGCCGGGGCGTCGGTGCTGCAGGAGCTGCGCGAGGAGGAGTGGGGCCAGACGACGGCCTATGTCTCGGATCTCGATGGCTATCTGGTGGAGATCTGTTCTCCGGTCGGCGGAACCGCCAGCCCCGACTGAGCGAGCAGGACGAGGCGGCGCGTATCGGTCCTGAGCCGCGCCGGCGTCGTTCCGAACCAGCGACGGAACGCCCGGGTCATATGCGCCTGGTCGGCATAACCCGCAGCTGCGGCGATGTCGGCAAGAGGCGTGTCGTCGCCGAGCTGCAGCGCGGCGCGCCGTGCCCGGGCAAGCCCCAGCCAGAAGCCTGGCACGGTCAGGGCGTTGTCGCGAAACAGCCGCTGCAACGTGCGCGGGGCGACGGCCAGCCGGCGCGCAAGTTGCGCCGGCGTTGCCTCCGGCCGCGCCTCGATTGCGGCGAAGGCTTCAACGATGGAAGGCGCGCGGGCGCAATGCTCCTCGATCAGCATTTCCGGGCGCAGGAGATCCTCCCGTGTCTCCGCAACGCGCGCGAGCAGCCGGACGGTGTCGATCCATGTGCCCGGCACGAGGCGATAGCCGGTCAGTCGTGTGCCGGGAGCGAAGTTCGTGGCCAGAACGGGCGCGGTGTGCAACTCGCTGACGAAGCCGGAAGGCCTTGCCCCCGGAACCTCGACCATGATCAGGTCGCGGCAGCCGTCCGGGAGCACCAGATCGCGGGCCGGGCGGTCGACGGTGTGATGCCAGACGTCGAGGAGGGGCGACATGCCGGACCTGCGTGCCGGTTCAGCGGTCGCGATTGGCGACGAAACGGGCAAGCGCCGACAGCTCATCGGCGCTGGCGCCGAAGGGCGCCAGCAGGATTTCCGCCTGCGCGATCTGGCGGTCGAGTTCCGCCCGTGTCCAGTCCACGCCCTTGAGCGCGACCAGCGTCGCCTTTCCAGCGTCCGCGTCCTTGCCGGCGGCCTTGCCAAGCGCCGCGCTGTCGCCTTCTACATCGAGCAGGTCGTCGGCGAGCTGGAACGCCAGTCCGAGAATTTCGCCGAACCGCGTCAGCGCGGCGATACCGTTCGCGTCGGCGCCGGCGAGCCGTGCGCCGGTGCGCGCGGCATAACGGATCAGCGCGCCGGTCTTCATCGCTTGCAAGCGGCGAACGTCGTTCTCGGATGTCGGGCGGTGTTCGGCGGCGAGATCCAGCATCTGCCCGCCGGCCATGCCGCCGAGGCCGGCGGCGCGGGCGAGTTCGCGGCTCGCTGTCAGACGCAAGTCGGCGGAGGCATGCACCCGTTCATCGCAGATGAGATCGAAGGCGAGCGTCAGCAGCGCGTCGCCGGCGAGAATGGCGGTGGCCTCGTCGAAGGCCTTGTGCACCGTCGGCCGGCCCCGGCGCATGTCGTCGTCGTCCATGGCCGGAAGGTCGTCGTGGACGAGCGAATAGCAGTGGATGCATTCTAGCGCGGCGCCCGCCAGCACCAGCCCGTCGTCGTCGCGGCCGAACAGGCGGCCGGCCGCGACCATCAAGCCCGGCCGCAGCCGCTTGCCGCCGCCCAGACAGGCGTGGCGCATGGCGGCCGTCAGCCGCGCGGGGCGGGCGGTTTCGCCGTCGAGGGGCGCGGCGTCCAGCGCCTGCTCCAGGGCGGCTTCGACGCGCGTGGCGCTGTCGGCCAGGCGGCTTGCGGGATCGACGGTCAAGAGGGCCTCCGCGTGTCGGGTCGCGAACGGCGCATCGTTGCGCCGCGCCGCCCGCGTTCGTATCGCGGCTCCTCAGTGTCGTGAAACCGCGAAAAGGTCAACTGCGGCGGCGTCACGCCGCGAGGTTCGCCTCCAGCGCCACAGCCGCAGACTGGATGATCGCCGCATAGCGGATGGCCGTCTGGATCTGCTCGCTCGACATCCCGGCCTTGCGCAGGACGTCCTCATGCGCGTCGATGCACATGCCGCAGCCGTTGATCGCGGAGACGGCCAGCGACCACAGCTCGAAGTCGGCCTTTTCGACGCCGGGCTTGCCGATGACGTTCATGCGCAGCTTGGCCGGCATGGTCTTGTATTGCGCGTTCGAGGCCAGATGCACGAAGCGATAGTAGATATTGTTCTGCGCCATGATGGTCGCCGCCGCCTTGGCCGCGGCAAGCGCTTCCGGCGCAAGATGCTTTGCTGCCTCGTCCAGCAGTTCCTTGCGCACCGTCGGATTGCGGCTGGCGATGCCGCAGGCGACCATCAGGCCGTATTTCTGCTGGTCGGTGAAGGTCTCGTCGCTGGCCAGCGACGACAGGTTCAGGCGCGTGTCCTTGGCGAAGTCCGGCACCGCGGTCTTCAGGGCATCGATCGACATGCTGTTCGCTCCTTGGCGGAAGAAAGGCCGGGGCGGGCACAAGAGCCGCCCCGGCAGGTGTTTTTCCGAACTCAGGCGGCCAGCGTGTCGCCGCCGACCTCGCGGTTGCACGGGCACAGCTCGTCCGTCTGAAGGGCGTCGAGAACGCGCAGCGTGTCCTTCGGATTGCGGCCGACATTCAGGTTGGTCGCATAGATGTGCTGGACGGTGTTCTCGTTGTCGACGATGAAGGTGTAGCGATAGGCAACGCCGTCCGGCGACCGCACGCCAAGGCCGTCGATGAGCGAGCCGTTGGTGTCGGCAAAGGACCAGATCGCGAGCTTGTCGAGATCCGGATGATCGCGACGCCATGCAAGCTTGCAGAATTCGTTGTCGCTGGAGCCGCCGAGCACGACGCAGTCGCGGTCCTCGAAGTCACCCGCGAGACGGGCGAATTCGGCGATCTCGGTGGGGCAGACGAAGGTGAAGTCCTTCGGGTAGAAGAAGATGACCTTCCACTTGCCTTCGAAGCTGTTCTCGGTCAGCGTTTCAAATGCGCTTTCGCCGTTTTCCTCGTGATGGTTGAAGCCGGGCTTCACGCCGACGATCTCGAACTCGGGAAGGGTGTCGCCAATGCCGATCATCTGTGTCTCCTGATGGGAAATGCCGCGCACTCGCGATGGACGCGCGGCGAGGTGGAAAGGAGGGGGACACCGCGTGTTGTGCGGTGCAGTGAGACCGGTTATGCAAACTACCGCCGTTCGGTCAAACCGATAAAAACGATCTCGCCAATCGGAATTTTCGTTTTCGTTTCATGACCTGACGTCAGTTTTGAAATCGCCTTTCCGTCCGGCCAGTGTGTCCGCCGGCGGGTGCCCAACCGGATGGATCGATGCTCCCGACGCTTCGTCAGATGCAGTATTTTGTCGCACTCGCGGAGCAGCGCACCTTCGTCCGGGCGGCCGCGGCCTGTCATGTCACGCAATCGACGCTGTCGGCCGGGATTCGGCAATTCGAAGCCTGCCTGGGGGCGGATCTGATCGACCGCTCCGGCCGCACGCTGGCGTTGACGCAGGCCGGTCAGAGCGTGCTCGATCGCTCGATCTCGATCCTGCGCGATGCCGAGGATCTCGTCGGCCATGCGCGGATCGCGCATCAGCCGCTTTCGGGGCGGCTGCGTCTCGGCGTGATCCCCTCCATTGCGCCCTTCCTGTTGCCGCGTGCGCTGCCGGGCCTGCGCAAGGCGCATCCGGAGTTGCGCCTGCACTTGCGCGAGGATCTCACGGCGCCGCTGATGGAGACCCTGCGCGAGGGGCGTCTCGACGCGGTCCTGATTGCCTTTCCCCAGAATGTGGGCGACTGCGACAGCGAGATGATCGGTGACGACCGTCTCCTGCTTGCCCTTCCCGGGGATCATGCGCTGGCCGCGCTCGCGCAACCGGTCGATCTCTTGCGTCTGCGCGACGAGCCGTTGCTTCTGCTGGAGGACGGGCATTGTCTGCGCGAGCATGTGTTGCGGGCCCTTGCCGGCGCCGCGCCGAGCGAGGCGGACGACATTCGCGCCTCCTCGATGACGACACTGGTGCAGATGGTCGACAATGGCCTCGGGATCACGCTCGTGCCGCAGATCGCGGCCGATGCAGGGATCGCTCGCGGCACGCAGCTTGCCATCGTGCCGCTTGCCGGGACCGAGGCAACGCGCCAGCTCGGCGTCGTCTGGCGCCGGCGGTCCGTGCATGCCGCCGACGCAAGGGCCCTTGCGGCCTTCCTGCGCGGCTATCTGGCCGCCTGTCGCGAAGCTGCGGCCGAGGTCGCGGCATGAGGCGGGATCGCGGTCCGGAGAACAATGAGCCGGTGCGCGGCAAGCGGCGTTCGCTCTGGCGTCGGATCCGGCGCTGGATGCTGCGGGGACTGGTCGTCGTGCTTCTGCTGCCGCCGGTGTTGATCGTTGTCTATGCGGTGGTGCCGCCGGTGAGCACCTTGATGCTCGACCGTTATGTGCGCTTCCTCTGGGTCGACCGGACCTATGTGCCGCTGGAGGCGATTTCGCCGCATTTGATCCGCTCCGTTGTCGCTTCGGAGGATGCGAAGTTCTGCGAACACGGCGGTATCGACTGGGAGGCGCTCGGCAGCCAGATCGAGGCGCTCGGTGAGGGCGAGGATGTGCGCGGCGCCTCGACGATCACGATGCAGGTCGCGAAAAACCTCTTCCTGTGGACGGATCGAAGCTATGTGCGCAAGGCGCTGGAATTGCCGCTGGCGCTTCTGATCGACGCAATGCTCAGCAAGAAGCGCATTCTCGAGATCTACCTCAACGTCGCGGAATGGGGCGAGGGGATCTTCGGCGCGGAGGCCGCCGCCCAGGCCTGGTACGGCAAGACGGCGCTGGCCCTCGGACGCCGCGAGGCAGCGCGGCTTGCCACCGCACTGCCGGCGCCGCTTGCGCGCAATCCGGCAAGCCCCGGCCCCGGGCATGCGCGGCTGGCGCGGGTGAACCGGGCGCGCGCGGCCGATATTGCTCCGCATCTCGGCTGCCTGCCCGGATTTGCGGCGTCGCAGTGATGCGGAATCATCAAAAAAAGTCCCTTTCGGGCTGGCAAAATGTCCAAAGGTTCTGTATAAGCCCGCCATTCCTGCACACCGTGTGGACCCACGCCCCGGGCTGACCCGGTCCGGGTTCGCTGGATATTGCACGACGGAGAGAACAAGAATGGCCGTTCCGAAGAGAAAAACATCGCGCATGAAGCGCGGCGCACGGCGCTCCGCGGACGCCCTGGCGCAGCCGACCTATGTCGAGGACAAGGATTCGGGCGAATTGCGCCGCCCGCATCATGTCGATCTCAAGACCGGCATGTACCGGGGACGTCAGATCCTGGCGCCGAAGACCGACGCCTGATCAAAGCGGAACGCTTTGAAGCGTTAAAGAGCCGGCGTGTTCGCGCCGGCTTTTTTGCGTTGTCTTTCGCGACATGTGAGGCGCTGCGTCGACGTGTCATGCGACACGAAAAAGGGCTACCGGATCGCTCCGGAAGCCCTTTTTGCGTTTCACGTCCTGTTGTCGGCGGTCTCAGCCATTCGCGTAGTACTGACCGCCGTTCATCGTGATGACCGCGCCGGTCATGAAGGCGGCCTGTGTCGAGGCGAGATAGACGACGGCTCCGGCGATTTCCTCCGCCTTGCCGAGACGGCCGACCGGGATGTTGCCGATGATGCCTTCCAGCACCTTCTCCGGCACGGCTGCGACCATGTCGGTGTCGATGTAGCCCGGGCAGATCGCATTGACCGTGACGCCCTTGCGAGCGGTTTCTGCGGCCAGCGCCTTGGTGAAGCCGATCACGCCGGCCTTGGCCGCGGAGTAGTTGGTCTGTCCGAGCTGACCCTTCTGGCCGTTGATCGAGGAGATGTTGATGATACGGCCATGGCCGCGCTCACGCATGCCGTCAATGACCGGACGCGTCATCGTGAACATGGAATCCAGGTTGGTGCGGATCACCGCGGACCACTGCTCGTAGTCCATCTTGTGGAACCAGCCGTCGCGGGTGATGCCGGCGTTGTTGACGAGCACCTCGACCGCACCGAGGTCGGAGACAACCTGGGCGACGCCGTCATGGCAGGCCTGCGGATCGGCCACATCCCACTTGTAGACGTGAATGCCGGTCTCCGCCTTGAAGGCTTCGGCCTTTTCCGTGTTGCCGGCGTAAGTGGCGGCCACGGTGTAGCCGGCGTCCTTCAGCCCCTTCGAGATCGCGGCGCCGATGCCCCGCGTTCCCCCTGTCACGATTGCCACATTGCTCATGAACGTCCTCCCCTTTGGCGGTTCGAAATAGCCGCAAACGATCTTTTTTCGTCAGCGGTTTGATGGCGATACGTTGAGGCGCCCGCCTTGATCCTCATCAATCGGCGTTTCAGGCGGCCATCCGCCCATGGTGGTGCGCGATTGAAATTCACATTTGAAATCAAGCGTGTGAGTCACGACGCACGAAAGGGTTCGCGCGTCGTGACTGAGCCGAAAGTCTAGTGGCCCGACAATGCCGCGCCTCAGCGTTCGACGCAGAGCGCCACGCCCATGCCGCCGCCGATACACAGGGTCGCAAGACCCTTCTTGGCGTCGCGCCGTGCCATCTCGTGAAGCAGCGTGACGAGGACGCGGGCGCCGGAGGCGCCGATCGGATGGCCGATGGCGATCGCGCCGCCGTTGACGTTCACGATGTCCGGGTTCCAGCCCATGTCTTTGTTCACGGCGCAGGCCTGGGCGGCGAAGGCCTCGTTGGCTTCCACCAGGTCGAGATCTTCCGCCTTCCAGCCGGCCTTTTCCAGCGCCTTGCGCGAGGCGGGGATCGGGCCCGACCCCATGACGGCCGGATCGACGCCGGCGGTCGCCCAGGAGGCGATGCGCGCCAGCGGCGTCAGGCCGCGGCGCGAGGCTTCGGCAGCACTCATCACGACGATGGCCGCGGCGCCGTCGTTGATGCCGGAGGCGTTGCCGGCGGTCACACTGCCATCCTTGGTGAAGGCGGGGCGCAGTTTGGCCATGCCGTCGAGGCTGGCGCCATGGCGAATGTATTCGTCCTGGTCGACGATCTTTTCGCCCTTGCGTTCCTTCACGGTCACCGGCGTGATCTCGTCGGCGAAGCGCCCGGCCTTCTGCGCGGCTTCTGCCTTGTTTTGCGAGGCGACGGCGAATTCGTCCTGCTGGTCGCGGGAAATCTGCCACTTCTCGGCGACGTTTTCCGCCGTCTGGCCCATATGGTAGCCGTTGAAGGCGTCCCAGAGGCCATCCTTGATCATCGTGTCGATAAGCTTGAAGTCGCCCATCTTGTAGCCGGAGCGCATATGCGCGCAATGCGGCGAAAGCGACATGTTTTCCTGTCCGCCCGCGACGATGATCGAGGCGTCTCCGGCCAGGATCTGCTGCATGCCGATGGCGACGGTGCGCAGGCCCGAGCCGCATACCTGGTTGAGGACCCAGGCGGTCGCGCTTTCGGGAATGCCCGCCTGGATGGCGGCCTGGCGCGCCGGGTTCTGGCCGGTGCCGGCGGTGAGGACCTGACCGAAGACAACTTCGTCCACATCCGCGGCGTCCACGGAGGCGCGCTCGAGGGCGGATTTGATCGCGGTCGCGCCGAGCTCATGAGCCGGGGTGTTTGCAAAGGCTCCGTTGAAGGAACCGACGGGGGTGCGCGTTGCGCTGACAATAACGACGTCGGTGGGTGCGCTCATGTATGTTCTCCGAAACTCCGGACCTCCCGGGGTGCACGCTTGTCCCCTCAATGGTTTTGTGCGTGCGCGTTCCCCAAACTAGAGACGCTCGACCTGCCATAGTCAACCGGCACTCCACGTATGCACGCGCGTTTTGCAGGCCGCGCGGCTCGTGCTTTCGTCGGGGTGGCGGGCACAACCACGCGTTTTGCAATCATGCCGACAAAACGGTGGTGCCGATGGGGGGGATTGGCTTATCGTGCTGGAAACGAAAGAGTGGCGCATGCGGCCGGTTCGGCTGCGTGGAGCCGGGAGGAATGCCGCGTTGCACCTCTCTCCGGTCTGGTCTGGCCCGATCCGATCACCTGCAGAGAGGCGACGCCCGAAGCCGGGATCCGATACACGATATGGCAAAAACGAGCGATCCGACGATCATCAAGAAGTATGCAAACCGCCGTCTCTACAATACGGGGACGAGCACCTATGTCACGCTCGAAGACCTGGCGATCATGGTGAAGGATGAAGAGGATTTTGTCGTTTTCGATGCGAAATCAGGCGACGACATCACCCGGTCCGTTCTCACGCAGATCATTTTCGAGCAGGAGAACAAGGGACAGAATCTTCTGCCGATCACGTTCCTGCGGCAGCTGATCCGCTTTTACGGCGACAGCATGCAGAATGTGGTTCCGAGCTATCTCGATTTTTCGATGACCTCGCTGACCAAGGAGCAGGACCGGCTGCGCGAACAGATGTCCAGCGCCTTTGGCGCGACCGCCTTCGATGCGATCGAGGATCAGGTCAAGCGCAATGCAGAGGTCTTCGACCGTGCCATGAAGATGTTCCTGCCTTTCGGGCAGGAAAAGGACGGCGAGGGCGGACCGGCGCAGAACGGCGAGGCCGGGAGCGCAGCACGCGCCGGCGGGGTCGAGGACTTCGACGCGCTGAAGAAACAGCTCGACGCCATGCAGAAGAAGATCGACGAACTGGCAAGCGACAAGGAGTGAGGGGCGGCCGCCGTCTCGCGGCAGCCGCTGACGCTCAGCCGCCGTCGGCCTGGAGGCCGGCCGCCTGGATTCCGGCAATGGCGCAGGCCTCGTCGTTGTCCGAGGTGTCGCCGGTGATGCCGACGGCCCCGAGGATCGCGCCCCCGTCCCCGTCACGTACGAGCACGCCGCCCGGCACCGGTACGATGCCGCCGCCGGCCGCGCCATTGAGGGCTTGCACGAAATGCGGGCGGGTCTGGGCATTGGCGTCCAGCCAGCGCGACCCCGCTCCCACCGCGATCGCACCATAGGCTTTGCCGGTGGCGATCTGCGGCCGCATGATGGACGATCCGTCCTGGCGCATCAGCGCGATGACATGCCCGCCCGCATCGAGAACCGCGACGGTCAGCGGCTTCAGGTCGAGGTCGGCGCCCTTGGCAAAAGCCGCCTTGATAATTTTCTCCGCTACGGAAAGAGTGAGTTTGCTCATTTGCAAAAATCTCCGCAATGACATCGGTGTAGGGTCGGGAAACGGCTATCAGGGTCTCTGTTGTGTTCCAATGGAGAAAATCGACAAAGACCCATTCCGATTTCGAAACAATGGGGCGCGCCGGCGGGCGTGTCATCCGACCACGGGAAGCGGGATGTTGCACCCTCCCCTCCGCGACGAGGCCGGATGACAGGCGTTGCGGTGCCCGCGACACGCTTCCGCGGCACAAGCACCCGGTGCCCAGGCAACAAGAGGATGCACACCATGCGCGATTTCCATCATCCGGGCCGTTCTGCGGCCTATGCGACGACCGCGATGGCGGCGACCTCGCATCCGCTGTCGACGTCGGCCGCCATTGAGGTTTTGCAGGCGGGCGGCAATGCCGTCGACGCCGCGGTGGCGGCCGCCGCCGTCCAGGCCGTCGTCGAGCCGCAGATGACGGGCATCGGCGGAGATTGTTTCGCGATCGTCGCCAATCCCGATGGCAGCGTGCACGGTCTGAACGGCTCGGGCCCGGCGCCGGCGGCGGCAACGCCGGACAAGCTTGCCGAACTGGGCGTCACGCAGATCGATTTCAACAGCCCGCATGCGGTCACCGTGCCGGGAGCGGTCCGCGCCTGGGAGGTGCTGCTGGCGCGTCACGGGACCCGCAGCCTCGGCGACGTCCTGAAACGGGCGATCGGCTGCGCGCGCGACGGGTATCCGGTGACGCCGCGCGTGGCCCACGACTGGGCGCGCAATCTGGAAAAACTCTCCGCCGATGCCGGTGCGGCCGACGAATACCTGATCGACGGTGCGATCCCGAAGGTCGGGCAGGTGATGCGTCACCGGGCACTTGCCCGCACGCTGCAGGCGATTGCCGATACAGGGGCCAAAGCTTTCTACGAAGGCGAGGTCGCCCAGGATATCGTCGATACGCTGGCCGCCAAGGGCGGACTGATGACGATGGACGACCTGGCGGGTATGGAGACGCTCGACATGACGCCGGTGGTGCGCAATTACCGCGGCATCGACGTGGCCGAGCTTCCGCCCAACGGTCAGGGCTTCATCGCCCTTGTCATGCTGGGCATCCTGGAGCGCTTCGACCTCGCTGGCCTCGATCCGTCAGGGCCGGAACGCTTCCATCTGGAGATGGAGGCCGGCCGGCTCGCTTATTCCGTGCGCGACCTCTTCCTCGCCGATCCCGATCACATGGCCTATGGGCCGGATGCCTTCCTCACGCCGGCCTATCTCGACAAGCTCGCCGCGCGGATCACGCCGTCCTCGCGTATTCCCGACATTCCGCCGGCGCTGCTCGGGCCCTCCTCGGACACGATCTATCTCTCCGTTGTCGATGATGCCGGCATGGCCGTGTCGCTGATCAATTCGGTCTACAAGGATTTCGGCTCCGGCATCTGCGCGCCGAAGAGCGGCGTGCTCTTGCAGAACCGGGGCGCCTGTTTCCGGCTTGAACCGGGCCACCCGAACTGCATCGACGGCGGCAAGCGTCCGCTGCATACGATCATTCCGGCCATGGCGTTCAAGGACGGCAAGCCGCATCTGTCGTTCGGCGTGATGGGCGGGGGCTACCAGCCCTGCGGACACGCGCATGTGCTGACCAACATGGTCGACTTCGGCATGGACCCGCAGGAGGCCATCGACGCGCCGCGCATGTTCTTCGACGAAACGACCCATGTGCTGCAGGCGGAGCGAAGCGTTCCGGCGGAAACCTTGTCGGTCCTGCGCGGGCTCGGGCACGAGATCGTCGAGGCCCCGGGGCCGATCGGCGGCGCGCAGGCGATCCTTATCGACCGTGACAATGGCACGCTGGTCGGCGGGTCCGATCCGCGCAAGGACGGCATGGCGCTGGGGTACTGAGGGGCGCGATCAGGTTCCGGACCGGATGGAAGGCGGCGGGAGATCCTGCCGCCTTTTCATTCGCGCTGAGCGCCTAAGGCCTGATGACAGGGCTCAACGGCTGACGGAAAGCACGCGGCCGGCGTCCATGTGGCGCGGCTGGCGCTCGGTTGCGCGATAGGCGTCGACCGCCTGCGCCGGAGCCGCGCGACGGCGTGCACGGGTTTGCGGCATGTTGTCCCGCGTTGCGATCAGCTGCGCAAGAAAGGCGGCATTGGTGCGATGCAGCCGCGAATATCCCGTCTCCCGGGTTTCGACCACCGGTTCGATGGCGACCAGGGTTCCGGAGCCCGATGCCGCGCGTGAATCGGTCGTCGCGCCGGCATTCGCTGCCCTCGTCCGTCTCGTCGTCGATCCCGCTGTGACACGGTTGGCTGGTTCAATCCGCATTGTCGCCTCCCGGGCGTGCCAATTTGAGACATTGGCGTTGTTACCGGGTAATTTAGCGCAAATGCCGTGCCAGGCGATAACCTCTTGTTAACTATTTCGCGATGCGCGCGCGAATCGCGCCGGTTGTCCCCGGATTTCCGCCGTTTTTTCTGTTGCGGGCGAACGGTCGGTGCGTGCGTTCAGTGGTAGTCGTCGCCGCGCGAGACACCGAAATCGCGGCGCGCGCCGGTGATGGTGATGCTGAAGCCGGCGATTACGTCCACAAGCGAGATGCAGATCAGGATGAAGAACACGGAGGTCGCCGCCTCGCGGACGGTGAGAAATTCCACCAGATAGGCGACGAAGACCAGCGTCGACAGAATGTGGTCGGTCAGTGCGACGACGCCCGTGCGGGTTGCCTTCAGGAGTTCTATGAACAGCAGGACGAGGCCGGACAGGATCATCAGGTCGCCGATGACCAGCGTGAAGCGGGCGCCGGAGACCAGTTCGACGGTGAGCACCGGTCCGAGCCACGGATCTCCGCCCACATCTCCCAGAAGCGAAAACGCGAGCAGGTTGTAGACCAGCAGCGGCGCCAGGGTCAGCGGTATCGACACGATGAACGGCATGGCCGGGATCCTTTCCGGGAGCAGCTGTGGGCGAAGGGCATCGTCGGCGGAGAAAACATGCGTGCGTGGCGCGGGCATCGATTCGCGTGCGTTTCATCCGTGGCGCGATGATGCTGTCTTCCCGGCGTGGCCGCAAGGGCTGCTTCCCCTCGCCCGGGGACACAAAAAAACCCGGAGCCTGGGCTCCGGGTTTCAAGGTGCGGCCGATGCGGGATCGGCCGTCACGGGAGAGGCAAGGCCGGATCAGACCCGCTGGCTGCCCTGGCCGAACTCCGGATAGGCTTCGACGCCGACTTCCGTCTTGTCGAGGCCGAGCGCCTCTTCTTCCGGGGTCACACGCACGCCGATGGTCGATTTCAGGATGAGCCACACCACCAGGCTGACGCCGAAGGTGAAGACACCGAAGGCGACAACGCCCACGCCCTGGACATAGAAGCTCGCGTCGGAGTTGGACAGCGGCACGATCATCGTGCCCCAGATGCCGGCGATCAGGTGAACCGGGATCGCGCCGACCACGTCGTCGATCTTCAGCTTGTCGAGGAGCGGCACGGTGAAGACCACGATGACGCCGCCGATGCCGCCGATGATGATCGACTGGAAGACGCTGGGGGCCAGCGGCTCCGCGGTGATCGAGACGAGACCGGCGAGCGCGCCGTTCAGCGCCATCGTCACGTCGACCTTCTTGTACATGATCTGCATCAGGATCACCGCGACGACGACGCCGGCAGCGGCGGCCATGTTGGTGTTGACGAAGATCCGCGACACGTCGGTGGCGTCGGCGATGGTGCCCATGGCAAGCTGCGAGGCGCCGTTGAAGCCGAACCAGCCGAGCCACAGGATGAAAGTGCCGAGCGTGGCGAGCGGCATGGAGGAGCCGGGCATGGGATGGACCTGGCCGTCCGCGCCGTATTTCCCGGCGCGTGCCCCGAGAACCAGCGCGCCGGCAAGAGCGGCCCAGCCGCCGACCGAGTGCACCAGCGTGGAGCCGGCGAAGTCGGAGAAGCCCATGCCGTCAAGCCAGCCCGCGCCCCACTCCCAAGAGCCGCCGATCGGATAGATGAAGCCGGTCAGCACGATCGTGAAGATCAGGAAGGGCCACAGCTTGATGCGCTCGGCGAGCGTGCCGGAGACGATGGAGGCCGTTGTGGCGCAGAACACCATCTGGAAGAACCAGTCGGAGGCGGTCGAATAGCCGGTGTCGAGCGCATTGCCGCCGACGGGGTCGATGCTGTAGGGCCCGAGCGATCCCATGAAGCCGCCGTCGACGCCGGTGTACATCAGGTTGTAGCCGGTGATCCAGAACATCAGCCCCGCGATGGAATAGAGCGTGATGTTTTTCAGGCACTGCATGGAGACGTTCTTGCTGCGCACCATGCCGGCTTCCAGCATGGCAAAGCCTGCAGCCATCCACATGACGAGGAACCCGCCGATCAGGAAGAGCAGCGTGTTGAAGATATAGGCGGTCTCGCCCGACAGCGAAAACTGCGGCGTGTCCTGCGCGAGCGCCGGACCGCTCGCCGCGAGCGTCGCGACAATGGCGAGACCGGCGGACTTGATACGGTTGTTCATCGGATTATCCCCTGCTCGAATGGATCAAAGCGCGGCGGCGTCGGCTTCGCCGGTGCGGATGCGCTGAACCTGGTCGAGCGCGTAGACGAAGATCTTGCCGTCGCCGATCTGTCCGGTCTTGGCGGCACCGGCAATCGCATCGACCACCTTGTCGGCAAGGTCGGAGGCCACGGCGACCTCGATCTTCAGTTTCGGAAGGAAGCTGACGGCGTATTCGGTGCCACGGTAGATTTCCGTGTGCCCCTTCTGGCGTCCGTACCCCTTGACTTCCGTGACTGTCAGTCCCTGAACGCCGATGCTCGTGAGGGCGTCGCGCACCTCGTCGAGCTTGAACGGCTTGATGATGGCCATCACGATTTTCATGCTCGCTTCCCGTTCCTTTCCCTGCTTGCCCCTGCCCGTCGGAAGCGGCTGGCGCTTGCCGGGGGCGGTTGTCGGCGGCGCGTCGTCCGGTGAATGCGCGATGCGCATGGGAGCCGGCGCCGACCAACGCCAAACCTCAGGTATCAAGGAGCGTGCCAACTCGTATTGCAGTGCAAAAAAGCGGCGGGCTTGCCAGGTGTTGATTCAGAATTTATCGAGGAAAATCAAAGGCTAATAAAAAGCCGAACCACTTTGCGTAACCCGTGCTTCGGCCGTGTTGCCACCGGCTGGCGCATGGTCAAAAAATATGCAGACTCGCCTCGCGGGTCTGCATAAAAAATAAGCTAAAATAGCGTGTGCCTGGAAATCAGGCGCCGAACCCGCCGTCGGCGAGATAGGCGGATTCCGCTGCGGTCGTGTCGCGTCCGAGCGCGGCGTTGCGATGGGGAAACCGTCCGAAGCGGCGAATGACGTCCATATGCACCAAGGCATAGAGATAGGTGGTGTCGTCGCCGAGGCGGCGGAACAGGTCGACGCTGCGCTCCTGCGCGGCCATGTCCTCGGCATGTTCGAACGGAAGATAGAAGAAGCTGCGTGCCATTCCCGGGTAGGCGCGGTCAAAGCCCGCGTCGAGCGCCCGTTCTGCGATGGCGAGCGCGCGAGCATCACTCGAATAGGCCCTGGCGTCGTTGCGGTAAAGGTTGCGCGGGAACTGGTCGAGAAGCAGAAGCAGCGCCAAAGCGCCGTGCGGGGTGCCGGCCCAGTCGTCCAGGGCGCCGAGTCCCGCCGCCGTCACGGCCGGCTCGAACCGCTGGCGGATTTCGTCGTCGAAGGCCGCATCGCTGGCAAACCATTTTTTCGGCCCGGCTTTCCACCAGAAATCCAGGATTTCGAAGGGATCGATCTTGTCGCGCGTCATTTCAGGCCTATCCTCGGGTTGCGTCATGCGACTATCGCATCGCCGGAACGGGCGTGGAACCCCAGGCAGGCGGGGGCCGGCAACACGACGACCGGCTTCGCACCGATGGTCATACCGACAATCCATTGGACAGGGACGACCCCAGTGACCGAACCGCTGACCGAGCTCGATCTGAAGGGGCTGAAATGCCCGCTGCCGGTGCTCAAGGCGCGCAAGGCGCTTGCCCGGCTGCCTGCCGGCACGCGGGTGCGGATCGAGGCGACCGACCCGATGTCGGTGATCGACATTCCGCATTTCTGCAACGAGGCGGGCCATCGTCTCGTGTCGCGCGAGCAGGCCGGCGAAACGCATGTCTTCGTGCTGGAGCGCGGCGGCGAGCCGGGCTGAGTCCGGGAGCCCGTTGGCGTTTTGCATGTGCGCTTTGACACCTAGGTCGCGGCGATCGCGTCCATCGCCTTTGCCATCTTCACGTCGAGCTGGCTGAGGCCGCCCGCGTCATGGGTGGTCAGGGTCACCTTTACCGTCTTGTAGACGTTGAACCATTCTGGATGGTGGTTCAGCTTTTCCGCGACCAGCGCGGATCGCGTCATGAAGCCGAAGGCTTCGTTGAAATCGCGGAAGGTGAAGGTCTTCTCGATTGCGTCGCGGTCCGCGGCCGGGGCCCAGCCGTCAAGGTCGGCCAGGGCTGCGGAGCGTTCGCTGTCGTCAAGACGGGATGCCATATGCAAGATCTCCTGTGTCGAGGCCCGCGCGAATTCCAGGCGCTTGAATGCCTTCCCCCTTCACCTAGGATGTGCGTTCCGTGAAAACACCCCCTGCCGTGGGGATCTTTATTCGCCATCCGCCGATAGGCCGGTGCGTCCTGGGGAGAGCTGCATGACCTCCGTTTTGTTCGTCTGTCTTGGCAATATCTGCCGGTCTCCGCTGGCGGAGGGCATCCTGCGGGCAAAACTCGTATCCATGGGGGCCGACGGGCGGATCGGGGTCGATTCGGCCGGGACCGGGAGCTGGCATGTCGGCAAGGCGCCCGATCCCCGGTCGATTGCGATCGCGCGGCGCAACGGCATCGATCTCACCCGCCTCAGGGCGCGGCAGGTGACGGCTGCGGATTTTCAGCGCTTCGATCTCGTGCTGGCGATGGACGGCGACAATCTCGCGAACCTCAAGCCGATGCGCGTTAACGGCGGCGGCGTCCTGCGCCGGTTCCTGGATGTCGATGTGCCCGATCCCTATTTCGGCGGACCCGACGGCTTCCAGCGTGTGTTCGAGATGCTCGATGCGGGCTGCGACCGTCTGCTCCCGGAGGTCACGCAGGGCGTTTAAGTCCGGGGCTTTCGTTCCTATGTGAAATGGACGAGGCGTTGATGTCACCCGGAGGCGACTCACCCCTGCGCGGATCCGACAGACGTTTCGATCGCGAAACGGCGAAGTGCCAAACAAGGAGGTCGAAGATGAGCGGCTTGCGCATCGAACACGAAAGCTGGATTCTTGTCGGCGACGGTGAAAAGGCTCTCTTTTTCCGCAATGAAGGCGATGCCGACTATCCGAATTTCGAGGTTCTTCGGGTCCTGGAGCACGAGAATCCCGCCACGTCCGAACAGGGGACGGACAGTCCCGGTCGACGCGCCGACGGGCCCGGCGCCCACCGCAGTGCCATGGAGGACACCGACTGGCATACACTCGAAAAGCATCGTTTTGCCAAGGAGGTGGCCGAGGCTCTCTACAAGGCGGCCCATGCCGGGCGCTTCTCGAAACTGGTGGTCGTCGCGCCGCCGATGACGCTGGGCGACTTGCGCAAGGCGTTTCACAAGGAGGTCGCAAGCCGGGTGGTGGCCGAAGTCGACAAGACGCTGACCGGCCATCCGCCCGACCAGATCGAGCGGATCCTCGCGACCAAGGACTGACCGGCGAAGACCGCCCGGATCGTGCTGCGGTGCCGCAGGGTTAAGCCGTCCTTAACCACGTTTGGGGTTGAGTCCTCTTTGACAATGAGGACCGACGCATGTCCGTTTGGATCATCCCCTCGCGCGCCATTTGCGTCGCGCTGGCAGTCTGCCTGTTCGGCCCCGCCGCGCAGGCGGAAACACTGCGCGACGCCATGCGCGAGGCGTATCGGCAAAGCCCTGCGCTGAAGGCCGAGCGCGCGCGGCAGCGCGCGACGAATCAGGGGGTGTGGCAGGCGCGCAGTGCCTTCCTGCCGCGCGTGTCGGGCAGTTATGGGGTGGAGCGGCGCGATTACCGCGACCACCTGAACGCGACGGACAACGATCGCTTCGAGCACAATCTGGAGATCACGGCGGAACAGACCCTGTTTCAGGGATTTGCCGGCGTGAACCGTCTGAATCAGGCGCATGAGGAAAGTGCGGCGGGGCAGGAGCGGCTGCTGGGCGCGGAACAGGACCTCCTGTTTGGAACCGGCCGGACCTTTCTCGCCGTCCTCAGGGACCGGAACAACGTCGCCCATCGAAAGAGCTATCTTGCACTCGTGGGCGAGGAACGCAGGTCGGCGAAGCGCCGTGTCGAACTCGGCGACGCCTCGCGCACCGATGTCGATCAGGCCTCCGCTCGTTACAATGAGGCGCAGGCCGATCTGGAACAGGCGCTCGGCCAGCTTGCGGCAAGCGATGCCGCCTATCAGCGGCTGGTCGGCCGGGAGCCGGGCAAGCTGGCATGGCCGGCCCTGCCGGCCGACCTGCTTCCCGCGTCGCTGGGGGCGGCGATCGACATCGCCATGCGGGGCAATCCGACGGTGCGCTCGAAAGTCTCCGAAGCACGGGCCTCGCGGTTCGCGGCAAGGGCCCGCGTCGGCGACATGCTGCCCAGGGTCACGGCCAGCGCGTCTTACCTCAACGAATACAGAGACAGTCTGGCAACGCGATCGGTCGAGGATTTTCAGGTCGGTGTGCGGGTCAATGTTCCGATCTTCACCGGCGGCAGCAACATCGCCAGCGTGCGCCAGGCCAAGGAAACGGCCGCGCAGCGCGAATACGAGGTCGACGACACACGTCTTCAGGTGCGCGAAAGCGTGATCGCCGCGCAGAAGCAGATGGAAACCTCCCGCCGGCGGGCGGAAGCCGCAAGGCAGGCGATTTCCGCGAACGAACGCGCGGTGCGGGGTCTGAAGATGGAATATCGCGGTGGGGAACGCACGCTGCTTGATGTTCTCAACGGACAGCGCGAACTGGTCGACAGCCGGACGGTCTACGAGAACGCCCGTTTCGACCGCGCTGTGGCGGAACTCTTTCTGCTGGCGACACTCGGCCGCTTGTCGCCCGAGCGCTTCGGCGTTCCGGCAAAGGTCGTCGCCGTGCCGGCGCGCCTCGTTCCGACGATGGAAAGCTGGTCGCTCAGGCTGGACAAGCGCGACTGACCGGCCGTAGCCAAGGCGCTGCTGTCGCGGTCGTCACCACTGGATCTGTTCGATCTCCTGGAAGTCGATGCGGCTGCCGTCCTGCATGTCGATGTAGCCCGCCGCATCCTGCGAGAGATCCAGATGACCGTTGGCGCTGTCGTCGGTCAGGATGTTTCCTTGCGTGATCGTCACCGTCCAGTCGGTCCCGTAGTCGCCGAGCTGCACGGAGGCGCCATCGCCGAGGTCGAGAATATCGGTCCAGCCACCTCCTGCGCCGCCGGCGAGCGTGTCGCTTCCGTCGCCGGCCGCATAGATGAACAGGTCCGCGCCGTCGCCGCCGTAAAGTGCGTCGTCGCCGCCGCCGCCCGCCAGCACGTCGTTGCCCGCGCGGCCGCTGAGGAAGTCGTCGCCGGCATTGCCGTAGAGTGTGTTCCCGCCGGCATCGCCCTTCAGCAGGTCGTTGAAGGCCGAGCCGCGCACGTCCTCGACGTTCGAGACGCTGGATTTCACACCATAGCTGAAGCTGTAGTTTCCGTTGGCGTTGTAGTTGCCGATATCGATGACCGCGCCCGTGGCGAGATCGATGCCGATGCCGTAGTTCGTCGTGTATCCCCCGGGCGAAGAGCTTGAGAAATCCACCAGGTCCGTGCCGTCGCCCCCGTCGACGAGATTGCCGCCGTCGTTGTAGCGCACATTGTAATGAATGATGTCGTCGCCGGCGCCGGCCGAGACGGTATCTCTGGCCATTCCGCTGTCGATGACGTCGTCATAGGCCGTGCCTGCCATGGTGTCGGAGCCGCTCGTTCCTGTCAGGGTCTGGCCGTCCCCTCCGTCGACATGCACCCTGAGCGCGGTATGCGTGGTCGCGGTGTCGCCGTTGAGCGCCTCTGTCGCCGTGGCGGAGACGGTTAGGTGCATGGTTCCGGTGTAGTCGGATGGCGGGGTCGCGCGCAGACTGGCAAGGTTCCAGCCGGTCACGTTGGCGCTCGCGTTATCGCTCGTCGCCGTGAACGTGTTGCTGCCGTCGGAAATGACGGTGCCGTTCGGCAAGCCGGAAAGGGCGAGCGACAGCGCCTCCGAGCCGTCGGTGTCGAAGAGACTGCCGGAGAGGTCCGGGAGATCGATTGCCGTGTTCGCCGCGCCGCGCGCCGCGTCCTCAAGTGTCTCGGCGATCTGGATGTTGTCGAGGAACATGCCGCGACCGCGGCTGACGTCGACGCCGGCCTCGCGGAACTCGATGCGTGTCGGGTCGCCGTCGCCGGGCAGCGTGACCGTATAGCTCTGCCACACCGGCTCCGAGCTGGCGGTTCCGTCGGCGGAGAGCGTGGCAATCACCTCGCCGTCCCACAGGATCTCGATGCGGTTTACCGATGCGTCAAAACCTGGCCGGCCCGCGTAGTCGAAGGTCAGCTCGTAGGTGCCGTTCGCCTCCGTTTCCACTGTGCGATAGATGTTCGGCGCGTCGGGAAACGCCGGTGGAGAGTCGTCGTCGTCGTCGCCGCTGGGCTGATTGTCCGGGTCCATGTTCAGTTCGATATGCGTTGTCGAAGCCGGGCTCGACGAGCTCTCGAGCCCATCGCGCACCTCGATTGCGCCATCCGAGTTCCAGCCCTCGTAGGTCGAGACGAACTGGCTGGCGGCACCGCTCTCGAAGTCGGTACTGAAGGCATTTTTTGTCGTGGAGCCGACCGCGACCGCGGGGGCATCGGCAACCGCGGTCACATCGACCAGGGCCCATGATCCCGCATTGTATTCTCCATCCGTCACGGCGAAGCTCAACGGTACATAGTTCGCCGCGTAGTCGCTCGTCGGGGTGAAGGTCCAGGTGCCGTCGCCATTGTCTGCAAGTGTGCCATAAGCGGGATCCACCGCGACACTGGAAACGGTCAGGCTGTCGCCGTCGACATCGGAACTGTTGGCGAGCAGTTGGGCGGCGGTGATCGTCAGGCTGCCGTCTTCCGCGACCGCGCCGAGAGTGACCAGCCCCGCGCTTGGCCCCTCGTTCACGTCGTTGACCGCGAGGTCCAGATCCTCCGAGTGGGTGTTCCCGGCGGAATCGGTTACTTGCACGGTTACGGTGTGTCGGTCCGCAGTCTCGTGATCCAGGTTCGCTCCGGCTTTTACCCGGATTTCGTTCCCGACGATTTCGAAGAATCCGGACGGTTCGTTGGTGAAGGCATAGCTGTGGCTGTCGCCGGCATCGGCATCCACGGTCGAGAGCGTCGCGACCACCGTGCCCGAAGCGCTGTTTTCATCGACCGTTCCACCACTCATGACGATGTCGGTCGGCGTTTCATCGATGACATTCGTCACATCGACCGCGAAGGTTTCCGACGAGGTGCTGCCGTCGGTGGATGTTGCGGTGACTGTGACGTCGATGCTGGATTCCGTCTCCGCATCGAAGCTTGCGCCGTCTGCGACGCGCACGGTGCCGTCGGGGTCGACGGTGAAGCGGGTGTCGTCAACGGCGTAGCTGACGCTGTCGGACTCATCTGCGTCAGTGGCGTTGGCCACGATGCCGACCGTTGTGCCGGTGGAAGCATCCTCGGCCAGGGTGTTGGCGCTGGCGTCCGTGTCGGTGACCGGTGAGACGGCGCTCTCGTTCACGTCGGTGACGTCGACCGCAAAGGTCTCGCTGGACGTGCTGCCATCGGTGGAGGTCGCCGTGACGGTGACGTCGATGCTGCCCTCCGTCTCCGCGTCGAAGCTTGCGCCGTCTGCGATGCGCACGGTGCCGTCGGGATCGACGGTGAAGCGGGCGTCGTCGACGGAATAGGAGACGCTGTCGGTCGCATCGGAATCCGTGGCATTCGCGACGATGCCGAC
>NZ_AUIM01000010.1:0-470000 GCF_000423705.1 Stappia stellulata DSM 5886 | reverse complement strand
GCCCGGACTTGCGGGGCGCCGTCTCGCCCTGTCCGGCGCGAGCGATCCAGCGGATCGCACTCGAAGCGTTCACCCCAAATCCCGCCGCAGCCTGCCGCGCGGAGGCTCCTTCCCGAGATGCTTGCAACACCCGATCCCGAAGATCGCAACTCAGTGCCCGACCCATCAAATCGCCCTCCACTGCGGGAAAGCGTGAATCAGACATCAAACGACATGTCACTTCACGTTCGATTCATCGATAAACGGATGCGCTCTAGGTCCATATTGGCCTGAGCCGCTGCGGCTTTGACGTGCGCAAGCGCGATAATCAGGTTGGGAAAGTGCGACAGAGGAGTTCCCGTGATCGAAAAATTTCCAACGCTCGCAAGGTGTGGACGCCGTACATCGCATCGGCAGGAACATTCCTCTCGCCGAGGTTGTCTTTTTCAACTCGGTAACCTTGAGGCCGGCACAGTGAAGCTGCCTTAGAAGGTTTGACTATTATAACGAAAGCGGTCGCCAGAGACGGCCGCTCCTAGGTTCATCGGTTGAATTTGATTGACGCCAAATTATTGTCGGCATCCCGCAGGATAACAGTCGAAAATTCGGGAGTTGCCGAATAGATTACCAGATGGCGACCGATAATGTAGGAATCGCTGTGGATTGCCCATGGCCCCATGTGAATGCCGAAACCATATGGAATGTGAAACGCAGACACGCGCTTTACGCCGTCATCGCCCTCTTTGCCGACGATCAGATACCCGCCGTTGTCTTTTTCGATAGGCATGTGAAAGTGCGGTCGGTCGTGTACTTCGAGATATGCGCCGCCTCCCAGATCCTCCCTGATCAGATAGTTTTCAGGGTAATCGTGGCCCACTGATGTCACCGTGACTGGCAGATTTGCCGTCGATTCAAAGCACACAAGATCGCCGGATTTGACAAGCCTACTACCATAATAGGCTAAATGTTCTGCGGTCGTTTCAGCCACGGGAATCGTGATCGTTCCCTTTCCGTCGGCAGGCACATAGCGCCCGTTGCCGCCCAGAATATTCGAATCGTCATTTATATAGTCGACTGTTTGGTCCCATTGACCGTCCAGAACCATATGAGGCGGTTGCACAGGCGACGCCTTTGGCGCAACTTCGCCGTCTGCGGGGACGAAGCCCTCTTCTAAGGATACACGGTAAGTTTTGCCGGGTTCGCAATGGCCAAGAAAATTCTCTGTTTTCATGTAAGCCGTCGGAGTGGTCCCAAGCCGGTTCACCATCAGAACGGGAATTGCATCGATCAGGTCAGCTGGCAGGGAGCGTGTGTACTCCAGTGCGTCAATCTCCAGCGGGGAAAAATTAGCATTCGTCATGGTATGATCCTTGAAGGATTGACCGGCCGATCGGCCGGTCAATTGTTTGGTCGAAAGTCGTGCCTTCAGGCTTGCTCTTGGGGTCCCCGATTTTCCATGTTGCGAAACAACCCGATCCCGAGGGATGCGAACAGCATTGCGACCAGAATGTTCATCCAGTTCAGCATCGCCCAAGGCGCGTATTCGATCACATCCACACCAAGTGTCGCCGCAAAAAACGCGCCGCCTGTTGTCCACGGAATAAGGGTCGTGGTTAGCGTTGCGCCTTCTTCAAGTGAGCGAGACAGAACACGTCGGTCGAGATCCGCTTCGTCGTAAGCGGGCCCGAACAACTGACCGCCAAGGATGATCGACATATAGGCCTCGCCCATCGTCATGTTGCCGGCCAGACAGGCGAAAATTGTTGAGGTAACAAGGCCGAAGGCCGATCTCACCCGCGAGATGAGTGTTGCGATCAGCACACGCAAGAAGCCAAAGCTGTGTAGAATGCCACCCAATGCCAGCGCCATCAACGCTAGTGCCAAGGTCCACATCATTGACGCAATCCCACCGCGACTCAGCAAATTGTCGAGCGTTTCGACGCCCGTGTCACCGGTTCCGCCCCCATAAAGCGCATTCAGGACGCCAATCGGGTCGGCCCCTTGCATGACAATCGCCAGCAACACAGCAATCGCAGTGGCAGCAATCATTGCGGGTTCCGGGGATACTTTCATCACGATCAGGGCGATCATCACCACAAAGGGCAGCAAACATATCAGATTGATTGAATATGCGGCATCAAGCGCATTCAATAGCGCGTTCAACTGTTCGACCGGCAACACGTTATCGGCATATTGCATGCTGATAACGGTCGAGATTATCAACACGACAATCAGGGTCGGAACGGTCGTGTAGGTCATGGATTTGATGTGCGAATACAGGTCGACCTTCGCCGACATCGCCGCAAGGTTCGTCGTGTCGGACACCGGTGACATCTTGTCACCAAAGGTAGCCCCCGAAACGATCGCGCCAGCCACGATAGGCAGTGGAATTCCCATCACGTCGCCGATCCCGATCAGAACGATCCCCGCGGTGCCGACTGTGCCCCAACTCGTGCCCGTTGCAACCGACATGAACACACACAGGATGATTCCCGCCGGAAGGAAAATCGCCGGAGATATGAATTGCAGTCCGTAGTAGATCAGTGTGCCTACTGATCCGGCCTGAATGAACGCCGCGATCAGAACGCCAATCAGGATGAAGATGTAAATCGCTCCGAAAGCGCCTGAAATGCCGCTGTTCATGGCATCCCGGATACGTCCAAAGCCGTCCTTGTTCAGAAACCACGCACTTGTTGCGGCGATCGTCAAGCATATAAGCATCAAACTGTGAAGGCTGGCGCCAAAGCCGAACAACCCTGTGCCAATAACGACGACAATAGCGCCGAATGTAATCGCCGATTGAGCAAACGACGGGTCTTTGTCCGTACGAATCATTTTAAATCCCTCCCTTTGTCGGGGTCATACCCCAAAAATCAATAATGAAATATTCACTTGAACTTATTGATCTATAAGCTACACGTTATGGGTGGCTTGATGTGGAGGATGCATGGCAGGGCAGCTGCTTCCGACGGAAAAAATGTTTCGCGTGTTCGAAGCCTGCGCTAGCAATGGAACCTTTACAGCTGCCGGGGGCGCAATGGGAATTTCCCAAAGCGCAGTAAGCCAGCAGATTAGGCAACTCGAACACCGTCTGGGGTTGGAGTTGTTCCAAAAGAATGGGCGGTCAATCGTTCTTACTCCAGCCGGCCGCAGTATACTCAAGGCTCAGAGGGATGCATTTTCAAGCCTGCGGCGTGCAATAGAAAATACTCAAAAACAGAAGGATAGTTTGAGAACAATAGTTCAGGTCCTTCCGGGTTTCTGTGCCCGCTGGCTGCTTCCTCGGCTATCAAGCTTCAACTGCCTTCGCCCAGATGTAGAGGTTGTGATAGTTAGCGATCATGATCAGGGTTTCTTGAACCCGACCGCAGATGTTACGATTTCTTATGAGATGGTCCAAGAAACAACATCATTGGCGCAGGAAGACCTTTTTCCAGTAGCCTCGCGGGCGTTCGTTTCCAAGCATAGTCTCGCGGAACTCTCGCCCAAAACATTGCTTTCCAAGTTGGCGGAACTTCCGTTACTTGGCGATACATCGATCTCTGGATACGATACATGGGACCGATGGGCATCTGAAATCGGCATCGATTTACCGCGACAGCACCGGCAAGTGTTTCCTCAGTCCAACATGAGCTTGCTTTTAGCCGAACATGGGCAGGGGATTGCCATGGGGCGCAGTTTTCTGGTGCTTGACGCCCTAGCAGCAGGCACGCTTGTCGAATTATCGGGACTTCGGGTTCCAGCATCCGTTAGATATGTGCTTCGATATAACCCCGACCGAATTATGAATGCGGGGTCGCGCGCGTTTGAAGAATGGATCGTAAGAAAGGCAGAAGAAGAGCTAGGGTGACCTAGGACCTGTCCCCATAAACGGGGTTTTGAACCGCGCCGGGATTGCCGGAGGCTGTTTGGTTTAAGTTATGCTGCCACGGCCGGTTGTTCCAGCGTGGCGTAATATTGTTCCTCCGCTTCAGCCGGAGGGATGTTACCTATGGGCTCCAGCAAACGCCGGTGATTGAACCAGTCGACCCATTCGAGTGTTGCGAACTCGACGGCTTCGAAGTTTCGCCACGGCCCGCGACGATGAATGACCTCGGCCTTGTAAAGGCCGTTGATCGTCTCGGCGAGAGCATTGTCATAAGAGTCACCGACACTTCCGACGGAGGGCTCAACGCCCGCTTCGGCCAATCGCTCCGAGTACCTGATCGACACGTATTGGACGCCCCTGTCCGAATGGTGCACGAGGCCACCGCCATGAATGGGACGCCGATCATGAAGTGCCTGCTCCAGAGCATCGAGAACGAAGGTCGCATGCGCCGTCCGGCTGACACGCCAGCCGACGATACGCCGGGCAAATGCGTCGATAACGAAGGCGACATAGACAAAACCCTGCCAGGTGGCCACGTACGTGAAATCCGAAACCCAGAGCCTGTTCGGCGCCGGTGCCTTGAACTGACGGTTTACGCGGTCGAGCGGGCTGGGTGCTGACTTGTCCGGAAAGGTCATTTTGACCGGTTTGCCACGGATGATCCCCTGAAGCCCCATGGACCTCATGAGCCGGGACACGGTGCAACGGGCGACATCGAAGCCCTCCCGCTGCAATTGCCGCCAGACCTTGCGCACGCCATAAACCCGGAAGTTCTCCTCAAAGACACGGCGTATCTCGATCTTCAGAACAGTATCGCGGCGGGCGCGAACTGAAAGCCTGTCCACGTCCTCACGCTTGGCGATGTTCTCGTAATAGGTCGATGGGGCAATCGGCAGCAGTCTGCAAATCGGCTCGACCCCAAACACCCTCCGGTGTTCTTCGATGAAGGAAATCATCGCTTCAATGGGCGGTCGAGCTCCGCCATCGCAAAATAAGCAGACGCCTTGCGCAGGATCTCGTTGGCCTGACGAAGCTCACGGTTCTCCCGCTCCAGGGCCTTCATCTTCTCGGCCATCTCCGTCGGGATGCCCGCCCGCGCACCACTATCAACCTCGGATCTCTTGACCCATTCGTTCAGCGTGTGCGCCGAGCAGCCGATCTTGGCTGCTATTGATACGATCGCTTGCCAGCGAGACCCGTGCTGGCCTTCATTCTCCAGCACAAGGCGTACCGCTCGTTCGCGTACTTCAGGGGAAAACTTGTTCGTCGTTTTGCTCATCGTGCTCCATCCTACTCAGGAGTTGGAGCCTCCGGCAAACCCGGCGCGGTTCAGTTCCCTGGCAAGACGCAGACCAGACAAAGGAGTATCCGCGACCAGCGCCAAGCATTCCCGCGTGAAGTCATCTGCGACGGTAAGAACACGGAACCTGCGCCCGTCGGTGCAAGCGAAGCTGACGAAATCGAGGCTCCAGCGTTCATTGGGACGTAACGGCAGCGCAAGTGGTCGTCCGGTCCCCAGAGGTCGCTTACGGCCATCACGTTTGCGAACGGTCCGTTTCTCTTCCCGGTAAAGCCGCCTGAGCTACCTCAGGTCCATTTCGATCCCTTGTCGTTCAAGCATGACGTGGATGCGCCGGTAGCCAAAGCGGCGGCGCTGAACGGTGACCGTCTTCATTGCTGCCCGGATATGGCTGTCGTCGGGCGGGATGCTGCGATATCGCATGCCCGACCGGTCGACCGATAGCACACGGCACGCCCGACGCTGGCTCAAGCCGTGCTGTCCGCACACATGAACCACCGCATCCCGCTTTCCATCGGCCGTCACCATTTTTTTGAAGCGAGATCCTTCAAAATGGCATTGTCCAAGCATGTGCTCCGCGAGCATCTTCGTGAGCTTCGCGTTCTCATCTTCCAAAGCTTTTGGCTTGCGGGCTTCGAAAACGTCCCTGCCGCCAGACCTGGCCTTGTGTTTGCAAAAGGTCGCCTCCGATACTCCATGCTTCCGGCAGACATCGGCAGTCTTCTGACCGGCTTCCTGCTCCTTCAGAATCCCGATGATCTGCTCTTCAGTGAACCGTGAACGCTTCATACCGTCCGTCTTCTCAAATGCGACGGTCTCTACCAAACTCTGGAGGGGTTTCAGGGTCTCAGCTCACTTTCGACCGCATGGCACCGGCTCCTGTGGCGATGGCCCAGACGCAGTGCCGATACTGTCACCAGGCGCCGCTATGGTCGTCGGGAGCGACCGGCTGACGGCTTGTTTCGATGCAACCGGACAGGGCCATGACGGTCCGCCGGACCTGCCTGAACGCGCGTTGCCGGATCCCAATGACGATAGATCCCTGTTTGGTTGAGAGCGCCAGGTGAAACAGGACCATCAAGCAATGGATCAAAGATCCGTTCTGTCTTGGGGTGGCGTTTTTCCTGTCGGCAGGGCCTGCTTGAGCGGGCTGTGGCGGCAAAGCACCCGGCATCTTGCTTGGTCGTGGCATCGGAAGGAAGCGGCCGTGGATCTGGTCGCGGCGACACCCCGCAGGTCCGGGCAATGACAGCGTAGAGCCATTTCGGAAAATCCAAACCATCTGGCGACCGGGAGACCGGGAGACCCGGTGACGCGTGGGCGCTGCCGGGTCTCGGAAATACGCAAGGGACCACGGTCCCCGGGCGCGGCGTGCCCGTGCCTTATTCCTCCTGGCCGGCCAGCGGTGTCATGCCAAGCACCGCCGCACTGCTGAGCATCAGGCGCATCAGTTCGGTCTGACGGCTGATGCCGCTCTTGGAAAAGATCGAGCGCAGATGCGTGCGGGCTGTGTTGCGGCTGATGTTCAGGGACTGCGCCGTCTCGTCGAGGGACAGACCGGAGGTGAGGCTGCAGGCAACTTCCGCTTCGGCTGCGGTCATGGCGAACAGGTTGCGCAGGATGGCGCGTTCCGGTGCGCCGCTGCGATCCGGATCGCGGATCATGACGACTGCGGCAAAACCGCCAGGTGCCTCCGGCTGGCAGCGCAGACTGTGAACGATGAGCCCCAACTCGCGCCCGCCGGAGGGGCGGGAGACCACCAGCGTCTGCGGTTTTTGCCGGGGAATGGCGTCGGATTGGCTCAATTTGCCGCGAATGGCTGATTGGAGTGCCCGATTGTCTGCCGCATCTGCCGCCGCGAGGCCGCCGCGCGTGAGCTGCAGGCCGTCGCGGCTGTCGATCAGGTCCTGGGCGACCCGCGTTGCATGGATAACCTTGCCCTGTACGTCGAGGAAGATGGCGCCGACGGCCAGTCGGTCGAGGGCGCTCGAATAGACGCTGCGTTCCTGGTTCGACCGGTCGATCTGGGCGGCGAGCCGATGGGCGCGGCGAATATGCCGAAGAAGATCCTGGGCAAGATCCTGACGGGATGCCGGGAAGGGCGTGCCATCATGGGTTGGCGTCAGATGCAGTCGATAGTGATCGTCATGCGCGGTGCCGCATTCGACGGTGATCCGGGCGCCGGCCGTCGCAAGCAGGACCGAACGGGCGTCCGGATCCTGCGCCCCATCGCCGGAAAACTCCGCAGCGCTGGAGGAGATGCAGCGATGGCGGACAGTTGCCCCGCGCGTCTCGATCTCGAGCGTCACCTCCATTGCCCCGGTGGCGCCGCGCACCAGGTCCAGGCACTGCTGCAGCGTGCCGCCCTCGGTCAGCGTGTCGTAGATGTGTTCAATGGTATCCGCTGTTTCGGCGTCGAGCCGGACCTTGTCGAGCATTTCGGTTCCTCCCGCGATGCAATGCCAGGCCAAGATTTCTGTCGCCCTTGCCGGCATTTTCACCACAATGCCGAATAATCAACGAAGTGTCAAATTATTGTCGTGCCGTCAAATTATCGGCATTGAGCGGTGTGCTCCGATCCCGGCCCTGCTCGTCTCCTTGGACGATGCGCGGTGACGTTTTGCAGAAGACAAAGGCGGGGAATCCTCCAGCCGCGCGGTTGTGCGCGGCGGCAAGCAGGGAGCTGTCATGCGGGAAGCAGTCATTGTCTCGGTGGCGAGAACGCCGATCGGGAAAGCCTACAAGGGCGCCTTTAACGATACGGAGGCGCCAGCCCTTTCGGGCCATGCCGCACGCGAGGCGCTGGCCCGTGCGGGGGTCGCGGGCGGAGAAGTCGACGATGTTGTCCTGGGGTGTTCGGCACAGCAGGGAACGCAAGGCTACAACATCGGGCGGTTGACCGCCGCGGCTGCCGGCCTGCCGGAAACCGTGCCGGGAATGACGGTCGACCGGATGTGTTCCTCGGGACTGATGGCGGTTGCTATCGGCAGCCGGCAGATCGCCCTCGACGGGATGGAGACGGTGATCGCCGGCGGCGTCGAATCGATCAGCCTCACGCAGAACGCCCACAAGAACACTTACCGAAACCAGTCGCGGGCGGTGACGTCACACTGGCCGCATATGTACATGCCGATGATCGAAACGGCGGAGGTCGTCGCCGAACGCTATGGCATCGCCCGCGCCGCGCAGGATGTTTTCTCGCTGCAAAGCCAGCAACGGACCGCCGCCGCACACGCCGCAGGCCGTTTCGATGCGGAGCTTGCGCCGATGACGTCCGTCATGCTGGTGAAGGACCGAGAAACCGGCGAAGTGCGGCATAAGGAGGTGCGTCTCGACCGGGATGAGGGCGTGCGCCCGGAAACGACGCTGGAGCGGTTGAGCGGGTTGGCTCCGGTTTATGCGGATGGGGCGCTGGTCGCCGCCGGCCGCTATGTGACGGCGGGCAATTCCTCGCAGCTCTCCGATGGTGCGGCGGCGCTGGTGTTGATGGAGGCGCGGCAGGCAGAGCGTCGCGGCCTGTCTCCGCTTGGCGCTCTGCGCGGCATCGCCGTGGCCGGTTGCGCGCCGGAGGAAATGGGTATTGGCCCGGTGCTTGCGGTTCCGAAGCTCTTGGAACGGCACGGCCTTGCGGTGAATGACATCGATCTGTGGGAGCTCAATGAGGCCTTTGCCAGTCAGGCGCTCTATTGCCGGGACCGGCTTGGCATCGATCCGGACAAGCTCAATGCAAATGGCGGGGCCATTGCCGTCGGACATCCGTTCGGCATGACCGGCGCGCGGCTGTCCGGCCATCTCCTGATCGAGGGCCGCCGCCAGGGCGCGCGCTACGGGGTGGTCACCATGTGCATCGGCGGCGGCATGGGGGCCGCTGGTCTTTTCGAGATCTTTTCGTGACGCGGCCGTGCGGGGAGCCCGGCCCGGTTCCGCTTGCGGGTCTGCCGGTGGTAGATATCCTGAAGCATGTTTCGAGGGCGACGGATCGTCAGGGAGAGCCGGAATGATAAACGGGGCCGAAAGCGAAGGCGAACGGGATCCGCCGCGGTCGCAGAAGGGTGAGCGGCGCGACACGAATCCGCGCAAGGAGCTGGTGCGCGAGCAGTTGCTCGATATCGCCGCGCGGATGTTCGACGAAAAGGGCTATGACCGCTGCAGCATGGCGGCGATTGCCAGTGAGGTCGGCCTCGGACGGTCGGCGATCTATCATTATTTCGGGTCGAAGGACGAGATCCTCGCTGCGCTGATCGATGCGGAGGCGTTCGAGCCGTCGAAACGCCTGCGGGATCTGGCCGGCGACAGGACGCACAGCCCCGGCGAGCGTCTGCGTGTGGCAATCGTCGACGGGGTGGTGCGGCGGCTGTCCAGCGGGGCGCGTTTCGTGCGGCTGGCGCGTCTCGAGGCGCAAATTCCAGACCATCTGCTTGCCGACTACAACACCTCGCGCCGGGCGATCTACGACTATTACGTCGATTGCATCGAACAGGGCATCGCCACGGGGGAGTTCCGGGAGGTGGATGCGCATATCGCTGCCTTCGCGGTGATCGGCATGGCCAACTGGACTTCGCGTTGGTACCAGCCCGAAGGCCGCCTCAGCGCCGAGGAAATCGGTGATGCGATGGCGGATCTGGCCTTGGCGGGTCTGCTTTCGAATGACCAGAACAAGCGCCGTCTGGAAGAGGCGCGCAGTCGCATGCGGGCCCTCAGCGACGATGTCGCGGCCATGGCCCAGCTTCTCGGATAGGATTGCAGTGCACCAATTTGAGGGAGGGGGTGCACAGGGCGCTCAAGCCGGCGGCGTCGTCCGATTGCATGATGCAGGCCCTGCCCTTTCCCGGCAAATTCCGATGACAAACGGTCACCGCCAACCAATGCGGGCATCGGCCGGCGAGTGATGCCTTAGGTCCCGGGAGTGGGCCATGCATCCTTCGGCCGGACAAACAGACAGGACCCTTCTGTAAAGAGGCCAGAAGGCTCTCTCGGGCGGAACGGGGTGTGGGGGGGAGGAACATGCTGAGCGAAATCGCCGTCATCGTCATACGGGGAGTGGCCATTGGGGCGCTGTTCTCCATCATCGCGATGAGTTTCAACATTGTGCACAACGCCACGCGCATCCTGAATTTTGCGCAAGGCCATATTTTCATCCTCGGGGGCTTTGCAGCCTATTTCCTGGCGGACAACGCGGGGCTTCCGACCTGGCTGCTGATGCTGGTTCTGATCACCCTGGTCATCGGCGTCCTGGTGGCGGCGCAGGGGTGGCTGACGCTGCTGCCGTTGCGGGGCAACACGTCCGAGCAGGACAGCTGGATGATCTCCACCGTGTCGGTCTCGGTCATCATCGCCGCGATCCTGATGCTGCTCTACGGCCCGTTCGCCTATTCGGTCAGCGGGCCGGTTCCGGCGTTTCGGATCTTCGGGGTCAAGACGCCGGGGGCCTTTGTGCTGGCGATCGCAGCCATGCTCGGCTGGTACTGTCTTCTGTCCTTTTTCTTGCGCCGCACCTTCACCGGACTGGCGATCAGCGCCTTGTCGCAGGATTTCGATGCGGCCCGCGCCGCCGGTCTCGGCGTTCGCCGGCTGCAGCTTCTCGCCTTTGGCATCAGCGGCATGATCGCCGGCTCTGCCGGTTTCATGGTGGCGCCGATCATCTCCGTCAGCCCCGATGCGGGAATGCGCTATGTGCTCAACGGCTTCATCGCCGCAGTGGTGGGCGGGATCGGCAATAACTCCGGCGCCGTGATCGGCGGCCCGCTGGTCGGGGTGATGGCGATGCTGATGGCCTACAAGGTCGGCGGTGCGTACCAGGACCTGGCCTCGCTGATCGTTCTGGTCGTGATCTTGATGTTCTGGCCGCAGGGTCTTTTCGGGCGCGCAGCCGCGCGGAGGGTCTGACGCGATGGCCAGTCACAACAACACACTTGCCGAAACCGCCGGGCCGGAGGTTTCCCTTCCCGCCAGGAAGGGGCATTTCAAGTCCGACGGGCTGCAACTCCGCCTTGGCATCCTGCTGATCCTGCTGACCGGCATCGGACCGAGCCTTTTGGGCAACTCCTACTGGGAGCACACGTTCCAGCTGGTGAACATCTACATCGCCGTTGCGGTGTTGCAGAATTTCCTGTTCGTCGATGCGGGTCAGAAAAGCTTCGGTCAGGGCGCGATCCTCGGCTTTGGCGCTTATGGGCTGGCGATCGCCAGCGGGATTCACGGGTTGCCGCTGGCGGTCGGCGTGCTGGCGGCGGTCGGAGCCGCCATGCTGGGTGGTCTTTTGTTCGCCTTGCCGGCCCTCAGGGTTCAAGGGTTCCATCTCGGTTTCGTGACCTTGAGCGCGGCCATCGTCTTTCCGCAGCTCCTGATCCAGTTCGATGACGTCACGCAAGGCATCAACGGAATCAGCCTCTATCTGCCGGCGCTGACGAAGCCGGTGGTGTTTGGCTTGAGCGGATTGACGCTGTTGGTCACGGCGGTGCCGATCGCCGCGCTGCTGATGCACTACGGCATTCGCAATGCGCGGTTGGGCAGGCGCATGCGCCTGGCGGCGGAAAGCGCGGAGGCGGCCCGCTCGCTGGGCGTGCGGCCGGGCTTGATGCGGGCGCTGGGCTTCATGATCGTCTCGGCCGGCACCGGCATTTGCGGCGCGCTCTATGTGCCGACGGTCGGCTTCATCAGCCCGCAAGGGTTTCTGGTCGAACTGTCCTTCACCCTGTTCTTTGTGGTGGTCGTCGGCGGGCGTGGGCAGCTGCTGGGGCCGATCATCGGCATCTGGGTGATCTACATCGTGCCCAACGTCCTGTTGGTGCAACTCGTCGAGTACCGGTTGCTGATCTACGGCTTCCTGACGCTCGCCGTGGTGATTGCCTTTCCCGACGGTCTTGTCGGCACGGTCGAGGCCCGGCGGCGCAAGCGCTTCCAGCGCGGGGGCGGGGAACAAGGCTTTCGTCTTGCGCCCTTCACCGAAACGCTGGAGAAGATCGCGCCGCGCCAGGTCCCGGCGGAGGCCGCGCCCATTCTCGAGGTACGCGGTGCGGTCAAACGCTTCGGCCAGGTGGTGGCGCTGGATGGTGTCGACCTTCAGGTGCGTCCTGGTGAGGTGCATGGTCTGGTCGGTGCCAACGGCTCCGGCAAGACCAGTCTGCTGAACGTCATTTCCGGCTTCAGCCAGATGGATGGCGGCAGCTACAGTTTCCGGGGACGCGACGTGACAAGGCAAAATGCTGCCAGCATCGCCCGCATGGGGCTGGGCCGCACCTTCCAGACACCACGGATCTTCACCGGCCTGTCGGTGTGGGACAACATCCAGCTCGGCCTCGATGCCCGCCCGACCCCGCTGGAGCCGGAGATGGCGGCGCTCGCCCATCGCTTCAAGGAGGCCTATGGCGAGGACAACCCCGGACTTCTGGCGCATGGCCAGCGACGTTTGCTCGAAGTCATTCGCGTGGTCTTCGCCGATCCGGGGCTGGTGCTGTTCGATGAGCCGGCGGCCGGGCTCTCGCCGGCCGAGCGGGCCGAATTTTCCCGGCTGTTGCGTCAACTGAGCAAGCGGCTGGGAGTGGCAGTGATCCTGGTGGAACACGATCTCGATCTGGTCTGGGACATTGCCGACCGCATCACCGTTCTGGAAACCGGCACCGTGGTGGCATCGGGACCGCCGCAGGCGCTGGCCCGGGATCCGGCGGTGCAGCATCTTTTCGTCGGAGGCGCGCATGCTTGAAGTTCGGGATCTGATGGCCGGATACGGGGACATCCCCGTTCTGCGCGGCATTTCATTGCATGCCAAACCGGGTGAAATCCTGCTGATCGGCGGGGAGAACGGGGCCGGGAAATCGACCCTGATGCGGGCGATTGCCGGCTTTATCAAACCTTCGCAGGGCACGGTTCTGCTCGATGGGCGGCCGCTTACCGGCCTGCCACCGGAAAAGGTGGCGCAGTCGGGACTGCGACTGGTGCTCGACGGACACCGGGTTTTCCCCGAGCTCACCGTCTATGACAACCTGCGCATGGGCGTTGCCGCCCGGCGCGGCGACCGCGCGGGGCTGGCAAAATCCCTGGAGGAGATTTATGCGGTCTTTCCCATCCTGAAGGAAAAGGCCAAGGCGCGGGCGCATGACCTGTCCGGCGGCCAGCAGCAGATCCTGGCGCTTGGACAGGCCTTTGTGGCCCAGCCGCGCGTGCTCCTGTGCGACGAACCCTCGCTTGGGGTGGCGCAGGCGCTGTTGCCGCCGATCCTGTCGTTCTTGCGGCGCTGGGCGGAAGGGGGCACTGCCGTCGTCATCGTCGATCAGCATGTCAAGATCAGCCTGCCGTATGCGGATCGGGCGATGATCGTCCAGCGCGGCGAGGTGGTGCTGGACTGCCCCGCCGGCGAACTCGACCAGCAGCTCGCGAACATGCACGAGGCGCGGCAGAGGACCTATGCCGAAAGCTGAACGCGGAGGCCCTTTCGCGGCTGCGCCTCTTCGTCCTGTCGGACTGTGCGTCTTGTCGTCCTATCGGACGATGAGGCGGCCGCGCCGGAGGGCTATCCCTTAGGGCATCAGACAGCGAACCCACAAGGAGCTCGCCATGCCGGACAGCGGATGCCCGCCTCCCACTTACGAAACCGACCAGCCCGTTCTTTACCGGGTCGAGGCGTCGGTCGCCTGGATCACCATGAACAGGCCCGCCTACAACAACGCGCAGAACTCGCAGATGACCTATGCGCTCGACGATGCCTTCAAGCGGGCGGTCGATGACGATGCGGTCCGGGTGATCGTGCTGGCCGGCGAGGGCAAGCATTTCTCCGCCGGCCACGATATCGGCACCCCGGGCCGGGATGTCGATTGCAGCTTCGAGCGCCGGTTGCTCATTCCCGATCACGTGGGCCGTTCCGGCGCGGAGTTCCTCTACACCCGCGAACACGAGGTCTATCTGGGCATGTGCCGGCGCTGGCGCGATTGCCCCAAGCCGACCATCGCGATGGTGCAAGGGGCCTGTGTCGCCGGCGGCCTCATGCTGGCCTGGGTCTGCGACCTGATCATCGCCTCGCAGGATGCCTTCTTCCAGGACCCGGTGGCGCGGATGGGCATTCCGGGCGTGGAGTATTTCGCCCACGCGTTCGAATTGCCGCCGCGCGTTGCCAAGGAGTTCCTGCTTCTGGGCGAGCGGATGAGTGCCGCACGGGCGGAAGGCTTCGGCATGGTCAACCAGGTGGTGCCGCGGGAGGAGCTGCGGGACACGGTGAGCGAGATCGCCGGCCGGCTGGCGGAACGGCCGCCGCTCGGCACATGGCTGATCAAGCAGGCTGTGAACCATGTGGAGGACCTGCGTGGCAAACGCACCGGCATGGATGCGGTCTATCACATGCATCATTTCGCTCATGCGCAGAACGAACTGGCGACCGGGCACAGGTTGGCCGGGCTCGACGGTGCTGCGATGTCCGCAGCGAACAAGGCGGAAAACGGAGGCTGACGGTGGACCTACACTATACGGATGAACAAAAGGCCTTCCGCGCCGAGGTGCGCGACTGGATGTCGGCCAATGTCCCGGCCGACCCGCTTCCCTCCTTCGACGGCGGCCGGGCGGGGTTCGAGGCTCACCGGGACTGGGAGGCCCGGCTCAACCAGGGCCGTTGGGGCATGGTCACCTGGCCGGAGGCCTATGGCGGGCGCGAGCTCGACCTGATCCGCTGGCTTATCTTCGAGGAAGAGTATTATGCCGCCGGCGCGCCCTTGCGGGTCAACCAGAACGGCATCTTCCTGCTCGGCCCCACCCTGATGGAATACGGCACACAGGAACAAAAGGCGCGCTTTCTGCCCCCGATGGCAACCGGCGAGGAGATCTGGGCGCAGGCCTGGTCCGAGCCTCAGGCCGGTTCCGATTTGGCGGCGGTGCGGGCGAAGGCGGTGCGCGACGGGGACAGCTATCTCTTGTCGGGACACAAGATCTGGTCCTCGCGGGCGGTGATGGCGGACTGGGCCTTCGGCCTGTTCCGCACCGATCCGGCCTCCGAGCGCCACAAAGGCCTGTCGCTGATCCTCTTTCCGCTCGATGCGGAAGGGGTGCGCCGGCAGGCGATTGCCCAGATCAACGGCGAGACCGGTTTTGCCGAGCTGTTCCTTGACGAGGTGAGGGTGCCGGTTGGCAACCGGGTGGGGGCGGACGGCGAGGGGTGGCGGATCTGCATGGCCACCGCCGGTTTCGAGCGCGGGTTGATGCTGCGCAGCCCGGCCAGGTTCCAGATGACCGCGCGGCGGCTCGTCGAACTCTACGAGGCCAACCGCGAGACCTGCACTGCCGCCCAACGGGATGCGGTGGCGGAGGCCTGGATGGCCGCCGAGGCCTATGCGCTGTCGATCTATGCGACCGCCTCGCGGCTGATCGCCGGCGGCAGCATCGGCGCGGAAGCCAGTCTCAACAAGATCTTCTGGTCGGAAATGGACATCCAGATGCATGAAACCGCGCTGGCGATCCTCGGCGCACGGGCGGAATTGCTGCCAACCGCGTCGGCCGCCGGCGATGTCGGGCGTTGGCTCGATGGCTATCTCTTTTCGCTGGCCGGGCCGATCTATGCCGGCACCAACGAGATCCAGCGCAACATCATCGCCGAGCGGCTGCTTGGCCTGCCGCGCGGCTAGGAAGGAAACGCCATGAATTTCGCCTTTAGCGAAGAGCAGACGATGATGGCGGATGTGGTCCGCGACTTGCTGGCCCGCGAATGCGGGTCGGCGGCGCTGCGCAGTCGGATGACCACCGCTTGCAGCTTTGACCGGGACCGGTGGCGCAAGCTGCTGGAGTTGGGGCTGGCCGGCGTGCTGGCTCCCGAAGACGCTGGCGGGCTGGGGCTGGGCGGCACGGATTTCGTGCAGATCGCCGAGGCTTGCGGCCACGCCTGTCTTCCCGAGCCGCTGGTGGACTATGCCGGAGTGGTGTTGCCCCTTCTGGCCGAGTGCGAAAGCGACGCGGCCCGGGAGATGCTGGCGCAAGGCCTTGAAACCGGAGCGCCGATCGCGCTGGCCCATCCGCAAACGCCCTGGATCGTTGCCGCCAACGCGGCAAGCGCCTTCGTGCTGCCCGGGCCTGATGGCCTGCGCTTGCTCGCGGGCGAGGAGGTCCGCCGCGTCCAGCAACCGGGGATCGATCCGTTGCGCCAGCTTTTCACGGTGAGCGCGGAAGAGGCGGCCGGGGCGCAGATCGCCGCGCATGAGGCAATGCCTGCACTGTTGGCGCGGGCCGCTGAACGCGGTGCCGTCTTCACTGCGGCAGAGCTTGTCGGCATCGCCCAGGCTTGCGTCGATCTTGCCGTTGCCTATGCGGGCGAGCGCCAACAATTCGGACGTGCGATTGGCGCCAATCAGGCAATCAAGCATCACCTGGCCAGCGCGCAGGTGAAGATCGAATTCGCCCGGCCCGTCGTTCATGCGGCCGCAGCCTGCATTCCCGCCGGTCCCGGATTTCCGCCGCAGAGCCTGGAAACGCGCGCGCGCATTTCCCACGCGATGCTGGCGGCGGGCGAGGCGGCCACGCTGGCGGCCCGGACTGCGCTTCAGGTGCATGGCGCCATGGGGTACTCGTGGGAGGTGGACGTCCATCTCTATCTGAAGCGGGCGCTGTCGCTCACCCATCGCTGGGGCGGTCCCGAGCATCACCGTCAGCGCATCGCCGAGCGGATCCTCACTGCACCGCTCGGGCCTGACCGGTTGTTTCCGCAAGTCGCGGAGGAGATAGAGACGACGCCAATGAAAAGGACGGCATGATGGGAGTTTGCAAGGATCGGGTGGTGATCGTGACGGGCGCCGGGCGGGGGCTCGGCCGGGCCTATGCGCTTGAGCTGGCGCGCCAGGGGGCGGCGGTCGTGGTCAATGATCTCGGCGTCGGCAACCACGGCGAAGCGGCGGAAGCGGGCCAGAGCCCGGCGGAGCAGGTGGTGGCGGAAATCACCGCCGCCGG
This sequence comes from Stappia stellulata DSM 5886, assembly GCF_000423705.1. Classification (GTDB taxonomy): domain Bacteria; phylum Pseudomonadota; class Alphaproteobacteria; order Rhizobiales; family Stappiaceae; genus Stappia; species Stappia stellulata. The sequence continues at coordinate 452,937 of NZ_AUIM01000010.1, read as the reverse complement.
CGGGCGCGCCGTTGCCAATGGCGAGGATGTCGCCGATTGGGAGGCTGGAAAACGCATCGTTGACGCCGCGCTTGACAGTTTCGGCGCGCTGCATGCGGTGGTCAACAACGCGGGTTTCGTGCGTGACAGGATGTTCGTGTCGGCAACGCCGGAGGAATGGGATGCGATGATGCGGGTGCATCTGCGCGGTCATTTCTGCACCTCGCGCCATGCGGTCGATCACTGGCGCGCCGAGGTCAAGGCCGGGCGGAGCGTCGATGCACGCATCGTCAACACCACCTCGGGCGCAGGCCTTCAGGGCTCCATCGGCCAGAGCGCCTATGCGGCCGCCAAGGCGGGGATCGCCGGCCTGACGCTGGTGCAGGCTGCGGAACTGGCGCGCTACGGCATCACCGCCAATGCGATCGCGCCGCAGGCCCGCACCCGCATGACCGAGGAGGCCTTCGGCGAGGCGATGTCGCGCAAGGACGGTGATTTCGACCTCTATGCGCCGGAAAACACCGCGCCGCTGATCGCATGGCTGTGTTCGGCCCAGTCCGGCAAGGTGACCGGCGAGGTGTTCGAACTCCTGGGAGGGCGCCTGTCGGTGGCGCTGGGCTGGAACGACGGTCCGGCGCGGGATCGGGGCGAACGATGGCCGGCAGAGGATATCGGCACGGCGGTCACGGCCCTCCTGGCGGATCGGCCTGCGGCCAAGCCGGTCTATGGCCAGTGAAACGATGAGCTGGCGAGGGCACGTTTGGCCGCGCCCTGAGTGTGACGACAAAGCCCTGTGAGGGGCGTCCTCCCGGGCACGCCGCACATGTGGCGAGCCGGGAGCGGCGCGGCACTGCCTTTCGGCTCCCCGATCCCGGGTCGCGCCAAGGTTTTCCCGGGAGGGCGCCGGGAGGTGTCGTTGCCCATCTTCAGCAGGACGAGGGCGCGTGTGATCGCGCCCTCGCGTGATGGCTTCCCGCAGTCGGTTCAGTTCGCGCCGAGCCGCTCGACCTGATCGAGAAACAGCGGCTTTTCCCCGCCGCCGTGGATCTCCAGCGTTGCCCCGGAGATATAGCGGGCCATCGGACTGCAGAGAAACAAGACGCCCTTGGCGATGTCCTCGGGCCGTCCCATCCGCCGTGCCGGCAGGGCGTTGGCAATGGCGGAACGCGCGGCCTCGGTGCCATAGGGCTGGGCCTCGCCCCCGGTTTCCACCAGCCCGACGACGATGGCGTTGACGCGGATATCCGGCCCCCATTCGGCGGCAAGGCTGCGGGTCAGACCGAGAAGCCCCGCCTTGGCGGCACCGTAAACGGCGGTGCCGGGCGAGGGCCGGGTTGCCGAGACGCTGGCGATGTTGACGATGGATCCGGCGTCCGCGCCTTCACGCATCCAGGCCGCCACCGCTTGCGAAAGATGGATCGGCGCCGTCAGGTTGAGTGCGAGGATCGCCTCGTGGAAGCGCGGCGAGACGGTGGCCGCATCCACTGCCGGAGACCCGCCTGCATTGTTGACGAGAATGTCGATGCGGCCGAACTCGCGGCCCACCGTCTCGACGAAACCGGCCACCTCCTCATGCTTGCGCACGTCACAGGGCCAGAAGCGGGCTGTTCGCCCATCGGCTTCCGGCAGCGTCTCCGCCGCGCTGCGGCCGCACACGGCAACTTCGGCGCCCGCGGCAAGAAGCTCCCGGGCAATGGTCGCGCCGATGCCGCGGGTGCCGCCGGTGACGATCGCCACACGTCCGTCTAGCCTGATGTCGGTATCTGGCAGGCCGGTTGCGGTCATGGGGTCAGCCTCCTCTCGTGATTTAAGCGGATGATGGTCATGGGACACGGTCAAAGCCGCTCGATGATGGTCACGTTGGCCTGGCCACCGCCCTCGCACATGGTCTGGAGGGCATAGCGACCCTTGCGGCGTTCCAGCTCGTTCAGCATCGAGGTCATCAGCCGCGCGCCGGTCGCGCCGAGCGGATGGCCAAGGGCGATGGCGCCGCCATTGACGTTGACCCGCTCATGAGGAACGCCGAGATCCTTCATCCAGGCCATCGGGATCGAGGCGAAGGCCTCGTTGCACTCGAACAGATCGAAATCGGCAATCTTCATGCCGGTCTTTTCCAGGGCGTATCGGGTGGCCGGAATCGGGGCGGTCAGCATCCAGACAGGGTCGGCGCCGCGCACGGAAAGGTGATGGATGCGCGCGCGCGGCGTCAGGCCATGATCCCTGACCGCCTGTTCCGAGGCGATCAGCAGTGCGGCGGAGGCATCGCTGTTCTGGCTGGCGACACCGGCATGAACCCGTCCTCCCTCGGTCAGCGGTTCGAGTCCGGCCATTTTCTCCAGCGAGGTGTCGCGGCGCGGTGTTTCATCCACCGCGAAACCGTCGAGCGGGGCGATTTCGTCACGGAACAGGCCGGCGTCAATCGCGGCGATGGCGCGCCGGTGACTTTCGAGCGCGAAGGCCTCCATCTCCGCGCGCGAGGAATTCCACTTCTCGGCGATCATCTCGGCGGCGCGGAACTGGCTTACCTCCTGGTCGCCATAGCGGGCAAGCCAGCCCGGCGAGGTGCGGAACGGGTCGGGATAGCCGAATTGCGCACCGACCGTCATGGCCGCGCCGATCGGGATGGTGTTGAGGCTCTGCACGCCGCCGGCGACGACCAGGTCCTGCGTGCCGCTCATCACCCCTTGCGCGGCGAAATGGATCGCCTGCTGCGAGGAGCCGCATTGCCGGTCGATGGTGACGCCGGGCACATGATCGGGCAGGCCCGCGACCAGCCAGCAGGTGCGGGCGATGTCTCCGGCCTGCGAGCCGATGGTTTCCGTGCAGCCGTAGATCACGTCGTCGATGGCGGCCGGGTCGATGCCGGTGCGCGCCATCAGCGCCTTGATCGGATGCGCGCCGAGATCGGCCGAGTGCAGGGTGGCCAGCGCCCCCTTCTTGCGTCCGATGGGGGTGCGCACGGCATCGACGATATAGGCTTCGGGCATTGTTCGAACCTCTCCAGAAAAGCACCAGTGGCCGGTAGGCTACGCAAGGCCCCGGCGCGGACAATCATCCGAAGAGACGAGCCGCCGACATTCGGGCGCACTCACCCGAACAGACGATGCGGCAGAAGGGGGGAAGGGCAATCCTGGCGTGCATTTTGCGCAAAGGGAGGGGTTCATGTCACGCTGCCTTACACTTCTTTCCGTGTTTTTCCTGGTCACATCCATGGTCACATTTCCGGCGACAGCATCCGAATGGCGCATTCTGGCGCAATTCGACGATGCGCCGGAAGGCCTTGTCCCCGATGGCGAGGGCGGGTTTTACGTCAGCCTGTTTCACTCCGGTCATGTCATGCAGGTGGCCAGCGATGGAACGGTCGAACAGATCGCCGATCTGCGGACGGTGATCGGATCGGCCAAGGGAAGCACCGTCGGAATCGACTGGGACGGTGCCGACAAACTTTATGTTGCGTTTTCCGAATACTCCAAACGCTTTCCCTGGCCGGCCAAGGCCGAGCTTTCGATCGAGGCCTGCGGGGATGCGACCGTGACCAGGTCGGGGCTCTACGCCGTGACCCTGTCCACCGGCGCCGTTGAACCGGTGGTGACCCGCGCGGACGGCTATCCGTTCTGCTTTCCCGACGACCCGGTGATTGCCTCCGATGGCAGCATCTACCTGTCCGACCTCAGCCTGCAGGCGATCTGGAAGATCGATCCGAAGGAAAAGACGGCCGTTCTGTGGTCGAAGGATCCGCTTTTCAGCCCCGGGGACAAAAGTTTGAGCGGCTATCCTGTGGGCGTCAATGGCATTGCGCTGGCTGCCGACGAGAGCGCGCTCTACGGGGTGACCGGCGGCATACCGATGCTGGTCAAGGTGCCGATCAAGGCCGATGGCAGCGCCGGAAAGGCCGAGATGCTGACCTTCGGCTATGACAACATGGACGGTCTGGAAATCGACTCGGAGGGAAATTTCTATCTGACGGAGACCCTGCGCAGCGAAGTCTGGAAGGTGAGCCCGGATGCGCGCAAGCGCGAGCAGCTCGGCAATCCGTTGCAGGCGCCGCTGGGCGCGCCGGCCAGCCTTGCCTTTGGCAAGGAGGACATTTGCGTCACCAATCTCAACTTCTTCAAGCACCTGCCGGAGGACAAGGCGAATTCGATTGCCTGCCGGAAGCTCGGCGCGCCGCTCTGGTAGGTGGCTTGCGCCCGTTTCCGATGGGCAGGTGCCCGGGGATCGCGGTTCACCCAAACAGACGATGCGGATTTCGAAACGGAAACTAGAATTCATTTCGTAGGTTCAGAAAAGAATATCAAAAATAAAGAAAATATTCGGTCCCGTTTTCTGGATTTGCGGATTTTGCAAATACATTCGCGCAGGAGATCGTGATGAAGCAGTATGAAACGGACGTTCTCGTCATTGGCGGCGGTCCGGCTGGGTCGACGGTGGCGACCATTCTGGCAAAGAACGGCATCAAGACCAACGTCCTGGAGCGGGATACCTTCCCACGATATCACATCGGCGAGTCCCTGCTCGCCTCCCTTATGCCGATGATCGATATCATCGGTGCGGGAGAAAAGCTCAAGAAGCACGGCTTTGTCGAAAAGCCCGGCGGCTACTTCAACTGGGGCAACGAAAAATGGTCGTTCCGGTTCGATGAGGTGGAAGGTGCGCCGACCCACTCCTATCAGGTGAAGCGGTCTGAGTTCGACGAAATCCTGCTCAATCACGCGGGCGAGACCGGCGCCAGCGTGCATCAGAATGTCAAGGTCACCAAGATCAATTTCGAGGATGGGCGGGCCGTCAGTGCCGATTTCCACGATCGGACCAAGGACAGCAAGGGCACGATCGGCTTCAAGTATCTGGTCGACTGCTCCGGGCGCAGCGGTCTTCTGGCCAATGAGCATACCAAGAGCCGGCAGTTCCACGAGGCCTTCAAGAACGTGGCGATCTGGTCCTACTGGACCGGCAGCCATCTTACCTACGACGACCTGCCGGAGGGCTCCACCCGGATCATCTCGATCGAGGCCGGCTGGATCTGGTTCATTCCTCTGCACGACGGAACGGTCAGTGTCGGGCTTGTCCTGACCCATGACCATCTGCGCAAGGAGCGGGCGGCCGGACGCAGCAACGAGGAGATCTACGACCGGACCTTGCAGGAAAATCCCGAGGCGAAGATCATCCTGGCGAAGGCCGAGCGCCGTGAAGTGCGGATGGAAACCGATTATTCCTACACATCGGATCGGTTCTCGGGACCCGGCTATTTCATGTGTGGGGACGCGGCCTGTTTCCTCGATCCGCTGCTGTCGAGCGGTGTCCATCTGGCTATGGTGTCCAGCCTGGTCGCCGGCGCCTGCATCGCCAGTATCCTGAAGGGAGAGGTGGCCGAGGACCGGGCCGTCAACTTCTTCGAGACCAGCTATCGTCAGGCCTATTTGCGCTTCCTGATGCTGGTGTCTTCCTTCTACGATCTGGGCCGGGGGCAGGACGGGTATTTCTGGGAAGCCCAGCGTCTCACGTCGAAGGATTACGCCGACGGCGACATGAAGAAGGCATTTGTCAGCATCGTGTCCGGCGGCGCCGACTTCGAGGAAGTGCGCGACGGGCAGTACGGCGAAGTGGTGGCAAAGAAAGTGGCCGAGAAGCTGCGCCAGGGGGTCGACATGCGTCGTGGCGCCGGTGCGTTCGGCGACGAAACGCGGGAGCAGAACATGCAGTTCATGGATGCGCTCAACGGTCTGAGCTTCCTGCAAAAGAATGCCGCCATCGACGGTCTCTACGTGGCGACGGCCCCAAGGGTCGTTCTGACGGAAACCGCCTGAGGCGTTCACGGGAGTTGATCCAAGCAATTTCAAGGCCGGCGGCGCCGAGGCCGCCGGCCCCGAACAGGTAGCCAGATGATTACTGAAGACGAAAACTGGAGCTTTTCGACGATCCCGGCCCTGTGTGCACGGGCCGCCGAAGTCTATGGCGAGCGGCGGGCGGTCGAGGACGGGGATCTCTGCCTTTCCTTCATTGAGCTTGATGCCCTGCGCCGGCGCATGGCCAAGGCGATGATCGCGGCAGGGGTCGAAAAGGGCGACCGGGTGATGATCTGGGCGCCGAACGGCTGGCGCTGGTTTGTAACCGCGCTCGGTCTTGTCAGCGCCGGCGCTGTGCTGGTGCCGGCGAGCACCCGCTTCAAGGGCGGGGAAATTGCCGATCTGGTGAAACGCAGCGGCACGTCCTTGTTGTTTTCGGTCGGGGACTTTCTCGACCGGTACTATCCCGACCAGCTGCATGGGGAAACGCGGGAGCAGCTGCGTCAGGTGGTCGTTTTCGAAGAGCCGCGCGGCGACGATCGCGACTGGGCGGATTTCCTTGCCGCAGGCGAAAGCATCGGCGATGCGGAGCTGGCCGCGCGTGAGGCCGAGGTCGGTCCGGATGACCTGTGCGACATGCTGTTCACCTCCGGGACCACGGGCTATCCCAAGGGGGTGATGTACGCGCATCGCCAGTGCCTGCGCGGCATCGATGGCTGGGCGACCCGGGTCGGGATCCGCGAACACGACCGGGTGCTGGTCATTCCGCCATTCTTCCATGCCTTCGGCTACCGGTGCGGTGCCATCGTGTCGATGATGCGCGGCGCGGTGCTGATCCCGCACCTGACCTATGACGCGGGCGAGATCCTGCAGCGGGTGCAGGACAGGGGCATCACCGTCATTCCCGGGCCCCCGGCGATCTTTCACGGCATGCTTCAGCATGCGCAGCGGTCGGATTTCGACACGCGCAGTCTGCGCCTCGGCGTCACCGGCGGCGCGGTGGTGCCGGAGGTTCTGGTTCGGCGCATGCGCGCGGATCTCGGCTTTGAGGGGGTGGTCAGCGGCTATGGCCTGACCGAGTGCGGCGGCTTTGGCACAATGTGTTCCTTCACCGACCCGGACACGGTGATCGCCGGCACTGCCGGCAAGGCGATGCCCGACACAGAGATGGGCATCATGGGAACGGATGGTGCGCTTCTGCCGAATGGGCAGTCGGGCGAGGTGGTGATCCGCGGCTACATGGTGATGAAGGGGTATTTTCAGGATCCGGCGGCCACCATGGAGACCATTGACGCGGATGGCTGGCTGCATACCGGGGATATCGGCGTTTTCGATGCGGACGGAAACCTGCGGATCGAGGACCGGTTGAAGGACATGTACATCACCGGTGGCTTCAACTGCTATCCGGCTGAAATCGAACGTATTCTCAGCGGCCATCCGGCGATTGGCGTCGTTTCGGTGATCGGGATTCCCGACGAGCGTCTTGGCGAGGTGGGGGTGGCCTTTGTCATCCTGCGTCCGGGCAAGACCGCCAGCGAGGAGGAGATCATCGCCTGGGCGCGGGCCAATATGGCGAATTTCAAATGCCCGCGTGCCGTGGAGATCCGGACCTCATTGCCGATGAGTGCGCAAGGCAAGGTGCAAAAGACGCTGCTGCGAAAGGAGATCGCGGGCGGGGCAATGACGGAAGCCTGAGCCCGGGAGACGACGATCAGAGCAAGAAAACCAGAAGGCCTGAAGGAGGAGGAAATCGATGGATCGGAACAGAAAGTGGCTGGGACTGTGCGCGGTGCTCGCGCTCGGTCTGGCATCGACGCAGGCGGGCTCTCAGGAGCCGCTGAAGCTTGGGGGGATGGTGTCGCTGACCGGCAACGGCGCCTCGATCGGCAAGGTGGCGGAAATCGGCTGGCGCATGGCGGTCGAGGACATCAACGCCGAGGGCGGTATCGCCGGCAGGCCGGTGGAGTTCATTCTGGCCGATACCCTGACGGATCCGACCCATGCGCTGGGCGAGGCCCGGCGGCTGATCGAAAATGAGCAGATCGAGGCGATGGTCGGCCCGGTGACGAGCCAGGAGGTGATCCCGGTGACCTCCGTGACGACGGCTGCGAACCTGCCGCAGATCACCGCTGCGTCCTCGGCAACGCTGACGCCCGCGGCGGCGCCCTACCATTTCTCGAACTCGCCGACCGGCCTTGCCCAGATGATTCCCAACATCGACTATGCGCTCGATGTGCTGGGGCTGACAAAGCTGGCCATCATCTCCGACAATGGCGGGATGTCGAAGGACGCGGTCGCGGAGATGATCGCCTATCTGAAGACCCGTGAGTTGGAGCCGGTCGAGGTGCAGGAATTCGCCTTCCGCACCGAGGACATGACCCCGCAGCTCTTCTCGCTGCGCTCAAGCGGCGCGGAAGCCGTGCTGATCATCAATTCGCTTGGCGACGATGCCCGCAAGTTCCTGCAGAACCGGGATGAGATTGGCTGGGACGTGCCGGTGCTCGGCAGTCTGACGATGACCAACTTCTCGGTCGGCAACGCCAAGATCCTCGGCAGGGAGGCGTTCGAAGGGGTGAACAGCGTGCAATTTGTCGGCATGACCTATTGCGATGGAGATCCGGTCGGGGCCTCCGCCTATGCCCGGTTCGACAAGCGCGCCAAGGAAAGGGTGAGCGATCTGGAGCGGCTCGGCGGCAGCTCCTCCATCATCCCCTATTACATCGAGCCGTTCATCGTGAAGGCGGCGATCGAGGGAGCCGGCTCGACCGATGGCGACAAGGTTGCCGCCTGGATCGAGGCGAACGCGGCAACGATGGACAACATGCTGGGGACTTTCACCGCCAGCAGCGAGACCCACTTCCTGCCCTCGGCGAAAACCCTGACGGTGGTGAAGAACGCCTTTGCCCCGCGCGAGGATGGCCTCACCGAACGGGCCACGTGCGACTGAGGCTCCTGCGGGCCGGAATCGAGACAAAGGGGCCGCCTCCGGGCGGTCCTTTTTGCGTCACGCATCGGCAAGAGCTGCGCGCACGGATTGTCGCGCCGGCGGATTGCGCGCGGTGTATCGAGCCTCCATCCTGCATATGGACGATGCGGCACCGCGTTCGGCGTGGCTGATGGACGGCAGTAGACAACAGAGCCGGGACGACCGATGGACGCGCTACCGACCGACGAACACCTGATGATCCGCGATGCGCTGGCACGCTTTCTGGAGCGTGCCGGCGGGCTGGATCCGGCCGCCCGGGTGTCGGACGGGGCGGAGGCCGGTCCGCTGTGGCGGGGGATCGCCGAGGAGTTGCAGTTCACCGCCATCGGCTTGCCGGAGGCTTGCGGTGGTCTCGGCGCGGACATGCGGGCGCTGGTTGCGGTCGGGCGTGAACTGGGGAAGGGTCTCGCGCCGGTCCCTTATGTGACCACAGTTGCGCTGGCCGGCCAGGTGCTGGCGGCGGCAACGCCCGGTTCCTCACGCGAGGGCTTGCTGTCGCGGATCGCGGGCGGAACGGCACGCGCCGTGCTCGCCCACGGCGGTTATACGGCCGGGGAGTGCTGGTGGACAACGACACCCTTCCGGGCCGAGCCGGAGGGGGAAGATTATGTGCTGGAGGGGCAAAGCGCTCCGCTTCCCGATCTGATGGGCGCGGATTTGGTGCTGGTGCCGGCGTTGTGTTCCGGAGAGCCGGTGCTGATCGCTTTGGAGGGCGAGACGATGTCGGAGCGGCGGCAGAGCTGCCCGCCGCTGGATGCAACACAGCCGACGGGACGGCTGAAGCTGGATGGCCTGCGTGTTTGTGCAAGCGCGGTGCTCGATCGGGGGGCGGATTTCGCCGCGCGTAGCCGCGATGCGACCGACCGCGCCGGACTGGCGCTTGCCGCCGAGATGGCCGGTGCGGCGCGCGGGGCCTTCGTGCTGACCCTTGAGTATGTTGCCGAACGCCGCCAGTTCGGCCGTACCATCGCCTCCTTTCAGGCGATCAAGCATCGGATGGCCGACCTTTACGTTCGGCTGAACCGGCTCGACGCGCAGATCGACGGGGCGGCGGCGGGGTTCGACCGCTCCGCAAACGCCCCGGGCGACGCGGCGCTTGCCGGGGCCGAGGCCCGCGCCGCAAAGGCGCTGGCCTGCGAGGAGCTGTTCGCCGTCAGTGCCGAGGCGATCCAGCTTCATGGCGGTGTCGGCATGACCTTTGAATACGCACCGCATCTCTTCTTCAAGCGCGCGACCGCCATGCGCGCGCTGTGCGAAGGCTCTGCGCCGGCCTTTCGGCGCATTGGCCAGGATCTGATCGAAGGGCGGCTTTCCGCGCTTCCGGCAAGATGTTCCGGCAGCGATGCAGAGACCGCGTTGCGCCGCACCGTGGCCGCTTGGATGGAGGAAAATCTTGGCGGAGACTTCGAACCGCTGCGCGGGCGCGGCGGGGCTGGCGACGGGGATGCCCTGCCGGAGTTGCGCAAGGCCTGGGAACGGCGTCTGTCCGAGGGCGGCTGGGTCGGTCTGGGGCTACCGGAAACCCTTGGCGGGCGCGGCCTGTCGGTCGACGATCAGGTGATCTTCAACGAGGAATATGCGCGCGCCGGCGGGCCGGGGCGAATGGGCCATATCGGCGAGGGACTGCTCGCTCCGACGCTCGCCGCTTTCGGGAGCGAGGACCAGAAGGCACGTTTCCTGCCGGGGATCCTGCAAGGCTCCACCTTCTGGGCGCAAGGGTACTCGGAACCGGGGGCGGGATCGGATCTGGCGGCTTTGCGCACCCGGGCGCGCCGCGATCCGGCAACCGGCGACTGGGTTGTCCACGGGCAGAAGACCTGGACCTCGCTTGCGCATCTGTCTGACTGGATCTTCGTGCTGGCACGGGCCGAGGAAGGGGCGACCGGCCGTGACGGGCTGATCCTTTTGTTGATGCCGCTCGACCAGCCTGGCATCGACATCCGGCCGATCCGGCAGATCAACGGCGCCTGCGAGTTCAACGAGGTCTTCTTCGACGGTGCGGTGGCAAAGGCGGAAGACGCGGTCGGGGCGCCCGGCGAAGGCTGGACCATCGCCATGGCCCTGCTCGGGTTCGAGCGCGGCATCTCGACCCTCGGCCAGCAGATGGGCTTTGCACGGGAGCTGGAGGCGGTCGTCGCGCTGGCGCGGCAGGCCCGCGAACCGATGGACCATGCCGAAGCGCTGGGGCGTGCCTGGGCCGGGCTGCGGGCGATGCGCCATGGCGCCTTGCGGGTGCTGGGGGCTGTCAACCGCGGCGAGGCGGGACCCGAGGCGCTCGGCTACAAATACGAATGGTCCAACTGGCACAGGGCGTTGGGCGAATTGGCCATGGACGTTCTGGGGCCGGACGCCGCCGTTCATGCGTCCGAGTCGGAGATCGCACGCTTGCAGCAGATGTATCTTTTCAGCCGGTCGGAGACGATCTACGGCGGCACCAACGAGATTCAGCTGAATATCATTTCAGAACAAGGCCTCAAGATGCCGCGCGAGCCACGCGGGCAGAGTGTGGGCGGCACGCGGTAACAGGTTTTCGTTTCGCGGCGGTGCGGCGGATCCCGGGGCATTGCGCGCCCGGCCGGGGCGTGCCGCCGCGCCAGAAATCAAAGGGAAGGACGTGACATGACGGGGAGTTTCAAGGGCAAGGTGGTCGCGGTCACCGGTGCGGCACATGGCATCGGCCGGTCGATCGTGCTCGGTTTTGCGGGGGAGGGAGCGGATCTGGCGATCCTCGACCGTGACGGCGAGGCGCTGGCGGCAACGGCAAAGGAGGCGCGGGCACACGGCGTGCGCGTGCTCGCCATTGAGGGCGATCTGCTCGACCGGGCGCATGTGACCGCCAGTTTTGCCCGCATCGAGGCGGAGTTCGGGCCGGTGCATACGCTGGTCAACAATCTCGGCCAGACGGCACGCGAGAAATACTCCGAGTTCTACCTGGCGGAAGGCGAAACGCTCGATTTCGTGATCGACATCTCCCTTGGCGCGACCTTGCATTGCTCGCGCCAGGTGGTGCCGGGGATGCGGGCGCGCAAACAGGGAAGGATCGTTTCGATCTCGTCGGACTCGGCCCTCAATGGCGACATCGGCACGGTCGATTACGCGGCCGCCAAATCCGGCGTGCTGGGCTTTACCCGGGCGCTCGCCCGGGAACTCGGTCCCCACAAGGTGACCGTCAATGCGATCTGCCCGGGGCCGACCAACACCCGGGCGATGCAGCGCATCCCCGCGGAGGCCTATGAGCGGGCACGCAATGCGATCCCGCTCGGCGAACTCTGCGAGCCGGAAGATATCGCCAACGCGGCCGTGTTCCTGGCGAGCGACAAGGCCCGCTGCATCACCGGCCAGACCCTGGTGGTGAATGGTGGCCGCGTCTTCAACTAGCCGGACGGCGCACGGCAAACGGCGACGGTAACGCATGGGGAACGAGGAAATGAGGCGGTGGAGATGACAGGCAACGGGCTTGAGACGCCCCTGACACGGGCACTCGGATGCCGCTATCCGGTGGTGCAGACGGCGATGGGCTGGGTGGCCGACCCGAAGCTCGTCGCGGCAACCACCAATGCCGGCGGGTTCGGCTTTCTTGCCGCCGCATCGATCCCCCCGGGGGGCATCGATGCGGCGATCGCGGCGGTCAAGGCGGCGACGGATGGCCCGTTCGGCGTCAACTTCCACATGTTCCAGCCCAACGCCGATGAGGTGATCGAAGCGATCCTTCTGCACCGGGTCCGGGCGGTGAGCTATGGACGCGGCCCGGATGCGGCAACCATCGGCCGGTTCCGCGAGGCCGGGATCGAGTGCATGCCGACCGTCGGGGCGGTGAAACACGCCGTGCGGGCGGTGGAACTCGGTGCCAGCATCATCACCGTCCAGGGCGGCGAAGGGGGCGGTCATACCGGATCGGTGCCAACCTCGCTGCTCTTGCCGCAGGTGCTCGATGCCGTCGATGTGCCGGTGGTGGCCGCCGGCGGGTTTTACGACGGGCGGGGGCTGGCCGCCGCCCTTGCCTGGGGTGCGGATGGCATCGCCATGGGCACGCGTTTCCTGTTGACCTCTGACAGTCCGGTGCACCCGGCAACGCTTGAGCGCTATCTGAAGAGCGGCGATCCGGCGACGATCCGGGTATCGAAGGCGGTCGACGGTTTGCCGCAGCGGTTCATCGACAACGACGAACTGCGCCGAATGGAGGGAATGAGCGGACCGGCGCGGTTTCTCGCCAGTCTGCGCCACAGCCTGACCTGGGGGCGCGCGCAAGGCATGAGCTATTCCGGCATGGTGCGGCTGGCTCTGCGCGCGTTGAAAGCCGATGAGGCAGGGTTTGCCGCCACCGTGATGGCGCCGAATCTGCCGCGCCTGGTCGAACAAGGGCTGGTGAGCGGCGACACCAGGGGCGGGCTTTTGCCCTCCGGTCAGGTGGCGGCGCTGATCGGCGAGCTGGAGGGATGCGACGCGCTGATCACCCGTATCGTTCGGGAGGCGGAAGAGCGGCTGGCCGCTTTGCGCCAATTGCGGGGCAGTAACTGCGAAACGGTGAAACAGGGAGCACAGGCATGAGCGCGCCATTTTCTGCCGATGTCAGCGATCATATCGGCGAAATCGTCCTGAACCATCCGCCGGTCAATGCCTTCGACAGCGCCGGCTGGGCCGCGCTGGCACGGGCGGTGGACGAGATGAACGCGGACCGGGAGGTTCGGGTTCTGATCATCCGCGCCGAGGGGCGCGGGTTTTGCGCCGGGGTCGACATCAAGGAGCTGCAGCGGCATCCGGAGCGGATCAATGAGGTCAACCGGGGCAATTACGATACCTTTCGCGCCATTCACCGTGGCCGGGTGCCGGTGATCGCCGCCGCGCATGGCTTCGTGCTCGGCGGCGGGATCGGCATCTGCGGCGGGGCGGATATCGTGCTCGCCTCCGACTGCGCAAGCTTTGGCGTGCCGGAGGTGGATCGCGGTGCGCTGGGCGGCGGCGCGCATCTGCAGCGCCTGTTTCCGCTGCAAAAGGTGCGGCAGATGTATTTTACCGGGGATCCGGTGGGCGCGAGGGAGGCCTTTCGCTTCGGCGGCATCGAGGCGGTGCTGCCCCGCGCGGAGCTTGCCGGGGCGGCGCGGGCGCTGGCGGCCAAGATCGCAGCCAAGAGCCCGGCGATGATTGCGCTTGCCAAGGAGGCGCTCAACGGCGTGGAGGCGGCAGACCTGGAGGTGCAGTACCGCTGGGAGCAGGGCTTTACCGCCCAGGCCTATCTGACGGCGGATTCCCAGGCGACGCGCGATGCCTTTGTTGCCGATGGCGGCACTGCGGATTTTTCCAAGAAGCCAGGGATGAGCTCAAATGGACGCTGACACAGTTTCCCAATGCCCGCCGTATGTGCCCGGACATGGGCTGCTCAAGGGGCGGTCGGTGCTGATCACCGCCGCCGCCGGGCAGGGTATCGGTTTTGCCACCGCCCGCCGTGCGGTGGAGGAAGGCGCGCGGGCGCTGGTGATTTCGGACATTCACCAGCGCCGCCTCGATGAGGCTGTTGCCGCGCTGAAGGAGATCGCACCGCAGACCCCGGTGACCGGGCATCTTGCCGATGTCACCAATGAGGATCAGGTGCAGGCGCTGGTCGGCGAGGCCGACGCGGCGATGGAGGGCATCGACGTTCTGGTCAACAACGCCGGGCTGGGCGGCGTCAAGCCGATCGTCGAAATGACCGACGAGGACTGGCTCAAGGTGCTCGACGTGACGCTGAACGGCACCTTCCGGATGACGCGGGCGGGGATGCGGGCGATGATGCCGCGCCGTCGTGGCACCATCGTCAACAATGCCTCGGTGCTGGGCTGGCGGGCGCAAAAGGGACAGGCGCATTACGCCGCCGCCAAGGCGGGGGTGATGGCACTGACCCGGTGCAGCGCCCTTGAGGCGGCCGATCACGGCATTCGCGTCAATGCGGTTTCACCGTCCATCGCCATGCACGACTTTCTGAAGCGCTCGGCGCCGGAAGAGGTTCTGAAGGAGCTTTCCGCCCGGGAGGCCTTCGGCCGGGCGGCCGAGGTCTGGGAGGTGGCCAATGTCATCATGTTCCTGGCCAGCGACTACGCCTCCTACATGGTCGGCGAGGTGCTATCCGTGTCCAGTCAACATGCGTGAGGGAGAAAAGGCCGCATGACATTCCGTTTCCGCTCCGCCGATGAAGTGATCGGCGAAATCGGCCGAACGCTCGGCCCCAGCGACTGGCTCATCATCGATCAGGAGCGCATCAACCTGTTTGCGCAGGCGACCGGCGATTTTCAGTGGCTGCATGTGGATCCGCAGCGCGCCGCAAAGGGGCCGTTCGGCAAGACCATCGCCCACGGGTTCTTGTCCTTGTCGCTGACGAACCTGTTTCTGCCGGACCTGTTCATGCCGGAAAATCTCGACTGGGGCGTGAACTATGGGCTTGACCGGGTGCGGTTTCCCGCGCCGGTGCCCGTGGGGGCACGCATTCGGGCCAGCGGCGAACTGCTCGATGCCAGACCCATCGGCGAGAACGGGGTTCAGACCACTGTGCGCATGGTGATCGAGGTGGAGGGAGGCGAAAAGCCGGGCTGCGTTGCCGATACACTCCAGCGCTATGCGTTTCTCTAGCGGATTTGCCGCCGGGGGTCGTCCTGTCGGACGATGAGCGATGCCGGCCGTCGCTCTAGGCTCTTCGCGAATAGGCGGAAATTCTTTCCGCCGATGGGCAACAGCGACTACGGGTTCATGACATGAACAAACAGAAAAGTCTTCGCGAGGCTGTCCGCAGTCTGCATGACGGGATGGTGATTGGCGTTGGCGGATGGGGCGCGCGGCGCAAGCCGATGGCATTGGTTCGGGAAATCCTGCGCTCGGATCTGAAGGATCTGACCCTGGTTGCCTATGGCGGACCGGAGGTCGGGATGCTTTGCGCTGCCGGCAAGGTGCGCAAGGTGATCTACGGCTTCGTCTCGCTCGACCGGATCCCGCTCGAACCCTATTTCCGCAAGGCGCGGGAGGCCGGGGCAATCGAGGTGATGGAGCTCGACGAGGGCATGTTCCTGCTTGGCCTGCGGGCGGCTGCCGAAGGCGTGCCCTTCGCACCGACCCGCCTCGGCATGGGCACCGATGTGCTGACTTACAATCCGGATCTGCGCCTGATCGCCTCCCCCTATGACGCGCAGGACGTGCTTGTGGCGATGCCGGCACTGAAGCCGGACATCTCGCTGATCCATGTCAGCCGCGCCGACCGGAGGGGCAATGTCCAGACCGACGGGCGCGATCCCTATTTCGACAATCTGATCGCCCGCGCCTCCGGCCGGGTGATCGTATCGGCGGAGGAGGTTCACGATCGGCTCGACCTCAGCCATTCCGACATGGCGCACAAAAGCCTGTTCGACCGCTCCGTGGTGGAAACGGTGGTGGCGGCGCCCCTCGGCGCTCATCCCACCACCGCCCATGATGCCTATGGCTGGGACATGGCGCATCTGAAGACCTATTGCGATGGCGCGCGCCAGGAAGGTGGCTGGGACGCCTACATGAGCGACTACGTTGGCGCTGATGAGCCGGCTTATCTCGAACGGGTGGGCGGAGCCGATGCGATCCGCAACCTGTCGATCCCCAATCTGTGAGGCGCTGCCATGATCCACACTGAGACATTCACCCTTGCCGAGTTGATGATCACTGCCGCCGCCCGGGCCTTTGCCGATGATGGAGAGGTAATGGCGAATGGCATCGGCACATTGCCCCGGATCGCGGCGGGGCTCGCCAAGCTTCGCTTGAACGACCGGCTGCTGTTGACCGATGGCGAGGCCTTCTCCGTCGAGGAGCCGATCCCGCTTGGCTGCGCGCCGGAGGAGCGGCCCGGACACGCCGGCTGGTTTCCCTACGGGCGGGTGTTCGAATGCCTCTGGTCCGGCCGCCGGCACGCCATGGTGACCCCTGTGCAGATCGACCGGTTCGCCCAGGCCAACATCTCCTGTCTCGGGGACTTCCGAAAGCCCAAGGTGCAGATGCTCGGCGTGCGCGGGTTTCCCGGCAACAGCATCTGCCACCGCAACTCCATGCTGGTGACGAGCCATGACCGGCGCACCTTCGTGCCGGGCGAGGTCGATGTGGTGTGCAGCGCGGGCTTTAACGACCGGCTCTGGCCGGACGGCGCGCGGCGACCGGAAATCCGGATCGGCCTCGTCGTCACGCCGTTGTGCGTGATGGACTTCGGCGGACCGGACCATGCACCGCAGGTGCGCTCGCTTCACCCTGGCGTGACTTTCGATGAGGTTGCCGCGGGTACCGGTTTTGAGCTGTTGCGGGCGCCGGACCTTCATGAGACGGCGATGCCGACGGCGGAGGATCTTGCGGTGATCCGCCGTCTCGATCCGGAGGATCAGCGGGCCGGTGCCGTGAAGGGCAATCCGCAGGGCATCCGGGAAAAGGCGGCCTGAAGCGAAGGCCAACGCGGGATCCGGGGCAGGCCGGACCGGTCTCGGGCCGGAGCGGTCGAGCCTTGGACGGCAGCGCGGCGGCGTCGGTTCGCAACCAGCACCTCCTGTCGCTGTTTGGGCAGGCAGTCGTTTCGGAGATCGCATCCCGGTTCGGCGGCTGCGCCGGGCTGACGAGACGGTTCCGGATCTTGAAATGAAAACAGCCTGCGCCCCGGTCGGGACGCAGGCTGTTTTCGTTGTTGCCGTTCCTGCAGCGGGAAAAGCGGTCAGTCCGCCTTTCGGGCGAACAGGGCGACGGCGATCAGCGCCGCCAGCGTGATGACGATCAGCAGCGAGGAGATCGCGGCGATGGTCGGTTCGATCTGGTCGCGCAACGACAGGAACATCCGCCGGGTCAGCACCGTGTTGTCGCCGCCGGCGATGAACAGGCCGATCACCACCTCGTCGAGGGAGGTGGTGAAGGCGAAGAACGCGCCGGAGACCATTGACAGGCGGATCTGCGGAAGGGTCACCGTGAAGAAGGCGACAGGCCAGGAGGCGCCAAGGCTGCGGGCAACCTTTTCCTGCGTCATGTCGAAGCTTTGAAGGCCTGCCAGTACCGTAACGACGACGAAGGGGGTCGCCAGAAGGGTGTGCGCAAGGACGATGCCAAGCATCGAGTTCACCAGGCCAAGCTGGATATAGACATAGAAAAGGCCGATGCCGATCAGGATCAGCGGCACCATCTGCGGCAGCAGCATCAGAACGTGCAGGGACCGGACCCAGCGGCTTTGCGCCCGGTGAATGGCATAGGCAGCGGCGGTGCCCAACGGGGTTGCGAACAGCACCGTCAAGGCGGCGGCGATGAACGACACCCGGGTCGCCGCCATCCATTGCGGATCGTTGAAATAGGCCGCGTACCAGCGCAAGGAAAACCCGCGCGGCGGGAATTCCAGGAATTCCGAATCCGAGAAGGAAATCGGAATGACGATGAAGATCGGCGCGACCAGGAAGAACAGGACGCCGGCGACAACCCCGTAGAGCCAGAGCCGGCGATAGGGGGCGATGGGAAGGGGACCGACACTCATGGCTTACCTCGCGAAGATCCGGTCAAGGCCGGCCAGACGGTGGACAAGATAGAAGATCGCAAAGACGATCAGCAGCAGGACCACGCCAAGAGCGCTGCCGGCACCCCAGTCGAAATAGGTCTGCACGTTCTGCTGGATCTTCATCGAGACCATGATGACGCGGCCGCCGCCGAGGATCTGCGGCGTGACGTAAAAGCCCAGGCACAGGATGAACACCAGGAGCGAACCGGCGATCAGCCCGGGCATCGACAGGGGCAGGAACACGTCACGGAAGGCGCGGGCGGGCGAGGCGCCCATGTTGTTGGCCGCGCGCATGAGGTCACCGTCGATGTTGCGGACCGTGGCATAGAGCGGCAACACCAGGAAGGGCAGCATCACATGGGTCATGCCGATGACCGTGCCGGTCAGATTGTGGGCAAGGCGCAAGGGTTCGTCGATCAGGCCGATGCCGATCAGCGCATCGTTGACGATGCCCTGCCGTTGCAGGATCACCAGCCAGGCGTAGGTGCGCACCAGGATCGAGGTCCAGAACGGAATGATGACGAAAGCGAGGCCGATGGTCGCCAGCCGGGGCGGCATCTGGCCAAGCAGATAGGCGACCGGATAGCCCAGAACGATGCACAGCAAGGTGACGAACAGGCTGATGAGAATGGTGGTGGAGAAGATCGAGAGATAAGCGCTGTACTCGATCATCCGTGTGTAGTTCGCCAGTCCGATCTCGCCATTGGAGACGAAGGACAGGGCGAACAGCCAGCCGACCGGGATCACCAGAAGGACGAGAATGATCGCCGCGGCGGGCAGGGAAAGCCCGAGGATCTGGCGCTTCTCGCGCCGCTCGTCCGCCGCCAGTTCCTTCCGGTTCAGCGCGTGGCCGCCTTGGGGGGCTGTCATGTCATGCATGGGCGGCCTCGTCGATCAGCACCGTGTCGTCGCGGTGCAGGCCAAGGCGGATCGGCTCGCCGACCCGGGGCATCTCGCTGAGGGCCTGCTGGCGGGTGCCGCGACGCAGGGCGATGGTCTCGCCGCTGGTGAGGGTCACATAGATCAGCATGGTCTCGCCCTGATAGACCAGCTCCTCAACCGTACCGTCGATCGGATTGTGTTCAGGGGCGGGAGTGGCGCCGAGAATGTCGAGTTTTTCCGGGCGCACCAGCAGCGCCTTGTTTCCGGAGCCGGCGCTCTGGCCCTCGGCCAGCTGCAAGGGGGCGCCGCCGAAGGTCGCCGCATCGCCGCGCATCTCCACGGGCAGGAAATTGGATTCGCCGACGAAATCGGCGACGAAACGGTCGCAGGGCCGCTCATAGATTTCGCGTGGCGGGGCCACCTGAAGAATATGGCCATGATTCATTACCGCCACCCGGTCGGACATGGTCAGCGCCTCGCGCTGGTCATGGGTGACATAGACGGTGGTCATGCCGAGCCGGTCGTGCAGATGCTTCAGTTCGATCTGCATCTGCTCGCGCAGCTTCTTGTCGAGGGCGGACAGGGGTTCGTCCATCAGCAGGATCTGCGGCTCGAAGACGATGGCGCGGGCGAGGGCCACGCGCTGGCGCTGACCGCCGGAAAGCTGGTTGATACGCCGGTCCATCAGGTGATCGAGCTGCACCAGCTTCAGCGCCTCGCGTGCGCGCTCGTATCGTTCGGCGGCGCCGACCTTGCGCAGCTTCAGCGGGTAGCCGACATTCTCGCCGACGGACATATGCGGAAACAGCGCGTAGTTTTGGAACACCATGCCGATATTGCGCAGATGCGGCGGCTTGCGCAGGATCTCGTCGCTGTCGACGGTGATGCTGCCGGCCTCGGGGCGAATGAAACCGGCGAGGATCATCAGCAGGGTGGTCTTGCCCGATCCGGACGGACCGAGCAGGGTCAGAAACTCTCCCGGAGCGATGTCGAGAGCGACACTGTCCAGGGCCACGAACTGGCCATAGGTCTTCCTGACATCGCGGATCGTGATGCTGCAGGCCATGTATTTCTTCCTGTGTTGCGGATCGGCGGTGCGGCCGGGCCAGCGGCCCGCCACGGGCGCGCCCGGGGCGCCTTGCGCCCGGACCCGGACGGGCGGCCGGGTCGGAAAACAGTGTCCGACCGGCGGCGATCGGTGCGCCGCCGGTCGGGGACGCGGGATCAGCGCTGGATCATGCTGTCCCAGCGTTCGCGCATCCGGTTGCCGTTTTCGCCCCACCATTCGGCGTCAACGACGATCTGCTTTTCCAGATTGGCCGGGAAGGTGTTGATCTTTCCCTGGGCCTCTTCCGGGATCAGGCCGGTCTCGAAGGCGCGCACGTTCACCGGACCGTAGGAGATGTGCTGCGTGAGAGTGGCCTGCTGCTCGGGCGAGACGAACTTGGCGATGGCCTTCATGGCCAGCTCCTTGTTCGGCGCGCCCTTCGGCACCGCGAGGCAGTCGGCGTTCAGCAGACCCTCGTTGTAGGTGAAGTCGATGGCCGCCTTGTCGGCGATGGCGGCGGAAAGCCGTCCGTCCCAGGCGGCGATCATGTCGATTTCGCCGTCCTTGGCAAGCTGGACGGACTGGGCGCCGGATTCCCACCAGGTGGCGATATCGGGCTTCAGCTCCTCGATCTTGGCAAAGGCGCGGTCGACGTCGAGCGGGTAGAGGTCCTTGGGCGCGACGCCATCGGCGAGCAGTGCCATTTCCAGCATCACCTGCGGGCGGTTGCGTAGCGAGCGGTCGCCGGGGAAATCCTTGACGTTCCAGAAATCGGCCCAGCTTTGCGGACCGTCCTTGACGGTCGCGGTGTTCCATGCCGGTACGGTCGAGTAGTAGATCACGCCGATCCAGTGATCCTTGACCATCTTGTCATCGATGCCCTGGGCGTCGATCACCGAATAATCGAGCTTTTCAAACAGCCCTTCGCGGGCGCCGATGGCGCAATCGGTGGCGCCGAGATCGACCACATCCCATTCGACCGCGCCGGAGCGCACCTGCAGGCGGATGTCGGCAAGCCCGCTCAAGGTCGCTTCCTTGACGGTGATGCCGAGCTCCTTGGCGGTCGGCTGGAACATCGCCTTGCTCTGGGCGTCCTGGTAGGAGCCGCCCCAGGAGGCCACGGTGACCTCCTGGGCCGTGGCGGCGGTGGTGAAGGCCAGCACCGCGCAGGCCGTGAGTTTGATCGGAAGGTGCATTTCGGTTCTCCTCTCCTGTCATATGCACGTGGGTCGCAAGGGCCGGCGAGAGACGTTCGTCCCTCCGGGGATATGTCCTTGCGCAAATTCTGTGTGACTTGGGGGGCTTATGACCGGTCGACCTGTCGGGCCTCCCGGTTGTCGCGCCAGCGGTAGTAGCGGATCAGCGTTTCGAGCACGGGCCGGTTGAGGCCGTGGAAACGCATGGGCTTGACGCCGGTGATCGGGAAGGCGGCGCTTTCGGCCGGATCGCCGGCAGCCAACCTCGCCAGTTGCCGACCCATCACCGTGCCAAGAGCGACGCCGCGCCCGTTGTAGCCGATGGCGGCAAACAGCCCGTCTTCGGGCACATGCAGATGCGGCAGGTGATCGACGGTCATGCCCACCCGGCCGCTCCAGACATAGTCGATCCCGATGCCGGCAAGCTGCGGGTAAAGATCGGCGATGGCTGCTTGAAGCGGCGGGGCGTCGCCCATGTCCGGCACTTCCTTGAACGGCGCACGGCCGCCCATCAAAAGCCGGCCGGTGCTGTCGAACCGGTAGTAGCGCAGCAACCGGCGGGTGTCGGAGGCGACATGACCTTCCGGCAGGATCGAGGCGCGCTCCTCCTGCGTCAGCGGGCGTGTGGCGATCTGGTAGCTGTAGATCGGCACGATGGTCCGTTCCAGCCCGGGCACCAGCGTGCCGGTGGTGTAGGCGTTGGTCGCAAGCACAACGGCGCGGGCCGTGATACGCCCGCGCGGCGTGTCGATGGTCCAGCGGCCGTTGGTGCGCGACAGCCGGTCGGCCCGGGTGTTGTCGAACAGCCTGACGCCAAGGCTTGCCGCAGCGTGACCAAGGCCCCTTGCGTAGCTGAGCGGCTGGAGACCGCCGCCGCGATGGTCGATGAGACCGCCCACATAGGCCTGTGTTCCCGTCAGCCGGGCCACCTCGTCCGCGTCGATGGTATGGATTTTGGCGCCGCGCGCGGCCCATTGCCGGGCGCGCCGGGTCACTGTCCCGACCGCGGAGGCGCAATGGGCGGGCTGGATCCAGCCGGCTCGTGCTGTCGGGCAGTCCATCGCGTAGCGGTCGATCAGTTCGAACGCCAGTTCCGGGCCGCCGCCAACCTCGCGAACGAGGCGCGGTCCAAGCTCGGGACCCATCATCTCTTCCAGGTCGTCAGGATCGAATTTCAGGCCGGGAATGGCCTGGCCCCCATTGCGGCCCGAGCCGCCATATCCCAGACTGCCGGCCTCGATGAGGACACTGTCCACGCCAATTTCACCTAGATGAACAGAGGTGGACAGTCCGGTGAACCCGCCGCCGATAATGGCGATGTCGGTAGTGATGTCACCGGACAATTCCGCCGAAGCCGAGGGAGGGGATGCGGTTGCAGCCCAGAGCGACGCAGGAGGATTCAATGTGGACATGGAAAAATGGGAGCCCATTTGCACTTCCATACTTGTGAAATTATATCTAAGGCAATTTCACGCTAATGAAATATGATGGGCCGGTCAACCATGACGGATCAGAATGAAGGCGGCAGCGCCGCGATGTTCGACACGGGCGGGAACTCCGACCGGGAGATGGGGGCGCGGCTGAGGGCCATTCGCAAGGCGCGGGGGCTCAGCCTCAAGGACGTGTCGGAGGGCTCGGGCTCCTCGCTCGGGGCGCTCAGCCAGATCGAGCGCGGTGTCTCCTCGCCCTCGATCAAGGCGCTCAGGTCGATTTGTACCGTGCTGGATGTGCCGGTCAGCTCGCTGTTTTCCGGCGAGGAGGGGCCGGGCGAGGAGCAGGGCATCATCGTGCGCAAATGGGCGCGCCGGCGGCTCGACTTCCATCACAAGGGAATGGCCAAGGAGCTTCTGACCTCCGGAGAAGAGGGCGGCATCCAGTTGATGGAGGTCATTCTCGACGTGGGCGCGGGATCGGGAGACCAGCCCTACAGTCATGCGGGGGAAGAGGTGGGGGTCGTCCTTGCCGGTCAGATGAGCCTTTGGATCGACGGTCGGCGCTACGACCTGGGCACGGGTGACGCGTTCCGCTTCGACAGCCCGCGTCCGCATCGTTTCGTCAACAATGGCAATACCGAAGCGCGTGTCCTGTGGATGGTGACCGAGGCGTTCTACTGATTGCGCACGAGGCCCGGCGTCAGCGTGCCGTGTCGTCGAGCGGAATTTCACGGCGGCCGATCTTCGGCCTCCGTGCGGCGATGCGCTTGGCCGTGTTTCGCGCTGTCGGCCCGTCGAGCGGGTGGGCGATGGCGGTGGAGAAATGGCCCTGCACGGCCAGTCTGGTGGCTCTGGCCGCCTCCGTCCGCGAGGCCGCCGGCATGGCCGGGAGAGGCGGCATGACCCGGTGCGATGCCTTCGGCCCGATGCCTGAGAATGCATCGGTCATGCCCGCGATGGCCTGCCGTTCCCATGTGCTGACCCGGTTCGGATGCGGCGGATGCGCCTCCCGTGCGCCCTTGTTCCCACGCAGTGCTTCCGGCGCAACCTCGGCCCTGGACGGGGCTGTCAACTTCCGGCGCCTTGCCTCTTTGGGCGCTGGCGATGCGACTTGGCTGACGGTCCGGTTTTGCGGGGTGGCTTGACGCCGGCGCGGCCCGGCCCGCTTCGCATTTCAGGCTCCGCTCGGTGCCATGGGTGCTGCCGGAAAGTGCTCTTCGGTCGCGCTTGAATACGTATGCAAAAAGTGTTTGCGAAACGGAATAATGTGTGCTTTGAGTCCTTGAATACGCATTCACGGCAGCGAAGCCGTGGGATTTTGAGGAGGAAAGCCCGTGAAATTCGCACCGCTTGTCACGCTCGGCGTGAGTCTTGCCATGGCCGGTCCGGCGCTGGCCGATACCACCATCCGCATCGGTCATGCCACGCCGGAAAGTTCGCCGATCCATCAGGCGCTCGCCTATTTCGAAAGCGAGCTGGAAGCCCGTTCGAAGGGCGGCATCGAGGTCGAGATTTATCCGGGCGGACAGCTTGGAAGCGTCAAGGAAATGACCGAGCTGGTGCAGTCCGGGAACATCACCATGACGACCGGTGCGTCGGTGCATCTGAGTGCGGCGGTCGATCAGCTGGCGGTGCTCGATCAGTTTCTTCTGTTTGAGGATGAGCAGGAGGCGCGCTCGCTTCTCGATGGCGATGCCGGGGCGGCAATTTCGGCCGCAATGGAAACGCGCGGCCTGAAGAACATGGGATTCATGGAGCTGGGGTTCCGCAGCTTCACCAACAGCCGGGCGCCGCTCGACAGCTTCGATGCCTTCCAGGGCTTGCGGATGCGTTCGGCGGACAATCCCATCGCCATCAAGGCCTGGCGGTCGGTCGGCGCGGTGCCGGTGCCGCTTGCCTGGGGGGAGATCTACTCCTCTCTGCAGCAGGGGTTGATCGACGGGCAGGAAAGTGCGCTCAGCTCGATGATCGTCGAGCGCTTCTTCGAGGTGCAGGATTATGTGTCGTTGACCGGGCATATCTACTGGCCGGAACTCTGGATGGCCAATCTCGATTGGTTCGAAAGCCTCGATGACGCCGACAGGCAACTTATTGAAGAGGTGGCGCGCGAAACGGTTTCCCGGCAGCGCGAACTGACGGCCGCAGCCAATGCGGCGACGCTGGAAAAGCTCAAGGAAGCCGGCCTCAAGGTCAATGAGCTGCCGGCCGCCGACAAGAAGCGCCTCGGTGAGGCCATGAACGGCGCCATCGAGGCGGATATCCGCGCCAAGGTCGGCGATGAGTTCTACGACACGTTCATGGCGGCGGTGACGAAGTAATCGCTCGTGCGGGCGGCGGTCCCCTGAAACGGGCGGCCGCCGCGCGAAAACCTGAGCTTGAAGGAGGGGGCGATGCGCGCGCTTGAAAAATGGTTCGAGCCGACGGTGATCGTTGGGATGCTGAGTGCGATCATCCTGCTTGTCTTTGCGGATGTGGTCGCCCGTTTCGCCTTCTCCACTTCGATCGCTGTGGCGAATGAGCTGGCCCGCTTCTGTTTCGTCTACATGATTTACTTCGGAGTGAGCTACGCCATTCGCGAGCGCCGGCACATGCGTGTCACGGTGCTTCTCGACATGATGCCGGCCATGGCGCGGCGTTGGGTCTTTGCGCTCTCCGAGTTGATTTTCCTGATCTATTCGGTGGTGGTGTGCTGGCTCGGGGTGGTCATCACGCAGAAGGCATTCGGCTGGGGCAAGATCCTGTCTTCGACGGAATGGCCGCTCGGTTTCCTTTACATGGCGATCGTGTTTTCAGGCGCGCTCAGCAGCCTGCGTCTGCTGCAGTCCCTGTGGCGGACGCTGGTTGATGGTGACACCCGGCTTGGGCCGCAGACGGATATCTGATGATGACCACCGTGATCCTGTTTGCCAGCTTCTTCCTGCTCCTGCTGATCGGCGTTCCCATCGGGATCGCGCTGGGAGCGGCCAGCCTGCTTGCGATTGCCTATATCCCGTTCCTGAATTTCGACATGTATGCCCTCGGGCTGGTGTCGGGAATCGACAGCTTCACCCTGATCGCGGTGGTGCTGTTTACCCTCGCCGGCAGCCTGATGGCGCAAGGGGGGATTTCGCGGCGGTTGATCGCCGTTGCAGACCGGGCCTTTGGCCGGGCGCCGGGCGATCTTGGGACAGTGACGATCATGTCGTGCCTGTTCTTTGCCGCGATCTCTGGCACGGGCAGCGCAACCGTTGCCGCCATTGGCCTGGCGCTGATCCCGGCGCTGGTGGAGCGTGGCTACGATCGCGCCTATGCGGGGGCCATGGTGGCGAGCGCCGGCGGGCTGGGCGTGATGATACCGCCTTCGGTGGTGATGATTGTCTATGCCGTCGCCGCCGGCGTGTCGGTTACCGCGCTGTTCATGGCGGGCGTTGTTCCAGGCATTGTCATCGCGCTTACCCTGATCGTCTACAACATCCTGCATCGTCGCCGCGCCCGGCATGAGGGGCAGGCGGAGCCGGCGAAACGTGGCAGCCTTCTGGTCGCGCTCAATGAGGCCAAACTGGCGCTCGCCATGCCGCTCGTTGTGCTGGGAGGGATCTATTCGGGCGTGGTTACGCCGACGGAAAGTTCGGCGGTGGCGGTCGTCTATGCGCTCATCGTGAGCTGTTTCGTCTATCGGGAGCTTCCGCTCAGAACCGTACCGAAAATCATGCTGGAGTCTGCGCTTCTGGTTTCGGCCGTGCTGGTCATCATCGGCGCATCGGTCGCCTTCGGTCGGATCATCGCGCTGGAAAAGATCCCCTCGGAGCTGGCGCAATTCGTTCTGTCGCTGACCGACAGCAAGTACCTGGTGTTGTTGGCGGCCCTGGTGTTGCTGCTCATCGTCGGCACCTTTCTGGAGACGCTTGCGGCCATCGTCATCCTGACGCCGGTCCTTCTTCCGATCATGCTGCAGCTGGGCGTCGATCCGGTGCATTTCGGCATCGTCATGATCGTCGCCCTGGCCATCGGTTTCGTGACGCCGCCGCTCGGCGCCAATCTCTTCATGGCCGCTCAGGTCGGGGGCATTCCCTTCGACAAGATCGCGCGGCGGATCCTCCCCTGGGTGGCGGCAATGTTCGTGGCCCTTCTCATCATCACCTATGTGCCGTGGCTGTCGCTGGTTCTTCCCGAGAACCTGCTTGGCTACGGGCGCTAAACCCCTGACCGCAGGCATGCGGCCGGTGCCGGTGCGGCATCGGCCGGAGACGAAAGGACACCCCCTCATGACGATCGAGTATCTCAAGCGCGGCAAGCCCGAGGCCGACCGGGCCGCGGATGATGCGAAAACCGCCGAGGTCGTGTCGGCAACGCTGCATGCCATCGAGATGCGCGGCGACGCAGCGGTGCGTGAACTGGCCAACAGGTTCGACAATTACGACCGGGAGAGCTATCGCCTCAGTCCGGACGAGATCGACGCCTTGATCGCCAAGGTCGGTCCGCAGGACATGGAAGACATCCGTTTCGCGCAGGAGCAGGTGAAGAAATTCGCGCAGGCACAGCGCGACTCCATGACCGATATCGAGGTGGAAACGCTTCCCGGGGTCGTTCTCGGTCACAAGAACATTCCGGTCCAATCGGTTGGTTGCTACGTGCCGGGCGGCAAATTCCCGATGGTGGCCAGCGCGCATATGTCGGTGGCGACCGCTGCTGTGGCCGGCGTGCCGCGCATCGTTGCCTGCACCCCGCCGTTCAACGGCGAGCCGAACCCGGCTGTGATCGCGGCCATGCATCTGGGCGGCGCGCACGAGATCTACGTGCTTGGCGGTATTCAGGCGGTGGGCGCCATGGCCATCGGAACGCAAAGCATCGCGCCGGTGCATTTGCTGGTCGGCCCCGGCAATGCCTTTGTGGCTGAAGCCAAGCGCCAGCTCTTCGGCCGCGTCGGCATCGATCTGTTCGCCGGCCCGACCGAGACGATGGTGATCGCCGACGAAACCGTGGACGCGGAAATGTGTGCGACCGACCTCTTGGGACAGGCCGAGCACGGTTACAATTCGCCGGCTGTGCTGCTCACCAACTCGCGCAAGCTGGCGGAAGGGACGCTGGCCGAGATCGAGCGGATCCTCGCCATTCTGCCGACGGCCGACACCGCGCGGGTGAGCTGGGCGGATTACGGCGAGGTCATTCTTTGCGACACCTATGAAGAGATGCTTCAGGTCGCCGACGACATTGCCTCCGAGCATGTCCAGGTGATGACCGACCGCGATGACTGGTTCCTGGAGAACATGACCTGTTACGGGGCATTGTTCCTGGGGCCGCGCACCAATGTCGCCAATGGCGACAAGGTCATCGGCACCAATCACACGCTGCCGACCAAAAAGGCGGGGCGCTACACCGGCGGACTGTGGGTCGGCAAGTTCCTGAAGACGCATTCCTATCAGAAGATCACAACCGACGCTGCGGCAGCTGAGATTGGCGCCTATGGCTCGCGGCTGTG
Source organism: Stappia stellulata DSM 5886 (assembly GCF_000423705.1). Lineage (GTDB taxonomy): Bacteria > Pseudomonadota > Alphaproteobacteria > Rhizobiales > Stappiaceae > Stappia > Stappia stellulata. The sequence continues at coordinate 424,670 of NZ_AUIM01000010.1, read as the reverse complement.
CCTTCTGGAGGGGTTCGTCGGTCATGCGGAGCAGTGCAACCTGCGTGTCCGGCGCTACGGCGGCGAGAACGTGGATTACGGCGCGCCCGCGGCGGTGCGCGGCTAACAGGGATTGCGGGAACGGAATGGCGGAAAACCGGGTTACCTCCGTGGATGTGGCGCGTGCGGCGGGCGTCAGCCAGCCGACCGTCAGCCGCGTCTTCACGCCGGGCGCCCGGGTCTCGCCGGAATTGCGGGCGAGTGTGGAAAAGGCCGCCCGCAAGCTCGGTTATCGCCCGAACACGCTGGCGCGGGCGATGATCAAGGGTCAGTCCAACGTGATCGGCCTGGTTTTCGCCTATCTCGACAATCCCTTTTTTGCCGAGGCCGTCGAGCTTTTGTCCGGGGCGCTGAAGGGGCTGGGGTACCACATCATAATCTTCACCGCCTCGAACGATGAAGACAGTGTCGACTTGGCGGTGGAGGATCTGCTGGCTCATCAGGTCGACGGCATCATCCTGGCCTCCGTCAGTACGACGCTGAAGCTGACGCAGGAAATCAGAAATGCCGGCATTCCGCTGGTGCTGTTCAACCGCGGGCAGGACGATCCGGCCGTTCCTGCGGTGACGGCGACGAATTACGCGGGCGGACGCAGGGCTGCGGATTTCCTCGCGAGGCTCGGCCACCGGCGGATTGCGCATATCTCAGGATGGCAGAAATCGCTGACCGGCGTTGACCGGATGCGTGGCTTTCTCGACGGGCTGGCCGATCACGGTCTGGAGCCCGTGGCCTGCGTCGACGGCCGGTACAACCGCGAAACGGCAATGGCGGCAACGCGTGAGATTTTCGCCGGCCCGAACCGGCCCGAAGCGGTCTTTGTCGGCAACGACCACATGGCCTTTGCCGTGCTGGAGGCGCTTCAACACGACCTCGGTCTGCGGGTGCCGGAGGATGTGTCGGTTGTGGGATTCGACGATGTGAAAATGGCGGCATGGCGGGTGTTTGACCTGACGACCCTTCGGCAGCCGGCAAACGAGATGGTCGCGGCGGTGGTCGAAATGCTGATGCAGCTGATCGACGGCAAGCCGCTGGAGCGCAGCCGCGTCGAGATCGACAGCGTCCTGATCGAACGCGGAACCACACGTATGCAAAACCGGGACTGAGCGAGACATGAACAACAGCAGCACGATCACCCTTCCGGTCACTCCGGGATTTCGTCTCGACGGCAAACGGGCGCTGGTGGCGGGAGCGTCATCGGGCATCGGGCTGGCCTGCGCGGCGGCACTTGCCCAGGCCGGCGCGCAGACGATCGTGGCCGCACGGTCGGCGGACAAGCTGGCCGCACTTGTGGCAGCGCTCGAGGAGGCTGGCCATACCGCCGAGGCGATGGTCATCGATGTGGCCGATGTCGCGGCCACAGAGACGGCTGTGGCCAACGCCGCTCCGTTTGACGTTCTCGTCAATTCGGCGGGGCTGGCCCGGCACGGACCTGCCCTGGAGACGAGCGAAGCCGACTTCGACGCGGTGGCGGCGCTTAATTTCAAGGGGGCCTACTTCCTGACCCGCGCGGTGGCGCGTGGCCTGATGGACGCGGGGCGACCAGGGTCGCTCATCAATGTGTCCAGTCAGATGGCGCAGGTGGGGGGGATCGAGCGTGCCGTCTATGCGGCAACGAAACACGCGGTCGAGGGCTTCACCAAGTCGATGGCGATCGAGTGGGGCAAGGCCGGCATTCGCGTCAACACGATTTGCCCGACCTTCATCCGGACCGCCCTGACCCAATCGACCTTCGACCAGCCGGCGCGCCGGGCCTGGATCGAGGACAAGATCAAGCTGGGCCGGGTCGGGGAGGTCGAGGACATCATGGGGGCGGTGCAGTTTCTGGCCTCCGATGCGTCCGCGCTCGTCACCGGGACAGCGCTGATGATCGACGGCGGCTGGACCGCCGACTGACAATTTTTCCTCCCAGACAGTGAGAGACATCATGTCCGATATTGCTTCGCGCATCGTCCGCTATGGCGAGCTGCGCCCCTGCAAGACCGCCTTCATCGACGCCCATACGCCGGGCAGCGATCAGAAGGAGAATTTTACCATCATCGGTGGCGGCGTTTCGGAAAGCCCGGATCAGCACGTTCATATCCGCGAGACACCCGGTTTCAATATCGGGGCGGCCGGTCAGCCGCCGAACTGCCGCAACTCGCTGCACAGCCACACCACGGCGGAAGTGTTCTTCGTCCTCAAGGGGCGGTGGCGTTTCTTCTGGGGCCGTCACGGAACGGCTGGCGAGTTCATTGCCGAGGAAGGCGACATTTTCAACATCCCGACCGGGATTTTCCGCGGCTTCGAAAACGTGGGAACCGACTATGGAATGATCATGGCGATCCTCGGGGGCGACGATGCCGGCGGCGGCGTGACCTGGGCGCCGCAGGTGATTGAGGAAGCGCGCGCGCATGGCCTCGTTCTGGGCAACAACGGCGTGCTTTACGACAGCAAGAAGGGCGAGCCCCTGCCTGAAGGCGTCGCCCCGATGCCGGTCTTGAGCGAAGAAGAGCTGAAGGCCTTTCCGGAGGTGCCGGTGGAAAGTGTCGTGCGCGACTATGTGGCACGTTACCGCGACCTGATGGCGCTTGCCGCCGACAGGCCGGCGCGGGTGATCGGCCCCGATGCGCTTTTGAAGGACCGGCCGGGGTTCGAGGTCGAGTTCCTGACGCGCGGCTCGGTTGCCGACGAGATGGCGGCTCGCGACAAACATACGGTTCTGATGCCGGTTCGGGGGCATTGGAAGCTGCGACACGAAGGCGGCGAGACCGTGCTCAATCCCGGTGACACCTGCCTGCTCAATCCGGGGGAGGTTCATGCCATCGCGCCCTCGATGACGGGGGAGGCGAGCCTTTACCGTGTCACCGCCACGGATGATCCGGCCGGGCTGACCTGGGTCGGCTGACGGTCGTGTGATGGTCGTGTGCGCCACGCGGCGGCGGTATCGCCGCGTGGCCGCTGCCAGCTCCATGGAGGTTTCATGACGCCCCTCGTTCTGTTGCCCGGCATGATGTGCGACGCGCGTCTCTTCGCGCCGCAGATCGCCGCCTTGTGCGGACGTATCCCGGTGATGACCCTGCCCGTTGCCGGGCGCGAGACAATGACGGATCTGGCCGCCGGCATTCTGGCCTGTGCGCCGCCGCGATTTGCGCTGGCCGGCCTGTCCATGGGGGGCATTCTCGCCATGGAAGTCGTTCGTCAGGCGCCGGAGCGGGTCGCGCGGCTGGCGCTGCTCGACACAAATCCGCTGGCGGAGACGGAAGAGGTCAGGGCGCGGCGCGGACCCCAGATCGAGACAGTGCGGGCGGGAGGTCTCGACGCCGTCATGCACGATGTGATGATTCCGAACTATCTGCATGACGCCACCGATCCCAGAGGCATCGCCGCCCTGTGTCTGCAGATGGCGTGTGATCTCGGACCCGAGGTCTTCGTGGCCCAGTCGAAGGCGCTGCGCGACCGGCCCGACCAGACGGAGACCTTGCGTGCCTACTCCGGCCCGTCGCTGGTCCTGTGCGGGCGACACGACCGGCTGTGCCCGCTGTCCCGGCACAAGCTGATGCATGAATTGATGCCGCAGAGCACGCTTGAAATCATCGAGGAGGCGGGACATCTGCCCACCCTCGAACGCCCCGAACCGACGACAGCGGCCCTCGTCCGCTGGCTGGAGGATGCCGCATGACCAATTTGTCTTCTTCGCTTCTGGACGTGCTGCGGCGCGTCGATACGCCCACTGTCTGCAACGCCATCGAGGTGGCGCAGGGCAAGCGCGGTTTCAACGATTTCACACGCGGCACGATGCTGTCCTCCGCGCCGGATGCGCCGGCAATGGTCGGCTATGCGCGCACGGCCCGCATTGCGGCGCTGGCGCCCTCGCAAGAGCCTGCGCAGATCGTGCGCGAGCGTCGCATGGCCTACTACCGCTATATGGCGGAAGGCGCGATGCCAGCCATTGCCGTGATCGAGGATATGGATTTCCCCAATTGCATCGGTGCCTATTGGGGCGAGATCAATACCACGGTGCACAAGGGGTTCGGTCTTGCCGGTGCGCTGACAAACGGCGTGATGCGCGATCTGGGTGATCTGCCGAAAGGGTTTCCGGTTGTGGCCGGCTCCGTGGGGGTGAGCCATGGATTTGTGCATGTCACGGAGATCGATGTGCCGGTGACCGTTCACGGAATGACGGTCCGGCCCGGTGCGCTGATCCACGCCGACCGCCATGGGGCGGTTGCGATCCCCGAGGCGGTGATTCCCGGGCTTGAAGCGGCGGTCGACAAACTGCTCGCCACCGAACGGATCGTGCTCGATGCCGCGCGCGCGCCCGGTTTCGACTTCAAGCGGTTCGAAGCTGCCTGGAGCGCCTTCGAAAAAGCCAGAACCTGATCCCTGGAGAGGTTCTCGACAAGGCGGGTTCCAAGGACCCCGTAGGTCGCGCTCCTCGCGCGGTGCCTATCGCGCCTGCGCGACATCCGCAAGCAGCGTCCCCAGCCCGGTGACGGGCACAACCTCTCCGGCCGTGCGCCTGCCATGCCAGAGCGTCACCGCGTTGGCGCCGATCTGGCCATGGCGGGGCACTCCGGCCCGCGCCCCGACGGTGACCATCGGAAACACCGAGCCCCCGGGTGTCCGCGATCAGCGCATCGGTCATGGCGCGGGTGATGTCGCGGTCGCTGGCGCCCGGGCGGATGGCGGCAAGCGCGTTGACCCGCGGGCCGCGCGGCTTTGGCCTGACCGGCAAGCTCCAATGCCCGAAGCATCGCGCCTGGTGAGGAGGGCCTCTGGGCCAGCTCCGCTAGAGGGGGCGGTCAAACAAGGCCGAGGGCACGGTCCTGTTGCAGGTGGTGGCCCCCAACAAGCTTTGGCCACCGCCTCGCATCGATTATCTCCGCAATCATGACTGTTGCGGGCTCCGGCAAGCCGTGCGCGGCGCCGGGCTGCGGGTCGTCTGCCCAGGGTGGTGCGCCGAAAACGACAAGGCGACACGTGTCGTCCCGGATTGAAGGGCGTCGATCCCGGTCCGGTTCGCGTCGGAGATGAAACAGCCGCGCCGCTTGACAAAACAAATGAATTATTTTTAGGTAACTAGAACGAATGATCCAAAATCGATATTGGACCCGTCATGCGTATAGGCGTCGCCCGACTTTGGCACGAGGCAAACTCCTTCTCTGTCTGTGAAACGACCCTGGCGCAGTTTCAGGCGCGCGAATGGTGTCGAGGCGAGGCGGCGGCCGGGCTCTATCGCGGCACGGCCACCGAAGCGGGCGGCGCGTTGTCGTGGGCGGACGCGCGCGGCGATGTCGAACTGGTCTTTTCGCGCTGCGCGTCGGCTGCGCCGGCCGGCCCGGTCGATCAGGCGGTGCTGGATTGCATCACGCGGGAGATTGCGGAGGATCCGGCCCTTGAGGGGATCGACGGTCTCTATCTGTCGCTTCATGGCGCCTGCATCGGGACGGTCGATCCCGATCCCGAGACCACGCTTGTGGCTGCCCTGCGCGCCCGCTTTCCCGACCTGCCGATTGCGGCATCCTTCGACATGCATGCCTGTATCGCGCCGGAATTGGTCGAACGGCTCGACGCGGCGACGGTCTACCGCACCTATCCGCATGTCGACATGGCGGAAGCGGCGATCGACGCCCTCGACATGCTCGCCACCATCATCGATGGCAAACGCAAGACCCGCGTCCTTTTGCGGGTAATCGACAAGATCCTGCCGAGCTTCAACATGCGCACAGACGGCCCCGGTCCGATGCGCGACATCGAGACGGAAGCGCAGACAGGCGGCGTGGCGACATCAGCCGACGCGCCCATCCTGGCAGCCTATCCCTTTGCCAGCTTCGCGTACGCGGATGTGCCGCAGGCCAATGCGGGCGTTCTGGTTACCTGCGAGGACGAGAGCCGCGGCACAGCGCTCGCCGAGCATGTCGTCCGTGCGATGCAGGCCAACCAGGCGCGTTTCCAGCCGGATCTGCCGACGGCAGAGGCGCTTCTTGCAAGCCGGCCCTGGGCCGCCGGGGAAAGGGTCGCGATCCTCGAGCCTTCCGACAATCCGCTCTCCGGCGGCATTGGCGATACGCCGGGGCTGTTTGCAGCCGCACTCGAAGCGGAGCTTCCCGAAGGCTGCGTCTTCGCCTTTTTCTGCGATCCCGAAACGGTGGCCAAGGCCCATGAAGCAGGGGTCGGTGCGACGCTCGACCTCTCGCTTGGCGGGCGGCTCGATGCGTGGTTCGGGACGCCTCTTCGTGTCGAGGCCGAGGTGTTGTGCCTGACCGATGGCCGGTTCCGCAACGAAGACGCAATGGAGCGCGGCATGCCCGTCGATCTCGGTCGGACGGCGCTGCTGCGCGTCGCGCGACTGCGCGTGATCGTGACGACAGGCTGCCAGTCCCCCAACGACGCCGCCTATTTCCGCCTGCACGGCATCGACATCGATCACGTGCCGCTATTGCTCGCGAAAGCAAAAAACCACTTCCGTGCTGCCTTCGGCAGCCGGTTCGACGTCATCCGTTCCTGCGAAACGCTGGGGCCGGCCATGGCTGACGTCTCGCGACTGCCCTTCCGAGCCGTGTCTCGGGAGCGCTTCAACCTGAAAAACCAGAGGGACACATGAAAAGAACACTTAGCGCCGCCCTTGTCGGCCTCCTCGCAAGCTCTGTCAGCGCAACCGCGTTCGAGCTCACCGTCAGCTCGTGGGTTGCGCCGTCCCATCCCACTATTTTTGCCGGCTATGAAACTTACTTCCCCGCGGTGACCGAGGCTTCCGACGGCGAGGTGACCTTCAACCTTGTTTCCGGCGGTGCGCTTCTGGGTGGCAAGGAGACGCTGACCGGTCTCGGCGACGGTGTTGTCGACGCCTCGGTGCTGGCACTCACCTACAACCCCGCCCAGCTGCCGACCAGCCAGCTCGTTGCGGAGCTCGCGATGTTGAGCGGCAATTCGCTGGCGGTCGCGGCCGCGGTGACCGAGTTCACGCTTCTCGACTGCGCGCCCTGCATTGCCGAGTTCGCGAAGCAGAACGTCGTCTACACGGGAAGCTATGCGACCGCTCCCTATGCGCTGATCAGCAAAAGCGATGTTGTCGAAACGGCCGACGTGGCGGGCAAGCGCATCCGCTCGCCCGGCGGTGCCTGGGATCGCTGGATCACCGAGGCCGGCGGCACCGTGGTTCATACCTCCAGTTCCGAAATGTACGAGGCGCTCGACAAGGGCGTGATCGACATTGCCATGCAGCCTGCCGCGGCCTTGAAGACGCATTCCCTTTGGGATGTGGCGGGTTCGATCACGCTCGGCAGCTTCGGCGTCTACAATTCCGGCCCGCTGCTTGCCTTCAACAAGGATAGCTGGGCGGAATTGAGCGCGGAAAACCGGCGCGTCCTGCTCGACAAGATGGCTCCGGCCATTGTGGCGACCACCGAGGCCTATGTCACCCAGAACGAGGAGGCCAAGGCTGCTGCCGCCGATCAGGGCATGAAGGTGATGAACGAGCCGGAGAAGCTTGAAGCGGAAATCGCGACCTTCAACAGCCAGGATATCTCCGCCATCGTCGAAAAGGCCAGTGACGTCTACGGCGTCGAGAATGCGAAGGCGCTGATCGAGAGCTACCAGGCATCGCTTGCCAAGTGGGAAGAGATCACGGCCTCCGGCCTGTCGGGCGACGCGCTTGCCGAGCGGATGAAGTCCGAGATTTTCGACAAGCTTTCGGAAAACGACTACGGCCTCTAGGCCCGTTGCGGCGGCGCCTTCCCGGCGCCGCCTCCCGTCTCTGACCCGCCGGATACCCACATGCAACAAATCGATGTTTTTCTGGGCAGACTGGGCCGCCTTCTGGCGCTGGCCGCCAGCCTCTGCCTTGTCGTCATGATGCTCCAGATCTGTCTCGATGTTGGAGGGCGCTACCTGTTCGGCGCGCCGATGCCCTCGACCCTTGAGATCGTGTCTGACTGGTGGATGCCGGCGCTCATCTTCCTGCCGCTTCTGAATGTCGAATGGCGCAATGAAAACATCGCCGTGGACCTCTTCTATCAAACCCGGGGACCGCGCGGAAAAGCCCTTCTGGACGCGATTGCCCTTGCCTGCTTCGGCCTGTTCCTGGCGCTGGTTGCCTACGCAGGCTTCGAGCAGGCCCTGCGCGCCTTTCGCCAGGGCGAGTTCATTGTCGGCATGATCCCCGTCATCACGTGGCCGCCACGGTTCTTCTTGCCGGTGGCCGGTGGGCTGACCGCCCTTCTCTGTTTCGTGCGCGCCATCGGCGCGCTCGTTCGCGTTGCATCGGCGCATGCACCCACCCGCGACCACCAGGGGCCTCACCGTGGATAGCATTACACTCGTTTACTGGGCGCTTGCCGCGCTCATGGTCCTTCTCGCGCTGCGCGTTCCCGTTGCAGCCGCCCTTGGCCTCGTCGCCATTGTCGGCATGTATATTCTGGTGGGAGAGCGTGCGACCTGGGGCGTGCTGCGCTCGGTGCCGCACGCCTTTGCCGCGCATTGGAGCCTGAGCGCCATCCCCATGTTCCTGTTCATGGGCTATGTCTGTTTCGCCGCCGGACTGACCGACGGCCTGTTTCGTGTCGCGCGCGCCTGGCTCAATTTCCTGCCCGGCGGGCTTGCGATCTCGTCGGTCGGCGGTGCCGCGCTCTTTTCCTCGGTCACCGGATCTTCCGTCGCTTGCGCGGCTGCCATGGGCAAGATCGCCGTGCCGGCCATGCTCGATCGCGGCTATGACGCCAAACTGGCGGTCGGCACCATCGCGGCGGCCGGCACCATGGGCTCGCTGATCCCGCCGAGCACGATCCTGTTGCTCTACGCCGTTTTCGCCGAGGTGCCGGTCAGCCAGCTCTTCATCGGCGCGATCATCCCGGGCCTGCTGACGGCCCTGATGTACGGTGCGATGATCCTTCTGCGGGTGACGCACAATCCCGGACTTGCACCCCGCGAGGCGGAAGTTGACTGGCGCGAACGCTTCTTGTCGCTTGCGGACACCTGGCCGCTCTTTCTCTTGGTCGTAACGGTCTTTGGCGGGATCTTCGCCGGTCTGTTTTCCGCGACCGAGGCCGGCGCCATCGGCGCCCTGGCGTCGATTGTGATCGGCTTCGCCAAGCGGACCCTGTCCTGGACGGCGCTGAAGGAGGCCGCCTTCGAGACCATCCGCTCGACCTCCGCGATCTTCCTGATCGCTGTCGCGGCGGCGCTGCTGACGCGTCTTTTCGCCTTTGCCGGGTTCCCGGATTATGTCCAGGGCCTGATCGGCGAGGACATGTCGCCGCTGCTGATCATCATCGCCGTCTCGCTGATCTATCTCGTGCTCGGCATGTTCCTGGACCCGATCGGTGTGATGCTGCTCACGCTGCCGGTTCTGTTGCCGATCTTCGAGACGGCGGACATCAGCCTGATCTACGCGGGCGTGATGATCACCAAGTATCTTGAGATCGGTTTGATCACGCCTCCTGTCGGCCTCAATGTCTTTGTTATCAAGAACGTGGTCGCCGACCGGGTTTCGATCAGCGATGTCTTCCGGGGCGTGGGGTGGTTCCTGCTTGCCGATGTGGTGACCGTCGCCATACTCATTGCCTTCCCGGCGACCGTTCTCTGGTTGCCCAGCCTGATAAGCGGGTAACATCATGGCGAAGGCACCGTCCCCTGAAGCCCTGACCCAGCTGATGATCGGCCGGATCGACGCCCTGCCGCGCAGGCTGGCAGATGGCGCGCGTTATCTGGTCGATCATCCAGACGACGTGGTTCTTCTGTCGATGCGCGAGATCGCCAACCGCGCCGGCGTCGCGCCGGCGACGCTTGTGCGGCTCGCCCGCACGCTGGGATATGCCGACTGGTCGGAGCTCAGGGCGCTTTACGCCGACAGTTTCCGCACCGGTCCGGCCCGCTATGCCGACAAGGCGGTCGCGGCCGTGCAGCAGGACAAGGGCGCGGGGCTTCTGGGTGAAACGTTCCGGGCCCAGGAGGCGAGCCTCGCCTATGCGGTGGAAAGCAATACGCCGCAAGACATTGCAGCCGCGGCAAGGACCCTTGCGCATGCCGAGCGCATCTATGTGGCCGCGTTCATGAGCTGTCGCGGGCCGGGGCTCACCTTCACCTATCTGTGCAAGATGCTGCGGCCGAACGTGGAGCTGCTCGGGACCGAAGGCTCGTCTCTGGTCGCCGATCTTGCGATGCTGACGGAGCGCGACGCGGTGCTGTCGATCAACTTCCAGCCCTATGCGCGCGAGATCGACCTGATCGCCGAGGGGGTCCGTACCTCCGGGGCAAAGCTCATCAGCCTCAGCGACAGCCGCGCAACGCCGCTGCAACCGCATGCCGCAACAAGTCTGCTTTTCTCCGCCGAAAGTCCGTCCTTTTTCCCCTCCATCATTTCCGCGGTCGGCGTGGTCGAGGGGCTTGCCGCCGCCATGCTGACGGAGTTGCAGGACACGGCCATGGAGCGGATCGGCCGTATCGAAGAGCAGCTCTACGCCTCCGGTTCCTACCACGCGCACAAGCGCGCCCGATAACAGAGATCTTGTAAATGACCCATGTGTTTCATCGCTCTCCGAAGAGCGTCCTTCCCGTTGCGGTGCAGGGGAGTGGCGCCTACGTCACGGATGACAGCGGCAAGCGCTATATCGACGCCTGCGGCGGCGCGGCCGTCTCCTGTATCGGGCATGGCGACATGCGCGTCCAGGAAGCCATTCAGCGCCAGATGGCCGAGATCAGCTACGCGCATACGAGTTTTTTCACTTCGCACGCGGCCGAAGCCCTTGCCGATCACCTGTGCGATGCGACGCCGCTGCCGCTCGACAAGGTCTATTTCGTGGGAAGCGGCTCCGAGGCGATCGAGGCGGCGATCAAGATGGCGCGCCAGTATCATCTGGAGCGTGGCGAACCCTCGCGGAAGCTGGTGATCTCCCGGCATCAGAGCTACCACGGCAACACTTTGGGCGCGCTGTCGGTCGGTGGAAACCCGCCCCGGCGCAAGCCCTACGGGCCGTTTCTGCTCGATGAACCCAAGATCGAGCCGTGCTTTGCCTATCGCTACGCCCGGGACGGGGAAAGCGCGGAAGACTATGCGCTGCGCGCCGCAAACCTTCTGGAGGAAAAGGTCCTCGAGCTTGGCCCGCAGAACGTCGTCGCGTTCCTGGCCGAGACGGTCGTTGGCGCCACGGCTGGCGCCGTTACGGCCGAGGCCGGGTATTTCCGCCGTATCCGCGAGATTTGCGACCGCTACGGTATTCTTCTCATCCTGGATGAGGTGATGTGCGGCGCGGGGCGGACCGGGAGCTTTCTCGCCTGTGAACAGGAGGGTGTCGCGCCGGATATCCTCACGCTCGCCAAGGGGCTGGGCGGTGGCTACCAGCCGATCGCGGCCGTGATGTGCACGGACAATGTCTATCGGACCATCGTGGAGGGCAGCGGCAGTTTCGTGCATGGGCACACCTATTCCGCTCATCCGCTTGCCTGTGCGGCCGCGCTCGCGGTCCAGCAGGTGATCCGCGACGATGACCTGCTGGCGAATGTCGTTGCGCGTGGCGCACAGCTGCGCGACCGGCTCGAGGCGCGTTTCGGCAATCATCCCCATGTCGGCGATGTGCGGGGGCGCGGGCTTCTCCAGGCGATCGAGCTGGTCGAGCATCGCGACGACAAGACGCCCTTTGCATCCCAGCGGCGTATCGGCGCGCAGATCAAGCGGGAAGCCATGACGCTCGGGCTGATGGTGTACCCGGGCGCCGGCACCATCGACGGCGTGTCCGGCGATCACGTGCTTCTGGCGCCGCCTTATGGCGTGGACAGTGAGACGGTCGACCTCATTGTGGAGAGGCTGGGATACGCGGTGGATGCAGCCGTGGCGGGCTGAGCGCGCTTCGGCGCGTGCCGTCTCGGAGGTCCCGGCCGGGCGCGCTGAAAATGCGGTCAAATGCGTCGCTATAGAAAAATATCGTTTACATTGCCACATGTGCTGCATATTTTTCGGAAATGGATGCAATTGACACGAAAATCATCGATCTCCTTTCTGCCGACGCAAAGCGGTCGCTGGCCGATATCGGCGCGTCTGTCGGGCTGTCGCCGTCCAGTGTGAACGAGCGTGTGCGGCGTCTGACGGCCTCCGGGGTCATTCGCCGCTTCACCGTCGATCTGGATCCCGTCCAGACCGGCATGCAGACCCTGGTCTTCGTCTGGATCGCGCTTCGCGACGATGCGGACGAAGATGCGTTTCGCGCCTACGCGGCCGCGCATCCCCTCATTCTCGAGTGTCACCACGTCACCGGCGCCTGGTCCTACCTGATCAAGCTGCGCGTGGGCGACACGACGCGGATCGAGCCGTTTCTGGCCGACCTCAAGTCCCGCCGTTTCGTCGGCCGCAGCGAGACGGTCCTGGCCCTGTCGTCGCCTGTGCCCGGCGCCCTTGTCAGGAAAGACGACGCCTGATGGACGGGATACTGTTTTTCAAAAGCCTGTTTCTCGGGTTGGCGATTGCGGCGCCGCTTGGACCGATCGGCGCGCTTTGCATTAACCGCACGCTGGAAAGCGGCTTTGCCGCAGGCGCGGCCGGGGGGCTGGGAACGGCGCTGGCCGACGGCGTCTATGCCATTCTGGCGGCCGCCGGGTTTGCCGCCTTCGCCTCCGCGCTAACGGCGATCGACACGCCGCTTCGTCTGCTGGGCGGGGCCTTCATGCTCTGGCTCGGCTGGCAAGGTTTCGCGCCGAAAGTGCCGGGGGCGACGCCACGGGTCGCCTCCCGCGATCTGGTCGGGACGACGGCGACCACCTTTCTCCTGACGATCACGAACCCGATGACGGTGTTGTCCTTTGCCGCACTCTTTGCCGGATTGGGGCTTGCATCGACCGCCACTGCGGCCGACGCCGCGCTGGTCGTGGCCGGCGTGTTTTTCGGGTCGATGCTCTGGTGGAGCCTGCTGAGCGGTGGCGTCGCGCTTGCCCGTCATCGCCTTCCACCCGCCTTTGCGCAGTGGATCTCCCGTCTGTCCGGGATCGTGCTGATCGGTTTCGGCCTCTGGGCGGTGTCCTCGGCATTCATGTGACGCCAGCTCTGCTGCGGGAGCCGTCCTGCGCTTCCTGAAGCAGGTCGTATCTTCGTTTCAATTCATCGGATGTCTTTCCCACGGTCCCGCCGCGGCAGCGGATCGTGTCGTTGCCCATTGCAAATTTGTCTAAGTCAATTGTATAAAGCAATTGACTTTGCCGTCGTGAACGGCGTCGGACTGCAATGAGGGAGGGGACCATGATCAAGATGAACAGGCTCGCGGCGATGGCGGGGGCCGTATGGCTCGCCGGCACAGCGATGGCGAATGCGGAAACCCTGCGCTTTGCCTATGGGCACCCGCCGGGGTCTTACTTCGATATCGGCGCAAATGTGTTTGCCGAGACGGTCAAGGAAAACTCCGGCGGCGCGTTGAAGGTGCGCACCTTTCCGCTCTCCTTGCTCAATCTCATGGAGACGTCCGACGGGATTTCCTCGGGTCTGGCCGACATCGGCGCGCTGATGACCACGCTGTTTCCCAGGGAGTATCCCCACGCCAACCTGGCGATGGAAACCGCGATGATCCTGTTGCAGGAGGAGGACCTTTCGCAGGAGATGCAGGGTGTCCTCTATGGCGCCGCTATGACGGATTTCATCATCAACGACTGTCCGGAGTGCCACCGGGAGTTCGCCGCCCGGAACAATGTCTTCACGGTGGGAACGGCTTCAACGCCCTATTCGCTGAATTGCACGAAGCCGCATGTCGAGCTGTCGGACGTGAAAAACGCACGCATGCGCATCTCCGGGTCCTATTGGGCGCGCTGGTCGCAGGCCATGGAGGCGTCGCCGGTCACGGTGTCGGGCAACGAGATGCTGGAAGCCTTGAGTCAGGGCCTGATCGATTGCGTCGTCCTTTCGGTTCCCGATGTCTACAATTTCGGCATGGGCGATCTGGTGACCGACATCACCACCGGCGTTCCCGGTGGCATCTATGTCGCGTCCCTGGCGCAGGTGAACCGGAACACCTGGGCCGGTCTGAGCCTGGACAAGCGCGAGGCGCTGCTGCGCGGAGCGGCGACGGCGGCGGCAGAGATCTCGATGAAATACGAGAACGGCTTGCAGGAGTTGAAGGAAAAATCCCGCAACGGCGAGATCAAGGCCCGGTTTCATCAGGCCGCTCCCAGCCTGGTCGAGGCAACGCGCGGTTTTGTCGACACGGACATCGACACGCTCGTTGGCTACTACAGGGAGACCTTCGGCGTCAGCAACGGAGAGGAAACCGTCGCGGCGATGCGCGCGCGGGTTTCCGAATGGCGCGGTCATCTTGACGGCGTTTCGACTGCGGAGGAGCTCGCGCAGCTTTACTGGGACGAAATCCTGTCCGACGTCGATCTGGCGACCTACGGGCAGTAATCGATGTCCGGGGCCGCCTGCGTCGAGCCGGCGGCCTCCCCTTGATGGCGGCGGAGCAGAGAATGAAGATTGAACGACTGGACAGGGTCGCGCTCGGCGTGCGCGACATCGGGGAAGCTGCGGGGTTTTTCGAAGGGTTGCTGGGCATCCGCTTCGATGCGCCGCTGAGCGACGACAAACTCGGGATGGATGCCCGCTACTCGCGCGAGGGCCTGGAACTCGTGGCAGGCCACCCCGGATCCGTCGTCGAGAAATTCACAAGGACGCGCGGCGAGGGCGTCTTCTGCGTCGTCTTCAAGGTCTCCGACATGGACGCGGCCGTCAGCCACTTTCGCGACCACGGGCTGGAGCCGGTGAACGACGTGACCTTCGGCGCATTGCGGGAGGTCGCGTTTCATCCCGCCAAGGCGCATGGGCTGCAGATTGTGCTTGCTGCCTACCCGGAGCCCCATCCTGCGACGGCCGCGGCCCAGGAAGACTAACCTCGTACCCTCGGTTGGAAAAAAGCGATGACGACAGCCCTGGAAGGACTGCGTGTCCTCGACCTCGGACGGCTGGGCCCGTCGGCGATGGCCTCGATGTATCTGGCGGACTTCGGCGCGGAGGTGACGTCGATCTCCGCCGACACCGGCGTACGCCGGCCTGCGCCGGAGGATGATATCTGGAGTTTCGAGGCGCAGATGCACCTGATCTCGCGTGCGTTGAACCGCAACAAGCGCAGCCTGACGCTGAACCTGCGCGTTCCAAAACAGCGCGAGACCTTCCTGGCGCTCGTGGCCGAGGCCGACGTCGTGATCGAGGATTTCCGCCCCGGCACGGCGCAGCGCCTCGGGATTGCCTATGAAACGTTGTGCGCCGCCAACGAACGCCTGGTGTATTGCGCTTTGTCGGGTTACGGGCAACGCAGCCCCATGGGGGACCAGGGCGGTCATGACCTGAACTTCATCGCCAAGGCCGGACTGCTGGATCTGATCGGCTCAAGTGAAGCGGCGCCGCCGGTCATCCCGCTGTTTTTTCTGTCGGATTTCGGTGGGGCCGCGATGCACGCCGTCAGCGGGATCCTGCTTGCGCTCCTGGCGCGCGACAGGCTTGGCAAGGGTCAGTTCGTCGATATCTCCTTTCTCGATACGGCGATGGGCCTTGCCAATCCGCTGGCCTTTCACCTGTTGAACGGCGGCGCGGACTTGCGCCGCGGCGGGTTGCTCTATTCGGGCAGCTATCCGCATTACGCGCTTTACCGTGCCAGGGACGGTCGCTATGTCGCCGTCGCGTGTTTCGAGCCCTGGCTCTGGAAACGGTTCTGCGCCGCGATCGGCCTGCCCGGTCATGGCGAGGCGGATCTGCTGGATGCGGACACGGCCGAGCGCGTGAAGGCCGATGTCGCGGCCGTTCTGGCCACCGAACCCGCCGACCACTGGGAAGAAACGCTTGGTCCCCAAAGCGTGTGCGTGACCGCCGTGCAATCGCTGAACGCCATGCTCGGGAGCGGCCACGCAGCCGCGCGCGGCATGGTCGCGCAGACGACGCATGGCGTTTACGGGACCGAACGCCATCTGGCCAACCCGATTTCCTTGTCCGCCACGCCCGCCGCCGTTCGCCGCGCCGCGCCTGTGCCGGGCGAGGACGAACCCGATCCATCGCAGACTTCCGGGGAGGAGCCCGCCACATGATTGCATCCATCCTTGCACGCCAGAGCGACCGTTTCGCCGACAAGACAGCCATTCGATGCGGGCCGCTGGAGGTCACTTATGGCCAGCTGAACGCCCGGGTCGCGGCCACCGCCGAGCGCCTGGGCGCCTTGGGGGTCGGCGAGGGCGACAAGGTCGCGCATTTGAGCTTCAACGACATTTCCTTCTTCGAGCTGCTCTTTGCCTGTTCGCGATTGGGCGCGGTTCTGGTGCCGATCAATTTTCGCCTCGTTGCCGATGAAATTGTCTATCAGCTCGCGAACTCGGAAGCCGATGTCGTCGTTCATTCCGCCGATTTCGGCGAGATGGTCGAGGCGGTGAAGCCGCGCGCCGATGCCGTTCGCCACTGGGTGGAAAGCGGACCGCAGGGGCTGGCGCCCGATGCCGCGCCGCAAGCGCGGCAAGGGAACGAACGGCGGGCGCCGGACGCCTGCCTGCTGATGATCCACACCTCCGGCACGACCGGGCGCCCCAAGGCCGCGATGCTGTCGGAACGCAACCTTCTGGCGACGGCGCAGAACCAGATCGCGGACTTTCCGTTGACGCGAGACGACATCACGCTGACCTGCGCGCCGATCTTCCATGCCGGAGGGTCGCTGATCTGTACCTTGCCGCTGTTGCTGATCGGCGGAACCGTCATTCTCCAGAAGCACTTCGATCCGGGCGAGGTCGGCCGTCACCTTGTCGAGGACGGGGTTACCTGCATGTTTGCAGCACCCGCGATGTGGCAGGCGCTGATCGGCGAACTGGAGGAGCGCGGTGCCACCGCGCCGTCCTTGCGGCTTTGCCTGTCGGGCGGCGCGGCCGAGACGGAACGGTCGATGCGGCTGTTTCGGAAGATGTTCGGCGTTGCCCTCATGCAGGGGTATGGCCTGTCGGAATGCTCCTCGACATCGACCGTGCTGCGCGCCGAGGATGCCGAGGCGCGTCTGGGGTCGGTGGGCAAGCCCATGATGACCAACCGCCTGCGCATCGTGCATCCCGACGGTCGCGACATCGCGCCGGGCGAAGTCGGCGAAATCATCCAGAGCGACGACACCGTCATGCTGGGCTACTACAAGGACGAGTCCGCCACCCGGCAATCCATCCGCGACGGTTGGCTGCACACGGGCGATCTCGCAACGATCGATGAGGACGGGTTCGTCTATATCAAGGGCCGGCTGAAGGAGATGATCATCTCCGGTGGCGAGAACATCTATCCGGCTGAGATCGAACAGCTCCTGAACACGCATCCCGGGATCGCCGACAGCGCGGTCGTGGGCGTTCCCGACGCCCGGTGGGGCGAAACGCCGATGGCCTTCGTCGTGCCACGGCCGGGTGAGGATCTCGACCCGTCCGACGTCATCGGATTTTGCAAGGCGCACCTTGCGTCCTACAAGAAGCCGTCCCGCGTGCTCGTTGTCGACGCCTTGCCGCGCAACCCCTCCGGCAAGGTCAAGAAGTTCGAGCTGCGTGCCGGTATCGCGCCGCAGGATTGAAAAAACGCGCCCCGTTCGGGGCGCGTTTTTTCAGAGCGTGGGCGGAGCACCGGGACGCCGATTTCAGTTCATGTCGTCGAAATCGACGGTGACCTGGCTGCGCAGGTCTTTCTTCGAGATCTTGCCGGTGGCGGTCATGGGCAGGCTGTCCACGGTGATGACGGCATCGGGCATCTGCCATTTGGCAAGATGGCGTCCCATATGTGCCAGCAGATCGGCCTCGTCGATGCCCTTTTCCTTGTCGGCGGGAACGACGGCCAGAACCGGACGCTCGTCCCATTTGGGGTGCGGCACCGCGATGGCCGCCGCCTGGGCGACCGAGGGATGGGCGGTTGCCAGGTTTTCCAGGTCGAGCGAGGAAATCCATTCGCCGCCGGATTTGATCAGGTCCTTCGTCCGGTCGACGATCTGCAGGCGGCCGGCGCTGTCGATGCGCGCGACGTCCCCGGTGCGGAACCAGCCTTCGGCGTCGAAGGCAGCCTTGGAGGCGTCCGGCGCGTTGAAGTATCCGTTGACCACGGCCGGGCCCCGCACCAGCAATTCGCCCTGCGCCTTTCCGTCATGCGGTTGCGGCGTGCCGTCTTCGCCGACGATTTTCATGTCGAGGCCGAACAGGCGTTTGCCCTGGGGAACGGCATTGTCGATCCGCTCCTCCCGGCTTGCGCCGGCAACGGGGCGGGTGCAGGTGCCGATCGGACTCATCTCGGTCATGCCCCAGCCGTGGATCGTGTGGATGTCGAAGTCTTCCAACGCGGAGATCATTGCCGGCGGTACGGCGGAACCGCCGATCAGCAGCATCTCCAGGGTCTCCGGCTTGCGTCCGCGCTGCCTGATTTCCTCGATCAGGCCGGCCCAGACGGTGGGCACGCCCCATGCCCCGGTCGTGCCGGTTGTCTCCATCAGATCGAAGAGGCTTTTGCCGTCGAGATGCGGGCCGGGAAACACAAGGTCGGTCCCCGAAAGCGGGCAGGCATAGGGCAGGCCCCAGGCGTTGACGTGAAACAGCGGCACGACCGGCAGGATGCGCTTTCCGCTGCCGAACGCCTGCGGGATCCCGAGAATGGCCGACATCGCATGCAGCACGGTCGAGCGATGGGAGTAGAGCGCGCCTTTCGGATCGCCGGTCGTGCCGGATGTGTAGCACAGGCCGGCCGCCGCCGTTTCCGGAAGGTCCGGCCAGTCGATGCTGTCCAGGTATCCTTCGATCAGGCTTTCATAAGCCAGCACGTTCTCTGCACAGCTGACTGGCCGGTGCGCCTCGTCGGACAGGAAGACCCGCTGCATGCCGACCGGGAGGTGCTGCGCCAGCCCGTCGACCAGAGGCGCGAAGGTCAGATCGAAGAACAGTGCCCGGTCCTCGGCATGATTGACGATCCAGGCGATCTGCTCGGGGAACAGGCGCGGGTTGATCGTGTGGCAGACCGCGCCGATGCCCGCGATTGCGTAATAGAGCTCGAAGTGGCGGTATCCGTTCCAGGCCAGGGTCGCGACGCGGTCGCCAGGGCGAATACCCATGGCGCGCAACGCGTGGGCAAGGCGCGCGATGCGCTTCGATGCCTCGGGCAGGCTGTAGTCGTGCAGGCCGCCCTCGACGGTGGAGGAAACGATCCGCGCGCCGGCGTGAACGTCGGCCGCGTAGTCCATGATCGCCGGAATCGACAATGCGCCTTGCATCATCTGTCCGTCCAGCGGCGGCGTGTCTTGGAACGTCGTCATGGTCTGTTTTCCTTTTCGTTTCTGGAAGAAAGGGCAGGCCGGACCGCGGGTCAGCCGTCGATAAGCTTGAGGGGAAACAGGACGAGGTCCGGAAAGGCGATCAGGAGGCCGAGAACGAACAGGTCCATGAGGAGGAACCAGCCGATGCCGCGGAAGATCTGGCTGGTGGTCACGAGGGGGCCGACGACGCTCTTGATGACGAAGACGTTCATGCCGACGGGCGGTGTGACCATTCCGATTTCAAGAAGCTTCGTCAGGATGATGCCGAACCACACCAGGTCGAAATTCGCTTCCCCGATGATCGGCAGCACCAGGGGAAGCGTGAGCAGCATGGCGCCGACCGGCTCCAGGAACAGGCCCAGAAACAGATAGAGAACGACCAGGCCCAGCATGATGATCACGGGGTTGGAGGTCGTCGCGATGACGAGGTCGCTGAGGTAGTCGCCGGCACCGGAAAAGACCAGGAAGCGGGTCAGAACCGTGGCGCCGACGCCGATGATGATCATCGTCGAGGTCGTGAGAACGGTGTCGGATATCGCCATCAGGAAAACCCGCGGCGACAGGGTTCCCTTGGCAAGGGCCACGATGGTTGCCAGGAACGCGCCGATGGCGCCGGCTTCGGTCGCCGTGAAGGCCCCGCCGAACAACCCGGTGAAAACGCCCAGCATGATCAGGGCGATCGGCCAGCTGTCGCGCGTCATGACGATGCGCTCCCGGACCGGTAGACGCTCGCCGCTACGCGGGGCGAGCGCCGGGTTCAGCGCGACGCGGATCCAGATGACCGCAATATAGCCGAGCGCGGTCAGGAGACCGGCGGTGATGCCCGCGATGAACAGGTCCGTAACCGGAACCTGTGCGATCACGGCGAAGATCAGCATGATCACGGAGGGCGGGATCAGGGCGCCGATCGTGCCGGCGACCGCGACGGTTCCCGTGGCGAGCTCCGGATCGTAGCCGGCCTTGGTCATTTCCGGCACGGCGATGCGCCCCATCGTCGCCGAACAGGCGATGGACGAACCGGAGACCGCGGCAAAACCGGCGGAGCCGAGAACGGAGGCGATTGCGAGGCCGCCGGGCAGACCCTGCAACCACACCCGCGCCGCCCGGAACAGGCCCTCGGTCAGCTTGGCGTGATGGCACAGGAAACCGAGCAACAAAAACATCGGAACCGCGCTCAGAACCCAGCTTGCCGCGAAATTGAAGGGCAGCAGGCCAAGACTGCTCCAGGCGACGTTCCAGCCCGCCAGAAGATAGAGCCCACCGAAGGACACGCCGATCATCACCAGCCCGATCGGCAGGCGCATCGCGATCAACACGAACAGGAGCGCCAGTCCCCCGAGGCCGATTTGAATGTCCGTCATGTCACACGCCTCCCGCCTTGCGCGCCCCGGGGCGGGGGAGGCTGCCGGTCAGGAACTGGAGGAAGCGCAGCGCCACCAGAAGGGTCATCAGCCCCGCTCCCAGCGGGAGTGCGAAATGGGCCGGCCAGGTGTCGATCGATGTGGTGCCCTGGACCTGCGAGGCCCCGATCCGCATCTGGTTCACCGCTTCCTCGAAACCGCGCACCGTGAGCGCGCCGGTGACGAGGCCGGTGAACAAAAGCCCCCATCCGCCGATCTGCCGCGAGAGGCGCTGCGGCAACAGGTCGGTGACAAGCTCCATCTGGATATGCGCGCGCTGCAACTCGGCGAAAGCCAGCGGCACGAACGCCACGATCACCATGTAGTAGTAGCTCACGATGGTCAGTGTGCCCGGCAGTCCGGTGCCGGTCAGATATCTGAGAGCGACATCCGCCGTGACATGAAGCATCATCGCGACGATGGACAGGCCGGCGGCGATGGAGACCGCCTTGATTGTCCCGGCGAGAATCCTCTCGGCCCGGCTCCAGAAACCAGATGTTCCGGTGTGGGGGTCCGCGTCCGGCTCTTTGCGCATGTGTCGTCCTCCTGTGTCGGGCCGCGTCAGGGCCGGGACGGGCCGGCCGGAATGCAGCGGTAGGCGGCATCGATCAGCGTTTGCCCGCGCGGGTTCAGCAGGAAGCCGGGCCCCATCTGCGTCATGGTGTAGGCCATGGAAAGATCCGCCACGGGATCGCGAAATCCGAAGGATCCTCCCGCCCCGACATGTCCGAAAGCGTGCGGGGGAATGAGGAAGCTGTCGCCGCGTGAGGCGTGTCGTGGGCCGCCGCGGTTGTCCATCCGCAGCATGAAGCCCGGCCCAAACCGCGTCGGCTGCAACAGCATTCCGTCCCGGTGCGTGGCGGATGTGGCCTGCGCGAAGCTCGCGACCGTCTCGGCGTCCAGTCCCAGCACTCCGTCCGGCTGCATGGCCTCAAAGAGGGCAGCAAGGCTGCGTGCATTTGTGACGCCCGAGGCCGCACCGATCTCGGCGCTGCGGCCGGCCCGTGTGTTGACCCCTTTCGACATCCAGTCGCCGTGATTGAAGAAGAACAGGCTCTGGGGCGATCCGGGGTCGCGCAAGGCCTCGCCGAAGGGCGTCGAGCCACCGCCCTTTTGCGGGATGAAATGCCGGATCTGCGCGACCCGCTCCTCAACCGCGTCGGGCAGGCCGATCCAGAATTCCAGTCCGAGCGGGTCTGCGATCTCTTCCGCGAAGAACCGTCCCAGGCTGCGTCCGTCGATGCGTTGGAGCACCTCGGCGAGGATGAAGCCGCCGGTCACCGGATGATAGGCCGTGGCGCTTCCCGGCGCGAAGACGGGTGTCGCGGCAGCCAGCCTGTCGGCCATATAGGCGTGATCGCACAGGCAGTCCGGCTTGAGTGGTTCCGAGAGAACGGGAAGGCCGGCGCTGTGGTCGAGAACCATGCGCAGGGTGATCCGGTCCTTGCCCTGTGCCGCGAAAGCCGGCCAGATTTCGGCAACCGGCGCATCCAGGTCCACAAGGCCGCGAACGGCGAGAAGGTGCAGGCAAAGGGCTGTCGCCGGTTTGGTGGCGGAAAAGATCACGCATACCGTATCGTCGTGCCAGGGGCGGGGCCTCTTGTCGGTGGCGGAGGCAACACGACCGCCATGGAGGCTGACGACCTCGCGGCCGCGAACCTGCGCATGAACGGCGGCGCCGGCTTCGGCCCCGCCCGTGAAATTGTCGCAAAAGGCTTGCGCGACGGCTTCGAACCCCGGAACGAGCCGCCCCGATACCGACACGAGACCTTCCGCTGTTTCAACCGTGCGCGACCAGGGCGCGGCGTTTGTCGCCATCGCGTGTCCTCCTCCTCCCGTTTCAGCTCCAGCCGACTGTTTTGGTGTCGCGACCTGATTTCCCGAAAAGCGTGATCGGGCTGTTGCAATGCGCGAATGTTATCGTTAAGTCGTTTGCTTGAGCCAATTGACTTCATCGCATACCCAATGTGGGCTGCCCCGTCAATCGGGAAGGCAAGGAGAGATCAATGACAGGTCCGGATCTGACCCAGGTGCCCCAGCTGGATACCGCACTGTTGCGCGAGGGAATCCGGCAGGGAAACATTCCAACCCTGTTGTGCGTGCTCTACCAGATGACGGGCGAAGAACGCTGGCTGCAACCGCCCTACACGCCTGGCAGGTCCCGTGGTCTCGACGACAATGACGATGGCGGCCTTCCCGAGGACATTCAGCAGGAGATCCGCGATGCGGCGGAAAAGGCTGTCTTCGAGTGGATCGGCGGTGCCCCGCTCGCCGTTCCGCATCCGTCGAACGCCACGTTGGCGCGGATGCTTTCGGTCTCGATGAGTGAGCCGGTTCCCGAAAGCTATGGCGAGGTGATCGCGTCCGATCTCGGGCTGGCGGCCCACAGCAAGACGCCGGAAACGCCGTGGCGGTCGGACATGCGGGTTCTTGTCGTGGGGGCGGGCGTGTCGGGGATCTGCGTCAGCGCCAACCTGAAGAGGCTGGGCGTTGATTTCGAGATCATCGAGAAGAACGAGGAGTTCGGCGGCACCTGGTGGGAAAACCGGTATCCCGGCGCGGGCGTCGATACGCCCAACCACATTTATTCGTTTTCCTTCGCCCCGAACGACTGGTCGCGTTACTTCGCGCTGCAAGGCGAACTTCTGGGCTATTTCCGTGATGTCGCCGACCGGTTCGGCTTGCGGGAAAGAACGCGTTTCTCGACCCGGGTCGAGGAAGCGCGGTGGGACGAAAGCAGCCGGAAGTGGGTTCTGCGGGTGCGCGGCGCGGACGGCACGCTGACCACGGAACGCTGCGATATCCTGATGAGCGCGGTCGGTGTCCTGAACACGCCACAGATCCCGGATATCCCCGGCGCGGACACGTTCCCGGGCATCAGCACCCATACCGCTCAATGGCCGGAAGACCTGGATGTGACGGGCAAACATGTCGCACTGGTCGGCAATGGCGCCTCGGGGATGCAGGTGGCTCCCGCCATCGCGGACAAGGTCGCATCGCTGACCATCTTCGCCCGTTCGAAGCAATGGGCCGCGCCGTTCCCCCAGTTTCAAAAGAAAGTGCCCGATGCCGTCCGGCACCTTCTGATGGTCATTCCGCTGTATCAGCAGTGGTACCGGATCCGGCAGTTCTGGACCTTCAACGATCGCATCCACGAGTCCCTGCAGAAGGATCCGAGCTGGCCCGAGCCGGAAAAATCCCTCAACGCAACAAACGACCGGCATCGCAAAATTTTCACGAAATACGTCGAGTCCGAGCTTGGCGATCGCCAGGACCTGCTCGCGCATGTCCTGCCGGACTTCCCGCCTTACGGAAAGCGCATCCTGCTGGACAACGGCTGGTACAGGACCATCACGAAGCCGAATGTGGAGCTGGTTCCCGAACGGCTGTCGCGGATCGAGGGGCGGCAGCTGACGGCGGCGAACGGCGAGCGCTACGAGGCCGACGTTCTGATCTATGCGACGGGTTTCAAGGCGGCCGAAATGCAGTCGTCCTATGACATTGTCGGGCGCAACGGCCAGCGTCTCGCCGATGTCTGGGAAACCGACAATCCGCGCGCCTACATCGGCTCGACCGTTCCCGGCTTCCCGAACTTCTTCACCATTCTCGGGCCGAACGTCGGGCTGGGACACGGCGGCAGCATGATCAAGGCGATCGAGCTGCAGACCTCCTATATTCTCAGCGTCATCACCCGCATGGCCGAGAAGGGGACGTCCACCGTCGAGGTACGTCCCGAGGTCTATGAGGACTACAATCGGCGGATCGACGCCGCGCATGACCGTATGGTCTGGACCCATCAGGGAACGGAAAACTGGTACCGCAACCGGCTCGGCCGGGTGGTGGCGATTTCGCCCTGGCGCAATGACCAGTTCTGGCTTTTGACGCGCGACGCCGATCCGGGGGACTATGTCTTCGAAGGCTGAAACGCGGTCATGGGCCGCGCTTCCCCCATGAGAGCCGACGGAAATATGGCCGTGCCGCACATGTCGCTTTGACCTTTGGCCCGATGGTGCAGTATCGACACCCATAACGACAAAGGAAACGAGCATGGCGAACCGGACCGACGAAGACGACACCCGCCAGCGGATCAAGATTGCGGCCATCCAGCTGTTTTCCCGGCACGGGATCGAGGGTGTGTCGGTTCGCGCCATCCTGAATCAGGCGTCGGTCAAGAACTCGGCCGGAATCCACTATTACTTCCGCACCAAGGACGACCTGATCCGCGAACTGGTGCGCGACGCCCTGATGCGCACGCGGCGCGCGCGAAACGCGGCGCTGGATGCGCTGGAGGCCTCCGGCGCCCGGATCGGCGTGCGCGACATCGTCGAACTGATCGTGAAGGTCGAGACGGTTGGCACGGGCGATCCGGAGCAGCGCAGCGATCTTCCGATCGGCTTTGGCCACATGCGGTTCATTTCGGTAATGCAGCTGAACCACCGGGCGATGTTTGCCGCAGCGGTCGAGGCGGAGGGCGATGACAGCTTTCAGCGCTGCATCGACCATATCGCGGCGGCGCTTCCGGACGTGCCGCGCGCCGCGCTCAATCGAAAGCTGGTGTTCTTCTATCAGTTCGCGCAAGCGAGCCTGTCAGCGCGCGAGGCGGCTTTTGTTCTCAGCGAGGATGGCGGCCGTCTTTGGGGCGAGGCAAGCGCCCTGGACAGCCTGATCGACAGCCTCACCGCAAGCATCGTCGGCGCCCCGTCCCGCTGACGCGGCAAGGCGCGGCAACGCATGCGGCTGGCGCCGCCCCCGGGGGAACGGCGCCGGCGGTGTCGGGCCTACTTCGCAAGCTCCAGGATTTCCATCACATCCGCCGGCCCGCTGATCGGTCGCGGATTGGTCTTCCCCCAGATGTCGTCCATCGTGTATTCGGCGATTTGGGACATCTTGTCCGAGGGGACACCCACGGCGGCAAGGGAGCGCGGCATTCCCAGATCGGAGATGAACCGGTCCACGAGGTCTGCGGCGGGCACATCGGGTTTGCCGAATGCGGCGCGGATCGGCGCCTGGCGCTCGGCGTTTGCCGGTTCGTTCCATCGCAGAACGAAGGGCGACATCACGCAGGACGTGTGCCCATGCGGCACGTCGCACAGGCCGCCCAGCACATGACCGATCGAGTGGCTTGCGCCCATCGGCACTCCGGCAATGATGGGCAACATGGATTGCCAGACGCCGATCTGGCACTTCAGGCGCGCCTCGAGGTCGCCGGGATCGGCCTTGACCCGCGGCAGGCCGGCGATCAGCAGGTCGAGGGCGCTTTTCGCAAGTCCGTCGCAGAAGTCGTTGGACTGGAAGGATTGCAGGGTTTCGATTGCGTGATCCAGGGCCCGGACGCCGGTCGACAGCCAGAGCCATTCGGGCGTGTGAACCGTCAGCGCCGGGTCGAGGATCACCGCGACCGGGGCCATCATCCGCTCCAGATAGGCTTGCTTGTGTTTGCTGACCGGGTCTGTCGCGCCCGAAAGCGGATTGAAATCGCCGCCGGACAGGGTCGTGGGAATGCAGATCGTGCGGATGTCCTGGGGGGCAAAGGCCGGCACCACCATCGCACCGGCGTCGTCCACCGTGATATGATAGGGGTCCATTCCCTCCGCCGTGCTCACGTTGTGCTTGAGCATGACCGGGACGATCTTGGCGCAATCGGTGACGGATCCGCCGCCGATGGAAACGATCAGATCGGCGCGTGCCTCCCGGGCCACGGCGGTCGCGGCGATCACATTGTCGCGCGGCACATGCGGTTCCACGCCGGTGAACGTTGCTGCGTGGCTGGCGCCGAGGGTGGCTTCGATTTTCGCGATCTCATCGGTTCGATCGGCAAGGGACTTGCTGGCAATCAGGACGACGCGCCTGGCGCCGAGCATCTCGACCTCGGCCGCGAGCGCTGCGGCGGCGCCTTCACCGAAGCGAATGCGCTCGGTCGATGTCATCACCACCAGTCCGGCTGCTGAACCTGTCATTGTTTCCTCCCCGGAAAATGAACAAACAGAATTGCTTCCTGCTCCATTTCCGGTGCAGGGGCGTGCGCCTGGCGACCCGGAAGGTCAGGCAGGCGTGCGAAACCTTTCTCCCTTGATGGAAATGCCCTCGGCGTTGCGATCGCAGGTGTCCGGCGTCAGGCCTTCGCTGCGCAACTGGTGCTTCAACACCTTGGCCGTCGGCGTCTTGGGAAGGCTGTCCAGAATGCGCACGTAGCGCGGCACCATGAAGTAGGCCATGCGCTCCTGGAGAAACGCGATCAGTTCGGCCGGGTCGATCGTGCGTCCGGCGACCGGCGAGACGCAGATCATCACTTCGTCCTCGCTGTGTTCGCTGTCGACGGCCACGGCGGCGGCCTCGAACACGTCGGGGTGGGCCAGAACCTCGGATTCCACTTCGAAGGACGAAATGTTCTCGCCCCTGCGCCGGATGGCGTCCTTCACCCGGTCGGCGAAGAAGAAGTTCCCCTCCTCGTCGCGCACAAAGGCGTCGCCGGTGTGAAACCAGCCATTGCGCCAGGCTTTGGCGGTGGCCTCCGGCATCTTGTAGTATCCGCTGTTCATTGCCCACGGCCGGTCGGTGCGGACGATCATTTCCCCCATGGTGCCGACCGGGACTTCGCAGTCGTTCCCGTCGACCAGCCGGACCTCCACCCCAGGCCTCGGCTTTCCGCAGGTGCCCCGAACCTTCGGGTTGGGTTCGGACACGATCGGGCTGGACACCTCGGTCATGTTGAAGATCGTGTAGACATCGAGGCCGAAGCGGCTGGCGAAACTCTCCGCGTTCGACGCCAGGGGCACCATCAGGACAAGCCGCAAGGGGTTGTCCGCATCGTCCGGTTTCGCTGGCTGCTTTTCAAGAAAGCTGGCCATGACCCCCAGCAGGAAGGCGACCGTGCTGCCGGTGCGGCGCACCTGGTCCCAGTAGGTGGCGGTGTCGAAACGTTCCACGACCGCGATCGAGCCGCCGCGCGCCAACATGCAGAACATCGGTCCGGAGCCGCCGATATGGAACATCGGCGCATTGATCAGATAGCGGTCGTCAGCGGTGACGAAGGGCCAGGATTCCGGGCCCGCGTTCGAAAAGAGGTGGAGATAGGACATCAGCACCCCCTTCGACGGGCCGGTCGTGCCGGAGGTGAAGATGATGGTCATCGGGTCCCAGGGCTCGATGCTGCGCTGGAGCGGGGCCAGCGAGCCGCTTTCGGGCAGCAGTGCCTCCTGGTAGAGCGTTGCGGGAAGCGGGGCCGCGATCTCCTCTCCGTCCGTGCCGGCCGTGCCGGTGACGATCAGCCTCTCCAGGCGTCCGAGGTCCACACCTTCCATCCGCTCGACGAGGGTTGCCTCGACGATGGCGAGCGTGGCGTCCGAGATGTCGATGACATGTTCCAGAAGCCGGCCCTTGTAGGCGGTGTTGATCGGAACGTAGATCGCTCCGAGATAGTTGAGCGCGAAAAAGATCCGGATTTGTTCCCGGCAGTTCGGCATCCAGACGAGAACGTGATCGCCCTGCCGGACGCCCTGGTCCTGAAGGCCGACCGCCGTCTGCAGAACCAGGTCGCGAAGCGTCGCGTAGGTCCATTCCTCGCCGGTGTCGTCGAATTTTGCAAAAACCGTGTCGGGGCGGTCTCTGGCCTGCCGGTCGATCAGATGCCGGGTGACCACGTCCTGGCGCGCGGGGATCCGCGGATCGTTTGTTTCCTCAGACAGCATGCTGTCTTGTACGTCGAACATGTTTTCCTCCCGCACGAACCCGACTTGCTGGCTTGTCGCTGTTTTGCGCTTTCCGATACCTCCCCGGAAGAGCGGCCGCCAGAGCGTGTTTGTCGAGCATGGCGCGAACCCGAGATCTAAGTCAATAGTTTTGAGCAAATGACTTAAACGTATGGCGCCGGTCTTCTGACGGCGGTTGTCCGGACGCGTCGGCGCGCA
The DNA here is from genome assembly GCF_000423705.1 of Stappia stellulata DSM 5886. GTDB lineage: Bacteria > Pseudomonadota > Alphaproteobacteria > Rhizobiales > Stappiaceae > Stappia > Stappia stellulata. The sequence continues at coordinate 396,089 of NZ_AUIM01000010.1, read as the reverse complement.
TTCCGGGGCCTCGCCGACGGTGGTCTTGTCGGGTCGGGCCGCGTCGAACGACAGGGTGAGCGTCGCTGGGAGGCGTTGGCGTCATCGACCGGGCGCGCCTCCGGGAGGGGGAGCGATACCATCGTGTCCGGTCGACCGGTATCTGGCGAGCGGCACAGGTAGGGTTTTTTGGACGGGCATCCAGATAGCGGTCGACATCTGCGGTGGAAGCCGCCTTCGTTGGCGCTTCGCAAGGCTGCGGGAAACGGTGCGCCGCCATTGTTTCTAAGCGTGTCCTTGCAAAAATCGCCACCTGAAATATCCTACCAGTCTAACACCACCGAGACTGGAGGTCCGCTGTGTCCCTGTCCGCCTCTCTTTCCGGGGTCGTTCCTGCCGACGCATCTTTGTCGTCCGCAGACGATGTCCTGGCGGCCGGACGGGCGTTGCAGGGTGTTCTGCGCATGCGGGCGGAGGCGGGGGACGAAGCCTGTTGCCTGAGCGCGGAAACGGTGGCGACCTTTCGCGAAAACGGGTTCTTTCGGGTGCTGCAGCCGCATGGGTTCGGCGGTCTCGAGCGTCCGGCGGTCACCCTCTTCCGTTTGCAGGGCCTTCTGGCGGAGGCGGACATGTCGGCCGGCTGGGTGCTGGCCAACATGGGGGTGGTTTCGTTTCATCTGGCGCTCTTCGATCCGCAGGCGCAGGCGGATGTGTGGGGCGCCTCTCCCGATGCGATCCTGTCGTCGAGCAACATGCCCGGCGGCCGCCTGGAGGCGGCAGCGGGCGGCGGGTACAGGCTGTCCGGACGCTGGCGCTTCTCCAGCGGGGTCGACCATGCCGACTGGCTGGTCCTCGGCGCCTTGCGGGAGGTGGATGGCGTGCCGCAGGCGGGTGCCTGCGTCGTGCCGCGCGCCGATGTCGGGATCGTATCGGACTGGGATGTCGCCGGCTTGCGCGGCACCGGTAGTCACGCAGTCACCGTCGCGCAGGCTTGCGTCCCCGCGCATCGCTTTCTTGCGCATGAGGATCGCTTTCACGCACGCACACCGGGCACGGCGATCAACGGCGGGCCGCTTTACCGCCTGCCTTTGCCGCAACTTCTGTTTCGGGCGATCTCGACCGCATCGCTCGGTGGCTTGCGCGGCATGCTCACCGCGTTCCTCGCGGCAAACGGCGAGCGCACGTCGATGATGGCGCAGCGCATTGCCGAGGACCCTCATGTTCAGGACCTTTGCGCCAGGGTCGACGCGGATCTCGCGGCGATGTGGCAGGTGCTGGAGGGGGATCTTGCCGAGATGACCGCGGCGGCGGAGCGCGTCGAGGAGGTGCCGCTTGCGCGAAGGCGCGTCTTCCGGCTGAACGCCACCCGTGTCGCGGACCGCTGTTTCGATCACGCCGCCGGCCTGCTGCGGGCGGCCGGGGCGTCCGCGCTCTATCGCGGCTCGCCTTTGCTTCGGTTTTTCAATGACATGCTTGCAGCGCGCCAGCATGCGGCCAACCAATACGAACTTCACGCCCGCAACGATGGCGCCGCGCTTTTCGGGCGGGCGGGAGAGGATATGCTGTTATGAGCAAGCCGGTTGCACAAGCTTTCGACACTGCCGCGGAACGCCCCGCGCACCTGCCGTTTTCCGTTGCCTTCGATGCGCGCGACGAGGAGGCGCTTCTGGCCGTCTGGCGCGATATCCTGCGCTCCAACCGCTGGAGCGACGGCGATCACACGCGCGCCTTCGAGGCAGCCTGGACCGCGCAAACGGGTCTGGAGGCCGTTGCCTTCAACAACTGGGCCGGCGGGGCATTGGCGGCACTCGATTTCGTCGGCGTCGCGGGCGAAAAGGTGCTGTCGCCCTCCAACACCTTTTTGGCGACCCCGCGTTCCGCGCAGACGTCCGGAGCCTCAATTGTCTTTTACGACTGCAACCGCGAGGACCTTTGCGGGTCTTTCGACGATTTCGTGGCAACGGCCGAACGGCATCGGCCGAAGGCGGCCTGGATCGTGCATGTCGGCGGACATATCGCCTTCGACATCGAGAGGATCGCCGCCTATTGCCGGGAAAAGGGCATCTGGCTGATCGAGGATTGCGCCCATGCCCATGGCGCCAACTGGAACGGTCGCGCGGCCGGGAGTTTCGGCGACGCCGGGATTTATTCCTTCTACCCCACCAAGACGATCTCCACGGGCGAAGGCGGCATGCTGGTCACCGCGAACCCGGATCTTGCCCGTCACGCCTGCTCGTACCGCGATTATGGCCGGGGATCCGGCTACCGCATCGAGGGCATGAACCACCGCATCGACGAGTTCACCGCGGCGATGGGCGTCATTCAGACGCGGCGGCTTGCCGATATCGTCGCCTGGAAGCAGGCCTATGCGCGCGACGTTCTCGACCCGGCCTATCCCAACCGGGTGCGTCTGCCCGAAGGGATGGAGAGCGGCTTTTACAAATACATCGTCTTCGATCCGGTCGAGGGCGGCGCCGGCAAGGTCTACGAATTGCCCTGCCACCGGATTTTCAAGCACTCGGTCGACCTTGCGAACACCGACTGGGTTGCGGAAAACCACTGGTGCGTGCCGATCCATTATCCGCGCGCAATGTCTTAATCTGGACTTGTAATGGTACTATAAAGGTATTGTCATACGGAAAATTGTATGATCAACTGAATGCGCTCGGCCAGGGGCATCCTGGCAGCAGGTGACCAGGGAGCTCGCATGACTGCTCACACTCCGCGCACCGAGAGTTCAGCCATCGACGGATCGCCCGTCTGGCTCTGGCTCGACCCCACCACCCGCTGCAATCTTGCCTGCCGGCTGTGTTACACCAAGCTCAGCCACGGCAAGGACGACATGACGCCGGAGGATCTCCGGCGCATGCTGAGCGACCTGCGCGACAGCGGTTCGGTCGATGTCCAGACCATTCATCTGAACTGGCGTGGCGAACCCTTGATGAACCCGCGCTTTGCCGAGCTGCTCGCAACCGTCGGCGACGTCATGCCGGATGTGCCGCTCCAGTGGCACACCAACGGCACCATGCTGACCGAGAAACGGGTGGAGGAGATCGTCTCCGTCGATTTCGACCACAAGATCTTCGTCTCGCTCGACGGCGGAAACCGCCTGTCCCACGACCTCAACCGGGGCGAGGGCAACTTCGAGAAATCGCTGCGCGGGCTGGAGGTGCTTCTCGACCGTGCGAAGGACCGGCCGGGCCTGCGCGTCGGCGTCTATCAGATCGATCTGGACGAACCGATTGAGGACTATGATCCGCGCTTTCTCAAGTTGCTGGAACGCGTCGACCAATACGAGAAGGTCAAGCCGCTCTTGCCCGGCGGCGCGGAACAGGCCATCGACAAGATCGAGAACCTGGAAAGCGACGGCACGCTCGACCGGATGCTGTCTGAGGAGGTCTTGCCGCATCTCCCCGTTCCGCAGCTTCCGTGCTTCTGGGCCGGGCATGTCTTTTGCGTTGCGCCGAACGGCGACGTTTCCATCTGCGTGATCAGTCATGGTCAGGCCGGGATCGTCGGCAACCTGTTGCGCGACGGCGTCGACCGGGTGCTGGCCGGCGCGCTCGCCTTCCGCTGCCGTCTCGCCGACCACGGGCGCGGTGCCGTCAGCCATTGCAAGGACTGCCGGAAGCCGGCGGGCCGCATTTTCCCGCAACACATCCAGGACAAACGCGCCGCCGCGGCCTGAGGCGGCGCAGAAGGAGCCAGACGACATGAAGCCTGCATGGGCAATCGGCCTGATGACCGGAACCGTTCTCGACGGTTACATCGACATCGCCATGATCAAGACCGACGGCGAGACGATCGATGCCTTCGGGCCGTGGGAGCTCGCGCCCTATCCGGTCGATATCCGCGACCTGCTCGGCCGCACCTTCGAGGCGGCGCTCAAGTGGCAGTTCGACGGCCCGGAGCCCGCGATTTTCCGGGAGGCGGAGGCCGCGCTCACCGAGGCGCAGTCGCTTGCGGTGAATGCCTTCCTCGAGAGGCACGGCTATTCGGCTGCCGACATTTCGGCCGTCGGCTTTCACGGACAGACCGTGCTGCACCGGGCGCCTGAGGGCGGGCGGCGCGGCTACACGCGGCAGTTGGGCGACGGTGCCATGATGGCGGACATCGTCGGCACGGATGTCGTCTATGATTTCCGCTCCGCCGACATGAAGGCCGGTGGACACGGCGCGCCGCTGTCGGCGATCTACCACAAGGCAGCACTGAGAAAAATCAACGCCGGCGGCGACACGGCGGTGCTCAATCTCGGCGGCGTGGCCAATCTGACCTGGTGCGACGGCGATCACATGGTTGCCTTCGACACGGGGCCGGCCAATGCGCCCGTCAACGACTGGATTTACGAGCACAATGGCGGCGACATGGATGAAGGCGGCGCGATTGCCGCAAGCGGCACCGTCGACGAGGACCGCCTGCGCAAGCTGCTGGAGCACCCCTTTCTCGCCGCGCCCTATCCCAAGTCGCTCGACAGGTTCGATTTCTCCGCCTCCATGGCGAAGGGCGAAAGCCTTGCAGATGGCGCGGCGCTTCTCACCGCCTTCACGGCCGGATCGGTCGGCAAGGCGCTCGACCTCCTGCCGACCCGCCCGCGCCGGATCGTGGTGTGCGGCGGCGGACGCAAGAACCCGGTGATGATGCGCGAGATCGCGAAACGCACCGGCGCGGAGGTCGTGCCGGCCGAAAGCGTCGGTTTTCGCGGCGATGCGGTGGAGGCGGAGTGTTTCGCCTTCCTGGCGATGCGCTCCAAGCGCGGCCTGCCGCTCAGCTTCCCGCTCACCACGGGCGTGAAGGAGCCGCTTGGCGGCGGTGTTTTGGCGCGGGCGCGCAAGGCGGCCTGATCACGGTCTCGAAGGCGGCGGCCCGGGGGGGGGAAGCCGCGCCGCGATCCAACGGAGCCTCAGGGATGACCTCGATCCAGAGTTACATGGAAGGTCTCGGAGGCCGGCTCGGCCCGGATGCGGGTTCGGGCGGGCCGGTGGTGGCGCTTTTGGAAATGGCGTCGGAGCTGCCGGAAATGGATCCGTCTCTCAAGACGGAGGAAAATCGTTTCCATGGTTGCCAGTCGCGGGTGTGGCTGGATCTGAGGGTCGACCCCGATGCGCAGCTGGTGCGCGTTGCCGCCGACTCCGACGCCCGCATCATGCGCGGCTTGCTGTCGATCGCGGTCGGCCTCTACGACGGGCGCACCGTGGAGGAGGTCGCCGCGACCCCGCCGGACCGCTTGCGCGAGGCCGGGATGATCGAGTTGCTGGCGCCAAGCCGCGCCAACGGCTTTTACCGGCTCTTGAAACACATCCACGGCTTCGGCGCGGGGCTGGCCGCTGAACGGGCGGGGCTGTCATGAGCGAACACGTGCTGACTGCCGGGGAACACGCCTACTACCAGCGCCAGATGGTGCTGCCCGAATGGGGCGAGGCGGGCCAGCTCCGTCTCAAGGCCGCGCGCGTGCTCGTCGTCGGCGCCGGAGGTCTCGGCGCGCCCGTCCTGCAATATCTGGGGGCCGCCGGTGTCGGTGTGATCGGGATTGCCGACGGCGATTTCGTCGAGGTCTCAAACCTGCACCGTCAGGTCATTCACACGATGGAAGATCTCGACACGCCGAAAACGACGAGCGCCGCGACGCGATTGCGGCGCGGCAATCCGCATGTCGAGGTGGTGGAGCATATGGTTCCCGTCACCGTTGCAAATGCGGCGGACCTCATCTCGGGTTATGACATTGTCGCCGATTGCACCGACAATTTCGCCACGCGCGACCTTCTGCACGCGACCTGCCACGCGCTGGGCCGGACGCTGGTCAGCGGTGCCGCGCAGATGACGGAAGGCACGGTCACCACCTTTGCTGCCTTTCGCGGCGGAGAAAACCCGTGCTTTCGCTGCCTCTATCCGACGCCGCTTCCGCCCGAGATGACCCCGTCCTGTTCGATGGTGGGGGTGGCTGGCCCCGTGTTGACGGTCATCGGTGGCCTGCAGGCGATGGAGGTCGTGAAGGAGATCCTCGGCATTGGAGAGGGCCTGTCCGGGCGGATCGTCATGTACGACGGCTTGTCCGCCGGGTTCAGCGAGATTCCGCTTGCCCGCCGCGCGGACTGCCCCTGCTGCGGCGGATCGGCAACCGCGCAGGGCGAGCGCGCAATGGCTCAGCCGCCGGTCACCGGCGGATAGATTTCGACGACCTGCGAGGGGGACAGCTCATGGTCCGCATCGACATAACGTCGGTCGATCACATAGCGCAGCGCCTGCGGCATCGCGAAGAGCGGGGCCGCCTCCGCGTGGCGCTCGCCAAGGAACGCGGTGAGATCCGCGATGGTGCGCACATGCGCAGGCGGATCGACCTCCTCCTCGGCGCAACCGGTCTTGGTCTTGAGCCAAGTATGGAATTTAACCTTCATTGCAAATCCTCCTGAATTGAGAGGAATTGTACTTGAGTGGCCGATGAAAGAAAACAGGGATATGCAAAATAAATCTCTAAAAAATATAAGAGTACTTGATCTTTCAAGATTTATAGCGGGGCCTTTCTGCGGGCAGGTCTTGGGGGATCTTGGCGCGGACGTGGTCAAGATTGAACGTGCCGACGGCGGCGAGGAAGGGCGACGGATCGGCGAGATGGTGGATGGCGAAACGCTGTTCTTCATGGGGGCAAACCGGAACAAGCGCAGTCTCACGCTTGATTTCCGCAATCCCGATGGCCAGGCGCTGCTGCGCCGGCTTGCGGCGGAAGCGGATATCCTTGTCGAGAATTTCCGACCCGGGACGCTGGAAAAGATGGGCTGCGGCTATGATGTCCTGTCGGCGGAAAACCCCGGTCTCATCCTGGTGCGTGTTTCCGGCTTCGGTCAGGACGGGCCGATGGCCTCTCATCCCTGTTTCGACGGCGCGGCCCAGGCGCACAGCGGGATCATGACGCTGACCGGTCAGGCGGATGGTCCGCCGACGATGGCGGGTGTCTTCGTCAGCGATTATTCCACCGCGCTCTATGCCAGCATCGCGGCGCTCGCGGCCCTGCAGGCGCGTCAGGAAACCGGCAAGGGCCAGGTCGTCGAGGCCACGCTGATGGACAGCGCCTTGTCGATGCTGACAACGGCCGTCGGGGAATCGAAGCTCCTCGGCGTCGAGCCGTCGCGTCTTGGCAACCGCGACCGCTATCTCTCGCCGTCGCATTGCTTCAAGAGCCGGGATGACAAATGGGTCTACGTCGTTGCCGGCAACGATCATCACTTCGTCCGCTTCTGCGAGGCGATGGGCATGCCCGAGCTGGCAAAGGACGAACGGTTTGTCACCTTCTTTGTCCGAAACGCGAATGCGGAAGCCCTGGAGGGGATCATCGATGCCTGGGGGCTGGAGCATGACGCGGAGGAAATCCTGACCGCGCTGCATGCGGTCGGCGTTCCTTGCGAGCCGGTGGCAAGCATCGCCGATGTCGTGGAAAATCCGCATCTCGCCCATCGCGGACAGATTGTCGATGTGCCGCATCCCGCTGGCGGCACCGTTCCCGTGCCGGCTTCCGCGATCAAGATGTCGGCGACGCCGCCGGGCGTGCATCGCGGTCCGCCGGCGTTGGGCGCTCATACGCGCGAGGTCCTGCGCGACTGGCTTGGCGTGGACGACGCCGAATACGAGGCAATCGACGCGACGGGATGCCTGTAGTCCGATCGCCGCGCAGGCTAGACTGATGAGCGTCTACCTGTCGAAGACGCCCAGTGCCGGAGACCCGCCCCCATGCCGCAATACGCGCTGAAAGCCGCCGTGATGGATGCGGCACAGCTTGCCGACCGGGCCAATGCGCTGACGGCCGCCGGACTGCCGGTCGCGCTCGAATTGCACACATTCGGCCCGCGCGATCTGGAGGATGCAGCGACGAGGCGCGTGTGTCTGGAAAATCTCGACGGGCTGCGTCAGACCCACGGGCCGCTCGATCTCACCGTGCATGTTCCCTTGCAAAAGGTTGCCAGGGTGACGGAGCGGGTTTTCGATGCCGACCAGGTCGAGGAGGCCCTGCGCTTCGCCGAAGAGGCTGGCGCCGGCCGGGTCGTGATTCATCGCTATTGGGGCCTTGTCTACGGGGGCGCGCCGCAGCGCACGAACCGGCAGGAGGCAACTGCGGGGTTCAACGCGGAAATCGCGCGTCTGGCGCGCCTTGCGCCCGACATCCTGCTCTTGGTGGAAAACGTCGGCCATTATTCGTTGCTGCCGCGCGACGGAACGTCCTATCTCGCCGGCCCGCTGGATCACTTCTTCCCCTGGGAGATCGCGGAGTTCCGCGCCTTCGTTGCCCGCGAGGGGCTGGCCAATGTCGCTCCCTTCGTCGACACAGCCCATGCGACGCTGTCGGCCAATCTGTTCAACTGGCGCCGCGCGCATGCCGCGGCCACGAAAGACGATCCGCGCTTTTGCGCCGTGCTTGAGGAGGATCTGGAGCGGGCCGAACGGCTGCATCCGTTCGATTTCGTCGATGGCGACATGCCGTGGCTTCATGTCAGCGACAGCGTCTTTTATCCCGATCCCGCCAATTGCCCGCCCGAAATTCCGCTCGATGCGTTGATCACGGAAGGCCTTGAGGTCGGCACCGGCAATCTGCCCTTCGAGATGTTTCCCGACGCGCTGGGGCGCGACGCGACGACCGGTCTTGTGCTGGAAGTGGAGCCCGGCGCCGGGGAGAGCCATCGCGCCAACCGGGCGCAGGCGCGCTCGCTTGCGTATCTGCGGGCATTCTTTGAGGCCGGCTGACGGAGCGCAGGCTCACAGGCGCTTCGCCGCTCCCCAATGCGAAGGAATGTCGAAGGGAAGCGCGCCCGCGTCGCCGAGCCCGCGTTCGTCCTGACAGGTGCAGGCCTCGTCCACCGGCTGCGGCCGGTCGGTCACGTCCAGACAGTCGGCGATGAGGTTCATCTGCATGCGCTCGAATGGCGGGTCGAACCGCCCGGTCAGCCAGCCGATGGCGTAGCCCGCCGCCAGAGTGCCGCTGGTGGTGGTGATATAGCCGACCGTGTCGATCTGCGGGACTTCATGCGCTTCCGGTGGCGGCGCCTGATCGCCGGCGGCATCGATCAGCGCCTGGCGTTCCTCAGGCGACATCAGCTCCTGGCGCATGCGCACATCGTCCACCATGCCGCGGCAACGCGGGCAGGGGTCGTGGGGGCGAAACAGCACGAGCTGGATGATCTGCCCGGTGACCAGTCCGTTCGCTCCTTCGATCAACCCGCCGCAATCGATGGCCGGCACCAGATAGCGCCGCGCCATGTCGCTGAGCACGAGCCGGCTGGTGTGCTGGTCGGTGCACCCCAGCAGCACATCCGCCTGCGCGACTTCCTCCACGATGGCGCGTTGCGGCAGGCGTCCGTCGAAGGCGATCACCTCGATGTCCGGATCGATGCTGCGCACATGGTCGCGCGCGAGCGTCGCCTTCAGCGTCGGCGTCTCGATGTGTTCTGGAAAACTGGCATGGGTGCGCTCCAGGTTCGACGGGCTGATCACATCGGAATCGACGATGACGATCTTGCCGACGCCCGCGCGCGCAAGCATTGGGATTGCCACGGAGCCGGTGCCCCCGGCCCCGATCACGACGGCGGTCGCGCGCCTCAGGCGCTGATAGGCCTCGACGCCGAAGGAACTGGTGAAGCGCGCGACCCGCTCGGGCGGCAGCGGGTCCGCCGCCGGCGGTGTGCCGTCGCTCCAAAGGCGCGAGCCGGGCTGGCCCTCGAGGAACATGCGGTCGATCTCGCACCAGCCGTCGGCCCTGCGCCAGCGCGCGGCGATCTCCGGCGGCCCCTGCGGCGCGATGCCGATGAGGAGGCGCACTTCAGGCCCTTCGCCGGCTTCGTCCGGCACCGGAGCATCGGCCCACTCGTCGAGGGCGGCGTGAAAGGCCGTTTCCCCGTCAATCGCCAGCGCCCTGATTTGGGCCCAAACGCCGCTCGCCCCCGCCGGCAGGGCGAGATGGAACGGGCGCACGGTCCACACGGTGGAGTCTGGCGTGTGCGTCACGGCAAGCGTTGCGGTCCAGTCTTGCGCAGGCGAGCCGGGCAACGCGTCGGCGCGCAGCATGTCGAATTCGGTTTTGCCAAGTCTCAGCAGGGTCTTTGCGATTTCGTCGCGCGCGTCCATCCGGGCCTCCTGTGCGGCTGCGGCAAGCGCGGGGCTAGCCGCCCATCACGAACTTGCGGGTCACGAGGAAATGCATGCCCGAGCGCATGGGAAGCGAGGCGTCCCGCGCCAGCGCCTCATAGGTGCGCGGCCCGGTTTCCCGCTCGACGATGGCGTTTTCCGCCGGAATGCCGGCCAGTGTTGCCAGGTCGTCGGCCGACATGGTCGGCGCGACGCCGGCGTCGCGGTCGAAGCGGCGGCGGTTGATGGTGATTTCCAGTCTGTCGTCCATCGCGGGCTCTCCCTCTTTGACCGCTCCGTCTGAGACTGGCGGGGCGGTGGCTTTGGGTCAGGACTGGCGCAGCCTCGGGTCGAGGTCGTCGCGCAGCGCATCGCCGAAGAGGTTCAGCGCGAAGGCGACGATCAGGATCGCCACGCCGGAAAAGATCGCAGCCCAGGGGGCAAGGAACAGGAAGTTGCGGCCCTCCGACAGCATCATGCCGAGCGAGGGCGTCGGCGGCTGGGTGCCAAGGCCCAGGAACGACAGCGAGGCCTCCACCAGGATCGCCGAGGACAGCAGCAGGCTGAACTGCACCAGAATGACGCTGACCAGGTTCGGCAGGATATGGTGCAGGATGATGCGCAGGTCCGATGCGCCGATGGAGCGCGCGCTCAGCACGTAGTCGCTCTCCGCGACGACGAGGGCCGGTCCGCGCAGCAGCCGGGCGAAGATCGGCGTGTAGACGATGGCGATTGCGGTTGCCGTCGGCACGGCGCCAGGCCCCATCATCGCGATGACGCCGATGGCGAGCAGCATCACCGGAAAGGCGAAGAGCACATCCATCAGCCGCATGATGATGCGCTCCGCCCAGCCCCGGTAATAGGCGGCGACGAGACCGAGCATGCTGCCGCCGAGAAAGGCGACAAAGACGGCGCTGACCGAGATCGCAAGCGAGGAGCGCAATCCGTAGATAATGCGCGAGAGAACATCGCGGCCCAGCTGGTCAGTGCCGAGCCAATGTGCGCCGGACGGCCCCTTCAGGCGTTGCAGGATGTCCTGGGCGAGCGGGTCGTAAGGCGCGATCAGCGGTGCGGCGAGCGCGGCAAGCACGAGCACCACGATCATCGTCAACGCCACGCAGTAGAGCGAAAGCGCGGGGCGACGGCGTTTTCGCACTGCTTTGGCAGTGGTGTCGGCGGCGGGGGCGCTCATTCCGAAATCCTCGGGTCGATGAGGGCGTAGACGATGTCGACGGCGAAATTGACGAAGACGAAGCTGCAGGTCACCAGCAGGATGGTCGCCTGGATCAGCGGATAGTTGCGTTCCGCGATGGCGCCGAGGATCAGCCGGCCGAGGCCGGGGATGGCGAAGACCTGCTCGATCACGATGGCGCCGCCGAGCAGGTAGCCGGCCATGATCCCGACGCTGGTGATGAAGGGGATGAGCGCGTTGCGCAGGGCATGGCGGTAAAGCACCCGGCGCGCCGGCACGCCCTTGGCCCGTGCGGTGCGGATGTAGTCCTGCTGCATCGCCTCCAGCAGCGTGGAGCGCAGCAGCCGGGCGAGATTGGCCATGATCGGCAGGCTGAGCGCGAAGGCGGGCAGGATCATTCGCGCCAGATTGCCGAGCGGGTCCTGGGAGAAGGGAACATAGCCGAGCATCTGCACGTTCGGCGCCAGCGCCGACAGCACGAGGATCATGATGATGCCGAGCCAGAAGGGCGGAACGGTGAGACCGATCACGGAGCCGGCCTGCACCAGAGCCTCGCCGCGGCGTCCGCGCAGCCGGGCCATCAGGATGCCGAGCGGAATGGCCAGGATCACGGCGGTGGCAAGCGCCAGCAGCGTGAGTTGCAGCGTTGGCCAGACGTGGGCGGCGATTTCGTCGATCACCGGCTTGCCGGTCCAGATCGAGACGCCGAAGTCGCCGCGCAGCACGTCGGACAGCCAGGTGAAGTACTGCTCGTGAACCGGCAGGTCGAGACCGAGACGGCTGCGCACCGCGGCGATGCGTTCCGGCGTCACCTCCGCGTTCGCGCCCAGCATGATCGCCACCGCGTCGCCCGGGATCATCCGGATGAAGCCGAAGACCAGCACCGAAACGCCGGCGATGACAAAGGCGAGATCGATGAGGCGTCCGCGAAGCCGTTTCAGGAAAAACATGGTCGGCCAATCCGTTCGGCCCGCAACCCCGGCCCCTCACCGGATACGGGCGTGGGGTCGGGGCATGGGGTGTTTCGCGTTCAGTTGTCGAGCGTGACGGACTTCAGCGATCCAAGCGAGCGGTTGGGGTAGATCGTGAAGCCGTCGACGGCTTCGCGCATTGCGGTGAAGAGCTGGCCGTAGGCGAGGAACAGCACCGGCCCGTCGCAGGCGAGCGTTTCCTGCACCTTGGCATAGATCTCGCGGCGGCCGTCGACGTCGGTTTCCTCGCGTCCCGCATCCAGCAGCGCGTCGAGTTCCGCGTTGGCGTATTTGAACACATTGGTCGAGCCGCCGGTGCGGAACGTCCGGTAGAAATAGTCGTCCGGCTCGATCGTTCCCGAATTCAGGGACACGAACATGTCGAACTCCGAGTTGCGCCAGTCCTGAACGAACTGGCCGATCTCGGGAATGTCCAGTGTCAGCTTGACGCCGATCGCGGCCAGCTGCTGCTGGATAACCTGGGCCATCGCCTTGGTGTCGTCGCGCGGCAGGACCAGAAGTTCAAGTTCGATCGGGGTGGTCACGCCGGCTTCGGCAATGAGCGCCTTGGCTTTTTCCGGATCGGGGGTGAAACAGGCAAGCTCGTCGGTCGGCGTCGCGAACCCCTTGAGCGCCGGCGACAGCGGACCGCCCGGCACGCCCGCGCCGAAAAGCGCCGCCTGTACCAGATCGTTGCGGTCGATTGCGTAGTTCAGGGCCTCGCGCACCTTCGGATTGTCGAGCGGCGGTCGTGTGACATTCAGCCCGGCAAGCGAATAGGCAAGCTCCAGCGTGTCCTGCAGCTTGATGTTCGGCTGTGCCCGCATCTGCAGGGCCGTCACCGCGTCGGTGTTGGGCAGCATGTGGTACTGCCCGCTGGTCAGGCCGACCTGCCGGGTCGCGGCTTCCGGCACGATGTTGAAATTGACGCCCTCGAGCTTGGGAAGGCCGTCCTGCCAGTAGCCGTCGTTCGCCTCCAGGCGAATGGCGACATTCGGCTGCCACTCGACGAACTTGAACGCACCGGTTCCGTCGGGCGCCCGTTGCAGCGTGTCCGTGTCGCCGGCGTACTTCGCCGGGACGACGGCAATTGTCGTCAGCGACGACAGCAGCGGCGCGGAGGGGGCCTTCAGCTTGACCACGACGGTGTTCTCGTCCGGCGTTTCGATGCTGTCGACCGCCGCGAGCCGGCTGGCGAGCGGCGAGCCGGTTGCTTCGTCCAGCACGCGCTTGAGGCTGGCGGCCACGTCGGCGGAGGTCATCTTGCCGCCGCTGTGGAACGTCACGCCCTCGCGCAGGGTGAAGGTATAGGTGGTCTTGTCTTCGGAAATCTCCCAGGCGCTGGCAAGGCCGGGAACGATGTTCAGATCCGCGTCGAGCGCGGTCAGTCCCTCGTAGATCGTTCCGTCGATGATCTGGAACGAGGAGAAGGCGGTGACGATATGCGGATCGAGACCCGAAGGGGAGCTGTCGACCGCCACCTCGAGCGGCGCCGCTTGGGCGGCAACGGAAAGGCCGAACGCGAGCGCGGCGCTGGATGCAATGAAGGATTTGCGCAGACTGTCCATGAACCCCAAACTCCCCTTTGGAAACAATTCTGACGTGCCCGCCTTGCCGGTGTCGAGCTTAGGCTGTTATGCTAGTCCACCTAAATACCATTTACAAGATGGTCGCGGTTTCAACGGTACCAGTAAAGGACGAGTCCGGCGTGGCGGCACACATGCGATCCCGATCCTATCAGACAAAATCGCGAGGCGTGATACTCTGGTTGCAGGGTCTTTTTTCGCCTGTTCTGGCTGTGGCGCAGGCGGGGTCGCCGGACCTCCGGTCCCGGGGAGCGCGTGCGTGCTGAGGATCGAGGATCTGTGTCTGGAGGCCGGCTCCGGCGTGCTGGTCGACGGCATCGACCTTGCGGTCGATGCAGGCGAGATGCTGGGCCTTGTCGGGGAATCGGGTTGCGGCAAGACGATCACCGCGCTGTCGGTTCTGGGGCTTTTGCCGCGCCAGGCCGTGCGCGTGACGCAGGGGCGGATCCTCTTCAACGGCCGCGATATCGCCAGCCTTGACGACGACGAGATGAATACGGTGCGCGGCAACGACATTTCGATGATCTTCCAGGAACCGATGACCTCGCTCAATCCCGTGATGACGCTTGCCGACCAGATCGGCGAGGGCCTTGCGCTTCACCGCGACCTGCACGGCGCGCGACAGGCGAGCGAGGTCGACCGGCTGCTGGCGCTGGTCGGCCTGCCGAACGGGCCGGAGCAGCGGCGCAGGTATCCGCATCAGCTCTCGGGCGGGCAACGGCAAAGGGTGATGATCGCCATGGCGCTCGCCTGCGAACCGGCGCTGCTGATTGCGGACGAACCGACGACCGCACTCGACGTGACGATCCAGGCACAGATCCTCGACCTGATCGGCGAGATGCGCGCGCGCTTCGGCATGGCCTGCATCCTGGTGACTCACGATCTCGGCGTCGTTGCGGAGACCTGCGACACGGTGGCGGTGATGTATGCCGGACGTATTGTCGAGCAGGGGCCGGTGGCGGATGTGTTCCGCACCCCGCGTCACCGCTATACTGAGGCGCTGCTGCGCACGATTCCAGCCGCCAACGCGCCGGGCGCGATGCTTCCGGCCATTTCCGGCACCGTGCCGCAACCCGGTGCGCGACCGCCCGGCTGTGCCTTTGCCGAGCGTTGTCACGAGGCGCTGCCGCAATGCGCCGGTCAAAGGCCGCCGCGCGACGGCACGAAAGAACATTTCGCCATGTGCTGGAACCCGGCCTCATGACCCCGTTGCTGTCCGTTGTCGACCTGGTCAAGCATTACCCCGCCGGCGGTGCCCGCAAGGTGCTTGCGCTCGACGGCATCAGCTTCGACCTTGCCGAGGGCGAGGTGCTTGGCGTTGTCGGGGAATCGGGCTGCGGCAAGAGCACGCTCGGGCGCACCATCATGCGCCTTGCGCGTCCGACGTCCGGCGAAATCCGCTTTCGCGGCACGGATCTCGCCGGCCTCAAGGGCAAGACGCTCAAGGCCGCGCGCGCCGAGATCCAGATGGTGTTCCAGGATCCCTTCGGCTCGCTCAACCCGCGCCACAGCGTGGCGACGATCGTCGGCGAGCCGTTGGTCGTGCACGGCCGTCCGGATCGCGCGGCGCGCGTTCGCGAGCTGCTCGATCTTGTCGGCCTGCCGCAGACGGCGGCCGCACGCCTGCCGCATGAATTCTCCGGCGGCCAGCGGCAGCGTATCGCCATCGCCCGCGCGCTCGCCCTGTCGCCGCGTATTCTCGTTGCCGACGAGGCGGTCTCCGCGCTCGACGTGTCGATCCAGTCGCAGATCATCAATCTCTTCGCGGAATTGCGCCGCGAGCTCGGCCTGTCGATGATCTTCATCAGTCACGACCTGTCGGTGGTGCGTCATGTCAGCGACCGCATTGCGGTGATGTATTTCGGAAAATTCGTCGAAACGGCCCCGGCCGAAGATCTCTTCCGCGCGCCGCTCCATCCCTACACCCGGGCGCTGATGTCGGCGATCCCGAAACTTCCCGGCAGCGCCGCCGCCTCCGGTTCGTCCCGGCGGATCGTGCTCAAGGGCGATGTGCCCAATCTCGCCTTCCGGCCCGATGGGTGCCTGTTTCACCCGCGCTGTTACGCGATGCGCGACAGGTGTCGCCACGAGGCGCCTGAGCTTGATCCCGCCCCGGGAGAGACGGGCGACGCGCGGCTTTGCGCCTGCCACTATGCCGGAGAGGATCTTTCCGACACGGGCGCCTCCGGATCGTAAATTGTTCGGGGGCGTCAGCGGGCCTGACGTTCCCCGCCGATCCACACCGACACAAGAGCGAGCTGCGCATCGAGGCCCAGAACGTCGGCGCGCGCGCCGGGACGCAAGTGCCCGCGATCGTGCAGGCCAAGCATCTGCGCGGGGGAGCGCGAGGCCATGCGCAGCACGTTTTCCAGCGGCGCGTTGCAGGCGGCGGCCATGATCTGCACGCCGGATATCATGTCGAGGTCGGACCCCGCGAGCGTCCCGTCGGCAATCGTCAGCCGTCCGTCCCTGCGTTCCACAGTGCGTCCGTTCAGCTCGAACCGGTCGTCCGGGTGGCCGACCAAGGACATCGCATCCGTGACGAGCGTGATCCGCCGGGGGCCGGCCGCGCGCAGGGCAAGGTCGAGCATCACCGGATGCACATGGTAGCCGTCCGGAATGAGCCCGCAGTAGACATGCGCGCTTGAAAGCGCGGCGCCGGCCAGACCGGGATCGCGATGATTCAGCCCGCTCATGGCATTGAAGAGATGCGTGACCGACCGGGCGCCGGCGCCGAAAGCAGCGTTTGCCGTCGCGAAATCGGCGTTGCTGTGCCCGAGGCTGACATGCACGCCCGCCCTGGAAAGGGTGCGGATGTCGTCGAGTGACGCGTTTTCCGGCGCGAGCGTGGCGACCACGGTGCCGAGGTCGGCGCGGGTCAGCAGGTCCCGGTCCGCGGGCGCCAGTGGCCGGATGAAGCGTGCGTCGTGCACGCCGCATTTCTCCAGGGAGATATGCGGTCCCTCGAAATGGACCCCGACGACCGCCGGGTCGCCGTCCGCGATCGCTTCGGCGACGGCGTGCGCGGCAGCGGCCGTGACCTCGGGCGCATCCGTGATCACGGTGGGCAGGAGGGTTGTCGTGCCGAAGCGGGCATGGGCGGCGGCGATCGCGCGAATGCCCTCCCGGGTCGGGGTTTCGTTGAACAGCACGCCGCCGCCTCCGTTGACTTGCCAGTCGACGAAGCCCGGACACAGCAGTGACGCGCCCGTCTCGACGTGCTGCGTGTCGTCGGGGATTTCCGAAACGGGAACGAGCGCGCGGACGCGCCCCTCCTCGATCAGCAACGCGCTGTCGGGGTGCATTCGGTCCCCGTCGAAAATCCTTTGCGCGATAAGCGCGATTGCCCCGGTCATGCTGCCCCCGTCATAGAGTCTCTGTCACCTTGTTCAAAAGTTGCGGCGCGTCCGGGTCGAAGCCGAGCGCCCCGGCGAGATGTTCGATGAAACGATAAAACGACGTGATCTGGCACAGCGGATCGAGCAGGGGGGCGGCGGCTGCGACGCAGGGCAGCGGCGTGATCGCCTGCCCCTGCTCCTCGCCAAGCGGGTCGGCGACGAAGACCTGCGCCCCGGATGCGGCCAGTCGGGCAGCCGCCTCCAAAAGACCGGCGCGCGCCTCGTCCCGGCTGAGAAAGACGAGCGCGACGAGGCCGTTGGCCGCCAGCTGGATCGGTCCGTGCATGACTTCGGCGGAACTGTAGCTTTCCGCGTGGATCTGGCAGGTTTCCTTGAACTTCAGCGCGGCTTCCTGGGCGATGGCGAAACCCGGGCCGCGGCCAATCACATAGAGCGAGCGTGCCGTAGAGGCGGCGGGAACCAGCGCCGACCAGTCGCACGACAGCGCCGCGCGCAACCTGTCCGGCGTATGCGCAAGCGCCGTTGTGAGCGCCTCGGACTGCGTCCAGGCACCGACAAGCCCGGCCATTGCCGACAGCGAGCAGACATAGGATTTGGAGGCGGCTACCGCATGTTCCGGCCCGGCGCCGATATCAATCGCCGTGTCCGCACCATTGGCAAGCGGAGACGGCGAGGTGTTCACAAGGGCGAGCGTCAGCGCCCTGGCGCGGCGGGCCATGTCCTGAAACGCGATGAGGTCGGGGCTCTTTCCCGACTGCGAGATGCTGATGCAGGCCGCGCCCGTAAGCTGCAGGTTCCGTGCATAGACCGAGGCGATCGACGGACCGACGGAGGCGACGGGACGCCCCGCCGTCATTTCGCACAGATACTTGAGATAGGTTGCCGCATGGTCGGAGGAGCCGCGCGCGACGGTGACCAGCATTTGCGGGTCGTGGCGTCGCAAGACGGCGCCGGCCTGCGCGAAGGCGTCCCGCCGGTCTGCGATCTGTGCGGCGACCCGGTCGGGGATCTCTCCGGTTTCCTGCCTGAGCTGCGTGGTGGCGCTGCCTGTCATCACATGTCCATTCGCGGTCTGGGAAGCGTCAGTTCGACGACGAAGTCATAGCGGTCGCCCTTGTAGTAGGAGCGGGTGAATTCCACCGTGCGGCCCGTTCCGGTGCGCGACAGGCGCTCGATGTAGAGCGCGGTCTCGCCCTCCTCGCCGCCGAGCAGTTCCGCCTCGAAGGCGGGCAAGGGGCAGGCGTGCATGCGCTGGAGCGCCTTCTCGGGAAGCGCGCCGGCACCGGCGAGCGCCTCGTAGAGCGAATCGCCGATCCGGTCGATCGAGGGCAACAGGCTCCCCGGAACCACGGCGAGTTCCACCGCCAGCGGCAGGTCGTCGGCGAGCCGCAACCGGTGCAGCCTCAGCACCTTCTCGCCCGGCGACAGGCCGAGCGTCATCGCCTCCTGGGTCGACGGCAGGGCGTAGCTGCGCTGCAGCCAGCGGGCGGACGGCACGTGACCGAGCGACACCATGTCCTCGCTGAAGCCGGTCAGGACGCCCAGCGACTGTTCGATGCGTCCCGGCTCCTCGCTGACGTAGGTTCCCGACCCATGGCGCTGGTGCAGCAACCCCTCGCCGACCAGCAGTTCCAGCGCCTTGCGGATGGTTACCCGCGACAGGCGCGTGGCGGCGACGATGGAGCGTTCCGACGGCAGCGCTTCGCCGGGTTTGAGCGAACCGTTGCGGATCATCTCGCGCAGCCGGTTGGCAAGCTGGATGTAGCGCGGCGTCGGATTTGCTGTGTCTATCGGCTCCTGATCGAGAAACAGGCTTTCGGTTGCGGTCATCTTCTTTTTTCCGTGTTTCCGGGGAGGCATGTCCCGCGCGGTGTCGGTGACGATGTGTTTGGCGCGGCGGGATGAGGGGTGGGCGGGGCCGGCTAGCAGCGCTGGATATCGAGCGGTCTTCGTCCCGCCAGGATGGCGGCGCCGTCCAGCGCGTCTCCGAGTGGCGGACTGAGTTTCTTGCGAAGGTCGGGCGCCAGCCAGCTTTCCATGACGCTGCCCAGGCCCCCGATGAGCGTCAGGCGCGGGGCGCCCCGGTCCAGCAGGGCGCGGCAGATGCCGTCGATCTTCGCCGCGGCGTCCTGCATGAGACGCCGTGCGGCGGTGTCGCCCTCGTCCGCGTGGCGCACCACGGCCGGTGCGAAGGTGGCGTAGTCGGTGGCCGTCGCCGTGTCCATCCAGGCCACGACATCGCGCGGATCGCGGTTGAAGTGCGTCAGGATTTCCTTGAGCAGCGCCGTCGGTTCGGCGCGCCCGTCATGGGCGAGCATGGCGAGGCGGATCGCCCTCAGGCCGAGATAGGCGCCGCTGCCCTCGTCGGAGATCGGAAAACCGTAGCCGCCGATCTTGATGTCGGCTCCGCCCGTTCGCGCGATCCCGCAGCTCCCGGTTCCGACGATCACGATGCCGCCGTCGCCGCCATTGTGCGCGCCAAGACAGGCGATGACCCCGTCGCTGGCGAGGGAGACCGAGGCAAAGGGGTGCGGCTTTGCCTCAAGCGCCTCCAGCGCGCCGGCGCGCGACAGGCCGGCGACGCCGATTCCCGCCTGGATGGGACGGGCATCGGAATCCGGAATGCCGGCCTCGGCGAAGGCGTTGGAAAAGGCGGTCTCGATGGCGGCCCAGGAGGCGTCGACGCCGAAGCGGGTCGCGGCCGGTCCGGCAAGCCCGCGTCCCAGGATCGTGCCGTCGGCCTGCTCCAGCCGGGCGCGGCAGCCGGTGCCGCCGCCGTCGACGGCCATGAAGAGCGCGTCCGGCGTCATTGCCGCACCCGTTCGATACGGGCGCCGCAGCGCGTCAGCTTTCCGTCGATATCCTCATAGCCGCGGTCCAGGTGATAGACCCGGTGCACCACCGTTTCGCCGTCCGCGACGAGGCCGGCGAGAACCAGCGACATGGAGGCCCGAAGGTCGGTCGCCATTACCTCCGCACCCTGCAGGCGACTGGTCCCGCGCACCGTGGCGGCCGCACCCGACAGGGTGATGTCTGCGCCCATGCGCTGCAACTCCGGCACATGCATGAAGCGCTGCTCGAAGATCCGCTCACGAACCACCGAGACCCCGTCGGCGAGGCACATCAGCGTCATGAACTGCGCCTGCAGGTCGGTCGGGAATCCGGGAAACGCCTCGGTCGCCATGTCGACGCTGTGCAGCGCGCCGCGCCGCTCCGCGATCAGCCCCCGATCGCTGGGGAAGATCGAGAGGCCCGCGGCTTCCAGCAGGTGGCAGGCCGCGCCCAGATGCTCCAGCCGGCCGCCGATGACCTCCAGCCGCCCGCCGGTCAGGCCGGCTGCGACGAGATAGCTTGCCGCCTCGATGCGGTCGGGCAGGATCGTGTGGTGCGCCGGTTTCCACGCCGTCGGTCCCTGCACCAGCATGCGATGGGTGCCCGCGCCCTCGATGGTCGCGCCCATGGCGGTCAGGAAGGCGGCGGTGTCGGCGATTTCCGGTTCGCGCGCGCAATTGACGATTTCGCTTTCCCCTTTGGCGCAGACCGCGGCCATGAGCGCGGTGTGGGTCGCACCGACCGAGGGCGTCGGGAAGACAATGCGCGCGCCGGCAAGCCCGCCGGGTGCGGTCACGTCGATGACGCCGCCTTCGGTGCGCACGTCGGCGCCGAGCAATCGCAGTGCCTCCAGATGCAAGTCGACCGGGCGCGTGCCGATGGCGCAGCCGCCGGGTCGCGAGATCCGCGCGTGACCGAACCGCCCGACGAGCGGGGCAAGCACCAGGAAGGAGGCCCGCATCCGCCGCACGATGTCGTAGGCGGTTTCGGAACTCGCCACGTCCTGCGTGGAAAGGGCGAGCCGGCCGTTGCGCAACGGGCCGACATTTGCGCCCAGGCCGCGCAAGAGCTCCAGCATGGAACCCACGTCGGACACATGCGGCACATTGGCGAGCGACACTTGCGTGCCGCCGAGAAGCGTGGCGGCGAGGATCGGCAGTGCGGCATTCTTCGCGCCGGCGATCTGAACCGAGCCCGAAAAGGGATAGCCGCCCTGGATTACGAGCTTGTCCATCGGCACGTCCGTCGTCTGTGTGGCGATTCTGGGCTCATGACAATAAAGCCAATTATCGTCCACTTTGCGTCTTCAAGGCAAGGTTTGCTCCGCCCTGCAGGGCGTCGGTTCGGCGTTTCGTTGCAATGGATGGTGGAAAGGCAAACTTGTCTCGCGTGGGTTCTTGAAAGACGGCTGTGAAGATTGGTAGTATTCTGGTCTGTATAGCAGACCGGGAATTCGGGAGTCCACGATCAATGGAAGCCTCTGGGGCACAGCGCCCGCAAACGGAAGCGCTTGGCGCTGCGTTCCGCAACACCGAGGAACTGGCGCTTGGCGATCTCGCCGGCGCGCTGATCGACAGCCAGGCCGGCGCGCTTGCCGCAACGCGCAAGGCCCTGCCGGACATCGAGCACGCGATTCGCGCTGCACTCGAGGTTCTGCGGGCGCCCGACAGCCGCCTGATCTACTGCGGCGCGGGAACGTCGGGGCGCGTGGCCCTGCTCGATGCGGTGGAGCTGCATCCCACCTTCAACTGGCCGAGCGAGCGGGTGCATGTCCTGCTGGCCGGCGGCGTTCAAAGCCTGGGCGAGGCGCAGGAAGGGGCGGAGGACGACGCCGATGCGGCCGCACGCGACCTCGCCGCGCTCCAGGTGAGTGCGCGCGATGTCGTGATCGGTCTCGCGGCGAGCGGGACCACTCCTTTCGTGCTGCAGGCGATGGCCACGGCGCGTGCCGCCGGCGCCACCACCGTCGGCATCGCCAACAATCCCGGTGCGCCCCTGCTTGAGGTCGTCGACTGCCCGATCCTTCTGGAAACCGGGCCGGAGGCGCTTGCCGGCTCGACCCGCCTCACCGCCGGCACGAGCCAGAAGATCTGCCTCAACACCTTTTCCACCGCGCTGATGATGCGGCTCGGGCGCGTCTATGGCGGGCATATGGTCGACATGCGCGCGACCAATGCCAAGCTGCGAAAGCGCGCGCGGGCGATTGTCGCCGATATCGCCGGTTGCGACGAAGCGACCGCGCGCCGGGCGCTCGAGGCCTGCGACCAGAACGTCAAGCAGGCGATCCTGGTCCTGAAGGGCGCGACCCCGGAAGACGCGGCGCGGTTGCTGAAGGATGCGTCCGGCGACCTTGGCGCGGCGGTGAAGGCCCATGAGGGCGCTTCGCCCGCCTGATCCCGGACGTCACGGCGTCCGCTGCCATGGACGCGGAGGGAAAACGGTCTTATCAAGGCGGCGTTCGAAACCGAGGATGCCCCATGACCATTCGCCTTCATCGCGGTGACCTTCCCGATCTCGCCTCGCCGGAGCTTGCCGCCTATCAGGCTGCGGACGCGGTTGCGATCGACACCGAAACCCTCGGCCTGAAGCCGCACCGCGACCGGCTGTGCGTCGTTCAGCTTTCGCCCGGCGACGGCACGGCCGACGTGGTCCAGATCGCCGCCGGCCAGCGCAGCGCACCGAACCTCGCCCGTCTTCTCGCCGATCCCTCGAAGCACAAGCTCTTCCATTTCGCCCGTTTCGATGTGGCCGTTCTGGAAAACGCGCTGGGCATTTCCTGTGCGCCGGTGTGGTGCACCAAGATCGCCTCGCGGCTGGTGCGCACCTATACCGACCGTCACGGCTTGAAGGATCTTCTGCGCGAAATGCTTGGCGTGGAGATCTCCAAGCAGCAGCAAAGCTCCGACTGGGCGGCCGAAACGCTGAGCGAGGCGCAGCTTGCCTATGCCGCATCCGATGTCCTGTATCTTCATGCGCTTCGCGAGAAGCTCCAGGACCGGCTCATTCGCGAGGACCGCACGGCACTGGCGGAAGCCTGTTTCGCGTTTCTGCCAACGCGCGCGCGTCTCGACCTTGCCGGCTGGGACGATACCGACATTTTCGCCCATAGCTAGGACGCCTCGGGTCGCGTTTGCGCGGCGTGACGGACGCGATGGGCAGACAAGCGGGGCTGAATTGCCTATATGGTGCGAGAGAGCTGCGTCTCAGTGAACGCAGCGGTTCCGAATTCGGGCTTGCATGGATCAAGAGGCTTTTTCGCATCGCTATCCGCAAGCCGGACCGGACCCGGATGGAACGGGTCAGGATCCCGGCGCGGACCGGACGACGGAGGCCGCGCGCCTTTCCGGCGTGCGCGAGGCTGCGCGCGCCTCCTCCCGGCGCCATTCGCGCCGTGTGCGCATCATGCGCATTCTGGTGCCGGCAAGCGGCGTGCTGTTGCTTCTGGTGATCGTCGGCATGATCGGTATCAGCAACTACCTGAGCGGACTGGGCCTCGGCACGGTCAGCTTTACCGCCGACGGACTTGTCATGGACAGCCCGGAGCTGTCGGGAAACGACGGCGAGCGCTCTTATCGGGTCTCGGCCGAACGCGCCATCCAGCGCATCAGCGATCCGCGCATCATCGATCTCGAGACGATCACGGCCGAACTTCGGATTTCCGCCGACCAAAGCCTCGACATCGTCGCGGCGCGCGGCACCTACAACAGTGCGGAAGAAACGCTTTTCTTGGCGGACGGGATCGATGTCGTCACCAACGACGGGGAAACGGCGGCCTTCGGAACCCTGCAGATCGCGCTTAAAACGGGCACAATTCGCAGCGATGATCCGGTCGAGCTGACGTCTTCCTTCGGCGCCCTGCGTGCCGGGCGCATGCAGTTCGACCAGGACAATGGGACCCTGACCTTCACGCAGGGAATTCAGATGACCATCCAGCCGCCTCAACCGGAGACGAGACAATGACAGACCTTCGGCCCGTGCACCGCCTTGCGGTCGTCTTTGTGGCCCTTTTGCTGGGCGCGGTTCATCCAGCCGCGGCGCAGACCTTTTCCGATGCCTTCGCCGGCTTCGGCTCCAACGACCGCGAGCCGATCCAGATCGAGGCGAAGGAACTCCAGGTTCAAGACAAGAGCCAGAGCGCCGTTTTCAGCGGGGATGTCGTGGTCACGCAGGGCGAGGCAGTCCTCAAGACGCAGCGCCTCGTCGTCTATTACGACGGGTCGGCGGCCGGCGGCGTCAACCAGCGCATCGCCCGGCTGGAGGCGAGCGGGCGCGTGCTGATCGCCTCGCAGGACCAGAAGGCGACCGGCCAGAACGCGTCCTTCGACATGAACCGGCAGATGATGGTGATGACCGGCCAGGAGGTCGTGCTGTCCCAGGGGCCGAATGTCGTCACGGGCAACCGGCTGACGGTCAATCTCAAGACCGGCCAGGCAGACCTCGAGGCGCCCAAGAACGGCCGCGTCCGGGTGCTGATCCAGCCCAACAGCATCAACAACACCGCGCCGCGGAACTGATCAAGTCTCGACAGCGACCCTGCCGCTGCGTATTTCTGACGGGCGGGGGCTGTCGGCCGCGCAATCGCGCTTGCGGGCGCATCGATTGCGGGGCGCGGTGGCGCATGTCGGTCCGTGTCGCCTTTCATCTGCGCGCAATGGGTATGTCGTGAAGCTCTTCTCCTTCTTCAATTCTCCTTCGGCCGCCGCCCCCTCCGCGGACAGCGGGCATGCGCCCGGCGCCGAGGACGGCCTGCTCGTGGTCGACGGCATCGGCAAGAGCTACAAGCGCCGCCAGGTGGTGCGCCATGTCGGCCTCACCGTGCAGCGCGGCGAGGCCGTGGGCCTGCTCGGGCCCAATGGTGCCGGCAAGACGACATGCTTTTACATGATCACGGGGCTGGTCCAGCCCGATCACGGCACGATCCGCCTCGATGGCTTCGACATCACGCGATTGCCGATGTATCGGCGGGCCCGGCTCGGTATCGGCTACCTTCCCCAGGAAGCCTCGATCTTCCGCGGCCTGTCGGTGGAGGACAACATTCGCGCCGTGCTGGAGGTGGTCGAGCCCGACCGTCGGCAGCGGGCGGAGGATCTGGAAGAGCTCCTCGATGAATTCGGTGTGACCCACCTGCGCAAGTCGCCAGCCATCGCCTTGTCGGGGGGAGAGCGGCGCCGGGTGGAAATCGCCCGGGCGCTGGCCAGCCGGCCGACCTTCATGCTGCTCGACGAGCCTTTCGCCGGCATCGACCCGATTGCCGTCGGCGACATCCAGCAGCTGGTCCGCCATCTGACCCAGCGCGGCATCGGCGTCCTGATCACCGACCACAATGTGCGCGAAACGCTCGGCCTGATCGACCGCGCCTACATCATTGCCGCCGGCGAAGTGCTGACCGAAGGCTCGCCCTACGAGATCGTCGCCAATCCCGATGTGCGCCGGCTCTACCTCGGTGAGCAGTTTACGCTTTGATGCGACTCCCTCAATAAGTTACAAAGCAAGAAGCGGACCAACCGGGAAGCCGACGCTTCCGGTCCCGGCCCTGCCCTGGCAGGGTGTTGTTCCTGTAACGGATACCGGGGATCTGAATGGCCCTGTCGCCGAAGCTTGAAATCCGTCAGGGTCAGTCCCTGATCATGACGCCGCAGCTGATGCAGGCGATCAAGCTTTTGCAGATGTCGAGTCTCGACCTGACGAGCTATGTCGAGGCCGAGATGGAGCGAAATCCCCTGCTGGAACGCGTCGAGGGAGAGGGGCAGCCTGGCGATCCGGCCGAACCGGGCGCCGGTGATCCCGCCACCACGGAGGCAGGGGGCGAGTCCGATGGCGAATGGATCCGCTCGGAACTCTCCGACAGCGCCCAGGAGATCGCCGGGCGTCTCGACACCGATCTTGCCAATGTCTACCCCGACGATCCCGGCACGCGCACGGCCCAGGAAAACGGCGGCGCGGCGGGCGAGGCCTTGCAGCGCGATCCCTTTCAGGGCGGCCTCGGAGCCTCGCGCGGCTCGGGCGGCGGCGGTGAGGACTATAACCTGGAGGCCTTTGTCGCCTCGGAGATGACGCTGCAGCAGCATCTGGCGGACCAGATGGTGCTCGTTCTCACCGACACGGTCGACCGGCTGATCGCGCGCACGCTGATCGACAATCTCGACGAGGCCGGATACCTGCGCCTCGAACTCGACGACACGGCGGCGCAGATGGGCATCGAGCGCGCCCGCCTGGACGGGATTCTGGCGGCGCTTCAAAAACTCGAACCCTCGGGTGTCTTCGCCACCTCGCTTGCCGAATGCCTCAAGCTGCAGCTGATCGACAGGAACCGCTACGACCCGGCGATGGCCCGGCTGATCGAGAACATCGACCTCCTGGCGCGCCACGACTATGCGGGCCTGCGCGCTGCCTGTGCGGTGGACGACGAGGATCTCGCCGAGATGATCGCCGAGCTTCGTGCGCTCGATCCCAAGCCCGGCAGTGCTTTTGGCGCGACGCTGATCCAGCCTGTCGTGCCGGATGTCCAGGTGCGGCCGGCCCGCGACGGCGGCTGGTCGGTGGAGCTCAACAGTGACACGCTGCCCCGGGTTCTGGTGAACCAGACCTACTATGCAACCGTCAGCCGCCAGGCGCGTGCCGAGGAGGAGAAGACCTTCCTGAGCGACTGCCTTCAGACCGCCAACTGGCTGGCCAAGAGCCTCGACCAGCGTGCGCGCACGATCCTCAAGGTGTCCAGCGAGATCGTGCGCCAGCAGGATGCGTTCCTGACGAAGGGGGTGGAGCATTTGCGGCCGCTGAACCTGCGCACCATCGCCGATGCGATCTCGATGCATGAATCGACCGTGAGTCGGGTAACCTCGAACAAATACATGGCGACGCCGCGCGGCATCTTCGAGCTGAAGTACTTCTTTTCCGCCTCGATTCCCGCCAGCGGCGGCGGCGACGCCCATTCGGCCGAGGCGGTGCGCCACAGGATCCGGGCCCTGATCGATGCGGAGGCGCCCGATGCGGTTCTGTCCGACGATACCATCGTCAAGGTGCTGCAGGGAGATGGTGTCGACATCGCCCGAAGAACGGTTGCAAAGTACCGGGAATCCCTGCGTATTCCGTCCTCGGTGCAGCGTCGGCGCGAAAAGCGGGCCAGAACGCCGTAGTGCCGGGCCGGCCGCGCAGCGTCGAAAGGGACGGGATGTGCGGCGGAGCGAACCGAACCCGATGACGGGCCTGCGGGTTTTGCATGATGGCGCGGCGATCGTGAACCCGCTAGACTGGAAGCAATGCGGATCCGGACAACGGCGTGGCAGTGCCGCGCTCAGGTGGGCGATCATGAAGGTGCTGCGCGAACAGGCGCTTCCAGAAATCCAGTCCCGCCGGTCGATGCACCGGTTTCCGCCTCATTTGACTTCGCAAAGCCGGGCGCTTATAGAGCCGCCCTCAGGGCGTGCGGCCGGCGCAAGGCCGGGCGTGGCACGTCCGGCGCATGCGGTGAACGGGCCCATGCCGGAACACGAGTGTTTCGGATGCGCGATGCCGGAAAGGTCGGCGTCAGATCAGAATTGTCCAGAACAAGAAGAGGTTCCCATGACACTGCGGGTATCCGGAAAGAATGTCGACGTCGGCGATGCGCTCAGGACGCATATCGAGGACCGTGTCGATGAGGCCGTGTCGAAGTATTTCGATGGCGGCTATACCGGGCACGTGACCGTCGGTCGCGAAGGCCCCGGGTTCCGGTCGGAGTGTTTGCTGCATCTCGATACCGGCATCGACCTTCAGGTCTCCGCCGACAGCCAGGATCCGCGTCAGAGTTTCGATGCCGCGGCCGAGCGCATCGAGAAGCGCTTGCGTCGCTACAAGCGCAAGCTGAAGGATCACCACGCCCATGCGGCCAACGGCCGCGAGAGCCTCGAGGCGACGTCCTATGTGCTGGCGTCCTACGAGGAAGAAGACGAGGTTCCGGCCGATTTCACGCCGCTGGTCGTCGCCGAGACCTCTGCCAAGGTGAAGACGATGACGGTCGGCATGGCCGTGATGCAGCTTGACCTGTCTGAGGCACCTGTGGTGGTGTTTCGCAACGCCGGCAACGGCACCGTGAATGTCGTCTATCGGCGCGCGGACGGAAATTACGGGTGGGTTGACCCGGAAAACGCCCCGAAATAGGTGGCGCCAGGCGGTTTCGCGCGCAGGTGCGCGCGAAACCCCGTGCCACGTCCCTATGCTCAAACCCACGGGTCGAATCATGGATCTTAGCGATCTCATTTCGCCGCGAGCGGTTGTTCCCAGTCTCAAGGCCAACAGTAAGAAACAGGCTCTGCAGGAGCTTGCGGCCAAGGCTGCGGCCGTTACCGGGCTGCCCGAACGCGACATCTTCGACACGCTGCTTCAGCGCGAGCGTCTCGGGTCGACCGGCGTCGGCAACGGCATTGCCATTCCGCACGGCAAGCTGGTCGCGCTGGATCGCCTCGTCGGCCTGTTCGCGCGTCTCGACAAGCCGATCGATTTCGATGCGCTCGACGACCAGCCGGTCGATCTTGTGTTCGTGCTTCTGGCGCCCGAGGGCGCCGGTGCCGATCATCTCAAGGCCCTGGCCCGCATTGCCCGGCGCATGCGCGATCCCGGTACCGTGGCAAAGCTCAGGGCAAGCGACGATGCATCCGCGCTCTATACGCTTCTGACCCAGCAGGTGGCCTCCAACGCGGCCTGACCGCTTTTCCTTTTCAACGGACATGAAAAAAGCGCCCGCCGTTGCCGGCAGGCGCTTTTTCATTTGGGCGTATCGAGAACGGCTGCGCCGGCGTTCAGTGAAGCGCGACCGTATGAAGTTCATGCTCGGCCGCATTGGCAAGCGCCACTTCCTTGCTGTCGCTCAGCATGATGGGCGTTCCGTCTGCGTTGAGCAAAACCCAGAGTTTCAGTCCCGGTTCCATGCTGGGGGCATCCGGAAACAGGTTCGAAAGGTCATCGGAGGTCATGGCCTTGACGTAGGCGATCTGGCCGGCGCCAAGGGCCTTGAACTCTCCAGGCTGCATATGCGTTTGATCGCTCATCGCGAAGCTCCTTACCAAAGTGGCCGGCCGGTGAGGGCCGCCGGTCCCTGGCCGCACGGCCGCGATCCGCACCGGCGAGGGCACGGGCGAGACCACATGCGGATGCGTCGTCAGTCTCGGGCGTCGATTTCGATGCGGCGCACGATACGTTCGGGTTCCGGGCGGGCGAGGTCGATCGAGAGCAGTCCGTCCTTGAGGTCCGCGCCGAGGATTTCGATTCCTTCGGCGAGCACGAAGGCACGCTGGAACTGACGCGCCGCGATCCCGCGATGCAGGAACTGGCGGGTCTTGTCGTCTTCCTGGCGACCCCGGATCACCAGCTGGCTTTCCTCGACGCTGACGTCGAGCTGGTCGCGGGTGAAGCCGGCCACCGCAAGCGTGATGCGGATGATCTCGCCGTGTTGTCCGTCCTTCGGCAGGCGCTCGATGTTGTAAGGCGGGTAGCCGTCATTGGCACCCTTGCTGACCCTGTCGAGAACCCGTTCGATGTCCTCGAAGCCAAGCAGAAGCGGACTGGAAAACGCAGACATGCGCGTCATGTTCATGAAGCCCTTTTTCAAAGCGGCCTGTTGCGATCCGACCCGCACGCCGGGTTGTGACGCGTCGGGACGTTCAAGCAAACCGGACCCGGTTGTGGCATCCGGCCGGGGCGCCATGCCCCTTTCATGCCTATATATGGCGGGTTGGGTCGCGCGTTTCAAGAAATGCCGCGCGCGGGCCCCGCGCATGGCCGACATGGCTTGATCGCGCCCAGCATGCCGGTAGGATGCAGCGACCCTCCAATGATCGGCCGCCAGTTGTGGACACCAGCCTCCTCTTCCTGACCTTCGGACTGCTCGTGCTGGCAGGCATCGGACTGGATGCCATCGGCCGGATGACACGGCTGCCGCGCATCACGCTTCTGGTTCTCTTCGGTATCCTGGTCGGACCGTCGGTCCTGGATCTGCTGCCCGTGGCCGCCAACGGCTGGCGTGACCCCACCGCCACCCTCACGCTGACAATGATCGCCTTCCTGCTTGGCGGGGAACTCTCGCGCCCGCGGTTGAAGGCGCATGGCCGCGCCATCCTGGCGGTGTCGCTCGCCGTTATCGCCGCATCTTTCGCGGTGATGACACTGGGACTGTCGCTCTTCGGCGTTCCAATCGCCCTTTCGCTGCTGCTTGCCGGGATCGCGCTCGCCACCGATCCGGCCGCGACGCGCGATGTCGTGCGCTCCGCGCGTGCCGACGGGCCGGTCACGCGTGTGCTCCTCGGCGTGGTCGCCATCGACGATGCCTGGGGCGTGATCGTCTTTTCCGTCGTGCTCGGCCTTGTGGGTATCGGGTCGGAGGGCGTTCTCGTCGCGCTGGGCGAGGGGATCGCGGATGTCGGCGGGGCGATTGCCGTCGGGCTTGTCATCGGGCTCCCGGCATCGCTGCTCACGGGGCGGATCCAGCCCGGCGAGCCGACGCTGGCCGAGGCGCTCGGCCTTGTTCTGGTCTGCGCCGGCGTGTCGATGTGGCTCGATGTCTCCGCGTTGCTCGCCGGCATGACCGCCGGCGTCGTCATCGTCAATCTCGCCAAGCATCACGACCGGCCCTTTCACGAGATCGAATATGTCAGCTGGCCGTTCCTGATCCTGTTCTTCGTGCTGGCCGGTGCGTCGGTCGATCTCGCGGCCGTGGTGGTCGCCGGTCCGCTGGGGCTCGCCTTCATCCTGTTTCGTGTCGCGGGCCGCTTCGCCGGCGGCTGGCTCGGCGGGCGGCTCGGCGGTCTGACCTCGGCGCAGGCGCGGCTCTTCGGCCTGTCTCTGCTGCCGCAGGCCGGCGTCGCGCTCGGCATGGCGCTCGTCGGCGCCAGCGCCCTTCCCGCGCATGCCGACGCGATCATCACCGTGACGGTGGCGACAACGGTGGTCTTCGAGCTCTTCGGCCCGCTGGTCACGGCCTTCGTCCTCACCCGCCTCGGCGAGGCCGGCGCGGCACCGCCGGAGGAGCGGGGCTAGCGGGTGTCCGCCTGCGGGCGGGCGTCCTCGCCCCCGGCGATCCAGATATCCTCCGGCGCCACGGCCACGGACTTGAGGATGGCATAACACGCAAGTCCCGGCGCGATGTCGAGCGCCTTCGCCGAGCGTCGGGTGATGCGCGCCAGAAGCCGCTCTCCGCCCGCGTCAAGTTGCACCACCATGCCGGGGCCCTCGCCGGCGCGCACCGCCGCGACCGTCACCTTCAATACGTTCAAGGCGGAGATGCCGGTCGGCGCCTCGCGTGCCAGGATCACGTCATGGGCGTGGATGCGCACGCGTATGCTTGTGCCTTCCGGCGCGGCGATGCGCGGCAACAGCAGCGTGCCGCCGGGTCCGTCCAGCTCGCTCAGGCCGTCGTCCGCGTGGCGAAGGATGACGGCGGAGACCATGGCGCCGGCATCGCGAATGCCAAGCGTCGGCACCGCCCGCGGATCGGCAAGAACCTCCGCCGGACTGCCGACGCGGGTGGTGCGCCCGTCGCTGAGCGAGACCACGGTGGTCGCAAGCCTCGCCACTTCGGTGACAGAATGGCTGACATAGAGAACCGGAATGTCGGTCTCGTCGCGCAGCCGTTCCAGATAGGGCAGGATCTCCGCCTTGCGGGCGTCGTCGAGGGCGGCGAGCGGCTCGTCCATCAACAGCAGGCGCGGCGCGCTCAACAGCGCCCGGCCGATTGCAACGCGCTGTTTTTCCCCGCCCGACAGCGTCGCGGGGCGGCGGTCGAGCAACGCACCAAGCCCCAGCATTTCGACAACGCGCCGGGTTTCCGCGCCCTTGACCGCGCCGCGCGGCGCGAACCAGCCGCCATAGGCGAGGTTGCCCGCCACGTTGAGATGGGGAAACAGCCGGCCTTCCTGAAAGACGTAGCCGATGCGGCGCTTGTGCGGCGGCACCCACACGCCGGCGGCGCTGTCGTGCAGAACGGTGCCGTTGACCGCGATGCGCGCCGTATCGGGCCGGATCAGGCCGGCGACCGCATTGACCAGCGTGGTCTTGCCCGAGCCCGACCGGCCGAAGAGCGCGGTGACGCCGGGCGGCGCGTCGAAGGCGACATCGAGCGAAAAGCCCGGAAACCCGTGGGTGACGGCGAGGGAGAGGCTCATGACCCGCGGATCCGTCTGGCGACGAGGCGGGCGACGCCTTCCGAGACGATCAGCGCGCTCATGGCAACGGCCACGGAAATCAGCACCAGCCGCAGCGCCGAGGCCTCGCCGCCGGGCACCTGCAGGAAGGCGTAGATCGCCGTCGGCAGGGTTTGCGTCTGGCCGGGAATGTTGGAGACGAAGGTGATCGTTGCGCCGAATTCGCCCATGGCTTTCGCGAAGGCGAGCACGGCCCCTGCAATGATGCCGGGCAGGATCAGCGGCAGGGTGACCGTGACAAAAACCAGCAGGCGCGACGCGCCGAGCGTGCCGGCGGCCTGCTCGAGCTTCGGATCGACCGCCTCGATCGCCAGCCGTATGGCGCGCACCATCAGCGGAAACGCCATGATCGCGGCCGCGAGCGCCGCCCCGGTCCAGCGGAACGCCAGCACGATGCCAAGCTGCTCTTCCAGAAAGCCGCCGACGGGGCCGCGCCGGCCGAAGGTGACAAGCAGGATGTAGCCCGTCACCACCGGCGGCAGGATCAGCGGCAGATGAACCAGTCCGTTGAGGATCTGTTTTCCCGGAAAATCGCCGCGTGCCAGCGCCAGCGCGACGAGAATGCCGACGGGCAGGCTTGCCAGCGTCGCCCAGACGGAGACCTGGAGCGAAAGCGCGACGGCGGTCCATTCGTCTGCGGAAAGGAACGGCATGCGGGTCTCGTCTCCCCGGGGTTGCAGGGTCAGGGCGCGGGCGAAAATCCGTGCCGTTCGAAGATTGCACGCGCGCCGGCGCTCTCCAGAAACGCCAGAAACGGGAGGGCATCCGGTGCGTCGCTGTCGGCCGTCACGGCCGCAGGATAAAGGATCGGCGGATGCGTGTCGGCTGGAAAGCGCGCGGCGACGCTCACGCGCGTTTCGGCCAATGCATCGGTCGCATAGACGATGCCGAAGGGGGCTTCGCCGATGGCGACGAGCGCAAGCGCGGCGCGCACATTGTCGGCCTGCGCCACTTTCGGCGCGACCTGCTCCCACAGCTCCAGCGTCTCCAGCGCCGCCTTGCCGTAGATCCCGGCCGGAACCGCGTCGACCAGCGCCATGGCGAGGCGGCCATCGCCGATGAGGCCGGAAAGGTCGAGGTCCGGCGACAGGGCGAGCGGGGTGGCGTCGCGCCCGTGGGCGATCAGGACGATGGAATTGGTGAGAAGATCGCGACGGCTTTCCGCACGCAAAAACCCGTCTGCTTCCAGCCGGTCCATCCAGCCGGGATTGGCGGAGATGAAGAGATCCGCCGGCGCGCCGGCCTCGATCTGGCGGGCCAGCGCGGAACTCCCGGCATAGGAAACCGCGATCTCCGTACCCGTCTCGCGCCGCCAGAGCCCGGCCACATCGTCGAGCGCGGTCTTCAGGCTTGCTGCGGCAAAGACCGTGAGCGCCTCCGCGTTTGCCGGGCGCGCGGTCGCGGATGCAAGCGCAAGTGCGAGAGCGAGGCAGAGGCATCGGACCGCGAGAGGCAGGCGTGACGGCATGGGAAACGAACTCCGGAGCGGCAGCGAGGCGATATGTCTGATGAAACATATCGCCCCCGGCGGCAATGCCTGTCAATCGGCTTTGCCATCCCGAGCCTCGGTCCGGAACAGGTCGCGCAGGATCCCGACATCGTCTCTTGCGGCATCGGCCGCCACGCGTTCGGCAGAACGATAGTGGGACAGGACCTGCTCACCCGTTTGCGTCAGCGAGGCTCCGCCGCCTTTCGCTCCGCCCCGGCTGCGCGTCACGAGCGGGGCGGCAAAGGCGGTGTTGAGGCTTTCCACAAGCGACCAGGCGCGCTTGTAGCTCATGCCCATGCGTCGGCCGGCCGCCGCGATCGAGCCGGTCTCGGCAATGCCTTCCAGCAGGTCCGCCTTGCCGGGGCCGAGCGCGAAGTCCGGGCTGAAGACAAGCCGCAACCGGACGCGGGCGGGGGAGGTGTCCTGTGTCATGCGATGAACCTAATGCAGGGTCGGAAAAAGCGGAAACGGCGATCAGTGTGGGGGTGTATCCGCCACGCCGTCTCCTTCCGGACGTGTCCGCCCTGCGGTCGCGTCCGTGTCGCCTTCCACCTCCCGAAGCAGCTCCGCGACCAGGGGATTGGGGAAGCGGCGTGCCTGCGTTACCGCGTAAAAGGTCTCGCCAAGGGCGGGAAGCCTCGCCGCCTCGCGCAGCCGGCCGCTTGCCAGTTCGTCCTGAACAACAATTGGCGGGACGACCGCAAGCCCCATGTCCTCGCGCGCAAGAAGGCGCATCATCGCCATGTCGTCGACTTCCGCCGCGATCCTCGGGCGCAGGCCGAGGCGGTCGACCAGAGCGTCGAAGCCCGTGCGCACGCTGCTTTCCAGCGGCGGCAGGATCAGCGGGTTGTCGGAAATCAACCGCATGAGGTCGCCGG
Organism: Stappia stellulata DSM 5886; assembly: GCF_000423705.1. Classification (GTDB taxonomy): domain Bacteria; phylum Pseudomonadota; class Alphaproteobacteria; order Rhizobiales; family Stappiaceae; genus Stappia; species Stappia stellulata. The sequence goes on along the minus strand of NZ_AUIM01000010.1, from coordinate 361,526 downwards.
CATGTGGTTCGGTGCGATGCGGTGTGCCCACCAGGCTGACCGGCTGTTCGGCGAGCCGGTGCGCAATCCAGGGCGTGGCCGCGTCGCGTGCCGGAGGCTGGTTGACGAGGATCACGTCGAGGCGCAGGGCTTCGAGTGCCGCGATCAATTCGCCGAGGCTTGCCGAGCGCAGCACCACCTCGACGTCCTGGCGCGACAAAAGCGGCTTCAGAAAAGCGACCTGAAAGTTGCGCGAGAGCGTCGACAGCGCGCCGACGCGAATGACCTGACGCGCCGGCGCGCCGCTTCCGGTCAGGGTCGCCACCAGCTCCGCGCCGGCTGCGAAGATCGCATCCGCATGGTCGAGCGCGATCCGCCCCGCCTCGGTAAGATGCAATTGCTTGCCGCGCCGCAGGAAGAGCGCATGACCGACCTGTGCCTCAAGCTTCTGGATCTGCGTCGACAGCGCCGATTGCGACACATTCAGCCGCTCGGCGGTGCGGGTCAGGTTGCCCTCATGCGCCACGGCCCAGAAATAGCGCAGGTGATTGTAGTTCAGCGCGGCCATTCAGTCGTTCCTTTTTTTGGAACGATAACATCCAGACAATGAATTTAATAGATCGTTTTGCCTCTGCTATCCCCTGCCGGACGGATCGTTCTGGAGGCTCACATGACCCCGATGGTTGCTTTTCTTCCCTTTCTCGCACCTGCCGCCCTGCTGGGTGCCGCCTATGTCGCACGCAAGGATCCGGGCATGCGCCCGCGCCGCGCGCTTGCATTCGCCGGCATCGCATCCCTTGTCGCGCTTGCCGCAGCCCTTGCCTGTGCCGTTGTGCTCGTGATCTTGGGGCCGCTCACCTCGCCGCTGGTCGGCGCGGGCGGGATCGGCCTGTCGGTGCGGCTCGACGCCCTCAGCGTCACCATGCTGGCGCTTGTCGCGACAGTGGGGGCGGTGGTGATCCGCTTCAGCACCACCTATCTCGACGGCGATGCCCGGCAGGGGGTCTTCATGGGCAGGCTCTGCCTGACGCTCGCCGCCGTGATGCTGCTGGTGACCAGCGGCAACACCGTGCAATTGGCCTTCGCCTGGATCGCGACCAGCCTCGCGCTCCATGGCCTTCTCGTCTTCTACGCGGACAGGCGGCGGGCGGTGATCGCGGCGCGCAAGAAGTTCATCGCCGCCCGGCTTGGCGACCTGCTTCTGATCGGCGCGCTGGTGCCGCTGACGCTGGCCTTCGCCACCACCGACATCGCGACGATCCTTGGCGAGGCCGCACGGATGGAGGCCGCGCCCGCCGGGGTCGGGGTCGCGGCGGTGCTGATCGCGCTTGCCGCCCTGGTCAAGTCGGCGGCTTTCCCCACCCACGGCTGGCTGCCGGAGGTGATGGACACGCCGACCCCGGTCTCCGCGCTGCTGCATGCCGGCATCATCAATGCCGGCGGGTTCCTGGCGATCCGCTTCGCCGATGTCCTGATGCTCTTCACGCCGTCGCTGCATCTGCTTGCGATTGTCGGTGGCTTTACCGCGCTCTTCGGCGCCGTGGTGATGCTGACCCAGACCAGCGTCAAGGTGTCGCTGGCCTGGTCCACGGTTGCGCAGATGGGTTTCATGCTGCTGCAATGCGGCCTCGGCCTCTTCGCGCTTGCCACCCTGCATCTGGTCGCCCATTCGCTCTACAAGGCCCATGCCTTCCTCTCCGCCGGCAGCGCCGCCGAGACGGTCGGCGAGACCCGGGCGCTGGCCAGGCTCTCGCCCGCGCCGGGCCGGATCGCTCTTGCCGGTGGGCTTGCGCTCACCGTCGCCGTCGCGCTCTCGCTCGCCTTCTCGGCGCTCCTCTTGGGGCTTTTTGCCGACACCGCCGCCGGCACTGCTGCCGCCTCGCCCCAGGCGATCGCGCTGGGCGCGATCCTGGTCTTCGGCCTCACCCTGATGCTGGTTCACGCCGGCCCGCAAGATGCGGAGGCTGCGACGGGCGACACGGCGGCCACGCCGCCGCTGCCGCTCGGCCGGCTGCTTGCGGTCTCCGCTGCGGTCACGCTCGCCTATCTCGCGCTGCATGCCCTGGCGCAAACGCTCTATGCCGGGGTGCTGCCGCCGCCGCCGGCTGCGGATGCCGCCGGGATCGCCGTCATGCTGCTGGCGGTCGTCTCCTTCGGTGTCGTGACGCTGTTCCAGATGGTTGAGCCGGCGCGCGCCGCCTCGCCGTCCTGGCGCGCCGCGCGTGTTCATCTCGCCAACGGCCTTTACGTCAACACGCTCTTCAACCGTCTCGCCGGCGCCTACACCGCCCCCGGCCACAGCAAAGCATGAGGATCGACCGATGACCGCTCAGACCAAAACCCTTGTCGCTGCTGAAGCCGCCTGCGCCCGTGTCGCTCCGGTGTGGCCATTGCAGTCCTTCGTCGCCGTCAATCCCTACCTCGGGATGGCCGATCTCTCCCTGCCGCAGGCAGCACTGCGGCTGTCCCGGGTCGCCGGGGCCAGGACCCTGCAGCCGCGCGGCGTCTATCTTGCCGCGCTCGAGGCCGGCGAGATCGCGCCGGAGGATCTTCTGGCCGCGCGCGCCGAGATGCCGGGCGGGGATTTGCCCGCCGACGCGACGTCGCTGATCGCGCTGGCTCACAGCCTGCCCGAGACCGACGCGACACCGCTGCCGACACTGGTTGAGCTTGCCGGCGAAGCCGGCGGGCGCACCTGGAACGATCTCGTCGTCGAGCGGATTTCCGCCTATGCGGCGACGGCCTTCGATACCGGACAGGCGGCCTGGGCACGGCCCGTCGACGGTCTTTACGCCGGCTGGCTGATGGATGCGCGGATCGACCGGACGCCGGATCTCGCCGGTCTCACCGGCCTTCGGGCGCAGTTCGCCACCCTGCCGGAGACGGCGGCGGCGCTCATCGAGCAGGCGGGCGCGGCGCTCGGTCTGGAGGGCGAGGCCCTTGAGCTGTATTTCCACCGGCTCCTGATGAGCGTCGGCGGCTGGGCGGCCGTCGCGCGGCATGCCGCCTGGCAGGCGGGGCTTGAGGGCAGGAGCGACGACACGCCCTTGCAGCTTCTCGCCATCCGGCTCGCCTGGGAACTCGCGCTGCTACGGGCGACCGCTGACACTCCGGCCGTGGTCGAGGGATGGAAGGTGGCGACTGCCGCCTATGCCGCGAGCGAACAGCCCGCGCGGGCGGTGCAGCTCGATTGCCTGTTGCAGACGGCGCTGGAGCGGGCGGACGCGCGCCGGCTGGCACGGGATCTGGAGGCCGGCAACACGGCAGCACCCGTCTCGGCGGACGCGCCGGCGCGGCCCGGCGTGCAGGCGGTCTTCTGCATCGATGTGCGCTCCGAGGTCTATCGGCGGTCGCTGGAAAGCGTCGCGCCGCAGATCGCGACGCTGGGCTTTGCCGGCTTCTTCGGCTTCGCCATTTCCTACAAGCGCAAGGGAGACGACACGGGCAGCGCACGTTGTCCCGTGCTTCTCGCGCCGCAGGCCTTCGTTTGCGAGGGGGGGGCGGCGGAGGGCGCTGCGACGCATTCCATCGAGCGGGTGGCGCTTGCAAAGCGGATGGCGTCTGCCTGGTCGGCGTTCAAGCTTGCCGCCGTCTCCTCCTTCGCCTTCGTCGAGACGGCGGGGCTTGCCTATCTCGGCAAGCTCGCGAGCGATGGTTTCGGTCGGAGAACGCGGCCGGACGCACGGCTCACCGACGCGCCGCCGGCGCTCGCGCCGTCGCATGCGGGCAGCCAGGCAACCGGCCTGCCGCTGGAGCAGCGCATCGCGGCGGCGGAAGGAGCCTTGCGGGGCATGTCGCTGACCGACGGCTTTGCCCGGATCGTCTTTCTCGTCGGTCACGGTGCGACCAGCCGCAACAATCCGCATGCCCACGGGCTCGACTGCGGCGCCTGCGGCGGCCAGTCGGGCGAGGCCAATGCCCGGGTCGCAGCCGCCGTCCTCAACGACCCGCAGGTGCGCAAAGCACTCGCCGAGCGCGGCATCGCGCTTCCCGAAGACACGGTCGCGGTCGCGGGCCTGCATGACACCACGACCGACAGGGTCGCGATCCTCGACGCCGAGACGGTCCCGGCCTCCCATGCCGACGATCTCGCCCGGCTTGGCCAGGCGCTGGAGGCCGCCGGCCAGCTGACGCGGGCGGAGCGGGCGCTGCGGATTGCCGGCGCGAGCGAAACCGACATCGCATCGCGCGCCGCCGACTGGGCGCAGGTGCGGCCCGAGTGGGGTCTGGCGGGCTGCTCCGCCTTCATTGCGGCGCCGCGCGCGCGCACCATGAATGTCGACCTCGGCGGCCGGGCCTTCCTGCACACCTACGACTGGAGAGCCGACGAGGGCTTCGGCGTGCTGGAGGTGGTGATGACCGCGCCGATGGTGGTCGCGAGCTGGATCAACCTCCAGTACTACGGCTCGAGCGTCGATCAGGAGGTCTTCGGCTCGGGCAACAAGGTGCTGCACAATGTCGTCGGCGGCATCGGCGTGCTGGAGGGCGGCGGCGGCGATCTGCGCGTCGGCCTGCCGTTCCAGTCGCTGCATGACGGCGAGATGCCGGCTCATGCCCCGCGGCGGCTGTCGGTGGTGATCGCGGCGCCGCAGGAGGCGATCCTCGGCGTGATTGCCCGCCAGGCGGGCGTCAGGCAGTTGCTCGACAGCGGCTGGGTCTCGCTCTTCGCGATGGACGACGCGGGCCGGATTTCGGCGCGCTACGCCGGCGATCTTGCCTTCGAGGACTGGACGAATGTCACCGCCCCGGCGCCCGCACTCCACGCGGATGAGGCGGCGTAACCCTAACGCATCCCGGAAAAAACGGGCGCGGGATAACGTCCCGCGCCCGTCAGGATACCGGCAAGGCTGGCGTTGCTCCGGGCGTCATACCGGGCAGGCGTCAGCGCGACCCGGTATCGGAGAGCCGAAAGCCTGTGTTTCTCAAGCCAAACGAAGCCGACAGGCCGTGCCCCTCCGATCCCGGCTCTCATTGCATTCGGCCGGGAAGACGCTCCTTCGGAGTTTGGTGCCACGCGTACGGGCGCGGGGAGATGTCCCCGCGCCCGTCATCATCTCTGGCTGAAAAGCGATCAGCCGGTGTGATGCACCTCCTGCAGCCCGTAGACGGGCGTGTCGATCCCTTCCATCCGCGCCTTGAGCTGCAGCGCCAGATAGAGCGAGTAATGCCGCGACTGATGCAGGTTGCCGCCGTGGAACCACAGCGATTGCACCTGTGTCGGCTTCCACATGTTGCGCTGCTCGCCTTCCCAGGGGCCGGGATCCTTCGGCGTGTCGGAGCCAAGGCCCCAGCACTTGCCGACCCTGTCCGCGACCTCCTGGCTGATGAGGTCGGCGGCCCAGCCGTTCATCGAGCCGTAGCCGGTGGCATAGACGATGAGATCGGCGGGAAGCTCCGTCCCGTCGTCGAGCTTCACGCCTGTTTCGGTGATCTCGCTCACCTGTCCGGCCTTGAGCTTGACCTCGCCGTCGATGATCAGCTGGCTGGCGCCGACGTCGATGTAATAGCCCGAACCGCGCCTGAGGTACTTCATGAAGAGACCCGAGCCGTCCGCGCCCCAGTCGAGCTGGAACCCGGCCTTTTCGAGGCCTTCGTAGAAATCCGCGTCGCGCTTCTTCATCTCCTCGTAGAGCGGGATCTGGAACTCATGCATGATCCGGTAGGGCAGCGAGGCGAAGATCATGTCCGCCTTTTGCGTGGTGACGCCATTGGCCACCGCCTGCTCCGAGTAAAGCCCGCCGAGCCCCACATCCATCAAGGTGTCCGATTTCACGATATGGGTGGAGGACCGCTGCACCATGGTGACGTCGCAATCGTGCTCCCATAGCGCGGCGCAGATGTCGTGGGCGGAATTGTTGGAGCCGATCACCACCGCCTTCTTGCCCCTGTAGGCATCCGGGCCGGGGTGCTTTGAGGAATGGTGCTGGTCGCCCTTGAAGCGGTCCATGCCGGGGAAGTCGGGGACATTCGCCTTGCCGGACATTCCGGTGGCGAGCACCAGTTCCTTCGGCCGCAGCACGATTTCCTTGCCGTCGCGTTCCACCGTCACGATCCACTCGCCCGCATCTTCGTCGTAGCGCGCGGATTTGGCCGTGGTGGAGGACCAGTAGTTCAGCTCCATGATGCGGGTGTACATCTCCAGCCAGTCGCCGATCTTGTCCTTGGGCGCGAAGACCGGCCAGTTGGGCGGGAACGGCAGATAGGGCAGGTGGTCGTACCAGACCGGATCGTGCAGGCAGAGCGACTTGTAGCGGTTGCGCCAGCTGTCGCCGGCGCGCGGGTTTTTCTCGATGATGATGGTCGGCACGCCAAGCTGGCGCAGCCGTGCGCCAAGCGCGATGCCGCCCTGTCCGCCGCCGACGATCACCGTATGCGGCTGTGTCTCGAAGCCGAGCGTGCGGGCTTCCTCCTCGCGCGCCTCCGCCCAGGATTTGGAGTTCTTCGCCGCGCCGTGGCGCGCGCCGAGCGGACGTTCGAAGCCGAGCGGCTCCTCGTGGCCCTTCAGTTCGGTCATCGAGGTCAAAAGCGTCCAGATCAGCCCGTTCTTCAGCCGCATCAGCCCGAAGCCGCGTGCGACAGATGTTTCAAACGTGATCCAGGCGGTGACCACGCCGTCGTCCTCGGTGGCGTCCTCGCCCTCGGCAAGTTGCCAGGACGACGGCTTTGCCGTTGCGAGCTGGGACGAGAGCATGTCCCGGATCTCGTCCTTTCCTTCCATCGTCTTGACGTTCCAGGTGAAGGTGACGAGGTCGCGCCAGTAGCAATCGTCCTGAAACAGCGCCACGGCCCGGTCGATGTCGCGGGCAGCAAGCGCCTCGTCGAGCGAGGACAGTGCCCCCTGGGCCTTGGCGTTCGGCGATGTATCGAGCATTCGGTTCCCTCCCATGGGATTTTCGACAGGTGTTGCGCGGACGTCTTGGCCCCTTCCGGCCCGCGTCCGCTGCGCGATGGATCGCAAGGCCCGTGCCACTTGCCCCGGCTCTCCGGCACGCGGGTGCCGTGACTGAAAGATCAGGGAAAATTCGCCCGCTCGCCGGCGACACTCCGGGCGAGCGCGTCACACGGCTGTTGCGTGCAACACTGTTGCATCGTTGCGCGCAACAGCAGCGCTGCAACAGCGGGACGCGCGCAGCCGCGTGGACGGGATCGTTGGCCGGGTGCCGCGCGTCAGTGCATCAGTCCGAGGCGGCGCATGCGGCGGTAGACCGTCGTGCGGTCCACACCGAGATACCGGGCCGTTTCGCTGATGTTGCCATTGCAGGCCGCCAGGATCTCGGCGAGGCCCGCTGCCGTCGTCGCCGCGCCGGTACGGCTGTCGGCACGCGGCCCCGGCGTGCGGGCGCGGACAGGCGAAAGGGCGGACGGCATTCCCGGCCCCTTGTCGGGCGTGCCGCGGTCCGAGGCGTCGTGCGGCAGGTCTTCAGGCGAGATCGTGGCGTCCTCGCACATTGCTGCCGCGACATTGAGAACGTTGACGAGTTCGCGAATGTTGCCCGGCCAGTCCCTGCGGATCAGCGCGAGCCGCGCGGCGGGGTCGAGACGCAGGCGCTGGCCGCGCTCGGTGCCGATTCCGGTCAGCAGCCGGTCGAGCAGCCATTCGAAGTCGGTGCGCGCCCGCAGCGGCGGCAGTGCCAGCGTCGCCGCCGCGATGCGATAGTAAAGGTCGTGGCGGAACCGCCCGGTCTCCAGCAGCATGGCGAGATCCTGGTTGGTCGCCGAAACCGTCTTGACCCTGACCGGACGCGCGCGCGCTTCGCCGAGCCGGGTGACCTCGCCTTCCGAAAGCACGCGCAACAGCCGCCCCTGCAGCGCAAGCGGCATGTCGCCGATCTCGTCCAGAAACAGCACGCCGCCGTCGGCTTCCTCGATCAGGCCGGGGCGGCCCTTCGACAGCGCGCCGGAAAAGGCGCCGGGCGCATGGCCGAACAATTCGCCTTCGATCAGCGCTTCCGGTATGGCGGCGCAATTCACCGCGACGAAGGGGCCGGGCCTGGTCCGGCTCCGGTGCAGGGCGCGGGCCAGCCGTTCCTTGCCGCTGCCGGTCTCGCCGGTGATCAGGATCGGCAATGGTTCGTCGGCAAGGCGGGCTGCCTTGAGTTGCAGGGATTTCATGTCGGCGTCATCGCCGCCGAGCCCCTTCAGCGCCGCCGGGATCGCTCTGGCAAACGGCCGGACTGCCTGGCGAAGTGTCGTCGGTGCAATGGCATGGCAGAAGATGGCCGAGCCGTCCTTGAGACGGGCAACGCGGTCCTCCGCCGCGCGGCCGCGCGTCAGCGCCGGCAGGTCGTCGATGCCGATGTCGAAGAAGTCGGACAGCGCTGCGCCGATATAGGCGGAAGGCGCGCGCAATCCCTTGCCGTCGGCCCGGCCCAGGATCGAGGCGGCGTCATGGGTAAGGCCGATGATGCGGCCGGAGGCGTCGAGCGCTACCGCCGCCTCCGGATCGACGTCGAGAAACTCCGGCGAATGCGCCAGCCGCAACACCCAGTCCCGGCGCATGGTCGCCATCAGGTTGGCCAGTTCGATGCGGCGCACGGAGGCCGTGACCAGATGCAGCGCCAGATGCTGGCTTGCCTTGGGTTGCGGCGAGCGCAACAGCGAAATGTCGAGCACGGCGGAGAGATTGCCTCCGGTGTCGAAGATCGGCGCGGCGGTGCAGCTGAGCGGCGTATGGGCGACGTCGAAATGGTCGCTTTGATGGATCGTCATCGGTTGGCCGGTGGCGATGCAGGCGCCGACGCCGCAGGTGCCGACGAGGTCTTCCGACCAGTCGGCGCCGAGATAAAGGCCCGCCCGGCGCAAGTCGTCCTCGAAGGCGGGATCGCCGAAATAATCGACCGTGATCCCGGCTCGGTCGGCAAGCAGCAGCACGTAGTTTTGTCCCGCGACCTGGCGAAACAGGTTCTCGATGCCGCTGCGGGCAATCGAGATCAGCCGTTCGGATTGTTCGCGATGGGCGCGCAACTGGCTGTCGGGCACGATATAAGCCGGTTGCGAGCGCGCTGGATCGAGCCCGTGCTCTCGCACGCAGCGTTTCCAGGATTCCACCACCACGTCGTCGCGCGTCGACATCTGTCCGTTGAGGACGCGCTCGATTTCGGTGATATGCGCCACCTGCGGCGATGCGGATCCAGACGCCATGACCGCCCTCCCTTCGCGGTTTATCGCGAAAGTAGAGCATGGGCGCGGGGCTCGCGTCCACAGCGCAACGCGCAAAGGCGGGAGAGGATTACGTTACGTAAGTAAATTGCGGGCTAGGGGACGCCGCAGGTGCGGGCCGCCTTGCCGTGGCGGAATCGGGGCAGCGAACGCACGGCCCGGAAATCAGGGATAGAGACGTTCGGTCGACCAGGTGCCGTCCGGCGTGTCGCGGCGGAAGACGTGCCGGTCGTGCAGGCGGAAGGGCTTGTCCATCCAGAACTCGATGTAGACCGGCTTGATCCGGTAGCCGGTCCAGTGCGGCGGGCGGGGCACCTCGCCGAGACCGAAGCGGGCGGCCTGCCGGGCCACGGCCTTTTCCAGCGCGAAGCGGCTTTCCAGCGGGCGCGATTGCTGGCTCGCCCAGGCGCCGATCCGGCTGTCGCGGGCCCGCGAGGCGAAATAGGCATCGGCCTCGCCATCAAAGACCTGCTCGACGGGACCGCGGAACCGCACCTGCCGGCGCAGCGATTTCCAGTGCAACACGCCGGCGGCCTGCATGTTCTGGGAAAGCTCCACGCCCTTTTGCGATTCCGTATTGGTGTAGAAGACGAAGCCGGCGGTGTCGAAGCCCTTCAGGAGAACCATGCGCACGTCCGGCAGGCCGTCGGAGCCCGAGGTGGCGAGCGCCATCGCGTTGGCATCGTTCGGCTCTTTCTTTTCCGCCAGAGCCAGCCATTCGCCGAACAACGTGAAGGGGTCGCCCTCGGCCACGCGGTTCTCAAGCTCCCTGGCGTCTTTTTCGGCGGTGTCGGCATCGCGCGTCATGGCGGGTCCTGGCCTTTTCTTCAAAGCGGGCGGATCTGTCTGGCGGGAAGCGGCCACGACACGTCGCGACCGCTCGTTGCCTATGTATAGCGCGTGTTCCGGCAACGGCCAGAGCGGAACCTGGCCTTCCGCAAGCGGGGAATGCGGAACCTGGCCTTCCGCAAGCGGGGATGCGGAACCGGGTCTTCCGCAAAAGTCAAAGCCCGGGATTTCGCTCAGCGGAAGAGCAGGATCGGCACCTTGCAGGAGCGGATCATTTCCGTCGTGGTCGAGCCGATGATCAGCGAGCGGATGCGCGAGTGGCCGTAGGCGCCCATGACCAGCAGGTCGATCTCTTCCGATTCCACCGTCGCGGCGATGGCGGCATCGGCCTGGCCCTGGACGATGCCGGCGCGCACCTCGTAGCCGCCGGCTTCCAGCGTCGCGGTGGCATTGTCCAGCTTGCGCCGGGTTTCGGGGGTGTCCGCGCCCACGGTCAGAAGCCGGCACTCCAGTCCCGAAAACACCTTGGAGCGGGCAATGTGATCGATGGCCTTCATGCTGCTCGTCCCGCCGTCATAGGCGACCAGAAACCGCTTGATCGGCTTGAAGGCGCGGGCCGCGACCAGCACCGGCTTTTTCGAGGAGCGCACGATACGCTCCAGGTTGGAGCCCAGATGCAGCTTGGCGAAATCGGCCGCCTCGCCGCGTTTGCCGATCACGACGAGGTCGGCGTCGGCTTCCACATCCGCCAGCGTCTCGACGATGTCTCCGGTGCGCAGCCGTGTCGTGACCTCGCCGACGCCGTCTTCCTCCAGGACGCGCTGGGCGTCGTCGAGGATGGCGCGCCCGCGCTTTTGCGAGAGTTTCGCCATTTGCGCGTCGAGGTCGGACAGTTCGTTGAGAAGCGTGGTGCGGGCCCCCAGCGCGATGTTGCCGGAAAGGTTCGCGGCGCCGCCTTCCGACTGCCGGCGGCCGAGCACGTGCAGCACCTCGACGGAGGAGCCGTTGCGCTTGGCGATCCAGGCGGCGTGGTCGCACACGCTGTGGGAATAGAGCGAGCCGTCCACCAGGGCGATCAGCTTAGACATGTTGCGGTCCTTTTCGGTGTCGGTTTCGCTCTCAGTGGCCCATCAGCCGTTCGAGCGCGCCCGGCTTGTCGTGCAGGGCGAGCTTGTCGACGATAGTCTCGCTCGCTTCGTTGATGCCGACGATTTCCACGTCTGCGCCCTCGCGGCGGAATTTCAACACCACCATGTCGAGCGCGGCAACTGCGGAGATGTCCCAGATGTGCGCACGGCTGACATCGATCGTGACCCGCTCCAGCACCTCCTTGAAGTCGAAGGCGGCGGTGAAGGCATCCGCCGAGGCGAAGAACACCTGGCCCTCCACGACATAGGTGCGTGCCCGCCCCTCATCCGACAGCGTCGAGGTGACGCGGAAGATCTGCGCGATCTTCCAGGCAAAGAAGATGCCCGACAGCAACACGCCGATCACCACGCCGATGGCGAGGTTGTGGGTGACCACCACGCCGGCCACGGTCGCCACCATGACGATGGAGGAGGAGCGCGGGTGATCGCGCAGGTTCTTGATCGACGACCAGCTGAACGTGCCGATCGACACCATGATCATGATCGCGACCAGCGCGGGCATGGGGATCTGTTTCACCCAGTCACCGAGCACGACGATCAGGAACAGCAGGATCACGCCGGCGGCGAAGGTCGACAGCCGGCCCCGGCCGCCCGACTTCACGTTGATCATCGACTGGCCGATCATCGCGCAGCCGGCCATGCCGCCGATGAAGCCGGTGGCGGTGTTGGCAACGCCCTGGCCGATGCACTCCTGGTTCTTGTCGCTGTTGGTGTCGGTGAGATCGTCGACGATGGAGGCCGTCATCAGGCTTTCCAGCAGGCCGACGGCGGCGACGCCGGCGGAATAGGGCAGGATGATCAGAAGCGTTTCCAGCGTCAGCGGGATCTGCGGCAGCAGAAAGATCGGCAGCGTGTCGGGCAGTTCGCCCATGTCGCCGACCGTGCGCACCTCGAAGCCGAAGAAGATTGCCGCCGCCGTCAAGACGAGAATGCACACGAGCGGCGAGGGGACCGCCGTGGTCACGCGCGGAAACAGGTAGATGATGGCCAGGCCGGCGGCGACCATCGCATAGGTCAGCCAGGTGACGCCGATCAGCTCCGGCAGCTGCGCCATGAAGATCAGGATCGCCAGCGCGTTGACGAAGCCGGTCATCACCGAGCGCGAGACGAAGCGCATCACGTCGCCGAGCCTGAGCAGGCCGGCGACGATCTGCAGCAATCCGGCCAGCACGGTGGCGGCAAGCAGATACTGCAGCCCGTGTTCCTTGACCAGCGTGACCATCAAGACGGCCGTTGCGGCGGTGGCGGCCGAGATCATCCCCGGCCGGCCGCCGACGATCGCGGTGATCACCGCAATGGAGAAGGAGGCATAGAGCCCGACCTTGGGGTCGACGCCCGCGATGATGGAAAAGGCGATGGCCTCGGGGATAAGGGCCAGCGCGACCACGAGCCCGGAAAGCAGATCGCGACGCACGTTGCCGGTCCACTGGTCGCGGTAGGCGAGGAGTGAGAACATGAAGCATCCAATTCTGTGCACGCCGCATCGGCAGCCGGTGCGTCTCGCTGTGGATCCGGGCCGTCGGGGCCGGAGGGCGTGCACCGGGGGCGGGCGCGCCGTCGTTTGGCGCCGGACCGGCCGGTGACCCGCACAGCCGTCGCCGGCGCGGCGGGTGTCGATCGGGCGACCCCGCGGTCGCGAGCGTTTTAGGGCGAAGCCTGCTGCATTGCAACAATGCGCCGCGCCCCCGCGTGCGCAGGGTCGCGGCGGGTTTCGCGCATGGCCGCTGCCGGCGATGTGGCGGTCAGGCGAAACGCGGGGCTTCGCCTGTGCCTTGCGGTGCGCCGAGCAGCCACTTATATAGCGGGCACGTCTTGCCTTCGGGCGCTTGCGCAACGCGACGCGGGAGTTCGCAGGACACATCACTACGCATTGACATAGGGACCGGCCCGACGCCGCAACGGGTCCGACCGGTCTGCTGACAAGGAGAATTGAAATGGCAAAGGTCATCGGTATCGACCTCGGCACGACCAACTCGTGCATCGCCGTCATGGACGGCAAGGCCCCCAAGGTTGTCGAAAACTCCGAAGGCGCGCGCACCACGCCTTCGATGGTGGCGTTTTCCGACGATGGCGAGCGTCTTGTCGGTCAGCCGGCCAAGCGCCAGGCCGTCACCAACCCGACCGGCACGCTCTTTGCGGTGAAGCGCCTGATCGGCCGCCGCTACGAAGACCCGACCGTTGCCAAGGACAAGGACCTTGTCCCCTATTCCATCGTCAAGGCCGACAATGGCGACGCATGGGTCGAGGCGGACGGCGAGAAATATTCGCCCTCGCAGGCCTCCGCCTTCATCCTGCAGAAGATGAAGGAAACGGCGGAAAGCTATCTTGGCGAGACGGTCAGCCAGGCCGTCATCACCGTCCCGGCCTATTTCAACGACGCGCAGCGCCAGGCGACCAAGGACGCCGGCAAGATCGCCGGCCTCGAGGTGCTTCGCATCATCAACGAGCCGACGGCGGCAGCGCTTGCCTACGGTCTCGACAAGACCGACGGCAAGACCATTGCGGTCTATGACCTCGGCGGCGGCACCTTCGACGTGTCGATCCTGGAGATCGGCGACGGCGTCTTCGAGGTGAAGTCGACCAACGGCGACACCTTCCTGGGCGGCGAAGACTTCGACATGCGCCTCGTCGACTACTTCGCCTCCGAGTTCAAGAAGGACCAGGGCATCGACCTGAAGGGCGACAAGCTTGCGCTGCAGCGCCTCAAGGAAGCCGCCGAAAAGGCGAAGATCGAGCTGTCGTCTTCCTCGCAGACCGAGATCAACCTGCCGTTCATCACGGCGGACGCCTCCGGTCCCAAGCACCTGACGATGAAGCTGACGCGCGCCAAGTTCGAATCGCTGGTGGACGATCTCGTCCAGCGCACGATCGAGCCGTGCAAGGCGGCCCTCAAGGATGCGGGCATCGCGGCCGGCCAGATCGACGAGGTCGTTCTCGTCGGCGGCATGACGCGCATGCCCAAGATCCAGGAAGTCGTCACCAACTTCTTCGGCAAGGAGCCGCACAAGGGCGTGAACCCGGATGAGGTCGTCGCCATGGGCGCGGCCATTCAGGCCGGCGTGCTGCAGGGCGACGTCAAGGACGTGCTGCTTCTCGACGTGACGCCGCTGTCGCTCGGCATCGAGACGCTGGGTGGCGTCTTCACCCGGCTGATCGACCGCAACACGACGATCCCGACGAAGAAGAGCCAGACCTTCTCCACCGCCGAGGACAACCAGACCGCAGTGACGATCCGGGTGTTCCAGGGCGAGCGCGAGATGGCCTCCGACAACAAGATGCTCGGCCAGTTCGATCTCGTCGGCATTCCGCCGGCGCCGCGGGGCGTGCCGCAGGTCGAGGTGACCTTCGACATCGACGCCAACGGCATCGTCAATGTTTCGGCCAAGGACAAGGGCACGGGCAAGGAACAGCAGATCCGGATCCAGGCATCCGGCGGTCTGTCGGATTCCGACATCGAGCAGATGGTCAAGGACGCCGAGGCCCACGCCGACGACGACAAGAAGCGCAAGGAGCTTGTCGAGGCCCGCAACCAGGGCGAGGCGCTCGCGCATTCGACCGAAAAGTCGCTGAAGGATTACGGCGACAAGGTTTCGGACGAGGACAAGAGCGCCATCGAGGCGGCCGTCACCGAGCTGAAGACCGCGCTCGAGGGTGAGGATCTGGAAGCGATCCAGGCCAAGACCCAGGCGCTGTCGGAGGTCTCCATGAAGCTGGGCGAGGCCATGTACAAGGCGGCCCAGGCGGAAGAGGAGGCCGGCGCTTCGGCTGACGGGGCGGAAGACGCACCCAAGGCGGAAGACGACGTCGTCGATGCGGACTTCGAGGAAGTCAGCGACGACGACGACAAGAACGACAAGAAGTCGGCCTGACCCGTAAAACGAACCGGCGCAGTCTTCCTTTCGAAGGCTGCGCCGTCTTCGTGTGCGGCCCGGCCGCGTTTTCGCGACACTTCAGACGGAACTGGGACCCGGGGGCATGACGCCGCGTTCGCTTGATCCTCCATTTGGTGCCTTTGCCTTTTCGGGGCCGCTGGAGGCCGTTCGCCGGACCGCGGCGCTGATGCCGAAGAACCGTCTCGGCCGGATGTGCGTGTCCGCGATCCGCCGTCTCGTCGTTCGCGGTCGCTCCGGCCCTTTCGATGTCGAGGTGTTCCCCTCCGTTCATGCCCGGCTTTATCCGGCGTCGAACCGCTGCGAGAAGCGGGCCGTCGCCGGCGTGCAGTTCTTCGATCTCGGCGAGCGCATGGCGCTGCGCGAGGCGTGTCTCTCCTCGTCGTCCGCGCCCTTCGTCTTTGTCGATCTCGGCGCCAATGTCGGCCTCTACAGCCTGTGGATGGTGTCGGTCGCCCGTCAGGCGCACCGTCCGTTCCAGGGGGTGGCCGTCGAACCCGATCCGGAAACCCGGGCCCGTCTTGAGGACAATCTTGCCGCATCCGGCGCGTCGGGAGATGTTTCGGTCGCGCCCGTTGCGGTCGGGGAGGCCGCCGGCCGGGGAACGATCGTTGCGCACGGCCAGAACCGGGGTGAGCATATGGTTCGTGCGGCCGAAGCCGCCGACGCAGACACCGTCGAGATCCTCACCGTGCAGGAGATCTGCGCGCGGCACGGGATTGCGCGGATCGACGCAATGAAAATTGATCTTGAAGGCCACGACGAGGGCGCGTTGCGCGGTCTGTTTGCCGGTGCGCCAGACGCGCTCTGGCCGCAGCTTGTCGTCGTGGAAGCCGGCAAGGGCGACGACCTGCCACCTGTGGTGCGCCTTTGCCTCGACAATGGATACCGGCTCGATCGCCGCACGCGGTTGAATGCGCTGCTGACACGCGCCTCCCGCCCAAGCTGATGGAACAACCGAATGGAAAAGCGTGACTATTACGAGGTCCTGGGGGTTTCCCGCGATGCCGACGGGACGGTGCTGAAGAGCGCCTACCGCAAGCTCGCGATGCAATACCATCCCGACCGAAACCCCGGAGACGCCGAGGCCGAAGGCCGCTTCAAGGAAGTGAGCGAGGCTTATGACACGCTGAAGGACAGCCAGAAGCGGGCGGCCTACGACCGTTTCGGCCATGCCGCCTTCGAGAATGGCGGCTTCGGCGCCCAGGGCGGCGGCCATCCCGGCGACTTCGCCTCCGCCATGTCCGATATTTTCGATGAGTTCTTCGGCATGGGCGGCGGCGGCCGCCGCGCCGGCGGGCGCGATCGTGGCGCGGACCTGCGCTACAATCTCGAGATCTCGCTGGAGGACGCTTTCACCGGCAAGTCGGTGGAGATCGAGGTGCCGACATCCGTGTCCTGCGAGGCCTGTTCCGGCTCGGGCGCCAAGCCCGGCAGCGCGCCGACCACCTGCCGCACCTGCGGCGGCGCGGGACGCGTGCGCGCCTCGCAAGGCTTCTTCACGCTGGAGCGCGCCTGCGCGGCCTGCCAGGGACGCGGCCAGGTGATCTCCGACCCTTGCGGCGAGTGCGGCGGTGCCGGACGCAAGACGGTCAACCGCAATCTCTCGGTCAGCATCCCCGCCGGCATCGAGGACGGGACCCGCATCCGCCTCGGCGGCGAGGGCGAGGCCGGTCTGCGCGGCGGGCCCTCCGGCGATCTCTACATCTTCCTGTCGATCCGCCCGCATGCCTTCTTCCAGCGCGACGGTGCGGATCTCTATTGCCGCGTACCGATCTCCATGACCACGGCGGCGCTCGGCGGGCAGTTCGAGGTGCCGACGCTCGGCGGCGAGATGACCCGCGTCAAGGTTCCCGAAGGCACCCAGGCCGGAAAGCAGTTCCGCCTGCGCGGCAAGGGGATGCCCGTCATGCGTTCGCAAAGCTTCGGCGATACCTACATCCAGGTCACGGTCGAGACGCCGACCAATCTCACCAAGCGCCAGCGTGAGCTTCTTGCCGAGTTCGAGGAGGAATCCTCCAACGCGACGCATCCCGAATCCCACGGGTTCTTCTCCAAGGTGAAGGATTTTCTGGACAATCTGGGAACCTGACGAGGGATCGCAATCCGGCGCGACGGCCGGTGCCTTGAATTTGCCATGAGGCTTGCGCATTCATGGCAAATTCGTTTTCACATGGGATTTCAGGATGCTCGAGGTTTCCGCTCGCAAGGTCAAAGGGTTTTCCGCAAAGCTCGCCGACGAAGTCCGCTTCATCCGCAGCTGGGCGGAGAACCCGCTGACGACCGGCGCGGTCAGCCCGTCCGGTCCCGACCTGACCCGGCGCATGGCCTCCTTCATCGAGACGGAGCGGCCCGGACAGGTGCTCGAGATCGGCCCCGGCACCGGGGTCGTCACGCATGCCATTCTGGAGCGCGGCATCTTGCCCTCGCGGGTCATCGCGCTGGAATACAACGATGGCTTTTGCGGGCTTCTGCGCCGCCGCTATCCCGACATGAATGTGGTGCAGGGCGATGCCTACAAGCTGCGCCAGACGCTGGCCGATGTGCCAGAAGGCACGCTCGCCAGCATCGTCTCCTCCATGCCGCTCTTCTCGCGGCCGAAGGAAGAGCGCCGTTCGCTGCTGATGCAGGCCTTCGAGCTGCTGCCGCCCGGCGCGCCCTTCATCCAGTTTTCCTACGCGCTGGTCCCGCCGATCGCGCCGGAGCCGGAGCTGTTCTCCGTCGAGCGCAGCGGCTGGATCCTGAAAAACCTTCCCCCCGCGCGCGTCTGGGTCTACCGCAAGACGGTGTGAGCGGACCGGGCGTCGTCGCCCGGCTCTTTGCTCTTCCTGCTTTCCTCAGATCGGGTTCGCCAGCCTGACGGGCCGTCCGGGCGCGAGCTCCGAGGCGGCGGCGACGATGGCGTCCGCGTCGATCCCGAAGTGGTGATGCAGGTCGGCGATCGTGCCGGTCTGGCCGAAGTGCTCCACGCCGAGCGCCGCCGTGCGGTGGCCGCAGACCGCGCCGAGCCAGGCGAGTGTCGCCGGATGGCCGTCGATCACCGTGATCATCGTGCAATGGGCGGGAAGCGGCGAAAGCAGGCGTTCGATGTGGCTCATCGCGCCCCGGCTGCCGCGCTTGCGCATGCGCATCGCCGCATGCCAGCCGGCGTTGAGCCGGTCGGCGGAGGTCACCGCCAGCACGCCGATGTCGCGCCGGTCGGTGCCGATGCGCCCCGCCGCCTCGATGGCCTCGGGCGCAACGACGCCTTGGTAGGCGATCACCACCTCGCAATTGGGTCCGGGCTCACGCAGCCAGTAGGCGCCGTCGATCACGCCCTGGCGGAAGGCGTCGTCCGTGCGCCGTGCCGGCTGCTCCAGCGCCTGGGTGGACAGCCTGAGATAGACCGAGCCGCCGGTCTCGTCGCGCAGCCAGGTGCGCTCGTTGGGATCGCCCTCGCCGTCGCGCTGCATGTAGTCGAAGCTCCAGTCCATCAGGATCGACAGCTCGTCGAGCCACGCCGGCTCGAAGGAGGCCAGCCCGTCCTGGCTCATGCCGATCAGCGGGGTGGCGACCGACTGGTGTGCGCCGCCCTCCGGCGCCAGCGTGACGCCCGACGGCGTGCCCACAACCAGGAAGCGGGCGTCCTGATAACAGGCGTAGTTGAGCGCATCGAGCCCGCGCGAGATGAAGGGATCGTAGAGGGTTCCCACCGGCAGCAGCCGCTCGCCGAAGAGCGAATGCGACAGGCCGGCCGCCCCCAGCAGCAGGAACAGGTTCATTTCCGCGATGCCGAGCTCGATGTGCTGGCCCTTGGGCGAGAAGCCCCATTTCTGGGTTGAGGGAATGCGCTCGTCGCGAAAGGTGTCGGCCATGTCCTCGCGCGAGAACAGCCCGCGCCGGTTGACCCAGGGGCCGAGGTTGGTGGAAACGGTCACATCCGGAGAGGTGGTGACCACCCGCTCGGCCAGCGGATCGTCCGATTTCGCCAGCGCGTCCAGGATCTTGCCGAAGCCGGCCTGGGTGGAGAGCGCCTTGTCGTCGAGGAAATGCGGCCCCGGTGTCGCGACATGCGGCGAGGCGTGTCGGCGCACGCCTTTTGCAAAAAACGGCGTCTTCTTGACGAAGGCGTCGAGCTCCGACGGCGTCATCTCGATCCCTTCCGCCGGGGCCCATTCATGCCCCTCGCGCACACCCATCGTCTGCCGGAAGCTCTCCATCTGCGCCGGCGTCATCAGGCCTGCGTGATTGTCCTTGTGCCCGGCGAGCGGCGTGTTCCAGCCCTTGATCGTATAGGCGAGGAAGGCGACCGGCCGGTCGTGCTTTGCCTGTTCGGCGAAGGTCTGCGAAAGGGTTTCGACGCAATGGCCGCCGAGGTTGGTCATGAGCTCCAGAAGCTCGGCGTCGGAGCGGCGTTCGATCAGCGCGGTGACTGGCCCCTGGTCGCCGATGTCGTCGAGAAGCCGCTTGCGCCAGGCCGCGCCGCCCTGGAAGGCCAGCGCGGAGTAGAGCTGGTTGGGGCAATTGTCGATCCACTCGCGCAACGCGTCACCGCCCTTTTCGGCGAAGGCTGCCTGCTGCAATGCGCCGTATTTCATCAGGACCACGTCCCAGCCGAAGGCGCCGAAGATCGCCTGGATACGGCCGGCGAGCCCCTCCCGCACCACGCCGTCGAGGCTCTGGCGGTTGTAATCGATGATCCACCAGGTGTTGCGCAGCCCGTGCTTCCAGCCCTCCTGCAACGCCTCGTAGACATTGCCCTCGTCAAGCTCCGCGTCGCCGACCAGCGCCACCATGCGCCCCTCGGGGCCGGGCGTTGCCCAGTCCTTGGCGCCGAGATAATCCTGCACCATCGAGGCGAAGGCCGTGATCGCGACGCCGAGGCCGACGGAGCCGGTGGAGAAATCCACGTCGTCGACGTCCTTCGTCCGGCTCGGATAGGATTGCGCGCCGCCATAGGCGCGAAAGGCCTCGAGCTTCTCGCGGGTCTGGCTGCCGGCGAGATACTGCATGGCGTGAAACAGCGGCGAGGCGTGCGGTTTCACCGCCACCCGGTCCTGCGGCCGGAGGCTGGTGAAATAGAGCGCGGTCATGATCGAGGCCATCGAGGCGCAGGACGCCTGATGCCCGCCCACCTTCAGCCCGTCCGGGCTTTTCTCGCGCAGGTGGTTGGCGTTGTGGATGGTCCAGCAGGCGAGCCACAGCAGCTTGCGTTCAATCTGCTTCAGCCGGGTCTTGGCGGGCGTCGTCATGAAAAGGTCCTCTCGTGCGTCGTGACCGGTGGCCGGCGGTCTCGCGCCGCGTTTCGTTGGTCCTGACGATAGGGCGGGATCTGCGCAATTTCAGGCCAATCTCGACAAGTTTTCGATCAATATCGTCAAATTCTGTTCCAGAAATTGGCAATATTGCAAAACATTTTCCCGAATTTGGCCGTGTTCGGCGGATCAGGCGGCCTGTGCGCAGGCCCGGTCAAGCGCTGTCGAAATATCGGCAAGGAGGTCGGCCTGCGTTTCCAGACCGGCGGACAGGCGGATCAGCCCGTCGGGGATATCGTGGGCGGTGCGTTCTTCCGCCGTATAGGTCGAATGCGTCATGCTGGCCGGATGCTGAACCAGCGTTTCCGCATCGCCCAGGCTGACGGCGCGGCGCGCCAGCGACAGTGCGTTCATGAAGCGAATGCCGGCCGTCGTTCCGCCGGTCAGCTCGAAGGCGACCATGCCGCCGAAGCCCGGCATTTGCCGTGCGGCGAGATCATGCTGGGGAAAGCCGGCAAGGCCCGGATAGTGCACGATGGCCACCGCCGGGTGATCCACCAGAAGCTCGGCGATGGCCTGTGCATTGGCGCAGTGGCGTTCCATCCTGAGTTCCAGCGTCTTCAGGCCGCGCAACACGAGGTGGGCTGTGAGCGGCGCCATCACCGCGCCGGTCATGTCCTTCAGCCCGACGAGCCGCACTTCCTGCATGTCTTCCGCCGATCCGGCGGCAAGCCCCGCGACCAGATCGCCGTGTCCGCCCAGATACTTGGTTGCGGAATGCACCACGATATCGGCGCCAAGCTCCAGCGGCCGGGTCAGCACCGGCGTCGCATAGGTGTTGTCGACGACGACGCGGGCGCCGGCGGCATGGGCGATCCCGGAGACGGCCTCGATGTCGACGAGCCGCATGTTCGGGTTGGCCGGGGTTTCGAAATAGACGATCCGGGTGCGATCCGAAATCGCGGCCTCGAGGTTTTGCGGGTCGCGCAGGTCGACATGGGTGACGGTGATGCCGAATTTCGCCAGTCCGTGCCGGAAGAAGGCGAAGGTGCAGCCGTAAAGCGTCTTGTCGACGATGATCTCGTCGCCCGGCGCGACGAAGCTCCACATCACGGCGGTGATCGCGCCCATGCCGGAGGCGAAGGCAACCCCGGCCGCGCCGCCTTCCAGATCGGCAATGCGCTCTTCCAAGAGCGCCAGCGTCGGGTTGGAGATCCGGCTGTAGACATGCCCCGCCCGCTCGCCGGCAAAGATCTCGCCGCCTTGTTCCGCCGTGTCGAAGGCGAAGGTCGAGGTGAAATGCACCGGCGGCGTCAGCGCGCCTTCGTGGTCAAGCGGATCGTAGCCGTGGTGAATGGCACGCGTGGCGAAACCGAGGGGAGCGTTCTTCAGCATGGGGCAGGTCCTCACCGCAAGAGATGGCCGCGCCGGATGGCGGGCGGGGTCTTTCGTGACGCTAGGGCTTGCCGGCTGCGCGGTTCTGGCGAATTATGCTTCTCTATGGGCTAATTTTGGCAGGTCCTGCCAATAAGGGGCGAGTTGATGGATGAAACCGACAAAAAGATCATTCGCGCCCTGCAGCGGAACGGGCGGTTGAGCAATCAGGACCTGTCGGAGAAGGTGAACCTGTCGCCGTCGCCCTGCCTGCGCCGGGTGCGCAATCTGGAAAAGGCCGGCGTGATCGACGGTTATGCGGCAATCGTCGATCAGGAGGCTTACGGCCTTCCGGTCACCGTGTTCCTGCAGGTGCGTCTGGAGCGTCATGGACAAGACAGCGTCGACACTTTCGAGGCGGCCGTCGCGCGCATTGACGAGATCATGGAATGTTACCTGATGGCGGGGGACAGGGATTATCTCCTGCGCGTCGTCGTTGCCTCGCTCGCCGACTATGAGGATTTCATCCGCAGGCGGATCCACAAGATCCCCGGCATCGCCTCGCTGGACTCCAGCTTCGCCTTCGGGGTCGTCAAGCGAAGCCAGGTGCTTCCGGGCTAGGCGTCGGTGCTCTTGGGATCGGGCAGGCCCAGTTCGGCGCGCTGCTTGCGGGTGAGTTTCGCCGCGACCAGCCTGTGCGCCTCGGTGATATAGGCGCGGATATCCTCGTCGCTCAGGGCCTCGTCGCTGCGAACCTGTACCCATTTCACGCGCGCCAGATAGGGGGCCGGCACCACGCCCTCGCGCTCGCACAGCATCTGGAACGCCAGATCGGAGCACTTGAAGGAAATGGCGCCCTCGCTCCCGGGACCCCAGTTCGAGCACAGGGCAAAGATCTTGCCGCCGACCTTCCAGACGGAGGCTCCACCCCATTGGACCACATGGGTGGTGCCTGTAAGTGCGCTGCAATACGCGTTGAACTGTGCCCGTGTCATCATGTCTGCCGCCCCGCTGTCGCACCCGCACTGGTCAAGATCCGTATGTTGTTTATATCAGGAGACTAGCTTCCGTCCGGCTTCGGCCGGACGCTCTTTGGATCCACTGTGAGGTATTTGATGAAAGACGTTCGCATTCTCGTGTTTTCCGGGTCGACCCGGTCCGGATCCTTCAACACGAAACTCGCCGACGTGGTCGCCAGACGCGTAGACGCCGCAGGCGCGCAGGCGACGCACCTCTCGCTCGCCGACTATCCGATGCCGATCTACAACGGCGACATGGAGGCGAACGAGGGTGTGCCCGAGGCTGCAAAGGCGCTGAAGGCGGTGATGCAGGAACACCACGGCGTGTTCATCGCAAGCCCGGAGTACAATACCTCGGTCTCCCCGCTCCTGAAGAACACGCTCGATTGGGTTTCGCGTTTGTCTGCCGATGGCGAGCCGGCGGCGGCGGCCTTCAAGAACCGGGTCTTCGCGCTTGGTGCTGCCTCTCCCGGCGCGCTGGGGGGCATTCGGGGACTGATGGGGCTGCGCACGATCATGGAAATCGGTTACGGCGCGCTTGTGATTCCCGACATGGCAACGGTGCCCGGGGCCGCCTCCGCCTTCGACGATCAGGGCGGGATGACGAACGAGCGCACGGCCGGCCTGCTCGACGCCATGGTGCAGCGTCTGATCGCGGAAGCGGCATTGAGGGCCTGAGTGCGGCCATTTTGCCGGATCGCGATGCCCGTTCAGGTGGGACGCGATCCGGCAATCCAACCGAAAGCATGCGCTTGTTGCTTGCATAAATGCAAAAAGCAATTTTGACGTCATGAATTGCGGTGTTGAAGAAGGCCTGCTCGCCGGCCGGTACGATGCCGGCGTCGTCTGCACCCGCTCCGCGCGCGACCAGTTCGACACGCTCGAGATGATGCGGGTGATCGGCGAGGTGGTGACCTCCTGGATCGCCTACGGACCGAAGGTGCGCTATCGCGGGAACTTCATTGGAAGCTTTTGTCCGGAGTTGCGGGCCGGGTGAGGCTGTGATCGTCTGGCCGACGGTAGCCGCGACACCTGAAAAGACGGACCGACATGAGCGGTAGCGGATCGAAGACGCCGGACGCAACCTCGCGCCAGACGGTGCTTCTGGCGGCGTTGGGCGTGGGCGCGGTCGCCATTGGAATGGACACCTTCGTGGTGATCGGCGTGCTCAACGAGATTGCCGCAAGCCTTGGCATTCCGGCGACGCGGGCCGGGCAGCTCGTGTCCGTCTATGCGTTCTCCTACGCGGTTTTCGCGCCGCTCAGCGCCTGGCTGCTGCGCGGGCTCGACCGGCGCCGGGTGATCCTTCTGGCCATCGGTCTTTTTCTCGTCGGCAATCTGGTCTGCGGAATGGCCACCGGGTTTTATCAGATCGTGGCGGGACGCATCGTGTCGGCGCTGGGGGCCGCGATCTTCACGCCGGTCGCGACCGCGCTCGCCTCCGATCTTGTGCCGCCGCAGCGCAAGGGCGCAGCACTTGCCGTGATCTTCGGCGGCATGACGGTCGCCCAGGCCGCCGGCATTCCGCTTGCGACCCTGATCGGCCAGATGCTCGACTGGCGCTATGCGTTTTACTTCGTCGTCGTGCTGGGCCTCGTCGCGCTGGCAATCCTGGCTCCGTTGCTGGGACGCCTGCCCGTCGTCACGGCGCCCCCCGACGCCGCGGCTGGCGGGGATGCCGGCCTCCGCGCGCTGACGCCGGCGACCGCGGGGCTGCTGCTGCTGACCTTCCTGATCGTCTTGTCGGAATTCGTCGTCTACACCTATGTGAGCGTGATCCTCGCCGGCACATTCTACGCCGGCGCGCCGATCCTCCCGGCGGTACTCCTGGCCTATGGCATCGGTGCGCTGGCCGGCAATTTCGCAACCGGGATCCTGACCGACCGTCTCGGCCCGCTGCAGGTCCTCATTGGCGCGGTCGCAGTCCAGACCGCGCTCCTCGTCGCGCTCGTCGTCTGGCGCGACGCGGCCCTTTCGACGGTGGCCGTCGGCTTCCTCTGGGGCATCGCCAGCTACATGTATCTGGTGCCGATCCAGCACCGCCTGCTCAGCCATGCCGGGGCGGGCGGCACCCTCATCCTGTCGCTGAACAGCGCGCTGATCTACATCGGTATCTCGGCCGGTGCCTGGCTCGGCGGAGAAGTTCTGGACCGCGCCGGCATTGCGCCGCTGGCGCCGGTCGCCGGGGTGCTCGGTGCGGTTGCGCTCGTCGCGGCAATGGTTTTCATGCGGCGACCGGTTTCCACGTGAAGATAGCCGGCTAAGTCTGTTTCTTGCCGGGCTGTGCCTCGCAGAGCCGGGTCATGTCGGCCACCGTCAGAACCTTGAAGGCATCGGCGGTGGGATCCGAAATGCCCGTGCGCTGCTGGCGGGCGGAAAGACCGATCAGACGCGTGTGATCGAAGAGCGCGGTGACCGCGATTCCGGTCCCCAACTCACGCTCCAGCACCTGTTGCGCCTTGGCCGGCAGCAGCGACGTGTCGCCAAGCTCCAAGAAGGTTCGCTTCCGGCTGCCGCCGGCAAAGGCCAGGCAGGTCGAGCAACCGGTCCTCGCCGCCGGCGGCCTGAAACGCCGTCGGCGCTGGCGCGCGGCCCTACGCAATGTCCGGCCGGCGCGATGGCCCGCTCAAGATCCTCCACCGTGTTGCAATAGCGGACGAAGCAGCGGGCGACGGCCTCGAGGTTGCGCGGATCCATGCCGAGGCGGGCTTGGCACGGCGGACGTAGACAATGCCGACCCCGCGCGGACCGCGCAGGAACTTGCGGGTCGTCGCTGCAAGCATGTCTGAGCCGAGCGCGTCGACATTGACGCCCATCAGTTTCGATGGCGCGACGGCTCTTGCCCGGATGCGCATCCGCTCAATCGGCTCTGTCGATCTGGACGGCTCTTCCGATGGCCGCTAGGGTCCGCCGATACCTATCACAGCGTGTGTTGCGAATAATTTTCGCCTTTCGATCAATTGTTTCCGGAGACCCCATGAGGCCAGCAACTCCCCTCATCGGCATTGGCCTGATGGCCGCCGCTTCGCTCGCCGTCCCCTTTGTCGACGGGATTGCCAAACATCTGAGCGCGGAGCATTCGCCGTTTCTGGTTGCCTGGTCGCGCTATTTCGGGTCCGCACTGATCGTGTCCGTGCTGTTTTTCGGCGCGGGCCGCGATTTGCGCGAGCTGTCGGCGGGCGCGCTCGCCAACACGATCCGCACTGTGTTCATCGTCGGTGCGATGACGACCTTTCTCTTTGCAATCGTTGAGATTCCGCTCGCCACCGGTCTTGGCGGCTACTTCGTCGGGCCGATCGTCGCGTCGGTGCTTTCGGTGGTCTTTCTCCGCGAGCACCTGACGCCAAACCGCATGATCGGCGGCGGGCTCGGCGTTCTGGGGGCATTGTTCATCATCAAGCCGGGGATCGAGGTGGAATTCGGCTCCTTGCTGGCGGTGATCAGCGGCCTGCTTTTCGGGGGCTATCTGATCGCGACGCGGGCGGCGGCGACGACCGCTCCGCCGCTTGTCGCGCTCTGTTTCCAGGTCTGCGTCGGAACCTTGCTGCTCACCCCTTTCGCGCTCGCCACATGGTCCTGGTTCTCCGGCGCCGATCTGCTGTTGATCGCGGTGATGGGCCTGGTCTCCACCGTCTGTCACTTCATGGTGATCGCAGCCTTCCGCCATGCGGAGGCCTCGGTGATCTCCCCGCTCGCCTATCTGGAACTGATCAGCGCGTTCTTTATCGGATACTTCGCCTTTTCCGAAATTCCAGGGAGCTTGGATGTAATCGGGATCTTCTGCATTCTTGCGTCGGGGCTTGTGATTTCCCTTTACTCTCGAAAACGATGAAAGATCTCATCGGGGACGTTTGCAAGCCGGACCCGGCGCCGGACCGGTTTGCAAACGCGCGCGCTGGGCTTACATAGGCGGATACGGCCCCGGACAGGCCCGGGAGGCAAGGACCAAGCTGAAGAGGCAAAGAATGCACGCGCAGGACGACCCCACGGGCTGGCATGGAACGACAATCGTGAGCGTGCGCAAGGGCGGGCGCGTTGTGATCGCAGGTGACGGCCAGGTCTCGCTCGGCCCCACGGTGATCAAGGGGACCGCGCGCAAGGTGCGCCCCCTGGCAAAGGGTGACGTGATCGCCGGGTTTGCCGGGGCGACGGCGGATGCCTTCACCCTGTTCGAGCGCCTCGAGGCCAAGCTCGAACAATATCCGGGGCAGTTGATGCGTGCCTGCGTCGAACTGGCCAAGGACTGGCGCACCGACCGCTATCTGCGCCGGCTGGAGGCGATGATGCTTGTCGCCGATTCGTCCATTTCCCTGGTGCTGACCGGAACGGGCGACGTGCTGGAGCCGGAAGGCGGGATCATGGGTATCGGGTCGGGCGGCAACTATGCGCTCGCGGCGGCACGCGCGCTCGCCGACAGCGATCTCGACGCGGAAGAGATTGCCCGCAAGGCGATGAAGGTTGCCGCCGAGATTTGCGTCTACACCAACGACAATGTGACGATCGAGACACTGGAGAGCACCGCGTGAGCCTGCCGCAGCACGCCATGGCGGCGGACGACGCGATCGAGGCACGGCTTCGCGCGGCCGAAGCGGCGGGCATCGTCTCCGCCGATCAGGTCCGCCGCATGCGCGACCTCTGGAATGCCGACGCGGACGGCGAAACGGATGCCCGGCCGAATGCGGGCTTTTTTGTCTCGCGCGCCGACGCGGAAGAGGTTCGCTTCGCCCGCGGGTTTCACGATGTCTTCTTGTCAATCGGTATCGTGATGGTGCTGTTCGGACTGGCCTACGGGCTGGGGGCGGTCTGGCCGGTGTCCGTGGTTTCAGGTGTCCTGGCGGCCACGGTCTGGGTGTTTTCCGAGATTTTCGCCCGCCGCATGCGGCTTGCGCTGCCATCGTTCCTCTTGTCGCTTGCCTTCGCTCCGGTGTTTCTCTTTGCAGGCCTTGAGGCGCTTGCCTCCGGACCGGTGTTCGACCGCGGCGGTCTGTGGCACGGCAGGACCGCCACGGCCATCGTTCCCGCGCTGATCGGCGTGACCGGTGCGCTCTTGCATTATTGGCGGTTCAGCGTGCCCGTGGGCGCGGCCGGCGTTGCGGGAACCCTGCTCTTTCTTGCCGCGATCCTGCTTGAAACGGCGCTTCCGGGCGTTCTGGAGGCGCATCTTGCCTGGTTTACGCTTGCCGCCGGCGCCGCGACCTTCATTGCGGCCATGCGGTTCGACTCCCGCGATGTCGCCCGGGTGACGGCCGCGAGCGACAAGGCCTTCTGGCTGCATCTGCTCGCCGCGCCGCTGCTGGTGCATTCCGTCCTCGCGCTGGTGACAAATTCGGCGGATGTGCAAAGCGGCAGCGATGCGGCAGCGGTCATCGCGCTTTTCGCGGCGCTGGCCCTGGTTGCCATCCTTGTCGACCGGCGGGCGTTGCTGGTGTCCGGACTTGGATATTTCGGTCTGGCCATTGCACGATTGATGGTCGAGGCCGATGTTTCGCAGGAGGCCACCCTGGCGCTGACCCTGGGCGTCCTCGGCTGTTTCATCCTGCTGCTCGGTTCCGCCTGGCGCAGCGTGCGCCGCGCGGTGGCGCGCCCCTTCCGTTCGACCCCGGCGATGCGTTTCGTGCCCGCCGTCGATTGACATTCCTGACGTGAGAGACCCCGCCATGACCACGCTTTCTCCCCGCGAGATCGTTTCCGAACTGGACCGGCACATCATCGGCCAGAAGGATGCCAAACGCGCCGTCGCCATCGCACTCAGGAACCGCTGGCGCCGCCAGCAGCTCGAGGAAGGGCTGCGCGAGGAGGTGATGCCGAAGAACATCTTGATGATCGGCCCGACCGGCGTCGGCAAGACCGAGATTTCCAGGCGGCTTGCGCGCCTCGCCAATGCGCCCTTCGTCAAGGTCGAGGCGACCAAGTTCACCGAGGTCGGCTACGTCGGTCGCGACGTCGAGCAGATCGTCCGCGATCTTGTCGAGGCCGGTATCGCGCTGGTGCGCACCGCCAAGCGCAAGTCGGTGGAGGCCAAGGCGCATCTTCAGGCCGAGGAGCGTGTGGTCGAGGCGCTGGTCGGCAAGAATGCCAGCCCAACCACCAAGGAGAGCTTCCGCAAGAAGCTCAGGGCCGGCGAACTGGACGACAAGGAAATCGATATCGAGGTGCGCGCCCAGCCGCAGGTGCCGGGGCTGGACATGCCCGGCATGCCCGGCGGCAGCATCGGCGTGATGAACCTTTCCGACATGCTCGGCAAGGCGCTGGGCGGTGCCACAAAGACGCGCCGGGTCAAGGTGAGCGAGAGCTACGATATTCTGCTCGAACAGGAAGCCGACAATCTGCTCGACGAGGAGAAGGTGGTCGAGGAGGCGATCGATCTGGTGGAAAACGCCGGCATCGTGTTCCTGGACGAGGTCGACAAGATCTGCGCCCGCAGCGAGCGCACCGGCGGCGATGTGTCGCGCGAGGGTGTGCAGCGCGACCTGCTGCCGCTGATCGAGGGCACGGTGGTTTCCACGAAGCATGGCCCGGTCAAGACCGACCATGTACTCTTCATCGCGTCCGGCGCCTTCCATGTGTCGAAGCCCTCCGACCTCCTGCCGGAACTGCAGGGTCGCCTGCCGATTCGGGTGGAGCTGAAGGCGCTGACCAAGGACGATTTCCGCGCCATCCTGACCGACACGGAGGCAAGCCTGATCAAGCAGTATGTGGCGCTTCTGGGCACGGAAGGGCTGACGCTGGAGTTCACCGACGATGCGATCGAGGAGATCGCCTCCATCGCGGTCGACCTCAATTCCACCATCGAGAACATCGGCGCGCGCCGGCTTCAGACCGTGATGGAGCGCGTGCTGGACGAAGTCTCCTACACCGCGCCCGACGCCGGCGACACGACGGTGGTGATCGATGCGGATTACGTGCGTGAAAACATCGGGGAGCTGGCCAAGAATGTCGATCTGTCGCGTTTCATTCTCTAGTCGGCAAAAGCGCCGCTTGCCGCGTGGCGTGGCCGATGGCAGCATGCGCCCATGGTAGCGATCCGGAAAAGTTTCGAGGAAGGTCACCGCCGCAAGTTTCTCGTCGTCGTCGACGAGACCGCGGAGGCCGACCGGGCGATTGTCTATGCCGCAAAGCGCGCGGAGCGCACCAGCGGCATTGCCACGCTGTTGTACGTCATTGCGCCCGGAGATTTTCAGCATTGGCTGGGTGTTGAGGACATCATGCGCGCCGAGGCGCGCGAGAATGCGGAAAACTGCCTGGCAAAGGCGGCCGACCGGGTGCGCTCCGTGGCCCGGACGGACCCGGAACTTGTCGTGCGCGAGGGCAACCGCTCCGACGAGATCCTGGCGCTGATCGAGGAAGACGCCGATATCGCGATCCTGGTGCTCGCCGCCGGCAGCGGGTCGGAAGGCCCCGGACCGCTGGTTTCGGCGATTGCGGGAAAGGGGGCTGCCAGTTTCCCGATCCCCGTTACCATCGTTCCGGCGACCCTCGACGACGAATCGATTGCCGCCCTTGCCTGAGACCCGGCGCGACATCGCCGACCCGGCCTCGTGCAATTTGCGGATGCCGGGCATCGGCCGCGCAGGGAGCCGACGATAAAAACGCCACTCTGGAACAATTCCAATCTGGAACTTGCGGCCATGGCCCTGTATACTGTCGCGGACAGTGCGCAGGATCGTCCCGCCGCAGGAGATGGGCTGAACGACGACAGGCGCGCAGCGTCAGCCGGGACCCGCGACACGGTCGCGCGCGGCGGGCGCCACCAGCGATAAAGGAAAGAGCATCATGTTCATTCAGACCGAGGCGACGCCGAATCCGGCAACACTCAAGTTCCTGCCGGGCCGTATCGTGCTGTCCCAGGGCACGATGGATTTCCGCAAGTCCGAGGACACGGGTGCGTCTCCGCTGGCGGAGAAGCTCTTCGAGGTCGAGGGCGTGGAGGGGATCTTCTTCGGCCATGACTTCATCTCGGTGACCAAGGGCGATGCCGAATGGCAGCACATCAAGCCGGCGGTGCTGGGCGCGATCATGGAGCACTTCATGTCAGGCGCGCCCGTGACCCGCGACGAGATGGGCGAGGAGAGCGACGAGGAGTTCTTCGAGGAAGGCGACGAGACGACGGTCGGCACCATCAAGGAACTGATCGAGACGCGCGTGCGTCCGGCGGTGGCCCAGGATGGCGGCGACATCACCTTCCGCGGCTTCCGCGACGGGGTGGTCTATCTGTCGATGCGCGGTGCCTGTTCGGGCTGTCCGTCTTCCACGGCGACGCTCAAGCATGGCATCCAGAACCTGCTGCGTCATTTCGTTCCCGAAGTCGAGGAAGTGCGCGCGATGTAAGAGCGCCGCTGGAAAGCGTTTCGGCGGCCCGGCCTTCGTGCCGGGCCGTTTTGCGTTGGGACACGGTTTTTCGTTGACGCCCCGGTGTGCAGGTTCCCTGGCACTCGCGGTTTCGGCAAAGACCAGCTAGCAAATGGTCGGGTCGACGGATCCTGCCTCAATGGGTTTACTCGTTTCATGCGCCTTCTTGCGATCGATACCGCGCTCGACGCCTGTTCCGTCGCGGTCCTTGACGGGGACCGCGAGACCGCGCGCCTGACCCGGGCAACCGAAATCCTCCAGCGTGGACATGCCGAACGCCTCATGGGCATGATCGGCGAGGTGACCGCGGAAGCGAGCATCGCCTTCAGCGAACTCGAGCGCGTCGTCGTCACCGTCGGACCGGGAAGTTTCACCGGCTTGCGCGTCGGACTGTCCGCCGCCCGCGGGATCGCACTGGTGGTGCATGTGCCGGCCGTCGGCGTTTCCACGCTCGCGGCACTTGCCGCACAGGCCCGGCGCGAGGCGGGTGCGGAACAGGCCGGATCGGCGATCTGGGCCACCATCGCCGGGCGTGGGGCCGATGTCTACATCCAGGGATTTTCCGCCGACGGCACGCCGTGTGAAGCCGCGCGCGCCGTTGCAGCCGCGGCGCCTGGCGACGAGCTTCCGCAGGGAGCCTGCCTCGCCGGGAGCGGGGCGGAGAAGATCGTCGCCGCGACGGGGCGGACGGATTTTGAAATCGCGCACACCCATGGCTGGCCGGATATCGGCGATGTCGCCCGTCTCGGCAGGGACGCGGTGCCGTCCTCCGCACCGCCTGAGCCGCTTTACCTGCGGCCGCCGGATGCCGCGCCCGCGCGCCGCGATGCGAGGCTGTTGGCATGACGTTTTGGTGGTTCTGGGCGCCGCCGCCGGTGATCGAGGACGCGCGCGCGGAGGATCTCGCCGCGTTGGCCGAGCTGCACGAGCGGTCGTTTCCCGTCGGATGGGGCGCCGACGAGATTGTTGCGTTGGCGCGTCAGCCGGGCGTCTTCATCCTGCAGGCGCGCCGGGCGAACGCGATGGGCAGCCGCGCCGCGCTTGGCTTCGTTATCGTGCGCGAGGCGGCGGACGAGGCGGAGATCCTGACGATTGCCGTCGATCCGCGCCAGCGGCGACGCGGTGCCGGCGCGCAATTGATGCGCGCCGCGATGTCCAGGCTCTACGCGGACAGGGTCAAGGCGCTGTTCCTGGAGGTCGATGCCGCCAATGCGGCCGCGGTCACGCTCTACCGGTCGCTGGGCTTTCGCACCGTCGGCACTCGAAAGGGCTATTATCAGGAAAGCGATGGCGACGGCGGTGCGCTTGTCATGCGCGTCGATCTGGCGTAATCGGCTGGGCATGGCGACCTCCGCTTGCGGCGGGTCGCGTCGACCGGAGCACGGCCGGCTTCGCAGGCCCTTCGGCCGGGACCGGCGACCAGGAAGAGGCAGGCGAGATGTCCGATCTCGGTAGTTCGCAGTCATTGGAGGACGTGTGCGTCGCCAAGGGCATGCGCATGACCGAACAGCGCCGGATCATTGCCCGCGTGATCGAGGATGCCAGCGACCATCCCGATGTCGAGGAGCTCTACCGTCGCGCCGTGCGCAACGATCCGCGCATCTCGATTTCCACCGTTTATCGCACGGTGAAGCTCTTCGAGGACGCCGGCATCATCGAACGTCATGACTTCCGCGACGGGCGCGCCCGCTACGAGACCGTTCCCGACGAGCACCACGACCACCTGATCGACCTGAAGAGCGGTCGGGTCATCGAGTTCCGCAACGAAGAAATCGAGCGCCTGCAGGAGGCGATTGCCGTGCGTCTGGGGTACCGGCTCGTCGATCACCGGCTCGAGCTCTACGGCATTCCGCTCGGCTCTTCGCCCGGGTCCGGCGAACGGGACTGAGGAGATGTCGAGGCTGCGCGCCGCTGCCGTCCTGACGGCTCTCACGGTGATCACGCTGCCGATGATCCCGGTGCAATGGGTGGCCATGCGCATGCCCGGCGAGCTGAAACGCCGGCTGCCGGTCGTGTGGCATCGCATGGCCTGCGCGCTCGTCGGCATTCGCGTCGAGGAGATCGGCCGGGCAGCCAGCGACCGGCCGCTGCTGATCGCGGCCAATCATGTTTCCTGGCTCGATATCACCGTGCTCGGCAGCCGCATGCCGCTCAGTTTCGTCGCCAAGTCGGAAGTGGCCTCCTGGCCGGTGTTCGGACTTTTCGCCAAGTTGCAGCGGTCCGTCTTCGTCGACCGCGAAAGGCGCAGCGCCACGGCGCGCACGGCCAGCGAGCTGGGCGCGCGTCTGTCCGATGGCGATGCCATGGTGCTTTTCGCCGAAGGCACCTCGAACAGCGGCAACGAGGTGCTGCCGTTTCGCTCCGCCCTGATCGGGGCGGCGCGCCATGCGGTGGCCGGAGAGGGCGGTGAGGTGTGGATCCAGCCGCTGGCGCTGGCCTACACCGGCCTGCACGGCGTTCCGATGGGCCGGCAGTTTCGGGCCCATGTCGCCTGGTACGGCGACATGGAGATGATCCCGCATTTCATGAATGTGGTGCGCAAGGGGGCCGTCGACGTGCGCGTTGTCTGGGGCGCGCCGCTGCGCGTCTCTCCGCGCGACGACCGCAAGGTGCTCACGCGCAGGCTCGAGGGAAGCGTGCGGCAGATGGCGGCCCAGGCGCGCGCGGGACACCCGCTGCCGCCCGACATGCGGGAATCGGCTTCCGGCACGGATGCTGCTATTCTCAAACCGTCAAAAAACGGGTAAAGCAGGCGCGATTTCACGCGTGCCACGACAAGCCACACCAGACGGCACCGGCCGCAAGGCCTGCCCGGGGACATGATGAGCGACGAACAAAACAGCGTCACCCAGCCCACCGAGACATCCATCGACGCCGCCGCGCCCGGCGCGCCGGACGGTCGCCGCGTCTTCGTCAAGACCTATGGCTGCCAGATGAACGTCTATGACAGCGAGCGGATGACCGATGCGCTCGTGCCGGACGGCTATACGCCGACCGAGACGCTCGACGAGGCGGACCTGATCATCCTCAACACCTGCCACATCCGCGAAAAGGCGGCGGAAAAGGTCTATTCCGAGCTCGGCCGGCTGCGCAAGCTGAAGCAGGCGCGCGCCGAGCGCGGCGTCGACACGATGATCGGTGTTGCCGGCTGCGTGGCGCAGGCGGAGGGCGAGGAGATCGCCCGGCGCGCGCCCGTGGTCGATCTCGTCTTCGGGCCGCAGACCTATCACCGCCTGCCGGACCTGGTGAAGCGGGCCGCGGGCGGCGAGAGCGTGGTCGAAACGGAGTTCGAGACCGACGACAAGTTCCGTCACCTGGCGGCACCTTCGGCGGCGCAGGCCGCCAAACGCACCGTGTCGGCCTTCCTGACGGTGCAGGAGGGCTGCGACAAGTTCTGCACCTTCTGCGTCGTGCCCTACACCCGCGGCGCGGAGGTGTCGCGTCCGGTCGAACAGATCGTCGGCGAGGCCGAGCGCCTGGCCGCGCGCGGCGTGCGCGAGGTCACGCTTCTGGGCCAGAACGTCAACGCCTGGCATGGCGCCGGCGCCGACGGCCGCAGCTGGGGGCTGGGCGAGTTGCTCTTCCGCCTGGCGGAGATCCCCGGTCTCGACCGGCTGCGCTACACCACGAGCCATCCGCGCGACATGGACGACGCGCTGATCGCAGCCCACCGCGACCTGCCGCAGCTGATGCCCTATCTGCACCTGCCGGTGCAGTCCGGCTCCGACCGCATCCTCAAGGCCATGAACCGCCGCCACACGCGCGACGACTATTTCCGGCTGATCGACCGGATCCGCGAGGCACGCCCCGATCTGGCGCTGTCGGGCGATTTCATCGTCGGCTTTCCCGGCGAGAGCGACGCGGATTTCCGCGACACGATGGATCTGGTCGAACGGGTCGGCTATGCGTCGGCCTTCTCCTTCAAGTACAGCCCGAGGCCCGGCACGCCGGGGGCGTCGCTGGACGAGCAGGTGCCCGATGCCGTGATGGGCGAAAGGCTTGCCGAGCTTCAGGCGCTGATCGCGGACCAGCAGCGTGCGTTCAACGTCGCGATGGTGGGTCGCAGCTGCGACGTGCTTCTGGAAAAGCGCGGTCGCAATCCCGGACAGCTCACGGGCCGCTCGCCCTGGCTTCAGCCGGTGCAGATCGACTTGCCGGAAACGCGCATCGGCGAGATCGTTGCGGTGGAAATCACGGACACGGGCACAAATTCCCTGTTCGCGCGCCCGTTGAACGGGCAGGATGTTCGCGTCGCATGAGCCGGCAGGACAGGTTCCGCGCCAGGCCACCAGGAGGCAGAATGCCAGGAGTAGCCGTTTGACCGGCGAGAGCCGGACCCAGAACCGGGGCAGCAGCCGCGCAGCGGTCTCCGCCTCGGACATGACGCATGTCGTTCTCGCCTTCGACGACAATCGCCTGGTTGGCGATCTGTTCGGCCAGTTCGACCAGAATCTTGCCCTCATCGAACAGCGTCTGGGCGTCGATGCCGTCGCGCGCGGCAATCAGGTGATCATCAAGGGACGCCATGCGGCCTGCGAGCAGGCGCGGCGCGCGCTCGAGGCGCTCTATGCCCGGCTTCAGCAGGGGCAGGAGCTGCATCCGGGCGACGTCGAGGGCGCGCTGCGCATGGCCATCGCCGAGGAGGCGCAACTGGACCTTCCCACCATCGAGCCGCGGTCGCATTTGTCGTTCGCGCAGATTTCCACCCGTCGCAAGACGGTGCTGGCGCGCACGCCGGCGCAGGACGCCTATATCCGGGCGATGGACCGTGCGGACCTGATCTTCGGCGTCGGCCCCGCCGGCACCGGCAAGACTTTCCTCGCGGTCGCCTATGCGGCGGCGCTCCTTGAGCGCGGCGACGTGGCCCGGCTGATCCTGTCCCGTCCGGCGGTGGAGGCCGGCGAGCGGCTCGGCTTCCTGCCCGGCGACATGAAGGAGAAGGTCGACCCCTATCTGCGTCCGCTCTACGACGCGCTTTACGAGATGATGCCGGCGGAAAAGGTCGAGCGCGGGCTTCAGTCCGGCATGATCGAGGTCGCGCCGCTGGCCTTCATGCGCGGGCGCACGCTGTCGAATGCGATTGTCATTCTGGATGAATCGCAGAATACGACGGCCATGCAGATGAAGATGTTCCTCACCCGGCTTGGCGAGAACTCGCGGATGATCGTCACCGGCGATCCGAGTCAGGTCGATCTGCCGCCAGGCCAGAAATCGGGCCTGCGCGACGCGCTGGCGCTGCTGACGGATGTCGAAGGCGTCGCCCGCGTCGATTTCACCGAGGTCGACGTGGTGCGCCACGAGCTGGTCGCGCGCATCGTGCGCGCCTATGACGAGGCCGGCCGGGAGGCCTCGCTTGCCGCCGAGGAGGCTGCGAAGACCGCTCCGAGGCTGCGGTCATGACCGCGTCTGGTCTGCCGTCGGTCGATCTCGCCGTCGAGGCGGACGGCTGGGGAAAGGAACCCGAGCTCGAGGCGCTCGTCGCCCGGGTCGTCGCCATGTGTTGCGCGCAGGCCCGCCTCGAGCTGGTGCCTGGCGCGGAATTGTCGGTTCTCCTGAGCGACGATGCCCGTGTGCGGGTGCTGAACCGGGAGTGGCGTGGAAAGGACACGCCGACCAATGTCCTGTCGTTTCCGGGCGGCGACGAGGACGAGCCGCCTTACGGGCCGCTGCTGGGCGATCTGGCGCTTGCGCGCGAGACGGTCGCGCGGGAAGCCGACGAGATGGGTATTTCATTTTCCGATCACCTTACCCATCTAGTGGCGCACGGATTTCTTCATCTTTTCGGCTATGATCACATCGATGATCGCGACGCCGAGGAAATGGAAAGCCTGGAACGGCGGATCCTGGCAGAGCTGGGAATGGCCGATCCTTATGGAGATGTCCCGGCGACACCCGCCAATATGGAGAGCGAGACGTCCCGTTGAGCGGGGCGCATAGATCACATGAATGATGCAGAGGCCCGAAGTACCGACAAGCCGGCGACGTCCGGAACCGAACCCGACTCCAGCCGGAGCGACGATGCCGCCGAACAACGCTGGTCGCTGTTTGCCTGGGGGGCCGAGCAGCTGAAGCGGCTTGCCGCGCTCAGGAATGCCGGAGCCGTCTCGTTGCGGCAGAATCTCCAGGACGAGCTCGCCCGCGATGCGGATTCTGGAACCAATTTCACCCCCGAGGAACGCATCCTTCTGTCCAACATCCTGCGGCTGCGCGAGGTCAGGGTCGACGACGTGATGATCCCGCGCGCCGACATCGATTCCGTGGAGGACAGTGTGCCGCTTGCGCGGCTGATGGAGATTTTTCGCGAATCCGGCCATTCGCGCATGCCCGTCTATCACGACGGCCTGGATGACCCGCGCGGCATGGTGCACATCAAGGACCTGATGGCCTATTTCGCCGCCCGCGCCACCGAGGCGGCGGACAACAGGGCGTCCTTGGCCGCCGATGACACGGCTCGACCCGACCCTGCCGAAGCGGGGGACGCAGACGCGGACGAGGGACCGACCGCCGGGGAACGCGATGGCGCAGCCGCGCTGGGCGAGGACGCCGGGTCTGCCCCCGCGACCTTGTCCTCATCGCATGACGCAGTGGACGACGGAGACGCCGCGGGGACGGTGCTTGCGGAAGCGGCGGACCAGGGCGACGCCCGGTCGAACCGCTCCGTCGGGTTCGATCTGTCCTCCGTCGACCTCTCCCTGCCGTTGAGCGACACCGGCCTCATTCGCCCGGTTCTCTTCGTGCCGCCGTCTATGCCGGCGACCGACCTGATGGCCAAGATGCAGGCGGATCGCGTGCAGATGGCGCTGGTGATCGACGAATACGGCGGCACCGACGGGCTCGTCTCGCTGGAGGACGTCGTCGAGACCGTCGTCGGCGACATCGAGGACGAGCACGACGAGGACGAGGACGCGATGATCGAGAAGGTCGCCGAGGGCGTCTGGGTCGCGGACCCGCGCGTGCCGGTCGAGGAAATGGAAGAGGCGATCGGCGCCGACTTCGAACTGGGGGATCTCGGCGAGGAAATCGACACGTTGGGCGGGCTTGTGTTCACGCTCGTCGGTCGGGTGCCGGTACGTGGCGAGCTGATCACCTCGCGGGAACTGCCGCGGCTGGAGTTCGAGGTGCTGGATGCCGATCCGCGCCGGATCAAGCGCCTGCGCATTCGCACCAAGCGGCCCGACCCCCGTCTGGTCGAAGCCCGTCGACGCTTGCGCCGTCCCGACACGGCGGCTTGATCCGCGAACGATTTTTCCGTCCCTGACGGCGCGGCCGCCAGCCGCGCAGGTCCCCCTTGACCGCGCGCCCGGCTGCGCGGATCGTCGAACGAAATCCGTGTGATTCGCCGGGGGTCCCGGTGCCGGGGTGCGTCCTGCGCCCTCCGGACAGGCAGGAGCGGTTGCGGTGCTGCGCTTGGCGCAAGTTTTTCTTCTCGCATTCGGCTGGCGACGTCTGGCCTTGGCCGGCGGCTGCGGTGCGCTGGCGGCGCTGGCCATGCCACCGTTCGGCGTCTTTCCCGTCCTCGCGATCTGCTTTCCCGGTCTTCTATGGCTGCTGGACGGTGCGATCGGCGAGGACCGGACCGCGCTTGCGCGCTTCCGCTCCGCGTTCGTGCTCGGCTGGAGCTTCGGCTTCGGGTTCTTCCTCGCCGGCCTGTGGTGGATCGGGCGTGCCTTCCTGGTGGAGGCCGATGTCTACGCCTGGATGATCCCCTTTGCGGTGCTGCTGCTGCCGGCAGGTCTGGCGCTCTTCACGGCGCTGGGGGTGGGGCTTGCCGGTCTGGTTTGGAACGACGGCTGGCAGCGCGCCGGTTATCTGGCGCTCGGGCTCGGCGGCGCCGATGTGGTGCGCGGCCATGTGCTGACCGGCTTTCCCTGGAACAGCTGGGGCTATGCGGTCTCGGGCATCCCCGAACTGGCGCAGGCCGCCTCGCTGGTCGGCGTCTACGGACTCGGCCTGCTGGTGGCGCTTGTCTTTTGCGGTCTGGCGGGCGTGGCCGACCAGACCGCTGGCGGACGCCGGCTGGCGCTCGGCTCCGTTCTGCTGTTCGCCGGCCTCGCGGGGTTCGGCATCGCGCGCGTGTCGCTTGCCGGCGATGTGGCCTTCGAGCCCGTCGCGCTCCGGATCGTCCAGCCTGCCGTCGCGCAGGAGGACAAGTGGATGCCTGAGAACCGTGCGCGCATCTTCGCCTCCTATCTGGAGATGAGCCGCCGCCCCTGGACGGGCGGCACCGCCGGTGGCGATGCGGACAGCGGCAATCTGCCGCGGGTCGTGATCTGGCCGGAGTCTGCCGTGCCGTTCCTGCTCACGGATGCGCCGGAGGCCCTGGCCGCAATCGCCGCCCTCCTCGGGCCGCGCGACACGCTGGTCACAGGCGCGGTGCGCGCCGACGCGGAGGGCGCCGAGCGGGTCTTCTACAATTCCGTCTATGTCATCGACGGCGACGGCGCGGTCCGCGATGCCTACGACAAGGTCCGTCTGGTGCCCTTCGGAGAATACCTGCCGTTCAAGTCGCTGCTCGAGCGGATCGGTCTGACCAAACTGGTGACCCTGCCCGGCGTTTTTCAAGCGGGTTTTCGCCACCGCACGCTCGAACCGTTTGCCGGACCTGCGTTTTTACCGCTCATCTGCTACGAGGCGATCTTCCCCGATGCCGCCACCACCCGCGATGCCCGCCCGGGCTGGCTCCTCAATGTGACCAATGATGCATGGTTCGGGGACACCCCCGGCCCCTGGCAGCATGTCGCCCAGGCACGCATGCGGGCGATCGAACAGGGGCTGCCGCTGGTGCGGGCGGCCAACACCGGGATTTCAGGCGTCGTGGACGCCTATGGCCGGGCAATCGTCCGCAGCGGTCTGGACACGGCCGCCGTGCTCGATACGCGTCTTCCCGTCGCCATCGGCCCGCCGCTTTATACCCGTCTGGGTTATTACGCGCCGTTCCTGCTATTTCTGGTAAGCCTTGGCGTCCTTTTCGTAACGGCCTACTTACGGAATGCGCGTAATGATTGACGGCGGGCACCTTCGCGCTGCATCATAACAACCATTCCCGTTTCCCTCGCCAAACGGGTTGTAATACGTAAAAATGACGAGGTGGCGGCTCCGGCGCCGGAGGTGCCTGAAGCGAAGTGCGAAGGCGTTGGCACCGCCGGATAACAAGTGAAAAACAAAGAAAAGCGGTCACAGCAACCGAACGAGCCAGAAAGAAGATCAAAAATGAACAGCAAGAAAGCACCGAATCCCATCGACGTGCATGTTGGCAGCCGGGTCCGGCTTCGCCGCATGATGCTTGGAATGAGTCAGGAAAAGCTGGGCGAGGCCCTCGGGATCACGTTCCAGCAGATCCAGAAATACGAAAAGGGCACGAACCGCATCGGGGCCAGCCGTCTGCAGCATATTGCGACCGTTCTCAAGGTGCCGGTTGCCTTTTTCTTCGAGGATGCGCCGGGCACGCCGGACGAAGCCAACGGCTTCGGCGAGGCAAAGCCCGCATCCTATGTCGTCGACTTCCTTTCGTCATCGGAAGGCCTGTCGTTGAACAAGGCCTTCGTTCGCATCGAGGATCCCAAGGTGCGCCGCCGCGTGGTGGATCTTGTCCGCGCGCTCGCGGGCGATGAAGTGTGACGGAGCTGCCGCGTTCGGCTTGACGAACGCTTGCGTCCGCTGGCATGTGTCTTCGGCGGTGGCGAGGTTCCTCGCCACCGCTTGTTGTACTCTTCCCAGAAGGACGGTTGATCGTGGCGCGTCAAGAATATCTCTTTACCTCCGAATCCGTTTCCGAAGGTCACCCCGACAAGGTGTGTGACCGCATT
Organism: Stappia stellulata DSM 5886; assembly: GCF_000423705.1. GTDB lineage: Bacteria > Pseudomonadota > Alphaproteobacteria > Rhizobiales > Stappiaceae > Stappia > Stappia stellulata. Next base: position 320,779 of record NZ_AUIM01000010.1, on the reverse strand, counting down.
TCCGATACGGTCGTCGATGCATTTCTCGGCGAGATGCCGGAAGCTCGCGTTGCCTGCGAAACGCTGGCAACGACGAACAAGGTCGTGATCGCGGGCGAGACCCGTGGTCCGGCGACAATCACCAACGAATATATTGCCCATCTTGCTCGCATGGCGATCAAGGACATCGGCTACGAGCAGGACGGCTTTCATTGGGAGACCTGCGACGTCGACGTTCATCTGCACGCCCAGTCCCCCCATATCGCGCAAGGCGTGGACGCTGCTGAAAACAAGGACGAGGGCGCGGGCGACCAGGGCATCATGTTCGGGTATGCCTGCCGCGAGACGCCGGCCCTGATGCCGGCGCCGATCTTCTATTCGCACAAGATTCTCGAATTGCTGGCGGATGCCCGCAAGTCCGGCAAGGAGCCGGCGCTCGGGCCCGACGCCAAGAGCCAGGTTACCGTGCGTTACGAGAACGGCGTTCCGGTCGGCATCACCTCCGTCGTCCTGTCGACGCAGCATCTCGACCCGAAGCTCAGCTCGCACGACATCCGCTCCATCGTGGAGCCCTATATCGTCACGGCGGTTCCCGGCGGCTGGATCTCCAAGGACACCGTCTGGCACGTCAACCCGACCGGCGCCTTCGTGGTCGGCGGTCCCGACGGCGACTGCGGCCTGACCGGGCGCAAGATCATCGTCGACACCTATGGCGGCGCGGCCCCTCACGGCGGCGGCGCCTTCTCCGGCAAGGACCCGACCAAGGTCGACCGTTCGGCCGCCTATGCCGCGCGCTATCTGGCCAAGAACGTGGTGGCTGCGAACCTCGCCGACCGTTGTTCGATCCAGCTCTCCTACGCCATCGGCGTCGCCGAGCCGCTCTCGGTCTATGTCGACCTCTACGGCACCGGCAAGGTCGAGGAAGCGAAGCTGGAAAAGGCGATCCGCGAGGTCATGAACCTGACCCCGCGCGGCATTCGCCAGCACCTCGAGCTGAATCGTCCGATCTATGCGCGCACGGCGGCCTACGGGCACTTCGGACGCGATCCGGAAGAGGACGGCGGCTTTTCCTGGGAGAAGATCGACCTGGTCCATGCGCTGCGCGACGCGGCCGGCTGATCCGTCGGGATCATTTCATCGATGAAAGACGAGGCGCGCGCCCGGTTCCGACCGCGGCGCGCGCATTGCGGATACACATGATAGATCATACCAAGGGTTCCTTCTTCGGACGCCGCGTCGGCAAGCCGCTGCGCAAGGCGCGGCGCGAGATCTTCGAGGCCGGGCTCGCCCGCCTGCAACCCGATCTCTCCCGGCCCGCCCCGAGCGACTTGCGGACGCTGTTTCCCGCCGGCCTGTCGGAGATCTGGCTCGAAGTCGGTTTCGGCGGTGGCGAGCATCTCCTGCATGAGGCGCGGCGTCTGCCGGACACCGGCTTCATTGGCGTCGAGCCCTTCGTCAGCAGTCTTGCAAAGGCCGTGGCGGAGATCGAGGAAGAGGGGCTGGAAAATCTCCGCGTCTATGGCGACGACGCGATCAAGCTGCTCGACTGGCTGCCCGAGGCGTCGCTCGACGGTGCCTACCAGCTCTACCCCGATCCCTGGCCGAAGCGGCGGCACTGGAAGCGCCGGTTCATCAACCCGGTGAACCTCGACCGCTACGCCCGCGTGTTGAAACCGGGCGCGGTGCTGCGCTTTGCCAGCGATATCGAGACCTATGTCGAGTGGACGCTGGCGCATCTGCGCGACCATCCGGCGTTCACCTGGACGGCGGAAACGGCGGACGACTGGCGCAAGCCCTGGCAGCCCTGGTCCGGCACGCGCTATGAGCAAAAGGCGTTCCGCGAAGGTCGCCACGGGTGCTATCTGGAATTCCGCCGCATGTGAATTCGCTTGCTTTCGCCGCCGTCAGGCGTATTATAAGGATACTAAATTCTCTAGCGGCTCGCATGAGCAGTCTGAGAGTGGGCCCCGACAGGGACCCGCTCTTTTTGTTTTGGCCATGGCGCATCGGTGTCCGCCGCGCGCGGATGAAACGGCGCCAGCGGCCGACGATGCCGATTGCCGCTGATGCAACACCCTCGCCCAGACGCGACGGAAACGGAACGAGGCCCCGGTGCAGGACGAGGTTACTGTGCAAACCCAGGACACGGTACACAGCCAGGACACGGCGCAGGATTTACACGCGCCCCGGTTCGTCCGCGAGAACGGGCTGGAAGCGCGGATTTCCGCAATGGTCGAACCCGCGATCCTTGATCTCGGCTTCCGCCTGGTGCGCGTCAAGCTGTCCGGTCTCAACGGGTTGACCCTTCAGGTCATGGCCGAGCGTCCCGACGGCACCATGTCGGTCGAGGACTGCGAGCAGGTCAGCCGGGCGATCGCGCCGGTGCTCGATGTCGAGGATCCGATCAACCAGGAATACAATCTGGAGATCTCCTCGCCGGGTGTGGACCGTCCGCTGGTGCGGGCGGGAGATTTTGCCAATTGGGTCGGTCATCTGGTGAAGCTCGAACTGGCCGACCCGCTCGACGGGCGGCGCCGGTTCCGCGGCGAAATTCGCGGCGTCGATGGCGGGGACCTGATCCTGCGGCTGGAAGATCTTCCCGACGACGGCGTTCCCGACATCCGTCTTCCGCTCGCCAGCATGGGCGAGGCGCGGCTGGTCATGACCGACGCGCTGGTCGAGGCGGCGCTGAGGGCCGAAAAGGCCGCGCGCCGCAAGGCGGCAAAGGCGGCTGCGAAATCCGATTGAGCGACGGGCGGCCCCGGTAAGCCGGGGGGTTCGTCATATCCGACGTGTCTGCGAACGGCAGGCATGGTGAATGGAGACAACGCCGGAGTGAACCGGCGCGAGAGGAGTGGACTGAGATGGCAATCAGTGCGAACCGGCTTGAGCTGTTGCAGATCGCGGATGCGGTCGCGCGCGAAAAGTCGATCGACCGCGGCATCGTTATCGCCGCGATGGAAGATGCGATCCAGAAGGCGGCGCGCTCCCGCTATGGCTCCGAAACGGAAGTGCGCGCCGAGATCAACGGCCGCACCGGCGAGATCAAGCTTCAGCGCCTGCTGCTGGTGGTCGAGGAACTCGACAATCCGGCTACGGAGATCGCCCTTGAAGATGCGCTTCGCCGCAACCCGGCGGCCCAGGTCGGCGACTATATCGCCGAGCCGCTGCCGCCGCTCGACTTTGGCCGCATCGCGGCGCAGTCGGCCAAGCAGGTGATCGTTCAGAAGGTTCGCGAAGCCGAGCGCGATCATCAGTATGACGAATTCAAGGACCGCATCGGCGAAGTCATCAACGGCGTGGTCAAGCGGGTCGAATACGGCAATGTGGTTGTCGATCTCGGCCGCGGCGAGGCCGTCGTGCGTCGCGACGAATTGATCCCGCGCGAGTTGTTCCGCACCGGTGACCGGATCCGCGCCTACATCTACGACGTGCGCCGCGAGCAGCGCGGCCCGCAGGTGTTCCTGTCGCGCACCCATCCGCAATTCATGGCGAAGCTCTTCGCCCAGGAAGTGCCGGAGATCTACGACGGCGTCATCGAGATCAAGTCGGTCGCCCGCGACCCGGGATCGCGCGCCAAGATCTCGGTGATTTCCAAGGACAGCTCCATCGATCCGGTCGGCGCCTGCGTGGGCATGCGCGGCAGCCGCGTTCAGGCCGTCGTCGGCGAGTTGCAGGGCGAGAAGATCGACATCATTCCGTGGAACCCGGATGAGGCGACCTTCATCGTCAACGCGCTCCAGCCGGCGGAAGTGTCCAAGGTCGTGCTCGACGAGGACGCGCAGCGCATCGAGGTCGTCGTTCCGGATGAGCAGCTTTCGCTTGCCATCGGCCGGCGCGGCCAGAACGTGCGTCTCGCGTCGCAGCTCACGGGCTGGGCCATCGACATCATGACCGAGCATGACGAGTCGGAGCGGCGCCAGAAGGAGTTCGCCGATCGCACCCAGCTCTTCATGGATGCACTCAACGTCGACGAGGTCGTCGGGCAGTTGCTGGCATCGGAAGGGTTTGCCTCGGTCGAGGAAGTGGCGTATGTCGAGCGCGACGAGGTCGCGACAATCGAGGGTTTCGACGAGGAGACCGCCGACGAGATCCAGGCGCGTGCCCGCGAGTATCTGGAAGAGGTCGAGGCCAAGCTCGACGAAGAGCGCAAGACGCTGGGCGTTTCCGACGATCTGCGCGCGATCAACGGACTGACCACCGCGATGATGGTCGCGCTCGGCAAGGACGAGGTTCGCAACGTCGAGGACCTTGCCGGCTGTGCGACCGATGACCTGGTGGGCTGGACCGAGCGCGCCGACGGCGAGACGGTCCGCCACGACGGCGCCCTGAGCGGCTTCGAGGTATCGCGTGCCGAGGCCGAGGAAATGGTTATGGCCGCCCGTCTGGCTGCCGGCTGGATCACCGAAGACGACCTGCGTGTCGAAGACGAGGTGTCCGCGGACGCCGAGGACGAAGGCGAGACGGACGACGAGGCGGTGGCCAGTGTGGTCGCGACCGGGGTCGTTCACGAGGCTTGATAACGAGCGCATCCTTATGCGGTGCGCGAGCGGGAGACGGGAGTGCCGAGGCAAAACGAACCTTTGGAGCGATGCTGTGCGTTGACCCGTGAGGTTCGTCCCGTCTCGCAGCTGATCCGTTTTGTTGCGGGGCCGGACGGCACTGTCGTCGCCGACCTCCGGCGCAGGCTTCCCGGCCGGGGCGTCTGGATCACGGCGACGCGGGCATGCGTTGCCGAGGCGCAGAAGAAAAAGGCTTTCGCGCGCGGGTTCAAGGATGCATCCGTGCGCGTGGAGGGGGATCTGGCCGCCGAGGTCGATGCGCTGCTGGAACGCGCGGCACTGAATGCCGTGTCGCTGGCGCGCAAGGCCGGCGAGGTCGTTTCGGGCTTTTCCAAGGTCGAAGCGGCGCTGCGCGGCGGAGATGCCGTCATCGGGCTGATACAGGCCAGCGACGGCGGAGACGACGGAACAGGAAAGCTCGCGGCGATCGCGCGGGCGCGATTTGCCGACGCCGGCGGATGCCGGATTGTTCGGACTTTCGAGTCGACTCAATTGGATTTGGCATTGGGTCGGTCAAATGTGATACATGCTGCACTGCTTGCAGGCCGCGCAGCCAAGAACGCCCTGGATCGGATCGAGGATCTGGAGCGTTTTCGGGCCGGCCTAAATGAGGCTTCACATGGCGGTGTAAGCGATGCGGTGATCCAGGACTGAAGGCGATATGAGCGAAACGAAGAATCCCGGCGACAAGACGATTAGCGTGGAACGCAAGACCCTGGGCCTGAAGCGCTCCGGCGTGGAACAGGGGACCGTGCGTCAAAGCTTTTCCCATGGCCGTACGAAAGCGGTCGTGGTCGAGAAGAAGAAGCGTCGTGTCGTCCTGCCGGGGCAGGAAGGCAAGCCCGAGGCGGAGCAGGAGGTGCAGGACACGGCTGCTGCGGCACCGGCTGCCCCGCGTGCCGAGGTCGAGCGTCGTCCCGACATCGAGCGCGGTTCCGACAAGGCGGATGTCGCGGCTGCACGCCGTTCCGCATCCGGACAGCGTCCGCGCGGCGCGAACATTCTGCGCACGCTGACCAGCGACGAGGCTGCGGCCCGCCAGGCTGCCCTGCGCGAGGCGCAGGTGCGTGAGGTCGAGGACCGCAAGCGCCGCGAAGAGGAAGAAAAGCGCCGCGCCGAGGAAGACGCCCGCCGCAAGGCCGAGGCCGCCGAACGCGCCAAGCGCGAGGCGGAAGAGGAAAAGCTGCGTGCCGAAGAGGCGGCAAAGCGCGCCGCCGAGGAAGGCAAGGAAAAGGTCAGCGCGGCAGATGCCGCCGCCGCCATCGGTGCCGTGGCGCCGTCCGCGGACCTGTCCGCTCCCGCCGAGGAACCGGCACGCGCCGCCCGCAAGGCGCCCGCCGCCGCGCGCAGCGAGGACGATACCGAGGCCCGCAAGACGGTAAAGCCGGTCAAGCGTGCCAAGCCCGCACCGGTGCGCACGCCGAGCCGGGCCGGCGACGACCGTCGCAAGTCCAAGCTGACGATCACCTCCGCGACCGGAGACGGCGAAGGCCGCAACCGCTCGCTCGCCTCGCTGCGGCGTCGCCGCGAGAAAGAGAAGCGGGCCGGCCAGCAGGTCGTGCGCGAGAAGGTTTTGCGTGAAGTGATCCTGCCCGAGGCGATCACCATCCAGGACCTCGCCAACCGCATGGCGGAACGCGCGGTGGATGTGATCAAGCTGCTGATGAAGCAGGGGCAGATGCTCAAGATCAACGACGTGATCGACGCCGATACGGCGGAACTGATCGCCGAGGAGATGGGCCACACGGTCAAGCGCGTGTCGGAATCCGACGTCGAGGAGGGACTGTTCTCCGAGGCGGATGCCGACGACACGCTGGTGTCGCGTCCGCCGGTCGTGACCATCATGGGCCACGTCGACCACGGCAAGACCTCGCTGCTCGACGCGCTGCGTCGCTCCAAGGTCGTGCAGGGCGAGGCCGGTGGCATCACCCAGCATATCGGCGCCTATCAGGTCGAACTCGAAGGCAACAAGATCACCTTCATCGACACGCCGGGCCACGCCGCCTTCACGCAGATGCGTGCCCGTGGCGCCAAGGCGACCGACATCGTCATCCTGGTGGTGGCGGCGGACGACGGCGTCATGCCGCAGACCAAGGAAGCCATTGCCCACGCACGGGCGGCCAACGTGCCGATCATCGTTGCGATCAACAAGATGGACAAGCCGTCGGCGGACCCGCAGCGGGTGCGTACCGAACTGCTCCAGGACGAGATCGTCGTGGAATCCATGGGCGGCGACGTCATCGAGGTCGAGGTGTCCGCGCTTAAGGAAATGAATCTCGACAAGCTGCTGGAGATGATCCTGCTGCAGTCGGAGGTCCTGGAACTCAAGGCCAATCCCGACCGTACGGCGGAAGGCATTGTCGTCGAGGCGCAGCTCGACAAGGGCCGCGGTCCGGTCGCGACCGTTCTCGTCCAGAAGGGTACGCTCAAGGTCGGCGACATTCTCGTTGCCGGCGCCGAGTGGGGCCGCGTGCGCGCCATGCTCGACGAGGACAGCCAGCAGGTGAAGGAAGCCGGGCCGTCCAAGCCGGTCGAGGTCCTGGGCTTCCAGGGCACGCCGGAGGCCGGCGACATGGTCGCGGTCGTCGAGAACGAGGCCCGCGCCCGCGAGATCGTCGAATATCGTCAGCGCCAGAAGCGCGAGAAGGCTTCCGTCGTTGCGACCGGAACGCGCGGCTCGCTCGAGCAGATGATGAACCGCCTGCAGGAATCCGGCCACCAGGAGTTTCCGCTTCTGGTCAAGGGCGACGTGCAGGGCTCGGTCGAGGCAATCGCCGGTGCGCTGGACAAGCTCGGCACGGACGAGGTCAAGGCCCGCATCCTGCATGCCGGCGTCGGCGGCATCACCGAAAGCGACGTCACCCTTGCAGCTGCGTCGGGCGCCCCGATCATCGGCTTCAACGTGCGTGCCAACAAGCAGGCCCGCGACGCGGCCGAGCGCGAAGGCATCGAGATCCGCTATTACAACATCATCTACAACCTTGTTGATGACGTTAAGGCGGCCATGTCGGGACTTCTGTCGCCGGAACGCCGCGAAACCTTCCTGGGCAATGCGGAGATCCTGGAGATCTTCAACATCACCAAGGTCGGCAAGGTGGCCGGTTGCCGCGTGACCGAGGGCACCGTCGAACGTGGCGCGGAAGTCCGCCTCATTCGCGACGATGTCGTCATTCACGAGGGCAAGCTCGGAACGCTGAAGCGGTTCAAGGACGAGGTGAAGGTGGTGCAGTCCGGTCAGGAATGCGGCATGAACTTCGAGAACTATCAGGACATGCGCGCCGGCGACGTCATCGAATGTTACCGGGTCGAAGAGGTCGCCCGTACGCTGTAGGGCCGATCGAAGACACATGCGATCGCCGGCGGGTCCGCTCGCCGGCGCTTCGCGTTTCCGCTTCGGCGACGCGCACCCACGTTTGGACAAGATCATGGCATCATCAAACAGGACTCCGGCCGGAATGCCGTCGCAGCGCCAGTTGCGCGTCGGCGAACTCGTCCGCAAGGAGGTTTCCGACATCCTGACGCGCGGCACCATGGCCGATCCCGCCCTCGACGGAACGATCATTTCCGTTCCGGAGGTGCGCATGACACCGGATCTGCGTCTGGCGAGCTGTCTTGTCATGCCGCTTGGCGGACGCGATGCCGACAAGGTCGTGGAGGCGCTCAACCGGGGCGCCAAGACGATCCGCCGCGATCTCGCCCGGCGCATGACCATGAAATATCTGCCCGACCTCAGGTTCGTGCTCGACACCCGCTTCGACGACGACGACCGGATCACAAACCTGCTGAACAGCAGCGAGGTGCGCCGCGACCTCGATGCGGACGATGCCGATCCCGAGGACGACAGATAGCCGCATGTCGCGTCGCAAGAAGACCAACCGCAACCGCATCGACGGCTGGCTCGTGCTCGACAAGCCGGTCGGCCTGTCGTCGAACGACGCGCTGACGCGCCTCAAGCGGCTCCTGCATCCGCAAAAGGTCGGCCACGCGGGAACGCTCGATCCGCTTGCCTCCGGCTGCCTTCCGGTCGCCTTCGGCGAAGCGACCAAGACGGTCTCCTTCGCCATGGACGGGCGCAAGGTCTATCGCTTTACCGTGCGCTGGGGCATTTCCACGGAAACCGACGATACCGAGGGCGCCGTTTGCGAAACGAGCGATGCCCGCCCGAGCGCGGACGAGATCCTTGCCGTGCTGCCGGAGTTTACCGGCACGATTTCCCAGGTTCCGCCCGTCTATTCCGCGATCAAGGTCGATGGCGCACGCGCCTATGACCTTGCCCGCGACGGCGCCGAGGTGGAGCTTGCCGCGCGCGACATCACCGTCCACCGGCTCGACCTGGTGGAGTGTCCGGATGCCGATCACGCGATCTTCGAGGCGGAATGCGGCAAGGGCACCTATGTCCGGGCGCTGGCACGCGATCTCGGCCATCGGCTCGGCAGCTGCGGCCATGTGACCGCGTTGCGCCGTCTTCTCGTCGGGCCCTTCGGCGAGGACGACATGATTCCGCTGGAAACTCTCGAGGAGTTGGGGCAGTGTGCGCCCGGCGAAGGCCTCGACGAGGCCCATGCGTCTGTAATTCTGCCTGTAGCGACCGCGCTGGACGACATCCCGGCGCTGGCCGTCTCCCGACAGGATGCCGCCCGCCTCAGACGAGGGCAGGGCGTTTTGCTGCGCGGGCGTGACGCGCCGCTGTTCAAGGGCCTCGTGTCCGTCACTTCTCTTGGAGAACTGGTGGCCATCGGCGAGGTCGAACGGGGCGAGTTGCTGCCGAAGCGCGTTTTCAATCTCGCTGCGGAAGACCCCGCAGCGATCAGTCTCGAAAGGACCTGACCGATGTCGATTACCGCAGAACGCAAGGCGGAACTCATCAAGGAATATGCGATCAAGGACGGGGACACCGGATCTGCCGACGTGCAGGTCGCTGTCCTGACCGAGCGGATCGTGAACCTGACCGGCCACTTCAAGACCCACGGCAAGGACAATCATTCCCGCCGCGGTCTCCTGAAGATGGTCAGCAACCGCCGGTCGCTTCTGGATTACCTGAAGAAGACCGACGAGCCGCGTTACCAGGCGCTGATCAAGCGTCTCGGCCTGCGCCGCTAAGGATACGGATGACGCGGTGCCCCAAGGGGTGCCGCGTTTTCGTTGACGCAAGATGCGACGGTCATGGGGCAGGATAGCAAGAGGTTCGGGCGTGCGGATGATGCCCTCGCTCGAACCTCTTGCTGTCTTGCCCGTGACGCGTCCTGACGGAGACGCGGGGCATTGGGCTTCCGCGTTCCAACTGAAGACAGAACGTACCGTGTGCCGCCATGTGGGCGGTTCACGCGGGTGACCGAAAGCTAGGATAAATCATGTTTGATATTCATCGTGTGGAAGTCGAATGGGGCGGACGCCCGCTGACGCTGGAAACGGGCAAGGTCGCCCGCCAGGCAGACGGGGCCGTGCTTGCGACCTACGGCGAGACCAAGGTGCTTGCGACCGTCGTCGCCGCCAAGGAACCCCGCCCGGGCCAGGATTTCTTCCCGCTCACTGTGAACTACCAGGAAAAGACCTTCGCCGCGGGCAAGATCCCCGGTGGCTTTTTCAAGCGCGAAGGCCGTCCGTCGGAACATGAGACGCTGACCTCGCGCCTCATCGACCGTCCGATCCGTCCGCTCTTCGTCGACGGCTTCAAGTGCGACACGCAGGTCGTCCTGACGGTCCTGTCGCACGACATGGAAAACGCACCGGACATTCTTGCCATGGTTGCGGCCTCCGCTGCCCTGACGATTTCGGGCATTCCCTTCATGGGCCCGATCGGCGGCGCGCGCATCGGCTACATCAACGGCGAATACGTCCTCAATCCCTATATCGACGACATGCCGGAGTCGGAACTCGACCTGATCGTCGCCGGTACGGGCGATGCGGTGCTGATGGTCGAGTCGGAAGCCAAGGAGCTTTCCGAGGACCTGATGCTCGGCGCCGTGATGTTCGGCCACCGCAGCATGCAGACGGTGATCGACGCGATCATCAAGCTGGCGGAAACGGCCGCGCGCCAGCCGCGCGAGCTGAACCTGCCCGATCACAGCGACCTCGCTGCCCGGATCAAGGCAATGGCCTCCGACGATCTGGTCGCCGCCTATGCGATCCGCGAAAAGACGGCCCGAAAGAACGCCATCGACGCCGTCAAGGCGAAGGTGATGGAAACGCTGAGCGAGGAAGCTGGCGACGAAGGCATCGACAAGGTCGTTGTCGGCGGTCAGTTCAAGGGCCTGGAAGCCTCCATCGTGCGTGGCGCGATCCTGGAAAACGGCGAGCGCATCGACGGCCGCGACCTGAAGACGGTCCGCCCGATCGTTTCCGAGGCCGGCATCCTGCCGCGCACCCACGGTTCGGCGCTGTTCACCCGCGGCGAGACGCAGGCGCTGGTCGTCGCCACGCTTGGCACCAACGATGACGAGCAGTTCGTCGATGCGCTTGAGGGGACCTACAAGTCCACCTTCATGCTGCATTACAACTTCCCCCCCTATTCGGTCGGTGAAACGGGCCGCATGGGCTCGCCTGGCCGCCGCGAGATCGGTCACGGCAAGCTGGCGTGGCGCGCGGTTCGTCCCCTGCTTCCGCCGCACCACGAATTCCCCTACACGCTTCGCGTCGTGTCGGAAGTGACAGAGTCCAACGGCTCCTCGTCGATGGCCACCGTTTGCGGCACCTCGCTGGCGCTGATGGATGCCGGCGTGCCGCTCAAGGCTCCGGTTGCCGGCATTGCCATGGGGCTGATCAAGGAAGGCGACAAGTTTGCCGTCCTGTCCGACATTCTCGGCGACGAGGATCACCTCGGCGACATGGACTTCAAGGTGGCCGGCACCCAGCAGGGCGTCACGTCGCTGCAGATGGACATCAAGATCGAAGGCATCACCGAGGAGATCATGAAGGTGGCGCTGGACCAGGCCCGTGACGGCCGCGTCCACATTCTCGGCGAGATGGGCAGCGCGCTTTCCGAGGCACGTGCCGAGCTCGGCGAGCACGCTCCGCGCATCGAGGTCATGAAGATCCCGGTGGACAAGATCCGTGAAGTGATCGGGTCGGGCGGCAAGGTGATCCGCGAGATCGTGGAAAAGACCGGCGCCAAGGTCAACATCGAGGACGACGGCACCGTCAAGATCGCATCTGCCGACGGCAAGGCGATCAAGGCGGCGGTCAACTGGATCAACTCCATCGCGGCCGAGCCGGAAGTGGGCATGATCTACGAGGGCCGCGTCGTCAAGACCGTGGACTTCGGCGCCTTCGTCAACTTCTTCGGCGCCAAGGACGGCCTCGTCCACATTTCCCAGCTTGCACCGCAGAAGGTTGCCAAGACCACCGACGTGGTCAAGGAAGGCGACAAGGTCTGGGTCAAGCTCATGGGCTTCGACGAGCGCGGCAAGGTTCGCCTGTCGATGAAGGTTGTCGATCAGGACACCGGCAAGGAACTCGAAGCCGACGCGTAAGCCGGCTTTGCCCCGCCGCAGGCGTTGCGGCGGGGCAGTAAAACGGAAAAAGCCGGGCTCTCGAGCCCGGCTTTTTTCGTTTCGGCCTTTTAAAAAAGCCCCTGCGCTTTCGTCTCCCGGCCTGGAAATCAGGCGGTTCCGCCCACGCGCGCCCGGATTGCCGTTTCGTGGTCCAGATAGGCTTCGAATTCCTCGGCCGGCATCGGCCGGGCGATGTAATAGCCCTGGATGTCCGTGCAGCCAAGCGATTGCAGAAGGCGGCACTGGCCATCGGTTTCCGCGCCTTCGGCAATCACCTGTATGTCGAGGCGGGCGGCCATGACCACGATGGCCTCGATCAGCGCCCTGTCGTCGCTGTTGGTCTCCAGGTCGCGCACGAAGGTGCGGTCGATCTTCAGCGTGTCGATCGGGAAGCGCTTGAGGTTGCTCAGCGACGAGTAGCCCGTGCCGAAATCGTCGAGCGAAAGACGCACGCCGAGCGTCTTCATGGCGTGCAGTGTCTCGATCGGATCGGAGCCGGTTTCGTCGAACATCACGCTCTCGGTGATTTCCAGATGCAGATACTCCGCGGGCATTCCGGTTCGCGTGAGCGTATCGTGCACCAGCTCGACGAAGTTGTCGTCGCGGCACTGGCGCGGCGAGACGTTCACGCTGATCATCGGCAGGACCAGGCCGCGCGCCGCGCAGGCCTGGTGAAACCGGCAGGCCTCTTCCAGCACCCATGCGCCAAGGGGAACGATGAGACCCGTGTCTTCGGCAATGGGAATGAATTCGGCTGGCGAGTAGCTTCCCGTCTCGGGATCGTTCCAGCGCACCAGCGCCTCGCAGCCCAGGATTCTGTTCTGCGTCACGTCGACCACGGGCTGGTAGTGAAGGCTCAGGCCGTTTTTCTCGAGGGTCCGGCGCAGCGCGCCTTCGATCTGCATCGTGCGGGCGATGTGTTCGTTCATCTGGCCGGAGAAAAACCGCAGCTTGTTCCCGCCTTCCGCCTTGGCATGATACATGGCCGTATCCGCCTGGCGGAGCAGCGCTTCATCGGTGTCGCCGTCATTGGGCGACACGGTGACGCCGATGCTGGCGGTGGTGAAGACCTCCAGGCCGGCTCCCACGAGCACCGGCTTGGCGATGGCTTTCAGGATTCGCGCGGTCCGCAATTCTGCATCCCAAACGCTGCGCACCTCCGTCAGGATAATTCCGAACTCGTCTCCGCCGAGCCGTGCGACGGTGTCATTGTCGTCGAGCACGGCGGTGATGCGTGCGGCGGTCGCCTTGATCAGCTCGTCGCCGGCATTGTGGCCGAGACTGTCGTTCACGTTCTTGAAGCGGTCGAGATCGAGAAAGAGCAGGGCGACGAGTCCGCCGCCCCATTGCGCCCGGGCAACCGACTGGACCAGCCGGTCTCGAAACAGATTGCGGTTTGCAAGGCCGGTCAGGCTGTCGAAATTGGCTTGGCGAATGATCAGCTCTTCCTGGCGCTTGCGTTCGGAAATGTCGGCGATGGTGACATAGAAGGCAGCTTCGCCGTTCCAGCGGATCGGGCGCACATGCAGCTCGACCCACAGACGCTCGCCATCCTTGCACAGCCCGCGTGCTTCATAGACGGACGGCACCGAGACGCCCGAAAGCCGCGCCTTGTAATAGGCGAGAAGACGCTCATGTTCCTCCGGCGCGAAGAGACGGATTGCGGAGGCGCCGATGAGTTCGTGCCGGGCATCTTCGCTTTCGTATCCGAGGATGTCGAGAAGGGCGTCATTGACATAGAGGATCTTGCGGTTGGCATGGATGCTGACTCCATGCAGCGAGCCGTCGATCAATCCGCGAAACTGCGCGTCGGTTTCCTTGAGTTCTTGAAAGGCGTCCTGGAGAGCGATGCCGAGCTTGTTGAACTCTTTCACCTTTCCTGGATGGTAGGTCATGTCCGATGCGCCGCTGCGGACCAGGTTGGCATAGGAGAGAAGCCGTTGCAGCGCCGGGCTGGTGACGCGGTGCAGGGCATAGGCGGCAAACAGAGATCCCGCGATCACATAGAGCAGGAAGGGTGTGAAGAGATCCAGATATGTGGACTGGATGTTCTCGATGGTTTCGCCGCGGCGTCCGGTCACGACGAACGTCGGCGCGCCGGAGACGTCTTGCCGCAGCGTGCTGCGGATATAGAGGCGATCGCCGATCAGCGTGTGGTTCTGACTGGCAAGCGCGGTCCTGAGTTCACCGGGATCGACCGCCTGGCGGATGTCCCCGACGGCGGCGATGATCCGCTCTCGGGAGACGAGCGCGAGGCTCTCCGCCTCTAGCACGCGCGACAGCTCGCCAAGCAGCGAGATGCTGTCGTTGAGGACGAAACCGCCGATGATACGGCCGAGCACCCGACCGTCCCGGTCGTCCACGACCGGAATCGCTTCGGCCGCAATCAGGGTGAGCTGGCCGTTGAGACTGCCGGAATGCAGTTGCCAGATGCCGGTCGGCATCATCGCGCGCTGTTTCGGCGGCAGGATCGCGCTGATGTCGAAGAGGGAAAATCCGGCATCGATCCAGTCGACGCTGTTTTCGCGATCCAGGTACAGCAGCTCCAGCCGTGCACCGATCGGGTGAACGGCCGTCTCCTCCAGGAGCCGTTCAAGCGCGGTGTCGTCCGCCGCGCGCATGGCCTCCTGCAAGGTGCGGTTTTCCGCGAGCGAGTGCATGAAGGTGTCGAGGCGGTCCAGCGTCTGGTCGAAAACCAGATTTGCCAGCGTTTTTTCCTTTGCGGCAAAACGCTGCAATTCGCGGTCCGCAATCGAAAGACTGCCGATGTAGCTGATGGAAAACAGGGCAGCCGACGTCGTTAGCAAGGCCACGGCAAACAGGCCAAGCACGAACCGGTTGAAGCTGAATGCCCACCCCTTGATCATTGCGAATAGCGAAACGCGCGGTTCTTCAGGGACTGAATCCTTTCCGCGTCGTGGTTTTGCGTCACCAGGACGAAATCGCCGGAATACACCAGCGGCACCTCCTCCTGACGACCGAGCTGGTCGAGCGCGATTGCCTCCGCCATGGCAACGCCGTTGTCGTCATTCATGCGCATGACCGTGAAGGCGAGCCGGTCGCTGGCGATCTCCGCAAGTTCCTGACTGCCGCCGCCCCAGCCGTTGGTTCGCACCTTCCCGCGCAAGCCGAGAGCGTCGATCGCGTCGATTACGCCGAGCGCGATATCGGTTGAACAGGAGTAGATGAAGTCGACTTCCGGGTTGGTCTCCATGAGGGAGAGGGTCGCGGCGCGCGCGTTCTCCCGGTTGAAACCGACGTAGTAGGAGGCCACGAGCCGCTTGTCCGCTTGCTTGGCAAGGGCTGCGCGGAAACTGTCGCCGCGCGCGCTGCTGACGTAGCCCGGAGGGCCGTAAAGAATGGCGAAGTCGTTCATGTCGGGTCTGTCGTCCGCGAGAACGTGCTCGATCAGCAGCCGGGTCCCCTCCCTGTGATCGAAACCGACGTAAAAGAACGGCTGCGCCCGTTCCCAGCTGCGCAGCGGGGTCGTGATGTTTTGCAGGATGACCTTGGGCCGGCCCGCGGCGACGAGTTGTTCGACAATGATGCGGTGGCGAAAGGCATCGAGCGTGAAGACGAGATAATCGGGGTCGTGCGTCAGCGCTTGCGAGATCAGTCGTGTCTGCTCGCGGATCTCGGTTCCGGGGCGCGTGAAATGCGAATCGATTTCATGCGGGACGCCGATCTCGCGCAGCCGGGACTGAAGCGAAAGAACGCTTCGACGCCAGTAATCGGAGGTCTGCACACCGGGATAAACGACGACGATGCGCACCGGTCTTTCGAACGCGGCCGGTGCCGCTTCGGCGGGGTTGGCGACGCGTTTGGCGAAGCGCTTTGCGACGGAGGCTTCGTGCGGATCGCGGTCATGGAACTCGTGTAGCGTCCAGTAGTCGCCGGACACGCTGCCGGCTTCGACGGGCTGTGCAAACAGCGCGAGCGACAGGAGAAGCAGAGCCAGTAGTGTATGCTTTGGATCGCAAATATTTTTTGTTCTCACGTTGCAATTCCAAGCTTTGACTTATGTCAACAAGACTTTGAATGATCCCATGCATCGTTTCAAGTATCATTCGCTCATTGAGAAATTATAAACGAGTGAATTCGCTCATGGGTTGTGTATCTGACGTTTTTCGATCCGTTGCGCCCTGTAAGAATTGACGGTTGTTTGAGGCGTTTTTTCTTCTTTCTCTTGCTATTGGCGTTGGGACGGCGCGATGGCTCCCGTTGCGCCGACCGGTCAAGCTGATATACCGCCAGCGAACACTGACGGGAGTGACGGATCATGTCGACAATGCATCTTGCCGTGGTCGGGGCGGCGGGCCGGATGGGGGGCGCGCTGATCCGCGCGATCTCGGAACTGGACGGTGTCGAGCTGTGCGGTGCGGTCGAGCGTTCCGGTGCGTCGGCCCTGGGGCAGGACGCCGGCGTGGTGGCGGGCCTTCAGCCGCTTGGCGTTCCCGTCACCGACGACGCGCTCTCGGTGTTTGCCGCCGCCGACGGCGTTCTCGATTTCACGACACCGGCAGCCACCCGTGCCTTCGCGGAACTTGCCGCGCAGGCGCGCTGCGTCCATGTGATCGGCACGACCGGCATGAGCGAGGAGGACGTCGCCGCGATCCGGCCGGCGGCGCGTCATGCGCGTCTGGTCAAGTCCGGGAACATGAGCCTCGGGGTCAACCTGCTGGCGGCGCTGGTGCGCCGGGCCGCGGCCGCGCTCGACGAGGATTTCGACATCGAGGTTCTCGAAATGCACCACAGGCACAAGGTCGATGCGCCCTCGGGAACCGCGCTCCTGCTCGGCGAGGCGGCCGCCGAAGGGCGCGACATTGATCTCGGCGACCGTTCGGTGCGGACCCGCGACGGGATCACCGGAGAACGGCCGCGCGGCGACATCGGATTTGCGACCCTGCGCGGTGGATCGGTGATCGGCGACCACAGCGTGCTGTTCGCCGGCCCGCTCGAGACCGTGACCCTGTCGCATCATGCACAGGACCGACAGATCTTCGCCCGTGGTGCCATCAAGGCCGCCCTTTGGGCCCGGGACAAGGCGCCCGGCCTCTATTCGATGGACGACGTGCTCGGCCTGTCCGACTGATTTCTATCCGACCCACCTGTCTTGGAGACCGACCCATGGATCACCTACTCGTGCTCGTCCGTCACGGCCAGAGCGACTGGAACCTCAAGAACCTCTTCACCGGCTGGAAGGACCCCGACCTGACCGAAAAGGGGGTGGAGGAGGCCATTGCGGCCGGGCGCAAGCTCAAGGACATGAAGCTCGACTTCGACGTTGCCTACACGTCCGACCTGTCGCGCGCACAGCGCACCCTGACGCTGATTCTCAAGGAGCTCGCGCACGAGGACCTGGAAACGATCCGGGACCAAAGGCTCAATGAACGCGATTACGGCGACCTGACCGGCATGAACAAGGACGAGGCGCGCGAGCGCTTCGGCGAGGATCAGGTTCACATCTGGCGTCGTTCCTTCGACGTGCCGCCGCCGGGCGGGGAAAGCCTCAAGATGACGGCGGAACGGGTTTTGCCGTACTACCACAACGAGATCCTGCCGCAGGTCTTGTCCGGCAAGCGCGTGATCGTCGCGGCCCACGGCAATTCGTTGCGCGCCCTGGTGATGGAACTGGAAGGCCTGTCCCCGGACGAGATCCTGCAGCGCGAGCTGGCGACCGGCGCGCCGATCGTCTATCGGCTGACCGACGAAGGCACCGTCGCTTCCATCCAGGACCTTGCCGACTGAGGCCAGGTCCTCGTCCGAACGAAAAACCCCGGCACGGCGGATCTCGCCGTGCCGGGGTTTTTCGTTTCGCAGCCGGCGCCGGGCGCCTGGACGCGGTATCAGATGGCGAAGCCCTGCTGTTCCGCCACCTGGCGCAGCGACCGGTCGGGGCGCGCGCCGACGTGGCGGATCACCTCGGCCGCGCACAGGCAGCCGAGCTCCGCCGACATCCGGTGATCGTAATCGCGCGACAGGCCGAGCAGAAAGCCGGCGGCGAAAAGGTCGCCCGCACCCGTCAGGTCGACGACGTCGTCGATCTTTTCCGCGCCAACCTGAACGGTTTTCTCGCGGGCGATCGCCATGGCGCCCTTTTCGCCGAGCGTGAGCGCTGTCAGCGGGCAGTCTTCCCGCACGCTGGTGATCGCCGTGTCGAGGTCCGCGGTCTCGTAGAGCGCCTTGAGCTCGTGCTCGTTGGCGAAGAGGACATCGATCGTGCCGTCGCGCATCATCTGCAGGAACTCGCCGCGGTAGCGGTCGACGCAGAAGCTGTCCGACAGCGTGAGGCTCACCTTGCGGTGATTGGCGTGGGCGATTTCCGCCGCCTTGAGAAAGGCCTTCTTGGCGGCGGGCGGATCCCAGAGATAGCCTTCCATGTAGGTGATCGCCGAGGCCGCGACGGTCTCGGGCTCGATGTCGGCTTCCGACAGTTCCACGCAGGCGCCGAGATAGGTGTTCATCGTGCGCTCGCCGTCCGGCGTGATCAGGATCATGGAGCGCGCCGTGGGCGGCCCCTCGACGAGCGCGGGCGTGTCGAAATGCACGCCGGTGCCGCGCATGTCATGGCGATAGGCCGTGCCGAGTTCGTCGTCGTGGACCTTGCCGAAATAGGCCGTCTGGCCTCCCAGGGCCGCGATGCCGGCGGCCGTGTTGCCGGCGCTGCCGCCGGAGATCCGTGTCGTCTGCCCCATCTTGTCGTAGAGGCGAACGGCCTCCTCGGTGTCGATCAGGCGCATGGATCCCTTGATCAGCTCCTCCTGGACGAGGAAATCCTCCTCGACATGGGCGAAGACGTCGCAAATGGCGTTGCCGATGCACAGGGCGTCGTAGCTGCGGCGTGTCATGTGATGGCGTGTCCTTGCTATTCGTTCAGATTCCAGGTGTCGGGCGAAGCGCCCGGTTGGCTTCCGGTTCGCGAATCTTGTCGCGGAACGGGTCGGCGCGGTAGATGCCGAGCAGTTTCAGCTCGGCGCAGAAGAACTCCAGTTCCTCAAGCGCCAGCGACACGGATCGGTCGTCCGGGTGTCCTTCCACGTCGGCATAGAACATCGAGGCGAAGAACTGCCCCTCGAGCTGGTAGGATTCCAGCTTCGTCATGTTGACGCCGTTGGTCGCGAAGCCGCCAAGTGCCTTGTAGAGCGCGGCGGGAACATTGCGCACGCGGAACACGAAGGTGGTGATCACCGTCGGCCCGTTGTTCGCCGCGCGCAGTGGCTCGCGCGAGAGAATCAGGAAGCGGGTCGTGTTGTGGGCGGCGTCCTCGACGTCGCGGCGCAGGATCTCGAGCCCGTAGGCTTCCGCCGCCATTTCCGGGGCGAGTGCCGCCGCGGTGGGGTCCTTGCCCTGGGCGACGATACGCGCGGAGCCGGCCGTGTCCGCTCCGACGATGGCCTGCAGACCGAGCTCGCGGATGATGTTGCGGCACTGGCCGAGTGCCATGACGTGGCTCTGGACGCTTTTCAGATCCTCGATCCTGGTGCCTGGCTGGGCCATGAGCTGGAACCGGATCGGCAGGAAGTACTCGCCGATGATCTGGAGCGAGGATCGCGGCAGGAGATGGTGAATGTCCGCGACCCGTCCCGCCACCGAGTTTTCCACCGGGATCATGCCGAGTTCCGCCGCTCCGCTCTCGATTGCGGTGAAACAGTCCTCGAAGGTGGCGCAGGGGACCGGTTCGAAGTCGGGATAGACATTGCGGCAGGCCGTGTGCGAGTTGGCGCCGTGTTCGCCCTGAAAGACGATCTTCTTGTTTGCGGTCATGGGCGGTGAACCAGGGTCATGAGGAAAGGGAGCGCCGGTGGCGCAGAGCGGCGCGTACGGCCTCCAGGTCCTCCGGCGTGTTGACATCCATCGGGGCGCTGCCGATCAGGCTGACGTCGATGCGCATGCCCGCTTCAAGCGCGCGCAGCTGCTCCAGGCTTTCGCGTCGCTCCAGACAGGACGGCGGCAGCGCGACGAATCGGGCGAGTGCCGCCCGCCGGTAGGCATAGATCCCAAGGTGTTGATACAACGGCCCCGGTCCGCTTGGCGCCGTGGAACGCGTGAAATACAGCGCGCGAAGCCGCTCGTCCCCCACCGGCGTTCCCACCGTCTTGACGAAACCGGGATCGTCGCGCTTTGCCGCGTCGCGGATTTCGGTCGCGATCGTTCCGATGTCGACGGCGGGATCCTCGAGCGGGTCAAAGGCGGCGCGGATCGCGTCCGGCTCGATCATCGGAACGTCGCCCTGCAGGTTGAGAATGGTTTCGAAGGCGCCATCGGGATCCGCGGCCTCCGCAGCGGCATGAACCCGGTCGGAGCCGCTGGCCAGCGCCGGGTCCGTCAGGATCGCGCGTCCGCCGGCCGTCTCCACCGCGACCGCGATGCGCGCATCGTCGCAGGCGACAATGATCGGACCGATGTCGGCGGCGCGCGCCTGCTCCAGGACATGCACGATCATCGGCCGGCCGTCGATGTCGGCAAGCGGCTTGTCCGGCAGCCGGGTGGAGGCCATCCGGGCCGGGATGACGACGAGTGCACGGCCGCGTGCGTCCCGGGTCACGGACGCCTCGCGTGCCCGGTTCGGCACGGTGATTTGCGGGGAAGGGGCGATGCGATGTTTTGTATCATGGATTGCCCTTTTAAACCTATGGACACGAGCGTCAAAAACTTTGTAGTTTCCGGCGACTTTTTCACCACGCGCGGGGTTGCGCGGGGGGAGCCGCATGTGCGTCCCCTTGCCAGCCGATGGAGTTGGAGCCAGCGGGAATGAATTCTGCCAAGCTAAACACGATTGCCGGCGCCGTCCTGTTCGTCCTTCTCGTGACGATGGGCCTCGGCATTCTGTCCGATATCATTTTCGCCCCGTCCGAGCCGGACAAGCCCGGATATGAAATCGTCATCGCCGCAGCCGACGACGAGGCAGAAGCCGAGGTCATCGAGCCCGATGTCCCGCCGATCGGCGTTCGGCTGGCGAGCGCATCGGCAGAGGACGGCGAGAAGCTCATTCGCGCCTGCGCCTCCTGTCATGCCTTCGAGCAGGGCGGCCCCAACAAGGTCGGTCCCGTGCTCTGGAACGTCGTTGACCGGCAACCTGCCGGGGTCGACGGCTTCCGCTACTCCGGTGCGATGCAGGACTACGGCGACAGCACAGAAGCCTGGTCCTACGACAACCTCGACGCCTTTCTCGCAGCACCCAAGCAACTCGTCGCTGGTACGTCGATGGGATATGCGGGCATGCGCAAACCCGAGGATCGCGCCAACCTGATCGCCTATCTGCGGACCCTGTCGGACGAGCCGGTGCCGCTTCCCGACGCTGCCCAGTAAGACGGGCGCTCGTCTGTGGAAATTGGGGAATTGAAAAGGCCGGGTCTTCCCGGCCTTTTTTCATGAGTCGGTGCCTTTTCGACGGTCTGGACCTGCGGTGAGGCATGTTCGGTGGCCGGGGTCGCCTTTCATGCAACTTTGACGCAGAGGAAGAGATTGTAGATGCAAGGAGTTGTGCTCGTGTTGCGGGCAGTTATTGGCTTTGTTTACCATAGGTATCTGTCGTTTTAACGAAGGTGGACTGTGTTTTTTAACCAGTTTCGTCTATAAAGCTTGCCTTGGTTGGGGGTGCAGTGTGGGGGAAGGGTTATTCCAACGCATGAAATGTTTTTTTCTGTGATGCCGGCGGCATGGGGGCTTCATGCTCCGCATGCGCTACGGGCATGCCTGCGCGCGGCGCGCGCGTCTGATCGCGAGATCGCTCAAAGACCGGTCATTGACCGCTTGCTGCTCTGTCATCGGTCCCGGTCGGGGGAACGGGCGGCGAAGGCTTTCCCGTGACCCGGGGGGGCGAAATCCCGCAAAGCCGTGCCAGGGACCGGCTGATCGTGATCGGCGTCATCGTCCTCGTGTGTCTGCTTGGGCTGACCCTGACCCGCTATGTGACCGTCCTCCTGCAGCAGCGTGCCGGAGAACAGCAGAAATCCGAAACCCTTGGCCGTCTCTCCGAAGTCCGCGCCCGGCTCGAAGGCGCGGTCAGTGCCACGGTCTACATTACCCAGGGCCTGGTCAGCTACGCGGCGATCAACCAGGGGGTCACGCAATCGGAGTTCGATCGTTTCGCCCGCGAAATTGCTGCGTCCGATCCCGCAATCCGTATTCTGGCGCTCGCGCCGGCAAATGTGGTTCGCTACATCTATCCGCTGGAGGGAAACGAACGGGCGGTTGGTCTGGATTACACCAGGAACAAGGCCCAGTGGCCCGCCGTCAGGCGGGTGATGGAAGAACGCCGCACGCTCGTGGCCGGACCGGTGGATCTCGTTCAGGGCGGCCGCGGCCTTATCGCCCGGTCTCCGATCCTGCTGCCGGGAGACAACGACAGCGGACCGGCGGAGCGACGCTACTGGGGCGTCGCCTCGGTCGTGGTGGACACCGACTATCTGTTCGAACATGCGGGCATCCGGCCCGAGATCGGCGGTTACGCCTTTGCCTTGCGCGGCGTGGACGGTCGCGGCGCGTCCGGCGCCATGATCATGGGCGATCCCGCGCTTTTTCTGGGAGACGCGGTTACGCTGCCCGTCACCCTTCCCAATGGTGAATGGCAGATCACCGGACGCCCGATTGACGGATGGGTGAGCACCTCGGCCGAAAGCCGATT
This sequence comes from Stappia stellulata DSM 5886, assembly GCF_000423705.1. GTDB lineage: Bacteria > Pseudomonadota > Alphaproteobacteria > Rhizobiales > Stappiaceae > Stappia > Stappia stellulata. Next base: position 298,121 of record NZ_AUIM01000010.1, on the reverse strand, counting down.
CGCCGGTTTGGCCGGCGTCGGGACAACGGCGCTCCTGGCGGTTCTGTCGGCGCTTCTGGTCTATGCGCAGCAGCGCGCCCGGGCGATGGCGCTGCATGACGATCTCACGGGCCTGCCCAATCGGCGGCTGCTCGTCGACCGGCTGGAGCAGCTGGCTTCGCTAAGCGAGCGGACCGGGATCGGCTTCCAGGTGTTCTTCATCGACCTGAACGGCTTCAAGCCGATCAACGACACCTTCGGGCATGCCGTGGGTGACATGGTCCTGCGGGCAATCGGCAACCGGCTGCGTGCGGAAACGCGCGAATCCGACACCATCGCCCGCATCGGCGGCGATGAGTTCGTGGTTGTGGTGCCGGGGCTCATCCTGCAGCGCAGCAGTGCGAATCTCGCCGACAGGCTGCGGCAGAGTTTCGACGATCCGGTGCGCGTTGGCGATCATGTGATTTCCATTCAGGTCAGCGTCGGCTGGGCAACCTATCCCGACGATGCGACCAGCATTTCCGACATACTGGCGCTCGCCGACAAGCGCATGTATCGCGACAAGGAAGCGGTGGCCTAGAAAATCGCAAGCGCGCCCCCCGCATCGCCGGTCGCTGCGCACCCCCGTCTTCGCGACGGCTCCAGCGCGGCTCCATGCCGCGCGTCAGGGGACGTGCTCCTGGCGGCGCCTCCGGCGCGATCCGATTAAACTTTGGTCATGAAGCGTTTCGCCGCTGTCGGGATGGCATCCGGTTCCCTAATATAGTCATCATGGACATTAAACCGTCACGCGCCGGTCCATCGTTTCGATGGGAGCAGGGCGCCAGCAAAGGGACCCGAGCGATCATCATGCAGACTCCTTGCTTGCGACAGATCCTGCCCGTGAAGATCCTTCCGCTGTTTCTGGGCCTTTTGGCCTTTGTGCTTGTGTCCGCCGGCGGCGATACGGCGCGGGCGCAGGAGGATCCCGCCTGGCGTCATGCCGGAGCGCTGACGGGCGATCCCGCGTATCCGGAAGACTTCAGGCATTTCGACTATGTCAATCCGGATGCGCCGAAGGGGGGCACCGTGCGCCTGTCGGACCCCTCCGGCTTCGATACCCTCAATCCGGTCCTGTCGCGGGGCAATCCCGCGCCGGGGCTCGGGCTGATGTATGATTCGCTGCTGGAACCGGCGCTCGACGAGATCGATATCAACGCGGAATACGGGCTGATTGCCGAAGCGTTCCGCTACCCCGAGGACTATGCCTGGGTGGAGTACCGGCTGAACCCGGAGGCGCGCTGGCACGACGGCACGCCGATTTCCGTCGACGACCTCCTGTGGACCTTCGAGAAACTGATCGAGGTCAATCCGAGCCAGGCGTTCTATTATCGTCACGTCGCCAAGGCCGAAGCCGTCGGCGAGCGTACGGTTCGCTTTACCTTCGATGCCCCCGGCAACCGTGAATTGCCCAAGATCGTCGGGCAGATGATCATTCTGCCCAAGCACTGGTGGACCGGCACGGGCGCGAACGGCCAGCCGCGCGACATCGCCTCGAGCACGCTTGAGCTTCCGCTGGGCTCCGGCCCCTATCGCCTCAAGGCAATGGAGCCCGGGCGTTTCGTGGTTTACGAACGGGTGAAGGACTATTGGGCGAAGGACCATCCGGCGCGGGTCGGCACCAACAATTTCGACAAGGTGCGCTACGACAGTTACCGTGACCAGACTGTGCTGCTTCAGGCGTTCAAGGCCGACCAGTATGATTTCCGGGCGGAGAACAGCGCCAAGAACTGGGCGACGGGCTATGATTTTCCGGCGGTGAAACAGGGCCGGGTGGTGCTTGAGACCTTCCCCGACAAGGCACGCGGCATGATGCAGGCCTTCGTCATGAACCTGAGGCGCGAGCCGTTCGATGACCTTCGCGTGCGCCAGGCGCTCAATCTCGTCTTCGATTTCGAGACCGCGAACAAGACGGTCTTCTTCGACCAGTACAAGCGCATCCCCTCCTTCTTCGCCGGCACGGAGCTGGCGTCCAGTGGCCTGCCGGAAGGCAAGGAGCTGGAGATCCTGGAAAGCGTGCGCGACCTGGTGCCCGAGCGCGTCTTCACCGAACCCTATGAAAACCCGGTCAACGGCGACCCCGCGCGGCTGCGCGCAAACATGCGCAAGGCCGTCGCGCTTCTGAAGGAAGCCGGCTATGAATTGCGCGGAAGGCAGATGGTCAACGTTGAGACGGGCGCGCCGCTCGAGATCGAGTTTGTCGACAACGATCCGAATTCGGAGCGCTATGTGCTGCCCTATGCGCGCAATCTGGAGCGCATCGGCATCAAGATGACCTTGCGCGTCGTCGACACGCCGCAATACGTCAACAGGATCCGCGAGCGCGATTTCGACATGACCACGCTCGGTTGGGCGCAGTCGCTGTCGCCTGGAAACGAGCAACGCGACTTCTGGGGCAGCGAGGCCGCCGACAGGGCGCAGTCGCGCAACTATGCCGGCATTCAGGACCCGGGCGTCGATGCGCTGATCGAAAAGGTGATCTTCGCTTCCGACCGCGAGGAGCTGGTGGCGGCAACGCGGGCGCTCGACCGGGTCTTGATGGCGCATTCCTATGTGGTGCCGCAGTGGTACATCGACGTCGATCGCACCGCGCGCTGGAACCGGTTCTCCCATCCGGAGAACCTGCCCGAATACAGCCACGGGTTCCCGTCGATCTGGTGGTGGGATGCCGAAAAGGCCGCCAAGGCCGGGAGGCCGGGATGAACGGTGATGCCAGCTTTGCATCGATCACGCGCCGTGGCCTGCTTGTTGGCTCGGCCTCGCTTGCCGCGGCTGCTGTGGGTCCCGTCGTGGGCGCCCGCGCCCAGGCGACGCAGGGCGCGCGGCACGGCCTGTCGGTGTTCGGCGACCTGAAATACGGCCCGTCTTTCCAGCATTTCGACTATGTCGATCCGGCGGCGCCGTCGGGCGGGCGGATGGCCTTCACCGCCCCGTCCTGGGCATTCAACCAGAATCCGCAGACGTTCAACACCTTCAACACCTTCATTTTGACCGGAGACGCGCCTCCGCGCATGGAGCTGTGTTTCGACACGCTGATGGTGCGCGCACTCGATGAGCCCGACGCGGTCTACGGGCTCGTCGCCGAAACGGTCGAGGTGTCCGCGGACGGCAACCTTTATGTCTTCGACCTTCGTCGCGACGCGCGGTTTCACAACGGGTCGCCCCTGACCGCGGAGGACGTGGCCTTTTCGCTGGCGACGCTGAAGGAAAAGGGCCATCCCGCAATCCGCCAGACCCTGACGGAAATGGCGGAAGCGCAGGTTCTCTCGCCACATCGCGTGGCTGTGCGTTTCACAGGGCGCCAGTCGCGCATGACGCCGCTTGCCGTGACCGGCATGCCGATCCTGTCGAAAGCCTATTATGCGCGCTACGATTTTGAAGGAACGACGCTGACCCCGCCGCTGTCGTCGGGGCCCTACAAGGTCGCGCGACACGAGATCGGCCGCTTCATCGAATACGACCGCGTCGCCGACTGGTGGGCGAAGGACCTTCCCGTCGCGCGCGGGCACTTCAACTTCAAGACGCTGCGACTTGAGTTCTACCGAAACCGCACGGCCGGGTTCGAGGCCTTCAAGAAGGGCACGACCACCTTTCGCGAGGAGTTCACCTCCAAGACCTGGGCGACGGAGTACAATTTTCCCGCCGTCGAGGAGGGGCGGGTGATTCGCGAGGAAATCCCCGACGGCCGCCCCTCGGGCGGGCAGGGCTGGTTCCTCAACACCCGTCGCCCGATTTTTTCCGATGTGCGCGTGCGCCAGGCGCTGGGCCTGGTGTTCGATTTCGAATGGACCAACAAGTCGCTGTTCTTCGGTGCCTATCAGCGCACGCATTCCTTTTTCCAGAATTCGCCGATGTTTGCCGAGGGCGAGCCGTCGGCCGAGGAACTGGCGTTGCTGGAGCCGTTTCGCGACGACCTGCCGGAGGCGGTTTTCGGGCCGGCGGTTCTGGCGCCCGTCTCCGACGGGTCCGGAAACGACCGCACGATGCTGCGCGAGGCCGACCGGCTGCTGCGCGCCGCCGGCTGCCGCCGGGACGGCGCCACGCTGCTCACCCCGGACGGGGCGCCCTTCCGGTTCGAGATCCTGTCGAACTCGCCGACTTTCGAGCGTGTGGTTCTTCCCTATGCCAAGGGGCTTGCGCGGCTCGGGATCGAGGCGCGGTTCCGGGTCGTCGATCCGGCGCAATACCAGTCGCGGGTCAACACCTACGACTTCGACGTTGTGTCGCGCCGTTTCCCGCTCTCGGCGACGCTCGGCGAGGAAATTCGCCAGCTCTGGGGATCGAGATCGGCGGAGACGCCGGGTGGCAACAACCTGTCCGGCATCCGCAGTCCGGCTGTGGATGCGCTGATCGACGCTGCGCTTTCGGCGACGTCGCGCGAACGCATGACCGTGGCCGCGCGCGCGCTCGACCGCGTGCTGCGCGCGGGCTACTACTGGGTGCCACACTGGAACAAACCGGTGCACACCGTGGCCATGTGGGATCTCTTTGGACGGCCGGGGGATCCGCCGGACTATGATTTCCGCCCGGAACTGCATTGGTGGGTCGATCCGCAAAAGGCGAAGCGCCTGGGCAAGGGCGGTTGACCGCGGCGCATGACATGTCACGCTGGCGCGGCTGAGCGCATCGTCACGAGACACATCGTTACGACAAACAAGGACAGCTGAAACGATGGGCGCCTATATCCTGCGGCGGCTTTTGCTGATCGTGCCGACGATCGTCGGCATCATGGCGATCAACTTCGTCATCATCCAGTTCGCGCCGGGCGGTCCCGTGGAGCGGGTGATCGCACAATTGCAGGGCACGGATGTGTCTGCCACGGCCCGGATTTCCGGGGGCGGCAGCGATTTTGCCGGCAGCGGCGCGGAAAGCTCCGGCGGCGACAGCTCCGCCGGCTCCAAGTACCGCGGCGCGCAAGGGCTCGATCCGGAGTTCATCAAGGACCTGGAGCGTCAGTTCGGCTTCGACAAGCCGCCGCTCGAGCGATTCGCCACGATGCTGTGGGACTATGCCCGCTTCGATTTCGGCGAAAGCTACTTCCGCGACATCGCGGTGATCGATCTCATCCTGGAAAAAATGCCGGTGTCGATCTCGCTCGGCCTGTGGATGACGCTGATATCCTATTCGATCTCGATCCCGCTCGGCATCCGCAAGGCCGTGCAGGACGGAACGCGCTTCGATGTCTGGACTTCTGCGGTGATCGTCGTCGGCTACGCGATCCCGGGCTTCCTCTTCGCCGTTCTTTTGATCGTGCTCTTCGCCGGCGGCTCGTTCTTCGACTGGTTCCCGTTGCGCGGGCTGACGTCGGAGAATTGGGACCAGCTCTCCTGGCCGGCGCGCATCGTCGACTATTTCTGGCATCTGGTGTTGCCGCTGACGGCGATGGTGCTTTCCGCCTTCGCCACGGTGACGCTCCTGACCAAGAATTCCTTTCTCGACGAGATCCGCAAGCAATACGTCCAGACCGCGCGCGCAAAGGGGCTGTCGGAACGCGAGGTGCTTTATGGTCACGTGTTCCGCAACGCCATGCTGATCGTGATCGCCGGCTTTCCCGGGGCCTTCATCTCGTCGTTTTTCGCCGGGTCGCTCCTGATTGAAACGATCTTCTCGCTCGACGGCCTGGGGCTGCTCGGCTTCGAGGCTGTGATCAACCGGGACTACGCGGTGGTTTTCGCGACGCTTTTCATCTTCTCGCTGATGGGCCTTCTGGTGAACCTGATTTCCGACCTGACTTATACCTGGATCGATCCGCGCATCGATTTCGAGAGCCGGGAGGTCTGAGGCGATGGATCAGCGTTCCACGCAGCAGCAGCCGGCCGCCGGCAAGGCCGACACCATCGGACGCCCGCGCGGGTTCCTCTCGCCGATCAACAGGCGCCGACTGACCAACTTCAAGGCCAACCGCCGGGGCTATTGGTCGTTCTGGATCTTTCTGGTGCTCTTCGGCCTGTCGCTGGTCGCCGAACTTCTCGTCTACGACCGGCCGATCGTGGTGGTCTACAAGGACGAGGTGCTGGCACCGATCTTCGTCGACTATCCGGAGGAGAAGTTCGGCGGGTTCCTGGCGATCACCGATTATCGCGATCCCTTCATCCAGGAAGAGATCAACGCCAACGGCTGGATGCTGTGGCCGCCGATCCGCTATTCCTACCGCACGGTGAACAACGAGATCCCGGTGCCGGCCCCAGCGCCGCCGTCCTGGATGCTCGACAAGGAAGAGCGCTGCAGCCGCTATCCGCTGGGTGCGGAAGACCCAAATTGCATCGTCGGCAACTGGAACTGGCTCGGCACGGATGACCAGGGCCGCGATGTCGTGGCGCGGCTGGTCTACGGCTTTCGCATTTCCGTGCTGTTCGGCCTGGCGCTGACGCTCGCCTCCTCGGTGATCGGCGTCGCGGCGGGGGCCGTGCAGGGCTATTACGGCGGCTGGCTCGACCTGCTGTTCCAGCGCTTCATCGAGGTGTGGACCGCGATCCCGACGCTCTATCTGATCCTGATCGTCTCGTCTGTGCTGATCCCGGGCTTCTGGACGCTCTTTACAATCCTCCTCGCCTTTTCCTGGGTGGCGCTGGTCGGCGTGGTCAGGGCGGAGTTCCTGCGGGCGCGCAACTTCGAATATGTCACGGCGGCGCGCGCGCTGGGCGTCGGCAACGCCAAGATCATGTGGCGGCACCTGCTGCCCAACGCCATGGTCGCGACGCTGACCTTCATGCCCTTCATCCTGAACGGATCGATCTCGACGCTGACGGCGCTCGACTTCCTCGGCTTCGGCCTGCCGCCGGGATCGGCCTCGCTCGGAGAGCTTCTGGCGCAGGGCAAGAACAATCTTCAGGCGCCCTGGCTCGGCATCACCGGCTTCATCGTGATTTCGCTTATGCTCAGCCTGTTGATCTTCATCGGCGAGGCGGTTCGCGACGCCTTCGACCCCCGCAAGAGCTTTACGTGATAGTCTTGCTGAGGAAACCATCGGGAAGTCGGCCATGAACAGGATCATAAAGAAGCACTACCCGGCGGAGAAGCTGCCTCTGGATCTGCGTGCGGGTCTTCCATCAGGTGCGTTCGTGAACATTACGATAGAGACAGAGAACGGGAAACGCGCCCCATCCACGGTCGAAACCCTGAAAGCCGATCTCGAGCGCGTGCGAAGCAACCTCAAGAAACAAGTCTCAATCGAAGAAGCGACAGAGCGCGTGCGGGCCCTGCGCGACGAATGGGATGACTAATGCCACCCATTCGGTCTCTTTATCCCGATACGAATATCTTCATCCTGCTCGCCGAATTGCTGGTTCGACCGTATCGGGACCGCAACGACGATCTGATCCAGCTTTATGACAATTGGATTGCCACGGACAATACCTGGTTGGATGTCGGGCCGGTCACTCGTGAAGTATTGTGGTTCGCCGCTGTTCTCCGCAATCAATATCCGTCCGTGAAGTTGCCGGATTCCATTCACCTTTCGACCGCGATCGGCCTCAAGTGTAGTCATGTGCTGACAACGGATGACAAGCTTCCAAGGGAAATCGAACTGACCCATTCGAGATGGGGATGGAGCCGGTCTGCTCCGTCACTTGGCCTTGTCTCCCCCACTGTTCAAACCCTTCGGGCAATTCTGGATCAACGCCAATGACTGACCTGCCGCTCCTCTCCGTGCGCGATCTCTCCGTCGCCTTCACCCAGAACGGGGCGACGAACCTGGCTGTCGACAGGATCTCCTTTGATATCGGCAAGGGCGAGACGGTCGCGCTTGTCGGCGAAAGCGGGTCGGGCAAATCCGTCTCCGCCCTTTCGGCCGTGCGTCTGCTGCCCTATCCGGCCGCGTCCCATCCAACCGGCGAAGTGCTCTTCAACGGCGAGGATGTGCTCAAGGCGGACGATGCCGGGCTCCGACGCATTCGCGGCAACGAGATCTCGATGATCTTCCAGGAGCCGATGACCTCGCTCAATCCGCTGCATCCGGTGGAAAAGCAGATCGCCGAAGTCCTGAAAATCCATCGGGGCATGAGCGACACGGCCGCGCGCGCCCGTGTGCTGCAACTGCTCGAACAGGTTGGCATCCAGAACCCCGAATCCCGGCTGAAGAGCTATCCGCATCAGCTTTCCGGTGGCCAGCGCCAGCGCGTGATGATCGCCATGGCGCTGGCCAACGAGCCGGATCTCCTGATCGCCGACGAGCCGACGACCGCGCTCGACGTGACCGTTCAGGCGCAGATCCTTCAGCTCCTGAAGGACATCCAGCGCGACACCGGCATGGCGATGCTGTTCATCACCCATGATCTCGGCATCGTGCGAAAAGTGGCCGACCGGGTCTGCGTGATGACGAAAGGCAAGATCGTGGAAAGCGGTGCGGTCGAGCGGATTTTCACCGCACCCGAACACCCCTACACGCAGCATCTTCTGGCAGCCGAACCCAAGGGCGACCCGCCGGTGACCGACGACCGCAAGCCCATCGTCGTCGCGGCGGAAAACGTCAAGGTCTGGTTCCCGGTGAAGCGGGGTTTCCTGCGCCGCACCGTCGATCACATCAAGGCGGTGGACGGGATCGATGTGACCGTGCGCGAGGGGCAGACGCTCGGCATCGTCGGCGAAAGCGGCTCGGGCAAGACCACGCTGGGACTGGCCCTGATGCGCATGATTTCCTCGACCGGCAAGATCCGGTTCGGGTCGCGCGAGATCGAGGGACTGAACTCCAAGGAAATGCGCCCGCTGAGGCGCGACATGCAGGTGGTGTTTCAGGACCCCTTCGGCTCGCTCAGCCCGCGCATGTCGGTTGCCGATATCGTCGGCGAGGGGCTGGAGGTGCATTTCCCGTCGATCTCTGCGGACGAGCGCGACGCCAAGGTCTCCGCCGCCCTTGTCGAGGTCGGTCTCGATGCCGATACGCGGTTTCGCTATCCGCACGAGTTTTCCGGCGGTCAGCGTCAGCGTATCTCGATTGCCCGCGCCATGGTGCTGGAGCCGAAATTCGTCATGCTGGACGAACCGACCTCCGCGCTCGACATGAGCGTCCAGGCACAGGTCGTCGACCTGCTCCGTGACCTGCAACGCCGGCACAATCTCGCGTATCTTTTCATATCACACGATCTGAAAGTCGTGCGTGCGCTTGCCAACGAGGTGGTCGTCATGCGCGCCGGCAAGGTGGTCGAGGCCGGGCCGGCCGCCGACATCTTCGACGCGCCGGAGACCGACTACACCAAGGCGCTGATGGCCGCCGCTTTCCGCCTGGAAACGGCGGGCGCGGGGATCGTCAGCGAGTAGGGAGAGGTGGAGGCAGGGACTTTTGGACGGTCCGTCACGTGCCACCAGCGCCGGCTTCAAATTCCGCCGTCATCCCGGCCCCCGAGCCGGGATCCATTCCACGTTGCCAAACGCACAGGCGAGTGCGGGGCTCATGGCGCTCCGCACCGCGCCCCACTCTTGCTGAGGGTGCCAATGGCCCCCGGGTCGCGGTTTCGCCTTGCCCGGGGTGACGGCCTACGGAAGCGGACAATCTGTCCGCCTCTCACTCCAGCCCGCACACGTCCCGCGGTCTCTCGCGCGGAAACGCCGTGGTCGTCGCGTGATTGTCTTGAACGAGACCCGCCGGCCCGGTACCTCTTGTAGGGTCAAGCTGGTGTAAGCATGCTCCAACCGGCTCCGGGGGAAATGCGTTGAGTGTCAAGCCGATACTGTTGATCGCATCGCTTGCGGTCATTGCCGCCATCGGCATCTGGGGCGTTGTCGACTCCCCCGGTCTCGTCGCAATCGCCTCCTGGATCGTGGACCAGTATTTCCGCAGCCGCGGCTGGTTCCTGATGGTGTCGGTCACGGGCATGCTGGTTTTCTGCGTCGCGCTGGCGTTTTCCCGCTTCGGCGCCATCCGGCTCGGCGCGGATGACGACCGCCCGGAGTTTTCCACCCCCTCCTGGATCGCAATGCTGTTTGCCGCCGGCATGGGCGTGGGCCTGCTGTTCTGGGCCGTTGCGGAACCGCTGACCCATTTCGGCTTCGCGCAAGACTACATGAGCGCGCCGGAAGCCGCCCAGCAGGCGCTGGTGACAACGATCTTCCACTGGGGCATTCACGCCTGGGCGATCTACGGGACCACGGCGCTGGTGATTGCCTATTTCGCCTTCCGGCGCGGCACCGCCATGCTTGTCAGCGCACCGATCGTCTATCTTTTTCCCGGGGAGCGCTGGGCGCGCGCGCTCGGGTGGCTGTCCGACTTCATGGCCATTGTCGCCATTGCCATCGGCGTTGGCGGATCGATTGCCATGGGCGTGTTCCAGGTGGCCGACGGCATCGACGTGCTGGTCGGCGGCGCGGGTGCCGGGCCCATGCTTGTCGGCGCCGTTTTCCTTGCCATGGTCGCCTTCTACCTGCCGGCGCTGATGACCGATCTCGGCAGCGGGATGGCGAAGCTCTCCAATCTGGCGATGCTTCTGGCAATCGCGCTCGTCATTTTCGTGGTGATCTTCGGTCCGACCGAGTTCCTGCTGAACTCGGTCGTGGGGAGTTTCGGCCAGTATCTGACAAGTGTCGTTCCGCGCGGTCTGCAAACCTTCACCTTCTTCGACAGCGAGGTGGCGGAGTGGTTCAAGAGCTGGACGCTGACCTACATGGTCTGGTGGATCGCCTGGGGCCCGTTTGTCGGCGTTTTCGTCGCCCGGATCTCGAAGGGGCGCACCATTCGCGAGTTCATCTTCGGCGTGCTGATCGGGCCAACGCTTTTTTCCATGGTCTGGTTCGGCGTCTTCGGCGGCATCGGCCTTTACGAAGCGCTGCAGGGCACCGGGGAGCTGGCCGCGATGGCCGCCGCCAACGCGGAGCGGGCAACCTTTGCCCTGCTGGAACGGATGCCCTTCGCCACCTTGACGACACTCGCAACCATCGTTGCCGCCTTCCTGTTCATCGTCACCAGCGTGGTGAGCGCGGCCTTCGTGCTGGGGACCTTTTCCACTGGCGGCGACCCCGATCCCAAGCCCGGCATCCGCCTGATCTGGGGCGTGTTGCTCGGGGTTCTCGGCTACGCCATGATCCTGTCGGGGTCGATGGATGCGATCAAGAAGCTGATCGCGCTCGGGGCCCTGCCCTTCGTCTTTATCACCATCTTGCTGATGGTGTGTTTCGTCAGGGCGCTCAGGGAGGAGGCAGTGCAATGATCAGCGGCGATCTGCTCGATACCATCCTCAATCTGGGAACCTTCGCCTTCATCGGGTTCGCCGGCTGGCTGCTCGTCCGCAAGCTGCCGGAGAGGGACGACAGCGGGTAAGATCAGACGCCCCTCACTCCAGCCAGCAGGTCGCTCTCCGCCCAGCCTTTTCCTGTACAGCGCCCAGGCTGCGGCGGGTCTTGAAGCCGATCAGGCCGTCGGCGCCGCCGACGTCGTGGCCTTTTGCCTCCAGTTCGAGCTGGATCTTGCGCACCGCGCCGCGCGAGCGGGTTCTGATCGGCGTCCAGTCCTGCACGAAGCCCCGATTGTTGCCGTAGCGGTCAGCGAGATGGCCGACGAAAAGCGCGTAGACATCGGACTCATTGTAGGATTTCAGCACATAGAAATTGTCGGTGGCGATGAACGCCGGACCGTAGCGTCCCGCCGGCATCAACAGGAAGCCCGGTTGCGGCACCTCATGGGCCGGGAAGGGGCGGTTCTTCACGCGCGTGACGCCATTGGCGATCCAGTCTGAAATCGGCCGCCCGCGATCCGGCCCCTCGTTGGTGCAGGAGACGGACGGCGGGATCACCGCCTCGTAACCCCAATCGCGCTTTGCCACCCAGCCGTACCATTTGAGATACTGCGCGATGGAGGCGAGCGTGTCGGGAACGGACGTCCAGATATCGCGTCGCCCGTCGCCGTCGTAGTCGACCGCATGGCGCAGGAAGCTTGAGGGCAGGAACTGGGGCTGGCCCATCGCCCCGCCCCAGGAGCTTTTCATCCGCGACCGCGAAATGTGGCCCTCTGCGAGGATCCGGAGGGCCGCGACGGTCTCCTTGCGAAAGAGATCGCGCCGCTGGCCCATGAAGGCGCGGGTCGCAAGCGTGCGCAGCGCGTCCTTGGGGATCTTCGCGCGGCCATAGCCCGACTCGCGCGCCCAGATCGCCAGGACGATGCGGCCCGGCACGCCGGTCTCGCGCTCGATCCGGGCAAGTGTGGTGGCATGTTGTTTCGCGAGCCGTCGCCCCTGCGCCACCAGCGCGTTGAACTGGCTGTCGCGGAAATAGCCGGCCGGGGCGCGAAACTCCGACTGATAGTTGACGGAGGGCGCAGTCTCCGGCGCATCAGGGCGACCGAGACCGGGCAGCGAGGAGTCGGGCGTCATGCCCGACAGTTCGCGGGTCACGACGGCGCGGGGAACGCCCGCAGCAATGGCGGCTGGCGCGATCTCGCGGTCGAGGAACTGGCGGAACTGCGCGTCAAAAGGGCCGGCAAGGGCCCTGGCGGGCAGGAACGCGAGGGCAAGGGCGGCGAGAAGACAGGGCAGGGCGAGGCGCGGCATCGGGATCTCCGGCGGAGGCGGAACGACCGCGATCCTAGCAATGAATGGTGTCGCTGCGAAAGGCGGGTGACCGGGGCACGCGCGTGTTAAAAGGACGTGCGGGCCTTCAGTGCCTGGGTCAGCGTGCCCTCGTCGAGATAGTCGAGCTCGCCCCCCACCGGGACGCCATGCGCCAGCCGGGTGACGCGTACGTCCATCCCGCGCAGCCGGTCGGTGATGTAATGGGCGGTCGTCTGTCCCTCGACCGTGGCATTGACCGCAAGCACGATCTCGGAGACCTCGCCCCCGGCGACCCGCTCGACGAGCTGGGTGATGGTGAGATCGTCCGGGCCGATGCCGTCGAGCGGCGACAGCGTTCCGCCGAGCACGTGATAGCCGCAGTTCAGTGCTGCCGCGCGCTCCAGCGCCCAGAGGTCGGCGACATCCTCCACCACGATGATGGTCGAGGTGTCGCGGCGCGGGTCGGAGCAGATGGTGCAGGGATCGCAGGTGTCGACGGTGCCGCAGGTGGAGCATATGGTGACGCGCTCCACCGCAACCCCCATCGCCTGGGCGAGCGGGACGAGCAGCTGGTCTTTCTTCTTGATCAGGTGAAGCGCTGCGCGCCGCGCCGAGCGCGGCCCCAGCCCCGGCAGTTTCGCCAGGAGCTGGATCAGCTTTTCCACTTCCGGCCCCGCGACCGCCTTGTTGCTCATGGATCGATCAGAACGGCAGCTTGAACCCGGGGGGCAGGCCGAGACCGCCCATCAGTTCCTGGGTCTTTTCCTGGAGCATGGCTTCGGACTTTGCCTTGGCGTCCTGATGGGCGGCAAGGATCAGGTCTTCCAGGATCTCGACGTCCTCTTCCTTGACGAGCGAGGGGTCGATCTTGAGGGCGGTCATCTCGCCCTTGCCGGTCATGGTGACGCTGACCATGCCGCCGCCGGCGCTGCCCTCGACGCTCACCGCGGCGATTTCCTCCTGCAGGGAGCCCATCTGCTCCTGCATCTGCTTCGCCTGCTTCATCATCTTCATAAAGTCCATGACGGATCTCCTTGGCGCGGCCGTGTTGCGGCCAGGCGGGACGGGTTTCGCCCGCGCCTCACATGTCGGGGTCGGTTTCGGTCTCGTCCGGCGCCATGTCAAGGGGCGGGGTCATGTCCTCCGCCTCCTGGATGCGCACATCCACCACCTTCGCACCGGGAAAGACGGACAAGAGGGCCGCGACCGTCGGCTCGGATTTTGCATCGGAGAGCAACTGGTGCCTGTTCGCCGTGCGCTCCTCGTGGAGCGTCGGTCGCCCCTGGCTGCGCGAGACGCTGACGATCCAGCGCATGCCCGTCCATTCGGTCAGCATGCGGCCGAGCTTTCCGGCAAGGTCGGGGTCGGCCTTCTCCGTCGGTTGAAACTCGATCCGGCCCGGCACGAAGTTCACGAGCCGCATCTGGTGCTCGATCATGAACAGAAGATGGAGGTCGCTTTTTTTCCGGGCAAGCTCGGCGCAATCGGCCAGTGACCCGAGCGCGACGACCGGTTCCGGCTGGGGCACCAGGCGCGGAGCCGGGTATGGCGCCGTGGCGGAGGCACCGCCGTTGCCACCGCCGCCGGCCAGTGCCTGAAAGCGGCGCGGGGCGGGGTCGGCCTCCGGAGCGGCGGAGGCCTGAGGCGCTGCCGGCGGAGAGGCGGCGTCAACGGCGGCCGGTGCGCTCTGCGCCGGGGCCTGGTCCGGAGAGTGTGCCTGAGGCGACCCGCCACCGGTGGGCGCGCCCGGGTTGGCCGGCAGGGCCGCCGCAAGATCCGATGCCTTGCCCTCGCGCAGAAGCTTGAGCGCCTCTTCCGGGTCGGGAAGGTCGGCGGCATAGGCAAGGCGCACCAGAACCATGTCGGCGGCGAGATTGGGCTTGGGGGCCGCCTGTACTTCCGCGATGCCCTTCAACAGGATCTGCCAGCTCCGCGACAGCAGCCGCAGCGACAGCTTGTCGGCGAGCTCTCGGCCGCGCAGCCGTTCCGTCTCGGTGACGGAGGCTTCCTCGCCCGCTTGCGGCACGATCTTGAGACGGGTCACGAGATGGGTGAATTCGGCGAGGTCGGAGAGCACGACGACCGGGTCCGCGCCAACCGCATATTGCGCCTTGAACTCCGCCATCGCGGCGGCGGCGTCGCCCTTCATCAGATGGGTGAAGAGGTCGATGACGCGGGCGCGGTCGGCAAGGCCAAGCATGGCGCGCACGGTTTCGGCGCCGATCTCCGTCTCGCCGTGCGTGCCTGCGCCATGGGCCATCGCCTGATCGAGCAGCGACAGCGAATCGCGCGCCGATCCTTCGCCGGCCCGCGCGATCAGCGCCAGTGCCTCGTCGGACACGGCCATGGCTTCCGACTGCGCGATCCGCCTGAGCAGGCCCACGATGTCGTCGGCGTCGATCCGGCGCAGGTCGAAGCGCTGGCAGCGCGAGAGCACCGTGACCGGAACCTTGCGGATCTCGGTGGTGGCGAAAATGAATTTCACATGCTCGGGCGGCTCTTCCAGCGTCTTCAACAGGCCGTTGAACGCCGACTTCGACAGCATGTGCACTTCGTCGATGATGTAGACCTTGTAGCGCGCCGATGCGGGCCGGTAGCGCGCGGCCTCGGTGATCTCGCGAATGTCGTCGATGCCGGTGTGCGAGGCGGCGTCCATCTCGATCACATCGACATGGCGGCCGTTCATGATCGCCTCGCAATGCACGCCCGGCTTGTCGAGATGCACGGTCGGCCGGTCGATCTCGCCGGGGATTTCGTAGTTGAGGCCACGGGCGAGAATGCGCGCCGTCGTGGTCTTGCCGACACCGCGCACGCCGGTCAGCATCCACGCCTGGGCGATGCGTCCGGTCTCGAAGGCGTTGCGCAGGGTCTGGACCATCGGCTCCTGGCCGACGAGGTCCTCGAAGGTCGCGGGCCGGTACTTGCGCGCAAGCACGCGATATTCGGCGTCCGTTCCGTCGCTGCGGGGTGTTGGGGCGAGATCATCCATGCCGGTCAGCTTAAACCTGCGGGGCGCCCATGTTGAGGGCTATTCCGTTCCTGTCCGCGTTTTCTTGTGCGTGTGCGAAGGGAAAACGGCAAATGCCGCCCTGCCGGCGCGAGGACACGACACGGAAGACGTTTCAACAGCTGAAAGGGAAAGGGTGGGAGGCTGGCACGGTGACCCGTGCCCGACTCGTTGGGGCTGCTTCCTTCCGGACCTGACCCGGTTGGCGAGTGGCTCGTCCACCACCAACCTCCCGCGCCCTATATGTCGATTCCGCGCCTGCGTTGCAAGGAAAAATCCTGGGCCGGGGTCACGCGCCGTCTGTCTCTCGCGCGGCGCGCTGCCTCAGCTCCTTGCGGATGATCTTGCCCGTCGTCGTCATCGGCAGCGTGTCGACGAAAGCGATCTCGCGCGGGTATTCATGGGCTGCGAGCTTCACTTTGACGAACTCTTGCAGCTCGCGCGCCAGATCGCCGCTTGGATCGACCCCTTCGGCGAGCACGACATAGGCCTTGACGATTTCCGTGCGCTGCGGGTCGGGCTTGCCGACAACGCCGGCCATGCTGACGGCGGCATGGCCGATCAGGCAGTCCTCGATCTCGCCCGGGCCGATCCGGTAGCCGGCGGAGGTAATGACGTCGTCGTCGCGTCCGACGAAACGGAGCCAGCCGTCGGCGTCGCGCACGCCCCGGTCGCCGGTCAGCAGAAAGTCGCCGGCGAACTTCGCCTCGGTGGCTTTCGGGTTGTTCCAGTAGCGCAGGAACATCACCGGATCGCCGCGCTTCACACCGATGTTGCCCTCCTGGCCATCGGCGACCGGCGTGCCGGACCCGTCGACGATCCGCACGTCATGGCCGGGGACCGCCCGGCCCATGATACCGGGGTGCGGCGGCATGATCGCGGCGCAGGAGGAGACGATCATGTTGCACTCGGTCTGGCCGTAGAACTCGTTGATCGTCACGCCGAACACCCGCCGCCCCCAGTCGAGCAACTCCGTGCCGAGCGTCTCGCCGCCGCTGGCGACGGTGCGCATCTCAAGGGGAAGGGACGGGTCCGGATCGCCGTGGGCGCGCATCATCTTCAGCGCCGTTGGCGGCAGGAAGGCGTTGCGCACCTTTTCCCTGGCCATCAACTCGAAGGCGGCCTCGGCTGTAAATTTCGCGAAGCGGCAGGCAACGACACAGACCCCGTGATGAAGGGCCGGCATCAGCACATCGAGCAGTCCGCCGATCCAGGCCCAGTCGGCCGGCGTCCAGATCCGGTCGCCAATCTGCGGAAACAGGTCGTGGCTCATCTCGACGCCCGGAAGATGGCCGAGCAGAACGCGATGGGCATGCAGCGCGCCCTTGGGCTGGCCGGTGGTGCCGGAGGTGTAGATCAGGATCGCCGGATCGTCGGCATGCGTGTCGACGGGCGTAAAGCTGTCCGGCTGGTCGGCGAGGGCGGCATGCAGGTCGGTGGTTCCCGGCTGCGCGCCGTCGATGGTGTAGGTCCTTGCCAGATCCGGCAGCTGCGCGCGGATGGCGTGAAGCTTGGCGGCCCCGGTTGCGTTGGTGACGACGGCTTTCGCCCCGGAATCGCCAAGACGGAAGGCGAGCGCCTCGTCGCCGAACAGCATGAACAGCGGAATGGAGATCGCGCCGAGCTTGTGGACCGCGATATGGGCCGCGGCCGTCTCCTTCGCCTGCGGCAGCAGGATGGCGACCCGGTCGCCCCGCGTCACGCCGTCGGCGGCAAAGGCATTGGCGATGCGGTTGGACAGCGCCATGAGGTCGCCGTAGGTCACCTCTTCGCGTGCGCCGTCCTCGGAAATGCAGATCAGCGCCGGGCGGTCGGGCTCGCGCCTTGCCCATTTGTCGCAGATGTCGACGCCGATGTTGTAATGCGCCGGCACCTGCCACTGGAAGCGGGCGAGAAGCTCTTCGTAGGTCTGTGCGTCGCTCAGCATCGATGCGATCCTCCCCGGTGGCTGTCATGCCCCAGGGGATTTGGATGCAACGGAAGGGCGAAGGCGTCAACGGCTGTCGTTTGTTTGACCGCGACGGGGGTGGTGCCGCTGCGCGGCGCTTGTATAGTGCCGCCATCATCAAACGCCGTCCGGCCGGGGAACCGCACATGTCCGACTTTACCCTCGACCATCGCCTTGCCGGCGACAGCCTGGCTGTCCTCGATCTCGACCTGTGCACCGTCCGGCTGATGAACGATGCGCGCTACCCCTGGCTGCTGCTCGTTCCCAAGCGCGCCGGCGTGACCGAGCTTGTCGACCTTGGCGCCGACGACCGGCTGCGGCTGATCGAGGAAATCGCCGGCGCGAGCAAGGCGCTGAAAGCGGTCAGCGGCTGCGACAAGCTCAATGTCGGGGCGCTGGGCAACATGGTTCCGCAGCTCCATGTGCATATCGTCGCCCGGTTCGTTGGCGACGCCGCCTGGCCGGGGCCGGTCTGGGGCAGCGGTGCGGCCGAGCCCTATGCCCCCGATAGCGGGCGCGATCTGGCGGAGCGGCTTGCACAGGCAATCGCCGGGGCAAACCGGTGACCCGTTTTCGCCCTGCGTCGGGACACGCCGGGACACAAGGACCGTCTTCATGAACGACCTGCCGCAGACCGGCTTCGGTTTCGCCTTCACGGGAAATCCGCTCGAGCGCCAGTCCGAGCATCGGGGCGATGCCGCCTGGTTCGAGGCGCATCGCGGCGCGGCGAATGCCCGCTTTCTGTTCGTCAGCGAAGGGCGCCCGGTGCTCGACGTCGCGAACGGTCGGCTCGAGCTGCTGCATGGGCGCGCGCTCGGTGATGCCCTCGTCATGCGTGGCGATGAGACGATCCTCCTCGGCTTCGGCGATCCGGACACCGCGCCGGTCTTCGCCGTTCCCGTGTCGCGCACGGTGGAAGAGATCGAGGCCGCTCATCCCGATCTGAAGTGCATCGACACACGCTCGCTCGCCGTACAAGGCGTCTTGCCTTCCGGGTATCTGGGACTTCTGGCGCAGGCGAGCGCGCTTCTGCACTGGCATGACACGCACCGCTTCTGTTCGCGCTGCGGCGCCCCAAGCGCCATGACCCAGGGCGGCTATCGCCGCGACTGCGCGTCTTGCGGCGGCTTGCATTTCCCGCGCACCGATCCGGTGGCGATCATGCTCGTCACCGACGGCGAGCGCTGTCTGATGGGCCGTCCGCCGCGCCTGCCGGAGGGGGTGTTCTCCACCCTTGCGGGCTTCATCGAGCCGGGCGAGACCATCGAGGAAGCGGTGCGGCGCGAGGTGATGGAAGAGGCGGGCGTTCATGTCGGCGCCGTCGGCTATCGCGCGAGCCAGCCCTGGCCCTTCCCCGCCTCGCTGATGATCGGCTGCGAGGGGCGTGCCGAAAGCACCGAGATCCGCATGGACGAAACCGAACTGGAGGCCTGTCGCTGGTTCTCGCGCGACGAAACGCGGGCGATGCTGGAGGACAGGCACCCGGACGGGCTGAAGATCCCGCCGCCGCTGTCCATCGCACACTGGCTGATTCGTTCCTGGGTCGAGGCGGCGTGACACGCGGCTTGTGCGGAAGCGCCCCGCGACCTACCTGAAGCGGGTGGACACGACAGAGAACCAGGACGCCCGACCGACATGATTTCCTCCGCGCTCACCGCGCTCACCCAGATCTTCGAACAGCCGCTGCGCGCGATCTTCTGGAAGACGCTTGGCTATACGCTGCTCCTGCTCCTGCTGGTCTGGGTGGCGCTGAACGGCGCGGTGGCCACACTGGTGACGCTGCCGTATCCGTGGCTGGAAACGGTGCTGTCGCTGCTCACCGGTATCGGTGCGATCTTCGTGCTCGGGTATCTCGTCGCCCCTGTCACGGCGGTGATCGCGGGCATCCTGCAAGACGATATTGCCGAGGTTGTCGAACGGAGAAGCTATCCGCGGGATCCTCCGGGGCGTGCTATGCCGCTTTCCGAGGCGATTCCGCAGGCGATCAAGTTCACCGGCGTGGTCATTCTCGGCAATATTTTCGCGCTGTTTCTGCTGTTGATTCCGGGCGTCAATCTGATCGCCTTCTTTGTCGTCAACGGCTATCTGCTCGGACGCGAATTCTTCGAGTTCGCCGCAATGCGGCACATGTCGGCGGTGGAGGCGCGTGCGTTTCGCCGCGCCCATTCCACGACCGTTTTCCTCTCCGGTCTCGCGATTGCCGGATTTCTGGCGATTCCCTTTCTCAACCTGCTGACGCCGATCTTCGCGACCGTGATGATGCTGCATCTCTACAAGCGCCTTACCTATAGGTCATCTCGTCCGCGTCCGCTCTGACCGCCGGCCTTCGACCTCCCGGCCGGCGCCGGCCTGCCGTTTCCAATCCGTATCCGTCTTGGCCGATAGGATATTTTGACGTTCCGCTGCGATGGGGTTAGAAGGCTGGGATACAAGGCCCTGTTATAGCTAACGTTTACGTAAGCGTGAGGCGATCGGGGAGACGGGAGAACAACCCATGTCGGATGTCGGGATGAAAAACAGCAGGCCACTGTCGCCGCATATCCAGATTTACAAGCCCATCATGACCATGGTCATGTCGATCCTGCACCGCATCACGGGTGCGGCGCTGTACTTCGGCACGATCCTTGTCGCCTGGTGGCTGGTGTCCGCCGCGGCCGGACCGGCCTATTTCGAATTCGTGAACGGAATTTTCGGCTCCTTCCTCGGCCGGCTGGTGCTGTTCGGCTTCACCTGGGCGCTGATCCATCACATGCTCGGCGGCCTTCGCCATTTCATCTGGGACATGGGGCACGGCTTCGGAACCGAAGCCCGTGAGTGGCTTGCCCGTGCAACGATCATCGGCTCCGTCGCGGTCACGATCCTTCTATGGGTCATCGGCTACGCGGTTCGCTGAGGGAGATGAGACGATGACTGATATGCGCACGCCTCTCGGCCGGGTTCGCGGTCTTGGCTCGGCCAAGGACGGAACCTCCCATTTCTGGCGCCAGCGGGTCACCGCCGTGGCCAATGTGGTGCTGATTTCCTTTTTCGTGGTCCTCGTGGTCGCGCTCCAGGGCAGCGATTACGCGAGCGTTTCCGCAGCGCTGGGAAATCCGCTCGTCGCGATCGTCCTGCTCCTCGTGATCCTGTCCGCCGTCTATCACATGAAGCTCGGCATGCAGGTGATCATCGAGGACTACATTCACGGCGAAGGCCTGAAATTCCTCGCCCTGATGGGCAATATCTTCTTTTCGACGTTCATCGGCCTCGCATCGGTGTTCGCCGTTCTCAAAATCAGCTTCGGAGGCTGAATACATGTCAGGACAAGCCTATTCCTTCGTCGATCACAGCTATGACGTTGTGGTGGTCGGAGCCGGTGGCGCGGGCCTCAGGGCAACGCTTGGCATGGCCGAACAGGGCCTGAGAACCGCCTGTATTTCCAAGGTGTTCCCCACCCGCTCGCATACGGTCGCGGCGCAGGGCGGCATTGCCGCCAGCCTTCAGAACATGACGCCCGACAGCTGGCAGTGGCACATGTACGACACCGTCAAGGGCTCCGACTGGCTCGGCGATACCGACGCGATGGAGTATCTCGCCCGCGAAGCCCCCAAAGCGGTCTACGAGCTGGAGCATTACGGCGTGCCCTTCTCGCGCACCGAGGACGGACGCATCTATCAGCGTCCCTTCGGCGGTCACATGCAGAATTACGGCGACGGTCCGCCCGTGCAGCGCACCTGCGCCGCGGCCGACCGCACCGGTCATGCCATCCTGCACACGCTCTACGGCCAGTCGCTGAAGAACAACGCGGAATTCTACATCGAGTATTTCGCGCTCGACCTGATCATGTCGGAAGACGGTGTGTGTCAGGGCGTGATCGCCTGGAACCTCGACGACGGCACGATCCATCGCTTCTCCGCCAAGATGGTGGTGCTGGCGACCGGCGGCTACGGCCGTGCCTATTTCTCCGCGACCTCCGCGCATACCTGCACGGGCGACGGCGGCGGCATGGTGGCGCGCGCAGGCCTGCCGCTCCAGGACATGGAGTTCGTCCAGTTCCATCCGACCGGCATTTATGGCGCAGGCTGCCTGATCACCGAGGGCGCGCGCGGCGAGGGCGGCTATCTGGTCAACTCCGAGGGCGAGCGCTTCATGGAGCGCTACGCTCCGTCGGCCAAGGATCTGGCGTCGCGTGACGTGGTGTCGCGCTGCATGACCATGGAGATCCGCGAAGGCCGGGGTGTGGGCAAAGACAAGGACCACATCTTCCTGCATCTCGATCATCTGGATCCGGACATTCTCGGGGAGCGTCTCCCGGGTATCTCGGAATCGGCGAAGATCTTCGCCGGCGTCGATGTGACCAAGGAGCCGATCCCGGTTCTGCCGACCGTGCACTACAACATGGGCGGCATCCCGACGAACTACTGGGGCGAGGTGCTGAACCCGACCAAGGACGATCCGAACGCGATCCAGCCCGGCCTGATGGCTGTTGGCGAGGCGGGGTGTGCGTCCGTGCATGGCGCCAATCGTCTTGGCTCCAACTCGCTGATCGACCTTGTGGTCTTCGGCCGCGCCGCGGCGATTCGCGCCGCGGAGACCGTCGATCCGAAGACGGCCGTGCCGACACCGAACGAAGCGTCCTGCGACAAGATCATGGCCCGCTTCGACAAGTTGCGCCATGCCGACGGCAAGACGCCGACGGCGCAGCTGCGCGAGAAGATGCAGCGCGCGATGCAGGAAGACGCGGCGGTGTTCCGCACCCAGGAGAGCCTGAAGCAGGGCTGCGAGCGTATTTCCGCGATCTGGGGCGAACTGTCCGACCTCAAGGTCACCGACCGTTCGATGATCTGGAACTCCGATCTGGTGGAAACGCTGGAGCTGGAGAACCTGATGGCCAACGCGATCACCACGGTCTATGGCGCCGAGGCGCGCAAGGAAAGCCGTGGCGCCCATGCCCGCGAGGACTACAAGGACGGTCCGCTGGGCGGTCGCAACGACGACGACTGGCGCAAGCACACGCTCGCCTGGGTCGCCGAGGACGGCAAGACGACGCTCGACTATCGTGCCGTCGTCACCGATCCGCTGACGACCCTCGAGGAAGGCGGCATCGATCCGAAGAAGATCGCGCCCAAGGCCCGCGTCTACTGAGGACGGCCCGGCGAGAGGCGAAGCATCATGTCGATGCCGGCACGGATAACGGATGTGAACTCTCCCTTCGGCACCTATCGTGCCGGGGGGCGGGCACGGTTTGCCTGGGCGCTTGCCGACCGGCACGAACTGTCGCCGCGCTGGCGCAAGCGCGTGCGTGCCTTCGTTGCCCGTCATTATCGCGGTCCCTTCGACCGCGAGGCGGAGGGATTGCGCTTTCGTCTTTATCCGGAGGCCAATTACGACGATCGCAAGATCATGGCCCGCGGACGCCTGCCGGAACGCGCCGAACACGGCCTGCTGGGCGACCTGCTTCGTCCAGGCACCGTGTTTGTCGACATCGGTGCCAATGTTGGCAGCTACAGCCTGGATGCCGCGCGCCGCGGCGCAAGGGTGCTGGCGATCGAGGCCGACAGCGACACGGCGGCGAAGCTTGCCTTCAATCTTGCCGCCAACAAGCTGGGCGATGTCGAGGTGGAGAATGTGGCGGTCGGCGCCCGCGACGAGGTTCTGGATCTGTGGAGCGAACCGTCGAACTGCGGGTTCGCAACGCTGGTTGGGGACCTCACGACCGGCGAATGGGCCGGCGACTGGCGGTCCCGTCCGGTGCAGGTGCGCCCGCTGGCCAACATTCTGGCGGACCACCGCATTGCCCGCGTCGATGTGCTGAAGATCGACGTGGAGGGTTTTGAGGACCGGGCGCTTCTGCCGTATCTGCGCGCACTGGATGACCACGATCTTCCGGGCGCCATCCTGCTGGAGACCAACTGCCGGGAGCACTGGCAGGACGATTGCATTTCACAGCTTCAGGCCCGCGGCTATCATGCGGCCGGAGCGACCAGGGACAACACGATCTTCCGGCGCGGCGCCTGAAGATCCGGATGACGAGGCCGCCGCCAAAGGCGGGCCAAACGCGGAGCGAAACAAGATGGTACAGCTGACGCTTCCCAAGAACTCGCGGATAACGGAAGGCAAGGTCTGGGACAAACCGACCGGCGCCAACGACCTGCACGAGTTCCGGATCTACCGCTGGAACCCGGACGACGGGCGCAATCCGCGCGTCGACACCTATTTCATCGACAAGGAAGACTGCGGGCCGATGGTGCTCGACGGGCTGATCTACATCAAGGACAAGATCGACCCGACGCTGACCTTCCGCCGCTCCTGCCGCGAAGGCATTTGCGGCTCCTGCGCGATGAACATCGACGGCACCAATACGCTGGCCTGCACCCGGGGCATGGAAGAAATCGGCGCCGGGCCGGTGAAGATCTATCCGCTGCCGCACATGCCGGTGGTCAAGGATCTGGTTCCGGACCTGACGCGCTTCTACGCCCAGCACCGCTCCATCGAGCCCTGGCTGAAGACGACGACGCCGGCTCCGGAAAAGGAATGGCGCCAGTCCCACGAGGATCGTGCCAAGCTCGACGGGCTTTATGAGTGCATCCTCTGCGCCTGCTGCTCGACGTCCTGTCCGAGCTACTGGTGGAACGGCGACCGCTACCTCGGCCCGGCCGTTCTGCTGCAGGCCTACCGCTGGCTGATCGACAGCCGCGACGAGGCAACCGGCGAGCGTCTCGACGATCTGGAAGATCCTTTCCGCCTCTACCGCTGCCACACGATCATGAACTGTTCGCAGGCCTGCCCCAAGGGCCTGAACCCGGCCAAGGCCATCGCCGAGATCAAGAAGATGATGGTCGAACGCCGGGTCTGAGGCGCGACGCACACGCAGGCATCCATGCCGACATTTGAAAAGCCGTCCTTCGGGGCGGCTTTTTGCTGCCGGGACGCCGCAACGCAGCCGTGCGGGCGACGCAAGCCGTCCCGCCGTGTTTGGAGGCGGATCCGGGAAAGGATGACGCGCGGGAGGCGGTTGGGTTGGATGGTGACGCGATTGCCAGGGCACTGACGCGACAAGGCACGCGGTGTTCCGCGGTCCGCTTCAGCCCGCGAATCACGTGCCGCGCGTGCATTTCGACAGCGAGGCCGGCGACAGCGAGGCCGAAGTCTACCGGCTCGAACGGTCCGGCGCGCCTCGGCTCGCCCTCAGCTCCAGACCGGACTGGTGAAGATCGCGATGGTCGACAGGAAGCCGACGGCCCAGGCGAGCGAGCGCGGGGTGGCGCGGTCGCTCCAGTAACAAAACACATAGATCAGCCGCGCGCCGATGAAGAGCCCGGCGAGCCGGTCGATCCAGATTGCATCGCCGCCCTGCCAAAGGCCGACGATGATCGCGACGGCGAAAATCGGGAATGCCTCGAAACCGTTCGCCTGCGCGCTGGCCGCGCGCGCGCGAAAGCCGCTCTTCCAGTACTCCGGGTCGCGCGGGCGCGCATTGTCGAAGTCCTTCGAAAGCTTGGCGGGGAAGGCCGAAAGGATCGGCAGAAGAGCGGCTGCGAAAACGCACCAGATGGCAAATGGCATGAAGACTGTCCTGACCTGACGGGGCTGCCGGTCCTTGTGTTTTTTTCTCTTTTCGGTCCGCCGTCAAGGCGGCGCGGCGGTTCCGGGAGAGATTTTGATCCAGCGCATGGCGCTTCGCGAGCTGCGATGGTGTGACTTGGGCAAATGGCCTGCGAGGTCATTCAAGACACCAAGGAGACAGGCACATGGCCGTCAGCGACTGGAACGCCTTCATCACCCAGACGGATGCCCGCATGGCGGAGCTTCGCAGCGGAATTCCCGGCGTGGCGAAAGGATTTCACGAGATCGCCCGCTCGGCCATCGGGAAGGGCGCGCTTGATTCCAGGACCAAGGAGCTGATTGCGCTCTCAATCGGGATCGCCGCGCGCTGCGACGGTTGCCTTGCCTATCACGCCAAGGCGGCGGCGAAATACGGCGCGACACGCGCGGAAGTGATGGAGGCCATCGGCGTTGCGGTCTACATGGGCGGCGGCCCGTCGATGATTTACGGCGCGGAGGCGCTGGCCGCCTTCGACAGCTTCGCGGCTCCCCGGGGCGAGGAGAGCTGAGCTCCGGCGGGCGGCCGAAGCTGCAACGGCACGCCCGCGTCCCGCCGAAGGCAAGATCCCGAAGTCGCCATGATTTCGCCGGGCCTCACCCGCGTTTCGTCATACTCGCGTTTTGCCGGAACGTTACTGCTCCTCGCGGGTTTATGGGGGCGAGGCAAGCGGCGGGAACGAGCATGGCGACCACGATCTTGTTTGTATGTAACGACAATGCCGGCCTCAGCCCGATGGCCGAAGCCTGCCTCAACGCGATCAGCGACGGCACGATACGCGCGTTTTCCGCCGGACTTGCGCCGGCCGGTCATCTCGCGCCGGCGACGGCACGGGTGCTTGCCGAGAACGGCATTTCCTGCGGCGATCTCGTGCCGAAGTCCTGGGAGCTTTTCGCGCTTCCGCATGCGCCGTCGCCGGACATCATCGTCGCCCTGACACCGGGAGTGGCGGCGGCGACTGCCCGCGTGTGGCCTTGGCCGGCGCGCCATGCCAGTTGGCCGCTGGAGCCTTGCGGGCCTGCGTCAAGCGCGCTCCAGGAGGCGCGGAGCGTCTTTGCGACGCTGCGCCGGGACATCGAAATGCGCTTTGCCGGTTGCGGCATTGACCCTTGCATCCGGCGCCGCTCTGCATGACCGGAACCGCGTGTCCAAGGGGGGAACCTGCCTCAGGGATGGCTTCGAAGCAGAGCGCGCGAACCGTCGATCAGGCCGTCGAGCGCGCCGAAGATGTCGGAGGTGTGTTCGCGCAGATGGCTGAAGGGGGAGGCCGAACGCGGGTCGATGCGACCGACGATATCGCCCATCTCGAAGGTCAGGTCCTTGGTGAACTTGCGGGCGAGCTGCTGCATCGCCCGGTTGGTCGCCAGGCAGTTCATGTAGATGTGATGGCACCCCCGGTTGCGGGCGGCGATCAGCGTCAGTTCCATCAGCCGGGTTCCGACGCCGCTCTGGCGGCAGCTGTCTTCGACGGAAAAGGCGGCTTCCGCCGTTTGGGGATCGCCGCAGGGCCGCAGCTCCGCCACGGCCCGCACGTGGCCGTCGACGACATACCCGTGCAGGATGGCGTCCAGTGAAAAGCTGGTCTCCGCATAGCAGCGCAAAAAGGCATCACTCGCCGGCATGGCGAACCGCGCCTGCCTGGCGCCGGGGTCGAGACGCAGGAGATGGTCGCGAAAACGAGGCTGGTCGGCGAAGGAAAGTTTGCGAAAATATCCGGTTGAGCCGGTTTCTGGTGTTTGCGGCATGGGGCGCTCCTGATTGTGTTGCGCCACTCCTTGAAGGTCTCCCCAGACCGAATACACACTCTGGCCGCTTTACTGCGGCAGTTTGATGGCAAGCATGACGGTTGCGTCAACGATTTGGTCACCATAAACGGAGAGGATCGATATGGGCAGCGCCCAGACTGTTGCGCTAGACTGCGCAACCGACTCCTGCCGGACGGACAGCACAAGGAAAGACAGCGCATGATCCGAACCGCCCCGCTTCGCATGCCCCGGCTGGGCACGCAGATGACTGCCGTCGTCTGCCTGACACTCGCGCTCGCAGGCTGCCAGCGGCTTGGCTACGGCAACCGCTCGGCGCCATTGCCCGCGACACCGACCGCGCCGGTCGCGAGCCAGTCGCTCGAGCCGCTCGATCCGAGCCTGAATCCCCGCGACACACAGACGCTCGACGGCACGGCGCCGCTCGACGGCGACACCCAGGTGGCCGGCGTCGATCCGCTTGCCGGCGGCCCGCCCGCCGGCGCACGCGAGATCGGACGCAGCGACATGCTCGGTGGCTGGTCGCTGGCGTCGGGGGCCGACAACTGCAAGCTCTTCATGACGCTGACCACCTGGGAAGGCGGCTATCGCGCCAACTCCCGCGGCTGCGCCACGCCGACCCTGCAAACCGTTTCGGCCTGGGACCTTCAGGGCAAGGAAGTGATCCTGAAGGACACCACCGGAGCAACGGTCGCGCAGCTCTATGCCACAGGCGCGGAACGCTTTTCCGGCCGCACAACGAGCGGCGCGCCGATTTCCGTGTTCCGCTGAGTGCGGTTTCGGTAACGACAAGCGGAGACAGCCCATGTCGATCTGGCCCGTCCTGGACGACGCCGACTTGCCCGAGCGCGCGTCGGCGGTCATCGAGGACATAAAGACCACACGCAACACGGACTTCATCAACAACTTCTGGCGGGTGCTCGCCAATGACCCGGCGCTGCTGGAGCGGACATGGGGCAGTCTGAAGGAGGTGATGGGGCCGGGCGAGATCGATCCCGTGATGAAGGAGATGCTCTATGTCGCCGTCTCCATCGTCAACGGCTGCGAATACTGCATCCGCTCGCATACGGCGGCGGCGCGTGCCAAGGGGATGAGCGAGGCGCAGCTCGGCGAACTTCTCGCGATCGTCGGTATGGCAAGCGAAACAAATCGCCTTGCGACCGCGCTGCAGGTGCCGGTCGACGAAGCCTTCCTGCCCAAGACCTCCGGCAAAGACTGAGTGAAAAGCGCCCGGCCGCCGGCCGTGTCGGGCCGTTTTGCGCCTTGCGCGACTTGCGAGCCTTTGTCCGGCGCGGTATCCCCGCCTAAAGAACGTTGTTTGCGAGGGTGACGTGACGTTTCTTCCGGCTGTGCAACACGATCTTCGTTCCCGCCCGTTCCCGTGCGGTGCCGCGCCGCAAGGCTGCATGCGATGAGCCTGTCGGACGCAAGATCCTCTCCCATCGCCATCACCCATACGGTGGACGGTCGCTACAAGGCGCTGATCGAGGCGGGCGAGATCGAGCACGACCCCGCCCAGGCGGATGTCGTGGCCGCGCTCGACCGGCTTAACGCGGTCCTTGCCGAAACCGGGCCGGCTTCGAAAAAAAGCGCCCTCGGCTGGCTTTTCGGCAAGCGCGGCGCCGCAAAGGACACGCCCAAGGGGCTTTACGTCTGGGGCAAGGTCGGTCGCGGCAAGACCATGCTGATGGACCTGTTCTTCGACATTGCGGTGGCCCGCAAGAAGCGACGCGTGCATTTCCATGAGTTCATGGCGGATGTGCACGAGCGCGTGCACCGGGTCCGTGCGGCGATCCGCGACGGCGAGATCGCCGGCGACGATCCGATTCCCCCCGTGGCGGCGGAACTGTCGGAGGAAACGCGTCTGCTGTGTTTCGATGAATTCACCGTGACCGACATCGCCGATGCGATGATTCTCGGGCGGTTGTTCACGCGGCTGTTCGAGCAGGGCGTGGTGGTGGTCGCAACCTCCAACGTCGCGCCCGACGACCTGTACAAGGACGGCCTCAACCGGGGGCATTTCCTGGGGTTTGTCGAGCTGCTGAAAACCCGGGTGGACGTGGTCTGCCTCGATGCGCGCACCGACTACCGCCTGGAGAAACTTGCCGGCGCGCCGCTGTATCTTTCGCCGCTCGGTTCCGAGGCCGAGCGCGGGGTGGAAGACCTGTGGCGCAAGCTGACCCACGGGTTGAAGGCTCACAGCGAGGAGCTGGAGGTCAAGGGGCGACACATTCCGGTGTCGCGAACCGCCGCCGGCGTTGCCCGCTTTACGTTTACGGAACTTTGCGAGCAGCCACTGGGGGCGGCCGACTATCAGCGCCTGGCCCTCTCCTACCACACCTTCGTGATCGAGAACGTGCCGGTCATGGAGCTGGCGCAACGCAACGCGGCAAAGCGCTTCATCACCCTGATCGACACGCTGTACAACAACCGAAACAAGCTTGTTCTTTCGGCAGAGGCCGAGCCCGACGGGCTCTATGTGGCCACCACCGGGACCGAATCCTTCGAGTTCCAGCGCACGGTCTCGCGCCTTGTCGAGATGCGCTCCGAGGACTGGCTGAGCGAAGGTGACTCTTAGGGCACCCTCATGCCCTATCCCTTCGATTGGCTTGCGCCCAGACGCCAAAGGGTTTATCGCCATGCGCGACCGTTGATGCGGTATGTGCTCCATTTTACGTAAAGGGAAGCAATAGGATATGGCTCGGAACAAGATCGCTTTGATCGGCGCGGGACAGATTGGCGGCACGCTCGCCCACCTCGCCGGCCTGAAGGAACTCGGCGACATCGTGCTCTTCGACATTGCCGAAGGAACGCCCCAGGGCAAGGCGCTCGACCTTGCAGAATCCTCGCCCGTCGATGGCTTCGACGCCAAGATGTCCGGCGCGAACTCATATGAGGCGATTGCCGGTTCGGACGTGGTGATCGTCACCGCCGGCGTGCCGCGCAAGCCCGGCATGAGCCGCGACGACCTTCTGGAAATCAATCTGAAGGTGATGGAGCAGGTCGGCGCCGGCATCAAGGCCCATGCCCCGGACGCCTTCGTCATCTGCATCACCAACCCGCTCGACGCCATGGTCTGGGCGCTGCAGAAGTTCTCCGGCCTTCCGGCGAACAAGGTTGTCGGCATGGCCGGCGTCCTCGACAGCGCCCGCTTCCGCTATTTCCTGGCCGAAGAGTTCGACGTGTCCGTGGAAGACGTCACGGCCTTCGTGCTCGGCGGCCACGGCGACACGATGGTGCCGCTGACGCGCTATTCGACCGTCGGCGGCATTCCGTTGCCCGATCTGGTCAAGATGGGCTGGTGCACGGCCGAGCGTCTGGAAGAAATCGTCCAGCGCACCCGCGACGGCGGCGCCGAGATCGTCGGCCTGCTGAAGACCGGGTCTGCCTTCTACGCCCCGGCATCGTCGGCGATCTCCATGGCGGAGAGCTACCTCAAGGACAAGAAGCGCGTCGTGCCTTGCGCCGCGCATCTGACCGGTCAGTACGGTCTCAGCAACACCTATGTCGGCGTGCCGGTCGTGATCGGCGCCAACGGCGTGGAGCGCGTCATCGAGATCGAGATGAACGCGGACGAGAAGGCCATGTTCGACAAGTCCGTCGCATCCGTCGACGGCCTCGTCGAGGCCTGCAAGAAGATCCAGCCGGCGCTGGCCTGAACCAAGACATGCGGGAGGCCTCGAGCCTCCCGTTTCGCATAACGCGAACCGTCTCCGACACTGGGGGAGTGACGCATGAATATCCATGAATACCAGGCCAAGCAGGTGCTCAAGGCCTTTGGCGCGCCTGTCGCAAACGGCGTGCCCATCTTTTCCGTCGACGAGGCCGAGGCTGCCGCCAAGCAGCTTCCCGGTCCGCTCTGGGTGGTGAAGTCGCAGATTCACGCCGGCGGCCGCGGCAAGGGCAAGTTCAAGGAACTCGGCCCCGACGCCAAGGGCGGCGTCCGCCTCGCCTTCTCGATCGACGAGGTGAAGTCGCACGCGGCCGACATGCTCGGCAACACGCTGGTGACCGCGCAGACCGGCGATGCCGGCAAGGTCGTCAACCGTCTTTACATCGAGGACGGCGCCGACATCGAGAGCGAGCTGTATCTGTCGATCCTCGTCGACCGCACGGTCGGCCGGCCGGCCTTCGTCGTTTCGACGGAAGGCGGCATGGACATCGAGGCGGTGGCCGAAGAGACGCCGGAAAAGATCGTCACCCTGCCGATCGATCCGGACACGGGCGTGACCGAGGCCGACGCAGCCAAGCTCTGCGACGCGCTTGAGCTCACCGGTGACGCACGCACCGACGGCATGACGCTGTTCCCGATCCTCTACACCGCCTTCGTCGAGAAGGACATGGCGCTGCTCGAGGTCAATCCGCTGATCGTCATGAAGGACGGCCACCTGCGCGTTCTCGACGCCAAGGTCTCCTTCGACGGCAATGCGCTGTTCCGCCATGACGACATCATGGAGCTGCGCGACAAGACCGAGGAAGACGCCAAGGAAATCGCGGCCTCGAAATACGACCTCGCCTATGTGGCGCTCGATGGCGACATCGGCTGCATGGTGAACGGCGCAGGCCTTGCCATGGCGACCATGGACATCATCAAGCTCTATGGCGCGGAGCCGGCCAACTTCCTGGACGTCGGTGGCGGCGCCTCCAAGGAAAAGGTCACGGCGGCCTTCAAGATCATCACGTCGGACCCGAACGTGAAGGGCATCCTGGTCAACATCTTCGGCGGCATCATGCGCTGCGACGTGATCGCCGAAGGCGTGGTCGCGGCCGTGAAGGACGTCGGGCTTCAGGTTCCCCTCGTCGTGCGCCTCGAGGGCACGAACGTGGAGCAGGGCAAGACGATCATCAATGAAAGCGGCCTGAACGTTATCGCCGCCGACGATCTCGACGATGCGGCGCAGAAGATCGTCAAGGCCGTGAAGGGGGGCGCATAATGTCCATTCTCGTCAACAAAGACACCAAGGTCATCGTTCAGGGACTGACCGGCAAGACCGGCACGTTCCACACCGAACAGGCGCTTGAGTACTACGGCACCAAGATGGTCGCCGGCGTGCATCCGAAGAAGGGCGGCGAAACCTGGTCGTCCGGTCTCGACGGCGCGGCGAATCTTCCGATCTTCGCCACAGTTGGTGAAGCGAAGGAAGCGACCGGCGCGGATGCTTCCGTGATCTACGTCCCGCCGGCAGGCGCGGGCGCCGCGATCATCGAGGCGATCGACGCGGAAGTTCCCTTCATCGTCTGCATCACGGAAGGCATTCCGGTCGCCGACATGGTCAAGGTCAAGCGCCGGCTGGAGAAGTCCAACTCGCGCCTCCTCGGCCCGAACTGCCCGGGCGTCCTCACGCCGGAAGAGTGCAAGATCGGCATCATGCCGGGCTCCATCTTCAAGAAGGGCTCCGTCGGCGTCGTGTCGCGCTCCGGCACGCTGACCTACGAGGCGGTGTTCCAGACGTCCAACGCGGGTCTCGGCCAGACCACGGCCGTCGGCATTGGCGGCGACCCGGTCAAGGGCACCGAGTTCATCGACATCCTGGAGATGTTCCTCGCCGACGACGCGACGGAATCGATCATCATGATCGGCGAGATCGGTGGCTCGGCCGAGGAAGAGGCCGCGCAGTTCATCAAGGACGAGGCCGAGAAGGGCCGCTCCAAGCCGATGGCCGGTTTCATCGCCGGCCGCACGGCGCCTCCGGGCCGCACCATGGGTCACGCCGGCGCCGTGATTTCCGGCGGCAAGGGCGGTGCGGAAGACAAGATTGCGGCGATGGAAGCGGCCGGGATCAAGGTCTCGCCGTCTCCCGCCAAGCTTGGCGAGACGCTGCTTGAGGTTCTCAAGGGCTGATTGCGCGCGGTCACGGGAAATTAACCGTGACCGCAGCACCATATCGGCTACGGGACCTTCCCTTGGGGTATGTTCCCGTGTACCGATGGGACTGTATGGACTGACAAGGGGGTTGGCGCGGGACACGCCCTGCGCCTGCCCATCCCACATCCGTTCTCTGGGGCGCTGCGTGAAAGGGCTCCCCTCAACAGGCGGGCGGGGGATTCCCCGCTATTGTGATGGCTCGGCAAGACGCGAACACTGCATTCGCGATGACGTCGTTTTTGTACGGCGGCAACGCGGCGTATATTGAAGACCTCTATGCGCGCTTCAAGGAAGATCCGTCCTCTCTCGACGAGACGTGGCGTGACTTCTTCTCAAACCTCCCCGATGAAAAAGCCGATGTGCTGAAAGAGGCGCGCGGCGCGTCCTGGACGCGCAGCGACTGGCCGGTGACGGCCAATGGCGATCTGGTCAATGCCTTCGACGGCAACTGGGCGCCGGTCGAAAAGGCGCTCGGCGACAAGATCAAGTCCAAGGCGGACGCGGCCGGAAAGCCGCTGAGCGACGCGGACGTCCAGCAGCAGACGCGCGATTCCGTGCGGGCGCTGATGATGATCCGCGCCTATCGCATGCGCGGTCACCTGCATGGCGATCTCGACCCGCTTCACCTCAAGGAACGGGTCGATCACGAGGAGCTTCACCCCTCGGCCTACGGTTTCACCGAGGCAGACTGGGATCGCAAGATCTTCATCGACTACATGCTTGGGCTGGAATTCGCGACCATTCGCGAGATGCTCGGGATCCTGAAGCGGACCTATTGTTCCACGCTGGGCGTGGAATTCATGCATATCTCCAATCCGGCCGAAAAGGCATGGATCCAGGAGCGCATCGAGGGACCCGACAAGGAGATCGAGTTCACGCCCAAGGGCAAGCACGCGATCCTGAACAAGCTGCTTGAAGCCGAGGGCTTCGAGAAGTTTCTCGACGTCAAGTACACCGGCACCAAGCGCTTCGGTCTGGATGGCGGCGAGGCGCTTCTGCCCGCGCTTGAGCAGATCATCAAGCGCGGCGGCGCACTCGGCGTCGAGGAGATCGTGCTGGGCATGGCCCACCGCGGCCGGCTCAACGTCCTGTCGCAGGTCATGGGCAAGCCGCTGCGCGCGATCTTCCACGAGTTCAAGGGGGGCTCCTTCACGCCGGACGACGTGGAAGGTTCCGGCGACGTCAAGTACCACCTTGGCGCCTCGTCCGACCGCGAGTTCGACGGAAACAGGGTGCACCTGTCGCTGACGGCCAACCCCTCGCATCTGGAAATCGTCGATCCCGTCGTGCTCGGCAAGGCCCGTGCAAAGCAGGATCAGCTGTCGGCTGTCGACGGACGTTTCATCGAGACGACCGAGGTGGATCGCTCCAAGGTCCTGCCGCTGCTTCTGCACGGCGATGCGGCCTTCGCGGGCCAGGGCGTCGTTGCCGAATGCCTGGGCCTGTCGTCGTTGCGCGGACATCGCACCGGCGGTTCGATCCACGTCATCATCAACAACCAGATCGGCTTTACCACCAATCCGCGCTTCTCGCGCTCCTCGCCTTACCCTTCAGATGTGGCGAAGATGATCGAGGCGCCGATCTTCCACTGCAATGCCGACGATCCGGAAGCGGTCGTCTATGCGGCGAAGGTCGCGACGGAGTTCCGTCAGCTCTTCGGCAAGCCGGTGGTGATCGACATGATCTGCTACCGCCGTTTCGGGCACAATGAGTCGGACGAGCCCGCATTCACCCAGCCGATCATGTACCGCAAGATCCGCAAGCACCCGACAACGCTGCAGATCTACGCGGAAAAGCTGATCAAGGAGGGGGTCCTCACGTCCGAGGAACTGGAAAAGATGCGCGGCGATATCCGCGCCGGTCTCGACACGGAGTTCGAGGCGGGCCAGTCCTACAAGCCGAACAAGGCCGACTGGCTGGACGGCAAATGGGCCGGCATGAAGCAGGCAAAGGATCTGGAAGATCCCCGGCGCGGCCAGACCAGCGTTTCGACGGACGATATCGAGCGTATGGCAAAGGCGCTCACCAGCGTTCCGGACGGCTTCAACGTTCACCGCACGATCCGCCGCTTTCTCGACAACCGCAAGAAGATGTTCGACACCGGAAAGGGCGTGGACTGGGCGACGGCAGAGGCGCTTGCCTTCGGCTCGCTTCTCCTCGACGGTCATCCGGTGCGCCTGTCGGGGCAGGATTGCGAGCGCGGGACGTTCTCGCAGCGTCACTCCGTTCTCTACGACCAGGAAGACGAGAGCCGTTTCATTCCGCTCAATCATGTCGGCGAGACCCAGTCGCGCTACGAGGTCATCAACTCGATGCTCTCCGAAGAGGCGGTGCTCGGGTTCGAATACGGCTACACGCTGAGCGAGCCGAACGCGCTGACCCTTTGGGAAGGCCAGTTCGGCGATTTCGCCAACGGCGCGCAGGTGGTCTTCGACCAGTTCCTGTCGTCGGGCGAACGCAAGTGGCTGCGCATGTCGGGTCTCGTGTGCCTTCTGCCGCATGGCTACGAGGGGCAGGGGCCGGAGCATTCCTCCGCCCGTCTCGAGCGCTTCCTGCAGATGTGCGCGGAAGACAACATGCAGGTGGCGAACTGCACGACACCGGCGAACTATTTCCACATCCTGCGGCGCCAGCTGAAACGCGATTTCCGCAAGCCGCTGATCCTGATGACGCCGAAGTCGCTTCTGCGTCACAAGCGGGCGGTCAGCCGCGTGGACGAGTTCACCAACGGATCGACCTTCCACCGCCTGTTGTGGGACGATGCGCAGATGGATCCCGACGCGGGCATCAAGCTGGTCGCGGACGAGAAGATCCGCCGCGTCGTCTTGTGCTCGGGCAAGGTCTATTTCGATCTCTTCGAGGAGCGTGAAAAGCGCGGCATCGACGATGTGTATCTCCTGCGCGTCGAGCAGCTCTATCCGTTCCCCACGAAGGCGCTGGTGACCGAGCTCGGCCGCTTCAAGGATGCCGACATCGTCTGGTGTCAGGAAGAGCCCAAGAACATGGGGTCCTGGTTCTTCATCCAGTCCTATGTCGAATGGGTCCTGACCCAGATCGAGGCAAAGCACAGCCGGCCGCGGTATGTCGGACGCGCCGCCTCCGCGGCGACGGCAACCGGCCTGATGTCCAAGCACCTGGCCCAGCTGCAGGCCTTCCTCGACGAGGCTTTTGCAGATTGACCTTGAGGTCCCGGCCGCCAGCAACGCGCGGCCGGGACCCTTGCAGCATTTCGTGACCTTCCGTCCCCGCCAAGCGTCGCGGGCGGCAAGGCCAGGGGGCGGATGGCGCCCCGACGTTTCGCACGCGGGCCGATGCAGTGGCCGCGCTGCCAGTGGATGAAAGAGACTGAGATCATGGCGACCGAAATCCGAGTGCCCACCCTTGGCGAGTCCGTTACCGAGGCCACCATCGCGCAGTGGTACAAGAAGCCCGGCGATGCCGTATCCGCCGATGAGCCGATCGTCGAGCTGGAAACCGACAAGGTGACGGTCGAAGTGCCCGCACCCGCATCCGGAACGCTGGGGGACCTGCTCGTCAAGGAAGGCGACACGGTGGAGGTCGGAACCCTTCTCGGCCAGATCGAGGAAGGCTCCGGCGCCGCTGAAAAGCCCGCGGCCGCCAAGCCCGCAGCAGCGAAATCCGAGACAAAGGCCGAGGAGCCGAAGCAGGCCGAAACGGGCGCGCAGGAGACGGTCGACGTCGTCGTGCCGGCCGCCGGCGAGAGTGTGACGGAAGCCGATGTCGGCGAATGGTTCGTCAAGGTCGGCGACGCCGTGAAGGCCGACGACATTCTCGTCGAACTGGAAACCGACAAGGCCGCCCAGGAAATTCCGGCGCCGGTCGCCGGCACCGTCGTGGAGATCGCTGCCGCCACCGGCGACACGGTCACCCCGAACCAGTTGCTGTTGAAGATCGCCACCGGCGAGGGGGCGGCTGCGGCTGCTCCTGCCGCCAAGGCCGCGGCCACGCCGGCTCCGGCCAAGACCTCCGGCACCGACATGCCGCCCGCGCCGTCCGCATCCAAGATGATGCAGGAAAAGAGTGTCTCCGCCGATCAGGTGTCGGGCAGCGGCAAGCGCGGCCAGGTCCTCAAGGGCGATGTGATCGCCGCCGTCGCGTCCGGCATGACCGGTCAGTCGGCGCAGCAGGCTTCCGCTCCGGCGCCGGCACGCGCCGCGCCGCCGGCTGAGGACGAGCCGCGCGAGGAGCGCGTGCGCATGACCAAGCTGCGCCAGACCATCGCGCGCCGCCTCAAGGATGCCCAGAACACGGCCGCCATGCTGACCACCTACAACGAGGTGGACATGGGCCCGGTCATGGAGCTGCGCAAGCAGTACAAGGATCTCTTCGAGAAGAAGCACGGCGTGAAACTCGGTTTCATGGGCTTCTTCACCAAGGCTGTCTGCCATGCGCTGAAGGACGTCCCGGCCGTCAACGCCGAGATCGACGGCACCGACGTGATCTACAAGAACTTCTGCCACATCGGCGTTGCCGTCGGCACCGACCGCGGTCTGGTCGTGCCGGTGGTGCGCGACGCGGACGAAATGTCGATCGCCGAGATCGAGAAGACCATCGCCGGTCTGGGCCGCAAGGCGCGGGACGGCAAGCTCGGCATGGCCGACATGCAGGGCGGCACCTTCACGATCTCCAACGGCGGCGTCTACGGCTCGCTGATGTCGTCGCCGATCCTGAACGCGCCGCAGTCCGGTATCCTCGGCATGCACAAGATCCAGGAGCGTCCGATGGTGGTGAACGGCGAGATCGTCGCCCGCCCGATGATGTATCTGGCGCTCAGCTACGATCACCGCATCGTCGACGGCAAGGAAGCCGTCACCTTCCTGGTGCGCGTCAAGGAAAGCCTGGAAGACATCCAACGCCTGGTGCTGGACCTTTAAGGGCCCGACGCCGGCGCGGAGTGGGAAGGTAACCCATGGGAACGGAGTTTCTCGTTGCAGCGCTGATTGTGGTGATGATCCCGGGGACCGGGGTCATCTACACGGTTGCGACAGGTCTCGCGCACGGACGCGGGGGCGCCGTCGCCGCAGCGGTCGGCTGTACGCTGGGGATCGTTCCGGCGCTCCTCGCGTCGGTCGCCGGGCTTGCGGCGCTGCTGCACGCGAGCGCTGTCGTGTTTCAGGTCCTGAAATATGCCGGCGCCGCCTATCTGCTCTATCTGGCGTGGCAGACCCTGCGCGATACG
Source organism: Stappia stellulata DSM 5886 (assembly GCF_000423705.1). Classification (GTDB taxonomy): domain Bacteria; phylum Pseudomonadota; class Alphaproteobacteria; order Rhizobiales; family Stappiaceae; genus Stappia; species Stappia stellulata. The sequence continues at coordinate 260,264 of NZ_AUIM01000010.1, read as the reverse complement.
GGACCGCTGTCCCTCGGCAGCGCGGCCGCCGTACCGCCGGGCCGGCTCCGGATCGCGCGCACCGCGTGCCTGATCAACATCCTGAACCCGAAGCTCTCGGTGTTTTTTTTGGCGTTTATCCCCCAGTTCATCACACCGGGTGCCGGCTCCGCGACCCGGCAGATGGTCGAGATGGGGACCGCGTTCATGGCGATCACCTTCGCGGTTTTCTGCCTTTACGGACTGTTCGCCTCCGCGGTCGGGGCGCGGGTCCTGCGCAGTGCCCGCGCGATGGCCTGGATCCGGCGGACCGTCGCGGTCGCATTTGCAGGTTTCGGCCTGCGCCTCGCCCTCTCGGAGCGATAGGCCCGGCGGTGGAGCGGACACGAAAAAAAGCGGCACGCGGTGTTCCGCAGCACCCGCTTTTATCACGCAGAGCGATTGCGGAGCGCGAAGCCCCGATTGCGAAACACGATTTCCAGAAGCCGGCCGTGTGACGCCGGCGCGCTGCGAACAAAGAGGCGACTTGCAATGGCAGACTATGATCTTCTCGTCATCGGAACCGGTCCTGGCGGCTATGTGTGCGCCATCAAGGCGGCCCAGCTTGGCCTGAAGGTCGGCGTGGTGGAAAAACGCGCGACCCATGGCGGCACCTGCCTGAACATCGGCTGCATCCCGTCCAAGGCGCTGTTGCATACCTCGGAACTCTTCGAAGAGGCCGGTCACAGCTTCGAGGACTTCGGCATCAAGGTCGGCAAGCCCAAGCTCGATCTCAAGTCCATGATGGGCCACAAGCAGAAGACCATTGACGGCAACGTCGGCGGTATCGATTACCTGTTCAAGAAGAACAAGATAACCGCCCATCACGGCACCGGCCGCATCCTTTCTCCGGGTCGGGTCGAGGTAAAGGCAGACGACGATTCGACCACGATTCTCGAGGCCAAGTCGATCGTGATCGCGACCGGCTCCGACGTGGCCCCGCTGCCAGGCGTCGAGATCGACGAAAAGCAGGTCGTGTCCTCGACCGGTGCGCTTGAGCTCGACAAGGTGCCCGGTAAGCTCATCGTGGTTGGCGCCGGTGTCATCGGGCTGGAACTCGGATCCGTCTGGCGTCGCCTCGGATCGGAAGTCGTCGTCGTCGAATTCATGGACAAGATCCTCGGCCCGATGGATGCGGACGTGTCGCGCAATTTCCAGCGCATCCTGAAAAAGCAGGGCATGACCTTCCATCTGTCCTCCAAGGTCACCGCCGTGGAAAAGAAGGGCAAGCAGCTTGCCGTGACGGTGGAGCCGGCGGCGGGTGGCGAAGCCGCGGCCGAGACGCTGGAAGCCGATGTCGTGCTGGTCGCCATCGGTCGACGTCCGGTGACGGCGGGCCTTGGTCTGGAAGAGGCCGGCGTCGCGCTGGACGATCGCGGCCGCGTCAAGACGGACGCGCATTATCAGACGAATGTGCCGGGCATCTATGCAATCGGCGACGTGATCGCCGGTCCGATGCTGGCGCACAAGGCCGAGGACGAAGGTGTCGCACTTGCCGAGATCCTTGCCGGGCAGGCCGGCCATGTGAACTACGGTGTGATTCCGGGCGTGGTCTACACCAGCCCCGAAGTCGCCGATGTCGGCAAGACGGAAGAGCAGCTGAAGGCCGAAGGGATCGATTACAAGGTCGGCAAGTTCGCCTTCATGGCCAATGGCCGCGCCAAGGCGATGAACCACACCGAGGGCTTCGTGAAGGTTCTGGCCGACAAGGAAACCGACAAGGTTCTCGGCGTTCACATCATCGGTCACGGGGCGGGCGAGATGATCCACGAGGCCGCCGTCCTGATGGAGTTCGGTGGGTCCTCGGAGGATCTGGCGCGCACCTGCCATGCGCATCCGACCATGAGCGAGGCCGTCAAGGAAGCGGCGATGGCCGCCTTTGCCAAGCCGATCCACGCCTGAATTCTGTCGGCCGGGGGCCGGCAAGGCCGCGCGTTGAAAACACAAGACCCGCCTTTCATGCGAAAGGCGGGTCTTGTCGTTTGCTCGCGGTTGTCGCGAAGACGTTCAGTCCGTCGCCGCCTCCCCGTCCAGCGGAGGCGTCGGCGTGGCCTCGGCCTCGCCCGCTTTCACCAGATCGTCGCTCAGGTCGTTGGTGGCGATGGCATCCGTCGGCGGCGCTTCCACGCTTGCGACAGGCGACATCCCGGACTGCGCGCTCTTCATCCAGTTGCACTCCGCGATGGCGGGCGCGGTGGTGAAGGCGACAAGGGCGGCAACACTCGTCAATCCGGTCAGAATACGCATGGTGGTCTCCTCCGTTGGCGAGGCGCGGCGGCCGCCGCGCGCTTCTTGCGCCTTCCTTGTGATGGGTAATCCCTGGAAGACGCGACGTAAACAATAGCGCGGGGCGTGCCCCACGGCCAGCCGCGGGCCGTTGAAGGCCGACGGGCGTTATTCGCGCGACAGAATGGCCGCGTGAAAGGCATCGGGTTCCCGAGGATCGTGCGGATCGATGGTGACCAGCGCCTCGATCCGGTTGCCCATCAAGATGACCTGGATCTCCCGGGCGCCGAAAAACCCCGGAAAACGGGCGAAAAGCCGACCGTTCGAGGTGCGGTAAGCATCCGTCCAGCCCCATTTGCAATCACGCGGCGAACACTTCGTGAAGGCGCGCATGCGGGCGACGAGCTGTCCGTTCTCGCAGTGGCTCTCGACTTCGATGCGTTTGATCTGCTGCGTGCGGGCGGATGGATTGACCCAATGTCCGGCTTCGGCAACCCGGCAGGGATCCTGGGCGTGGGCACGCTCCGGCATCGCGCCTGCGCAAAACGCGAGGAAGAAAACCACCGCAGATGAGGCGCTGAAAAACGCGTTGCCGACCGTCATCCGCGGAGTCTGAGATTTTCCGGGGCCAACTGCAAGTGGAACCGTGTGCCCGGTCAGTGCGCGCCCGTCACTGGCGCGGCGTTCTGCCGCGCCCGCGCGGATGCGCCTTGTCGTAGCTGTCCAGCAGGCGGGCCGCATCCACTTCGGTGTAGATCTGGGTGGTCGACAGACTGGCATGCCCGAGCAGCTCCTGGATCGTGCGCAGGTCTCCGCCACCGGCCAGAAGATGGGTGGCGAAGGAATGGCGCAGCGCATGCGGCGTGGCGCTGTCGGGAAGCCCGAGGGCCCTGCGCATCCGTTCCATGGCGTATTGCACGATGCGCGGACTGAGCGGGCCGCCCCGCGCGCCGAAAAACAGCGGCCCGTCGGCATCGGGGACATAGGGGCAGCCGGCCAGATAGACCTCGATCGCCTCGCTTACCACCGGCAACAGCGGGACAATGCGCTCGCGCCCGCCCTTGCCCCGGATGAGCAGCGTTTGTGCCCCCTTGCGCGGGGCGGTGCGCCCGGTGAGCGACAGCGCCTCCGACAGCCGCAGTCCGCAGCCGTAGAGCAGGGTAAGCACGGCGGCGTTGCGTGCGGCGATCCACGGCTCCTCGTCCATGCCGCTGTCGGCATCGACCAGGGTCATCGCGTCGCCGGCGGAGACGGGCTTGGGCAGGGATCGCGGCTGGCGGGGAGCCCGCACTGCGGTGGCGGCGGCGGCGTTGATCTCGCCGCGCTGTTCCAGAAACCCGAGAAAAGAGCGCAGCCCCGAAAGGCCGCGCGCCAGCGACCGGCTTTCGGCACCCGCGCGGCGTCGCTCGGCGAGGAATCCCCGAAAATCGAGAGGCTTCAGATCCGACAGGTCGCAGATGGCGGGGGGCGCGCCCAGATGATTGGTGAGAAAGCGCAGGAACTGCCGCACATCGCGCTCATAGGCGATGAGGGTCTTGTCGGCCAGCCGCCGTTCGGAGCCGAGATGGTCGAGCCAGTCTTCCATCGCGGCATTGACGTCGGGCCGGGCCGATACGAGGAGCGAATCGCCGTCGGTCATGGCGTGAGGCTACCATGGCACGCGGACGGGGGTGGCAATCTCCGCCCCCGCCCGCAAGCGATGTCAGAGAATGCTCTGGCCGGTCTTCGCCCAATCGGCGAGGAACTGCTCCAGGCCCTTGTCGGTCAGCGGGTGCTTGACCAGACCCTTGAGCACGGCCGGCGGCACGGTGGCGACATCGGCGCCCACCATTGCGCATTCCTTGACGTGATTGGCCGTGCGGATCGAGGCGGCGAGGATCTCGGTCTCGAAGCCGTAGTTGTCATAGATGATGCGCATCTCGCGGATCAGGTCCATGCCGTCGATGTTGATGTCGTCGAGGCGGCCGATGAAGGGCGAGACGAAGGTCGCGCCGGCCTTGGCGGCGAGCAGTGCCTGGTTGGCCGAAAAGCACAGCGTGACATTGACCATGTGGCCTTCGCCGGTGAGCGTGCGGCAGGCCTTCAGCCCGTCGAGCGTCAGCGGCAGCTTGACCGCGATGTTGTCCGCGATGCCGGCGAGCGCCCGGCCTTCGGCGATCATCGCGTCGGCGTCGGTCGCCGTGACCTCGGCCGAGACGGGCCCCTCGACAAGATCGCAGATCTCGGTGATGACATCCTTCATCGGCCGGCCGGACTTGAGAATGAGCGAGGGGTTGGTGGTGACGCCGTCGAGCAGGCCGGTGGCCGCAAGGTCCTTGATGTCCCCGGTGTCGGCGGTGTCAACGAAGAATTTCATGGCGGTGCGTGCTCCCTGGCGGTTCGGACATGGGTCCGGAATTGATGCGGTCGTGCGTCTGCATACCTTAGGATAGCCTGCAACGACAGTCCCGATTCGCCCGCGCAACGCCCCTCGTGCCGCAGTCGCAGCCTGCAAGGACCCATGACCGATATCGCTTCCTCCCGAGCCGTCGCGAACGATCTGTTCGGCTCTGATTCGCCGGTGGTCGCGCGGGTGCTGCTGCCCGTGGCGATCGGCATGGCCTACAGCTACCGGGTGCCGCCGGGGATGACCGTGGCGCCCGGCGCGATCGTGCGCGTGCCGCTTGGCCCCCGCGAGGTGATCGGCGCCGTGTGGGACATCCTCGACGGTGAGGCCGCCGCCGAAATCCCGTCCGCCCGGCTCAGGGACATCCTCCATCACTACGACCGTGTTCCGCCGCTTGCCCCCGATCTGAGGGCGTTGGTGGACTGGGTCGCCAACTGGACCCTGGCCACCCCCGGCATGGTGTTGCGCATGGTGTTGCGCTCCCCGGAGGCGCTCGAGCCGGAGCCGCCGGTGGCGGGCGTGCGTCTTGCTGCGGGCGAGGCGCCGCCCGACAGGCTGACGCCGGCGCGAAAGCGCGTCCTGGAAACGCTGGCGGAGGGAATGGCCTGGTCGAAAAGCGGACTTTCGCATGCGGCAGGCGTCAGCCCGTCGGTGATCGACGGCCTTCTGGCGCATGGCACCCTGGAAGTGGTTTCCATGCCCGCCGCCCCGCCGGCGCCATGCCCGGATCCGGACTTCGGCCCGCCGGTGCTGACCGCTATGCAGGACAAGGCGGCCAGCGCGCTGATCGACAGCATCGGCAAGGGTTTCGGGACGTTTCTCCTCGACGGCGTCACCGGCTCGGGCAAGACCGAGGTCTATCTGGAGGCGGTCGCCGAGGTGCTGCGCCAGGGAGGGCAGGCGCTGGTGCTGATTCCCGAAATCGCGCTGACCAGCGCGTTCCTGGAGCGATTCGAGCGCCGCTTCGCCGTGCGCCCGGCAGAGTGGCATTCCGAGATCACGGCCAAGCAGCGCGCCCGCGTCTGGCGCGGGGTCGCGGACGGCGAGGTTCGGGTGGTCGTGGGGGCACGCTCCGCGCTTTTCCTGCCCTTTGCCGAACTCGGGCTGATCGTTGTCGACGAGGAACACGACGGCGCCTACAAGCAGGATGACCGCGTGCCCTACAATGCGCGCGACATGGCCGTGGTGCGCGGACATATTTCCCGCTTTCCCGTGGTTCTCGCCTCCGCGACGCCCTCGGTGGAAAGCCAGGTCAACGCCCTGTCGGGGCGCTACCGGAAGCTGGACCTGCCGGAGCGGGCGAGCGGCGCGCCCCTGCCGGAGATCGCGATCGTCGATCTGCGCATCGACAAGCCGGAGCGCGGGCAATGGCTGTCGCCGCCGCTGCGCACCGCCATTGCCAAGACGCTGGCCGGCGGCGGGCAGTCGCTCCTTTTCCTGAACCGGCGCGGCTATGCCCCGTTGACCCTGTGCCGATCCTGCGGCCACCGCTTCCAGTGTCCCAACTGCACCGCCTGGCTGGTGGAACACCGGTTTCGCAAGCAGCTGGCCTGTCATCACTGCGGACACGCCGAACCGACCCCCGACCACTGTCCGGCCTGCGGCGACACCCAGTCGCTGGTCGCCTGCGGCCCCGGTGTCGAGCGCATCGCGGAAGAGGCGGTGGAAACGTTTCCCGACGCGCGGGTGCTGGTGCTGTCGTCGGACATACAGGGCGGTGCCGACCGCCTGCGCCGCGAGATGCGGGTGATCGAGGAGGGGGGCGCCGATATCGTGGTCGGCACGCAGCTGGTCGCCAAGGGGCACAATTTTCCGCTGATGCGTCTGGTGGGGGTCGTCGACGCCGATCTCGGGCTGGCGAATGGCGATCCAAGGGCGGCGGAGCGGACCTATCAGCTTCTCGCCCAGGTGACGGGGCGCGCCGGGCGCATCGGCGGCGGCGGGCGCGGCTTTCTGCAGACCCACGCGCCGGACCATCCGGTGATCAAGGCGCTTGCCTCCGGCGATGGCGCCGCCTTTTACGAGGCGGAGATCGCGGCCAGACGGGCCGCCGGTCTTCCGCCGTTCGGACGGCTTGCCGGACTGATCGTCTCGGGCCCCGACAAGGCGGCGGCGCACGCCCATGCCCGCGCACTCGCCCGCGCCGCGCCGGTCGACCCGGGGCTGACGGTTCTCGGGCCGGCCGAAGCCGCGCTTGCCCTGGTGCGCGGCCGCCACCGGTTTCGTTTGCTCGTCATGGCATCGCGCGCCACGGACCTGCAGGGCCTGTTGCGCGCCTGGCTCGCCAAAGCCCCGAAAGCCCGCGGCGGACTGCGTGTTCAGGTCGACATCGATCCGCAAAGTTTCTGGTGATCGCGGCAATGTGGCTGCCTGCCGATCGTCTATTCGCCCTTTTTCCGGGCGGTTTGCTCCATTTGGGCTGTGTGGCTATGTTGCACCCTTCAAAGCCCTGTGGTAATCGGAGCGCGGCTTTGGGGAACGGGCCGGACCGGTGGTCCGCCAATTTCCCAAAATTTCAAGATTTTCCAACGCCTTGCAATCAGCCTAGCTGAGAGCTCCGGCCTAACCCGCCTCAGAGAGCACGGACCCTGTGACCGACAACGTATCTCTCATATCAGGTGTGGCTTCCCGTTACGCGACGGCGCTGCTCGACTTGTCAGAGGAGCAGGGCTCCGTGGCGGAGGTCGAGAAAGCCCTTGCCGGTTTCGAGAAGCTGCTTCAGGACAGCGACGATCTTCGTCGTCTCGTCTACAGCCCGGTGTTTTCCGCCGACGACCAGTTGAAGGCGCTCACCGCAGTTCTCGACAAGGCCGGCATGACCGGTCTGGCCGCGAGCTTCCTGAAACTGGCCGCCAAGAACCGCAGGCTCTTTGCGGTTCCGGGAATGATCGATGCCTTCCGTGCCGAAGTGGCGCGGCGCCGCGGCGAGGTTGCAGCGGACGTGGTGTCGGCGAATGCCCTGTCCGAGGCGCAGCTTTCCACGCTGAAAGAAGCGCTCAATGCTGCGACCGGAAAGGTCGTGACTATCTCCGCGAAGGTTGATCCTGCTCTGATCGGCGGCCTTGTCGTCAAGGTCGGCAGCCGCATGATCGACACTTCGCTCAAGACAAAACTCAATTCCCTCAAGTTCGCGATGAAAGAGGTCGGCTGATGGATATTCGGGCAGCGGAAATCTCCGCCATCCTCAAGGACCAGATCAAGAATTTCGGCCAGGAAGCCGAAGTTTCAGAGGTCGGTCAGGTGCTTTCCGTGGGTGATGGTATCGCTCGTGTCTATGGTCTCGACAATGTCCAGGCCGGCGAGATGGTCGAGTTCCCCGGCGGCATCAAGGGTATGGCGCTCAATCTGGAAACCGACAATGTCGGTGTGGTGCTCTTCGGTTCCGACCGCAGCATCTCGGAAGGCGATACGGTCAAGCGGACCGGCGCCATCGTCGAGGTTCCGGTCGGAAAGGGTCTGCTGGGTCGCGTCGTCGATCCGCTCGGCAACCCGCTCGACGGCAAGGGGCCGATCGAGTCGACCGAAATGCGCCGCGTCGACGTCAAGGCGCCCGGCATTCTGCCGCGCAAGGGCGTTCACGAGCCGATGTCGACCGGCCTCAAGGCCATCGATGCCCTGATCCCGGTCGGCCGTGGTCAGCGCGAGCTGGTCATCGGTGACCGTCAGACCGGCAAGACGGCGATCATTCTGGACACGTTCCTGAACCAGAAGCCGATGCATGCGACGGACAATGAGAGCGAGAAGCTCTATTGCATCTACGTTGCCGTCGGTCAGAAGCGTTCGACCGTTGCCCAGTTCGTCAAGCAGCTCGAGGAATCGGGCGCGCTGGAGTACTCGGTCATCGTCGCTGCGACGGCGTCCGATCCGGCGCCGCTCCAGTTCCTGGCGCCGTTCTCCGGCACCGCGATCGGCGAATTCTTCCGCGATAACTCGATGCACGCGGTGATCGGCTACGACGATCTGACCAAGCAGGCCGTGGCCTATCGCCAGATGTCGCTGCTGCTTCGTCGTCCGCCGGGACGTGAAGCCTTCCCGGGCGACGTGTTCTACCTCCATTCGCGTCTGCTCGAGCGCTCGGCCAAGCTGAACGAGGACAACGGCCTCGGTTCGCTCACCGCGCTCCCGGTCATCGAGACGCAGGGCAACGACGTGTCGGCGTTCATTCCGACCAACGTGATCTCGATCACCGACGGCCAGATCTTCCTCGAGACGGATCTGTTCTTCCAGGGCGTTCGCCCGGCGGTGAACGTCGGTCTGTCGGTGTCGCGTGTCGGCTCCTCGGCCCAGATCAAGGCGATGAAGCAGGTCGCCGGCAAGATCAAGGGCGAGCTGGCCCAGTACCGCGAGATGGCGGCCTTCGCCCAGTTCGGTTCGGATCTCGACGCAACGACCCAGCGCCTGCTGAACCGTGGCGCGCGTTTGACCGAGCTTTTGAAGCAGGGCCAGTTCCAGCCGCTGAAGACGCAGGAGCAGGTCGCCGTGATCTACGCCGGCGTCAACGGCTACCTGGACAAGGTCGCGGTCGACCGGGTCGGTGACTACGAGGAAGGGCTTCTGCTCAACCTGCGTGGCGAACATGCCGATCTCCTGGATGCGATCTGGGACAAGAAAGCCCTCGACGCTGACCTTGAGGGACGTCTCAAGGCGGCGATCGAAGCCTTTACCAAGAACTTCGCCTGACGCGTGTTTGACGGCATCCAGGACAAGGGGCGGCCATGCCGAGCCTGAAGGAACTAAGAAACCGGATCGCCTCCGTTAAGGCGACGCAGAAGATCACCAAGGCCATGCAGATGGTGGCCGCGGCGAAGCTGCGTCGCGCCCAGGAGGCTGCGGAAGCTGCGCGGCCCTATGCGGAACGCATGGAAGCCGTTCTGGCCAATCTTGCAACCGCCTTTGAGGGGCGCGACGACGCGCCGCTCCTGCTTGCGGGCAACGGCAAGGACGACGTCCATCTTCTGGTCGTCGCCACCGCCGAGCGCGGGCTGTGCGGCGGTTTCAACGCCTCGATCGCGAAACTGGCCCGCGAGCGGGCCAAGACGCTGCTTGCGGCCGGCAAGACGGTGAAGATCCTGTGTGTTGGCAAGAAGGGCTTCGACAGTCTGAAGCGTGATCTTGGCAAGCACATCGTCAAGACGATCGAGCTGCGTCACGTCAAGCGTGTGGCCTTCGAGAACGCCGACGAAATCGGAATTCTCGTTCGCCAGATGTTCGACGACGGCGAATTCGACGTCTGCACCTTGTTCTACTCCCGTTTCAGGTCGGTGATCAGTCAGGTGCCGACTGCGCAGCAGCTTATTCCGGCGACCTTCGAGAACGCGGAGGCCGAACTGCCGGAGGGCAACGAGGCCGTTTACGAGTACGAGCCCGACGAGGGCGAGATTCTCGCGGAACTTCTGCCGCGCAACATCTCCGTGCAGATCTTCCGGGGGCTGCTGGAGAACGCCGCTTCTGAACAGGGCGCGCGGATGAGTGCGATGGACAATGCGACACGCAATGCCGGTGAAATGATCGACAAGCTGACGCTGAGCTACAACCGTCAGCGTCAGGCTCAGATCACCAAGGAGCTGATCGAAATCATCTCGGGCGCCGAAGCGCTCTGACCGGATCTAGACGAGGATAGCAATATGGCTGACAAGACAGTCGGACGGATCAACCAGGTCATCGGTGCCGTCGTCGACGTGCAGTTCGACGATCACCTGCCCCCGATCTTGAACGCGCTGGAAACGGACAACAATGGCACCCGTCTGGTGCTTGAGGTCGCCCAGCACCTTGGTGAAAACACCGTCCGCACCATTGCGATGGATGCAACCGAAGGCCTCGTTCGCGGCCAGGAAGTGGTCGACACCAAGGAGCCGATCTCGGTTCCGGTCGGTGCCGGCACGCTCGGCCGCATCATGAACGTCATCGGCGAGCCGGTCGACGAGGCGGGCCCGATCGTTCACGAGGCCAAGCGCGGCATTCACCAGGAAGCCCCGAGCTTCACAGAGCAGTCCACCGAGGCTGAGATCCTCGTCACGGGCATCAAGGTCGTCGACCTGCTCGCGCCTTACTCCAAGGGCGGCAAGATCGGCCTGTTCGGCGGCGCCGGCGTCGGCAAGACCGTGCTCATCATGGAGCTCATCAACAACATCGCCAAGGCGCACGGTGGCTACTCCGTTTTCGCCGGTGTCGGCGAACGCACCCGCGAGGGCAACGATCTCTACTGGGAGATGATCGAGTCCAACGTGAACCGCGACCCCAAGGAGAACGACGGTTCCACCGAGGGTTCGAAGTGCGCGCTGGTCTACGGCCAGATGAACGAGCCTCCCGGAGCGCGTGCCCGCGTGGCGCTGACCGGCCTCACCGTTGCCGAGCATTTCCGCGACGAAGGCCAAGACGTGCTGTTCTTTGTCGACAACATCTTCCGCTTCACGCAGGCGGGTTCGGAAGTGTCGGCTCTGCTCGGCCGCATCCCCTCGGCCGTGGGTTACCAGCCGACGCTCGGCACCGACATGGGCGCGATGCAGGAACGCATCACCACGACCAACAAGGGCTCGATCACCTCGGTGCAGGCCGTCTACGTGCCGGCCGATGACTTGACCGATCCGGCACCGGCCTCGACCTTTGCCCACCTCGACGCGACGACGGTGCTCAACCGCTCGATCGCCGAGAAGGGCATCTACCCGGCCGTGGATCCGCTCGATTCGACCTCGCGTATCCTCGATCCGCGCATCATCGGCGACGAACACTACGAAACGGCTCGTGCCGTCCAGGAAACGCTGCAGCGTTACAAGGCGCTTCAGGACATCATCGCCATCCTGGGCATGGATGAGCTGTCGGAAGAGGACAAGCTGTCGGTGGCACGCGCCCGCAAGATCGAGCGTTTCCTGTCGCAGCCGTTCTTCGTGGCCGAGATCTTCACCGGTTCGCCGGGCAAGCTCGTTGCGCTGGAAGACACGATCAAGGGCTTCAAGGGTCTGGTGGAAGGTGAATACGACCACCTGCCCGAGGCTGCCTTCTACATGGTGGGTTCGATGGACGAAGCCATCGAGAAGGCCCAGAAGCTCGCTGCTGAAGCCGCGTAAGACAGTCAAGGACCGAGGCACGACATGGCCGAAGCATTCCAGTTCGAACTCGTCTCCCCGGAGCGGCTTCTTCTGTCGGAAGAGGCGACGCAGGTCGTGGTTCCCGGCAGCGAGGGTGAGTTCGGCGTCATGGCCGGACATGCTCCGATGATGTCGACGCTGCGCCCCGGGGTGCTCAGGGTCTCGCGTCCGTCCGCGTCCGAAGAAGCATTCTTCGTGCGCGGCGGTTTCGCCGAGGCCGGCCCCAAGGGGCTGACGGTTCTCGCGGAACTGGCGGTGCCGATGGCCGATCTCAAGGCCGACGACATTGCACGGCAGATCCGTGAGGCCGAGGAAGACGTTGCGGACGCGAGTGACGACGCATCGCGCATGCGCGCGCAGATCGCGCTCGATCATCTTCGCGAGATGGAGCAGGCTGTCGGCTCCAACTGACACGCCGACACGCAAATTGAAACATTGAAGCCCGGGGCGGAAACGCTCCGGGCTTTTTCATTGCCGCTTGATCGCATAAGTTTTCCCGTCAGACCACGGCGTTAGGATGACAACCATGAAGATGTGTCAGATCACTCGATGAACAGCCGGACGTTCGAAATGCTGCCGGGGTTCCGGATTTTGCCCGGATACTTCGACCGGGCGGCGCAGGAGCGCCTCCTCGACGAGATCCGCGCGGTGGTCTCTGCCGCGCCGCTGTTTCTTCCCCGCATGCCTGGAACCGGAAAGCCGTTTTCCGTCCGGATGTCGAATTGCGGCCCGTTGGGTTGGGTCGCAGATGCCGATGGCTATCGTTATCAACCGACCCACCCGGTCACGGGCGCCCCCTGGCCTCCGATCCCGGGCTTGCTGCGCGACGCCTGGCACGACCTGTGCCCGCAGGCACCCGATCCGCAAGCCTGCCTCGTCAACTATTACAGCGCGGAGGCCCGGCTGGGATTGCATCAGGACCGGGACGAGGAGACTTTCGACGCGCCGGTTCTGTCGGTTTCGCTCGGCGCCACCGCCGTGTTCCGGATCGGAGGGACCACCCGACGCGCGCCCACCCGCTCGCTCCGCCTCGGGTCGGGCGATGTCGTCGTGCTTGGCGGGGAGGCGCGGCTGGCATTTCACGGGATCGATCGCATCGTCAAGGGCACGTCGGAGCTTGTGACGGATGACGGGCGGATCAACCTGACGCTGCGCAGGGTCGGGCCCTAGCCGAATACCGCGATGGCGAGAAGGGCGGCGATCACCCAAAGGGCGAGGCGCCCGGAGCGGCTGTGGCGGGCTTCCGCCCGGCCGATTGCCTCGGCGGTCTCGGCGTCGAAGCGCAGGCCTTTCTCGGCCATCCGCTCCAGCTCACCCGACAGGCGTTGTGCGCGGTCCGCCATCAAGGGCAGGTCGGCGGCAAGGCGGCCGAGCGCGGTCAGGCCGCCGGCGGCGTCCTGCAGGCGGCCGGCCGGCCCGAGGTTGCGCTCGATCCAGCTGCGGATCACGGGTTCGGCGGTGCGCCACATGTCGAGATGCGGGTTGAGGGTTCGCGCCACGCCTTCGACCACGACCATGGTCTTTTGCAGCATGATCAGCTGGGGCTGGGTGCGCATGTTGAAGAGTTCGGTGACCTCCAGCAGCTGCGTCAGCAACCGGGCCATCGAGATTTCCGACGCGTCGTGGCCATGGATCGGTTCGCCGATGGCGCGGATCGCCTGGGCGAAGACGTCAACGTCCTGGTCGGAGGGCACATAGCCGGCCTCGAAGTGGACTTCCGCCACGCGGCGATAATCGCGGGTGATGAAGCCGAACAGGATCTCGGCGAGGAACCGGCGCTCCGTCTTGCCGAGACGTCCGGTGATGCCGAAGTCGACGGCCACCAGCGTTCCGTCGGGCTCAAGGAACAGGTTCCCCTGATGCATGTCGGCATGGAAAAAGCCGTCGCGCACGGCATGGCGCAGAAAGGACTGGATGATGTTGGCGCCGACCGCCTGCAGGTCGTGGCCGTCGGCGGCAAGTCCGTCGACATCGGAGAGCTTGCGCCCGGAAATCCACTCCATCGTCAGCACGCATTTGGCGGTGCGCGGCCAGTCGACGAGCGGAACCCGGAAGCCCGGATCATCCGCGGTGTTCTCGCCCATCTCCGAAAGTCCGGCCGCCTCGAGCCGGAAGTCCATCTCCAGCTCGACGGAGCGTGCCAGCGTGTCGACGATGGCAAGAGGACGGAGCCGGCGTGAAGGCGGGTGGAAGCGTTCCATCAGCCGGGCGATCAGATAGAAGCTGCGCAGGTCGCGGCGGAAGCGTTCGGCAACGCCGGGGCGCAAGACCTTTACGGCCACGTCGCGCAGATGGCCGTCGCGATCGCGAACCTGCGCCGGATGCACCTGGGCGATGGAGGCGGCGGCGACCGGCAGTCCGAATGTCTCGAACAGCGATTCGACCGGCTTGCCGAGCTGTTCCTCGACCACCTTGCGTGCGGCATCCATGGGAAATGGCGGGATCTGGTCCTGGAGCGCCGTGAGATCGCTTGCCATGTCGCGCCCGACGACATCGGGTCGGGTGGCAAGAAACTGGCCGAGCTTCACATAGGAGGGCCCGAGCCGGGTCAGTGCATCGGACAGGCGCTTGTCTGCTGCCTTGTCGCGTGCCGAGCGGCGCTCCAGCAGGCGCACCAGCCTGAGGGCGTAGCGTTGCGCCGACGGCAGGTCGGGGAGGTCGACGATACCGAACACGCCCTCGCGGGCCATCACGTAGCCGGCACGGGCAAGCCGGAAGAGTGCGATCACGGCCATTGGCGCTTCAAACCACCCAGCCGGAATGCAGGCAGGCGATGCCGCCCGAGTAATTGCGGTAGGTTACCCGCGAGAAGCCCGCATCGCGGATCATCTGGGCGAAACGCTCCTGATGGGGGAACTTGCGGATCGATTCCACCAGGTAGCGATAGGGTTCGCCGTCGCCGGTGACCATGCGGCCCATGGCCGGGATCGCGTTGAAGGAAAAAGCGTCATAGACCTTGTCGAGAGCGGGAACGTCGACCTGGCTGAATTCAAGGCACAGGAACCGGCCGCCGCGCTTCAGAACGCGCCTGGCCTCGCGCAGCGCCTTGGCGATATCCGGTACATTGCGAATGCCGAAGGCAATCGTATAGGCGTCGAAGCTGCGGTCGGGGAAAGGGAGGTCCTCGGCATTTCCCTCGACAAAACGCATGACATCGCCAAGTCCGGCTTTTTGAGCCCTTTCGCGGCCCACGGAGAGCATCGAGCCATTGATGTCGCAGACAACGGCCCGTGTTCCCGCGCCGCCCTGGCGCACGATCCGGGTTGCGATATCGCCCGTTCCGCCGGCGACGTCGAGCACCGAATAGGCGCGTCGGTCGCTCTTGGGAGGCGCCAGCGTGGCCACCGTCGCGTCCTTCCAGAGCCGGTGCAACCCGCCGGACATCAGATCGTTCATGACGTCGTAGCGGGTGGCGACGTGGTGGAAGACATCGTTGACCAGCGGCTGTTTCGCGCCGCTTTCCACTGTGCGGAAACCGAAGCTGGTCGCCATTTCGGGCCCTTGCGCGCGCGCGTCATTTCCGTTCGTGCTGCCCGGCATCACCTGTCTCCCGCCTGTCGTCCGGCTGCCCGGATTCCAACCGGTGCCGCCTCTTCCGGTTGCCTTACAGCATTTTCTCCAAGAGGTCACGACCGCCTTGCGCCGGGCGCAGCGCCTGCGTCGATCCGCCCCCGCGCCCCGCTTCCATGTCTTGGCGTTGACGCGGTTCGCCACTTCTATATGCAGGCGAAGTGAAAACGCGGCCGGACATCCGGTCGGCGTGCGATGCCTGTCCCTCAAGAGAGACCATGTCATGCCCGAGTTGCCTGAGGTCGAAACGGTCCGTCGCGGATTGCAGCCGGTGATGGAGGGCGCGCGGATCGAGGCGGTCGCGCTGGCGCGCGCGGACCTGCGGTTTCCTTTCCCGCCCGGGTTCGCCGACAGGATCGCGGGGCGGCAGGTGGTTTCACTCGGCCGTCGCGCGAAATATCTGCTGGTTGATCTCGACGACGGCGAGGCGGTCGTGATGCATCTGGGCATGTCGGGGGCATTTCGGATCGAAGACCCCGAGCCGCCGCGCGGGGAGGCCGCGTTTCGCACGCCGGGGGCTTTCCATTATCCGCGCTCCGAAGAGCGCAAGCACGATCATGTGGTGTTCCGTCTGCGCTGTGCAAACGGTCGCGCGATGCGCATTGTCTACAATGACCCGCGCCGCTTCGGATTCATGACCCTGGTGCGGCGCGCGGACATGGATGCCCATCCCTATTTTTGCAAGCTGGGGATCGAGCCGACAGGCAATGAGCTCGACGGGGCTTATCTTGCGCGCGTGCTTGCCGGAAAGGCAACCTCGCTCAAGGCTGCGCTGCTCGACCAGCGCATCATTGCGGGGCTCGGCAACATCTATGTCTGCGAGGCGCTCCACGATGCCGGGCTTTCGCCGCTTCGCGCGGCCGGGACGCTGACGGGAAAAAGCGGGCGGGCGGGCGCGAAGGTCAACCGGCTCGCGACGGCGATCCGTGCCGTGATCGATGCCGCCATCGCGGCGGGTGGATCGACGCTGCGCGATCACCGTCAGGCGGACGGCGAGCTTGGCTACTTCCAGCACACCTTCAAGGTCTACGGTCGCGAAGGCGAACGGTGCCGGACGGAGGGCTGTAACGGGACCGTTGTGCGCGCCGTCCAGTCGGGCCGTTCGAGTTTTCATTGCCCGCGCTGTCAGACATAGACCCGCGCCAACGCCGGCCTTGCCGGCAACGGCACCCGCATCTCCCGGTGCGGTTGCGGCGGGTGCGGCCATCGGCTACCCCTTCGGTGTTGGGAGCGGCGTTGAGGGTCGATGCCGCGCGGACTGCCGGAGGTTTCATGGGATACGAAAACATTCAGGTCGAGAAGCGGGGCCGCGTGGCCTTGGTCACGCTCAACCGCCCGAAGGCGCTGAACGCGCTGAACTCGGCGCTGATCGCGGAGTTGAACGAGGCGCTTGCCCAGTTTCAGGGCGACGACAAGATCGGATGCGTTGTCCTTACGGGCTCGGAAAAGGCCTTTGCCGCCGGCGCCGACATCAAGGAGATGAGTTCACTCTCCTATGTCGAGGCCTACAAGGGCGACTTCATCACCTCCTGGGATGAGGTCTCGCGGTTCCGCAAGCCGATCATCGCGGCGGTCGCCGGCTACGCGCTTGGCGGCGGTTGCGAACTGGCGATGATGTGCGATTTCATTCTTGCGGCGGATACCGCGAAGTTCGGTCAGCCGGAGATCACCCTGGGCGTCATGCCCGGCGCCGGTGGCACCCAGCGCCTCACCCGCTTCGTCGGCAAGTCGAAGGCGATGGAGATGTGTCTCACCGGCCGCATGATGGATGCGGCGGAGGCGGAGAGCTCGGGTCTCGTCAGTCGCGTCGTTCCCGCCGACGAGCTGGTCGACGAGGCCATGCGCGTGGCGGAGAAGATTGCCGACTTCTCGCTGCCGATCACGATGATGACCAAGGAGAGCGTGAACCGCTCCTATGAGAGCACCCTGGCGGAGGGCGTACGCTTCGAGCGCAGGGTCTTCCACTCGATGTTCGCGACCGAGGATCAAAGCGAAGGCATGTCCGCCTTCGTCGAAAAACGCGCACCGCAATTCAAGAACCAGTAGCGGTTCGGGCGGAAACCGGCCGGCGCCGCGACTTTCACGTTGACGCGCGCCGGGTGGGCCACTATAAGCCAGTTCGACCGGTGGCGGAGTGTTTCGCCGCCGCTTTCGTTTGACCGGGGTGACATCTGGCGCCTCGATCGTGACGAGCCAGAATGTTCACGTAACGCATCAGGACACACCATGGCCAACACCCCTTCGGCCAAGAAGGCGGCACGCAAGATCCAGCGCCGCACGGCCATCAACAAGGCCCGCCGTACCAGGGTGCGCTCGCACCTTCGCAAGGTCGAGGAGGCGATTGCTTCCGGTGACCAGTCGGCGGCCAACGACGCGCTCAAGGCTGCCCAGCCGGAACTCATGCGGGCGGTAACCAAGGGCGTCTTTCACAGCAATATGGCAGCCCGGAAGATTTCCAGGCTGAATTCGCGGATCAAATCGATCGGCGCCTGAATTTTTGCTGCGATACGAGATTTTGAACCCGGCCTTTTGGTCGGGTTTTTCTTTTGCCGGCACACTCTTTCCCGCTTGCTATCCGTCTAAATACACGGACCGAATCGCGCGCTTCCGATGCCGGCGCCCATGGCAAAGAAACCTTCGCAACTCCAAGCCGTTAGGTGGATGTAGGCTGGCTGTGCCGGTCCGCTCGCGGGTTTGGGGTCTGTCAAGAATGAAGTCTGTAAATTTTTTTTCGTGCACAGCAAAATGGGATTTCAGGTGGCTGCGAACGCCAAAATGCATTGAGTCCAAACGCCTTCCAAATCGATGTGACGGGGATGGATGCGCGCGAGACCGGGCAGGGGCCGCACTGCGTTAACGAAATGCTCCGCGTCGCTGTTGCGAGCCCGAATTCGGCTGTGTATGGTCACTTCATCGGGCTGTCGCCCGGGTAAATCGAAACAACAAATCGGAAGAGGGCCTCTGGAAGGGCGATGATATATTTTGGTCAAAAATATTCATTGAGTGGTTCCTGTAACGCCTTCCAGTCCGGTCGAAAGCTTGTCTGGAGGTCATGGCCTCGGCCACTTGTGACCTTCGAGTAAACAGCTTTCTAATCCAAAAAAGATGACATGACGGCCGCCAAATGTATTTGGCGGATCGGGATCCTGTTGTCTGATTACATCAGCGATGCGCCGGGTAGGCGTGCAGCACACGACGGGTGTAAACGCCCGCATCATCGGGCCCGCACTGCGGGTGTCGCAATCGGGAAACACATGGGACGTGCCGTGCGGCAGGTTCCGCGGGCTCGAAGCGAAAACAAAAATGAGGGGCTTGACGATGAACGCGCAATGGACTTTCTGTGCCGCTCCGAAATCGGCGAAAGCGGTCAGGCGCGATCCCTAGCTAGCCCCGGCTGAGCCGACCGGTCGGACACTCCCGTCCGCCGGGTAAAACTGGATCATTCAACCCACGTGCGGCCCGACGGGTCAGGGTTTTGCGACGATGCATCGTGCATCCGTCTCGCACCCAGACGTCGACCGGCCGCGCATCAAGAAACGCCAACGGATGCGGCTTCGCCGCTCCGGATGTGCTCTGTGCGCCAGCGCCAGGGCCCGTCAGGCAAAAAACGATGAAAAAACAAAGGACAGCGGGATCTGCGGCGGCGGACACTCTCGTTGGACAAGGAGGCGATCACGATGAACTTGCAGGAGATGCCGGCGTCTGAACTTGGCGGTGCGGAGCACTGGGTTCGCGTCAAGAAACGGCTGCGTGCGGAGCTGGGCGAGGATGTGTTCACCAGCTGGTTTGCACGTGTCGATCTTGAGGATCACGCGAACGGCACGGTGCGCCTGTCGGTCCCGACCCGTTTCCTGAAGCAGTGGATCCAGTCCCATTACCGCGACCGCCTGATCGGCCTTTGGCAGCGTGAGTGCGAGGACGTTCATCGCATCGAGCTTACCGTCCGCGGCGCCGTGCGAGCCCGGCCGACACCTCAGGCCGCGCTTGGCGGGACCGTGCGCTCTTCGCAAACGCTCAAGGCTGCCGACAAGCCGCGCCTGGAGGCGGTGGCCGGATCCGATGTCGCGCGAGCCGGGGCGGCCGTGTCGCCGAGCGGTGGCGCATCGGTGCCGGACGGCCTTGAGGGGGCGGCGCTCGACCCGAAGTACACTTTCGAGTCCTATGTCGAGGGTGAGTCCAACGCCCTTGCCCTTGCAGCTGCACGCCAGATCGCGACGGCAAGCGCGGTCACCTTCAATCCCCTGTACGTTCATGCCTCCGTCGGACTGGGCAAGACCCATCTCATGCAGGCGGTCGCAAGTGCTGCCCGGGCGTCGGGCAAGCGGGTGCTTTATCTGACGGCGGAGCATTTCATGTACCGCTTCGTCGCGGCGCTGAAGGCGCAGTCGGCACTTGCCTTCAAGGACACGCTGCGCACGATCGACCTGCTCCTGATCGACGACATGCAATTTCTGCACGGCAAGCAGGTTCAGCAGGAGTTCTGCCACACGCTCAACGCGCTGATCGACAGCGCGCGCCAGGTCGTCGTCGCCGCCGACCGTCCGCCCTCGGATCTCGAGACCCTGGACGACCGGATGCGTTCGCGTCTGGCCGGCGGTCTTGTCGCGGCGATTTCCGAGCCGGACTACGGCCTGCGCCGCGCGATCCTGACCGGTCGCGTCGACACGGTGCGCCGCGCGCACCCGGGCTTTGCAATTCCCGAAAGCGTGCTGGACTATGTCGCACGCAATGTCGGTACCTCCGGCCGCGACCTTGAGGGCGCGCTCAACCGGCTGATCGCCCACAACCAGCTGACCAATCAGCCGGTGACCCAGGAAATGGCCGAGGCGACCCTGCGCGATCTGGTCCGCAACACCGAGCCGCGCCGGGTGAAGATCGAGGACATCCAGCGCGTGGTCTCGAAACACTACAGCGTGTCGAAGGCGGACCTTCTGTCGGCGCGACGCACGCGCACCATCGTGCGCCCGCGTCAGATCGCGATGTATCTGGCCAAGATGATGACCCCGCGTTCCTTGCCCGAGATCGGTCGCCGCTTTGGCAATCGCGATCACACCACGGTGCTTCACGCCGTTCGAAAGATCGAGGACCTGAGCCGCAATGATAGCACGCTGGCCCAGGAAATCGACCTGCTGAAGCGCATGCTGGACGCCTGAATACGGGTGAGCTCCGGCACGGGGCGGCTGCCGCCTCGTCTGTGCCTGGCCGCTTGCCGGCGCCGAATCCGGCGCTGGTGGCACCCGCCGGTCCCGGTTGATGGCGCTGTGACCCGACACGACCGCCGCTTCCCCGGGAGCGGCGGTTTTCTGCGGATAATGGCCGAAACAGCGCCGTTCCCCTCTTGCTTTTTACGACGCGAAGGGCCAGTGTCGACGCCCATTTCGCCGTCGCGGCTCACCCTTGCGGACGCGGCCTCCCGGTGCCAACGCATTTGACAACGGACGACACAATGAAAGTGACGCTTGAGCGGACGGATCTCCTGAAGTCCCTGACCCATGTCCACCGTGTCGTCGAACGCCGGAACACCATACCGATCCTCTCCAATGTGCTGTTGCGCTGCGAGGCGGGTGAGCTGGCGTTGAAGGCGACCGATCTCGATCTTGAAATCTCCGAGCGCATTGCCGCTCATGTGGAGCAGCCGGGGGCGACGACCGTGCCCGCGCACATGATCTACGACATCGTGCGCAAGCTCCCGGAAGGCGCGCAGGTGGCGCTTGAAACCTCCGGTGACAATGCGACGCTGGAAATTCGTGCCGGACGCTCGCGCTTTGCGCTTCAGATGCTCCCGGAATCCGACTTTCCCGACATCACGGCCGGCGACTTCACGCATTCCTTCACGCTGACCGCGCGAGACATGCGCACGGTGCTCGATGCCACGCAGTTCGCGATTTCCACCGAAGAGACGCGTTACTATCTCAATGGCATCTACATGCATGCCGTCGCGGGGGAGGCGGGCGAGCGCTTCCGCGGGGTCGCGACCGATGGGCACCGCCTGGCGCGGGCCGAGATCCCGGCGCCGTCGGGTGCCTCCGGGATGCCGGGCATCATCGTGCCGCGCAAAACCGTCGGCGAGATGCAGAAGCTGCTGGAAAATCCGGATGCCGAGGCGCTGATCGAGATCTCCGAGACCAAGATCCGCATCACCACGGCCAACGTCGTCCTGACGTCGAAGCTGATCGACGGCACTTTCCCGGATTACGGGCGCGTCATTCCGCAGAACAACGACAAGGAAATGCTGGTCGATCGCGACGAGTTCAAGGCGGCGGTCGATCGTGTCTCGACGATT
The DNA here is from genome assembly GCF_000423705.1 of Stappia stellulata DSM 5886. Classification (GTDB taxonomy): domain Bacteria; phylum Pseudomonadota; class Alphaproteobacteria; order Rhizobiales; family Stappiaceae; genus Stappia; species Stappia stellulata. The sequence continues at coordinate 238,696 of NZ_AUIM01000010.1, read as the reverse complement.
TCGTCGGAGCGCGGGCGTGCGGTGAAGCTGGCGATTTCGGAAGGACGAATGGTGCTGACGGTGGTCAATCCGGACTCCGGGTCGGCGACCGAGGAGCTGGCGGTCGACTATGAGTCCGATCCGCTGGAGATCGGCTTCAATTCGCGTTATCTGCTCGAGATTGCCGGTCAGTTGCGCGGCGATACGGCCTCGTTCCGCTTTGCCGATTCCGGTGCGCCGACCCTGATCCAGGACAAGGGCGTGGAAGATGCGCTTTATGTCCTGATGCCGATGCGGGTCTGACGGACGTCCGGGCCCGCCGTTCGCGAAATCGGAGAAAGAAGGGCGCGCGATGGGCGAGCCGGTCAGGGTTGCCCTGCGCAGCCTCACCTTGTCTGATTTCAGGAACTACGAGGCGCTTTCCGTAACCTTCGAGGCGCCCCTGATTGCGCTGGTTGGCGAAAACGGGGCGGGCAAGACCAATCTCCTTGAGGCGGTTTCGCTTTTGACAGCGGGGCGCGGTTTGCGCCGGGCCGCGCTTGACGACCTCGCGCGCCGCGATGCGCCGCGCGGCTGGGCGGTGTCGGCGCGGATCGACGGCAGTGGCGGGGAAACCCGCATTGGAGTGGGGCATGCGCCCGGCGATCCCGGGCGCCGCATCCGCATTGACGGAGCGGATGCACGCAGCTCCGACATGCTGCTCGATTATGTGCGTGTTCTCTGGCTTTTGCCGTCGATGGACGGGCTTTTCACCGGGCCGGCCGGGGACCGGCGGCGGTTCCTGGACCGCTTGGTGCTGGCCATCGACCCCGGTCACGGGCGCCGCGTTGCCGATCTGGAACGCACATTGCGGGCCCGGAACCGCCTGCTCGACGAGCGCGGCTCCGATGCATTTCTCGATGCCGTGGAGGCGCAGCTTGCTCCGCTCGCCGTTGCCGTCAGCTACGCCCGTCAGGAAACCGTGACATTGCTTCGGGCACGCATGGCCTCCCAGGCGCGGGCCGGTCAACCGTTTCCGCAGGCCGACGTCGCCCTGGCCGGTGCCTTCGAGGACAGTGCCGCCGGGGCCGCCGCCGGCGACCTTGAGGATGTCTATCGCGACATGCTGGCGGCCGGACGTTATCGCGATCGGGCGGCGGGCCGCACGCTCGAGGGACCGCATCGCTCGGATTTGACCGTGCGCCATGTCGCCAAGGACATGCCGGCCGCGCTCGCCTCGACCGGCGAGCAGAAGGCGTTGCTGATCGGCCTCGTGCTCGCTCATGCGGAGGTGGCCGCGGCGACCGCCGGGCTGACACCGCTGCTGCTTCTCGACGAGGTTGCCGCGCATCTCGATCCCGAGCGTCGGCGCGCTTTGTTCCAGCGTCTCGAGACCCTTGGCCTTCAGGTCATGATGACCGGGACGGACCCGTTTCTCTTCACCGAACTGCCGCCCGGCAGCGCGATACTAAAGGTCGCAAACGGTACGGTTTCGGTCTATAAGATGTCATAGATCGGCGGCCGATTGCCCGCGCGGTGCGCAGTGTCCGGCACCGATCGCCACCTGATCCGGCTTTGGCGCGTCCCCGGCGGCGCGCAGGGTTGGCATGTGAAGGTTTTCCGACATGGATCTTTCGGCACTCGCGCTGTTCGCGGCTGCGCTTTTCGTGGCTGCGGCCTTGCCCGGTCCGGGCGTTGCGGCGATAGTCGCGCGCGTTCTGGCCAATGGCCGCCAGGGCGCTTTTGTCTTCTGCTTCGGCGTGGCGCTCGGCGATGTGATCTGGCTCGGTTTCGCCGTCGCCGGTCTCGCCGTGGTGGCGAAGACCTTTGCCGGCGTCTTTCTGGCGATCAAATACGCCGGCGCGGCTTATTTGATCTATCTGGCGTGGAAGCTGTGGTCAGCTCCGGCGGACGCGGGGCTTGCGGGCACGGCGGCGCCCCGCAGCGAAAGCCCCTTGCGACTTGTCGCAGGCGGGCTTGCGGTGACCCTGGGAAACCCCAAGCCGATGGTCTTCTATCTCGCGCTTCTGCCCAACCTGATCGCGCTGGAGACCGTGACCGTGCTGGGATATATGGAGCTCAGCGTCGTGGTCCTGGCCGTTCTGGCCTTCGTGCTGGGCGGCTATTGCCTTTTGGCCGAACGGGCCCGTCGCCTGATCGCCAGTCCGCGTGCGGCGCGTCTCGTCAACCGGGGCGCCGGTGCCCTGATGGCGGGCGCGGCCGTGGCGATCGCAACCCGGTGAGGCGCGATCGGCGCTGTCTGGCCGTTAAGGTTGGTTGAACCCGCCCCATCGCCCCGTATACCTTCGAGTTCAAGACATTCAGTGAGCGATTGATTCGTATGAACGACACACCGACGCCCAGCGACAATGACCCGACCCTCCCGCAGGATCCGGATGCCTATGGCGCCGACTCGATCAAGGTCCTGAAGGGCCTGGATGCGGTGCGCAAGCGGCCGGGCATGTATATCGGCGACACCGATGACGGGTCGGGCCTGCATCACATGGTCTATGAGGTCGTCGACAACGCCATCGACGAGGCGCTGGCGGGCCATGCCGACCGCGTGACGGTGGCGCTGAATGCCGACGGATCGGTGACAGTGTCGGACAACGGCCGTGGCATCCCGACGGAGGTTCATTCGGAAGAGGGCGTGTCGGCGGCCGAAGTGATCATGACCCAGCTGCATGCGGGCGGCAAGTTCGACCAGAACTCCTACAAGGTGTCGGGCGGTCTCCACGGGGTCGGCGTGTCCGTGGTGAACGCGCTGTCGTCCTGGCTTGAATTGCGCATCTGGCGCAATGGCAAGGAGCACGCAATGCGCTTCGAGCACGGCGATGCCGTGTCGCCGCTCAAGGTCGTTGCCGAGGCGGACGGACGCAAGGGCACGGAAGTGAGTTTCCTCCCCTCGACCGAGACCTTTACACGCACGGAATTCGATTTTGCGACGCTTGAGCACCGGTTGCGCGAGCTGGCGTTCCTCAACTCCGGCGTCCGCATTCTCCTTACCGACAAGCGTGGCGTCGAGGATGTCGTCGTCGAACTGTATTACGAAGGCGGGCTTGAGGCCTTCGTTCGCTATCTCGACCGCGCCAAGCACCCGCTGATCGAGGATCCGGTGGTGATGAAGGCGGAGCGCGACGGCATCACCGTCGAGGCGGCGCTGTGGTGGAACGACAGCTATCACGAGCAGGTCCTCTGCTTCACCAACAACATCCCGCAGCGGGACGGCGGAACCCATCTGGCCGGCTTCCGGGGGGCGCTGACCCGCCAGATGACCGGCTATGCCGACCAGTCGGGGATCCTGAAACGCGAAAAGGTCTCGCTGACGGGTGACGACTGCCGCGAGGGACTGACCTGCGTCTTGTCGGTGAAAGTGCCGGATCCCAAATTTTCCTCGCAAACCAAGGACAAGCTCGTGTCCTCGGAAGTGCGGCCGGTGGTGGAAAACATCATCAACCAGACGCTGTCGAGCTGGCTTGAGGAAAACCCGGCGCCGGCGCGCGTGCTCATCGCCAAGATCGTGGAAGCGGCCAGCGCCCGGGAAGCGGCGCGCAAGGCGCGCGAACTCACCCGCCGCAAGGGCGCGCTCGACATCGCGTCCCTGCCCGGAAAACTCGCCGACTGCCAGGAGCGGGATCCGGCCAAGGCCGAATTGTTCCTGGTGGAGGGCGATTCCGCCGGTGGCTCCGCAAAGCAGGGCCGCAGCCGCGAAAATCAGGCGATCCTTCCGCTTCGCGGCAAGATCCTCAATGTCGAGCGGGCGCGCTTCGACAAGATGCTCTCCTCCAACGAGATCGGAACGCTGATCACCGCGCTTGGCACGGGCATCGGCAAGGAAGAGTTCAATCTCGAAAAGCTGCGCTATCACAAGATCATCATCATGACGGACGCCGACGTCGACGGGGCCCATATCCGGACGCTGCTGTTGACGTTCTTTTTCCGCCAGATGCCGGACCTGATCGAGAACGGGCACATCTATATCGCCCAGCCGCCGCTCTACAAGGTGAAGCGGGGCAACTCCGAGCAGTATCTGAAGGACGAGGACGCGCTGGAGCGTTACCTCATCGACACCGGCCTTGAGGACTGCGCGCTGACGCTCGCCAATGGCGAGGTGCGTACCGGACAGGACCTGCGCGCGGTGGTGGAGACGGCACGTACCGTGTCCCACACGCTGGACGGCCTGCACTCCCGCTATGACCGGGATGTGGTGGAACAGGCGATCATCGCCGGAGCGCTCGATCCCGACGTCCACGACGATCCGGACCGCGCGCGCGAGGCGGCCGCCTATATCGCGCGGCGGATGGATATTCTGGCGGACGAGTTCGAACGCGGCTGGGAAGGTCGGGTTCTCGACAACAGCGATCTGGTGTTCGAGCGCATCGTGCGCGGCGTGAAGGAAGTGGCGACCATCGATGCCGCTCTGATCGGCTCCGCGGACGCGCGCAAGCTCGACGCGCGCGCCGCGACGCTTCAGGAGGTTTTCGGCAAGGCCGCCACGCTGACGCGCAAGGACACCGATACGCCGATCCGCGGACCGCGCGCGCTTCTGGCGGCGGTCTTCGCCCAGGGACGCAAGGGCATTTCCATGCAGCGCTACAAGGGTCTTGGCGAAATGAACGCCGAGCAACTCTGGGAAACCACGCTCGATCCCCATGCGCGCTCCCTGCTGCAAGTGAAGGTGCGCGAAGCCGACGCGGCCGACGACATCTTCACCAAGCTGATGGGTGACGATGTCGATCCGCGCCGCGCGTTCATCCAGGACAATGCGCTGTCCGTGGCCAATCTCGACGTGTAGATTGCCGCCCGCGCAGAAACCTTGCCTGCGCGGCAATCTCCCTTTGACAAAGCCGGTCGCTCCCCCTATACGAAGCGGCCAAGACATTCCTCAAAAACAAGCCGCAAGCAACCTATGCCGACAATCAATCAGTTGGTTCGTCAGAACCGCAAGCCGACCGTCAAGAAGTCCAAGACGCCTTCGCTGGCGGGTAACCCGCAGAAGCGCGCCGTATGCACCCGCGTGTACACGACCACGCCGCGTAAGCCGAACTCGGCTCTGCGTAAGGTCGCCCGCGTGCGTATGACCAATGGCAACGAAGTCACCGCCTATATCCCGGGCGAGGGCCACAACCTGCAGGAGCACTCGGTCGTGCTCGTGCGTGGCGGCGGCCCGAACGATCTTCCGGGCGTGCGCTACCGCGTGATCCGCGGCGTGCTCGATACCCAGGGCGTCAAGGATCGTAAGAAGCGTCGTTCGCTCTACGGTTCCAAGCGTCCGAAGTAAGCCGCGCTCGGCGACACACGCCGAAGGCAGTTTGCGCGCACATTTTGACCCCCGGCAATGCCGGGGGTTTTTGCGTTTGCCGGGTGGGGTCTTGGCGGCGCGATCGCGTGTTCCAGCCGCGCGGCTTTCCGCTGGTCAGAGCGCTCCGCGATCGAGCCTGTCGAGGGTGCGGCGCGCGGCCGTACGATAGGCAGCCCGGGTGGCCGGCTTCATCCGCTCCCAGGTGCGATAGGGCTGGGCCAGGCGGGGATTCTTGGCGAGAACGTCCCTGTTGCGCAGCAGGAAATCCCAGTACAGCGGATTGAACGGACAGGCGTTTTCGCCGGTCTTGTCCGTCACGTCATAATGGCAGTCGCTGCAGTAGTCGGACATCTTGTTGATGTAGTTTCCGCTTGCCGCATAGGGCTTCGATCCGAGCAGGCCGCCGTCGGCAAACTGGCTCATTCCAAGCGTGTTCGGCAGTTCCACCCATTCATAGGCGTCGGCATAAACGGCGAGATACCATTCGTGGATCTGCTTCGGCTCGACGCCGGACAGGAGCGCGAAGTTTCCGGTGACCATCAGCCGCTGGATGTGATGGGCATAGGCTTCCGCGCGCGTCTGTTCCACCGCATCGCGCACGCAGGCCATCTTGGTGTTGGCGCTCCAGTAGAATTCGGGCAGGTCGCGCTCGGCGGAGAGGAAGTTCTCCTGCGCATAGTCCGGCATCTTCAGCCAGTAGATCCCGCGCACATATTCCCGCCAGCCGATGATCTGGCGGATGAACCCCTCGGCGGCATTCAACGGCGCATGACCGTCGCGATAGGCGCTCTCGACCGCGCGGCAGGTTTCGAGCGGGTCGAGCAGTCCGGCGTTGAGATAGAGCGCGAGGACGGAGTGATAGAGAAACCGTTCTCCCCTCAGCATCGCATCCTGATAGTCGCCGAAACCGGGCAGGGCCGTCTTGATGAAATGGGTCCGCGCCGCCTTCGCGTCCTTCTGTGTGACCGCGAAACGGAACGGCTCCAGGTCCCCGAACCGGTCGGGGAAACGTGCGGCGACGAGGTCGAGCACGGCGCGGGTTGTCTCGTCCGGTTCCACCTGCCTGGGCGAGGGCATGAAGAGGTCGCCTTTCGCCGGCTTGCGATTGTCCGCATCGAAATTCCATTGTCCGCCAACGGGCTCGTCGCCGTCCATCAACAGGCCGGTCTTGCGGCGCATGTCGCGGTAGAAATACTCCATGCGCAGTTGTTTGCGGCCCTGCGCCCATTGCGCAAAGGCTTCGTGGGAGCACAGGAAACGGTCGTCGGGGCAGATTTCGACCGGGATCCCGAATTGCTCCTGCCAGGTCTTCATTGCCTCAAGCACCCGCCATTCACCGGGTTCCGTTACCCGGACCCTGTCGGGCGAATGGCGATCAACCGCGCGCTTTAGCTCGCCGGTGAAGGTCCCGCTGTTGTCCGGATCCTCGAGACGCACATAGTCGACGGTCCAGCCGGCGCTTTCGAGCGCTCTGGCATGGTGGCGCATGGCGGAAAACAGGAAGGCGATCTTCTTGCGGTGATGCGCGACATAGTCGGCCTCTTCGCCGACCTCCATCATCAACACGCGCGCGCTGGCCGGATCGACAGCGCGAAGAGAGGGCAGGGTAAGCGTGAGCTGGTCGCCGAGAACGGGAATGAGAACGGTTGGTGTCATGGCGTGGAAGCTGTCCGAAGAGCAGGCCGGAGGGAACTGGATGCTCTTTCGGTTACGCAGCCGCCAAGGTTGTGGATCGTCGCCGCAATCGTTGGCCGTCAATACGAAAAAGCCGCCGGCGCGAACGCAGGCGGCTTTTCTGGTCTTGGATGCTGATCGTCACGATGCGCGGCGGAGACGTACCCGCGTGCGCCGCGTCGCCTCAGGCGGCAATGCGCTTCTGGGCACGGAAGGCAACCGGCGTGTTTTCGCGGTTGCGGCGGCGCTCCTCGGGAGAGATATAAACGAGCGCACGATGCTCGTCGCAGTAGGAAATCCCTGCCTCGACGCGGTTGCGACACGGAAAGGTGTAGTTGCCACCGGTGCCTTCTGCCCATTTGCATTGGCCGGCGCGCGGAAGTCGAAGATCAGTCATGGCGAAGCATACCCTTGTTGAGGCGCAACCGTCATCCGGCGGGCTGTGCGGCCCTTGCACGCCCCTGGGGGACGGCCATGTCATCGAACGAAGATGTCAACGGACGAAGCTGTGCAAGAATACCGGGGGCTGAGCCAGCCACCCGGCATGTGAAATCTTGTGCGTAATATAAGTGTCACATGGTCGCGCGCCAAGCGCATCCCCTGCATGGGAGCCATGTAAATATTGCAGTGCAGCATTGTGGTTAATGCAACAGGCTGTGCAAACAGGCCCTTGTCGCATCAACAGTCGTGTCTCAGCTTTCCTTTTCCTCGCGCAGGTTGGTCACGACGCGCCGGTTCTGCGCCTTGCATTCTTCTTCCGGACAGTCGCGCACCTTGCGTTCGGTGCCGTATCCCTTGGCCCAGAGACGTCCCGGGGCGACGCCCTTGGAAATCAGATAGGCCATGGTCGCGTTGGCACGGCGGGTCGACAGCGACCTGTTGTCCGCTGCTGTGCCGGGGTCGTCGGCAAAACCCTGGAGCTTGGCATACCAGTCTTTGTTGCGGTTAAGCCAGTCCGCCTGCTTGTCGAGCGTCATGCGCGCGGTCTCGTCGATTTCGGCGGATCCGGGTTTGAAGTAGGTCCGGCGGCCGACGTTCAGCATAAATGCCTCTTCGCTACCTGGCGCGAGATTGGCGAAACCGACCGCCGGCGCATTGGTGACATTGGGTGTGGCGATCGTGTCGGCCGTATTGCAGCCGGCAAGGGCAGCCGCGCCGGCGGCAAGGGCCAGGCCGAGGGCGAGACGTTTGGCGTTCGACGTGGCCACGAGGCGGGGGCTCCTGTTCTGTGTCATCCGTCCTGCGACCCCGTACCCAGATGTTCCAGAACCGAGACGCGCGTCCCGACCGGGCAGCGCTGGTAGAGATCGATCACGTCTTCAGGGAACATGCGAATGCAGCCGGAGGACACATCGGTGCCGATGCTCCAGGGTTCCAGCGTGCCATGCAGGCGGTACCCGGTGTCCGATCCGCTGTCGTGGTAAAGATAAAGCGCTCGCGGTCCGAGCGGATTGTTCGGGGCGCCACCTTCTACCAGGCGTGGAAGATCGGGCTGGCGCTTGAGCATTTCCGGCGGCGGCACCCAGCGCGGCCACAACGCCTTGCGCTTGATCTGCGCACGACCGTACCACTTGAAACCGTCGCGGCCGACGCCGACGCCATACCTCAGCGCCGTATTGTTTTCCCAGATCCAGTAGAGGAAGTGGTTGCGGGTGTCGACGACGACGGTGCCGGGCGATTCCTCGGAAAGATATTTGACCATCTGCCGCTGCCATTGCGGCTTGATCACAGAGAAATTCGTGCGCCGGTAGGCAAATCCATTGTCTTGCGAGGCACCGTCAAACCATTTCGAGGATGCGATGGCCGGCGTGGGCAGCGCCGACCACGCAAGAACCGCTCCGGCTCCAACGAGAATGTTGCGGCGCGAAAACGCCCCCGTTGCGTTCGCCCCGTTTGCCGGATGCTCTCTGGATGTCACTTCGTGGGTCATGCCGTCTCCTCCGCTGACGGGCGGAGCTCTTGCGACAGCGGACCGGCGTGGGTTCAGCCGGTCTCACCGCGCGCGTCCGCCGGACCTCGACGCGGGCCATTACGAAACAGATGGCGGAAAAGGTCAATCCCGGTCGGGCGGCGGCGTGGGGGGGAGAGCGCCGGCGGCGGCAAGGGCTTCCGGCGTGTCGAGATCGAGCCGCGCGCCCGGGCCGATGTCGACAAGCTTGAGTTCCTCTTGATGTTCGTCGATCAGATGGCGTGCACCCGTGTCGCCCTCGAGCCGGGCGAGCGCCTCGAAGTGGATCTTGTCCCACAAAACGGGATTGCCCCGCGCCCCGGCAGCGGAGGCCGCAACGACCGAGATGCCGGCCTGGGGGCTGTAGGCGGCGATCAGCCGGTCGAGTGAGTCCGCCGTGACCTCCGGCATGTCCGCAAGGAGGATGAGCGCGGCGTCGGCGTCGGCCGGCAATGCAGTGATCCCTGCGCGGAGGGAGCCGGCCATGCCCTCGGCGAAATCCGGATTGTGGACGAAGGTGACCGGCAGTCCGTCAAGCGCGGCCTCGATCTGCGCGCTCATGTGGCCGGTGACCACGGTGACGCTGGAAAGGGTGCTCTCCAGCGCCTGTCTGGCCGCGATGCGCACGATCGGTTCGTCCCCGATCTCGGCGAGGAGCTTGTTTATCCCGCCGGCCCGCCGCGCCTGTCCCGCTGCCAGCAATACGCCGGCGACGCGCGGTCGCGATGCGCCTTGCAAAGGCACCTCGCGCGGCTGCGGGCGCGATCCGATTTCCATCAGGAGGCCGCCGACTCCCATCTCCATGATGTCGTCTGCGGTCACGGGACAATCCGCCATGTAGCGGTCGAGCACCCAGTCGAAACCGTTTTCCTTTGGACTGCGGGCACATCCCGGTGCGCCGATCACCGGAATGCTCCCAACGTGACCGATCAGCAGGAGGTTGCCGGGATCGACGGGCATGCCGAAATGATCGACCTCGCCACCGGCTGCGCGGATGCCTTCCGGGATCACGTCCATCGGGTCGACGATGGCGGATGCGCCGAATACCAGAACCATCTCCGCCCCGGCGTTCACCTGGGCCCGGATGGCGCCGGCAACGTCCTCTACCGTATGCGCGACCCGCGTTTCGCCGGTCATGGTCGAGCCCGAAACGGCAAGCCGCGCCTCGGTGATCCGCCGCGTCTTGTCGAGCGTCTTTGTTTTCAGATGCGGAAGCGTGGTCGCGACCAGTCCGACGGGACGGGCGCGAAACGGAGCGACGCGCACCGACCCCCGCACGGTGTCCTCCGCCCGCGCCATCGGGGCCTCGGACACGGCAAGGGGGATGATCTTCGCCGTCGCCACCATGCGCCCGGCCGTGACCCGCGCGAAGGCGGGCAGGGTCGCAAGCGTGATCGCGGGGTCTATCCGGTTGACCGCATTGACCGCCCCGGCATCCACGATGAGCAGGCCGTCGCTTGCCGCGTGGAGATTGACGCGACCGGTGAATGCCGGTGCGCACGTCATGCCGCCTCCGTCGGCCGCGCAGGCCAGCCGCTCCGCCGCCCGGTCTTCGTGGCAATCGTCCGGGTCCAGGCGCGCCGCGACGACTTCTTCGACGCGCGCTGCCTCGAGCCTGCGGATATCTTCGGCTTGCAGGCAGTGCCCTTTCTTCAAGGCACCGCCGTCAAGGCGGATCGTGTGGGCGAGCAGGGCGCCTTCCGCATCTTGCGTGCGAAGGGGGCCGAATTTCACGACGCCGCCTCCGGCCCCTTTCGCAGGGCATGGATGATGTTGGCGAGGACCGCCACCGCGATTTCCGCCGGGGAGGCTGCCCCGATATCGGCGCCGATCGGAGCGTCGAGCCGGTCGAAGTCAGCCGTGCCGACGCCGGCCTCCAGCAGACGGTCACGGCGTTTGCCGTGGGTCTTGCGGCTGCCGAGCGCGCCGACATAGAAGCAGCCGGCGGCAAGGGCCGCGCGCAGCGGTGCGTCGTCGATCTTCGGGTCATGGGTGAGGGCGGCGACCGCCGTATACGGATCGAGGGCGACCTCGCCCAGAACGTCGTCCGGCCATTCGGCGAGCACTGTTCCGCCGGGAAAGCGCTCCGGTGTGGCAAAGGCGGTGCGCGGATCGATCACCACGACATCGAAACCGGCGATTTGTGCCATCGGCACCAGAGCCTGGCTGATGTGGACCGCACCGATCAGGACGAGACGCGGCGGCGGTACGCTCACGGTCAGGAAAAGCTGCGTTCCGTCCGGGTGCTCCACGATGCCGGATTTCCCGGATCTGAAACGGCGGGCAATGTCGTCGGCAAGCGGATCGCCGGTCATGTCGTCGCTCGGGCCGACCAGACGTTGGGGGCTGCCGGGAGCGTCCAGAGGGGTGATCAGGATCGCCGGTCGCCGGCCCGTGCGGGCGGCATTGAAGCGGGAGAGCAGATCGATATCCATCGGGGTCAGCTTCTGTCGATCGCGGGTGGAATTGCAAAGGGGCGTCGGTGAGGGGCGGGGGCGCTGGCGGGAGCCCGGTCACGCTCAGGCCGGCGCAGGTTCCCGGGTTACCGGCTCGACGAGCACCCGTATGCGTCCGCCGCAGGACAGGCCGACGCGCCACGCGGTCTCGTCGGCCACGCCGAACTCGAGCATGGCGGGTTTCTTTGTCGATATGACATCGACCGCTTCGGCGACGACCGCGCCTTCGACACATCCGCCCGAGACCGATCCCTCGAAGTTTCCCTCCGAATCGATCACCAGATGCGCACCGACAGGGCGCGGGGCCGAGCCCCAGGTCTCGACCACGGTGGCAAGCGCCACGTCACGGCCTTCCCGTGCCCAGGTTTCGGCCAGTGCGAGCGGGTCGCTGGCATTCGCGTCGGGTGCCGACTGCATGGGATCTCCTCCGTTTCGTCGGAATATAGTCCGCCTGAGCGCCTCTGCACAGGGAGGGCTGTCCGGCGACACCCCAAAAGAAAAGGGGCGAAGCCATGCCGGCTCCGCCCCTTGCATCAGTGAAAAAGGGTGCTTGCGTTATTCGGCGGCAGCGCGAAAGGACGGCGCCGCGGCCAGCACCGTGCCGTCGACGTGGCTCTCGAATTTCGCGAAGTTGGTCACGAACATCTCCACCAGCTTGGCGGCCTGTGCGTCATAGGCGGTCGGATCCGCCCAGGTCGAACGCGGATCCAGGATCTTGCTGTCGACGCCGCGCACCTCGAGCGGAACCGCAAAGCCGAAGTTCGGATCGGTGCGGCATTCGATGTCGCGCAGCGAGCCGTCGAGCGCTGCGCCCAGAAGGGCGCGCGTGGCACGGATCGGCATCCGGTGGCCGGTGCCGTAGGCGCCGCCGGTCCAGCCGGTGTTGACCAGCCAGCAATCGACGTTGTGAGCCGCGATCAGGCTGCGCAGCAGATTGCCGTATTCCGACGGATGCCGCGGCATGAAGGGAGCGCCGAAGCAGGTCGAGAAGGTCGCCTGCGGTTCGGTCACGCCCTTCTCGGTCCCGGCAACCTTCGCCGTGTAGCCAGAGAGGAAGTGATACATTGCCTGCGCCGGTGTCAGCTTGGCAATCGGCGGCAGGACGCCGAAGGCATCGGCCGTCAGCATGATGATGTTCTTGGGGCGCGGAGCGGTGCCTGTCGCGCTGGCATTTGGAATGAAGTCGATCGGATAGGCGCAGCGTGTGTTTTCCGTTTTGGATCCGTCATCGAAATCGGGAACGCGGGTCACCTCGTCGAGAACGACGTTTTCCAGAACGGTGCCGAACCGCTTGGTCGCGGCATAGATCTCCGGCTCGGCCTCTTCGGACAGCTTGATCGTCTTGGCGTAGCAGCCGCCCTCGAAATTGAAGATGCCCTCTGGGCCCCAGCCGTGTTCGTCGTCGCCGACGAGCGTGCGCGAGGGATCGGCCGACAGGGTCGTCTTGCCGGTCCCCGACAGGCCGAAGAAGACGGCGGTGTCGCCGTCGTTCCCGACGTTGGCGGAACAGTGCATCGGCATGATGCCCTTTTCCGGAAGCAGGAAGTTGAGCAGCGAGAACACCGATTTCTTCATCTCGCCGGCGTAGGACGTGCCGGCGATGAGAACGATCTTGTTCGTGAAGTCACAGGCGATCAGCGTTTCCGACCGGCAGCCGTGCCGTGCCGGATCGGCCTTGAAGCTCGGCAGGTCGATAATCGTCATCTCCGGCATGAAGCCGGCGAGATCGGCGTGGTCGGGACGGATCAGCAGATTGCGGATGAACAGCGAGTGCCAGGCATACTCGGTGAACACCCGCACATTGATGCGGTTGGCCGGTTCGGCGCCGCCATAGAGATCCTGGGCGTAAAGCGACATGCCTCGCGCATGGGCGACCATGTCGTCATGCAGGGTGGCGAAGGCCTCTGAACTCATCTGGGCGCTGTTGTCCCACCACACAGTGTCGCGTGTGGCATCGTCGAGAACGACGAATTTGTCCTTGGGCGAGCGGCCGGTGTGAACCCCGGTTTCCACGACCAGCGCACCGCCATCGGCAAGAACCGCTTCGCCGCGTCGCAGGGCATGCTCGTAAAGCGCAGGCGCCGAAAGATTGTGATGAAGCTCGCCGAGGTCGGTCAAACCGCCCATCTCCTTGGGAGTTGACCGAAGCCCTACGCCCTGATCCGCCATGTTCCGAGATCCCTGTCTGCGTTTCCGGTGTCGCGCGTTTTTGATGTCGCGTGGTTGCCTGTTCCGGCGGCAAGGCCAGACGACCCGTTGGTTGTCACCACCGGTGACGGTTTGCCTGGTTGCCTTGCGCCGTGGTCCTGCTCGTCTGCCTTGCGCCTGGTCTCGTCCGGAGGGTCCGGAATGCCGAATTGTCGATTTGTCCGATCCTGCTTCCCGCAGTCGCGCGGTTGAGCGGGCGATCGAATAAACCTCAAGTTGCGACAGGCGCCTTCGATTTGAGCAAAGTGAACCTAGAGGATGGGTCTTCGATCAACAAGCGCAAGATCCCTCGCAAAATGCAACTTAATCGATTTAATACTCGGAACTGCAAAACAGAATTTCTTTCATGGGCAAATTAACCGAAGTGCCGGGCCGACCAGGTGTGGAATGTATGTTTCAATTCCGTGAGATTTCGGATTGTGTATTCCGAAAGGGCTTGCCCGGATCCGGGATTGGGCGCAGGTGTTAAGAGGCACGGGCGCACCGACCGTGCCAAAAGACCCGCCGATCTGTTTCCTGCCCGACCTGTTTCCTGCCAAGGACGTTCGATGATTGCCATGACCGCCCGCGCCCCGGATTCCCTGGCGAGACATTTCGGCAGAACCGTCGCTCTCGCCGTGCCGATCATTCTGGCACGGGCCGCGCTTGTGGTGATGTTTTCGGTGGACACGCTGATGGTGGGGCGGATCAGCCCTGAGGACCTGGCGTATTTCGGGCTTGGCGTTGCGCCGCAACTGACGCTGATGCTCATTGGCGTCGGGGCGTTGCAGGCGTCCTCGGTGCTTACTGCCCAGGCCATCGGCGCGGGGCGCATAGCCGAGGTGGGCAACGTGTTTCGGACCTCCATCGCACATGCCCTTGCGATGGGGGTCGCGGTCCTTGGCCTGTCGTTGCTCGCCGGCCCGTTCTTTCTTGCAGTCGGCCAGGCGCCGGATCTTGCCGCGGGCGCGGCGACGGTGTCGCTCGCCTTCGGGGCGGGGATGCCCGGAACGCTGCTGTTCATCGCGTGCAATCTCTTTATGGAATCGACCGGACGGCCGAAAACCGGAATGGCGATCATGCTGGGCGCCAACCTGGTGAATGTGCCGTTGAACCTCGTCTTCGGGTTCGGCTGGGGCGGGCTTGTTCCTCCGATGGGGGCGGATGGTGTGATGTTGGCAAGCTCGATTGCTCGCACGGCAGCAGGGGTCACGATTGCCGGCGTCCTTGTCGTTTCCGCCCTGCGAATAGACAATTTTCGGATTCTGTCATTTGACAGCTCCCGGGGGCCTGGCCTCGCAGGCCTGGTCTGCCTGTTTCGCAGCCCGGAGGCGGCGGGCCTTCGTCGCATGGGGCTGCCCATGGGGCTGGCGCAAGGTGTCGAAAGCGCAGCCTTTGCGACCGTGGTGATGTTCGCCGGTCTGATCGGCACGGTTGAGCTTGCCGCCTACCAGACCACAATGACGCTGGTGACGCTGACCTTCATGATGGCGATCGGCACAGCCGGTGCGACGGCGATCCGTGTCGGTCGTGCCTATGGCGAAACCCGGAGCACCGACATGCGGATCGCGGGATGGGCGGGGATCGCCCTTGGCGGCCTTTGGCCGTTGCCTGTCGCGATCTGCTTTCTCGTATCGCCGGAAACGGCCGCACGACTGGTTACCGACGATCCGGTGACCGTCGCAGCGGCATCCGAGGCGCTTTTCGTGGCCGGGTTGATGTTGTCTGTCGATGCCATGATGGCGGTCGCGCTCGGCGCCTTGCGCGGCATGGGCGATGTCTGGTGGCCGACGATGCTGCAGATCGCGGCCTTTTGGTGTGTTGCGATTCCCGTCGCCTATATTGGCGGGCTGGTGATGGATCTGGGGGCCGGCGCGCTGATCGGCGGCCTTCTTGCCGGCATTTTGGTGTCGCTTGCCGGGCTGCTCTGGCGCTTTCATCGTGCGACAAGGGGCAAGGCTTGCAACGTTGCCGGGCGCACCTGAGGGGGCTCCAATCCGGGCCCGCGTGCCGCCACAGCCTGGCGCCCCCCTGTACGGCGTCATAATTTGCGCGCATTTTCACCGCCAAGGCTGGTAAACACGAAAACACCGCGCGAAAAGAATGGGAACAGGACCCGGATTATGCCGACGATTGCGCTTGTGGACGATGACCGCAACATTCTCACATCGGTATCCATCGCCTTGGAAAGCGAAGGGTACCGCGTTCATTCCTATACGGACGGCGCCTCCGCCCTCGACCGGCTGGTGACCGATCCGCCGGATCTGGCGATCTTCGACATCAAGATGCCGCGCATGGATGGAATGGAGCTTCTGCGCCGGCTGCGTCAGAAGTCCGACCTGCCCGTCATTTTCCTCACCTCCAAGGATGACGAGATCGATGAGTTGTTCGGCTTGAAAATGGGTGCGGACGATTTTATCCGCAAACCGTTTTCGCAGCGACTGCTTGTCGAGCGCGTCAAGGCGGTGTTGCGCCGGGTGCAGCCGCGCGACGCAACCGCGACGAAGCCGGAAAGCGACAAGTTGCTGGAGCGTGGCGATCTTGTCATGGATCAGGAGCGGCACACCTCGATGTGGAAGGGAAAGCCGGTTACCCTGACGGTGACCGAATTCCTGATCCTTTATGCGCTTGCCCACCGGCCCGGCGTGGTCAAGAGCCGCAATGCGCTGATGGATGCCGCTTATGACGATCAGGTCTATGTGGACGACCGGACCATCGACAGCCATATCAAGCGGCTGCGCAAGAAATTCAAGATTGTCGATGACAGCTTCGACATGATCGAAACGCTATACGGCGTCGGATACCGCTTCCGGGAGAGCTGAGGGACCGGGCGGCCGGACCGTCGCGGGGACAGGGCATGGTAACGGAAGTCGAGACAGGCGAAGAGGCCGGACCGGCGCGGCGGACCGCCGGCGGGGCGGACCGGCCGTCCGCCCTGCGTTCGCTCGGCAACCGGCGGTTTCGCAGGCGCTTCCTGTCGCGCACCTTCGGATTTCTCGGCCCCTATCTCACCTCGTCGCTGACCCGCCGCATTCTGGTGCTCAACCTCGCCGGCCTGTTTGCGCTCGTCGCCGGCATTCTTTACCTCAACCAGTTCCGCGCCGGCCTGATCGATGCGCGCGTGCAAAGCCTGCTCACGCAGGGCGAGATCATCGCGGGCGCGATTGCCGCGTCCGCGACTGTCGAGACCGACGGTCTGATGGTCGATCCCGAGCAATTGCTGCAGCTCCAGGCCGGAGAAAGCCTGTCGCCCTCCGACGGCGCGCGTCTGCTGGACTTTCCGATCAATCCCGAACGGGTGGCGCCGGTGCTGCGCCGGTTGATCTCGCCGACCAAGACGCGGGCGCGGATCTACGATCCGGAAGGGATCCTCATCCTCGATTCGCGTCACCTCTATGCAAGGGGGCAGATCCTTCGCTTCGACCTTCCGCCTCCCACCACCGAGGAGCCGGGCCTCTGGGAGCAGGTCTGGTCCGACATCAAGCTGTGGTTCCGACGGGGCGACCTCCCGCTTTACGAGGAAATCGGCGCGGGAAACGGGCGCTCCTACCCGGAAGTCGAAGCCGCCCTTGCCGGGTCTCCGGCAAGCGTCGTGCGGGTGTCGCCGCGCGGCGAGCTGATCGTCTCGGTCGCCGTGCCGGTGCAGCGCTTTCGCGCGGTGCTGGGGTCTTTGCTCCTGTCGACGCAAGGTGGCGATATTGATGCGATCGTGCGTGCGGAGCGCGTGGCGATCATGCGGGTGTTTCTGGTCGCTGCCGCCGTGACCATGGTCCTGTCCATCCTTCTGGCCGGCACCATCGCGGGGCCGGTCCGCCGGTTGGCGGCGGCGGCGGAACGTGTGCGTCGCGGGATCAAGTCACGTGAGGAGATTCCCAATTTTTCCGACCGGCGCGACGAAATCGGCCATCTCGCCCGGGCGCTGCGGGACATGACAAATGCGCTCTACAACCGCATGGATGCGATCGAGACCTTCGCCGCCGATGTCTCGCACGAGTTGAAGAACCCGCTGACCTCGCTGCGCAGCGCTGTCGAGACACTGCCACTCGCCCGCAAGCCGGAAGCGCGCGACCGGCTTATGGAAATCATCCAGCACGACGTGCGGCGCCTCGACCGGCTGATCACCGACATCTCGGACGCTTCGCGGCTCGACGCCGAACTCGCCCGCGCGGATGCCGAACCGATCGACATCGCCGCATTGTTGCGCGGCGTCACGGATATTGCCAACGAGCGTGCCACCCCGGGGGAGGCGCCGGTCGAGATCTCCATTGCCCCCTCCCGGCGCGACCACCCCTATCGCATCAACGGGCACGACAGCCGTCTCGCCCAGGTGATCAACAATCTGATCGACAACGCTCGCTCGTTCTCCCCCCCCGGCGCCAGCGTTCGTATTGATGCCACGCGCCACGCCGACGCGGTGGAGATCACCGTCGACGACGACGGACCCGGGATCAAGCAGGATGTGCGCGACCGGATTTTCGAACGCTTCTATACCGACCGTCCCGAGGCGGACGGGTTCGGCAACAACTCCGGACTGGGCCTGTCGATTTCCCGGCAGATCGTGGAGGCGCACCAGGGAACGATCTCGGTTGAAAACAGACAGGAGCGCGACGCGCTCACCGGCGACATGAAAATCCTCGGGGCGCGGTTCACGGTTCGCCTGCCCGCCGGGGCAAAGCCACGCGCATGAGCGCGGAGACAATCCACGGTTCATGCGTTCTCCTTGGCGCTGCCGGTGTTGTCCTGCGCGGGGCGTCCGGGGCGGGGAAGTCCCGCCTCGGCGACGATCTTGTTGCGCGGGTGCGCCGCCTTGGCGGGTACGCGGCGCATGTGGCCGACGACCGCCTCGTGCTGAGCGTGCGCGGCGGCCGGTTGGTCGCAGGGCCACCGGCGGGTCTCGCGGGGCTTTGGGAAGTGCGCGGCGAGGGCATTCAGCAGGTTGATCACGCGCCGGATGCGGTCGTCAGGTTGCTGGTCGACCTTGTTGCGGAAAAGGACATGCCCCGCCTGCCGGAGGCCGGCGAAGCATCGACCTGCCTGAAGGGGGTGATGCTCGCGCGCCTGGCCGTGCCCGCGCCTGCTCCCGAAGGATCCGTGGAACGCGTGCTCGCGCATCTGGCTGGCGATCTGCGGTTTCTCGCCCCCGGCGGGCCCCGGAATGCGCCGGCTCCCGGCCGAAGCGGCGAAGGCTGAGGGAAAAGGAGGCACGGGGCGCCGATTTTTCTTGCACTGCAGCGCCCCCTTGCTGACATTGGGCCTCCGGCGCCGGCAGGGCGGACGGCGGTCCGTCAGGGGCTGCCGGGACGCTCGCGGGAACCAACGGGCATAAAGCCCGATCGAGGGATGAACGACGGACAGGGCATGATAGGTCTCGTACTCGTCACGCATGGGCGATTGGCTGAAGAATTCAAATCGGCACTGGAACACGTGGTGGGCCCCCAGGAGCGGGTGGCGACCATTTGCATCGGTCCCGATGACGATATGGAGCAGCGGCGTCAGGACATCCTCGCCGCGGTTGAGGACGTGAACGACGGCGGCGGTGTTGTCCTGCTGACGGACATGTTCGGCGGCACGCCGTCCAACCTCGCGATTTCGGTGATGGACGGCACCAACATCGAGGTCATCGCCGGGGTCAACCTACCCATGCTGATCAAGCTTGCCAGCGTGCGTGAAGACGCCGCGATCGCGGAAGCGGTCGACGAGGCGCGCAAGGCCGGGCAGAAATATATTTCGGTCGCCAGCCAGGTTCTCTCCGGGCAGGGATGACGATGACCGAAACACAGGCGCCGCCGGCGGCAACCGCGGAACTGACCATCGTCAACCGACGCGGCCTGCATGCGCGCGCCTCCGCGAAACTGGTCAAACTGGTGGAGCGCTTCGATGCCGACGTCATCGTCACCCGTGACGGGCAGTCGGTCGGCGGCACCTCCATCATGGGATTGATGATGCTGGCCGCGAGTCCGGGGTGCTGCATCAAGGTCAGTGCCACTGGCCCCGAGGCCGAGCAGGCCATGGCGGCAATCCGCGCCCTCGTCGAGGACGGTTTCGGCGAAGTCGACTGAAAACCGCCTGCACTGTGCGTCAAACGCGAGCGCCCTGTCCGTGCGCCTGACGGTTTCCGGACGCCCCTTTCCACAACGCGCCTGCCGGAAACGGCCGGAATTTGCCTTCGCCCGGCCTGCACAAGGGGCCGGGAGCGGGATTGGTGCGCGGTGTTTTAGGGAATTTTTCATGATATAAAGAAATCTTTATATCATTATTGCTTTGTATCCGTCGACCGCCTATAAGGGGGCACCGGAAGCCGCGCGCCGCAAGGGTGCGCTTCCCTGTCAATTCCCAGTCCCCTCCAGCCGCGCGTCGTGCCGGTTCCGGACCGGGACCACGGGCGTCAACGCCAACCGAGTGAGCGGATCCAGCTGATGAGCACTGCAAGCGACTACTACGTCAAGGATATTTCCCAGGCCGATTACGGGCGCAAGGAAATCGATATCGCCGAAACCGAAATGCCGGGCCTGATGGCTTGTCGCGAGGAATTCGGCGAGAGCAAGCCGCTCAAGGGAGCGCGCATTGCCGGCTCCCTGCACATGACCATTCAGACGGCCGTCCTGATCGAGACGCTGACCGCGCTGGGCGCCGATGTGCGCTGGGCCTCTTGCAACATTTTCTCCACGCAGGACCACGCGGCCGCCGCCATCGCCGCCTCCGGCGTGCCGGTCTTTGCCGAAAAGGGCGAGACCCTTGAGGAATACTGGGACTATTGCGACCGTATCTTCATGTTCCCCGAAGGCACGGCCAACATGATCCTCGACGATGGCGGTGACGCCAGCATGTACATCCTGCTGGGCGCTCGCGCCGAGGCCGGTGAAGACGTGCTGTCCAATCCCTCGTCGGAGGAAGAAACCGTTCTCTTCGCCCAGATCCGCAAGCGCATGAAGCAGAGCCCGGGCTGGTTCACCCGCCAGCGCGACGACATTCGCGGCGTCTCCGAAGAGACGACGACCGGCGTGAACCGTCTGTATCAGCTCAAGGCCAAGGGCCTGCTGCCGTTCCCGGCGATCAACGTCAACGACAGCGTCACCAAGTCGAAATTCGACAACAAGTACGGCTGCAAGGAAAGCCTTGTCGACGGCATTCGCCGCGGCACGGACGTCATGATGGCCGGCAAGACCGCCGTTGTTTGCGGTTACGGCGATGTCGGCAAGGGGTCCGCCGCCTCGCTGCGCGGCGCCGGCGCGCGCGTCAAGGTCACCGAGGTCGATCCGATCTGCGCGCTGCAGGCTGCCATGGACGGTTTCGAGGTCGTGACGCTGGAAGCGGCCGCACCGACCGCCGACATCGTGATCACCACCACGGGCAACAAGGATGTGGTCACCATCGATCACATGCGTTCGCTCAAGGACATGGCGATCGTCGGCAACATCGGTCACTTCGACAATGAGATTCAGGTCGAGTCGCTGCGCAATTACAAGTGGACGAACATCAAGCCCCAGGTGGACATGATCGAGTTCGCCGACGACAAGCGCATGATCCTTCTGTCCGAGGGCCGTCTGCTCAACCTCGGCAATGCGACGGGTCACCCGAGCTTCGTGATGTCGGCGAGCTTCACCAACCAGGTGCTTGCGCAGATTGAGCTGTGGTCGCGTCCGGACCAGTACGAGAACGACGTCTACGTGCTGCCGAAGCATCTCGACGAGCGCGTCGCGCGCCTGCATCTGGCAAAGCTCGGTGTCGAGCTCACCGAGCTGACGGGCGAGCAGGCTGCCTATATCGGCGTCGAGACCACCGGCCCCTACAAGCCGGAACACTACCGCTACTAAGGCACCTCGGGCGGACCGTGTCCGCCCCCGCCTTACACGACCGAACGCTTGTGCGGGAGCTGTGGACGACACGGCTCCCGTTTACTTTTCGGCAAGGAACCCTTCTTCGCGATTCGGCTTTGCGTTATGGTCTTTGCGAATCGGGCGGTTCGTGAGGCACAACTGTCCCGACGAGCATTTTCGGGCTCGAAGCGGCGGTAGAGGATCGTGAGAATGCCGGCGGACGGCTTGCAACATGCGCGCACCAGCGGCGCGTGGCTGGAATTGAGTCGAAAGACGGCAGTCCGGGCCACCGGTAGCACCCTTGCATGGCTGTCGCTGACCGGGGTCTCCAGGGCACAGGACGCGTCCTCCCTGTCGATCGGCGACGTCGATGCCTTCAAGGTGGTCTGGGTCGCGGCCGTCGGTGGCGCGGTGACATTTGCCGTGACCGCCGCGGTGACGTTCCTGCGCAACCGTCGCGCTACCGCCGGCACCCTGACCCAGGTTCGCGAGAAGAACGCCGGTCTGACTGCGCGGCTGGACCGGCTGGAGAGCCTGGTCGATTCCGATGATCAGCGCCTGATCGTCTGGCAGCCCGGAGATGCGGCGCCCATGATTGCCGGCGTTCTTGACGAGGCCTGCGGCGTTCCGCGTTCGCCGGCCCGTTTGCTGGCTTTCGGCACATGGCTCGACGCCAAGTCCGCCACGGCGCTGGAGCGTGCGGTGGAACGCCTGCGTCGCAACGGCGAAACTTTCCATATGGTGCTGCCCACCCAGCCCGGCGGGCTGGTCGAAGTGTCGGGCCGCGTCGCGGCCAGCGCACCGGTCGTGCGGATGCGCGACCTGACGGGCGAGCGCAAGAACCACGCGATGCTGGTCAAGCGGCATGAGGAACTGACCCGGGAAGTGGCGACCCTGCGGGCACTGCTGGATACGGTGCCCGCTCCTGCGTGGCTGCGTGACGGCGACGGGCATCTCGTCTGGGTGAACACCGCCTATTCCACCGCGGTCGAAGCGCCGGATTCCAACAGCGCCGTTGAGGCCGGAACCGAGTTTCTCGATGCCCGCAATCGCAAGGCGATGGATCGCGCCCGCGACGGCAACGGTGTGGCTCACGCCCGCATGCCAGCGGTCTTTGCCGGAGCGCGCCGGATTTTCGACGTGACGCAATGCGCGGTCGACAGCGGCACCGGCGGGTTCGCCATCGACGTCAGCGAACTGGAACACAGCCGCCAGGAACTCGGCCGAACCATCGACTTTCACGCCCGCACGCTCGATCAGCTCGCCACCGCGGTCGCGATTTTCGGCTCCGACCGCCGACTGCAGTTCTACAATGCCGCCTTCCGCGCGCTTTGGGATCTGGACACCGGCTTCCTGGAGGGAAATCCCACCGACGGAGCGCTGCTCGATGCGCTGCGTGCGGCGCGCAAGCTGCCCGAGCAGGCGGATTATCGCGGCTGGCGCAACAAGCTGCTTGAGACCTACACGTCCGTCGACGCGCGGGAGTTCTGGTGGCATCTGCCGGACGGGCGCACCCTGCGCGTGATCGCCAACCCGCACCCCCAGGGCGGCGTCACCTATATCTATGAAAATGTTACCGAGCGTCTCGACCTGGAAAGCCGCTACAATTCCCTTATCCGGGTGCAGGGCGAAACCCTGGACAACCTCTCTGAAGCGGTGGCGGTGTTCGGTTCCGACGGTCGTTTGCGGTTGTGGAACCCGGCCTTCGAGGTGATCTGGGCTCTGGCCGACGACGGTCTGGGCGAGAGTCCGCACATCACGCGGATCGTCGAGGCCGGACTTCTGGAACCCGAAGAGGCGCATGTCTGGCAACGGCTGGTCACGGCGGTGACGAGCCTCGCCGACAACCGCGAACCGGTGATCGGGCGCATGGAGCGCGAAAGCGGTGAGGCGATCGACTATGCCACCGTTCCGCTCCCCGACGGCGGAACGCTCGTCACCTTCGTCAACGTCACCGATTCGGTGAACGTCGAGCGCGCGCTTCTCGACAAGAACGAGGCGCTGGAACAGGCGGACCAGCTCAAGAACGCCTTCATCCAGCACGTGTCCTACGAGTTGCGCTCGCCGCTGACCAACATCATCGGTTTCGCGCAGCTCTTGTCCGACCCCAAGTTCGGCCCGCTGACGACGAAGCAGGGCGAATACGTCGACTACATCCTGTCCTCGTCTTCGGCGCTGCTGGCGATCATCAACGACATTCTGGACCTTGCCACCATCGACGCCGGCATCATGGAGCTGGACCTGTCTTCCGTCGACGTCGCCAGGACGGTGCAGGCGGCTGTCGAGGGCCTGAAGGACCGTCTCACCGATTCCGGAATTGCGCTGAACCTCGACATGTCCGACGACGTCGGTGTGATTCAGGCGGACGAGCGCCGGCTCCGGCAGGTGCTGTACAATCTCATTTCGAATGCGCTGCGCTTTTCCGATGTCGGCGGGGCCATCGACGTGTCGTGTCAGCGCACCGCCGACGCCATCGAGTTCCGCGTTCGCGACCATGGCTGCGGCATCCCCGAGGACATGCTCGATCAGGTCTTTGCGCGGTTCGTCGGACGGGATGCAGGGGCAAGGCGGCGCGGCGCCGGGCTTGGCCTGTCCATCGTCAAGAGCTTTGTGGAGCTGCACGGCGGGACGGTCGAGATCTCCTCACAAGAGGGGGTCGGCACATATGTCGTGTGTCGATTTCCCTTCACGCCCGACGCCCTCCAGCACGCCGCCGAATAGTCCTGCATGATGGGGGAGGCAACCGGAACGGGGCAGCACGCAAGTCCCTCGGGCTCGACCGCCCGGCACACCGTCGAGGCTCGCGTGCGGGTGGAGGACGTCGCCGGGACACGACATCTTGCCGAGGATCTGGCGATGATCCTCGCGCCGGGAGACTGCCTGTGCCTGTCGGGAGATTTGGGGGCAGGGAAATCCACCTTCGCGCGTGCGGTGATCCGCGCGCTCGCCGATGACGAAGCGTTGGAAGTTCCCAGCCCGACCTTCACGCTTGTGCAATCCTATGCGCTTGCCCGCTTCGACGTGGCGCATCTCGATCTCTACCGGCTCGAGGAGCCGGAGGAAATGGAAGAACTCGGTCTGGACGATGCGCTGGAGATCGGGGTCGCGCTTGTCGAGTGGCCGGAAAGGGGCGGTGGCTTCCTGCCTGAAGACTGTCTCTCGATCGAGATCGAGGCGGCGGAGGAAACCGATGCGCGCACATTCGTCTTTCGCGGCCGGGAGACCCAATGGGCAGACCGCCTTGCGCGTACGCGCGCCATCCGCGCCCTTCTGGAGCGCGTCGGAATGGGCGATGCGACGCGCCGCTACCTTCAGGGCGATGCATCGCCCCGAAGGTATGAGACGGCGACGAGCGCGGACCGGGCCGCGATCCTGATGAACGCGCCTGCGCTCGATGTCCCCGCGGCGAGCGACGCAGGCGAGACCTACGCCGATATCGTGCATCTGGCGCAGGACATGCACGCTGTCGTCGCTGTCGGCGAGGCCTTGCGCAGTCACGGTTTCAGCGCGCCGGAGACGCTTGCGGCGGATCTTCCCGGTGGGCTCTTGCTTCAGGAAGACCTCGGGCGTGGGACGATTGTCGAAGGCGGCGCTCCCGTGCCCGAGCGCTATGCGGCGGCCGTCGACCTTCTCGCCGATCTTCATGCGGCTCGGATCGGTCCGGAGCTCGCGCTCCCCGACGCCGCGGGCGGCGGCATCTATCACGTCCCCGCCTACGATGCCCGCGCCCTGATGACCGAGGCGAGCCTGTTTCTCGACTGGTATCTGCCGTCGCTCGGCGTCTCGGTGACGCCGGCCATGCGGGCTGCGTTTCGCGCGCACTGGGCGCCGCTGATCGCGCGGGTGCAGGAGCTGCCGCCTGTCTTGGCCTTGCGCGATTATCACTCGCCCAACCTGATCTGGCGCGGCGCACGCAGCGGGAACGCGCGCATCGGCCTTGTCGACTATCAGGATGCGGTGATGGGATCGCCGGCCTATGATCTCGCCTCGCTCGCCATGGACGCGCGGGTCACCGTCCCGCCTGCGCTGGAGGCGGCGCTGGTGGAACGCTACGTGGCCCTGCGACAGGCGCGGGATCCGGGTTTCGATGCGCAACATCTGCGCGGCGATTATGCGATTCTGGCCGCGCAACGGGCGCACAAGGTGCTTGGCGTGTTCGTCCGTCTGGCGCAGCGGGACGGCAAGCCGGCCTATCTTGCTCATCTGCCGCGGGTGCGCGACTACCTCGGGCGGGCGCTCGCGCATACGCTTCTGGCCCCCCTGGCGGCATGGATTGCGGAGATCGAGGCCGGGCGCGACCCGGCCGCAACGCAGGAATGACAATGGTTCACGACAGGCGGATACGCCGTGCGATGGTCTTGGCTGCGGGCATGGGAAAACGCATGCGCCCGCTCACCGCAACGACGCCCAAACCACTTATTCCGGTGTGCGGCGAAGCCCTGATCGACCGGGCTTTCGACAAGCTCGAGGCCGCCGGCGTCGAGACCTGCGTTGTCAACGTCCACTATCTGGCAGATCTCGTGGAGGTGCATGTCGCGCGCCGGCCGGGCCTGCCCCGCGCCGTGGTGTCCGATGAACGCGGCGTCCTTCTCGACACCGGCGGCGGGATTGCCCGGGCGCTTCCGCTCCTGGGCGAGGAGCCGTTCTTCCTGCTGAACTCCGACAGCAGCTGGATCGAGGGCGTCCGGCCCAACCTCGATCATCTTGTCGATGCCTGGAACGCGGACGAGATGGATGCGCTTTTGTTGCTGTCTGAATATGTGGAGTCCGTCGGCTATGGCGGGAAGGGCGATTTCGTGATCGATCCGACGGGTCGGCTGGAGCGGCGAGCGGAGCGCACGATCGCGCCCTTCGCCTATGCCGGCGCCGCGATCCTCCATCCGCGTCTCTTCGAGGGGTGTCCGCCCGATGCCTTCTCGCTCAACCGTTTGTTTGACGTGGCGATTGCCGCCGGCAGGCTCTACGGTGTGCAGATGGAGGGCCTGTGGCTGCATGTGGGCACGCCGGAGGCCGTCGACGAGGCGGAGCGGGCGATCCGGACCAGCGCTAGATGACTCTTGTGCGAACCGGGGTTTTGCGTTTCCTGCGCCTGTCCGATCTGAACGTGGACCCTTGCTCTTGAAACCGGGACGGTGCGTATGAGCGCGCGGCGCCAGCCGAATATCTTCAGCATCCCGCCTTCGGCGCCTTTCCTGCCGACCTTCGTCGATGCCTTGCTGGCGGGGCGGCTCGTTCCCGGACTGGACGCGGAAACCGACCCGCTCGCGCTGGCGCGCATAACGCTCTATGTGCCGACGCGGCGCGCCGCCCGCGCCCTGCCCGCATTGTTTCAGGCGCGGCTGGGCCGCAACGCGACCCTGCTGCCGGTCATCCGTGCGCTTGGCGATGTCGACGAGGACATTCATCTGCTGCGCAACGACGGTGCCGATCTCGATCTGCCGCCGGCACTCCCGGAGATGCATCGCAAGATGGCGATGGCCCGCCTTGTTCATGCCTGGGAGGGGGCGCTGCGCCGCGAGGTGCTTGAGCTGGGCGCGGATGCGGTCCTGCGCACGCCGGCATCGGCGGCCGACGCCGCCTGGTTGGCTGGCGACCTCCTCGCCCTGATGGACGAGATGGAGACGGAAGAGGTTCCCTGGAGCGGGTTGGCGCAGCTGGTGCCCGAGGACCATGCCCGCTATTGGCAGATCACCCTCGATTTCCTCAAGATCGCGATGACCTATTGGCCGGCGCATCTGGCCGATCGGGGCGCGATGAATCCCAAGGCCCGGCGGTCTGCCCTCATCCGCCGCGAGGCGCAGCGCCTGCGCGAAACGCCGCCTGCCGGCCCCGTAATTGTCGCCGGCGCGACCGGCTCCGTTCCGGCGACGGCAGACCTCCTGCGTGCCGTTGCCGACCTCGCTCAGGGTGCCATTGTCTTGCCGGGCTTCGATATGGAACTCGACGATCCGTCCTGGGAGGCGATCCTGGGGGGCGGCGGGGCGGAGGGCGATCGCGCAGGCAAGGCGGATGCGGGCGGGGTTCCCAGCCATCCGCAATACGGCATGGCCCATGTTGTCGTCGGACTTGGCGTCGCGCGGGCGGACATTGTGCCTCTCGCGGCCGGTTCCTTGCGCGATCGTATTGTCGGCGAAGCCTTGCGGCCTGCGGAAACGACAGATGCCTGGCCGGTGCTGGCGGCGCGCATCTCCGATGCCGAGCGCGCCCATGCCTTCGACGGTGTCGACCTTTTGGCCGCACGCAACGAGGCGGAGGAAGCGCTCGCGGTTGCAATCGTGTTGCGGCGCGCGGTCGCGGATGGCCATTCGGCTGCGCTGATCACGCCCGATCGAACGCTGGCGCGACGGGTCGCCATCGAACTGCGGCGCTGGGGTCTTCAGGCGGACGACAGCGCAGGCCGTCCGCTCGACCAGACCCCGCCGGGTGTGCTGGCCCGCCTTGCCGCGGGTCTGGCGCTTGACGGTCTCGAGCCGGTGCCATTGCTCGCGCTCTTGAAACATCCGCTCGTGCGCCTTGGTTTGCCGGCAAATGAAGTTCGTGCCGCCGCGAGGGCACTGGAACGTGCCGTGCTGCGTGGCCCGCGCGCGCGAAGCGGCACCTTGGGGCTGCTCGATGGCGTCCGCGCCGCGCGCGGTCTTGCCGAGGATGCGGGTGCCGGCGGGCGCATGCCGCGCTGGAAACGCCTGCATGGTGAAGACTGGGACGTCGTGGAAAATCTGGTTGTCCGACTGAGCGAGGCCCTTGCTCCGCTGGAAGGATTTGCCGTCGATGCCGGCGAAGATGCGGGCGCCGAAGCGGATGCCGTGACGCTGGCCCGGGCCCACGAAGAGGTGCTGCGACGCCTGTGCCGCAACGAGGCCGGGGATCACGGCGAACTCTATGCCGGAGAGGCGGGGGATGCGTTGGCCGCGGCCTTCGCCGAGATCTTCGATGCCAGCGAGGCCGGGCTCGCCATTCCGGTTCGTGACTGGCCGGACGTCTTCATCGCGCTCCTGTCCGGCCTGAACGTCCGGCGACGGTTGCCCGGCGATCCGCGGATCGCGATCCTGGGGCCGATGGAGGCGCGGCTCCAGCCCTTCGACGTCGTGGTTCTCGGCGCCCTCAACGAGGGCAGCTGGCCGCAGCGCACGCGCAACGACCCCTGGCTCAACCGGCCGATGAAGCGGGGCATCGGTCTCGACCCGCCCGAGCGTCGCATCGGCGCCGCCGCGCATGATTTCATTCAGGGACTGGGCGCCGGGAGGGTGATCTTGTCGCGCTCCGAGCGGTCCGACGGCGCGCCGACGGTGGCGTCGCGCTGGATTCTGCGCCTGACGACCCTTCTCGGAGGGGCGCAAACGCAGGCTATGCGCGCGCGCGGCGACCGGTGGCTGGCGCTTGCCCGCTCAATGGACCGGCCGGCCCATCCGCCGCAGCCCGCAAAACGTCCCGCACCGACGCCACCGGTCGCCGCGCGACCGGCGCGCCTCTCCGTCACGGCGATTGAAACGCTGATCCGGGATCCTTACGCGATCTATGCGCGCGACGTGCTCAAGCTCGACCCGGTCGATCCGATTGGCGGCGATCCGGGCGCCGCCGAAAAAGGCACACTGATCCACGACATTCTGGCGGATTTTCTCGAGAGCTGGAGCGACCGCGCCTTCGATGCGCAGGCGCACGACAGGCTTCTGGAAATCGGGCGGCAGCGCTTCGCGGTCGTCGACGCCTTCCCCGCGATCCGGGCGATCTGGTGGTTGCGCTTTACCCGCATCGCGGCAGCCTTTCTGCGCAACGAAGGCGCCTGGGCGGCCGAAATCGCGAAACGGCATCTGGAGATCGGCGGAACGCTCGACCTCGATCTCGCCCCCGGGCGCATCGTGACGCTGAGCGCAAGGGCGGACAGGATCGACCTGCGTCGCGACGGAACCTATGCGGTGATCGACTACAAGACGGGACAGGCGCCGAGTGCGAAGGAAGTGGCCGCACTGCTGGCCCCGCAGCTGCCGCTGGAAGCCGCGATGGTCACAGGCGGTGCATTTCCCGGCGTCGATCCTTCCGTTCCGGTCGGCAATCTCCTCTATCTGCGCCTGGCTGGCGGGCGGGTGCCTCTGGAGGTCGCCGAGCGTGCGCCGAAAGAGGGGGAGGTGGACGCACTGGCTGCCGAGGCTCTTGCGCGTACCAAATCTTTATTTGCCGGCTATGAAAACCCGCAAACCGGATATCTTTCCCGCGCCCGGGTGATGAAGGAGCGCGAGTTTGCCGCGCCCTACGATCATCTTGCCCGCGTTCGCGAATGGGCTCTCGACAGCGGAGAAGACCGGTGAGCGCAATCGAGATTCCAGCGGCCACGCGTGAGCGGCAGGGCCTTGCCGCCGACCCGTTGCGTTCGGTCTGGGTGAGCGCAAATGCGGGTTCGGGAAAAACCTTCGTGCTGGCGCGGCGCGTCATTCGCCTTCTGCTCGCCGGCACGGCGCCCTCGCGGATCCTGTGTCTGACTTTCACCAAGGCGGCGGCGTCTGAAATGCAGACGCGCGTGTTCGAGACGCTGGGAAACTGGACCGGATATGACGATGCGCGGCTGAGCGAGGAAGTGCGAGACATCGAGGGCAGTTCCCCCGATGCCGCGCGTCTGGCCCGGGCCCGGCATCTCTTCGCCACGGCACTGGAAACGCCCGGCGGTTTGAAAATCCAGACGATCCATGCGTTTTGCGAGGCATTGCTGCACCAGTTTCCGCTGGAGGCCAATGTCGCCGGGCATTTTTCCGTCCTCGATGACAGGCAGTCGGCCGACCTTCTGGCCACGGCCCGGGCGCAGGTTCTGGCGCGCGCCGAACGCGATCCCGACAGCCCGCTCGGTCGCGCGCTGGTTTTCCTGATTGCGGAACTGCCCGACAAATCCGTTGAGAGCGCGCTGGGGGAGCTGGTGGCAAGGCGCGACCAGTTGCGGCGTTGGTTGCAGCATGCCGGCACGCCGGACCTGGCGCTGAAGGAGTTGCAGGCGCTGTTCGGTCTTTCGCAGGACGAGACGCTGGAGGCCATCGACGCAAAGCTGCAGGCGCAGCGCAGCATCGACGATCCTTCGGCAATGCGGATTGCCGAGGCGCTGGAGAGCGGAAACGCCACCGACGCCAAACGCGCGCAGAAGATCCGGGCAGCCCTTGCCTGCGGCGATCCGGACACCTGGCGCGCGCTTTGGCTGTCTGTTTTCCTGAACAAGGACCTGTCGCCGACGAAGGCGCTTGCCGGCAAGGCGGTGGCGACGGCGGATCCGTGGGTCGTCGAGCGCCTGCAGGGCGAACAGCAACGGCTCGTGGACCTCACGGAGCGGCGGCGCGCCGCCTACACGCTTGCAGGAACGGACGCCGCGCTGCGTCTCGCGGATGCGATGCTGCAGGCCTATGAACGCGAGAAGACGCGTCGCGGTCTCATGGACTTCGAGGACCTGATCGTGCGCACCGCGAGCCTGCTGTCGCGCGCGGATGCCGCCCTTTGGGTGCAATACAAGCTCGATCAGGGGCTCGACCACATTCTGGTCGACGAAGCGCAAGACACCAGCCCGCACCAGTGGCAGGTGATCAAGGCTCTGGCCGAGGAGTTCTTTGCCGGCGCCTCCGCGAATCCGCGCACGCGAACGCTCTTTGCGGTCGGCGACGAAAAACAGTCGATCTATTCGTTCCAGGGGGCGGTGCCGGCGTATTTCGCCGAGATGCGACAGCACTTCGAGCGGCGCGCGCGCGATGCGGAGACGGCCTTTTCCAGGGTCGAACTGACCCTGTCGTTCCGCTCGCGTCCCGATGTCCTGTCGGCGGTCGATACGGTCTTCGCCGACCCCGCAGTGCACCGGGGCCTGGCGCAGGATCCCGCTCCGCCCGTTCACGAAGCCGTCCGGCGCAACGAGCCGGGCCATGTCGAGATCTGGCCGCCGGAGGAGGTGGATCCGGTCGAGACCCCCGACGACTGGACGCAACCGGTGGACCGGCTGTCCGCCGGCAACGCGATGATCCGCCTTGCCACCCGGATCGCGGCAACGATCGAGGCCTGGCGCGAAACGGGCGAGGCCGATCCCGAGGATGTTCTGGTTCTCGTGCGCAAGCGCGGGGCCTTCGTCGATGCACTGACCCGCGCCCTGAAACAGGCCGGGGTTCCCGTCGCAGGCAGCGACAGGCTCGTTCTAAACGAGCATATCGCGGTGGAGGACCTGATTGCGCTTGGCCGTTTCCTCCTCCTGCCGGAGGACGATCTCTCGCTGGCGGCGGTTCTCAAGAGTCCGCTGTTCGGTCTCGACGAGGAGGCGCTCTACCGCATTGCACGACCAGACGGCACCCAGTTGAGACGCGGCACGCTGTGGCAGTCGCTGGTGAGATGCGCGGAGACGGATGCAGGGCTGGCTGCGGTGCGAACCCGCATGGAGGAGCTGCGGTCCCGGGCCGATTTCATGCCGCCTTTCGAGTTTTTCTCCAGACTTCTGTCCGCCGATGGCGCGCGCGCCGCCTTTCGCGCGAGGATGGGCACCGAAGTCGATGACGTCCTCGACGAGTTTCTGGCGCTGACCCTGACTTTCGAGCAAACCGGAACGCCCGGTCTCGAGGGCTTTCTCGCCTGGTTCGCGGCCGCCCCGACGCAGGTCAAGCGCGAGCTCAATGCGGCGCGCGGCGTCGTCCGCATCATGACCGTGCACGGCGCCAAGGGGCTGGAGGCGCCGCTCGTGATCCTGGTCGACAGCGGGGCCGCGCCGGTGGTCTCGCAGCACGACCCGGCATTTCTGGCGCGCGCGCGCGGCGACGACGCGGCCGCGCCCCGGGCGCTTGTCTGGTTGCCCCCCAAGGCGTCGCGCACCGTCTGGCACGACGAGGCGCTGGCGAACCTGAGAACGGCCGCGGAGGAGGAGTATCGACGCCTGCTGTATGTCGCCATGACGCGGGCGCGCGACCGGCTGGTCGTATGTGGCTGGTCGCCGGCGAGCGGGCAGAAGGACGGTTGCTGGTATCGCATCGTCTCGGCCGGTCTCGATCCGGGCGCGCGCGACGGCGTGACGGCGACGGGCGATCCCTGCCGGGTCTGGCAGGCTGCCGGAACACAGGCGCCCCCGCCCGTCCTCGCAGCGCCCGCACCTCAGGCAGCAGCCGGCCCGGGCGCGCCCGACATTGCGCCCGGCTGGTTGCACACGTCCGTTGCGCCGCTCGTCCGGCCCCGGCGGCTGCAGCCCTCGGCCGCCTTTGAGGAAATGGAGACGAGGGACGGTCCCGCCGACCTGGCGCCCGCCCAGGAGCTCGCCGTTGCCCGCGAGCGACAGTCCTTTGCCCTGGCGCGGGGGCGCCATCTTCACCGCTTGCTCCAGCTCCTGCCGGACCTCGATGCCGATGACCGTCTCGCCGCCGCGATGCGCTACCTTGAGGCAAGTCTGGCGCCGGAGTTTGCGGAAAACGCGGATGTCCTTGCACGCGAGGCCTGTGCGGTCCTGACGGAGCCGGGGTTTGCGGAGGTCTTTTCGACCCGGGCCCTGACCGAAGTGCCCGTGGTCGGTCGTCTTCGCCTCGACGACGGCAACACTGTCGAGGTCTCGGGGCAGATCGACCGCCTTTGCGTGACCGGGACCGCGGTCCTCATCGTCGATTTCAAGACGGACCGTTTCGTCCCGGCCCTGTCGGATGGTCCCGGCGAGGCGTATGTCGCGCAGCTGGCGGTGTATCGTGCGCTGTTGCAGGATATCTATCCCGGACGTCAGGTGCGCGCGTCTTTGCTCTATACGGCCGGGCCGGTTCTGCGGGAAGTTCCGCCGGCGGATCTCGACGCCGCTGTCGCGGCCTTGAAAGCGCAGTCCGGCGGATCGACGCACGGATCGCTCGCTTGACGCGGGCGGGCCGGCTTCCTACGTTCAGCGCAACGAAGAATGCAGTCGCATTCGTGATTTTGGAAAGGGCGAGAAATGGCCACCGCAGTCGTAACAGATGAATCCTTTGAAGACGATGTCCTGAAGGCCTCTGGCCCGGTCGTCGTCGATTTCTGGGCGGAATGGTGCGGCCCCTGCAAGATGATCGCGCCGGCGCTCGAGGAGATTTCCGATGAGATGGGCGAGGCGGTGACGATCACCAAGCTCAACATCGACGAAAACCAGAACATCGCCATGAAGTACGGTGTCCGGTCGATTCCCACGCTGATCATGTTCAAGGACGGTGAGCCGATTTCCACGCAGATCGGTGCCGCTCCGAAGAACAAGCTGGCGGACTGGATCAAGACATCGTCCTAGGGCATGCCCGTTTCGATGCGTGCGAATCGGCATCGGGCTGCGTCGCATTGAAACGACCAGGGTTGCCCCTTTGCGGCCCTTGGTCCAGGAACCGGTGACACATTTACATGAGCGCACCCCGTGTCTGACCGGATAGCGATCTGGACACGGGGTGCGCGGCGTTTTAAAGGCGGTTCTCGTCGCGGCCGGTTTGGCACTGGGCGCGATGGAACACGTCAGACAGTTTCGGGCAGATCATGAGCGACACCAGCAAGAATCCGAATGACACTCCGGAAGACATCGCAGCCGCGGAGGCGCGGGCGCATGAGGCGCATGCCAATGCCGATGGCGGTGTGGAGAACGAGGCCGAGGGCGATCGGGTGGAGGCACTGCAGAGCGAAAACGCCGAGATGAAGGACCGTGTGCTGCGGACCATGGCGGAGATGGAAAACCTCCGTCGGCGCACCGAAAAGGAAATCCGTGAAAGCCGCCAGTATGCGGTCGCGAATTTCGCGCGCGACATGCTGGGCGTTGGCGACAATCTGCGCCGGGCGCTTGACGCGGTGTCGGAGGATGCCCGCGAGTCGGCCGACGAGGCGATGCGCGTGCTGATCGAGGGCGTCGAACTGACCGAGCGCGAGATGCTCAACCAGCTCGACAAGCACGGCGTCAAGAAACTCGAGCCGGAAGGCGAGCGCTTCGATCCGAACTTCCATCAGGCGATGTTCGAGGTTCCCAACACCGAGGTGCCGAACAACACTGTCGTGCAGGTTGTCCAGGCCGGCTACATGATCGGCGATCGCGTCTTGCGGCCCGCCATGGTTGGCGTATCGAAGGGCGGCCCGAAGGAGCGCAGGTCAGATGCGCCGCAGGGCGAGCCGGGCGCGACCGTCGACAAGACGGCGTAGGTTCCCGCAGGCCGCTACGGCAGGCAGGCTCGGAACGACAAGGACGATGGGGCCCGACAGGCCCGGATGAAGACGCGGCGCCTCGAGTGACCGCGTCTTTTTAATGGGTGCCGACGACCGGGGCAGCTTTGCTTTCCGGCGTCGTCTCTACACTGTCCGCCGGGATATGCACGGGAGGCCGGAACATGGCCACAATGCTTCAGCTTCTCGATTTCTTCGGCGTCGCGGTGTTTGCCGTGACCGGGGCGATTGTCGCCTCGCGGCTGAGGCTCGATTTTCTCGCCTTTGTCTTCTTCGCCGTCTTTACCGGCGTGGGCGGCGGCACCTTGCGTGACCTGGTTCTGGGCGTGCCGGTTTTCTGGGTCGACAATCAGCTTTATCTTCTGGTGTGCACTGGCATTGGCGGCGCAATGTGGTTGGCCGCCGCCTGGGTGGAGAAGGTGGACCGTCCGCTTCGCTGGGCGGATGCGATCGGCGTTGCGGCCTATTCGGTCATGGGCGCGGCCAAGGCCCTGTCGCTCGGCTATCCGGCGGCCGTCGCAATCTTCATGGGGGTTGCGACAGCAACCTTTGGCGGGATCATTCGCGACACCATTGCGGGTCAGCCATCGGCGCTGCTCAAGCCGGAAATCTATCTCACCGCCGCGTTTGCGGGCGCGGGCACCTATGTCGTGTTGACCGCGCTGGCCGTTCCCTCCTGGCCGGCGGCCCTTGCGGGCGTTGCCTGTGCGCTGCTGTTGCGCGGTGGAGCGATCGTTCGCGGATGGTCGCTTCCTCCTTATGCGCCGCCGCAAGACCCTTCCTGACGACGATCCGGCAATCGCCCGGCGGAGCTGGTGCGAAGGATGACATGCGAAGCGCGCCGTCTTTCACTATGATGCGGGTGTCGCATGGAAACGCCGCACGCAGGGCGTGTCACGTCGCGTGCCGCCTTGACTTGGGGGACCGCATGGCCGTCACGCATGGCATGTATTACTGGAATGAACTGCTGACGCGCGATCCGGAAGGGGCGTCACCGGACGGCTGACACCGGTCGAACCTGCCCAGGCTGCGGCCTCATGAACGGGATTGCCATGGGCTGAGACGGATTGCGTCTCGCCGAGTTGCGGAAGGGCAGGAAATGCAGGCGTTTTTCCGGCTTTTTGCGATGACGACGACACGCAATGCGCGTCGGGCCCAAAGGACATGAAACTGGTCTTGCAAGCGGCATCGTCAGCGCGCGGATCCCGGGCAACCAGCCGGCTCGGCGTGCCCGTCCATGCAAAGCGCCCTCATTTTCAAGGCCATGTCAGCCCTTTGTACGGGGCGACACCCTAGGCTGCGTTGCGCGAGGACGCCGGCGACGGCAGGGCCGATCCCTTGTTGGCGGGTTCGTGCACGGCCTTCAGCCGGTCGGCCTCATCGTGCCAGCGGTTGGCTTCGCGACGCTTGACGCGCGCTTCCTTGCGCCATTTGCCCTGACCGGCCCAAGAGGCGATCCCGCCGATCAGAACGCCGAAGGCGACGGCGGCGAAAAGAAACCAAAACAGCGGCGCATTGAGGCTTACGGCCGGGTCGGCGGGCGAGAAGGGGTCGAGCGAGAGCGTCACCGGATCACGATTGGCCACCGCCAGTGCGATGAGCACGATTGCGATCGGTATGAGTACCAGATTCTTGATCAACCGCCGCACGGTCTGTTCTCCCGCATTTGATACATCACGCCTGCGCTTGTCCCGGGGTCATCCTGATAGGCCGATGCCTTCGTCCGGAGGTCGCGCCTCAATCCTCGGAGCCGTCCCCGTCGTTCAGACGCTCGCGCATTTCCTTGCCGGTCTTGAAGAACGGCACGTATTTCTCGTCCACGTCGACCTTTTGGCCCGTGCGCGGGTTCCGCCCGGTGCGTGCGGGACGGTTCTTCACCGAAAACGCCCCGAAACCGCGCAGCTCGACGCGGTTCCCGTTTCGCAGCGCGTTTGTGACCTCGTCGAGGATGGCGTTGACGATGTTTTCCACGTCCCGCTGGTAAAGATGCGGATTTTGTTCGGCAATCCGCTGCACCAGTTCTGACTTGATCATTCCCGTCCCCCAGGGCCACTGCTTGCGTCCGACGCGTTTTGAGC
The DNA here is from genome assembly GCF_000423705.1 of Stappia stellulata DSM 5886. Lineage (GTDB taxonomy): Bacteria > Pseudomonadota > Alphaproteobacteria > Rhizobiales > Stappiaceae > Stappia > Stappia stellulata. The sequence continues at coordinate 202,142 of NZ_AUIM01000010.1, read as the reverse complement.
GTGCCAAACGGATACCAGACCGTCAAGCGTAACTCCTTCCGGCACAAGCGCTCTGGTGGCGCCTAGCGCTCCAAGAGCCGCCTCGCCGATCCCCTGGCCCAGCGCATGCGACATCCGGGCGGCGAAGGGCAGGTCGTCGTATTCCTGTGGCACGGCCCATGTGACGACCGGAAGTTCGGTGGAGATATCGTGTTCGGCCTTGAGCCATGCCTGCGCGGTCTCCTGCCCCCCGATCGCGTCGACCAGATTGAGCCGCTGCGCGCGTTCGCCGGAAAAGATGCCGCCCTGCGCGATCCCGCGGACTTCGTCATCGCTCATCTTCCGGCGCTCCGCGACACGCTGGAAGAACCAGTTGTAGCTGTCGTCGATCACGTTCTGGAGGTTTTCACGCGCGGCCTCGGGCGTGTCGGAAAAGAAGTTCGGCTCGGCTTTCAGGGGGCCGGAGCGCACAACGTCGACCTTGACGCCCAGAGAATCGAGCAGACCCTTGATGTTGCCGAACTGGATATAGACGCCGATGGCGCCGGTCAGCGAGGTATGCCGGGCAACGATGTGATCGGCCGCAATCGCCGTCATATAGCCGGCCGAGGCGCCAAGCGTGCCGATGGTGGCGACGACCGGCTTTGTCTCGGCGACTTCTCGTATCTTCTGGTAAAGCGCCTCGCCGCCGACCGTTGAACCGCCTGGCGAGTCGATATCCAGGATTACCGCCTTGACCTGGTCGTTTTCGGCAATGGAGTCCAGCAGCGCAAGTCGCCGCCTGTCATCGACGATCACGCCTTCGACGGAGACGCGCGCAACATGTGCGGAGCGTTTCGAATAGGACCCGAAACCACCGCCCCAGCCGATGACCCCGGCAAGAGCGACTAGCGCGACAACAAAGGCCGCGATCCGCCAGAACGTGACTTTGCGGCGCAGGCGACGGCGGTCGACGATGGCGTCGGCATCGAGGGACATGGACGAAAAGCCTTCTGTCTGGTCGTCGGAAGCCTATGGCTACATGCCTGCGCTCCGGATGGAAAGCCCGGATGCGGACTGAACCCACATTCCTGTCGGCGGGATCCGGTGGTAGGACAGGGGCCTGCATTGCCGGTCGCCGCGCCGGTTTGTCAAAAGGAGAGTAGCAACAGTCATGTCCGCGATCACCCTTGCCACTTTGAACCGGCTGAAGACAGAGCGGAAACGCTTTTCCATGTTGACCGCCTATGATGCCTCTTTTGCCGCGACGGCGGCGCGGGCAGGCGTTGCGTCCGTACTGGTGGGCGACAGCCTGGGAATGGTTGTTCAGGGCGGGTCCTCGACCGTTTCCGTGACCCTTGAGGACATGGCCTATCACACCGCCTGCGTGGCGCGCGGTGTCGCCGGGGCCGGCAAGGCGGCCCCGCTGATCGTCGCCGACCTGCCGCTTGGGACCTACTACACCGCCGAAGATGCCGGGCGCAACGCGGCCTGCCTGATGCGGGCCGGTGCCAATGCGGTCAAACTGGAGGGCGGCGCCTTTCTGGCCGAGACCGTCCGCTTCCTCACGGAGCGTGGCGTGCCGGTCTGCGCGCATCTGGGTCTGACGCCGCAAACCGCGGATATGCTCGGCGGCTACAAGGTTCAGGGGCGCGACGAGGCCGCCGCCCGCCAGATCCAGGATGATGCCGTTCTGCTCGAGGCGGCAGGTGCGCGCCTGATGGTGCTGGAGTGCGTGCCCGATGCCGTCGGCGCGGCGGTGGCTGCCGCGCTTTCCATCCCCGTCATCGGCATCGGTGCGGGCCCGGGAACGGATGCGCAGGTGCTGGTGATGCATGACATGCTGGGGGTATCGCCGGGGCGCAAGGCGCGCTTCGTCAAGGACTACATGGCGCAGGCCGGAAGCGTCGAGGCGGCGTTTCGCGCCTTTGCCGAGGAGGTCGAGACGGGCGTCTATCCCGCGCCCGAGCACTGCTACGGGTAAGCTGTGGCCTGTTTCGGACGCTGAAACAGGAAAGCCCGGCCAACTGGCCGGGCTTTCGTTTTTTCGCGGGTGCGCGCCGGTGAGGGCGCGGCCGGCCGATCAATCGTCGGTGTCGCGCGCCTTGTTCAGGGCCGCACCGAGAATGTCGCCGAGCGAGGCGCCGGAGTCCGACGAACCGTACTGCGCGACGGCTTCCTTCTCTTCGGCGATTTCCAGCGCCTTGATGGAAGCGGTAACGCGACGGGTCTTCTTGTCGAACTGCGTGATGCGCGCGTCGAACTTCTCGCCGACCGAGAACCGCTCGGGGCGCTGCTCGGAGCGTTCGCGCGCAAGATCCGCACGACGGATGAAGGTGGTGATGTCGGAATCCGTGATCTTGGCTTCCAGACCGCCGTCCTTCACCTCGAGAACCTCACAGGTCACGATGGCGCCCTTGCGCAGTTCGCCGGCGGCAGCCGTGTCGAACGGATCACCGCCCAGCTGCTTGATGCCGAGCGAAATCCGCTCCTTGTCCATGTCGACGTCGAGCACCTGGGCGCGAACCATGTCGCCCTTCTTGTACTCTTCGATGACCTGCTCGCCGGGACGGTTCCAGTCGAGGTCCGACAGGTGGACCATGCCGTCGACGTCGCCGTCGAGACCGATGAACAGACCGAACTCGGTCTTGTTCTTGACCTCGCCCTCGACCTCGGTGCCCGTCGGGAACTTCTCGGCGAAGGCCTCCCACGGATTCTGGAGCGTCTGCTTCAGGCCGAGCGAGATGCGACGCTTCACCGGATCGACTTCCAGGATCATCACTTCCACTTCCTGCGAGGTGGAGACGATCTTGCCCGGATGGACGTTCTTCTTGGTCCAGGACATTTCGGAAACGTGGATCAGGCCTTCGATGCCCGGCTCCAGTTCCACGAATGCGCCGTAGTCGGTGATGTTGGTCACGCGGCCGGTGAACTTGGCGTCGACCGGGTACTTGGCCTCGATGCCGTCCCACGGATCGGCTTCGAGCTGCTTCATGCCCAGCGAGATCCGGTGCGTTTCCTGGTTCACGCGGATGATCTGGACCTTGACGGTCTGACCGATCGCGAGAACCTCGCTCGGATGATTGATGCGACGCCATGCGATGTCGGTGACATGCAGCAGGCCGTCGATGCCGCCAAGGTCCACGAACGCACCGTAGTCGGTGATGTTCTTGACCACGCCTTCCATGACCTGGCCTTCCTCGAGGCTCTGCACCAGCTCCGAACGCTGTTCGGCGCGGGTTTCCTCCAGGACGACACGGCGGGAAACGACGATGTTGCCGCGGCGCTTGTCCATCTTGAGGATCTGGAACGGCTGCGGCGTGTGCATCAGCGGCTGGACATCGCGCACGGGGCGGATGTCGACCTGGCTGCGCGGCAGGAAGGCCACGGCGCCGTCGAGATCGACGGTGAAGCCGCCCTTGACCTGATTGAAGATCTGGCCGCTGACCTTCTCGTTCGCCTCGAAGGCGGCTTCGAGACGGATCCAGCTTTCTTCGCGGCGGGCCTTGTCGCGCGACAGCACGGCTTCGCCGAGCGCGTTCTCGACGCGCTCAAGGTAAACTTCGACGGTGTCGCCGACGGACACTCCGGCATCGTCGCCATCGCGACCCTTGATGCCGAATTCCTTCAGCTGGATGCGACCCTCGACCTTGAGGCCGACGTCGATGACCGCAAGGTCTTTCTCGATCGCGACAACCTTGCCGGTGACCACGGAGCCTTCCTGCAGCTCCGTCTCTTCGAAGCTCTGCTCCAAAAGAGCGGCAAATTCATCGCGAGTGGGGTTCAAACTGTTCATCGAAACTCCTGGCAGCCAAGTTTGGCTCGTCGCCGGCGGGTTTGTGGTGTCGGTCAGTCCTGTCTGCCACCCGGCACCGCGCCGTTTCGGCGAGGATGCAATCGCAGCGCCGGCCCGGTGTCTGGGCGGCGGATGCGAGCCGGCGAAGCGGGGGCCTCAGGACCTGGGCTTCCTATGTCGTTTCCGTGCAAGGCGGGCGGTGCGACGGCAGCCGGTCCTCATGACGATCCGCGCGCCACGCGCGCGCGCCCGGGACTGGCTGTCCACGCGGAAAAACGCCAACGGCGTGTTCGCTCATTTTGCGTACACGTTGTCGACGATATCCACAGCCGCCTTGAACGCCGTCTCTATATCCATTTCCGAGGTGTCGAGCAAGTGCGCATCGTCCGCCGGCTTCAAGGGCCCGACGGTCCGGGCCGCGTCACGGGCGTCGCGGCGTTCCAGATCGGCCTGGACGGTCTCCAGCGTGGCTTCGACGCCTTTCGATTGAAGCTCCGCGGTACGTCGCCTTGCACGCTCCTGCGCCGACGCCGTGCAGTAGAGTTTCACCGTTGCGTCGGGGCACACGACCGTGCCGATGTCACGTCCGTCCAGCACCGCGCCCGGCGGCTCCATCGCGAAGGCGCGTTGCAGGCGCACCAGCTCCTGGCGCAGACCCGGCAAAACCGCGATCCGCGAGGCCGCCTCGCCGATTTCATGCGCCGACAGCACATCGCGGTCGAGCGCGCCGAGATCGAGATTGCGCGCTGTCGCCACTGCCACGCCCTCGTCGCCGAGCGGCAGGCCGCGCGCCAGAAGGGCGGCTGCGACCGCGCGGTAGGTCAGGCCGGTGTCGAGGTGGCGCAGCCCGAAATGCGCGGCGATCCGCCGGGCCAGCGTGCCCTTGCCCGATGCGGCCGGTCCGTCGATTGCGATGATCATGCCGCGTTCTCCCCGCGCGGTGCCAGCGACGCGCCAAGGTCGGCGAACAGATCGAGGAACGTGGGAAAACTGGTGGCGATCACATTGGCATCGTCGATGCTCACGGGATCGTCTGCAGCCATGCCCAGCACCAGGAAGGTCATGGCGATACGGTGGTCGAGATGGGTGACGACCGTCCCGCCCCCGATCGGTCCCTGACGGCCGTGAACCGTGAGTGAACTTTCGCCTTCCTCGCAGACGATGCGGTTCGCGGCGAGCCCGGCGGCGACGGCCGCAAGTCGGTCGCTCTCCTTGACGCGCAGCTCTTCCAGGCCGTGCATAACGGTCTGTCCCTGGGCAAAGGCGGCGGCGACCGCAAGCACGGGATACTCGTCGATCATCGAGGGCGCGCGTTCGGGCGGGACCTCGATGCCGGTCAGCCGGGAGTGTTTGACGCGGAGGTCGCCAAGCTGTTCGCCGCCGGTCTCGCGAATGTTTTCGATGGAAAGATCCGCGCCCATCTCCTGCAGCGTCTTGAACAAGCCGGTGCGATGCTCGTTGAGAAGGACATCGGCGACGGTGACGTCCGACCCCGGCGTGATCAGCGCCGCGACGATCGGGAAGGCCGCGGACGAGGGATCGCAGGGCACGATAATGTCTTGCGGGCTCAGCTCCGCCGGGCCGGCGAGCGTGATGACACGTGCGCCGTCGGCATCGATCTCAACCGAGATGTCGGCACCGAAACCGGAAAGCATCCGCTCGGTGTGGTCGCGGGTGGCGACCGGTTCGATCACGGTCGTCTGTCCGGGCGTGTTGAGGCCGGCGAGCAGCACCGCCGATTTCACCTGTGCGGAGGGCACGGGCACCCGGTAGGTGATCGGTGATGGCGTTGCCGCGCCGCGGATCGACAGGGGCAGCCGGTCGCCGCTTCGCGCGATGACCAGCGCGCCCATCTGGCGCAGCGGCTCCAGCACCCGGCCCATTGGCCGGCGTGACAGCGAGGCGTCGCCGGCAAAGGTGGTGGCGATGGCATGCGTGCCGGCAAGCCCGAGCGCCAGGCGAACGCCGGTCCCGGCGTTTCCGTAATCGATGATGCCGTCAGGCTCCATCAGTCCCCCGACGCCCACACCGTCGATCCGCCACACGCCGTCCTCGTCGCGCTCGATCCGGGCTCCGAAGGCGCGCATGGCGGCGGCCGTGTTCAGCACGTCTTCCGATTCAAGCAGGCCGCGCACCGTGGTTCGGCCGATGGCGAGCGCGCCGAGCATCAGTGCGCGATGCGAAATCGACTTGTCGCCCGGCACCAGAACGCGGCCGGAAAGGCGGGATCCGGCGCGGGCCGTATAGGGGGTTGCAGGAAGCAGTTGGGACATGTTGGAATTCCGGATCTTCAAGCCGAGTGTTGCATGGCACGTCGTACCATGCCGGATGCGATCCGTCACCGTGGCGCTTGCGTGCGAAGATCGGCTTGATGCGGCCTCTTTGCCGGCCTCAACAAAGCGTTTGACGAAGCAGGTCGGATTAGGCTTTGACAGATCGGCGGGCAGTCTTTAAGCGAACGCCCGATTATCAAAAAACAAGGGTTGAAACCGTGGCAAAACCCGAACTTGGCACAAAACGGCTGTGCAGCGGATGCGGGTCGAAATTCTACGATCTGAACCGCGATCCGATCACCTGTCCGAAATGCGGCACGGTCTACATCGTGGCCCAGTCCCTGCGCCCGAAAAAGGCGACCAAGGCGGCGGTCGTCGAGGACGATGAAGACGAGACGGAAGACGAGGGCGCCGAGATCGTCAGCCTGGAAGAGGCGGACGCGGAGACCGAAGGCGATGCGGCCGTCTCGCTTGGCGATGACGACGAGGAGGTCGAGGACAATACGGCAAGCGACGACGTCTTCATCGACGACGAGGACGAAGAAGACGCCAACGTGCCGGGCATTGTCGTCGAGCGCGACGACGAGGATACCGACCGATAAGGGCAATGCCCGCTTGCGGGCATGTCCGGTGGCTGGGGTTGTCCACAGCCATCGAGCGGCGGAATACGGCGATTGTTCCGGCGGGCGATTATTCCGCTTGACTTGAGGGGCGGAAGACGTATTTTCCGCCCGCACCGGCCAAGGCGACCCCAATCGCCGACACGCCGCGAAGCTCCAGCAACCGCCGACCCTGTCGGCCGCCGCGGGAGCCTCAGGAACTGGAAGACGGGGCCATAGCTCAGTTGGGAGAGCGCTTGAATGGCATTCAAGAGGTCGGCGGTTCGATTCCGCCTGGCTCCACCAGTCTTCCCCTTTCCGCCAGCGCTCTGGCGCGGCGGCATCTCCCGGGCAGGACATGCCGGGGTCCCCTGACAGACCTTCTTCCCTTGTTCGGATTTCACGTCGGTCGTAGCGCGTTGCGCAGCCTCACAGGCTGTCGAACCAGTCGCCGTTGACCGTTACTTCCTCGATCATCCGTGTCGCAACGCCAAGCTCGTACTGCTTGAGCAGATCGCACAGCCGTTCGCCGTCGATGAGATCGATGGCGCCGTCACGCGTGGCCTCTTCCGAGGCCTGGCTGGTGAAGGCGCCGGTGGTGATGAAGAGGCCCTTGTCGGCGCGGCCTTGAAGTGCACCGCGAAAATCGCGGATCTCTTTCGAGCCGACGCTGCCCTTCCAGCGCTTGCACTGGAAATAGACCTGGAAGGAGACGAGGTTGACGCGCAAGACGCCGACCCCGTGGATGCCGCCGTCGCCGGTCTTGCCGCGCACCTCCACCTTGATGAAGCCTGCTTCGCGCAAAAGGCGCTGCGACAGCCGCTCGAAGGCGGACGGGTCCATGCCGCGCAGGGTCTCGAGCAGGACGGCCTTCCAGTCGCGATCGGTGCCGGTGGGCTCGTCCCCGTTCAGCTCGATCTCGTCGGACGCTGCGGCCTGACGTTTTGCCTTTCGCGCGGCCGCCTTGGCCTGTTTGTCCTGACGCTTGGCTCGCGCGCGCTCGCGTTCCTCTTCGATGACGCGCTTGTAGATCTCTTCCGTTTGTCGCGCGTCGACGATGGCTTCGCCGGTATCGGTCAAGGCCCAGATGCCGCGTGAAGAGTTTTCCAGGGCCCCGCCGCGCTTGAGGTAGGTCCTCGCCCAGGCTAGGAAGTAGGCGACCCGCGTGCGCGGATCGTTGCCGGGTTGGGTGTAGGACTGTTCCTCTTCGGAAACACCTTCGATCTCGATGACCTTCTCTTCCAGTTCGTGAATGGACGCGGAGCCGCCGATTCGCTTCAGTGCCTCGACGGTCGCCAGCATCATGCCGGGCAGATCCGGCATTCCGGTCGGCTGAATCGTGAAGCGGCGGGTCATGCGACGGGCTCCTCAGGCCGGAAAACGACGAGTGAATGAGGACCCTCGCTGCCGCCGGAGGGTTTCCAGCGCTCGATGAAGGCGTCGACGGAGGGAAAATCGTTGGACATGAACGGCTTTGAATTCTGAGAAGGACACGCAATGCGCCATCTAGCGCTGGTCTTTCGTGCAAAATCAACCGGGGAAGGCGGTGTGTGCGCCTGCGCGACGGGCGTTCCGGAACAAAACGCAGGCCACAAACGAAAAAAGCTCCGGCGAACCGGAGCTTTTTCGATAGTCTGGATCCAATTGGCAAGATCCAGCATCGGAATTTGGTGCCCAGGAGAGGACTCGAACCTCCACGCCCTTTCGAGCACTAGCACCTGAAGCTAGCGCGTCTACCAATTCCGCCACCTGGGCTCGTGAGGAGCGCTTGTAAGAGGCGAGCACGGCCTTGTCAACGGGCCTTTTGCGCTCATGTGCGGTTCGTGCACAACTGCCCTTCACAGATGCAGGCGCAGGGGCTAAGAGACGCTGACAGGTCCGCGCGCCGCGCGGGAAAGATCACGTCCGGCAAGGGAGCGACTGGCATGACGACCGCCTCCGGTTCATCCGCTCTGAATGGCAAGCTCGTTACCGTTTTCGGCGGCTCGGGGTTTCTCGGCCGCCATGTCGTGCGCGCGCTGGCGCGCCGCGGCTACCGCGTGCGCGTCGCCGTGCGCCGACCGGATCTCGCCGAGCACGTGCAGCCGCTCGGCGCCGTCGGCCAGATCATGCCGGTCCAGGCCAATCTGCGCCACCGCTGGTCGGTGGACCGCGCCGTGCAGGGCGCCGACGCGGTGGTCAATCTCGTCGGCATTCTCTACGAGGCCGGTGCCCAGTCCTTTGACGCGGTGCAGACCTTCGGCCCGCGTGCCGTCGCCGAGGCCGCCCGGGCGGCCGGCATCGACACGGTCGTTCATGTCTCGGCCATCGGTGCCGATCCCGAATCGCCCTCCGTCTATGGCCGCTCCAAGGCACTGGGCGAGGCCGGCGTCTTCGAGACCGTGCCCGAGGCTGTCGTGTTCCGCCCCTCCATCGTCTTCGGGCCGGAGGACGGCTTCTTCAACCGCTTCGCCTCCATGGCGCGGATGTCGCCGGTGCTGCCGCTTATCGGCGGTGGCGCAACGCGGTTCCAGCCGGTCTTTGTCGGCGATGTTGCGGAAGCCGTTGCCATGGCGGTCGACGGGCAGACCGCACGCGGCACGATCTATGAACTCGGCGGCCCCGAGATCAAGACGTTCAAGGAATGCCTGGAACTGATGCTTGAGGTCATCCGCCGCAAGCGTCTGTTGGTCACGCTGCCGTTTTCCGTGGCACGCGTTCAGGCAAGCGTGATGCAGTGGCTTCCCAGCCCGCCTCTCACCGTCGATCAGGTCGAGCTGCTCAAGTCCGACAATGTGGTCTGCGAAGAAGCGATTGCGGACGGGCGTACCCTGGAAGGGCTCGGCATCGAGGGACGTACGCTGATGGCGATCCTCCCGACCTATCTGGAGCGGTTCCGCGAGCATGGCCAATACGACGCCAATCGCGCCGCCTCCTGAGCCGACAATTCCGGGCGGCGGCGCGAGATTTGGCGCCGCCGGCCCGACGGGATCACAGCCGGTTTCCCCAGATCTTCGACATCTCGCGCATCAGCCGCAACTCGCGCTCGCGCACGCTCGTCTGCGCGCGATAGCCCTCTGGCGTGCGCGTCAGTCCGATGTCGGCCAGTTGATCCTCGCTCAACCTGTCGAGTTCCCTGCGGCTGCGCCTGGCGCGGCGCCACGCCTGCCAGCGATGGAAGAGCGTGTGCCACCACCGGACGCGACCGGTCTGCGGACGAAACGCGGGAACTGCGGTGAAGTTCGAAGCGGTCATGACCGTGCCCTTACCTTTTGAAAATATGTCGATAAGGGAGTGTCGCGCACCATACCTGACACCAGAGCGTCAGGTATGATCTGCGCATGATGGCTTTTTCCGCCGGCCGATCCGCGTTGCCGGCGAGGTGGCTCGGGCGGGAGGGGCGATGAACACCATAGAACGGGCGCTGGGCATCCTTCTGCTTTTGAGCGGCGGACAGCGGCGGGCATCCGGTCTTGCAGAACGGTTTGGCGTTTCCGTTCGCACGATCTACCGCGATATCGACAGGCTGATCGCGCTCGGCATCCCGGTCGAGGCCGAGCGCGGCGCGGAGGGCGGATATCGTCTGGCGCGCGGCTATCTGCAGCCGCCGATTGCCCTCACGCGGGGAGAAACGGCGGCCCTCCTCGTGGCGTTGACGCTGGTGCGCGGGCTGCGGGCGACGCCCCTGCTGGAGGACCTGGACAAGGCGCAGGCCAAGCTGCTTGCGTCCCTGCCGGGCAGCGCGCGCGAGGTGATGGAGCAGGGCGAGCGGATCGTGGCGATCGAGCAGCCGCCGGTCGACATCTTTCATCCGGAGCCGGAACCCGTTGCCGCGGCAGGAATGCAGGCTGCGGTCGATGCCTTCATGCAAGGGCTATTGGGGTCGCGTCGCGTGCGCATCCGGCATGAGAACCCCTATCGCGGAGAAGTCAGGGACTACGATCTCGAGCCTTGTGGCCTGCTGTTCGACCGGGACCGGTGGTACCTTTACGGCTGGGAGGTCGATCTGGGCGCGGAGCGGTTCCTGCGCGCCGACCGGGTCCGCCATGCGGAGGTCAGCGGCCTGGTTTTTCGTCCGCGCCTCGACATGACGGTCCAGAGCCAGACCGGCCGGACCTGGCTGTCGCGGGCGATGCGACGTTGGGAAGGCGAAGGCGTCGCCAGCGAAATTCGCGTGTCGCGCGAACAGGCCGCCCAGCTGGGTCGCGACTGGTACTACCGCCATGCGTTCTTTGAAGCGGAGCCCTGCGGCGGTGTCCGCGTCCGCGTTCCCAACGTCGACCCGGAGGTAATCCTGCCTCTGGTACGATGGCTCGGGCCCGGAGCAGACCTAATCTCGCCGCCGGACCTGCGGGCCCGGTTGGCGCGAGAGCTGGTGGAAATGGCGCAGGATGCCGGATCAGCCGGTGAGATATAGGCCCGCAAAGCCGGCCAGCCCCACCGCGATCCGCCACCAGGCGAAGGGAGCGAAACCGTGCTTGCCGACGAAGTCGAGCAGGCCGCGCACGACGAAGACGGCCGTGACGAAGGCAGCAATGAAGCCGACGCCGATGATTGTCGCATCGTCGATGGACAGGACATTGCGGTTCTTGAACAGGTCATAGGCGAAGGCGCCGGCCATGGTCGGCATCGCCAGGAAAAACGAAAACTCCGCAGCCGAGCGCTTGTCGGTCCCCATCAAAAGGGCGCCCGCGATGGTCGCGCCCGAGCGCGAAACGCCCGGCACCATGGCCAGCGTCTGGCAAAAGCCGATGGCGACACACAGCCACAGCGGATAGTCCATCGCATCGTGATAGCGCGGCTTCAGCGGCATCTTGTCGATTACCAGCAGGATGATCCCGCCGATGACGAGCGTGGTGCAGATCAGCGCGGGCGATTCAAACAGTACGGTCTTGATGAAGCCGTGCAGCATCACGCCGATGACCGCGGCCGGCAGGAAGGCGAGGAGCACGCCGAAGACAAAGCGCCGTGCCGAGGCCTGATACGGCAGCGCCGTGGCGATGGCGATGAGGCGATGCGCATAGACGGTGAGGATCGCGAGGATCGCGCCGAGCTGGATCAGGACCTCAAAGGTTTTGCCGGTGCTCTGGAAGCCGATGAAATGGCCAAGCAGCAGAATGTGTCCTGTCGATGAGACGGGGATGAACTCCGTCAGGCCTTCGACCAGGCCGAGAATCAATGCGCTGACGAGGGTTTCCGATTCCATGGACAAAGGATCTCCGATCGTGTCCCGACGGGGACGGAAATGCTGCGTTGTATAGCGCTTGCTGCGGGCGTATACGGGGGCGCGCCGGGGGGCGCCCGACGCGATCTTGCATCGTTTGATTAACCCCAAGCAGTTACAATCCTGTTATGCTGGTTCTTTATCGCCACCCCTTTTCTCCCGCATCGCGGTTCGTGCAGCTTGTGCTGAGCGAATATGGCGCGAAGGTGGAGCTCGTGACGGAGCGCCCGTGGGAGCGCCGCCGCGATTTTCTGATGCTCAATCCCGCAGGAACGGTGCCGGTCCTGCGCGAGAACGATGGCCCGCCGGTGTGCGGGGCCTTCGCGATCATGGAGTATCTCGACGAGACGCGCGGCTATGCGGTGGGCGACCGCCGCCTGATGCCGGATCATCCGGACGCGCGCGCGGAAACGCGCCGGCTGGTCGACTGGGCTGTGAACAAGCTCGACGCGGATGTTGTCGGGCCCTTCGTGCGCGAGCGCATCTACAAGCAGGAAATGCCGTCCTCCATGGGAGGCGGCTCTCCTGACTCAGCAATCCTGAGGGCGGCACGTGCCAACATCGGGCATCATCTGCGCTACTTCGGCTATCTGGCGGCGTCGCGCAACTGGCTGGCAGGCGAGCGGCTGAGCTTTGCGGATTTCGCCGTGGCGGCGGAATTGTCCTGTGCCGATTATCTGGGTGAGGTGCCATGGGCGGAGGAGGAAAACGTGAAGGCCTGGTACGCGCGGATCAAGTCGCGTCCGAGCTTCCGTCCGCTTCTGGCGGAAAAGATGCTGGGCATGCCGCCGGCGCCGACCTACGCGGATCTCGACTTCTAGAAGCGCCGGAGTTGTCGCAAAAGGCGGCCGCGCGTCTGAAGGCCAGCCTCTGCAAAAAGGCGGAGGAACTCGGCTTCGACGCCTGTGCGATCGCCGATGTCGATGGCATTCCCCAGGCGCCGGGGCGTCTTCGGCAATTCCTCGCCGACGGCCATCATGCGACGATGGAGTGGATGGCGGAGACGGAGACGCGCAGAGGCGCTCCGCGTGAGCTCTGGGCCGGCACGCGCCGCATCGTCACGCTTGCGATGACCTACGCCGGTGAGGGCGATCCGCTTGCCACGCTGGACGATCCCGGGGCGGCGGCAATCTCCGTCTACGCCCGCAATCGCGATTATCACGATGTCATCAAGGGCCGGCTCAAGGAGCTTGCCCAGCATCTCCTTGCACAGGCGCGTCGGCAGGGCGTGGAGGGCGCGGTCAAGGTGTTCGTCGACACAGCCCCCGTGATGGAAAAGCCGCTGGCCCAGGCTGCCGGTCTCGGCTGGCAGGGCAAGCACACCAATCTCGTGTCGCGCGATCTCGGGTCGTGGTTTTTTCTGGCCGAAATCTTCACGGACCTGCCGCTGCCGGTCGACGCGCCGGAGAGCGACCATTGCGGCTCGTGCCGGGCCTGCCTCGATGTCTGCCCGACGCAGGCTTTCCCGGCCTCCTACCGCCTCGATGCGCGCCGCTGCATCTCCTATCTGACGATCGAGCACAAGGGGCCGGTCCCGGAAGAGTTCCGCTCGGCCATGGGAAACCGGATCTATGGCTGCGACGATTGTCTTGCCGCCTGTCCCTGGAACAAATTCGCGCAAGCCGCGCGGGAGGCGAAGCTGCAGGCGCGTGAAGACCTGGTCGCGCCGCGGCTGAGCGATCTTCTCATGCTGGATGACGCTGGGTTTCGCGCGCTGTTTTCCGGGTCTCCGATCAAACGGATCGGCCGCGACCGCTTCCTGCGCAATGTTCTGATCGCTGCCGGAAACGCCGGCGATGAGGCCTTGGCGCCCCGCGTCGAATCGTTGCTCGAGGATGGGAGCGCCTTGGTTCGCGGCGCCGCCGTGTGGGCGCTCCGCCGCCTCGTTCCGACGGCGGAGTTCATGCGTGTGGCCGCGCGCCGCGAAGGGCTGGAATGGGACGCCGATGTGCGGGCGGAATGGGACGCGGCTCAGCGCCAGTAATCGGTGCCTTCCTTCTTGTAGAGGCGCGCGAGCACCATCTTGTGCACCTCTGACGCCCCGTCGACGAGCTTTGCCGCACGGGCATAGCGGTAGATCCATTCCAGGATCGTGTCGGTGGAATAGCCCCGCGCGCCATTGAGCTGGATCGCGGTATCTGCCGCCTGATGCAGCGTGTCGGCGACATGGATCTTGGCCGAGGACACTTCCGCGCGGGCCTTGTCGCCCTGATCCAGCATCCAGGCGGCATGAAACACCAGCAGGCGGCCGATCTGGATGTTGTGAGCGAGTTCGCCGAGCGCGAGCTGGACCGATTCCCGGTCGCCGAGCTTGGTGCCGAAGCCTTCGCGTTCGCTGACGTAGGCCTGGGCGATTTCCATGCAGCGCTGGGCCAGTCCCAGCCAGCGCATGCAGTGGGTAAGTCGGGCCGGGCCGAGACGGGTCTGCGTCAGGCGCAGTCCGTCGCCGACCTCCATCAGGCGGTTCTCGTCCTTGATCTCCAAGCCGTCGAACTCAAGCTCGCAGACGCCGCCGTGCTCGTCGGGGCCCATGTTGCCGATGCGTCGCACGATCCGCCAGCCGGGCTGGTCGGCGTGGAACAGAAAGCCGGTGAGATGCCGGCGTTTTTCTTCCGGATTCGGGTCGGTACGGGCCATCAGGATGAAATGTTTCGCCACTGCGGCGCCGGAGATATACCACTTGCGGCCCGTTATCCGCCAAATGTCGCCGTGACGTTCGGCGCGGGTCCGGATCATGCCGGGATCCGAGCCGCCGCCGGGGTGGGGTTCGGTCATGGCGAAGGAGGAGTTTACCTGGCCGGAAGCGACGGGTTTCAGCCACCAGTCCTTTTGCGCCGGCGTGCCGACCGCCTCCAGAACCCGCATGTTGCCGTCGTCGGGCGCGGCGCAGTTGAAGCAGGACGGCCCGAAGATCGAGCGATTGGCTTCGGTGTAGAAAATGCTTTGCCCGACCATCGACAAGCCGAGCCCGCCATGGGCCTCCGGCAGCTGCGGGTTCCACAGTCCGGCTGCGCGCGCCTTCTCGCGGATCGCGTCGCGCAGGTCCATGCGGATGTTTTCAAATTCATTGTAGCTTGCCGGGTCGCTTTCCAGCGGCTGGATGTGTTCGGCCACAAAGGCGCGCACCCGGTCGCGCAATTGCGCGTGGCGGGGGTCGATGGAAAAGTCCATGGATCAGGTCCTCAGGCGAGAAGGTGGCCGCCGTCGACGGGGATCGCCGCACCGGTCATGAAGCGCGAGGCATCGCCAGCCAGGAGCAGGAAAGGCCCGTCGAGGTCTTCGGGCTTGCCGATGCGGCGCATCGGGATCCTTTTGATCATGGCTTTGCCGGCGTCGGTCTCGAAGAAGCCTTGGTTGATTTCGGTTTCGACGTAGCCGGGCTCGAGCGCATTCACGCGAATGTTGTGACGGGCGAATTCCAGCGCCAGCGCGCGGGTCATCTGCACGACACCGGCTTTCGAGACGGCATAGGAGGCCGTCCCGGAGCTGACGCGCTCGCCGAGGATGGAAGCGATATTGACGATGTTGCCGGGTGTTCCGCTCTCGCGCCAGTGACGTGCGGCGGCAACCGCCATCAGCCAGACGCCGCGCAGGTTGACCGACATCACATCATCGAAGTCTTCGGCGGACTGGTCGATCGCCAGGCCCTGTCGGGCCGTCCCTGCATTGTTGATGAGCACGTCGAGACCGCCGAGCGCCGTGACGGCATCGACGACGCAGGCGTGGATCGAGGCGCCGTCGCTCACATCGAGCGCGATTGCGGCAGCGTCGGGCGCGCCGAGCTCCTTGAGGACCTCAACAAGCGCTTCCAGCCGATCCGTCCGCCGTGCCGCGATTGCCACCGACGCGCCGTTGCGCGCAGCGAGTTTGGCGAAATGTTCTCCCAGGCCACTCGAGGCTCCCGTGATCAGCAGGCGCTGTCCCGCGAGCGCGGTGTCACGATTCATAAGCGTCTTCTCCTGTGTCCCGCTCCGCCCGGAGCACTTTGTTTCGGCTGGAAGACTAGCCCCGATCGCGGGAAAATAAAAAGGGCGTGCGGATGCCTGCCGGGCGTCAGGCCGTCAGCCGGGCGAAGGTGTCCACCACCGCCTCGTAGGTCGCGCGCTTGAATGGAATGATGAGGCCGGGCAGCTCGCGCGCGCGCACCCACCGCCACGCGCAGAACTCCGGCTTGTGGCCCTCCGGCGGGTTCAGAATGTCGATCTCGGTCTCTTCGCCGTCGAAGCGGAAGGCGAACCATTTCTGGGTTTGCCCGCAGTAGCGGGCCGTGCGGGGATTTTGCGCGACCTCCGGCGGGTAATCGTAGGAGATCCAGTTGGGCGCCTCGGCGATGAGGCTCGCAGAGCGAATCGAGGTTTCCTCGTAGAGTTCGCGCCGCGCTGCCTGGAGCGGAGTTTCCCCCTTGTCGATCCCGCCTTGCGGCATTTGCCAGCAATAGCTCTCATCCGCCCCTGTGTTGGGGTGTCGCTTGCCGACCCATACGAGACCACGTGGATTGAGCAGCAGAATGCCCACGCAGGGACGATAGGGCCGGGGGGAGGCAGAAGACATGACCATGCTCCGGAAAGGGGACGCTTGCGGTCCATGTCCTAAAGCATTTTCCGGGCGGCTGGAAAGGGGCGCGATGCCGTTCGTGTCAGCGCGCCGTGCGGTCGATGGATGCGCTCACCGGGACCAGCTGCAGCCCGCGCTCGTCAAGATCCCGCGACCATTTCGCAAGCAGTTCCACCGTGACGGGCAGAGCCGTCGCGATGCCAACGGCCACGCCCTGCGCGCGGGCCGTGCCTTCGAGTTGCAACAGTCGTGCGGTGATGTCTTTCGGGCGCGGCACGTCGTCAATGACGAGATCCGCGTGCGAAAACGGCGTGCGAAGACCGCTCGCAGTCGGCGTTGCCAGGCTTCGCGAGGACGAACCGTCGTCGACGAACATCAGGCCGCGTTCGGTTATGGCGGTCAGCAGCTTCTCCAGCGGCTCTTCCGATGCCGTGAAGCGGGCGCCCATGTAGTTCATCACCCCGACGTAGTTGGTCATCCGGCTGAGCAGCCAGGCGAGGCGTTCGTCCATCTCGCGCGTGTTGTGGCTGACGAGCAGCGTATGGGGGCCGGGATCGTTGTCGGGATAGTCGAAGGGTTCCATCGGGAGCTGGAGCAGCAACTCGTGACCGTCGCGCCGCGCCCGCTGCACCCATCTGTCGAGGCTGGCGCCATAGGGGGCGAAGCCAAGCGTGATTTCGGCCGGCAGCTGCTCGATCGCCGTTTGCGTTCCGGTTTGCGACAGCCCCAGACCGCCGACGATGATCGCGATCTTCGGAATGGACGCGAAAGACTGGTTGGCGGGCCGTGCATAGACGTCGATTGGTCGCAGGCCGCTGTCGGAAACCTTGGGCAGGGGGCCGTGGGGGCCGGGTTCGGTAACCCTTGCATCGGCGCGCACGGACAGGCCGTTGGCGGCGGCGTCGGCGCTTGGGTGAGGACCGGGCGCATCCGTGGCGGAAAGCGGTTTCGGCTCGAATCTCGGACCCAGCGCCGTTTTTTGAATGTCGTTGCCGGCGGAGGGGGCGTCCGCGTCCTCGGGCAGGGACGGGCGGATCTCGACAACGCCGAAATCGCGCGAGGACAGCCCTTCCAGGGATCGCTCAAGCGGCACGGTCGCGGTCGGTTCGCCGCCAAGCGGATCGTCAACAACTCCAATCCACACCAGTCCGGTCGTCACCAGCACCGTCAACAGGCTGGCACCGATCAGTCCGAGAGGGAGATTGAAGTACTTGCGCTTGCCAAGCCCCAGCGGAGCCGACAGATCCTTCCCCGCCATGATACCTCATTTGCCGCGTTTGACGGGCGTTTGCTGCAACCGCTCCCTACGGCTGCCGCAAACGGTCATCGGTTGTATCAGTTCGGAATGCCGGCTTTCTGGTCGCCGACCGGCGGGAAGGCACTGTTCACCTGAACGCCGTTGAGCAGATCAAGAGCGAAGTTCAACTGTGCGTCGTCCTTCGGGTCCGGCGGGACATATGCCTGGCTCCCCGAGCCTTCCTCATCCTCGCCCTCGCCCTTGAGGTGGCCGCGCAGTCCGGCCTCGCCTTCGGTCTCGACCTTGCCGCGCAGCTCCTCGGGAAGCTCCTGCAGGAATTCGATGTCGGGCGTGATGCCCTTGGCCTGGATCGAGACGCCGGAGGGCGTGTAGTACCGCGCCGTCGTCAGGCGGATGGCACCGTTGGCCCCGAGCGGAACGATGGTCTGCACCGAGCCCTTGCCGAAGGAGCGGGTGCCCACGATGGTCGCCCGGCGATGGTCCTGGAGTGCGCCGGCGACAATCTCCGACGCAGAGGCCGAGCCGCCGTTGATCAGCACGATCACCGGGTAACCGTCGGCAAGGTCTCCGGAACGGGCGTTGTAGCGCTGTGTCTCGTCGGAATCGCGCCCGCGGGTCGAGACGATCTCGCCGCGCTTGAGGAACCCGTCGGAAACGGCGATTGCCTGGTCGAGGAGGCCGCCGGGATTGTTGCGCATGTCGAGCACAAATCCCTTGAGCTTGTCTTCGCCGATCGTCTCTTTCAGCTCTTCGATGCTCGACTGCACGCCGTCGAAGGTCTGCTCGCTGAACTGAGTGACGCGAACGTACCCGATGTCGCCTTCCGCGCGATGGCGAACGGAGCGGATGCGGATGACGTCGCGCGTGATGGTGATGTTGAGCGGCTCGCTGGCGCCTTCGCGGCGGACCGTCAATTCGATCCCGGTGTTGACCGGTCCGCGCATTTTCTCGACCGCTTCGGAAAGCGTCAGGCCCTGGACCTGTTCGCCGTCGAGATGCGTGATCAGGTCGCCGGCAAGCACGCCTGCCTGGAACGCCGGCGTATCGTCGATCGGCGTGACCACCTTGACGAGACCGTCTTCCATGGTGACCTCAATGCCCAAGCCGCCGAATTCACCGCGGGTCTGCACCTGCATGTCGCGGAAGTGCTTGGGCGAGAGATAACTCGAATGGGGGTCCAGCGAACTGAGCATGCCGTTGATCGCAGATTCGATCAAAGCCGCGTCGTCCGGGGTTTCGACGTAGTCGGAGCGAACGCGCTCGAACACGTCGCCGAACAGGTTGAGCTGCCGGTACGTATCCGAAGCGGCTGCATTCGCCACCCCGCTCACGCGCACGGGCATCTGGGACAGGGCCGTCACGGTTGCGCCACCAATGAGCGCACCGACCAGCAAGAGGGAAGCTTTCCGAATCATCCGCGAACCTTTTCGTCTTCGGGCCGAACCCACCATGGGGTGGGGTCGATCGAAATGCCGTCTTTCCTAAACTCTACATAGAGCACCGGCTGCGGTGCCGACAGGTCGAGTGTCGCTGCGCTGGCCACCCGGGTTTCCCCCATGGCCGCCACCGGCTCGCCTGCAAGCACGAATTGACCTTGCTCCACACTGGTTCGATCCATTCCGGCCAGGAGGACATGATATCCATCGCCGGCATTCAGGATCAAGACCTGACCGTAGGAGCGAAACGGTCCTGCATAGACCACCCAGCCGTCGGCGGGCGCCACGACCTGGGCACCAGTTCGTGTGGCGATGGAGCGCCCCCGGGTTTGTCCGCCGAAGCCGTCATCCATGCCGAAATCGCGCAGGGTCGTTCCGGCCACCGGCAGGTTCAGCCTGCCCTTGGCCTGCGCGAAGGAAATCGCCGGGGCGAGCCGCCCGGCATCGCTGAAGGGGTCTGCGGGAACCGCCTTTCCGTCGCGCGCCCTGGTCGCGTTGCGGGCCGCTTCGGCGGCGGCGCGCGCGCTGGCGATGTCGCGCTCAATCGTGGCGATCAGGTCCTTGAGGCTCTCGGCATCGTTCGCCAGTTCCTCCGACCGGGCCTGTTCCCGGGCAAGCTGGGCTTCGGTTGTTTCTCGTTCCTGCTTCTTGGAGGCGACCAGAAGCTCGACCCGCGCCTGTTCTTCGGTCAGCCGTTGCGCATCGGCGACAAGACGGTCGCGTTCGGCGGCGCTCGAGATCCGCAGCTGGCGCAGGCTGGAAAGGTCGCTCGTGAGCGCTTGCGCCTCCAGATGGATTTCCGGCATGACCGCATTCAAAAGAAGCGCGCTTCGAACAGCGCCAAGCGCGTCCTTCGGCCGGACCGCGAGTGCGGGCGGCGGGTGCTGGCCGATGCGCTGAAGCGCAGCCAGTACCTCGGACAAGACATCCTGACGTTCCGCCAATGATGCGCGCACCGCGTCCTCGTTTGTTCCCAGGCGACGCAACCTGTCTTCGGTCGCCGCCAGTTGCTCTTCGAGTTGCGTGACCCGTTGCGCCGTGCGCAGCAGTTCCGCGTTGAGGGCCTTGCGGTCGCGCTCGATCATGCGGATCTCGCGGGCGATCGCGGCCTGGCGTTCCTCCGACAGCGTGAGGTCCCGTGTCAGCGCGGAAAGTTCTTCTTCCCGCCGGGCCTTGCGTGTCGCAAGAGCTGGTTGCGCTTCGGACGGCCCCTCCGGATCCTCCCGGACACCCGCATCCTCAGTCTCGCTCTGTGCCCACGCGGCTCCGCCCTCTCCGGGCAGGTGGCCGGGCACGAGTGCGAGCCAGACGGCAGCGAGCAGCGGTCCTGTCCGCAATGCGATCGGCAGTTTCTTGCGCATTCACCACTCCGCCCGCAGTCACGCGACGGTCAAGCGCGGAGACCGCCGACAACGGGCACTTCGTAACGGGGACTGTGACGGATAGTCCGTAGGTATCAGAATGCCCCAGTCTCGTTAACGAAACGTCAACCCTAACGAATGGTGAACCGTAAATCCCTGCCTGCTCCGTCAAACAGCTATCGGACAATTAGGGCGGAATACGGGCAGGAACCCGCGCGATGCCTCACGCGCGGTGGTAGGGATGACCGCTTGCGATGGTGATCGCGCGGTAGATCTGTTCGGCAACGAGTACCCGCGCGATCTGGTGCGGCCAGGTCATCGGGCCGAGCGCAAGTGACAGGCGCGCGGCCTTCAAGAGGGCGGGGCCGTGGCCGTCCGGCCCTCCGATGACGAAGGCCACATCCGCCGTCCCGGCGTCGCGCAGACGAACCAAGTCCTCGCAAAACGACGTGCTGGAGCGTGTTTTGCCCGTTTCGTCGAGCGCGATGATGACGGCGCCGGACGGCATTGCCGCCAACAGGGCGCGGGCTTCCTCGGCCTTGCGGTCGTCGTCGCGCTGGGCACGCGATTCGGCGAGTTCCGACACCGAAAGCGGGCCGATCGAGACGCTCCGGCCGGCCTTGCCGATCCGGTCGGCGTAGCGGTCGAAAAGCGTACGTTCGGGGCCGTTCTTCAAACGGCCGATACAGGCGATGTGAACACGCATGAGGGTTTCCGCTGGATCCGCCCGACCGGGCCGTGCAGGCAAGACAGTGCGCTGCGCGAAGGTGAGACCGGAGCGCCATTTTGTCTTCAAGCGCGCGGACTGCAGGCGCGATCACCTGCCCGGTCAGGGCACGACGATGCATTGGTCCCGGGGCGACGGCACGGCCGCCCGGGACAGCAAAAAGCACACGTCAGGGAGCTCTGCGGGAACGCGATGTCCTGCCGCAGGCGTCTCCGCTTGTCCGCACCGTCTAGCCGGCGTAGTGGACCGGCGCGTTGTCGTCGACCGACCACATCTTTTCGATGTTGTAGAAGGCGCGAACCTCCGGTCGGAAGACATGGATGATGACATCGCCGGCGTCGATCAGGACCCAGTCGCATTGGGGAATGCCTTCGACACGGGCGCTGCCGTGTCCGGCTTCCTTGAGATCGCGCAACAAGTGGTCGGCGATGGCGCCGACGTGCCGATGCGAGCGACCCGAGGCGACGACGACCTGATCCGTCATCGGCGATTTGCCGGTGATGTCGATTGAGACAATGTCTTCGGCCTTTGAATCGGACAAGGAGGCCAAGACGGTTTCGTGCAGGTCCGCACGCGGAAGCGTGCCGGCTGCAGTGTGATGAGGAGCGGTCGGTGCCGTCCCCTCGGTTTCGAAGGTCATGCTCAGACGGATTACCTTTCGTCCAGTTTGCATCCTTGGGCAGGTGAACGGAATGTTCGCCGCCCGACCCCATGGGGACGCCGCGTCATGCGACCCTTTCCCCATGGACAAAGATAAGCTTCGGTTGTTGGCCTTTTCAAGACATCGCAGTTTCACCAAGGTCGCGCGGTGGCGCGCAGATGCGTCGATGACATGGGATCGCGCGGCGCATGCAAAAAGACCCAGGCCGGGGCAGGGCCGTCTGCAAGCCGTCGCGCGCGCCACTCCGCAAGCCGTGCGGACGCAAATGTTTGCGCCGCCGGAGACCACAAGGCCGACAGCGTGGCGCCTGGCCGGTCAACCACGGCGACGGGAGCACGCTCGAAGATCGAACGCCACGCCTGCCACCGGTGAAAGCCTGCAAGATTGTCCGCTCCCATCACCCAGACAAAACGGACACCCGACCGTTTTTGCTGAAGGTGCTGGATCGTTTGCGCGCTATAGCGTGTTCTCAAGCTCGCCTCAAGCGCCGTGACGCGCATGCGCGGGTGATCGGCGATTTCCTCGACACGGGCGAGCCGGTGCGTCAGCGGTTCAAGTTCTCTCGTGTCCTTCAGCGGATTGCCCGGCGTGACAAGCCACCAGACCTGGTCGAGCGCGAGCCGCTTGAGCGCCGTATCCGCCACGAGCCGGTGTCCGGAATGGGGCGGATTGAAGGATCCGCCGAACAGGCCGACGGTCAGTCCCGGTTCCGTGTGAGGGATCCGAAGATAGCGGTCGGCCACGGCCTCCGTGTTGCTCATCGTCGGCCGCGCTTTTGCATTGCCTGCGCGGGCATTCAGGACCGAACCTGCCCGATGCCGCGCACCCGGTACTTGAAGCTGGTGAGCTGTTCCACCCCGACCGGGCCGCGTGCATGCATGCGCCCTGTTGCGATGCCGATCTCGCCGCCCATGCCGAACTCGCCGCCGTCGGCGAATTGCGTCGAGGCGTTGAGGGTGAGGATGGCGCTGTCGACTTCCGCAAAAAACCGTTCCGCCGCCGCCTGGTCGTCGGTGACGATGCCGTCGGTGTGGTGCGAGCCATAGGTTTCGATATGCTCGATCGCGGCCGACAGGTCGTCGACCACCCGCACCGAAAGGATCGCGTCCAGATACTCGGTGCGCCAGTCGTCCTCGGTCGCGGGAATGGCGTCGGGCACGGCCGCGCAGACGCTCGCATCGCCCCGGATCTCGCAGCCGGCCGCGATCAGCGCGTCGCAGATCGGCTTGAGGTGGGTCGCGGCGACGGCGCGGTCGACCAGCAGGGTTTCCAGCGCGCCGCAGATGCCGGTGCGCCGCATCTTGGCATTGACCGCGATGTCGCGTGCCATGTCGAGGTCGGCCGACTTGTCGATCACCAGATGGCACAGGCCTTCCAGATGCGCGAAGACGGGCACCCGTGCTTCCTCCTGGACGCGGGCAACAAGGCTCTTGCCGCCGCGCGGGACGATCACGTCGAGGGTGCCGCCGAGTCCGGAAAGCATCTCGCCGACGGCCGCGCGGTCGGTGACCGGGACCATCTGGATCGCGGCCTCGGGCAGGCCCGCGTCGGCCAGTCCCTGAACCAGCGCTGCGTGGATGGCGAGGTTGGAGCGGATCGTGTCCGACCCGCCGCGCAGGATGACGGCATTGCCGGCCTTCAGGCACAGCGCACCGGCGTCCGCCGTCACATTCGGCCGGCTTTCGTAGATGACGCCGATAACGCCAAGCGGCGTGCGCACGCGTTCGATCTTGAGGCCGTTCGGCCGCTCCCAGGCCGCGATGAGCGAGCCGACGGGATCGTCGAGGGTTGCAACGGCTTCCAGGCCGCCGGCGACCGCCTCGATGCGTGCGGCGTCGAGCGTCCCGCGGTCGAGATAGGCGGCTGTCTGGCCATTGGCCCGCATGGATTCCAGATCCATGGCATTGGCGGCGAGAATTGCGTCGCGGGCGTTGCGCACGCAGGTGGCCATCGCGCGCAGGGCGTCGTTTTTCTGACCGCTCGACGCGGTCGCCAGAACGCGGGCGGCGCTGCGGGCCCGCGTTCCGATGTCCTGCATCAGGCCGGCGATATCCGTGTCCGTTTCCCGTGAAGGGTCAAGCATGTCCGCGTTCCTCTTCCGCTGCCGTGTCGCAAGGAGCGGTTTCAAGTGTCTGGTCGTTGAGCACGAGATCGTCGCGATGCACCATTTCGGCGCGCCCGGCGTATCCCAGGATCGCCTCGATCTCGCGGCTGTTGCGGCCCATGATCAACTGCGCGTGCCTGTGGTCATAGGCGACGATCCCGCGTCCGATGTCGCGCCCGTCGGGCGCGACGATCCGAACGGCATCGCCCCGGCTGAAGCCGCCTTCGATGCGTCGCACGCCAGCGGGAAGGAGACTGCGTCCGTCCACGACCGCGCGGATTGCACCGGCATCGAGTTCCAGCGTGCCGCGCGGCTCCAGATGACCGCCGATCCAGGCCTTGCGCGCACTCGCCGGCGTCGCGCGGGCCGAAAACCAGGTGGCCCGTCCGCCATTCTCGATTGCCGCCAGCGGGTTCATCCGGGTGCCGCTGGCGATCGCCATCGTCGTGCCGGCCGATGTGGCGATCCGAGCGGCGTCGATCTTGGTGCGCATGCCGCCGCGCGACAGTTCCGACCCGGCCGCACCGGCCATGGCCTCGATCTCGGGTGTGATCGCCGGAACCTCGGGCAGGAAGACGGCATTCGGGTCCTGCGCCGGCGGGGCTGTGTACAGCCCGTCGACATCCGACAGGAGCACGAGGCAGTCGGCGCTGCACATGGTGGCAACCCGTGCCGCCAGGCGGTCATTGTCGCCATACCGGATTTCCGACGTTGCCACCGTGTCGTTCTCGTTGACGATCGGAACGGCGCCGAGCTTCAGGAGCGTGGAGACGGTCTCGCGCGCGTTGAGATAGCGGCGGCGTTCCTCGGTGTCGCCGAGTGTCAGCAGGATCTGTCCCGCCGTCAGCCCGCGCCCGCCGAGCGCATCCGCATAGGCCTGCGCCAGCGCCACCTGACCGACAGAGGCGGCCGCCTGCGCCTGTTCCAGTTTGAGTGCCCCGGAGGGAAGACCGAGCACGCCCCGTCCCAGCGCGATGGCGCCGGAGGAGACGACGATCAGTTCCGCGCCCGCCTTCGCCAGCATCTTCAGGTCGTCGCACAGTGCGGCGAGCCAGTCGCGTTTCAACTGGCCGTCGGCCACAAGCAGTGAGGATCCGATCTTGACGACGATCCGACGGGAGCGGGACAGGCGTCCCGTCTCTGCCGTTGCGGGATGGAATAATTCGCTCATGATCTCCCAGGTCCGGTTTTGCGACTCAGGTGCTGCTCAGGGGCGCCAGGGTTCGGACGGCACTTGGGGCACGGTGTTCGCCTCTTCCGCCCTGTCGCTGTCGATGGCGCGCTGGAGCATGCGCAGGGTGAGGTCGACATTCTCGCCGCTGGTGGAGGAGAGAAGCACGGGCTTCTGCCCGCAGGCAGCCTCCAGTGCAGCGGCTTTCTCGTCCCTCAGTTCGGGGGTGAGCGCATCGACCTTCGACAGTGCAACCACTTCGGGTTTTTCCGTCAGACCGTGGCCATAGGCAGCCAGTTCGCCGCGCACGACCCGATAGGTCTCGCCGGGGTCTTCCTCGGTTCCGTCGACCAGATGCAACAGCGTGCGGGTGCGCTCGACATGACCGAGAAAGCGGTCGCCGAGCCCGACGCCGTCATGCGCGCCCTCGATCAGGCCCGGAATGTCGGCCAGAACGAAGCCGCGCCCGTCGATCTCCACGACGCCAAGGTTGGGGTGAAGCGTGGTGAAGGGGTAGTCCGCGATCTTCGGACGCGCCGCCGAAACCGACGCCAGGAAGGTCGACTTGCCGGCATTGGGCATGCCCACCAGCCCTGCATCGGCGATCAGCTTGAGCCGCAGCCAGATCCATTTTTCCTCTCCCGGCAGACCCGGGTTGGCATGGCGCGGGGCCTGGTTGGTGGAGGATTTGAAATGCGCATTGCCGAAACCGCCGTTGCCGCCCTTCATCAAGAGCAGCCGCTCGCCGACATGGGTCAGGTCGGCAATGACCGTGTCGTTGTCTTCCTCCAGGATCTCGGTTCCGACCGGCACGCGCAGCACGACATCGTCGCCCTTGCCGCCGGTGCGGTTCCGGCCCATGCCGTGCATGCCGGTCTTTGCCTTGAAATGCTGGTGGAAACGAAAGTCGATGAGCGTGTTCAGCCCGTCGACGCATTCCACGAAAACGTCGCCGCCGCGCCCGCCGTCGCCGCCGTCGGGTCCGCCGAACTCGATGTATTTCTCGCGACGAAAGGAGACGGCCCCGGCGCCGCCGTCGCCGGAGCGCACATAGATCTTGGCCTGGTCGAGAAATTTCATCTTTGCGTCGCTTTCTGCGCGGCCCTGTCGGCCGCTGTCCCGTTCATATCATCATGCAAGCGAAAAAACGCCGCCCGGTCGAGCCGGAAGTGCAGATCACGCTCGCCGGCGGTGTCCGATCCTGCGCGCGTGAAACCTGCCCGCGAAAGCACGGCCTGCGATGCCGTGTTGACACCGATGGCCCGTGCCGCCACCGCCTGCGTTGCCGTTGCGCCGAACAGCCATCCGAGCGCGACGCGTGCCGCCTCGCTCATGTAGCCTTTTCCCCAATACGCTCGGCCAAGCCAATAGCCGATCTCCGGCGTTTCGTCCAACGCGCGAAAAGAAATCACGCCGATCAGACCCGTTCCGTCGTCGAGCGCAAAGGCGATCTCGCGGCCGCGCGCGCGCTCAAGGTAGGCCAGCCAGTCGCGGGCATCCGCCGCGGTGTAGGGATGGGGAAGCCGCGCCAGGAAGCGAGTGACCTCCCGGTTGCCGGCAAGGGCCGCGATCCGGGCGACGTCAGACCCGGCGGGTGCCCGCAGGGACAGCCGCGCGGTTGCAAGCGTCGGAGGGGCGACGCCTGCAACCGGTGTCTCGCAGCCAACAGGCGTTTCTAGAGATCGCTCAGGCACTTCGCCCGTCCCCAGCGCTTAAGCGCCGTCCAGGTGCTCTTGTCGATCGCGAAGCGGTCGACCGAAACCGCGCCGCCGGCGCCGCGCGACATGATCATGCCCTGATCGAGGAACTCGAACCCGCATTTCACCAGCACCCGGCGCGAGGCGGGGTTGGTGACGCGGGCCGCGCCCGTCAGCCGGGTGATCGGCGTTGCGGAAAACACGAAGTCGATCATCGCCTGGGCGGCCTCGGTGGCATAGCCCTGGCCCCAGAACGGCTCTCCGATCCAGTAACCGAGATGGACCGCGCCGCCGTCTTCCAGCGCGCTGTAGCCGGCCGCGCCGATAAAACGGCCCGTTGACTTCATGCGGATCGCGAATTTCGCGCGGTGCGCCGTGCGCTGGGCGGCCTTGGCCACCAGATTGCGTCCGTCCTCGAGCGTGAAGGGATGGGGCATGGTGGCGACCATGGTCGCGACCTTGCGGTTGTTGGCCAGCGTGACGATGTCGGCGAGATCGTCGCTGCGCGGTGCGTCCAGACGCAGCCGCTCGGTGTCCTGCGGCGCAAGGGCCGCGCACAAACTCTCCTCGTCGAGGGTCTCTTCAAGATCGGCAACCATGGTGTCCTCCGGCAATGCGACAGAAAAACGAAAAGGGGAGATGGCGGCCCATCTCCCCTGATCTGTCACGATCTTGCCGGTTTTCTCAAACCGCCGGGTCAATGGGACGCCGGCGGTTTGGAAACAACACGTCGGCTTTACTCTGCAGCTTCCACGAGTGGCATTACGGTAATAAACGTGCGCTTGTTGGCCTTGTTCTCGAAGGTCACCTTGCCCTCGATCGTGGCAAAGATCGTGTGATCCTTGCCCATGCCGACGCCCGTGCCCGGATGCCATTTCGTGCCGCGCTGACGCGCGATGATATTGCCCGGAATGACGGTCTCGCCGCCGAACTTCTTGATGCCGAGACGGCGGCCCGCGGAATCGCGGCCGTTACGTGACGAACCACCTGCTTTTTTATGTGCCATGACGAAACTCCTCGTCCGAAATCTGTGCCTGAGGCGACGGGGCGTCGATTACTTCGACGCCAGCTCCGAAGCCTGTTCGATCCAGTTGTCGCGGTCGATGCGGCCCTTGAAGGACAGCGCGTCGTCGACGCGGGCGATGTCTTCCGCGGTGAATGCCGCGACCTGCGCGTAGGTGGTGATGCCGAGCGCATTGAGCTTCTTCTCGAGCACCGGACCGACGCCGGAAATCTTCTTCAGGTCGTCCGCCGGTCCCTCGGGAGCGGTGAACAGCACCGGAAGCTCTGCCTCTGCCGGAGCTTCGGCGGCCTTCTCGGCCTTCGGAGCGGCCTTCTTTTTGGCGGCCGGCTTCTTGCCGTCCGTCAGGATGTCGGTGATCTTCACGAGCGTGAAGCTCTGACGGTGACCGTTGCGGCGGCGCGAATTCTGGCGGCGACGCTTCTTGAAGATGATGATCTTGCGGGTGCGGGCCTGGTCGACGACCTCGCCGACGACGCTGGCGCCGTCGACGCGCGGTGCGCCGATCATGGTCTCGGTTCCGCCGCCGACCATCAGCACTTCGTCGAAGGTCACGGTCTCGCCGGGCTCGCCGTCGAGCTTCTCGATCTTGAGTAGGTCGTCCTGGGCGACAGTGTACTGCTTGCCGCCGGTCTTGATCACTGCGAACATGTCTCGCACGTCCTTCTTTTCGTTCTTCGATTTCGCTCACCTTGCCGTTTTGGCGATGAGCGGCCTGCGACGCACCCTTTGGCGCCCCGACGACGCGGGGACTTTTGACAAGCCGGCTCCCGGGACAAGCGACCGAGTGGGTCGCGAACGTCTTTGGGAAACGACTCTGCCGCAATTCGCCACGAAAAAACGCGGGCCGGAAGGCCTGGGTTTCAAGGTGGGTGGAAGCGGCGGAAGCCTCGGGCAACGATAAAGGGAGACAGAACCCCCTACGCGAAGCAGCGCGACTATACGGATCGGCGGTGGAAAGTCAACGCTTGCAGTGGCGGGAATAGCGGGCGTGCGGGCGCCTTTTGCCCTGCGCGACTGCGAGTGTGCGCGAAGCGGGAAAAACCTCCACCGCCCCCTTGTGCGACTTCGTGGTCTTCGCTATGTACGCCATCACGTCGCGACCACATCGCGAGACGTTTGCGGAGAGGTGCCGGAGTGGTCGAACGGGGCGGTCTCGAAAACCGTTGAGCGCGCAAGCGTTCCGAGGGTTCGAATCCCTCTCTCTCCGCCATTCCTTTTTGATCCCCACAAATCGATACGAACATCTTGATCGGACTGGTGGTTCTCGCGGTTCGAGAGCCATGCTTCCGTACATTTGGCAGTGAAGCTGCAAAGACCGGTTTGATGAGGGGCTTGCGCTGTTCTGGAAGCGGTGTCCCCCCGGCTTTGCGGATAGGTGAGGGTTTGCCGGCTTCACTCAGGTTTGGGCGCTGCTTTCGTCGTTGACGGGTGATTGGTCGCCGTGGGCGAGGTCAGTGCCGTTGTAGGGCGCTCCACAGGTCTCTTTCGAGGCGGGGGAGGCTCTGATGCGCTCGAGCCGCACCGCGTCGGCAGTGACCCGTCGCTTCGGCGTCTTGTTTCTCATTGACACGTCAACGGCGGCGAGGCGGCTTCAAAGCTGCAGGATGAAAGGCGATCTGTCGCTCCCAGACCGTCGACGCTTCCCTGGAAATATTTTTCTCCCCTCGCCCGGCCATGACTGGAAAGTTCCAGCTCGAAACGCTCTTGAAATCGAGACGTGCGTCAGAGTGTTTCAGCGCTGCGCGCTCGGCAAATGTCCGAAACGGTCCTTGTAGTAGTGCGAGAACCGGCCAAGATGGGAAAAGCCGCAGGAATATGCCGCTTCACTCACGCTGGGCGGGTCCTGCCTGGCCGCCAGCAGGTAATGCGCTGTATCGAGCCGGGCATTGCGCAGGACTTCCATCGGACTTTGGCCGTAGAAACGCTGGAATCCCTTTTGAAGGGTTCGAACGTTCAGACGCGCCGCGCGCGCGATATCAGTCAGGTTGATCGGCTCTGCCAGGTAGGCGTGAATGTACTCGAGCGCGATCCGGATTTCGCGGGGACCCGCCCGTCGGTCCGAACGTTCGATGATGTGCGAGATGTTGCTTGGTTGAAAGGTAAGCAGCGCGTGCGCCAGGTCCTCTTCCGCCCTCAGGTCCCGTGCCGCCAGCTGGCCCTGGAACAGGTCTCCGTTTTCAATGGCCTGGGCACAAGCCATCACGAGGCGTCTCAACCGTCGCCCCGGCCCGTTGGCCAGGTCGACCTGCATTTCAAATCTTATGGGTCCGGGGAGCGGAACGCCCGTCAACGACCGGGCTACCGCCTCCAGCTGGCTCTTGTCGACCTGGAGCAAGAGCTTGCTGCAATCGCGCCCCCAATGCAGCAACGCGGTCCGGTCAGGGTTCAGGATGGTTCCCATCTGCGTCGTGGCGGTCATTTCTTCGCCACGGTGTCTGATGTTTGCACGCCCCGAAAGGGGGACCTGAAACAGATAGAAAGAGCCCAGCCGTCCCGGATCCACCGTCACGTCTGCTCCATAGTGCAGGTAATTTGCGGAAATGCTTTGCCCGCTCACCCGATTGTGGCGGACGAAAAGGCCGGATTGCCCCCCGACCACCTCCAGCTTGTGATCGCATAGCTTGCCGGAAATGATATGGCGCGCTTCATCCATGTCGCGAGTGCGAACCACCGGATTCCGCGCGAAATATTCCTTCGCTGGCAAAGCCTCTGCTGTGGCCATCGGGTTCCTTGCAGGACGGTTGAAGGTTTTTCCGCGTCGATTTAGCGCATGAGTTCCAATTTGCTTCAAGCTTAAAATTTATACCGAAGACGGGTTCGTTTTTCGGATAACTGATTGCGTGAAAGCGTTGCAGTGTGGGCGGAGCATCCCGTTCCGATCTGCAACAACAGGACTCAGAATCATGGAAAAAGGTGTTGTGAAGGCCGATGTCGGCATGAACGATTTCGCATGGAACGTCGTGGGGCAAACCTATGTTCCCAAGTTTCTGACAGAGGAAACGTTCGTCTGGCACGCCACCATTCCCGCTGGCACTTTCGTACCGCCGCATATCCACCCGACACAGGACGAGTGGATCTACATGCTGGACGGTGATCTGGTCATCGAGTTCCCTGACGAACATTGCAAGGCCGGGACCGGCGACACGATCAAGATGCCGCGCGGTATCGCTCATGGCATCTTCAACCGCTCCGGCAAGACCGCGACATGCATTTTCGGAGTGTCGCCGGCGCGCGATCTCTACAAGCTGTTTACCGAGCTGGATGGCGTGCGGGACCCTCAGGAGCTGGTGCGCCTTTCCGCTTTGCGTGAAGTCAACTTCCTCCCCCCTTCCGATGCAGATTGACCCGAACCGGCCAGGCGACAGGGTAGGGCGGTCTGAAAGAGGCTCCGCTGCCCCTTCCGTCATCCGCCGAGCGAAACATGCGAACAAGGCCGGTCGCACGGCGGGGCGGATGGAATGAACCTGCCACCCTTGTGCGACTGGGACGACGCGTTCGCGAACATGAAACATGTCCAGAAGTCGGGTGAATTGCCTGACTTCTGGGCCGCCCGGGCGGCTGCCTACAGGGCCGGACTGCAGGCGGACGGACGCCGGCTGGACATGGATATCGCCTACGGCAGTCACCCACGGGAAAAGCTCGATATCGTCTGGCCGGACGGCACGCCAAAGGGACTTGCCGTGTTCATTCACGGCGGCTTCTGGATGCGGCTCGAAAAGGGCCACTGGACGGATTTTGCCGAAGGGGCGCGCGCACAAGGGTGGGCCGTCTGCGTGGCAAGCTACACCTTGGCACCAGAGGCGCGGATTCATGAGATCACGGCGCAGGTTGGCCAGGCCATTTCGACGGCGGCCGCGCTGGTGGACGGGCCCATACGCCTGTCCGGGCACTCGGCCGGCGGTCACCTGGTAACGCGCATGCTTTGCTCCGACAGCCCGCTCGCGGGCGACGTGCTCGCCCGCATTGCCCATACCCTGTCAATCAGCGGTCTTCATGACCTGCGACCGCTGCTGCACACCGCGATGAACCGTACGCTCAACCTGGATCTCGAAGAGGCCCGTGCCGAAAGTGCGGTTCTGGCGCAGCCGGCGGCAGCAACGCCCCTGACCTGCTGGGTCGGGGGTGGGGAACGGCCCGAATTCATCCGCCAGACCCGTCTCATGACCGACATGTGGGCGGGACTGGATGTGCCGGTGCACTGCGAAATCGACGGCAATCACAACCACTTCACGATCCTTGAAGGCTTGAGGGATGCGGGCTCGCCAATCACGGCCGCTTTTGTCGGCCCCGTTCCGCAGGATCGGCCGCGCGGCACGCTCGGGCGGACGCATGATTTTCAACCCTCAGGCACCTGAGAGATGGAGGAAGAAAAATGACATCCATGGCTCCGGGGATCGTCAAGTCCCGCCACGGTCTCGACGAGATAAGCTGGAACATTCTGGGCCAGACATATGTCCCCAAGCAGATGACCGAAGAGTGTTTGTCCTGGCATGCCACACTGCCGCCGGGAACCTTCGTGCCGCCACACATCCATCCCGACCAGGACGAATATCTCTATATTCTGGAAGGCCGTTTCGATTTCCTTCTGGACGGGCAGGACGCCGTCGGCGAGCCTGGAGATCTTGTGAAACTGCCCCGCGGCATTCCCCACGGCATCTTCAACAAGTCCGGGAAAACGATAAAAACGCTGTTCTGGGTAACCCCGACCGCGCAACTCTACGACCTGTTCTGGGCGCTTCACAATCTTGGCCCGGACGCCGATCCGGCCCAGATTGTTGCGGTGTCCGCAGCCCATTCCATCGATTTTCTTCCGCCCGAAACCGAGGATGCGCCATGAGCGTCCTGATCGCAGGGGCCGGGATCGGTGGGTTGACGACTGCCTTGATGTTGCACGCGCATGGCATCAAGGCCACGGTCGTGGAGCAGGCTGCGGAAGTTCGCGAAGTCGGGGTCGGTATCAACACCCTGCCTCATTCCATTGCCGAACTCGCCGAACTCGGCCTGTTGGCGCGGCTGGACGAGGTGGGACTGCGGACGCGCGAACTGCGGTATTTGACGCGCAACGGCCAGGAGATCTGGCGTGAACCGCGTGGTCTTCATGCCGGGCACGAGTATCCGCAGTTTTCCATTCACCGCGGTCGGCTTCTGAAGGTGTTGTTCGACGCAGTGGTCGAACGCATGGGACGAGAGGCCGTTTTGACGGGTCTGCGCCTGTCCGGCTTCATTCAGGACGACGCCGGCGTCACGGCACACTTCGTCGACACGGCTGACGGGCTCGGCTCGAGGACGATGCGCGGGGAGGTGCTGATTTGCGCCGACGGCATTCACAGTGTCGGCCGGCGCCGGTTCTATCCCGACGAGGGCGTGCCGAGCTGGGCCGGCGTCGTCATGTGGCGGGGGGCCGCGGAGTGGCCTGTCTGGGAGGATGGCGAGACCATGGCCATCGCCGGGGGCCTGGGCGCGAAGCTGGTGATCTATCCGATCGCACCCGCAAGGGACGGACGGCAGTTGATGAATTGGGTGGTGAACGTGCGCGTCGCCGATGCCTCGGTTTCGCCGCCGCCGCCGGAAAGCTGGTCGAAACAGGCGTCGCTTGCCAAAGTTCTGCCCTATGCCAGGCGCTTCCACGTGCCGGGCATGGATCTTGAGGCCCTCGTTCGTGCCAGCGGCCCGATCTTCGAATACCCGATGGCCGATCGCGATCCGCTGCCTCGCTGGACGCATGGGCGCGTCACGCTCTTGGGAGACGCGGCACACCCGATGTATCCGGTCGGGTCCAACGGCGCGGCACAGGCCATTCTGGATGCCCGCTGCCTTGCCGACGAAATGGCCGCTGCCGAGCACCCGCGCGAAGCACTCTATCGCTACGAACAGGACCGGTTGCCCAAGACCGCCGAGGTCGTGCGCACCAACCGGCTCGGCGGGCCCGAACGCGTGATCGACGAGGTCGAGAAGCTCAGTCCCCGGCGCTTTGAGAACGTGGACGACGTCCTTGGATATGAGGCTCGCAAGGCGATTGTCAAAGGGTACGCAAAGATGGCCGGCTTCGCCACGAAGGAAGACGCCTGAGCGCACAAGAAAGCCAAGGTGCCGGTCCGCGATCACGGGAAAACAAGAACAAACCTGTTCCGACGATTTCCGGCCCGCACTCACCCAGCCCCGGAGGGGGGCGAAAAGGAGGACTGATCATGAAAGCAAGATCGAAAAACACGATTGCAAACCTGGCGACCGTGCTGGCCTTGAATACCGCACTGTGTTCGGCCGCCCTTGCCGAGGATATCAAGATCGGGATGGTTGTGACGCTGTCCGGTCCGCCGGCCGCGCTTGGCCAGCAGATCGTCGACGGTTTCCAGCTTGCGCTGGATCAGAACGGCGGCAAGCTCGGTGGCGAAACCGTTTCCCTGATCGTCGAGGACGACGAACTCAAGCCGGACGTGGCTCTGCTCAAGGCAAAGTCGCTGGTCGAGCGTGACGAGGTCGATTTTGTCGTCGGGACCGTCTTTTCAAACACGCTGCAGGCGATCTTCAAGCCGGTAATCCAGTCCGACACCTTCCTGATCAGCCCGAATGCAGGGCCGTCGACATTCGCCGGAAAGAACTGCAACCCCAACTTCTTCGTTACCTCCTACCAGAACAACCAGAACGCCGAAGTAAGCGGCCTGATCGCCAATGAGATGGGGTTTGAGAACGTCGTCATCGTGGTGCCGAACTACCAGGCCGGACGCGACAACGTTGCCGGTTACAAGCAGACCTTCAAGGGCACCGTGGTGGATGAGGTTTTCACGCCTCTGGGACATCAGGATTTCTCGTCCGAGCTGGCGAAGATCTCCACATCCGATGCGGACGCCCTCTTCACATTCATGCCGGGCGGCATGGGCGTGCGCCTCGTCAAGCAGTTCGAGGCGTCCGGTCTTGATGAGAGCATCAAGTTCACGTCGGTCTTCACTACCGACGAAACGACCTTGCCGGGCCAGCAGGACGCAGCTGTCGGGTTTCTGTCTGCCGGCTCCTGGGCCCCGGACATGAAGACCGAAGCCAATCTGGCCTTTGTCTCTGCCTTCGAGGAGACATACGGCTATGTTCCAGGCTCTTTCGCCGCCCAGTCCTATGACACGGCCAATCTGATTGCCAGCGCATTGGAAAAGACCGGCGGCGACATGGGCGACAAGGACGCAATGCGCGCCGCGCTTGAGGCGGCGGACTTCAACTCCGTTCGCGGATCCTTCTCCTTCAGCAACAACCACTACCCGGTTCAGGATTTCCATCTGCTCGAGGTGGCGAAGCGGGAAGACGGCAAGTTCTGGACCACGGCGAAGAAGACCATCGTGACGGACTATGCCGACAGCTTCCATAGCGAGTGCAAAATGTAGGAACCGGATCGCGCCCGCCCAGTCATGGAGCGGGCGCGTCCGATCTATGGAAAGGCAGATACGTGTCCTTGACTCTCTTTCTGATCCAATGCCTGAACGGGCTTCAATACGGCACGCTCCTGTTTCTGATAGCCGCCGGCCTCACGCTTGTCTTCGGGGTCATGGGGTTCATCAATCTGGCCCATGGCGTGCAATACATGGTGGGAGCCTATCTGGTTTTTGCCTTTCAACAGTTGACCGGAAGCTTTGTCGCCGCGGTGATCCTGTCCATGGCTGCAGCACTTTTGCTTGGCCTGTTGCTGGAGCATTTCGTCTTCCGGCATCTTTACGGACGCGACCATCTGGCCCAGGTGCTGGCGACCTTCGGGATCATCATTTTTCTCAATGAGCTGGCCAAGATACTATTCGGCCCGGGAACGCTGACGATCGAACCGCCGGAGTTTCTCGCCGGGTCGGTCCAGCTGACCGAGCAGCTTCGCTATCCGGTGTATCGCTTCGTTACAATCCTTGCCGGCCTGATCGTTGCCGTCCTGCTTTACATCACGGTGACCCGGACGCGCGTGGGAATGCTGATCCGTGCCGGCGCGACGACGCCGGATATGGTTTCCGCGCTTGGGATCAACGTTCAGAAACTGTTCATGATTGTCTTCGGCGTCGGCGCGATGCTTGCGGGTTTTGCCGGCGTGATCGCCGCACCGATCTTTGCGATCGAGCCTGGCATGGGAGACAACATCCTGATCATCGCCTTTGTGGTCATCATCATTGGCGGCGTGGGGTCGATCCGCGGTGCTTTCTTGGGCGCCCTGATGGTCGGCCTTTTCGATACGGTCGGACGCACGCTCCTGATCGAGGGTCTCGAGGTCGTCTTCCCGCCGTCCGTCTCCAATCAGGTGGGTCCGGCTCTGGCATCGATGCTGGTCTACATCCTGATGGCCGCCGTCCTGGTGGTGCGCCCGCAAGGACTGCTGCCGGCGAAGGGGGCCGCATGATGCGGGTGGATCGCAGCTTCTTGGTGATGGCGCTTATCTTCGCGCTGCTGCTGGCCGCCCCGTTCGTCCTGCCGTTGGTGGAGCAGACCTACCTGTTGAGCCTTTTGATCAAGGCGATGCTCTTGGCGATTGCGGCAATTTCGCTCGACCTTCTTGTCGGTCACGGCGGGATGGTCAGCCTGGGACATGCGGCCTTCGTGGCGATCGGAGCCTATGCAGCGGCAATCGGTCTGGAAAGCGGCATCGAGAACATTCTGGCTCTGCTCGTTCTGGCGGTTCTCGTGTCCGGGCTTTTCGCCCTGGTCACCGGTGCGCTGGCGCTCAGGACCTCCGGTGTCTACTTCCTGATGATCACGCTCGCCTTCGGGCAAATGGCCTATTTCACGCTGACCTCCCTTGCTCCCTACGGCGGCGACGACGGCTTGACGCTCTGGTCCATGGCAACCTTGTTCGGCAGCGATGTGGTGCAAAACGGTGGCCAGCTTTATCTGGTGATCCTGCTGACGCTGCTCGCCAGTTGGTGGGGCGTTCACCGGCTGAGCAACGCCCGCTTCGGACGGGTTCTGCGCGCGGCACGCGACAATCCCGGTCGCACGGAGATCATGGGCTTTTCGATTTTCCGCTACCGTTTGACCGCCTATGTCATCGCCGGAATGATCGCTGCCGTTTCCGGCCTGCTGACAATGCAGCATGCGGAGTTCGTCAGCCCCGCCATGGCCGCCTGGCAGCGGTCCGGCGATCTTCTGGTGATCGTGGTCCTGGGGGGACTGGGAACGCGCAATGGCGCGCTGCTCGGAGCGTTGTTCCTTGTCCTCGTCGAGGAGGTCCTCGGTTCGATCTTTCACGAGTGGCGACTGCTCTACGGTCCGTTGCTGGTGCTCATGGCCCTGCACGCCAAGGGTGGACTGAGCGACCTGCTGTTTCCCGCGCACGGACCGGAAACGACGGATGCGACCCGGGCGAACGGGGAGCAAATCTGATGGACGTTCTGGAAATTCGTAACCTGAACAAGCGTTTCGGTGCGGTGCATGTCAGTCGGAACATCTCGCTCTCCGTTCCCGATGGTCAGTGTCATGCCGTCATCGGTCCCAACGGGGCGGGCAAGACAACGCTGATTCACCAGATCTCCGGCGTGCTGCAGCCGGATGCCGGCGAGGTCGTTCTCGCCGGCCGCGACATCACGGCGAGCAAGACATGGCAGCGTGCACAAGCCGGGCTCGGACGCACCTTTCAGCTGACCTCGGTGCTGCCGTCCTTCTCCGTTCTGGAGAACGTCGCTCTGGCTGCGCAGGCCAAGTCCGGATCGAGCTTCCGCTTCTTCCGCCCAGCCGGGCGGGAGGCAGATCTGAACGAAAAGGCCATGCGGACGCTGGAGCGCCTCAAAATCGGAGACCGGGCGCTTGTGCCCGCCGACGATTTGTCACACGGGGAAAGGCGTCTTCTGGAACTGGCCATCGCTTTGGCGGGGGCGCCGAGACTTTTGCTCCTGGACGAACCCATGGCCGGTCTCGGCCGGGTGGAGAGTGCGATGCTGATCGACATTCTGGCGGATTTGCGCCGCAGCATTCCCATGCTGCTGGTGGAGCATGATATGGACGCGATCTTCCAGCTGGCGGATACGGTCTCGGTTCTGGTCGACGGCCGGATTGTGGCGCAGGGGGCCCCTGAAGACATAAGGAACGACCCGGCGGCCCGGGCGGCCTACCTTGGAGACAAAGGACAATGAGCGCGCTTCTGACCGTTGCCAATCTGCATGCAGGTTACGGAAGAGCCAAGGTCCTGTTCGGAATCGATTTCGATCTGGCCGAAGGTCAGGTGACCACGCTCATGGGCCGCAACGGCATGGGCAAGTCGACCACCGTGCGATGCCTGATGGGTCTTTTGAAGCCAAGCGAAGGCAGGATCCTCGTGAAGGGCGAGGACCTGACCGGGGAACCTCCCTACAGGGTTGCCCAGGCCGGGCTGGGGCTGGTCCCGGAGGGGCGGCGGGTTTTCCCCTCGCTTACCGTTGTTGAAAATCTGCGCGCAACAGCCCGCGCCGCGCCGGACGGCTGGACGGTTGAAAAGGTCTTCGAGGCCTTTCCGCGCCTTGCGGAGCGCAGGCGCAACCTCGGCTTCCAGCTGTCGGGCGGCGAACAGCAGATGTTGGCCATCGGGCGCGCCCTGATGACCAACCCGGACCTGCTGATTCTCGACGAGGCCACCGAAGGACTGGCTCCGCTCATCCGCGAGGAGATCTGGTCCATGCTCGCCCGCTTGAAGGCCAGCGGCCTTTCGATCCTCCTGATCGACAAGAACCTGGACGAACTTTCCGACATTACGGACCGATACTACGTAATCGAAAAGGGCGAAATCGTCTGGAGCGGTGCTGCCAAGGCATTTGACGCGAACCGGGAGAAGGTGGAGCAGTACCTGCATCTGTGAGATGGGAAAGAGGCCGTCTTGGGCGCGGTCCAGAGGGGGGAGGTCTCTCTTCCACCTGACCTTTTTCTGTTTTCGGCTTTTTGAAAGTGGGCTCTTGCCGGTTTTTCGGACACTCGGCCAAGCCAACATAGCTTGCCCTCGAACTCCACGGGGCTCGGACAGTCCAGTGTCGAG
Organism: Stappia stellulata DSM 5886; assembly: GCF_000423705.1. Classification (GTDB taxonomy): domain Bacteria; phylum Pseudomonadota; class Alphaproteobacteria; order Rhizobiales; family Stappiaceae; genus Stappia; species Stappia stellulata. Next base: position 163,363 of record NZ_AUIM01000010.1, on the reverse strand, counting down.
GGCCGCCGCCAAGGGGGGCGAAGCGCTCGACATCTTCGACCACGTCTGCCCCGCCCGTCACCCCTCGTGCTGTCGACCTTGCGCGCTGTCCGCTCGCGGGGCGCTGGGCGGCATGGCTGAGCGCCGATGGCTCGTCGCGTGTGCTGCAGCCCCTCTTTGCCGGTCTGATCGAAAAACCCGGGACCGGAGCATTACCGCCCTTGCCTGGTCCATTGCAGTCCTGGTGAAAGGGGGGAAGCTCCAGGCAATCTGCCGCAAATCCGGAGCCGGCCGCATTGCCGATGTGGCGGTGGTCTGCCAGTCTGTCGGCACGCCGGCAACGCCTCGGGTCTGTGACCCGCGCGCATTGACGGGCCAGGCCAGCGGAGACGATACATGAAAATCGCTTATACGATGGCGCAACAGCGTGGCGACATGGATCGCCTGCTTGCCGGGGTCGCGGAGGCGCTTGCCGCGCGCGGACTGAGGTGTTGCGGCATCGTCCAGATCAACTCCCCCGACTGCGACGACCGGACCTGCGACATGGATGTTCAGGTGCTGCCCGACGGCCCGCGCATCCGTATTTCGCAGTCTCTTGGCCCCGAGGCACGCGGGTGCCGTCTCGATGTCGGAGCGCTGGAGACCGCGGTCGGGGAATGCGGACGCCGGCTCGATTCGCAAGCGGACGTCTTGATCGTCAACAAGTTCGGAAAGCGCGAGGCGGAAGGCGGCGGGTTTCGCGACCTGATCGCCGAGGCGTTGTCCCTGGACATACCGGTGATCGTCGGGGTGAACGGCCTCAACGAGGCGGCGTTCCTGGCGTTTTCCGCGGGAGCGGCCGTGTCGCTTCCCCCGCGCGCAGACAAGGTACTCGACTGGGTGCTCGCCGCCGCCGCTCGGCTTGACGAAACGGCCTGAGCAACGGCGGCGGACGCGAGTGCCGGGTCTATCCTGCCTGGTAGGCCGATGCCGCCGTTCGCAGGAAGGTCAGACTGCGGGCGAAGGCGCGCTGTGCCGAGGGCGCGTCGTAGGCGCTCTTTCGCCAGTTGTTGAAACCGTGGCCGGCTCCGTCATAGCTGAAGACCTTGGCGCCGTCGGGAAGCTGACGGCGCAGTTCGGCGATGGCCTCGGGCGGGGTGCCTTTGTCGTCGGCGCCGAAGTGCAGCATGATCGGGCAGGCGACATTGCCGGCGATGCCGAGCTTCTCGATGCCGACACCGTAATAGCCGACGGCAGCGTCGATCCCGGATCGTGTCGCGCAGATGGTGGCGAGCTTTCCGCCGAAACAAAAGCCGAGCAGGAAGACAGGAGCGCCGCCCGCGGTCCGCGCGTGGCCGGCCAGGGCCATCACGTCCTCCGCCGCCTGGTCCCAGTCGAGCCGGGCGTACATTGCGCGCGCCGTTTCCAGGTCGTCGCCGTCATAGCCGAGCTGGACGCCAGGCTCGATGCGCCAGAAGAGATCCGGCACGATCACGTGAAATCCTTCGTCCGCCCATTGGTCCGCCAGTTCGCGAATGTGCTGGTTCGTTCCAAAGATTTCCTGGAGCAGGATGATTCGCCCGACCGGCGCGCCCGTTGCCGTTTGCGGCGGAAATACTTCATAGCAGGGGAGGTCGGCGTTGCCCGTTGCGATCCGGGTGTCTTTGCCGCGTGTCTGTTTCATCTGGTTCTCCGAAGAAAAACGGAGGTCCGCGTCACCGGACCTCCGGATTTTGGGTCACGTGCCCGGGCTTACTCGAAGCGCGCGTTGTAGGCGCGCGAGAGAAAGTCCTGGAGCCAGGTCTTGTCGTCGTCCGACATGGCTTTGGTCGCGCTGATCGCCGCTTCCAGTTCTTCGCCCGCATAAGGCGCATAGCCATTGAGGGAGGCGTCGATCTCCTTGAGGAATACCGGGTCCGCCAGCATCGAGTTGATGCCCTCTTCCAGCGCCGCGACGGCAGCGTCCGGTGCGTCTTCGTGGACCATCAGCACCCGCCCGAGGCTCACGGTCGCACCGGTCATCGCCATATAGGCGCTCCACGCCGGCCCTTCGGGGTCCGCACCGTCATTCAGGCTGCGGTAGACGTCCGCGACCGTCGGAAGATCCGGAACGGAAGGATCGGCGACGAGCTTGCCCTTGCCGTTGATGAAGCCTTGCGAGAACAGCGGAATCGCCTTGCCTTCATCGATCATCGGCTGAACCTTGCCGGTGTAGTTCGGCATTGTCTGACCGTCGATGTTGGCCTCGCCGCGTTCGAAGGCGAGCAGGGTTTCCGACTTGCCCTCATACCCGGTGATGGCCTTGATCTCGGTGCCCAGGACCTTGAGACCGAGAAGCGTGTCGATCGAGGCCATGATCCCGGCACTGGCGTGGATCAGTCGATCGGAGGAAGCCGGAATGTCTTCGGGCTTTTCAATCCCCAGATCCGCCGCGGCAAAGGTGACGCGTCCCACCGGCCCCGCCATCAGCGGGTCATACTGCCCGAGCTCCGCGCGCGAGCCGCGCAGACCGAGCATGATCCGCATCAGCAGCTGGCCGGTGCCGACCATGAGGGTCTCGCCATTGGGGTCGACGCGGCTGACGTAATGGTTCGACGCCAGGATCGAACCGGATCCCGGCATGTTCTCCACGATGATCGCCGGGTTGCCCGGAATGTGGTTGTCGAGATGTTCAGCAAGGACGCGCGCGAACTGATCCGTGCCGCCGCCGGGTGAAAAACCGACGAGCAGCGTTACCGTCTTTCCCTCGAAATACGCGTCCGCCTGTGCCGCCATCGGCGCCATTGATGCCGCGCAAAGCGCGAGACCGGCAAGAATTGTTTTCTTCATGAAGGTCCTCCCTTACCAACCGTTCGGCTCCGTCCGAACGATAACTGTTGACAGTTAAGGCGCATATTGATTGAAATTCAAGAGTTGATTGTAAAAAGTGTCGATACTTTCTTGGGGGGAAACCATGCTCGATGCCGCCGTTCAGGCATTTTTCATCGTGTTGCAGCCAGGGCATCTGGTCTATCTGATGGTCGGCGTCGGGGTCGGCCTGGCGGTTGGCGTCCTGCCCGGTCTCGGCGGAATTGTCGGCATGGCGCTTCTGCTTCCGCTTACCTTCACGATGGACGCGACGGCTGGTCTGGCGATGTTGATCGGCGTGGCCGCCGTGATCACCACGTCGGATACCTTCGTATCCGTCCTGATGGGAGTGCCGGGCTCGGCCGGATCGCAGGCAACGGTCGTTGACGGCTATGCCATGGCGCAAAAGGGCGAGGGCGCGCGTGCCCTGTCGGCGGCTTTTCTGGCCTCCATGTTCGGCGGCATCATCGGGGCGCTTGCCCTGTGCCTGTCGCTGCCGATCGCGCGCGAGCTGGTCCTGTCGTTCGCCTCGCCGGAGCTGCTGATGATGAGCGTCATGGGGCTTTGCATGATCGGCGTGCTGTCGGGCAATGCGCCGCTCAAGGGCATCCTGGCTGCCTCGCTCGGCCTGTTCCTCGGCACCTGGGGGGCATCCAACATCACTGCGGAATACCGATACTCCTTCGACATGGACTATCTGTTCGACGGTGTTCCGCTGGTTGTCCTGTCGCTCGGTCTCTACGCCATCCCCGAGTTTCTCGACGTCCTGTCGCGCGGCGGGTCGATCGCGCGCAAGGGGCTTTCGGTCGGATCGGGCTGGGGCGAGGGCGCGCGCGATGTCCGCCGTCACTGGCCGCTCGTGGCGCGCCACTCGCTTGTCGGCGTGGGGGTCGGGATCGTGCCTGGTCTCGGCGCCTCGATCGTCGACTGGCTCAACTACGGGCTGCTGGTGCGCACGGCCCGCGACAAGTCGAAATTCGGCTCCGGCGATGTGCGTGGCGTGATCGCGCCTGAAAGCGCCAACAACGCCAAGGAAGGCGGCGCGTTGATCCCCACGCTTCTTTTCGGGGTCCCCGGGAGCGCGGGCATGGCGCTCCTGCTGAGCGCCATGGTGGTTCAGGGCATTCAGCCCGGCCCGCGCATGCTGACCGACAATCTGGAACTGATCTTTGCCCTTGTCTGGAGCCTGGCGATCGGCAATGTCGTTGGAACAGCGATCTGCTTCGTGCTGTCGCGGCCGATCAGCCGCCTCGCGCTCGTGCCGTTCAATCTCCTGTTTCCGATTGTGTTCACGCTGATCATCGTCGGGGCCTACCAGTCGACGCGTCATATCGGCGACCTGATGGCGCTCATCGCCTGCGGGGTTCTCGGCTGGCTGATGAAGCGCTTCGGCTTTCCCCGCGCGCCGCTCCTGATCGGCTTCATCCTGAGCGCGCTCGTCGAGCGCAACCTCTGGATCACGCTCAATCGTTACGGATGGGACTGGCTGTCGCGGCCCGGCGTGCTGGTGATCGGCGTCTTCACCATCCTGTTCCTCGGATTTGGCGTGCGCGCGGCGCTGCGCCGGGAGAAAGCGGCATGACCAAGCGTGAGCGAACCTATCACCTTCTGTTCCTGGCGCTGCTTGCCGCGATTTTCGGCTACGGCCTTGTCACCGCGCTCGGGTTTTTCCCCGGAGGCCGGTTCTTCCCCGTCACGGCAACCGCCATCGGCCTTGCGTGCTGTGGCGCGCTCGCGCTGCATCTCTTTTGGGGGGCGGAGGCCGGAGCGGCGCTCGATGCCAGCACCAAGCCGGCGGAATTTTCCTATGCGGCGCTGTTCTTCCTCGCATTCGGGTTTTACATTGCGGTTGTCTATGCGACCGGTTTCTTTCCGGCCACGGCCCTGGCCCTGCTTGTCTTTCTTCGAGGCTATGCAAGGGTCGGACTGGTTGCGTCGGCCTGTGTCACAGGGGCGACCCTTGGGGGCACGTATCTCTTCGGCATCCTGTTGAACATTTCATGGCCCCGGGGGGTGCTCTCAAGCCTTGTCTAGTATCGCCGTCGCCTCTCGCTATGGGTTGAGTCTTTCGTTCGGACTGACGGGGGGCGCCGTCTTCTATCTGCTAGGCCTGCCCTTGCCCTGGATGCTGGGCGCGATGCTGCTGACCTTGATTTGCAGCGTATCGGGCCTGCCGCTGGCCTCGCCAAAGTCGGCGCGGCCGGCGATGAGCGCCATTATCGGCGTGGTGCTTGGAACCTATTTCCAGCCCGAGCTCTTTGCCCACGCCGGCGAATGGCTCTTCAGCATTTCCGCGCTTTTCGTCTTCATCGCGCTCGCGGGCGGGATCGGCGTGACCTATTTTCATTTCGTCGGGCGCATGGACTGGAAGACCGCCTATTTCGCCGGCATGCCCGGCGGGCTGATCGAGATGGTGCTGGCTGCGGACGCAAACGGCGCGGATTCGCGCAAGGTCGCACTGGTGCATTCGACTCGCATCTTCCTCACGGTGATGATGCTTCCGCCCCTGGTCACATGGATGGAAGGGGCGGCCGGACCCGCGTCCGCACGCCCGATGATGCCTGTCACGGTCGAAAGCGTCGTGCTGGTCCTTCTCCTCGCCGCGGGCGGCGCCCTGCTCGGGCGATTGCTGCATCTGCCGGCGCGCTATCTGATGGGACCGATGCTTCTGTGTGCGACGCTCAACCTCTCCGGTGTGCTGCATGATCTCGCTCCGCCGACATTGCTTGTCTGGGGCGCGCAGATCGTGATCGGAACGGTGATCGGCTGCCGCTTCATCGGTGTCGACTGGCGGCATGTCATCGGCGTCGTCGTGCTGACGGCGGGCTCGATCCTCGCCTTTTTGTGCCTCGCGTTTGCCGTTGCCATCCTGCTTCAGTCCGTGATGGGCATCCCGCTTGCGCAGGGTGTTCTTGCCTTTGCGCCCGGCGGGGTGGCGGAAATGAGCCTCGTGGCGATTGCGCTCCATGTCGATGCGGCATTCGTCGCGCTCCATCACGTGATCCGGATTTCGGTGGTGATGGCGGTTGCGCCGCTCGTGTTCAGGTTTTTGAAACGCGGCACGTAAAAAAGCGGGCGCCACGCAGGCGCCCGCTCGTTGTCTTGCCAGGATCGTTCGCCGCCCGGTATCAGGCCTCGCCCGGCCCCTTGCGCACGGAAAGTCCGGACATGTAATCGGCAACCTCGTCGGTCGGGATCACGTCGGCGTATTTGCAGTTCAGGTCGAACAGGCTCATGGCGTGGCTCGACTCGAACCGGTCGAAGGCGGTTTCTTCCGGGATGACCACCTTGAAGTTGAACGAATAGCCGTCGACCGCGGTGGCGCGCAGGCAGCCCGAAGAGGTGCAGCCGCACAGGATCAGCGTGTCGACATCCAGGAAATTCAGGTGGCTCATGAACATCGTGCCGAAAAAGGCCGACGGCTTGCGCTTGCCGATCAGGATATCCTGCGGCTGAGGCGCGAGCGGAGCCACGGTCTGCGTCGCGTGGCTGCCTTCCTGGCTGGTCTTTTCGGTGCCGCGGTGGCTCTTGCCGACCTGGACGCCGCTGTCGATCATGTCGGCGCGGCGCTCCGACTGCGTGTAGAACACCGGCAGGTTCTTCTCCCGGGCAATCTTCAGGAGGCGTTCGATGTGCGGCACGGTCTTCCAGCCGGCCTCGCCGCAATGGGTGCGGTATTTCTTCACACCCTCGCGCTGGTCCTCGCCCGGTTCGTCACCGCAGAAATTGTACTGCACGTCGATGATGAACAGGGCCGGCCGTGTCCCGAAGCCGCCACGCTTGCCGTAGCCGGCGAGCTGGAAGATTTCCTTGTCCTTGTCGGTCAGGAACTTGTCCCAGATGCGTTCGCTCATGTCTTGAAGTCCTTTCAGCCTAGGCGCTTGAGATAGTGTCCGGGGGGCGTGTCCAGGCGAACCGCCTTTCCATCATCCACAGTGAGGGTCCCGCGCAGAACGGTGTGCGTGACCGCCCCTCGGAAGGTCTTGCCCTCGAAGGGCGAGTAATCGGAGTGGGAGGGGTAGTCCGCCGGGTCGACCGTGGTCGATCCGGCCGGGTCGACGATCGCGAAATCGGCATCATAGCCCGGCTGGATCCGGCCCTTGTTCGGCAGGGAATAAAGCTCCGCGACATTGCGCGAGGTCGTTGCGGCCAGCGTTTCGATGGCCACGCCGCGCTTGTAGTAGCCTTCCTCGACCAATACGGGAATGATCTGCGCAAGGCCCGGGAAACCGGCGGTCGCCGTCCAGATGTCCGGTCCCTTCGTCGCGCGCTTGCGGGCAACATGGTCCGATCCGATGGTGGTGACCTCGCCGTTGCGCACGCCTTCCCACAGACCGTCGACATCGGCCTGGCTGCGCAGCGGCGGATTGACCTTGCCGATCGATCCGATGCCGCTGTCGGCCGTCAGGGACAGGTAGTGGATGCAGGTTTCGATATGGATCGGCGGACGTCCCGGATGACGCAGGCGGCGCACGAGGTCCAGGCTTTCCACCGCCGACATGTGGACGACATTCACCGGACAGCCCGCCTTTTCGCCGAAAAAGGCCACGCGGAAGACGTTTTCCGTTTCCAGGAAGCCGGGCGACTGCTCGTCCCACGCCTGAAGGTCGTCGCGTCCGGCGGCCTTGAGCGGCTCGCGGAACACCGGAATCACCTCGGTGTTCTCGCAATGAACGCTGACGACACCATTCTTGACGCGCGCGCCGGCCTGCAACGCGCGAAAGAGCAGGGCGTCGTCGACCTCCGTGAAGCCCTTTGCCGCGCCCGTTGCGCCCTTGTACATCAGGTAGACCTTGATGGAGGAGACGCCATAGCGCTTCGACAGCGCCTGCAACTCCTCGACATGGCGGGTCGACGTGACGCCGAAGTGGAGACCGAAGTCGACGCTGGAGCGGGCCTCGCCTTCTGCAATCCAGGGCGCGGTCGAGGCGTCGAGATCCTCACTTCGCCAGAAACTCATCAATCCGGTGACGCCGCCAAGCGCCGCGGTCGCGGTTTCCGTCGTCCAGTCGTTTTGCTTGTCGCCGAAGCCGATATGGGTGTGGGGGTCGATGACACCCGGCAGGATCCAGCGATCCGTGCAATCGATCACGCGTCCGGCCTCGACCCGCTCCGACGGATCCAGGATCGCCGCGATGCGGCCCCCGATGATGCCGATGCTGCCGCGCGACACGCCCTCGCCCGGGAAGACGATGTCGCCATTGGTAAGCGCAAGATCAAATTTCATTCCGCTGCCTCGCGTTGCATGGCGAGGAGCCGCTCGCCGCTGTCGTTCCAGACTTCCTGGCGAACGATCCGCCGGTTCACGATCTCGAAGCGATCGACGAAACGGATGCCGTCGAACGCTGTGCCGTCCGGCCACTCTCCATAAAGCGTTCCGGAGACGAGAACGACGGTCTTGTCGTCGTCCTGCCAGGCGTCACGTCGCGAAATCGATTTCCTGATCGTGTTGTAACGCCCACCGGAATTGCGCACGATCTGGGAGATGTCGGTGAAGTTGCGGCCGCCGGGGAAGGTGATCTGCGGTGCATCGCCGACAAAGGCCTGCGCTGCATCGAGATCCCGGCGTTCCATCGCGTCGAGATATCCCACCGCGATTTCCTTTGCCTCATCCAGGTCCATGCGTGTCTCCCTTTCAAGCTGGGTAAATGCGTGTGCCGGCCAAACCGCCGCCCGGTCTTGCCGGTTCAAAGGTGCCGGGACCCCGTGTCCGGGCCAGCTGCGGCCTCCGGTGCTGTCAGTTCGCCGAGCAGTGTTTCGAAAATTCCGCCGCGCGCGAGCTGAATGCGCTCTTGCGTGCCGGAAATGTCAATCCGCGCGGAAAAGTCGGTCACGGTTCCGTCTTCGGCTTGCGCGCGTACCTGCAGCGCCTTTCCGTGCGCAAGCGCATCCCGGATGCCGCTGAACGTGTAGCGCTCGAAGCCGGTCAGGCCGAGGTTGCCGGCCGTGGCGCCTGCGTCGAACACCAGTGGCAGGATGCCCATTCCGATCAGGTTCGCGCGATGGATACGTTCAAACGATTCCGCCAGAACCAACTGGATTCCGAGAAGCTTCGGACCCTTGGCAGCCCAGTCGCGGCTGGACCCCATTCCGTAGTCCTTGCCGGCAAGCACGAATGCGGGCGTCTCCGTCTCGCGATACTGCGTGGCGGCATCGAAGATCGTGACCGGATCGCCGTCCGGCGAAAGTCGGGTGAAACCGCCCTCCAGGCCGCCGGCAAGATCGTTCTTCATGCGCTGGTTGGCAAACGTGATCCGCGCCATGAACTCGTGGTTGCCGCGTCGCTGCGTGACCGCGTTGAAGTCCTTCGGTTCCACGCCGCTGTCGATCAGGTAACGGCCGGCCTGGCTGTCGGCCAGGATCTCGCCTGACGGCGTGACATGGTCGGTTGTCAGCGAATGACCTGCCTTCACCAGCACTCTCGCGCCGTCGATGACGTCCGGCAGCGGACCGCGCGTCAGATCGAAGAAGGGCGGGCGCTTGATATAGGTAGAGGCCGGATCCCAGGGGAACACGGCGCCGGTGGCCGTTTCCAGACCATGCCAAAGCTCGGATCCGTCGAACAGCGTCTTGTAGCTCTCGCGGAACCGGTCGGCCCGCTGGCTGTCGCGCACCAGCCGGTCGATTTCATCGCGGTCCGGCCAGATGTCGCGCAGAAAGACCGGCGTGCCATCGGCGCCTGTTCCCAGCGGTTCGGTCTCGAAGTCGATGTCGACGCGCCCGGCAAGCGCAAAGGCGACGACCAACGGGGGCGAGGCCAGATAGGCCGCGCGGCAGGTCTTGTGGATACGCCCCTCGAAATTGCGGTTGCCGGACAGAACGGCGGCCGCCACGAGACCGTTGTCGAGCACGGCCTCGGCGATTTCCGGACGCACCGGCCCGGACTTGCCAGAGCATGTGGTGCAGCCATAACCGACGATGTGAAAGCCGAGCCCTTCCAGCGGGGCCATAAGGTCGGCGTCAGTGAGATAATCGCGCACCAGACGCGACCCCGGGGCAAGCGATGTCTTGACCCACGCCGGCGTTTCCAGCCCGAGCGCGCGTGCGTTCCGCGCCAGAAGGCCGGCGCCGATCATCACCGAGGGGTTGGACGTGTTGGTGCAGGAAGTGATTGCCGCTACGGTAATCGTGCCATGCGTGAGTTCAACGTCCTGACCGTCAAGCCGGGTGCGAACGCGGGTGTCGATCTCCGCCTCGGACAGGCCGTATCCGCCGTCCTGTGTCGGCTGGGCGAGCGTGTCGCGAAAGGCCGGCTTGATCTCGGTCACCGATACCCTGTCCTGCGGCCGCTTGGGACCGGCGACACTCGGGACAATCGACGAAAGGTCGATCTCCAGCGTCTGCGAAAACACCGGGTCCGGGTCGTCGGTTTGCGCAAAGAGGCCGCTCGCCCGGGCATAGGCCTCGACAAGCTCGACATGCTCGGGCGCGCGCCCCGACTGGCGAAGGTAGTCTATCGTGCGTGCATCGATGGGGAAGTAGCCGACGGTTGCGCCGTACTCCGGGGCCATGTTGGCCAGTGTTGCCCGGTCGGGAACGGCAAGGGCTGCAACGCCCGGCCCGAAGAACTCGACGAAGGCGCCGACCACGTTCAGCTCGCGCAGGCGTTGCGTCACCGTCAGGACCAGGTCGGTCGTGGTCGCGCCCGCAGGCAGCGCGCCCGTCAGGCGCACGCCGACGACCCGGGGGATGCGAACGACGTATTTTTGACCAAGCGCGGCAGCCTCGCCGTCGATGCCGCCGACACCCCAGGCGAGAAGGCCCAGACCGTTGACCATCGGCGTGTGGGAATCGCAGCCAAGCACGAATTCCGGCGCGACAATGGGTCCGACGCCCTCCACGGCGACGGTGTCGACGACACGCGCGAGCTTTTCCAGGTGAACCTGGTGAATGATGCCGGCGCCGGGCGGGACCACCTTGAGACGCTCGAAGGCCTGCTGCGCCCACTTGAAGAACGCATAGCGTTCGTGGTTGCGCTCGTATTCCTTCTCGATGTTGCGCGCCTCGGCGTCCGCGCGTCCCGCGACATCGACGATAAGCGAATGGTCGACGACCAGCGTGACCGGCACGCTCGGCTCGACTGTCGCCGGATCCTTGCCCTTCGACGCAAGCACATCGCGCGCGGCGGCAAGATCCATCAGCGCCGGCAGTCCGCTGGAATCGGGAAGAAGCACGCGCGTCACGGAGAGCGGAACGACCAGATCGCCGTCGTCGCCGGACCAGGCTGCGACGCGCTCGACGGTCGCGCTCAGACCGGGGTCGACCAGGGCCTGCCGTGCCAGATTTTCCAGAACAACGCCAAGGCTTTTCGGCAGCGGCGTTTGCCGCGCCTGTGTCAGGGCCTTCACGTCGATGATGGTGTGAGCGTCCGCGCCGCTGTCCGGGAGCGTGGCGAAGGGTATGCGCGTTTGGCTTTGCATTGGTCCTCCTTTCCTTCGCACATATCTGTCCGACGAAAAAGTGTCAACACTTTTGTTGAAACAAGCTTGAATGTGGATGAAAATTGGGCTAGCGTCCCCGATATTGCAATATGTATCAGTGAAGTGTCGACAGAAGGGGCGTGTCTTGGCGGTGAAGCAGCAGAGGACTCTGGTCGACCAGGTTTTTGAGAAGATATTCGACCTTCTGGTCCGTGGCGAGATCCCCCTGGGCGGGGTCGTGAATGAAGCGGCGCTTGCAGAGCGTTTTCAGGTGTCGCGAGGTCCGGTGCGCGAGGCGGTGAAGCATTTGCAGGGGCGAGCGCTGGTCGTGAAGGAACCCTATCTCAAGGCGCGGGTGGTTGATCTGTCCGTTGTCGACATGATCCAGATTTTCCAGTTGCGCGAGGCCGTTGAAGGCATGTCGGTGCGCCTGGCGACACAAAACATGTCCAACGAGGGCCTGGACCGGCTCCTGTCGGATTTCTCCGACGCGCTGGAAAACCAGGACGGTCCGGCGCTCGATGTGCATGTTCGCATTGCCGAGGCGAGCGGAAACAGCCGGATCCGCTCGTTGCTGTGCGACGAACTCTACTACTTGCTGCGGTTGTATCGCGCCCGGTCCGGCGACGCGCCGGGACGACGCCAGAATGCCTTTTCCGAACATTGGCAGATCCTGCGTGCCATGAAGGCGCGCGATGCGGATCTCGCCGAATCCTTGATGCGCGCGCATATCGCGCGTGCCACCAGCGCCCTTCATGACCTTCTGGAATCCAGGGATGAGGACGGCGCGGACCAATCCGAAAAGAGGAATGCCGGATGAAGAAAACCGATCCCCGACAGGCAAAGCCGACAAGGGTCTTGCGGGAACTGCTCGCAGGCGAGGACATCCTCGTTTCACCCGGCGTCTATGACGGCTACAGCATTCGTCTGGTCGAGAAGATGGGCTTCAAGACCGCCTGTACAACCGGAGCCGGGCTGGCCAATTCGCGCATGGGCGTGCCGGATGTCGGCATCATGGGTCTGACCGACAATGTCGACGCCTGCCGGATGATCGCGCGCAGCGTTTCCATCCCGGTGATGGCGGATGCGGACACGGGCTACGGCAATCCGGTCACCGTCTATCACACGATCCAGCGCTTCGAGGAAGCCGGCGTCGCCGGTGTCAACATCGAGGACCAGGTCAGTCCCAAGCGTTGCGGCCACATGGCGGGCAAGGACGTGATCGACATGCGCGAGATGGCGCGCAAGATCGAGGCCGCCTGCGATGCCCGCCGCGACGACGATTTCGTCGTTCTGGCGCGTACCGACGCGATTGCCGTCGAGGGGCTGGAAGGCGCCATTCGCCGCGCGCGGCTCTATGCGAGCGCAGGTGCGGACATGATCTTCGCCGACGCCATTCAGGGCGAGGACCAGATCAAGGCCCTGGTCGACGCGGTTCCGATTCCGGTCTCCGTCAACATGGGCTTCGGCATTCGCAACCGTCCCACCACCCCGCTCGTGCCGATCCGTCGCCTGGCCGAACTGGGCGTCAGGCGCGTGACCCTGCCGCGCATGTTGCCGGCCGCCGCCCTGATGGCGATGGAAAACGCCCTGGCGATCCTCAAGGACTCCATTCCCAGTGGCGAGGTTGTTGATCGTCCCGACCTTCTCGTCGGCATCGACGATATCTGGGGGCTGATGGGCCAGCCCGAGGTCAAGACGATGGAAGCCTATTACAACGATCTGGATGGCGTGGATCTCGCACCGGCCAATGCGCCGCTGGAATCCGGCACGGCCGTTTAACCGGTCTCTTTCCATCGTGAAGCGAACAGCGGCGGCCCCTGTGGCCGCCGTTTTCGTTTGTGGGGGGCTTGCCGCGTGTGAGCCTGTGCCGTTTCTCCTGCGGCTTGTTTAAAGCCGGTGACGGGCAGATGCGGCGGGCACGGCCCGCGACACCTGCAAGCGGCACATGCGAACAAGCGGCACATGCGAAAAGAAAAGGGCCGGCGCATGGGCCGGCCCTTTTCAAACGACGTGTCGTTTCGCGGATTGCTAGAATGCCCGCTTGAGCCTGCGGGCACCGCGTCGCAGCGCCGGAAGCATCAGGAGCAGGATCAATCCGGCGGAGCAGGCGAGAAAGGCCGCGCTGATCGGACGGTCGATGAAGGTCGAGAGATCGCCGCGCGAAAACAGCAGCGCCCGACGGAAATGCTGTTCGATCATCGGCCCGAGGATGAAGCCCATCAGCAGCGGCGCGGTTGGATAGTTCAGCATGTTCATCAGGTAGCCGATCACGCCGAAGACGATGACCATGATGACGTCGAACGGGTTGTTGTTGACGCTGTAGACACCGACGCAGATGAAGAAGATCACCGCAGGAAACAACAGCCGTTGCGGGATCGTCAGGATGCGGACCCAGACGCCGATCAGCGGAATGTTCAGGACCAGCAGCATCAGGTTGCCGATCCAGAAGCTGACCACAAGACCCCAGAACAGGTCCGTGTGGACGGTGAAGAATTCCGGTCGGGGCGTGATGCCGTGGATCATCATTGCGCCAAGCAGAACGGCCATCGACGCATCGCCCGGAATCCCGAGAGCAAGCGTTGGAATGAAGGCGGCCTGGGTGGAGGCATTGTTCGCGGCTTCCGGCGCCGAGATGCCCTCGATCGCTCCCTTGCCGAAACGCGAGGGATCGCGCGCCACCCGCTTTTCCATGGCATAGGCAAGGAAGGCGGCAAGCGTCGGCCCGGCGCCGGGCAGGATGCCGATGAAGGATCCGATGCCCGCGCCGCGGATCGCCGGCCTCCAGGTCTGGCGCAGGTCGTCGCGGGTCGGCATGAGTTCGCGCAGGCGCACCTTCTGCAGATTGTCCGTCGGCCGGTCCGGCTGCCCCGCATTCTTCAGGATTTCCGCCACGCCGAACAGGCCCATCGCCATGGCGACGAGGTTGAGCCCGTCCTGCAATTCCAGGATGCCGAAGGTGTAGCGAATGGTTCCGGAGGTCGTGTCCATTCCCACCATCGCCAGGAGCAGTCCGGCGATCACCGAGATGATGCCCTTCATCGGGCTTCCCACCGCCATCGTCGCGGCGGCGATCAGCCCCAGCAGCATGATCGAGAAATATTCCGCGGAGGAGAACTGGAGCGCCATCTTGCCGAGGGCAGGGGCGAAACCCATCAAGAGCACGATGGCGACGCATCCGCCGAAGAACGAGGTGATCGTGGTGATGAAAAGCGCAACGCCGGCCCGTCCCTGTTTGGCCATCGGGTACCCGTCAAGCGCGGTCACCGCCGTGGTCGAGGTTCCCGGCAGATTGAGCAGGATGGAGGCGGTGGAGCCGCCGTACTGCGCGCCGTAGAAGATGCCGGCGAGCATGATCAGCGCGCTCATCGGCTGCAGGTGATAGGTGATCGGCAGGGTCATCGCCACGGCGGCGAGAGGGCCGATCCCTGGAAGCACGCCGATGAACATGCCGAGCGACACGCCGATCAGGCAAAACAGCAGGCCCTCCCATGTGACCGCCATTTCGACGCCGAGTGCAAATCCGGAAAACAGGTCCATAGCTTTTATCCTCCGAAGGGGGATAGCGGGATGCCGAGACCCCGGATGAAGATGGCGTAGCCGGCAACACACAGGCCAGCGGCAAGCAGCAGGCTTGAGCGCCAGGTCGACGAAATCTCCACTGACGCGCAGGCGAGCACGAGGATCACCGTCGAGGGTACGAAACCCACCCTGTCGATCAGCAGGGCCCAGGCGAGGATCCCGCCCATGATCAGGACGAAAGGCTTCAATCGCGGACGGGTCGCGCTTGGCGGGGTGTTGCGGTTCTGGATGGCGGCGATCGCCGCGCAGGCGACCAGAAGAACGCCGAGCGTGATCGGTACGAACCCGGGTCCCATGCGCGTGACCGAGCCGACGGGATAGTCCCGCGCGATCCACAGGGCGCCGAACCCGGTTGCCATGAAGGCGAAGGCCGCTGCCAGCTCCGCCCGGTTCCACTTCGCTTTCATACGTCCTCCCGGTTCGACTGAACCCGTTTCAAGAGCGTGGCGCCGGAGGCGAGCGAGGCACCGCCGCATTGATACAACGTTTGTCCGGTAATGCTGCCGGCATCTGGCCCGAGAAGAAAGGCGACAGTTCCGGCAATCTCCCCGGCGGTGACAAGTCGGCCGATCGGCGGAACCGCAACCGTCGCATTCGCGCGGTCGGGATCCGCCAGCATCGGCGTATCGGTTGCGCCCGGCGCCACCACATTCACTGTGATGCCGCGCGCGACGAGGTCAAGCGCCAGCGAGCGCGCCAACCCGTCGAGGGCCGACTTCGACGCGGCATACAGCATTCGTCCCGCGCGGCCCTGTGCGGCTCGGCTGGACACCAGCACGATGCGGCCCGCACCGTCCGTCATGGTCGGTGTGACGGTATCGGCAAGACGTGCCGCAGCGGCCACATGAACGGCCCATAGTTCTGTGCCACCGTCGTTCCAGGTGGCTTGATGGGCGTCGCTGCGCATCACGCCGGCTGCATGGACCAGCGCCGTCCAGCGTTGGCCCGCCACCGCACGGCAGACGCGCGCGCAGGCCTCATGATCCGCAAGATCGGCAACGATATGGTCGTGGAGGGCGGGAGAGGTCGGAGTGGCCGGCGCGCGGTCGATACCGGTGACACGCCAACCCGCCTGCGTCAGGCGTTGTGCGACTGCGTAGCCGATGCCCGAAGCCGCGCCCGTGACCAGCGCCGTCGCCATACCGTCGCCCTTCAATGATCTGTCGTTCATTCCGCTCCCGATTGCCCGGGCCGCCGCCCGCCGTCCTTCGCGACCGCCTTCATACTCCTATTTTGGGTCAAACTGTCAACAGTATATCTATTCGCTTGAATCTTTGGTTGACTGCCGGACATGCGCCCGATTGGTAACCTACGGAAAACCACGAATAAATAGTAAGCCGATAACGTCAGTTGCATGGGCGACCCGCTTCTCGGAAAAGGTCTCATGCGATTCCGCGCAAAATGGTTGACACTTCCGCCTTCTCTCGGGAATAGTGTTGACACTTTTAGGGAGCGGAGAGAACATGAGGACAATTGTCGGGGTTTCCCTGCTTTTGGCGTCGGCGGCACCGTGCATGCGGTGGTGGCCATGACGCAGCCTTTCGACATCGAGCTTGACGTGCTGGTCATCGGCGCGGGCGGCTGCGGCCTGACGGCTGCCGTTGCCGCGCATGAGGCGGGCGCCGAAACGGCGATTGTCGAAAAGCTAGAGCGTGCGGGCGGGAACACCGGCCTTTCCAGCGGATCCGTGCCGGGAGCGGGGACACGCTTCCAGGCACTTGCCGGGGTCGCGGACGATGCCTGTCGGTTCCGCCGCGACCTGACGCAGGTTTCCGGTTCCCACGATGTGCCGCACATCGAAAGGATGCTCGCCGACATTTCTGCCGAGCTTGTCGAATGGCTGGTGGACTGTGCGGGCGTTAATCTGGAGCTGGTGGAAACCTACCGTCACGTCGGGCATTCGGTTGCACGTCTTCATGCGCCGCCGTCGCGCGACGGCGCCGATCTGGTGCGGGATCTGGAGCGCGCCGTCGAAACGCGGGGCATCGCCGTCGCCTTCGGGCAGCCGGCGGTACGATTGCTGGTGTCGGGCGAGCGCGTCGTCGGGGCGGAGACCCTTGACCGGCGTGGCGAGGTCACACGGATCGCGGCGTCTTCTGTTGTTCTTGGATCCAATGGCTTTGGCGCTTCGCGCACGCTGCTGGATCAGCTTTGTCCGTTGGCGGCACGTGCGGAATACGCCGGTGCGCCGGGAAGCGAAGGCGAGGCGATCCGCTGGGGGCGGGAACTCGGCGCGGGCCTTGGCAATGTGAGCGCCTTTCAGGGCCATGCCGGACTTTCCGCCCGCAATGGCGCGCTCGTGACCTGGACCGTGATCGAGCGCGGCGGGATCATCGTCGATCGTCACGGAAAAAGATTTGCCGACGAAACGATCGGCTATTCGGCCTTTGCCGCGCAGGAGCTTTCCGCCGACGGCCCGTTTTACATGATTTACGACCGGCGCATTGCCGACGATGTGCGCGCCGGACAGCCGCCCTTTGCGCAGGTGTGTCAGCCGGGCGTGAGCGTTCAGGCGGATACGCTTGACGATATCGCGCACCGGTTCGAGCTTGATCCGCAGACGTTGTCTCGTACGGTTGCGGATGCGTCCCGCGCGGCCCGGGGCGGCGAGGATCCCTGTGCCCGGCGCGACTGGGGCCTGGGCGCGCTTGCCGCGCCCTATTGCGCCACGCCGATCACCCCGGCCCTGTTTCACACACAGGGCGGCCTGATGATCGACACCGATGCCCGTGTGCTTCGCACGGACGAAACGGTTGTCGACGGTCTTTTTGCCGGCGGCGGAGCGGCTGCCGGCATCAGCGGCCGAAGCGGTGCCGGCGGATATACGTCCGGAAACGGACTCCTGTCCGCACTTGGCCTCGGCTACGTCGCCGGGCGCGCGGCGGCCCGAAACGCCATGCAGGTGGCTCAGCCCCACCTTGCATCTCTTTCCCATACCCATGTCCAACACGGAGGATGACATGTTACGCAAACTCACAGGCCTGATGGCCGGCGCGGCACTTGCGCTTGGCGCAACGGTGGCCCAGGCGGAGGACTTTCCGTCCCGCCCGGTGACCATCGTGGTGCCCTATTCGCCCGGCTCCACGGACACTCTGGCACGGACGCTGTCGGAAGGTCTGTCCAAGGAACTCGGCACACCGGTCGTTGTCGAAACGCGCCCGGGTGCTGGCGGCACGGTTGGTGGCGCTTATGTCGCCAATGCCGATCCGGACGGATATACACTCCTGTTTGCAGTGAGTTCCGTGCAGACCGTGGCCCCGCATCAGCGTGAGCTTCCCTACGGGTTCGACGATCTCAAGCCGGTTGCCCGCGTCGCGGTCGGACCGAATGTGATCGCTGCAAGGGTCGGCGCGCCTTTCGAGACCATGGAAGAGATGATCGCCTATGCCAAGGAGAACCCGGACAAGGTGAGCTACGGCAGCGCCGGCACCGGTGGTGCCACGCATATTGCCGCAGAGGCGATCGCCCGTGAGGCAGAGCTCGATCTGTTCCATATTCCCTTCGGCGGTGTGACCCCGGCGATTGCGGCAACCGTTGCCGGCGATGTGGATCTGGTGCTTGGCTTTGCCTCCGCGATCCTGCCGCAGGCCGAATCGGGCAAGCTTGTGGCCCTGGCGCAGTTGAGCGAAACGCGTGCCTCGCTCGCTCCCGACCTGCCGACGCTGATGGAAGCCGGTGTCGACCTGGCCCTGCCGCCCAACGTCGGTCTTTGGGCGCCGGCCGGAACGCCGGACGAGGTCGTCAACAAGATCTCGGCAGCCGTGAAGGCGGCCGCCGCCGGCGAGACCTTCGTCAACTTCGGCAAGTCGACGCTCACGGAGATCGATTATGCCGATGCGATGACCTTCACGGAGGTTCTCCAGGCTGAGAACTCCTACTTCGCATGGCTGCTCCCGACCATCGACTTTACCAA
Source organism: Stappia stellulata DSM 5886 (assembly GCF_000423705.1). Lineage (GTDB taxonomy): Bacteria > Pseudomonadota > Alphaproteobacteria > Rhizobiales > Stappiaceae > Stappia > Stappia stellulata. The sequence goes on along the minus strand of NZ_AUIM01000010.1, from coordinate 144,643 downwards.
GTAAGTCGGTTTCCCAGTCGCGAGAAGAGGCCGGCGCCGGCAACGGCGCCGGCCTTTTTGCATTCGTCTCCCGCCGGCGCCGTCACGGCATCGCGCTGCCGGCCCGCCCGTCCGCCTGGCTTGGACGGCGCGTCGTTTCGCGAACAACAAGCTCGCCCGCAAATTTTAGCTGTTCCGGACGCGTGGCGTCCGCTTCGATGTTTTGCAGGAGAAGTCTCACCGCTTCCGGCACCATGACGTCGGGCGGCTGGGTCACGGTCGTCAGCGCATAGGACGGCCAGGCCGCCATCGGCGCGTCGTCATAGCCGACAACGGCGACATCCTGCGGTACGGACAGGCCGAGCTCGTGGCGCAGGACGTCGAGCGCGGCCACAGCCATATGATCGTTTGCGCAAAACAGCGCGTCCGGAAACGGCGGCGCGGCAAACAGGCGACGCGTGGCCGCCCGCGCCTCCTCGCGATCGTAATGCCCGATGTCTTCGCGGTAGAGCGTGCGCCCGTTTTGCGCCAGCATCCTGGTGAAACCCAAACGGCGGTCCCGATCCGTGGAGCTTCCCGCCCAGCCAGCAAGATAGGCGATGCGATCATGGCCGCAGTCCAGCAGGAAGCGGGCGACTTTCTCGCCGCCGTCGACATTGTCCGAACTGACCGCCGAAAGCGTTTCGTCGTCGAGGGTGCGGTTGAACAGGACCACCGGAATTCCGTTCGAGGCACATCTTGCGGCGAGTTCGGATGACAGGCCTGCAGACACCATGATCAGGCCGTCGACCTGATACTCCAGCAATTCGCCGAGGATGACGTCCATCGTGTCCGTGGACTGCTGCGTGAAAAACATCAGCGCATGGAAGCCGTTGTGCTGCAATTGGCGGGAAAGTTTTTCCAGGACATTGGGATAATAGAGATTGTCGAGATAGGCGACCACGATTCCGATCATGCCGGAACGCCGGGTGATCAGGGAACGGGCTATCTTGTTCGGCCGGTAACCCAGCGCGCTCGCGGCTGCAAGCACCTTCGCGCGCGTTTCCGCGGAAACGCTGGCGCCTGGCGTGAAGGTTCTGCTTACCGCTGATTGACTGACTCCCGCCAGGCGAGCGACGTCGAGAGAGGTTGCGGCCGCCATCGCTCTATCCGGCCGTCCAGCCACCGTCGATCATGACCGACGAGCCGGTGATGAGCGCCGCGGCGTCGGATGCCAGAAACACCACCGCCCCGGTGATGTCGGTGACCTCGCCGGTCCGGCCGAGGTGGATCTTCGAGCGTATCCAGTCCATTCGCACCGGGTCCTGCATCGTGGAGGCGGTCAGCGCGGTGGCCACGAAGGTCGGGCAGACCGTGTTCACCCGAACGTTGTGCTTGCCCAGTTCGATGGCCATCGCCCTGGTGAGCCCTTCCAGGGCGTGTTTGGAGGCGGTGTAGATCGTCCGGTCGATCCCGCCGACATGCCCCATCTGGCTGGACGTCTGGATGATTGATCCTCCGCGTCCCTGCGCCACCATGCCGCGCGAGACCGCCTGTGCGATAAAATACGCAGCGCGCACATTGACCGAAAACACCGTGTCAAAATCCGCGGGCGTTGCATCCAGAAACGGGCCCGGGCGATTGATCCCGGCGTTGTTGAAGAGAATGTCGAAAGCGCCGGCCCCGTTGATCGCCTCGAGGGCCGAGGGCAGGTCGGCGACATCCAGTGGCAGGATTTCCGCAGTCCCGCCCGCCTTGCGGATCGCCTCGGCGCCCGCCGTCAGATCCGCGCGCGAGCGCGCTGCAAGCACGACACTGGCGCCAGCATCGGCAAGTGCCGCGGCCGCCGCCAATCCGATCCCGCGGCTGGCGCCGGTCACCAGGGCGCGCTTGCCCTCCAGGCGAAACGATGGCGGGTTCGGCAGGGGCGTGCTCATGGTCTGGTCGTCCTTTCTCTCGCGTCTTGGCCCTCAAAGGGCCGACGAAACCCTCAAGCAGGCACGAACGTGCGCAATGGCGCCCGATGTCGGCCACAGCCGGGCCTTTCGTGGTGCGGGTAGCTCTGTGCGTTTTCCGCGCTTTTCCCCGCCGCAGCCCGCCGCTGGAGCGGCCCGCCTGCCGGGTCGGACGCCCGGGGTTCAGATGGGTGATCGTGTTTTTCGCCTGACCTGGCGTGTCGCCTTGCGGTTGTCCTGCCCTTTCGATCAAACTATCGTTCGGGACACGGATAGCCAAGGCCCATGCGGCACGCGCGCGCTTCGGAACACCGGATTCGCATGCATTTTCAGCGATAGATCCGGCGTTGCCTGCAATCGACATTGACCGCCTTGTCAGGGCGGTCTTAGGATCGTGCACAAATCCTGGTTGTCGAAGCTGGACTGGAACCTTGCATGATTGATTTCGCTCTTCGCCGTGCCCGCCGCCTTGGCGCGGCCACGATGGTTGCCGCCGGTTTTGCCCTCGCGTTCGGCCTGGGCGCGTCCGGGCCGGTGCAGGCACAGTCGGGCGGGGAACAGGGCACGGGGGAGCCGGCTCAAAACTGGGTGGTTCAATGCAGCGAGGAAACCCCGAAGCAGTGTCGCGCGATGCAGAACATCGTCATGCAGAAGACCAGTCAGCGTCTTTTGACGGTCGTTGTCGAGCCCCGCGAAGGCGCGCCCAATCATGCCCTCGTCCTGGCCCTGCCCCATGGGGTGTTTCTGCCTGCGGGGGCCACTGTCAAGGTCGACGACGGAGCGCCTGCGCCGATGGTCATACAGACCAGCGACGCGAATGGCGCCTACGCGGGAATGGCGATCAGCGACGAATTGCTGGCATCGCTCAAGAAAGGCACCCAGTTGACGGTCGCGTTCAAGACCGCGCAGCGCAAGGACCTTGCTGTCCCCGTCACGCTGATCGGGTTTACCGCGGCATATTCGCAGCTGGGCGGCTAGGGCGCGGTCCCCGTCCTGCCGACACCATCGAGGGAAATCGCCGCTTTCATCAAGCGGCGATTTGTTTTGGACTGATGAGTGAGTGTCACTCGCCCTGTTCCAGACGCACCAGCTCGCCCCAGTTGCGCATCGACATCATGTGACAATAGATCGCCGGCAGTGCGTCGGCATGGCGAAGGTCGAGGAAGGCCTCGTCCGAAAGCGCCGCAAAGCGTTTGTCGTCGACGACCAGGAAATCGTTCACCGTCAGCACTTCGCCCGATGCCAGCGTGAACCGTCCTGCATTGGGAACCAGAAGGTCGTGTTCGGCGAGTTTGGCGAGAACGCGTTCGCTGGCCTGGGCTTCGCGCTGGAACGCCCCGCAAAACTCCAGAGCCTTGCGCGTGATCTCGGCCGGCTCGCCGTCCTCGAAAAGCGCCGTCCCCTCGTCCGTTCCGACCTTGTCGCTGGCCGCGTCGATGCAAAGGACGAACTCGCTCTGATCCTCGCTGCGCGCCAGCACGAAGGGATAACGCCGGGCGTAGGAGGGGATGTAGGTGTTGGGCTGCCAGTTTCCTTCCCCGTCCACGAACAGGTTTTTGCCAGCGCGCAGGCCAAGTACGGCAACGGCGGCCGGCGGGGTGGTTCCAGCCGCGAACACGATGGGGTAGTGGCGCGCGGCGGCGGCGAACTCGACCGCGTTCAACGGAACCGCGTGGCTGGCTTTCGAGAAGGCGTAGTCGGGGGTCAAGTCCACGCGAACGTCCGCGTGGCGTTCAGAACGGATGGCTTCCGCGCGTTCGTAAAACAGCGGCATGCCCGACGGGGCGGCCTCCGCCTTGCGCGGTGCGGTGCCGTCGGCCTCTGACTGTGTCATGCTGGATCGTCCTTCGCCGGTTGGGACGTTGCGGGAGGAACGGGCGTGTCTCGGACAGACCCGGTCGAATGGCACTTTTTGTACAATTCCTATCGCAGGTTGCCTAGGGTCGGAAGCTGGGTATATGCATACTGTCGGTTGCGGAACTCCGGTTCCGGTAACCTCGATCCGTGAAATCAGCAACTGCTGCGAAACCGGGACTGTCCATGGCGCAATCCGATGCCGAAAAAAATTGGATCAGGGGCACGCATCTGGGCGTTGCGATCACGGGCGAGGACATTGTTCTCGACGGCGGGGTCTTTCGCGACTGCCGGTTCGACGCGTGCCGCCTGCACTACGACGGAGGAATGCTCCCCGTTCTGACAGGATGCCATTTCAACGATTGCACATGGCTGTTCGGCGGGGCGGCCGCGAACACGTTGACCATGCTTTCGGCGCTCAACCAGGGCGGGTTCGATGTCATTGTCGAGCGCACGCTTGCCGCGATCCGCAGCGGCACGATTGCCAGGCCGGCGCCGGTGGAACAGGCGAGCACCCCGGGCCGCCGCAGGGTGATCGATCTCGGGTTCGGCCAGTTTCCGGTGCCAAAAGTGTTGCGCAGGTCGGCGGCGCGGCCGACCGGCGGCTCCGGCCCGGGCCGACACGACAAGAAAGGACACGACACATGAGCGAACAGATCGACCTCTCGGCTGCGACCATGGCCGACTTCGAGGCCTGCAGGGACAAGCCGATCCGGCTCACGCTCGATGGCGAGAGCATGCCTTTGACAATTGCCGAGATCGCTCCGGTCGGTGGACCGGAACGCGATGGCGGGGCATTTTCCGTCGTGTTCCGCGGGCCGGTGGAGCCGGTTGTCGAGCAGGCGATCCATCAGATCGAGATCGAGGGCACCGGCGAAACGGCCCTGTTCATCGTTCCGCTCGGACCCGATGGCGAGGGAATGCTCTACGAGGCCGTGTTTAACTAGGGGCGGCGTCGCCCGGGGGATCCCACCGCAGCAGGTGGTAGACACCCTTGTCCTCGCGCTTGGTGAAGCCGAGGCGCCGGTAGAGCCGCATTGCCGGATTGTTGTGCTCCACGTGGATGCCGACGCCGAGACGCTTGCGCCCGGCGAGGTCCATCACGTCGCGCAGCATGGCGTCCCCGTAGCCTCTCCCCCGGCTTTCCGGCATCAGGGCGATGTCGATGATGCGGATTTCGGAGGGCCATCGCTCCAGATACAGCCGGCCGATGGCGATGCCGCCGCGTTCCACGACCAGCCAGTCGGCATCGGGATAATGCTGCATGTAATGGGCATGCTGCGCCTGGAACTGCATGTCGAGAAACGCGGTCTTTTCGGCGTCGCTCCACGGCAGCGGCGCGACCTCCTCGCGCCGGGTCGAGGCGTAGAGCGCTGCCAGGAAAGGCAGGTCGGCTTCCGCGATCCGGCGGAAGGAAAGCCCGCGCCTTGCAGCGCGGGCGAGTTCGGGAAGATGATTGCCTGATTTGGCGGGCAGGATGTCGGAAGCATCCATCATTTCACGTCGGCGTCGCCGTTGGAGGCGTGAGATCGCGTATGATGCCGAAGGCGCCGACGCCGCCGGTGGCAAGCACCGTCCATCCGGCCGACCAACTGGATGAGTCGATCGTGTATTGCGGGAGCGCCTGGAGACCGCCGGAGCCGCCGTCCTGCTGAGCGTACATCAGACGACCGTCGGCGCTGTAGTTCATCGCCGCGGCGCCGAGCCCCGGGACTTTGCCGACCTTCTCCCATCCGAGCCAATGCTGGAAGTGACTGTCGATCTGCAAGTTGCCGTAGAGGCGGCCCTCGTCGTCCGCCGCGAGCAATACCACGTGATTGGCCGCATTGAAGGAGGCGGAGACGGAGACCATCGCGCCGTCGAGCACGCCCATGCGCGCCCACCCGGACCAAGTCTCGGAACCGGGAGGGTCCTGGCGGATCTGCATGATGTTGGTCTCGTCGCCGATCATGAAGATGTTCACGGCGTCCTGACGGTCGAGCACAGCGGCGGGCACGCCGCCCGGCGTGCCGCTGGTTTCGTCGGTGATCGTCGTCCAGCCGGTCCAGTTCGAGATATCGAAGGCGTTGTCCACCTTCTGTTGATTGACCGCTAGCGCTTCCTGACCCTCGGGCCCGATGTTGGCGATGAGCATCACGCGCCCGCCGGCATTGTTGGTGACGACGAGGGACGCGACATCGGAGCCGGGAAGTGCCTGCCAGTCGCTCCAGGGTTTGTCCGGCGGCGCGCTCTCGTAAACCGTGACCTTTATCGGCTCGCTCTGCCCTGGCGGAATCTGCTCCACCGTCGTTTCGACGACCTTGTCCGGGTTCTGGAAGGCCCAGTACACCGTGCGGTCGGCGACGGCGAAGGCCGCGATCCGACCGCCGGCGTTGACCGTCATGCCGAGCTGCGAGACCTGGGTCACGCCGGACGGCATGCCAAGGCTCACGGGTGCGATCCAATGCTTGTCGTCCGTCGAATTAGGCGTTTCGGCGATATACTCTATGTCCGGGTTGATCCCTTCTGTCTGCGCCACCAAGGCGACGCGTCCGTCATGGGTGCAGCCGGTGGCGAGTCGGTCGTAAGGCTTGTCGTTGATGGCGGCCCAGTTTCCGCTCCATGGGCCATTCGGCTCGGTTTGCGCGGTCCACATCAAACTGTTGCCCCGATCGGTGCGGATCGCGACCACCATCAGCCTGGAGAGTTCGGCGAAGGGCGTCATGGCCGGCTCGTCGGTGGACGAGGGCAGGAAGGCGTCGTCTTCCAGTGTCAGTTCGGTTGCGTCAGTCATATGCGCGCTCCCATGGGTCTGTATTCGGGGGCGTGAGCCCGCCTTGTTATCCTCGCGAGGGATAAAGCCCTTGAAGTGCGATGATGAAATTCATCGTGAGATAGGGCTGCATGTTGTTGTGCGCCTGCGACCCACCCTCGGTGGGGAGTGTCTCGTACGCCATATCAATGTCGGGGGTGCCGGCGTGGTATGGACTTAAAGGAGATGCGGCGAATGTGCGGGTGTCGCTCGGCGCCGCTTCGGTTGCCAGAGTGCCTCCTTCCGAATACATGGAATGGTTGTGATTGGGCAGTTGGGACTCGGCGAGCGTCACCATTTCCGTACCGCCGCGTTGGCCGAGCCGGCGCGAGGTCAGGCCCGGTCCGCGACCCGGATGCATGGGCGCGCGCCCGGCCATGTTGGGTAGGGCCGTGGTCGTGCGCCCGTCGCCGCCATAGGTCGTTCCGATGAGGGAAAAGAGCGCGGTATTTTGAGAGATCGGCAGGAGCTGGCCATTGCAAAAGGCCCAGCTGCGGGGGGCGAAATTGCCGGCAAAGATGCGGATCTCCGCGATGAAGGGTTCAGACATGGCGGATCACTCCTCAGTGACGGCTTGGGTAGATGCCAAACAGCGCAATGATGAAATTGACACAGAGAAAGGGCATAAGATTGGTGTGCGAGCGGCTTCCGCCGGTGTTGGTCACCGCTTGCGGGGACATAGCGGTTGTGGGTGCCCCTTCCGTGTATAAGTTGCCGGACGCACTTTGCCCTGAGACCCGCCCTTGGGGGCTATCGCTGTTGGCAACGGTCGTGCTCGCCTGCATCGGATGGGTATGAGAGGGCATCTGGTTTGCGGTGAGCGTGACCTTTTCCGCCCCGCCCCGGCTGCCGAGGCGGCGTTCGGACAGGCCCGGGCCATGGCCGGCATGCAGCGGAATGCGCCCGCGCATATCCGGCAGGCCGAAGGTCGTGCGCCCGTCGCCGCCGTAAATTGTGCCGAGCAGGGAAAACAGTGCGTCGTTCTGGCTGACCGCAAGCAACTGGCCATCGCAAAAGGCCCAGCCGCGCGGAGCGAAATTTCCGGCGAACATGCGGATCTCGCCGACGAAGGGTTCGGACATTCCAGGTCCTCCCGTGATTTACGTGATGAAAATGGGACAAGGCTCAATTGCGCGAGGGGAAGAGCCCTTGCAGCGCTATGCAAAAGTTAATGGTGAGATAGGGCTGCATGTTCTCATGCGCCTGACTGCCGCCCACATTCAGGATCGTGCCCGCGCGCAAGCTCACCGCATTCGCGGGTGAATAATCGACATAAGTGCCGGCCGATCTGGCTAAAGCGTTGTTCGTGGGAAAAAGCTCACCACCTTGTGCGGAGTTCGCGCGCGCATAATGCGTATGGTTGGGCATTTCGTTGGCGGACAGCGTATGGGTCTCCTCCCCGCTCTTTTGACCTTCGGTATGGAAGTCCCCTCCATTGCTGCGCCCGACATGGATCGGCGTTCGGCCGCGCAGATCCGGAAGCGCGAAACTGGTCCGGCCGTCGCCGCCATACGTCGTCCCCAGAAGGGAATAGAGCGACTGGTTCTGATTGATGGGCAGGATCTGTCCATCGCAAAAGGCCCACCCCCTCGGCGCGAATGTGAAACCCACCATCCGAACTTCAGCCAGAAATGGCTCTGACATCTCGAATCCTCCTGAGTTTAAAAATAAGTGAAACAGTTGCGACAAACTGCGGCAACATAATATTCACAGAATCCAAACCATCGAATTGAGAATTTAGACTATATATTAACATAGTGTCGACAATAGATAAAACTGTCAATGGCAAAAGAATTATAAACATATTAAAAGTTGTTTTTTGTATATTAAAAAAGGCGTCATGATCGCTCATCCTACCGAGTGTCCGGTCGTGCTCGGGCACAAAAGCATCATGGTGTCGTGCAAGCTCCCGGATTTGCGGGAACAAGCCCGTTGTTCAGCACGACGTCAACATTGTCAGTACTGGCTGTGATCGAGTTTTGATTGTCGAGGAACGTTCGAGCGGATCCGGAGTCATTGGCGGGTCCTGTGAAGCCAGGGAGCAGCAGATTGGCTTCTGAGCCGCCAGAGCCGACCACATTGAATACAATGCCATCGGTGGCGCCACTCACGGTATTGCCGGAAATATCCGCGCAAAGTGTTGCTGGGGTGAGGAAGCCGACAAGAGCATTTATGTTGTCTCCTGCGCCGGTCGACACGATCGTGTTGTTTGAGATCGTTGCGTCGAGGCGTCCTGTTCCTTGAAGTTCGATACGGATGCCTTGACGATTGTTGGTGTTTATCTGGTTGTTGTCGATCAGGGCGACTGTGGTACCGGAAAAACCGCCGGAGTGAGTGATATCGACACCGATGCCTGAAAAGCCCGTGAACTCCAGCAGCGAGTTTTGAACCGTGAACGTACCCGCGAAGTCGTCCGCGCCGATCAAGCGTTCGCCGCTATTTGAGTTGGACGTATTCTCGATATGCAGGCCGTCGATCACGCTGCCGTCGGCGACCGTGATCGTCGTCGTGCCGCCCGATGTCAGCAGCGGGGCGCCGGAGCCCGTGTTCGGATTGGTTATCGTCGTGCCGCCGGAAATTCCGGTGAGCTCGATGTTGGACGGGGCGCCGCCGCCGAAGGTGAAGCTGTCCACATTGCGGAAACTGAGCAGCGACTGGTCGGTATCGAGCGCGAAGTCACCCGAGCCCAGATTGATGGTGTCCTGTCCGCCGCCGCCGGCATTGTCCAGCAGCACGATATAGTTCGCGCTCGCCGTCTCCGCGTCGGCGATCGATGCGGCATTGGCGGCCGAGGAGCCGTCCTCCGCGCCCGTCGGGGTTGCCGCCACCCAATAGACGGTGCCGCCGCCGCCACCGCCGCCGAGATTGGACGTGCCGCTGCCGGGAAACGCGACATCCTCGAAGTTATAGGTGCCGTTCGCCGTGACGCCGGTGATCACGATCGCCGTCGTCGTGTTGGAGATGTTGGAGTTCGTGTTGGTGGCGCCCTCGCCGTCGCCGTACTGGAAGGTGCCGGTGATATTGGCATTCGTCAGGTCGACGCCGACCGCGAGATTGTTGATCGTCGATGAGTTGGTCGTCGTCATGTTCGAGGCATTGGTCGCGCCGGTGAGGTCGATGCCGGTGGTGCCGGTGGTCAGCGAGGCGCTGGAAATGTCGAGTGTCGCGAAATTCACCGCGCCCGAGGCGCTGGTGAGATCGACGCCCGTCGTATTGTCGGCGAGGTTGGTGATGTCGACGTCGCCGAAGGTCGTGCCCGCCGTCGTGCCGATGACGATGCCGCGTGCGCCCGGATTGATGATCGTGGTCGCGCCGAAGGTCGCACCGCTGCCGGAGATTTCGATGCCGTCTCCGGCGGCGTTGGTGATGCCTGTCGTGCCGAACTGGATCGTCGCCGCGTTGTTGGTCAGCACGACGCCGTCATCAGACGCGCCCGCCACGCTGACGGCGCCGCCGTTGAAAGTGCCGCCGCTGACGCTGGTCAGGCTGATTGCATCGCCCGTCACCGTGCCGGTTGCGCTGAGCGTGTCGAAGGTGACGCCGTCACCGCCGATCGTGGTGTTCTGGATATCCACCGCTGTGCCGGTGTTGGTCGTCACCGTGTTGCCGGGTCCCTGAACGGTCACCGTCCCGCTGTTGTCGGCAACAAAGCCCGCGCCGCTCGTGGTGTCGATGTCGAGCCCGCCGCCGATAAAGTTGATCGCCGTCCCGGTGTTGTTCGTCAGGCTGACGGCGGTGTTCGTACCCGTGCTGAGCGTCTTCGTGCCGCCCGAGAAATTGATCGTGCCGTTATTGTTCGCGATGACCTGGATACCGCCTGCCGCTCCGGTCGCGCTCAGATTGCCCGAGAAGGTTACGGTTCCGGCGCTGCGCCCGGAAATCTCGATGAGATCGTTCGCCGTGGTCTTGGTGACGGTCGCGGCAATCGTCACATTGGCTGAACCGCCGTTGATATCCACGGCGATGCCGGCCGGATCATTGGTCGCGCCGATCGATCCGCCGCTGATCGTTACGGAGCTGTGGGCGTTTGAGATTTCCACACCATCGCCGTCAGTGCCATCGATGTCGACGGTGCCGAATGTCACGGCCCCATTCGCCCCGCTGAGGTTGATGCCGGCCCCCGCCGCGCCGTCGATCGTCGCGGACGTGAAGTTGAACGTCGACGTGGAAAAGCCGGAAATCACGATGCCATCGCCGGCGGCCGACGTGTTGGCGACGCTCACCGCGCCCCCGTTGAAGGCGCCGCCATCGACATCGAAGAGCCTCACTGCGTCACCGGAGACGGTACTCGACGCTGCCAGCGTGTCGAAGGAAACGCCGCTGCCGCCGACGATGACTTGGTTCATCGACAGGATCTGGCCCGTCGCCGTGTTGATCGCCTGTGTGCCGGTTCCCGAGACATTGACCGTCAGCGACGCTCCGCCGGTGCCGTTGGCGTCGAAGCCGGTGGCTGCATTGGTGTCGATGTCGAGCGCACCGGTGAAATTCACCGTGGCCGTATCGCCGGCGCCGAGATCCAGGTCGACACCGCCGCCAGCGGAGCCGGCATTGTTGATGGTCGTCGCGCCGATATTGAACGTGCCCGTCGAATTTGTGATCCGCACGCCCGCCCCGGAGGAGTCGGTCACATTGAGCGTGCCGATGTCCACCGCGGTTGCACCGGCGCCGCCGACCGCATCGCCGCCGTCGATGAAGACGCCCGAGCCGGTCGCGTTGGACGAGGTGACGCTTTGAAGGTCGAGGCTGATCTGCGTGGGATTGATGTAGAGCGCGGTGCCGTTGTTGGAGGTGATCTGGTTGTTGCTCGACGGATCGTTGATCGTGACCGTGCCGGAATCGGTCGCCCGGAAGCCGAAAGCGCCGGTGCCGTTCACCGTGATGTCGACGCCGTTGAACGTGTAGGCGCCGGTATTGGCCCCGCCGGCATCTGCCCCCAGATCGACGCCGTCCGCGCCGGCGGCCGCGCCGCTGTTGGTGATCGTCGTGCGCCCGCCGAAGGTCACGTCGCCGTCGGAATTGACGATCCGGATCGCGTCGAACGTGTTGGCGGTGATGTTCGTCGGGCCGGCGACCGTGACGGTCGATGCGCCGGGTGCATCGAACCCGTCGACCGTGAAGCCCAGTGCGACATTGGCCAGGTCCAGGGATGCAAAATCGAGATCGAAGCCTGTCGCCGCATTGGTGATCGTCGCGACCGCGGCGCCCGTGCCGGACGGGTCGGTGGCGTTGCCGATGCTCACGGTGCCGAAGTCTATGTCGACATCCGTTGCGGAAATCGTGTCGATGGAGATACCGTCCCCGCCGGAATCCACCTCGCCGACCGTCGTGTTGATGTTGACGGCGCCGAAGCTGATCGTCTGCGTGGCCTGGCTGAGATTGCCGATCTCGATACCGAAACCGGTGTAATTGTCCAGCGTCGTCGTGCCGGTGACGGAAAAGCTCGAGCCGCTTCCCAGATCGTCTAGCACGATGCCGTTGCCAACCGTTCCGCCGCCATTGGCCGAAATCGTGTCGAAGGTCATCCCGCCCGGATCGAGCGTGACTGCGTTGAGCGCGACGGCCTGACCGGTGGCACCCACGATTGTGTTGGTGCCTGTCATCGTGCCACTGAGCGACCCGCCGCCCGAACCGTCGAGGCGCAGGCCGCTCGTCAGCGTCAGGTCGGAGAAGGCAGCCGTGGAAGCGCCCGCCGTCGTCGCCAGGTCGATGGCCCAGGCACCGGTGCCGCCGCCGATGCTGCTGGAGCGCAAGGTTGCAGTGTGTGCCGCGCCGAAGCTTGCGGTGATGCCGTCACCCGTGCCGCCGTTTCGGATGTCGACGGTCTGGATGGTCGACGTGCCGGCAAGCTCGACGGTGTTGTTCGCGCCCGTCGTGGTCAGGATCGGAACGACGCTGTCGATGCCGGTTCCCGGCGCCACGATATCCGAGCTCGAAGAGATGCCCGTCAGCAGAACGCTCGCCGGCGGACCGGACGCGGAGATGCCAAGGGTCGATGCATCGACGGTTTCGCCGGCGACCATGCCGACCAGTGCCTGGCCGTCGGCGAGATTGAGCGTGCCGTCGCCCTGGGCCGCGGCGTCGATGATGTGCTGGACGCCGCCGGTCGTCTCGTCGACGAGGACGATGACGCCGGCGCCGGAGGCCTTGGCTTCAGCGATCGTGCCGGGATCGGAGAATGTACCATTGCCGGACGTGCCGCCGGTGCCGACGACGAAGAACGTCGGGCCCTGCAGGTTGGAGATGTTGCTCGCGCCGAAACCGACGTCCTCGAAGTCGTATTCGCCGGTTGCGGTGACGCCCGTCGTCACAATCGCGACATTGCCGGCGATGCCCGAGGTGTCGATCAGGCTTGCGACCGGCGCGGAGCCGTCGCCGTACTGGAACCGCACGCCGTTGGCGATATCGGAGTTGGTCAGGTCGATGCCGGTCTGGACGCCCTGGATCGTGCCCGATCCGGTGGTCACGACATCCTTGCTGTTGTCGTAGCCGGTCAGGTCGATACCCTTGGAGCCGACGGTGTTGGTTCCGGTGATGTCGAGCGTGGCGAAGGTGATCTGACCGTCGAACGTCCCGCCGGAGAGATTGACGCCCGTGCCCGCGCCGACATTGGTGATGTCGACGTTGCCGAAGGTCATGTCTCCATTGGTGCCGGTCGCGACGATGCCGTTGCCGCCGGTGCCCATGGCGATGGTCATGTCGCCGGTCGTCAGCGTACCGCCGTTGCCGTTGAGCAGCAGTCCGTCGCCGCTGGTCAGCGTCAGGTCGACCGTGCCGAACTGCATGTTCGCGGAGACATTGGTTGCGGCAATGGCGGATCCGGTCGAGCCGGCTATGGACGTCGTGCCGCTGACGGTGAAAGCGCCGCCCGTCACCGAATTGAAGCCGAGCCCGGCTGCGCCTGCCAGATTCGTACCGGTGATGGAGGTGAAGTTCACGCCGCCAGCGCCAAAGGCGATGCCGGCAAAATTCGTGATCTGTGCATTGTTGACGGAAAGCGACCCGGTTCCGACCGAGAGTGTGCCGCCGTTCTGAACGACCATGCCGAAGCCGGCGTCTGTTTCGATGTCGATGTCGGCGAAGTTGACGGTGACGTTCTGCCCCGTGTTGTCGATGAAGACGCCGGACGACGTGACTGGCGTGGTGGTGCCGATATCCACGGTTCCGGTGAAGGAAATCGAATGCGCTCCGGTGGAGGCGAAGGAAAAGATGCCTGCCGTCCCCGCACCGTTTGCAACGACGGAACCTGCATGCGTGAAGCTGCCGCCGCTGCGATTGCTGATGCTGACCGCGGTGCCGCCGGTCGCGTTGATCGAGCTTGCCGCATCGAAGGAGAAAACGGCATCGCCGTCGTCGATCGAAAGTGTGTTGCCGCCGGAAATGTCGACATTCGTCGCGGTCACCGTGCCGGAGGCGTTGTTGAACACCAGGCCGTTCGCCGCCCCCGTGATCGAGATGTTGGTGAGCGTCGTCGTGCCCGTGGCGTCGGTCAGCGTGATCGACGTTCCGCTCGCGCCCGTCGAGGTGATGTTGGTCAGCGTCGAATTGGTTGCGTTCAGCAGGATGTCATTGGCATTTCCGGAGAAGTCGACATCGTCGATCGTCGTGTTGATCGAGGGCGTGATCTCGATGCCGACGGTGGCGAAATTCGACACGCCGGATCGTTCGATCACCGTGCCGGTCGCGCCGCCGGCATCGTTGATCGCCCGAGCTGCGGTGCCATTGCCCTCGAAGTCGATCCCCGACATGCGGATGCCGTCTCCGCCGAGCGTCACGACGTCATTGCTCGCCGTGGTCGTCAGCGTGGCGGCGCCGCCTCCGGTCGGATCATCGATGGTCAGGCCGGCCGCGAACAGCTGGATCGTCGGCGGAACGGTCAGGCTCACCTGAATGGACTGGCTGCCACCCGCGCCGTCGCCGAAGGAGAGCAACTGTTGGCTTGCCAGAAGGTTCAGCGTGTCGTTCGCGTTGGTCGCAGCCGTCGAGATCGGCGATCCGTTGTCGATCAGCACGATGATGTCGCCGGCGCCTGCGGCAAGCTCTGCCGCGGCAAGCGTCATCGGGTTGGCGGCACTCGAACCGGAGCCGTCGCCGCCCCCTGTCGCACCGTCGGAATCGACGAAGTAAACCGTGCCGATGCCGAAGCCCGCGCCCGGGCTTCCGGCGAATTCGACGTCCTGGAAATTGTAGGTACCGGCCACGGGCGCATTCGTGGCGTCGATGGCGGTTGTCGCGGAGATCGTCGATCCCTGATCTATCGCGCCTTCGCCGTCGCCATAGACGAAGGCGAGATCGGTACCGTTGCCGAGCAGAACGCCGGTGTCGACGCCCGCAATGCTGGCGCTGGCGCCGGCTGCCGTTGTGTCGCCGACCTGAACCGTGCCGCCGCCTGTCGCATTGGCCAGATCAATACCGGTCGTGCCGGTGGTCGAGGAACTTGTGACGTCAAAGTCGCCGAAGGTCATGGTGCCGGAATAGGCGCCGTCGATGTCGAGCGCGGTCTGCCCCTGCAGCAGGTTCGTGTCGAAATCGGCAATCGTGATGGTATTCGACACGGTCCCGGCGATCCGGATTGCCTGGGTGCCGGTGTTGGTGCCGTTGATATCGACATCGCCGAGCACGATGTCTCCGCCCCCGGTTGTTCCGGCAATGCTGATCCCGATGCTGTTGGTCGCAATGTTCACCGTGTCGAAATGCAGACCGGCTGTCCCGATTGTCGCATTGTTCAGGACCATGCCGACGCCCGTTCCCGTGGCGTTCAGCGTGTTGAGGCCCGGAGCGCTCGCAACGCTCGCCCGCGCGCTCTGGATGCTGATGCCGGTGCCGCCGGTCGTCGAGATCGCCAGACCGCTCTCGAAGCGGGTTTCGCCGACGCCGTCGTTGTCGACAACGACGACGGCGGTGCTGGTCTGTGATTCGGCCGAGATGTTCGTGAAGGTCGTCGTTGCGTCCGCATCGTAGGACGCGACGGCGTTGAATGCCGCGTCGAAGCGCGACTGATTTGTCGTGTTGCCGATATTGATCGTGCCGCCGGCATCTGTGCCGACCTGCAGTGCGAAGGCATTGAGTTGTGCCGTCGTGCCGATCTCGACCACACCGGTCGATGTCGTTCCGAGGTTTACCGTGCCGCTGGTCTGATCGATGCGCACGCCCTGGTCGCCGTCATCGATCTTGAGGCCGGTGATCCCGTTGGCCGTTCCCGTTCCGATCGAAATGGTGCCGTTCGTACCGCCGATGAAGACACCGGTTCCACCGACGCCTTGGTCGATATCCGCCGCCGTAAGCGAAAATCCGTTCGCGCCGCTGACATTCTCAAGGTCGATGGCCCTGAGGGTATTGCCGCTGAGGGTCGCCGATCCGATGGAGATGCCGCCCGCATTCGTATCGACCGAAGAGACGACGATCCCAGGGAAGGGGCCGCTGCCGACAGCTTCAATGGAATCGAAATTCACGCCATCCGAACCGATCGACGTATTCTGGAGAAAGAAGGCTGTGGCGCCGCCGCTCCGGATGGTTCGCGTGCCGGCCGCCGCAACGCTGATGCTGCCGCCATTGCGAACCTCGAATCCGGTCAAGGCGCCTGTCTCGATTTCCAGTCCGCCGGTAAAGGCGATCTGCGACGACTGACCGTTGTTGTTGACGAAGACGCCTCTGAAGCCGAGGGCAGACGACGTGCCGAGCGATACCTGACCGCCGAAGGTCACATTGCTGGCGGCGCCCGCGCCCGTGATGGAAATGCCCTCCGTGCTTCCTCCATTCGACGCAATGCTGCCGAAGTGGGTGAAGCTTCCGCCGATCCGGCCGGAGATCGACACCGCCGTTCCGGATGTGTTGGTGATCGAGCTCGAGGCGTTGAAGGAGACGGCCGCATCGCCACCGGTGACGGACAATGCGTTGGCCCCGGTGATGTCGACATTGTTGCCGGTGACGGTGCCTTTTGCACCGTTCAGCGACAGGCCGGTGCCGGTCGTGTTGGTGATGTCGACATTTGTCAGCGTCACCGCGCCGGTCGTGTTGTTCAACTCGATGCCGTTGACCGGCGTGTCGGTGCCGGTGCCGATGGTCACGCCTTCGATGGTCAGGCCCGCGATGCCGCTGCCCGACAAGGCCATTCCCAGCGTGCTGCCCAGCGTGATGTTGCGGATCGTGTTGCCGTTGGCGACCTCGATGGTGCTGACCGCGCCGGAGGAATTGGTCAGCGTTGCCGCGCCATTGCCGGTCGGATCGGTGATTGCCGTGGTGCCGGTCGGCAGATTGGTGCCGGTGATGTTGGCCGCGATTATCAGCCCGGCGGAGGTGAAGGTTCGCCCGCCGCCGAAGGTGTCGATGGTCTGGTTGTTGGCGAGTTCGAAGGTCGCGCCGGCGGTGTCGAGCGCCGAACCGTCGTTGATCAGGATAAAGTTCACGGTTCCAAGACCCGCCGCATCGGCGATCGCGGTCGCGACCGAGGCGCGGTTTGCGGTGGACGAACCGTCGCCCGTGCCGGTGGCGGTGGCGGCGACGAAATAGTTCGGCGTGCCGGAGGTCGTGAAATTGAAGGCGCCGGTAAACCCGGTCGTGCCGAAGGCATAGGAGCCGTTCGCTGCATTCACCCCGATGCCGTCGAGTGCATAGGCGAGGCCGCCGATATCGCCGCCACCCCAGGTGAACACCGCATCGGGCGCGGCCAGCGCGCTGCCATTGGTGCCGAGTACGAGGCCGACGTCCACATTGGTGATCGTGCCGCCGTTTGTGATGGAAACGGTCCGCCCGTTCTGGGTGCCGGACAGGTCGACGCCCTTGCTGCCGCCGACGCCCGTGCCGGTGACGTCGAGGCTTTGCATGGTCAGGGTCGCATCCGCGCCGGCCATGTTCAGCCCCGTGCCCCCGCCGAGACCGGTCACATCCACATCGCCGAAGGTCAGCGTGGCGTTGTTGGTGTTGCTGAGGTCGATGCCGTCGCTGGTCGCGCCGGCGCCGAGGCCGTTGAGCGTCGTGGTTCCGGAGAAGCCGAAGGTGCCGCCGCCAGTCACCGCAATGGCATCGTCGCCTGTGTTCGTCGCGGTGAAGCCGCTGACGTTGATATCGCCGGTGTTGTTGGTGAAGGACAGCGCGTCGCCCGAAACATTGCTGACATTGATGCCCGAGAGCGTCGTCGTGCCGGTGTTGTTGGCAATCACCAGACCATTGGTGCCGCCGTCGATCGTGATGTTGCTGACCGTCGCCGACTCGTTGTTCAGGAACAGCGAGGTTCCGGTGATGCCCGAAAACGAAATGTTGCTGACGCTGGCATTCACCGCGCCGGTGACGACGATCCCGTCCGTCGCGTTCTGGATGGAGAGGTCCGTCAGCGTGAAATTCGAAACGGCATTGCCGCCGATCACCGTGGTCCCGCCCTGAATGGTCAGGTCGCGGATGGTCACGCCGCTGGCGAGCGTGACCGTCGTCACGCCGGGGTCGCCGTCGATGGTGCCATTGGTGCCCGACAACAGGAAATTCGTCGTCGATCCGTCGGCGAGCTGCACCTGGATGCTTTCGCCGCCGCCGATGAGTGTCTGCCCTGACTGGAGGGTGACGCCGGAGGTCGAGATCGGCCCGCCGCCGCCAAGCGCGATGACGATGCCGTCCGTTCCGGCGTTGGCGACCGCGGTTGCAAGCGATGCCGGGTCGGCGAAATCGCCGGTGCCGCCGCCGCCCTGGTCCGCGTAATAGATGCCGCCGTAGGGATTGCCCGTTGCCGGGTTGATGACCGGAACGCCGTTCACGGCGGTCGTGCTGCTGCTCGTGCCGACGCGAATGCCCTTGTCGCGGCGCACGCCCTCGTCCATGCGCTGCTGGATCGCCGACAGCCGGCTTTCCCCGTTGGCGCCGCGGCTTTGCGCTCCGCTGAAGAGCGGAATGCGCAACCGCGCGGAGGCAATGGCGTCGAACTCGTCGTCCTTGTCGTAGACGAGCTCCGCACCAAGCGTGAAGCGCGATCCGGCAAGGCTCAAGACGTCGTTGATCTGGTATTCGAGCCCGAGCCGTCCGCCGGATTCCGTGTCAAAGCCGTCGCGGTCGTAAATGTAACCGCCCGCATAGGCGCGCAGCCGCTGGTTGTCGGCAAAGGGCGAATCGAACATCGCGCCGATCTCGCCGGTCAGGCCGGACAGCAGGCCCTCCTTGCGGTCCACGCGTGTCCTGTTTTCGACCAGCTGGTTGTTGACGACGCTGACCCCGTCTCCGGAAACGATGGGGGAGAGCCTGGTGCGGCCGCCGATCGGGACATGCGCGTTGATGCGAAGGTCGAAGATCGAGGTGAAGGCCTCGAGGCCGAGCGTCGCACCGGCGAACGTGTTGCTGTTTTCCGTTCGCACGGCATCGACGAAAACATTCGCGCCAAGAATCAGGTCCGGCCCGACGATTTCGCGGATGCCGAGACCGAGCGACGTGGAGCCGCGGCTGTTCTCGCCATAGTCCAGGCGCATGTCGAGAAAGACAATGCTGTCTGCATCCTGGCCGATCGGCATGAACCCCTCGAGGAAGGCGTTCGTTTCCGCGCCCGCCTGAGCGCCAAGCTCGCCCCATGCGCCCCAAAGACGCTGGGAATCCTGTGCGAAAGCCTGTCCGCCGGCGCCCGCCACTATGGCGGCCGCACAGGAGGACGAAAGCAATTCCCGGCCGGAAACACGAAAACGGCGGGTGACGGGCGGATTGTAAGAAATGACACTCTCCCAAATGTTCAAAAGGAGAAAAACAAATGGCACCCAACCTTCGCTGGTGGTCCTTTTGGGGTCTTCGCAATTTCATCAACCAATGCGAGCATTTCAATAAGTGTTTCGCCCTTCGGCTTACGTAGGGTGACAATTTGGTAAGGGTGTTGCCAAGATGATACAGATTGGTCTGGTGTCCGCTTCGGCTCAAGGTGCCTGCGGCCGTTCGCGCTGTTGCGCCCGAGGCTGGGTGAAGAAACGGTCGGCGGGCGGATGTGGAGTCCGGAGCGCAAGGCGGGCTCCATACCCTCGTGGCCCGTCGTGGCGGGTCTCCGCCTTTACTGTCATGCAAGTTTGGAGAGTCCTGTGACGCGTTCCGCAAGCCCGCCGCCGCTCGTTCCCGTTCCGTTGACCGCAGACGTCTTTGCCCCCTTTGGCGATGTCATCGAGGCGGACCAGGCGCGCAGTCACCTGATAAACGAGGGGCGCACGCGCCGGTTTCATGCACTCGCGACAAGTGCGCCGGGGGAGGGCGGCGAGGCGATTCTCTCGATTTTCCGGGGAACGCCGTGGCCGAGCCCTGTGACGGTTCGCATGCTGGAACGTCATCCGCTGGCATCGCAGGCCTTTGTGCCGATGGAGCGGCACTCGTGGCTGGTCGTCGTGGCCGATGCGCCGCGCGCCGATGCGTGCCGCTGCTTTCTCGCGCGGGGCGATCAGGGCATCCAGATCGGGCGGGGGATCTGGCACCATCCGCTTCTGGTGCTGCAGCCCTTGCAGGATTTCCTTGTGGTCGACCGCGCGGGCGCGGGCAACAATCTGGAGGAAGTCTGGTTTCCCGACGGCGAGAGCGTCACGCTCGCAGCGGTGTGAGGCGAGCGAGCGTGACGGTTTTCGGATTTTGACAGCCGTTTCCGGCGTGGCCGGGATTGCCCCTCAGAAGACGAGCTTCGGCAGGAGTGTCGCGATCGACGGCAGCAGCCAGACCAGGGCGATGCCGCCGATCTGCAGCGCGATGAAGGGCAAGACGCCCTGATAGATTTGTCCCGTCGTGATTTCCTTCGGCGCCGCGCCGCGCAGATAGAACAGCGAGAACCCGAAGGGAGGCGTCAGGAAGGACGTCTGCAGGTTGATCGCGATCAGCACCGAAAGCCACACCGGGTCGTGGCCCATGATGATCAGGACGGGGGCGACGAGCGGCAGCAGGATCACCGAGATTTCGACGAAATCGAGGAAGAAGCCGAGCACGAAGATCAGCGCCATCACGAAGACCAGGGCGCCTTGCGGGCCGCCGGGCATGTTGGCGAGAAACTCCTCGACACGGAGATCGCCGCCAAGGCCCCGGAACACCAGCGAGAACACGCTCGCCGTCAGGATCGTGGCGAAGATCATCGCGGTCACGGCAAGTGTCGAGGTCATCACCGGCTTGAGCACGCCGGCGCGGAACGTGCGTGTCAGCGCCTGCGCGACGGCTGCGATCGAGATGAGTACGAGGAGGCTTGCCGCCCCGCCGACGATCCAGTCGAACACGGTTGCGTCCGTCCGCTGCAGGCGCACCGGATGAACTCCGGCAAGCACGGCAAGCAGGGCGAGGGCGATGGCCCCGCCGATCACCAGTTTGGTGGACCCGGCCCCCAGGCGCGCGCTGGCCATAAGCAGCGCGCCCACCGCGCCGACGGAAGCGGCTTCGCCCGGCGTCGCGATGCCGCCGAGGATCGAGCCGAGCACCGCGATGATCAGCAGCACCGGCGGCAAAATGGCGGTTGCAACCTCCCGGCGGCTCGGTTTCGTCGCCAGCGACTTCATCGCGGGTGCTGCGTCGGGCGACAGCCAGGCCTTGATGAGCAGATAGACGATGTAGATGCCGACGAGCGTCAGCCCCGGCAGCAGGGCCGCGGCGAAGACCTGACCCACCGAAATCGTCTCGATGGTGAATTTGCCCTCGCGAAACTGCGCCTGCTGATAGGCGTTGGACATCACGTCGGACAGGATGATCAGCAGCGTCGACGGCGGAATGATCTGCCCGAGCGTGCCGGAGGTGCAGACGATGCCGCTGGCAAGCTTCGGGTCGTAGCCGTTGCGCAGCATGGCCGGCAGGGCGATGAGGCCCATGGCAACCACGGTCGCGCCGACGATGCCGGTGGAGGCAGCCAGCAGCGCGCCGACCAGAACCACCGAGATGCCGAGCCCGCCGCGCAGAGTGCCGAAAAGCCGGCCGGCGGTTTCCAGCAGGTCTTCGGCGATGCGGCTTTTCTCCAGGACGACGCCCATGAAGACGAAGAGCGGAATGGCGATCAGCACCTGGTTGGTCATCAGTCCGAACACGCGCTGCGCCAGCGCGCCGAGCAGGCTCATGTCGAACTGGCCGGTGAAATAGCCGAGAAATGCGAAAAGCGTCGCGATCCCCGCAAGCGTGAACGACACCGGGTAGCCGATCAGGATTGCGCCGATCAGCGCGGCGAACATCAGGAGGTCGAGCGGCAGGCTCATGCGCGTGTCTCGTCTTTGTCGGCGGTGTCGGGCGTGGCCAGCCGCGCGATGTCGCGCAACAGGCAGGCCAGTCCCTGCACGATCAGCAGGACGCAAAAGGCCGGAATGAGGGATTTCAGCAGGAAGGACGCGGGAATGCCGCCGACCGAAATCGCGCCTTCCATGACCGACCAGGAATTGCGCACCGACGGCCAGGAGTGCCAGGCCAGGACGACCATGGAGGGGAGCAGAAGAAGCAGCGCCCCTGCGGCATCGATGCCGGCGCGGCCGCGCCGCGTCGCCTTGGCATAGAAGATGTCGACGCGAACGTGGCCATCGACCAGGAGCGTGAAGCCGGCGCCCAGCATGAACAGGAAGGCATGCAGATAGAGAACCCCTTCGCTCAGCGAGACGAAGCTGATGCCATAGACATAGCGCAGCACGACGATGGCGAACTGAAGGAGCACCATGGCAAGGGCGAACCACCGAACGCCCGCGCCGACGAGGCGGTTGAGGCGGTCGAGCCGGTCGGCAAGACGTTCGAGCACGGGCTGTTCCCTTTTCGGCAGGCAGTCGGCGGGAGGGCGAAGGGCGCTGCGGGCCACGATCGCGGCCCGCAGCGTGTCGTCGACGGTTGCGCCCGCAGGCGCGCAGCGTCAGTACTTGTAGTCCATCGCGCGGGCGTTCATCTGCCCGTTGTCGGCATAGGGCATATAGCCCGCGATGCTCTTGCGGTAGCTGAGGAAGCTCTCGGTGATGCGGCGCACGAGTTCGTCCTCGTCCTCGCGCAGGTCCGCGATCACTTCGCCGGCGGCATTGCCCATGGCGACGATCACGTCGTCGGGGAGCTTCTTGACCTGCACGCCCTGTTCCGCGACGAGCTTTTCCAGCGCAAGTGCGTGTTTGGTCGTGTATTCGGTCCACACCGGGTTGTAGAGGGACTCGCAAGCATAGGTAACGGCCTGTTGCAGGTCGACGGGAAGGGCGTCGAAAGCCTCCTGGTTGACCGCGCATTCTTCCGCGGAGGACGGCTCGCCCACACCGGGCCAGTAGTAGTTCTTGGCGACCTGGTAGAAGCCGAGCGCGCTGTCGGTCCACGGGCCGATGAATTCGCCCGCGTCGAGCGCGCCGGACTGGAGCGCCTGGAACATGTCGCGCCCGCCCATGGCCTGCACGGCCATGCCGAGCTTGGCACACATTTCCGACGCAAGACCCGTGGTGCGGAAGCGCATGCCCTTGAGGTCTTCCGCTGAAGTGATCTCGTTGCGGAACCAGCCGGCCCATTGCGGCCCGGAGTTGCCGCAAAGGAACGGCTTCAGGCCGAAGCGCCCGTACATCTCGTCATAGAGCGCCTGACCGCCGCCGTGGGCGAGCCAGCCGAACTGTTCGTCCGCGCGCAGGCCGAAGGGCTGCGAGCCGAACAGCAGGATGCCCTTGGACTTCGAGCCCCAGTAGGCCGGAACCGCGTGATAAAGCTCGGCCGTTCCCTCGGAGACGGCATCGAAGACACCGCTGCCGGGAACGAGTTCGCCGGCGGCGAAGAGTTGCACCTCGATCCGGCCGCCCGACAGGGCGGTGATGCGGTCGGCGAGATTCTGGGCGGCGACGCCCGGGCCGGGCAGGTTCTTCGGCCAGGCGGTGACCATCTTCCAGCGCAGCGTGCTCTGGGCAACGGCGGGAGCGGCGAGGGCGGTGCCGGCGGCGGTCGCCACGGCGCCGGTTGCGGCGGTTTTCAGAAAATCGCGTCTTTTCATGACAGGGTCTGTCCTCTGGTTGCGATGAACGGTCGTCTTCTTGTTATCGGGCGGCACCGCTTTTGGCGATGCCGTCCCGCAATGGGTCTGCGTCGGCTCTGGTCAGTTGCCCAGAATGCCGGGAAGCCGCAGACCGTTCTCCTTCGCGCAGTCCTGCGCGATCTCGTAGCCGGCATCCGCGTGACGCATCACGCCGGTGGCCGGATCGTTCCACAGCACACGCTCGATGCGGCGGTCGGCCTCCTCGGTGCCGTCGCAGCAGATCACCATGCCGGAATGCTGCGAGAAGCCCATGCCGACGCCGCCGCCATGATGCAGGCTGACCCAGGTCGCGCCGGATGCGCAGTTCAGCAGCGCGTTGAGCAGCGGCCAGTCGGAAACCGCGTCCGAGCCGTCCTTCATCGCCTCGGTCTCGCGGTTGGGCGAGGCGACCGAACCGCTGTCGAGGTGGTCGCGGCCGATGACGATCGGGGCCTTGAGCTCGCCCTTGCGCACCATTTCGTTGAAGGCGAGACCGAGCCGGTGACGGTCGCCGAGACCGACCCAGCAGATGCGCGCCGGCAGGCCCTGGAAGGAAATGCGCTCGCGCGCCATGTCGAGCCAGCGGTGCAGGTGATGATCGTCCGGCATCAGCTCGCGCACCTTCTCGTCGGTGCGGTAGATGTCTTCCGGATCGCCGGAAAGGGCCGCCCAGCGGAACGGTCCGACGCCGCGGCAAAACAGCGGGCGGATGTAGGCCGGCACGAAGCCGGGGAAGGCGAAGGCGTTCTCCAGTCCCTCCTCGAGCGCCACCTGGCGGATGTTGTTGCCGTAGTCGAGGGTCGGAACGCCGGCATTCCAGAAGGCGACCATGGCCTCGACATGATCGCGCATGGAGGCGCGGGCGGCTTTTTCGACCCCCTTGGGATCGCTCTCGCGCTTGGCTTCCCATTCCGCCATCGTCCAGCCCTTCGGCAGGTAGCCGTTGATCGGATCGTGCGCCGAGGTCTGGTCGGTGACGATATCCGGGTGCACGCCGCGCGCGACAAGCTCGGGGAAGATCTCCGCGGCGTTGCCCAGAAGGCCCACCGACTTGGCTTCGCCCGCTGCCGTCCAGCGGTTGATCATCTCCAGCGCTTCGTCGAGCGTTTCGGCCTTCTCGTCAAGATAGCGGGTGCGCAATCGGAAATCGATGGAGTCGGGGTTGCACTCCACGGCAAGACAGCAGGCGCCGGCCATTACGGCGGCGAGCGGTTGGGCGCCGCCCATGCCGCCAAGTCCGCCGGTGAGGATCCACTTGCCCTTCAGGCTGCCGCCGAAATGCTGGCGACCGGCTTCCACGAAAGTCTCGTAGGTGCCCTGAACGATGCCCTGCGAGCCGATGTAGATCCAGGATCCGGCCGTCATCTGGCCGTACATCATCAGCCCGGCCTTATCGAGCGCGTTGAAGTGGTCCCAGTTGGCCCAATGCGGAACGATGTTGGAATTGGCGATCAGGACACGCGGGGCATCCTTGTGCGTCTTGAACACACCGACCGGCTTGCCCGACTGCACCATCAGCGTTTCGTCGGCTTCCAGGTCGCGCAGCGTCGCGACGATCTTGTCGAAATCGTCCCAGGTGCGTGCGGCGCGGCCGATGCCGCCATAGACGACGAGTTCGTTCGGCTTTTCCGCAACCTCCGGATCGAGGTTGTTCATCAGCATCCGCAAGGGGGCCTCGGTCAGCCAGGACTTGGCCGTCAGCTCGGTTCCTGTGGCCGCACGGACGGTGCGGATGTTGTGGCGCGGGTTGGTCATTGGGCATCTCCTTTGGAAAGAACGCCATCGAGCGCGATGCGCTCCAGACGGCCAAGAAGCGTTGAAAGGTGCGGACGCAGGCGCGCCGCCTTGCTCTCGTCATAGGCGAAGGGCGCGGTTTCCTGCGTCAGGTGGGTCGATTGCGCCAGTTCCATCTGGATGGCGTGCACGCCGTCGTCGGGCCGTCCGTAGTGGCGCGTCGTCCAGCCGCCCTTGAAACGGCCGTTCAGGACCGTGGTGTAGCCTTCGGCCGCGCCGCAGATCTCGACCGCCGCCGCCTCGATGGCGAGCGCGCAGGAGGTGCCGGAATTCGTGCCGATGTTGAAATCCGGCAGCGTGCCCTCGAACAGGAACGGGATCAGCGAGCGGATCGAGTGGCAATCGTAAAGGATCGCCACGCCATGGAGCGCCTTCACGCGCGCGATCTCGGCGGCGAGCGCCTCGTGATAGGGCGTGTGAAAGCGCGCGCGCCGTTCGGCGATTTCCGCCTCGCCCGGTTCCTCGCCCGCGCGCCAGATCGGCGCGCCGTCGAAATCCGTGGTCGGAACGAGGCCGGTGGTGTTCTGTCCGGGATAAAGGCTTGCGTCGTCCGGGCCGCGGTTTGCGTCTATGCAATAGCGGTGGAAGGTCGCGCGCACCGTGGTCGCATCGGTGAGAAGCCCGTCGTAGAGCGTGTGGATATGCCAGTCGGTATCCGCCAGCTCCTGTCCGCGCGCGTTGAGCCTGGCGTGGATCTCTTCCGGAACATGGGTGCCGGTGTGCGGCAGCCCGAGAATGACCGGCGAGGTGCCTTCGTGGATTTCAACGGGTGTCATGGGGCGTGCTGTCTCCAGATGGATCTCACAGGTGCGGCAAAGTGGCGTCGGATGTGGCGGTCGCGACCGCGCTCGCCAGCCGGCTTTCGGCGACGAGGGTCTCCGCCAGAGCCAGATCGCCGGCCATGAAACGGTCGTCGGTCAGGCGCGGCACGACGCTGCGGATTTCCGAAATTGCTGCGGCAAGTGCGGGACTGGTTGCAAGCGGGGCGCGGAACTCCACGCCCTGGGCCGCCGTCAGGGCCTCGATGCCGATGATGCGGGCGAGATTGTCGGTCATGTCGAGCAGCCGGCGCGCCCCATGGCAGGCCATCGACACGTGATCTTCCTGGTTGGCCGAGGTCGGCGTGGAATCGACGCTTGCCGGCATCGCCCGCTGCTTGTTTTCCGACATGAGCGCGGCGGCCGTGACTTCGGCGATCATCAGCCCGGAGTTCAGCCCCGGCGTCGGCGTCAGGAAGGCCGGCAGCCCGAAGGACAGCGCCGGATCGACCAGCAACGCGATACGGCGCTGGGCGATGGCGCCGATCTCGCATACGGCAATGGCGATCTGGTCGGCGGCGAAGGCCACCGGTTCGGCGTGGAAGTTGCCGCCGGAAATCACCGACCCGTCGGAAAGGACGAGCGGATTGTCGGTCACCGCATTGGCTTCGCGGCGCAGGGTTTCGCCCGCTTGCCGCAACAGGTCGAGACAGGCGCCCGCGACCTGGGGCTGGCAGCGGATGCAATAGGGGTCCTGGACGCGCTCGTCGCCGTCGCGGTGGCTTTCGCGAATGTCCGAGCCGTCCATGAGCGCACGCAGTGCCGTTGCCGCCTCGATCTGGCCGGGTTGCCCGCGCAACTGGTGGATCTCGTCGCGAAAGGGGGCGGCCGAGCCCATCGCGGCATCGGTGGAAAGGGCGCCGGTGACAAGGCTTGCCGTCGCCGCGCGCCAGGCCTTGAAGAGGCCGGCCAGCGCCAGAGCGGTCGAGACCTGGGTGCCGTTGATCAGGCCGAGACCTTCCTTGGGGCCGAGCACGACCGGCGCAAGGCCTGCCTTGGCAAGAGCGTCGCCACCCGGCAGGCGTTCGCCGCCGACAAAAGCCTCGCCCTCGCCGATCATCACGGCGGCCAGATGCGCCAGCGGCGCGAGATCGCCGGAGGCGCCGACCGATCCCTGTCCGGGAATGACCGGAATGACGTCGTTTTGCAGCATGGCGTCGAGCAGCGACAGCGTCTCCCATCTGACGCCCGAGGCACCCGCGCCAAGCGACAGGAGTTTCGTCGCCATCACCAGACGCACGACGTCGGGGGAAAGCTCCGCGCCGACGCCGCAGCAATGCGACAGGATCAGGTTGCGCTGGAGGGTCGCGACATCGCCCGGCGCGATGCGCACGCTGGCGAGTTTGCCGAAGCCGGTGTTGACGCCATAGACCGGCACGTCACCGGCCGCGACCTTGGCGATCCGAGCCGCGCTTTTTTCCACCGCGTTGCGCACGCAAGGATCGAGCTTCGCCGGCGCGCCGCGATAGATGGCTTCGAGCTCGGGGAGGGTCGCCTTGCCGGGAGTGAGGACATGCGTCATGCGGCACCTGTCTGCCCCGAGGGGCGAATGCGGGAATGGAGAGGGTTGAAGCCGATCCGGTAGGTCAGTTCCGCCGGGGTCTCGACGTCCCAGACCGCAAGATCGGCGATTTTTCCGGCTTCCAGCGTGCCGAGATCGTCGGCGAGGCCAAGCGCGCGGGCGGCTTCGCGGGTCACGCCGGCAAGCGCTTCTTCCGGCGTGAGGCGGAACAGCGTCGCGCCCATGTTGAGCGTGAGCAGCAATGAGGTCATCGGCGAGGAGCCGGGATTGCAGTCCGTGGCAAGCGCGATGGCAACGCCGGCCTCGCGCAGGGCGCCGACCGGCGGCATCTGCGTCTCGCGAAGCGTGTAGAAGGCGCCGGGAAGCAGCACGGCAACCGTGCCGGATTTCGCCATGGCGTCGACGCTCTCCTGCGAGAGATATTCCAGGTGGTCGGCGGAGATCGCGCCGTATCCGGCCGCCAGCTTCGCGCCACCGAGGTCGGAAAGCTGCTCCGCGTGCAGCTTCACCGGCAGGCCGAGCGCCCTGGCGCGGTCGAAGACGCGCGCCATCTGCTTCGGTGAAAAGGCGATGCCCTCGCAAAAGCCGTCGACCGCGTCGACGAGACCTTCCGCGTGGGCCGCGTCGAGGCCGGGAAGCACCACTTCGTCGATATAGGCGTCGGCGCGGTCCTTGTACTCCGCGGGCACGGCGTGGGCGGCGAGATAGGAGGTCACGACGCGCACGTCGCGCTCGCGGCCGAGGCGCCGTGCCGCGCGCAGCATCTTGATTTCGTCTTCGACCGAAAGGCCGTAGCCGGACTTGATCTCGATGGTGGTGACACCTTCGGCAATCAGCGTGTCGAGGCGGCGCAGGGCGTCGGCAACGAGGTCGTCCTCGCTCGCCGCCCGCGTTGCCGTCACCGTGGAGACGATGCCGCCGCCGGCGCGCGCGATCTCTTCGTAGCTTGCCCCCTCGAGACGCAGCTCGAATTCGCGGGCGCGGTTGCCGCCGTGAACGATGTGGGTGTGACAGTCGACGAGGCCCGGCGTCACAAGGCGGCCGTTCAGGGACGTCGCCGGCCAGCCGGAAAATTCGGCGGGAAGATCGGCGCGCGGACCGGCGTAGGCGATGCGCCCGTCTTCGGAGAGGGCGAGCGCCCCGTCCTCGATCAGGCCATAGGGCGTGCCACCCGACACCATCGTTGCCAGACGCGCCTGCTGCAGAACCGTTCCGGACATGCGCCCTCCCTTGTGCGATCCGTCACAATATGTATTAGATTAATTACGATATGTATGTACATAATTGTCAATCGCAAAAATGAGGCGGATCTGATGCGGATTTGGGCGGCGGCGGCTTTGCTGGAAAACGGATGGCAGCGCGATGTCTGCGTCGAAATCGCGGCGGACGGCCGGATTGCGGGCGTTGAGAGCGGCGTTTCGCGGGATGGTGCGGGGGCCGATCGCGCGCTCGAGGTGCTGTTGCCGGCCCCTGGAAATCTCCATTCCCATGCGTTTCAGCGTGCCATGGCGGGCCTGAGCGAGCGGCGCGGCGCGGGTGCCCATGACACCTTCTGGACCTGGCGCGACATCATGTACCGCTTCCTCTCCGGCTTCACGCCGGAGGAGGTCGAGGCGGTTGCTGCCTTCGTTCAGATGGAGATGCTGGAGGCGGGCTACGCCTCGTCCGCCGAGTTCCACTACGTGCACAATCAGGCCGACGGCACGCCCTACGACGACCGGGCCGAACTGTCACAGCGCATCGCTGCTGCCGCAGAGATCTCCGGCGTCGGGCTGACGCTGCTTCCGGTCTATTACGCCGTCGGCGGCCTCGACGGCCGCGATCTCGTCGGCGGACAGCGCCGGTTTCGCTCCGATCTCGACAGTTTTGCCGCGATCCTGGACGGCGCCGACAAAGCCGTCGCGCACTTGCCGGCGGATGCGCGCACCGGCGTCGCGCCGCACTCGCTGCGCGCCGTTCCGCGCGATGCGCTCGCCCGTCTCGTCACCCTGCGGCCCGATGCGCCGCTGCATATGCATATCGCCGAGCAGACCGGCGAGATCGAGGAAGTGGAGGCGGCCTATGGCGCGCGTCCCGTCGACTGGCTCTTTTCCGAGCATTCCGTCGACGCGCGCTGGTGCCTGATCCACTGCACCCATCTGACCGGGGCCGAACGCCGGTCGATCGCCACAAGCGGGGCGGTTGCGGGTCTTTGCCCGATTACAGAATCGAGCCTTGGAGACGGGATCTTCGACGGCGAACGCTTTCTCGCCGATGGCGGAACGCTCGGCATCGGCTCCGATTCCAACATCCGCATCGCGCTCTCCGAAGAGTTGCGCACGCTGGAGTATTCCCAGCGCCTGCGCGACCGTCACCGCGCGATTCTCGCGACCCCCGATGCCTCCTGCGGCCGGCGCCTGTTCGATGCCGCCTGCGCCGGCGGCGCGCGCGCGCTTGGCCGAGAGGCCGGCGCGATTGCGGCTGGAAACTGGGCGGATCTGCTTGCGCTTGACGCAGCGTCGGTTCATTTGGAAGGCCTTGAGGGCGATACGCTTCTCGACGCCTGGATCTTTGCCGGCGACGACCGGCTCGTCAGCGATGTGTGGGCGGCCGGTCGGCATGTGGTGAAGGCGGGCCGTCATGTGCGCCGCGACGAGATCGAGGCCCGCTATCGTCGGGCGATGAACGTCCTGAGGGAGTGTCTTTGACCGCAGCAGCACCCAAATCGCCCGAGGCCTCCGGCGCCCGCGCGCTGACTTCCTTCCGCACGATCAAGACCGAGATCCTGCGCCGGATCCGCGACCGCGTCTGGCAGCCGGGCGAGCTGATCCCGGGCGAGGAGGATCTCGCGCGCGAGTTCGGCTGCGCCCGGGTCACGGTCAACCGGGCGCTGCGCGAACTCGCCCAGATCGGTATCGTGGAGCGCAAGCGGCGCGCCGGAACGCGCATTGCCGAACACCCCTTGCGCGAGGCACGCCTGGAAATCCCGGTGGTGCGGGTCGAGGTCGAGGCGCTGGGCGCGCAATACCGCTTTTCGGTGCTGAGCCGCGAGATCCTGGCCGCGCCCGAGGCGATGCGCGCGCGGCTCGATCTTTCGGGCAAGGTGCGAATGCTGCATCTGCGCTGCCTGCATTTCGCCGACAATCGCCCGTGGCAGTTCGAGGACCGCTGGATCAATCTCGCCGCCGTACCCGACATCGAGGGTGAACGGTTCGACACGATGAGCCCGAACGAGTGGTTGGTGAAGAACGCGCCGTTCTCGGAGATGGAAATCGCGCTCAGCGCCACGGCGGCGACAGCGGAAGACGCGGATCTTCTGGGAATCGCCAAGGGCGACCCGCTGTTCGTCTTCGAGCGCACGACCTGGCTCCTCGACCAACCGCTCACCCACGTGCGCATGCTGCACCGGCCCGACTACCGCATGGTCTCGCGGTTCTGAGGGGCGAGATATGGCGGAGCGCGCCTGGCCTCGGTGCGAAGACCGCCTTGCCGGCTTGATCTGCTCATGCGTCGGCGGCATACTCGTTTACATTATAAACGATCAGACGCGCCCTTGACCTCTTGGCTCTTTCCGTGCGGCTGTATCGATCCGATCCGGGGAGCGCTCCGGTCGCAAATGTGTTCTGGGAGGATCCGCGCATGAACCGCTTGAAATCCGTTGCCCTTGCCGCTGCCGCCTTGTGCGTCGGCATCGCGCCCGCGCTTGCCCAGGAGGTCACGCTGCGCGTGCATCACTTCCTGCCGGCGCCAGCCCCCGTGCCGAAGAACTTCATCACGCCCTGGGCGGAAAAGGTGATGGAAGAGTCCGACGGGCGCATCAAGGTCGAGGTCTATCCGTCGATGCAGCTTGGCGGCGGCCCGCCGGCGCTCTTCGATCAGGCCCGCGACGGCGTGGTCGATATTGTCTGGACGCTTCCCGGCTACACCCCCGGCCGCTTCCCCGGCACCGAGGCCTTCGAGCTTCCCTTCATGCCGGCCAAGGCGGAAGCCACCAGCCAGGCGTTCTGGGATTTCTACGAGAAGTATCTGACCGAGGAATTCAAGGACGTGCATCCGATCGCGCTGCATGTGCACGGGCCGGGCCTCCTGCACGTCAAGGGCGACGGCGTCTCCAAACTTGAGGACATGAAGGGCCTGAAGCTGCGCGGTCCCACGCGCCAGACCAATGCGCTTCTCAATGCGCTTGGCGCGACGCCTGTCGGCATGCCGGTTCCGGCGATGCCCGAGGCGCTGTCCAAGGGCGTGATCGACGGAACCGTCGTGCCGTGGGAAGTGACCACGCCGCTCAAGGTCGCGGAACTCGTTGGCAGCCACACCGACTTCGAGGGGCCGCGCGGGCTTTACACGGCGACCTTCGTTTTCGCCATGAACAAGGCGAAATACGACAGCCTGCCCGACGATCTGAAGGCGGTGATCGACGCCAACAGCGGCCGCGAGATGTCCAAATGGGTCGGCCGCGTGATGGATGAAGGCGACGCGCCGGGGCTCGTTGCGGCGGAAAACGCCGGCAACACCATCCGCAAGCTGCCCGAGGACGAGGTCGCGCGCTGGAAAGCGGCAGCCGACCCCGTTGTCGAGGCCTGGGTCGCCGAGGTGACGGAAAAGGGCTACGACGGGGCGGCTATGGTGGAAGACGCCAAGGCGATGATCTCCAAATACGCCGACGCCAACTGAGGCGGACCGTTTGCATGACGCGCGGGCGGCCGGTTCGGCGCGCCCGCGCATGCAATCGCGAAACGTCCATTGAAAAGCCGTACAAGAAGAGCTGCACAACATGACCGTCGTGATCGCGGGTGCCGGTGTCGCCGGCCTGACGCTCGCCCTGTCTCTCCATCAGGTGGGCATTCCCGTTCGCGTGTTTGAAAGCGTGCGCGAGATCCGGCCGCTTGGCGTCGGCATCAATCTCCAGCCGCATGCGGTGCGCGAGCTCGACGAACTCGGATTGCTTGAGCGGCTCGATGCCATCGGCCTGCGCACGCGCGAGGTCGCCTATTTTTCCACCCACGGCCAGCCGGTCTGGTCGGAGCCGCGCGGCATGACCGCCGGATACGCCTGGCCGCAATTTTCCATCCATCGCGGCAAGCTGCAGATGATGCTGCTCGACGCGGTGCGCGAGCGGCTCGGCCCGGATGCGGTGCGCTGCGGTGCGGCCGTGGCCGCCTGGCGCGACGCGGGCGACGGCGTCGAGATCGATCTCGTCGACCGCACGAGCGGCGAGGGGCTCGGCAGCGTATCGGGATCCGTGTTTGTCGCGGGCGACGGCATTCATTCCTCCACCCGCGCGGCGCTTTACCCCGACGAGGGCCTGCCGGTCTGGGGCGGCATTGTCATGTGGCGCGGCATTACCCGGGGCCCACGGTTTCTCGGAGGGCGGACCATGGCGATGGCCGGCTGCAAGCCGCGCAAGTTCGTCTGCTATCCGATCGAGGACATTGAGCTGGACGACGGGTCGGAAGGCTCGCTGATCAACTGGATCGCCGATCTGAAGTTGCCGGCGGATTATCTGTGGCGGCGCGAGGACTGGAACCGTCCGGGCGACAGGGCGGATTTCCTGCCGAAATTCGAAAACTGGCAGTTCGACTGGCTCGATGTCCCAGCTGTCATCGGTGCCGCCTCGGAGATCTTTGAATATCCGATGGTCGACCGCGACCCGCTCCCACGCTGGACCCATGGGGCAATGACGCTGATGGGCGATGCCGCGCATCCGATGTATCCGATCGGCTCCAACGGCGCGAGCCAGGCCATTCTGGATGCCCGTGTGCTGACCCGCGAACTGCTGGCGCAGGGGGCGGGACCGGCGGCGCTCGCCGCCTATGAGGCCGAGCGCCGCGAGGCGACGGCCAAGATCGTTCTCGCAAACCGTGCCGACGGACCGGACCGGATCCTCGATATCGTCGAGGCGCGCGCGCCCGACGGCTTTGCGCGGATCGACGATGTGCTGACGCATGAAGAGCGCGTCGGCGCTGCCGCCGGGTACAAGCAGGTCGCGGGCTTCAGCGTCGAGGCGCTCAATGCACGCCCGCCGATTGTCCCGGCTCCGGGATGACCCGCTCCGGGCCCGAGGCCGGCAAGACATCCGCCGACGGCGTATCCGCGCCGTTGGACCACGGCTGTCTTGACGAACTCGTCGGCCATCTGCTCCGCCATGCGTTCCTGCGCGGACATCAGGTCTTCGCCGAGGTCTTCGACGGCGACAGCCTCACGCCCCTGCAATTCATGGTGCTTGAGCTTGTCGACAGGAATCCCGGCGTGACCCACCGCGAGGTGGCAGCCGTCATGTCCTGTGCGCCGTCGGTTCTGACAACGGCGCTCAAGCCGCTGGTGGCATCGGGTGCGCTGCTGCGCGAGGGCGTTGCCGGCGACGGCCGGCGCGCGGCCTATCGTCTGTCGCGGGACGGGCGGTCCTGGTTTCAGGATCTGCGTCCGAAGATCTCCCGCGCGGAAAGCGAGCTTCTTTCGGGCCTGGAAGAGACGGATCAGGCGACCTTGCGCGACATGCTCCGCCGCATCGCGGGCCGGTCCGGAGGTCGGCCCGTTTAACGCTTGATTCAGCACACGCTTGAAGGGTGCTCGGCGTTAACCTGATGAAGATTGCCCGCTCTTATTGTTGACACAAGATTCCAAAACCCAACGCATGTTCGCTCTTTTTCCGGTGGACATGACAGTTCGGATCAACTGTGCATGTCTTACGTTCTGTCCTGTATCGCGACCGAACACAATCCGTTCCTGGTCGCGCTTGCCGCGCTCATGTGCGTCGTTGGGTCCTGGATCAGTTTCAGTCTGTTCCGCCGGGCCCGCGATACGCGCGGTTCGACGCGGGCGGGGTGGTTGTTCCTGAATGGCATGGCCTCGGGATCCGCGGTCTGGTGCACGCATTTCATTGCGATCCTCGCCTTTGAAACGCCGCTTAGCCTCGAATTCGATCCTTTGCTGACCATCCTCTCGCTGATGCTGGCCATCGTCGGCACCGGCATCGGCTTCGGACTGGCAAGCAGCGGCTGGGGGCGGTTCGCCCCGGAGGCCGGCGGTCTGTTCGTCGGCGCGGCAATCGCGGGGATGCATTACCTCGGAATGGCCGCCCTGCATGTCGAAGGCTTTGTGGAGTGGAACGTCTCCATGATCGTCGCGTCCGTGGCGCTGGTCGCGGGATTTGGCGTCCTGTCGCTGAACCGCGCGATGCGTCCCGTGACCCGCTGGTGCCATCACGGAGCGGCCTTTTGCTTCTTTCTCGCCGTGGTGACTCTGCATTTCACCGGTGTGGCGGCGCTGACGATCACGCCGCTGGCGCCGGTCAATCCCGGCCATCAGCCGGCGCTGTGGGCGCTTGCCTTCGCGGTTGCGGGCGTTGGAACGCTGGTCATCGGCATGGGGGTGGTGACAGCGCTGATCGACCTGCGCACGCGCGCGCTCGCCGATGCGGACAGGATGCGCTTGTCCACCAGCGATCCCCTGACCGGACTGGGCAATCGGGCCGCATTCAACCGCGTGTTGGAGGACGGCTGCAGCTGGGCGGATGCATCCAACAGCCAGCTCTGCGTCGTGCTCGTCGATTTCGATGATTTCAAGTCGATCAACCAGTTGCGCGGCTACAGCGCTGGCGACGCGTTTCTGACCGCGATTGGGGCGCGGGTCATGGCCGGCCTGCAGCCGGAGGAGTGCGCGATGCGGCTCGGTGGGGACGAGTTCGTCGTCGTCAAGCGACTGACCGATGGCGGCTCCCTTCAAGGCTTCCTGGACCGGTTGCAGGCCCTTTTCACCGACCCTGTCCGCGCGTCGGGGACCGCGCTTTCCTGTCCGGTGTGCATGGGCGTGGCCATCTATCCCGACCACGGCCTGTCCTCCTCGGACCTTCTGGCCAACGTCGGCCTGGCTCTCGCGCGCGCCAAGCAGGACAAGCTCTCGCCGGTGCAATTCTCTGACACGGTGATGGATGCTGCGGAAAAGACACGCCGCACGCTCGGTGTGCTCTTGCGCGGCGTCGTGGAGCGGGGGGAGCTGGTCGTTCAGTACCAACCGCAGTTCGATCTCGAAACCGGTGCGATATCCGGAGCGGAAGCCCTGCTTCGCTGGACCCATCCGGTTCTCGGGCCGGTGTCGCCGGCCGACTTCATTCCGGTTGCGGAGGCAAGTGGCCAGATTGTCGGGATCGGCGAATGGGTGCTGCGCGAAGCGTGCCGACATGCGGCGGCATGGCCGAGCCCGTTCAAGGTTGCCGTCAATCTCTCCGCGGTCCAGTTGCGCCAGGCGAATCTGCCGGAACGTGTTGCCGCAATCCTCAAGGAGACCGGGCTCCCGGCAAGCCGTCTTGAGCTCGAGGTGACGGAAACCTCGCTGATGGCGGATCTCGAGCGCAGCGTCGCCGTCTTGCGCCGTCTTCGCGAGACGGGCGTGTCCATTGCCCTGGACGACTTCGGCACCGGCTACTCCGCCCTGGCCAGCCTGCAGGTGTTTTCCTTCGACCGCCTGAAGCTCGACAAGAGCTTTGCCGGCGATCTCGCGATGTCGAAAGAGGCGCGCGCGATCCTGAAAACGGTGCTGCTGCTGGGCCAGTCGCTGGCGATTCCGGTCCTCGCCGAAGGGGTTGAAACTGAACCGCAGGCCGCGTTTCTGCGCGAGGCAGGATGCCCGAATGTCCAAGGGTTTCTCTATTCGCGACCGATCTCCGACGGAGCGCTTCGCGCCATGATTTTGGCGCAGGACGAGGCCGGACCCCGCGCTGCGGCCCGGCACGCCTGAGGGCCGGTCGTCCCCGCGACCACGGGCCGCCGTCTCGTTTCGAGGGTTTCTCTTGAAAACATGAATTTACTTGTGAAGTTTAGAATGATTCTAAACCATTGATTTTGCTTGTTTTTAAACTTGACTCTAATGGTTATGTAATTGTATTTCCGGGTCATGGCCAATGAGGGCCACCCTTTGATGACGGGACCTTGACCCCCGTTGATTGGAGGCCGGAATGACTGACATGAGCTTTCGTCCTGCAAGCCTTGCGTGCGCGCACGACGAAACGGAACACTTGGTCGTCGAGGGCTTGCGCCGCTGGATCGCGGGTTATCAGACCGGCAGCATCGCCTGCTGGGAGCTGGCCTGGAATCTTTATGCCGCAAAGCTCGGCGTGGCGCGTGCAAGGCCCCTTATGGCGGGGCTTGGCTGTTATGCGCGTGCGCTCAACGGTTATGCCAAATGCGGTTTCTGCCTGCTTCCTTACGATTGCCGGCGCCGGTGTCCGCATGAGGATCTGGCGGTCGGTGTCGTGGCGGCCTGGCAATGCGGCGACCGCGTTGCGGCAAGCGGTATCGTCGAGGAGCTTGTCGTTTCGCCCGGATTGCCGGCAACGCTCGAGGCGGCAGCGCATTTTGCCGACAGTTTGCGCCGGGTCGATCTGACCCTGCCGAACGTCCTGCGGCGCCCGTCCGTCTCGTCGCGTCCGGCGCGCACCCATTCACCGGCAGAAACCCGTCATTGATCGCTTCTCTTTGCCCGGCCGGGGTCGCCGGGCGTCAACCCGAAGGATTTTTCCAGATGAAGACGACCGTAGTGATGGCGGCGCTTGCAGGTCTTGCGCTGTCGGGTGCGGGCTTGGCGCGGGCCGAGGCGCCCGAGCCGGTGCTTGAGACCTATTCCGACATCGCCGCCGCCGCCTACGCGGACGCGCTGGCAACCGCCGGGACCCTGTCCGGCAAGATCGACGCGCTTGTTGAAGCGCCGTCCGACGAAACCCTTGCGGATGCGCGCGCGGCCTGGATCGCGGCGCGCCGACCCTATCAGCAGACTGAGGTGTATCGTTTCGGCAATGCGCTCGTGGACGCCTGGGAGGGCAAGGTCAATGCCTGGCCGCTGGACGAGGGCCTGATCGACTATGTCGATGCCGGCTACGGCAATGAGTCGCCCGAGAACGCTTTCTACACGGCCAATGTGATCGCCAATCCGACCCTCAAGCTCGGCGGCCGCACGATCGACGCAAGCGCAATCACACCGGCACTTCTGGCAGAGGAGTTGCAGGAAGCGGGCGGCATCGAGGCGAATGTTGCGACCGGCTACCATGCCATCGAGTTCCTCTTGTGGGGACAGGATGTCAACGGCACCGGTGCCGGCGCAGGCAACCGCCCGGCAACCGATTTCGATCCCGACAATTGCACGGGTGGCAACTGCGAGCGCCGTGCGGCCTATCTCAAGGCCGCAACCGATCTGCTGATCGACGATCTCGCCGAAATGGCCGAGGCCTGGACGGCGGGCGGCGCGGCGCGGGCCGATCTTGCGGCCAAGGGGCCCGAGGGCGGTCTCGCCACGATCCTCACCGGGATGGGCTCGCTCAGCTACGGCGAACTGGCGGGCGAGCGCATCAAGCTCGGCCTGATGCTGCACGACCCGGAGGAAGAGCACGACTGCTTCTCCGACAACACGCATATGTCGCATCTCGACGATGTCGTCGGCATGCGCAATGTGTGGCTTGGCACCTACAGCGGCTTTGCAACCGGCTCGGTCGAGGGTGCGTCGCTGCGCGATTACGTGGCCGAAGGCGACCCGGCGCTTGCCGACGAGATGACGGCCAAGCTGGACGCGACGCTTGCCGCCTTCGAGGCGATGCGTGCGCGGGCTGAGACCGTCGAGGCCTACGACCAGATGATCGGCGAAGGCAATGACGAGGGCAATGCCGTCGTTCAGGCCGGTGTCGACGCGTTGGTCGCGCAGACCCGCACCATCGAGAAGGTGGTGACGGCGCTTGATCTCGGTGCGGTCGCCTTTGAAGGGTCCGACAGCCTCGATAATCCGGGCGTTGTCTTCCAGTAAGCCTTACCCCGTGCAGTGGGCGCTGGACGGAGCGCCCACTGCACGCCTGTCTCGGCCGCGCGCTTGGGGAGGGGGCGGCATCAAGGTGTTTTGATGATGATCCGATCACGAATCCGGGCTGCAACCGGTGTGCTTCTGGTTGCCGCCCTGCCGGCGTTTGCGGGCGATGCAGATCCTCTGCCGCATCGCGACGATCTGTCGAAACAGGACCGTGCCCGCGTCGCGCGCGTGCTTGTGCCGCCTGCGGACCCGGGCGCGCCGGAACCCTATGAAGACATGCCGGGAGGAGCTGCAACCTCGCGCAAGCGGTTGAATGCCAACGCTTTCTCCTTCCCTTCCGCCAATCTCTCGTTCTCCGGGCAGCGTGACTTCGCGTTGGGAAACGGGTTGTTTGAAAAGTTTTGGGTGTCGTCGCCGGCTTCGACCCGTGCTTCCGACGGCTTGGGGCCGCTTTACAATGCGCGCTCCTGCCAGGGGTGCCATCTGAAGGACGGGCGCGGGTTCCCGCCGGACGCGGGCGAGGATCCGGTCGCGCTGTTTCTGCGTCTCTCCGTGCCGCCGGGGGAGGCGGACGACCGCGACCGGCTGGAAAGCGGAGCGGATCTCGTTCTGCCGGAGCCGACCTATGGCACCCAGTTCCAGACCTTCGCCGTTCCCGGCCTTTCGGCGGAAGGGCGGCTGGAGATTGACTACACGCAAAAGCCGGTGCGCCTTGATGACGGCACCGAAGTGATGCTTCGGGTGCCGGACTACACGATCGCGGAGCTCGCTTACGGGCCGATGCAGTCCGACGTGATGATCTCGCCGCGCGTGGCCCCGCCGATGATCGGACTCGGTCTGCTGGAAGCGATCCACCCCGGAGATATTCTGGCGCTGGCCGACCCGCACGATGCGGACGGCGACGGCATCTCGGGTCGGCCGAGCTGGCTTGGCAAGGGCGGTGACGACAAGCGGGCGCTCGGCCGTTTCGGCTGGAAGGCGTCGGCGCCGAGCGTGCGCGCGCAATCCGCCGGCGCTTTCGCCGGAGACATCGGCATTTCGACCCCCGATGTACCGCGCCCGCATGGCGACTGCACCGCGCGCCAGACAGCCTGTCTCGACATGCCGACCGGCGAACAGGCGGACCTCGGGGAATCCGAGGCCCCGGACCCGGTGCTGGAGCTGGTCGATTTCTACGCCAGAAACCTCGCCGTGCCGGCGCGGCGGGACGCTCGCGATCCCGAGGTTCTCGCCGGAAAAGGCGTGTTTGCGGATCTCGGATGCAACACATGTCATAATCCGAAATATGTTACATCCCGTGCGGCCGCCCAGCCCGAACACAGGTTCCAGCTTGTCTGGCCCTATACCGATCTCCTGCTGCATGACATGGGCGAGGGGCTTGCGGATCATCGTCCCGCCGGCAGTGCCAATGGGCGCGAGTGGCGCACCCCGCCACTGTGGGGCATTGGCCTCACGGAGCTTGTCGGCGGCCGCGAGGCCTATCTTCACGACGGGCGCGCCCGCACGCTGGAGGAAGCGATCCTCTGGCATGGCGGCGAGGGGCAGGCCGCGCGCGACGGATATGCGGCGCTCGTGAAAGAGGACAGGGAGCGGCTGTTGCGCTTTCTCGGCTCGCTGTGAACCTCGGCGGATTTGACCCTGTACATTGGCCCGACCCGACGCGCTGGCCCGACCCGACACGCTGGCCCGACCCGACACGAAGGAAGGTTATCCGCATGCGATCTGTGACGACCACGCGTTTCGTTGCCTTTTTCGTCTGGCTTGCAATCGGTGTCGCCGGTCCGGTCGCGGCTGCAGACAAGGCGTCCCCCGAACCGGCGAAGCCGGATTTTTCGACGTTGGTGCCGAGGCTGGTGAGCGACCATGCCGTGCCGGTCGCGCGGGATCTCGCGGCGCGGCTTGTCGTTTTGCGCGAACGTATCGACGCACTGTGCGCCGAAACGCCCGCTAACGACGCGGCGCGCGCCTTCGATGCGGCTTTCGGCGAAGCCGTTGCGGCCCATGGCCGGCTATTCGTGCTCCGCTTCGGGGCGCTTGCCGAGGAGACGCGGCTGGAGCGGCTGGCCTTCGTGCCCGACCGGCGCGGCGTTGTCCGTCGTCAGGTGACGCGGCTTCTCGCCGATCCCGACCCGTCCGCCACCGATGTCGCGACGCTTCGCGACAAGAGCGTCGCGCTCCAGGGCCTTTCCGGGCTGGAATGGATTGCCTATGCAGCGGACGGGTCTGTCGGTCTTGGTGACCGCGACGCGGGGCGGGCGTTCCGTTGTGCCTATGCCGGAGCGATTGCGGAGCGGACGGCGCGGCTCGCCGGCGAAATCGTCGAGGCCTATCGTGCGCCCAGCGGCCAGACCGCCCTGCTGCTCGCGCCAGGACCCGACAACGCGCTGGCGCAGGATGCGCATGCGGCGGCCGGGTTTGCCTTCCACCAGATCGTGACAAGCCTGACCCTGGTATCCGATCAGGTGCTTGCGCCGGTGCTGGAGGAGGGACCGCCCGCCGCGCGCGCCGCGCGGGCGCCGTTTGCGCGCTCGCATCATGCGCTCTTGCATCTTCGCGCGGCCCTTGGCGGCATCGAGACCGCCCTGCGCACCGCGGGTTTTGCGACAATGGACGCGGATGCAGCCTGGATCGGCGACACAATGGCGTTCGAGACGAAGAACGCGGTCGCCGCGCTTGAGGCCCTGCCGTCCGGTCTGGCGGCAGCCCTTGCCGATCCCGAGCAGCGGGCGAAGCTTGCTTATGTCGCGCTCATCCTGGACGGACTGGAACGCACGGTTGGCGGGGAGCTGGCCGGCCATCTCGGCTTCCAGGGAGGCTTCAATGCGCTCGATGGAGATTGACCGGCGGCATCTTCTTCGTCACCTGCTGTCGGGGATAGGCGCGGCGGGGCTTGCCGGTTCAGCGGCGGGCGGTTTGCGCGCGGCCGGGATCGCGGCCGGGATCGCGGATGGAGAGCCGCTCTATGTCGCCGCAAGGCGAGAGGCGGACGGGTCGCACGCCGTTGCCGTCGTCGGGCTCGACGGGCTGGACCGGATGGTCGTTCCCCTGCCCGGGCGGGGCCATGATGTGACCGTGTGCCGGGCGACCGGCCGCTGCCTCGCCTTCGCGCGGCGTCCGGGAACCTTCGCCGTGGTGTTCGATCCCGCCGGCGGTGCTGTGCCTGCCGCCTTTGCCGCCGTGCCCGGCCGGCACTTCTACGGGCACGGCGCCTTTTCCCCCGACGGGCGGCTCGCCTATGCGACCGAAAACGACTATGCGGCCCTGCGCGGGGTCATCGGCGTCTATGACGTGTCGGGAGACAGGCCGCGCCGGATCGGCGAATTCGACAGCGGCGGCATCGGTCCGCACGACATCCTGCCGATGCCGGACGGCCGCACGCTGGTTGTGGCGAACGGCGGCATCGCCACCCATCCCGACACAGGACGCGAGAAGCTCAATCTCGACGACATGCATCCGAACATCGCGCTGATCGACAGCACGACGGGCGCGCTTCTCGGCACGGTGGACGGAGAGGCCGGGCTGAGCCGGCTCTCCCTTCGCCATATGGATGTCGGGGCGGATTCGCGCGTGTGGATCGGCGGTCAGTACCAGGGCGCTTCGAGCGAAACCCCGCCGCTGATGGCTTCGTTCGACCCGGGCGAGGGACGCTTGCGCATGCATGACATCCCCGACGACTTGCGGCCGGGGCTGCAGAATTACATCGGCTCGGTGACGCTCAACCGCGATGGCAGCGTGGTTGCCGCGTCCTGTCCGCGTGGCGGGCGGGTGCTATACTTTTCCGCGCGTGACGGCGCGTTTCTGGCAAGCCAGACCCGGCGGGACGCCTGCGGCCTGGCGCCGCTCGATGCCCGTTCGTTTCTGGTCTCGGACGGCGGGGGCGCGCTTCTGGAAAGCGCCCGCCCGGACCGCTCGCCGCTGCTGGTGGCCGCGCGCGCCGGCATCGCCTGGGACAATCACCTGGTCGCATTGGCGCCGGCGGGCTGACCGTCTCAGCCGATATCGGTGAAGTCGATTTCAGCCATGAGATCGCCGGCGAGATCCTCCAGCGCCTGTGAAAGCGCGTCGGTTTCAAGGTCGACGGGGAGAACCACGTCGAGCTCGGCGCGGAACATCCGCTCGCCGCTCATCGATCCGGCATAGATCTCGGTCGACAGGTTGGTGATGCTGACCGAGTGCTCGGCGAGCGCCGCCGACAGGGCCTGGACGATGCCGGAATGGTCCTGACACATCACGGCGATCCGGGCCGCCTGTCCGTGCGATTCGCGGTCGGTCTCGCCGC
The DNA here is from genome assembly GCF_000423705.1 of Stappia stellulata DSM 5886. Classification (GTDB taxonomy): domain Bacteria; phylum Pseudomonadota; class Alphaproteobacteria; order Rhizobiales; family Stappiaceae; genus Stappia; species Stappia stellulata. The sequence goes on along the minus strand of NZ_AUIM01000010.1, from coordinate 101,993 downwards.
GTTTGACGGTGATGTTCAGGCCATCGCCGGCAAGTGCTGCGAGCCCGCTCTCGAGAGCGGCGACCCGGGCGTCGGGCGCTTCCACCCGCACGATGCCGGCAAACTCGCCCGCCAGACGCGCCATGGAACTCTCGATCCAGTTTCCGTCATGGGCTGCGACAACATCGGCGATCCGGCGCACGAGGCCGGGCCGGTCGTCGGCAATGACGGTCAGGACGAGTGAAACTGTCGACATGGTGCGTCTCCCCTTGTGTTTTGCGGGAAGACTAGAACATCGGGCGCAACAGTGGGAACCGGTTTTCGGGTCAATGCGCTGCGCGGAACAAGCTGTGCCTCCTACGACGCCTCGCGCCGTGCCGGTGCCGTCTTGGAACCGATTGCGACCGTGTAGAGCCTTTCCGCAATTGCGGACAGCCGGTTCAGCACCTTCAGCGGCACCCTGGCCAGCGTCGGGATGACCCTGTGGCAGAAGGCGACTTTTCGCACGTAGCTGGGAACATGCCATTCGAACCATGTGTAGGCGGGGAAATAGGCGGTGTCGCCCGCGTGCAACTCGCGGACCTCGCCGTCGGGCCCGGTGACGGTGACACTGCCTTCGAGGATGAAGACGGCTTCGTCGCAGCCAAAGTACCAGTTGAAGCGCCCGGCCGTGCAGTCCCAAACCGCCATCGTCGCCGCCGCATCGGCGCCTTCCGCGATCTGCATGACGCGCGCCTGCGGCTGACCTTCCAGGATCCAGTCCGGATCGATAGGGGCGTCGGAGAGCGCGAGCGTGTCGAGACGCGCATGGATCAGACCGGCCGCCGTGCGGGCGCTCGAAGGAAGGTGTGTCGGTTGCCCGTTTGCGGTCAGCATTGGCGGCGGGTCCCTCTCGAGGTGAACAGACCCTGCACGTTAGACGGGAAAGGGTGAAAATCCGGTTTCCCGGATCGCTGCAATTGTACCGAGCCGACGGACAGGGGCCAACCGGTGTCGTATTTCGCGCTTGATGGCCGCTGCTGCCTCAACTAGCGTGCGCGGCCTGGGAACACTTCCCTTCGACGGCGTCCCGCAAGGGGCTGAAAACGAGTCCGGTGGCGACCGACCCAATTCGGGGGTCCACTCCGGAGCTGTCCGACCGGTGACCCGGCTTGCACGCGATGCGCGCGACCGGATGTGCGGCCGGCCGACCTGTTTCCAGTCTCCCCGGCTCAGCACCGTTTGAGGGTCCATGCCGCAATGCGCCCCTGCGTTACGCAAGGGTCGACGAGGGAGCCTTTTGAGATGAAACCCGTATTTGCCTCAGGTGTCGTTCTGGCACAGCTTGTCGCCGGCACGACCGCCGCGGCCGCTCATGGCGGACATGTCGGCGAGCTTGCCGGCCATGCGCATTGGGTTGGCATCGCCGCCGTGGCGGCAGCCGCGGCGCTTGCCGCCGGTGTGGCACTGGCGGGCCGCAGGCGTTGCGGCGAATCGCACGCCGCATCGAAGGCCGACGTGGGCGCGACGCCGGAAGAGGGGACAGTTTGATGGCCGATGCATTGATGGACCCGGCGCAGAACGGCGAGAAGCTCGGCCTGATGATCTGCGGTCATGGAAGCCGCAATCGCGGAGCGGTGCAGGAGTTCGCGCAGCTCGCCGAAGGCCTGCGCACCCGTTTTCCCGAATGGCCGGTGGAATACGGCTACCTCGAGTTTGCCAATCCGGTGATCAAGGATGGGCTGGACAAGCTGCGCGATCAGGGATGCACCCGCATCCTTGCCGTGCCGGGCATGCTGTTTGCGGCCGGACACGCGAAGAACGACATTCCCTCCGTCCTCAACACCTATCAGGCGCAGAACCCGGGCGTGACCATCGACTACGGACGCGAGCTGGCCGTCGACCCGCGGATGATCCGGGCCGCCGGCGCGCGCATCCAGGAAGCGCTCGATGCCAGCAACAGCGATGTTCCGCTGCATGAAACGCTGCTGATGGTGGTGGGACGCGGCGCCTCCGATCCGGATGCCAATTCCAACGTCGCAAAGATCACCCGCATGCTGTGGGAAGGCTTCGGCTTCGGCTGGGCGGAGACCTGTTATTCCGGCGTGACCTTCCCGCTTGTCGAACCGGGGCTGGAGCATGCCGCCAAGCTCGGCTATCGCCGCATCGTCGTCTTTCCGTATTTCCTGTTCTCCGGCGTTCTGGTGTCGCGCATCTACAACCGCACGGACGACGTGGCGGCACGTCATCCGGAGATCGAATTCCTCAAGGCCGGCTATCTGAACGACCATCCGCAGGTGATCGACACGATGGCGGACCGGGTGCGCGAGATCCTTCAGGGATCGAACCTGATGAACTGCCAGATGTGCAAATACCGCGAACAGGTGCTCGGTTTCGAGGAGGACATCGGTCGCGCCCAGGAAAGCCATCACCATCACGTCGAGGGACTTGGCGCGGAAGCCGAATGCCAGCTGTGTGACGTGACCTGCACCGGCGCCTGCGAGGCGGACCCGCGGGAGCACCACCATCATCACCATCATGGCGATGGCCACGACCATCATCACGATCACGACGGCCATGGCCACGATCATCACCACCCGGTTTACCCGCATGCGGATCATCCCCTGGGACCCAAGTCGATGAGGCGCGACGGGTGAGCAAGACGCCTGCCGGCAGCTACGGTTACGAACGCGATCCGGCGGCGATCTATCGCCAGTCCTTTGCCATCGTGCGCGCCGAAGCCGATCTCGATGCCGTGCCGCCGGAGCTTCATCCGGCGGCGATCCGCATTATCCATGCCTGCGGCATGCCCGAGGTGGTGGCCGATCTCGCGTGGAGCGAGGGCGTCGCGCAGGCGGTCGCGCGCGCGCTTGCGAAAGGCGCGCCCGTGTTCGCCGACGTGCGCATGGTGACCGAAGGGATCATCGCCAGCCGCCTGCCGGCGGACAATGAGGTGATCTGCACGCTCAACGACGCGCGCGTGCCGGACCTTGCCAGGCAACTCGCAACGACACGGTCCGCCGCGGCGGTCGAATTGTGGCGCGCGCGCCTCGACGGCGCCGTCGTCGTGATCGGCAATGCGCCGACGGCTCTGTTTCATCTTCTGGAACGGCTCGGCGACTGGGATGTCCGACCTGCCGCGATCCTCGGCTTTGCGGTCGGTTTCGTCGGCGCGGCGGAATCGAAGGACGCGCTTGCCGGAAATCCCTTCGACGTTCCCTATCTGGTTCTGCGGGGCCGGCGTGGCGGCTCGGCGATTGCCGCTGCCGCGCTCAACGCGCTGGCCGGTGGCGTGCCGGAGGAGGCCGCACCGTGAGCGAGATCGCTGCGCAAGGCGCCGACGGACAGCGCGCACCCTGGCTGACGCTGATCGGTATTGGAGAAGACGGCTGGGATGGCCTGTCGCAGCTGGCGCGCGCCGCCTTGCGCGATACCGCGAGGGTCTTTGGCGGTGCCCGCCATGCCAGGCTTCTGGCCGTCAACGGCATCGAGGTCACACCGTGGCCGTCCCCCTTTCACGAAGGACTGGAGATGCTGCTTTCGGCGCGCGGCACGCCGACGGTGGTTCTCGCCAGCGGCGATCCCATGTGGTTTGGCATCGGGGCAACGCTTGCGCGTCGCCTGCCCTTGGGCGAGATGACGATCCTGCCGGGCCGGTCCTCCCTGTCACTTGCCGCGTCCCGTCTTGGCTGGCCGCTGCAGGACGTCGAGATCGTGTCGCTGCACGGACGCGCCATCGACAGTTTGCGCGCGCATCTCTTTCCCGGCGCCCGTTTGCTGTGCCTGACCTCCAACGGGGCTGCGGTCGAGGCGATTGCCGATCTTCTGGCCGACGAGGGCTATGGTGCAAGCCGGCTCAGCGTCCTGGAGCATCTGGGTGGCCCGCGTGAGCGCATCGTCACCGGTACGGCGGAGAGCTGGGACGATGCGGTCGCCGATCTTAACGTGCTGGCAATCGAGGCACGAGCTGTGCGCGACACGCCCTTGCGCGTGCGGGTTCCGGGTCTGCCGGACGATGCCTTCCGCCACGACGGCAAGATCACCAAGCGCGAGGTGCGTGCCGTCACGCTCGCCCGTCTCGCGCCGGTTCCCGGCGCGCGGCTGTGGGACATCGGCGCGGGGTCCGGCGCGGTTTCCATCGAATGGCTGCGCGCTGCGCGCGGAGCCTCGGCCATCGCACTGGAACCCAATGACGAGCGTCGTGCCGTGGCGCTGGCCAATGCGGCCGCCCTTGGCACGCCGCAGCTCGATCTGCGCAATGCCTCCGCGCCCGAAGGGCTCGACGGACTGGAGCCGCCCGATGCCGTCTTCCTCGGTGGCGGCCTGACGGCGCCGGGGATTGTCGATGCCGTCTTCGAGGCGCTTGTTCCCGGCGGCCGGCTCGTCGCCAATGCGGTGACGCTGGAAAGCGAGGCGGTGCTTCTCGCGGCCCACGCGCGGCTGGGCGGGGAACTGACGCGCATTGCCATTTCCCGTGCAAGCCCCGTCGGCGGCCTGACCGGCTGGCGTCCCCTGATGCCTGTCACCCAATGGAGCCTGGTGAAACCGTGAGCGATGCCCCCATATCCGCGAAGCGCTCCGGCGGAACGCTTTACGGCGTCGGTCTGGGACCCGGCGATCCGGAATTGATGACGCTGAAGGCGCATCGTCTGATCTCCGACGCGCGGGTCATCGCCTATCCGGCGCCGGACGACGGTCAGAGTTTCGCGCGGTCGATCGCAGCCGACGCGATCCGTGCCGACGCGCGCGAGATCCCCATCGTGGTGCCGATGCGCGTCGAGCGCTTTCCCGCACAGGCCGTCTACGACAAGGCGGCGGAGGAGATCGGCGCGGCTCTCGACAACGGCCACGACGTGGTGACGCTCTGCGAGGGCGACCCCTTCTTCTACGGGTCCTTCATGTATCTGTTCGAGCGGCTGTCGCCTCGTTTTGCCTGCGAGATCGTGCCGGGCGTGACCTCTCTGACCGCCTGCGCCGCACGGCTCAAGCGTCCGCTGACTGCGCGCAACGACGTTCTTACGGTGATCCCGGGGCCGCTGCCGGACGAGGAGATCCGCCCGCGCATCGCGGCGGCGGGTGCCGTGGCGATCATGAAGGTCGGCCGCCATCTCGACCGCCTGACCCGCCTGCTCGACGACATGGGACTTCTCGCCCATGCCGGTTACGCGGAGCGCGCGACACTATCCAACGAGCAGGTCCTGCCGCTCGCCGACGTCCGGGGCGCCTCCGCCCCCTATTTTTCCATGATCCTGATCTACAAGGGAGATGAAGCGTGGATGCTTCCGCCGCAATCCTCGTCCTGACGCCGGCTGCCGAGGCGACCGCGCGCCGGGTGGCGGCCGCGTTGCCCGGCGCAACGCTGCATGGACTTGCCCACCGGGTGCCGGGGCTGGACGTTTCCTTCGCCGAGACGCTCAATCATATCCGCGTGCTTTATCAGGCCGGCACGCCGATCATCGGCGTCTGTGCCTCCGGGATTCTGATCCGCGCACTGGCGGCGGTGATTTCCGACAAGCGGCTGGAACCGCCGGTGCTTGCGGTCTCCGAGGAGGGCGCAAGCGTCATCCCGTTGCTTGGCGGGCACCGTGGGGCGAATTCGCTGGCACGCCAGGTCGCGGAAGCGCTCGATGGACACGCGGCGATCACCACCGCCGGCGACACGGCGCTGGGGATCGCGCTGGATTCTCCACCGGCCGGATGGTGGCTTGCCAATCCCGAGCACGCCAAGGGCTTCATGGCGGACCTTCTGGCAGGCAGCGCGGTGCGGCTTGAGGGCGACGCGGACTGGATCGCGCGCTCGCGGCTCGCGATATCGGACAAGGCGGATCTGACCATTGCCCTCACCGAGGAACGGCGCGTGCCGGACGCCCGGACGCTGGTCTATCACCCGCGTCGTCTTGCGGTTGGCGTGGGCTGTGCGCGCGGGTGTGCGCCGGACGAACTTGTCACGCTGGTGCGCGAGACGCTTGCAGCCGAAGGGCTGGCGGAAGGGGCCGTGGCGCTCGTTACAACCCTGGATCTGAAGGCGGACGAGCCGGCGATGAACGCGCTCGCCGCTGCGCTTGGCGTTCCCTTGCGCGTCTTCGACGCGGCGACGCTGGAGGCGGAAACGCCGCGGCTGAAAACGCCCTCCGACGTGGTCTTCGCCGAGGTCGGCTGCCATGGCGTGAGCGAGGGCGCGGCCCTTGCCGCAGTCGGTTCGCAAGGCGCCCTTCGCGTTGCCAAGCGCAAGACGGCAAATGCGACGGTGGCGGTTGCCCAGTCGCCCGTGCCCCTGAAGTCCCCCGAAATCGGCCGTGCGCGCGGTCGGCTGTCGGTGATCGGCATCGGTCCCGGACGCGACGACTGGCGCACGCCGCAATCCTCGCGTCTTCTGGCGGAGGCTGACGAGATCGTCGGCTATTCGCTGTATCTCGATCTCGTCGCCCCCCTCATTCAGGGCAAGCCACGCCACGCTTTTCCGCTTGGCGCGGAGGAAGAACGCGTGCGTTTCGCGCTGGAACGCGCCGGTGAGGGGCGGTCGGTCGCCCTCGTTTCGTCGGGCGATGCCGGCATTTACGCCATGGGAGCGCTGGTCTTCGAACTGCTCGACAGGCCGCAAGCCGACGGCGGTGTCTCGGATGCCGCACGGCGCATCGAGGTGATCAACGCGCCGGGCATTTCCGCGCTTCAGGCGGTTTCGGCGCTGATCGGCGCGCCGCTCGGCCATGACTTCTGCACCATCTCGCTCTCCGATCTTCTCACCCCCTGGGAGGCCATCGAGCAGCGGCTCAAGGCGGCAGCACGGGGCGATTTCGTCATCGCCTTCTACAATCCCGTCTCCAAGCGCCGCCGCACCCAGCTGGCGGCTGCCCGCGAGATCCTTTTGGCGCACAGGCCCGCCGATACACCCGTGGTGCTCGGGATCAATCTGGGGCGCGAGGGCGAGACCGTGCGGGTCACCACGCTGGAGGCGCTCACCGTCGACGAGGTCGACATGCTGACCACGGTTCTGGTCGGCTCTTCCGCATCGCGCGCGGTGATGACGGGTGCCGGCAAACCCTTCGTCTACACGCCGCGCGGCTACGCCAAGCGCATCGAGGAAAAGCTATGACCGTTCATTTCATTGGCGCGGGTCCGGGCGATCCGGATCTCATCACCGTGCGCGGCCTTCGCCTGATCCAGAGCTGCCCGGTCTGCCTCTATGCCGGCTCTCTTGTGCCGGAAGCGGTTGTCGAGGCGGCACCCGAAGGCGCGCGCGTGATCGACACCGCGCCGATGACGCTCGACGAGATCATGGCGGAAATCGAGGCGGCGCACGCGCGGGGCGAAGATGTCGCCCGCGTGCATTCCGGCGACCCCTCGCTCTATGGCGCAATCGCCGAGCAGATCCGGCGTCTCAGGGCCAAGGACATTCCCTTCGACGTGACCCCCGGCGTGCCGGCCTTCGCGGCGGCTGCCGCAGCCTTGGGTCAGGAACTGACCGTCCCGGAAATCGCCCAGACGGTGATCCTGACCCGCACGGCGATGAAATCCTCCGCCATGCCCGAAGGCGAGGATCTGGAGACGCTGGGTCGCTCGGGCGCGACGCTTGCGATCCATTTGTCGATCCGTAACCTGCGCGAGATCGAACGCCAGCTCGCGCCCCTTTACGGCGCCGATTGCCCGGTTGTGGTCGCCTATCGCGTCGGCTGGCCGGATCAGGCCTTCATCCACGGCACGCTCACCGACATTCGCGACAAGGTGCGCGAGGCCAAGCTCACCCGAACGGCGCTGATCTTCGTCGGTCGTGCGCTCGAACCCGCCGCCGACTTCCGCGACAGCGCGCTCTATCACGCCGACCACGTCCATGTGCTGCGCCCCAAGCGCAAGGCAAAGAGCTGATATTCCAGCCGAATTTGCACAAGCCACCAGTCTTCTCCTAGGATCGGGCATCCGATCCGAAGGAGGACTGCCATGTCGCCGGAAAATCCGTTGCTCACGCGCGCCATTTCGCTCGGGCATGACAAGTCGAAGATCACCGAATTTTACGACGAGTGGGCGAAGGCCTACGATCACGACATTGTCGACATCATCGGCTATGTCGGTCATCGCGTGACGGCGGAGGCGCTTGTGTCGCGCGTGTCGGGCGATGCGGAAATCCTCGATGCCGGTTGCGGCACCGGGCTCGTGGCGCTCGAACTGAAAAAGCGCAATGCCGCCCTGCGCATCGACGGCATCGACCTCACGCAGGGCATGCTCGACGAGGCCGCCCGGACGGGAGCCTATCGGCGGCTCCTTCCCGGCGACCTGACGGCGACACTTCCCCTTTCCGACAAGTCCTATGACGGCATCGTCAGCGCCGGCGTCTTCACAAACGGTCATGTCGGGCCGGAAGGGATCGACGAACTGGTGCGCGTCGCCCGGCCCGGGGCGCCGATCGTGCTCACCGTGCGCGACACCGCCTGGGAGGCGGACGGCTTCGATGTTCATATCCGCGATCTCGAACGGGCGGGCGCGATCCGGCTGCGCGAGATCAAGCACAGTCCCTATCACGCCCATGAAGGGATGCTTTGCCGTTTGTGCACACTGGATGCAGTGTAAAACAGGCGGCATCCGCGCGCCGATTTGTAATTTCTTTCAATATTTCCTAGGCTTGGATTACATCAGCCAAAGGAGAGACACGCCATGGAGCCGGAAAACCCGCTCTTGAAACGCGCCTATGCCCTGGATGGCAACGCCCGCGAGATCCGCGCGCTCTACCGCGACTGGGCCGGGAGCTACGAGGCCGACACGATCGAGGGCATGGGCTATGTCGCGCCGCACCAGGCGGCAAAAGCCTTGTCCGAAAAGCTAGACACGGACGCGCTCGTCCTCGACGCCGGTTGCGGAACGGGCCTCGTCGGTGAGGCGCTGACCCGGCATGACATCGCCGGTCTGGTGATCGACGGCCTCGATCTCAGCCCCGGCATGCTGGAGCAGGCGGCGGAGAAGAATGTTTACCGCAAGCTCTCTGAAGCCGACCTGACCAAGCCGCTCGATATGCCCGCCGACAGCTACGACGGCGTCGTCAGCGTCGGCGTCTTTACCAGCGGCCATGTCGGTCCGCAGGCGATGGACGAACTGGCCCGCGTCGCGCGGCCCGGCGCGCCGGTTATCGTGACGGTGCATGAAAAGGTCTGGGGTCCCGACGGATATGCCGATCACCTGAAGGCGATGGAGGCAAAGGGGCGGGTTCGCGTGCGCGACATTCGCGACGCCGCCTACCACGAAAAGGAAGGCTACACCTGCAAGCTCTGCGTGCTGGAGGCCGCCTGACAGCGGTTTGTCGCGTGGTGACGGCACCCCCGAACTGCGTCATCGCGTGGCGATGAGATTTCGAAACACTGTCATCGCGCGGCGATGACATGGGCAAAGGAGCCCATGACGTTGCCCGCCCTCAGCCCCATGTCGGCAAGGGGCGACCCGGTCGCATCGCGCGCGGAAAAAAGCCGCTCCGCCGCCCCCTCGTGGGTGGTCGTCGCATAGTGGAACTCATGCGCCGAGAGCGGCCCGGCGAAGGGCGTTGCGCCAATTGGCGTCAGCACCCGATAGCCGAGGTGCAGCTTGCGTGTCGCGAAGCTCGTTTCCAGCGGCAGAAGTCCGGCCATGGCATGACGGTTGCCGTCGGCATCGGTCAGGCCCTGCCCGAGGGTCATGTACCCCCCGCACTCGCCAAAGACGAGCGCGCCTCGGGCGGCCGCCGACCGCAGGCCGTCGAGACATCGCGTGGCAGCGGCAAGCTGCCCGGCGTGCAGTTCGGGATAGCCGCCAGGCAGATAGACGGCATCGGCATCGGGCGACGGTGCCTCATCGCCCATGGGCGAAAAGAACGTCAGCTCCGCGCCGGCCGCGCGCCAGCCGTCGAGCAGGTGCGGATAGCAAAAGGCGAAGGCGACATCGCGCGCGACGGCGATCCTCTGCCCGAGCGGGGGCAGCCCGGGCTGGGGGGATGACCTGCCGAGCGGCGCGGCGAGGTCCGTCAGCGCCGACAGGTCGAGATGGCGCGCGCACAGCGCCGCCGCCTGATCGAGAAACGCGGCGAGATCCGCGTGTTCTTCGGCCTGGACCAGTCCCAGATGCCGTTCCGGGAGGGAAAGGGCGCGGTCGCGCGGCAGGGCACCCAGCACGGGGATGCCGAGCGGGTCGAGTGCCGTGCGCAGCATTGCCTCGTGGCGGGGACTGCCGATGCGGTTCAGGATCAGACCCGCGATCAGGATATCGTCCCGGTGATCGCGAAAACCGCGCACCAGGGCTGCGATGGATTGTGCCTGTTTCGCGCAATCGACGACGAGCACGACAGGCAGTGCGAGGATCGTGGCGAGATCGGCGGCGGAGCCGCTGCCGTCGGCGGCGCCGTCGAACAGCCCCATGGCGCCTTCCACCAGCAGGAGGTCGGCGGTGTCCGCCTGTCGGGAGGCAAGCCCCCGAATCCCGTCGGCCTGCATCGCCCAGGCATCGAGATTGACGCAAGGCCGCCCGCTGGCGGCCTCATGGAACTTCGGATCGATGTAGTCCGGGCCGGATTTGGCGGAGGCGACGCGCAGTCCCGCGTTTTTCAGCGCGCGCAGCAGCGCGAGCGTCAGCGTCGTCTTGCCGGCGCCGGAACCCGGTGCCGCGATCAGCAGGCCGCCCGGCGCGCTCATCCGGTCTCTGATGTCTGCCTGAGATCGAGCGGGTCGGCGTTGAGGCTGCGGCCTTGAGCCGCCCCCAGCCAGTCGAGCCCGGCGCGCAGGCGCACGACCTCGCCGACGCAGACGATGGCCGGCGGTTCCAGGGTGGCCTCCGCCGCATCCTCTGCCGCGCGCGCAAGCGTTGTTTCCAGCACCTTCTGGTTGGTCAGCGTGCCGTTGCAGACGATGGCCACCGGTTCGTCGGCGCGCCGTCCGGCGTCGAGCAGGTTCCGGGCGATCTGCGCCAGATGCTTCATCGCCATATACATGACGATCACCGGAGATCCCCTGGCGATGGCATCCCAGTCGATTGCGGACGGGGCGAGGCCCGTCTGGTCGTGGCCGGTGAGGAAGGTGACCGCCTGGTTGGTGTCGCGATGCGTGGCGGGGATGCCGGCATAGGCCAGCCCGCCGATCCCGGCGGTGACGCCCGGGATGATGCGAAACGGCACGCCGGCGCCAACGAGCGTCAGCGCTTCCTCGCCACCGCGTCCGAAGACGAAGGGATCGCCGCCCTTCAGCCGGAGCACCCGGTGACCGGCTTGTGCATACTCGATCAGCTTGAGCGAGATGTCGCGTTGCTTCGGGCTCGGCTTGCCGCCGCGTTTGCCGGCATAGTCGATGATCGCGCCGGGCTTGGCGAGGTCGAGAATGCTGGTGTCGACGAGCGCGTCGTAGACAATGACGTCGGCATGGCGCAACCCGTTGAGCACATGCAGCGTCAAGAGGCCGGGATCGCCCGGCCCGGCGCCGGCCAGCCACACCCATCCGGCCTCGAAATCGGGGAGGCGCAGCCGGGACGGATCAAGGCCGTCGGTGAGATCGTTGGGCGTCGTTGTCATGTCCCCCCGGTTTTACGACGCGTGTGCGCTCGCGCCAAGGTCAACTTGCGTCGTCTGTTATTGAAATCGCGACCCTGGCGCCCTTTGCCGTGACGCCTATCGCGGCCCGCCCTATAGTCCGGCGCATGAACGCGACGAACACCACCGAGTTGCGCCGGGGATGGACCACGGGCGCCTGCGCGACGGCAGCCGCCAAGGCCGCCTATCAGGCGTTGCTGACGGGTGCGTTTCCCGATCCCGTCGAGATCGTCCTGCCCAGGGGCGAGCGTCCCGCCTTTGCGCTTGCCCGCGAGGAGCTTGCGGAAGGCGCGGCGCTGGCGGCCATCGTCAAGGACGCGGGCGACGATCCCGACGTCACTCACGGCGCGCTGGTGATCGCGCGGGTGCGCCTCGCGCCGGCCGGCAGCGGGGTGGTGTTTCGCGCCGGCGACGGCGTTGGAACCGTTACCCGCGAGGGCCTGCCGATCCCGCCCGGCGAGCCGGCGATCAACCCCGTGCCGAGGTCGATGATTTCTGCGGCCATCGCCGAGGTCGCCGAAGCGTTTGGCGGTAGCGGCGATGTCGAGGTGGAGATCTCCATTCCCGGCGGCGAGGCGCTGGCGCAAAAGACCATGAATCCCCGGCTCGGCATTGTCGGCGGCCTGTCGATCCTGGGGACGACCGGGATCGTGCGGCCGTTTTCCTGCGCGGCCTGGATCGCCTCCATCCACCGTGGTGTCGATGTCGCGCGCGCGGCCGGCGTGACCCATGTCATCGGAGCGACGGGGGCGACATCCGAGGCGGCCGCGCAGGCGCGTCATCCCGATCTGCCGGAACTGGCCCTGCTCGACATGGGCGATTTCGCCGGCGGATTGCTGAAATACCTGCGCGCCCATCCCGTACCGCGCCTGACGCTGGCCGGCGGCTTCGCCAAGCTGGTGAAACTGGCCCAGGGCGCGCTCGACCTGCATTCGGCGCGCAGTCGTGTCGATTTCGAGGCCCTGGCCGATGTCTTGCGCGAAAGCGGCGCGTCGCAAGGGCTTGTCGAGGCGGCGCGCACGGCGAACACGGCCAAGGAAGTGCTGGACCGCGCCGAACGCGACGGCGTCGATGTCGCCGGCGCTGTGGCCCGTGCGTCTCACGCGGCGATCCGCAAGGTGCTGCGCGATGCTCCGGTCGACGTCGAGGTGCTCGTGGTCGACCGCGCCGGGCGGATCGTTGCCGAAACGCCGTTCGAAACCGCGCGAACGTCGCCGGGGGAGAGCGGATGCGCCTCCTGATTCTCGGCGGTACCGGAGACGCGCGCGCGCTCGCCGCACGGTTGGGCGAAGACGGTCGGCATGACATTGTCGTCTCGCTCGCCGGCGCCGTGGCGCGTCCCGAGGTTTATGGGGCGAGAACGCGGATCGGCGGGTTCGGCGGCGTCGAGGGCCTTTCCGCTTATCTCGCTGAAAACGCGGTCGGGGCTGTCATCGATGCGACCCATCCGTTCGCGCAGGCGATGACCGCCAATGCCGTTGCGGCCTGCGCGCGCATGCAAGTTCCGCTGCTGCGTCTCGACCGGCCGCAGTGGCGGCCGGGGGCGGGCGACGACTGGCGGGAGGTGGCCGACTTGACGCAGGCGGTTGCCGCACTCCCCGAGGGCGCACGTCCGTTCCTTGCCATCGGGCGCAAGGACATCGGCGTCTTCGCGCTGCGCCGCGATCTTGATTGCCTGATGCGAATGATCGATCCCCCCGCGCCGGATCAGCCGTTGCCGCCTGGACGGCTGGTGCTTGGTCGTCCGCCGGCGAATGCGGATGCCGAATGCGTGGCGTTTCGCGACCACGGTGTGACCCATGTGGTCACCAAGAACAGCGGCGGACCGTGGGGGTACGCCAAGATCGAGGCTGCGCGGCGTCTCGGCCTTCCGGTGATCGTCGCAAGCCGGCCGCCGCAGGTCGCGGTGGAAACCGTGGCCGACACGCAGGCGGTTCTGGACTGGATTGCGCGCCTGGACCGGTGAGGCCTCCCTAGCCGCGCGACAACCGCGCTGAAGCCCAGAGGCCGCCGATCTTCCAAAGATAGCGGACAACGCCGAGCGTATAACGTCCGCCGAGGCGCTTGGGCTCCTGCGCGAAGCGAAACACCCACTCCAGTCCGAGCCGGCGCATCGTGCCGGGCGCGCGCACGACCTCGCCGGCCGTGAAATCGAACAGCGCGCCGACGCCGAGCGCAAGCGGTACGTCGAGGGACGGCGACAGCGTCTCGATCAGATACTCCTGTTTCGGGTTGCCCATGGCGACCAGCAGGATGTCGGGAGCGGCCGTGTTGATCTCCGCGACGATTTCCCCGTGATCGTCGGGGCCGAAGTACCCGTCGCGATGACCGCAGACCAGGATATGGGGATGGGCTGCGGCGAATTTCTCGGCCGCGCGGGCGACGATTTCCGGCTTCGCGCCAAGGAGATAGACACGCGTTCCCCCGGGCGCCGCGGCAAGCAGGGCGGGCACGAAATCGGTGCCGTTGAGGTTGTCGGGAAAGCCTTCGCCGGTAAGGAGTTTCGCGCCGATTTCCGCGCCGATCCCGTCGTTCAGAACGAGAAAGCCGTCGAGCGTTCGCGCGAATTGCGGGTCATCCATCGCCAGCAACAGTCCATGCGCATTGGCGAAGGCAACCCGCAAGGCCGGCCCGTCCGGCACATGCGCCAGCAGGCGATCGATGGCCTCGCGTTGGGTGCACCGGGCAATCGAGACCGGGCCGATGCGGACCTGCGGCGGTGTTTTCGTCGCGGGTTCGGTTGGGCGCGCGCTGTTCATGGTCCTCGGTCTCTCGATGGTTGGTGCAGCATAGGCCCGAAGTGCAAATCAGGTGCTAACCGCGCAGGGAAATCCGCAGCAAGGCGAAAGCGGGGTCCGCCAGCGCAGGTGGCATGCGGACTTGCGAATTGTTAACCATGTTCGGGCAATGCTTGAAAGGCACATGAACCATCTTCGGCCCCGTTCAGGCGGCGGCGCGAACGGATATCCAGGCGGCGCGCGAGCATGATCGATATCTATCAGATTCCCGGCATTTTGCGGAAGCGGATCCGATGGTTGATCGCGTTGCCGATTGTTTTCATGGTGTTTGCGCTGGCATTTCTCGCCATGAAGACGCCGGAATACAGCACCAGTGCCGAGCTCTTGATCGAGCCGCAGGGTCTGCAGATTGTCGGCAACGACATTCTGGCTCGCGACAATGGAGAGGGCCTGCAGAAGCTGGCCGTCGACAGCCAGACCTATGTGATTCTCTCGCAGGCGGTTCTGGAGGATGTCGTCGAGCGTCTCAAGCTTGTCGAGGATCCCGCGATCACGCAACTGCCCGGAAACGGGCTGCTTTCGCGTTTGCTCGGTCGTGAAGCGCCGACACCGACCGAGGAGGATATCCGCGCTGCCGCGATTGCCGGGCTGAAGAAGAGACTTCAGGCCGTCCGGGTCGAAAAAGCGTTCGTCATCGACATCATCATGCGTCATCCCGACCGCTTCGCGGCCGCCGCGATCGCCAACGAGGCGGCGCGGGCCTATCTCGACGAGGCCCGTCGCTCGCGCGCGGACGCCACCTTGCGTGCCAGTGTCGCGCTTCAGGAGCAGGCCGACGACCTCAAGAAGCGCGTCGAGGCGGCGGAGGCGGCGGTGGAGAGCTTCCGCGCCGAGAACGGGCTGATCAGCACCGGACAGCGCGGCCTTGTCGTCGATCAGCAGCTTCAGGACATCAACACCCAGCTGACCCAGGCGCGTGTGGATCTGGAGCGGGCAAAGTCGAACGCGGACCTGCTCAAGACGCTCACCGTGACCGACATCGAGGCCGGAGGCCTTCCGGCCAACCTGCAGACAACCACCCTTGGATCCTTGCGCGTGCAGTTTGCCCGGATCGCGGAGCGCGAGGCCCAGGCGGCGACCACGCTTGGCGCGAACCATCCGCAACTGCGCGAGCTCCGCTCGCAGCTCGACAACACCCGCCGTCTCATCGCCGACGAATTGTCCCGCGTGCGCCGTTCGGTCGACAGCGACCTGCAGCGCGCGCTGGCCAATGTCGCGGCTCTGGAAGGCGAAGCGAACAGGCTCGCCTCGACCAATGTCGACCAGAGCCGCTCGCAAATCCGCCTGCGCCAGCTGGAGAACGAGGCCGCCTCGCTCGGGAGCGTGTACAATTCCTTCCTGGGCCGCGCCAACGAACTTCAGGAACAGCAGGAAATCGACACCAGCAATTCGCGGATCATTTCGCGCGCGGTGGCACCGCTGAAGGCGAACGGCCCCTCGGGACTGATCGTCCTGGCCGCCGCTGCCGTCTTCGGCTTTGCACTCGCGGCAGGCGGCGGCGTCGCCTGGGAAATGCTCAACGGCAAGCTCGGATCGGACCGCGAACTGGTCGAGCGCACCGGCGTCCCGCTGATCGCGCGATTGAGCGCGCCGGGCACCGGCGAGGCGCCGGCCCGTCTCGAACGCTTCCTGCCCGGCGAGAGCGCTGCCACACGCGCCGCCGAACGCCAGCTCGCCGTGACGCGCATCGCCTATGCCCTGCGTCATGCCTTTGCCGAGGAGCGTCCCGCGAACATTCTGGTGATTTCGCCCGGGAAGGAGCGCGCGCTTTCGCCTCTGGTGCGCGCCATCGCCAGCGGTCTCTATGACATGGGCGAGGACGTGCTGCTGGCGCGTACCGATGCCGCTGCCGCCATGGCCGCGCCGCAACGCGAGGTGCTTCCCGCGCAGGAGCCGCAGCGCACCCGCCTGTCCAGCCGTCGGCGTGCGGCGCCCGCCTACGAGGAGGGTGGGGTCGCTCCGGTGCAGACGCGCAGCGGCGGGGCCGCCGCCCCCTTCACCGTCGAGCGCCTGGACGGAAAGACCCATGTGCCGGGAGCGGACCAGATCGGCGCCGGCGAGGACGAGTTCTTGTTGATCGACGGCGGATCCGCCTTGTCCAATCCCTATTTGCCGGTTCTGCTCGGGCAAAGTGATGCGATCCTTCTCGTCACCACTCTCGGCGAGACCTCGCGCCAGGATCTCGACCGGACGCTGACGCTGTTGCAGCCCTGGCAGGACAGGATGATCGGCAATGTGGCGCTCGCAGCCTGATTCCGCGCCCGCGCCAAAGCCGCGTTCGGCGTCTCTGCCAGACGGGTTTTCGCGGTTCACCGCGCGTCCCGACACCTACGACCTGTGGCTGCGGGCGGTCTTCGCCATCGTCATCGCGTCGCTGGTGTTCAACTGCTTTCTCGCCTTCGTCAACACCCGGGTGACGGGGATCTCGGCAAGTCATGTGATGCTGGTGGAGGTTCTCTTGATCGGCGCGGGCTTCCTGCTGGCGCTCGAGCGGCGGGTCGATCTCTATGTCGTACTGACAATCTATCTTGCCTATATGGCGCTGATCCTGGCAATGCGCCCGGAACTCGACCTGAAGGGGATCCGCGACGGGCTGATCCCGATCTGCTTCTACTTTCTCGGCCGGGGCGTGCGCGACATCCGCTCGGTCGACAAGCTGGTGATGGCCTGTGCCGGCATCGTCATCGCCATCGGCCTGTTCGAATATTTCCTGCTCGACGTCTTTCTCGCCAACGTCAACATCAACGACTATTACATCGCGCGCGGGACCATCAACGCCGGCGACAATTTCACGGAAGGTTCGGACCTCTTCATCAGCGGCATTCGTCCCGAGGGGCGGAACTTCTTTCCCTTTCTCGGCATTCACCGGGTGTCTTCGGTGTTCCTGGAACCGGTCTCGATGGGCAACTTCGGCGCCTTTCTCGGCATGTGGGCGCTGTTTCGCAAGGACATGGCCCGGCGCAAGCTGCTGTTCGCGGCCTCCGCGACCGTGATCATCCTGGGCGATGCCCGCTTCGGCCTGTTCGTCTGCATCGCCTTTTTCTCCGCTTTCGTCGTCTACCGCTTCGTGCCGCGCGTCGTGTGGTGGCTCGTTCCGGCGATGCTTGCGCTGTTGCTGGTGCTTTACGGCCTGTCGACCACCCAGGTTGGCTGGCACGACAATCTCGGCGGGCGCTGGTTTCATTCCGCGCGCCTGTTCCTCAAGCTCGATCTGGCGGGCCTGTTCGGCGTCTCGGGCGTCGATACATTTCTCGACGACAGCGGCTATGCCTACACGCTGCACCAGTTCGGTCTGATCGGCGTGATCGTCATGTGGACGGCCTTCGTTTTCGTGCCGGTGCGTTCAAGCGATGCCTGGCGCTTCCGCGCGCTGGTCGTGACCTACATCAGCCTGCTGATGGTGGTGTCGAACTCGCTGTACTCGATCAAGACGGCAGCGCTGTTGTGGCTTTGCGTCGGGGCGACGGACGTTTGGGCAGGGTTTGCGGCGGACAGGCGCCCGGCCGTGACAGCGCCCGGGACGCCTCGTTTTCAGCGCCCGAGAACCTCGCGGTACAGTGCCTCGTAGCGCAGTGCTGTCGCATCCCAGGAATAGGCTTGGGCCTGTGTGATGGCGGTTTCGCGCGCAGCGGCCGGGTCGTGCGCGACGCGGGCATAAGCCGTGCGGATCGCGTCCGCCGCGCCCTCGGGCTCGCGGAAATCGCTGAGCGCGATGCCGGCATGCTTGTTCGCGAAGGCGGTGAAGGCGGCGTTTCGCTCGACCACGCTTGAAAGGCCCGCGCTCATCGCCTCGATCAGCGCGATCCCGAAGCCCTCGTATTGCGAGGCGCTGACAAAAAGGCTGGCCCTGCCGAGCAAATCGCGCATCTGCGCATCGCTCGGACCCACATGCAGATCGACGTTTGCGCCGAGACCGCGGTCCGCGATCATCGTCTCGACGTCGGCCCGGCTCCAGTCGAACGGCGTGCCGACGATTGCAAGCCGCCACTCCGGGTCGTCGGCTGCAAGGCGCGCCATGGCGTCGAGCAGGAGGTCGATGCGCTTGTTGTGGGCGAGACGGCCGATGGTGATCAGCGACTTTGCCGGTTCGGGCGATCCCGCGCCGGCGAATTTCTCGATGTCGACGCCGTTTTCGATCAGCCGGACCTTCTCGGGCGCGACGCGAGCAAAGCGCTCGTAGTCGCTTTCGCTGCAGCATGCGAGCGCGCCGTAGCGTTTCGCGGAGGCCCGGGTGATCGAGCGGAACCAGATCCGCTTCAACAGGCGATAGTCGGAGCTGTGGAAGAAGCCGCCATGGGTGGTGGCGACCAATTGCTTGCCATGCAACCGCCGCGTTGCCGCCAGCGCGTCGAAGAAGAAATCGATGGCATGGACATGCACGAGGTCGGCATCGGCGATTTCGCGCAGGAAACCGAGGCAGACGGGATAGCGCGTCGAGCCGAAATAGGGCAGGCGCACCACTTCCGCACCATCGATGATCTCGCGGTGGGCAAGCTTGGCGCCATCGCCGCGAAACAGCCGGTCGCAGGTGATGATGCGGATGCGCCGGAAGCGGCCGCGCTGGCGCGCCACCAGACTGGCGACGAAGTCCTCCAGTCCGCCGACGCTGGGCTTGTACTGGCGCACCACATGCACCAGCGTGTCGCCGGCGAAGACCGGGTCCGGTCCGGCCGCGCCGCTCTCCAGGGGCTCGTGGCTGTGCATCGCCGCCCTCACGTCGTCGCTTCCGCGAGGCTTGCAAGCGGGTTTCCGCCACGGCTTGCAAGAGCGCGGAACAGGCCGGCCGTGCCACAGGCGGTATAGGCGGCGCCGTCTTCGGTGTATTCTGCGTTCTGCCGGGGCAGGGTGAACGGGCTGTCGGCATGGGCCGGGAACAGGCATCCGGGCGTTGTCGTGACGGCGGAGCGGAATCCGGCCTCGCGGGCCATTCGCGGCTCGCGAGCGCCCGAAAGCGACGGCGCGCCGTAGGGATAGGCGAAATGCGGGACCTCCCGCTGCAGACGCTCCTCCAGAAAGCGCTTGTTGCCGGTCATCTCCGCCCGCACGTCCGCGTCGTCCAGGAGCGAGAGCGCCCGGTGGTTCACCGTGTGGGCGCCGATCTCGATCAGCGGGTGACGGTCGGCCGCGATCATGCCGGCCTCGTCGATGGCCGCGCGGTCGACGATGTCGGCGAGGAAGATGCCGTGGCGCGCAAATGTCGGGCCAAGCATTTCACTGCGGGTGAAGTCGTCCCAGACCCAGGCGAGCACGCGGCGCAGGCCGGCGATCTTGCTGTCCAGGTCCGGACAGCAATAGCGCACGCCCATCGGCTCGATTTCGATCTGGTCGCGGTCGCGGAACAGGGCGGTCAGGCCGAGCCACCAGGCGTTGATGTCGCGGGAGATCATGGCGGTCGGAACATAGATCGTCGCCGGGGCCTCGAAGCGCTCCATCTCCGGAAGGGCGAGATCGATGTTCGAGCGATACCCGTCGTCGAAGGTGAGCACGGCGAAACGGCGCGCCGCCGGGTCGGCAAGCCGGCGCTGCGCCTCGTCGAGGGTGACGATGTCGCGGCCGGTTTTGCGCAGATGAGCAAGAATCCGGCTGAAATCCTCGATGCGGCATCCCTGGTCGAGATCGCGGCGCGGATCGCGGGTGAAATCGTGGAACATCAAAATGACGCCGCGCCCACCGTAGCGGCGGGCGATCAGGCGGGTCGCGCCGCTCGCCGACAGAACGCGCAATCCAAGCGTCTTGACGCGACGCTTCCAGCGGTCCGTCCGGCTCAGTCTGGGCGTGGTGGTCAGTTGCGCAACCATGCGTCCTGCAAAATGTCCTGTAGCGGCCGGTTTGGCCGGTGTCCGGTGTTGGCTCCGAGCCTTGCGGGCAGGGCTGGATCTACCCCACGCTAGCTGCCGCGCATGAACGACAGGTTGAGGTTTCGCCCCCCCGGCCAACGATTGCCGGTTTGGTTAAGCAATCGTGAACGGCTGTGCCGGCTCCGCGTCTGGGTTTCCCGGAAAGGTCCGGTTAAGCTCATTGAGGGTTTTTTGCCGCGCAGAGACCGTCTCCCCTTCCAGGACACGGCAGGTTAAGATGTGCCGGGCTACTGATCTTGCGATCGTCGGCAGGCTCGCGCCGCCCGCCAGGGCGCCCCTGCCTTGTGGAAACAGACCGAGGACATCCCGGACGTCATGCGCATTTTGATGCCCTGTGCCGCTTTCCCGCCCTTTGCCGACGGGGGAGGGCCGATCTCTTCCCTGTTGCTGGCGAAGATGCTGGTTGCGGCCGGCCATGACGTGCGCGTTGTCAATGTCGGCGAGGACGACCGGCACGAGATCTACGAGGGCGTTCCCGTCCACCGCATCCGCAGTCTCAACATCTACTGGAACTATTACACCTCCCGTCCGGCCTGGAAGAAGCTCGTCTGGCACGCGCTCGAGAACGGCAACCCGCGCGCCTTTCTTGCAATGCGGCGGGAGATTTCCGATTTCCGACCCGACATCATGCTGACGGTCAGCATCGAAAACATCAATGTCGCCTCCTGGGCGGCCGCGCGCGCGGCCGGCATCCCGGTCGCGCACACGATCTTCAGCGCCTTCATGATGTGCTGGAACGGCGTCATGCAGCGCGACGGGAAGAACTGCCCGGCCCAGTGCGCCAGCTGCTATGCCGGGTCCTTCGGTCGCCGGCAATTTTCACGTCTCGTCGATGCCGTGATCGGCGAATCGCGGGACATCGTGCAGCGGCATCTCGACGAGGGCTATTTCCCCCGCGCGGCCGCCTATCGGGTTCCCGCGGTGATCGACGCGGTGCACGCCGACGCGCCGCGCAGCCTTCCCGCCGACCGACCGTTGCGCGTCGGGTTTCTCGGCGTCCAGACCCGGTTCAAGGGGTTTGGCGTGCTCGCGGAGGCGGCGCGCCTTTTGTCCGCGCAGGGCAATGTCGAATTCGTCATCGGCGGCACCGGCCGCGACAGCTTCGCGGAGGAAACTCGGGCGCTGTTTCCGGTGAACCGCACACGCTTTCTCGGATGGACGACGCCGGCCGAATTCTTTCCGCAGGTCGACCTTCTGGTCTATCCGACCATCGGCCGCGAGGCGTTCGGGCGGGCGACGATCGAGGCGTTCTCGCACGCCGTGCCGGTGATCTCGACCGACATCGGCGGTGTTGCGGAAAATATTGCGGATGGTGTCAACGGCTACCATGCCGCGGCCGGCGACGCGGCCGCCCTCGCGGCCTGCATCGAGCGGATCGCCGCATCGCCGGATCTTTACGCGCGGCTGTCGAAGGGTGCGCTCGAGGCGGCCGCGGACTATCTCGAACCAGCGGTGTGCTCGATCCTGGAAAGCGCCCTTTCCCGCACGCTGGAGCGCCACGGGGGGGCGACGCGTCGGGACGTGCGGGAGGCATCCAGATGAAGCGGCTTCTGGCGCTCGCCGCGCGCGGGAACATCAAGCGGCTGTTCTGGTCGCTGTTCAGCCGTTTCGGCAGCACGGTGCTCAGTTTCGCGGCACTGTTCGGGGCCAGCCACGCGCTGGATACCGCCGAATACGGCCTTTACATCTTCCTGTTTTCGGTCGGCACCTCGCTCGGATTGATCTTTGTCCTGGGGCAGCCGGTGCTGCTGGTAAAGCACTTCCGTTTGAAGGATCACGTGCCCGGCGAAACCAATCAGGCGCTGTTGCGTGTGAACGCGCTGTGGCTTGGCTTCGGGATTGGCATCCAGCTTCTGGCGGCTATGTCGGTCTGGATCTTCTCCGCGCGGCTGTCGGCCCCGTATGATTCGCTGCCGATCGCGTTTTTGTTCGGCGCGGTCTTCACGGTGAGCGAATATCTCCAGAACTATTTCCGCATCCACGGGCGGATCGTGATGGCCCTCGTGCCGCGCGAGAACCTGTGGCGACTGTTGACGGCGGTCACGCTTCCGGCACTCGCCTATGCGGGCCTTCTCGTGAGTGGCGCGGCGGCGACGGAGATCGTGACCGGCCTGCTGGTGCTGACGGTCGGGTTTCAGGCGATCTCCTTCGTCAAGCACGAGGGGCTCGCCTTTCTGTCCCGGCGCGCGGCAAGGGGCCAGGTCGTGCCCTGGCGGCGCTGGAACGCGGAAACGCTCAATTTCAGCGCCAATGGTTTCTTCAACGCCGCGTCGTCCTATCTGGAAACGATCCTCATCGGCATCGCCATCGGGCTGGAGGTTGCCGCCTTCTATTTCGTCGCCTATCGGATCGCGATGCTGCTGACCCTGCCGGTGCTCGCCATCGACACGGTCGGCATTCCGCTGATCTCGGCGAAGTTCCAGGAAAACGACCGTCCCGGTGCGCAGAAGCTGGTGGCGATGCTGTCGGCCGGAAGCTTCGCGCTGGCGGCCATCGGCGGCGTGATGCTCTATTTCCTCGGTCCCTTCATCCTGCATCTGTTCGATCCCGCATTCGTCGAGCACTTCGACGTTCTCGTGCTCTTGTCGCTGGCGGCGATCAGTCACGCCTTCTTCGGACCCGGCACCTGGCTGACGATGATCGGTGGCGGTGAATCCTATCTTCTGCGCATGCGCAGCATTGTCTTCGTCGTCTACCTCGGCCTGCTCTATGTTCTGGGACGGCAGTTCGGTCTCGACGGGGTTGCCATCGCCGGTTGGGCGCAGCTGGTGATCGTGCATCTGCTGTCGCGCCGCTGGGTCATGCGGACCTGGCAGGTCGACAACATGGCGACTGCGATTCTGGGGATATGGCGCAATCGCGGCGGCGGCGATGGCGGAAACGCGCCCGGCCTGAAGGTCGGCGGGGAGGGGTCGCATGCGCGCTCCTGACCAGTGGAGGCGGGCCGTCAAGCTCGCCCTCGTCCTGGCGCTCGCAATGCCCGTGACGACGGCGCGCGCGGACTGCCTGCGCGGGGCGAATGTGGCGGGCGCCGAATTCGGCGATCTGCCGGGCGTTCACGCCAAGACCTACATCTATCCCGCGCGGGCAACGCTTGCCTATTTGCGCGCCAAGGGCATGAACGCGGTACGTCTGCCGTTTCGCTGGGAACGTCTTCAGCCGAAACTCGACGCTCCGCTTGCGAAGGCGGAGCTGGCGCTGCTCGACGAGACCGTCACCGCGGCAACCGGCATGGGCCTCACCGTCATTCTCGATCCCCACAATTACGCGAAGTATCGCGGTGGCTTCGTTGGCAGCGACGCCGTGCCCGTCTCGGCGTTCGCCGATTTCTGGCGCCGGCTGGCATCGCGCTACGGGGACCGCGAGGATGTTGTCTTCCTGCTGATGAACGAGCCGGCCCATATTGCCGCGCGCGACTGGCTGCCCTCGGTCAACGCGGCCATCGCGGCGATCCGGGAGGCCGGCGCCGGCAACCTGGTGATGGTGCCGGGCACGATCTGGACCGGCGCGTCGCACTGGTTCGACGAACAGCCCGGCGGCTCCAACGCCGAGGTGCTGAAGGGTGTTGTCGATCCGCTCGACCGGTTCGTCTTCGACGTGCACCAGTACATGGATGACGATTTTTCCGGAACCAAGACCGCCTGCAGCCGCGTCGATGATGCGATGACCGCCATCGAGCGGTTGACAAAATGGCTGGAACAGACCGGCAATGCGGCTTTCCTCGGCGAGTTCGGCGGCCACGCCCGCCCCGATTGCTATGAAGGGCTTGTGCGCATGGTCGGTTATCTCAACGCGCGGCCGGACGTCTGGGCGGGCTGGACGATCTGGGCCGCGGGCGACTGGTGGGGCGATTATCCCCTGTCGGTACAACCCGAAGACGGTCTGGACCGTCCGCAGATGGTGGCGATTTCGCGCCTGATCGCCCGCCGCACGCCGGCGGAAACGGCTTGCCCGGCGCTCGCGCGGCCATGAGGATGGACCCATGACGTCGAGCGAGCTGACATCCGGGCGGTCCGTCGGAGGGGAGGCGGCCCTTGTGCCCGTTTCCCTCGCCGGCACGTTTGCGGTTCTGCACCCGGCCCAAGGGGCGGTCGGCGTCGTGATCGCGGGCCCCTGGGGATATGAGGATCTGTGCGCGCGTCGCTCCCTGCGCATTCTGGCCGACCAGCTTGCGGCGGCGGGCTATCCGGTCCTTCGCTTCGACTGGCCGGGCACGGGGGACGCGGCGGAAACGGCCGCGGAGGTCGAGGGTCTTGCCTGTTACGAGGCGACGCTGGATGCGGCCTGCGCCGTCTTGCGCGAGAGGTCCGGGGTGGAGGAGATCGTTCTGGTCGGCCTTGGCCTCGGCGCGACGCTTGCCCTGACGGCGGTGGCGGACGGGCGCCAGCGCGCCGCAGCGCTTGCCCTGCTCGCCCCCGTGGTGAAGGGGCGGACCTATCTGCGCGAGCTTCAGGCACGCGCGGCGATGATCGGCGAGATCACGGGCGCGGCGCCGGATCCTGCGCCGGGCGAAAGGCTCTCCTTCGGCGGACTCGGGCTCGGCGAACAAGTCGCTGCCGACATTCGCGCCCTCGATGTCTCCGGCCGCGCCGGGCGGGCGGATCTGCCGCCGGCCTTTGTTGCGCATCGCCCGGACAAGGCGGTGGAGGAAGCCTTCGGCAAGGCGGCCTCCGCCGGCGCGACGGGCGAATTGCATGTCTTCGCCGGCTATGACGATCTCATGAGCGATCCGACGGCCTCGCTTTGTCCGCAGGCCGATTTCGACCGGCTGGTCGGCTGGCTGGTGCGCACCGTTCCGCCGCGGACATGCCGCGTGTCGGGCGTGTCGCCGGATGCTCCCCTCCTTGAGCTCGCCGGGCGCGCGCGCGAGGCCTCCGTCGCTTTCGGCGCACAAGGTGGCCTGATCGGCGTCTGGTGCGAGCCGGACGAGCGCCTGCCGGGCGCACGACCGGTCGTTTTTCTGAATTCCGGCGCGACACCGCGTGCCGGCTGGGCGCACGGCGCGGTCGAGGCCGCCCGGACGCTGGCCGCCCGTGGCATCGCCTCGCTGCGCATCGATCTCGCCGATATCGGCGACAGCCGGCCCCAGGCCGGCGGGCCGCAGATCGTGCATTATCACCCGAGCCAGCTTGCCGACCTGCGCGCTGCGCTCGATGTGGTCGCTGCCAAGGGGTTTGCGGCCGGCGCCGTCGTCACCGGCACCTGCAGCGGGGCCTATCTGGCGCTGAACGGGGCGGTGGCGGACCCTCGCGTGCGCAAGGTCGTCGCGGTCAACCTTCAGCGGTTCCTCTGGGATCCGCGCGACGATGTGGCGGAGGTGCTGCGTTTCGGCCATACCTCGGCGGTCGACTACGGACGCAAGATGCTGAGCGCGGAGAAGTGGAGACGGATCCTCAGCGGCCGGACCAATGCCTTCGCGTTGCTACGCTCGCTGCTGAGGCGCGGGTTTCGCCGCGCCGAGCGCGACTTCGCGCCCTGGCTTTTCGGCCTTGCGCCCTTTTCCAGGCTCTACGCCAGGGTCCATGCCAATCTGGCGACGCTTCGCGACCGGGGCACGGATGTGACGCTTGTCTTCAGCGACGGCGATCCGGGGCTGGCGCAGCTACCGGTTTTCTTCGGCAAGGACCTGCGCCGACGCGTTTCCTATCCCAATCTCGCGGTGATCGAGCTGACCGATGCCGATCACAATCTGACGCAGCGTGCGGCGCGCGCGGAGCTTGTCGATCTGCTGGCGTTGGCGGCCGTCGCCGAGGATGCGGCGACCCGTCAGGCGGCGGAATAGGCGACCGCGTCGCTGTTCAGCGCACGCACGAGGCCGGAGGGGCGGGCGGTTGCATCGCTGCCGGGCCGCCGGACCAGCCTGACCCGCTTCGCCTGCCCGGGGGCAAGATGGAACCAGCTGTCCTGCGCTTCGAAGGCGTCGTCGTCGACGCAGACGGACTGTGCCACGCGGTCCGTTTCCAGCACCAGCACATCGGTTCCGTCGTCGTCGCGGTCCATCGCCACCGACAGCATCGCGCCTCTGGCGGTTTTGCTTCGTCCGAGCGGAAAATGAAACGCCTCGTCCAGCGAGGTGCCGTTGCCGTCGCTCAGCCGCACATGCGCGCAATCATGCGAGGGCGGGCCGAAGCGGAAGGCATATGTCACATCGAAAAACGCGCCGATCAGGTCGGTGGCGGAAAGCGTGCGCGCCTCGCGCGGGGCGAGCACCAAATCGCTCTCGCCGGTGGCAACCGCCAGCCGGCCGTCGCGCAGGCAGGCGAGGTCGAGGCGTAGCGTCCGGTTTTCCGCCGTCTCGTTCACCACATGGATTGCGAGGCCGTTGGTGCCCTCGTCGGTGACAGAGACCGCCACGGGCCTGAAAGCCCGCTTCAACCCATACCAGGCGGATTTCGGCCGCCCGTCGTGAGCGACCACGCCCCATCCGGCGCCGGGCGCGAGGTCCTGGAAGGTCCACACCAGTGCCCCGGCGCAATTCGATCCGGGGCGGCGCCATTCGGCAAACGTCGCCTCCATCACCTCGGCGACCGCGGCTCGCCCGTGGTCGAGCCAGGACTGCGGGTCGCCGTGGCGCAGGTTCGCGGGCGATACGTCGTAGAGCGCCTCGACATAGTGGTCCCGCACATCCTCGAAATCCCAGCCGACACCCCGGTCGCGCGGGACGCCGTTCTTCCAGGCCGGATCGTGGCCGGGCGCGTTTCCGCCTGGCATGCTTTGCGGATCGCCGTCGGGGGTATTGGAAAAGGCGAGGCATTCGGCGGCAAAACGCACGTCGGCGCGCCGTGCGTCTTCGAGCGGGCGCAGATAGGCGCCAACGCCGTAGTAATGCGCAATCCCGGCATCGGGAGAAAACGGCATCGCCCCGCCGTGCGGCGAATTCGGCACATAGGCGACGTCGGGGCGGATCTCCTTGACGGCTGCGGGCAGGATTTCCTCCGTCAGCGGCCCGCGCCAGCGGCTTTCGGGAAGCCCGAGCATCGCGGCCTGCTGGTACATCTCGCTGCCGCCGCACACGACGGCGAGGCTCGGCGAAGACTGCGTCGCGCGCAGGTGATCGCGCGTTTCGTCGCCCACGGTGGCGATGAAGTCCGGGTCCTTTGCCGGATAATCGAAATTCGCGAAGGGCAGATCCTGCCAGACCAGAATGCCGAGTTCGTCGCAAAGCTGGTGGAAGGCCGGGGCTTCCGGCGCCATCGTGCCGCCGATCCTCAGCATGTTCATATGGGCGTCGCGCGCGCGCTCCAGCCAGGGGCGGTAGCTTTCGCGGCTCGACGGCAGCCGCAGGATGTCGGCATTTGTCCAGACCGCGCCGCGGCAGAACACCCGCTCGCCGTTGATCCTGAGCGCGAAGCCGTTCCCATCCGCGCCCGGGTCGACCTCGATGCGGCGAAACCCGGTGCGCCCCAGCGCGATTTCCCCCAACGCCGTGCGCAGCGTCAGCGCGTGCAGATGCGGCGTGCCATGGGTGTGCGGCCACCAGGCCTCGATGCCGGGCAGGAGCATGTCGGCCGACCACAGGCCGTTGTCGCCCTTGTCCAGCGGTGCGTCCCAGCCGGCACAATTCAGGCTGGGCGTGTCCCCGGTTTCGCCCGGCAGCCGCAGGGCAACCCTGAGCCGGCCTGTGCCGTCCTCGCCGAGCGTGGCCTCGATGCGCAAGTCCTCGATGCGCACGGCTGTTTCGGCGACGAGATGCAGGCCGCGCCAGGGGCCGACGGCATGGACGTCGGGACACCAGCCGGGCATGTGGCCAAGCAGGGTCGTGCGCATCAATCGCAGGCCCGGATGGCCGGCAAGCTGCGTGCGCCACCGCGCGCGCGGTCCCTTGCGCTCCAGATGCGGCGCGAGGGCGCGGAAGCACAGCATGAGATCGCCCGGGCCGTCGAGATCGAGCCGGATCTCGTGGCGGGCGTACATGCTGTCGGAAATCAGCACGGGCTGGCCGTCGAACCAGGCTTCGCAGACAGTCGCAAGCCCCGGTGCGATCAGCCGGTAGGCACCGGGCCCGGGAACCTCGACATGGGCGAGATACCACACGTCGCGGTCATGCAGCGGCACGGGCGCGTCGAGCGAAAAAAGCCCGGCGTCGGCGAGTGCGCCCGCGGCCGTTCCGGGCACGGCGGCCGGATGCCAGTCGCTGTCGACGTTGCAGTCGGCCGGCGTTGCCCAGGCGCTTGCCTCGGTCACGGTCATGTCCCAGTCGACCCCGGCGAGCAGGTCGTCCGAGGGGGCGATAAGGCA
The DNA here is from genome assembly GCF_000423705.1 of Stappia stellulata DSM 5886. Taxonomy (GTDB): domain Bacteria; phylum Pseudomonadota; class Alphaproteobacteria; order Rhizobiales; family Stappiaceae; genus Stappia; species Stappia stellulata. The sequence continues at coordinate 73,611 of NZ_AUIM01000010.1, read as the reverse complement.
GGGATCGATCATGGGAACTCTCAAGTCACGCCGCAGGCTCAGGCCGCGCGGATGCCCGAATGCGTCTTTGGACGGTCCGCCGACAAACGGGCAAGGGCCGGACCGAGGTCGCTCATCAGCCGGTCCCAGGCGTGGGCGGCCGGGAGAAGCCCGTCGCCGAGCCCGGCGAATTTTTTGCGTGCCAGCGCGCGGGCGAGCTGGAACTGCAGGCTCTTGCAGGTCGTTGCGATCTCGCGCGCCGCCTCCGCCGGTCCGGCAAGGGGGCCGTCCAGCGCCAGCCAGTCGAGATGGGTCGCCGCCAGCTCGAAATTCGCGCCCGCCTGACGCAGCGTGTTGAAGGCGTATTTGTGAAAGACGTCGAAGGGCCGCTCGGAGAGCGCCTCGATGTCGGCGGCGAACCCCGTGGCGTAAGACGTGAAGGGATTGGCAGCCGGGCGACGGTCGTAATGAACCGTCAGAAGCCTGAGCGCCTCGGCGCGGCGCGCCTCGGGCGTGGGAGCCTTGGCCGGGAACTTGGCGAATTCGGTATAGGGCAGAAAGGGCAGGGCCTGCGCATGGTCGCCACGCTGGAACACGCCGTCGAAATCCTCGCCCTCCAGCGCGAAGAAGCCGCCGTTGTGGAAGTAGTGCATCGTGCGGGCCTCCACGTCGAGCGCGGTGATCGCGACGGTCGTCTTGCCGTGTTCGATGCGATAGCTGACGCCCGGCGTGTCCGGCAGGAAGTAGCTGTCGACCTCGACGAGGCACAGCCGTCCGCGCGCGATCTGGGTCGCGACATGGCGTTCCGCCGCTTCGTAGATCGCCAGTTCCTGGGCGCGGATGCCGTAAAGCGTCTCGAGGTCTTCCAGCGGCACCTTGAAGAAGGTGAACTGGTCGCCCTCGAAATCCTGGGTGAGCGTGAAGCCGAGCATGGCTTCAGGCTCCAGATCCAGCGCCTTGAGCGTTTCGATCCACAGGTCGATGTAGCAGTTGGTTTCCGGCCAGATGCGTTCCGCGTCATGCAGGGGATGCGGGGTGTAGCTCTGCGGATCGAGGGCGGCGAGGGTTTCAAACATGGTGCAACGCCCCGTCAGCCCCAAAGCGCGGCGCGCACGGGCGCCGGCCAGTCCGCGGTGTCCAGCCCGTGCTTGGCAAAGAGCGCAAGCGCGATCCGTTCCAGGCCGAAGCCGACGCAGGCGGTATGGGCAACCTCGCCGTCGGCGGTCTCAAGCCCCCAGGTGGAGCCGAAATGGTCCTGGTGATAGTTGAAGCTGAGGCAGGCGGTCTTGTTGGCGGTGGACGTCACCGGGATCAGCAGCTCGAACTTGAGCTTTTGTTCGCGCTGGCTGTTGCCCATCATCTTGCCCGCGCGCCCGAAGAACGGGTCGTTGGCGGTGTCGAGTTCCACGTCGAGACCGACGGCCTCGATCAGCTTCGCGCCGCGCGCCATCCAGTCCTCGCGAAACGCCATCACCTCGTCCGGCGTGCCGATGCGCACGAATTCGCGCATGCGGAAGAGCTGCATGCGCGCCGGATCCTTCGACGGCTCGTGACGGAAGCAGTAGGACTGCAGGTCGTAGAGGCCGCCGCCCTCGGAAAGCGGTCCGCGCCTGGCGATCGTGGGATAGAGCGGATAGCAGGCCGCCGGCGTCAACACGATGTCGGTCGCCTTTTGCCCTTCCGTCCAGTCGCCGCCCTCCGCGATGCATTCGAGCAGGTTCATGTGGTCGAGCTCGCAGCCGCAGAAGCTGTGCACCGTGCCGGCGAGCTGCGGGAAGCTCTTCATGTAGCCCGAGCCCTCGAAGTGGGCCCGGTTCATGCCCGGCGGAAAGCGGATCACTTCCGGCGTTGCCTCCGGTGCGTGCTTGCCGATCAGCGCCTCGAAGCGCGCGATCACATCCTCGAAGGCGCCGCCGCGGCCATACAGCCCGTCGACGCCGGTGTCGATCAGCAGCCCCGCGGAAAACAGCCGGTCGAGCAGGGACGTTTGCATGTCCATGGCTCCGTTCCTCCCCTCAGCCCAGAAGGCTGGTATCTTGCTTGTGGATCAAGAGCATGTTCGACGTGTTGCCGAGAATGCGGTCGTTGGAGATCATCAGCTGCGCGGAATGCGCGTCGCGCAGATGCCGGCCGAGGCTGAACGGGGTGCCGTTCTTGTAGGCCAGGATGCCGCAGATCAGCATGCAGTGATTGATGATCGTCAGGACGGTCTGCGAGCTGGCGATCTTGAGGTTGTTCATCGCAACCGAGAAACTCATGGACGACAATTTGTCCTCGTTCTCGCGCGCTGCCTCATACATCTCGAGCGCGGCCACGATGCTGGCCTTGACGCCCTGCAGCAGGCTTGAGGCTTCCGCGACGCGCAGCGCGCCCGGCGGTGCCGTGTCGGGGGACTTGCGCGCGGCGGCCCGCACGAAGGCCTGGGCCCGGCCGAAGGCATCGGCGGCGATCCCGTACCACACCGCGCTCCACAGGATATGGGCGTGGGCGAGCATGGACTGCGCGGCGATCTCGGCAAAGGGGCGCGGCAGGATCTGGACCGCCGGCGCCTCTCCCTTGAAGACATAGCCGTCGGAACAGGTGCCGCGCATGCCGAGCGCGTCCCAGACATGTGTCTTTTCCAGCGTGTACTGGTCCTTGAGAAAAACGGTCAGAACCTGGTCGCTTGCTGCCGCATCGGCGTGGCTGCGCGAGGTGATCAGGATGGCGTCCGCCTGGTCGCCATAGGAAATCACGGTCGCGTTCTTCTCCAGACGGCAGGTGTCGCCGTCGACCTCGATGGCGCAAATGGAGTTGCGCATGTTGCCGCCGATGCCGCCTTCCGTGGTGGCCGATCCAAGCAGCAACTGCTCGCCGGCGACCCGCGCCATGAAGCCCTGGTGCCAGGGATCGTCGCCGCCGTGGGTGACGAGGCTCGACACCTTGATCTGATGCATCGCGAAAACCATCGCGGAGGAGGAACATGCCTGCCCGAGGATCGAACACAGTTCGGCGATCTCGGCCGTGGATGCGCCCTCGCCGCCGAAATCGGTCGGGATCTGCACGCCCATCAGGCGTTCCGCGCGCATCGCCTCGACGGCTTCCGCCGGGAAGCGGCCGTCGCGATCGACGTGGTCGGCATGGCTTGCGGCCACCGCCGCCACGCGGCGGGCGCGTGCTGTCAGCTCGAGGTTCGGGGCGTGGGCGTGGATGTTCATCATGCGGCCTGCTGATCTTTGCTCAGCTCCGTCACGACCTCGGTAATCGCCTTGATGCTGGAAAATGTCTTGCGGTTCAGCCGGTCTTCCGGAAACTCGATATCGAAATGCTCCTCGATGGCGAGCATCAGCTGCACCGAGGCAAAGGAGGACAGACCGGCCGCATAGAGGTCCGCGTCGTCCTGCAATGTCGCGACATCAACCGGCAGCTTGCCGTGTTTTGCGACAATCGATCGAATGGCTTCAACGGCGGACATGACACTTCTCCTGTTCTTGGCAGGTGAATTTTTTGTTTTCTTGCCTGCGCTTTGATGGATCACGTATCGCACAAGTGTATTGACAATATCTGAAGTTGTTGAATGAAAGAAGTTATGTTTTTGATAAGGTTAATCGTGTGTTTTCCTGGTCTTGCAGATTTGCGAGGCTGGGCGCGCCGACCGGCGCGGGAAAGCCGGCAAACCGGATGCTAATTCATTGACCGTCCGGTCGATTAATTATTAAATGAATGCCGGTCAGGCGTTGACGCGGCCTCCCTTGTCGCCGAAAACGCTTTAGGTTTAAAGTTTGCCCGCGGGAGGGGCTTCGCAATGCGCCATGCCTATATCGTCGATTACATCCGCACACCGATCGGCCGTTTCGGCGGGGCGTTGAGCGCCGTCCGGGCCGACGACCTGGGCGCCGTGCCGATCCGCGCTCTGATGGCGCGCAATGCCGGCGTCGACTGGGCGCGGGTCGATGATGTGATCTATGGCTGCGCCAATCAGGCGGGTGAGGACAACCGCAACGTCGCGCGCATGGCGGCGCTTCTGGCCGGCCTTCCGGTCGAGGTGCCGGGCACCACCGTCAATCGTCTGTGCGGCTCTGGAATGGACGCGGTGATCATGGCCGCGCGCGCCGTGCGCACCGGCGAGGCGGAGCTGATGATCGCAGGCGGCGTGGAGAGCATGTCGCGCGCGCCCTTCGTCATGCCCAAGGCGGACACGGCGTTTTCGCGCAAGGCGGAAATTCACGACACGACCATCGGCTGGCGGTTCGTCAATCCTGTGATGAAGAAGCAGTACGGCATCGATTCCATGCCGGAGACCGCCGAAAACGTCGCCGCCGACTATGGGGTCGCCCGCGCCGACCAGGACGCCTTCGCCGTGCGCTCGCAGGAGCGTGCCGTTGCTGCCCAGGAAAACGGACGTCTGGGCGAGGAGATCGTCCCGGTCACCATCCCGCAGCGCAAGGGCGATCCCATCGTTGTCGAGCAGGACGAGCATCCGCGTGCCGGAACCACGGTCGAGAAGCTTGCAAAACTCGCCACGCCGTTCCGCGACGGCGGCTCGGTGACGGCCGGCAATGCGTCGGGCGTGAACGACGGTTCGGGAGCGCTGCTGATTGCCTCCGAGGCTGCGGTGAAGGCCTATGGGCTGACGCCGATTGCGCGGGTGGTCGGCGGTGCAGCGGCGGGCGCGCCGCCGCGCGTCATGGGCATCGGTCCGGTGCCGGCAACGCAAAAGCTGATGGCGCTGCTCGGCCTGTCGATCTCCGATTTCGACGTTGTCGAACTGAACGAGGCCTTCGCCGCGCAGGGCCTTGCGGTGCTGCGTGAACTCGGCCTTCGCGACGACTGTGAACACGTGAACCCCAACGGCGGGGCCATTGCGCTCGGCCACCCGCTCGGCATGTCGGGCGCACGGATCGTGGGAACGGCGGCGCTGGAGCTTGTCCGTCGCGGGGGGGGACGGGCGCTTTCGACCATGTGCATCGGCGTCGGTCAGGGCATCGCCTGCGCCATCGAGAAGGCCTGACCTTCGCTCGCTATACCGGCAGGCAGGCGAGGTCGCGATGCCCGACCCGGGTGACGAGCTCCTGCGCGGCGATTTCCCCGCGCCGGCGCTCGTGCCAGCGCGCGAGGCTGTCGGCATCGACCGCCATGTCCCGGGCGGCCTCGACCCAGCCGTCGACCAGCATTGACTGGAACGCCTGCTCGCCGCGCTCCGCCTCCCAGTCCGACGGGCCTTCGACCACGCGGAAGTTCACCTGCTGAAACGCCTCGCGGGTGAGATCGGAGGCCTGCGGTCCGAGTGCTGCGCCGAACCCCTTGTCGCCGTGCTGATGCGTGTTCATTGCCTCGCGGATGCTTTCGTCGAGGGGGTCGGCGGGCGCGAGCGACAGGCGCCCGTCATAGGTCAGCATCGCCAGGAACGGCAGCCGGTGCGCCGCCAGCTGGCGGGCGAAGGCGGAGATCCATCCCGCCGACACCAGATCGAGAAACGCGGACGTGGTGACCCCGTCGATGCCGTCGAGCAGCGCCTCGGGCACGCCCGTCGCGAGATCCGTCTCGACGATCTCCACCGGCATTTCCTGCCCGTCCATGAGCGTGCGGGCGCGTGCGATCAGCGCCGGATCGTGTTCCGCGAGCCGCCAAGCCTGAGGTGTCGCGACATGGGGGGCGAGTGCGCGAAGCGTCGCGCCGGTGCCCGCGCCGAGATCGAGCAGCGCCAGCGGGCGCGACGGGTCGGAGCTCCTGCGCACGGCGAGATGATTGAAAAAGGCATCGCGGACCTTTGCATTGCGGGCCCGCAGGTCGACGGGTTCGCGCGCCGAGAGCCAGTCGCCGGAAAATCCGCTCATTGCTCCATGCCTTTCAAGATGTCGATAAACCGCGCGGCTTGCGCGTCCCAGTCCGGCAGTTGCGCGACATGCGCAAGCGCGCCCAGCGACAGCGCATGGCGATCTTGCGGCGTGGCGGCGAGCCGGGCAAGGGCGTCGGCGACCGCCGCGACGTCGCCAACCGGCAAAAAGATACCGGCTGTTTCCGGGACCGTGTCGCGCACCGCGCCGTCTCCCGTCGCGACGACCGGAAGGCCATGGGCCATCGCCTCGACGAAGGCCATGCCATAGCCCTCGTAAAGCGTTGTCAGCACGAAGAGATCCGCCGCCCGGTAGAGGGCGTCGAGTGCCTCGCGCGGCAGCGCGCCATGCAGGGTGACCTTGTCTTCAAGCCCGAGCCGCGCGATCAACGCGCGGATCTCTCCGGCGTGGTCCGGATCGAGCGCGGCGCTTCCGGCGATGTCGAGCCGCAGGTCGCGATCTCCCAGCCGGCTGAGCGCGTCCAGCAGCGTCGCATGGTCCTTGCGCGGGATCAGCGAGCCGACGCTGAGAAGCCGGAGCGGACCGGCGCCGTCTCTCGGCCCTTTCGCAGGGACGCGCGCGTCGATCTCGACGCCCGGTTCCACGACGCTGACGGCCTTTGCCGCGACGCCGAAGGTCTCGCACACGGCGCGCGCCGTCGCCGCGCTCGTTGTCACGACATGGCGAACGTGGGCAAGGGCTGCCCGTTCCGCAGCAAGCAGCGCGGATGAACGCGCGTCATCCAGTCCGCTTTCATGGCCAAGCGGATGATGCAGAAGCGAAACGAGCCGCAACCGTGCGGCATGGGGCGCGAGTTCCTCGGCCATCACGCCGCAGGCCAGCCCGTCGATCACGGTGAGCCGCCCGTCCGGCAGTGCCGCCAACGTCGCTTGCGCCTGCGCCCGCACCTTTGGGGACGGCGCCGGATATCCGGGGCCGAGCGAGCGCGTCTCGACGCGTGCTCCCGCCCTCTCCAGCGCCGCGATCATCTCCCGGTCGTAGAGATAGCCGCCGGTCGGGGTCGAGAGATCGCCCGGATAAAGAAAGGTGAAGTCGGACGCGGCTGCGCTCATCAGATTTCGGCTTCGTACCAGGCCCGCGCCACATGGGATTCATGCAGGGTCACGCGGATCGCATGAAGCTCGGCGCCGGGGCGCCCCAGCCGGTCGGCGCGGGCCGCGGCGGCAAGCTTGTCGAAGATGTGGCGGGTGAGGAATTCCGTCGTCGTGTTCTTGCCCTTGAATTCGGGCACGTCGTCGAGGTTCTGGAAGTTGAGCGGTTCCAGCGTTTCCTTCAGCACCTCATGGGCGCGGCCGATATCGATGACGATGCCGTTCGCGTCGAGATCGCGCGCGCGGAACGCCGCGTCGACCACGAAGGTGGCGCCGTGCATCTTCTGCGCCGGACCGAAGACCTCGCCCTTGAAGGAATGGGCGATCATGATGTGGTCGCGGACTTCAACACTGTGCATGGGACTTCTCCGGAAAGTGTCTAGGGAGACGGCTCGTCAGTCACGATCCGCCGTGGTGTCGTAGGAAATCAGCGGCATTCGCCCGCAGCCCTCGGGGCCGAGCAGGGCGGGAACGCGCTGCGCCGCCCCCGTTAGCGGAACGGGCTTTGAAATCAGGGCGTCGAGCGCCGGGTCACGCAAAAGTGAAAGCGCGGTTTCAAGCCGTCGCCGATGGCTCCAGCGCGGCTGGCGGTGCGGCGGAACGCGCCCGACCTGGCTGGAGCGCAGCGTCAGCCGCCGGCTGTGGAAGGCGCCGCCAAGTGTTGCCGTGACGGGCGTGCTACCATACCAGCTCATCTCCACGACGCAGGCCTCGATCCCCGCCAGGGAAAGCGCGGTGTCGAGCCCGTCCGGGTGACCGCTGGCGTGATAGACGAGATCCTGGTCGCGCGGTGCGGTTTCCGGCGTCGCGAAACCGGCGCCGAGCGCGCGCGCAGGTGCTTTGCGGGAAGGATCGATATCCACGACGGTAACGCGCGTGCCGGGGATCCGGGCGGCGAGATATGCGACGAGCAGGCCGATGATGCCCCCGCCGACCACGGCAATGTGATCTCCCGGTGAGGCCCCGCCGTCCCATAACCCGTTGAGGGCGGTTTCCATGTTGGCCGCCAGGATGCCGCGCGCCGCCGGAACGCCGTCGGGCAGCGGAATCGCGGCGTCCGCAGGAACCGTGTAGAAGGACTGATGGGGATGGAGCACGAAGACGGTCTCGCCCAGCCGCCCGGGCGCGCCGGCGACGATCTCGCCGACGCTGGCATATCCGTATTTCACGGGAAAGGGAAAGTCGCCGGCCTGGAACGGCGCGCGCATGCGGCTCCATTCGCTTTCGGGCACCTTGCCGGACAAAACCAGCCGTTCGGTGCCCGGACTGACGCCGCTGAAACGGGCGCGCACGCAGACGTCTCCGGTCTCCGGCGCGGGGACGGTTCCGCTGCGGAGCGCCATGCGGCCCGGCTCGACGGACCACAACGCCTGCATGTCGCACGGAAATTTTTTCACGTTTGTGCGGTGCGTCACAAATCCTCCTCAGTCCCGGGCGACGTATAACCCAATTGTCGGGTCGCCGCATTCGGGACTCTTTCATATATGTGCAAAGGTCGTTGTATGTTCCAAAAACACCGTCCGCATTTTTTGACACCGGATCCGACCGGCCTTGGCCATGCGTCCGAGACCTCCGCATCCGGCGCGGCGCATGTGCCGGTGGATGCACGCCGTCTGGCGGTGCGCCGCGGCGTGTTTGCGACACTGGTTCTGGCCACGATCCTTGCGCTGACAACCCTCTTGACCGTGAGTTTCTCCGCCGACGGGCTAAGCTGGGTGGAGGGGCTGATGATCGGCTTCTTTCTGCTGACCCTGCCCTGGACCGCGATCGGCTTCTGGAATGCGGCAATCGGCCTGACCCTGATGCGCACGCAGCGCGATCCGGTCGGTGCTGTCTGTCCGATCGCCTCCGGCGACACATCCGTTTCAAGCCGCTCCTCCACCGCGATCCTCTCCTGCATCCGCAACGAGGATGTCGACCAGGTAGCGGTTCACCTCGATGCCATGCTTGCCGATCTCGCCCGAACCCGGCATGCGTCGGGCTTTGCTCTTTATGTGCTCAGCGATACCAATCAGCCCGAAATTGCTGCCAAGGAAGACGCCGTCTTTTCCGCGCTCGCCGAACGCTGGGCCGATGTTCTGCCCGTCGTCTACCGTCGCCGCGACGACAATCCGGGCTTCAAGGCGGGCAACATCCGCGATTTCTGCGTCCGCTGGGGCGCCAGCCACGATTATGCGCTGGTGCTCGATGCCGACAGTTTCATGTCCGGCGCGGCCATTGTCGATCTCGTCGCCAAGATGGATGCAAACCCGCGTCTCGGCATCCTGCAGACGCTGGTCGTCGGCATGCCGACCAACAGCGCCTTCGCCCGGATCTTCCAGTTCGGCATGCGGCTCGGGATGCGCTCCTATACGCTGGGCAGCGCGTGGTGGCAGGGCGATTGCGGTCCCTATTGGGGGCACAACGCAATTCTCAGGGTGAAACCCTTCACCGAGGCCTGTCATCTGCCCAAGCTTGCCGGCGAAGGCCCGCTGTCGGGCTGGATCCTGAGCCACGACCAGGTCGAGGCGGTGTTGATGCGCCGCGCCGGCTACGAGGTCCGCGTGATCCCGCGCGAGACGGAGAGCTTTGAGGAAAACCCGCCCAACGCGCTGGAGTTCATCCGCCGCGAATTGCGCTGGTGTCAGGGCAATCTTCAGTATTTCAAACTGCTCGGCCTGCCGGGTCTTTTGCCGACAAGCCGCGTGCAGATGGCACTGGCGATCCTGATGTTCGTGTCCGCCCCCGCGTGGCTCCTCTTCATGACGACCGGTGCCGGGGTTGTCGCCCTTGGCGGTGCGGATCTGGTGCAGTTCGAGCAGGCTTCCGGCTTCACGCTTTTCGTCGTGATCCTGACGATGATCTTCGCGCCCAAGATCGCCACCGTGATCGACATCCTTGCCGACCGGCGTTTGCGCGCGGCCTTTGGCGGGCCGGTTCGGATCGTTTTGGGGTCGCTGTCGGAAATCGTCTTCGCGGCCCTGATGGCGCCGGTCGTCGCCGTTGCCGTGTCGCTCTTCATTGCCGGTCTCCCCTTTGGCAAGGCGATGGGCTGGGGCGCACAGGTGCGCGACACGCGCGCCCTTCCGCTCGGTCTTTGCGTGTCGCGGCTCTGGCCGCAGATGGTCTTCGGCTTTGCCGGCTTTGCCTGGGCGGCGGCCTTTGCGCCGGACCTCGTCTGGCCGCTCCTGCCGGTGATCCTCGGTCCCGCCATCGCGGTCCCGCTTGCGCTTGGCACCTCGGGCGAGTGGGTCGGACGGCTGGCACTGGCAACGCGCCTCTGGCGCCTGCCGGAGGAGACCGTGCCGCCGGAATGCCTGCTGCCGCTCCGTCTCTCCGCTCATGCAGCCCTTGGCGTTGCCTTCGTGCCGTCGCGCGCGTTTTTCGAACCGGAGCCGGAAAAGGCGAAAGCCTGACCCGGCGCCTGGTCACGCCAGCGTGAGGGCAACTGGCCGGCGCGTCTCGCTCGGTTGATTTGAACGGAGCGGGCATTGCTCCCACAGTCGGATGTCGGGACCGGACAACCGGTTCCCGGCGTCTGCCTGCAACGCCGCCGGGTCCGGCGGGTCGCCCTGAGGAGCCCTGATCCATGCCCGCCTCCGTCTCTTCCACCCTCCGGCCGCAACACGGCCCGTTTCCCCCGCTGACGCTGGCGACGCTCGCGACCGCGATCCTCGCCGGCCTTTTTGCCGATGGCGCCTGGGAGATCTGGGCGCGTTTCATCACGCCCTTGTGGGTCGGCGGCCCGTTGCAGCCGGCCGCCCTCGTCCAGTCGGTCTTCGGGTTCAGCAGTTTTGCGCTGGCCGAGATCGTGCATCTCGTTGTCGGCATCGTTTTCTATCCCCTCGGCTATCTCTTCATTGCCAGGCCGATTGCCGACCGGTTCCTGCCGTTCCTGCCCTGGCCGGTGGTCGCGCTGGGCTTCGGCGTCGGGCTCTGGGTGTTCGCGCTCTACGTCATGGCCCATCTGATTGCCGGACTGCCGCCGTTTCTCGGCTTCATCCAGTTGACCTGGGCCTCGCTCGTCGGGCATCTCATCTTCGGTCTCGTCTGCGGCGCCGTCGTGCGCTGGCGCAGGGGAGCCGCCGTCTGATTTTCTCCGACCGCCTGAAAGGACCTTCGCGCCGGTGACGACCTCATTTGGGACTGAAACCCCGCCCGATCCGTCCGGCGGCGCCCCCCGGGGGCCGCTTGCGGGCCTTGTCGTGCTCGACCTGTCGCGCATTCTCGCCGGCCCCACCGCCACGCAATTGCTGGGCGATCTCGGCGCCACCGTGTGGAAGATCGAACGCCCGGGGCGCGGCGACGACACCCGCGGCTGGGGACCGCCCTTTCTCAAGGACGCGCAAGGAAACGAGACACGCGAGAGCGCCTATTATCTGTCCGCCAACCGCAACAAGCGCTCGCTCGCCATCGATATCGCGGCGCCCGGGGGGCAGGATCTTCTGCGCCGGCTCGCGGGCAAGGCCGACGTGCTGATCGAGAATTTCAAGGTCGGCGATCTCGCCCGGCGCGGTCTCGGTTACGACGATCTCAAGCCGTCGAATCCCGGCTTGATCTATTGCTCGATCTCCGGCTTCGGCCAGAGCGGTCCCTATGCGGCGCGCGCCGGCTACGACTTTTTGATCCAGGGCATGGGCGGGCTGATGTCGCTGACCGGGCGTGCCGACGAGGACGGCGGAGAGCCGACCAAGGCGGGCGTGGGCATCGCCGATGTCATGTGCGGCATGTATGCCTCCAACGCGATCCTGGCCGCCCTTCATCACCGCACGGCAACGGGCGAGGGCCAGCACATCGACGTCGCCCTGCTCGACACCCAGGTCGCCTGGCTGATCAATCAGGGTGTTGCCTATCTCACCGACGGTGCGGTGCCGCCCCGGCGCGGCAACGCCCATCCCGCAATCGTGCCCTATAACGCCTATCCGGCGCGCGACGGCGCTTTCATTCTGGCGGTCGGCAACGACGCGCAGTTCCGTCGCTTCTGCGAAGTGGCGGGTGCGCCGTCGCTTGCCGACGATCCGCGCTTTTCCGCCAACGCCGAACGCGTGCGCAACCGCGCGGCCCTCGAACCGGAGATCGAGCGACTGACGCGCACGCGCGACGCCGGCGACTGGATCGCCGTGCTGGAAGCCGCCGGCGTTCCCTGCGGGCCGATCAACGATGTCGGCGAGGTTTTCGCCGATCCGCAGGTGCGCCATCGCGGCATGCGCATTTCCATGCCGCATGAGACAAGCGCATCGGGAACGGTGGACCTGATCGGCAATCCGCTGAGGTTCTCGAAAACGCCGGTGAGCTTCCGGCGGGCGCCGCCGGAACTCGGCGCGGACACGCGAGAGGTGCTTCGTTCGGCGCTGGAGCTTGACGAGGCGGAGCTTGAGCGCCTGACGGCGGAAGGCGCCTTCGGCGCGCAGGGAGACGAGACGCAATGACGAGGGATGCGGGGACGAGGGATGCGGGGACGACGGGTGCGGGGACGACGGGTGCCGGGCTGATCGCGGAGAAGCTTCGCCAGGCGGGGTGCCGCCATGCCTTCGGCATTCCCGGCGGCGAGGTGCTGGCGCTGATGGATGCGCTGGAAAACGCCGGCATCGCCTTTCATCTCGTCAAGCACGAGAACGCCGGCGGCTTCATGGCCGAGGGCGTGTGGCATGCCGAGGCGCGTGCAAGCGGAGCGACGGCCGCGCCGGGCGTGTTGCTGGCAACGCTCGGTCCGGGTGTTGCCAATGCGGTCAATGTGGTCGCCAATGCCTGGCAGGACCGGGTGCCGCTGATCTTCCTGACCGGCTGCGTCGATGCGTCGGAGGCGGAGACCTACACCCATCAGGTGTTCGATCACCAGCAGCTGTTGCGCCCCATCGTCAAGGCGAGCTTTCGCGCGAGTCCCGGCGCGCTCTCCGCCATGATGGACAAGGCGGTCGGGATCGCTCTCGACGGTCAGCCGGGGCCGGTGCATGTCGACGTGCCGATCTCGGTTGCCGAAGGCGCGACCGAAGAGGTGTTGCGGCCCTTGCCGGCGGGTCTCACTCCCGCCGACCTGACGCCCGCAGGTCCCGCGCTGGAAGCGGCGCGTGCGCTTTTTGCTTCTGCCAAACGCCCGATTGCGATTGCAGGCGTCGATGCGGTGAACGAGGGCGCCGGCGAAGCTGTTGCCGCCTTCTGCCGCGCGCATGGCGTCCCGCTTGTCACCACCTACAAGGGCAAGGGGCTGATGGATGAGGCCGATCCGCTTGCGCTTGGCGGGGCGGGGCTTTCTCCTCGCGCCGATGCGCATCTCCTGCCGCTCTTCAAGGCCTCCGATTGCATCTTGGCTTTGGGCTATGATCCGATCGAGATGCGCATCAACTGGCGCGATCCCTGGTCTCACGATGCCCCGGTGATCGAGATTGCGGCGACCCCGCGCGCCCATGGCATGCACGGCGTGCGTCACCTGCTCGCCTCGGGCGTTGCGGCCGGGCTGGATGCGCTGGCCGATGGCCTCTCCCCGACAGCCACCTGGGAGGGCGGCGAGATCGCCGACGCCAGGGCAGTCCTTGCCGCGCAATTCGCGCCGGAGCCGGAAGGCTGGGGACCGGCGAGCGTCTTTCACACCCTGCGCGAGGTGTTGCCGGCGGAAACGGTTGCCACCGCCGACAGCGGCGCGCATCGCATTCTGGTCTCGCAGATCTGGCACACGGCGGTGCCGCGCGGCATGCTTCAGTCCTCCGCGCTTTGCACCATGGCCTGCGCCCTGCCGCTCGGGATGGGCCAGAAACTCGCCGACCCGGACAGGCCCGTCGTGGTCTTCGTCGGCGATGCCGGTCTGGAAATGGGCCTTGGTGAACTGGCGACGTTGCGCGACATGCGTCTGCCGGTGATTGTCTGCGTGCTTGTCGACGAAAGCCTGGCGCTGATCGAGCTGAAGCAGCGCGCCGGGCAGCGGGCCAATGTCGGCGTCGATTTCGAAGGCACGGATTTTCCGGCACTTGCCAGGGCCATGGGCGGTCACGGCCTGTGGGTGGACGACGCCGAAACGCTCAAGCGCGAGGCGCAGGCGGCGCTTTCCCGCGACACCTACACACTTCTGGCCTGCCGCATCGGGCGCCGCGCCTACGACGGCAAGTTCTGAAGCATCGCCTCAGTCGACGGCGTCCTCGGCAATCGTCTCGAACACCGCGTCGAGTTCGCCGGCCAGCGTTTCGAGCGCGTCGCCGCCCTTCGCCATATAGGGCGCGAAGACGAAGCTCGGGTGCTTGTAGGAGAGCGTCGCTCCGCCGTCCGTGTCTTCCGTGACATAGAAGCGGATCGGCGCCTCGATGCCGGCGGCAACGCTCGCCTCCAGCATCCGCCTTGCATAGTCGTTGCGGTAGACGCCGATCACCCGGTTGCCGGGAATTGTGATGCCCTGCATTTTTGCGCCGGCGGACGCGCTGGCCTGGGTGACGAGACCCATCTCGGCCGCCTTGATCGCGGCGGTCAGACTGTCCACGAGGTCGGGAAAGGCCTTGTCGGTTTCAATCACCGACCAGCCGTCGCGCGGCGCGACCTCGGCCTGTGCGACCGAAGGGACGCTAACGGCGAGGACAAGGGCGGGCAGGCACAGGGCGCGGGCGATATCGGTAAACATGGCGTCGGGGTCCTTCTTTGAAAGCAGGAAGAAGCCCGACCCTAACGGATCGTGTGCGCTGCACCGCACACGCGGCAATCACGGTTGATCACGATCCGGCGCGCCGCCGCCTCAGCCCATCCCGAGCCTGAGGCGGATGCGGGTGCCGGCAAGGCTGCCGATGAAGCCGAAGACCAGCCACAGCCAGCCGTGCAGCGAGCCGGAAACGATCCCGCCGAGATAGGCGCCGATGTTGCAGCCATAGGCAAGCCGCGCGCCGTAGCCCATCAGCAGCCCGCCGACGATCGCGGTCAGGAGATCGCGGGTGGAGAGCTTCCACACCGGCGCGTATTTGCCGGCAAGGGCGGCCGCTGTCATGGCGCCGATCAGGATTCCGAAGTTCATCACCGAGGTCGCGTCGGCGAAGACGGAGGCCTCCAGCGCGCCCTTCTGCCACTGCCAGTAGGGCCAGTCGGTGACCGTCACGCCGAAGCCCTGCCAGATCTTCGCGCCCCACAGCGCAAAGCCCGAGGTGATCCCCCACGGGCGACCGAGCACGACGAAGGTGGCGATGCCGACGACGGCGATCATCACCGCCCCCAGCCGCAGCGACCACGGGCCGGCGAGGAACGAGGCGGTCGGTTTCGGATCGGCGAGGCTGCCGTGCGCCTTGCGTTCGACCCGGATGCTCCACAGTGCGATCAGGCCGAGCACGGCGGCGGTCGCGGCAAAGGCGCCGACGGGGCCGAATTCGCTCACCAGCGAAAAGGCGGGCAGTTTCGGCAGGGCCCCCCAAAGATGCATGTGCGGCGTGGCCGCCACGGAGCCCATCACGAAGGCGGTCAGCGTCACCATCATCCGCGTCGAGCCGCCGCCGGCGGTAAACAGCGTGCCGGAGGCGCAGCCGCCGCCAAGCTGCATCCCGAGCCCGAACATCGTCGCGCCAATGGCTGCGGCAATGCCGAAGGGAAAGACGAAGCCGCCCGTCGGCATGCCGAAGGAGGCGCCCCAGCCGATCAGCGGGAAGGACACGGCCGCAGTCAGCAGGATCAGCAGGAACTGCGCGCGCAAGCCTCCGCCGCGCTTTTCCGTGACGATGCGGCGCCATGCAGCGGTGAAGCCGAAGCTCGAATGATAAAGTGCCACGCCGGCAAGCCCGCCGATCAGAACGGCATAACCGAGCGTGGGACCGCCGGTGTTGCTGGCGATCAGCGCCACGGCGGCGAGGCCGGCGAGCGACAGGGCGAGGACCGTGCGGTTCGAGCCGGAGAACGTCTGGGCGAGAGATTGTGCAAGAGCTGTCATGACACCGGTTTACTCCCATGCGTGCACGGGCGGAAGGTATGGCGTTTTGCAGGATCGCGCTGCCGCGCAATTGCTTTGCCCGGATCTGGCCGCTATTGGAAGATAGATCCGGCCTTCGCCCGGTTTCGCACACGTCGGTCACAAGTTTTTGTGTGTTGCACGTCATCCGCGCCGCGGAAAAACTGACAGTGCGAAAAGGAATAGGCACACGCCGGTCCTTGCAAGGACTGCCCTTCGGTCCCTCCCGGTCGAAGATCCGGTCATGCAAGCCCGAAGCGCCCTTTGCCTCCCCGCCCGCCCGCTGTGCGTTGTCACAGGAACCCTCGCGGCCCGTTCGCCGCAGGCAGGAAGAAAGCCGCATGACCCTTACCGACCGCTACGGCTACCCTCTCACGATGTCGGAGCCGGCCGCTCTGGAGGCCTGGCAGAGCGCGCTCGATGCGTTCCTGGCCCACGGGACGACGACGCCGGACCATCTCGCCCGCGCCCTGTCGCTGGAGCCGCGCTTCGCGCTCGGGCACGCGACGCATGGCCTGTTCTGTCTGCTGCTCGGCCGGCGTGAGATGGTCGGCGTGGCGGAAGAGGACTGGAAACAGGCGGATGGCGCGCGCACGGCCGTTGGCGCGACCGTTCGCGAGGCGGCCGTGATCGATGCGTTGCGCGACTGGCTCGACGGCCACCCGCGCGCGGCGGCCGATCGCCTGGATACAGCCCTTGCCGCCCATCCCGCGGATCCGCTCCTGATGAAACTGGTGCATGCCGTCCGCTTCGTTCTGGGCGATGCCGCCGGCATGAGGCGTTCGGTGGAAACCGTGCTCGACGCCTATGACGAAAGTCACTCCGCCTATGGCTACCTGATGGGCTGTCACGCTTTCGCACTGGAGGAAACGGGCGAATACGACCGGGCGGAGCGCAGCGGCCGGCGGGCCGTGGAGCTTGCGCCGGACGATGCCTGGGCCCTGCATGCCGTTGCCCATGTGTACGACATGACCGGACGCGCGGAGGAGGGGCGCCGCTGGCTGGAGGCCAACACCCAGACCTTTTCCCACTGCAACAATTTCCGCTTTCACGTGTGGTGGCATCTGGCGCTGATGCAGCTCGACCGGGGCGACATCGCCGCCGTCCTGGCCCTTTACGACGAAGAGATCCGCTCCGAGCGCACCGACGACTACCGCGACATTTCCAATGCGGCCTCGCTGCTGATGCGCCTTGAAATCGAGGGCGTCAACGTCGGCGGACGCTGGGAGGAACTGGCGCAGATTTCCCAGACGCGCATTGACGATCGCTGCAATCTCTTTGCCGATCTCCACTACATGCTGTCGCTCGGCGGTGGGCGCCGCCGCCAGGCGGCCGATGCCATGCTTGCCTCCGTCGCGCTGCATGCCGAGGAGCCGACCGACCTGGGGCGGGTCGCAGCAACGGCCGGCCTTCCGGCCGCACATGGGCTGGAGGCCTATTTCCGCGGCAACTTCTTCTCCGCCTTCCATCATCTCGACCAGGCGCGCCCGACCTTGCGCGGCATCGGCGGCAGTCACGCGCAGCGCGATGTCTTCGAGCGTCTCGCCATCGACGCGGCGTTGCGCGCGGGCCTTGCCGGCGAGGCGGAACGCCTGCTGCGCGACCGTCTCCGCCTGCGCGGTGCGCCCGACCGTTTCACCAGCGAGCGTCTGGAACAGGCCGACAGCATGAAGCGGGCGGCGAAGATCATGCAGGACGAGGCCCTGCGCGCCCAGCCGGCGTAAATCGGCCTTGGTTTTCTCGCGTCTCCGTGGCACAGAAATCGCGCTTCCGCGCGCCGGCGAGGCAGCGCCCCTTTGAACGGCTTCAAGGACCCGCGTCTCGTGAACGTGCACTCCACGCCTGCTGCCACTGCCCCGCGTCCGCGCGATCCGCGCCTCGATTTCTTTCGCGGCATCGGCATGTTCATCATCTTCATCGCCCATTTGCCGGCAAACACATGGACGCTGTGGATACCGGCACGCTTCGGCTTTTCCGACGCGACGGAGATCTTCGTCTTCTGCTCCGGCATGGCTTCGGCAATTGCCTTTGGAAAGGTGTTCGACCACAGCGGCTGGCTGATGGGGGCGGCCCGTGTCAGCCACAGGGTGTGGCAGGTCTATTGGGCGCATGTCTGCCAGTTCCTGATCATTGCCGCCGGCCTTGTTGCCGTTCAGACCAGCGGCGTTCTGGAAAGCTGCTGCGGCCTCACGCAGGACTATGTCGCGTCGCTCAATCTTTGGCATTTCTTCGAAAAGACCAGCGAAACGCTGCCGGGTCTTTTGACGCTGACCTATGTGCCGAACTATTTCGACATCCTGCCGATGTATATCGTCATCCTGCTGCTTCTTCCGGCGATCATGGCGCTGTCGCGGCTCGGGCGTGCGCCCGTTTTCGCTTTCATGGGGCTGTTGTGGCTTGGCGCGACCTTCGGGGTCCTCGGGCTTCCGGCGGAACCCTGGTCGGACCGGGTCTGGTTCTTCAACCCCTTTGCCTGGCAGCTTCTGTTCTTCAGCGGCTTTGCCTTCATGCGTGGCTGGATCCCGGCGCCGCCGGTGCGCCACGTCCTGATTTTTGTCGCCCTTGCGGTTGTTGTCCTGACCGTTCCCTTCGCCTGGTTTCGCGCCTATGGCGCCTTTCCCGCGTTGCTTGAAATCCGCACGGCCATCGAGCCGCTTTGGGCGAAAACGGAATTCGGCATCCTGCGCTATGTGCATTTTCTCGCGCTCGCCTATCTCGCCTGGATCGCGGTCGGTGCCGGCGGACGCTATCTCGTCGTCGACAATGCCTGGGGCGCGGTCGTGCGGGTGATCCAGAAGGTCGGCCAGCAGTCGCTTGCCGTTTTCCTGGCGAGCCTCGTCGTTGCCCAGGCCGTGGGCATCCTGCGCGACATGGCATGGGGACGCGGCGACATGGTCATCGAGTTTCTCGCCAATGCCGGCGGTTTCGCGGTGCTCATCGCGGTTGCCTATCTGGTGTCCTGGTACAAGAAGGAGCCGTGGCGCAAGCAAGGCGGCGGGGCCGCGCCGGGTCGGCAGACGGGCCCGGGCGACCGGCACCGGAAGGATGCCGCGGGAAACACCTCCGGGCGCTAGTCGCTCCAGTCCAGATGGCGGCCGAGCGCGCGCCAGGCGCGCTCGACCCATTCGGCGCGCACGCTGTGTCCGCCCGAATGCAGGCACACTTCCAGAAGCGGCGCCGTGCCGCGGCCCGCTTCCGCCTGAGCCTCCTGGCGCTGGCAGGTGAGGCCGGTCGCGGGCGCGGAGGCCGGGAAGATGCGCGGCAGTCCGGCCTGCGCCTGCCACACGGCAAGACTGTCGGCGACATCGGACTGGCGCCAGCGTTCGCCGATGGGGCGCCCTTCCAGCGGCACGGTGCGGTCGGCGGTTCCGTGGACATGGAATAGCACCGGCGCCGGCGAGGGGCAGCTTTCCGGGATCGGATCCCAGAACGCCCCGGCAATCGGCGCGAAGCCGGCGAAGAGCCCGCCGCGATAGCAGGCAAGGTTCCACACCATCGATCCGCCCATGGAAAAGCCGGTGGCCATCATGCGCTCGCTGCGCAGGGGAAAGCGTGTCGTGAGATCCTCGACCAGGGCGTCGAAGAACGCGAATTCGTCGCGCAAGGCGCGCGGCGCGCCGGGATAGGACCAGGTCTTGCCCGCGCCTTGCGGCGCCACGAAGGCGACGTTCAGCCTGTCGGCCAGTCGCGCCCAGGCCGCGTTGCGCATTTCCCCTTGAGCCGTTCCGCGCCAGCCATGCAGGAAGACGATGGCGCCGAGCGGGCTTTTCCCGTCCCAGCCTGTCGGGAAGCGGATGCGGTATTCGCCGGTTTCGATCTCGCAGGGGGTCTCGATGCCGCAATCGGCCTGTTGGTCGCGCGTTGCGCCAGCCGCTTGCGGTTCCCCGACGAGCGCAAGGCAAAGCGCGGCGGCAATCGGAAGGGCGGGGGCGATAGGCGGCATATGCGGCAGTCCGTGTTGCGAGGATCTGTGCATAAGGATGCGCGTGAAGGCCCGTGCGGCAAGGGGCGCGCGCGGATTGTCACGTCACGGATCGGTGATCGCGGAGCCTTGCGTCAGAGGATCGCCCATCGGATCGCGCTGGCAATCGCGAACAGCACGGCGACGCCGGCGAGCCACAGTCCGGCGAACCATGCCAGCCGGCGCGGCAGGCTCGCCGGCCCGCCGGCCTTTTCGTCCGTGCCGTCGCGTCCGTCCGGATGTCGTGCGCCCGTCATCAGTGATATCCGTCGCCGGGTCGCACCTTGCCGCGGAAGATCCAGTAGGCATAGCCGGAGTAAGCCAGGATCATCGGGATCAGCACGGCGGCACCGGCGAGAAGGAACGCCAGCGAGCTGTCGGGCGCGGCCGCGTCCCAGATGGTGATCGTCGGCGGCACGATGTTGGGGTAGAGGCTGATGCCAAGGCCCGCGAAGGTGACCAGGAACAGCCCCAGGCTTGCCAGGAAGGGCACGACGTCGCGGGTGCCGCTCAGGCTGCGGAACAGCACCACGGCGAGGCCGAGCACCATCAGCGGAACCGGCGCGGTGTAGAAGATCTGCGGCACCTCGAACCAGCGCGCGGCGATTGCCGGATCGAGCGCCGGCGTCCAAAGGCTGACGATCCCGATGACGACCAGCATGGCGAACATCAGCATCATCGCCTTGTGCCGGAAGTGATCCTGCATCGGGCCTTCGCATTTCCACACCAGCCAGGTGGCGCCGAGAAGCGCATAGCCGATGACGACGGCGACGCCGGTCATCAGGGAAAACGGCGTCAGCCAGTCGAGCCAGCCGCCTGCATAGGCGCGTCCCTCGACCTCGATGCCCTGCACGATGGCGCCCAGGATGATGCCCTGCGCAAGCGCGGCCGTCAGCGAGCCGAGAAAGAAGGCGATGTCCCAGATCCAGCGCCTTTCCTCGCTTGCCTTGAAACGGAACTCGAACACGACGCCGCGAAATACCAGGCCGAGCAGCATGGCGACGATCGGCGCATAGAGGGCCGGCATCAAGATGGCGTAGGCCAGCGGAAAGACCGCATAAAGCCCGCCGCCGCCGAGCACCAGCCAGGTCTCGTTGCCGTCCCACACGGGGGCGACGGAATTCATCATCACGTCGCGTTCGGTGCCCGAGCGCGCGGTGGGAAACAGGATGCCGAGGCCGAGGTCGAACCCGTCGAGCACGACATAGAGAAAGACGGCCGTGGCGATCAGGAGCGCCCAGACGAGGGGAAGGTCGAGTTCCATGACGTCACTCCGCCGGTTTGGGGGTGTGCGGGTCGCGGTAGGCGGGCGCGGGGGTGACGCCGGCCGCGCGCACCGGCTCCATGTCGGCCGGGCCGTTGCCGGAGTCCGGCGGTGCCGCCATCGCGCGCAGCAGATACATGGTGCCGATGCCGAAGACGATGAAATAGACGACGATGAACACGAGAAGCGAGGTCGCGACCGCCGGCGCGTCCACCGGCGAGATGCTGTCTGTGGTGCGCAGGAGGCCGTAGACGGTGAAGGGCTGGCGCCCGACCTCGGTGGTGATCCAGCCGGCGAGCACCGCGATGAAGCCGGTCGGCCCCATCGCCAGTGCCAGCTTGTGGAACAGCGGCGCGTCGTAGAGCCGTCCCCTGGCGCGCAGGTAGAGGCTCATCAGTCCGATGCCGAGCATCGCGAAGCCGATGCCGACCATCACGCGGAAGGAAAAGAACACGATCGTCGCGTTCGGCCGGTCCTCGGGCGGAAAGTCGTTGAGACCGGGCACCCGTCCGTCGAGCGTATGCGTCAGGATCAGGCTGCCAAGCTTGGGGATCTCGACCTTGTAGCGGGTCTCGCCCGCCGCCATGTCCGGTATGCCGAAGAGGATCAGCGGCGCGCCGTTCTCGGCCTCGAAGTGGCCTTCCATCGCCGCGATCTTCGCCGGCTGGTGCTCCAGCGTGTTGAGCCCGTGCATGTCGCCGGCGAAAATTTGAAGCGGCGTCACGAGGGCTGCCATCCACATCGCCATGGAAAACATCACCCGCGCCGCGTCGCTTGTGCGGTCCTTGAGCAGATGCCACGCCCCGACCGCGCCGACCACGAAGGCGGTGGTGAGATAGGCCGCCAGCATCATGTGGACGAAACGGTAGGGGAAGGAGGGGTTGAAGACGATCTCGAACCAGTTTTCCGGCACGAATTGCCCGACTTCGTTGATCGAATAGCCGGCGGGGGTCTGCATCCAGCTGTTGACCGACAGAATCCAGAAGCCCGACAGCGCCGTGCCGAAGGCGACCATCACGGTTGCGGCGAAATGCAGGCGCGGGCCGACGCGGGTCAGGCCGAACAGCATGATGCCGAGGAAGCCGGCTTCCAGGAAGAAGGCGGACAGCACCTCGTAGCCCATCAGCGGTCCGAGCACCGGGCCTGTCTTGTCGGAAAAAACCGACCAGTTGGTGCCGAACTGGTAGGTCATGACGATGCCGGAGACGACACCCATGCCGAACGCGACGGCGAAGATCTTCATCCAGTATTTGAACAGCCGCAGGTAGACGTCGCGCCCGCTCGCCAGCCACAGACCCTCGAGCACCATCAGGAAACTGGCGAGGCCGATGGTGAAGGAGGGAAAGATGATGTGGAAGGAGACGGTAAACGCGAACTGGAAACGGGCCAGGTCGACTGCGGAAAAATCCATCATGTTCCCTCCGGCGTTGATGCTCTCGAATGGCCGCGGTACGGTCGCCGGGCCGCGCGGCAATTGTCATGCTTGCACGGATACTGCCGCGCAGGCGGTCAAAAGCGATGTGACAGATTGAAGCTTTTGTGCGTCGCGATGCAAGGCCGCCGGGACTGGCCCGTCCCGCTCACGCCCATTCTCCTTCGGTGGGAATGTTGATCGTGCGGCCGCAATGCTTGCAGTGTACCGCATCCGGATCGTGGCGTGACAACCCGCAGTCCGGGCAATCGTAGGCGACCTTCTGCGGGCGGAAGATCGTCTGCACCAGTCGCAGGAACAGGCCGACGCCGAAGATCATGATCAGCACGGTCAGCAGTCGTCCGAAGCTGTCGGTCATCGTGATGTCGCCGAAGCCGGTGGTGGTCAGCGTCGTGACCGTGAAATAGAGCGCGTCCAGATAGGTGTTGATCGACGGGTTCTGGTGGCCTTCGGTGACGAAGACGACGGCGGTGACGACGAAGACGAAGACCATCAGGTTGATCGCCGACTGGATGATCTCCTCGTTGCGGCGGAAGAAAAGCGACGCGGAACGCAATTCGCGCAGCAGGTGATAGGAGCGCAGCAGGCGCAGCATGCGCACCACCCTGAGGAAGGCGAGATTGTCGATGAAGGCGCTGGCGAAGAGCGACAGGATGACGATCAGGTCGGCGACATTGGTGAACTCGAACACCATCCGCCAGGGCCGGTGGGCGGCATACATCCGCAGGCCGTAATCCAGGGCGAGCACTGCCGCGATCGCATAGTCGATCAGATGATTGACATTCTCCGGATCCATCATCGAGGAGACGATGAAATAGGTGATTGTCACGAGGTCGAACACCAGCAGCGCGATCCGCCAGCGCCGCGCAGCCGGTGTCATGCCGTAGTAAAGCCGGCGAACCTTCGCCTGTAGCGCCGGGGGGGACGCCGTATCGGCCTGGTCCTTGTCGCTCGGTTTTGCGTCGTTCGTTTCGCTGCTCATCGCAGGACAAGACCCCAGCCGCGCGGCGGCGTCAATGCCGCATGCCGGGGACGTGGATCGGGGCCGGGCGCGGGCCGGCGCGCGGCGGCTGCGCAATGCCTTTGGACTCTCGTGCGAATCGGCGCAAACTTTTTGTTAACCATTGCGGCGAAGGGCGTTTCGGGGTGCCACCGATGAATTCACACACGAGTTTCCTTGACTGGGCGCGGGCAGCCAATGCGGGCGGCGGCGCGGCCGCGCGAACGGGGGATGCAATGCCCGATTTTCAAAACGCGCTTCCGACCCTGGACGACTCGCTGCGGTTTGCCGAGCAGCATGTCGGCGACATCCTGCACACGCCGAGATCGCGCGACGGCGCGGCCTATCGCTTCATCGTGCGCGGCACCGGGCGGTTCGGCGACGGTGCGCGCAGTGGCAGCCCGAGCGAGGTGCTTGCCGCCACCCGCCGCGAGGCGGAGTTGCGCCGCCTGCATGCGGTGGCGACCAGCATCGCCAGCTACCTGGAAGAGCGCATCGAGGCGGAAGCGCCGCTCCACGACGCATAGCCGACCGTGTCGGCCGGGCGGCCTGTGAAAGGGTTACGTCCAGGTCCGCTCCAGCACCGAGAGCCAGTTGCGCCAGGCGATCTTCTCGATCAGCGCCTCGCCGTAGCCTGCGGCCCGGAACGCGTCGATCAGCTTGGGCAGCCCGCTGACGTCGCCGATGGCGCGCGGCACGAAACACCCGTCGAAATCCGAGCCGAGCGCGACCCCGTCCTCGCCGAGCCTGGACAGCATGTGATCGGTGTGGCGCACCATCAGCTCCAGCGGCGTGTCGCCTTTGTGGGCGCCGTCGGGCCTGAGGAAGGCGACGTGGAAGTTGAGGCCGGCCAACCCCTTGCTTTCCGCGATGGCGTCGAGCTGGCGATCGGTGAGATTGCGTGCGGAAGGACAGACCGCATGGGCGTTGGAGTGCGAAGCCACCAGCGGGCGGTCGCTGGTTGCGGCGACGTCCCAGAACCCTTTTTCCGTCAGATGCGACAGATCGACCATGATCTTGAGTTGGTTGCAGGCCCTGACCAGCGCCTTGCCGGTGTCGCTCAGGCCCGGTCCCGTGTCCGGTGAGGAGGGGCAGGTCATCGGTGCACCGTCGCCGAAGATGTTCGGCCGGCTCCAGACGGGGCCGAGCGAGCGCAATCCTGCGGCATGCAGCACCTCGAGCGCGCAGAAATCCGCGTCGATCGCCTCCGCTCCCTCGATGTGCAGCACCATGGCGAGCGCATCGTCGGCCATGGCCTGGCGGATGCCCGGCACATCGGTGCAGATCGCGACGGCGCCGGCCGCTTCCCGCTCCAGCCGTCTTGCACGCGCGGCCATGCGCAAGGTGAACCCCAGCGCGACGTCCTGCGCGACCGGCGCGAAATTCGCCGGATCGCTCGGGTTGTAGCGCACCGTGAGGTCCAGCCCCGTGCGCGAGGGCACATACATCGCGAACAGGCCACCGGCGAAGCCGCCTTCACGCGCGCGCGGCAAGTCGATGTGATCGCGGTCCGAACGGGTCAGGAATGAGCGTTCGCGCGCAGTGCCTGCGCCCAGCTCCAGTTTCAGCAAGGTGTCATTGTGTCCGTCGAAGACGGGCACGAGGTCGGGGGGCATGCGGATCTCCGAAAGGTGCTGCGGGAGCGTTACACTCGCCACACAGGGCTGGCGTTGCAAGAAGGAACTTTGGCCGGACAAGGCGCCAGGACGCAATCCCGATCAGAGGGCTTGTCGATTGCGACTTATCTCAAAAGCGACGTAGAGTAATATAAATAAAATATATTAAATTATGTACTTTTCGGAATGACGATTTGAGATTTCAGGTATTTCTATAATTATGTTGCGCAATATGACTGATTGTGATCGTATAACGAGTATATGTAATATATGCTATTAAATAGAGATTTTGGGTGGTGGCATGATGTGTGAACGTGTGGCCGGCCCCTCGCAGGGCCCGGCAGTCGAAAGCCTGCATCGTGCCCGGCTGGCCCTGATGGGGTTGGGGGAGGACGGGACACGCGTCGGACCGGGCATGTTCGATCCCGATGTGGTGTCCTTCGCCCATGGCGAAGGGGTCCGTCGACCGTTCCCCGGTGCCATCCGAAACGCCATCGAGGCGCTGCGCGATGCCGATGGCGCGCCGATCGAGAACTACATGTTCCTGCGGCGTTTCCCCGATCTGGAAACCGAAATCGCGCATAGTTTCTGCCGTGTTGGCGTGCCACGGGCCTTCGCGCGAAACGTGGTTCTCGACGCCGGCTCCACGCGTCTGATGGTGGCGGCCATCGGTCTGATGACGCGCGGCGGGTCGGACGTCGTCACGTCTCCGGGCTTCTACCATCCCCTTGCCGGCTGGTGCGGCTATCTCGACCGGCCCTTGCATGTCCTGCCCACCTCCCGGGCACGGGCCTACAAGCTCGGAGCGAAGGAGCTGCGGGACTGGATCGCCCGCACGCGTCCGAAGGTGCCACCCCTGCTGGTTCTCTTCAATCCGACCATGACCGGCGCCGTCTACAGCCAGGACGAACTGGATGACCTGGGCGCGGTTCTGGTCGAGGCGGACATGCTCGCCATTGAGGATGCGCTGTTCGCGGGGTCCGAATATGACGCCGACGGGGCGCGCGGGCGTCTGGCTGCATCGCCTGCGGGCGAGCGATGCCTCACGGTGGCCGGCGCCAGCAAGCTGCACTGCCTGGCCAATCTCAGGATCGGCTGGGGCTGCGGTCCGGACTGGCTGGTCGCGATCCTGCAGGATTACATCACCAGCAGCGCAGCCAGCATTCCCCATGTCGCCAAGGCGGCCGCCCTTGGCGCCCTGCGCGCGCCGGCGCTTTTCTCCCGGCGCAATGTCGAGGAGTGCCGACGGCGGATCGGGCTCGTCTGCGAGCTGGTGCACGGGCTCGATGCCCGCCTGCGCGCGGCGACCCGCCTGAACGCCCCGATGGTGACGGTCGGGCATCCGGTCGAGGCAGGGCATTCGGTGCTTCTGGAGTTTCCCTGTCTGGTCGGTCACGAGTTGCCGGAGGGTGGCACGCTGGGCGACGGCGCGGATCTGACGCGGCTTTTTCTGAACGAGGCGAAGGTCGCTTTCGCGCC
Organism: Stappia stellulata DSM 5886; assembly: GCF_000423705.1. GTDB lineage: Bacteria > Pseudomonadota > Alphaproteobacteria > Rhizobiales > Stappiaceae > Stappia > Stappia stellulata. Next base: position 47,068 of record NZ_AUIM01000010.1, on the reverse strand, counting down.
TGCCGTGTCGCATGGCTTCGAGGGACCGCGCGTGCGCGCCAATGTGGCGTCCATCGGTACGGATCTCACTTATGGCGCGTCGAGGCTCTGGGAGGACCGTGCCGACGAGGCCTGGGGCGAGGAGCAGGAGCACAGCTTCGACGATGGTTTCGCCCAGGCGCGCGAGCTGATTGTCTCCGCATTCGCGGAGCGCGTCGAGCCGGCCCTCTTGAAGCTGCTGAATCAGCTGCCGGATGTGACCCGGCCTATGCCGCAACGGCAATCGGCGGCCGCGATCGCCGCCGGACAGGGAGCGGCGCTGTGAGCCCGCGTGACGGCGCGGGAGGTGCCGAAGCTGCAACACGCGCCTACGGCCCATGGTCCGAAAGCGGACCGGCCGACGGCGGTCTTTCGCTCCAGGTGCCGCCGGTCAACGTCACGGAACCGCGCCGGCTTGCCGGTCTTGGCGGGCTGTTCGACGATGCCGCGCGCGCGGAGGCGCCTTGCGCGGTCCTTGTCGATGTCTGGGGCGTTGTCACGGACGGGGTGCGTGCCTATCCGTCCGCCATCCGCGCACTCGAGCGCCTGCGCGAGCGCCGTGTGCCGGTGGTGCTTGTCTCCAACACGTCGCGCCGTGGCGAGGATCTGGCCCGCCTGCTCCAGGAGCAGGGGCTCGCCCCCGATCTCTACGCCGCGGTGATCACCGGCGGCGGTCTGGCGTTCGAGCAATTGTCGGACGAAGTGGCACGGCGCCGCCGTTGCGGTGGCGATGCCCTGCGCTGTGTCGTCGTTGGAACGCAGCCCGGTGGCGACTGGGCGCGCGACGCCGGTCTGGCCTGCGTCGACTCGCCCGACGCGGCGGATCTTCTTCTCGGCTTCGGCGTTCTGGGGCACGGCGACCCGCGCGCCGACGCGCCTTTGCCCGTGCCCGACGTTGAGACCCGTCGTCTCCTGCGAGCCGCCGCCCGCGCCGGCCTGCCGCTGGTTCTGACCAATGCCGATACCTGCGTGCGCATTGCCGGGTCGCTTCATCTCGGCATTGGCGCGCTCGCGCCCGTCTACCAGTCGTTCGGCGGGACCGTTCGCATCTATGGAAAACCCGCCCTGGAAATCTATTCCGCCGCGTTGGCGGCTGTCGGGAGCGCCGATCCGGTCCGTGCCCTGATGATCGGCGACACGCTGGCGACCGACATCGCCGGGGCCCGGGCAGCCGGCATTCCGACCGTTCTCGTGACCGGCTCGGGGTCCCATGCCCATGAACTTCATGCCGGCCCGCAAGGCCGGCTTTGTCTGGACGCGCTTGCGGGGCTTGTCGAGCGCACACGGGTTCGTCCGCACCACGTGATGGAGGCGATGCAATGGTAGATGCCTGGAAACGCGACCGCGTCCTGATTTTCGGCGCCGGTGTCATTGGCGGCCATGTCTGCGACCTGCTGTCGCGGATGGACGACCGCTTCGATCTTGTTGTCGCGTCGCGGCGCGGCGATGCGCTGTCGCAGCGCGTGAACCTGTCGATCACCTCCGCGCTTTGCCTGGGGTTCGATCCGCGCATCGAGGCGGTGGCCTGCGATGTATTCGAGACCGACGCCTGCGCGGCGCTGATCGACCGGGTCCGCCCCGACATCATCGTCAACGCCACCAGCCTGCAGACCTTCTGGGAGATCGGCCTCTTGCCGTCGGAGGCGTACAAGCATCTGGAGCGCGCGCGCATCGGCCCGTGGCTGCCCAATCATCTGGCGACCGCGCGGGCGGTGATGCGCGCCGTGCGATCCGCCGGCAGCAGCGCGCTGGTGGTCAATGCCGCCTTCCCCGACGCGGTGAATTCCGCGCTTGCGACCGTCGGCCTCGCTCCGCATGTCGGCGGCGGCAACATCGCCAATATCGTGCCGACGCTGACCCGTGCGGCCGCGGGCCAGCTCGGCGTGGAACGCGGCGCGCTGACGGTTCATTTCGTCGCGCATCATGTCGCCTGCAACGCGATTTCCTCCTATGGCACGCCGGGCGACGCGCCCTATCGGCTGAGCATCGTGCTCGACGGCGCGGAGGTCGCCGACACGCTCGATCACACGGCGCTGTTTTCCAGCGTGATCGGCGAGTTCAAGCGCGTGCGCGGCGTCACCGGCCAGATCGTTGCCGCCTCCGGCGTCGCGGCGGTGACCGCCGCCTTGAGCGCGCCCGATACCCAAAAGCCCATGCATGTGCCGGGTCCCAACGCGCTTCCCGGCGGCTATCCGGCGCTCGTCGGCAAGCGCGAGGTGCGTCTTGCCCTGCCCAACGGTCTTCCGCAGGACGAGGCGATCCGCGTCAATCTCGACGGACAGACGGTGGAAGGCATTTCCGAGATCCGCGCCGATGGCACCATCGTCTATGCGCCGGCGGAAATGGCGGTCTTGCGCGAGGCCTTCGGCTATGATTGCGCGCAGATGCATGTCGACGACGTCGACGACTGGGCGGGCGAGTTGCAGGCGCGCTACCGCGCCTATGCCGAAAGGGTGAGCGCATGAGCGAGGCGGGCGCGATGACGGACAAGGAGCACCCGGACGACGTGCGGGCGGCAAGCCTCGTCACGGCAAACCGGCGCGGGCGCACCACGACGCGGCTGAACGAGATCAACCGCCGCTTTGCCGACCTCGCCGGGTCGGCGGCCCGGCCCGTGCTCGATCTCGGCTGCGCCTTCGGCGTTGCCGCCCATGCAGCCCTTGCCTCCGGCGCCACCGTTCATGCCAATGACATCGACCCGGCGCATCTGGAGGCGACGGCGCGCGATGCCCCGCCGGGGACCTCGGACCGTCTGCATCTGGCGCCGGGCGCCTTTCCCGCCGAGCTCGACTTCGCGCCCGAAAGCCTGTCGCTGGTGCATGCCTCCAACCTGCTCAATTTCCTCTCCGGCGCCGAGATCGAGGCGGGCTTTGCAAAAATCGCCGCGTGGCTTGAGCCGGGCGGCCGGTTCCTGTCGATCTCCGGCTCGCCCTATGCCGCCAACATCCGCGCCTTCGGCCCCGTCTACGAGGCGAACCGCGCGGCGGGCCTCGCCTGGCCGGGCGAATGCCACGACCTGCCGGCGGTGTCCGACGATCCCACGATCAGCGAACTGCCCGCTTTCCTGCATCTCGTCGACCCGGATGTGCTGTCGCGTGCCGCGCGTGCAGCCGGGCTGGAGGTTGAGGAGGCGCGCTTCTTTCACCGTGCGGGGACGCCCGACTACATCGCGCTCGACGGGCGCGAGAACGTCGTCTTCGTCGCGCGAAAACCGATCCCCGAAGACGAAAAGGGGCAAATGCATCCGTAGCTTAACCGGTAAAATGCTGCAGCGGAACGCCTGGAAGGCCTGGCGACTGGGGAATGATTTCACCAGGGCATCGTCATTCCACCCCGACCCGGATCCCGGAACGGCGGACTTTACGTGGCTTAAGAGCACCAGCTTTGGGAGTTGGTAGGTGCGGGTTCGAGTCCCGTCGGATGCGCCATTTTCTCGCGCCATGCCGTGACCGGCAGACGGCGCGACATGTGACACGGCCTCCCGGATATCCTCCGGTCGAGGCCGGACGGTTTCCTGCATGGGAAGGAAAGGAGGTGAAAAATCATGGACAAAGTGATGGCTCTTCGGGAGATCAAGGCCGCGCTCGCGCTGACGAGCTCGCGTCTCTCCGAGACCGCTGCGCCAATGGCGAACCGGTCTGTACCAGCGTCTGGTGTTCCAGCCGCTATGCCAAAGCTGGCCGTTCCATCCGCTGCTCCAGCGGGTAAGGGCGTGCCAGTGAGCGGGATGCCACCCGCTGTGCCAGCCAAGGATCTTGACGATCTGGCTGTACCAGCGGCGCATCCACTGGCGCGTGATGCGGCGCCAATCGCCAGCTCGGCTCCAATTGCCGCTGGCGCGCTCGCCAAGTTCGATGCCGTTCCAGCCCGCTAAGGCACATGAGGTCGGCGGGTGACCGTCGCCCGATAGCCGCAGCACCGGAACGCGCGCGAACTTGCGCTTTCGCAAAATGTGATGCCCTGGAAATGATGCCCTGGAAACGATGCCCTGTAGAAACCCGCGCCGCGGGAGGGTCGGCCATCTCGGTCCGGTCTTTCCGCGGTTGCAGCCGCAAGAGCGCGCCGGAGGCGGCGTGCCCCTGATCGCTTTCTGGCGGACTTGCAGATTTTACAAGTTTTGCGCCGGATTTTGCGAAAATTGCGTTTTGAATTGCGAATATTGATCGGATTGCGCGTGACCGCGCAGGCGATGCGCCGCAAGGCCGGGCGGGGACAAGTCGCCGGCCGGTGCCCGGTTGAATCCGTCGTCTTGCTTCACGCCTGGAGGCCCGGCAGCAGTCCGCAGGCGGTCATCGCCGCGCGCACCGGCGGCTGAAGCACGGCGTCGGTCTTCGGCCCGATATCCCCGTCGCGGCGGGCCTGCGCGAGGCGCGCCAGAAACCGCGCCGGGGCCACCGGATCGTCGCGCTTGGATGCCTGGATCAACACCCGCCTGAGCCTTTCGCCCTGAAGCAGCGCGAAGCGCTGCGCATCGCCGCCCGACGCCGTTGCGTGCCCGGAAGGCGGTGCAAGCGCGAGTGCTGCGAGATCGAAGCCCGGATTGCGCTCCGGGTCGGTGAGGGCCGCAAGGTCGATCTCCAGCGCAACGCCGGCCTCCGCGATCAGGAACGGCGTCAGCGCGATGGTTGCCACGGCCCGGCCTTGCGTCTCTGCGGGCAGGGCGGCGAGCGGGCCGGGAAGGTTGCGGGCGAGCGTGTCGATGAGGTCGTCGATCAACAGCGTGTTGCCGGTGCTCGATTTCATCGTCGAGCCGTCGAGCCGCACCAGCTGATGGGGCAGCATGCGGTAGCGGTCGAAAAAAGCTCCGGCGCCGAGTGCCCTCAGCGCATCGAGGCGGATCTCGGTGCTGGTCAGCCATTCCTCGCCCATCACGTGCAGGATGCGGTCGGCCGGCGATGCGCCCTGTGCCGCCTCCAGCCAGAGAACCAGCGCGCGCAGGTGTTCGGTTGCAAAGCCGTCGCTGCGGGTGAGCGGGCAGCGCGGGTAGTCGTCGCGCCCGGTTTCCAGGATCACGACGCCGTCGTCCTCGCGCCGCGCGAGGCCGACATCGATCAACCGGTCCGCAAGCGCCAGTGCCGGCCCGACCGCATCCGATTCGCGCAGGAAAACGTCGTGGCGCTGGCCGAGGCGGGCGAGTGTCGCCGCCTGATCGCGCAAGACGAGATCGATCATCTCCCGCCACAGCGCATGCGTCGCGGTGTCGCCTGCGCGCCAGGCGGCGAGCACCGCGTCGGCGGCATCGCCATGGAGCGTCAGTTCCCGCGCGATCGGCGCATCGGCGTCCGCGCCGCCCTCATCGGACACGACGGCCCCGGCGATCTCGCCGTAGAGCCTGCCGACCAGCCGGTCCACGGGTCCGCCGCCCGCCAGCGCGGACAGTCCGCCCGCCGCCGTTACGCCGGCCAGCGCCTCGGCGATGTTGCGGCCGATGTCGCAGACGACGCTCTGGCAGGCGACCTCGGCGCCGCGTGCCCGCCACAGGGCGGCTAGCGCGCCGCCGAGCGCGATGTTGCGAAGGTGCCCGACATGCAGCGCCTTGTTGGCGTTGGGATCGAGATAGTCGACGAGAATCCGCGTGCCGGTGGCCGTGCCGCCAAGCTGCAGCGGATCGTCCGGATGTGCGGCAAGGCCGTCCGCGACCCGCTCCAATGTTTCGTCGGTGAAGCGCAAGGTCAGCCGGTTCTTGGAAAGCCGCGCGCTTTCCACCGCCGGCCAGGCCTCGAAGACCGATGTCAGGGCCGTGCGTGCGGGGCCGTCGATCCGGCCCTTGAGGATGACGGAGACGTCGGCAGCACCCTGTGGTCCGCGCCGGAAGTCGGTCTGCCGGTCGAGCGCGCCGACCGCCCGGTCAAGCCCGGCCTCGACAAGTGCCGACAGGGCGCCCGCAGAAAGCGGGCCGCCACTATCCGCGATGCCGCCGGCCGGGTCGCCGATGCCATCCTGTGCCGTCTTCGGTTTCTGGTCCATCGATCCGTTCCGAAAATCGCCGAAGCGGGCGAGTTCGGATCAGTTTTGCAACCTTCGGTCGATCAGGCAAGGGGCGGATGCGCGTTAGGCCACCGCGCGGTCCGGAAAGAGCCCGGCGAGACCGTCCGCGCTTGCATCGCAGATGCCGCGCTCGGTGATCAGGCCGGTGACGAGCCGTGCCGGGGTTACGTCGAAGGCGGGATTGGCAGCGGGCGTGTCGGGCGGCGAAATCAGTACCTTGTCGATGCTGCCGTCGGCGCGCCGGCCCTGGATCCAGGTGACTTCCTCGCCGTTTCGCTCCTCGATCGGGATCTCGCGCACCCCGTCGCGCACGGTCCAGTCGATGGTGGAGGAGGGCAGCGCGACATAGAAGGGAACGCCGTTGTCCTTGGCCGCAAGCGCCTTCAGGTAGGTGCCGATCTTGTTGCAGACGTCGCCCTGCGCGGTGGTGCGGTCGGTGCCGGTGATGACGATGTCGACCTGGCCGTGCTGCATCAGGTGGCCGCCGGCATTGTCGACGATCAGCGTGTGCGGCACGCCGTGCTTGCCGAGTTCCCAGGCCGTCAGGCTGGCACCCTGGTTGCGCGGCCGGGTCTCGTCGACGAAGACGTGAACGTCGATGCCGGCGTTGTGCGCCTGATAGATCGGCGAGGTCGCCGTGCCCCAGTCGACGGTCGCGATCCATCCGGCGTTGCAATGGGTTAGCACATTGACGGGCTCGCCGGGCTTCTTGTTCGCGGCGATCTCGCGGATCAGCGAGAGCCCGTGTTCGCCGATGGCATGGTTCACCGCGACATCGGCGTCGCAAAGCTCTGCGGCGAAGCGCCAGGCGGCGGCGGCGCGCTCCGCTTCATCGAGCGGCGCGAGGCGGGCGCGGGCGGCATCGAGCGCCCATTTCAGGTTGATCGCCGTTGGTCGCGTCGCGATCAGCGTCTCGTAGGCATCGGCGAGCTTGGCGTCGCCGGCATCGCGTTGCATCGCCAGCGCCATGCCATAGGCGGCCGTGGCGCCGATCAGCGGCGCGCCGCGCACCCACATGTCGCGGATGGCGGTCGCGGCGTCGTCGACGCTGTGCAGATCCACGGTGACGAATTCATGCGGCAGCCGGGTCTGGTCGATGATGCAGGCGCTGCGGCCGTCTTCACCCGGCCAGATCGCGCGATAGGGGGTTCCGTCGATCTTCATGATTTTCCCGCTCTGGTTGTGAGGCTGCCGTCGGTAGTTTATCACGCCGTATGCGGTCGCAAAACCGGTGCCTGTCCGGTTTCCCCGGCCTCAGGCGGTTTCGGCGAGCACGACCTGAAAGCCCTCGAAATCGGGCGGGCCGAGGTAGAGCGGCTTGTTGTCGCCGGCGTTCTTGTGCGCGTCGCGAAAGGCCTGGCTCTTCGTCCAGGCCAGAAAAGCCTCTTCGCTTTCCCAGATGGTGTGGGAGGCAAACAGCGTGTGTTCGTCGCCGGTTGCGCCGCGCAGCAGGTGAAACTCCCTGAAGCCCGGAACGTCGCCGAGCTTGCGCTCGCGGTTGCGCCAGACGGTTTCGAAATCGTCCTCGTGGCCGGGCCTGACGCGAAAGCGGTTCATGGCGATGAACATGTCGTGGTGTCCTCCTGTGGCGTGTCGTGACCCGGTATTTGGCCATGATCGTCCGCTTCGACAAGGTGCCGCAGGGCGCGCGCGAAGGTGCTCTGGCCGGGACTGCGCAGGGCGACGAAGGGCATGTTGCGTTTCTGGCACGCCCGTTTGGCGCGCAGGCAGGCATCGTGGCTGACGCAGCTGACCGGACAGAAGACGCAGTCGACGGACGGAAGCAGCTGATCGAGCCGTTGCGGGGCGTCCTCCACGCCGCCGTCGTGATGCAGGAAGGCGGCGTTGAATTCGGCGGCGATGCCGCGCAGCCGGTCGCGGTGACCGTGCAACCCGCCGACATAAAGCACGGTGCGGGGCCGCCCGCCGGTGCCGGCCGACCGGCTTTCGGGCGGCGTTCTTGCGGGATATGGCGCCTCGGTCGAGGCGGGACATGGAAGCGGGCGGGATCCGGGCCCGTCTGCGGCCTGTCGTGCCGCGCCGTCGAGCGCCCGCAGCCGCGCCTCTGCCTGGCGCGCCCTGACCCTTGCTCCCTGAAGCGCGCGCTGGGCCTTGTCGAAACGCCGTTGCAGCGCATCGTTTTGCGGCCGGCCTTTCGCCTTCGCCCTCGCGGTGGCGCCGGCGCCATGGGCGGCGCTTGCCTGCAGGTCGGTGAGACGCGCGCGCAGCCGGGCGATCTCGGCGTCGCGCTCCGCGAGGGCCGCGTGCAGCCCGGCCTCGGTGCGTTTCGCGCGGTCTTCCATCTCGCGGATCTGGTCGCGCAGCGCGGCCGCTTCCACGGTCTTGCGGCGGAAGGAGGCTCCGGCCAGATGCGACCACATGTGCACCTCGCCGAAGACGCGCACCCGAAGGTCGTTCGGCACATGGCCGTGGCTCATGAAGGCCCAGTATGCGGGCGCGACCTGGCCGCGGTCGCACATGTCGTCCCACAGTTCCGCCAGACCCGTGGCGTTCCGGGTGCGCGCGACCCGGCGCAAGGCGCCCTCGAACCGCGCGTCGAGGAGCTTCTGGAAAGCGCGGGAAAAGGCGTTGTCGGTCGTCGACAGGCGAACGAAGTGTCCGTGGAGGTCGTAGTCGGGTGTTTCGGGCGCAATCTCCATGCCGATCCGCCGCGCAACCCGGCGCAAGTCGCCGACGCTGGCGCAGGTGCCGACAATCGAGCAATGCACGCTGTCGTTCTGCTCCCACAGAAAAATGCGCCGACGCGGCTCCGGCGGGCCGGTGCCGGACGCGGTGGCCGATGCTTCCGCCTGGATGGCGGCGGCAACGGCGGCCTCGAGGGAACCGTTACCGGCGCACATGACGCGCCTTTCGGCAGGTGAAAAACCCGGCGCGCCTGTGCATCGGCGCGAAGGGCGGGGCAACGGGAGGGGGCGGCAGCATGGGGCCTCGCATGGCGCAGCGCCGGCATCTGCCGTGCGACCGCGCTTCGCTTTTCGATCGTGGAAAGGCGTGGCTGGCTGAACCGGCGAGGGAGTTGCCGGTGTGGCTTGCTGGCGCTTGGACATGTCCGGCGGCCCCTGGACACGGATGGGGCCGCGAACCGGACTCTTGGTATAAAACATGACATAAAGAGTCAAGTATAAAGCCCGGCGCTGGGAGAGGCGCACCGGCAAGCACAAGGCCACACGGCCAGTCCCGTTTTTCAACAGGCGAGCGGGGAGGATTGCGTCCTTGTTAAAACATGAGTATTTGAGTCACAAATTCGTTCGGCGCGCCGGTTTCGCGCCTCTTGCTTCAAGGAGATTGTCATGTCCCAGGACCCGCCCGTGCGACGCACGCTTCTTCGCCGACCGGGCGCCCGCCGGCCTTTCGCCGCTGCGTCCAAGGCTGCGCTGGCACCGCTGGAACTGGACAGTTCCGCGCTTTTCCAGGGCGCGCGCGAAGTGCATATCAGGCACAAGGACATGACCTACCGCCTGTCGATCACGCGCTTGGAGAAGCTGCTTTTGACCAAGTAGCGCGCCGCTTGCGCCGCTGCATGTGGACCGGGGAGGCGGCTGCGGCTGGAAACCGGCAAAAAGTCTGCTAAAAGACCGGAAACCTTCTCACCATGCCGCGCGCGCGGGCCTGTCCGTGCGCCGCAAATCCCGACGGTGTCATGTCCGAACTCGAAAACCTGGAATCCGAGATCCTCGCGGCCATCGCCGCTGCATCGACCGAAGCCGACCTGGAAGAGGTTCGGGTCGCGGCCCTTGGCAAGAAGGGGTCTGTCTCCGAACAGCTCAAGACGCTGGGCAAGCTCTCGCCGGAGGAACGCCGGGAGATGGGGCCGGCGATCAACGGCCTGAAGCAACGCGTCGGCGAGGCGCTGGGCGCCCGCCGCGAGGTGCTGCAGGAGGCCGCCCTCAACGCGAGGCTGGAAGCGGAGCGGATCGACGTGACGCTGCCGCTGCGTGCGGCACCGTCGGAGGCCGGCCGCATTCATCCCGTGAGCCAGGTGATCGACGAACTGACGGCGATCTTCGCCGACATGGGCTTTTCCATCGCCGAAGGCCCGGATGTCGAGACCGATCATCTCAATTTCACCGCGCTGAATTTCCCGGAAGACCATCCGGCGCGCGACATGCACGACACGTTCTTCCTGCATCCCAAGGAGGACGGCGAGCGCATGCTTCTGCGGACCCACACCTCTCCGGTGCAGATCCGCACGATGATGTCGCAAAAGCCGCCGATCCGCGTGATCACGCCGGGCCGCACCTATCGCTGCGACAGCGACCAGACGCACACCCCGATGTTCCACCAGGTCGAGGGGCTCGTCATCGACAAGGGCAGCCACATCGGTCACCTGAAGTGGGTGCTCGAGGAATTCTGCAAGGCCTTCTTCGAGGTCGACGAGATCAAGATGCGTTTTCGCCCGTCGTTCTTCCCCTTCACCGAGCCGTCGATGGAAGTCGATATCGGCTGCGACCGCTCCGGCAACGAGGTGAAGATCGGCGAGGGCGACGACTGGCTGGAAATCCTCGGCTGCGGCATGGTCCATCCCAATGTCATCCGCAATTGCGGGCTGGACCCGGACGAATATCAAGGCTTTGCCTGGGGCATGGGCATCGACCGGATCGCCATGCTGAAGTACGGCATGCCGGACCTGCGTGCCTTCTTCGACGCCGACGTGCGCTGGATCGACCACTACGGTTTCCGCCCGCTCGACCTGCCGACGCTGTTCGGGGGGCTGTCACGATGAGGCTCTTCGCCGCCCTGTGGCTGGTGCTGCTGACGGCCGTGCTTGTCGCGCCGGTCCAGGCCCAGACCAACCTCCAGACGCCCGCGCAAACCGGCGCGCCGTCGTTCCTGGAGGTTTGCGCCGACAAGACCGAGGAGCGCGGCCGGCTGCGCTATTGCGACGACTATTTCCGCCAGGGCCTGGGCGCGGGCGCGGATCCGGTGTTGTACCTGCGCGACCGCATCACCCGGCTGCGCGCAAGCCATGAGACGAATGCCTCGGAAAAATACCAGAGCTTCCTGACGGCCGTCTACATCACCGCCTTCCTGGCCATCGCCACCCTCGTTCTGGTGACGAGCGAGCGGCGCATCGCGGGGATCTCCAAATGGTCGACGGCGACCTCGGCGCTGGCGTTGCTGATTCTCATCGGCGCGGTGACCTACGGCTGGCTGGACAAAAGCCAGGCCGAGGATGCGGCGATGCTCGAACTGGGCTTGTTGCGAGACCAGGTCGAGACCGAGGCATCGCAGGCGATCGCCGGTGGCGACGGGATCAGCGACATGCAGGTGGAGCGCTGGAACGACCGCTTGCACGAGATCGGCCTGCGCTTCGCGCAGTCCTATGCCGGCGCCTCCGTGATGCCTGATCTGGACCGTTTCACCCCGACCGATTGACGGTCGCGTCGAATGGCGCCGCGCGAGCGGGCGCCCTCCGCGACACAAGACAAGAGACCGATGCCATGAAATTCACCCTGTCCTGGCTCAAGGATCACCTGGAGACCGATGCCGGTCTCGACGAAATCGTCGAGACGCTGACGCGCATCGGCCTGGAGGTCGAGGATGTCATCAATCCCGCCGACAAGCTGAAGAGCTTCACCATCGCCCGCGTGGTGGAGGCCAAACAGCACCCGAACGCCGACCGGCTGAAGGTGCTCAGCGTCGATGCCGGCGACGGCGGCGAGCTGCTGCAGATCGTCTGCGGCGCGCCCAACGCGCGCACCGGTCTCGTCGGCGTGCTGGCGCGCCCCGGCGATTATGTGCCGGGCATCGACGTGACGCTGTCGGTCGGCAAGATCCGCGATGTGGAAAGCTTCGGCATGATGTGCTCGGAGCGCGAGCTGGAACTCTCCGACGAGCACAGCGGCATCATCGACCTCGGCGAAGGCGCGCCGGTGGGCGTGTCCTACGCTGAATTCATCGGCCTCGACGATCCCGTGATCGAGATCGGCCTGACGCCGAACCGCCCCGATTGCGCCGGCGTCTCGGGCATCGCCCGCGACCTCGCCGCGGCCGGTCTCGGCAAGTTCAAGGAAAACCGCCCGCAGACGGTCGCGGGCGAGGGCCCCTGTCCGGTGAAGGTCGATCTGGACTTCGGCGACACGCCGTCGCTGTGTCCCGCCTTCGGCCTGCGCCTGGTGCGCGGGATCCGCAATGGCCCGTCGCCGGAGTGGATGCAGAAGCGCCTGATCGCCATCGGCCTGCGCCCGATCAACGCGCTGGTCGACATCACCAATTACATCACCTTCGACCGCGGCCGTCCGCTGCACGTCTTCGACGCCGCCAAGGTCCAGGGCGATCTCACGGTGCGGCGCGGGCGCGACGGCGAGGAGCTTCTCGGCCTCGACGGCAAGACCTACCGCTTCGACGACACGATGTGCGTGATCGCCGACGAGAACGGTGTGGAATCCATTGGCGGAATCATGGGCGGCGAAGTTTCCGGCTGCACCGCCGAGACCACCGACGTGTTGATCGAATCGGCGCTTTGGGACGAGACCAACATCGCCCGCACGGGCCGCGCGCTCGGCATCAACACCGACGCGCGCTACCGTTTCGAGCGCGGCGTCGATCCGCAGTTCTGCCTGCCGGGGCTGGATCTCGCCACGCAGTTGGTGATGGAGCTTTGCGGCGGCACGCCGAGCGAAGTGACCTTCTCCGGCGCCATTCCCGACACCGACCGGGTGGTCGATTTCCCCTTCGCAGAGGTCAAGCGGCTGTCGGGTCTCTCGCTGTCGGATGCGGAGATCAAGGGTGTGCTCGGCCGGCTCGGCTTCTGGGTCGCCGGCAGCGGCGATACGGTCAAGGTTTCGCCGCCGTCCTGGCGCCCGGACGTCCACGGCAAGGCGGACCTTGTGGAAGAAGTCGTGCGCATCGTCGGTCTCGACAAGGTGGTCTCCACCCCGCTGCCGCGCCAGTCGACGGTCTCCGGCCGCGTGCTGACCGTCGCCCAGACGCGGCGCTCGCAGGCACGGCGCACGCTTGCCGTGCGCGGCATGAAGGAAGCGGTGACCTGGTCGTTCATTTCCGCCAAACAGGCGCAAGCCTTCGGCGGCGGCGGGCGCGACCTCGAGCTTGCCAATCCGATTTCCGCCGACATGTCCGACATGCGCCCGAGCCTGGTGCCGGGCCTTGCCGCCGCCGCCCAGCGCAACGCCGACCGGGGCTATCCGGATGTCGCGCTCTTCGAGGTCGGCCAGGTCTTCGCCAACGACACGCCGGAAGGCCAGTCGATGGTGGCCGCCGGCGTGCGCCGGGGAACCGCAGGTTTCACCGGGGCCGACCGCCACTGGTCGGGCAACGCGGCGCCTGTCTCCGTCTTCGACGCCAAGGCCGATGCGGAGGCCGCCCTTGCGGCCGCCGGTGCGCCGGTCGACAAGCTGATGGTCTTCACTGAGGTGCCCGACTGGCTGCATCCGGGGCGCTCGGGCGAATTGCGCCTCGGCCCGAAGACGGTGCTCGCGCGCTTCGGCGAATTGCACCCGCGCGTCATGCGCGCGCTCGATCTCGACGGGGCGATCGCGGTCTTCGAGGTGTTCCTCGACGCGATCCCCGTGCCCAAGGGCAAGGGCGGGCGCTCCAAGGGCGCCTTCAACGCCAGCGACCTGATGCCGGTGCGCCGCGATTTCGCCTTCGTCGTCGACGAGGCGGTGACCGCCGACAAGCTGATGAAGGCGGCGCGCGGCGCCGACAAGGCGCTGATCGCCGACGTCACGCTGTTCGACGTCTATCGCGGGGCCGGCATCGAGGCGGGACGCAAGTCGCTCGCCATCGACGTGACGCTGCAGCCGCGCGCCAAGACGCTGACCGACGAGGACCTCGACGCGGTCGCGGGCAAGATCCGCGCGGCGGTGGAAAAGGCGACCGGCGGCACGCTTCGCGGCTGAGCGCTTGTGCGCGGACGCCGGCTCCCATACCCTTTCAAGGTGCTTCGGCACGCGCCGTAGGCAACGGGCGCGCCGGCACCTGCGGGGGCAGGGAGCAATTCAGGAGAGCGTGGTGGCTGCACTGACATCGCCTCGAAACCCGATACCGTCGACCGGCCTTGCCCTCGACCGCACGACGCTGGGCGATCCCGCGCTTGCGAGCGAGGACGACCGGCGCCGGGTTCTGGAACTGTTGATCCGCACCGATCCGGATCTGATGCGGGTCTTGCGCGGCGCGCGGAGGCTTGCGCTGCCGGACTGGCGGCTTGCCAGCGGCGCGGTCTATCAGACCGTGTGGAACGCGCTCACCGGGCGCGAAGCCGGTCACGGCATCAAGGACTTCGATCTTCTGTATTTCGATGGCGCCGATACAGGCTATGAGGCCGAGGACCGGGAAATCGCGCGCGGAGAGGCGCTCTTGGCCGATGCGCCCGCCCCGGTCGAGATTCGCAACCAGGCGCGGGTGCACCTGTGGTTCCAGGCGCGCTTCGCCCGGCCCTATCCGAAGCTGCGGTGCACCGACGAGGCGCTCCTGAACTATGCCTCGAAGACCCATGCGGTCGCGGTGCGTCTGGAAAACGACGACCGCCTGTCGGTCGCAGCGCCTTTCGGACTGGCGGATGTCTTTGCGATGCGGCTGGTGCCCAATCCCGTGCTCGACAATGCCGCGACCTACGTGAAAAAGGCGCAACGCATGTCGGCGGCCTGGCCGGAGATCGAGGTCGTGCCCTGGCCTGCGCACGCGGGACCTGAACATGAAGGACCCGCGCACGCGGGACCGGTGACCGGAGAGCCGTCGAACGACAGCGCGTTTGAAGCGGACGATCCGCCTCGGCCGGTCGAGGACGAGCCGGGGGCGCGGGAACCGGCGGATCAGGCGCTGCGTGACGATCCGTCTCAGGATGGCCGCGACTGGATGTCGCTCGCGACCAGCCCGCGCACCGAATTGCCGAAATAGACCCTTTCCGCCGCCAGCACATCGTCCAGCGTGAGCGCCGCCTCGAAAGCGCGGCCGCTCTCCAGCAGGGCTTCGCGCAGCGTTCCCGGCAGCAGGCCATGGAACAGGGGCGGGGTCAGCAGCCGGCCGCCCCGCGCGACGAAGAGATTGGTGTAGCTGCCTTCCGTCGCAAACCCGTCGCCGTTGACGAAAAGCACCTCGTCGCAGCCCCGTGTCGCGACCATGCGCTTGAGCGTGTCGTCGTAAAGCGCGCGCCGGGTCGTCTTGTGGGCGAGCAGCGGGTTGCCCGCATCGACGGGCCTGTCCGACACCGCGATGCGCCAGCGCGGCGGCGTGGGCGCCAGCGCCTCGTCGGCGAGGCGAAACCGCCCGTCGGCGGAGAGTTCCAGACGCACGCGGCGCGGGGCCTCGAAGCGCTCCGCCAGCGCGGACAGCGCGCCCGCGATCGTGTCCGGGGCACATGTGAACCCCAATCGGGCCGCGCTTTCTTGAAGCCGGCGCATGTGGCGCTTTAGGAGCAGATAGCCCTCCAGCGGGTGCCAGGCCATTGTCTCGATCAGCGCGAAATCGGGCAGGGGGCGTTCCAGGAACGCGAGCTTTAGCCGGCTTTCGGCGTATTCCGGGCCCGCCCCGGAATCGAACACCAGTCCCGATCCGGTCCCGATCTCGAAGGATCCTTCGCCCGCATCGTCGGGCGTTCGCGCGACCATCGTGCGGATCGCCACGTTGAAGCGAAAGTCGCCGCCGGGCTCAAGGTGACCGATGGCGCCGGTGTAGATCCCGCGCGGACCGGTTTCCAGGGCGTGCAGGATCTCCATCGCCCTGAGTTTGGGCGCGCCGGTGATCGAACCGCAGGGAAAGAGACGCGCCATGCAGGCGGCGAAGCCGTGGCCGGGTTCGAGCTGCGCTTCCACCGTGGAGGTCATCTGGTGCAGCGTGGCGTAGGGCTCCACCTCGAAGAGGCGTGGCACCTGAACGCTGCCCGGCACGGCGATCCGCGACAGGTCGTTGCGCATCAGGTCGACAATCATGACGTTTTCGGCCCGCGACTTGGGATCGCGGGCAAGCTCTGCCGCGATTTCGGCATCGGCCTGCGCGTTGAAGCCGCGCGGTGCCGTGCCTTTCATTGGCCGGCTTACAATCTGCGTTCCGCGCCGTTCCAGAAAGAGCTCCGGCGACAGCGACAGGACCTGGTGCGTGCCGAGGTCCAGCCAGGCGGCATGGCCCACCGGCTGTGTGGTGACCAGCCGGGCGAACAGGGCGCGCAGGTCGCCCGACCAGCGTCCGCGCGCCCGCATGGTCAGATTGGCCTGATAGATGTCGCCCTTTGCAAGATGGCGGCACACCGCGTTGAAGGCGGCCTCATAGTCGCGCTCGCTCATGTCCAGGCTGTCGACCGTTGCCGCGGGCGGGGCGGCATGGGCGGCGGCGCGCGCCTCCGGGGCCGCAAGCAGGTCCAGCGCGGCTGTCAGCCCGAGCCGTTCCGGCGCGTCGTAAATGCCGAACCAGACAAGCGGCAGCTCCGGATCCGCCGGCGCGAGGGCGCGCAGCTTTTCCTCGAATGCATATCCGGCTTCATAGGACAGGTATCCGGCGACATGATGCCCGCAGGCCGCGGCCTGTTCAGCGGCCTCCAGGCATGCTGTCACCGCGTCGATGCGGGAACAGGCGAGGGTCCGGTGCGGAGCGGAAAACAAAAGCGCCGTGTCCGCCTGTGCGTCGAGCAGCAGGAGACGACCGGTCGTGTCGCGCGGGCATGTCGTCATGGCGCTCTCGCTGGCGGGTCGGGTCAGCTGCGTGGGTCGGTTCCTGCGCGCACCGGCGCGGTCCTGTTCATCCGGGCAAAGACGCGGTCGAGGATTTTCGGGGCATTGCCGTGGCTTACCGCCAGCAGATACTCCTTTGGATAGCGATAGCACTTGTTGAGAAACCGGCCGATGCCCTTCTTGCTCGCCACATGGCCGATGGTCGATGTGGCATGCAGGTCCGCCCAGAGGGTCTCGTAGTTTTCCGGCATTTCCATCGGCGCGTCGCTGAAATGCTCGGAAACCTTGCGGGCGAGGAAGGTTGTCGACGCGGAGCCTTCGGGAATGATCTCGAAGCCGGCCTTCAGAAGCATCGCCTTCAGCGTCTCGTGGTTGAAATTGTAAATATGCGCGAAGTGAAAGCGCGTCCACGGAGCGTGGTTGGTGTGCTGGATGTCGGGCACGGCGACCGAGAGCAGCCCGCTCTCGCGCAGGAGCGAATTGATGACGCGCAGCGAGGCGAGCGGGTCCGGCAAATGCTCCAGCACATGGTTCAGGTTGATGATGTCGTAGCCGTCCGGATCGAGCGCCGCGGTCTCGTAGGTGCAGTTCTGGACGGGAAGGCCGAGCACGCGCCTCGTATAGTCCGCGTAGCCGGTGTTGGGTTCGATGCCGGTGACCTTGAAGCCCGCCTTGCGGGCCATGTAGAGGAACTCGCCGCTGCCCGAGCCGATGTCGAGGAAGCGCGTCTGCTCCGGGCTTGCGTGTCTGGCGATTTCCGCGACGCGCTGATAGGCCCCGGGCGCATAGCGATAGGTGTGCTTCAGCTTCGGCTCGTAGGTCGACTTGTAGGCCTTGCGATAGTCGACGGTGTAGAAGCGGTCGAGTTCTTCCTTGGTGGGGATCGGATGGCTGTGCACCAGCCCGCAGCCGGTGCAGATCACCGTGGTCAGCGGTTTGGAACCGCGTCCCACGCCGGAGACGACACGCCGGTTTTTGCCCGCGCAGATGCGGCACTCCGTTTCCAACGTGACAACGCTTCCGTTTTCAACGTTCGCCAACACACGGCCCCCGGTGTTTGAAAAGACTTTGCTGCACCTGCGCTGCGTCCAGCGACAGCCCGCCGTACGTCATACTGGGTCGCGTCGTTTGCGACCAGAAAAATGTACCGGACCGGAGCGATCCGGCGCCGGTTGGCACCGGTTTCTTGCGTTGCTCTCGCGCTTGACGTTCCACGGGCTGGAGGCGGCAACCTTGTGGCGAGGCCACGGCCTTCGGGTCACAGCTCAAATCGCCCTTGGAGATGCAGGATGAGTCACGCAAGTCACGGACCGACGCCGATACGGGGGCGCGGAATGAAGATTTCCGCCTGGTTGACCGGGGTCTATTTCGTTGTGGAACTGGCGATCGGATTGTGGACGGGCTCCATTGCCGTCATTGCGGATGCCCTGCACACCTTCTCCGCCGTTGGCGGGATCCTGGTCGCGCTTCTTGCCGCCCGCCTTGCCCGGCGCCCGGCCGACGCGCAGCGCTCGTTCGGCTGGTACCGAAGCGAGATCATCGGCGCATTGGTCAACGGCGGATTTCTGCTGGCGATGGCGGTGGTGGTCCTCGTCATGTCGGCGATGCGCCTGTTCGACCCGATCGAGCTTCCGACCACCCCCATGCTGATCGCCGCCGCGGGCGGGCTCGCGACAGAGGTCGTGTCGCTTGCCCTCGTCTGGACGCAGGCCCGCGAGGACATCAACGTGCGCGGCGCGCTCTGGCATATCATCCAGACCTTCGTCGGCAGTCTGCTGATCGTCGTCACCGCGCTGGTGATCTGGCTGACCGGGTTTCTCGCCATCGATCCCCTGCTCGGCATGGCGTTCGGTTTCGTTCTGATCTGGGCGAGTTGGGGGATCCTGCGCGATGCGTCGCATCTCCTGTTGGAGGGAACGCCCCCCGGCATCGATCTTGAGCACGTGTCGGCGGCGCTTGCCGAGCTCGCCGGTGTCATCGACGTCCACCATCCCCATGCCTGGGCGCTTACCAGCGGTCGGCATGTCTTCTCCGCGCATATGCGCGTGCGCGACGACGCCGTTTCCGAGACGGTGCTCGATCGTGCGCATGACCTGCTTCGGCGCCGCTTCGGTTTCTACTTTTCCACCTTGCAGCTGGAAGTCCGCTGCCGCGATGAGGAGACCGCCCGGGAGATCGATGTCACCCGCCCGTCGAGCCTGCCGGATTGACGCGTTCCGTCGCATTGCATCTGGCGGGCGAGGCGCGCTTGGGGGCCGGACTCGGCATTGCCGGAGAATGCGATAGAATGTCCGGCGTTGATCCCCTCATTGCAAATCCGGTTTCTGGAGAGTGTATGTCCGAGTTTGAAAACAAGAGTGTTGTCATCACCGGCGCCAGCCGGGGTATCGGCGAGGCCGCCGCGCGTCATCTGGCCGCCCTTGGCGCCAATGTCGTGCTTGCCGCGCGCAGCGCCGGCGATATCGAACGCATCGCAAGGGAGATCGAAGCCGCCGGGGGCACGGCGAGCGCGATGACCTGCGACGTTGCCCGCCAGGAGGACGTGAAGGCGCTGATCGCGCGCGCCGTCGAGCTCTACGGCGGTCTCGACGTCCTGGTGAACAATGCCGGACTGATCGATCCGATCGCGCGGCTTGCCGACAGCGATCCGGACGCCTGGAGCCGGGTCGTCGATGTGAACGTCAAGGGCGTCTACTACGGCCTGCGCCATGCGATCCCGGAAATGACCGCGCGCGGCGGTGGCACGATCATCAACATCAGTTCCGGCGCCGCGACCGGCGCGCTGGAGGGCTGGAGCCACTATTGCTCGACAAAGGCGGCGGTGCTGTCGCTGACCCGCTGCACCGACAAGGAGTATCGCGGCGAGGGCATCCGCATGATCGGACTGAGCCCGGGCACGGTGAAGACCGAAATGCAGGTCGCGATCAAGGCGTCGGGTCTCAATCCGGTGAGCCAGCTCGACCCGTCGGTGCATATTCCGCCCGAGTGGGTCGCCAAGACCATCGCCTATCTCTGCGGCCCCGGAGGCGATGCCTATCTCGGTACGGATTTCTCGCTGAAGACCAACGAGGGGCGTGCGGCGGTGGGACTGCCCGCGGTGTCCTGACGCTGCGCGCGGGTCGGCCGGGGAGGAGAGTCTGTGCCGGCGCGCCCGCATTGTTCTCCCCGGTTCAGAGGCGCGCCGATCCTTGGTGCGACCCGCTGACAACGCCAGGCCCGTCTCCTAGACGGTGACCCCGAAAACCATGCCGACGGCGGCGGTCGCGGCCATGGCGAGCGCTCCCCAGAAGGTGACCCGCAGCGCGCCCTTGGCGATCCCGGCACCGCCGGCGGAGGCGCCCAGTCCGCCGAGCACGGCAAGCGCCGGCAGCGTGGTGACCGCCACCGCGACCGAGATCGCGGAGGCCGGCGCAAGCCCCGCCACGATCAGCGGCACGACGGCGCCGATTGCAAAGGTCAGTGCCGAGACGACGGCGGCCTGGATCGGACGGGCGGCAATGGTCTCGGAGATGCCCAGTTCGTCGCGCATATGTGCGGCGAGCGCGTTCTTTTCGGTGAGCTGGACCGCGACTTGCCGGGCCAGCCGGTCGTCGAGACCGCGTTCGACATAAATCTGCGTCAGTTCGTCGAGTTCGGCCTCCGGCGTTTCCTCCAGCTCGCGCGTTTCGCGGGCGATGTCGGCCTTTTCGGCGTCCGTCTGCGAGCTGACCGAGACATATTCGCCGGCGGCCATCGACATCGCGCCGGCAACGAGACCGGCAAGGCCGGCGATCAGCACCTCCGTGCGCCCCGAGCCGGCCGCCGCCACGCCGACGACGAGGCTCGCGGTCGACACGAGACCGTCGTTTGCGCCCAGAACGGCGGCGCGCAGCCAGCCGATGCGATGCACCAGATGGACTTCGGAGTGAAGAATACGGGTCATTGGCCTTGTCCTTTGGCATTGGGAGCCGAAGGCTCCGCGCGCGGCGTGATCTTCAGGGCACGAAGGGCGTTGAGGATCACGGCAACGTCGATCACCTCCTGCAGAAGCGCGCCCTGAACCGGTGTGAGATAGCCGAAGGCGGCAGCAATCATCCCGGCAATCGAAAGGCCGATGCCGGCGACGACGCTTTCCACCGCGATCCGCCGCGCGCCCCTGGCCACTTCCAGCCCCGGCAACAGCCGGTTCAGATGGTCGACCAGCAAGACGACATCCGCCGCTTCCGCCGAGGCGGCCGCGCCGCGCGCGCCCATGGCAACGCCGACGTCGGCGGCCGCCAGCGCCGGGGCATCGTTGACGCCGTCGCCGACCATCATCACGGGGCCGTTCTTGCGTTCGCTCAGAACCAGAAGCACCTTCTGGTCCGGCGAGAGATCCGAGCGCACCGCATCGAGACCGAGGCCTTCCGTGACCGCCTCCGCCACGGCGCGCCGGTCGCCGGTCGCCAGAAGAATGCGCTCGATGCCGTTTTCCCGAAGGCCGGCGAGCAGGTCCGCCGTTCCCTCGCGCAACGCGTCGGCCAGGGCCAGATGGCCCGCCAGCACGCCGTCGACGGAGACGGCGACGATCACCGATCCCGGTTCGCGGATGTGGCGATCCCAATCGGGCGGTGCGGCCTGTCGCGTGACGAAACCGATCCCGCCGACGACGACGCGGCGTCCGTCGACGGTGCCGGCGACGCCTTCGCCCGCCGTCTCGACGAGGTCTTCCGGGACGGGCAGGTTCATGCCGCGCGTCCGCGCGTCCGCGACGATGGCCTGGGCGATCGGATGTTTCGATGCCTGGTCGAGGGCGGCGGCGTAGTAGAGCACCTCGTTTTCGTCGAGCGTGCCATGGCGTTCGATGGAGACGATCTTCGGCCGCCCGTCGGTCAGCGTGCCGGTCTTGTCGAGGATCAGCGTGTTGATCCGCGCCAGCGCCTCCAGCGGTTTCGCGCCCTTGATCAGCACGCCGAAATGCGCGGCACGCGACAGGCCCGCCACCAGCGCCACCGGAACGGCAAGGATCAGCGGGCAGGGCGTTGCAACGACGAGAACGGCAACCGCGCGGATCGGATCGCCGGTAAACCACCAGGCTGCCGTCGCCAGCACCACGGTAACAACGAGGAAGGCGAGCGAATAGCGGTCGGCGAGCCGCGCCATCGGCGCCTTGGATTTCTGTGCCGCCTCCACCAGCCGCACGATCCCGGCGTAGGTGCTGTCGGCGGCGCGGCGCGTCGCGCGCAGGTCGAAGGCCTCGCCCGCGTTGGTCGCCCCGCTCATCACCTCGGCCTCGCGCTCAAGCCGCGCCGGCAGGGATTCGCCCGTCAGCGCCGACAGGTCGAGAACGGCGCGCGCGCTTGCAAGCGTCCCGTCCACCGGCGCGACGTCGCCCTGCCGGATGAGAAGGAGGTCGCCGGGTTCGATCTCTTCCAGCGGCACCTCGTCGAGGGCGCCGTTGCGGTGGCGGGTCGCGGTGCGCGGCACACGGGCGAGAAGCGCGCTCATCTCGCGCCGGGCGCGCCCCTCGGCGAAGGTCTCCAGGAAGGTGCCGCCGGAATACATCAGCGCCACCACGGCCGCGGCCAGCGTTTCCCCAAAGACAAGCGCCGCGGTCATCGAGAGTGCTGCGACGATGTCGAGGCCGACCTCGCCGGCGCGCAGCGAGCGCACGATCTCCACCAGAAGCGCGGCCAGCACGGGGAGGACCCCGGCGATCCAGACGGCATCCGCCGCCCAGGCCCGTCCGGTGAGCGACAGCGCGAGGCCGACACCCAGTCCCGCAAGCGCGATGGCGACAAGCGCGGTGTTCACGCGGTCCTGAAACGGGGCGGTCATCACAGGGGGGCCATGGCAAGGAGGGTCCGGTGTCGCGTCGCGCAGCGGGCGGTGGCAAGTCAGGCCGGGCGCGGCTGGAAGAGAGGTCCGACCGGCGTTTTTCGCAGCCGGTCCCCGTCCCGGTCGATGAAGAGGGCGTCGAGGGTCAGTTTACCGGCGATTCTTGCCCCCTCCAAGCGTCCTTTCACCATCAGGGCCGTTGCCCAGGCATCCGCCGCCATGCAGGTGTCGGCGACAACGGTGACCGAGGCCGGCGCATGCGCAAGCGGGCCGCCGCGTTTCGGGTCCATCGTGTGCGACAGCCGCTTTCCGCCGACCTCCACGAAATGGCGATAGTCGCCGGAGGTGGCAATGGCGGCATCCTCGAGCGCCAGGATCGCGCAGGGTTTGCGCGCAAGCGGGTCGGGATCCTCGATCGCCACCGTCCAGGGCGCGCCGTCCGGCTGGGTGCCGAGCGCGCGCAACTCGCCGTCGATGGCAAGGAGCGCGCCGGGAATGGCGAACGCCCTGGCGACCTCGGCCAGCCGGTCGACGCCATATCCCTTGGCGATGCCGTTGAGATCGAGCGACACCGGCGCATGCTTGCGGGCGCGTCCGCCCGCCGTATCGAGTTCCAGCACGTCATGCGCCGCCGGTCGCGTGGCGGAAAGGGCTGCGCGGATGCGGCTTTCCTCCGCCGCCTCGGGGCCGAAGCCCCAGGCCGAAACCGCATCGCCCATGGCAATGTCGAAGGCGCCGTCCGATGCGCGCCCGACCTGAAGTCCGGCCTCGAGCACCGCCATCAGCGCGGCCGGCAGGTCGACCCAGACATCCGTCGGGGCCGCGTTCAACCGCATGAGATCGCTGTCGGCGTTCCAGGTGGACATCTGCGCGTCGACGTCGGCCACCGCCTGCGCCATGGCGCGTTCGGCGGGCGCGACGTCGAAATCCGCCGGCATGTGAAACAGGGCGGACCAGCGGGTGCCCATCGTCGCCCCGTTCAGGGCGTGGCGGGTGAGATCAGTAAATGTCTTCGCCATATCGGCCCTCGGCTTTGAGTGTCTGGAGGGAGAGGCCCCGGGGTGCCAGGATCTCGGTCAGCGCTTCGGCGACACCCGCCGCCATCCCGCGCCCGCCGCACACCAGCACCTCGGCACCGTCGGCGATCAGCTGCGCCACCTGCGCGCCATCGCGGCGCAGCGCGTCCTGGACATAGCTGCGCGTCTGCGCCCGCGAGAAGGCCGTGGTGAGCGAGGCGAGCCGTCCGTCCGCCTGCCACTCGGCGAGCTCCGCACCGTAAAGCAGGTCGCTGTCTGGGTGGCGGACACCGAACCACAGGTGCATCGGGCGTTTGTTCGCATTGGCTCGGGCAAAGCCGGCAAGCGGCCCGATGCCCGTTCCCGCGCCGATCAGGATCACCGGCGCGCGGCCGCGTTTAGGCCGGAACGTGGGGTTGGGGCGCACGAAGGCACGCATGCTGTCGCCGGGCTGAAGGCTCAGGAGCTGGCCCGAGCACAGCCCGCCGGGGTGTTTCCTCACACAGACTTCCGCAAAGCCGTCGCCGGTCGCGGAGGCGAGCGAATAGAACCGGGTGACGGGCGAGCCCGCCGGCACGATGCCGAGGAGGTCGCCGGCGGCAAAAGACGGCAGGCCCTGGCCGATCCAGCGCCGCCAGACCGGCAGGCGGGGCACGGCAAAGCGCAGGATGGAGACCGGGGTCTGCATGTCCGTTCCGTAATCGCGACGCGAGACGAGCGTCAGGTCGCAGGTGCGCGGCGCGACCGGCTGGTGGTCGATCTCCAGCGGCGTCCCGATGACCGCTCCGAAGGCGCGCGCCCAGCGGGCGAAGTCCTGCGGCGACTGGCGGTCGACGCTGTCCATCGGCAGGAGCGCGGGCCAGCCTTTCGCCGCCGCCGCATCCGCGACATCTTGGGCGAAACCGCAAAAGGCGGGAAAGTTGCGGTCGCCGAAGCCGAGCACCGCAAGCGGCGCGGCGGGAGCCTCGGGCAGTGCGGCCAGCCGGTCGAGAAAGCCCGCCGCAGAGGAAGGCGCCGTGCCGTCGCCATAGGTCGCGGCAAGCACGACGATGCGCCTGGCGCTTGTGTAGCGTGTCGGCGCGAAGCGCGACATCGCATCGGTGTGCACACTGTGGCCGTCGGCAGCGAGCGCGTCGTGCAGCGTCTTTGCAAATCCCCAGGTGCTGCCGCCCTCGCTGCCGACCAGCAGGATCGTGTCGGCCCGCCCGGGCGCGGCATTGGCGCGGATGCGAGGCCGCTTGCCTGCGCCACCTGCCCAAAGGACGATGCCCGTTCCCGCCATGACGGGGACGCCGAGCGCCATCAGCCCGAGAACCAGCCCGAGCACAGAGGCGCCCTTGCCGGTGTGCAGCATGTAAATCGTCTCGCTGACCCGGTCGAAGCCGCCGAGGTCGTTCCAGGCGACAAGCGCGCCGGTGCCCTGGTCGATGTAGCCCTGGCCGGTGTCGGTCTTCAGCGTGAAGGCGTCGGTGAGGTCGCCGGGATAGGGGAAGGTGAGCTCGCGCAAGGTCGAGACAGCGGTGGCGCGCAGGGCCGGCATGTCGGCGACGACGGCGCCGGTTTCGCCACTGACGGCGGGAAAGGCCGGCGGCGCGGTCTCCTCCGGCAGAAGGGCGAAGGTCGAGGCGCTCATCCACAACGCGGTGGCCGAGGACAGCAGAAGGCCTGCGACCGAGACGCGGGCGATCTCCACGTGCAGCCGCCCGGATACCGCGCCCTTGAGCGGCGAAAACACCTTGCGCCAGCCGCCGGTGCGCCGCACCACGAGGGCGATGCCGCTGATGGAGAGGAGAAGCATTGACGCCGCGCCGACCGCCGCCGCGATCCGTCCGGCATCGTCGAGGAACAGCGACCGGTGCAGGTTTTTCAGCCAGCCGCGGGCGGCCGGCGCATCTGCGCTGGCCACGCCCGCGCCGGTTGCCGGATCGATTGCCGCGGCCCCCGGCGCGCCGTCCTCGAACCAATAGGCGACGATCCGGCCCGACGGTGCGCGGCGGATCTGCTCGACGCCTGGATGCTGGGCCTGGATCCGCGTCGCGAGCGTCGCGACGCTGAGCCCTGGATCGCCCTGCGCCGGGGTCTGAAGGGTCTCCAGCGCCGGGAACAGCGAAAGGGCGGCGCCCGAAAGCGCGAGCACCACAAGAAGTGCGGCGGCGGCAAGCCCGGGCCATCGGTGCAGACTGCGGATCATCACACGCGCTCCGTTACATGTCGTAGGAGAAGGAGGAGATGTAGCGGCGCCCGGCCGTTGGCTTTCCGGCGCCGTCCGAGGTCAGCGGCACGGCGATTTCCGACGGGCTGTCGCGCATGTCTTCGACGGCGGCATCGATATGAAGCACATAGCCGGCATCGAAGAGGGCGTCGGAGAGATCGAGCGTGATGGAAAGCTCACGTCCCGCGCCGACGCTGGCGCCGGTGATGCCGTTGATCTCGGCGGTGTTTCCGGCGGTCGCGCGATACCAGTCGCGCAGGTGCTCGTAGTATTTGGACTTTCCGCCTGCCATCCACAGGCTGCCCTTGTAGGCGCCGGAGGCATCGGTGACGTAAAGCGCCAGATAGGCACCGTCGCCGCCGTAATCGTTCAGCGTGGTGGTCAGGGTCACCGGCCGGGCCTGCGCGGCGCCGGGGAGGGCCAGTGCCGTGGTCAGCGCAGTGGTGAGGGCGAGGGCGGCAAGAAGGGATTTCATCGGGGATCTCCAGCCTGGACGATGAGGAATGCGACCCCGCCGCCGGAACGGACGGCGGGTCTTGGCTGATGTGGGGCGAAAACGGTCAGTTCACCTTGACCTTGGGCGCGGCGCCATCGCCGAACAGGCCGTTGGCCGGCGGTGCCACGCTGCCGGCGGGTGCGGCGTTCATGCCGCCACGGCGTCCGCCGTCGTCATCATCATCATCATCATCGTGATCATCGTCGTCGTGATCATCGTCGTCGTGATCATCGTCGTCGTGATCGTCGTCGTCGTCATCGTCATACTCATCATCGTCGTCATTGCTGGCGAGCTTCAGGAAGCCCTCCTGGAGCGTCTCGGCACCCTTGGAGAGGACGGCATAGGGTTCGTCCAGGTCGACGGTCTTCATGGCGCCGATGGCGGGGGCTGCGATCAGCGCGCCGAGCGCTGTGGAAGCGGCAAGAACGGCAAGTTTCGTTTTCATGGCAGGTCTCCTCGGGGTGGGTTGATGCGGTCAATGTCGCAGGGCCGCCTGAGGGCTTGCTGACGGGTCGCGGGTTTTCGCTTCAGCTTGGCGTCAGGTTCGGGCGCGGCGCGAAAACAAGCCCGCGAAATCGCGGGCCGAGGATGATGACAAAGGTTGAGATGTCCCCGGTGTCACACCGGGAAAGCGCAAGCCGCGACCCGCCATCGGAGAGCGGGAAGTGCTTGTTCAACAGGGCACGACCCAACAAAAGGCAATGGCCCTGCGGTCCCGGACCTCGCGCTTGCGCGAGGTCCGGGACAAATGGTCTTGAGAGGTCGTCATGGCCCTCGGCCCGCGAAAGCGCGGGTCGAGCATTGGATGCGTGTCAGTCGTCGAACTCGAACTCCACGACGTCCAGCGTCGCGGGATCCAGTTTCACCTCGATCTTGCGACCTTGCGTGTCGCGGCCCTTGATCTCGTAACAGCCGTCGTCGATCTTGATGCGCCGGACGGACCAGCCCTTGGTTTCGGCCATGCTCTCCACTGCGGTGCGCGGCTGCCATTGCTCCATCGGCACGCTGCAGTCGTCATCGTCTGCGCGGGCCGTGCCGATCGTGCCAAGTGACAGGAGGACGGCGAGAAGGATGAGGGGTGTCTTCATGGAAGGATCTCCGGGTTGCGTTGCGTCTGGTTCCTTTCATGAACCGTCAAACTGACGCGGACCTGAAGCGGGCGCGGGGCGGGCTTCAGCTTGCGGTAAGCCGGAAAGGCGATACAGATGCAAAGACCCACCGACAGCGAGCCACAATGCGCATATTGCTGATTGAAGATGACGACGTGCTCGGCGCGGCCGTGCATGACCAGATCGTGGCGGACGGGCATTCGCTCGACTGGGTCCGGCGGCTCGATGCGGCGCGCGACGCCATCACGGTCGCGGCCTACGATCTGCTGCTGCTCGACCTGATGCTGCCGGACGGGCGCGGCATCCCCTTTCTGAAAGAGCGCCGCGGAGGCGGCGACGTCACGCCGGTGATCATCCTCACCGCACTCGACCAGGTGAGCGACCGGATCGAGGGGCTGAACGCGGGCGCCGACGATTATCTGGTCAAACCCTTCGATCTCGCGGAACTTTCCGCGCGCATCGGCTCCGTAGCACGCCGCTATTCCGGCAATCCCAATCCGGTCGTCAGGCTGGGGTCGCTGGAGATCGATCTCGCGGCCCGACGCGTGACGAAGGAAGGAAAGCCGGTGCCGCTGACGGCGCGCGAATGGGTGTTGTTCGAGGCCTTCGTCCAGCGGCCCGGCCAACTGCTCTCCAAGGCGCAGCTGGAGGAGCGGCTCTATTCCTTCGATACGGAAATCGAGAGCAACACCATCGAGGTGCATGTCAGTCGCCTGCGCAAGAAGCTCGGCCGCACCGCCATCGCCACCGAACGCGGGCTGGGATATCGCCTGGGCGCGCCATGAGGATGCCGCGCTCGATCCAGCTTCGCCTCGCGCTTGCGATCAGTCTCGGGGTCACCCTCCTGTGGGTGGCGGCGGCCACCGTGACGGCGACGATCCTGCGCGACGAGATGGACGAGGTCTTCGACAGCGCGCTCCAGGAAACCGCGCAGCGCATTCTTCCGCTCGCCGTGATGGACATTGTCGCCCGCGAGGAAGAGGGCCTGACCCAGCAGCTCGCCACGTTGCGCACCCACGACGAGTTCTTCACCTATATCGTTCGCGATGCGCAAGGGCGCGTGCTGCTGACGTCCCATTCCGCGGATCCGGAGCTTTTTCCCGCCTTCGACGGCATCGGCTTTCGCCAGACGGCGACGCACAGGTTTTACTTCGACGCGGCGCTGCAGGAGACGATCACCATCGCGGTCGCCGAGCCGCTCGACCACCGCGTGGAGGTGGCGCGCGAGATGCGCATGGCGCTCGCCCTGCCGCTTCTGCTTGTCATCCCGCTGTCGGTCGCGGGGATCCTGCTGGCCGTCCGGCTCGGCTTTCGCCCGGTGCGGCGGCTTCGCGACGCGCTCGCCATGCGCGGTGCGGCCGATCTGTCGCCTGCGCCGGCCGACGACCTTCCTGGCGAACTCGCCCCGATCGCGGCCGCCGTCAACCAGTTGCTGGCGCGGCTCGCCGCCGCCTTCGAGGCGGAGCGTAGCTTTGCCGCCAATGCCGCGCATGAGCTGCGCACCCCGGTGGCCGGCGCCCTTGCCCAGGCGCAGAGGCTGCAGAGCGAAACCGGGGACCCGAAGGCAGCCCGGCGGGCCGGGGAGATCGAGACAACCCTGAAACGCCTGACGCGCTTGTCGGAAAAGCTGATGCAGCTGGCGCGCGCCGAAGGCGGCCGTCTGCGCAGGGACACACCCGCCGACATGCGGCCGATCTTGCAGATGGTCGCCCAGGATGTCGGGCGCGCGGAGGAAGGGGGGCGTATTGCGCTCGACCTGCCGCAAACGGCGGTGCTGTCGGACATGGATCCGGATGCCTTTGCCATTCTGGCGCGCAACCTGATCGAGAACGCGCTGAAACACGGTGCGCGGGAGGCCCCGGTTCGCGTCACCCTGTCGCTGCCCCGGCGCTTCACCGTCACCAATGACGGCGCGACGCTTGCGCCCGATACGCTTGCCCGGCTGACCGGTCGGTTCGAACGCGCGGACGGTCGCGGCGACGGCAGCGGCCTGGGACTGGCCATCGTGCGGACCCTCGCCGAGCGCACGCAGGCCTCGCTTGCCCTGACCTCGCCCGCACCCGGGCGGGAGGGGGGACTGGAAGTCACGGTCGACCTGCCGCAGGGGCCGGCACCGGCCTGACGCGCGTGGCTACCCGAAGCTCTCGGTGAAAGCCGCGTCGTCCATCGCCTCCAGCTCCTCGATCTGGTCGAGCGTGCCGACGTCGAACATGCCGTCGAAGGTCACCGCCGCAACCGGGACGTCGTCGTCCAGCATCATGCGGATCGCGTCGGGCATCTCGTATTCTCCCCTGCTGGAAAGGGGAAGGTCGGAGAAGTACCGCTTCACCTCGCCGGAGAACTTGTAGATTCCGGCGACCGCGAGGTTGGACTTCGGCCGCTCCGGCTTTTCCTCGATCTCCAGAATTCGACCCGCCTGATCCACGTTCACCACGCCGTAGCGTTGCGGGTCGGAGACCTCCACCACGCCGATGACATTCTTTGCGGGCGCGTCGACGACCGAGGAAACGGCGCCGCGGGCGAAGAGACTGTCGCCGAAGATCACGAGGAAATCGTCCTCGATCGTCGGCAGTGCCAGACGCACCGCGCCGCCGGTGCCGTCCAGCGTCGCCTGCTCGATGTATTCGAATTTTTCACTATGCGGATGGCGGTCGTAGTGCGCGACGATGCGCTCAGACAGATAGCCGACGACGAAGACGATCCGTTCGATCCCGGCCTCGATCAGGCTGTCCACGATCCGGTCGCACAGCGGGACCCCGCGCACGGGCACGAGGATTTTCGGGATGCTGTCGGTAATGGGACGCAGCCGCGTTCCCCTGCCTGCACCCAGGATAACAGCCGTGCGGATCATGATTTCTCTCAACGGTGGTGTGGGTCGGGCCATCGAACGCTCCGGAGGCTGCCCGCCGGCAGCGTGCGCAATTGCCGGGTTCTAGGGGATCTATCCGGCAATGGCAACATGGTCCGCACCCGTCGTTCGTTCGCCACGGCACGCTCGCCGCATGTGATGTGAAAGGGCGTTCGGTCCCCTCCGTCGGTCGTCTTCACCGCGGTCAGGCGGTTATTTCTACAAGTTCGGACCCACACTTAGGCTGTCCTTAACACCCAGGTCCGATCATGGCCGACGCTCAGACTAAGTATCTTTTGAGCGATAAAGTCATTTGTTTAAAAAACAGGTATTTGAATGCCCCTGTCCAATTCAGAAAATCGGCTGGCCATTGATGGTGGCGATCCGGTCCGAACCGCCCCCTTGCCGTGGGAACTGCCCGGAGCGCATTGGATCGGCGAGGAAGAGCGCGAACTGGTCGATCGGGTGGTGCGCGCGCAAAGTCCTTTCCGCTTTTACGGCCCCGACCCGCAGCACATGGTGGAAACCCTTGAGCGGGAGTGGTGCGCCGCCTACGGACATGGCAATGCACTGGCGGTCTCGTCCGGGACCGCGGCCCTGTCCATCGCGCTTTCCGCGCTGGAGGTCGGCCCGGGCGACGAGGTTCTCGTTGCCGGCTACATGTGGGTGAGCTGTCTCTCGGCCATCGTGCGCGCCGGCGCCATTCCGCGCCTCGTCGACATCGACGACACCTTCTGCATGGATCCGGCCGATCTGGAGCGCAAGATCAACGCGCGCAGCCGGGCGATCCTTCTGGTTCACATGAGCGGGGCGCCCGGTCGCGTCGCCGAGATCGCCGAAATCGCGCGCAGCCGCGGGGTCCGCCTGATCGAGGACTGCGCCCAGGCCGCCGGCGCCAGCCAGAACGGAACGCCCGTCGGCCGTTTTGGCGATATCGCGACCTTCAGTTTCCAGCTCAACAAGAACATGACGGCCGGTGACGGCGGCATGGTCGTGAGCGACGACGACGGGCTGTTTCGCAGGATCGTCGCGCTGCATGACCTGGGCTACGCCCGCAACGACCAGGGGCGGCTGGATACCAGCGACGAGACCTGCCAGCTCTGGGGCGTGGGAGCGCGCATGTCGGATCTTGCGGGCGCGATGGCGCTGGCGCAGTCGCGCAAGCTCGCGCGCATCACCGGCGCCATGCGCCGTTCGAAATGGCGCATCCGCGAGGCGCTCTGCGACATTTCCCAGATCCGCCTGCGCACGATCCCCGATCCGGACGGCGACAGCGGTCCTTTCCTGATCATGAGCTTCGCGGACAAGGACTTGTGCTCGCGCTTCATGACAGCACTCAAGGCCGAGGGCATCCAGGGGCCGAAGGGATCTCTCAGCTGCCTGCCGATGAGCGACTGGGGCCTGCACTGGTACTTCAACGTTCCCAGCCTGACGCGCAAGCGGTCGAACAGCCACGACGGCTTCCCCTGGAGCCACCCAGCGAATGCCTTTGCTCGGGAGATTTCCTACGACAGGGGGGCGCTGCCGGTCTGCGACGACCTGCACGACCGCTCGGCGCTCCTGACGATTGCATCGACGCTGTCGAACGACGACGTCGACGACATTATCCGCGCCTTTCGCAAGGTCGCGAATGCCTATTTTCAACCGCTTTGAGAGTTTTAATTCATGAAGTCTCTTTCCTCTATCGTGACGACGGACCTTGCCTCTGTCGTGGGAGCCGGGGCCGGATCCGGGCCCGACGTGCTGATCGTTGGATCGGGCACCGCCGGGGTCACCAGCGCGATCGAACTTGCGCGCAACGGCCTGTCCGTCGTTATCCTCGAGGCGGGTCCTTTCGTGTTGCCGATGCATGTCGGATCCTCGCCCTTTCGCAGCCGTGACGACCTGACTCCCCAGATCCACGATCTCGTGCGCCATCGCACCTCATGGGTCGAGCGCGTGCCGTTCGAAACGACCGGCGAGGCGCCGCTCAACAATGATTCCTGGTCGGTTGTCGGCGGGCGCACGCTGTTTTGGGGCGGATGCACGCCGCGCTTCACGGAATGGGACTTCGACGACTGGCCGCTCACGCTGGAGGAATTCGCGCCCTATTACGACCGCGCGGAAAACCTGATGCATGTGTCGGGCCCGCGCGCCAAACGGCCGCCGTTCTTTCGCGGCGAGGGCCAGCAGGAATTCCTGGATCGTCTGAACACGGCCGGTATCGGCGCCGAGCACGCCTCGCTCGCCGTGGATACGCAAGAGGTGCAAAACGGTCATATGTCGCGCAGTTTCGACTGTGCCGCGTCCCGCCTGATCCGCAGCGGACTGCTGACCCGCGCCGTGACGCCGGGTGGCATCGCGCTCGTGGAAAACACCGTGGTCGAGCGCGTCGAACATGCCGGTGGCCAGGTGACCGGCCTGGTCGCGAGGGGCGTCGATGCGAGCGAGCCGGTTCGTCTGACCGCGCGTCACTATACCTTCGCCTGCGGCGCGATCCAGTCGACGCGCCTGGCGCTTGCCTCCGGCCTCAAGGATCTGCATCCGGACGTCGGCACCCATGTCGCCGACCATCAGTTCGTGCAGGGGCTGTTGAAGCTGCGCGAGCCGCTGAAGGAGCCGATCTACGCCTTCATCCCGCCGACGAAGGAGCGTCCCTACCACATCCAGATCCAGGGGCCTTTCACAGAGACCTGGTACACGCCCTATCACGCGACGGTCTGGCTGGATTGCGACGTCAAGGGAACCTATCTGCTCGCCTATTGCTTCGGCGTTGGCGAATCCTCCGCCTCGAACGAGGTCAGGATCACCGACGGTCCGGGCACCGCGCCTGGCGAGATGGGCGGCTACACCGTCGTCGCGGACCGCAGTGCGCATGATCACCGGATCCTCGACGAGATGAAGGACTTCCTGCCCGAGGTCGCCGAAGCCCTCGGCGCCGAACTGGTCCGCTCCAAGGTCAATCCCCTCGGTGCCGCGCTTCACGAGATCGGCGGTTTGCGCATGTCGGCGCAGGAGAGCGACGGGGTTACCGACACCTACGGTCGCTTCTGGAAGCTTGGCAATCTCTCGGTCGCGGATTCCGCCGCCTGGCCGTCGCAGGGCTCGGCGAACAGCTATCTGACGATCACCGCGTGGTCCTTGCGCCATGCCGAAGGCGTTCTCGCGCGTCTGGCGTGAGACGGCGAGGGGAGAAAGACCATGCTGTTTCTGTTTCGACTGGTCGCGCTGGCGGCCCTGTTCGGCCTGCTGTTCGGCTTCGATGAAGGCGTGATCGCCGGGGCGCTGCCCCTGATCACCAACGCCTTCAGCATTTCCGTGACCGGCGAAGGCTTCATGACGGCTTCCGTTCCGCTTGGAGCGGTTGCGGGTGCGATCCTTGCGGCGACCTACGCGGACCGCCTCGGCCGGCGCAAGGTGCTGATCATGTGCTCGCTCCTGTTCATCGCCGGCGCGCTCGCCAGCGGCCTGGCGACGGGGCAGACGGTTCTGATCCTGGCGCGCCTGACGCTTGGTGTCGCGGTCGGGGCCTCGGCGCTTGCCGCGCCGATGTTCCTTGCGGAACTGGCCCCTGCGAAGTATCGCGGCGCGGTCGTCTCGTCGTTCCAGCTGATGATCACCGTCGGGATCCTGGTGTCCTACCTGATCGACATGGTGCTGGAACCGCTCGGCGCCTGGCGCTGGATGCTTGCGCTCGGCGCGCTGCCGGCCCTCGCCGCGCTCGTCGGCATCGTCTTCGCGCCCGAAAGCCCGCGCTGGCTTGCCGCAAACGGCGCGCGCGACAAGGCGATCTCCGTGATCGGCATGGTGCAGCCGGATCTGTCCAGGGCCGAGGCCGTTCACATCGTCGACGAGATCGAACGCTCCAGCGACCCCTCCCGCGCCGCGCCGGCGTGGGGCACCTTCTTGTCGCCGAGCGTGCGTCCCGTCGTGTTCTTCACCATCGCCGCCTTCATCCTGCAGCAGGTGAGCGGCATCAACGCCGTCATCTACTACGCACCGACCATCATGAGTCATGCCGGCTTCGACGGCAGCGCGACGCAGCTGGCCGCGACCGTCGGCGTTGGCGTGGTCAACGTTCTGATGACCGTGGTCGCCATGCTGGTGGTGGACAGTTTCGGTCGTCGCCCCTTGTTCATCCTCGGCTTCCTCGGTTCGGCGATCAGCCTCGTGGTGATTTCCTACGCCATGCAGGCGGACCGTCCGGATCTTGCGCCCGTCGGGTTGATCGGCCTGTTCGCCTATATCGCCTTCTTCGCGGTGAGCCTCGGGCCGTTGCCCTGGCTCTACATGTCCGAGCTGTTTCCGCTTGCGCTGCGCAGCCGGGGCATGGCCATGGCGTCGGTTGCGAACTGGGCGTTCAACTTCGCCGTTGTCTTCGCCTTTCCGGTGATCGTGTTCGAGTTCGGCGCGCCGTTCATCTTCGCGATGTTTGCCGGTTTTTGCACCATCGGCGCGGTTTACTCATGGTACTTCGCACCCGAGACCAAGGGCGTCAGCCTGGAGGAAATCGAGATGCGCCATAGCGCCGTGACCGCATGAGGGGAGGACCGCCTTCCGGCGCCAGGCTTTATCTGGCGCTCGGCCGGGTGGCCTTTCTCACCGTCTGCGCGGGGTTGCTGTTCGGATACAGCACCGCCAGCATCGCCGGCTGGCTGGACGAGATCGGGCTGGTGTTCGATCTCTCCACCTCCGGCAAGGAAAACGTCACCGTCACGCTGGTGATCTTCTGTTTTTTCGGTGCGATTGCGGCCGGGCCGCTGGCGCGGGCCTACGGCCGGCGCGCGGTGTTGCTGCTCGCCTTCGTGCTGGCGGCGGCCGGTTACGGCTTCACGCTGAGCGAACCGGATCTTCTCGGTTTCCTGATTGCGCGGATCCTCATCGGCCTGTCCGTCGGCCTCTCCTCCATGGCCGGGCCGATGTATGCGGGCGAGGCAACGCCTGCCCGCCATCGCGGCAGCGTCGTGTCGCTGTTTCAGCTCGCGGTAACGACGGGCATCCTGCTTGCCTATGCCGTGCCGCTGTGGATGGACGACCCGCAAAAATGGGCCCCGGGCATCGGCGTCGGTGGCGTCATTGCCGTCGCCGGGCTGGTTTCGCTCGCCCTCGTACCGGAAAGCCCGGTCTGGCTGAACGCGGTCGGACGGACCCGGCAGGCAATCTCCGCAGCTGTGTCGCTGGGGTTCACTCACCGGCCCTGGACCGCACGCAAGCCCGCAACGGCGGCGGCGCCTCAGCCCCCGCTCGGCCAGATCCTGCGCCGGGGCACCACCCCGGCGGTGCTGGCGCTGTGCTGCGGGCTCTTCATCCTGCAGAACCTGAGCGGCATCGACGGGATCCTCTACTACGCGCCCTCGATCTTCGTCGGCCTGGGGTTTTCGCCGGGAACGGCGGCGCTCGGCGCGACGTTCGGACTTGGGTTGATCAACCTGCTCGCGACACTTGTCGCCATCGCGATGGTCGACCGGCTGGGTCGCCGTCCGCTGGCCATCGTCGGTTCGCTCGTCATGGTGCTCGGACTGCTGGGCGTCGTGGCCGCGCAGTCCCTGTCGCTGCCGGTCCTCGGCCTGATCTCGCTGTGCGTCTACATCGGCGCCTTCGCGATCAGCCTTGGACCCTTGCCCTATGTGATGATGTCGGAGCTGGTGCCCTCCGCGATCCGCGAAACCGGCATCGCGGTTGCCTCCGCGACGAGCTGGTTGTTCAACGCGCTGGTCGCCTTCGTCTTTCTTTCGGGGGTCTCGACAATCGGCCTTGCCGGGGTGTTTCTGGTCTTTGCCGGGATCTGCGTGCTGGCATTGGTCGTCTCGCTGATCTGGCTTCCCGAAACCAGGGCGAGGCACCTCGACGACATCGAGGACAATGTGTTGTCGGGCGTTGCCCTGCGCCATGTGGGCGATACGCCGGGCGTGCGGGATGCGAAGCCGGTGGCCTCGTAACGCGCGGCCGGAAACGCGCGCCGGGAAAGGGCGTGACACTCGGGTTTCCCGGCCCGTCGCAAGGCCAGCCATCCGCGGTGGCCGAAGGGGGGGCGGATCATGCGCCTTGACGCGATCCGCCAACTCGATCATGTCGGAGGCCGCGCAGCCATCGCTCCCGTTCGTCCAAAGCTGCTATGAAGGGCGCAGACTGATTCCCCCGTGCCGAAGACAATGACCGCCAACGCCCTTGAAATCCTCAGATCCGTTTACGGCTACGACTCCTTCCGGGGTCTGCAGGCGGGTATCGTCGACCATGTCGCAAGCGGTCGCAACGCCTTCGTGCTGATGCCGACCGGCGGCGGCAAGTCGCTGTGCTACCAGATCCCGGCGCTCGTCAGACCCGGGATGGGGCTCGTCGTGTCGCCGCTGCTGGCGCTGATGGCGGACCAGGTCGCCGCCCTGCGGCAAGCGGGCGTGCGCGCCGCTGCGCTCAATTCCGACTTGCCGGCGGAGGAGCGTGGCGCGCTGTGGCGCGACATCCATTCCGGCGCCCTGGACCTGCTTTACGCGGCGCCCGAGACCGTCTTGCGCCCCGAGGTCCTGAACCAGCTCGAACGGGCGCAATTGTCGGTGATCGCCATCGACGAGGCGCATTGCCTGTCGCAATGGGGGCATGACTTCCGCCCCTCTTATCGCCAGCTCGATGAACTGGTCCGGCGCTTCCCGCAGACGCCGCGCATGGCGCTGACCGCGACGGCCGACGAACCGACGCGTGCGGAAATCCTCGCCCATCTCGACATCGCGCAATCCGATGCCTTCATCGCCGGCTTCGACCGTCCCAACATCCGTTACGCCATCAAGGAAAAGGACAATCCGCGCGCGCAGCTCAAGGATTTCCTGAAGCGCCACCTGAACGAGAGCGGCATCGTCTACTGCCTGTCGAAACGCAAGACGGAGGAGACCGCCGCCTGGCTGTGCGACCAGGGCCATGAGGCGCTCGCCTATCACGCCGGCATGGACAAGGCGGTGCGCGAGGCCAATCAGGCCCGGTTCCAGCACGGCGAGGCGGTCATCATGGTCGCCACCATTGCCTTCGGCATGGGCATCGACAAGCCGGACGTGCGCTTCGTCGCCCATCTCGACCTGCCCGGCAGCATCGAGGCCTTCTATCAGGAGACGGGCCGGGCCGGGCGTGACGGCCTGCCGTCCGACACGCTGATGCTCTACGGGTCCGACGATATCGCGCTGCGCAGCCGGTTCATCGAGGAGTCGGATGCGCCCGAGCCCCGCAAACGCATGGAGCGCCAGAAACTCGACGCGCTGCTGGGACTGGCCGAGACCGCCGGCTGCCGCCGGCAGGCGCTCTTGTCCTATTTCGGCGACACTTGCGCGCCTTGCGGCAATTGCGACACCTGCGAGGAACCGCCGGAGCTGTTCGACGGCACGATCGCCGCGCAGAAGGTGCTGTCCTGCATCTACCGGACCGGCGAACGCTTCGGACAGGCCTATGTCGTCGATGTGCTGCTCGGCGTCGAGAACGAGCGCATCGCCCAGTTCGGCCACGACCAGGTCTCGACCTACGGGATCGGGACCGAGCACGACAAGTCCACCTGGCGGGCGATCCTGCGCCAGCTGATCGCGTTGCGCTTCGTCGATGTCGACCTTGCCGGTCACGGGGGACTGTCGATCGCATTGGCGGGCCGCGATTTCCTGCGCGAAAAACCGACGCTGATGCTGCGGGTTCCGCCGCCACCCAAGGCGCGGCGCCGCGCGGCGGTGTCCGACGCGCTTCGCGCTGCCATCTCCGACACGGACCGCCTGCTGTTCGAGGCCTTGAGACACACGCGCACGGAGCTTGCGCGGGCCCAGAACGTGCCGCCCTATGTGATCTTTCACGACAAGACGCTGGTCGAACTTGCGACAACCAAGCCCGCGTCGACCACGGAAATGGCAACCGTGCCCGGCGTCGGCAAGGCGAAGCTCGAGCGCTACGGCCCGGCGTTCCTGACGGTCATCGCGGAGCACGCCTGACGCGCGCGGTCGTCCGCACGACCCTGCGGGCGCGGAACGGCGACCGGAGCGGCCGTCCTCAGCCCGATGGCGTTTCGCGTCCGGGCGGCGGCACATGCAACGAGGCGCGCAACCCGCCGCCTGCGCGGTTTTCCAGCGTCAGGTCTCCGCCCATTCGCGCCATCGCGGCGCGGGCAATGGCCAGGCCGAGGCCGCTTCCGGTGGGCGAACGATTGCGGCCCCTGACGAATTTCTCGACGACCCGCGACAGCTCGCCGTCCGGGATGCCGGGTCCCTCGTCCTCAATGACGAAACAGGCGCCACCGTCCGCCATCGGAACCACCCGGCAGGTGACCGGCGTGTCGGCCGGCGCATGATCGAGCGCGTTCTCGATCAGATTGCGCAGGGCCAGTGTCAGGAAATACGGCTCAACCTGCACCCGCAGGTCCCGCGCCTGCGCCCGATCCTCGGCCGGTTCGGGGGCCAGAACCACACGCCGGGTGGCCGCTCCGGGCACCGCCTCGGCCAGGATCGCCACCAGCAGGTCCGCGGCATTCTCCTCGTTGCCCACGCCTTGCACCTCGCAGGCCTCCAGCGCGGCCAGGTCGAGAAGCTGGCGGACAAGCCGGCTGGTGCGGTCGACCCCGGCCGTGATCTGGCGCAGCGCATTGGCATGAACCGCCGGATCGGCGCTGGCCAGCGCGATCTGTGCCTGGGTCTTGACGCCGGCGAGCGGGGTCTTGAGTTCATGCGCGGCAAAGGCGGTGAAGCTGCGCTCGCGCTCGCGCGCCGCCTCCACCCGCCGGAACAGGCCGTTCAACGCGGTGACGGCCGGCGCGATCTCGCGCGGCAGGGCCGTCTCCGGCAAGGGGCGCAGATCGCTGGCCGCCCGTGCCGACAGCGTTTCGGCCATGTCGCTGAGCGGCGACAAGCCGCGACGCACGCTGACCAGGATCGCAAGGGCCAGAACCGGCAGGATTACCAAGGCGGGAATCGCCAGACCCGCGACCACATCGTCCACCAGCCCGTCGCGGACCTCCAGGCTGTCGCCCACCATGACGCGCACGCCGAGCTCCGCATTCTCGATGGAGAAGACCCGCCATCGCTCGCCGTCGACGACGGCTTCGGAAAATCCGTCCGCCGTCTTGCTCAGCCGCTCGTTCGGCGCGCTTTGCGAGCGGCCGACGAGATTGCCCTCAAGGGACCAGATCTGGCAGGCGAGTTGCCGGTCGTAGTTCCCCGACCCGACCTCGAACGCGCCGACAGCCCCGATCTCGAGCCCTTCGGGCTCCGGTCCCCCGGCGTCCGGCTGTCCCGTTTGCAGGTTTCCGGCCTCGCCCACCTCGACGCGCCGGTCGGCCAGCAGGGAGTTCACCATGCGGGCGGCTTCCATCAGCCTTGCATCGAGGACCCGCTCCACCTCCGCCTGTGTGCTCAGGTAGATCCAGCCGACCGCAAGCAGCCATAGCAGCCCGGTCAGTCCCAGAAGGATCAGGCTCAAACGCGCGCGGATCGATGTCATGTTTCTTTCGCCCCCGCCAGCCTGTATCCGACGCCGCGCACGGTCTTGATGAAGTCCGCTCCGAGCTTGGAGCGCAACTTGTGGACATGCACTTCCACTGCGTTGCTCTCCAGCTCTTCCTGCCAGCCATAGATCCTGTCTTCCAGGCCGGCTTTCGACAGAACCCCCTGTGGTCGCTCCATCAAGGCGGCCAGAACGGCGAATTCGCGCCGGGTGAGGTTTACCGGCTCGCCGTCGCGCAATGCCGTCAGGGACGCCGGATCCAGTTCCACGCCGCGCCAGCGCAAGGTGGCGCTGGAGCGCCCCTTGCCCCGGCGCACGGCCGCCCGAACACGGGCGGCCAGTTCATCGAGATCGAATGGCTTGCCGACGTAGTCGTCGGCTCCGGCATCCAGGCCGGCGATACGCTCCGGCACCTGGTCGCGTGCCGTCAGCAGCACCACCGGGATGGCGCTTCCCCGGGCGCGCAGAGACGCCAGAAGGTCCAGCCCCGACCCGTCGGGGAGCATCACGTCGAGCACGATACCGTCATAGGCCTGGGCCGCGATGGCGGCGCGGGCGTCCTCGCATGCGCTCACCGCATCCACGGTGAACCCGGCAAGGCCCAACCCGACCGACAGGCCATCGAGCAGAAGCTCATCGTCCTCGACCACAAGAAGCCGCATGGTTTTCCGCTTTGCTCCAGTTTCTCGTTTCGTCTCGCGACGGCGGCGTCACGACACCAGAAGATGGCTCATCGCCGGATCGGGTATGACAACGATGGTGCTGCCGTCGCGCACCTGATCGTGCAGATAGATGACATCCTGGTTGATCAGGCGAATGCAGCCCGAGGACACGGCCTTGCCGATGCTCGCCGGATCCCAGGTGCCGTGCACCCGGTACAGCGTATCCTTGCCGTCCTTGTGAATATAGAGCGAACGGGCCCCGAGCGGATTGTACGGGCCCGGATCCATTCCGCCGTTGGCGATGCTGTAGGGTTCCAGGTCGGGCCGACGGGCCACCATCTCGTCGGGCGGCGTCCAGCGTGGCCACTTGCGCCGGTAGGCCATGCGCGCGCGACCGGCCCAGGAAAAGCCGTCGCGTCCGACTCCGATGCCGTAACGCATGGCCCTGTCCTTCGACAGGGTGTGATAGAGGTAGCGGTTGGGGGTGTCCACGATCAGCGTGCCGGGCCTTTCCGTGTTCGGATAGTCGACCTCCTGGCGCCAATACCGCTGATCGAATTTGGAGACATCGACCTCCGGAACCGGGAAGGGCTCTTCCGGAGCCGCATAATACATCGGCGGAACCACCGGCTGAGGCTGCGGCGGAGCGGTCGTGAGGCCGGCCCGGTTCTGCGTGCCGACACAGCCCGCGACCGTCATTGCCCCCAGTCCGACGAGGAAACCCCGCCGGGCGATCGCCCGCGAGGTGGGGGCCGCAACGGCGGCTTGCGTTTGCGCGACCGGACCGGTGTCATTGCGGACGTCCGGACGGCGGCGCTCCCGGGTCTGCGGGCATCCCGGGTCGATACCGGTTCGACACTGCGTCATTTGCAAAAGCTCCTCGTTGATCTCTTTCTGCCCGCTGCAAGCCCTACGCAGCTTAAGGCTGCCTTAAGCTGGGGACGGCACCTCGCCGGACGATCGCCTTTCCCGTCCGGTCGATGACCGTTGCGGGAAACGCTCCTTAGCCCGTCACGGTCATGGGATCGACATTCGATGAAACTCTTTTCGGCCTCAGCCTTTGCGCTTCTCGCGCTGGTCCTTCTTCCCTCAGCCGGCCCGGCCGGCGCTGCTCCGGCGGCTCCGTTGCCGGTCTCCGAGGCCTTCGAGCTCGACGTCGCGCGCGACGCGGATGGCGCATTGGTGTTTTCCTGGGACATTGCGCCGGGCTACTACCTGTATCGCGACCACATTTCCGCGCAGCGCGACGAGACCCCGCTGCCGCTGTCCACGCCTCCCGGCACGCCGAAAGACGATCCGGTCTTCGGCCCCACGCAAGTCTATACCGGGGCCGCCACCGCGAGACTGGAGACGCCGGTTTTCGGAACGCTGGAACTGACCTTCCAGGGGTGTCAGGACGACGGGATCTGCTACGCGCCGGAAACCCGTCACGTCGATGCCCAGACGCTGGAGGTTAGTGCACCCGCCGGCCCTGGCGGTCCGGGCGCGCTCGGCACCGGCCCGGAGATCGCCTGGACCGTGGGCGGGGAAACGGCAGTGGCGCCCGTTGAGGCCGTGCCCGGAACCGCCCCCGGGGCCGGCTCCGGCCCTGCCGACGCCGGGTTCGAGCTGGCCGCGAGCGGCGGTCTCGTCGAGGGGCTGCTGGAGCGGGGCGGCGTCCTGCTCGTTCTCGCCAGTTTTCCCCTCTTCGGTCTGTTGCTCGCCTTCACCCCTTGCGTCTTTCCGATGTATCCGATCCTTGCCGGTGCGCTCGCCCGGGAGGGCGACAAGCTGACGGCACGACGCGGGTTCGTCCTGTCGAGTATCTATGTCCTGTCGCTGTCGACAGCCTTCGGCCTGCTGGGCGCGGCCGCCGGCTGGTCGGGGCAGAACCTGCAACTGGTCCTGCAGTCGCCGATCACCTCCGGCATTCTCGCGGCGCTCTTCGCGGTGCTTGCCTTGTCGATGTTCGGCCTGTTCGAATTGCAGTTGCCGGGATCCTGGACCAATTGGGTGGCGGCGCGCACCGGCGGTCTCGGCGGTTCGGGGGGCTCAAAGCGCTCCACCGCGCTGCTCGGCTTTTCCTCCGCCCTCATCGTCGGTCCGTGCGTGACGGTGCCGCTGGCCGGCGCCTTGCTCTATATCGCGCAAACCGCCGATGTCGGCCTCGGCGCGGCCGCCCTCTTCGGGCTCGGTCTCGGCAAGGGGCTCCCGCTGATCGTCATGGGAACGCTCGGCGGACAGGCGCTGCCTCGTGCCGGCGCCTGGATGGAGGGCGTCAAGCAGATCTTCGGGTTCGGCTTTCTGGCCACCGCCATCTGGACCGTGGCTCCCCTTCTGCCCTCCGGCGTGGACCTGGCCCTGTGGGCCGCCCTGCTGATCGCGGTGGCAAGCTTCGCTGTCAGCGTCCCGCTGACCAACACCACAGCGCTTGCCTCGATGCGCGCCGTCGGGGGCCTGGCGCTGGTCTATGGCGTGATCCTGCTCATCGGCGCCAGCGCCGGCGGCACCGACCCGCTCAAGCCGCTGGCGCCGCTGGCCCAGCGCGGCGGCTCTGCGGGGTCGGGCGAGGGGAGGGAGCTGCGGTTCGCCGCGACCGGTTCGATTTCCGACCTTCAGGCAAGGCTCGCCTCCGCGAACGGGGAACGCTCGACCATGGTCTATTTCACCGCCGACTGGTGCGTGACCTGCCGTGTGATCGAGCGATCCGTCTTTCCCGACCCGCAGGTGCGGCAAAGCCTCGGCGACTTCCAACTCGTCAAGGCGGACCTGACCGACTTCAACGCCGAAAATTCCGCCCTGATGAAAGCCATGCGTGTGGCCGGCCCGCCGACCATGATCTTCTTCGACGGCGCCGGCCGGGAAGCCGCCGACACCCGCCTCGTTGGCAGCGTCACCGTCGATGCGCTCACCCGCTCGGCGCACACCACGGAGCGTCTCTAGCATGAACGCCGTTTCCCTCGGTCCCCTCGTCATGGCCGCCGACCGCTTCGCCGTGGTCCTCGGGATCTTCACCTTCCTGATCGTCGCCGGCATTCTGGCAAGGCGCGTCAACGGCCGGCTCGACGGCTGGGCGTGGTGGACCCTGCTCGCCGGCATCGGTGCAGCGCGGCTCGGGCATGTCGCGTTGCATCTCGACACCTTCGCGGCGGACCCCTTGCGTGTCCTGTACATCTGGCAGGGCGGCTTCTTCTGGCCGGCCGGCGCCGCGGCGGTGCTGGCGTGCCTCGTCTTTTTGCTCAAGGATGCGCGATTGCGCCTCTGGGGGGTGCTGCCGCTCGCCCTGGCGCTGGTTGTGTGGAACACGACCTGGCAGTTGACGGGCGGCACCAGCGCGCTTGCCGTACCCGACCGCAGCTTCCAGACCCTCGAGGGAACCCTTCATGATCTGGGCGCGGGCTCGGGAGAGCCGCGCATCGTCAACCTGTGGGCAACCTGGTGCCCGCCCTGTCGACGCGAGATGCCGATGATGGCGGAGCTTGCGCGGGAAAGCGACGCTGTCGACTTCATCTTCGCAAATCAGGGCGAAGGGCGGTCCGACATCCGCTCCTATCTCGGACAGACCGGGCTGTCTCTCGAAACGATCCTGGTCGATCCGTTCAGCGACCTGTCGCGGTTCTATGGCGCGCCGGGACTGCCGGCCACGCTCTTCATCGATGCCGACGGCATCCTGCGCCACGCGCATATCGGCGAGATTTCCCGCGAAGTGCTTCAGTCGAACATCGATCGGCTGACCGTCTCGCAAGACCCCGCAGCTTCCCCCCGTTAAGGAGACCTTGATGCTTACACGCCGTACCCTGCTCATCGCCGGCGCCGCCGGAACCGCGTCCCTTCTCGCCTCCGGCTTTCCGGCGGCGGCGCAGTCGATCCCGACCGTGGAGGAGGTTCTGTTCGACGAGGCCATCCCGACCATCGGCAACCCGGATGGCGACGTTACCATTGCCGAATACTTTGACTACCAGTGCCCGTTCTGCAAGCGCGGCCATCCGGACCTGCTCGATGTGGTCGCGAGCGACGGCAACATCCGCCTGGTGATGAAGGACTGGCCGATTTTCGGCGAACCCTCCGTCTATGCCGCCAGCCTCGTGCTGGCAGCCGGAGACGATTATGAGGCCGCGCACACCGCGCTGATGAAGACCGAA
The DNA here is from genome assembly GCF_000423705.1 of Stappia stellulata DSM 5886. GTDB lineage: Bacteria > Pseudomonadota > Alphaproteobacteria > Rhizobiales > Stappiaceae > Stappia > Stappia stellulata. The sequence goes on along the minus strand of NZ_AUIM01000010.1, from coordinate 2,721 downwards.
GGGCGCCTCAGCCGCGACGACGTCGATGCCACTCTGGCCGGGGCGGGGCACGATCCCGAGCGTCTTGCGGCTCGCGCCGCGGAGCAGGCCACCCGTATCCAGGGGATCCTGGATCGCAACACGAACCAGGCCAGCGCCTTCGGGTTTCGCGGAACGCCGGTTTATCTGGTCAATACGCAGCTCAATTACGGCGCGATGGACAAGGCGGCGCTTCTCGCCGCCGTCGAACGCGCCCGCGCCGCCTGATCCCCGGCGCGCGGCGGCCGAAGCCGGTCTCTCCCTGTCTCGGCAGGGGGGGGCGATCGAACCCGTTGTCTGTGTCTCACGACTGGATTGGCGGTAAAAAAGGAAGTGGGGGCGTGAAGTTCATCCAAAGCCCCCGCGCCTTGGGGCAGGCTGCAAAGCGCAAACAAATTGCGGGCCGAAGCCGACGAAAAAGAGAACGACACCTACGCTATAGCCCTCTAAAATCAAGGCTCGAGCGGAATGGTCCGGATGAGGCAGACGGTCGCGAAATTCAGACTTCTGCTCCGGCGTTTGCGGCAGAGTTTTCCCGGGAAATCAGCGCCGCCGATTTTTATGCAACGCATAGGATTTCCGCGAAATATCAACTGATCATTCTCTTTACCGCGCTCAATAGAAACTCGTCCTGATAGTGGCCTGCAACGAAGGACAAGCCGACCGGACAGGTATCCACGGTCAATAGCGGAACAGAGATTTCCGGCAAGCGTGCCACACCGGAAAACGCGGTGATGGTCATCGTCGGATCATAGAAGTCCATCACCGCTTCAAGCGTGTTCAGGGACCCTTTCCGGGGCGCGATTTTCGGCGTCGTAGGGAAGCAGATCACCGTTTCCGGGGTGAAGAAGGCGTTGATCTGCCGGAAGAGGCGTTCACACCTCGCCATATTGTCGAGCGCCGCGATGCGGTCGAACCTCCGGACATTGCCGTAGGCCATCGAGAACGTGAAGCCGAGTTCAGGCTTGCAAGCTTCGATCCAGTTGCCGACCGTGCTCTGGAATTCGGCGGTCTGCAGATCACGCAATCCATTCAGGTTGCAGACCTTCAGTTCGCACGCCTCCCCGACGATTTCGGAAAACCTTACCGGCTCAATCACAATGCCCGTGTGTTCTTCTATTCGATCCAATGCGCTGCCAACTTCATCTCGCACGGCGGCATCTGCGATCTCAAGCGCATCCTGCAAGACGAGGATGCGTCGTGGCGATGGCATTGATGATGCGGGAGCGTTCAGCAAGACGCGCATCGTGGCATCGAGCACCTCGAAGCGATCCGCCAGCACGCCTACGGTGCTGACGCTTGGCTGGAACGGCAAAACGCCAGCCTCGGAAATCCGATGAAGGGAGGGACGCATCCCCCAAAGACCGCAAAGGCTTGCCGGAACACGGACGGAGCCTCCCGCGTCCGTGCAAAGAGAAAAATCCGCAAGACCATTGGCGACGGAAGCAGCCGAGCCGCTGGACGAGCCACCGGGGACGCGATCCGGTGCTTTCGCGTTTCGGGGGGTGCCAAAATAGAAGCTCTCCCCGTCGAGGCTATACGTGAACTCATCCGCCACGACCTTGCCGACGCAGCGCGCTCCTGAGGCAAGCAGTTGATCGACGCAAAGCGCGTTGTGAACTGGTGCGGGATGTGCGTCCCGCCAAGCGGGGCTTCCATAGGAAGTCTTAAGTCCCGCAAGGTCGATGTTATCTTTCACGGTGAAGTAAAGCCCATCCAGCGAACCGTTACGTACGGGCGCGAGGTCAAGCTGTTCGACCAGTGCGCCGGATGGATCTGTTGGAGAGTGAGGCATATCGTCGATTTCCAGGCGCGAATCTGAACGGATTTTCCGGCAGTTCTACACCGCCGGGTCGAGACGATCACGTTCGTGTGTCACAATTTCCCAGAATCCGAGACAGGCTCAGTGCCTCTATAACCTGTTTCAGGGGACACCATTGTCAACGATCAACGGCCGCAAAGGGGGGCGGAAGCGGGCATCCTGAATTTCAAGAATTGACGGGCGGTAGCGTAAAAACGGCGTCTTGCCATCCCACCCGATGGAACGCCGCGTTCGGCGGCAATATCGCACAATAGAGGGCAATCGGCGGGAATGGCGGGGCATGCGGGATAGCGATGAGAACTATGTCTACGCTATACCCCTCTAAAATGAGGCGCGGTCTACCAGAATATTAGGACAACGGGATGCGGCGTTCAGCTCACACGCCATCGGAATAGCCGGCAAGCAGCTAGACGTTGATTGGCGGATGGCAGCACCACATAAGGGCGCCCCCTTTCAACACAGCTCAGTCACCTGTGCCTCTACGACAGCTAACTCCGCTTTTGTTTGCGCGACGATATCGGCGGTACACGCCACACAGAAGATCGGGCGCGTGTCCGTCGTCAGAACATTTGGCACAACTTGCGGCGTAAGTTTGCGGAGTGTGGGCCTCGTCTCGGTTTGATGTTTAGGCGGCGAGCTTGCGGTGTTGCAAGCGCCGATGTTCGAGTGTCTTTCGCTTGATCCTTTCTCTTCGCTTGATGATGGCTGCTGCCCTGCCGAAGTAGGCATCGGCGGGTGTGACGTTGTCGAGGCTCTCGTGGTAACGCTGATGGTTGTAGTGTTCGACGAACGCTTCGATTTGCTGTTCGAGATCGCCTGGCAGGAAGTAGTTCTGCAACAGCACACGGTTCTTGAGCGTCTGATGCCAGCGTTCGATCTTG
>NZ_KE384083.1:686461-994470 GCF_000423705.1 Stappia stellulata DSM 5886 | reverse complement strand
CGTCGCCGCGGCCTGATACCCGCTTCCCGCAAGGGGACGACGACACGCGATCGACGGCGGGACGAAAGTCCCGCCGTTCTTGTTCATGCTGCCGTATTGGTTTTGCTCCGGGCTCGCCTTAGGTTCGGCCGGGGCGGCGCAGGATGCGCGGCGGATCTTCTGGGAGCAGATGTGTGACGCAAGACAGTGAAACGGGCGGTCCCTCGGGCGAGTTGACCCTGCGTACCATGGCGATGCCCGCCGACACCAATGCCGCAGGCGACATCTTCGGCGGATGGGTTCTGTCGCAGATGGATCTCGCCGGCGGGATCGCGGCGGGCCAGCGCGCCTCCGGTCGGGTGGTCACGATCTCGGTGGAGCGGATGACTTTCATCCGTCCCGTCCATGTCGGCGACGTGCTTTGCGTCTATTGCGCGATTTCTTCCGTCGGCCGCACCTCGATGAAGGTCGCCATCGAGGCCTGGGCGCTGCGCCATCGGCATGGCGTGCGCGAAAAGGTCACGGACGCGAGTTTCACATTCGTTGCCGTGGACGATACCGGCCGCCCACGCCCCGTTCCGCCCGCGCCCGAGGCGGACTGACACGCCGTCGGCGGCCGTGGCATCACCCGGCCGTTTTCAATTGAGTCCGCGACGGCGGCGGCGAGACGGATCGCCTGTCTCGCCGGCACAGGCGTTTGCGAAAGGTCGCTGCCATGCGCGGGTGGCGCTGCGCGATGTCGCGGAAGAGCTCCTCGTCGAGCGCCCGCCGGCAACCCGTCTCCCAAAGTGCCAGCAGCGCTTCCAGACGCTCGGCCCGCACATGTGCCGAAAGCGGCAGTGCCGGTTTTGAGGCATTCGGGGACCCCCCCCAACGCATCCGGCACCCCGCGGCAAGCACGCGCAGCTCCGCGAACCGCTGCGCGTCGCTCGACGGGTCGCCGGATACGGCTGATGCATTGGCGTCGGCGGACGCCCTGGAGGGCGCGATGGACAGTGCGGACATAAAAAATCCTCCTTCGGTTTCCCGAGGAGGACTGGCGCAAACGGTGACCGTTTCGTTGCCGCTTTCGCGGCCACATCCCCATGGCGTTCGCCGATTTCGCAAAATCGGGAAGACCCATCAGGGAAACCACCTTGCCCGGTCGGGCAGGTTGGCGAGGGCGCCAGCCCTTCTCTTGATGATGGGATACCCTATGCCATGAACGGCCGGCTGGCGCAAGCGGGTCTCAGGTCGAGGCGGCCGGTGTCTCGAGCTCTGCGTCGTCGTCCTTCGGCTCCCGGCCCGGATCGTATTCCTCGTGCTCGGCTTCCACCTCGCTGTCTTCCACGCGCGGATCCATGGCGAGCGTTTCCGGCGTGGAGAAGCGCACGCCCGAAGGCATGGCGACGAAGTCTTCGCGGTCTTCCGGTGCGATGGGCTTGCGCTGCGTCATCCGCCACAGGGCAAAGGCGATGAGCGCGGCGTGGGCCGCCGAGGTGACGGCAAAGAGGCCTTGCGGCGTCGTGAAGGTCATCATCGCGGCCGCGAGCACGGGGCCGACGATGGAGCCTGCGCCGAACAGGAGAAGCAGGCCGCCGCTGGTCTTGAGGAATTCGCCCGCCGGCGTGTGGTCGTTCGCATGGGCGACGATCACGGGATACATCGAGTAGATCATCCCGCCGAAGGCGGCGACCAGTCCGATGATTGCCAGATGCGGCAGGCCGCCGCCGACGGCCAGCACGGCGCCGATGGCACAGGCGGCACCGCCGATGCCCACCAGCACGATGCGTCGGTCCATCCGGTCGGACAGGAGCCCGATCGGAACCTGGATCGCGGCGCCGGCAAGCAGCGCAACCGACATCATCGTGGCGATGCTGGTCACGGAAAGACCGATCTGACGCCCGTAGACGGCTCCCAGCGTACCAAAGGCACTGTTTGAGATTCCGACGAGAAAGACGCTGATGACGGCGACCGGCGAATTGTGCCAGAGCATCTTGATGTCGAGCCGCGAATGCAGCAGCGGGACCGGAGCGGCAACCGTGGACAGCGCGGTCGGCAGAAGAGCCAGGGAATAGATGATCGAGCCGATCACGAAGAAGAGATAGCCCGACGGAGATCCCAGCGTGAGCAGCATCTGCCCGACCGTCGTCGCGGCCAGATTGATCATCGTGTAAAAGCCGAAGATCCGCCCCCGGGTTTCCGGCGTGGCGCGTTCGTTCAGCCAGCTCTCGACCACCATCGCAGCCCCGGCGAAACAGAAACCGGACAACGCCCGCAGCGGGATCCACGCGGCAGGGTGCAGAAACACGAGATTGAGCAGAACGGCAATGCCGGCAAGCGAGCAGAACACGCCGAAGGTGCGGATGTGACCGACGCGGCTCACGATCATCGGCGTCATGATACAGCCGGCGACATAGCCGATTGCCCAACCGGTGCCGAGCAGACCAAGGGACGTGTCCGAAAAGCCTTCGGCGGAGCCACGCAGCGGCAGCAGCAGGCCGTGCAGGCCGCCAGCCAGCAGCAGCAGGCCGGAGCCTGCCAGAAGCGCTGCAATGGAAAAGATCTGGCTCATCTTGTCTTGTGCCGTCGGCTCAACTGGTCGGGGCGTCGTCCGGACGCGGCGGGCCAGGGCCGCAGGGAACCGGGCAGGACCGCCAGTCGCATCAGTAATGCGGCGGTTTGGTGATTGCGGGCTGCGGAATCGATGCGTCTTCCAGGTCTTCCACCTGACAGGTCAGGGCGGCGATCTTGCGGGTCAGTCCGTCGATGAGGTCCGCCTGGCGGGACACCACCTCGTTCAGTTCATCAATGGTGTGCGACTGATGGGCAATCTGCTCCTCCAGCCGGTCGATCCGTGCGAGCGTGTCGCTGTCCATTTGCCCACTTTCCAAGGCTTGCCGTGCCAGAATGCGTGTCCTGCGGGCCATCGCCTGATCCGGCCTGCAACCCCCCGCGGCGACGGCAAACCCTAACGCAGTCGCGGGACCGCGTCACGCCAGACGGGGACCAAAAAAACGGGCGGCCCGAGGACCGCCCGTTGAGAGCATTTGAAACCCGCGGAGGATTTCGAAACCGAAACCGCCTGTTGGCGGTTTCGGCCGTTCAGGAGACGGGCTGGCGTTGGACTTCTTAGAAGTCCATGCCGCCCATGCCGCCGCCCGGCATTGCCGGAGCGCCGCCGCCGCCATCCTTCTTCGGCAGCTCGGCGACCATGGCTTCGGTCGTGATGAGCAGGCCGGCGATGGAAGCCGCATCCTGAAGAGCGGTGCGAACGACCTTGGTCGGATCGATGATGCCGGTCTCGACCATGTCGACGAACTTTTCGGTCTGGGCGTTGAAGCCGAAGTTCGGGTCGCTGTTCTCGAGGATCTTGCCGACCACGATCGAGCCTTCGACGCCGGCGTTTTCGGAGATCTGGCGGATCGGGGCTTCAAGCGCGCGGAGCACGATCTTGATGCCGGCCTGGATGTCGGAATTGTCCGACGTCAGAGCCTCGACGGCCTTCTTGGCGCGCAGCAGGGCGACGCCGCCACCCGGAACGATGCCTTCTTCCACGGCCGCGCGGGTCGCGTTGAGGGCGTCGTCGACGCGGTCCTTCTTTTCCTTCACCTCGGTTTCGGTCGCACCGCCGACGCGGATCACGGCGACACCGCCGGCGAGCTTGGCAAGACGCTCCTGCAGCTTCTCGCGGTCGTAGTCCGAGGAGGTTTCCTCGATCTGCGCCTTGATCTGCGACACACGGCCTTCGATGTCGGCCTTCTGGCCGGCGCCGTCGACGATCGTGGTGGTTTCCTTGGTGATCTCGACCTTGTCGGCGGTGCCGAGCATGTCGAGCGTCACGTTCTCGAGCTTGATGCCGAGGTCCTCGGAGATCACCGTGCCGCCCGTCAGGATGGCGATGTCTTCAAGCATGGCCTTGCGGCGATCGCCGAAGCCCGGTGCCTTGACGGCGGCAATCTTCAGGCCGCCACGCAGCTTGTTGACGACGAGCGTTGCGAGAGCCTCGCCTTCCACGTCCTCGGCGATGATGAGGAGCGGACGGCTGGACTGCACGACCGATTCCAGGATCGGCAGCATGGCCTGCAGGTTGGAGAGCTTCTTCTCGAACAGGAGAATGTAGGGCTTCTCCAGGTCCGCGATCATCTTCTCGGCATTGGTCACGAAGTACGGCGACAGGTAGCCGCGGTCGAACTGCATGCCTTCGACGACTTCGAGTTCGGTCTCGAGCGACTTGGCTTCCTCGACCGTGATCACGCCTTCGTTGCCGACGCGCTGCATGGCGTCCGCGATGTCGGCGCCGATCTGCTCGTCGCCATTCGACGAAATGGTGCCGACCTGTGCGACTTCACCGGAGGTGGAGATCTTCTTGGAGCGGGCCTCGAGATCCTTGACGGCGGCTGCGGCGGCGAGATCGACACCGCGCTTCAGGTCCATCGGGTTCATGCCGGCGGCAACGGCCTTGACGCCTTCGCGGACGATGGACTGGGCCAGAACGGTCGCGGTGGTCGTGCCGTCGCCGGCGATGTCGTTGGTCTTGGACGCGACTTCGCGGACCATCTGCGCGCCCATGTTCTCGAACTTGTCTTCAAGCTCGATTTCCTTGGCGACGGAGACACCGTCCTTGGTGATGCGCGGGGAACCGAAGGCCTTGTCGATGACGACGTTGCGGCCCTTGGGGCCGAGCGTGACCTTCACCGCGTTGGCGAGAATGTCGACGCCCTTGAGCATGCGGTCGCGGGCATCTGTCGAAAACTTGACTTCCTTGGCAGACATTATCGTTCGTCTCCTGATGTTTTGGGAACCCGGCTCCCGGCGCGATATCCGCTCACGCCGATGTGCAAAACCTGATGCGGTTCATCTGCGGACGCGGTTCGCGGGCGCGGAAGACGGGCAAAGGGGACTGGCGTGGCTGATCAGCCGACAACGCCCATGATGTCGCTTTCCTTCATGATCAGAAGGTCTTCGCCATCGATCTTGACCTCGGTGCCGGACCACTTTCCGAACAGCACGCGGTCGCCGGCCTTGACGTCCAGCGCGATCAGGTCGCCGTTGTCCTTGCGCGAGCCGGGGCCGACAGCGACGATTTCGCCTTCCTGCGGCTTCTCCTTGGCGGTGTCCGGGATGATGATCCCGCCGGCGGTCTTTTCTTCGGATTCGACGCGGCGAACCACGACGCGATCATGCAAAGGGCGGAACTTCATATCGTGCTCTTTCCTTTTCTGGCCAGCGTGGTACCCCTCCTGTCCGCGCCGGAACTAAGACGGCGCGGCAGCGAACGCAGACCACGTTGGCACTCCGTGAATGAGAGTGCTAACAGCGCGCTTGATGTAGGATGGTGCCGGGTGCCTGTCAATGATTTCCCGGACCGGTTTTTTGCAAAAGCGACCGCATCCGCGACACGTCGATCCTCGCGGTCCGTGGGGGATGCGGTCTCGATCCCGAAACTTGCGGTTTTCGTCCGGAATCGAGCAGCGGCCTAAAGGATTTGGCAATGGCTGGAGCGTAGTCTCCCCGCCATGAAGAACATTGCCGTTTTTGTCAGGGATCTTGTCGCTCAGCGCTCCGGAAACATTGCCATTCCGTTTGCGCTGACGTTTGGCTTCGTGGTGCTTGTCGTCGGGGCCGGGCTTGATTATTCGCGCGCGTCCAACACGAGGGTCAATCTCCAGGCGGCGGTCGATGCCACGGCGCTTGCCGCGAACTACGAGAGCGAGGGCCTGGCGGAAGCCAAGGTCCGGGCCAATGCGACCGACTACTTCAATGCCATCTACAAGGGCGGCGATCCCTCCGCCGTGAAGCTCGATGTGACGGTGGAGCAGGGCACGGTGACCGTGTCGGCGACCGAGGCCGTCCAGACGCTGTTCGGTGGCATGCTCAACGTCGACAAGGTCAATGTCGGCGTGCGGTCGCAAACGGTGATCGGCAAGGCGACATTCGATGTCGTGATGGTGCTCGACAATTCCGGATCGATGGGCGGGAGCAAGCTGAGAACGCTGAAGGATGCCTCGGAGGATCTGGCGGAGACGCTCTTCGCGATCAACGAGAACGGCGACAAGAAAGACCGTGTGAAGATCGGGCTCGTCCCCTTCACCTCCTTCGTCAACATCGGCGGCGACAAGGAAAACGCGAGCTGGATGGACCGGGAGGGTCAGTCTCCGATCCACTGGACCAATTTCGAGACGCGCGCGAACGGGACGCCGGATCCGGCGGAGATGGAAAGCCGGTATTTTTACAACGGCAAGCCCAGCCGTTTCACCCTCTTCAAGCAGCTCAAGCACACCAAGTGGCTCGGTTGCGTCGAGGCTCGTCCGATTCCCTACGACGTCACCGACGATGTGCCCGACAAGCGTGTGCCGGGAACGCTTTATGTACCGGAATTCGCGCCGGACGAACCGGATTACAAGTACAAGCGCCGGAACGACCGCCACTCGAACGATTACATCCGCGACGATTCCGGCGGCTGCCGCAAGAAGGCGTCGAAGGAAGCCCGCAAGAAGGGCCGACCGGAATATCTCTATGCGCAAGAGCGCATGTGCAAGTACCGCAACCAGAACAGGTCTTTCGGCAACTCCTACACAAAGGGGCCGAACTACACCTGTCGCACCCAGCCGCTGACCGATCTGACGACAAACAAGACGGACGTGCTGCGCGATCTGAAAAACATGAGGGCCAATGGCAGCACCAACATCCACCAGGGTGTCGTGTGGGGCTGGCGGGTCCTCTCGCCGCAGGTCCCCTTCACCGAAGGCCGTGTGCGCGAAGAGGACAGCGACGACGAACACGTGCGCATCCTGATCGTCATGACCGACGGCGCCAACACCTATCAGGGGCAGAGTTCGTTCAACAAGACGAACATCAATGCCTATGGCTATGGGCGCGAGCAGCGTCTCGGTCCCGGCGTCGACAGCACCTGGGAGATCGCGCGGGCGATGGACCAGCGCACCGCGCTCGCCTGTCAGAATGCCAAGAAGGACGGCATCAGCGTCTATACCGTTGCGTTCCAGATCAACGATCGCGATACGGTGAACATGATGCGCAACTGCGCATCGAACGCGAACATGGCCTTCGACGCCCGCTCCAACGGCGACCTCGTCGAGGCCTTCGAGCGCATTGCCGACGAAATCAGCAAACTGCGCCTGAACGAGTAAACCGCCGCCGCGCTTCTATTGCGTGCTGTCCGTTCCGCTTCCAGTGGCGTTGTCCCGGATCCGGAACGGCAGACGGATGTCGCCCTGCTTGTCGCTTGCGACATCATGCAGCCGGACCGCCAGCTCGTAGTCGCCGGCGCGCAGGCCGTCGAACCGAAATCGGAGGAGGGCGTGGAATTCCCGCCGTTCGTCGCGGCTGTCGTAGGAAAGCTCCGCAAAGCCGGTCTGCGCCGCCAGCACCTGTCCGGACGGGTTAAGCAACTCGTAGTCCGCGATGAGGCGGATGCCAAAACCCTCAGCGCTTTCCACGAAGCCGTATCCGAGCGGCTGGACATAGACCGTCAGCGTGTCGTCGGGCCCAAAAGCTCTTGCGGTGTCACGCGGCGTGTATTGTCCGAAGCCGCCGGCATCGCCCTCGATGAAGAGGGCCCTGGCAAAGCCCAGAGGCGCATCCGTCCAGGCCTCGGCGCTCGCCGCAAGCGCCGCGCTCAAATCCGGCGCGACCGGGTCCGTCGTTTCCGCGCCCTGCACGGGCGCGGTTGTTACGCCCGTCAGAAGTGCAAGCGCTGCAAGTGCATGGCGGTATCGCGTGCCCCGCCCGTCGCCCTTGTCCGGATGTCCGACCGTGCTCATGAATTGCCCCGCCCCTTGTCGTTTCGCGCGCCCCTGTCGTGCGGCGCACCCTATAGACCGCGGCGCGGCAAACGACAAGATCAACCGGCGAATGCGGTGAACGCGGGCGTCGTGCCATTCATCCGCTCGGTCCAGGACTGGCGTTTGCGGTAGATGGTGGACGGGGAGATTTCCAGGGCGGCCGCGGCCTTGGCGATGTTTCCGTCAAAGGCCGTCAGGGCGGTTTCGATAATCCGCCGTTCCTGCGCCCAAAGCGGCTCGATCTCGTCGATCGGCCGGCCCGCCGCCGGGGCGGCAAAACCATCGCGCAGCGGTTCCAGTCGCGTCGACAGGCCTTCGCCGAGAAGAAAGCCCGGGAGCATTTCGGCACGCAATGCCTCGCCGTCATGCAGAACGACAGCCTGGCGGATCGCGTTTTCCAGCTGGCGGACATTGCCCGGCCAGTCGTAGGTCAGGAGCTTCTCGCCCGCGCAGCCGGCGATCTCGAGAAAGCGGCGGCTTTCCTCTACGCAGAAGCGGGCGAGGAAAGCCTGCGCCAGCGGCAGGATGTCCTCGCGCCGGTCGCGCAACGCCGGCAGGCGCACCGGCAGAACGTGAAGCCGGTAAAACAGGTCCTCGCGGAACCGTCCTTCGGAAATCTCTGTCATCGGATCGCGGTTCGTCGCGCAGACGATGCGCACGTCGACCGTGCGCTGACGGGTGTCGCCGACGCGTTGCACCGCTCCCGTCTGGACGAAACGCAGGAGTTTCGACTGCAGCGCCAGGTCCATCTCGCCGATCTCGTCGAGAAAGAGCGTGCCGCCGTCCGCCGCTTCGGCGGCGCCAACGTGCATGTCGCTTGCACCGTCGGTGGCGCTGTTCATGTGCCCGAACAGCTCGCTTTCCATCTGTTCGCCGGGAACGGCGGCACAGTTGATCGCGATGAAGGGCCCCTTGCGACGTGGCGAGCGGCTGTGGATCGCCGCCGCGCAAAGGTCCTTGCCGCTGCCGGATTCACCCGTGATGAAGACGGGGGCGGCGGAGGGGGCCATGCGGTCGATCTGGTCATAGACCTCGCGCATGCGTGGGGATCCGCCGACGAAGGTCTCGAAGCGGAAGGGTTCGCCGTCGCCGGATCCGGCAGCGGAGGAGGGCGCGCGCGCCGCACGACGGGAGCCGTCGGCACGGGTCGGGCGGGCGTTCTGGATGAGGAAGCGGTCGATCTTTTCTGCGGCCGATGCCGGATCGACCCCGGCGGAAATCACGTCATGCGCGCCGGCCTCCATGGCCGAGAGACTGCGCGACAGCGACTGCCCGGTGCTGACCGCCATCAGGAAGGCCTGCGGCTGCGCTGCGGCGAGGCGCGACAGGTGACCGTCCTGACCGAGCGTTTCGAGATCGACGATCATCACGTCGGGCCGCACCTGGGTGCTTGCCGCGTAGAACGGTTCGAAACTGTGATAAGCCAACGGCGTTGCGCAAGGGTGATCCATTGCGTCGACGATTGATCCCGCGAGATTGCGCATCGAGCCGTTGCCGTCGAGAACGGCCAGCCGGATTTGCCCCTCAGCGCCATGCATGGATTCCATGCGTTGGCGACCCCCTTTTGTTCAGCCGAAACGTCGGCATCGAATTGATTTGCCGTTAGAATCTTCGCCGGACATGGTAAATAAAGCGTTTCCGGCTGAAATCTCTGCGACCCGGCGCGTGCAATGCGCCGGGGATTGGCTCAAAACCTCGCTGTTTGGTTGCGGGCTTCTGCGGATAGGTTGGGCGCACCGCCGGTGCTAAGGTCGCGCCGGATCCGAAGAAGGACCGGTTTGGACCGTCCGCGGCAATGGGGACCCATGAAACGATTTGCGCTTTTCTTCCTGTTGATCGTCCTTGCCGCAGCCGGGGCGGGTGCCCTTTGGTGGTGGTCCGCGCGCCCCGTTGCGGTCGCGCTTGTGTCGCCGCAGAGCGGACGGGCGGCGGATGTGGTCTATGCCACCGGCGTCGTCGAGCCCGAGCGCTGGGCCAAGGTGACGAGCGTCCTGCGCGAGCGCATCATCGAGATGTGCGCCTGCGAGGGCGAGACGGTGACGCAAGGGACGGTGCTTGGCCGTCTCGATGCGTCCGATGCGCGTGCGACCGCCGCCGAACTCGAGGCGCGCGTGCAACTGTCGAAGCAGAACCTCGAGCGGGCCGTCGGCCTGCTGGAGCGCCGCGTGATTTCGCAGCGCGCCTTCGAACAGGCGGAAAACGACCATTCCCGCGCTGTCGCGCTGCTGGCCGCGCAGACGGCGCGCCTGTCGGATTACGAACTGAGCGCGCCGATGGACGGCCAGGTGCTGCGTCGCGATGGCGAGGTCGGGGAGGTCGCCGAACCGGGCGCGGTGCTGTTTTGGGTCGGCAAGCCCCGTCCGCTGCGCGTGGTCGCGGATGTCAACGAGGAAGACATTCCCCTGGTGCGCACCGGGCAAAAGGCGCTGGTGCATGCCGACGCCTTTCCCGGTCGGTCGTTCGACGCGGTGGTTGACCAGATCACGCCCAAGGGCGATCCCGTCCTCAAGACCTACCGGGTCTATCTGACGTTTTCCGATCCGCCGCCGCTGATGATCGGCATGACCAGCGACGTGAACATCGTCGTCAAGGTCGTCGAGGACGCGATGCTGGTGCCGCTGTCGGCGGTCGACGGCAATCGCGTGCTGGTGCTTGGCGCCGACGGCCGTCTCGCGGCGCGCGCGCTGGACATCGGCATCCGCGGCACCGAAACCGTGCAGGTGCTCGACGGTCTCGCATCGGACGCGCGGGTGGTCGCCGTGTGGCGCGACGGTCTGGAGCCGGGCCTGGCGGCGCGCCCGCTCGCGGGGGCGGACGGGGCGGAGGGCGCGCAATGAGGGGCGGCGCCTGCAGTGTCGCCGGCGCGTGCCGGAGCGTGTCGCCGTGCCGCTGATCCTGTCGATCGCGCTCACCCATGTCGGCGGACGGTTTCGCCAGAGCATCGTGTCGGTGCTGGGCGTGATGCTCGGGGTCGGGTTTTCCATCGCGATGGCCGCCCTGATGGAGGGCTCCCAGCGCGATTTCGTCGCCACGCTGGTCGATGCCATTCCGCATGTCGAGGTCAGCGACGACCGCCGCGACCCCGCTCCTCCGCCGGCCGCCGCCCGCTTCGACGCGGTGAATGTGATCGGTGCGCGTCCCGACGACGACACGCGCGGATTGCGCAACCCGGTGCGCATCAAGGCGATGCTGGAAAACTGGCTTCCCGGCGGGATGGCGGCCTCGCTCTCCGGCCAGGCGGTGTTGCGCTACGGGGGCAAGGATGTCGCGGTCGCGCTCACGGGCGTGGATCCTGCCGCGCATCTGCGCGTCTCCACCATCGGCGAGGACATGCGTGCGGGCGCCTTCATGGATCTCGCCGCCGATCTGAACGGCCTGATCATCGGCGACGGCGTCGCCGACAAGATCGGCGCCAACGTCGGCGACACGCTGGCGGTGTCGACCTCCTCCGGCGCGGTGCGCCGGTTGAAGGTGATCGGCCTGTTCCACACGGGCGTCACCCAGGCCGACGATGCGACCGGCTATACGGTTCTCAAGACCGCGCAGGTGCTGTTTTCGAGGCCCAATGCCATCAACCGCCTGTCGATCCGGCTGAAGGACGTGAATTCCGCGCGCGCGGTCGCGCAGCGCGTGGAGCGCATGACAGGATACCGCGCCACGTCCTGGCAGGAGGCCAACGAAAGCCTGATGGAGGTGCTGATGGTGCGCAATATCATCATGTACACGGTTGTCGGCGCGATCCTGCTCGTGGCCGGTTTCGGCATTTTCACCATCGTCTCGACCATCGTCCACGAGAAGGCGCGCGACATCGCGATCCTGAAGTCGCTGGGCTTCGATCAGGCCGACATTCGCCGGATTTTCCTGATGGAGGGGCTGTTCATCGGCATCGTCGGCTCGGTGCTCGGTTCGGTGCTCGGCTATGGCCTGAGCGTCTTTCTCGGATCGCTGGCGTTCGAGGTGAAGACGAATGTCGAGCTGACCTCGTTGCCGATCTACTACAGCGCCTGGCACTATGCGATTGCCTGCGGGTTCGCGCTGTTTTCCGCCGGCATCGCCGGCTACCTGCCGGCAAGGCGCGCCGCGCAGCTGAATCCGGTCGACATCATCCGGGGGGCGTCATGAGCCTGTCCGCCCAGACAAGGCCCCCGGCCGGCGCCGCCGCACCGCCGTTGATCGAGGCGCGCGGACTGACGCGCATCTTGCCCGGTCTGGTTCCGGTGACGCTGGTGCGCGACATCGATCTGACCATCGGGGCGGGGGAATTCGTCGCGATCACCGGGCCGTCGGGCTCCGGCAAGTCGTCGCTGCTCTACCTTCTGGGCCTGCTGGATGCCCCGACCCGGGGCGAGGTGCTGATCAACGGCCACCCGACCCATCTGCATTCCGAGACGCGGCGTGCGCGCGAGCGGCTGTCGACCCTGGGTTTTGTGTTCCAGTTCCATTTTCTGCTGCCGGAGTTTTCGGTCGCCGAAAACGTCATGATCCCGATGCGCAAGCTCAAGAGACTGGGAACGCGGGACATGCGCGCCCGGGCGGTCCGGATGCTGGGCGAACTCGGGCTGGAGGAGCATGTCGACAAGCTGCCGATCCAGCTGTCGGGCGGTCAGCGCCAGCGCGTCGCGGTGGCGCGCGCGCTGGCCAACGATCCGCCGGCCATTCTCGCCGACGAACCGACCGGAAGCCTCGACAGCAAATCCTCCGAACAGGTCTTCCAGATTTTGCGCAAGCTCGTCGACGACCACGGCAAGACCGTGATCGCCGTGACCCACGACCTGGAGATGGCCGCGCGCATGGATCGCCGGCTGCATCTGGTCGACGGCATGCTGGCCGATCCGTGAGCGAGAACGGCGCCGCTCAGGAGGCGGGAACGTCGTAGCCGGCGGCTTCCACCACCGCGACCAGTCTGTCCCTGGGCAAGTCGCTTTCGATGCGCGCGTGGCCGCTCTGAAGGTCGATTTCGGTCTTTGCTGCCGGGTCGGCGGTCGCGATCGCGCGCTCCACCGATGTCGCGCAGCCCTGGCATGCCATGCCCTCGATCCGCAGTTCGATCATGATGCCGTCTTTCTCCATGCTGTTGAGATCGGGATACTGGCGACACACTGGCGGTTACAGTCGCTGGAACGTCAAGACCGCAGAAGTCCCGATGCGGACAGGACCGGCAAGGTCGGCGCGGCTTGCAGCGTGTTGCATGAAGGGTGGAGACTCGGAAGAATCGGCGTATTCATGCACTATTGAGCGGCAGGGTGATTCGGCCGAGCCGAAGGACGAGTATGGCACGCGCGACAACGATCTTCATTTTCCTCTGCATGGGCGTGATTGCGGCTTCCGTGTCCGCGATCATGTTGTTCCAGTTCGCCCGTCCCGCGGGCGAGGCCTTCTCGCTGGGGTTGGCGATCCTGTGCGCGATGGTCGTGGTGCATCTGGTGTTCACGCGACAGCGCGACCGCAGCGACGTCAGCGCGCGGGTGGCCGAGCTTGAGGAGCGCGTCCTGGAGGTCGATCAGGATGTCGGCAACCTCGAGGGCCGGCTCACCGGCATGGAAACCAACCTGCCGCGCCGCACCCGCGAGGAAATCGACCCGCTCTTTGCCGAGGTCGAAGTGCTTGGCAGCCTGATCAAGCAGATGGCCGAGGCGATGGCGGGGATGGAAGACCGCATCGACGAGCAGGACCAGCGTCTTGTCGCGCCGCCGCAGCCGCGCGAGCGCCTTGGCCATTACGAGGAGGCGCCGCGCGCGCTTGGCTATTCCGGGATCGACCGGACGAACGAACAGGCGCCCCCGCCGCCGCGTGTCGACCCCGAGCCGCGCCGCGCCCCGCAACCGCCCCCGGCGGTCGGCCCGCGCGAAACGCCGCCGGATCTCGCCCTTCGCCGCACCATCCAGGAGGCGCTCGACAACAACCGTGTCGATCTCTTCCTTCAGCCGCTGGTGACGCTTCCCCAGCGCCAGGTGCGCGACTACGAGGCGCTGACGCGCATCCGCGATCACAATGAAGTCTATCTGGAACCGGTCGATTTCATCGAGGAGGCGACTCGCGCCGGAATGATGCCGGCCATCGACAATCTGATGCTGTTTCGCGCGATCCAGGTGCTGCGCCGGCTGACCAATCGCAACCGGCGGTCCGGCCTTTTCGTCAACCTGTCGTCGCAAACGCTGGTCGACGAGAAGTTCTTCCCGGGTTTTCTGGATTTTCTGCGCGCCAACGACGGCTTCAGCGATCAGCTGACATTCGAGTTCAGCCAGCGCGATGTCTCGGAAATGGGCGCGCTGGAGCACGAAAGCCTCGCTGCCCTTGCGGATCTGGGCTTTCGCTTCTCCATCGACCGGGTGACAAATCTGCGCCTCGATTTCAAGGCGTTGTCGGACCGGGGTTTCCGTTATGTGAAACTTCACGCCGGCCGGCTGGTCGGGGCGGAACGCATGCCGGACAGCCATATTCATCCGGCCGATCTCGGCGATCTGCTGCGTCGGTTCGCGATGGAACTGATCGTCGATCACATCGAGACGGAAGCGCAGGTTCTTGAGGTGCTCGATCTCGATGCCCGCATCGGCCAGGGCTACCTGTTTTCCCCGCCGCGGCCCGTGCGCCCGGAGGTGCTCCAGGGCCGCCCGCCCAAGGCGATGCGCCGGGCGGCCGAATAGGCGTCTCTTGGACGCCTGGGGTTGATGACAAACTCTTAAGGACGCGTCATCCCGGACGCCGCGCAAGCGGCGATCCGGGGTCGGGGAGCCTCTGCATTTTGCGGGTATCGCACCGCAATACAAAGGGTCCCTGCTCTCCGGTGCCGGGTCGCGCATCCGATTGCCCGGAATGAAAGCGGGAAAGCACTCGCACCCGTCGTTGTCGGTCTCACGCGTCTCTCGGACGCGTCGGTAGGCGCCGGCGGCGTCAGCTTGCGCCGGCGCCCACCGTCACCACGATCGGATCTGCATTGGCGAGCAAACGCTCCGCCACGCGGCGGATGTCGTCGAGCGTGACCGCGTCGATCATCGCGTTGCGATTGTCGATATAGTCGAGGCCGAGCTCCTCCATCTGGATGCCCAGCAACTGGCTGGCGATCTTGTCGGACGTATCGAAGCGCAGCGCGTAGGATCCGGTGAGGAAGGCCTTGGCCTTCGCCAGTTCCTCCGCGCTCGGGCCGTCCTTGGCCATGCGTGTCATCATCGCCGTGATGATCGCGATCGTTTCCGGAGCCCGGTCGGAGCGGGTGCCGGTCGCCGCCAGGAAGGCGCCCGAGTGGTCATAGGGCACCAGGTAGGAGCCGACCGAATAGGCCAGGCCGCGCTTCTCGCGCACTTCCTCGTAGAGCCAGGACGAGAACGAGCCGCCGCCGAGAATGTGGTTCATCACGTAAGCGGGAATGAAATCGGGATCGTCGCGTTTCAGGCCCGGCAGGCTGAGGCGGATCGAGGTCTGCGGCACATCGAAGGCGACGTCCTTGCGGATGCCGGTCTTCGGCGTGACGTCGCCGACCGGAGTGAGGTCCGCGTTTTCCGGCAGATCGGCGAAGGTCGCGTCGAGCAGCGCCGCGAGGCGCTCGGCATCGATGGCGCCGACGACGGAGATCTTGAGTTCACCGCGCGCAACGAGCCGCCCGTGCAGCGCCTTGAGGTCTGCCGGCGTCAATGCGGTGACGCTTTCTTCCGTTCCGTTCGACGGACGGCCGTAGGGGTGGTCCGGGTAGGCGGTTTCGGACATCACCCGGCTCGCGATCGCATCGGGATCCTTCTGCTCGCGCCTGAGGCCGGAGACGATCTGGCGCTGCATGCGGCCAACCGCCTCCGCGTCGAAGCGCGGTTCGTTGACGGCGATGCGCAGGAGCTCGAAAGCCTCGTCGACATTGGGCGTCAGCGTGCGCAGCGAGCCGTAAAAGGCATCGCGGCCGGCGTCGAAGCCGATCTTGACGGCCAGGTCCTCCAGCCGCTGTCGGTAGGCCTGCGAATCCAGTTCGCCCGCGCCTTCGTCGAGCGTTGCCGCCATCAGGTTGGCAAGGCCGGCCTTGCCGTCCGGATCCTGCGCCGATCCGCCCGCGAAGGCGAAATTGACGGCCACGATGGGCACGGTGTGATCCTCGACCAGCCAGGCGGTCAGCCCGCCCGGCGTTTCCACCGTCTGGATCTCGACCGCCCGTGCATCGACGGTGGCAATTGCGAGCGAGGCAATGACGGCGAAGGCCACAAGGCCGGTGCGCCAAAGGGCGGGCAGACGGGCGGCGGGTCGTGCGGCGGCGGTTGAAATCCCCATGACGGGCATCTCCGTATTGATGAAAGGATGAAGGAGCGGCCTGCATCGGGCACCTTGGGCGCCCGATGCCGCGTGACTACTGCTTTGCGGTCGGGGCGCTGGCGGCTTCGGGCGCTCGCAGATAGGCGGTGACGGGGCGCGGTGCGAGATAGGTTTCGGCCGCCTTGCGCACGTCTTCCGCTGTGACGGCGCTGATCGCGCCTGGCCAGCTGCGCACCTGCTCGATGGTCGAGCCGGTGGTCAGCGCCACGCCGAACATGCGCGCAAGGCTCGACTGGCTGTCCTGGGCGTAGAGTGCCGACGACAGCAGGCCGGTCTTGGCCCGCTCGAGTTCGGCTTCCGTGACGCCTTCGGCGATCAGCGTGTCGATGACCCCGCGCGTCGCCGCACCGAGATCCTCCAGAGAGGTTCCGTCGCTGGGCACGGCATAGACCATGAAGCGGCTGTCATCGAGGGTGCTCGACTGGTACCAGCCGCCGGCGGAGGAGGCGATGCCCTGGTCGATCACCAGGGAGCGATAGAGCCGGCTGGTGCTGCCGCCGCCCAGGATCTCGGCGAGAATGTCGAGGGCAGGGGCGTTGTCGGCCTCGTCCGTCGTGTAGCTCGGAACGAGCCAGGCTTTGCGCAAATTGGGCTGATTGACGCGCGGATCGGCGAGGTCGACCTCAAGCGCACCCGGTACGCGTTGCGCGCGGGGACGAACGCGGTCTCCCGGATCGGCGCGCTGCGCGACCTTGCCGTAGGTGTCCTCGGCCATCGTGCGGACCGTCTCGGCGTCGACGTCGCCGGCAACGATCAGGATCGCGTTGTTGGGCGTGTAGAACTGGTCGTAGAAGGCAATCGCATTGTCCTTCGACAGCGCGGATATCTCGCTCGGCCAGCCGATCACCGGCGTTCCGTAGGGGTGATTGACGTAAAGCACCGCGTCGAGCGTTTCGCCCAGCATCGCGCCGGGATCGTTTTCCACGCGCATGCGCCGTTCTTCCAGAACGACGTCGCGCTCCGGCGCCACCACCGCGTCGGTCAGGATGAGGTTTTCCATGCGGTCGGCCTCCAGCGCCATCATCTCGGGCAGGTGCTCCCGGGCTATGCGCTGGAAATAGGCCGTGTAGTCATTGGAGGTGAAGGCGTTTTCCTGTCCGCCGATGGCCGCGACGCGCTTGGAAAAGGCACCGTCGGGGTTCTTTTCCGTGCCCTTGAACATCAGGTGTTCGAGGAAATGCGCCACGCCGGACATGCCGGCCGGCTCGTCCGCGGCACCGACCCTGTACCAGATCATGTGGGTGACCACGGGCGCGCGGCGATCCGGGATCACGACGACCTCCAGACCGTTGTCGAGGCGAAAGCTCTCGATGTCGCCGCCGATCTTGATGTCGGCGAAGGCCGCCGCATCGGCGGCTTTGAGCGGGGCCGCCACTGTCGGGGCGGCGAAGAGGGATGCGCCCGGCACCGCGAGCGCAAGCGCCAGCGCGGAAGCGAGGAAAAGACGCGGGAGAGCGGAAGCGGACTGCGGCACGGCATTGCTCCGGAAACGGGTTTGTGTCTTGGCTTTACAGGATATAGGCGCTTGGCGCGCAAAAGCCCGTGAACTTTTCGTAAGGTCGGTCAGGTTCGCGGTGTCGTCTCCCGCTGCGCGAGGCATGCGAAGGCAATCGCCGAACAGGCGGGAGAGGATTTTGTCTGGACCGTGGCAGCGGCGCCGGCCGCGTTAGTCGATCGTGCGGGCCGAGCGGCCGTTCATGATCTGCTCGGTCGTGCTGATTTCCGGCGCGCGGTTCACCGTTTTCGGTGCGGCCATCGGCGCGTCCGCGGACGGCGTGGAATAGGCCGTCGGCGGTTCGATCAGATAGCGGCGGACAGGCACGCCGTTCTCGTCGACGGGAATCGCCGAGGTTTCGGCGACTCCGACGCGCTGGTTGAGCTCGTTCGGCTTCATCTTGCCGCTTTCCAGCCGGTCTTCATTCCGGCGTTCGGCGGCATAATTGCGGTCGTCGCCGCCGGAGACAAGCTGCTGGATACCCCGCGACTGGCGCGCGTTGCTGCGGCCGTCGCCATCCAGATCCGAACTCCCGCGCCCGTCGTTGCGATAAACTTCCTGAATGCGCTTCAGGTCGTCGTCGTTTTGCGTCGGCCAGTTGGCGACCTGTTCGGGTGCCTCGGGCGGAGGCAGCGTGTCGAGTTTGCTGGGCATCGCCAGCGGTGCGCGTGGCGTGTACTCGATCTTCGCTTCGGACTTGGCGTCCACCGCACCAAGACCTTCCATCAGGCCGCGGATCATCGCCGTGTCGGGGGCCTCGTCCGTTTCCGTGCCGTCGTTGAACCCGTCCGATCCGGTCTGGCAGGCCGCAAGCAGAAGCGCAGAGGCGCAAACGGCGAAAAGGCCGGCGCGGCTGCGCCGCAGCGTGGAAGAGGAAAGGGAGACCTTCTGGCGACGCGACACGGCGGCGATCCTTGTACGGTTTCCGGCCTGTCGCCGCGTCCGAGGATGCGGGGCGGCCGGGTCACTTGCATGCGAAAGACAGCGCAAAGCGGACCGGCATCGGTCCCTTTGAGGCAGCTGCACTCAGACGGCCCAATACGGCATCATTAGGGCCGCTTTTGAAAACTGTCATACAGCAGGCCGGCCACGCCGGCAACGATCCACACGTCGGCGAGGTTGAACACGTACCAGGAGAAGCTTCCGACGTGGAAATGAAAGAAGTCGGCGACCGCTCCGTAGACGACGCGATCAATGCCGTTGCCGAGCGCGCCGGCGAGCACCAGCCCGAAGGAGATCGCCGGCAGCCGCCGGTCGCTTTGCGCGCCCCAGATCCAGAAAACGATGGATATGACGAGCGTCACGGCAACCAGCACCCAGCGGCCGAAAGCGCCGTCTTGCTGGAACAGGCCGTAGGAGACGCCGTAGTTCCACACCATCACCAGATCGAAGAACGGCGTCAGAGCGACGCGTCCGCGCGCGGCGATCTCGTAGCCGTAGAGCATCCAGGCCTTGAAGGCCTGATCGGCGATCAGGCCGGCCAGCCCGATTGCCAGGATCAAGCCGCTCATCGGTCCCCAGAGGCGCGATCGTGTCATGTCGGTTTCCGTGTGCTGGTGTGCGGTTGGCGTTTTCCGGCGCCGCGGGGGCGGCGCTCAGTCCGGCGGGCCGGTGCGGGTGGCGCGAGCGGCCATTTCGGCACGGCTGAGGCGGTGTTCGCGATGGGCGATATAGATGCCGCTGCCGACGATCAGCGCAATTCCGAGCCACGTCGGTCCGTCCGGAAAATCGCCGAAGACCAGATAGCCGAACAGCGTGGCGCTGACGATTTCCAGATAGTTGAACGGCGCAAGTACCGAGGCCGGGGCGGCGGCGAAGGCCTTGACGATCAGGCCGTGTGCGAAGAAGGAAATCGCGCCGACAATGGCCAGAAGCCCCCAGGAGGGAAGGTCGGGCATCACCGGCGTCGCGTCCTCGATCCCGGCGGCGGTGCCGCCGACGGTCAGCGCGCCAAGCAGGATCGCGCCGCCAAGGCCTGCCGAAAACTGCACGCTCAGCATGGAGCCCTCGCCAGACAGGCGGCGCGTGATGACCAGATAGAGCGCGAACAGGAAGGCGGCCGCCAGCGGCAGCAGCGCGGTCGGCCCGAATTCCGTGAACCCCGGGCGGATGATGATCATCGCGCCGATCAGCCCGACGAAGACCGCGCTCCAGCGCCGCGGTCCGACGGATTCGCCCAGGAGCAGCGCGGACAGGACCGTGAGGATCATCGGCTCGACGAAAAAGATCGCGATGGCGTCGGCGATCGGCATGGTCTTCAGCGCGGTGAAGAAACAGGCCGATGCGCCGGAGAGAAAAAAGCCGCGCAGCAGATGCGGCCACAGCCGCGGCGCCTTCAGAGCCGCGAGCCCCGGTCCGATTGCCGCGGTGAGAAAGGCAAACAGCATCTGGAAGGCGAACCGGCCGAGCGTGATCTGCAACGGCGGAAGGGCGCCGGTCAGGTATTTCGCGACCGTGTCCATCAGCGGCACCATGAGCATCGCAAAGCTCATCAAGGCGATGCCGCGCATCACGGTGATGCTGGGCGCGGGAATGGGCAGGGGCGCGCTCAAGCGCCGGCATCCTCGCCGGGGAGGCCGTTCTGCGTTCTGTCAAGGGAGCCGAGCGGGGTCAGGCTGGCAAGGGCGGCGCGGGCTTCCGCGCTGTCGCGGTCCATCTGGGCGATCAGCGCCTGTGCGTTGTCGAAGCGCAGCTCCGGCCGCAGATAGGCGGCCAGCATGACGCGCAGACGCTTGCCGTAGAGATCGCCGGAGAAGTCGAAGAGAAAGACTTCCAGGAGCGCGGCGCCATTGTCGAAGGTCGGGCGGCGGCCGTAGCTTGCCACTCCGTCGATCCAGCGCCCGTCGACGCAGGTCCGCACCGCATAGATCCCGTGCGCGAGCTGCGTTTCAGCCGGCAGTGCGAGATTGGCGGTCGGATAGCCGAGATCGCGGCCGCGCTTCTCGCCGTGGCGAACCTCCGCTTCCACCGACCAGCGATAGCCGAGCAGCGCGTTGGCGAGAACGACGTCGCCCTCCGCCAGTGCCGCACGGATACGGCTTGAGGAGACCGCCGTGGCGCTTTCGTCGGTTTCCGCGGTGACGATGGTCACGCCGAAACCGTCAGCTGCTCCCGCCTCGCTGAGGAACTCCGGGGTGCCGCGCCGCGCCCGGCCGAAATGGAAGTCGTAGCCGGTCACCGCATGGCAGATGCCGAAGCGGGACTGAAGAATGTCGGTGACGAAGGCTTCCGCCTCGATGCCGGCAAAGGCGCGGGTGAAGGGCACGGACACGATCGCATCGAGTCCCATCGCCTGGATGATGCGGGCCTTTTGGGCCGGCGGGGTCAGCCGGAAGACCGGCTTGTCGGGCGCAAACACGCTGCGCGGATGTGGCTCGAAGGTCAGCGCATAGGCCGGAACGCCGGCATCCTTTGCCTGTGCCAGCGCCGTCTTGAGAACCCGTCGGTGGCCACGATGTACCCCGTCGAAGTTTCCGATTGCGACGACCCCGCCGCGAAGATGGGCCGGGAAGGCGTCGAGATCGTCAATTGCGACGAAGCGGGAAGGCGAATGTTCGTTCATCTGGATCGGGCCACTCACCGGCCGCGGTGGCCGGCCGAAACGGGAAGACGGCCGGCGGCGTGCCGGCGGGTTCTGTCGGGCGGGGCCGCGACATTGCGCCCCGTCCGCAGGTTTGGCGGACCCTGCCCATTCTCCCGGGAAACGTCAAGCGCGCGGGTCGTCGCTTTCGGTGTCGCTGCGCAGCGGCACCTTGACGACGGCTTCTCCTTCCAGGACCACCGTCTCTCCGACGGCGCATTTGCAGTCGAGCCGCGCACGGTTCCCTTTTTCCATCAGTTCCGCAACGGTCACCGTCACGGTCACGTCGTCGCCGATTCGCACCGGCGCGCGGAAATTGAGCGTCTGCGACAGATAGATCGCGCCCGGACCCGGCAGTCGCGTGCCCAGGACCGCGGAAATCAGGCTTGCAGTGTAGAGGCCATGGGCGATGCGCGTGCGAAACGGGGTGCGCGCCGCGAAGTGCTCGGACAGGTGGATGGGATTGCGGTCTCCGGACACTTCGGCGAAACCAACGACATCGGAGGAATTCACGGTCTTGATAAGGCATTCGCTTTGCCCGACGGAAAGGTCCTCGAAGTACAGTGTTTGCAGGGTGAGCATGACGCGATCTTTTTCCTCCCGATAGTGAAATACTGGTGCCTGGCGAAGCTAGGCGCTGATGCGATCAAGGGCAATTGAGCTTTTGAGGAAGAAGGGACTGGCAAATTAACGGAGTTTT
The DNA here is from genome assembly GCF_000423705.1 of Stappia stellulata DSM 5886. Taxonomy (GTDB): domain Bacteria; phylum Pseudomonadota; class Alphaproteobacteria; order Rhizobiales; family Stappiaceae; genus Stappia; species Stappia stellulata. The sequence continues at coordinate 972,643 of NZ_KE384083.1, read as the reverse complement.
CAGCCCCCGGCGTCTAAAGTCTTACAGCGTGGGGAGGCGGGGACACGAAATGTGTCTTCCTCCTGAAGACAACAAAGCATCAGACGCCCGTTCAACGGGTCGGGCAGATTGACAGTATGGAGTAGACAATGGCCCTTGATGTTCAGATGCCGGTCCTCGTGGTGGACGACTACAAGACCATGATCCGCATCATTCGCAACCTGCTCAAGCAGCTCGGTTTCGAGGATATCGACGACGCTGCCGACGGTACGGAAGCGCTGGAGAAGATGAAGCAGCGCCGCTATGGCCTGGTGATCTCCGACTGGAACATGGAACCGATGACCGGATATGAGCTGCTGAAGCAGGTCAGGGCCGACGCCGGTCTCTGCAAGACCCCCTTCATCATGGTGACCGCGGAATCCAAGACGGAAAACGTGATCGCCGCGAAGAAGGCAGGCGTGAACAACTACATCGTGAAGCCGTTCAACGCGCAGACGCTGAAGGGCAAGATCGAGGCCGTGTTCGCCGAATAACCGGCGCCTGCCGAAGCCGGTTGAAGTGTATCTCCGGCGGCGGTGCCGCCGGCGAATGAGGGAGTGTGCGTCCGCGGGCGCGCAAGGGGCTCTTCGCATCGATGGTGCGGAGCGGGCTTGGCCTGTATCCGGTCCCGGCAGACAAGAAAGGGTGTCATGGGCGCTCTCAGAAAAGAAGACGTTACGAGCCTGATCACCTTCCTTGAGAAAAACAAGGATCGCGACGGCAACGTGACACTGAACGACGTGATCGACCTGGCGGAGATGATGACCGGGTCCATGCGCGAGTTCCTCGGCGCTGTGCAGCCGACCGTTACCGCCGAACTCACGGCGATCGCCGACGAGATCTCGCGGCTGAAGACCGAGATCCTTCAGCTGCGCCCCAACGACATGAAGGACAACCAGATTCCGGAAGCCGGCCGCGAGCTGGATGCCATCGTCGAGGCGACCGAATCCGCGACCCATACGATCATGGAGTCGGCGGAAACGATCATGGCGGCCGACGACGACATGGATCCGGCGGATTACCGGGCATTCGTCAACGACAAGATGATCGAGATGTTCGAGGCCTGCGCCTTTCAGGACATCACCGGCCAGCGGATTTCCAAGGTGGTGAACGCGCTCAATGCAATCGACCGCCGGGTCACCGGATTCGTCGAGCGGCTGCGCATTACCGAATGCGACGATGCACCGGCCGAGGAAACGGATGAAGACCGGCGCAAGCGCGACCTGATCCTGCACGGACCCCAGCATGCCGGCGAGGGCGTGTCCCAGTCCGACGTCGACGACATGATGTCGACGGAGGCTCCAAAGGACGCCCAGGACGAGATCGACAAGCTCTTCGGATAGGCGCGCCCCTCGGCGCGCCCGTGTTCCCGGCACCCGTCAAGAGGTGCCGCATTGCCTGGCCAGCGCCCCCGCGAGTGGCCGGTGACCTGAAAAGCCGGTTCCCGACAGGGAGCCGGCTTTTTCTCATGCGCTTGGCCGGAGCCTGGCGCCTACCAGACCAGCCCGGCGATTGCGGCGCGGGCGTGCAACCCTTCTTCCTCGAGCCGTTTGCGCACGAGGCTTTCCACCGGCGCGCCGGCGGGCCCGAAATCCGCGCCGTGAATGCCGCCCGTGATGAACAGCACGTCGATCTCGTTCGCCACCGCGCCGCGGATATCCGTCGGCAGACCGTCGCCGATCGCGAGAATGTCCGACTTTGCCACCGGTGCGCCGGAAAGCTCGGCGACACGGGCAAGCGCTGCCTCGTAGATCGGCGCATGCGGCTTGCCGAGGATCGTCACCTGGCCGCCGAGATCCTCGTAGAGCCTTGCGAGCGCGCCCGCGCACCAGATCAGCGTCGAGCCGCGTTCCACCACGATATCGGGATTGGCGCAGAGCAGGGGAAGGTCGCGCGCGACCATGCGCTCCAGCAGCGCGCGGTAGTCCTCCGGCGTCTCGCGCTCGTCGTCGACAAGGCCGGTGCACACCACCTGGCCGGCGCCGGCCTCGTCGGTGAGCGTCAGCTCCAGTCCCGTAAACAGGCTGTGATCGCGCTCCGGGCCGATGTGCATCACGGGAATGTCGCTGTGCGCCTGAAGCTGGGCGCGGGTGACGTCGCCCGACGTCACCACCGCATCGAAGGCGTCGCTCGAAACGCCGAGCCGGGCAAGCTGCTCCAGGATCGGCGGCGAGGGACGCGGCGCGTTGGTGATCAGCACCACCGTGCCGCCGCTTTCCGCGCGATAACGCTGCAGCGCCTCGCAGGCCTTGGGAAAGGCGGCCACACCATTGTGCAGCACGCCCCAGACATCGCAGAGCACGGCCTTGTAGGCGGGTGCCAGAGCGGACAGGCCGGGAACGAGCAGCGGATTGTGTGTGGACATGGCTCTCTCTTGGCTGCGGCGGGATCTTGCCGGGAGGGAAGTCTGATAGTGTTGACTTCGAAGAATCGACCGCCGACATGACGGTCGTATGGCGGCGCGGCGGACCATAGACGATCCGCCCCCGCGAAGGAAAGCGGCGGGATCCTCGCCCGGGAGCCGGCGAGGGGCAGGGAGCCAATATGACGATCCGGCAGTTGAGCGACCATGCGATCAACCAGATCGCCGCGGGCGAGGTGATCGAGCGCCCCGCCAGTGTGGTCAAGGAACTGGTGGAAAACGCCATCGACGCCGGCGCACGCCGGATTTCCGTTGCAACGGCCGCCGGCGGCAAGACGCTGATTCGGGTCGATGACGACGGCTCCGGCATGCGCGGCGACGATCTTCCGCTCGCCATTGGCCGGCATTGCACCTCGAAACTCTCCGAGAACGACCTCTTCGACATCCGCTCGCTCGGCTTTCGCGGCGAGGCGCTTCCTTCCATCGGCGCGGTCGGGCGCCTGTCGCTCACCTCGCGCCACGGCGACGACCCGCACGGCTGGACGATCTCCGTGGAGGGCGGTGCGCGCGGCGAGATCCGCCCGGCAAGCCGCCCGTCGGGAACCCAGGTGGAGGTGCGCGACCTCTTCTTCGCGACGCCCGCGCGGCTGAAGTTCCTCAAGTCCGACCGGGCGGAGGCCTCCGCGATCACCGATGTCGTCAAGCGGCTGGCGCTGGCGCATCCGTCCGTGCGCTTCGAGTTGTCGGGCAGCGACCGCCAGACGCTGACCTATGCGTCCGCCACCGGCGAGACCGCGCTTCAGGCGCGCATGGCGCAGGTGATGGGCCAGGAGTTTGTCGACAACGCCTGCGAGATCGATGCGGAGCGCGAGGACGTGCGGCTCTACGGGCTTGCGGGTCTTCCCACCTATCACCGTGCCAACACGCTGGCGCAGTTCTTCTTCGTCAACGGCCGGCCCGTGCGCGACAAGCTCCTGATGTCGGCCTTGCGCGGCGCCTATGCCGATGTGCTGGCGCGCGACCGCCATCCCGTTGTGGCGCTCTTCATCGAGATCGACCCGCGGCTGGTCGACGTCAACGTGCATCCGGCCAAGGCGGATGTGCGCTTTCGCGACGCGCAGCTCGTGCGCGGCCTTGTCGTCGGCGCGCTGAAACAGGCCTTTGCGGCGGCGGGACACATGGCCTCCTCGCACAATGCCACGGCCGCGCTCTCCGCGTTTTCCGGCGGGACGGGCGGCGGTGTTTCGGGGGCAAGTGGCGCCGCGCCGGCACGCGACTGGCGCGCCATGCCCGACCGACGGGGAACGACGGACTGGCGCGCGTCCGCCTATCGTCCGCTGCAAGCCGACGCCGGTTTCGACGCGCCCGATCAGGCGGGATTTGCGACGCTCAGCCAGCCCTCGGCCGATGCGCGCGCGCATGAGGGCGATGTGCCGGAAGATCGCATGGCCCGTCCGCTGGGGGCCGCGCGAGCGCAGATCCACGAGACCTATGTCATCGCCCAGACCGAGACCGGCCTGGTCATCGTCGACCAGCATGCAGCACACGAACGGCTCGTCTACGAACGGCTGAAAACGGCGCTTGCGGAACGCGGCGTCGCCAGGCAGGGCCTGCTGATCCCGGAAATCGTCGAATTGCCGGAAGAAGATGTCGCGCGTCTTGTCGAGCGGGCGGAGGAACTGGAGGCGGTCGGCCTCGTGCTGGAATCCTTCGGTCCCGGTGCCATTGCCGTCAGGGAGACCCCGGCGATGCTCGGGCAGATCGACATTCGCGGGCTGGTGCGCGATCTCGCCGACGATCTCGCCGAATGGGACAAGGCAACACGCGTGCGCGAGCGTCTGGATCACGTCGCCGCCACCATGGCCTGTCACGGTTCGGTGCGTGCCGGGCGGCGCATGCGGCCGCAGGAAATGGACGCGCTGTTGCGCGACATGGAGGCAACGCCGAACTCCGGCCAGTGCAATCACGGCCGTCCGACCTGGATCGAACTGAAGCTCGCCGACATCGAGCGGCTGTTCGGCCGCAAATAGGCGTTGCGGGCGCTGTCGTCACGAAACGGTCGCGGTCTTCATGGCAGGAACGGAACGGGCGGGCTTTTCGGCGCGTCGCGGACCGGGATGCGCGCATGGGCCGGAAACTCGCCCCGATACTTGTCTGGAGTGCCGCGCTGGTGTTGATCGCGCTCGGTCTTTTGACGGTGTGGCTGCCGATTCCGACCGGTGTGCCGCTCATCGCAGGCGGTGCGTTCCTGATCCTCGCCACCAGCCGGCAAGCGGTCCGCTGGCTGCGGGCACGCCGGCGTCGCAATCTCGATTTCAACCGCCTGATGAGCGGGCTGGAAGACCGGGCCCCCGCGCCGATGGCGCAGGTGCTCAGGCGCAGCCGCCCGCGTTCCCCGGCCCGCCCGTCCGGGCCTGCCTGAGCGCCTTGCGGGCGTCAGATGCTCTTCAGGAAGACGATCTGGCTGTCGCCGACGCTGCGGCGGTCGAGAAGCTCAAGACCGTCCGGCGCGGCGATCTCGGCGCGGGCATCTTCTTCCAGCACCAGCAGCGCACCCGGCGCAAGCCAGCCGCCGGCGCGTGCCGAGGCAAGGGCTGCTTCGCCGAGCTCCTTGCGATAGGGCGGATCGGCGAAGACGAGATTGAAGGGCGGGATGGTTCCGACCGGACCGAGGCGCGTGGCGTCCCGGCGAAAGATCTTGGTGGCGCCGGTCAGCCCGAGCGTTTCCACATTGGTGCGGATCGCCCCGCGCGCCGCCGTCGCCTCCTCGATGAAGGTGCAATGGCGCGCGCCCCGGCTCAAGGCTTCCAGCCCGAGCGCGCCGGAGCCGGCAAAAAGGTCGAGCACGCGCGTGTCGTCGAGCGCCTCTGGATGGGAATGGGCGATCACGTTGAACATCGTCTCGCGCAGCCGGTCGCTTGTCGGTCGCGTTTCCGATCCGCGGGGGGCCTCAAGGGGTTTGCCCCTGAAGCGCCCGGCAACGATCCTCACCGGCCGCCTCCGCCGCGCGGCCCCTTGCCGCCACCACGCGGACCCTGGCCACCGCCGCGCGGGCCCTTGGGGCCTGCGCCTTTCGGACCGGAGCCGCGCGGGCCCTTGGGGCCTGCGCCTTTCGGACCGGAGCCGCGCGGCCCGTCCGGCCTCGGACCGGACGATCTTGGGCCGGACGGTTTCGGACCCGATCCGCCCGGGCCTGCGCGACCCGAACCTGCGCGACCTGGGCCGCCGCTGCGCGGTCCCTTGTCGCCGACGCCGCTGCGCGGCCCGCGTTCACCTGCATCGCGCTCACGCTTTCCAGGCCGTGGCCCGCTGTCGCGCTCGCCGCGTGCCGGCCCGCCCCGCGAAGGCCTGTCGCCATCGCGCGCCGGACGATCCCGTTCGCCGCGCGGGGCCGCGTCCCGGTCCCGGCCGCCCGCGCCACCGCGCGGCGGTCCGCCACGCGAGGGGCCGCCGCGCGCGGGAGCGCCCCGGCCCGGCCCGCCCCGGCCCGGACCGCCACGACCCTGCCCGCCGTCTTCCGGCGGCGGCGCGCGGTCTTCCACCAGCGAGCCGTCCTCGTCCCAGATCCGGCGCTTGCGGCCAAGCGGGGCTTCCTCCAGCCCGCGCGGCTTCATGTCGGCGGTGAAGCGGAAGCGCGAGCGCGGCGAAACATAGGCCGGCTTTTCGGCCGCGTCCTTGCCGGGCCTGTCGGCGCCCGGTTTTCCGCGTGTCGGCTTGGCCTTGGAGGAGCGTGCCGTTGTCTCGGCCTTGCCCTCGCGGGCGCTGAGATAGCGGCCTTCCTGGCGCTGCGGCGCGGGGCCGCGCGCCGGGCGTGCGGGCTTGGCGGCATCCTCGCCCTCGAGGCCCGTGAGGATCGGTGCCTCGAAATCGACGCCGGCTTCGTCGGACAGCCGGTCGCCCAACTGGTCGCGCAGCACGCGGCCGCGGATCTCGCGCACCTCGCCCTCTTCGAGATCGGCAAGCTGGAAGGGGCCGAAGGACACGCGGATCAGACGGTTCACGGCGAGACCCAGATGCTCCAGCACCTTCTTGATCTCGCGGTTCTTGCCTTCCCGGAGCGCGATGGTGAGCCAGACGTTGTCGCCCTGCTCCTTGTCGATCACCGCCTCGATGGCGCCGTAGAACACGCCATCGACGCTCACGCCCTCCTGCAGGGCGTCGAGCCGCTCCTGGGTGATGCGGCCATAGGCGCGCACGCGGTAGCGGCGCAGCCATCCGGTGGCGGGAAGCTCCAGCACGCGTCCGAGGCCGCCGTCGTTGGTCAGGAGCAGCAGGCCCTCGGTGTTGATGTCGAGACGCCCGATGGTCAGGACGCGCGGCAGCGTCTTCGGCAGGCGGTCGAACACCGTCGGCCGGCCTTCCGGATCGTGGTTGGTGGTCACCAGCCCGCGCGGCTTGTGATAGAGCCACAGCCGCGTGCGCTCGCGCTCCGGCAGCGGCTCGCCGTCGACCGTGATCTTGTCCGCATCCGTGACGGTGACGGCCGGTGTCGACAGCACCTTGCCGTTGACCGCAACGCGTCCGTCCACGATCCAGCTTTCCGCGGTGCGGCGCGAGCAAAGCCCGGCGCGCGCCATCACCTTGGCGATGCGCTCGCCCGCGTCGCTCTTAACGCTCTCGGCTGCGGTTGCCGGTGGCTGGCTCTTGTCGCGCTTGGGCGCCGGCTTTCCCGCGCCCCCCTTGTGGAACGGACGCTTCGGGCCGCGGCCCTCCGGGCGGGGCGGACGCGGAGCGCCGCCGGGCGCGCGTGTCGGTCTGGACGTGCGGTCGGTTCCGCGCGGGGGGCGTTTGTCTTTGGTCATGGCGCGCGTCATACCAGAGCCACCGATCGCGGGGAAGCGGGCTTTTCGTGCGGGCGTCATGCATTTTCGGCAGAACGCGCGCGCCACCGGCGCTTTCGCACGCGCCGGCAGACGCGGTCTTGCCCGATTGCTTTTTCGCGGGCCGGCGATAGGGTCTGCCGCGATGACCGAAAAACCACCGCTCCCGCGCCCGGCCGACGCCGGTTTCATGGACCTGGCCCTTGAAGAGGCCCGTCGTGCGGCCGCGCGCGGCGAGGTGCCCGTCGGCGCCGTTCTGGTGCGCGACGGAGAGGTTCTGGCAGCCGACGGCAACCGCACGCTCGAGCGCCGCGACCCGACCGCCCATGCCGAGGTTCTCGTTCTCCGGGCGGCCTGTGCGCAAGCCGACAGCCAGCGGCTTCCCGGGTGCGATCTCTACGTCACGCTGGAACCCTGCCCGATGTGCGCGGCGGCGATTTCGTTTGCCCGGCTGCGTCGTGTCTATTTCGGTGCAGGCGATCCCAAGGGCGGCGCGGTGGAACACGGCGTGCGCCTCTACGCGCAACCGACCTGCCATCATGCGCCCGAGGTCTATTCGGGTCTGGCGGAGCGCGATGCCGCCGCACTCCTGCGCGGTTTCTTCAAGGACAGGCGGGACTGACGGTGCGCAGCCAGTCGCCGCGATCGGCTTTGCCCTCGCCTACGATATATGCGGTAGGGTCGACGCGACGCCGTCGCGCCGGAGAGGAGACGACACCATGATCGCCGTGATTTTCGAAGTCTGGCCGAAGGACGGTCACAAGGGCGCCTATCTGGACATTGCCGCCGAACTCAAGCCGCTCCTGGGCGATGTGGACGGCTTCATTTCCGTGGAGCGCTTCGAAAGCCTGACCGAGCCCGGCAAGCTGCTGTCGGTGTCCTTCTGGCGCGACGAGGAAGCGCTTTCCGCCTGGCGACACCAGGCCGAGCACCGCATCGCGCAGGGCAAGGGTCGGCACAAACATTTTGCCGACTATCGCCTCCGGGTCGCGGGCGTGATCCGCGACTACGGCATGGACGCGCGCGACGAGGCCCCGGCCGACAGCGTCGCGCTGCACGGCTGAGGGCGTTCTCTATCGCTCTGGCAGCACCAGCACGGTCGTTTCCGCCGGAAGCGACGCGCGGCTTGCGATCAAGAGCGGGCTGTCGCTCAAGGTCAGCGCATAGCCTTCGCTCACCATGCGCGTGGTGAAGCCTTCCAGCGAGCCGTAGGTATAGGCATGCATCGGGATGACGATGCGCGGCGAGACCGCCTTGAGCACCTCGACCATGCTGTCGAGCCGCAGCGTCGAGGCATTGTCGACGGGCGCGAAGACGATGTCGATGGTGCCGAGCCGGGCGAGATCGTTCTGCGTGAGGCGATGGTGCAGATGGCCCAGATGGGCGATGCACAGATCTGCGACCTCGAAGACGAAGATCGAGTTGCCGAGCTTGCGGGTCTCGCCGTTCCAGCCGCGAATGTTGGTCTGGATGTTGCGGATGCGCACGTCGTCGACCAGGAGATCATGGTCCATCGGCCCGCCGTTCGGGTTCCATCCCATCAGCACGTGCTCGATGCCGGGATCCGGGGTCATGGTGAAATGCGTTCCATGCGCGCCATTCATGGTGACGATGCGCGGCAGGCGTTCCGGCTTGTGAATGGCGTTGTAGTCGGTGGCGATGCGCACGCCCATCGGCGTCTCGATCTCGAAGGTGGCGTGGCCGATGTAGCGGATCGCGACCTGGTCGCGGTCGAGTGACGCCGGCTCAACCAATGCGGCGCGCTGCAGCAGTGGAGCCGGCGCGCGCCAGGCATCGGCGAGGATCTGGCAGGAGGCCTGTGCGGTCGCGATGCCGGCAGCCAAGACCATTGCGCCGGCTGCGAGGGTCAGAACCGCCCGTTTGGCCCCGCCTCCGGTGTTGGCGATGACAGATGAAATGCCCATGCGCGCCTCCTTGCCTTCCGTAAGGATAGGCGCGTGGGCGACCGCTTCAAGGCCGGGCGTTGGCTCCGGCCTCGAATGTCTCGATCGCGACCGAAATCCGCCGCTTGACCATCTCGCGCATCGGTTCGGCGGCGGCAAGGATCTTTTCGGTCTTCATGAAGTCGAGCACCCGGAAGGCGGCGATGTCGGGCTTGACCAGGATGTCGGGCTGCCTGTTCTTCAGTTTCTCCAGCGTGATCGACTGCATCAGGATCTGGGTCGCGCCGAAAACGGCGTCGCCCGCGCCGGGAATAGTCTTTCCCTTGCGCGGCATCGGCGAGCCGATGACGTCGGAGGCGACGACGATGTCGATGTCCTCCGGCAGGGCATCGAAAGGCAGCGGATTGACCAGACCGCCGTCGACAAGCACCCGGTTGCCGACCAAGACGGGCTTGAACAATGCCGGAATCGCGATTGAGGCGGCGACGGCGGACTGCAGCGCGCCGGTCTCCATGCGCGCTTCCCGGCAGCGGAAGAAATCGGTCGCCACGAGGGTCAGCGGGATCTTCAGTTCCTCGAAGGTTTCGGGGATATGCGTGCCGACGAAATGATGCACCACCTTGCCCGCGTCGAACTGCATCAGGCCCGGCGTTCCGAAAATATCGCCGAAGCGGCGCGGGCGCAGCTTCCACAGGCGCGAGAACACCGCATTGCGGTCGCGGAACGTCTCGTTGCAGATTTCGCGCAGGTCCTCGCCGCTCAAGCCGCTTGCATATCCGGCGCCGAAGATTGCGCCGATCGACGTGCCGGCGATGGCGTGCGGCGTGATGCCGAGGTCGTCGAGGGCCTCAAGCACGGGGACATGAGCCATGCCGCGCGCGCCGCCGCCGCCGAGCGCCAGTCCGATCCTGGGGGTCGTCATTCTTCGTCTCCGCGCCTGGTTGGTGCCGTTCGGGCCAAGCCGCGTTTCAACTCCGCGAATGCGGAATGATTATGGTCGGTTCCGCGTCCGTTATCCTGCACCGGTCAGTCTTGGGGGCTGTCAATCGCTTCTCGCCTGCAACTGCGGTTGCGGTGCTTCCACACACTATGGAAGCGGGGGAAATCGCAAGTCAATCAATTGCATCGCTTGTGCATGCAACCATGTCGCCAATGGCGATCCCGCCGGCTGAAACCACACGCGCATACCATCCGCCATGTCCGCGCATGGCATTGTAACCGCCAAAGCCAAGCTCCTTTTCCATCCGGCTGCACGGCGCGCAGGGACCGGAAATCTGGATCCGCGCCTGCCCGAGGGCCACGGTCCGGTGCCTGAGCGCGGCCAGATTGATCCCCGAGACGACGATGTTGCGGCGCAGGCGCGCCGGGGCAAGCGATTGAAGACCCGCAAAACCCGCGATCAGCGGCAGGTGCTCCGCCTGGATCAGCGTCACGGCGCGTTTGCCGCCGCTTGTGTGGTGGTCGCCGTCAAGCCCGTCCTCGTGCAGATGCGCGGCGTGAACCGCGTCGACCGGAGCCAGACGCGCGGGGCGCAGCCCGATCCACTCGACCGTGCCGTTCCGGGCATGGCGGGTCAGCAGGTCCTTCAGGTCCATCGGGTCCCGTCCTTCGCCGTTTCACGGCCATTGCGCTTGTCTTTGGCCGAAGAATACGTCACCAAGCTTCAACCTCACACCGACACTTGGAGTTCCCCATGGCTTCGCTGACGCCCTTTCATCTTGCCTTCCCGGTCCACGATCTGGAAGCCGCCCGTTCGTTCTACAAGGACGTTCTCGGCTGTGGCCAGGGACGTGAGGCGGACACCTGGATCGATTTCGACATGTTCGGCCACCAGATCGTCGCGCATTTCGACAAGGACACGGCTGCCCGCGGCCCGCTGGTCAATCCGGTCGATGGCGACTCGGTGCCGGTGCCGCATTTCGGCGTCGTGCTCACCATGGACGACTGGCAGGCGCTCGCCGACCGGCTGAAGGCGCGCGAGGATACCCGTTGGGTGATCGAACCGAAGGTTCGTTTCAAGGGCGAACCCGGCGAGCAGGCAACCCTCTTCGTGCTGGATCCGTCCGGAAATGCGCTTGAATTCAAGGCCTTTGCGGACATGAGCCAGCTTTTCGCCACCTGAGGGGCCTCCACGGTCGCAGCTCTGGCGCCGCGTCTTCCATGGTGTCCATTGCCCAAAGCGGCTAGGATCGCGGCACATCGGCGACCGTGATCCGGTCGACCTCCCGCGATCCCTTTGAACCCGCGAGCGAACACGAGAGCGAATGGCCAGCGAAGTCGCGCCTCCCTTTTTCGTCGAATCGATCCTCTTCCTGTCGGCGACGGTCGTCGCCGTCCCGCTGGCAAAGCGCGTCGGCCTCGGGTCGGTGGTCGGATATCTCGCCGCCGGCATGGCGATCGGTCCCTTCGGTCTGGACTTCATCCAGTCGCCGGAGGAAATCCGGGGTGTCGCCGAACTCGGTGTCGTGCTGCTTCTCTTCGTCATAGGCCTGGAGCTTGAACCGGCGCGGCTCTGGCGGATGAAGGGCGATATCTTCGGCCTTGGAACCTCCCAGGTGCTTGCCTGCGGCGCGGCCCTCGTCGGTCTGTTCCTGCTCGCCGGGCAGGCGCCCAACATCGCGATCATCGCCGGTCTCGGGCTGGCGCTTTCCTCCACCGCCTTCGCCCTCCAGATCCTTCAGGAACGCGGGCAACTTTCCACCAGCTACGGCCAGCGGGCCTTCGGCATCCTGCTCTTGCAGGACATGGCAATCGTGCCGCTTCTGGCGCTGGTTCCAATCCTGGCGCCGGGCAAGGAGGATGTCGGCGGCACCGGTGTCCTGCTGGAAATCGGCATCACGATCACCGCCGTCGGCGGCGTGATCGTCGCCGGGCGCTACCTGCTGACCCCGCTGTTCACGCTGCTTTCCGCGGTGCGTGCGCGCGAGGTGATGCTGGCCGCCGCGCTTCTGGTTGCGTTGGGCAGCGGCGGGATCATGCATGCCGCCGGCCTGTCGATGGCGCTGGGCGCTTTCCTCGCCGGTGTCCTCCTGGCGGAATCGAGCTTTCGCCACACGCTGGAGGCCGACATCGAGCCCTTCCGCTCGATCCTCATGGGGCTGTTCTTCATCTCGGTCGGCATGTCGCTGGACCTCGGTCTCGTCGCCGACAACTGGCGGCTGGTGGCGCTGGGCGTCGTCGCCGTGATGGGGCTGAAGGGCGTCATCATCTGGGGGCTGTCGCGGGTGTTCGGATCGACCAACTCCGATGCCCTGAAGATTGCCGTGACATTGCCCCAGGGCGGCGAATTCGCCTTCGTGCTCTTCACCGCAGCGGCAACGGCCGGGATCCTGCAGCGCGATATCCTGACGCTACTGCTGGCCGTCGTCGTGCTCACCATGCTGATGACGCCGGTGGGCTGTCTGGCGCATGATCTTCTGGCAAAGCGGCTGCAGCGCCGTGGCGTGGAGCCGGCCGCGATCGAGGGATTCGACGAAACCCGCCCGACCGTTCTGGTCATCGGCTTCGGCCGCTTCGGCATGATGGTGTCGCAGATGCTCACCTCCGAGGAGGTCGAGGTCACCGCGCTCGACAATCGGGCGGACCGCGTTTCCTATGCCCGCAAGCTCGGATACAAGGTCTATGTCGGCGATGCCACGCGGCCGGACGTGCTCAAGGCGGCCGGCGCGGAGGAGGCGGTGCTCGTCGCGCTTTGCATCGAGAACGACCGGGTGATGGGCCAGGCGATCGATCTGGTCCGGTCGAATTTTCCCAAGGCCAAGATCTTCTGCCGCGCGACCGACCGCGCCCATGCGCTGGACCTGACCCGGCGGGGCGTCGACTTCCAGATCCGCGAGACCTTCGAATCGAGCGTCACCTTCGGACGCGCGGCCCTCGGCGCGCTCGGGATCGCGAATGACCGGATCGTCGAGATCGAGGACGATGTGCGCCGCCGCGACCAGGAGCGTCTCGATGCGCAATTGCGCGACGGACTGATGGCCGGGGCCGAGATGTTGCACCAGGTCACCCCGCGCGGCGGCGCCTCGAAGGGCGCGCAAAACGGTCCGGAGTCCGAGGGGACACAGGATACGTGACGGCTGTCAGGACGCACCGGTTGCGCAAGGGCTGGCAAATGCGGCCTTGCGCGGTTATCTAGAGCGGAAATTCAGAGCATCGGGCCGCAAGGCCGCTCGGACGTTGCGAGGCACGACATGATGAACCGGATTGAGACACCCCGTGAGCCTGGCGAAGCGCGCATCCGCTATCTCGACGCGGATTACCAGATGCTGTCGCCGGGGACATTCGTGCGCTGCGCGGTGACTGGCCAGGCGATCCCGATCGACGAGTTGAAGTACTGGAGCGTCTCCAGGCAGGAGGCTTATGTCGATGCCGCCGCGTCGATGAAGCGGGTCAGGGAAACCGGCGAAGCCTGAAAATTCGGCGCGGATCTTCAATCGTCGATTTTTGCGCCGGAATTTGCGGATTTTGTATCTGAAGTTGCCGATCTTGCACGAATTGCCGCATTGAGGAAGGCCTCGAGCGTCTCCGGTTCCTCCAGCTGCATCTCGACCTCCAGCACCTTTGCACGCGCCGCCAGGTCGGCGAGCGCCGGGGTGGTTGCCCCCGCCAGCCGGGCGCGATCCTTGCCGGTGGTCACGAGCTGCGCGCCAAGCGTCCCGGCCTCGGCGAGAAGGGCTCTGGCATCCGCCTCGCTGTAGCGGTGATGGTCGCCAAAGCTTCGTGTCGCGACCACCTCCAGGCCCGCGTCGCGGGCCGAGCGAAAGACCTTCTCCGGCCGTCCGATCCCGGCAAACACCAGCGCGCGCGCTCCCGCGAGATCCGCAGGTGCGCGCGGCGCGAGCGTCGCACGAAAGACCGGCAGGCCGTGAGCCGTGCCGAGCGCGAGAACGCGGTCGCCGGCGGCTCCCGCGCCGATCCCGACCAGGGCATTCGCGAAGGGCAATTGCCGGAAAAGCGGCGCGCGCAACGGGCCGGCGGGCAGGCTGAGGTCGTTGCCGGTCCCGGTCTCGCCGTCGACCAGCACCAGCGATACGGTTTTTGCCAGATCCGGGTTTTGAAACCCGTCGTCCATCAGCACGATGTCGCCGTGGCGCTCAGCAAGCCGGGCGCCTGCGACCCGGTCGCGCGCGATTACGGTCGGGGCGCGGTCGGCCAGCAGGAGCGCCTCGTCGCCGACATCGCGCGCCGTGTGGCGTGCGGGATCGACGAGCAGTGGGCCGCGTTCGCGCCCGCCGTAGCCCCGCAGCAAAAACGCAGGTCTGCGGCCCTGTTGCACCAGAAGCTCGGCAAGCGCCAGCGCGAAGGGTGTCTTGCCGGTGCCGCCGGCGACGAAGTTGCCGATGCAGATCACCGGCGCGTCGATCCAGCCCTTGGGCGGGCGCGCCATGCGACGGGCGGTGATCGCGCCGTAGAGGGCCGAGACGGGCTGAATGAGGCGCGCGAGCGCCGATGGCCGGGCATGCCACCAGAAGGCCGGTGCCTGGCGCATCCCGCTCATCCCGTTTTCCCTTCCGACAACAGCGCGGTGAGGTGGCGAAGGGTTGCGGCGAGCGCGCCGGCGCCGGCCTCGCCGACCTCCGCCGCGCTGCGCGCCCGCTTTTCGCGCAAGGCCTCGTCGTTCAGGTGAGCGACCACGGCGGCGCCCAGGCTTTGTGCGTCGCGCACGACCTGCGCGCCCTTCGCCGACAGCAGCGGGGTGTAGATGTCTTCCAGGTTGAAGACATGCGGGCCGGTCAGGATCGCCGTGTCGAGCCTTGCCGCCTCGAGCGGGTTCTGGCCGCCCTCCGGCACCAGCGACTTGCCGATGAAGGCAACGGGTGCAAGCCGGTAGAACAGGCCCATCTCGCCGATGGTGTCGGCGAGATAGATGTCGGTGTCGGGCGCGACCGTCTCGCCGCGAGAGCGTTGCGCGACGGTGAGGCCGGCTGCGCGCAACTCCCGGGCGATGCCGTCGCCACGGTCGGGATGGCGCGGCACCAGCAGGGTCAGCAGGCCGGGAACGGCAAGCGACGCGGTGCGATGCACCTCGCCGACCAGCGTTTCCTCGCCCTCATGCGTGCTGGCGGCGAGCCACGTCGGCCGCTCGCCGATAAGGCGTTGCAGCTCGGCAAGTGCCGCCGGATCGGCCTTCAGCGAGCCGCTGTCGTATTTCAGGTTGCCGGCAACCGCGACCCGAGGCGCGCCGAGGGCGGACAACCGGTTGGCGTCCTCGCACGTTTGCGCCAGACACAGCGCGATGCGCGAAAACACCTGCCAGGCGAAGCCGCGCGCCTTGGCCCAGCCCCGCGCGGTGCGTTCCGACATGGTCGCGCTGACGATGGCCAGCGGAATGTGTCGCTGAGAAAGTGCTGCGATGGTGGCCGGCCAGATCTCCGATTCCATCGTCACGGCCAGATCGGGGCGCCAATGGGCCAGGAACCGCTTCAGGTTCGGCGCGGTGTCGTAGGGAACGAACTGATGTGTGACGCCGGGCCGCGTGCGGGCGGCGGCGATCCGCGCCGAGGTGACGGTGCCGGTGGTCAGCAACACGTTGATGTCGGCCCCGCGCAATGCATCGATCAGCGCGTCGGCGGCGTTCATCTCGCCGACGCTTGCCGCATGCAGCCAGACAAGCCGTCCGTCGGGACGCGCGGCGGAGGCGCGTCCGAAGCGCTCGCCGCGCCGCGATCCGTCTTCCTTGCCGCGTGCGGCCCTGCGGCGAAACACCAGCGCCAGACCCGGGGTCGCGACATGGCCGAACGCCCGGTAACCGGCAAGCGCCGCCGCGCCGATCTGCCGGCTCAGGGCGGAGGGGCGTGAGGGGAGGGGTGTTTGCGGCGCGGGCGTTTCCGGGGGCGGGCTCATGCGCGCCGCACCAGCTCGTAGGCGCGTTTCGTAACGGCATTCATCGCCGCCTCGACCTCGAGGCGTGCCGCTTCGATGCGCGCCTCGTCGGCGTCCTGCGGCACGTGAATGAGCGGGCCGGTCGCAATCGACATGGTGCTGAACGGCAGGTTGATCGTCGCCCGGTCCCAGGAGCCCAGCGTGATGTGCCAGCGCGTGGCGGCGGCGAGCGGCAGGATCGGGCGCCCCGAGCGGGCGGCCAGTTGCACGATGCCGGGGCCGGCGACCCGCGACACCTTGGGGACATCGGCGGTGATCGAAACGCTGGCGCCCTCGCGAAGCGCGCGCAACGCCTCGATAAAGCCGCGCGCGCCGCCGCGTTTGGCGACCTGATGCGGTTTGTGGGCCCCCGAGGCACGGATCGACCCCATGCCGAGACATCGGGCCGCGATTGCGTTGATTTCGCCGTCGGCGGATTTCGAAATCATCGCGCGCGCCTCATGTCCGGGCGGACGGGCGAAGGGCAACAGGAAATGCTGTCCGTGCCACATGGCGCAGATCACCGGCAGGTCCGGGCGGATCGCGTCGAAAAAGTCCGGCGGATCCAGGACGAACGTGCTTGTGCTGCGGACCATCTGGAGATAGCCGGCAAGCGCCTTGCCGATGACGCGCTGGACGGCCGGCGCGCGGCCGGCGCGCTTCAGCATGATGCGTTCCGCACGGCGTGCAACGGTCTGGACACAATCCGCATGTCTGTACGCTTACTGCCCGTCCGTTTCCGGGTCGAGCAGCCGGTGCATGTGAACGATGAAATACCGCATGTGGGCATTGTCCACCGATTGCTGGGCCTTCTGCTTCCACACTTTCTGCGCGCTGGCATAATTCGGATAGATGCCGACCAGGTCGAGGGCGTCGAGATCGCGGAAAGTGAGGCCGTCAACGGTTTCGAGCTCGCCGCCAAAGACGAGGTGAAGCAGCTGCTTGTCGGTGTTTTCGTTGGTCATTGTCTGTCTCCGAGGGGCCGGTGCCGCAAGGGATCGCCGGGCTACATGAGCTCGGCCAGGATGGGTCTGAGCGGATCGACGAGGGCCTTCGGCCCGCCGACGAGGGCGGGGTGGCGAACGCTGCCGCGGTTGTAGGAAAGCGGTCGTCCGCGCAGGTCCTCAAGGCGCCCGCCCGCTTCCTGCACCAAAAGATCCGATGCCGCAAGATCCCAGTCGCAGGCATTCTCGCGCACGACCGCCAGGTCGATCCGCCCCGCCGCCAGAATGGCGAGCCGGAGCGCCAGCGAGGGGACGTATCCGGCCGGTCGAATGCCCATGTCGCGCAGGCGCTCCTGGGAGGTAATCGCCTTGGGTCCGGCGGCACTGGCGCCGTCGAGCGAGGCTCTGTCGGAAACCTTGAGCACGGCGCCGTTGCAGTGCGCGCCATGTCCGGGAACGGCGGTGTAAAGGTGATCCGTGACCGGCTGGTAGAGCGCGGCCGCAACGGGACGTCCCGCTTCCACCACCGCGATCGCCACCGTCCATTCCGGCGAGCCGGACAGAAAGCCGCGCGTGCCGTCGATCGGATCGACGACGAAGCTGCGGGTCGCCTGGAGGCGGGAGTTGTCGTCGGCGGTTTCCTCCGACAGCCAGCCGTAGCCCGGCCGTGCCGCCTGAAGGATCTCCGCAAGTTGCCGGTCGACGGCAAGGTCGGCCTCGGAGACCGGAGAATCATTGTCCTTGGTCCAGCGGTGCGGATCCTTGCGAAAATAGCCAAGCGCCGTCGCGCCCCCCTGGCGGGCGGCCTGTGCGATCAGTTCCATGTCCGCAAGGTTCGCGCGTGCGTCACTGACCGGCAATGGTCATGTCCCTTACAAGCAGGCTCGGCACCGCGAAGGCGGAGCGCGTGTCGAGATCGTTGCCCGCGACAAGCCCGGCGAACATGCCGGTCAGATTGCCGGCAAGCGTGATCTCGCTGACAGGATAGGCGATCTCGCCGTCCTCGATCCAGAAGCCCGAGGCCCCGCGCGAATAGTCGCCCGTCACGCCGTTGACCCCGTGACCGATCAGGTCGGTGACCAGAAGTCCGGTCCCGATGTCCTTCAACAGCTCCGCCTGGGACATGTTGCCCGGATGAAGCGTCATGTTGGTGGCGCCGGGCGAGGGGCCCGCGCCGCCGCGTGAGGCGCGGGCGTTGGAGCGAAGCCCCAGTTCGTTTGCTGTCGCCGTGTCGAGCAGCCATTGGGTCAGCACGCCGTTTTCCACCAGCGTGAGCGGCCGGGCGGGGCGCCCTTCGCCGTCGAATGCGCGGCTGGCCGGGCCACGCGGGCGGGTCGGGTCGTCGGTGACGGTGATCGCGGAGGAAAAGACGCGCTCGCCCAGCCGGTCCTTCAGGAAACTGGTGCCGCGAGCAATTGCCGCACCGTTGATCGCGCTCGCGAAGTGGCCAAGCAGCGAGCGTGCAGCGCGCGGCTCATAGACGATGTCGGCGTTGCGGGTAGAAAGTTTGCGCGGATTGATCCGGGCAATGGCGCGCATGCCTGCGGCCCGTCCGATGGTCTCGGATGTGTCGAGATCCTCGAGGAAGTTCCGGCTGTCGAAATCATAGTCCCGCTCCATGGCCGTGCCGTCGCCCGCGATGGCGGTGGCGGACACCCCGTGTCGCGACACCATATGGCTGCCGGAAAAGCCGTTGCTGGTGGCAATCACCAGCCCGCCGAGCCGCCAGGAGGCGCTGGCGCCGCCGGATTTGGTGACGCCCGGGACCGCGAGTGCTGCGGCTTCCGCCGCGCGTGCGCGCTCCGCAAGGGCGAGCGCGTCGACGGCTGCGGGATCGAGCAGGTCGAGGTTGGCGAACTCCGTTGCAAGCTCGTCCGCCGGCACCAGGCCTGCGAATGGATCCTCGGGCGCGGCTTTCGCCATCGCGACGGCGCGTTCGGCCAGCGTCTCCATGTCGCGAAAGGCGTTCGACGAGACGCTCGCGATGCGGTGGCCGCAGAACACCCGCAGCGTGACGTCGTCGCCCTCGGCCCGTTCGGTCTCTTCCACCTCGCCGTCGCGTACGTCCGCCGACAGGGAGACCCCGGTGGTCGCGACCACGTCGGCCGCATCGGCACCGGCTGCGCGCGCCGCCTGGACGAGACGTTGCGCCGCATCCATCAGGTCGGACTGATCAATCGATAGCTTCATTGCGGGATCCTTTTTTGGCGCGGGCGCGCGTTGCCGGGACCGTAGTGTTCGCCGTCGTCTCCGGCAAGTCGAGTGCCGGACCCTGGTGACGATTTGTTTGGGATGTTCGCTCACCTTTCTCTAACCTTCTTTAAAATCAGAGAAAATTAACCTCGCTTGTTAAGGTGATCGGGACGGTCGGCTGCTACCTTGAAGACATCAGAGGCCAACAAAACAAGGCCCGGTGGAGAGCGAATTGAGCCGTCAAACAGCACATCAGGATGCCACTGCAAAAGGATCGGGCCGCGCAGCGCGGCTCGATCCCGCGCAGATGCCGCATCGCTTCGCATCCCGCAGCGTGACGCAGGCGGGGCGCAGCGATCCGACACCTCTGGATGTCTATATCGACTGCCAGCAGGTGATCGTCAAACGCCGTCTCGCGGGTCTTCCGCTGACGCTGGTTCAGCCCGTGGGCGTGTTCCTCGGCGTTTTCGCCGAAGTCGCGCCGGGGGCGACGCCCGGAACGCTCAGCGCACGCATCGGCTTGCGCCACCGCGATCCGGCCATGTCCATCGAACTCGCCGCCAGCGACAAGCTGGAAGACCTGGCCGCCGACTGGTGCGCCTGGGGCGAGGCGCTCGGCCTGCCGCTGCTTCTGGTGGAGCCGGACGGCAAGGTCTCGCGCATCGACAAGTCGGATGAGGACGCCGTTGCACCGATGGCGCTGCCGCGCCGCCGTGTCGCGGCCCTGACCGCGCGCCGTCCGCGTTTTCTCGTGCGGCGCAAGCCCGGGCACCCGGCAATGGCGGGTCCGGTCTATCGCGGCGAGCGGGAGATTATCGCGCGCAACTGAGGCGTGTCGGTGAAACGCCGTGCAAACGGCTTCGGGTTCAACAAGGAAAGGGCGCTCTTCGAGGCGCCCTTTTATCGTTTCTAGAGCGCCTGGATCAGCGCGTCGGCGACAAGGCCGCCGAAGATCAGCCAGCCGTATTGCGCGTTGGAGCGGAAAAGCTTCAGGCACTGGTCGGGATCGTCGATGTCGAGGACGACGATCTGGCGCACCAGATGCCCGAGACTGAGGATCAGCCCGGCAAAGGCCGCCGGCCCGGCATCCGCGCCGATCATTGCCAGTGCGAACAAGACCGTGGCACCGCCGTAGAGGCCGGCGAGCGCCGGTTTCGTCCAGTCGCCGAAGAGCCGTGCGGTGGATTTGACGCCGACGAGGGCGTCGTCCTCCTTGTCCTGGTGGGCGTAGATCGTATCGTAGCCGATGGTCCACAGGATGCCGCCGCAATAAAGCGCGACCGGTGGCCAGTCGAGCCGGCCGAAGGCCGCCGCCCAGCCCATCAGCGCGCCCCAGGAAAACGCCAGCCCGAGGAAGAGCTGCGGCCAGTTGGTGATCCGCTTCATGAAGGGATAGATCGCCACCGCCCCCAGCGAGGCGATGCCCAGTGCAATGGCGAAGCTGTTGAACTGGACAAGAACCAGCAGGCCGACGAGCGCCTGCGCGACCAGAAACACCTTGGCCTGCATCGGCGTGACCTGGCCTGACGGGAGCGGGCGCGAGCGCGTGCGTGCCACCTTGTCGTCGATGTCCTGATCGACGAGATCATTGTAGGTGCAGCCCGCGCCGCGCATGGCGATGGCGCCGATCATGAAGAGCACCAGATGCCAGGGGTTGGGGAAGGCCGCCCCTCCGGCAATCGCGGCAAGGGCCGCCGACCACCAGCACGGCCACAGCAAGAGCTGCCAGCCGATCGGCCGCTCCCAGCGCGCCAGCCGCGCGAAAGGCCGCAGCCAGTCGGGAGCATACGTGTCGACCCAGTGGCCCTTCACCGCGTCGGCGACGCGCCCGGTGATCGTGTCTTCGCCCATCGTCTCACCCGTTTTGACGTTTGAGCGTGTGGTACCGGGTTTGGTGCGCGAATAAAAGGCCGTGGCGCTCTTGTCTCGCGCGAAGGCGGCGGGTAGGAGGCAGGCGACCCGGCGCCAGGGTGCCGCCGGCAGACACGATGCAACGAGACAGGACGCGGCCATGAACATTCTCTTGATCGGATCGGGCGGGCGCGAGCATGCGCTGGCATGGGCGATTGCCAGGTCGCCGCGCACGACCCGTCTGTTCGCCGCGCCCGGAAACGCCGGCATCGCCGGGGAGGCGCAGTGCATCGCGCTCGACACCGCTGACGCCGCCGCCGTGATCGCCTTCTGCACGGCCGAGGACATCGGCCTCGTTGTCGTCGGCCCCGAGGCGCCGCTGGTCGAAGGTCTCGTCGATGCGCTCGAGGCCGCCGGGATCCGCGCCTTCGGTCCGAAACAGGCACCGGCGGCGCTCGAAGGCTCCAAGGGCTTCACCAAGGATCTCTGCGCGCGCTCCGATATTCCCACCGCCGCCTACGGGCGCTTCACCGATGCCGCCTCCGCACGCGCCTATGTTGAGAAAAACGGCGCGCCCATCGTCGTCAAGGCGGACGGACTGGCCGCCGGCAAGGGCGTGGTCGTCGCCGAGACGGTTGCGGACGCGCTTGCCGCCGTCGACGCCTGTTTCGACGGTGCCTATGGCGCGGCCGGGGCCGAGGTCGTCGTCGAGGAGTGTCTTGTCGGCGAGGAGGCGAGCCTCTTCGTGCTGTGCGACGGCAGCACGGGGCTCGCGCTTGCAAGCGCGCAGGATCACAAGCGCGTCGGCGACGGCGACACCGGTCCCAACACCGGCGGCATGGGCGCCTATTCGCCCGCGCCTGTGATGGACGAGGCGCTGACGGAGCGCGCCATGCGCGAGATCGTGCAGCCGACCCTCGACACGCTGCGCGCCGAGGGCATGCCCTTTACCGGCATTCTCTACGCCGGGCTGATGATCACTGCCGACGGGCCCAAATTGATCGAATACAACGTGCGATTCGGCGATCCGGAGTGCCAGGTGCTGATGATGCGCCTTCAGGACGACATCGTCGCGCTGATGGAGGCCGCCGTCGACGGCCGGCTTGCCGGCAAGACGCTGTCCTGGCGCGACGAGGTGGCGCTGACCGTGGTGCTGGCGGCAAACGGCTATCCGGGTGCTTACGAGAAGGGCAGCGAGATCAAGGGTCTCGACGCGCTTGCGGGCAGCGCGGAGGTGAAGGTGTTCCACGCCGGCACCCGGCGCGACGGCGCACGTATTCTGGCGAACGGCGGGCGCGTGCTCAATGTCACCGCGCTGGGAAAGACCGTGGCCGAGGCGCAGGCGCGCGCCTATGAGGCGGTCGCGCGCATCGACTGGCCGGACGGGTTCTGCCGCAGCGACATCGGCTGGCGGGCGGTCGAACGCGAAGAGGGCTGAGCGCGCGCCGCTCCGCCCTTGATGGCCCGCTCCAAAGCGGCCATGCTCACCGTCAAGCGGGCGCCCGACACGGCGCGCAGGCAAGGTGGAGGTGAGTGTGGGCGGCGAGTTGGCGGAGCTTTTTCCCGGATTTGAGGCAAGGCACGTGACCGGGGACGGCGCGGAGATCTTCTGCCGCATCAAGGGCAACGGCCCGCCGCTTCTGCTGCTGCACGGCTATCCGCAGACCCACGCCATGTGGCATCCGGTGGCCGACGCGCTTTCCCGCGATTTCACCATGGTGGTGGCGGATCTGCGCGGCTATGGCGCCTCCGACGCCCCTGAGGGCGATGCCGATCACGCGAATTATTCCAAACGCACGATGGCGCGCGACATGATCGCCGTGATGGCGGCGCTCGGGCACACGCGCTTCGCCGTCGCCGGGCACGACCGGGGCGGGCGCGTCGCCTATCGCATGGCGCTCGATCACCCCGACCGGCTGAC
This sequence comes from Stappia stellulata DSM 5886, assembly GCF_000423705.1. GTDB lineage: Bacteria > Pseudomonadota > Alphaproteobacteria > Rhizobiales > Stappiaceae > Stappia > Stappia stellulata. The sequence goes on along the minus strand of NZ_KE384083.1, from coordinate 949,769 downwards.
CGCGCTTTGCGTGCTCGATATCCTGCCGACCTACGACTACTGGACGCGCATGGACTGGCGCTATGCCATGGCGATCTACCACTGGCTGTTCCTTGCCCAGCCCCGTCCCCTGCCGGAACGGCTGATCGCGGGCGATCCCGGCTTTTATCTCGATTACACGCTGGCGAGCTGGACGGCGGCGAAGGATCTCTCCGCCTTCGATGCGCGCGCGCTTGCAGCCTATCGCGCGTCGTTTTCGCAAGCGGCCCGCCAGCACGCGGCCTGCGAGGATTATCGCGCCGGCGCCACCGTCGACATGGAGCACGACAGTGCCGACCGCGCGGCCAGGCGCAGGATTTCCGTGCCGACGCTGGTGATTTACGGCAACGCCGGGATCGCCGGGAAGGCCTCGACCCCGCTCGACACCTGGACAAGCTGGGCGGACGATCTCTCCGGCGAAGGGATCGACGGCGGGCATTTCGTCGTGGAGGAAAACCCTGACGCCACGCTTGCCGCGTTGACGCGCTTTCTGAAGGCGCGCACGGGATCTGTGGCGTGACTGACGGCGTGAGCGGGGGCTTTGACCGGCAGGACGCCTTTTCCGGCACCAAGGCGGTGCCCGACGCGCTTGCCATCGACACGGAGCAGCTTTCCGCCTGGCTGGCCGATCATGTGCCGGGCTTTGCCGGTCGCTTGCAGGTCCGCCAGTTCAAGGGCGGCCAGTCGAACCCGACCTATCTGCTGGAAACGCCGGCCGCATCCTTCGTGCTCAGGCGCAAGCCGCCGGGCACCTTGCTCCCCTCCGCCCATGCGGTCGACCGGGAGTACCGGGTGATGAAGGCGCTGGGCGAGGCGGGTTTTCCCGTGCCCCACGTCATCGGTCACGAGACGGACGAAGGCGTCATCGGCACCGAGTTCTACGTGATGGACAAGGTGGAGGGGCGGATCTTCTGGGACCCGGCAATGCCGAAGGCGGAGAGGGCAGAGCGTGCCGCCGTCTACGGCGCGATGAACGCGACGCTGGCACGGCTCCACGGCTACGAGCCGGAGGCGCTGGGGCTTGGCGACTACGGCAAGCCGGAGGGCTATGTCGCGCGCCAGATCGCCCGCTGGTCGAAACAGTATCGCGCCTCGGAGACGGAAACGATCGCCGAGATGGACCGGCTGATCGACTGGCTGCCGACCCGGCTGCCGCAAGCGCAGCCGGCGCGCGTGGTGCATGGCGACTTCCGCCTCGACAATCTGATCGTCGCGCCGGAGACGCCCGAGGTCGCCGCCGTGCTCGACTGGGAGCTGTCGACGCTGGGCGATCCGGTTGCCGACTTCACCTATCACTGCATGCAATGGGTGATGCCGGAAGGCCCGGACGGCGCCGGCATCGGCACGCTCTCGGGCCAGGATCTGGAGGCACTCGGCCTGCCCGCGCTTGGCGACTACATCGCGTCTTACGAGCGGGCGACGGGGTTTCCGGTCGCGAAAGATCTCGACTTCTTCTTCGCCTACAACTTCTTCCGCATCGCCGCGATCCTGCAAGGCATCGCAGGCCGCGTGCGCGACGGCACGGCGACGAATGAAAACGCGGAGCAAATGGCGAAACAGATCCGCCCGCTCGCGGAAACGGCCTGGGGGTTCGCGCGGAAAGCGGGGGCGTGAGGGGGAGAGGGCATGCCGGCGTGACGATGCATCGGTTTTTTGCGCATGCATTTGTGCAAGCCAGCCGGTTTTCCTTGAAATCTGACGGGCGGTGTGATATCACTTTTGCAGGTATCCAGATCGACTGTAAGGAACCTTCCGCTGCTTCGGCAGTTCAACCGGGACGGTGAATAAGGCGAAAGCTGAAGAGAACGTCGAGATTGCCAAGGGGCTTACCTTCTTTGAAAGGTAGCCCCTTTGGTTTTTTAGCTAGAAAATTTTCTTTCCTTGTAGGGTAGCCATAATTGCGGCGGCGGCGGTGACCTTTTTTCCTTTGCTCGGTTGGTTGGCGTGGTAGGCACTTTCAACTCTCATGACCAAGCTGTGTCTTATCCCGTTGAGTTTGCCGCGTTCTTTTTTGAGAGTAAAGAACACCGTATACGCGGTGCCGTTCACGATTTTTGTTGCATTGTATAATCCAAAATTGCGATCGGATGCTGTCCAATAAAGTCGGTGCATCGGTAGTTCATTCAAGAAGGTGGGTAAGGTCTTCGACTCGTTGAAACGTTCCATATTGAATACGCGTGGTCGGTTTCCGTCCATGATCTGCATTAAATTTTCGGAATGACGCTGAGTGTCGAACTTTTCACTCCAGCAATGAGAAGAATAAATTACTTTAATTTTTATTTCATCTCCTTTTGGCAGGGAGATGTATATCACGTGCGGTAGAAGGTGTGGAACAGAGATCTCTTGATCGTCTATCTGTTCAGGTGCGACGGTATTTCCGTCGCTTCCGATCAAGGTTCCTGTCGATTCTATAATAAAACGGGGCAATTTTTTGCCTTCGTTGAACGTAAATTCGATACTAGTTTAAGTTATTATGAAATTTCAGTCATCAAAATATCGATGCGTGCGCAATATTGAATTTGTGTGCGTTGGTAAACTCATTTTATCAGCTCCTGGGAATGATTGGATATGGAACGCTGGATTGACGATGTCCCATATTTAAATCTCGGTGTTCGGTGGACTCTATAGCTCCCGCCGCCCGGCTTCACACAGCCGTGCCCCCCTGCAACGCTCGTGCGTTTGTCGACGTGGTTTGGATCCCGGATTAAGTCCGGGATGACGGCGGTCTGTGGGGGTAGTCTCCGACTGTACGACTTGCGATTGCGGGTCGCGCCATGCGGCTCACACCGCCGTTCCGCCGACCGTCATCTGGTTGATGCGCAGCGAGGGCTGGCCGACGCCGACGGGGACGCCCTGGCCCTGTTTGCCGCAGGTGCCGATGCCCGGATCGAGCGCCATGTCGTTGCCGACCGCCGCAATGCGGGTCATGGCTTCCGGGCCGTTGCCGATCAGCATGGCGCCCTTGATCGGTGCGCCGATCCTGCCGCCCTCGATCTTGTAGGCTTCGGTGCAGGAGAAGACGAACTTGCCGGAGGTGATGTCGACCTGGCCGCCGCCGAAGGAGACGGCATAGATCCCGTCCTTGACGCCTTCCAGGATCTCGCCCGGGTCGCGGTCGCCGGCGAGCATCACCGTGTTGGTCATGCGCGGCATCGGGATATGGGCGAAGGACTGCCGCCGGCCGTTGCCGGTGGAGGTGGTGCCCATGAGCCGGGCGTTCTGGCGGTCCTGCATGTAGCCGGTGAGGATGCCGTCCTCGATCAGCACGGTGCGGCTTGTCGGCGTGCCCTCGTCGTCGATGGTGAGCGACCCGCGCCGCCCGCCGATGGTGCCGTCGTCGACGATGGTGACGCCTTTCGAGGCGACGCGCTGGCCCATCAGGCCGGCGAAGGCGGAGGTCTTCTTGCGGTTGAAGTCGCCCTCAAGGCCGTGGCCGACGGCCTCGTGCAGGAGAATGCCGGGCCAGCCGTTGCCGAGCACCACGTCGAAACTGCCGGCCGGCGCCGGGATCGCCTCCAGGTTGACCAGCGCCTGGCGCAGCGCCTCGTCGACGGCGTGTTTCCAGCTTTCGTCGGTCACATAGGCGCCGACGCTGTCGCGCCCGCCGAAACCGTAGGAGCCGGATTCCTGACGCGTGCCGTCGCCGGCGACGACCGAAACGTTGAAGCGCACCAGCGGGCGGATGTCGCGCACCCGGTGGCCGTCGGCGCGCAGGATGTCGACCACCTGCCAGGAGGAGGCGAGCGAAACGGTGACCTGCCGCACCTTGGGATCGCGGGCGCGGGCATAGGCGTCGACGGTCTGCATCAGCGCGACCTTGTCGGCGAAGTCGGGCTGTGCCAGCGGGTTCACGTCGCTGTAGAGCTTTGCGTTGGTGCGCTGTGGTGCGGCCGCATAGGTGCCGGAGTGTCCCGAGGCGACGGCCCTGACGGCATCCGCGGCACGGGCAAGGGCTGCCTGCGAGATTTCGCCGGAATGGGCGTAGCCGGCGGCTTCACCCGCAACCGCGCGCAGCCCGAAGCCCTGCGAGGTGTCGTAGTTCGCGGCCTTGAGGCGGCCGTTGTCGAACACGAGGCCCTCGGTCTGGCGGTACTCGAGGAACAACTCGCCGTCGTCGGCGCCCGTCAGCGCCTCGCCCAGCATGGCGCGGGCGGTCGCCTCGCCGAGATCTCCGGTCGCGAGCAGGTCGATGTCGGTATCGGTCATGATGTCGGCTTTCGGTTGTGGCTGCGATCTCGTGGGGAAGATAGGCGCAATGGTGCCGTCTGCCCAGCCTTGCGGAGCCCGGCAGGACCGGCTGTGGCCTGTCGGTCCGTCAGATCGGGGCAACGGGCTGTGCCTTGGGGGACACGCGGCGGCGCAGCTCAGGCCGCGCCTTGGGGGACACGCGGCGGCGCAGCTCAGGCCGCGCCTTGGGAGACGCGCGGCGGCGCCAGCCCGGGCCGCGCTTCAGGGAAGCGCGGCGAAGCCGTCGGAAAAGCCGTTCAGCGAGATCGGAATGCCGATGCCTTCTTCCGGTGTCTGGAAGATCACGAAGGTCGCGGCCTGGCCCTGCTGCATTTTCTGGATCAGGTCGTCCTGCATCACCACTTCGACGATGCAGCCGTTCGGCAGGCAGCGTACGAAGCCGGCGCGGCCGACATCGGCGTTGTCGACACGCAGTCCGAGGCCCATAGGCAACAGCACGCCAAGCGGGGCGAGAACGCGCAGCAGGCGCGATTCCTTGTCGGCGGTCTTGAGAACGATGACCGACAGGCCGACGTTCTCGCGGTCGTCCGCCGTCACGTTCTGGATGAGAGCGCATTGCTCTTCCTGGGCGCCGGCCGGCGTGTCGCAGCGCATTTGCCAGTCACCATGGACGGAGCGCACGGCGCCCTGCGCGATTGCCGTGGTGCCGGAGCCCGCGACATGGGCGAGAACGACGCCGGCGATCGCAAGGGCGCGGAGAAGCGGGTTCGATCTGAAAGGCACAGGCTGGGCTCCGGTTTCTGCGGCAAGACTTCTGGTTACAGGCACGCCGCCCGCCCGCGGCGGTGGTCCGCTTCGCGCGGCATGGCTGCATGAACGTTGGGGACCGCACGATCCTGTGTTGATTCGCACGGCGCGGCGCTCCCTTCGGTTTTCAACCCTTGAAATGCGGAATTCAAGGCGAAACGGTGACGATGGCGGCAGGTCCGCGTCTGAGGGGCGCGCAGGGCGCGGTTTTTCTGCTGTTGCGCAGGGGCAACATTGGCAATTGGGCGTGAATTTTGTCATTCATGAAAGGAGTCCATTGCGCAACGCGGCGGCTTGTGGTTTTTCAAGCCGACTTTGACCTCGATCAAGCGCGAATGCGGCCATTTGCCGCTCCTCGGGACGGGACCTCGCGCGGTATGTACCGCTCGGAGTAGAGTTCCCGGCAGTGTCTTGAACGCTGGGCGAGGCGGACTTTCGGCCCGCCGCCATATGAGTGGCATGGTCACGGACCGGGGCGCGGGGCGCCGGCGGTTCTCGAGTGAATGATGAAAATCGACCCGGACCTCACCTGAAGGTCGGGTCAGGAAGGGAGACCGGACGTGACACAGTTGGTCAAGCGTCTGACGATGATCGGCGCGGCGATCGCCGCGCTCAGCGGATTTGCCGGCGGCGCGTTCGCTGCGCAGCCCACCGAGTGGCAGATGGGCTTCCAGCCCTCGGTCACGAGCGTGATGGACGACATCACCTGGTTCAACAACTTCACGCTGGTGATCGTCACGGTGATCACGCTGTTCGTTGTGGCGCTGTTGCTGTGGTGCGTCTTCCGTTTCAACAAGCGGGCCAATCCGACACCGTCGCGCACGTCGCACAACACCATGATCGAAGTGGTGTGGACGCTGGCGCCGATCCTGATCCTGGTCATGATCTCGATTCCCTCCTTCCGTCTGCTGTACAAACAGGTCGAGATTCCGGAATACGACATGACCGTGAAGGCGACCGGCCTGCAGTGGGCCTGGAGCTATGCCTACGCCGACGAGGGCATGGAGGACGTGATTCTCGATTCCTACATGCTCGACAATGAGGGTCGCGCCGAAAAGGCCGCCCAGTTCGACCGTCCGGCGGAAGAGTTCCCGCGGCTTCTCGCCGTCGACTACGAGATGGTCGTTCCGGTGAACAAGGTCGTTCGTGTGCAGGTCACCGCCGCCGACGTGCTGCATTCCTTCGCCCTGCCGGCCTTCGGCGTGAAGATGGACGCCGTTCCGGGGCGTTTGAACGAGACCTGGTTCAAGGCCGAGAAGACCGGCATCTATTATGGCCAGTGTTCGGAGCTTTGCGGCAAGGACCATGCCTTCATGCCGATCGCCATTCGCGTGGTCGAGGAAGAGCAGTACCAGGCGTGGGCGGAAGCCGCCAAGGACGACGTCGATGTCGCCAACGAGCAGCTGATGGCGTCGATCAACGCCGCCGCCGAGACCGCCGATGCCGGCGAAGGCAAACTGGATGTCGCGGCGCGCTGATCGCGCGCCGCCGAACCGCAATTCCGCAGGCCATGACGCCTGTGGCCGAGATCCGACCGCGGTGACTGTCCCGGTCGGGCGACTGTGAAAGAGGGAGCTGGAAGATGGCCTATGCAGCGCACGCGCAAGGCGACCATGACCATCCGACCGGATGGACGCGCTGGGTCTATTCGACCAACCACAAGGATATCGGCGTTCTGTATCTGATCTTCGCGATCATCGCCGGCATCATCGGCGGCGCGCTCAGTGTCGGCATCCGCATGGAACTGCAGGCGCCGGGGATGCAGATTTTCTCCGACGCGCACATGTTCAATGTGTTCACCACCTCGCATGGCCTGATCATGATCTTCTTCATGGTGATGCCGGCGCTGATCGGCGGGTTCGCCAACTTCTTCGTGCCGATCATGATCGGCGCGCCGGACATGGCCTTCCCGCGGATGAACAACATCTCGTTCTGGCTGCTGCCGCCGGCGTTCGTGCTGCTGCTGCTGTCCCTTTTCGTGGAGGGGCCTCCGGGCGCCAACGGCGTCGGGGGTGGCTGGACGATCTATCCGCCGCTGTCGACCTCCGGCCAGCCGGGACCGGCGATGGATCTCGCGATCCTGTCGCTGCACATTGCCGGCGCCTCGTCGATCCTTGGTGCGATCAATTTCATCACCACGATCTTCAACATGCGCGCGCCGGGCATGACGCTGCACAAGATGCCGCTCTTCGCCTGGTCCGTGCTGGTGACGGCCTTCCTGCTGGTCCTGTCGCTCCCGGTTCTCGCCGGCGGCATCACCATGCTCCTGACCGACCGCAACTTCGGAACGGCCTTCTTCGATCCGGCCGGTGGCGGTGATCCGATCCTGTTCCAGCATCTGTTCTGGTTCTTCGGTCACCCGGAAGTGTACATCATGATCCTGCCGGCCTTCGGCATCGTCAGTCACATCATTTCCACCTTCGCCCGCAAGCCGATCTTCGGCTATCTCGGCATGGCCTACGCCATGGTCGCGATCGGCGTCGTCGGCTTCATCGTCTGGGCCCACCACATGTACACCGTCGGTCTCGACGTGGACACGCAGGCCTATTTCGTCGCGGCGACGATGGTCATCGCGGTCCCGACCGGCGTGAAGATCTTCTCCTGGATCGCCACCATGTGGCAGGGGTCGATTTCCTTCAAGACGCCGATGCTTTGGGCCGTGGGTTTCATCATCCTGTTCACCATCGGCGGCGTCACGGGCGTGCAGCTCGCCAACGCCGGTCTCGACCGGGCGATGCACGACACCTATTACGTCGTGGCGCACTTCCACTACGTGCTGTCGCTCGGCGCCGTGTTCGGCATCTTCGGAGCCTGGTACTACTGGTTCCCGAAAATGTTCGGCTACATGTACAACGAGACGATCGGCAAGGCCCATTTCTGGATCACCTTCGTGGGCGTGAACCTGGTGTTCTTCCCGCAGCACTTCCTCGGGCTCGCCGGCATGCCGCGTCGCTATGTCGACTATCCCGATGCGATGGCGGGCTGGAACGCGGTCTCCTCCTACGGGTCCTACATCTCGGCCTTTGCGGTCCTGGTGTTCCTGGTGGGCATCGCCGAAGCCTTCACGAAGAAGCGCGTCGCGGGCGACAATCCGTGGGGCGAAGGTGCGACGACGCTGGAGTGGACGCTGTCCTCGCCCCCGCCGTACCACCAGTTCGAGACCCTGCCGCGCATCCGCTGAGGCGCGCCACGGTTTCTTGAAGAGTGGACCGCGCCGGCCCCGTGCCGGCGCGGTCATCGTCCGGCGGATCGCGAGCCGGCCCTGTCGCCGCAACGCCTGCAACCGCCAGCCGAACGGATCCGGACCGGTTCCGGACCGCGAACGTGCCGAAAGGGCCGGGCTGCGTGCCGGGCCATGAACGTGAAAGACCTGCTTGATGTCGCTTGCCGAAATCCAGGACACGACGCTTGACGAAACCGGCTTCGGTGGAGGCCAGGGCGAGGTCGGCGATTACATCGCGCTGTTGAAGCCGCGGGTGATGTCGCTCGTCATCTTCACCGCCTTCGTCGGCATGCTGATCGCCCCGGGCGGGATCCATCCGGTCCTGGGCGCCGTTGCGATCCTGTGCATTGCCATCGGCGCCGGCGCCTCGGGCGCTTTGAACATGTGGTACGACGCCGACATCGACGCCGTCATGTCGCGGACCAAGGGCCGTCCCGTTCCAGCCGGCAAGGTGACCGCGCACGAAGCGCTGGTCTTCGGCCTGACGCTTTCGGCCTTTTCCGTTCTGGTGCTCGGGCTTGCGGTGAACTGGTTTGCCGCCGGTTTTCTCGCCTTCACCATCTTCTTCTATGCCGTGATCTACACGATGTGGCTGAAACGGGCGACGCCGCAAAACATCGTTATCGGCGGGGCCGCCGGCGCGTTTCCTCCGATGATCGGCTGGGCGGCCGTCACCGGAAGCGCCTCGCTTGAAAGCGTCGTGCTGTTCCTGATCATCTTCATGTGGACGCCGCCGCATTTCTGGGCGCTGTCGCTGTTCAAGCGCGGCGACTACGAAAGCGCACGCATCCCGATGTTGCCGGTCGTGGCCGGTGAGGATGCGACCCGCCGCCAGATCCTGGCCTATTCCCTTCTGCTTGCGCCTGTCGGCGTCGCGCCGGCGCTGCTTGGGTTCGCCTCGCCGGTCTATGGCGCGGTCGCGGGCGTTCTCGGCGCGGCCTTCGTCTGGTACGCGGTCAAGGTGTTTCGCGAGCGCGAGGGCGATGCGGCACGCAACGCCGCGGTGCAGCTCTTCAAGTTCTCGCTGCTCTACCTCTTCCTCGTGTTCGCCCTGCTGCTCGGCGATAGCGTGGTTGCGTCTCTCGTTACGGGAAGTCTCGCATGAGCAACGACGACAAGGACGGCATTCGCCTGAGCGACGACCAGAAGCGGCGCCAGCGTGGACGATCCATCGCCATCGGTCTCGCGCTCGCGGGGCTTGTGGTGCTTTTCTACCTCGTGACGCTGGTCAAGATGGGACCCGGTGTTCTCGACAAGGGCATGTATTGAGGAGGTGAGCGACATGACGCGCGAATCTGATTCGACCTCGCAGCAAAGTGGCGCGCAGCCCGCGTCCCACGCGAGCAGCGACAGCCGCCTGCAGCGGTCCAATCGCCGTGTTGCAATCGCTGTCTTGGGCGGCGTCGTCGCGATGACGGGCATGGCCTATGCGGCGGTGCCGCTCTATGAGCTCTTTTGCCAGGTGACCGGCTACGGCGGCACGACGCAGCGCGCCGACGCTTCCTACGGCGAGGTCATCGACCGCGAGATCACGGTTCGCTTCGACGGCAACGTCAATTCGGCGCTGCCCTGGAAGTTCGGTCCCCAGGTGCGGACCGTCACGCTCAAGATGGGCGAGACCACACAGATGGCCTATGCGGCGACGAACGAAGGTGCGGCGACCACGGTCGGAACGTCGACCTTCAACGTAACGCCTTTCGAGGCGGGCGCCTATTTCAACAAGATCGACTGCTTCTGCTTCACCGAGCAGCCGCTGGCCTCGGGCGAAAGCATCGACATGCCGGTGGTGTTCTTCATCGATCCGGACATGGACAAGGACCCGGCGCTGAAGCACATCAAGGAGATCACGCTCTCCTATACGTTCTTCCCGGCGAGAGAGCCGGAAACACCCGTAGCGGCGCGGGCGGAAACGTCGGCAAACCGCGACAACCTATAACTTTGCAAGCCCGCGAAACGCGCGGCAACCGTTGAAAGATCGGGGGAGACACCCATGGCGCACGCCAAGAACCACGACTACCATCTTGTCGATCCGAGCCCCTGGCCGTTTCTTGGCGGCGTCGGCGCCTTCGTCATGGCGCTCGGGGCGATCGGCCTGTTCAAATACGTGCAGGACAAGGACTTTCTTTTGTTCGGCGTCAATCTCGCCGGCTGGGGCATCTTTGCCGTCGGAACGCTGATCGTTCTCTACGTGATGTATGGCTGGTGGCGCGACACGGTGCGCGAGTCGCTTGCCGGTGACCACACGCCGGTTGTTCAGCTGCACCTGCGCTACGGCATGCTGCTGTTCATCGCCTCGGAAGTCATGTTCTTCGTGGCCTGGTTCTGGGCTTTCTTCGACGCCTCGCTTTTCACAAACGACGCGGCGCAATTCGCCCGGGTCGAGGCGACCGGCGGTGTCTGGCCGCCCGAGGGCATTGCGACCTTCGATCCCTGGCACCTGCCGCTGCTCAACACGCTGATCCTTTTGACCTCGGGCACCACGGTCACCTGGGCGCATCACGCATTGCTGCACAACGACCGCGAGGGCCTGAAGTGGGGCCTGACGCTCACCGTGCTGCTCGGCGTTCTGTTCTCCTTCGTGCAGGCCTATGAGTACAGCCATGCAGCCTTCGCCTTCTCCGGCTCGATCTACGGCGCGACCTTCTACATGGCGACCGGTTTCCACGGCTTCCACGTGATCGTCGGCACCATCTTCCTGCTGGTCTGCCTGATCCGGGCCTCGATGGGCCAGTTCACGCCGCAAAAGCACTTCGGCTTCGAGGCGGCGGCCTGGTACTGGCATTTCGTCGACGTGGTGTGGTTGTTCCTCTTTGTGTCGATTTACGTGTGGGCCGCCGGTCCCTCGCACTGACGCGGGCCTGCGCGTGCCCGCCCGGGCGCGCCACCCACCCGAAGCTTCAGCGTCCGCGGCGGTTCCCACCGTCGCGGACGTTTCGTTTTGCCGGATTGAAATCGGGACGGAGTGTTTTCCGGAAGGGGCCCCTGCATCAATCTGTCGGCTGGACAAATCCGTCTCCAGCCATCATCAGGCCGCAACACGCGCGTTGGGGCGATTTGCGGCAACCGTCAGGCGCCGGGCGCGTTGACCACGGGTCCCGTCGGGCCGGGGCGGGACGACTTGTGCTGGAAAGGCAAACGCCATGACCGAAACCGAAACCGAAAAGGCGGCCACAGTCGTCGACCAGGCGCAGTTCCCCGAACAGGCCATCTTGCGCACAGGCCTGCGCGGGCGGTGCCCGCGCTGCGGTCAGGGCCGCTTGTTCGACGGCTTCCTGACGGTCCGGCCGGCCTGTTCCAATTGCGGTCTGCCCTTCGAATTCGCCGACAGCGGAGACGGGCCGGCTGTGTTCATCATCATGATCGTCGGTTTCATCGTCGTCGGTCTGGCGCTGGTGATCGAGGTTGCCTACATGCCGCCGATCTGGCTGCACATGGTTCTCTGGCTCCCGCTGACGCTGATTCTGGGGCTTGGCATGTTGCGGCCGCTCAAGGGACTGATGATCGCCCAGCAGTACCGCCACAGTGCCGAGGAGGCCCGTCTTGACGACCGATAATCCGCGCACATCGGACGAGACGTCTGGAAAACCCGCCCGTTCGCTTGCCCGCCGCCTGATCTGGCCGGTGCTGGCGACGGCGGCCGCCTTTGCGATCCTGCTGACTCTCGGCTCCTGGCAGGTGGCCCGGCTGAACTGGAAGCTCGCCCTGATCGAACGAGTCGAAACGCGGATCGATGCCGCACCGGTCGCCGCTCCGGGGCCGGATGACTGGCCGGCGCTGGAAACCGATGCCTGGGACTATCGTCCGGTCGAGGTGCGCGGGCGCTATCTCGACGGCGAGGTCTACTACTATATCGCCCTCAGCGATGCGCGCGGACCGGTGGGCGGCCCGGGCTATTTCGTCTATGCGCCGTTCCGGACCGAGGACGGTTTCGTGGTGATGGTCAATCGCGGTTTCGTGCCCGATGGCCGCAGACTGCCGGACACGCGCGCGGACAGTGCGCCGCCTGACGGGGAGGTCACGCTCACCGGTTTGTGGCGTCGCGACGAGCGCGGCAACATGTTCACGCTGGAGGCTTCGAACGGCATCTGGTTCGTGCGCGATGCCCGCGAGATGGCGGCTGCGCTCGGTGTCACGGGATCGGATACGCCCGTGGCCCCCTACACGATCGATGCAAGGGCGCGTCATACGCCGGCCTCGGGCCTGCCGCAGGCGGGAGAGACCATCGTCAGCTTCACCAATAATCACCTGCAATATGTGGTGACCTGGTACGGGCTGGCGTTTGTGCTTCTGGCGGTTTTTTTCGCGTATGCGCGCGGTGAAATCCGGCGCGGACGCGACTGAGCCAGCGCGGCGGCGAATGGCGCCCGGCGCAATGCGCCGGGCGCTGCAGATCAGAGCTGGTTGAGGATCTCGGCCGCGCCGGAGGCCTCGGCGGTGCCCGGTGTGTCCTCGACGTTGAGCGTCTTGACCACACCGTCTTCGACGATCATCGAGTAACGCTTTGAGCGCACGCCCATGCCGAAGCCGGAGGCATCGAGTTCGAGGCCCAGGGCCTTGGTGAAGTCCGCGCTGCCGTCGGCGAGGAAATGGATCTTGCCGGCGCCGCTGCTGGCCTTGGCCCAGGCGTCCATCACGAACACATCGTTGACCGAGACGACGGCAATGTCGTCGACGCCCTTGGCGCGGATCGTGTCGGCATGCTCGACGAAGCCCGGCAGGTGGTTGAGGTGACAGGTCGGCGTGAAGGCACCCGGCACCGCAAACAGGACGACGGTCTTTCCGGAAAACAGCTCCGCCGTGGTTGTTTCGGCCGGCCCGTCGGCGGTCATGATCTTGAACGTCGCGTCGGGAAGCTTGTCCCCAGCCTTGATGGTCATTGAAAATCTCCGGATTGATGCGGGAATGTCATGGCGCTGCCGGCAGCACCGGGCAGCACCCCTCACATAGGGTGCGATCCGCTCCCCGTCGAGTGCGGTGTCGGTTCGCGTCGAGGCGGTGGCACAAACCGTCTCAGCGTGGATCCAGCGTGTCGGCGTCGACGTCATGGTGGATGGCGCCAGCGCCATTGACCAGCACCAGCCGCAAGGGGCGCCCGTCGTCGGTGCGGGCGAGGCCATGCGTGGACAGGGCGTAGACGGCGCGCGTTCCGTCGCGCTCGACGAGGCGCGGCACCTCGTTGTAAGAGCCGTCCGCGCCTTGTGCGAAAAGGTCGGCATCGAGGTTTCCGCCCGCCAGTGCGACCTCGACCGTCAGTGTGCGTTCCCCGTTTTCATCCGCCGGTCCGGCCTTCACGCGGGAGATGCGCGGCGGCGTGTCGCCTTGCGGCTTCGGCGTGGCGAGGCGCGCGCTGGTGATGGCCATGCGGTGCGGCAAGGTGTCGGCCACCGGCGGAACGTCCAGCGACAGCGATGCCTCCGCCGGAACGCAGATGTCGCTGCACACCCCGAACAGGACGTCGGCGGCAAGTGTCGCCGTGCCGTCCGTCTCTTCCAGCCGGAAATCGATCGGCAGGACCACGCGGTTCTTGTAGATGATCGAGGTGGAAGTGCCGTCGTCGTAGCGTTTCGGGGCAGGGTAGGAGAGCCGCGCCCCTGCGATGCCCGAAGAGCGGCCGAAGTCGGCCATCGTCGGGAGGCCGGCCTCTCCCGGAAAACGCCAATAGGTGTACCAGCCGGGCTCCAGGACGATTTCGAGTGCTGCATCGGTGCGCTCCGGCGCGCCGGGCGCGCCGATGGCGATCATCCGGATCTTGCCGCCCGTCACGATTTGCCAGTCGGTTTCGGCTGCGTTGGCGGCGGTGGCGACCGCGATGAAGGCGAGCATCGAAAACAGGCGACGAACGAAGGTCATTGGGTTCTGGTCCTGACGAGATCGATCTCTTCCACTGTTGCCGGAAAAAGCCGCATCGGTCCACCGTGTCGCCGGCCAATTTCGCGTGTTCGCCCGCCCAAGTGCGGACGCGTCGAAGCTCCGTCGTTATGCGAGCGGTTAACATTCGCCCGGAGGCAGCGTACAATAACATGTGTCGAAACCTGCGCCGGCGAGGTCGGACTTGCGATGGATGGCCGGCACGGTCGGACTTGCGGTGGATGGCGCTCGGACTTGCGATGGATGAATGTGACGCGGGACGAAATGGCGGACAGTGATTTTCTGACGGGACGGCTTTTGATTGCCATGCCGCAGATGGAGGACGAGCGGTTCGCGCATGCCGTCATCTATCTGTGTTCGCATTCGGCCGACGGTGCGATGGGAATCGTCGTAAATCAGCCTGCCGCGAACCTGACCTTTCCCGACCTCCTGCGTCAGCTGGACCTCATTCCGGAGGGCGAGGACATCGTGCTTCCGAACCTGGCGACGCGCATGCAGGTGCATCGTGGCGGCCCGGTGGAGACCGGGCGCGGCTTCGTCCTGCATTCGCAGGATTTCATCATCGACAATTCCACGATGCTCATCCAGGACGGCATCTGCCTGACGGCGACGCTCGACATCCTGCGCGCCATTGCCGAAGGCCGCGGCCCGAGCGAGGCCATGCTGGCGCTCGGCTATGCCGGCTGGGGCGCGGGACAACTGGAAACGGAGATCCAGGAAAACGGCTGGATCATCGCCCCGGCGGACAGCGCGATCCTGTTCGATGGCGCGGTCGATAGCAAATGGGACCGTGCGCTCGCCAAACTGGGCATCAGCCCCGGGATGCTGTCGAGCGAAGCCGGCCACGCCTGAGCCTTCATTCCGACGGCCAACGCGCTTGCCCGTTCCGGGCCGGGGCGATAGTGTGCGCGATGGTTCGCCCGCGCTCACCCCTCGTCACCGAAGGCAGGGGCATCCGCGCGCCGGGGAGCCGGGACCAACAAACGTCAAGCGACGATCCGCCGTCCGTCGGCTGCGGATCACAACACACCGCGCCGCAACGGCCGGGTGACAGCGGGCCGGTCTTCCGTGGCGGAGGGTGGTGCGCGAGGCGCATATGGGCCGCCCTGGACGATCGAACTGGAAGGACGTCGCCACCGTGAAATATGTCAGTACGAGGGGCGAGGCTCCTGAGCTGGGCTTTGCAGATGTTCTTCTGACCGGGCTTGCTGCCGACGGCGGGCTCTATGTGCCGAAATCCTGGCCGGTTCTGTCGCGCGAGACCATCGCGGGCTTTGCCGGCAAGCCGTATGCTGAGGTCGCCGAGGCGGTGATCGCGCCGTTTGTGGGCGACGACATCGACCGCGCGACCCTGTCGCGGATGATCCGCGAGGCCTATGCCGAATTCCGCCATCCGGCGGTGACGCCGCTGGTTCAGCTGGCGCCGAACCGCTTCGTGATGGAACTGTTCCACGGCCCGACGCTTGCCTTCAAGGATGTCGCCATGCAGCTGCTCGGGCGGCTGATGGACCATGTGCTCGCCGAACGCGGCCAGCGCGCCACCATCGTCGGCGCGACGTCGGGCGACACCGGCGGCGCGGCCATCGAGGCCTTCCGCGGGCGCGCGCGCACCGACATCTTCATTCTCTTTCCCGACGGGCGCGTTTCCGACGTCCAGCGCCGCCAGATGACGACGCCGACGGAGGACAATGTCCACACGCTGGCCCTGTCTGGCACCTTCGACGACTGCCAGACCATCGTGAAGGGCATGTTCACCCATGCCGCCTTCCGCGACCAGGTGCAGCTTGCTGGTGTCAACTCGATCAACTGGGCCCGCATCGTTGCCCAGGTCGTCTACTACTTCGTAGCCGGCGCCGCGCTCGGCGCGCCGCATCGTCCGGTGTCCTTCACCGTGCCGACGGGGAATTTCGGCGATATCTTCGCAGGCTTCGTTGCCGCGCAAATGGGCCTGCCGATCGAACGGCTGGTGATCGCCACCAATTCCAACGACATTCTCACCCGCACGCTGGAAAGCGGTGCTTACGAGACGCGCGGCGTGATGCCGACCATCGCGCCGTCGATGGACATCCAGATCTCCTCGAACTTCGAGCGGCTTCTGTTCGAGGTGCACGGGCGCGACGGCGGCGAGATCCGCCGGCTGATGGCCCGCCTCGGGCAGTCGGGAGGTTTCACCCTTGCCGGGCCGGGGCTGGAGGCGATCCGCGAGACCTTCGATGCCGGGCGCGCCAGCGAGGCGGAGATCTCCGCGACCATCGCGCGGACGCTTGAGGAGAGCGGCTACCTGCTCGACCCTCACACCGCGATTGGCGTGCATGTTGCCGAGCGGCAATCGGCCGGAGAGGCGCCGATGGTGGTGCTGGCGACCGCGCATCCGGCGAAATTCCCGGACGCGGTGGAGGCGGCCTGCGGCGTGCGCCCCGCGCTGCCACCGTCGCTCGCGCCGATGATGCAGGCGCCGGAACGTTTCGAACGCCTCGATGCGACGCGCGAAAGCGTCGAGGCACATATTCTGTCCACGGCCCGCGCGGTCGGACTGGAGGTTGGCTGATGAATGTACGCACGACCCGGCTCGAAAACGGCCTGAGGGTCGTGACGGACACGATGCCCCACTTGCGCACCGCCGCACTGGGGGTCTGGGTCGAGGCGGGGTCGCGCTCTGAACGGCCGGAGCAGAACGGCATCACCCATCTGCTTGAACACATGGCCTTCAAGGGCACGGCGACCCGCTCGGCGCGGCGCATCGCCGAGGAGATCGAGGCGGTCGGGGGTGAACTTAACGCCGCGACCAGCGTCGAGCACACCAATTACCATGCCCGCGTGCTGGCCGAGGACGTGCCGCTCGCTGTCGACATGATCGCCGACATCCTGCAGAACTCCGCCTTCGACGAAGAAGAGCTGGCGCGCGAAAAACACGTCATTCTCCAGGAGCTCGGCGCGGCGCACGACACGCCCGACGACAAGGTCTTCGACCAGTTCCAGGAGACCGCCTGGGCGCGCCAGGCCATCGGGCGGCCGATCCTCGGCACGCGCGAAACGGTGATGAGCTTCACGCCGGACGATCTTCGCACCTATCTGGCCGACCACTACCGGGCTGACAACATGGTGCTGGCGGCGGCCGGCGCGGTCGACCACGATGCGCTGGTGGAGCTTGCCCGTGACCGCTTTTCCGGCCTGTCGTCCAAGGCCTCGCCCGATCTCGCGCCGGCCCATTACACCGGGGGCACCGGTCGCATCGAGCGCGACCTGATGGAAGTTCAGCTCGTGCTCGGCTTCGAAGGCCAGCCCTACAAGGCGCCGGACTATTACGCGGTGCAGGTTCTGGCGTCCGTGATGGGCGGGGGCATGTCGTCGCGCCTGTTCCAGGAAATCCGCGAGCGGCTCGGCCTTTGCTACGCGATCTATTCCTTCCACTGGGCGTTTCGCGACACCGGCGTCTTCGCCATCCACGCGGCGACGGGCGAGGAGGATGTGGCAAAGCTCTTCCCGGCGCTGATGGAGGAGCTTGCGGGCGCGGCCGCCGGCATCGCCCAGGACGACCTCGACCGCGCCAAGGCGCAGATCCGCGCCGGCCTGATGATGTCGCTGGAAAGCCCCGCCGCGCGGGCCGGGCAGATCGCCCGGCAGTTGATGATCCACGACCATGTCATGTCGCTTGAGGAGATCCAGAAACGGATCGACAAGGTGACGCTCGATTGTCTCAAGCGGGTGGCGGCCACGACCTTCGCCACTGTACCGACCCTGTCGACGGTGGGGCCGGCCAGTGTCGTCCTCAGCGCCGACGACGTTGCACAAAGCCTTGGGCACCGGTTGGCGCGGGCCGTCGGCGCCTGAACGAAACGGAGGCCGCCATGTCGTTTCTGCGGGGGCTCGGAGGACATGAAGCGGCGCGCGTTCTCGTCGGCGACGGCGTTCGCCTGCGCGCACCGGCGCCGCATGACCATGCCGACTGGGCGCGTCTGCGCGAGGAAAGCCGGGGATTTCTCCAGCCCTGGGAGCCAATGTGGGCGCGCGACGAACTGACCCGCGCTGCCTATCGCCGCCGCCTGCGCCGCTATGCCCGCGAGATCCGCGACGACCGCACCTATCCGTTCTTCATCTTCCGTGCCTGTGACAATGCATTGATCGGCGGCGTCACCCTGTCGAACCTGCGCCGGGGCGTCGCGCAGACCTGCGTGCTCGGCTACTGGATGGGCGCTCCCCATGCGGGCCGGGGGTACATGAGCGCGGCCGTGCGCACGGTGGTCGCCTTTGCCTTCGGCGATCTCGCGCTCCACAGGATCGAGGCGGCCTGCCTTCCTCACAATGCGCCGTCGCGCCGTCTCCTTGAAAAGGCCGGATTTCAGGTCGAAGGCTTCGCCCGCCGCTACCTGCGCATCGCAGGTGACTGGCAGGATCATGTGCTGTTCGCGCGCCTCTCCAGCGATCCCGACCCGTTCATGGACGGTCGCGAGGTTGAAGCCCGGCTCTCGCCGGTCTGGCGGGGGCAGGGTGCGGGCAGTTCCGGCCAGCCAGACGGCCAGAAAGAAATCTTGTGACATGGTCCGGATGCCGATATGTGTCCGCGACATCGTTAAGGCAAAATCTCAGCGGGTAATACGGTTGCGTTTCCTGAAAGTTTTCCTCCTCGTGCTGTCCGCGTGGCTTGCCACCCTGGCTCCGGTCGCCGCGCTGGAGGCTGTCGAGGTGCCCGCAAACGCCGACGCCATCGACCTGACGTCGGCCGTCGATCTCTATTCCGGCACGGGAGCGAGCCTGCAGGTGTCGACGGCGCCCGGCGCCGACGGGATCGTGCGCCGCATCGAGGTGAACTCCCGCGACGACGAAAACACCAGCTGGGCGGTCTTCGCGCTGTCGAACCCCGGCGACGAGCAGATCGACCGGCTGATCGTTGCGCCCTTCTTCCAGCTTGTCGGCTCGCGGTTGATCTGGCCGGACCTCGGCGCGTCGCGCATCGCCTCGATCACGCCGAGCCAGGGGATCGCCCCGGAACGCCAGTCGAGCCAGGAGGCGGACGTCTTTCTGGTCACGCTGGATCCGGGCGCGGTCGTCACCTATGTCGTGGAACTGAGAACCGAGACCCTGCCGCAGATCCGCCTGTGGGAGCCGGATGTCTACAAGGACACGGTGAATGCCTATACGCTCTATCGCGGCATCATCCTCGGTATTTCCGGACTTCTGGCGCTGTTCCTGACCATCCTCTTCGTGGTCAAGGGAACGATCATGTTCCCGGCGACCGCGACGCTTGCATGGTCGGTGCTTGCCTATCTGACCATCGACTTCGGCTTCTGGAACAAGGTGCTGCAGATCACTCCCGGCAACGAGCAGCTTTACCGCGCCTGCGCGGAGGTTGCGCTGGCCGCAAGCCTGATCATCTTCCTTTATGCCTATCTCAACCTGAACCGCTGGCACATCCGCTACAGCCATCTGGCGCTGGCGACGCTGATTCTCGTCCTCGGGCTTCTGGGGGTTGCTGTCTGGGACCCCTCGGTCGCCGCCGGCATCGCGCGCATCTCGCTCGGCATCATCGGCGTGCTCGGCTTTGCGATCATCATCGCGCTGGTGGTCCAGGGCTACGACCGGGCGATCATGCTGGTGCCCACATGGGTCCTGCTCCTGTCCTGGCTCGTCGGCGCGGGGATGACGGTCACCGGCGCGCTCGCCAACGACATCGTGCAGCCGGCGCTTGCCGGCGGGCTCGTGCTCGTCGTGCTCCTGATCGGCTTTACGGTGATGCAGCATGCTTTCGCCGGCGGCGCCATTGCCCAGGGGCTGATTTCCGACGTCGAGCGGCGCGCGCTGGCGCTGACGGGCTGCGGCGACATCATCTGGGACTGGGACATCGACCGCGACCGCATTTCCACCGGCAACGAGGTGGAAGAACTGCTCGGCCTCAAGCAGGGCCTTCTGGAAGGTCCGGCGCGCGACTGGCTCGACATCCTGCACCCGCAGGACCGCGACACTTTCCGCGGCACGCTGGACGCGGTGATCGACCAGCGCCGGGGCCGGATCTCGCAGGCCTTCCGCCTGCGCTCCGAGGACGGCCATTACCGCTGGTTCCGCCTGCGCGCGCGTCCGATCATCGGCTCCGACGGGGAGGTCATCCGTTGCGTCGGCACGCTGCTCGACATCACCGAGCAGAAGGTGACCGAGGAGCGGCTGCTGCATGACGCGGTGCACGACAATCTGACCGGCCTGCCGAACCGCGAGCTTTTCCTCGACCGGTTGCAGGCGGCGCTTGCCAGGGCCCGCGCGGAGGGCCTCGCGCGGCCCTCGATCCTGATGATCGATCTCGACCGCTTCAAGCAGGTCAATGATTCCATCGGCCTGTCGGCCGGCGACAGCATCCTGCTGACGGTCGCACGCCGGATCTCGCGCCAGCTCAAGCCGCAGGATGCACTCGCCCGGCTGAGCGGCGATACCTACGGGTTGTTGTTGCTGTCCGAGCAATCCGCCGACCGGGTCGCCGCTTTCGCCGATGCGATCCGCCGGGCCGTGCGCTCGCCGATCACCTTCGGCGACCAGGAGGTCTTCCTGACCTCATCGGTGGGCATTGCCATCTACGAGGGCGACGACAGCGACGTCGGCGCACCGGCAATGATGCGCGAGGCCGACATGGCGATGAACCATGCCAAGCGCATGGGCGGGGACCGTGTCGAGGTGTTCCGTCCCTCGCTGCAGTCGAGCGGGGCCAGCCGGGTGGAGCTGGAGGCGGATCTGCGCAAGGCGCTCAACACCGACGGGATCACCGTCTTCTACCAGCCGATCGTGCGTCTGGCGGACCGCTCCATTGCCGGCTTTGAGGTGCTGGCGCGCTGGAACCATCCGCGCCGCGGGGCGATCTCGCCGACCGAATTCATTCCGATTGCCGAGCAGTCGGGCCTGATCAACGAGTTGGGCCTCTTCGTGCTCGACCGCTCCGCGCGGCAACTGTCGGAATGGCAGTCGAAATTCCGGGTCCCTGTTCCCCATTTCATCAGCGTCAACGTCTCCTCGCTCCAGCTCCTGCGCCACGACCTGATCAATGACGTCAAGCAGGTGCTGTCGCGCTCCTCGCTCGCACCGGGAACGCTGAAGCTGGAACTCACCGAATCCGTGGTGATGGCCAATCCGGAATATTCCGCGCGCATGCTGGAGCGGCTGCGTGCGCTCGGCGCCGGCCTGTCGCTCGACGACTTCGGCACCGGCTATTCCTCGCTGAGCTACCTGCAGCGCTTCCGCTTCGACACCATCAAGGTCGACCAGTCCTTCGTGCGGCCGAACGGGCGCAGTGCGCGGCCCGTGATCCTGCGCTCGATCATCGCGCTCGGACACGACCTCGGCATGCAGGTGGTGGCGGAAGGGGCCGAGACGGAGTCGGATTCGCTGGAGCTGCATCAGCTCGGCTGCGAATTCGCGCAAGGGTTCCTCTACGGTCAGCCGATGGAGGCCTCCGAGGCAACGAAGCTGCTTCAGGCGGAAATGGAAGCGCTCAGCGCCTGACGCGCGGGCGCTGCGACAATCATCTCGATCGTCTTTGCGATCACATGGCTGTCCGGCCGCCGCACGGCCGGTCCGTCAGCCCTTGAAGGGCGCCATGCCGCGGCGCGCGAGCTCGTCGGCGCGTTCGTTGTCGTCGTGGCCGGCGTGACCCTTGACCCAGTGCCAGACGACCTCGTGGCGCTTGCGGGCCTCGTCCAGTTCCTGCCAGAGTTCCGCGTTTTTCACCGGTTTCTTGTCGGCGGTCTTCCAGTTGTTGCGCTTCCAGTTGTGCAGCCACTTGGTGATGCCGTCGCGCACATAGGTGCTGTCGGTGTGTAGATCCACCGCGCAGGACCGTTTCAGAGCGTTCAGCGCCTCGATTGCCGCCGTCAGTTCCATGCGGTTGTTGGTGGTCTGAGCGGCACCGCCGCACAATTCGCGCTCATGCGCGCCAAAGCGCATCAGGGCCCCCCAGCCGCCGGGTCCGGGATTTCCCGAGCAGGCGCCATCGGTGTAGATCGTCACGCGGGAGGCGGTGTCGCTCACGTCGCTCATCCGGTCAGGCCGTAGTCGCTGGCGGTGGAAACGCTCTGGTGGACGCGCAGTTTTTTCAGGTATTCCATCGGGTCCTTCGGTGTCACCAGCGCGCCTTCGGGAACGCGCAGCCAGTCGTGCAGGCGGGTCAAAAGGAAGCGCAGCGCCGCGCCGCGCGCCAGCAGCGGCAGCGCGTCGAATTCGGCCTGCGTGAAGGGACGCACCGCCCGGTAGGCATTGAGCAGCGCGCGTGCCTTGGTCACGTTGAACGACATGTCCGGCTCGAAACACCAGGCATTGAGGCAGATCGCCACGTCATAGGCGAAGGCGTCGTTGCAGGCGAAATAGAAATCGATCAGGCCCGACAGCCGGTCGCCGAGGAAGAAGACGTTGTCGGGAAAGAGATCCGCATGGATCACGCCGCCCGGCAGGTCGCGCGGCCAATTCGCTTCCAGATGATCGAGCTCGGCGGTGAGTTCATCGGCGAGCCCTTCGCTGATCGTGTCGGCCTGGTCGATGGAATCGGCCAGGAGAGGCCGCCAGCTTTCCACCGACAATGTGTTGGGACGGGTGAGCGCGAAATCCTTGCCTGCGAGATGAAAGTTCGCCAGCGCCTCTCCAAGTGCCGCGCAATGGTCGCGCTTCGGCCGGCGCACCCACATGCCGTCGAGGAACGAGATGATCGCCGCCGGCCGCCCGGCAAGTTGGCCGAGCATCATACCGTCGCGCGCGGCGACCGGGGTCGGGCAGGAGATGCCCTTGTCGGCGAGATGGCGCATAAGCTCGATGAAGAAGGGCAGGTCGGCGGGGTCGACGCGCTTTTCGTAAAGCGTCAGGATGAAGTAGCCTGCCTCCGTGTGGAGCAGGAAATTGGAATTCTCCACGCCTTCCGCGATGCCTTTGCACGCAAGCACGCCGCCGATGTCGTAACCCGCGACGAAGGCGGCGAGCTCCTCGTCGGACACATCCGTGTAAACTGCCATTTGGTCTTGTTTCTTCTCGTCGGAAAACGCGATGGGCGTCGGCAGCTGGCGCGACGGCCTCCGGGGCTGATGGGGGTCGGTCGTCCGCCGGGGTGTTACTCCGCGGCCTCGCGCAGGGCGCGCGGCAGGTTGAAGGCGATGGTTTCCTCCGCCGTGCGCACGCTTTCCACCGCCACCTCGTAGCGGTCGGCAAAGGCGCCGATGATTTCTTCCACCAGCACCTCAGGCGCGGAGGCGCCTGCCGTGATGCCGAGGCTCGAAAGCCCGGAGAACCGCTCCCAGGGAATGTCGGAGGCGCGCTGCACCAAAACGGCGAAGGGACAGCCGGCACGCTCGGCAACTTCGCGCAGGCGCTGCGAGTTGGAGGAATTCGGCGCACCCACCACGATCATCGCATCCACCTCGGGCGCGACGGCCTTGACCGCTTCCTGCCGGTTGGTGGTGGCGTAGCAGATGTCGTCCTTGTGCGGCGCGACGATCTCGGGAAAGCGCCCGGTGAGCACCTCGACAATGGCGCGTGTGTCGTCGACCGACAGTGTCGTCTGGGTGATCCAGGCGAGTGGCTTGCCGCCGGTCGGCTCATAGGCGCGGGCATCCTCCACCGTTTCGACAAGGCGCACGGCGCCGTCGGGCAGCTGGCCCATGGTGCCGATCACCTCCGGATGGCCGGCATGGCCGATCAGGATGATCTCGCGGCCGCGACGGTGATGGATCTCGGCTTCCTTGTGCACCTTGGAGACAAGCGGGCAGGTGGCGTCGAGATAGAACATGTTGCGGGCCTGTGCGGCCGCGGGCACGGATTTCGGGACGCCATGCGCGGAAAACACCACCGGCCGCTCGACGTCCGCGTCGGGGATCTCGGTCAGTTCCTCGATGAAGACGGCGCCCTTGGTCTTGAGGCTTTCCACCACGTATTTGTTGTGCACGATCTCGTGGCGGACGTAGACGGGCGCGCCGAAGCGCTCCAGCGCCAGCTCGACGATCTGCACGGCGCGGTCGACACCGGCGCAAAAGCCGCGCGGCGCGCACAGCAGCACGCGCAAGGGGGCGCGGGTCTGCGCGGGTTCGTTGGATGCCGCCGTATCGCTGGTTGTCGAAGCCAAGCCGGGCCTCCCTTTGTTCGTCTGCCCGTGCGGTGCGCGGATCTGGACGGCGCACCCGGTTCCCGGCAATAGAGGGACGCACCTGGCACCTGTCAAGGGTTGCCGGCCGGCAGCCGGTCATTGTCGCGGCGGGGAAGGGCGTCTCGCCAAGTCCGCGGCGGACTGATATAGACGGGCGCTGTCGGGATTTCTGGACACGGCCTGAATTGGAAGAGACGGATATGGACAAGACTGTCGGGATGCGCGGGGCGGGATCTGTCGCAGCTGTTTTCATGGCGCTGGTGCTTGCCGGCTGCGGCAGCGATGGCGGCGGCAGCGTGTTCGGCGGCGGCGACGTCGGCAAGACGATCGTCTCCGGCAATGCCGCGAGCCGGTCCGCCGTCGACGTCAATCCGGACGTGTTCCGCCAGGATGTGCCCTGCCCGGCGATCGAGGTCGAGGACAACGGCTACATCGTCACGAAGTCGCTGCGCGGCAAGGACGACGATCCGCGTGCCCTGGAGTATCAGGCGAGTTTGGAGAAATGGGCGCGCAAGTGCCGCCGCGAGGGCGGCGAGGTCAAGATGACGCTCGGCGTCTCCGGTCGCGTGACCCCGGGCCCGGCCTGGAAGGGCGGCGAGATCTTCCTGCCCATCCGCGCGACCTTCGTGTCGCTCGATGATGCGGGCGACGGCAAGCGCCGCAAGCCGGCCGCAACCACGCTGACCGTCCCCGTAACGCTCGGCGCCGGCGCGCCGGCCGAACAATGGGCACTGGTGGAACAGAACCTTGTCGTGCCCCAGTCCGGTTCGGTGAAACTCGAAATAGCGCTGGACGACGGCCGCAAACGGCGGCAATAGGTTGCGGTGATTGACAGTCCGAGTCGGAGTGCCGACAATGACTGCAAGGGATTGATGCGGCGTTTTCGTTGTGCGCCGCAGGTTTTCTCCCGGTCGGGAGGGTCGAAGGACCGTCCGCCGGGGAAAGCCGAAACGACTTGCGGGAGAGGTCGGTGCAGGGCACCGGCGCCGAAGGAGCAACCGCCCCGGAAACTCTCAGGCAAAAGGACCGCCGGTCGAGCAACGCTCTGGAAAGCAGGACGCGCACGCCTTGCGGCATGTTCGGCCTCACCGAAGGAGTAACCGCCACAGGAGCGCGCGATACGCGCGCGGGCGGGAAATCTCTCAGGTCGTCGGGACAGAGGGGGTGCGTGTGAGCCGTTTGCTTTCGCGTCACCGTTCCCTCTTGCGCCAGGACGCCCCATGACCGACGCCCCCCTTCTGTCGACGCCGCTGACCGATCTCCATCGGGAACTTGGCGCGCGCCTTGTGCCCTTCGCCGGTTACGAAATGCCGGTGCAATATCCGGACGGCATCATCGCCGAACATGCCCACACGCGCGAGAAGGCCGGTCTGTTCGATGTGTCGCACATGGGTCAGGCGTGGCTCGTCGGGCCGGATTTCGAAACGACGGCGGCCGCGCTTGAACGCATCACGCCCTCCGCCATCGCGGCGCTGAAACCGGGTCGCCAGCGCTATACCGTGCTTCTGAATGACAGCGGCGGCATCGTCGACGACCTGATGGTGAGCCGGCCGGAAGGTGACGAGAACGACGGCCGTCTGTTCCTCGTGGTCAATGCCTCGCGCAAGGCGGGCGACTACGAGATGATCGCGGCGAGCCTTCCCGGGAACGTCAAGCTCGAGCCGGTCGAGGACCGTGCGCTGATCGCGTTGCAGGGACCGATGGCCGCCGATGTGCTCAAGGCGCACGCGCCCGAGGCCGCCGAGATGGCGTTCATGGCGGCGCGTTCCATGGAATTCGACGGCATTGCCGTGCATGTCTCGCGCTCCGGCTACACCGGCGAGGACGGCTACGAGCTCTCCGTGCCGGCCGGGGCCGCCGAGGCGATTGCCCGCGCGCTGCTCGCCGACGAACGGGTCGCGCCCATCGGGCTCGGCGCGCGAGATTCGCTGCGCCTGGAAGCCGGGCTTTGCCTTTATGGTCACGACATCGACGAGACCACCTCGCCGGTCGAAGGCGCCATCACCTTCGTGCTGCAGAAGCGGCGCAAGGAAGCGGGCGATTTTCCCGGCGCGAAACGCATTCTGGACGAACTCGCGAACGGACCGTCGCGGGTGCGCGTCGGCCTGACGCTGGAGGGCCGGGCGCCGGCGCGCGAGGGCGCGGAGATCCGCAATGCCGAAGGGCAAACCATCGGCACACTGACCTCCGGCGGTTTTTCCCCGACGCTCGGTGCCCCCATCGCCATGGGGTATGTCGACCCGGAAAACGCGGCCGCCGGCACGAAGCTGACCCTTGTCGTGCGCAACCGCGAGCTTCCCGCGACGGTGGCCGACATGCCTTTCGTGCCGCAGCGCTATTACCGCAAGCCGACCGCCTGATCAGACTTTCGCAGACGCCTGCCCGCGTCTTTCATCCCTCTCTGGACGCCCCGGCGTCCGTATCGTGTGACTTTCCATCTGGAGGACCGAACCCATGTCGACCCGCTACACCGAAGACCACGAATGGATCGCCGTTGAGGGCGATGTCGCCACCGTCGGCATTACCAATTACGCCCAGGAACAGCTCGGAGACGTCGTCTTCGTCGAGCTTCCCGAGGTCGGCCGCAAGGTCTCCAAGGGTGACGAGGCCGCCGTGGTGGAAAGCGTGAAAGCCGCGTCGGAGGTCTATGCCCCGCTCGACGGCGAGGTGGTCGGCGCCAACGACATGCTGGCCGACGAGCCGGGCAAGGTGAACGAGGACCCCGAAGGCGCTGCCTGGTTCGTCAAGATCAAGATGTCCGATGCCGGCCAGCTCGAGGGCCTGATGGACGCGGCCGCCTACAAGACGCATCTCGAAGGTCTTTGAGGGGCATGGCGAAACACCTCTACCGGGCGGATGTGCGCTGGCGGTGTTCGGGCGGTTTCGCCCAGAACACCTACAGCCGGGGGCATGACTGGTCGTTCGACGGCGGGATCACCGTTCCCGCGTCGGCGTCTCCCACGGTGGTGCCGCTGCCCGCTTCCGTGGAAGCGGCCGTCGACCCGGAAGAGGCCTTCGTCGCCGCCATCTCCAGTTGCCACATGCTGTGGTTTCTCGATCTGGCGCGCCGCGCGGGGCTGGAGGTGGAAAGCTACACCGACCGCGCGGAAGGAACGATGGCGCGGATCGCGCCCGGCAAGATGGCCGTCACCCATGTGGCGCTTCGCCCGGAAATCGTTTTCGCCGGCGATGCCCTGCCGGGGTCCGAGGCGCTGGAAGACCTGCACCGCAAGGCTCATGAGGCCTGTTTCATCGCCAATTCCGTGACCAGCGAGATCGTCGTCGAGCCGTTGCCCGCCCGGCTTGCCTCCGACGGCCAGGCTGACCCACAAGGAGCGTAACATGCGCTATCTGCCCCTTTCCGACGCCGACCGCGCCGACATGCGCGCCCGTGTCGGTGTGTCCGACATCGACGAGATCTTCGTCGACATCCCCAAGAGCGCCCGCCTCGACGGGCTTCTCGACTTGCCGAAACGCCAGAGCGAGTTCGGCGTGGAACGCGACATGTCGCGCATGGCGCTGAAGAATGTGCCGGCCTCCGCCGTTCCCTTCTTCGTCGGGGCCGGTGCCTACAAGCATCATGTGCCGGCAAGCGTCGACCACCTGATCCAGCGCTCGGAATTCCTGACTTCCTACACGCCCTATCAGCCCGAGATCACGCAAGGCACGCTGCAGTATCTGTTCGAGTTCCAGACCCAGGTCGCAGCCCTGACCGCCATGGATGTGGCCAATGCCTCCATGTATGACGGCTCGACCGGCACCGCCGAAGCCGTGCTGATGGCGCACCGGGTGACCAAGCGCAACAAGGCGGTTCTCTCCGGTGGATTGCACCCGCAGTACCGTGAGGTGGTCGAGGGCCTGACCGCCATGGCCGGCGACACCGTGGAAAGCCTGCCGGCCGACCCGAACGCGACCGAGGACATTCTCTCTCAGATCGACGACGAGACCTCCTGCGTCGTCGTGCAGTCGCCGTCCTTCTACGGCCAGCTGATCGACCTGAAGCCGATTGCGGAAAAGGCGCATGCCCATGGCGCGCTCTTGATCGCCGTCTTCACCGAGGTGATGTCGCTCGGCCTGATCGAGCCGCCGGGCGCGCAAGGCGCCGATATCGTCGTCGGCGAGGGCCAGTCCATCGGCAACGGCCTCAACTTCGGCGGCCCTTACGTCGGCCTCTTCGCCACGCGGCAGAAGTACATCCGCCAGATGCCGGGCCGGCTGTGCGGCGAGACGGTGGACGCCAACGGCAAGCGCGGCTTCGTGCTGACGCTTTCGACCCGCGAGCAGCACATCCGCCGCGACAAGGCGACGTCGAACATCTGCACCAACTCCGGGCTTTGCTGTCTCGCCTTCACCGTCCACATGACGCTTCTGGGCGGCAAGGGACTGGAGAAGCTTGCGAAGATCAACCACGCCCATGCGGTGAAGCTGAAGGCGATGCTGGAAGAACTTCCCGGCGTGTCTGTGATCAACGACGCCTTCTTCAACGAGTTCACCGTGAAGCTGCCGATGGAGGCAACGGCGGTCGTCGAGGCGCTGGCGCGCCGGGGGATCCTCGGCGGCGTGCCGGTTGCCCGGCTGGAGCCGGGCAAGGCGGAGCTTGAAAACCTGCTGCTCGTGGCATCGAGCGAAGTCAATTCCGACGAAGACCGCGACGCCTTCGTCGCGGCGCTGAAGGAGGTGCTGGCATGAGCATGAACAATCAGGGACGCCCCTCCGCTCCGGCCGATAGGGGCGAAATGACCGAGCATCCGACCTTCACCGGCAACAAGGCGTTGCAGATGGAGGAGCCGCTGCTGTTCGAAACCGGCCGCACGGATATCTGCGGCGTCGATCTCGACGAGCCGGAGGATTTTGTCCCGGCGCTGGGCGCGCATGCCCGCAAGGTGGAGCTGGATCTGCCCGCGCTCACCGAGCCGGAGACCATGCGCCACTTCGTGCGGCTGAGCTCGAAGAACTACGCCATCGACGCAGGCCTCTATCCGCTCGGCTCCTGCACGATGAAGCACAATCCGCGCCTGAACGAGAAGATGGCGCGGCTGCCGGGTTTCGGTGACATTCATCCGTTGCAGCCGCTCTCCACCGTTTCGGGCGCCATCGACCTGATCGACGAACTGGCGCACTGGCTGGTCACCATGACCGGCATGAGCGCGGTGGCGATGAGCCCCAAGGCCGGCGCCCATGGCGAATTGTGCGGCATGATGGCGATCAAGGCGGCGCATAGCGCGGCCGGACGCGATCCCAAGGTCGTGCTGGTGCCGGAATCCGCCCATGGCACCAATCCGGCGACGGCGGCCCTTCTCGGCTACAAGGTCGTCTCCATCGAGGCGCGTGAGGACGGCACGGTCGATCCGGCGGCCGTCAAGGCGCGGATCGCGGAGCATGAGGGCGATATCGCCGGCATCATGCTGACCAACCCGAACACCTGCGGGCTGTTCGAGCGCGACATCATCGCCATCGCCGACGCGATCCACGAGGCCAACGGCTATTTCTACTGCGACGGGGCGAATTTCAACGCCATCGTCGGCAAGGCGCGCCCGGGCGATCTTGGCGTCGACGCCATGCACATCAACCTGCACAAGACCTTCTCCACTCCGCATGGCGGCGGCGGACCGGGGTCCGGTCCGGTGGTGTTGTCCGACCGTCTGGCGCCCTTCGCGCCGCTCCCCTTCCTGCGCAAGGATGGCGGGGGCACGACCTGGGTGGAAAGCGAGACCGAGCTGAAGGACGGCGAGAAGCCCTTCGGCCGCATGACCGCCTTCCACGGGCAGATGGGCATGTATGTGCGTGCGCTTGCCTACATGAAGAGCCACGGCGCCGACGGTCTGCGTCAGGCCTCGGAGGATGCGGTTCTCAACGCCAACTACGTGCGCGTCGGGCTGGAAGACCTGATGAGCCTGCCGTTCGGCTCGCGCTGGTGCATGCACGAGGTGCTGTTCGACGACAGTTTCCTGAAAGACACCGGCGTCTCCACGCTCGACTTCGCCAAGGCGATGATCGACGAGGGCTATCATCCGATGACCATGTATTTCCCGCTGGTCGTCCACGGCGCGATGCTGATCGAGCCGACGGAATCGGAAAGCCGCTCGGCGCTCGACCTCTTCATTGCCACCATGCGCGATCTGGTGATGAGTGCCACCAAGGGCGAGACCGACCGCTTCAAGGGCGCTCCGTTCCATGCGCCGCGCGCACGCCTCGACGAGACCCGCGCCGCCCGCAAGCCGGTGCTCAAGTGGGAACGCCCCGAGCCGCGCAAGGTGCAGCCTGAGGCGGCGGAGTAGTTTTTTCTCCGTACGTAAAAAGCAGACGAACGCCCGGCCATCGTGCCGGGCGTTTTCGTTTGCGGGTTTGCGTGTAGATTGACATATGATATGTCGTAATGACATTTTGTATGCTGATTGAGGGCGCAATGACGGACAACACTCAGGCCCTGTACGATCTTTTGCAGCAGGTGCGTCCGCTGCATCGGCGCGTGGCCCGCTCGGTGGCCGATCATCTGGACGGCACCGGGATCGGCGTTGGCGAACGGGCGGTGCTGGCGCTCCTGGTTGAGGGTGTGCCGCTCAGTGTTCCGGCAATCGGGCGCGCGCTCTTCCTGCCGCGTCAGAACGTGCAGAAGTGGGTGGACGGGCTGCGCGCCGCTGGTTTCGTGGACCGTCGCGCGAACCCCGCGCACCGCCGGTCCTATCTCATTGCCGCCACGGCGGAAGGACGGCGCGTTTTTGCCGGGATCCGGACACGCGAGGACGCAGCCATCGCCGATCTTGCCATGCGCCTGTCGCCGTCGGACCTGAAGGTCGCATCGACCGTGCTGTCCGCCTGTCTGGAGCATTTTTCGCCGTTCGAGGACGATCCCGATCGTCCCCGTCCGCTCGCCTGACACCCACGCAAGGAGATCGCGCATGTGGCTCACCATCCTCGCCGCCGTGGTTGCGGCACTCGTCGTTCTGGCAATTTACGTCGTCGCGACGGCTCGGCGCATCGCCCGTCCGACATGCGGAGAGCCGATTGCAGGCGATGCCGCGAAAGCTGCGCTTCTCGTCATCGACATGCAGGAGGATTTTACGAGGTCGCAAGGCGCCAACGCCTATGACCCGGCCAGCCGGGACCGGGCGATTGCACGTATCAACGACCTGATCGCGCGGGCAAGGAAGGATGGCGAGCCGGTCGCCTTCATCCGCCAGGAGCACCGGGGCAGGGCGGTGCAGTTGGTCGCGAGCCTTCTGCTCGGCGGGGCAGGCAATCCGGGGCGGCCGGGCGCGGGGCTCGACCGTGATGTCGATGCGCAAGGGGCTCCGGTTTTCGTCAAACATGTGGCCGACAGCTTTTCCGATCCCGCGTTGGACGCCTGGCTGCGCGATCAAGGCATCGGCCGTCTCACCCTGACGGGGCTGGATCTGGCCCACTGCGTGCGTTCGACGGCGCTTGGCGCGCGCAATCGGGGCTATGCCGTGACAGTCGACCTTGCCGCTTCGCTTGCCGCGGGCGAAAGACCGGCATCCCGCGCCAAGAAAGAGATGGAAGATGCCGGCGTCGGTCTTCGCGGATCCGGGGCGTTTGCCGCTGCCGCCGCCGCGCCAGCCTGACGCGGGGCCGGCGGGGTGGACGCGATGACGGCTGCTGGACAGACTGTCCATCCATCGCGGTCTTGTCGAAGGCGTGCCGTGCGCCCATGTTCCGAACGACGAGAACAGGATTTATCGCCATGCCCCATCAAACCGACCTCGACACCCGCAAAGGGTTGTCGGACGAATTGCTTTACCTGCTGCGCCAGCATCCGCGCGATGTCTGGCAGGGACACCCCAATCTCGGCGGCATGGCACGCTTCTGGCTCGAGCGCCACAACGGGTTTCGCCAGCTTGGCGGCGTGCTGGAAGACGCGCTCTCCCGCTTTCGCGAGGGCGAGATCGAGCCGGCGGCCTTCGGCGGCTTCTTCGCCCCGCGCCTCCAGCATTTCCTCAGCGAGTTGCACCACCATCACATGATCGAGGACCAGCACTATTTCCCGGTCTTCATGGCGGCCGAGACGCGGCTGACGCGCGGATTCGAGGTGCTGGAGGGCGATCACGAGGCGATCCACGAGCGCATCGAGCAGGTGATCGCCAGTGCCAACGGGCTTCTCGGCCACCTCAAGGGCACCGACCGCGATGCGACCCGCCGCGCGGCCGATAGCTACGCCGGCGACAGCGGCCGGCTGATCGGCGGGCTGATGCGCCATCTCGATGACGAGGAAGACCTGATCGTGCCGCTGATCCTGGAGCGCGGCGAGGGACCGCTCGGCATCGGCTGAGCGAAGACGCGTCGCCGCAAACGAAAACCGCCCCCGCCCGAGGGAAGGGCGGAGGCGGGCAAAAGGCGCGGGGAAGCGCTTGGTAACCTCTTCATCGCCGGCGGCGAGGCCCGCCGACACAGTCAGCCGGCGGCAGGCGCCGCCTTGCGGAAGGCCTGGCGCAGCACGTCGATCGGCTGGCGCTTGCCGGCTTCCATGATGTGCCAGAACGTCCAGCCGTTGCAGGCCTCTTGTCCCTGAACCAGGGCGCCGACCTTGTGGATCGAGCCGGTGTGATCGCCGGAGGCAAGCGAGCCGTCGGCGCGCACCTGCGCCGTGTGCTTGCCCTTGGCGCAGGTCAGCTTCGCACCCGGCGCGATCATGCCCGCTTCCAGCAGGTTGCCGAAGGGAACGCGCGGGGCCGCGCGCTTGCTCCGGGTAACGTCCAGCGCGGCCGGGTCGAGCGGGTCGATGGCCGCGATCCGCGCGGTGGCCGCGTCGATGTAGTCCTGCTCGCGCTCCACGCCGACGAAATGGCGTCCGAGTTTCTTGGCCACCGCACCGGTCGTTCCCGTCCCGAAGAAGGGATCGAGCACCACGTCGCCCGGATTGGAGGACGCCAGCAGCACCCGGTAAAGCAGGCTTTCCGGCTTTTGCGTGGGATGCACCTTCTGCCCTTCGCCGTCCTTCAGCCGCTCGCCGCCCGTGCACAGCGGCAGGTGCCAGTCGGAGCGCATCTGAAGGTCGTCGTTGAAGGTCTTCAGGGCTTCGTAGTTGAAGGTGTACTTCGCGTCCCTTGAGGGGGACGCCCAGATCATCGTCTCATGGGCATTGGTGAACCGCTTGCCGCGAAAGTTCGGCATCGGGTTCGACTTCAGCCACACCACGTCGTTCAGGATCCAGAACCCGAGGTCCTGCAGGATGCTGCCGACGCGGAAGATGTTGTGATAGGAGCCGATCACCCACAAGCCGCCGTCCGGCTTCAACACGCGGCGCACGGCAAGCAGCCAGGCCCGTGTGAAGGCGTCATAGGCCTCGAAACTGGCGAACTGGTCCCAGTGGTCGTCGCAGGCATCGACCCGCGACTGGTCGGGGCGGTGCAGGTCTCCGCCGAGCTGGAGATTGTAGGGCGGATCGGCGAAGACGAGATCGACCGAATTCTTCGGCAGACGCTCCAGCGCGGCCACGCAATCCCCCTTGAGGATCGTGTCGAGCCATGCGGGATCGCTGCCGGGAACCGGCGTTGAACCGTCTTGGTGGAAGTGGGGTGCCACGGCGGGCACCCCTTTACGCTGTACACTCATTGCGACGCAATACCTCACGCAATTACGAGCATCATGGTTACCGGGCTTGGTAAATCAGCGGTTAAGGCCCCGAACAAAAAAGACTTTAAGAATCAACACTCTGTTTACCGTTCCAAGGTCGTCGTCGTCGCCTGCTTCGCTTCGTTAACGCAGGCCCGGGCTTCGGCCGGGCGGTCGGAAATTCCCAATGGCTTGTCCCGACAGCCGTTTTGCCGAAACCGCGCTTCCGCCGACTTGCAAATTGCACGGGCAGAGAACGGGAGGTGTTAACGCCGGCATGCGACGGCGGCACCGGGACGGGGGCTTTGAGAAAAAACTTTTCACGTAATGAAATAATATTCATAGTTGGCAACGGCCTGTGGAGATGGCTGGCGCGGGGCAATGGGGCCGACGCGAGGCAAGGGAAAGAGGCAGGACAGCATGGCATTCAACGAGGTGGAGCGCGGATCCGAAACCGGCATGGCGATACACGAGCCACCTGCCGTCACCTTTTCCGGCTTTCGCGATGCAAAAGCCGCCGTCGCGCGTCTCGAGGAAATCTTCGAGCAGAACACTGGCTTCCTGCGCGATGCCTTTCAGCGGTTCCTCAACGGTGACATTCCGCAAGGGCGGGTGCGGGCGTGCTATCCGGAGATCCGGCTGGTCACGGAAACCCACGGGCGGGTCGACAGCCGGCTGGCCTATGGTTTCGTCTCGGGCCCGGGCGTGCATTCCACTTCCGTCACGCGGCCCGACCTCTTTCGCGAATATCTTCTGGAGCAGATCGAGCTTCTGATCCGCAATCACGAGGTCCCGGTCGAGGTCGGCGTCGGCGACCTGCCCATTCCGCTGCATTTCGCCTTTTACGACGGCACCCATGTGGAAGGGGCGGCGGTCGCGCTGCAACGCCCGCTGGCGGATGTCTTCGACCTCCCGGACCTCTCGGTGCTGGACGACGCCATCGTCAACGGCACCTTCGAGGCGGGACCGGGCATGCCGCGTCCGCTGGCGCCCTTCACCGCGCCGCGCGTCGACTATTCCCTGCATCGCTTGCAGCATTACACGGCAACCGCCGCCGGCCACTTCCAGAACTATGTGATCCTGACCAACTACCAGTTCTACATGGACGAGTTCTGCCGGCTCGCCCGCGACCTTCTCGCCGACCCGGACAGCGGCTACACCCATTTCGTCGAGCCGGGCAATGTGATCACCCGGGCGGGCGACATGGAACCGCAGGAGGGCGAGGCGCCGGCACGGCTGCCGCAGATGCCGGCCTATCATCTGGCGAGGGACGACCACTCGGGCATCACCATGATCAACATCGGCGTCGGGCCTTCCAATGCCAAGACGATCACCGACCATGTCGCGGTGCTCAGGCCCCACGCCTGGCTGATGCTCGGACATTGCGCGGGCCTGAGGAACAGCCAGCAGCTCGGCGACTATGTGCTTGCCCATGGCTATGTGCGCGAGGATCACGTGCTCGACGCCGATCTCCCGGCCTGGGTGCCGATCCCGCCGCTGGCCGAGATCCAGGTGGCGCTGGAAGGCGCGGTGGAGGAGGTCACCGGCCTCGCCGGCTACGAGCTGAAACGGGTGATGCGCACCGGCACGGTCGCCTCCATCGACAACCGCAACTGGGAACTCAGGGACCACCGCGAGCCGGTGCAGCGTTTCTCGCAGTCGCGCGCGATTGCGCTCGACATGGAATCGGCCACGATTGCCGCCAACGGGTTCCGCTTTCGCGTTCCCTACGGAACGCTGCTTTGCGTCTCCGACAAACCGCTGCACGGCGAGCTGAAACTGCCGGGCATGGCCACCGACTTCTACAAGCGGCAGGTCGCCCAGCATTTGAAGATCGGCATCCTCAGCATGGAAAAGCTGCGCGCCATGCCGCGTGAACGGCTGCATTCGCGCAAGCTCAGGAGCTTCGCCGAGACGGCGTTCCAGTAGGGGCGCGCTCAGCGAAACGCCGGGCCGTGGCTCCAGCAGGTCAGCGAATGGCGGGTGCCGCTGGTGACGGGCGTCACCCTGTGCAGCATGAAGGATGCGAACAGCGTCGCATCGCCGATCCCTTGTGCGGCAAGGAAGGTCGCGCCGCCGGGATCGATCTCCAGCGCGCCGCCGTCGTAGCTTTCCGGCTCGCTCAACTGCACGACGATTGTCAGTTTGCGCCAGCGCGCGATCGGGCCGTCGCCGATGTCGGAATGCCAGTCGTAATGGCCTTCGACGCTTTCATCGTAGGTGGCGACCTGGAGGCGTTCGCGAAAATCGGTGATGTCGAAGTCGAACCGGTCGCGGTTGGCTTGCGCCACGCTTGAGACGATGCGTTCCATCACCCAGGCCGCGCTGGTCTTGTCGTCGAGCCAGGCGATGTCGGCGCGGCGGATGTTGTGATTGTGAAGGCCGCCGACCAGCCCGCCCGAGCCTGCCTGGGCATCCGCTGCGAGGCGGATGACCTCGGCCGCTTCGGCCTTTGAAAAAAGAGCTGGATGCGAATGCGTGAACATGGGCCGAAGTCTCCGCAACGGCAAAAGGATGCGGGTCTATGCGGCAGAAATCTGCGAAACGCAACGTCAAAATGAGCGGCTGCGTCAGTCGCGCAAGCCCGTCGCCAACGCCTTCCTCATCACGGTGGGCAAGGCCTCGCCGTCGAGGTCGCAGGCCGCCGACCACCAGTGTCCGTCCGGGGCGGGGGGCGTGCCCTCGATCTCCGCGCGCCAGACCGCGAGTTCGAGATGAAAATGGGTAAACGTGTGGCGCACGTCGCCGGTGGCGCGCCGCCATGCCGCGCCCAGACCGGCAAGCGCATCGGGCACCTGCGCGAGATCGTTTTGTGCTGCGTCCTCGCCCCACGCGCTGACGGGCGGCTCGCTCATGCCGCCGAGCAGGCCCTTGGGCGGACGCCGGCGCAACAACACGGCGCCGTCGCCGCGCGTGATGACGAAGGCCATTCCCCGGCGGGTCGGCTTGGCCTGTTTGGGCGCCTTTTTCGGCAGGGTCTCGGCAAGGCCCGCCTTGTGCGCGGCGCAGGCGCCGATCCAGGGGCAGAGCGCGCAGGCGGGCTTCTTCGGACTGCACAGGCTCGCGCCGAGATCCATCGTCGCCTGGGCGAAGTCGCCAGGCCGGTCATCTGGGACAAGCTCTGCCGTGGCCGCGCGGATTTCGGGCTTTGCGGCGGGAAGCGGCGTTTCGATGGCGCGCAGCCGGCTGATCACCCGCTCCACATTGCCGTCGACGACCGCCGCCGGGCGGTCGAAGGCGATTGCTGCAATCGCCGCCGCCGTATAGGGGCCGATGCCGGGAAGCGCCAGCAGGCCCGCCTCGGTGTCGGGAAACACGCCGTCGTGATCGCGGGCGACGGTCTCGGCGCAGGCCTTGAGGTTGCGTGCGCGCGAATAATACCCAAGCCCCGCCCAGGCCTTCATCACGTCTTCTTCATCCGCTTCGGCGAGGGCGCGCACGTCCGGCCAGCGCTGCGTGAAGGCCTCGAAATAGGGCTTCACCGCCTGCACCGTGGTCTGCTGGAGCATGATTTCCGAAAGCCACACCCGGTAGGGATCGGTAATCTCCCCGTTCGCGCGATCATCCGGCAGGACGCGCCAGGGCAAGCTGCGCGCGTGCCGGTCGTACCAGGCAAGCAGGGCGCCGGCGAGGCTGTTGGCAGGCGGCGCGGTCCGGGAGGCGGGGGCGGTGCGGTTGGCTGTCATGGGGCCACAGGATCGGGCGTCCGGCGGCGAATTCAAGAGGCTATGGCGGGCTTGCCGGGTTTATCCCGGTAAAACGCGACGGTTGCGCGCGACGGTCGGCTGGGGCAATTGCCTGTGCGGGAAGGTGCATAGCGGGGAGGAGTGTTGCGATTTCGGCCCGGATCCGAGAAAACCGTCGCGAAAAGGGCGCAATTGCCCCAAAAAGCTTGGATATGAGTGATTCGCAGGCAAACCAGCGCAGAGCAGGACGCGCCGCACCCGCTGCGGGTGCGCGCTGGGTGACCCGTGCGCGGCCGATTGGCGATCTGATCGGCGCCTCGCTCGACAAGGCCTGCCGCCGGCGCGGTTTCGCCACATCCGATCTGGTGGCGGACTGGCCGGAGATCGTCGGGGCGCGCTATGCCGGACGCGTGCAGCCCCTGCGTCTCGACTGGCCGCGCGTCAAGGGAGGCGAGGACGCGGAGCCGAAGCCGGCCACGCTCGTGGTGCAGACAGACGGCGCGACGGCGCTCATGCTGACCCATGAGATGCCGCAGGTGGTCGAGCGCATCAACGGCTTCTTCGGCTGGGCGGCCATCGGGCGCATCCGCATTCTGCAGGGACCCGTTTCGCATCCCAGACGGCGGATGCCGCCGAAGCTGCGCGATCTCACCAGCGATGAAGAGGCGGACCTGAAGCGCACGATTTCCGGCGTGGAGGGCACCAGGCTTCAGGCGGCGCTTGAAAAGCTCGGACGCGCGGTGCTGGCGAAGACCAGGTGAAACGCGCTCACACAGCTGTGAGCGCAGCGCTTGCCCTTCTTCCCAAAGACGCCACATTGTGCGTGTCCGGTTGACCGACCCGCCAAAGGCGATAAACAAGCTTTAAGCGGCCTTGAATTCTAGAAGACATGGGAAAAGCTCGTGAGCCTTAATCGCCGACAGTTA
This sequence comes from Stappia stellulata DSM 5886, assembly GCF_000423705.1. GTDB lineage: Bacteria > Pseudomonadota > Alphaproteobacteria > Rhizobiales > Stappiaceae > Stappia > Stappia stellulata. The sequence continues at coordinate 911,384 of NZ_KE384083.1, read as the reverse complement.
CTTCTTCGCGCTTCCGCCGGTCTCGTTGCGACCGGGGTGGTCCTGCCCGGCCTTCCGGCCTTCGCGCAATCCGTGGACGCGGCCAAGCTTCTGGAGCCCGGCGTGCTGCCGGACAAGGTTCTGGGCGACGAGAACGCGCCGGTCGCGGTCGTCGAATACGCCTCGATGACCTGCGGCCATTGCGCCAACTTCCACAAAGAGGGCTATCCGCACCTCAAGTCGGAGTACATCGAGACCGGCAAGGTCCGTTTCGTCTTCCGCGAGTTTCCGCTCGACCCCGTCGCCGCCGCCGCCTTCATGCTGGCGCGCTGCGCGCCGGAGGAAAAATACTTCGACGTCGTCGACCTGATGTTTGAAGAGCAGCGGAGCTGGGCCATCACGCAAAACCCGTATGAATCGCTGCTGAAGTTCGCCAGACAGATCGGCTTCACCCAGGAAAGCTTCGAGACCTGCCTGAAGGATCAGGCGTTGCTCGACGGCATCTATGCCGCGCGCGACCGGGGCAAGGAATTTGGCGTGAACTCCACGCCGACATTCTTCTTCAACGGCGAGATGGAAAGAGGCGCGCTGTCGGTCGCGCAGCTGGATGAAGCCATTTCCGCCCAGCTCTAAACCGGGAAACTTTCCGGGCGGCGCTCCCGCCGCCCGGTCGAACCGCCTCTCGATGGTGCGGCCCTCATGAAATTCACCAAGCTGCGCGTCCTCGGTTTCAAGTCCTTCGTCGAACCGATGGATTTCATCATCGGCGACGGGCTGACCGGCGTCGTCGGTCCGAACGGCTGCGGCAAGTCCAATCTTGTCGAGGCGCTGCGCTGGGTGATGGGGGAAAACTCCTACAAGAACATGCGTGCGTCCGGCATGGACGACGTGATCTTTTCCGGCAGCCTGAACCGCCCGGCCCGCAACACCGCGGAAGTGACGCTGTTCCTCGACAATGCCGACCGCACGGCGCCCTCGGGGTTCAACGATTCCGATGCGCTGGAAGTCACCCGCCGGATCGAGCGCGAGGGCGGCTCCAACTACAAGATCAACGCCCGCGACGTGCGTGCCCGCGACGTCCAGCTGCTTTTCGCTGATGCCTCCACCGGCGCGCGCTCGCCGGCCCTCGTGCGCCAGGGCCAGATCGGCGAGTTGATCGCGGCAAAGCCCACCTCGCGCCGCCAGATCCTGGAAGAGGCGGCGGGGATTTCCGGATTGCATTCGCGTCGTCACGAAGCGGAACTGCGCCTCAGGGCGGCGGAATCCAATCTGGAACGTCTGGAGGACGTGCTCGGCCAGATCGACGGCCAGCTCGACAGCCTCAAGCGGCAGGCCCGTCAGGCGGGTCGCTTCCGCAATCTCTCCTCCGAGATCCGCTCCGCCGAAGCCGCGCTCTACCATTTGCGCTGGCTGGCCTGCCGCGATCACCTCGTCGAGACAGAGACCGAGTTTTCCGCGGCCGAGGCGCGCGTCCAGGACGTCGCGCAATCCCAGACGCAAACCGCCACCGCCCAGGCGGTCGCCGCGCGCAAGGTTCCGGAAGCGCGCGATGCCGCCGCGCGCGCCGGCGCCACGCTGCAGCGGCTGGTGATTGCCCGCAACGAGTTGGACGGCGAGGAACGCCGGGTGCGCGAGCGGCTGAGCGATCTGGGCGCGCGGCTCCAGCAGCTGCATCAGGACATCGCCCGCGAGCAGGCGCTGATCTCCGAAAACGACGATCATCTCGCGACCCTTGCCGAGGAAGAGGAAGAGCTGCGCGCCGAGGCGATGGCCGAGGAAGAGCGCGCGGAAACCTCCGCGACGCGCGTCGAGGAGGCGGAAAGCCGTGTTGCGGATGCCGAGGAACGCCTTGCCGCGCTGACCGAGGAGCAGGCCGGGACGGTCGCGCGCCGGCGCCAGCTGAGCGAGGCGCATGACGCGGCAAGGGTGCGGGTCGACCGGCTGGCGCGCCAGCACGACGAAACGGCCGCGCAATTGTCCGCGCTTGTGTCCGAACTGGAAGCCGCGCCGGCGCTGGAAGCCGCCCGCGAGGCATTGCTGATCGCCGAGGAACGGCTTTCCGCCGGCGAGGAGGCCGTGCTCGGCGGCGAAGAGCAGACCGGCGCCGCCCGCAGCGCACTGGAAGCCGCGCGCGCACCGCTTGCCGATGCGCAGGCGCAGGTCTCGAGGCTTGAGACCGAGGCGCGCACGCTCGCCGATATTCTGAGCGAGGGGCACGCCGGCGACTGGCCGGCGGTGGTCGACGCCATGTCGGCGAAGCCCGGCTACGAGACGGCGCTGGGCGCGGCGCTCGGCGAGGACCTCGATGCGCCGGTCGGCGGCGATGCGCCGATGCGCTGGAGTGAAACGGGTGATGCGACCGGTTCCGGTGCGTCCGATCCGGCGCTGCCGGAGGGCTCTGTCGCCCTGTCGCAATTCGTCACCGCACCCGCAGCACTTGCCCGTCGTCTCGCCCAGATCGGCGTCGTGGATGCCGAGGTCGCAGGCAGCCTGAAGAACCGGCTGGCGCCGGGACAGCGGCTGGTGTCGCGCGAGGGCGCGCTGTGGCGCTGGGACGGCTTCACCGTTTCCGCCGACGCGCCGACGGCGGCCGCGCAGCGTCTTGCCCGCAAGAACAGGCTCGCCGCGCTGGAAGAGGATATCGAGGCGGCGCGCGAGAGCGAATCCGAGCGCCAGGCTGAATTCGAGGAGCTTTCCGCTGCCCTGCGCGCGGCCTCCGAGGCGGAGCAGGCCGCGCGCGGACAATTGCGGGGTCTGCGGCAGGCGGCGGACGAGGCGCGCGCGCAAGTGGGTCGGCTTGAGCGGTCGCATGCCGAGGCGCAAGCCCGCCGCGCCGCGCTCGAGGACGGTCTCGCCCGCATCGCAGCGGATCTGGCCGAGGCGCGCGAGGCGGCGGAAGAGGCGCGCATGGCGCTGGAGGAGCTTCCGGCCGACGACGGGCTGGCAAGCCGCATCGACACCATCCGGGCCGAAACGTCGGAAGCGCGTGCCGCCCTGTCGCGCGAGCGCGCCGCCGCTGAAGGTCTGGCACGCGAGCGCGAGATGCGCCGACGGCGCCAGGACGCCTTGGCGCGCGAACGGGCCAGCTGGGCGCAGCGCGCATCGGGCGCCCGCCAGCAGGTCGAGGTCCTTGGCGAGCGCATGACGGCGGCCGAGGAAGAGCGCGCGGAGCTGCTGGAAGCGCCCGACGATATCGAGTTGAAGCGCCGCGCCCTGCTGAGCGAGATTTCCACAGCCGAAACCGCACGTGCCGCCGCCGACGACGCGCTGGCGCAGGCGGAAGCCGCACAGCGCGAGGCCGACATGGCCGCACAGGACGCGTTGACCCATCTGGCCGAGGCGCGCGAACGGCGTATTCGCGCGGAGGAGCGGCTGGCAGCCGCCCGCACCCGCAAGGCGGAGATCGAGGCACGTATCGACGAGGCGCTTGAGGTCCCGGTCGAGGCGCTTGCCGGTCTCGCGGGCCTGAAGGAAGGCGCTCCGCTGCCCGACCCGGACGCGCTGGAGCGGCGCGTCGACCGGTTGAAGGCCGAACGCGAGCGGCTCGGAGGGGTGAACCTGCGCGCCGAGGAGGAACTCGGCGAAATCGAGACCCAGCGGGGCACGCTGATTTCCGACCGTGACGATTTGATCGAGGCGATCAAGCGCTTGCGTGGCGCGATCTCCAACATCAACAAGGAGGCGCGCGAGCGCCTGCTCACCGCCTTCGAGACCGTCAACGCCCAGTTCCAGCGCCTGTTCACGCATCTGTTCGGCGGGGGGACCGCGGAGCTCAAGCTGGTCGATGCGGAAGACCCGCTGGATGCGGGTCTGGAAATCATCGCCCGTCCTCCGGGCAAGAAGCCGCAGACGATGACGCTGCTGTCCGGCGGCGAGCAGGCGTTGACCGCCATGGCGCTGATCTTTGCCGTGTTCCTGACAAACCCGGCACCGATTTGCGTTCTCGACGAGGTCGACGCGCCGCTCGACGACGCCAATGTGGAGCGATACTGCGACCTTCTCGACGAGATGACGCGCAGCACGGACACGCGCTTCGTGGTGATCACCCACAATCCGATCACCATGGCACGGATGAACCGCCTGTTCGGCGTCACCATGGCCGAACGCGGCATCTCGCAACTCGTCTCCGTCGATCTCGAGACGGCGGAGCGATTCCGCGAAGCGGGCTAGGCGCGCACCGGTCCCGGCAATTGGCGGAATTAGCTGTTCGAAGTCTTTCTGAGAACTTGATTTATTGATAAAAAACAAAAACTTAAGTGGTGGTCCTGTTGTCTTGACAGGGCGGGGGGTGCCGACTATGGTGCGCCCGACTTCCAGAGGCATGCGGGCAACACGCCGGTGCGCATCGAGACAGGGGGCTGGGTATCATGTCTCCTAACGAGAGCGGGCAGGACGACGAGCGTCGTGTGCTGAGGGAAGCGGAACTGTCCGAGCGAAAGAACCGGTTGGTACAATCGCTTGAGGAACGTTCGCCCGAGGCGCAAGAGCGCAAGGGCGAAAACTCTTCAGGCGCGGGGCAGGGGTTTGCGCAGGCCATGAAGCTGTCGACGGAATTCGTCGCCGGTGTCTTGGTGGGAGCGGGTCTCGGCTGGCTGATCGACAGGGGACTGGGGACGAGCCCGTGGGGCTTGATCATCTTCCTTCTGTTGGGGTTTTGCGCGGGTGTGCTGAATGTTTTGCGGTCCGCCGGCGTCGTCGCCGAGCCCCGGGACAAGACGCGCGACGGCAGTTCTTGAACATGTTTCTGGCGCGAAAGCGTGCAATGCGACCGCTTTAAAGAGGGCTGACCCGGTGGCGAACAATCCGATTGATCAGTTCAGGATCAGCGAACTCGTTCCGATCGAGGTCGGCGGCCTCAATCTGTCTTTCACGAACTCGGCGCTTTTCATGGTCGCAACGACGGCGCTTGTCGCCGCGTTCCTGATCCTGTCGACCGGCGGGCGCGGCCTGGTGCCGGGGCGCTGGCAGTCGCTGGCCGAGATGAGTTACGAATTCGTCGCGAACACGCTGCGAAGTTCCGCCGGAAACGAGGGCATGCGCTTCTTTCCGCTGGTGTTCTCGCTGTTCATGTTCGTGCTCTTCGCCAACCTGATCGGCATGTTTCCGTATTTCTTCACCGTCACCAGCCACATCATTGTCACCTTCGCGTTGTCGCTCCTGGTGATCGGTACGGTGATGGTTTACGGCTTCGCCAAGCACGGGACGAAGTTCCTTAACCTGTTCGCGCCGGCGGGCGTTCCCCCGATCATGTATCTGCTCGTGACGCCGATCGAGGTCATTTCCTTCCTCTCGCGTCCGGTCAGCCTGTCGGTTCGTCTCTTCGCAAACATGCTTGCGGGTCACATCACGCTCAAGGTTTTCGCCGGGTTCGTGGTGTCGCTGCTCGCCGCCGACGGTCTCGGCGCTTTCGGTCCGATCATGGCGATCCTGCCGTTGTTGATGACCATCGCGATCACGGCGCTGGAGTTCCTGGTCTCCTTCCTGCAGGCCTATGTTTTCACGGTTCTGACTTGCATGTACCTCAACGATGCGCTGCATCCGAGCCATTAAAAGTCAGTCTGGTTAGGCTCCGCAATGACGCGGAGCCGCCCATCTCGTCGCTGCAATCTCTACTCAAGGAGCAAGTGTCATGGAAGCTGAAGCAGCTAAGTACATCGGTGCCGGTCTCGCCTGTCTGGGCATGGGCGGCGCCGCCCTCGGCCTCGGCAACATTTTCGGCAACTACCTGTCGGGTGCCCTGCGCAATCCGTCCGCTGCCGACGGCCAGTTCGGCCGCCTCATCCTCGGCTTCGCCGTGACCGAGGCGCTCGGCATTTTCTCGCTTCTCGTCGCGCTTCTCCTGCTCTTCGCCGTCTAATCACGACGGAGTGCGTCAGCGACGCGGATTATCCGACCGGGTGCGTTCACCGCACCCGGTCGGCCTGTCCCCAAAGCTGAGAGGCAGCACGAGCTGCGGCATTGGAGATCAAGATGGCCACGACTAGCGCCGAAACCCAGACCGGAATTGTCGTCCCCGCCGAACCGCATTCGCCGGCGACCTTCCCGCCGTTCGACGGAACGACCTACGCATCGCAAATTCTCTGGCTGGCGATAGCCTTCGGCCTTCTCTACTGGATCATGAGCCGGGTGGCTCTGCCACGCCTCAGTGGCATCCTGGAAGATCGCCGCGACCGCATCGCCGGCGACATCGCGGAAGCGAACCGCCTGAACGACGAGAGCAACGCCGCCATTGCCGCTTATGAGCAGGCGCTGGCCGAGGCGCGTGCCAATGCGCATGGGATCGCGCAGGAAACCCGCGACAAGCTCAAGGCCGACGTCGAACGCCGCCGTACGGCGACCGAAGCCGACCTGGCTGCGAAACTCTCGGATGCCGAGCAGCGCATTCACGATATCAAGGCGGCCGCCATGGAAAATGTCGGCGAGATCGCTTCCGAAACCACCACCGAGCTGGTCGAAAGCCTGATCGGCAAGGCGCCGACGAAGACGGAGCTTTCCAAGGCCGTCGACGGCGCAATGAAGTGAGGACGGCCTGATGGACGCTTCAGCATGGGCACTGGTCGGACTTCTGCTTTTTCTGGCCCTGATCGCATATCTCAAGGTTCCCGGGACCGTCGGTGCCAGTCTCGACAAACGGGCCGATTCCATCCGCAAGGAACTCGATGACGCCCGCAAGCTGCGCGAGGAAGCCCAGTCGCTTCTGGCGGACTATCAGCGCCGCCGTCAGGAAGCCGAGGCCGAGGCCGAAGGCATCGTCGCGGAAGCAAAGCGCGAAGCCGAGCGGATGACCGAAGAAGCCAACGCCGCGCTTGAGGAAATGATCGCCCGCCGCACCGAAGCGGCCGAGCGCAAGATTTCCCAGGCCGAGGGTCAGGCCATTGCCGACGTCAAGGCACGGGCCGCCGACATCGCGGTGGCCGCAGCCGAGACGATCCTGGCCAAGAAGGTCGAGGGCAAGGTCGGCGAAGACCTGCTGGAAAAGAGCATCAAGGACGTCTCCGCACGACTCAACTGAGCGGTGCAGGACGATCCGGAGTTTTAAAGGGCGGTCCTTCCGGGCCGCCTTTTTTCATGCGCAATTGCCGTCGGGTCGATCATCGGCGTTTTCCCGCCGGTCGCTCCTTCAATCGGGCAGATCCAGCATGGCACGGACGGGCCGAAAGCTCGTGCGGTGCAGCGGGCACGGTCCGCTGCTTGACAGGGCCGCCGCATGTGCCGCGGTGCCATAGCCCTTGTGGCCGGAAAACCCGTAGTCCGGCCAGATCCGGCACATCTTCGCCATCAACCGGTCGCGCGCTGTCTTGGCGATGATGGAAGCGGCGGCGATACACAGGATCCTGCCGTCCCCCTTGATAGCGGATTGCCCCGGGCAGGGCAGGTCGGGAGGCACGTCCCGCCCGTCGATCAGGCAGGCCCGCGGGCTGACCGCGAGAGCGTCAGCCGCCTGCGCCATGGCACCGAGCGTCGCGGCGCGAATGTTCTTGCGGTCGATGCATCCAGGCGATGCGAAGGCAAGGGCCACGCAGGCCGTTTCCAGGATTTCGTCGTGCAGGCGTTCGCGGCTCTCCGGCTTGAGAACCTTTGAATCGGCAAGCCCGTCCGGGAGATTGTCATAGTCGAGAATCACCGCAGCGCAGGCGACAGGACCTGCCCAGGGGCCGCGCCCGGCTTCGTCGATCCCGGCTAGCGCGCCGTCGAACTGCGCGGCCAGCGCGCGCTCTGCCTTCGGGTCGAGGGCGTCCGGCAAGGTCAGGGACAGCGAGGCCTGCAGTGTGAAATGCGTCATGTGGGCATGGTTCCAGCCTTTGCGGTCGGCGGCAAGATCCGCCCGGCCGCGATCCCCGCATACCGGCGGCCGTTCAAAACAGGTTCAACTGCACGCCGCCCGCTTGCGGCGGCAAGAAGTGATCCGCGGTCAGCGACCGGCGCCGGCCGTTCAGTCCGATGCGTTTGCAGGCGAGCGAGAACCGCTGTGCAAGCTGTTTGGCATAGGGGCCTTCCCCGCGCATGCGCTTTCCCCATTGCGCATCATAGTCCTTTCCGCCCCGCATGGAACGGATCAGGTTCATGACATGTTGGTAGCTGTCTGGCCGGTGGCGCAGCAACCAGTCGCGAAACAGCGGACTGACCTCGATGGGAAGCCGCAACAGGACATACCCCGCTTCGCCCGCGCCATGGTCGTGAGAGGCCTCCAGGATGCGTTCCATTTCATGGTCGGTAAGCGCGGGAATCACCGGAGCGACCATGACGGTTGCCGGAACGCCGGCCTCCGACAGCCCCTTGAGGGCGGCGAGACGGCGGGTCGGCGTTGCCGCGCGCGGCTCCATCGTGCGCGCCAGCTTGCGGTCCAGCGTGGTGATCGACAGCGCGACCTTGGCCAAGCCCTTTTCGGCCATGGGCGCCAGGATGTCGAGATCGCGCAGCACCAGCGCGGATTTGGTGACGATGCCGACCGGATGGTTGCAGCGGGCCAACACGGTCAGGATCTCGCGCATGACGCCGCGGTCCCGCTCGATAGGCTGATAGGGATCGGTGTTGGTGCCGATCGCGATGGTGCGCGGCTTGTAGCCCGGTTTCGACAGTTCGCGCTCCAGCAGCTCCGCCGCATTCGGCTTGACGGTCAGCCGGGTCTCGAAATCCAGCCCCGGCGACAGGCCGGCGTAGGCATGGCTCGGGCGGGCGAAACAATAGATGCAGCCGTGCTCACACCCGCGATAGGGATTGATCGAGCGGTCGAAGGAGATGTCCGGCGATTCGTTGCGGGTGATGATCGTGCGCGCGCGCTCTTCCTGGACGTGCGTCCTGAGCACGGGAATCTCGTCGAGCGTGCCCCAGCCGTCGTCGAACGCCTCGCTGCTTTCCGCCTCGAAGCGCCCGGCCATATTGAGCCCCGCGCCACGACCTCTGGCGCCGCGGATGTCGCCCGCCGGCTTGTGCCCCGGTTCGGGCGCCGGCGGGGTGCCGGTCTGGTGAGAAACAGGCGTGTGCCGGGAAGCGCGCATAACGGTTCCATTCGTGAAAAAATCGCGTCCGGCTGACCCGGATCCGAATGGAACATATCAGGAACAAATGCGACTGAAAAGCCTTGTCATCGGCTGCGGGGGTGCGGCCACCCCGTCGCACGAAACGGGGTGGCCACCAGGGTCGGGGAGGGACGATCAGCCGTTTGTTTTCGTCGTCGCTGCCTTGAATTCGGCTTTCGAGAGCGTTCCGTTGGCGTCGGTATCGGCCGCTGTGAACGCCTCCTTCGTGGTGTCGGGCAGGGCCGCGGTGACCTCGGAGTAGCTCAGGGCGCCGTTCTTGTCGGCGTCCAGCTCCGCGAAGCCGACACCTTGCGCGACAGCCGCTCCGGCAAAGGTCAGGGCAGCGATGGTAGCGAGGGTCATCTTCATGGATCTTTTCTCCGTGAATGCGTGGGGTATGGCGTGGTCCCGTTGGGGCGACGCCAGTGAACGACCTCGTGACGTCCACGAATGACAAGGTGGAGATCCATCTTGTCTGTGACGTGAATAAACAAAGGAAATTTATCGAATTAATTGCGGCTGCTATAAGTCATGGCGAAATATTGATTTTTTAGTGTTGAAAGAAGGCAGTTCATAATTTCATATTTGATAATATAATTTTCTTGTCTTCAATATTATTCATTCGAAAAATTGAATTTATTTGCGCTATTGGATTTCCGCGGTCGGATAATCTGAATTGCCCGGTCGACGCAGGGTATCGCTCGGGCGTTCGCCATAGGCCGTGCGATAGGCGCTTGCGGCGCGCCCCAGATGGGAGAACCCGCAGGCGTACATCAGGTCGGTGACGCTGTCGCCGCTGCCGCAGGCGAGCAGCCGCTCGCGCAGGAGCGCGAGGCGCCGCCGCTGCACCGCCTCCGTCAGGGTCTCGCCGCGGTGGGTCTTGAAGGCATTTTGCAGCGCTCGCAGCGAACAGCCGCAATGGCGGGCAAGGGCGGCAAGGTCGAGCGGCTGGTCGAGGTGGGCGTCGATATGCTCGAGCGCGGTCGCGATCCGGTTCGGGGGCGGCAGCTCCTGGCCCGGGCCGCCGACAAGCGCATTGCGGCGGTTGCTGCCGTGCTGCCACAACAGCGTATGGCCGATGGCCTCGCCGATCTGGCGCAGCAGCGCATCGCGGTCCGGACCGTTGTCCTGCGCGAGGCGGGCCAGATGCGCCACCTGGGCGGCAATGCTGCGCCCGGGCTCCTGGTCGAGGCGCAGCCGCGGGTCGAACACGATCTCGTCCACGGGGAATCCCAGATAGGCGGCGATGGTCCGCTCCAGCGGTGCGCGGTCGAGCATCAGGATCACCTGCCCGCAGGAGGCATGCCAGCGCATCTGCGCCGGGCGTGTGGGCGAGAGGAGGGAAGCAGCCCGTCCCGGGCGTGTCTCGGTGACTTCGCGTGCGCACCGGATATCGGCACCGCCGCGCAGCGGGATCTGTAGCAGGAAGAAGCGCTCCAGGCAGCCGGGGTCGATCTCGACCTCGCCGCCATAGGCCACATAATTGATCGAGCCGCCCGGAAACCGGCGGCTGTTGTGGACGGCGGAAAAGGTCTGCGCGCGATCGAGCGGTGTCAGCCGATGCGCGCAGAAGATGCGCCCGACCTGTTCGGCGGCCTGCGAGACGTCACGGGTGGCGACCTTGGCGTGGCCGGCAAGGGGCATCGCCGTACCGGCCGCTCCCGGAACGGTCATGCGCGCGCCCGGTGTCGCGGCGCTTGTGGGGCCTTCACCCGTCATGCCTGTCTTGCTTCCTCAGGTGCGGCGCCGTTCGATCACGTCCCGCATTCACGCTCCGGAAGGCGGGTTTTCCCGCCCTTGTCTTTTCGTGCCCAGCCTAGCATGGCCCCGCAGCAGCGTCATCTTGTTGCGCGCAGGCGTGTGATTGCGGCAGTGCAGCATGGGTTTTCGCTGTGATTTCGAAAGAATCCTTCGTTTTCGGGACAGAGGCGTCGTCCAGCGGATAGACGCATGGCCCCGTCTTCCGCTCTCCTCGATCCTGCGGGATATCGGTCCCGTCAAAAACAAACCGGCAATGCGTCGAAACAAGGCGCTGAAAAAAGACCGGTCCAGAGGACGATCCGCGCGGTGTCGCGCGTGAAATTTCGGGAGAGAGCAATGAAAAAAGCCATCGCCAACATGGTTCAGGTCTGCACGGAGCCGGGCATCACACCGGCCGGGACGGGGATCGACCAGGTCGAGTGGAGCATCCTCGGCCATACCTATTGGCTGAAATCGGAGGGCGAGAGCAGCTTCTGCTTCGAGACGCTCGACCCGCCGGGCACCTTCGTGCCGCCGCACATCCACCCGACCCAGGACGAGTTCATCTACGTTCTGGAAGGCCGGTTCGACCTCTACCTCGACGGCCAGCACCATCAGGCCAATGCCGGCGATCTGGTGCGCATGCCGATGGGCATTCCGCACGGCTACTACAATCTGACGGACCAGACAGCGCGCGGCCTTTTCTGGGTCAGCCCGGCGCGCCGCCTGCGCGAGCTCTTCGACAATTTGCACAATCTGGGCGACCCGGAAGAGGTCGTTCGCCAGTCCGCCATGCGCGAGGTGCAGTTCCTGTCTCCCGATGAAATGGCCTTCGACCCGCTCTCCCTGAAGGGCTGATCCTTCGGGTCGTCTGGCGGCCCTGCCGCTTCGGCGGGGCCGTCCTTTTTCAAGGCTTCAGGAGAGACGATATGGTCAAGCGCAAGCGGGTCTGCGTCATCGGCGCGGGCGTGAGCGGACTTGCGTCCGCGCAAGCCTTCAGGGACCGGGGGCACGATGTCACGGTGCTGGAGCGCAGCCACGATCTGGGCGGCGTTTGGGAGCCGTCCAGGTCCTATCCGGGGATCAAGACGCAAAGTCCCAAGGATCTCTATCGCTACGTCGGCATGGCAATGCCCGATGACTATCCCGAATGGCCTTCGGGGCGTCAGGTCTACGAGTATCTGCGCGCCTTCGCGACGGCCAAGGGACTGTTGCCGCTGATCCGCTTCGGTCATTCCGTGCGGGCCATGGCGCGCAAGTCCGACGGCGGTTGGCGGTTGAAGGTCGACACGCCCGACGGCGATGCAGCGGACCTGGCATTCGACTTCGTCGTGATCGCCAGCGGCACCTTCAGCGACAAGAACGTTCTCGCCCACCCGGGACAGGACGGGTTCGAATATGCCGGCGGCACGGTGCTGCACTCGTGCGAGTACAACGATCCGGCGCTGGTGCGCGGCAAGAAGGTGGTGGTGCTCGGCTTTTCCAAATCCGCCACCGATGTTGCCGTCAACGCGGTGCGCGAAGGCGCGAAAGAAGTCACCATCGTCTATCTGGAGCCGGTCTGGCGGGTGCCCTACAAGTTCGCGGGGCTCGTCAACTTCAAGCGCATCCTTTATTGCCGCGCGTCGGAAAGCATGTTTCCGCCCTGGGGCATGGGCGCTGGCGGCAAGCTGGCGCATGCGCTTGCCAAACCGCTGGTCTGGGCGAACTGGCGCGGGCTTGAGGCGTTGCTCAACCTTCAGTTCGGATTGAAGAAACTGGGTTTGCGCCCGAAAAAGCCCATCGAGGAGACGATTTCCTGCGGGCTAGCGATCGCGACGGAAGGGTTTTTCAAGTACCTCAAGGAGGGCCGGATAAAGGCGGTGCAAGGCACCATCGACCACTATGAGGACGGCGACGTCGTGCTCACAGGCGGCGAGCGGATCGCGGCCGACGTGGTTGTGCAGGCGGTCGGCTGGAAGCTCGGCATTCCCTATCTCGGCGAAGAAGAGAAGCGCACGTTGATCGAGGAGGACGGCCAGTACAAGCTCTACCGGCTGATCGTCAATCCGAAGATCCCCGACCTCGGCTTCGTCGGTTTCAATTCGTCCTTCGCCACGGTGCTGACCAGCAACATCGCGGCAGAGTGGCTGGTGCGGTTCGCGGATGGCAAGCTTGCCGATCAGCCGACGGCGTCGGCGATGGACGGCTGGATCGCACGCCATCTCGAATGGCGGCGCAAGGAACGGCCGGCCGCCGGTGTCTATGGCGGGTTGTGCTCCGCGCCCTATCATTTCCGCCATACCGACGAGCTATTGGCCGACATGGGCGCGCGCAAACGGCGCAAGGCGAACCCGCTCGCCGAGACCTTCCTGCCGCCGGATGCCGATGCCTATGCGGCCTACATGGCGACGGTACCTGACTACACCGTCGAGGCGGCACCTGCCGAGGCTCGTCGGGAGCCGGAGCAGGCAGTTGGCTGAGAAGTCGATGCGCCAGACAAAAAGCCCCGGGCGATATGCCCGGGGCTTTGCTGTTTTCGCTGGCTGACGTGTGCCCGGCTCAGACCTTGAACTGGTAGGACGCCGGCACCCAGCTGTAGCCGCCGCCACGCGTGTCGATGTAGCCGATGGCGGGGAAGGGCATGTGATAGCCGGTCACGGGCACCTTGTCGGCGGAGACCATGTCGAAGACGCGCTTGCGGGTCGCGGCCGCCTTTTCCTTGTCCATGTCGAAGCGCACGTGCCAGTCCGGGCGCTGGATCGAGGCGACGAAATGGTTGGCGACGTCGCCCCAGATCAGCAGGCGCTGGCCGGCGCTTTCGAGATGGAAGGACATGTGGCCCGGCGTGTGGCCGGCAGTGTCCATGCCGGTGATGCCGGTGACGACATCCGCACCGTCGCCGATGAAGGTCATCTTGTCGGCAAGCGGGGTCACATTCGACTGGACGAGCTTTGCGACCCGCTCGGTTGGGCCGGTCAGCTTGTCCTCGCCCGACCAGAAGTCGTATTCGGTCTGGCCGGTGACATAGCGTGCATTCGGGAAGGTCGGAGTGCCGCCCGTCATCAGCCCGCCGATGTGGTCGGGGTGCATGTGGGTGATCACCACGATGTCGATCTGCTCAGGCGAATAGCCGGCCGCCGCCAGTTGCTGCGTCAGCGAGCCGGCATCGCCGCCGAGACCGGTGTCGAACAGGACGAGCTCGGACCCGGTGTTGACGACGACGGGCGTGAAGACGAATTCGGTGCGCGTCGGCGGGAGGAAATTTTCCTCCATCAGCGCGGCGACCGCCTCGGCTTCCTGGTTCTGGCCGAAGATCGGATGCGGGCCGTCGGAGGCGCGCTGACCGTCCAGCAGCGTGGTGACCTCGAAGTCGCCGAGCGCGATGCGGTTGAAGGACGCGCTCGACATGCCCATCATCGGCGCCTCGGCCCGCGCCAGGGTCGTTTGCGAGACGATTGCGGGTGCGGCAAGCGTCGTGGCGGCACCGGCCAGAACCGCCCGGCGGCTAAGCGAAAAATGGCTCATAGGATCAATCCTCCCTCTTGGAGATACGACATGTGTCTCGAAGCTGCCATCTAGCCGGGAACGGCAAGGGGGGAAGCTGTGTTCACGCAAGCGTGAACGCGTCGGCAGTCCGGGCCTCAGGCCTGCCGAAGCTTGCCGCGCTTCAGGTGTTCGTCGAGCCGGGGCAGGATCTCGACGAAATTGCAGGGCATGTGCCGGTAGTCGAGCTGCCACTTGAGGATGCCGTCCCAGGCGTCCTTGCAGGCGCCGGGCGATCCCGGAAGCACGAAGATATAGGTGGCGTTGGCGACGCCGCCGGTCGCGCGCGACTGGATGGTCGAGGTGCCGATCTTGTCGTAGGAGATCCGGTGGAAGACCTCCGAGAACCCGTCCATCCGCTTCTCGAACAGGGGTTCGATCGCCTCCGGCGTCACATCGCGCCCGGTGAAGCCGGTGCCGCCGGTGGAGATGACGACGTCGACCTCGGCGGAGGCGATCCAGCGCTTCACGACCTCGCGGATCGCCTCCACGTCGTCGGTGGCGATGGCACGGTCGGCGAGCCGGTGGCCGGCTTCCGTCAGGCGTTTGACCAGCGTGTCGCCGGACCGGTCGTCCTCCGGCTTGCGGGTGTCGGAGACGGTGAGGACGGCGATGCGCAAGGGAACGAACGGGCGGCTGTCATCAATGCGATGCATGGGTCTGTTTTCCCTTTCTCAAGGACGCGGGTGCGGCCGACAATAGGCCCGGACCCGGCGACTTGCCAGTGGCTGTCGCGGCCCCTTTGGTCGCAGGCCCGCGTCTTCAAGGGAACAACTGCGGAGATCGAGGATGGACTGGACGGCAGCGGTCGATGCCTATTGCGAACGGGTCGGCCCGGATTTTTGGGCGGAGCCCCTGAACGCCCTGACCAATGCGGCGTTTCTTGTCGCGGCCTTTTGGGCGTTGCGGCACTGGCGGCGTCAGCCGTACGGGGATGGCGCTGCTTTGGCGCTGATCGTCGTGGTCGCGCTTGTCGGGATCGGCTCGTTCCTGTTCCACACGCTTGCCACGCGCTGGGCGGGGCTCGCCGATGTCATTCCGATCGCGGTGTTCATTCACCTTTACTTCTTCTTCGCGATGCGGCGCATCCTCTCGGTGCGGCTGTGGCTGGCGGCCGCGCTGACGGGCGGTTTCTTCATCGCCGGACTGGCGCTTGGTCCCCAGCTTGGCCGGCTGCTCGGGTCGTCGGGCGGCTATGCGCCGGCTGCTCTCGCGATCTTCGCCGTCGCCCTCGCTGCCTGGCGCTCGCCCGCCTTGGCCGCGCCGCTTGCCGGCGTCGGCATGCTCTTCCTGATTTCGCTTGCTTTCAGAACGGGAGATATGCTGGTTTGCCCGTCTTTCCCATCGGGCACGCATTTCGTATGGCATTGCCTGAATGCGGCGGTTCTGTACCTGTTGATTCGCATCCTGATGCGCTCGTCCGGGACAGCCGCCGCAAAGGGGGCATGACCGCGCGCCGATGTGGCGCTAGGCTGCGCCGACTGCCCTTTGCCTGAACTGATATAGCCCGCCAGCCGCAAGTGGAATCCCATGACCAAGAAGCCGACCGCCCACCCGTCTCCCAGCGAACTCGATGAAGCGGCGCTCTTCTACCACCGCTATCCGCACCCCGGAAAACTGGAGATCCAGGCGACGAAGCCCTTGGGCAACCAGCGCGACCTGGCGCTTGCCTATTCGCCGGGCGTCGCGGCGCCCTGCATGGAGATCGCGCGCGAGCCTGCGCTTGCCGCCGACTACACGGCGCGCGGCAATCTTGTCGGTGTGATTTCCAACGGCACGGCGGTGCTCGGGCTCGGGGCCATCGGCCCTCTGGCCTCCAAGCCGGTGATGGAGGGCAAGGCGGTCCTTTTCAAGAAGTTCGCCGGGATCGATGTGTTCGACATCGAGGTCGACGAGCTTGATGTCGACCGGTTCGTCGATGCGGTGGCGGTGCTGGAGCCGACCTTCGGCGGCATCAACCTGGAGGACATCAAGGCGCCGGAATGTTTCATGATCGAGCGCGACCTGCGCGCCCGCATGAACATTCCCGTGTTTCACGACGACCAGCACGGCACGGCGATCATTGTCGTCGCGGCCGTGATGAACGCACTTGAACTGGCCGGCAAGGACATCGCCAAGGCCAAGATCGTCGCCTCGGGCGCGGGCGCGGCGGCGCTCGCCTGCCTCAACCTGCTGTGCGCGCTGGGCGCGAGCCGGGAAAACATCTTCGTCACCGACATCGAGGGCGTCGTCTACAAGGGGCGCGAGGCCTTGATGGACGAATGGAAGTCGGTGTTCGCACAGGAGACCGACGCACGCACGCTTGCCGAGGTGATCCCCGGCGCCGACGTGTTCCTGGGCCTGTCGGCCGCCGGGGTCCTGAAGCCGGAGATGGTCGCCGCCATGGCGGACAAGCCGCTGATCCTGGCGCTCGCCAATCCGCGTCCCGAGATCATGCCGGAAGACGCGCTCGCCGTGCGCGACGACGTGATGATGTGCACGGGCCGCTCCGACTATCCCAACCAGGTCAACAACGTCCTGTGTTTCCCCTATATCTTCCGTGGCGCTCTCGATGCCGGCGCGACGACGATCAACGAGGAAATGAAGCTCGCCGCCGTCAAGGCGATCGCGGCACTCGCCCGCGAGGAACCCTCCGAGGTCGCGGCGCGCGCCTATGGCGGCGTCAGCGAGACGTTCGGTCCCAAGTACCTGATCCCGTCGCCCTTCGATCAGCGGCTGATCCTGCGCATCGCGCCGGCGGTTGCCCGCGCGGCCATGGAGACGGGCGTCGCCGCCCGTCCGATCACCGATTTCGAGGCCTATAACGACCGGCTGAACCGGTTCGTCTTCCGCTCCGGGCTGATCATGAAGCCGATCATCGCGGCGGCGCGCGACAGCCAGACACGCATCATCTATTCCAACGGCGAGGACGAGCGGGTGTTGCGTGCCGCCCAGGTGCTGCTGGAGGACAAGCTGGCGCAGCCGATCCTGATCGGCCGTCCCTCGGTGATCGAGGCCCGCTGCGAGCGCTTCGGCCTCAAGATCCGTCCGGGCGTCGATTTCGAATGCACCAATCCGGAAGACGATCCGCGCTACCGCGACTATGTCGACACGCTGTTCTCGTTGCTCGGCCGGCGCGGCGTGACGCCGGAGGCCGCCCGCACGATGGTGCGCTCCAACACCACGGTGATCGGCGCCATCGCCCTGCACCGGGGGGAGGCGGATGCGCTGATCTGCGGACTTGAGGGGCGCTATTCCAAGCATTTGTCGGATGTCGCCGGTATCATCGGAACGGCGCCGGGCGTGCAGGATTTCTCGGCGCTTTCGCTTCTGATCAACTCCGGCGGTGCGACTTTCTTCGCCGACACCTATGTCACGGTCGACCCGAGCCCGCGCGAGATCGCGGAGACGACGGTGCTGGCGGCGGAGGAAATCCGCCGCTTCGGCATCACGCCGCGTGCGGCGCTGCTCAGCGCGTCGAACTTCGGCTCGCGCGACATGGCCTCGGCCGACAAGATGCGCGCGGCGCTTCAAATCCTGCGCGAGCTCGCGCCCGACCTCGAGGTCGACGGCGAGATGCACGGCGACAGCGCGCTGTCGGTGGCGATGCGCGAGCGGGTCATGCCGGGTTCGCGGCTCACCGAACAGGCGAACCTTCTGGTCTTCCCCTCGCTCGACGCGGCCAATATCGCGCTCAACCTGGTGAAGGTGATGACCGACAGTCTGCACGTCGGACCGATCCTGCTCGGCACGGCCAAGCCGGTGCACATCCTCACGCCCTCGGTAACCTCGCGCGGCGTGGTCAACATGTCGGCCTTCGCGGCGGTCGAGGCCTGCACGCGCGAGCGCGAGCTTCTGGCGGATTGATTTGCCGGCTTCGGCCGGATCGCCTTGACTCCTGTCATGGAAGCGTCGTCACACTGATGCACACTATGCGTGTGGTGGGCGCTTTCAGGAGACAGGCATGGCACATATCCTCGTGGTCTATGCGACGACGGAGGGGCAAACCCGCAAGATCGCGGACCGCGCGGTGTCCCGGATCCGCGCGGCCGGTCATGCGGTGACGCTGGTCGATGCGCGGGCGGCGGCGGCGACCGAGCTCGGCACCTTCGATGCCGCGATTCTCGCGGCCTCGCTGCATGTCCGGCGCCATCAGCCGGAGATCGTGGAGTTCATCCGCAAGCAGCGGGCGCGCCTCGAGGATGTGCCGACCGCCTTCATTTCGGTAAGCCTGTCGGCCTCTTCGTCGAAGGAAGAGGATCACGCCAATGCCCGCGCGGCGGTCGACGACATGTTCGACGAGGTGGACTGGGACGCAACCCTGGTGCATCTCGCCGCCGGCGCCGTGCACGACCGTCAGATGAATTTCCTGAAGCGCTGGATGATCCACCGCATCCTGCGCGACAAGGGCGTGGAGATGGATCCCTCCGGCGACATGGAGTTCACCGACTGGGCGGCGCTGGATGTGTTCGTCGATACCTTCCTGGAAAGGTGCCGGCGGTCGGCGGTGGCGTAGACATTTGCACGGCCGGACGGCCGGACGGCCGAAACCGACAACGCCCGCGCGAGAGCCGGACGGGCGTGAGAGTGATGACAAGCTTTGAAGAAACGTCATCCCGGCCGAATGCAATGAGAGCCGGGATCGGAGAGGCACTGTCTGTCGGGTTTGTTGGTTTGAGAAACGAAGGCTTTCGGCTCTCCGATACCGGGTCGCGCTGACGCTTGCCCGGTATGACGCATGGAGCAGTTCGACCTTTGCCGGCAACGAAAACGCCCGCGCAACGGCTGTCGCGCGGGCGCCTTGGCGTCTTGGTGAGGGGGGCTGCCGGTTGCCGGCGGCCGGACCTCACATGTTCGGGTAGTTCGGCCCGCCCGCGCCTTCCGGCACGGTCCAGGTGATGTTGCCGTTCGGATCCTTGATGTCGCAGGTCTTGCAGTGGACGCAGTTCTGCGCGTTGATCTGGAAGCGCGGGGCGTCCGCGCCTTCCTCGATCCACTCGTAGACGCCGGCCGGGCAATAGCGGTTCGACGGTCCCGCATAGACATCGTGCTCCGAGGTCTTTTGAAGCGTCTCGTCCTTCACCTTGAGGTGGATCGGTTGGTCCTCCTCGTGATTGGTGTTGGACAGGAACACCGAGGAGAGCTTGTCGAAGGAGACCTCGCCGTCGGGCTTGGGATAGGCGATGGGGGCGTGTTTCGCCGCCGGCTCCAGGCTTTCGGCGTCGCTCTTGCCGTGCTTCAGCGTGCCGAAGACGGATTTGCCGAAGAGCTCGTTCATCCACATGTCGAGACCGCCGAGCGCGATGCCGATGACGGTGCCGAAACGCGACCACAGCGGCTTGACGTTGCGCACCTTCTTGAGGTCCGTGCCGATCTCGCTTTCCCGCCAGGCGGTATCGAAGCCGGTCAGTTCGGTGTTTGCCTCGCCGCGGGCCAGTGCCTGCGCGATTTCCTCCGCGGCCAGCATGCCGGACAGCATCGCGTTGTGCGACCCCTTGATACGCGGCACATTGACGAAGCCGGCCGAGCAGCCGATCAGCAGGCCGCCGGGGAAGGAGAGCTTCGGAACCGACTGGTATCCGCCCTCGGTGATCGCGCGCGCGCCATAGGAGATGCGCTTGCCGCCCTCGAAGGTCTCGCGGATCGCGGGATGCGTCTTGAACCGCTGAAACTCGTCGAAGGGCGAGAGATAGGGATTCTTGTAGTTCAGGTGCAAGACAAAGCCGACCGCGACCTGATTGTCTTCCAGGTGATAGAGGAACGAACCGCCGCCGGTCCGGCTGTCGAGCGGCCAGCCGAAGGAATGCTGGACCAGGCCCGGACGGTGCTTTTCCGGGGCGACCTGCCACAGTTCCTTGATGCCGATACCGAATTTCGGCACGTCGCTGTCCGCGTCGAGATCGAATTTCGCGATCAGCTCCTTGGCAAGCGACCCGCGCACGCCTTCGCCGATCAGCACGTATTTGCCGCGCAGCTCCATGCCGCGCGTGAAACCGGCGTTCGGTTTGCCGTCGCGCCCGACGCCCATGTCGCCGGTGGCGACGCCGACGACGCGACCCGCGTCATCGTAAAGCACCTCGGCCGCGGCAAAGCCCGGATAGATCTCGACGCCGAGCGCCTCCGCCTTTTCGGCGAGCCAGCGGCAGACATTGCCGAGCGAGACGATGTAGTTGCCGTGGTTGTTCATGAGTTTCGGCATGAACAGGTTCGGCAGGCGGATCGAGCCGGCCGGGCCGAGAACCAGAAAATGGTCGGCGGTCACCGGCGTCTTGAACGGTGTGCCGCTCTCCTCGCGCCAGTCCGGCAGCAGCTTGTCGATGCCGACGGGGTCGATGACAGCGCCGGACAGGATGTGCGCGCCGACCTCCGAGCCCTTTTCCAGCACGACGACGGAGAGCTCTTCGCCCTTGTCGTTTGCAATCTGTTTCAGGCGGATCGCGGCGGACAGGCCGGCAGGGCCCGCTCCGACGATCACCACGTCGAAATCCATGCTCTCGCGTTCCGGAAGGGTTTCCGTTTCGCTCATACCTGTCTCCCCCGCAAATTCACGATCCGTGTCACTCCGCTTCTGTTTAGTGCAGTGCGAAAGCCGCTGCAATGTGCATGCGGATTCAGAAATGAAATTTCCCTTTACGTAAACGGAATGATGCGCGCTGTCATCCCGCACCGTTGCGCCGCCGCCCGCGATGCGGCACAACCATGCCATGGAACCCGGCAACAGCAATGATCCGCGACAGCCCGGCGCCGGGCACGCACGCGCGCTCGAGGCGCTGATCGACTTCTATGTCGGTTCGGGCGCCGACGCCTGGATCGACATGGATCCTGTCGATGCCTTCGCGCTGTCGGCCCGACCCGCACCGCGGGCGGTATCCGCGGCGGCGCCGTCGGCGGGTCAGGCCGCCCCCCACGGCACGACAGCGGATCCCGGCAGGGGAGGGCACGCAATTCCCGGATCGGTGCCCCTGCCAAGCGAGCCGGCACGACCGGCCGGCCCGCAGGAACCGACCCATCATGCCGTGATGCCGGACGACGAGGCCGTGGCAGCGGCCCGCGAACTTGCCAGCAATGCACCCACACTCGATGCCCTGCGCGAGGCGGTCGCCGCGTTCAACGGCTGCAATCTCAAGATGTCGGCCAAATCCTTCGTGTTCGCGCAAGGCCGCCCCGGCGCCCGGGTGATGTTCATGGGCGGCGCTCCCCGGCGCGAGGACGACCGCGAAGGGCTGCCCTTTGTGGGGCCGGCAGGGCGTTTGTTCGACCGCATGCTCGGGGCCGTCGGCCTGTCGCGCGACGCCGTCTGCGTGACCAACCTGGTGCCCTGGCGCCCGCCGGGAGACCGCAAGGCGAGCCCGCAGGAGGTTGAGATCTGCAAGCCCTTCGCACTGCGCCAGATCGAGCTCGTCGCGCCCGCCGTGCTGGTGTTTCTGGGCGGCGATCCGGCCAATGCGCTGACCGGCCACCCGGACGGGATCCTGCGGTTGCGCGGCAAATGGCTTGATGTGCCGCTTGCGGGGCGCACGATGAAGGCGCTCGCCACGTTCCATCCCGACCATCTGCTGCGCAATCCCGAGCAGAAACGCTATGCCTGGCGCGACCTCCTGGCGCTTCAGGCCGCGCTGGCGCAATCCGCGTCCGACTGACCTGGTCTCCTGGCCGCCGGACGACGCCTTTTTTCGGCGTGGCAAACTCTTATATCCCGGCAAAGGGCCAGCTGGTTCCCGTTGACATTCAAACCAAGAAGGAGCGCCCGCGTGCTCGACCGTTTGCGAAAACGTCTTCCCGGAAAATGGGGCAATGTTCCAACGACGGTGCCGGTCGTGCGGCTCCAGGGGGCCATCGGCATGGCCTCGCCGCTGCGGCCGGGGCTGTCGCTCGCGAATGTCGCCCAGCAGCTCGACAAGGCCTTCGGCATCGAAGGTCCGGCAGTCGCGCTGATCATCAATTCGCCGGGGGGGTCGCCTGTCCAGGCGCATCTGATCCATCGGCGAATTCGTGCGCTTGCCGAGGAAAAGAAGAAGGACGTGCTCGTCTTCGTCGAGGATGTGGCGGCTTCCGGCGGCTATATGATTGCCGTCGCCGGCGATGAAATCGTTGCCGATCCCTCTTCGATCGTCGGCTCCATCGGGGTTGTTTCGGCGGGATTCGGCTTTCCCGAGGCACTCGCCAAGCTCGGCGTCGAGCGACGTGTGCACACCGCCGGCTCCAACAAGGCGATCCTCGATCCGTTCCGCCCGGAGCGCGAGGAAGACGTGCAGCATCTGAAGGCGCTGCAGCTCGAGGTCCATGACGTGTTCATCGATCTCGTCAAGACCCGCCGGGGCGAGGTTCTGGTCGACAATCCGGACCTTTTCACCGGACTGTTCTGGACAGGATCGGCGGCGCGCGATCTCGGGCTGGTCGATAGCCTCGGCGATTTGCGCTCGGTGCTGCGGGCCCGTTACGGCGACAAGGTGAAAACGCCGCTGATTTCCGCCCCTCGCTCGCTGTTCGGGCGCCGGCCCGCCTCGGGCGTCGCGGCGGGAGCGTCGGGCGGACTGACCCAAGGGCTCGCGGACGAAGCCTTTTCGGCGCTGGAAATTCGTGCGCTCTGGACGCGATACGGATTGTGATTGCGCCGGGTACAGGCGAAACTCGAGCCCCTTTGGCGCGTTGACAGGTCTGTCGCCACAGCAACGGGAGCAGTTCAATGGTGAATGTGTTTGGCGCGGCAGCCCTGGCGGTCGGCGGATATGTGCTGTACCGCGCGGTTCGCCGCGAAATGGGCCGGGTGGAAAACCGCGTGTCCAGGGCCGCGCGCAAGACAACCGACGCCCAGCCGATGAAGACGCTGGAACGCGACCCCGAAACCGGGCGCTATCGGCCGAAGGACTGAGGCCCTCGCGCGTTCCTCAGTGGTCGCGTTCGCACAGGGCGTGATCGGCAAGCGCGTGAATGACGTGGCAGTCGCCGATGGTCTCGGCATCGCAGGCCGTCGTGATGCGTTGGAGTTCCGCCTCGAGATTTTGCAGCCGGGCAATGCGTGCGCGTACCTCGGCAAGATGGCCGACCGCGATGCGGTGGGCATCCGCGCAAGGCATCTCCGGTGTCTCGCTCAATTCCAGCAGTTCGCGGATCGCGTCCAGTGGCAATCCGAGATCGCGGGCATGGCGAATGAACGAGAGCCGCTCGCGCGCCGCCGGCTCGTAGCGGCGCTGGTTGCCGTGGGACCGCACCGGCGGGGCGATCAGCCCTTGGTGTTCGTAGTAGCGGATCGTCGGGACCTTGACACCGGTGGCCTTTGAGAGTGCGCCGATCGACAGCATGATTTTTCCTCTTGAACCTCTAGTCGCTACAGCATTTAGGGTCTGCCGCAACACTGAACAAGGCCTGTCGGGCAAGGACGGGTCTCATCGCAAAGCAAGAGGAATCCCACCATGGGTGCATGCTGCGGACACGATCACGGGACGTTCGAAGGCCTGTCGGACGACTACAAGCGCCGGCTCTGGGCGGTCATTGCGATCAATGCGGCGATGTTCATCGTCGAGATGGTCGCCGGTCAGATGGCCGGTTCCCAGGCGTTGAAGGCCGATGCGCTGGATTTCTTCGGCGACGCGATGACATACGGCATTTCGCTAGCGGTCATCGGCGCTTCCTTGAATGTGCGTGCCACCGCTGCGCTTGTGAAGGGCATCAGCCTGCTCGCCATGGGCCTGTGGGTGCTGGGGTCGACGCTCTACCAGGTGATGGTCCTGGGGGTGCCGCAGGCCGAGGTGATGGGCGCCATCGGTTTTCTGGCGCTGGCGGCCAATCTGGCGAGTGTCGGCTTGCTGATGCGCTACAAGGACGGCGACGCCAATGTGCGCTCCGTCTGGCTGTGCTCGCGCAACGATGCGATCGGCAATATCGCGGTCATGATTGCGGCGGCGGGCGTATGGGCAAGCGACACGGGCTGGCCGGATCTTCTGGTCGCTGGGCTGATGGCCGGTCTGTTTCTCTCCTCCGCCTTCCAGATCATCGTGCAGGCGTGGCGCGAACGCACCACCGCAAAGGCGGCCGGAACGGCGCAAGGTCACGGGCATGATCATGGCGGGGAAACGCCGGCAGCCTGATCGGTTGAACAGGCCGGGCCGGTCTGGCGGGACGAAATCGGGTCGAAAACGGGGGCACGTCTGGCGTCCCCGTTTTCGGTGTTTGCGCAATCCTTCGGTTACCGGTGGGTCCCGATCACCGGACGCGGGCAATCGGACTGGATGATCACGGTGCCGTTCGGATAGACGTAGCGGATCTTGCTGCATCCTTCCTCCTGCTTCTTGAGGATCGGCGTGCGTGCCGGCCTGCGCGGCTTTCCGGGCACATGGGTGGCCGCGGCAGCGGTGGCCATGCAGCTCGGCGTCGCACAGAGGATCGGCCCGCCCACGCTGCTCTTCGGTCCCCAGCCGCGGCGACCGCCGCCGCTGCTGCCGTCGACGGATGCACTCTGGCTCGCGCCGCCGCCGCCACCGCCTTGGCCGGCGCTGCTTTGTGCCATTGCCTGGCTCGCCCCGAATGCCATCGTCAGGGTGACAACACTCATCAGTGTCATTTTTCGCAGATCGGTCATTTTGGTTTCCTTCCTGTCATGTGTGAGTGGTTTGCCCGCCGGTGCGGATCGTTTGTCGCTCAGGGTGCGGTGTTCATTGTCCGCCTTGCCTGTGATGTCATAGTGCCGTAGCGGAAGGTTAGGTGATGTGATGCGCAGCACAGGGCGTCGTCTTTGCCCCTGCGCGGACCAGGCGGACGGTCTTCGCCTTCGGATGCGGCTCGGCCGGCGCGTTTGCGCGGCCAAGCCGCCTTGACGGCGCGGGGCGATGGTGGCACCTGTCGCGCCGACCGGGCGCGCGCCTGTGCGCCGGTTCCGGCAGCGGCAAGGACGAAAGATCATGACCAGCGAAGCAGTGCCCGCGCACATGCGCCCCGAAAACTCCTTTCAGGGGCTGATCCTGACGCTCCAGCGCTATTGGGCCGATCAGGGCTGCGTGGTCCTGCAGCCCTACGACATGGAGGTCGGCGCCGGCACGTTTCACCCGGCGACCACGCTGCGCTCGCTCGGACCGCGCCCGTGGAAGGCGGCCTATGTGCAGCCCTCGCGCCGTCCGACCGACGGGCGCTACGGCGAGAACCCGAACCGGCTCCAGCACTACTACCAGTTCCAGGTGATCCTGAAGCCCTCGCCGGAGAACCTGCAGGAGCTCTATCTCAACTCGCTCTATGCCATCGGCCTCGATCCCGCGCTGCACGACATCCGCTTCGTGGAGGACGACTGGGAAAGCCCGACACTCGGCGCCTGGGGTCTTGGCTGGGAATGCTGGTGCGACGGCATGGAAGTGTCGCAGTTCACCTACTTCCAGCAGGTCGCGGGCTTCGAGTGTTCGCCCGTTTCCGGCGAGCTTACCTACGGGCTGGAACGGCTCGCCATGTACATCCAGGGCGTCGATAACGTCTACGACCTGAACTACAACGGCCGCGAGGGCGCGGAAAAGGTCACCTATGGCGATGTGTTCCTGCAGGCCGAGCAGGAGTATTCGCGCCACAATTTCGAACACGCCGACACGGAAACGCTGTTTCGTCATTTCAAGGACGCGGAAGACGAATGCCGTCGCCTGCTGGACGCCGGCGCCAAGGCGCGCGATGCGGCGGGCGCAAGCGTTCATCAGGTGGTGCTGCCGGCGTACGACCAGTGCATCAAGGCGAGCCACGCCTTCAACTTGCTCGATGCGCGCGGCGTGATTTCCGTGACCGAGCGTCAGAGCTACATCCTGCGCGTCCGCGAGCTGACCAAGGCCTGCGGCGGCGCCTTCCTGGAAACGGAAGCCGGCGGCGTCGGGTACACGGCGTAGGCCGATCCGTCGGACGGGCGGGAGGAAGGCCTTCCGCTGAGCGGCAGGCGGGGGCTCACATTCGGGTGACATTTCCCCGGCGACGCACTAGCGTTTCCCCGTCGGGGCCGAAGATCATTTCGGAAAGAAGGACGGGACGGAATGGGAACCTGGATCGTGCTGGGCGTGCTTGTCGCGCTCGGGCTTTATGTCGTCTATCTCTACAACACGCTGGTGCGCCAGCGGCAGATGGTGCGCGAGGGCTGGAGCGGCATCGATGTTCAGCTCAAGCGCCGCACCGACCTCATCCCCAATCTGATCGAGACGGTGAAGGGCTATGCCGCCCATGAAAGGGCGACGCTTGAGGAAGTGACCGAAATGCGCGCGCGCGCGGCCAGCATGCCGCGCGACGACGTCGCCGGCCGCTCCCAGGCGGAATCGATGCTGTCCCAGGCGCTCGGCCGGCTTTTCGCGGTGGCCGAGGCCTATCCGGACCTGAAGGCCAACGACGGCTTCCGCGATCTCCATGCCTCGCTCGACAAGGTCGAGGAGACCATCCAGATGGCGCGGCGCTACTACAACGGCGCGGTGCGCGGTCTCAACGTGACGGTGGAGAGCTTTCCCGCCAACCTGATCGCCGGGAAGTTCGGGTTCGAGCAGGCCGACTATTTCGAGATCGAGGACCCGGCCGACCGCGCCGTCCCCGAGGTCTCCTTCTAGAGCGATTGCCCTTACCGCAAAGAGAGGCGCCATGCCGCTTGTCATGAAAATGCGCCACGCGATGGCCGTGATCGGTCTCGCGTTTTGCCTGATCGCCGTCTCGGGCGGTGCGGGCAATGCGCAAGAACGCATTCATTCCTTCAACGCGACCGTCGAGGTGGGCGGCGACGGCACGCTGACGGTCACGGAGACCATCCGCGTGCGCGCGGAGGGCAATGAGATCCGGCGGGGCATCTACCGCGACATTCCGCTCGCATTCGAGACCGCGGACGGGCGGCGTGCGCTGGCCGGATTCGAGCTCTTGTCGGTAACCCGCGACGGAGAGCCCGACGGCTATAAGGTCAATCGCGGCGGCGGCGGAGTCCGAATCTATTTCGGCAGGGAAGAGGTCCTGCTGACGCCGGGCGACTACACCTACAAGCTCGTCTACGAGACGACCCGCCAGATCCGCTTCTTCGAAGATTATGACGAGCTGTTCTGGAACGTCACCGGCAACGAATGGATCTTCCCGATCGACAAGGCCACCGCTCGGGTGGTGCTGCCAAACGGCGCGCCGGCGCAGCAATGGACTGCCTACACCGGCCGCTTCGCCGAGCGCGGAAGCGATGTGACGGCCCGTACGGAAGACGCCGGCAACAGCGTTGTCTTTTCCACCACGCGGCCCTTGTCCGCCGGCGAGGGCCTGAGCGTTGTCGTTGCCATGGAAAAGGGCGTCGTTGCGCCGCCGACGCCGGAAGAGGAACTCGGCTACTTCCTGCAGGACAACATGGCGACGATCCTGGGCGGCGGCGGCGCGCTGCTGGTGCTCGTCTATTATTTCGGTGCGTGGTGGCTCGTTGGACGCGACCCGGCGAAGGGCGTCGTCTTTCCGCGTTTCGAGGCGCCCGACGGCGTGTCGCCGGCGCTGGCCGCCTATATTTACGACAAGGGCTTCGGCGATGGCGGCTGGAAGGCGCTGTCGGCCGCCTGTCTCAATCTGGCGATCAAGGGCCGGATGAAGATGGAGGATTTCGCCGAGGATCTGACGTTGTCCCGGCCCCGGAGCGAGAC
The DNA here is from genome assembly GCF_000423705.1 of Stappia stellulata DSM 5886. Lineage (GTDB taxonomy): Bacteria > Pseudomonadota > Alphaproteobacteria > Rhizobiales > Stappiaceae > Stappia > Stappia stellulata. The sequence continues at coordinate 883,537 of NZ_KE384083.1, read as the reverse complement.
GGGAAATCTCAAGGGGTTGCCGAAAGGAGAGGCGGCAATTGCCCGCTGGTTCGACGCACGCAATTCGAGCCTCACGCTCAGCACGGCGAACGGAATCTCGGTGGTCTCGCTCGGCAAGAGCTTTCGCGGTGCCATCGAAGGGGAAAACCGGGGGCGCTTCTTCAAGGAAAACCGTCTCTATCTTGTCCCGGGCATCGGCTTGAGTGTCCTGACGATCATTGCTCTCGTTGTGTTCGGCAATCTCGATCAGACCGAAATCGGCGCATTGTTCCCCGCGATGATGGGCGGCTTCGTCGGCACGCTGTTCTCCTTGCGGATCGGCAAGAGCCTCAGCCGTTCACGCGGAATCATGGCCCGGGTCGGTCTTGCCTTTGCCGTGTTCGCGCTCGTCATGGCGTTGGGCGTCGGGGCGTTCGCGGTGATTTCGATCAACGGCGAGATCCCCTATCCGGTCCTGATCGCCGTGGGGTTGTTTTCGGTAAACGTGTTGTTCTTCTTCCTGCTCGGCGCGCCAACCGCGGTGGGACGCGCGCGTCTCGACGAGATCGAGGGGCTGAACATGTATCTTTCGGTCGCCGAAAAAGACCGGATGAACATGGCCGGCGCGCCGGAGATGAGCCCGCGTCACTTCGAGACGCTCTTGCCCTATGCGGTTGCGCTGGGGGTTGAAAAGCCGTGGTCGAGAGCCTTTGAGGCCTGGTTGACGACGGCGGCCGGCGCTGCGGTCGCGGCCAGCTATGCGCCCACGTGGTACAGCGGTCGGCATTTCGATGCGCACCATATCTCCAGCACATTGGGCGATACCGTCAGCGCGATGTCGGGAAGTTTCTCCTCGTCCCTGCCGGCCCCGAAATCCTCGTCTTCCGGTTTTTCCGGAGGCGGCGGCTTTTCCGGAGGCGGCGGCGGCGGCGGCGGGGGTGGTGGCTGGTAGGCCGCGTCTCTTTTTCGTCACCCCGCGCAGCCCTGGCTTGGCTGTGGGGGTGACTTTTTCCTCCCGCCTTGGTAACGGACGCAGCACATGTTTTCGCGGGCGCTTACCAAGCGCCCGGGCCACCCAAACATCGAGATCAAAGATGCCCGATCTTCTCCTGGAGCTGTTCAGCGAGGAAATTCCGGCCCGCATGCAACGGCGTGCGGCGGATAACCTCAAGTCGCTGGTCACCAACGCGCTGGTGGATGCGGGTCTCACCTACGAGGGCGCCAAGGCCTTTGTGACCCCGCGCCGGCTGGCGCTTCATGTCGCGGGTCTTCCGGCCGCTTCCAGCGCAACGCGCGAAGAGCGAAAGGGTCCGCGCGTCGGCGCGCCGGAAAAGGCGCTCGAAGGATTTTTGCGCGGCGCGGGTCTCGCCTCCATCGACGAGGCGGAGGTCGCGAGCGATCCGAAGAAGGGTGATTTCTACGTTGCCGTGATCGAAAAGCCGGGCCGCTCGACGCCGGAGATCGTCGCCGAGGCAATGCCCGGCATCATCCGCAACTTCCCCTGGCCGAAGTCGATGCGCTGGGGAACGGGCAGCTTGCGCTGGGTGCGTCCGCTGCATTCCATTGTCGCGACCTTCGGACCCGAGACGGAAGAGCCTGAGGTGATCCCCTTCGAGGTCGACGGGATCGTTTCCTCGAAGTTTACGCGCGGCCACCGCTTCCTGGCGCCAGACGCGTTCGAGGTGCGGCGGCTGGAGGATTACGCCGACAAGCTGGAAAAGGCGAAGGTCGTGCTCGATGCCGACCGGCGCAAGGACATCATCGCCCATGATGCGCGCAACCGCGCAATGGCGCTCGGGCTGGAGCTGGTCGAGGACGAGGGGCTTCTGGAAGAGGTCGCGGGGCTTGTCGAATGGCCGCTGGTGCTGACGGGAAGCTTCGACGAGACCTTTCTCAAGCTTCCCGACGAGGTCATCCGCCTGACGATCCGCGCGAACCAGAAGTGCTTCGTGCTGAAGGATCCGGCAACGGGCGCGCTCTCCAACCGCTTCGTCGCGGTCTCCAACATCAAGGCCGCCGACGGCGGCGCGACGATCATCGCCGGCAACGAGAAGGTGATCCGCGCAAGGCTGTCGGATGCCTGGTTCTTCTGGGAAACCGATCTGAAGGCGCCGCTGGAAAGCCGGCTGCCGAAACTCGATCATGTCGTCTTTCACGAAAAGCTCGGCACGCAGGCCGCCCGCGTTGCGCGGCTGGAAGCGCTGGCGCGCGAGATCGCGCCGCAGGTGGGCGCAGATGTGGAAAAGGCTGCGCGTGCGGCGCGCCTTGCCAAGGCCGACCTGCCGACGCAGATGGTCTTCGAGTTCCCCGAGCTTCAGGGCCAGATCGGGCGCACCTACGCGGACCTCCAGGGCGAGGACGCCTCCGTCGCGACCGCCATCGAAGACCACTACAAGCCGCAGGGTCCGTCCGACGATGTGCCGGGCGATCCGGTCGCGATTGCGGTCGCGCTCGCCGACAAGCTGGATCTCCTGACCGGCTTCTGGGCCATCGACGAAAAGCCGACCGGCTCCAAGGACCCTTACGCTCTGAGGCGTGCCGCGCTCGGCGTGATCCGGATCGTGCTGGAGAACGGGCTGCGTTTGGGGCTGAAATCGCGGATCATGTTGGCCGAGACCCGCATTCTGCGCGAAATTTCAACGGATCATGCGCTGGAGCAGGCCGTCGACGCGGCAATGGCAACGAAGGGGTTGGACCTGGGGTCTAAGGTCGATGACCGGATCGCGGAAGAAATTCACAAAAAGAACCTGCCGGATCAAGCGAAGTCAGAAGGCCTTGCCCTCGACCTCCTTGCCTTCTTCGGCGACCGGTTGAAGGTCCACCTGAAGGACGAGGGCGCGCGCCACGACCTGATCGACGCGGTCTTCGCGCTGGAAGGGCAGGACGACCTCTTGATGGTGGTCAAGCGCGTCGAGGCGCTGGGGGCGTTTCTCGCAACCGAAGACGGCGCGAACCTGCTTGCCGGCACCAAGCGCGCGGCCAACATCCTGCGCGCGGAAGAAAAGAAGGACGGCACGGCCATCGAGGGCCGTCCGCATGCCGATCATCTGGTTGAGCCGGCGGAAATCGATCTGGCGGCCGCCATCGACACGGCGCGTGCAGCACTCCGCGATGCGCTGAAAAACGAGGATTTCTCGGCCGCGATGACCGCTCTTGCCGGCCTGCGTGCGCCCGTCGACCGCTTCTTCGACGACATCCACGTCAATGCCGACGATCCCGACCTGCGGCTCAACCGCTTGCGCCTGCTTGCGGAAATCCGCGAGGCGACGCTCGGCGTTGCGGATTTCTCCAAGATCGCGGGTTAGAGCGCTTCAACCGAACGTCGGGGCTCTCCGATCCCGGGTCGCGGCTGCGCCACGCCCGGGAGGACGCCATCCGTCTCGCTGGGGGGGGGGCGCGGTGGGGATGAAGCGTGCCGAAGGCACGGTGTCGGGCGTGTTCCGCTCGGCGTCACCCCGGGCAAGCGGACGCGCCGCCACACTCTGCGTCATCCCGGCCCCCGAGCCGGGATCCATTGGCAACCTCAGCGGGTGCGAGTTAGGTCGATGCGTCCGCGTTCCGGCATCTGCCGTGGACACTGGCGACGTGGACTGGATCCCGGCTCAGGGGCCGGGATGACGTCGGTGGGTGGTGCGAAGGCCCGGCGTCACTCCGCCGGCATGCCGGAAAGCCGCGCCACCGGCTCTTCCCGGATCGGCCAGTGCACGAGCGCGGCGAAGATCCCGAGCGCGATGCCCATCCACCAGATCGGATCGTAGGAGCCGGTCTGGTCGTAGATGCGCCCGCCGAGCCAGACGCCGAGAAACGCGCCGATCTGGTGGGAGAAGAACACGAAGCCGAACAGCGTCGCCATGTAGCGCGGGCCGAACATGACCGCGACGAGGCCTGATGTCGGCGGCACGGTGGAGAGCCACAGGAAGCCCATCGTCCCGGCAAAGACGAGCACGGTGAACGGCGTTGCCGGCACCAGCAGGAAGATGGTGATGGCGACCGCCCGTCCGATATAGATCAGCGACAGGAAATGCGGTTTGGAATAGCGTCCGCCGATGTAGCCCGCCGCCAGCGCGCCGAAGACGTTGCAAAAGCCGATCAGCGCGATGGCGATCGCCCCCCAGCTCGGGTCGAGACCGAGGTCGACGATATAGGGCGGCAAATGCACGGTGATGAAGGCGACGTGAAAGCCGCAGACGAAGAAGCCGAAGGTCAGCAGCAAGAACCCGCGCGTGCCGAAGGCTTCCGCAAGCGCCTGGCCGAGGCTCTGGTCGATCTCGCCGGAATCGGCCGAAAACGCCTTGGGCTTGCCCTTCAGCGCGATGGAAAGAAGCGGCACCATGGCGACAATGGCGGCGAGGATCAGCAGGGCCTGATGCCAGCCGAAACCGTCGATCAAAGCCTGTCCGAGCGGGGCAAAGAGGAACTGACCGAAGGAGCCTGCGGCAGTACCGACGCCAAAGGCAAGCGAACGCTTCGCCGGCGTGACGGCGCGCCCGAAGGCGGCCAGGACCAGCGAGAAGGAAGAAAACGCGACGCCGAGGCCGACCATCACGCCGGCGGAGATGTGCAGCATCATCGGCGATTCCACGAAGGCCATCAGCCCAAGGCCGGCGATATAGAGCAACGCGCCGAAGGTGACCGTGCGTGCGGTGCCGTAGCGGTCGGCGATCATGCCGGCAATCGGCTGGCCGGCGCCCCACATCAGGTTCTGGATCGCAAGCGCCAGCGAGAACACCTCGCGCGACCAGTCGCGGGCATCGGTCATCGGCGCCAGAAACAGGCCCATCGAGGAGCGCGGCCCGAAACCGATCAGCGCGATCACGCAGCCGCAAATGATGATCAGCGGGACGTTGGGACCGTCCTTGATGGCGGTGTCGCGGGGGGAGGCGGAGGTCATGATCGTGTCCGTGCTGTTGTCTGGTGCCGGCGGGTCGGGCCGGGCGGTCGTTGTTTCGTTCGGGGCTTGCACAAGCCGGCAGACACTGTGCGGCCGAAGAGCGCGCAGACTATGCGCGACGTCAAGTGGCGCGAAAAGCGAAAGATCCTGATCGATGCCATTCACGATACGGATGGGTTCGTGGACGGTCTGCCAGGCTGGCCGTTTCCGGGCCACGCAGGGGGATGCAAGAAAGCATTTGGCAATCTGCTATTGCATCCTTATATATACCCGCGAAGAGCATAACCGACGGCCTTGGCCGCGTTTTTTAAACGTCAGGTTATGCTCATATTGAGCATAAAGCGCCGGAAAAGACGCGACGGCTCAGGGTCGAGTGAACTGCCGAGTGCGGTTCAGGAACAGTCAAGGGAGGTCGCCATGACCACCACTGTAATCTCCACCGGCGCATGCGCCGACACCCGTCGCCCCGCACGCGAGAAGGCCGCCGGATTTCCGCCGGTCGCGCGTCCGTCCCTTGCCTACACGCCCGAGGTCGAAGCGGAAACCGCGTCGGTCTACGAGAAGGTGAAGGATTTTATCCCGAAGGTTGAATGGCCGGTGCTGGCGCCGGTGATTCATGCGATCAACAAGCTCAAGAAGGAGCGCAACGCGGTCATCCTGGCGCATAACTACATGACGCCGGAGATTTTCCACGGCGTGGCCGACATCGTCGGCGACAGCCTTCAGCTCGCCAAGGAGGCGGCCAAGACCGACGCGGATGTGATCGTCCAGTGCGGCGTGCACTTCATGGCCGAGACCGCCAAGATCCTCAGCCCGGAAAAGACGGTGTTGATCCCCGACATGAACGCCGGCTGTTCGTTGGCGGAATCGATCACCGCCGCCGATGTGCGGGGCTTGCGCGAAAAGCACCCCGGCGTGCCGATCGTCACCTATGTGAACACCTCCGCCGACGTGAAGGCGGAATGTGACATCTGCTGCACCTCGGCCAATGCCGTACAGGTGGTGGAAAGCCTGGGCGCGCCCAAGGTGCTGCTCATTCCCGACCAGTATCTGGCGGCCAATGTGGCGCGCCAGACGGATGTCGAGATCCTGACCTGGGCCGGTGCTTGCGAGGTGCATGAGCGCTTTACCGCCGACGAGTTGCGCGAATACCGCGACATCGAGCCGTCGGTGAAGATCATCGCGCATCCCGAGTGTCCGCCCGAGGTGGTCGACGAGGCCGATTTTACCGGCTCGACCGCCGGCATGATCAACTGGGTGAAGACCAACCGGCCGGAGAAGGTGATGCTGGTCACCGAATGTTCGATGGCCGACAACATCGCGTCGGAGACGCCGGGCGTGAACTATGTGCGCCCGTGCAACCTCTGCCCGCACATGAAGCGCATTACCTTGTCGAAGATCCTCGACGCGCTTGTGGAAATGCGCGATGAAGTCACGGTCGATCCCCAGGTGGCGGACCGCGCCCGCCAGGCGGTTGAGCGGATGATCCACCTGAAGAGCTGACAAGCGGTTCGCGCGCCTTGCCTTTCCGGGCCTGGCGCGCGGCCCGACCCTCCCTTGTCGCCGTCCGCGTGTCCCGCGGGCGGCGGTTTTCCGTAGTGTACCGTGCCGGATACTCGCGCCATGACGTCTGCCCGCAACGTGACCACGCATATCGACGATGTCGTCATTCTCGGCGGCGGGCTGACCGGCCTGTTCTGCGCGCTCAAGCTCGCGCCGCGCCCGGTCACGATCCTCTCCGCCTCGCCGATCGGCGAGGGCGCGTCGTCCGCCTGGGCGCAAGGGGGCATTGCCGCCGCCGTTTCCGATGAAGACAGTGCCGCCTCCCATGCGGCCGACACAATCGCGGTGGGCGGCGGCTTGTGCGAGGAAAACATCGTCCGGCTGATGACCGAAGAGGCCGGCGAGCGCATCCGCGACCTGCTCGGCTACGGTGTCCCCTTCGATACGGATCTGGAAGGGCGCTTGCAGCTGTCGCGCGAGGCGGCACATTCGGTCAATCGCATCGTGCGCGTGCGCGGCGACATGGCCGGACGCGCCATCATGGACGCGCTGGTCGCCGCCGTGCGCAAGACGCCGTCGATCCGCGTCGTGGAAGGCTACCTCGGCGAGGAACTGCTGCATCAGGGGCGGCTCGTCACCGGCGTGCTGGCCCGGCGCCGGGGCGACCGCGAGCGGCTCGCCTTTCCCGCCCACGCCGTCGTGCTGGCGTCGGGGGGCATCGGTCACCTCTTTGCCGTTACCACCAATCCGTCCGAGGCGAACGGTCAGGGCCTGGCGATGGCCGCGCGCGCCGGTGCGGTGCTTGCCGACGCGGAGTTCGTGCAGTTTCATCCCACCGCCCTCAATGTCGGGCACGACCCGGCGCCGCTTGCCTCGGAAGCCCTGCGCGGCGAGGGCGCGACACTGATCAACGGTGCGGGCGAGCGTTTCATGGAAGCGGTCGATCCGCTGAAGGACCTGGCCGCCCGCGATGTTGTCGCACGGGCCGTCTTTCGGGAAAACGCGGCCGGGCGCGGCGCGTTTCTCGATTGCCGCGAGGCCATCGGCGCGGCCTTCGCCGACAAGTTTCCGACCGTCTTTGCCGCCTGTCGGGCGGCGGGGCTGGATCCGGTCACCCAGCCGATCCCGGTGGCACCCGCGGAGCATTACCACATGGGCGGCGTGCTCACGGACGCCAATGGCCGTACCTCGCTCGACAATCTCTGGGCCGCCGGCGAGGTCGCCTCGACAGGTGCGCATGGCGCAAATCGTCTCGCTTCGAACTCGTTGCTGGAGACGGTGGTCTTTGCCGCCCGCGTCGCCGAGGATATCCAGAACCAGATGCCCAATCCGCGCAGCGCGCATTGGCCGGGCATCGACGACCGCATTCAGGAGCCGACCCGCCGCAACGAGGTGGAGCGCGCCGCGATCACGGTGCTGCGCGAGGTCATGTCGGCAGGCGTCGGCGTCGAGCGCACCGGCGATGGACTGATCGCAACGCTTGCCGTTCTCGATGCGCTGGAGGCGCGTTGCGCGCGCCGCTCGATCCTCAACATGATGACCGCCGGCAAGGTGGTGGCGGCCGCTGCCCTGATGCGCACCGAGAGCCGGGGCGGCCATTGGCGCTCCGACCATCCGGCCGCCGATCCGGCACAGGCACACCGCTCCTTCCTGACGATGAGCCAGGTCGAGGCAGTCGTGCGCGAGGCGGCGGACAGCGATATCGGCCGCAAGGCCGTTGCCGCACAGGGGCTCGACCAGCCTATCGCGGGAGACGACTTGTGAGCACCAGCGCCTATCGCCCCGTCCTGTCGTCGCTGATGGTCGAGGACGCCGTGCGGGCCGCCCTTCTGGAAGACTGGGGCCGCGCCGGCGACATCACCGCCCAGGCGACGCTTGGCCCCGATACCCGCGCCCGTGCCGTCATCGCCGCGCGACAACCCGGCGTGCTTGCCGGTCTCGATCTCGCCGCGACCGCTTTCCGGTTTGCCGATCCTTCGATTTCAATCGAGACGTTGCTGGACGATGGCGCACGCCTGGCTCCGGGCGACATTGCTATGCGGATCGACGGCCCGGCCCGCGGCGTCTTGTCGGCGGAGCGCGTGGCGCTGAATTTTCTCGGCCATCTTTCAGGCGTGGCGAGCGCGACGGCGCGGTTTGCCGATCTGGTCGCGCACACGGCGGCGCGCATCGTCTGCACCCGCAAGACCACGCCGGGCCTCAGGGCTTTCGAGAAATACGCGGTGCGCTGCGGCGGTGGCGCGAACCACCGCTTCGGCCTCGACGATGCCATCCTGATCAAGGACAACCACATTGCGGTGGCCGGCGGCGTGCGTGCGGCGATCGAGGCCGCGCGCGCCTTCGCCGGTCATCTCGTCAAGGTCGAGGTGGAAGTCGACACGCTGGCGCAGCTGGAAGAAGCACTTGCCGCGCGCCCCGACGTGGTGATGCTCGACAACATGGCGCCGGACACCTTGCGCAAGGCGGTCGCCATTGCCGACGGTGCGGTGACGCTCGAAGCCTCCGGCGGCGTCAACCTGGAGACCGTGGCGGCCATCGCCGAGACCGGCGTCGACCTGATCTCGGTCGGCTGGATCACCCATTCCGCGCCCGTGCTCGATCTGGGGCTCGACATCGAGATCGGCTGAGCCTTCTCCGGCCTATTTCAGCTGCCCGAAGACCTCGCCCGCAATGTCCTCGAAGACGCGCGCCACCCAGGTTCCCGGCAGCCGGGCAGGACGCGCCAGCGCCACGCGATGCGCCGGCACCGGGTCTTCAACGGCCAGATGCGCGACCGTGCCGCCGTCGTAGGTGGTGCGATAGGGAAGTTCGGTTGCAAGAAGACCGACGCCAAGTCCGCTCGCCACCATGGACCGCAGCATTTCCGTCGAGCCTGTTTCCAGCGCGATCTCTGCGACAAGACCACGCGACTGGATCACGGAGACGAAATAGTCCCGGCTTTGCGGCAGATTGACGAGGATGAGCGGGTCTTTCAGCAGGGTTGCCAGATCGACCGAAGAGCGCCCGGCCAGCGGATGATCGCCGGCCACCAGCGCATAGGGCGGAACGTCGACGAGCGGCACCATCTCCACGTCGCCGGTGGTGCCGAAGTCATAGACCAGCGCAAGGTCGATGCGTCCGCTTTCCAGCCAGGCATGCAGGGTTTCCAGATCGGCCTCATGCAGCTTGAGCCGTGCACCGGGAAGACGGGCGCGAAAGGCGCGGATCAGGGCCGGGACATAGCGTGGTCCGAGTGTCGAGAAGACGCCGAGTTCCAGAACCGGCGGCAGCACGCCCGTCCCGTCGTCCGCCGCCAGAAGCGCGCGCATCTGGGCGCGCAGGCTGCGAAACTCGGTGAGCTTGCGCCGCCCGAAGGGCGTTGGCGTCATGCCCTGGCCGGCGGCGCGGCGAAACAGCGGCTGCCCCAGCGTTTCCTCAAGGCGCGTCACTGCCAGCGATACCGAGGGCTGCGACACATTGACGAGACGTGCGGCCGCCGCCGTGCTGCCGGTCTCCGCGACGGCGATGACATAGTCGATCTGGCGAAAGCCGATGGGTATAGGTTCCATTTATTGACTTTATGAAAAATCAATATTTCTGGCTATAGCAGATTGCTCCCTATCCTTGCGTCTTCTGCGAGAGACGGGAGACGACCGGACAATGGACACGGACAAGACGACCCGCCCGCTTGAGGGGCTTCGGGTGATTGATTTTAGCCGGGTTCTGGCCGGCCCCTATTGCACGGCGATGTTTGCCGATCTCGGTGCCGACGTCATCAAGATCGAAAGTCCGAAGGGCGACGATTACCGCCATGTCGGCCCGTTCAGGGACGGCGAGAGCCTGCTGTTCCAGGCGGTGAACCGGGGCAAGCGCTCGATTGCGCTCGACCTCAAGGACCCGGAGGCGGTCAAGGCGGTGCGTGCGCTTTGCAGGACCGCCGATCTCGTGGTGGAGAACTTTCGTCCCGGCGTGATGGAACGGCTGGGGCTCGGTCCGGAGACGCTTCGGGCCGCTAATCCGCGTCTCGTCTATCTCAGCGTGTCCGGTTTCGGCCAGAGCGGGCCCAATGTCGCCCGTCCCGCCTATGACATCATCGTTCAGGCCATGTCCGGGCTGATGCATGTCACCGGCGAACCCGACGGGCCGCCGACGATGATCGGCGAGGCGCTCGGCGATGTGGCCGGCGGGCTTTTCGCCGCCTGGGGCGCGATGGTCGCGCTTTTCGAGCGCGAACGCACGGGCCACGGGCGCCACGTCGATGTCGCGTTGTTCGACAGTCTCGTCTCCATGATGCCCGTGACCTCGGCGCGCGTTCTGCTCGCCGGCGAAGAACCGCAGCGCACCGGCAACCGCCATGCGCTTTCCGCGCCCTTTGGCACCTATCGCGCTGCGGACGGGCATTTCGCCGTCGCCGTTCTCAACGACAGGCTGTTTCAAACCTTCTGCAACACCATCGGCGCGCCGTCGCTTGCCGAGAATCCGCATTTCGCGACGGACACGCTCAGACGTGAGAACGAGCCGATGCTGGCCGCGATCATCGAGGCCTGGTCGGAGTCGCGCACGACGCAGCAGGTGGTCGAGGCGCTGGGCGATGCCGGAATTCCGGCCGCGCCGATCGAGACGGCCGGTCAGGCATGGCGCTCCGCGCAGGCCGGCAGCCGCAATTTGTCGGTCGAGGTCGAACATCCCGGTCTCGGCCCTGTGCGCGTCCCCCAGCAACCGGTCCATTTCGGCGGAGCACCGCGCACGGGCGGATGCGCGGCACCCGCACTCGATCAACATCGCGAGGAGATCCTCGCAGCCCTGTGCGAAGGAGAAACGCGATGACACCGGACCTGGCCGAACACGAAACGGCAATCGTCAACGAGATCGAACGGTTTGCCGACAATGTCCTGCGGCCGCAGGCTGCCGCCATCGACGAGGAAGCCCGTTTTGCCATCGCGCATCTCCAGGCTTTGGGCGACATGGGGATCATGGGCATGAACCTGCCGGAGGCCTACGGTGGCGTCGAGCTGTCGGGGCCGGCACTCTACCGGGCGGTGGAGCTGATCGCCGGCGCCTGCGGGTCGACCGCGTCCATGCTGACGGCGCATTTCCTGGCGACCGACTCCCTGCTCATCGGCGGCGATGAGGCGCTGTGCGAGCGTTTCCTTCCGGCTGCCGCGGACGGCCGTGCGCTTGGCGCCTTCGCGCTGACGGAACCGGAGGCCGGCTCCAACCCGGCCGACATGCGCAGTTTCGCCGCGCCGGAAGAGGGCGGATACCGGCTGAAGGGATCCAAGTGCTTCATCTCCAATGCGGGCGCGGCGGACTTCATCGTCGTCTATGCCAAGACCGACAAGGCGGCGGGCGCACGCGGCGTGAGCGCCTTCGTCATCGAACCGAAGCAGATGGAAGGCATCGAGATCGGGCCTCATGAAAAGACCATGGGTCTGCGCGGCGGACACGTGTTCTCGCTGACCTTCGACTGTCACGTTCCGGCGGAAAACCGTATCGGAGCCGAGGGCACCGGGTTTCGCACCGCAATGAAGGTGCTGGACAACGGCCGCATCGAGGTGGCGGCGCAGGCGACCGGCATTGCCGCTGCCGCCCTCAACGACGCGATCGCCTATGCGAAGGAGCGCAAGGTCGGCGGCCATCCGATTGCCGACTTCCAGGGGCTGCAGTGGATGCTGGCGGACATGGCCACCGATCTGGCGGCTGCCCGCGCGCTCGGTCATCAGGCGGCCGCCAAGCGGGGGGGACGCGACCGCTATTCCACGGAATCGGCCTTCGCGAAGCTCTATGCCAGCGAGGCGGCGTGGCGGATCGCCGACAAGGCGCTGCAGATCCATGGCGGCTACGGCTACACGCGCGACATGCCGCTAGAGCGCTACTTGCGTGACTTGCGCATTTTCCGCATCTACGAGGGGTCGTCGGAAATCCAGCGCACGATCATCGCGCGCGGCCTGCTGGCCTGAGTGTCACGTGCGTTCGCGCCCGCCATGCGCGCGGGTGCGAACGCTGTTCCGGTTTGGCCGCCGGCGGTCTATGCTGACACGCTGTCGTCTCTTGCCGGTCCGGGGCCGTGATGCCGAAGTTCGCCGCCAACCTGAGCATGCTCTTTACGGAAGTCGATTTTCTCGAGCGCTTCGATGCGGCTGCGGATGCCGGATTTTCCGGCGTCGAATTCCAGTTTCCCTATGCCCACGAGATGGGCGACCTGCAGGAGCGGCTGACCCGCTGCGGCCTGACGCAGGTCCTGCACAATCTGCCGCCCGGCGATTGGGACGCGGGCGAGCGCGGCATTGCCGCCCTGCCGGACCGGGTGGATGAATTTCGCGACGGTGTGGAGACCGCGCTACGCTATGCAAGCGTGTTGGGATGCCGCCAGCTCAACTGCCTTGCCGGGATCGCACCCGAGGGGGCCGATCCGCGCCTCTTGAATGCCACTCTGGTGGAGAACCTGAGATACGCCGCCGAGCGTCTGGGCGAGGTCGGGATCCGCCTGCTTGTCGAGCCGATCAACACCCGCGACATCCCGGGCTTCTTCCTGAGCACCTCCGCGCAGGCGCTGGAAATCCTCGATGCCGTCGGCTCGCCCAATCTGGCGCTGCAATACGACATCTACCACATGCAGGTAATGGAGGGCGATATCGCCCATCGAATCCGGGAAATCCTGCCGCGCATCGCGCATATCCAGTTCGCCGATACACCGGGGCGCCATGAGCCGGGCACGGGCGAACTCAACTACCCCTTCCTGTTCGCCCATCTCGACAGCATCGGTTACGACGGCTGGGTCAGCGCGGAATACCGGCCGGCGACGACAACGCGCAAGGGCCTTGGCTGGCTGGCTGAGGCGGACGCCGGCAAATCCTGACAAATCAGATCGGCGGCCGGCGAGGGTCAGACGACGATGAGATGCGGGCGCGGCGCAATTGCCTCGTCGTCGCGTGCTGGCGCATCGCCAGCCTCCGCATCGCCGAAACTCGACACGGCGACCCCGCCGGCCTCGCTTTTCGCCTGGAGTTTCAGCCGCGCGATATGGTTGCTCAACAGATCGAGATTCTCGATCGACAGCCCCTTGGGAATGTGGAGAACCGCAATGGAGCAGGTGAGCAGCGGATATGTCTGTGCCCGCCCGCGCCGGTCGTTCGCCACGATATAGCCCTGCGTGCGGTGTTCGGCGCTGTAGAGGCTTTCGACCTGATGGGCAAAATCCTTGCGCAGATCGCCCATCAGCCTAGCGAGCCGCTCGGGCGGCCATTCGTCGAGGCCGACGAAATAGTCGTCGCCGCCGATGTGGCCGACGAAGGCGTGCAGGGTGTCGAGCTGGCGTTTCAGGAGTTCCGAAAACAGGATCAGCGCCCGGTCGCCGATGCGAAACCCGTAGGTGTCGTTGAAGGGCTTGAAGTTGTCGAAATCGATATAGATGAACGCGCGGTCGATGTCGGCATTCGCGCAGGTGCGCACAACATGGTCGGAAATCGCCGAGTTGCCGGGAAGCTTCGTCAGCGGGTTCTGTTCCTGGGCAAACCGAAGCCTTGCATCGTTCGACAGTTTCAACAAGGCGTTCGGCAGGAGACACCCGGCATATTGGCCTGCGCGTGTCATCACGATGCCGTCGTTGGGCTCGCTGCCGCCGACATCCACCAGCCGTTCGAGCGGTGCGTGTATGTCCGCGACGGCGCAAGGACGAATGAAGCGTCCCAGATGGTTGTCGATTGTCGGATTGAGCAGCAGGTCGCGGCCGTAGGACATGTAGAGAAAGGACTTGAGGTCGGATTCCCGGATAATGCCCCTTGGCTCGTTGCGCTCGTCGACCACTGGCAGGATGGTCTGGGTCGGGTTCGCGCGAAAGATCTCCAGCGCCTCGGCAATGCTCGCGCTCCGGCAGACCGGCGCGAGCCTCTCCATTTCCCGGTTGAGAACGTCGAGATCGGCCGACTTGCGCGCGCTCTTGCGCTCGTTGAGCTCGCCAATCGCGGAATAGACGGATTTTGCCTCTGATGGATCCACGAAGGGGCGGGCGACCAGGAACCCCTGCACCAGATCGCAGCCGACATCCCGGCACGCGCGCAGCTCAGAAGGGGTCTCGACGCCCTCCGCCACCACCCGGATGCCGAGCACATGCGCGAGATCGACGACGCTCGAGACGAAAAGGCGCTTGCGGGCATCGTTTTGCAGCGCCGTGATGAAGAAACGGTCGATCTTCAGGATGCCGGGTTCGTATTGATAAAGCAGCCGAAGCTGGGAGTGGCCCTGCCCGAAATCGTCGATCGCAAAGCTGAAGCCTTCGTCGCGCGCGGCCTGGACGAAGCGGTGCAGATCCGCCTCGTCGAAACGGGAGGCGATTTCGGGGATCTCGAGACAGAGGTTGGACGGATTGAGCCCGTTGCGCTGAATGGCTTCGACCATTGCGTTGAGCGGCTCCGCCTCCGGTGCGAGGCCACGCCCGTCGACGTTGAGAAAAAGCTTCGCCTTGCCAGCGTCGGAAAACCGCGCGAACCGGGCAATCGCCTTGCGCTGAAGCACGGCTTCGGCGGGTCTCAGGCAGGCGTTTTCCGCAGCGAAGTCGAAGACTTCGGTCGGGGTGTGAAAGCCGAGCTTTTCGCTGCCGCGCAACAGGGCCTCGAACCCGTAGGTCGCACCGGACTGAATGTCGACAATCGGCTGGAACGCATGCTCCAGCGTTGCTTCGACCTGTGCGAGAAACAGCTTCGGCGTGCGTTGCGCGTGCCACTCATGCATCAGCGCGTCGTCGCTCATCCTCGGTCCCTTGTCGCAATGTCATGTCCTGGCCGGACAAACCCGTTCCGGTTTGCGGATCCGACCCTGGTGCGGGCAATATCCTGTGTCGGCCTGTCACGCCGACCGGGTCGTGGAAGCGTTGCCACGACCGTCAAATGATCCTGCTTGCGCAATTGAATCCGTTGCCATCGGCCCCGGACGCGCGGACACTGCCCCAAAGGTGTAAATGATCTATGTTCAGGATATTACATACGTATTTTTACGTATAAAATTCGGGCCGCCGACGCGAAGCCATTGGCGGATCGGCCGAAATCCGGGCAACCCGGCGGGAGCCGGCGTCAGCTCCAGCCGCCGCCATAGGTCTTGTAGAAAATGTGCTGCCCGATCTTTTCCAGGCGTTTCATCTTGCGTGCCCAGCGCGGGCTGACATAGGTCGCGTGATAGTGGGTCGAGGCGCCCACGCCCTCCAGGTAGCGCTGGCCCGAAACCGTTTCGCGCGCGACCTTCTGCGCCTGTGCCCAGTGCTTTTTCTCGCCGATGCGGTCGCGAATGCCGTCGCAGGCGAAGGAGAACTGACAGCGGTTCCGCATGTGGCGGTTCTGGTAGACAACCTTGCAGATGGTGTTTGGATAGGTGGGATTGCGCACGCGGTTCAACACCACTTGCGCCACCGCGACCTGTCCGTTGAGCGGCTCGCCGCGCGCCTCGAAATAGACGGCTTCGGCAAGGCAGCGCTGCTCCTTGGAGGTCACGACACTTTTCGGCAGCGGGCTGGTTGCCCACCAGTAGGGGTCGCCCTCGCGCTTGGCCTCTTGCGTCACCTCCGCCGACAGGTCGGACCCGCCGAGCAGGGCCTCGAATGGCGCGCGCACATCGTCCATGTTTTCAGGCGCATAGGCTGAGGCAAGCGAGACGCTGGTGGCCGCGACGTTGCGTGCCATGGCCAGACGGGTGAGATCGAGCGGGCTGGCGGAGCCGTTTTCTTCCGCCTTGGCAAGCATGGCGGCCGTGCCTTGCGGAACGGTGGTGCGCACGAAGGCGACCCGCGGCATGTCCGAGGCGCGTTCGCTCTCAAGCACGCTGCCAAGCGCATAGACGGATCCGGCGGCAACGCCGACCATCTGCCGGTCCGGCGCCATGGTCACGAAGCGGTCGCCCTTTGCGGCGCGGTTCACCGGCGTGTGCGCCGGCGGTTCGGTGGGACGGCTGTCCTTGACGAAGGTTTCCAGACCGCGCACCACGGCCGGATCGCTGCCCGGCGCGGCATTGGTGACGGCGTAGTCCGGGGTATCGCCATTGCGGGATTTCGATGCGTCGGCGAGCACGAGGCTGGGGGCCTGGCTGCTGCTGTGCGGTGACGCCTCGATGGCGGACATCCAGCGCGGCGCGTCGCCGCGGGTGGCCTCGATGAGGGCCGAGATATCCTGCTGGGCGATGGTTCCGCCCCACGCCAGAAAGAGTGCCGGTGTCAGGACCGCAAGCCGTGCCGTCCCGCCGAGGCGGCCTCGCGCCTTGCGGCTGCGTGCGGATACAGTTTTCCCCTTGCCAGTCATGCGCGGCAACTCCGGTCCTTACGAAATACACTAGGGGCCGGCACGAAAGACTTGGCTATCGCGCTGCCATAACCGTTATCGTCGTCGCTTAACCTTGAAAGAGAGTTAATGCTCCAAGAATTCCGCGAAATCCTTTGCGTTCGCCGGCAGGCGGCGCCCGATCTTGGTTAACGCGATCCGTCGATTTTTACGGAAGGTCTTGGCGCTACGCTGTTTTTCAGAACGGGCAGGGGGAGACAAAATGGCAGGGGCGGCCACCGGTCGGGTGGCGGATCGTGAGGCTGGCGGCGTGAAGCTGCAACCGCTCCGCCGCCTCGAACGCGGCGCGATGGGCATAAAGGGGATCGCCGAGGATCGGATGGCCGAGGGTCAGCATGTGGACCCTGAGCTGATGCGAGCGTCCCGTAAGCGGATCGAGGCGCAGGCGTGTCGTCGTGTCGCCCCATGCGATGACCTGCCACTCGGTGCGCGCACTCCGGCCGCCGGCGGGATCGACATGCTGGCGCGGCCGGTTCGGCCAGTCGCAGGCAAGCGGCAGGTCGATGGTTCCGCAATCGGCCGTCACATGGCCCCAGACCCGCGTCTCATAGTGTTTGGAGACATGACGCCGTTCGAACTGGAGGCCGAGGTGGCGGTGGGCGTTTCGGTTGCGCGCAAGCACGATGACGCCGGAGGTGTCCATGTCGAGCCGGTGGACGATGCGCGCACCGGGAAAGCGCGCCTCGGCACGCGCGATCAGGCAATCCGCGAGATCGGCGGTCTTTCCGGGGACCGTGAGCAGGCCGCTCGGCTTGTCGAGCACGAGAAGGTCGTCGTCGGCATGCAGGACGACGAGGTCGGGCGACGCGGGCGGCGCATAGGCGCGCGGAGCGGGCGGTGTGGACAGCATGGACCGTTTATCGCGCAACCGGCGCCCGGTGCAAAGCCGTCGCGTCGGCAAACCCGTCGGGCAATTGCACTCAGCGTCCGCCGACACGAAGGCCGAGGGCGGGGCGTTCCTTGAGGACCTCGTGGCGAAACCGGAAAAGGGCGGCCGGGCGTCCGCCGGTCTGGGTCGATGTTTCCCCGGTCGGCTCCACCAGATCGCCCTTTTCCACCAGCCGGCGGAAGTTCTGCTTGTGGATATGGCGCCCGGAAATTGCCTCGACGCAGCGTTGCAGGTCGGTCAGCGTGAAGGCATGCGGCATGAGCTCGAACACGACGGGCCTGTACTTGAGCTTCGCGCGCAATCGCGAGATCGCCGTCGCCAGGATGCGGCGGTGGTCGTAGAGCATCGCCTGGCCGAGCGGGGGCGAGGCGGGGCGTTCGAGCGCCGCCGGCCGCCCGTCGCGCCGCGCCTCTTCCAGGAGGCCGGCCTCGTAGAGCAGTTCGCAGCGGTCGAGGACCTTTTCCTCGTCCCAGCTTCCGTCCTGGATGTCGAAAGCCTGGTGCACCCGGTCCTCGCGCGACTGCGCGCGCGGCGGACTGCCCGCCGGCACGGGCGCTTTCATCCACTGCTCGAGGGCGGGCAGGATCTCTCGCGTCACCACCGCGGGGCGGCCGGCACGCCAGTCCTCCCAGGGAAAGAAGTCGTACCAGGACCGCCAGTGCGCGTGTTGCTGAGCGAGCGCCTCGTCGGAGCGGCTCGTCTGTCGGGCAAGCGCGAGATAGCCGACAGACACCACATGCGGACCGGTGTCGGAGTGGATGTGGTGCCGGCCCCGGTCGCCGAAGGTGTATAGCTGTTCCACATAGCCGAGCTTGAGCGCCGTTTGCTCCTCCACCCATTCACGCAGCCCGATCTCGAAGGTGCGGTGGCGGGTCGGGTCGAACGGACCGAACGGCAGACCGTAGGGCGGTGCCGCCTGTCCGCCGGGAGCGATCGTCAGCACCTGCGGATAAGGGTCGGCGACGGCGACGATGACGGCGTTCAGTCCGATTTCGATCATCGCGGCGCCGTTGCGTCCGGAGCGCCGAGCGGTCCGCCGAGGTCGAGCGTGAAAGGCGTGCCCTCGAAGGCGTCGGCGCCGCGGCCGATTGCCGCGATGGCGGCGCTCATGCGCCCTTCGCGCCCGAGCAGGCCGTCGGCAAATGCCACGAGCCGGGGGTTCGGTGTCGCCGAGGGCGAAAGCTCGCGCAGTTGCCGGGCAAGCGCCTCTTCGCTGGTTTCGGGCTGAAGCGCGCAGGCGGTGATATAGGCGGCCGCCGTGGACCGGCTGATCCCGGCGAAACAATGGATCACGATCGGTCCGGAAAGGTTCCAGCGGCGCACGAAGCCGATCAAGTCCCGCACATGGGCCTCCCCCGGCGGTGTCAGCCCTTCCGTCGGAGCGGTGATATCGTTGAAGGCGAGGAAGAGGTGATTGTCCGCGACGACCGAAGCAGGCCGGGCGACCTGCGTGCCGCCGCTGATCAGGGTGACGAGGTGGCGCGCGCCGGTGCGCTCCACGGTTTCTTCCAATCGCGCCAGCGAGCAAACGGTGATCATTGCCTGTCCCTGTGGTTCCGGATCTATCGCCATCATGCCTTACTTAGGGCGCTGTCGGGTGTCGGTCAGTGCGATGCGGCGCGCAAGGAGTCGATTTCACCAAAGCGCTCGAGAAAGCGGTCCTGGGCGCGTGCCGCCGGGAGCGCCGCAAGGCCGAGGCGAGGGTCGCCGCTGTCGTCTCTCGCGTAGCCGCGCGGCTTGCCGAAGATCCGCGCGGCTTCGTCGTGGCCGAAGCCGGCAAGCTCGACCGCCTCGAAATAGGCCGCGAGCGTGTCGGCCCGCTTGGTCAATGTCTTCAAACGCGCCGGCGTGATGGCGGGCAGCGCGAAACGCAGGTGGATTGCGCCTTGCAACCGGGCCTCGATCTCTTTGTAATTGCCGCCCATCACCGCCTTGAATGGCGAGATCATGTCGCCGATCACATACTCCGGCGCATCGTGCAAGAGGATGATCAGCCGGGCATCGGGCGACAGGTCCGGTTTCAGCTCGCGCGCCAGATCCTCCACCAGCAGCGAGTGTTCTGCGACCGAAAACGCATGATCGCCAACCGTCTGGCCGTTCCAGCGTGCGACGCGGGCAAGCCCGTGGGCGATATCCTCGATCTCGACGTCGAGCGGCGAGGGGTCGAGCAGGTCCAGCCGGCGTCCCGAGAGCATGCGCTGCCATGCGCGGGGGGCGGTGGCTTTCTGGATCCTGGACGTCGTTCCGCTCACGCGTCGCCGCCTGCGGTCGCCGGCCAGACGAAAGTCGCCCAGGCGGGAAGATGTGCCTCGATGCAGACGTCGCCGGCGAGAATCGGCTCGCCGCGCGTGCGGGCCCCCTCGACCCGGTCGAGACGCACCATCGCAAGACCGGCCGCACCATCCGTGGTGCCGAGTGTTCCGGCCGCCTTGCCGCCGGCGGTGACGGCACTCCCGGGGGCGGGAAGCGGGGCATCGGCCTTCACACGCACGATCCGCCGACGGGCGGTGCCGCGATGCTGCATCCGGCTCACGACTTCCTGTCCGACAAAGCAGCCCTTGTCGAAGGCGACGCCATGGAGATCGTCCATGTCGGCGTCATGGGGGAAGGCGTCGCCGAACTGGAAGTCGTGCGGGGCTTCCGGCAGCGCGAAGGCGACGCGTCGCGCATGATAGGCGCCTTCATCGCTCTCGCGAAAGCCGGAGGGACGCGGAGCCTCGCCTGTGCCGGTTTCGGCCAGGACGCGGTGGCCGAAGGACGCAAGGCGCGGATCGGGCAACGCAATACCGGACACGCCTGTCGGTGCGACGTCGCCCCAGGTCGCGATGACGCGCCAGCTGTCGCTCGCGTCTGCGATTTCGACCTTGGCGCGCAGCTTATAGAACCCGAGCCGCTTGGCGAGATCGGCCGCAATCGATGAATGGCTGTCGAGGAGATAGGCGCCGTCCTTGGCGAAGATCAGGAAATCGAACAGGATCTTGCCCTGCGGCGTGAGAAGGGCACCATAACCCGCCCCGTCGCTGTCCACGTCGTCCAGATCGCAGGTCACGAGGTTTTGCAGGAAGCCGCGTGCCTCGTCGCCTGCGACCCGCAGGACCCGCCGCTCCGTGAGCGGCACCCACAGGCCGCCCGCATCGGTCTCGTCGCTGTGTGCCGTCTGGTTCATGAGAATCCTCCGCCCGGTGTCCTGCACGCGAGATAGGCCGGATTACGCCGGCCAACAAGAGGGCGCGGACAACTGCGGCCCGAACGGACGGGAAGCGGGGCGCCGCACGTCGGGGCAACGCGGTCGCAGCAGGCGCAAATGCCCGGCATCGCGGGCGCGCGACCGATGCAATGCGGATGGTTTGCACTGGCGCGGCGGGACCGGATCCGGATAGATGTTCTCTACCCGCCGGCGTTGTGTCGGGGGCAGAGAAGGTTTCTCACGGTCATGTGTCGCCTGGCTGCCTATCTTGGGACGGAAATTCCGCTCGAGAACATCATCGCAAGACCCCGCCATTCGCTGCTGGTGCAAAGCCAGGACGCGCGCGAGGCCAAGCTCAGGGTCAATGGCGACGGCTTCGGGATCGCCTGGTACGGGCATTCGCCGGAACCCGGTCTCTTCAAGGATGTGCTTCCGGCCTGGGCCGACACCAACTTGCCGAGCGTGTGCCGTCTGGTGCGGTCACGGCTGTTTCTGGCCCATGTCCGGGCGGCGACCACGGGGGCTTCGTCGCGTGACAACTGCCATCCCTTCGCCCATGGGCGCTGGGCCTTCATGCACAATGGCGGGCTTGGGGATTTCCCGCGTCTGCGCCGCGACATGGAGGCCTGCATCGCCGACACGTACTACGCAACCCGGCGCGGCACGACCGATTCCGAGCTGTTCTTTCTCATGATGCTGACGAACGGTCTCGACCAGGACCCGCAGGCGGCGTTGCAGCGCACGCTCGACCAGGTCACGCAGATCGCGAAAAAGCGTACGAACGGAGCCTTGCCGCTCCGCTTGACCTGCGCGTTTTCCGACGGCGCGCGCATCTTCGCCTTTCGCCATGCGGACGACGCGAGGGCGCCGAGCCTTTATCTGTCGGAGTGTCTGGACCACGGCGGGCGGGCCTTCGCCTCCGAGCCGCTGGAGGGGCCCTGCGCGCGTTGGCGGAGCGTGG
Source organism: Stappia stellulata DSM 5886 (assembly GCF_000423705.1). Lineage (GTDB taxonomy): Bacteria > Pseudomonadota > Alphaproteobacteria > Rhizobiales > Stappiaceae > Stappia > Stappia stellulata. The sequence continues at coordinate 861,826 of NZ_KE384083.1, read as the reverse complement.
AGCCGGATATCCTGTACGAACTCTCGGCAAGGGACGAACGCCGACACGCGCTGGGCGTGCCGGCCTGACGCCGGCACCGAGCGCGTCAGGCGGGGCTTGGCAGCGAACCGCGTCCGCCGAAATTGGCCGACAGATTGGCGATCCGCGCGCGGGCCGGGATCGGCCGGATGGTGAAGAGGCGCGGGATGCGATGGTCTGCGACGTCCGAGGCCAGCGCCATCAGCGCTTCGATGGTCTCGCCGATCCGGCGGTGCGTTTCCGTCTCGATGCGAATGCGCCGCCAGACGTGTCGCTGCACAACGAAATCCATGCAGGTCTTGAGGTCGGGGATCAGGAATTCCAGGTCGAGGGTCGGCAGGCCGAGATAGGCGCGCAACTCGTCGAAGATCGTTCTCAGCACCGCCGCATAGGCCGTTTCCTCGGAATTCGGCCGCAGCTCGTTGATGTCGAGGCACTGGATCTGCGCTTCTTCGCGGGCGGTCTCCACGAAGGCCGTGATCTGCGCGCTGGTGAGCTTGCAGGTGCCGTCTTCCAGCGCGAGCTGTTTCATCAGCAGCGATGCCTCGAAGATATCGAGAATGCGCCGCGACAGGGCGTGGACCAACTCGCGCAGCGCCCGTTCCTGGACGGGATTGCATTCGACGAAGTTCATTTCGACGATGTCGAACAGACCCGCCTCGAAGGCTTCGCTGACGTTTCGGAAACAGGGGTTCTGCTCGAGCAGTCGGTTGACGACCGGCAGGGCGTCCACTTCGACCGGGCAGTCGGACATGCGAATGTCGTTGATGTCGGTAAACATGGGTTGGGCTTTGCGTTCCGGTACGGGTGACGTTTTGAACACAGCGGTCTCCATCGCGGACTCAGGCATCCGCGCTTTCTGTCATGTCTTTTTTGATTGGCCGGCCGGATTTCGGTCGTCTTGGTTAAACGATTCCGAATCGCGCCCTGAGTCGCAACGAAGAAATGATTTTCGAACGCAAGGAAATTTGCGGAATTCCGGCGGTTTTCATGTGGACAAGGCCGAATCGGTCGTCATTCCGGCCCTGGGGGGCGCGGTGCGCCCGCCGATCCGTCGAGGTGTGATTGCGGTCACGGATGCCGCCTGGCAACCGGAATAGCCTGCGGCGGATAACCAGGGATTCATGGATCCAGGATATCACTTTCTCAAGGTCCGGGGACGACAAAGGCGATGGGTGTGCGGATGAGCGATTTGGCAATCAAGACCTCGACAAATGGTGGCGGGATGAGACGATTCGGTCTGCATGGCGCAATGCTTGGATTGGCGGTCGCCCTTTGCGCAACGCCGGCGATGGCGCGCGACACCAAGCCGCCGGAGCCGGTCTCCGCCGAGAGCAAGGACGCCGGGGCGGCCCTTCTTGCCGAGGCGCCGGTGCAGATTCTCGTGTCGCTCAAGGCGCAGACCCTCGATGTCTATCGCGGTACGCAGCTCATCGAGAGCACGCGGATTTCTTCCGGCAAGAGCGGGCACGGCACGCCGACGGGGATCTTCAGCATTCTGGAAAAGCGGCGTCGCCATTTCTCCAATCTCTACAACAACGCACCGATGCCCTACATGCAGCGTCTGACCTGGTCCGGCATTGCCCTGCACGAGGGTCGTGTGCCGAATTATCCGGCCTCCCATGGCTGCATCCGGCTGCCGCGCGGCTTCGCCAAGAACCTGTTCGGCCAGACGGAGCGCGGCGGTCATGTGATTGTCACGCGCGAGCGCACACGGCCGGAAGGTGTCCTGCATGCCGCCCTGCCGCGGTCCGGGGTGGGTGAAACCGAGGTCGCGAGCCTCGACACCGATGCGGTCATGCTGCGTCCGGCCCTTCCCGGCGCGACCGACGATGACGGACCCGCGACGGTCGGGTCGATCGACCGGGCGGCAGACACCGCGAAGGCCGAGCCGCGCGATCCGTTGCGGATCCTGATCACGCGCACCTCGGCACGCGAGCGGCTGCGCGACACGCAGCGCGTTCTCGACGAGTTGGGATATGCGCCCGGCCCGGTCGACGGGGTGATGGGCCGCAGGACCCGCGCTGCCATCGAGCTTTTCCAGGAAGGCGCCGATCTGCCCGTGACCGGCGAGGCAACCGATCTGGTGCTGCGCGCGCTCTATGCCGCAGCCGGCGAGACCGGCCCTGCGACCGGACGCCTTTACGTGCGCCGCAAGTTCAAGGAGATCTACTCCGCCAATATTGTGCTGAAGGATCCGGATGCGCCGCTCGGCACCCATCTTTACACGGTGATCGATGCCGGAGGGAAGACGAGCGCGCCGCGCTGGATGAGCGTGACCGCCGCCGCCGCGCAGGAGACGGATGCCCACCGGGTGCTCTCGCGGGTCGAGTGGACGCCGCAGGCCCGGGCCTTCGTGGAGGACCGGCTGGCGCTCGGCTCGTCGCTGATCGTGACAGACCGTCCGTTCCGCCTGCACTCCGGTCTCGGCACCGACTTCGTGGTGACGACCCGCCAGTAGCTCGCGCGGCTTGCCAAACCGACACCATTGTCATGAAAAACGCACCGGCGATCCCGATCAGCCGGTGCGTTTTGCCGTTCCGCTCCCCTTCACCTTTTGCGCCGGCCTTCGCGCGATGGCGTTTCGCCGAAATGATCGCGATAGGCACGTGAGAAATTTCCCACATGGGCGTAGCCGACGGCTGCGGCGACTTCCTTGACGGCACGGGTGCCGCTGGCCAGCAGCGCCTGTGCCGCGGTCATGCGTTCGGCTCGTAGAAAGGCTGCGCAATTGTTCCCGGTCGTCTCGACGAACAGCCGGTTGAGCCGGCTTGCGCTCATGTCCACCTGGGCTGCCAGGGTTTGGACGGTGTTCGGGGCGGACAGATCCGCGCGAATGCGTTCGATGGTGGCCTGAAGCGCGGCGCCTTGCCAGTCGGCTGCGTCGGGCGCAGACGCGGGCTCTTCGGGAAAGGCACTGTCGATCGCGTCCGCCAGAAAAAGCGCCGCAGCCCCTTCCAGGCGGATCCGCCGTGCGCCGCCCTGAGAGCGCGGGGCGAACAGACTGGTGGCGAGCCCGCGCATCCGGCTGGTGGTCGTGATGGCGTTCGCGACGCAGACTTCGCGGGTCTCGTCGAGATAGGCGCCCATCCGCGTGCTCATCTGCGTGTCCAGGCGCTCGCGCAACCATGACAGTGTCGCGACGACGGAGACGTGGCGCACATGTGCGCCGGCCTTCAGATGAAAGCAGGTTCCGGGCATGTCGATTCGGCTCAGAAGCGTCTGTTGTCCGCGTCGCGGGATGCTTCGGCCGTCGGGAAGCTCCATGACCGTCTCTCCGACCAGATGAAGACTGCCTCCGACCCACGCGGTGTCGAGGGACGGATTGACGGCGAGCGTGCAGGTTTCGGTCGCCTGGAACTCCCCGAGATAGAGCAGAAGGCCGTCGTCGAAACGCATCGAGGAAAACCGACCCCTTGCGCCGGGGACCGAAAACAGGTCTCCGCCCTTCAGGTCGAACGGGTAAAGCGGCACGCCGTCGCCCCTGTTGCGATGTCCGGATGTCATGCGTGATCCGCCATGGGGTGTTTCCTCTCCAGTATGTGGCAGCGTCAGGCGGTTTCGGAGGTGAAACTCCGACCGAAGATAAACTTGAAAAAAATGATAAGCCTTTGTCGTAGCTTGAGAAAAATCCATTTTATACGGTCTGCGTGCTTCAATATCAGTTCCTTCCGCTCACGCATGGCTGCTTCATGTCTTTTCGTTCTTCGGCGCTTGTCGCGCAACGTCTTGTTCTCCTTGCGACGGTTTCCACGCTGTCGCTTGTCGGTGGCGGCATGTCCGCCGCCCTGTCCGCACCGGGGGCCGGAAATACCTCCTCCTTCGGTGAGGATGGCGAGAACGGCCGGCCCGGCGGCATCGTCTCCGGAACCGTCGACTTTCTGATCCAGGGCGGCGATGGCGGCGATGGCGGCGATGGAGATGGGGGGGCGCCGAGCGGTCAGCCGGGATCGGCGGGTGTGAACGGCGGCGGCGATGGCGGCGCGGGCGGCGACGAGGACTGGGGCGACGGCGGCGGCGGCGGCGGTGGCGGCGAGGGGGCACGGCTTGGAGGCGATCTTGAAATCACCGGTAGCGGCCGGATCCTCGGCGGTGCCGGCGGCGACGGTGGCAATGAGATCGGCAGCGGCGGCGACGGGGGCGATGCCCTGTCGGGGTCGGGCGGGCACACGCTGGTCAACAACGGCGAAGTGATTGGCGGCGACGGAGGCTCCGGCGGCATCACGCCCGTCTGGCTCAGCGGCGATGGCTGGAACGCCGGCAACGGTGTGACGGGCAATGGCCTTGTCATCGACAACGCCGGCCTGATCGCCGGCGGAACCGGGGGAAACGGCGGAGATTTCGACGACACCGGCAAGAGCGTCGGAGGATTTGGCGGTTTCGGCGGACATGGCATTGAAGGTGACGGTCTGACGATCACCAACTCGGGTTCCATCACCGGCGGCGACGGCGGCAACGGACGCGAGGGAGACGCGGGGGACGGCATTCGCGGGAGCGATCTTGTCATCAACAACGGCGGCCTGATATCGGGCGGTTCGGGCGGACGCGACCCGCTAACATCGAACGGCGGGCTTGACGGACGGGCCATTGCCTTCACCGGAGGAACCAATGTCCTGCGCCTCGGGTCGGACCAGGCCGGTATCGTCGGCATTGTCGACGGCACGGCATCGGGGAGCAATGACACGCTTGTTCTTGGCGGACCGCTCTCGGGCGGCGGTTCGGCTGCCGTCTTCGACGTTTCGAACATCGGCGCAGGCCAGCAGTTTCGCGGGTTCGAGGCCTTCCAGAAGGAGAGCGCATCGACCTGGGTGCTGACCGGCACGGGCGATCAGGACTGGCTGGTTGCCGATGGCACCCTCGTTGGAACCACGCTCAGCCTGCAAGGCGATCTCGATCTCGCCAGCGCCGGCTCGGGTGTCGTATTCTCCCAGGCGGGCGACGGAACCTACGCCGGCACGCTGAGCGGCGCCGGTTCTCTGGTCAAGGGTGGCAGCGGCACCGTGACGTTGACGGGAGCCAATACCCACACCGGCGGCACAACGGTCAATTCCGGCACATTGCGCCTCGGGGCGGCGGGGGCGCTGTCGGGCGGCGGCGCTCTCGTGGTCACCGGTGGAACGCTCGATCTCAATGACCACGGCGTGACGACGTCGTCCCTGTCGGGGACCGGGGGAACGGTGCAAATGGGTCCCGGAGGCATGTTCAGCGGCGCCGGGCTGACGGTCGATCAGGATGGTGATACGGTGTTTTCCGGCGCCCTGGCCGGCGGTGGCAGCCTGACCAAGCAAGGGTCGGGAAAGCTGGTGCTGACGGGGAGCAACAGCTATTCCGGCGGCACGGTGCTTCAAGACGGCATCCTGTCGGTAGTTTGGGATATCAACCTCGGCGATGTATCCGGCGGGCTCACCTTTGGCGGCGGCACGCTGGAGGTGCTTTCGAGCTTCACCACCGCCCGCAGCATCGATGCCGTGACCGGCATCGGAACGATCTCGGTCGTGGATGGCGCGGGATTGACCCTGACGGGGGACATCAATGTCGGCTCGTCCGGTATCCTCAGCAAGGCCGGCACCGGCGATCTTTGGCTCTCCGGCTCGGGCACCAAGCAGATCTCCTCCCTGTCGGTGGAAGCCGGACGGGTGGTTGTCGATGGCGCAGATCTCGATCCGTCATCCCTGTCCTACAGCGTCGGCGACAACCAGACGCAGGCAAGCGACGAGGCGACATTCGCCGTCGCCAATGGCGGGAGCGCCCGCCCGGGCTTCCTGCTCGTCGGCTCGGGGGCGGGGACCGGACGTGTCTGGGTCAACGGCGCGGGTTCGCTGATCGAAACGTCGTTTGCCGACGTCGGCATCGGCGCGGCGAGCAGCACGGGCCGGCTGACGATTTCCGGAAGCGGCGTGTTTCGGGCAACCGGCGCCGGCGGCGTCAGGCTCGGCAACGTGATGGGGGACGCGGCCGGCGTGTTGACCATCGGCGGCGAGGTTGCGGATCCAAGCGCTCCGGGCGGCGCCCTGGCCGCAGGGGCGCTTGATGCGTCGCGCGTTGCGTTTCGCTCCGCGCAGGCGCGCCTCGACTTCAACCACACGTCCACCGGTTATACGTTCGACACCGCGCTCGTCAGCGACAGCGCCGGTGCCGGCGCGATCAACCACTATGCCGGGGACACGTTGTTCACCGGCGACGGCTCAGGCTTTTCCGGAGTCACACGCATCCGCGGCGGGCGTTTCAGTGTGGGCGACAGCAGTGGAGCCGGCGTGCTCGGTGGGGATGTCCTGGTGGAGGCCGGCGGTCTGCTCGGTGGTTCGGGAACGCTGTCGGGGACGGTGAGCATCGCGTCGGGGGGCGTCCATGCGCCCGGGAATTCCATCGGCACGCAGACCGTCACCGGCGATTACACCAATTCGGGAACGCTGGCGATCGAAGCCACCCCGGTCGCTTCCGACAAGATCGTCGTCACCGGATCGGTCGATATCTCGGGAGCGACACTCGATCTCTCGCTGTCGCCGGCAACCGCATCGAGCTGGAGCCCGGTCAACGGTCCCTATGTCGTCATCGACAATGACGGCGCGGACGCGATTGTCGGGCGGTTTGGGGCGATCTCCGCCAATCTTGTTTTCCTCGATGTCTGGCTCGATTATTCCGGCGGCGATGGCAACGACCTGACCATGGAACTCGCGCGAAACGACGCCTCTTTCGTCGATGCCGCGCGAACCCGCAACCAGAAGGCGACCGCCGGGGCGATCGAGGCGCTGGGCAGTTCAAGCGTCTTGTGGCGGGCCATCGCATTGTCGCCGGACGATGCGACGGCACGCGCCGGTTTCGACAGCCTTTCGGGCGAAATCCATGCATCGACGCAGGGCGTGCTCGCTGCCGAAAGCCGGCACTTGCGCCGTGCGGTCGAGCGGCGCATCCGCGCTGCCTTCGATGCCACGGACCTTGCCGACGGGGTTGTCCTTTGGGCGGACGCCTACGGCGATTGGGGGCGCCGAGACAGCGATGGCAATGCCGCCGCTGTCGAACAATCGAGCGGCGGGCTGTTCGTCGGTGCGGATGCATGGCTTGGCGGTTGGCGTGTCGGCGCTCTGGCAGGCTACGGTCAGACCGGCGTCGACGCCCGTGCCCGTGCGTCCTCGGCCGAAACCGACGACATTCATGCCGGCGTGTATGCGGGAGCGGAGGTCGGTGCCGTTCGGCTCCGGGCTGGGGCCGGCTATACCTGGCACGATATCGACAGCACGCGCCAGGCATCTGCCACCGGATTTTCCGACGAATTGACGGCCAGTTACACTGCGGAAACCGCGCAGCTCTTCGGCGAGGTCGCGTACCGGTTCGAAACGCGGATGGGGCATGTCGAACCTTTCGCCGGCCTTGCCCAGGTCAGTCATCGCCGCAGCGGCTTCGCCGAGGAGGGCGGCGTGGCAGCCCTTTCGGCGGCGGCGCAGACCATGGATACGACCCTGACGACACTCGGACTGCGGTTCGACACCGCGCTCCCCGTCCGGTTCGCGCAGGCGCGGGCGCGGTTCGGGATCGCCTGGGAGCATGCCTTCGGCGATATCACTCCGCTGTCGGCACATGGCTTTGCCGGGGGAGGCGGCTTCGTCGTCGCCGGCACGCCGCTTGCGCGCGATCGCGCCGTCCTGGAGGCGGGGCTCGATCTTGCCCTCACGCCCCGGGCGCGTCTGGATGTGAGCTACCAGGGGCGATTCGATGGCGCGTCGCGCTCCCAGGGGGTGAACGGTGCCCTGCGGATCCGCTTCTAGGCGGTCATTTACGGGTGGCAGCAGGGGCGGCCGCGTCACCCCGCGTCGGTGATCTCCACGTCGACGCGGTCGGCATAGAACGCGACATGCCCCTTCAGGTCCGCGACGTCGTCGAAGGGGGCGTCGTAGCTCCAGGCGGCGTTGGCCGCCTCTCCGTTCGACACGCTGATGGTCCAGTAGGAGGCCGTGCCCTTGAAGGGGCAATAGGTGGTGTGATCGGAAGCGGCCAGCCTGTTCATGTCGATATCGTCGCGCGGCAGGTAGTGAACGTCCGGATAGCCGCTTTCGCGCAGGACCAGGCCGTGTCGGCTTTCGGCGACAGGTTGTCCGTAGAGGCTGACACGAACGAGGCGGGTGTTGGGGCGAAGGCTGATTGCATGGTTCGGATGCGTGGCAAACCCGGGCGCTCGATTGCTCATCTGATGTCCTTGCCTGAAAGGCGGCGTCAGTCGCCGGCCACGAAGTAATGCAGGGTCCCGTCCGGTCCGATGCCCAGCCGATAGAAGGTCCAGGTCCCGGTCAGGTTCATGTCCGCCATGTCGCCCGCGGTGACGAGCTGGAACAGCTCGACCCTTTGTTCCGGCGTGAGCCGGTCGAAGGGCGTGCGTGCGAAATAGGGCCAGATGTACATTTCCTGCGCGGTGCCGACATCGGCATGCACGTAGCCGGCTTCCAGGACTTCGGCCAGGATGGCCAGAATCTCGTAGCCGTCGTCATCGCCGGACGCGGCCTTGAGGTACTCGATCGGGTCGTCCATCTCGCCGAAGGTGAGAGTGGGCATCATCTCGTTGCCCTCCAGCACCATGCGCACCCGCTGCATGTCGCCCGAATGCGCCGCCTCCAGCAACTGGTCGCGCATGCGCGCCACCGGCTTCGGCAGGTCCGCATCGCCGTAATGCACGGTCGGAAGAATGACCTCCGGCGCGTCGGTTGCCCCGCTCGCCGCCGTCCCGGGCTCCGCCAGCGGCGTCGCTTCGTTCAGCTCGGCGTCGGGAACAAGGGGGGAGGACGGCGCGACGTCGCGCGGCGCGACCTGAATCCGTTCCGTCTGGACGCTTGTTGCCATCGCGGCCCCCGAAAGGAGGAGAAGCGGGAGGGTCATTCCGATCGCCAGTGTGCGCAAGCCAGTCATTGTCACCTCGGGTTTCAGTCGCACTGCGGTTTCGCGCGACCCTATAGCAAGCCGGCGCTAGGCGAAAACACAGCTTTGTGCGCGCCGCGCGCGAGCGCCGGGACAAACTGTGCCGCAGGCGTTGAGTGTGGCGTCGAGAATGAGATAAGCCTTGTGCGTCGGGCGGAAAGGGCCAGGGGCAAGCCTGCCGCCGATTCTGCGAAAAGTGGGCGCGCGTGTCTGTATCCGTCTTTTTTCTGATCGGGGTTGCGATCGGCGTTGCAACCAGCGCGCCCGTGGGACCCGTCAACGTCGCGGCGATCCAGCGGGCGTTTCGCTACGGCTTTCTGCCGGGGCTTGTCGCCGGTTCGGGTGCGGTGCTGGCGGACGGGATCTATGCGGGCTTTGCCGCCTTCGGCATCACTGCCGTCTCCGACTTCGTCGAGCGGCACAGCGGTCTGATCCAGATTGCCGGCGGCATGCTGGTGATCCTCTTCGGTGCGCGCGTGCTTGCCGCGCAACCGCATTTCACGGAGGACGACGGTCCGCCGACCGGGCTTTGGGCCGGCATGGTCACGGGCTTTGCCATCACCATTACCAATCCGGGCGTGGTGCTCGGCTTTCTTGCGATTTTCGGCAGTCTCGGGAAATGGGCGCCGGATCCGGGGAACTATGCCGGCGCGAGCGCCATGGTGGCAGGGGTCGTTGCCGGTGCCACCGGCTGGTGGGTGTTCATCTCCGCCGTCGTCTCGCGGCTGCGCACCCGCATGACCGAGCGCTGGCTGGTGGGGATCAACCGCGCGTCGGGCGGCTTGCTGATCCTCTTCGGCCTGGCGATTTTCGCCCATCTGCTGCTGGAAGGCTGACGGCGCGCGCCGCTGCGACGGTGCCGCGTCTCAATGAAGCGGCTTGAACAGCGTGTAGTCGCCACGACGCACGCGCGAGGGCAGGTCTTCCGCCATCTGCGCGACCGCTTCCTCGCCGAATGTTGTCACCAGATCCGCGAAGGCGGTGAAGAGCGCTGCATGCGAAACGGCGGCTGAATCGATCCCGCAAGCGGCAGCTTCGGCAAAGGCCTCGTCGATGTAGCCGAGCGCCATGCGGCGGATGTCCTGATCCGTGACCGCAATTTCTTCGACCTCGAACTCGCTTTCGCTCTGGTCCGTATCCCGCATGTCCGTCCGCCTTGGTCCGTGCTCATTGTGTTTGATGCGGACCATCTTTGCGTGAGTCGGGGGGTGAGCGTAAACAATTCCTTAACGAAACCGCTCAATTCCGCCATTTATGGTTAACGCGCAGCGGGTTTCACAGCCAGATCGGCGGGTCAAACGTTAACGGTTGTAGCGCGTGGTCACATTGCGGATCAGGGCGCCGCCCTCCTCGACGTAGCGGGTCAGGGCCGTTTCCGCCGCAGGCGTACACTGTCGGTAGACGGAGGAAAACCCCCGGTAGCCCTGATTGAAGCGTTCGATGAAGCGGCGCGAGCGCGCGTCGTCGCGCACTTCCGCCTCAAGCAGCGAGCGCATCTCGTCACGCCACAGCGTGCCATCCGCCGCGCCGCAAAGCGGGCGCAGGTAGTGGAGCGCCCCCAGGATCTCCGACAGCCGCATCAGGTCGGCTTCATAGGGGGGATCCTCCGGCCGCGTCTGTGCGAAGGCTGTGTCCTGGAAGGCGCCGCCGGTCACCATGGCAGCGGCTGCGGCTGCAAGCAGCATGGCGCGAAATCCGCGCGCAGGCGCACTGCGAACGGTCTTGCGGGGCACGGAAAGGGGTGTCAATTCGCACATCGCCGGAAAGATGCGCCGGGCGGGAGCGGTGTGCAAGAGGGGTTGGCGGAATTCGACGGAACACTGTCTTGCCCGGAGCCCCCCGGGGCGCATCAGCTGAAGAGCCGGCGAATGCGGTTCGCAGTGCCCGGCGTCATCGGCCGGGTGTCGAGATCGGACAGATCCACCCAGGCGGCATCCTGTGCGTCGTCACCGGCGGCCAGCCGGCCGCCCGGTGGTCGGAGGGCGAGGAACACAGCGATGCGAAAGTGCAGGGCCGGCAGACCGTCGCGCGCGGGACTGTCCACGTCGACCCATTCGACCGGCTCGGCCGGCAGTTCGGCGACGAGGCCGGTTTCCTCCAGAAGCTCGCGTTCGGCGGCGACGCGCGGGGTTTCTCCCGCCTCCACCCGTCCGCCGGGAAGGCTCCAGTGTCCGCAAAAGGGAGGTTTGCCGCGCTGGACCAGGAGGACCGACCGGTCGCGGCGGCACAGGATGCTGACCCCGAGCGGTCGGTCGGTCGGCTGTGCGTCTTTCGTGTCTGTCACGCGAAGAGGGCGTCGATGGAGGCCTGGGATTCGGCTTCCTGTTCGTCGGCCGGATCGAGATGGCCGTGGATGATCGCGCTGGCATTGGCGATCAGCGGCTTGATTTCCTCCACCGTTTCCATCGCGAGGATCGTTGCGAGGATATCGATGCCTTCCGGTGCCTCGCTTGCGGCGCGCAGCCGGCCCTGCTTTTCGCAGACCGCCGTGTCGAGCGTGGCGACCACATCGCGCAGCGCACGGCGAACCTTCGGCGGCGCGGCATAAAATGCCTCGATTGCGAGCCCCTTTTCCGTGAAGCCCGAGGCCTTGAAATGGTCTTCATAGCTCAGCGGATGCCAGGCGAGGACATCTTCCGCGCAATCCGGCATTGCCGGCAGCATTTCGAGCATCATTACCACTTCATTGAAATGGTTGAGATAGTCGGTCGCCAGGCCGGTGTGCGGATTGATATTCGCGGCGGCAAGCCTGTCGGTTGCCAAATGGCCTGTCCCAAGAACTGGTTGCGTCTCGCTCATCTGTCCGTCTCTTCGGATCTTTCACCTTGCAGTCTTACAGCCATCGGGTTTCGAATTGCCTAATCGTCAGAATGCGGTACCAAGACCTTCCGATGACCGTTCCGGTTCCGGCTTGAAACTCGACGTGAGGTTGCCACGCGATGTGCGGACGTTTTGCCCTTTCCGCCACTCCGCAGGAGGTGCAAGCCCTGTTCGCCTATGTGGACACGCCGAACTTCCCGCCGCGCTACAACATCGCTCCGACCCAGCCGGTCGCGACCGTACGTCAGGCGCATGGCGCGCGCCGGTTCGTGCTGGTGCGCTGGGGGCTTGTTCCGGGCTGGGTCAAGGATCCGGCGAGTTTCAGCCTGTTGATCAATGCGCGGGCGGAAACGGCAGCGGAAAAACCGTCCTTTCGCGCTGCAATGCGCCATCGACGCTGCCTGATCCCCGCCAGCGGCTTCTACGAATGGCAGCGGCCCGATGCCGGACCCAAGCAACCCTACTGGATCCGGCCCCGCGATGGCGGCATCGTCGCCTTTGCCGGCTTGTGGGAGGAATGGTGCGATCCCGACGGCGGCGAGATCGACACCGGAGCCATCCTGACCGTGGCGGCCAATTCCGCCATCGCGCCGATCCACAACCGCATGCCGGCCGTCATCGCGCCAGAGGATTTCGACATCTGGCTCGACGTTCAGAACACGCCCCTGAAGGAAGCCCGCGCACTGTTGCGCCCCGCGCCCGAAAGCCTGTTCGAGGCGCTGCCGGTGTCCACGCGCGTCAACAGTGCGCGCGAGGACGCGCCCGAGCTCCTCGAGCCGGTTGCGGTTGAAAGCGCTCCCGACAGGACTGGCGGGAGCGCCGAGGCGGTTTTACCGGCACCGCGCAAGAAGAAGACGCGTGCCGCGAAGGGGGCGCGGTCCGACGACGACCAGTTCGACCTCTTCTAGCTGCGCGTCCCCGGCTCCTACAGCACACGTCCCGGACTGAGCGTGGTGTTGGGATCGAAGGCGGCCTTGATGCGCCGCATCAAATCCATCTCGACGTCGCTCTTCACCTCGGCAAGCAGGTCCCGTTTCAGCCGACCGATGCCGTGCTCGGCGGAAATCGAGCCGCCGAAACGACCGACGACTTCATGCACCACTGCGTTCATCTCGTCCCAGCGGGCGATATAGGCAGCCTTGTCGGCGTCGACGGGCTGGCTGACGTTGAAGTGGATGTTGCCGTCGCCCATGTGGCCGAAGGGAACAGGACGGCAGCCGGGAACAAGCGCCTCCACCGCCGCGATCGCTTCGTCGAGGAACGCGGGAACGTCGGCGACAGGCACGGAGACATCGTGCTTGATCGATCCGCCTTCCTCGCGCTGCACCTCCGACAGGCCGTGTCGCAGGTGCCAGAAGTTCGCCGCCTGCTGACCGGAGTCCGCCAGCGCTGCATCCTCCACCAGGCCCGCTTCATAGGCGTCGCCGAGGATCGTCTCCATCAGCGCGCGCGTGGGCGAGGCGTCTTCCGCATCCTCCGTGCCGGCGGAGAGTTCCATCAGCACGTACCAGGGCGAGGGCGCCTGCAATGGATCGCGGGCGTTGGAAAGATGCCGCACCGCGAATTCGACGCCGATTCGCGGCATCAGTTCAAAGCCCGTAAGCATGGATCCGGCCCGTGCGCGGGCCCGGGAAAACAACGACAGCGCGTCCCCGGGCGAAGCAAGGCCGACAAATGCGACATCCTGCGCGCGCGGCCTGGGGAAAAGCTTGAGGACAGCGGCGGTGACGATGCCCAAAGTGCCTTCCGAACCGATAAATAATTGTTTCAGATCGTAACCGGTGTTGTCCTTTCGCAGGCTGCGCAGCCCGTCCAGAATGCGCCCGTCGGGTAGAACGACCTCCAGCCCGAGCACGAGATCGCGGGTGTTGCCATAGGCGAGCACCGCGGTGCCGCCGGCGTTTGTCGCGATGTTTCCGCCGATCTGGCACGAGCCCTGCGACCCGAGCGTGAGCGGGAACAGCCGGTCGGCCGTCTCCGCCGCATCATGGATCGCCTGAAGCGTGCAGCCGGCTTCGACGGTCATGGAAAAACCGTCGGCATCGACCGTGCGAACCTTGTTCAGGCGCGACAGGCTGAGGACGATTTCCGTGGCGGTTTCATTGGGAATCTGCCCGCCGACAAGGCCGGTGTTGCCGCCTTGCGGGACGATCTTCAAACCGTGTGCGTCAGCGTGCGCGAGGATCGCTGCGACCTCCTCGCGCGAGCCCGGCCGCAACACCATCGGCGTCTTTCCGACATAGAGGTCGCGCCATTCCCGCAGGTAGGGAGCGGTGTCTTCCGGTGTGCGCAAGGCATTGCGCTCGCCGACGATTTCAATGAGGCGGGAGAGGGGGGCGGTGTCATTCATGAGGGCGTTGGCCTGATCGTTTTTGAACCGGGAATGCGGCACGACGAATATCACATTTCGCCATCACGTCGACCGCGGAGGCACGGGCGTGGATGGCTTGAAGGCAGCAGGGGGCTGTGCCATACGAACGCGTCCCCGTCGCAGGTGGTTGCGCGGGGCGGGCCGGGTGTTCCGAGTGCGGAAAACGGCTCTGTAAGGTGGCGTGCAGGAGAGATGGCATGGCGGGTACACAAGGACTGATGGCTGGCAAGCGCGGGCTTATCATGGGCGTCGCGAACAATCGGTCCATCGCCTGGGGAATCGCCAAGGCACTCGCCGATTCGGGCGCGGAACTGGCTCTGACATTTCAGGGTGACGCATTGCGCAAGCGGGTCGAGCCGCTGGCCAAGGAGTTGGGCGCCATCGTCGCCGGCAATTGCGACGTAACCGACGAGGCCTCCATCGATGCCGTCTTCGATCACCTCGCCGAGACCTGGGGCAAGATCGACTTCATCGTTCACGCCATCGCCTTTTCCGACAAGGACGAACTTACCGGCCGCTACGTCGATACCAGCGCCGGCAATTTCGCCCGCACCATGCAGATCTCCTGCTACTCCTTCACCGCTGTCGCGCAGCGCGCGGAAAAGCTGATGACCGACGGCGGCTCAATGCTGACGCTGACCTACTATGGCGCGGAAAAGGTCATGCCGCACTACAACGTCATGGGTGTCGCCAAGGCCGCGCTCGAGGCGAGCGTGCGCTATCTCGCTGCCGATCTCGGCAAGGACGGCATCCGCGTGAACGCGATTTCAGCCGGCCCGATCAAGACGCTGGCCGCCTCCGGCATCGGTGACTTCCGGTATATTCTGAAGTGGAACGAGTACAACGCGCCGCTTCGCCGCACTGTCAGCATCGACGAGGTGGGCGATGCAGCCCTGTTCCTGCTGTCCGATCTCGGCCGCGGCATCACCGGCGAGATCCAGCACGTCGACAGCGGCTATCACATCGTCGGCATGAAGGCGGTCGATGCGCCGGATATTTCCGTCGTCAAGGACTGAGCGCGGCGGTGCTTGAGCGACGCGCCGCAAGATCCCTATTCCCGGGATTGACCCCCGATCAAACGCAGGACGTTTCATGTCGGACCTGAGCGGCGACACGGGCAGTGTCGCCCCGCCCCACCTGATATTCATTCGCCACGGCGAGACCGACTGGAATGCCGAAGGGCGCATGCAGGGTCACCGGGATATCGAACTCAACGACAAGGGGCGTGCGCAGGCCCGCCGCAACGGCAAGGCGCTGAAGGCGCATGTCGAGACGGCCGGGCTTGCGCTCGAGGACTTCCATTTTGCCGCCTCGCCGATGCTGCGCACGCTGGAGACGATGCGCATCGTCTGCGAGGAGCTCGGGCGTGGCCCGGGCGATTTCACCGTTGACGAGCGACTGCGCGAAATCACCTTCGGCACCTGGGAAGGCCATACGATCCCCGAACTGCGGGCGCATTCGCCGGAGCTCGTTGCCAGGCGCAAGGCCGACAAATGGGGATTTGTGCCGCCGGAGGGCGAGAGCTACAAGATGCTCGCCGGGCGCATCGAGGCATGGCTTGCAACGGTGACACAGCCCACCGTGGTGGTGTCGCATGGCGGTGTCATGCGCGTGGTGCGCGGCCGGCTGACGGGTGTAGCGGAAGCGGAGATTCCGTCGCTCGACACGCCGCAGGATGAATTCTTCGTCTGGAACGGGTCGCAACTCGACTGGGTCTGACCGTCGGTGGGCGCCGCGTCGTCATATGCGGCGGCGCCCCGTGACGCGTTTGTTCGCGGACTTGCGGCTCAGTCCAGGACCTGGACGTCCGTCAGGGTTTTCTGGTTGCCGTCCTCGTCGAAGAAGGCGAGGACCTTCAGTCCGGGTTTCAGGTCGTCGACGAAGAAATCAACCGGAATCTCGTAGCGGTTGCCGTCCGAGAGCTCCATTTTCGCATTGGCCGGGTCGATCTCGACGATCGTCGCCTCGATCTCGCCCGCAAGGGCGGTTCCAAGGGTCATGGCGATCGCGAGGCCGGCTGCGATGCCCTGCAAAACAAGACGTGTCATTTCCTTCTCCGTCGGATTGCGCGAAACGCGCAGCTTCCCATCTTCCCTCTTCTTTAAACCGGAAGTCTGTGGCGACGAAGCGGCAAATGCGAAGCCGGGCGATGATCATTGCGCGGCATCTCCGCGATCATCACATCTGTGTGTTCACGCGCGCGATTTGCAACCACGCGCCGTTTCCCCACGTAAGGACTATGGAGCCGTTGCGTAACGGTTCGGGAAAAACGGCTGGGGTGAACCGAGAGGATATCCGAATGATGTCGGATCATTCGCATGCGCAGGACCGGTTCTATGCCGATCTGCCCGTGTTCACGGAATTCTCGGGCGTTGCCGAGGGGGGCTCCTATGCGCCCTTGCCTGACGGCTGGATTCTTCTTGCGGCCGATATCGTGCGCTCCCGGGATGCGCTGGCGGCCGGCAACTACAAGTCGGTCAACATGATCGCCGCGGCCGCCGTGGCCGCCGTTCTGAACGCCTGCGAACACACGGAACTGCCCTTCATCTTCGGCGGGGACGGCGCGATGGCGGCCGTGCCGCCGCATCTGGCCGACGCAGCCGGAACAGCGCTTGCGGGGGTGCGGGTAATCGCCCGTGAGACCGCGGATCTGGATCTGCGCGTTGCCGCCATTCCGGTGGGGGATCTCAGGCGCGCCGGTGCGGATCTCAAGGTCGCCAAGTTGCAACTCAGCCTCGGCAACAATCTTGCCATGTTTTCCGGCGGCGGCATTGCATTGGCGGAAAAGATCCTCAAGGATCCCGAGCGTGTCGCGCCTTATCGCCTGCGCGACAGCGACGGCGAAATGGCCACGATTCTCGACGGGCTGTCGTGTCGCTGGGAACCGGTCCCGGCCGAACACGGGCACATTGTCACGCTGATGGTGCGCCCGCAGGATCCCGCGCCCGAGGCACTGGCCGGACTGATTGCCGATCTCGACCACATGCTGGAAAACGACTTTTCCGGTGCTGTGCCGGCCAGCGCGCCCGTGCGCCGGACGTCGCTGCGCTTCCGCTTTCCGCCCTCGGGCCTGCTGCGTGAAGCGCGCACGGTCGGGGCCGCGCGTGGCTTCTGGCGCGTTCTGTCGCGGGCAACGCTGGAGGCGCTGGCGTTCCTCGTCGCCGTGACGCTCGGTCGCCGGGTCGGACCGCTTCAGCCGGAGCGATACCTCGACGAAGTCACCCGCAACACGGATTTTCGCAAATTCGACGACACGCTGCGCCTGGTCCTCGATCTGAATGTATCGCAGCGCGAGGCGCTGGAGACCTATCTGCGCGAAGGCGAGGCGCAGAACCGTTTGGTCTATGGCATGCACGTCTCGCGCTCGGCCCTGATGACCTGCCTGGTGTTTTCGATTGAGGACAGCCGGCATGTGCATTTTGTCGACGGATCCGGCGGCGGCTTCTCCCGCGCCGCCCGAGACTTCGATGTCCGCGCCGCGGCTGCGGCGCGTCACCACGCGCCGGCGGGCGACGGCGACATCCGCTATCCAGAGGCCGCCGGAGCCGCCAGACAGGGCAGGTGACCGGTTGCGTGAACGACAGGACGGGCGGCTTGCGCGCCGGGCGATGGAGCCGGTGAACGACTTTCCGGTTTCCCTCGTCGTCTTCCCCCTCTAGAACGGGGGCGCCTGCGGGGGCGGTCCCCGCACTTCCAGTCATCGCCCGTCCGGATCGAGTTCCCATGTCGCACAACACCTTCGGCCATCTTTTCCGCGTCACGACCTGGGGAGAGAGCCACGGGCCGGCGCTCGGCTGCGTGATCGACGGATGTCCGCCGCGCCTCGAGATAAGCGAAGCCGAAATCCAGGCGTTTCTCGACCGTCGCAAACCCGGGCAATCCCGCTTCACCACCCAGCGCAAGGAAGCCGATGCGGTGAAGATCCTTTCGGGGGTCATGGCCGGCGAGGACGGCAGGACGCTGACCACAGGCACGCCGATCTCCCTGATGATCGAGAACACCGACCAGCGCTCCAAGGACTACGGCGAGATCAAGGAAAGCTATCGTCCGGGCCATGCCGACTATACCTATGATGCCAAATACGGCATTCGCGATTACCGCGGCGGCGGGCGGTCCTCGGCGCGCGAAACGGCGGCACGGGTTGCGGCCGGCGCGGTGGCGCGCAAGGTGATCTCCGGCATGCGGGTGCGCGGCGCGCTGGTGCAGATCGGCCCGCACAAGGTTGACCGCTCGCGCTGGGACTGGGACGAAATCGGCAACAATCCCTTCTTCTGCCCGGATCCGACGACGGCCGCGCGCTGGTCCGACTATCTCGATGCCATCCGCAAGGAGGGGTCTTCCGTGGGGGCGGTGATCGAAGTGGTTGCCGACGGCGTGCCGGCCGGGCTTGGTGCGCCGCTCTACGGCAAGCTCGACCAGGACATTGCCAGTGCGCTGATGTCGATCAATGCGGTCAAGGGCGTGGAGATCGGCAACGGCTTCGAGGCGGCGGAACTGACCGGCGAGGCCAATGCCGACGAGATGCGGCTTGGCGAAGACGCAATGCCCAGGTTCCTGTCGAACAACGCAGGGGGCGTGCTCGGCGGCATTTCCTCCGGCGAGCCGGTGGTCGCGCGCTTCGCGGTCAAGCCGACCTCTTCGATCCTGACGCCGCGCCGCTCGGTGACGCGCGGCGGCGAGGAGATCGATGTGCGCACCAAGGGGCGTCACGACCCCTGTGTCGGCATTCGGGCCGTTCCCGTGGGCGAGGCGATGCTCGCCTGCGTATTGGCCGATCACCTGCTGCGCCATCGCGGGCAGGTGGGGTAGGCTTGACGCGGTTTTCAGTGTTGCTGAATTTTCCGCATCTTTTCATTGTCACTGAATTTCTTCTGGACTAGGGTGTCGCCATGCGTCTCGACGAATGGCTTGCCCAGACCAAGGAAACCCGATCCGCCTTTGCGCGCCGCGCCGGCCTGTCGCCGGCCGCGGTGACGGCATTGTGCAATGATCCGGGCGTCTGGGTTTCGCGCGACAGTGCCGAACGCATCGCCGCCGCCACCGGCGGCGCTGTAACCCCGAACGATCTTCTCGGCCTGAAAGGACCTGTGGCTTTGGATCTGTCCCAGCAACGTGTCGCGGAGGCCATCCGCGCGTTTGAGCGCGGCGAGATGCTTGTCGTGACCGACGATGACGACCGCGAGAACGAGGGCGACCTGATCGTCGCGGCCTCGCTTGTCTCTTCCGAACAAATGGCTTTCATGGTGCGCCACACCTCCGGCATCGTTTGCGCGCCGATGACGCGTGAGACCGCCCGCCGGCTGCGGCTCGACCCGATGGTGGCCGACAATGATGCGCCATTGTCTACGGCCTTCACGATTTCCGTCGATTATCGCCACGGCCTGACCACCGGCATTTCGGCGGAAGAGCGCTGTTCGACCGTGCGCGCGCTGGCCAATTCCAATGCCGGGGCGGCGGATTTCGCGCGGCCGGGCCATGTCTTTCCGCTGGTGGCGCGCGAGGGTGGCGTGCTGATGCGCTCGGGACATACGGAAGCGGCGGTGGACCTGTGCCGGCTTGCCGGGCAGCCCGAAGTCGGCGTGATTTCCGAACTGGTCAATGACGACGGAACGGTGAAGCGCGGCGCCGAAGTAGCCGATTTCGCCACCGAACACGGCCTCAAGATGGTTTCCGTCGCCGATCTCATCGCCTGGCGCCAGCGCATGGAGCGGCTGGTGGAACGCGTCAGCGAACAGCCGGTGGAAACGGTCGCCGGCCCGGCCTATGCGGTGACCTACTCGACGCCTTACGATCCCATGCATCACGTGGCCGTCGTCTATGGCGACATTCTCGACGGGCGCAACGTGCCGGTGCGCCTGCAACTGGAATCCGTGCTCGACGATGTGTTTGGCGAAACGCGGATGATGGATGATGTCATGCGCGACTTCGCGGGGCGCGGGCGCGGTGTCGTTGTCTATCTGCGCGAGGGATCCGTCGGCGTCGCCCGCCAGGCGCGTCGCGCCCGCACCGATCTGGCGGCGGCGGAACTCGAGGAGCATCAGTCGGCGCAGGCGCGCGAGGAGCAGTGGCGCGAGATCGGACTGGGCGCACAGATCCTCAAGGACCTCGGTGTGAACTCGATCACCCTGCTGGCGTCGCGCCAGCGCCACTACGTCGGTCTTGAAGGTTTCGGGATCGCGATCGAGGGCACGGAAATCCGTGAGATTTGAACGGCTGTTCAAAAAAAAGGCCGAGCGAAAGCTCGGCCTCAAGTCGATCACTGTGCACGTGGCCCCATCGACCACAACCTCTGTTTAGTAGTTTTTGCCCCTCTTTGCATCACCTAATTGGGTGAGGTGGTCGAATTTATATCCGGGGCACCTCGTTTTCATTGGTGTTTTCACGATGCGGCCCGGGCCGGCCTGCAACGCGAACGCAACCGAATATCCACAATCCGCTTTGTCCCGGACCGATTTGCACCCTATGTGATGTTGGTGGTATGCACCGCGCCAGCCGGACCTTCCGGCGCGCCACAACACTTGGGATCACATTCGTGTACCAGCGCCCAGATACGCCGCTTCTCGACACTGTCTCCACGCCGGCCGATCTCCGCCGTTTGCCGGAAAAGGATCTGCGCCAGGTCGCCGACGAATTGCGCGCGGAAATGATCGACGCGGTCTCCGTGACCGGCGGGCACCTCGGCGCCGGTCTTGGCGTGGTGGAACTGACCCTGGCGCTGCATTACGTCTTCGACACGCCGGATGACCGGCTGATCTGGGACGTCGGGCACCAGTGCTATCCGCACAAGATCCTCACAGGGCGCCGCGACCGCATCCGCACCCTGCGCCAGGGCGACGGCCTGTCCGGTTTCACCAAGCGCTCGGAGAGCGAATACGACCCCTTCGGTGCCGCGCATTCCTCCACCTCGATTTCCGCAGGGCTCGGCATGGCCGTTGCCCGCGACCTCGGTGGCGGACGTAACAACATCATCTCGGTGATCGGCGATGGCGCGATGTCCGCCGGCATGGCCTATGAGGCGATGAACAACGCCGGCGGCCAGCATTCGCGCATGATCGTCATTCTCAACGACAACGACATGTCGATTGCCCCGCCCGTCGGCGCCATGAGCGCCTATCTGGCGCGACTGGTCTCCGGGCGCACCTATCTGTCGCTGCGCGACGCCGCCAAGCAGCTCGCCAAGGTGCTGCCGCGTCAGCTCCAGCAAAAGGCGGCGCGCGCCGAGGAGTATGCGCGCGGCTTCTGGACGGGTGGAACGCTGTTCGAGGAGCTTGGTTTCTATTATGTCGGCCCCGTGGACGGCCACAACCTCGACCACCTTCTGCCGGTGCTCAAGAACGTCCGCGACACCCACCAGGGGCCGGTCCTGATCCATGCGGTGACCCGCAAGGGCAAAGGCTATGCGCCGGCGGAAAACTCCGCCGACAAATACCACGGCGTCGCCAAGTTCGACGTCGTGACCGGCAAGCAGGCGAAGCCCAAGGCCAATGCGCCGTCCTATACGCGGGTTTTCGCCGAAAGCCTGATCCAGGAAGCAGAGCGGGATGAAAAGGTGGTGGCGATCACCGCCGCGATGCCCGATGGCACCGGCCTCGATCTGTTCGGCGAAGCCTTCCCCAAACGGGTCTTCGACGTCGGCATCGCCGAGCAGCATGCGGTGACCTTTTCCGCAGGGCTTGCGACCGAGGGCTACAAGCCGTTTTGCGCGATCTATTCGACCTTCCTGCAGCGCGGCTACGACCAGGTTGTCCACGATGTCGCGATCCAGTCGCTGCCGGTGCGCTTCCCCATCGACCGGGCCGGTCTCGTCGGCGCCGACGGCCCGACCCACGCCGGCAGTTTCGACACGGCCTATCTTGCCTGTCTGCCCGGCTTCGTCGTGATGGCCGCCGGCGACGAGGCGGAGCTGCGCAACATGGTCGCGACGGCGGCAGCTTATGACGAGGGGCCGCTATCCTTCCGCTATCCGCGCGGCGAGGGCATCGGTATCGAGCTTCCCGAGCGCGGCAAGGTGCTGGAGATCGGTCGCGGGCGCATCCTGCGCGAAGGCACGAAGGTGGCGCTTCTGTCCTTCGGCGGGCGGTTGCGCGAGTGCCTTTCGGCGGCCGACGAACTCGATGCCGCGGGTCTCTCGACGACCGTCGCCGATGCACGGTTCGCCAAGCCGCTCGATACGGACCTCATCCTGCGTCTTGCGCGCGAGCACGAGGTGCTTGTGCTGGTGGAGGAGGGCTCCGTCGGCGGGTTCGCCAGCCATGTGCTTCAGCTTCTCGCCGCATCGGGTGCGCTCGACGCGGGCCTGAAGGTCCGCCCGCTGTGTCTGCCCGACGTGTTCATCGAGCACGACAAGCCGGAGCGCATGTACGCCCAGGCCGGTCTCGACACCGAGGGGATCATGAAGACGGTGTTCCAGGCGCTCGGACAAGATGGGGCAGCAGGCGTTCGCCGGGCCTGACTGAAGCCGGCGCAGTCGCGAATCCTGACCGTTCAGGTCGCAAGCCATGTGCCCGCCGCAACCGCTATGCGGTTGCCTGTTCTTGACAGGGCAACAGACGATCTGTGAGGGTCGATAATCCGTAGCGAGCGCCGGCGTGAGTCGGCGTTCGTTTTCGTTTGGCGGCGGACTTTTCCGATCCTTCGTACCCTCTTGCATTTCGCCCGGTTGGAGTGTGTCCATGGCACAAGCACTGGCCCCCGTGACGGCGTTGCTGCTGTCGATTGCCCTGCTGATTGTCGGACACGGTCTGCAGAGTACGCTGCTGCCGCTCGCCGGGTCTCAGGCCGCGTTCTCGGACGTCGCCATCGGTGTGATTTCCTCCAGCTACTTCGTCGGACTGGTGCTCGGCTGTGTCGGCGCGCCCTATGTCATCATGCGCGCCGGTCACATCCGCGCCTTCGCCGCGCTCGTGTCCTTGATGTCGGCGGCCGCGATCCTGCACCCGATCCTTGTCGATCCGTTTGCCTGGAGCGTGATCCGCATCGTTTCCGGCTTCTGCCTCGCCGGCTTCTACATGATCGTGGAAAGCTGGCTGAACGAGCAGGCGAGCAACGAAAACCGCGGCAAGGTCATGTCGATCTACATCGTTCTGGTCTATGCCGCGATGACGCTCGGCCAGGTGTCGATCACGGCGATGGACATTTCCACCTTCGTGCCCTTCGCTGTTGCCTCGGTGGCGGTGAGTCTGGCCGTCATCCCGGTATCGCTGACCACGGCCAACCAGCCCGCGCCGATCACCGTGGTGCGCTTTCGCCCCGTCAAGCTTTATCGCACCTCGCCGACAGCGCTGGTCGCCGTTTTGCTGATCGGTGTCACCCAGGGCGGTCTGTGGATGATGGCGCCGCTCTATGCCATCCAGATCGGCCTTTCGACCGACCATGCGGCCTTCTTCGCGGCCACCCTCGTCGGCGCCGGCGCTCTCTCGCAATGGCCGATCGGCCGCCTGTCGGACCGGATGGATCGCCGTTATGTGTTGCTGGGACTGGCGGTGGCCGCGGTGGTCATCAGTCTGATCTTCTCGACGCTGACGATCTCGGGCCTCGGCATGGCGCTGATGCTTGCGCTGATGCTCGGCGTGGCCACCCAGCCCGCCTATGCCATCGCCGCCTCGCATGGTTATGACTACGCGGAGGCCGATGAATACGTGGAAACCTCATCCGGCCTGACGCTCGCCTTCGGCATCGGTTCGGCGGTCGGTCCGCTCTGCGCCTCGCTGGTGATGGCGCGCGTCGGCCCGTCGGGCCTGTTCCTCCAGGTCGCGCTGGTCCAGCTCGTCATGGGCGGATACATCGTGTCGCGCCTGTTCCAGCGCTCCTCGCTCTCCACCGAGGAAAAGACCGATTACGATTACGCGTCCACGGCGCAGGTCGGTTCGGTCATCACGCCCGAGCCGCTTGATCTCGACGATTCGCTGGTGATCCCGCCGGAAGAGTTTCCGGCCTACGAGCATGAGACGGAAAATGTTGAGGAGCACGTGGTGGAAGAGTTCTTCCCGGACGCCTCGAATGAGGACGAGCCGGAGGCCGGTCCGCTGAAGACCGGATGATGCGCAGCTGCGGCGGCTGCGGCAATTGAGCGCTCGACGCGCAGGAGCGATTGCGGCATTGTCGCGCCGATGATCGGGATGAGCACATTTCTCAAGAGCCTGCGACGCGAGGCACTGCCCTTGGCGGTGCTCGCAATCCTGGCGCTTGTGCTTCAGGGTGTGGCCGGACCGGTTCTCGCCGCCGCCCGTGCACAGGCCGACCCCGGTCTCCAGATCATCTGCCTGAACACAGCCGTAACATCCGGCGACACCCAATCCGCGCCGGGCGGACACGACGCCGGCTTGTGCACCTGCGGCCCGGCCTGCCCGCATGCGGCCGCCTGTCACGGGCTGCGCGGCCTTGCGCCCGCCGCCTGGACCCCGCAGCGGCCGCAAGCGCGCTCCTGTGCCACGCGCCAGCCATCGCGGCGGGCGCTTCATTCCGAACGGTTTGGCGCGCTCGGTGCCATTCGAGGTCCGCCCCGCCCGCGTCTCGTGGCCGGCTGACGCGACGCCCGCATCGGCCAGCCCCTCGTTGCGTGGGCCGGATGCCCTCCGGCCGTCTCAGAATGATTTCGGCTGCGCCACGGCGAGTTCGCCGTTCGTAGGCCGACGTTTCCGGAATGGACTGAACATGACGTTTTTCAAGACCCTTGTCGTTGCGGCCGCCCTTGCGACCGCGTCCCTTGCGACCGTATCGATGCCGGCCGTGGCCGAAGAGGTCGTCCATGGCGATCTGACGCTCTCCGGCGCCT
Organism: Stappia stellulata DSM 5886; assembly: GCF_000423705.1. Classification (GTDB taxonomy): domain Bacteria; phylum Pseudomonadota; class Alphaproteobacteria; order Rhizobiales; family Stappiaceae; genus Stappia; species Stappia stellulata. Next base: position 836,939 of record NZ_KE384083.1, on the reverse strand, counting down.
GGACCCGCGCCACGCCGCCGCGTGCCGTTGCCGGTGGCGGCTTCGTCACCATCGTCAATGCCGGGGAGGATGACCGGCTGGTATCGGCCACCGCCAATGTGTCCGACAAGACGGAACTGCACGAGATGGCGGTGATCGACGGCGTGATGAAGATGCGTGAGATGGCCGACGGCATTCCCGTTCCCGCCGGCGGAACGCTGGAACTGAAGCCCGGCAGCTACCATGTGATGTTTCTTGGCCTGAATGCGCCGCTCGTCGAGGGCGAAACGGTTCCGGTCACCCTGACCTTCGAGAAGGCGGGCGCGGTCGACGTGTCGTTTACCGTCGAGAAGATCGGTGCCAAGGGCATGGGCATGAAGCCCGGCCACGGCAAGATGAACGGTGGCATGAAACACGGTCAGCCCAAGAACTGAGGACGGTATGTCTGGATTGAAAATGCTTCGCTACGGGGCCTGGGCGGCTGTCGTCCTGGTCATCGCCGCCGTCGCCTTCGTGACGGTCAACCACTACCGCGAAGCGGGAGGCGGGGGATCGTTTTCCCCCGTCGCCAGCATTGGCGGTCCCTTCACCATGACCGATGCGGCTGCGGGCAAGACGGTGACGGAAGCGGATTTCAAGGGAACGCCGAATGCGTTCTTCTTCGGCTTCACCTTCTGCCCGGACGTCTGCCCGACCACGCTTGCCGAAGCGCAAGGGTGGATCGAGGAACTGGGCGCGGATGCCGACAAGATCGACTTCGCCTTCATCTCCGTCGATCCCGAACGCGACACGCCGGAGGTCATGCGCGACTATGTGGCCGCCTTCGACGAGCGCATTCATCCGCTCACCGGTTCGCGCGAGCAGGTCGACGAAATCGTCAAGGCCTACCGCGTCTATGCAAAGCGGGTGGAGCTCGATGACGGCGACTACACCATGGACCATTCGGCCTCCGTCTTCTTGATGGATGCAGACAACCGCTTCGTTGGAACCATCGCCTATGGCGAGGCGCATGAAAATGCGATGGCCAAGCTGCGCCGCTTGATCGACGCCGGCTCCTGAAGGACACTGAGCCCATGAGTACGTCGTCTGCCTCGCTGCGCACGCCCCTGACGGTGCTGGGTGCCCTTCTTGCCGCGATCCTCTTTGCGGCAACCGGGGTCCTGTGGCTGCGCTATGGCGAAAGCGTCTTCGTCGACCGGCTGCTGACGGGGCTGGCCAATTGCTTCTGAGCAACCGCCGGGCTGCCGGCAATGGCTGAACGTGAGCGGCTGGACACGGTGATGGTCGCACGCGGCCTGGCCGAAACCCGTGCCCGTGCCCGCGACGCGATTCTGCGCGGCACCGTGCGCGTTGGCGGTGAGGTGGTGGAAAAGCCGGGCCAGAAGGTGATGCCCGACGCGGAAATCGAGGCCGGCGATCCGGCCGCGGCCTATGTGTCCCGTGCCGCGCTCAAGCTCAAGGCCGCGCTGGCGGTCTTTGCCATCGATGTCGCCGGCGAGATCGCGCTCGACCTCGGAGCCTCCACCGGCGGTTTCACGCAGGTGCTTCTGGAGGCGGGCGTGGCCCGCGTTCACGCCATCGATGTCGGCCATGGCCAGCTGCATCCGCGCATTGACGCCGACCCTCGTGTTCGTCGGCGCGACGGGATCAACGCCCGCGCGTTGACGCTTGACGATCTCGATGGGGACACGCCGGCGATCATCGTTTCCGACATGAGCTTTATCTCGCTGCGTCTCGCCTTGCCGCCTGCGCTTGAGCTTGCGGCAGCGGGCGCGCGCGGGATCTTTCTGGTCAAGCCGCAGTTCGAGATCGGGCGCGAGGGCGTTGGCAAGAAGGGGCTGGTCGAACCCAAGGCTGCCGAACGCACTGCGCGGGAGCTGGCCGACTGGTTCGACGGTCAGCCCGGCTGGTCCGCGACCGGGTTCGAGCTCTCGCCGATCGCTGGGGGCGATGGCAACCGCGAGTGGCTGCTTGCGGGCCGAAAGCACGGCTGACGGCCGTCCGATACGCGATTGTCTTGCCTTTCCGCCTGCATCCCTGTAACCGGCGCGGATGACAAGCGAGATCACCTGCACCATCGAGACATTGGCCCACAAGGGCGAGGGGCGTGCCGAGACGGCCGACGGCCCCGTCCATGTTCCCTTCACGCTGCCCGGCGAAACCGTGCGCATCGCCCGCGCCGACGGCCGCGCGCGGCTCCTTGAGGTTCTGACGCCGGCGCCGGAGCGCGTCGAGCCGCTGTGTCCGCATTTCGGCACCTGCGGCGGTTGCGCCCTTCAGCACATGGACCAGCGTGCGATCCTCGAGTGGAAACGCGCGCAGGTGATCGCGGCCCTGGCCGCACGCGGTTTTGAGGACATCGACAGCCTTGTCGAGCCGACGGTGGATGCGACCGGCGAGGGGCGCCGCCGCGCTGTTTTCGCCGCCGCCCGTGCCGGCTCGCGGGTGATGCTCGGCTTTCACGAGCGCGCAAGCCATCGTCTGGTGGATCTGCGGGTCTGTCCGGTTGTTCTTCCGGAAATCGTGGCAGCGCTGGATGACCTGCGCGACCTGGCCTCCCTGGTGATGCCGCGCAAGGGGGAGGTGACCCTCACCGTTCTGGCGACCGGGACCGGTCTCGACGTGGCGCTGGCGACACCGGCGAAGATTTCGCCGCGCAGTGTGCCGGAGGTTGTCGAACGCGCGATGGGCGCGGGGTTCGCGCGCCTGTCGCTCAATGGCGAGACCCTGGTGGAAGCGCGTGCGCCGCTCCTGTCCGTCGACGGATTGCCCCTGGTTCCGCCGCCCGGCGGCTTCGTGCAGGCAACGCAAGCCGGCGAGCAGGCCCTCGCCAAACGCGTGCTCGAATGTGTCGGCAAGGCGCGCAATGTTGCCGATCTCTTCGCCGGGTCCGGCACCTTTGCGCTCCGGCTTGCACGCCGTGCCCGGGTTCATGCGCTGGAAGGCGACCGCGCCGCCCTCAAGAGCCTGGATGCGGCCATGCGGGCCGGGGCGGGCGCCTTGCGCGAGGTCCGGGGCGAGCGTCGCGACCTGTTCCGCAATCCGCTCACGGCCACCGATCTCGACGATTTCGGCGATGGCTACGATGCGGTCGTCTTCGACCCGCCGCGCGCCGGTGCGGAAGCCCAGGCGCGCGAACTTGCGCTCTCCAAGGTGAAGACGGTGGTGGCGGTGTCCTGCAATCCGGCGACCTTGGCGCGCGATTTGCGCCATCTCGTTGACGGCGGCTACCGGCTTCGATCGGTGCTGCCCGTGGATCAGTTCCGCTTTTCGCCCCATATTGAGGTGGTGGCAGGCCTGACGCGCGACTGATCGCGCGGCCGCTTGTCGACACGACAGGAGGCGGAAATGGCTCAAACGGCGCTTTCGACATGGACCCGACGGGCGCGCTATGCCGCACGGCAGGGCGCGCGCGTGACGTGGTTTGCAGCCCATGGCGAACTGGCGCAGGCCATCACCCGCCGCGTGTCCCGTCGACACCGTTCAGGAGAGGCAGGAGAGGCGGAGGCACCGTCAGCCGCCGCGCCGCGTAAACCGCGTGGCAACACGCCGGACCAGCGGCAGCTGTTCGCGCAGATCGCGGATCTGTTCCGGCGCGACCTCGCCAACATCGAAGCAGGGCATTATCCGGCCCCGGACGGTGAATTCGGTTCGCCGCTCAGGTTTCTCGACCTCGGCCGGCGCTTCCTGCAAGACGTGCCGGAGGTCGCCCGTCGCCGTGTCACCGGCGCGCATCAGGAGGTGTTTGAGGCAACGCGCGATGCGCCGAAGGGGCTGCCACGCTATTATCGCCAGAACTTTCACTATCAGACCGACGGCTGGCTCTCGCGCGACAGTGCGCGCATCTATGATTTCCAGGTCGAGGTGCTGTTCAAGGGGGCGACGGCGGCGATGCGGCGGCAGGCCCTCGTCCCGCTGTCGCAGCTGTTGCGTCAGCGGGACCAGCGTCATGTCGCCTATGCAGATATCGCCTGCGGCACCGGCGGCCTGCTTGCGCCCGCGCTTGGTGCCTTTCCGCGCCTGCGCGGTGTCGGGGTGGACCTGTCGCACCCCTATCTCCAGCATGCCCGCGCGGCACTTCCCCGCCGGTCCCGCGCCCGCGCGTCCTTTGTCACCGCCCCGGCGGAAGCCTTGCCCTTTGCCGACGGGAGCCTCGACGTCGCAAGCTGCGTCTACCTGTTTCACGAGCTGCCGCCCAAGATCCGCCGCGCGGTGGCCGGCGAATTCGCCCGCGTGTTAAAGCCGGGCGGCCGGCTGATCTTCGCCGACAGCCTGCAGGCCGGCGATCTGCCGGAGAACGACGGGCTGCTGGACTTGTTTCCCGCGCTTTTTCACGAACCGTATTTCGAAGGGTATCTGACTGACGATCTCGACGGTGCGTTCGAGGCCGCGGGCCTGCTCAGGCGCGATCTGACCTGCGCCTTCCTGACGCGGATCGCGGTCTACGAGAAGCCGGAGTAACGCGCGGCGCGGGTCAGTCGACGTCGAGCGGTGTCGTGCCCGAGGCGCTGCCGTCCTCGGCCAGCTGGATCTTCTCCACCTTGGCCTCCGCCGACTTGAGCAGCCTGTCGCACTGGCGGCGAAGCGCATCGCCGCGCGAATAGAGCTTGATGCTTTCCTCAAGCGGAACGTCGCCGCGTTCCAGCCGGCCGACGATCTCCTCGAGTTCCTTGAGCGCCGCCTCGAAGGACAGGGCCTCGATTCCCGGATCGGTGCTTTCGCTGGTCAAGACGGGCTCCTGCGGATCTTTGTGCATGGGTCGCAACCGTAAAGACCGGCAGGCACAGGGGCAAGGTGCCCGCCGGTGTCTTGAACAGGTAAAGTGGGGGGCGGGTCAGGCGGTCATCAGTGTCATGACATGGGCCGCGACTGAGCGCGCCAGGCCTTCCAGATCGTAGCCGCCCTCGAGAAGCGACACGACCCGTCCCTCGCACTTGCGGTCGGCAAGCTCCATGAGCTTGACGGTGGCCCAGGCAAAGTCGGCCTCGACCAGCCGCAAGCCGCCGAGCGGATCGCGCACATGCGCGTCGAAACCGGCGGAAATGATCACGAGATCGGGCGAGAAGGCTTCCAGTCGCGGCAGGATCGCGATGTCCATTGCCTCGCGGAACTCCGCGCCGCCGTCGCCGGCGGCAAGCGGAGCATTGACGATGGTGTCGGCATCGCCGCGCTCGTTGGCCGCCCCCGAACCGGGGTAAAGCGGCATCTGGTGCGTGGAGCAATACATCACCGTGGGATCGTTCCAGAAGATGTCCTGCGTTCCGTTGCCGTGGTGCACGTCGAAATCGACGATGGCGACCCGTTCCGCGCCATAGGCGGATTGGGCGTAACGCGCGGCCACCGCGGCATTGTTGAAGAAGCAAAAGCCCATGGCCCGCGCGCGCTCGGCATGATGGCCCGGCGGACGGCTGGCCGAAAAGGCGTTGGTGACTTTTCTTTCCATCACCTCGTCGACGGCGCGGCAGGCGCCGCCCACGCCGCGCATCACCGCCTCCCAGCTTCCCGGGGACAGCGTCGTGTCGGCGTCGATGCGCACCAGCCCGTCGGTCGGCGCCGCGGTGTGTACCATGTCGATGTAGTCCGACGGATGCGCGCGGGCGATGTCGACGATGCGCCCCATCGGCGCGACATCGCGCTCCAGCGACTGGAAGCGCTCGTGCTCCAGGATCCGGTCGATGGCGCGGATCCGGTCCGGGCGTTCGGGATGGCCCACCGGCGTCAGGTGGTCGAGATAGGAGGTGTGATGCAGGAAGAGAGTGGACAAGCGCGTTTCCTCAAAGTGCTTTTTTGTCAAAGCGGTTGGCGGCATCAGACCGGCCGCGCAGAAGGCTGTCAATGCGAGAGGTCAAATGGATGCGGAGATCGCGGACTGTCTCGACGCAAAAAACCGGGACCGCATTTTCATGACGGTCCCGGGGAGCAAGGTGCGGGCGTGAGACGGCCCGTTGGGGAGGTTCGCTGCATGCTGCATTCCATTTGTAATACTAAATGATTCGTAGCGGCCAATGAAGGCGAAAGCAGGGATGATGGAAATATAATTTCATAAAACTCAATAAATATCGTAAAAAATAACAATAATAATTGTCAGAAATTCCAGATCTTGCGAAAGGCCCTGGCCTGCGCCTGCTCTTGTGTCGGGTTCATGTCACTGTTCTCGGTGCGGCGGCGCGGCGCAGCCGGTCGTTGATTGCCTCGCCGAGGCCGTCCCGGGGAATGGGCATGACGGCGATGCTGGGTGCGCCGGACGCGTCGAGGCGGCGCAGGGCCTGAAAGAGGCGCGCGGCGGCCTGCGTGAGATCGCCGCTTGAGCTCAGGCTTTCCATGGCGACGGCCAGTTCGGCCCCCTCGGGCAGGTCGGCTCCGAAGGCGAGCAACGCCTCGCCCGGCAGGACATGCGTTGCGTTCAGCCGCACGGTTGCATGCGGTGCGTAGTGGGAGCTGAGCATTCCCGGCGCTTGCGGCGCCTCCGGTGCGTTTGCCGATGCCGGGGGGGCCGCAAGAGGTGTGCCGAGGCGTTTTTCAATACGCTCCCGGGCGATGCCGCCGGGGCGCAAGAGGACCGGCTCCGGTCCCGTCAGGCCGACGATGGTCGATTCCACGCCGACCGGTGTCGCTCCGGCATCGATCAGCATGGTGAGTGCCGGGCCGAGATCGTCGGCAACGGCATCCGCCGTCGTGCCGGAGATCCGCCCCGAACGGTTGGCGCTCGGCGCCGCCAGTGGCGCCCCGACGGCGTGTGCGAGCGCCCGCATGACGGGCGCGGCGGGCACCCGGACCGCAATGCTGTCGAGCCCGGCGGTCGCGAGATCGCAAACCGGGCTGTCGGCCCGCTTCGGCAGCACGAGCGTCAGCGCGCCGGGCCAGAAGGCCTCGGCGAGGGCGAGGGCCCGCGCGTCGAACACCGCGTGGCGTTGTGCGGCTTCCAGGTTTTCCACATGCGCGATCAGCGGGTTGAAATGCGGACGGCCCTTGGCGGCAAAAATGGCGGCGACGGCGGCCGGATTGCTGGCATCCGCCGCCAGTCCGTAGACGGTCTCCGTCGGCACGCCGACAAGCTGTCCGGCCCTGAGTGCCGCAACGGTTTGCGCGAATTCCGGGCGGGCGCTCACGTCAAATGTGTCGGGGGAGAGGTGCCAGCGCTGCATCGGGATTTGCCTGTCGGATCGAAACGGGGTGGTGGAAACGCAAAGGCGCCAAGACATCGCCGGGGAGTCTCGCCTGTTGACGTTTACGTCAACAGGGACCATCCTCCGCCCTGCCATCTGCCGGGCCGGTTCTGCGGCGTCTTCTGCAATCCGTCAAGCGGCCCGCGAAAACGAAGAAGGACCACGTTGAATGTATCGCGCCCCCGTTTCGGAAATCGCATTCACCTTGAAGGAAGTCGCCGGGCTTGCCGATGTCGTCGCGCAAGAGGGCGCCGGCGATCTGTCGAACGATCTGGTGGATGCCATTCTGGAGGAAGCCGGGCGCTTCGCGGCGGAAGAAATTGCCCCGTTGAACGCAGTGGGCGACAAGGTCGGCGCAACGCTCGTCGATGGCGCGGTGACCATGCCGCCGGGGTGGAAGGATGCCTATCGCGCCTGGGCCGAAGGCGGCTGGAACGCGCTTACGGGTGAGCCGGACTACGGTGGGCAGGGGCTGCCGATGATGCTGCAGGCGGCGGCGCTGGAAATGTGGAACTCCGGCTCCATGGCCTTTGCCATCGGTCCGACGCTGACCATGGGCGCCGTCGAGGCGCTGGAAAAACACGCGACGCAGGAGCTGCGCGACACCTATCTGCCCAAGCTGGTTTCCGGCGAATGGATGGGCACGATGAACCTGACCGAGCCGCAGGCGGGCTCCGACCTGAATGCCCTTCGGGCAAAAGCGGAACGCGCCGAGGACGGCACCTACCGGATTTTCGGCCAGAAGATCTACATTACCTACGGCGAGCATGATTTCACCGACAACATCGTCCATCTTGTGCTGGCGCGCCTGCCGGACGCGCCGGCCGGCACGCGGGGCATTTCGCTGTTTCTGGTGCCGAAATTCTTCGTCAATGACGACGGGTCGCTCGGCGCGCGCAACGATGTGCGCTGCGCGGGCATGGAGCACAAGCTCGGCATTCATGCCTCGCCCACCTGCACGATGGTCTATGGCGACGAGGGCGGAGCCGTCGGCTGGCTGATCGGCGAGGAAAACCGCGGTCTTGCCTGCATGTTCACGATGATGAACAACGCCCGCCTCGCGGTCGGGATCCAGGGGCTCGGCGTTGCCGAGCGCGCGACCCAGCAGGCGCTTGCCTATGCACTGGAGCGCCGTCAGGGCAGGGCGCCGGGCGAGAGCGGCGAGGGCATGAGCGCGATTGCGCATCATCCGGACATCAAGCGCAGCCTTCTCGCCATGCAGGCCTGGACGCAGGTTGCGCGCGCGACCTGCTTTTGCACCGCGCATGCGCTCGACATGGCGCGCCTCGATGGTGATCAGGCGGTGCGCACCCGCTGGAGCGAGCGGGCCGCCTTGCTCACCCCCATCGCCAAGGCGCTTTCGACCGACATCGGGGTGGAGGTGGCCTCCATCGGCGTGCAGATCCATGGCGGCATGGGGTATGTGGAAGAAACCGGCGCGGCGCAGCATCTTCGCGACGCACGCATCGCTCCGATCTATGAGGGCACCAACGGCATTCAGGCCATTGACCTGGTTGCGCGCAAACTGCCCTTGTCCGGCGGCGAGGCCGTCCGCGGCCTGATCGCCGAACTGGAGGCCATTGCCACGGCCGCCACGCGGGCGGAGGCCGATGTCGGAGCAACCGGAGCGCAGCTCGACACCGCCATCGCGCATCTGCGTGCCGCGGTCGACTGGCTGCTCGAAGCGCTCGACCAGGGACGCCAGGCGGAGGCGCTGGCCGGTGCGACCCCGTTCCTGCGCCTGCTGGGCACGGTCTTCGGCGGTGCGATGCTTGCCAAGGGCGCGCTTGCAAGCCTTGGCGACAACACGCCGGCCGGTGAACGCCGGCGTCTGCTGGCGCGCTATTTCGCAGCCGCGCATCTGGGCGAGGCCGGCGGGCTCAAGGCGCAGGTCCTGCAGGCATCCGCCGACGTGCTTGCCTATGACCCGGCCGCCTGAGATCGCCGCTCTGCCGGCACCGCCGCCGTCCACCTGCAGCTGACGAGGACCATGATGATCGAGATCCACAGGGAGGCCGGTGTCGAGACGCTGCGCCTCAACCGACCCGCTAAGAAGAACGCGCTGACCGGCGAGATGTACACGGCGCTTGCCGAAGCGCTCGAACAGGGCAATTCCGACCCCGAGGTGCGGGTTCACCTGATCTGCGGCGTTCCCGGCGCGTTCACCTCCGGCAACGACATCGCCGATTTCCTCGCCTTTGCCGGCGACGGCAACATGGCCGACGCCCCGGTCGTGCGGTTCCTGCGCGCGCTCGCCGCCTGCGACACGCCAATCGTTGCCGCCGTCGACGGCCTTGCCATCGGGGTCGGCACGACGATGCTGTTTCATTGCGACATGGTGTTTGCAAGCCCGAGGGCGCTCTTCAAGACGCCCTTCATCGACCTTGGACTTGTGCCGGAGGCCGGCGCCAGTCTGCTGGCGCCGGCACGCATGGGGCATGCGCGCGCGTTCGAGCTGTTGTGCCTGGGAGAAAGTTTCGATCCGGTGATGGCCAAGACGGCGGGCTTCGTCAATCACATCGCGCCGGAAGAGGATCTGGAGGCGCGCGCGCTTGCCTGCGCCCGCACGATTGCCGCCAAGCCGGCGGAGGCGATGCGCATGTCGCGGTCGCTGCTTATCGGCGACCGGGCCGTGCTTCGCGAGCGCATGGAAGAGGAAATCCGGCTGTTTGCCGAATGCCTGCGGTCGGACACTGCGCGGTCGGCCTTCGCGGCCTTCCTCGACAAGGCGGGAAAGACCGGCTGACGATCTTTGAACCGCAGACGTCTCACCAGCATAGCGGGCGCGGGTGGCGCCCGTCGGGAGGATAGAATGTCACTTGAGGGCAAGACGCTTTTCATTACGGGGGCATCGCGCGGCATCGGCAAGGCGATTGCCCTGCGCGCGGCGCGCGACGGCGCCAATGTCGCCATTGCGGCGAAGACGGCGGAGCCGCACCCCAAGCTTGAAGGCACGATCCACACGGCCGCCAAGGAAATCGAGGCGGCGGGCGGTCAGGCACTGCCGCTTGTCGTCGATGTGCGCGACGACGAGCGGGTCGAACAGGCGATGGCGGAAACGGCCGAGCGGTTTGGCGGGATCGATATCCTGGTAAACAACGCCAGCGCAATCCAGCTTACCCCGCTCGCCGACACCGACATGAAGCGTTTCGACCTGATGCATCAGGTCAACACGCGCGGGACGCTCGCCTGTTCCAAGCATGCGATCCCCTATCTGGAACAGGCCGCCAACCCGCATATCCTGATGCTGTCGCCGCCGCTGGACATGAGCGAGAAGTGGTTTGCCCCCTTCACGCCCTATGCGATTGCCAAATACGGCATGAGCCTCGCCGTTCTCGGCCTGTCCGGCGAGTTGAAGAGCAAGGGCATCGCGGTCAACGCGCTATGGCCGCGCACGACAATCGCAACGGCCGCGGTGCGCAACATCATCGGCGGCGACGAGATGGTGACCAAGAGCCGGACGCCGGAGATCCTGTCGGATGCGGCCTATGAGATCTTCACCAGCCCGGCCTGGGAATTCACCGGCAATTTCCTGATCGACGACAGCTTCCTGGCGCTGCGCGGCGTGACCGACTTCGACAAGTACCGGGTCGACCCGTCGCAGCCGCTGATGCCGGATTTCTTCGTCCCCGACGACAGCGTGCCGCCGGCGAGCCTCGACAAGGTCAAGGGCTGACGAGGCGAAGGGGGCCGGCCACCTACCAGCCCATCGCCTTCCACAAGAGCGCGCCGAGGAAGGCCGCAACGCAAACGAAAAGCGCCAGCCCGTGCAGGACGGGATGGCGTTCGTGATCCTGTGAGGGCCGGCGGCGTTTCTTCGGCGGCTCGGCCATGGTCGAAGTCTCCCTGTCAGCCGAACTCGGATCCGCGCGGACGATAGGGCCGCAGTTCCTTCCAGGCCCGCATCAGGGTCGCCAGTTCCTCGTCGTCTTCCTCGGGGAGCACGATGCGCGGGGTCACCAGCAGATCGCCGCGTCCGCCGTTCTTGTTGGGCAGACCCTTGCCCTTGAGGCGCATCGTCTTGCCGCCGGCAGCCTTCGGCGTAATGGTGAGATTGACCGCGCCGTCCAGGGTGGGAACGCGGACCTTCTCGCCAAGAACGGCCTCGTAAAGGGCGATCGGCAATTCGAGCTTGAGGTCGTCGTCCAGTGGCGTGAACAGCGCGTGGCGGGCAAGGCGCACCTCGACGATGGCGTCGCCCGTGCCGCCTCCATGCTCGCCCGGATGACCCTGTCCGCGCAGGCGGATCTTTTCGCCGTCGACGGTGCCGTCCGGCAGTTTGACGTCGACCGACTTGCCGTTCGGCAGCGTCACGCGGGCCTTGCGTTCATGCACGAGCTGCTCGAGCGTGACACGGGCGGTGATCTTGGCATCCTGTCCGCGCTTGGGCTGAGGAGCGCGGCCGCCCATGCCTGCGCCCATGCCAGGCCCCGCGCCGCCGCGCGCACGCCCGCCGAAGCCGCCGAGAATGTCGTTCAGGATATCGTCGAAACCGCCACCCTGACCTTGCTGATAGCCGCGCTGGCCGCGTGCCTGGCGAAAGATGTCGCTGTCGCTGAAGCCGTCGAATCCGTGGGCCTGAAAGCGCGGCTTGCCCTCCGCGTCGATCTCGCCACGGTCGAACTGCGCCCGCTTTTCCTTGTCGCCCAGGATCTCATACGCCTGGCTTGCTTCGGAAAAGCGTTCCTGCGCCGACGGATTGTCGGCGTTTTGATCCGGATGATAGGTCTTGGCGAGCTTCCGGTAAGCTCGTTTTATGTCCGCCTCGCTCGCCGACTTGCTGACGCCGAGGACGCTGTAAGGGTCACGCATGGCTCCGACCGCGGTTAGGAAGTGTCAGGACGGGTATATACCCGTGTTGTGCTCAAGAGCCATATGGGAATTGATAGGAATAAAATCCAGATGGCGAATTTCGCTGCGACGCCTCGATCAACCGTTCGGGAAAGCGGTGCCGTCGCTGTCGGCCCCGGTGCCGTCCTTTGCCATCAGCTGGATGACGGCCCAGTCCTGCATGGCATCCTGACAGGCAACGCCCTGATAGGCACGCACGCCGCCGATCGTGTTGGCGGTCGTTTCGAATCGCGCGCAGCCGGTGCCGGTCGCGACCGTTTCGTCGGTGAGGGCGACGATTGTGCCGGAGTTGCCGCTGAGCGGATTGGTCCAGGCGAACGGCGGTGTTCCCACCGCATCGTCGCGCGCGGTGGCGATGGCCTTGGCGATCACCGCCCGGTCCTGCCGGCTGATGTCGACGTCGGCCTCGTTTTGCTGACCGTCGATCGAGCCGGTGAGGTCCAGCGGCGTGGCAATGTCGGCGCTGCCGACGGGCATGGAGACGCCGCCGCAGGCGCCGGCAAGCAACGCAAGTGCAATGCCCGTGCCCAGCCGGGCGGCGCGGCGCGAGGAAAATGTGAAGCGTGTCTCTGTCATGGGGCGATGTTCCGCAGCCGGCGCGGGGCAGGGGGCCCCGCAGCGCATCTTTCAACCGTTGGCCGATGTGACGCCTTTGCAACAGCGTGAAGGAGAAGCCTTAACAAAGTGTGAGTCCGTTCAGTTGGCGATTTTGTTTTCGTTTCATATCGAGCGGGTTATCAAGGGCTGCCCTTCGTCCGTCGTCGAAATCCGCTTCCTGCGCCCCACCGGAGCCCCGACATGCCGCACCCTGGTTTCTCCTGCGCTCCCGAGATCCTCACCCCGCGCCTGCGCCTGCGCGCTCACAGGACCGACGACCTGGAAAATTGCCAGGCCCTGTGGGGCGACATCGAGGTTGTGCGCCATATCACCGGTCAGCCAGCCACGCGCGAGGAAACATGGGGGCGTCTGCTGCGCTACACCGGACACTGGTGCGCGCTCGGCTTCGGTTACTGGGCCCTCGAGGACCGCTCGACAGGCGCCTTTGTCGGCGAGGCGGGGCTTGCCGACTACCGGCGCGACCTCACGCCCGCGCTGGATGATTGCGCCGAAATCGGCTGGCTGCTCGCTCCGCACTGGCATGGCCGCGGCCTGGCCGCCGAGGCCGTTCAGGCCATTCTCGCCTGGGGCGATGCGAATCTGACGCGCACCTGTGTGGCATGCCTGATTTCGCCGGACAACCATCCCTCGATTCGCCTGGCGCAGCGCATGGGCTTTCGGGTCTGGACCCACACGCGCTATCGGGGGGACAAGGTGACCCTGTACCGCCGCGAACCCGGAGTTACAGAAGCTTCTTCCACCGGAAGTACATGAACGTGACCAGCACCGAGGCCACCATGATGAGGATCGAGAACGGATAGCCGTAGGTCCAGGAAAGTTCCGGCATGCCTTCGAAGTTCATCCCGTAGATCGAGGCGATCAGCGTCGGCGGCAGAAACACCACGGCGAGGACCGAGAAGATCTTGATGATCTGGTTCTGCTCCAGATTGACAAGGCCGACGGTGGCATCGAGCAGGAAGTTGAGCTTGGCGTCGAGGGCGTTGGCATGCTCGCGGATGGAGCGAATGTCCCGGCCAAGCGCCTTGCACTGGCTGCGCTGAGGGCCCGTGAGGCGCAGGGTTTTTGCGTGCAGCGTCAGGAACACGAAAAGCCGCTCGAGGCTTGCGCAGCAATCGTGCATCCGCGCGACCTTGAGACCGATTTCGCCGATCTGTTTTATCGTTGCCTTGTAGGAGGCGGCCTTGCGGCTGTCGATTCCCTTGCCGAACACCGAGCTGGAGACCGCGTCGAATTCGGCGGAGGCCTCCTCGATCACGTCGGCGGCGCGGTCCGCGACGGCGTCGAGCAGGATGAAGAGGACGTCGGTGCCGGTGGCGCCTTGCACCATGCGGGATGCGAGACGGCGCGCCGCAAGCTCGACGGACAGCGCATCGCTCTGGCGGATTGTCACGATGCGCTCGGGCGTTGCGACGAGCTTGAGGGTGGAGACCCTCGGATCCGGGTCGCGGGCAATGAGCGACAGCACCGCGGTCATCACCAGCGCACCATTCGTTTCATAAAGGCGTTCGGAGGTTTCGATCGCGGCGATGTCCTCCCCGCTTGGCACGGGCGCGCCGATCCATGCGCTCGCGGCATGTCGCTCGTCCGCATCCGGCAAGACGAGGTCGAGCCAGACCGTGTCGGCGGGAACGGGGGCGCCCGCCTGGCGGGCGTCGGGACGCAGTCCGGCCCCTTCGCGTATATAGGCGGTCATCATGGATCGCGGTCTCCCATAGCGGGTTTCGGGCGGCCGCAGAACCGGCCTGTCCGGACGGGCTTTGACCCGGATCACACCATGATGGAGGAAGATGACCGTCGCGTCTCGTTCCCGGTGCAAACGCGCCCGGACAGATCAAGACGCGTCGGAGACCCGCGCGGCGCGTCCCCGACGTCCCGTCGAAAGGCCGACAGGGCGTGTTCCTGCCGGTTGCGGTCGCGGGCGGCCGTCACGACCGCCCGAAACCGTCTTGGGCCGAATTACTTGCCCGAACCGTTCGTCGTCTTCATCGCACCCTTGTTGCAGAGCGCCGCAGCGTTGATCGACTTGATGCCGACCGGCTTGTAAAGCGCGTCCAGATTGGGGCGCGGCGTGGCAGGGGCGGTTTGATGTGACTTCGAGGTCATTTTTGACAGTCCAGCGTCGGTTTTGTTCGGCCCGGGGGAATTCCCGTCAGCTCAAGGGAACAGTGAAGTTCGGAATTGGACGAAACTAAGGATGGCGCCACAAAACCTTGTGAATCCAGTCACTTTCCTTTTCGCCCTGTAAGAATTCGCGAGTATCGACCGTGTCCCCGCCTTTCCGTGCGGGCTGACCGGAACCTGAATTGCACAAAAAATCAGCAGGTTAGTCGCGCAGGGTTCCCGCCGGCAGATCCGCCAGCGTGTCATTGAGCGCGGCGTCGAGGCAGTCGAACAGGCTGTCCAGCTCTTCCCCGGTGATGATCATCGGCGGGCAAAGCGCCACCGTGTCGCCGACCGCACGCAGGATCGCGCCATGTTTTTGCGCATGGGCAACGCAACGCGCGCCGATGGCGAGCGCGGGATCGAAGGGCGTGCGCGCCGTCTTGCTGGCAACCAGTTCCACGCCGCCGATCAGCCCCTTGCCGCGCACTTCACCGACCAACGGATGGTCCGCGATGCGTTCGAGCCTTGCCAGAAACCGCGGGGCGAGGCCGCGCACGTTCTCCAGGATCCCCCGCTTCTGGTAGATCTCGATTGCCTTCACGCCGAGCGCACAGCCGAGCGGATGGCCGCCATAGGTGAAGCCGTGGCCGAAGACGCCGATCTTGCGCGATTCCTCCACGAAGGCGTCATACATGTCCTCGCCCACCATGACGGCGCCGAGCGGGGCGTAGGCGGAGGTCAACTGCTTGGCGCAGGAAATGGTGTCGGGCGTGAAGCCCATGGTCTCGCAGCCCCACCAGTTGCCGGTGCGTCCGAAGCCGTTGATCACCTCGTCGTCGATGAACAGGATGTCGTGTTCGGCCAGAAGCGCCTGTACCGCCTGGTAATATCCTTCCGGCGGCACGATGACGCCCCCGGCACCCAGGATCGGCTCGGCGATGAAGGCGGCGATGGTTTCCGGCCCCTCGCGTTCGATCAGGTTGCGCAGATTGGCGACGATTCGCGCGGTAAAGGCGGCATCGTCCTCGTCCGGTTCCGCGAAGCGATAGGCGTGCGGGCAGTCGGTGTGCAGGATCCGGTCCACCGGAAGATCGAAGTCGCGGTGGTTGTTGGGCAGTCCCGTGAGCGAGGCGGCGACGATGGTGACGCCGTGATAGGCCTTTACCCGGGAGATGATCTTCTTCTTCTCCGGTCGACCGCGCGCATTGTTGTAGTACCAGGCGAGCTTGACCTGCGTGTCGTTCGCCTCCGAACCGGAGGAGGTAAAGAACACCTTGGACGCCTCGAAAGGCGCGATTTCCTTGAGCTTTTCGGCGAGTTCGATGGCCGGCTCCATGCTCTTGCCGCCGAACAGATGGTAATACGGCAGTCGGTCGAGCTGTTCCTTGGCCGCGGCGATCAGTTCCTCGTCGCCAAAGCCCAGGCCCGCGCACCACAGGCCGGACATTCCCTCGATATAGGCCTTTCCGTGCGTATCGTAGACATGCACGCCCTTGCCGTGATCAAGCACCAGCGGGCCGGTGTCGCGCAGCGTGTGCAGGGCGGTGTAGGGATGCAGGAGCGCTTCCACATCGCGGGTCTGGACATTGGTCAAGGGCATGGTCGCGGTCTCCAGGGTATGACGGCGGCCGGCGCAATTTTCCGAGCCACGCATCTGTTACTGTTGGTCGGGATCTGTCGGGTCGTCCTGATAGATCTCGGAAATGTCGTCCGGCAGGGGGGCGATCCCGTTTTCACCGTTCTGCGCAGCCGTTTCGCCGGCACCGGATGCAATCGGGTCGGCGTCGCCCGCCGGCTTCGTCGACGGAAGCGGCGGAGGGCCGTCATCTTCCTCGCGCGGCGCGGTGCGGTCGAGCAGCGGCAGTTCCGGTGCTTCCTCGTCGTCCCCCAGGGCTTCCACCGTGCCGAAGGCCGCGATCAGGACAGCGTCGAGGTCGTCGAAAAAACCGCGGATGCGTCGCGCATTGGCGCCGAGATCGTGTTCCCCGAAACGGGAGGCGGAGCGGATGTCGAGCCGAGCGCCAACGAAATCGGGACGAATGCGCACCGAGACATCGTCGCGAAAGGCAAAGAGCAGCGAGGTGGCCTCAGCCTGGAAGCGGGTCGGCTCGTCGGGCATGCCGGGCGGCAGTTCCGCTGTGATGACCCAGCCCGACTGCTCCGCCACCCGGCGCGCGGCCGAATGAAGGTCGCTCGGCGTCACCCGGAAGCGGCGCGAGACGATGTCCGGGTAGGCAGCCTGTTGCAGATCGCCGGACACGAACGCGCGCTCGGGACTGTCCGGACCGGCCGGAGGCAGGGCCGGAGGGGCCTCGATATCGGTGCTGACATCGGCAAGCAGCGGATAGCTCAGGAAGCCGTAAAGACCCGCGAACACGGGCGTGAGGGCGATCAGGCCGTAAACGAGGCCCCGTACCGCCCGTCCCCAGCCGGTCCCTCCGCGCCGCCACAGGCTCGCCAGCGACAGGGCGCCGGCGACGAGCGCGATGGCGCCAAGCAGGAAGCCCATCGCGAGAACGATCAGGAGTTGCGGCGTGGTCACGACCCCCGCGTGGTGGAGCAGTGCCGCGAGCACGAGCACCGGCACGGAGAACCGCCCGCTCCAAACGCTGGCGCCGGCGAGCCGGGATCGCCGGACAGGGATCTTCTTGTGCATGGTGCGGACAGCCAATCCGGGATGATGAACCGTCACTGGCCTTACCATGCCCGTCGCCGTATGCGAACCATCTACACCCTATGCCTCATCGGGAAAGGCATAGTCGGAGAACTGTTCGCGCAAGGCGGTTTTCTTGATCTTGCCCGTCGCCGTATGCGGAATTTCGTCGACGAAGACCACATCGTTGGGCATCCACCATTTGGCGATGCGCCCCTCGAAGGAGGCAAGAATATCGGAGGCGTCCGGCGTGCAGCCGTCACGCGGCACGATGATGAGAAGTGGCCGTTCGTCCCATTTGGGGTGAGAGACGCCGATCACGGCTGCCTCCGACACATGGGGATGCAGGAGCGCCAGGTTTTCCAGGTCGATTGTCGAGATCCATTCGCCGCCGGACTTGATCACGTCCTTGGCACGGTCGGTGATCTGCATGTAGCCGTTGGCGTCGATGTGGGCGACGTCGCCGGTGTCGAAGAAATTGTCGGCATCGACAATCGGTGTGTCGTTCTTGAAGTAGGTCTGCGAGATCGCGGGTCCGCGCACTTTCAGCCGTCCGAAGGTCTTTCCGTCCCAGGGCTGTTCGACGCCTGCATCGTCGGTGATCTTCATTTCCACGCCAAAGGGTGTGTGCCCCTGTTTTTCCTGAAGATCGAGCTTGTCCTCGCCGTCCAGGCCCGAAACCTCCGGCTTGATCGAGCACACCGTGCCGAGAGGGCTCATCTCCGTCATGCCCCAGGCATGCATGACGCGCACGTCGTAGGTTTCCTCGAAGGCCTTGGTGATCGCACGCGGACAGGCGGCCCCGCCGATCACGACCCGCTCCAGATGCGGAAGCGTCTTGCCGCTCTTTTCCAGATATTGCAGCAGCATCAGCCAGATCGTGGGAACCGCGGCGGTAACCGTTACCCGCTCGCCATCGAGCAACTCCCAGAGGGCCTCGCCGTCCATGCGCGGTCCCGGCATAACCATTGCCGCGCCCGCCAGCGGACAGGAAAAGGCCAGCGACCATCCGTTCGCGTGAAACAGCGGCACGACCGGCATCATCCGGTCGCGCGCCGAAAGGCCGAGCATGTCCGGAATCGCCGCCGACATCGCATGCAGCACGTTGGACCGGTGCGAATAGACCACGCCCTTGGGATCGCCGGTGGTGCCGGAAGTGTAGCACATGCCCGCAGCGGCGTTTTCATCGAGCTCCGCCCAGGTGAAATCGGCGTCAGCCTCCGCCAACCAGTCCTCGTAGGGTGAGGCGGGAAAGCCCGTTTCCGGCATGTTGGCGGCATCGGTCAGCACGATGACGTGCTCCACCGTGGTCAGCTCGCTCCAGATCTTTTCCACGATCGGCACGAAGGTCAGGTCGACGAAGAGCAGCCTGTCTTCCGCGTGATTGATGATCCAGGCGATCTGCTGCGGGAACAGTCGCGGGTTGACGGTGTGGTAGATTGCGCCGATGCCGAGCAGTCCGTACCAGACCTCCATGTGGCGCCAGGTGTTCCACGCAAGCGTCGCGGCTCGGTCGCCTTCCCGCAATCCGGTTTGCGAAAGGCGCTTGGCGACCGTCAGCGCGCGATCGCGCATTTCGGCATAGGTGGTGCGATGAGTTGGTCCCTCGACGGAGCGCGACACGATTTCCCGGGTGGGGTGATTGCGCGCGGCATGGTCGAGAATACGGGTGCAGGTCAATGACCAGTGCTGCATGAGGCCGGGCATGGCAGGCGCGGGCATGAGGTCTCCTTCCAGAAGGTCAAACTCTTTGTTTCGGTGAGCTTTTTCTTTTCCTCATATTTAGCACCGGGAGGCGATGGCCTGTCCAGCGTTGCGTGCGCCTTGGGCCGTCCGGTGACCTGCGGTTGCGGGGGAGTTGACCCCTTGCCATGCCGGTTGCACGATGGGGCCGTGTGAAGGTGATGCAATCAGGATGATGAGGGAGCTGGCGAAATGAGCGATCCTGAAACCCGGCCGGCCGGCGACGGGCAGACGCAACGGCTGCTGGATCCAGGCGTGCCCAACATCCAGATGATCTACATTCTGTATCTGGTGGGGCTGGTCTTCGGCCTGACGGCGCTCGTCGGCGTCATTCTGGCCTATATGAACCGGGGCAAGGCGGATCCGATGGCGGCGAGCCATTACACCTATCTGATCCGCACCTTCTGGATCGGCCTGCTTTATGCGCTGGTGTCCGCGCTGCTGATGATGGTCGGCATCGGCTTCCTCTTGATGATCGCGCTCTTCGTCTGGGTGGTCATTCGCTGCATCAAGGGCTTGCAATGGGTTTCGCGCGGCGAGCCCGTGGCCAACCCCGAAACCTGGCTGATCTGAGAATGCGGTCTTGCGGCGGGGAGGGGGTTACGCGCGGGCGCTGATCCACTCAAGCGCCCGGGTGAGCGATCCGGTAACGTGGTCGGCATGGTCTCTCAGCGCCTCCGCCGGCACGGTTCCGGTCGTGACCGCCAGCGTCTGCGCGCCGGCGCTGCGCCCGGCATGCATGTCATGCAGGCTGTCCCCGACCATGACGACGTTCTCGGGCCGAAGGCCGAGCGCCTCGCAGAAGCCCATCACCATGCCCGGGGCAGGCTTGGCGCCGTGCCCGCTGTCGAAGCCGATCACCGCCTCGAAACGGGCGTCAAGGCCAAGCGAGGACAGTTGCGTGCGGGCGGAGGCCTCGCCGTCATTGGTGGCGATGCCGAGACGCAGGCCAAGGGCGTCGAGCGCATCGAGCACCGGCAGGAGATCGGGAAACGGAGTGAGGTGCGGCAGGCTCATGTCGCCGACACGTGCGTTGAGATCGGCGAAGAGCGCTTCCATGTCTCGTCCGTGCAGAAGACCGGCCCAGGCGGCGGCAATGTCGTCGTTGGAGCCGGCGACGACAATGGAATCGGGATGGAACCGCCGGGTTGCCAGGTCGTAGCCGCAAGCCTCGCCGAGGCGCGCCATCAGGTGATCGTCGCCGTCTGACAGTTCTTCGAGAATGGCGAGGAACGTCGGTGCCCAGGTCGCCTGAAAGTCGATCAGCGTACCGTCCTTGTCGAACAATACGGCCTTGATTGTCGTCACTGGATCGCCATCGCGGCAAGCGCGAGGGGAAGAAGGTCGCGCATCTCATCCAGCACCAGATCCGATTCCGGTTCCAGCTCGGCGCGCGTCACGGCACCGGTGGTGACGGCGATGCGCAGCATGCCGGCATCGCGCGCGGCATGCATGTCGTGCAGGCTGTCGCCGACCATGGCGATCTCGGCCGGCTCAAGGCCCGTGTGACGGGCAAAGGCAAGCAGCTGTCCCGGCGCGGGCTTGCGCCCGAAGCCGCTGTCGTAACCGGCGAGAAAGCCGAAGGTGTGCCCGACGCCGAGTGTGTCCATCTGGACCCGGGCCGAGGCCTCCGTGCCGTTGGTCGCAAGGCCGACGGGAAGTCCTGACTCATGGAGACCGAGGAGGGTTTCCACAACGCCGGGAAACGGCGTGACATTCAGCGTGGCATGTTCCAGCAGCGTCGCCTCGATGCGCGCCAGCATGGCGTCCGGGTCCGGTTCGCCGATCACCCGCGCCCAGTCGGCCGAATAATCGGCCGGCGCCTGAATCTTGAGCGGCGAGGGGCCGGTGAAGCGTGCACCCGCCACGTCGAACATCGCCATCTCTGAAAGGGTCGCCAGGTGCTTGGCGTCGCCCGCGGCCAGGTCTGTCAAGACGGCGGCAATCGCCGGGCCCCACGTCCGGTCGAAATCGGTCAGCGTGCCGTCGCGATCGAAAAGTACGGCCTTGATGCGCATGAATTGTTCCGTTGATATCGGGGAGGGGAAGGCTCGTTGTCATGGCACGCTCCGCCGCGAACGGCAAGACCGCCACTCACCCGGGGCGCGTCAGGCGGTCGGGGCAAGCCGGTAGCGCGCCGCCAGCGACGGCGGGCCGTCGGCGACCACCAGGTCGCGTTCCACCAGCCATTCGATATGGGCCAGAACCGACAGCCCGGCGGCGCCATGCAGGCTTGCGTCGACATCCGGGTAGATTGTCGCGACCATCTCCGGGATCGTTTGGTCGCCGGCGGCAAGCCGCGCCAGGACCGCCTGTTCGCGGCCCTCGCGGTGTGCCTTGAGACCGGGAAGATAGTCGTCCGGATGGCGCACCGGTCCGCCATGGCCGGGCAGATAGAACGCGTCGTCGCGGGCCATAAGACGATCGAGCGAAGCCATGTAGGCGCTCATCGACCCGTCCGGCGGAGCGACGATGGAGGTCGACCAGGCCATGACATGATCGCCGGAAAACAGCACGCGGTCCTCGTCCAGCGCAAAGGCCAGATGATTGGCCGTATGGCCGGGGGTTTCCACGGCGGTGAGCGTCAGGCCGTCCACGACGAGCGTATCGCCGTCCGACAACGCGCGGTCCGGCCGGTGCTGCAAATCGGCACTGGCGTCGAACGGGTTGACCTCGCCGGCAAACAGCGGACGCGCCGCCACATGGGGGCCGCAGCCGACAATCGGCGCGCCGGTCATCTTTTGGAGCAGGCGGGCGCCCGGCGAATGGTCGGTATGGGTGTGGGTGACGAGGATGGCCGCAACCGGCGCAGCGCCGCATGCCTCCAGGATCAGCGCGAGATGTTCGCGGTCCTCCGGACCCGGGTCGATGACGGCAACTTCATCGCGTCCGACCAGATAGGTGTTGGTGCCTTGCCAGGTGAACGGACCGGCATTGCGCGCGGTGATGCGCCGGAGGGCCTCGCCGATGGCAACGGCGCTGCCATGGGCGGGGTCGAACGCTCGGTCGTGCTCCAGTCTGGTCATGCGCGGGTGCCTGTCCGGTTGAAGGGCGGGAAACGGTCTGCTTCGGGCTTACCCGATCCGTGTCCGGTCCGGCAAGCCGCCTGGACCGTGCGCCCGTTCCGATCCGGCGTCTTTGGTTTGTCATGAGCCGCGTGTTAGGCCATCCTCCCTCAATTCCGGCTTCGGCGGTCCGCGCGCGACCTGCGTCACGATGCAGGGGCCGCCGGTCCGCCGCGATCAACCCGAAAGCACCGCCATGACCGATGAACCGCTGGAGGCCGATGCCCTGCCGCCCCGGACCCGAAACCGGGCGCGCGCCTTGCTGCGCGAGCGCATCGCAATGCAGCGCTGGGTCCTGTTGGCCTGTGTCTTTGTGGCCGCGGCCGCCCTTTACACCGGGGCGCCGGTGGCGCCCGTGTCCGCCGGACTGGCGATTGTCGCGGGCGCGGCCCTTCTGGCGCCCGCGCGCAAGCCCCTGATCGCCCGCCGTCTGCGGCGCAAGCGCGCGGTCTCCGCCTGGCCGGAGACCGGCATGAAGCATCTGGCGGATGCCTTTCCGAACCCGTGCTTCATCGTCGATCGCCGGGGTGTCACCCGGTATGCCAACACGGCAGCCCGGATCCGCTTCGGGCAGGTGCGCCCGGGCGACCCGATTTCCTTTCGCCTGCGCTCCCCGGCGCTTTTGGAGGCGCTGGAGCGCGTGATCGACGGCGATTCCGCGCAACGCATCGAATGGAGCGAGAAGTCGCCGGCCGAACAATGGCTCGAGGCGGTGATCGCGCCGGTGACGTCGGCACCGGCGCCCGGGGCGGGGGACGTCGAACAGGTGGCGGCGTCGGGACGTCAGTTCATTCTCGTCACCATCCAGGACCAGACCGGCCAGCGGCGACTGGAGCGCATGCGTGCCGATTTCGTCGCCAACGCGAGCCACGAGCTGCGCACGCCGCTCGCCTCGCTGACCGGGTTCACCGAAACGCTGCTTGGACCCGCGCGCGACGATCCGGTGGCGCGCGAGAAGTTCCTTCAGATCATGATGCAGCAGGGCGAACGCATGCGCCGGCTGATCGACGATCTCCTGTCGCTGTCGCGGGTGGAACTGAAGGCTCATGTCCAGCCGGAAACGACACTCGATCTCGTCCCGCTCGTGCGCCACACCTGTGAAGCACTGAAGCCGGTTGCCGACGAGGTCGGCGTTTCCGTCGAGATGACCTTGCCCGAGACGCCGGCCGTTGTGCGCGGCGACCGCGACGAACTGATCGAGGTGCTGGAAAACCTGATCGAGAACAGCCTGAAGTACGGCGCCTCCGGAAAACGGATCGAGGTCGGTCTGTCTTGGATGGATCTCGACCGCCCGCAGGCGGAGCCGCGCCCGCCCGGGCAATGGGTTCTGTCGATCCGCGACCACGGCCCGGGCATTGCGCCGGAACACCTGCCGCGCCTGACGGAGCGCTTCTACCGCGTGGATGTGGCGGCGAGCCGCGAGATGAAGGGCACGGGCCTGGGACTTGCGATCGTCAAGCATATCCTCACGCGCCACCGGGCGCGGCTCGACATTGAAAGCCGTCTGGGCGAGGGCGCGACATTTCTTGTCAAAATACCGGCCGCGATTTCGGACGTTGAGTCCGAAATTGATGGGTAATCTATAAAATTCAATGACTTGAAGTGTCACATAACTGATATCCAGCTGTCATATAAGCATCACGGGGTCGCACTAGGGTCCCTCTCGACCTTGCGGGAATAAGTCTGCAAGGGGACACTTAAAATCCTGAACATCCAGGGAGACGTCAGGTGAAAGTCAAGGCTCTTCTCAGCGCCACCGCGCTTGCGGTTGCCACCACCGGGTTCGCCGGCGCCGCCGTTGCGCGCGACCAGGTCCAGATCGCCGGTTCCTCCACGGTTCTGCCGTATGCCTCCATCGTTGCCGAGGCCTTTGGCGAGAACACCGATTTCCCGACCCCGGTCGTGGAATCGGGCGGTTCCTCCGCCGGCCTTAAGAAGTTCTGCTCCGGCGTCGGCGAGAACACGATCGACGTCGCCAATGCCTCGCGCAAGATTCGCGAGAAGGAAATCAAGGCCTGCGCCGAAGCTGGCGTGAGCGACATCATCGAGGTTCGCATCGGCTACGACGGCATCGTCTTTGCCTCCGACATCGACGGCAATTCCTTTGCCTTCACGCCGTCGGACTGGTTCAATGCCCTGTCTCCGAAGGTTCTGGTCGACGGCGAGCTTGTCGACAATCCCTACACCTCCTGGAACCAGGTGAACGCGGATTTCGCCGATCAGACGATCGCCGCCTTCATTCCGGGCACCAAGCACGGCACGCGTGAAGTCTTCGAAGAGAAGGTTCTTGCCGCCGGTTGCGAGGAAACGGGCGCCATGAAGGCGATGATCGACGCCGGCATGAGCGAAGATGACGCCGAGGACGCCTGCATCTCCGTGCGCACCGATGGTGTTTCCGTCGACATCGACGGCGACTACACCGAGACGCTGGCGCGCATCGACGCCAACAAGGACGGCATCGGCGTGTTCGGTCTGGCGTTCTACGAGAACAACACCGACAAGCTGCAGGTCGCGACCATGTCCGGCGTCAACCCGACGACCGAGACGATCTCGACCGGCGAGTATCCCGTGTCCCGTCCGCTGTACTTCTACGTCAAGAAGGCCCACATCGGCGTGATCCCGGGTCTCAAGGAGTACGCGCAGTTCTTCGTCTCCGACGAGATCGCAGGTCCCGACGGCCCGCTGTCGCAGTACGGTCTGGTCGCCGATCCGGAGCTGGCCGAGACGCAGGAAGCGGTTGCGAACGAAGCCACGATGGGTAACTAAGCCCACGGGTTCGACCGAAGGGCGGCGGCTCCCCGCCGCCCTTCCTTGTTTTTTCGCAGACCGGATCGGGTGTCATGTCCCTGCCAATATTGGTTTTCGTTCTTCTGGCCTTGTCTGTCGCCGGCTATGTGCTTGGCCGCGGCAAGGCAATCGCAAGTGCGGGCGGGGATGCGCGCAAGCTTCATTCGCTGCCGAACTACTACGGCTGGTTCGGGTTTCTGGTGGCGCTTCTGCCTGCGGCTCTCGTGCTTTTGTTGTGGCTTCCCGCCCAAAGCGTCGTGATCGACAATCAGGTTTCGGCGATGATCTCCGACCGCGCGGCGGCGGAAAGTTCGCTGGGCCTCGTCATGAGCGACGTGGAGCGCGTGGCAGAAGGGCTGAACCTTGCGGTCGGCGCCGGCGTCATGAGCGACGAGCAGGCTGCATCGATCCGCACGGAATTCACCGACGTCAGGGAGCGCCTTGGCGAGGTCGGCGTTGCGCTCGGCTCGGATGTGACCTCGGAAACGCTGCAGGCCGCGCAGCGCTACCGGTCGATGGCCTCGACGGGCGACCTGTTGCGCACGCTTGCGGTCGTCGCGGCGGCGCTTGCCGGATTGACCTTCGTCTACAAACGCACCGACAGCGCATTTCGGGCGCGCAACGCGGTCGAGGCGGTCGTGCGCTGGATCCTGATCCTCGCCGCCTCCATTGCCATCCTGACGACCGTCGGCATCATCCTGTCGCTGATCTTCAACACGGTCGAGTTCTTCAGCCTGTATCCGGCGTGGGATTTCTTCTTCGGGCTGACCTGGAGCCCGAGCTTCGGCGGCGGTTCCGAGCTCGGCATCCTGCCGCTGCTCTGGGCGACGCTCTACATCTCCTTCATTGCGCTCGCGGTGTCCGTGCCCATCGGCCTGTTTGCCGCGATCTACCTGTCGGAATACGCCGGGCCGGCGGTGCGTGCGGTCGCCAAGCCGCTGCTTGAGGTGCTCGCGGGCATTCCCACGATTGTCTACGGTCTCTTCGCTCTGCTGACCGTCGGCCCGCTGCTTGTCGACATCTTCGGCGACGGCGGCCTTCTCGGGGTCGGCTGGATGGGCGGCGGTACCGCTGTCATGACGGCCGGTCTGGTGATGGGCATCATGCTCATTCCCTTTGTCAGCTCGCTTTCGGATGACATCATCAACGCCGTGCCGCAGTCGATGCGCGACGGTTCGCTGGGTCTGGGCGCCACCCATTCCGAAACGGTGAAACAGGTGATCCTGCCGGCCGCGCTGCCCGGTATCGTCGGCGCGATCCTGCTGGCGGGCTCGCGCGCGATCGGCGAGACCATGATCGTGGTGCTCGGCGCCGGCGCGGCGGCACGGCTGAGCCTCAATCCCTTCGAGGCGATGACCACGGTCACCGCCAAGATCGTCAGCCAGCTGACGGGCGATGCCGACTTTGCCTCGCCGGAGGCGCTGGTCGCCTTCGCGCTCGGCATGACGCTTTTTGTCATCACGCTGGGCCTCAATGTGATCGCCCTCTACATCGTGCGCAAATATCGGGAACAGTACGAATGACCGACACGACAGCACCGACCGGGCGCGCAGGCGCGACGCCTGCCCGCAAGGGGTCGCTTCTTCAGGTCGATGCCCTGACCCGCAAGCGCAATGCCGCCGAGACCCGCTTCAAGATCTACGGCCTGTCGGCCGTGGGCATCGGGCTGTTGTTCCTCGTCGCGCTTCTCGCGACGATCCTGTCGAACGGCACCTCGGCCTTCACCCAGACCTTCATCACAATCCCGGTTCCGCTGGAAAAGACCGAGATCGAGGCGGCTGAAAAGTCCATCGTCAAGACGTCCAAGTACCGTGCCATCATCGGCAAGGCCTTTGCCAATGTCCTGTCGTCGGCGGGCGTCGAGACCGACATGTCGGCGAAGGACCTGGACAAGATGATGTCCTCGGGCGCGGCGGCGAGCGTGCGCGACTTCGTGCTCGCCAATCCCGAAAGCATCGGCACGACCCACACGTTCGACCTTCTGGCGTCCTCGCGTGTCGACGGCTACCTGAAGGGGCGGGTGACCCGTGCGGATCTGGTCAACGACAAGAACCTCGATGCGTCGCATCTTGACATTGTCGACCGGCTGAACGCCGCCGGCATCCTGCAGAAGCGCTTCAACTGGCAGTTCATCTTCGGCGCCGATGCCTCCGACAGCCGCCCCGAACAGGCGGGCATCGGCGTGTCGATGATCGGTTCCTTCTTCATGATGCTGGTGGTGCTTGTCCTGTCGCTGCCGATCGGCGTGGCCGCCTCCATCTATCTGGAGGAATTCGCACCCAAGAACCGCTTCACCGACCTGATCGAGGTGAACATTTCCAATCTCGCGGCGGTTCCCTCCATCGTCTTCGGTATCCTTGGTCTTGCCGCTTTCATCCAGTTCGCGCATCTGCCGCAGTCCGCGCCTCTGGTTGGCGGGCTCGTGCTCACGCTGATGACGCTGCCGACGATCATCATCTCCACCCGCGCGTCGCTGAAGTCGGTGCCGCCGTCGATCCGCAATGCAGCCCTTGGGGTCGGCGCCTCCAAGATGCAATCGGTGTTTCACCACGTGCTGCCGCTGGC
Source organism: Stappia stellulata DSM 5886 (assembly GCF_000423705.1). GTDB lineage: Bacteria > Pseudomonadota > Alphaproteobacteria > Rhizobiales > Stappiaceae > Stappia > Stappia stellulata. Next base: position 809,409 of record NZ_KE384083.1, on the reverse strand, counting down.
GATGCCCGGCATTCTCACCGGCACGATCATCGGCCTTGCCCAGGCGCTGGGCGAGACGGCGCCGTTGCTTCTGATCGGCATGGTCGGCTTCATCGCCTCCAACGTGCCGGACGGGGTTGCCGCCGGTTTCCTCGATCCGAACTCCGCGATGCCCGCCCAGATCTATGAATGGGCGAAACGCGCCGATCCCGCCTTCTATGAGCGGGCCTGGGGCGGCATCATTATTCTGCTGCTGTTCTTGATGACGATGAACATTATCGCGATCATTCTGCGTCGCCGCTTCGAGCGGCGCTGGTAAGGAAAGTGCAAGCCATGAACGAGATGCCCGTCGTCGACGCCGAAGCCGGCACCTTGTTGCCGAAGATCTCGGCCAGCAAGGTCCAGGTCTTTTACGGCGAGACACACGCCATCAAGGATGTGGACCTCAAAATCGCCGACCGGACCGTAACGGCCTTCATCGGCCCGTCCGGCTGCGGAAAGTCCACCTTCCTGCGCTGCCTCAACCGCATGAACGACACCATCGACATTTGTCGTGTCCGGGGGGATATCCGGATCGACGGGGAAGACATCTACGACCCCAAGGTCGATCCGGTGCAGCTGCGCGCCAAGGTCGGAATGGTCTTCCAGAAGCCCAATCCCTTCCCCAAGTCGATTTACGACAACATTGCCTACGGGCCGCGCATTCACGGCCTGTCGCGGTCCAAGGGGGATCTCGACGAGATCGTCGCCAACAGCCTCCAGAAGGCCGCCTCTACGAGGAGGTCAAGGACCGGCTCGACGAGCCGGGAACGGGCCTGTCCGGCGGCCAGCAACAGCGGCTGTGCATCGCGCGCGCCATTGCGGTGAGCCCGGAGGTGATCCTGATGGACGAACCGTGTTCCGCGCTCGATCCGATCGCCACGGCGAAGATCGAGGAGTTGATCGACGAACTGCGGGAAAACTACACGATCGTGATCGTCACCCACTCCATGCAGCAGGCCGCACGCGTGTCGCAGCGCACCGCCTTCTTCCATCTGGGCAATCTGGTCGAGGAAGGGGAGACGAAAGAGATCTTCACCAATCCGACCGACCGGCGCACCCAGGACTACATCACCGGCCGTTTCGGCTAGCGGTTGCGCCAACGCGACCTGTCGCCGCCGGTTCGCAAGCGTGCCGCAATGGAGATTCAAGATGCCGAACCATACAGTTACATCCTTCGACGACGAGCTTAAATCCGTCGCCGGCCGCGTCTCGGAAATGGGCGGCCTGTCCGAGGTCATGCTGACCGACGCGATTTCGGCGCTGATCCGCATGGACAAGGAGCTGGCCCGCAAGGTCATCGCGCAGGACAAACGTGTCGACGCGCTGCAGTTCGAAGTCGAGGAGCAGGCCATCCTGATCATCGCCCGCCGCCAGCCGGTGGCACAGGATCTGCGCGACGTCATTGCCGCAATGCGCATTTCCAACGACCTGGAACGGGTCGGGGATCTGGCGAAGAACATCGCCAAGCGGGTGATCGCCATCGAGGGTTCCTTCGACAGCAAGAAGTTCGCACTTGGCGTCGAGCACATGAGCGAACTCGCGCAAGAGCAGCTCAAGGCCGTGCTGGACGCCTATGCCAATCGCGACACCGGGTCGGCGGCGAATGTGCGCGAGCGCGACGACGAGGTCGATGCGCTCTACACCTCGATTTTCCGCGAATTGCTCACCTACATGATGGAGGACCCCCGTCAGATCTCCATCTGCGCCCATCTGCTGTTCTGCGCCAAGAACATCGAGCGGATCGGCGACCATGCGACCAACATCGCGGAAAACGTCATCTACATGTCGACCGGCGTGCAGCCGGCGGACGAGCGCCACAAGCTCGACGAAACCGGCGTGGAGACCGGCGTCGCGTCCTGATGCGCGATGCCTGAAGAAGCAAGACGAGGGTATCGCAAATGCCAAAGGTTCTTATTGTCGAGGACGAGGAACCTCTCATCATGATGCTGCGCTACAATCTGGAGGCCGAAGGCTATTCGGTCGACACCTGCATGCGCGGCGACGAGGCGGAGCTGCTGTTGCGCGAGCAGCAGCCCGATCTCCTGCTTCTGGACTGGATGCTGCCGGGCCTGTCCGGCATCGAGCTGTGCCGCCGGCTGCGTGCCCGGCCGGAGACCGAGCGGCTTCCCGTCATCATGCTGACGGCGCGCGGCGAGGAGCAGGAACGCATTCGCGGTCTTGCCACCGGCGCGGACGATTATGTCGTGAAGCCTTTCTCGATCCCCGAGCTGATGGCGCGGGTGCGCGCGATGCTGCGTCGCGCCAAGCCGGAAGTCGTGTCCTCGCAGCTGCGTTCCGGCGATCTCGAGCTTGACCGCGAGACCCACCGGGTGCGCCGCGCGGGTCGTGAAATCCATCTCGGGCCGACGGAATTCCGCTTGCTGGAGTTTCTGATGACTTCGCCGGGGCGGGTCTATTCCCGCGAGCAGCTTCTCGACGGCGTCTGGGGCCACGATGTCTATGTCGACGAGCGGACCGTGGATGTCCACGTCGGGCGTCTGCGCAAGGCCATCAACCGCGGCCGGATGGCCGACCCGATCCGCACGGTCCGCGGTGCCGGCTACGCGTTCAACGACCAGTTCGCCATCGCGTCCTGATCCCGCACCGGGCGCGAAGGCGCGGGATGGTTTTTTACCGTTGCCGCACCCGAGACGAAAACGAAAAAGGCCCGCGCCGGGATCGGTGCGGGCCTTTTCTTGCCGGTGACGTGCGGCGTTGCGCCGACCCTTGTCAGCCCGTGGCCACCGCGCGCTGGTTCTGGTTGCTGTTCTGGGTGCGGCGGCGGTCGCTCGCCGGCTGATAGGCGATGCGGCAATGATGCGCGCAATAGGGAACGCCCGGGTTCGAGGCATGACCGCAGAAGTAGAAGTCGTCGCTCGTCGGGTCGCCGATCGGCCACTTGCAGGTGCGCTCTGTCAGCGTCAGGATCGTGGCGCGCTTGGCGATGGGGACAAGCTCCGCGACAGGCTGGCTCTTCGGTGCGGGCGCGGCCGCCGGGGCGGTCTCCGCCTTGAGCGCTGTCGCACCGATGCTCTGCGGCATCGGCGACTGCGGCACCTCGGTCTGCGGTTGCGCGTCCGGCGCGGCGGGCTTCGCGGTCTTGCGGGATTTCTGCGACGCGGAGGCCTGGGTCTTGGCACGTCCGGAGAGACCCAGACGATGGACCTTGCCGATCACCGCATTGCGCGTGACCCCGCCAAGTTCGGCCGCGATCTGGCTGGCGCTCAATCCGTCGCCCCACAGCTTCTTCAACAGGTCGACACGTTCGCTTGTCCAGGACATGCGGCACACTCCGTCTTGGTTCGAGACCCGACATCTGGTTAATATCCGGTTATCGGCACGCCTTAGAGGCGTCCTGCTCTTCGCCGGATTTTGAGGCTAAAGTGAGTCAAGCACACGAGATGTCGTATTTCTTAACTTGAAAACTACAATATGCCGGGTTTTCTTCGCAAGGCTTCGCGCCGATTCACTTGGGGATAGCTTCGGTTTTCCCCAACAAACCGGTGATCGCGGGTTTTAGACGCCCGGCGGATCGTTTTCCGCCAAAGCGCCAAGCACGTTGACTTTTCCGCCCGGCGCGGGTGTATAACGACCTGTCGTCGTGGTGCCGCCTCTCGTGGGCGGCACTCTGCTTTCCGGAGGGCGCGTTTGTCGACCGAAATCCCGGATGCAGCATCGTGGCGGCGGCGAAACCGGGTGTAGGGCAGCCAGGCAGGCGCCGGCAACCCCAGCTGAAGGCGAGACGGACATGGTGGAGACTTCGCTCTATCAGACCTACAACCGCGCGGACCTGTCGTTCGTGCGCGGCGAAGGTGTGTGGCTGGAGACCGCCGATGGCCGACGATTCCTCGATTGTGCCGCCGGCATTGCCGTCAATTCGCTGGGCCACAGTCACCCTGCGCTGGTGGAGGCACTGAAGACGCAGGCCGACAAGCTCTGGCACGTCTCCAACCTCTACGGCATCGAGGGCCAGGAGGCCTTCGCGAAAAAGCTCACCGACGCGACCTTCGCCGATCGGGTGTTCTGCACCAACTCCGGTGCGGAGGCGCTCGAATGCGCCATCAAGACCGCGCGCCGGCATTTCTACGTGAACGGCCAGCCGGAGCGGGTGAATATCGTCACCGTGGAAGGCGCCTTCCACGGCCGCACGCTTGCGACCATCGCCGCCGGCGGGCAGGAAAAGTATCTTGAGGGTTTCGGCCCCAAGGCGCCGGGCTTCGTCCAGGTGCCCTTCGGCGATCACGATGCCTTGCGCGCGGCCGTGGACGAGCACACCGCTGCGATCCTGGTCGAGCCGATCCAGGGCGAGGGCGGCATTCGCCCGCTGCCGACGGAGTGTTTGCGCGGGTTGCGCGAGCTTTGCGACGAGGCGGGCATCCTGCTGATTTTCGACGAGGTGCAGACCGGCGTCGGGCGTACGGGCAAGCTGTTCGCCCATGAATGGGCGGGGATGGCACCCGACATCATGGCAATCGCGAAGGGAATTGGCGGGGGCTTTCCGCTCGGTGCCTGTCTTTCGACCGAGGCGGCCGCCGACGGAATGGTTGCCGGCACGCATGGCACGACCTATGGCGGCAATCCGCTCGCCATGGCTGTTGGCAATGCCGTGCTGGATGTCGTGCTCGCGGACGGGTTCCTTCAGGGCGTTCAGGACAAGGCGCTCTTGCTGAAGCAGAAGCTTGCCGGCGTGGTCGACCGCCATCCGGACGTCTTCGAGGAGATCCGCGGCAAGGGCCTGATGCTGGGCCTCAAGTGCCGGGCGCCGAATGTCGACGTCCTGCGGCACTTCCGCGACAACAATGTGCTTGCGGTCGGTGCGGGCGAAAACGTGCTGCGCATCATGCCGCCACTTACAATCACCGCCGAAGAGCTTGAGGAGGCGGTCCACCGGATCGATGCCGCCGCCGATGCCATGGACAGCGAACTGCAACGGGGAGCGGCCGAGTGATGACTGCTGAGCCACGCCATTTTCTCGACTTGACCGAAGTCGACGCGCAGGAATTGCGGGTCATTCTCGACGGCAGCCGCCGCCTCAAGGAGGCGCGCGGCCCCGTGCGCGTCAGCGGTGACGGCCTGCTCGCCGGCCGGGTGCTGGCAATGATCTTCGAGCAGCCGTCGACGCGCACGCGCATCTCCTTCGATGTCGGCATGCGCGAGCTGGGCGGCGAGACGTTGATGCTCACCGGGGCCGAGATGCAGCTCGGGCGCGGTGAGACCATTGCCGACACCGCCAAGGTGTTGTCGCGGTATGTCGATGCGATCATGATCCGCATGCTCGACCACGACGCGTTGCATGAGCTGGCGGCGAATGCCACCGTGCCGGTGATCAACGGCCTGACCAAACGCACGCACCCCTGCCAGATCATGGCGGATGTGCTGACGTTCGAGGAAAAGAAGGGCAAGATCGCCGGTCGCTCCGTCGCCTGGACGGGCGACAGCAACAATGTGCTCGCCTCCTGGATCCATGCGGCCGCGAAATTCGACTTCGAACTGCGCATCGCGACACCCGGCCAACTCGCGCCGCCGCATGAACTCGTCGACGCCGCGCGCGGGGCGGGCGCGGAAATCCGCGTCACCGACGATCCCCTCGAGGCCGTCAGGGGCGTCGACTGCGTCGTCACCGATTGCTGGGTATCGATGGGCGACGAGGATGGCGACCGCCACAATCTGCTGAAGCCCTATCAGGTCAACCAGCGGCTGATGAACGAGGCGGACCCTGAAGCCCTGTTCATGCATTGCCTGCCGGCGCATCGCGGCGAGGAAGTGACCTCCGAGGTCATGGACGGTCCCCGCTCCGTCGTGTTCGACGAGGCGGAAAATCGCCTGCATGCGCAAAAGGGCATTCTTGCCTGGTGTTTCGGAGCCTTGCAGAGCGCATGAGTGTCGAAGACGAACTGACGCGCCAGGGTCTTGAACCGGCCGGGCGCGATGCCGTTCTGCCCTTCGCGGTGGAGCCGCTCGACACGCGCGGCCGCGCGGTGCTGCTCGGTCCGGTGCTCGACCAGATCCTGCAACGCCACGCCTATCCCGAGCCGGTGTCGCGGCTTCTGGCCGAGGCGGCGACGCTGGTGACGCTGCTTGGCACATCCTTGAAGTTCGACGGGCGTTTCACCCTGCAGACGACGTCCGACGGTCCGGTCTCCATGCTTGTCGTGGATTTCGACACGCCCGACGGGCTGCGTGCCTGTGCGCAATTCGACGAGGAGGCCGTGGCGGGCGCCCAGGCGCGCGGCGAGGCCGATCCGGCGTCGCTGATGGGCGCCGGTCATCTGGCAATGACCATCGATCAGGGCGCGGCAATGAACCGCTATCAGGGCATCGTCGCCCTCGACGGCACGTCGCTGGAAGAGGTGGCGCATCAGTATTTTGCACAGTCGGAGCAGATCCCGACGGCGGTGCGGCTCGCCGTTGGCGAAGTGCTGGAGCGCGAGCCCGGGGCGGCGCCGCGGCGCTCCTGGGTCGCCGGCGGCATTTTGGCGCAGTTCCTGCCCGAGGCGCCGGAACGCATGCGTCAGCCGGACCTTCACCCCGGCGATGCGCCGGAGGGCGCCGAATTCCACGAAGTGGACGAGGACGACGCCTGGCGGGAGACGCGCGCGCTGATGGAAACCGTGCGCGACGACGAGTTGAGCGATCCGGAGATGACGGCCGAACGCATGCTGTTCCGCCTGTTCCACGAGCGTGGCGTGCGCATTTTCGCGTCGCAGCCGATTGCGGACCGCTGCCGCTGTTCCGACAAGCGCATTCGCGCGATGCTGAAGGGCTTTTCCCAGGACGAGCGCGACGACATGACCGTCGATGGCCGCATCGAGGTCACCTGCCGCTTCTGCAACACGCATTACCACTACGACGCCGACGAGGTTTGAGGCGCGCGGCCTTACTCCCCCTTCGGGGATTTGGACGTGCCGGAGCCGACATCCGCGCTATCCGACCCGACATTGGCGGTCCCGGACCCGACATTCGCCGGCTCTGACGCCACCGGCGGGGTTCCGCTTGCCGGCGGGGACTCTGGCGCGGGGCTGGGGTCTGGATAAAGTTCCGGATCGGGACCGACCGGGTTCATCCAGCCGCGACTTGTTGCCCCACCGGCATTCCCGGTCTTTCTCATGGCGCCGCGGTTCGTCTCCTGCTCGGATCCGCTGTGTGTTTTCCCGGCCATCTTCCCGTTTCCTTCTGTCAATGCAGAAAGGCGATCGGGGCACGTTTCGCCTGCACGTGAAATGACACAAATCAAGGATTTGCCCGCAGGGGTGGAAAAGGCGACGCCCGGTGGCTTCGGCAAGCGCATGGATCGCCGGTGGCCTCATGCGTCTGCCTTGGTGCTGACCACACTTTGATACACTCTTCGACTTGCGTCGCTTCGGATTGGCTCCGATAGTCTCGCGGCGTTTGCGGAGCCCTTGCGATCCGCTTGGCGCTTTTCGACATATAACGTCATGCAACTGCGCAAATGGACGGGCGAGTGGACAAGAACGTCATGCTGAAATCGATCGACGAGGACGCCGACCGCAAGCGCTCGGACGTTGCCTTCCATACGCAAAACGCCGAGCGCCCCCGGACGCGGCGCGCCGTTCTCGTCGGAAAGCTCCTGCTTCAGGCCCTTCTGGCCGGCGCGATCCTCTTAGCGGCCTACCAGGGCATGCAGCGACTGATCTTCACCAAGGCCGACGTGCCGACACGACAGGCGCGCGAGGTCGTCTACACCGTCGAAATGGCGCCCGTGGAGATCCGTGACCATGCGCCGATGCTCAATCTCTACGGCGAAATCCGCGCGGCGCGCACCGCCGATCTTCGGGCGCTCGTTGCCGGCGAGATCATCCGCGTGAATCCCGGCCTGGAAGCAGGGGCGACGCTGGACGCCGGCGCCGAACTGGTCGAGATCGATCCCTTCCAGTACCGCGGCGCAGTGACCGAGGCGCGGGCGAACCTGACGGAAGCGCGCGCCGGGCTCGTCGAGGCCCGTGGGCGGGTCGCGACCGAGGAGGGCAATGTGGAACGCGCGACCGAGCAGCTTGCCTTTGCCGAGCGCGATGTGGACCGCGCCTCGCAGCTGCGCGAAAGCGGTGCCGTGACCGAGCGCACGCTGGACGAACGCAGCCTGATCGTGTCCCAGCGCAAGCAGGCCGTCGACCAGCGCCGCAACGCGCTTGCGGTGGAACAGGCGCGCGTCGAGCAACAGCAGGCCGCGATCGAGCGACTTGAGTGGCGGTTGGCGCAGGCGGAAAAGAACCTCTCCGACACCGTGCTCAAGGCGCCCTTCGACGCTGTCGTGCGCGAGGAAAACGCCGCCGTCGGCCGCCTGGTCAATGTCAACGACGTGATTGCCGTGCTCTACGACCGCAATGCGCTCGAGGTGCGCCTTACCCTTTCCGACAATCAATACGGCCGTATCCTCGCCGACGAGGGCAAGGTCATCGGCCGTCCGGTCGAGGTGCTCTGGTACATCGGCGGCGAACCGGTGCGCTACGCCGGCGAGATCGTGCGCGTGGGCGCCGATGTGGCACTTGCACGCGGCGGCATCGATGCGTTTGCCCGGGTACGGGTTGCCGAGGGCCAGCCGGCCCTTCGTCCCGGCGCCTTTGTCGAGGTGCGCGTCGCCGACCGCACCTATGAAGACACGGCCCGTATTCCCGAGGCCGCGCTTTATGGAACCGACCATGTCTATGTGGTGGAGGACGGGCGCACCGTGCGCCGCGATGTGCGGCCGCTTGCCTTCGACGGCACCGATCTGATCGTCGAAGGCGATCTTGCCTCCGGCGACACGTTGATTGTCACCCGCCTCGACGAGGCGGGCGAGGGGGTGCGCGTCACCGAGCCCAAACAGGGCATGCCGGCCGCCAGCACGCCCGGAGAAACCACGCCCGCCGCAGCCGGTGGTGCTTCCGAAGGGACACGCTGACCCATGCGCGCGCCGCAGTTCAAGCCGTCGACGCTGATCGGCCATTTCCTGCGGCATCCCAATGCCGCCAATCTGGTGATGGTGCTGATGATCCTGTTCGGGGTCTTCGGCATCGCCAAGCTCAACACGGAGTTCTTCCCGCAGATCGTGGTGAACACGGTTTCGGTCTCTGTGTCCTGGCCGGGCGCCAGCGCGGAGGATGTGGAAAAGAACATCCTTCAGGCAATCGAGCCGGAGTTGCGCTTCATCGACAACGTCGATGAGATGAAGTCCTACGCCCGGGAGGGATCCGCAAGCGTGCGGCTGGAATTCCTCGAAGGCGCCGACATGCAGCGGGCGCTCTCCGACGTCGATCAGGCGATTGCCGGCGTGACGACGCTGCCGGAAGACAGCGAAACGCCGGTCGTGTCGTTGTCGAGCTGGTTCGACCGGGTGGCGCGCGTCGCGCTGCGCGGCCCGTTTTCGGAGGATGCGCTCAAGAGCTATGCCCGCCAGATCCGCGACGACCTGATCGACCGGGGCGTCGACAAGGTCACCTTCTCCGGCTTTCGCGATACCGAATATGTGGTGCGGGTGCCGGAACGCGAGTTGCGTCGGCTCGACCTGACCGTTTCCGACATCTCCGCTCGAATTGCCGCCAACACGCGTGACCTGCCGTCCGGCGATCTGCGGGGCGGTGTGGAACGCCAGGTGCGTGCCGTGGCCGATACGGATTCACCCGAGGCGATCAGCCGGATCACCGTCAAGTCCTTCCCCACGGGCGAAAAGGTGCAGCTGCGCGACATCGCCGAGGTCACCAAGAGCTTCGACGACGACCAGGTGCTCGGGTTCTCCGACGGCGTGCGCGCGGTCGAGCTGACCGTGCAGCGCTCGGCCAAGGCGGACCAGCTCAAGGTCAATGCGATCCTCGACAAGTATCTGACGGAAGTCGCGCCGAAGCTGCCGAGCTCGCTGGAACTGGTCAAATACGAGGTGCGTGCCGACAGTCTCAACCAGCGCATCATGATCCTGGTCGAGAACGGGTTGAGCGGTCTGCTGCTCGTGGTGATCGTGCTCTTCGCCTTCCTCAACGCGCGCATCGCCTTGTGGGTGGCGGCCGGCATTCCGGTGGCGATCCTGGCAACGGTGGGGATCATGTGGGTTTCGGGGCAGACCATCAACATGATCTCGCTCTTCGCGCTGATCATGACGCTCGGCATCATCGTCGACGATGCCATTGTTGTCGGCGAGCACACCGCGACCCGCACGGCGATGGGCGACAGCCCTTATCAGGCGGCGGAAGAAGGCGCGGGGCGCATGCTCTGGCCGATCATCGCGGCCTGTTCGACGACGATTGCCGCGTTCCTGCCGATCATGCTGATCCAGGACACCGTCGGTCAGATCATGGGCGCCTTGCCGCTCGTGGTGGTCGCTGTGGTGATCGCGAGCATCGTCGAGTGCTTTTTCGTGCTTCCCGGCCATCTCGCCCATTCGCTGTCGCGGGTGCCGTCGTGGAGCTGGTGGCGGGTCGTCCTCCTGGCCGGTGCGCCGGCGCTCTTCGTGATCGCACTCGCCGGTCGCGAGGACCTCTCTGTCCCGCCCTGGCTCGACTGGCTTGCGGTGCCGGCGCGCGCCGGCCGCGACGGGCTCGGCCAATGGGCGTTCGACGGCGCCGTGCTTCTTCTGGCGTTCGCCGTGGCCGCCGCGTTCGAGTTTCTGTTCCTGGTCTTGCGCCGCATGCGCGGTCGCCAGACCTTCGACGAGCGCCCGGGCTGGTTTCGCCGCAATTTCGACGCCGGCTTCGGCTGGTTGCGGGATGTGCCGTTCCGCGGGTTCGTGACGCTTGCCTATCGCTGGCGCTATGTCACGATCTCGGTCGCCATCGCGACCTTGCTCCTGACCGTTGGCATGGTGCGCGGCGACCGCGTCGGCTTTGTCTTCTTTCCCTCACCGGAAGCGGAAAACATCCGCGCGTCGATTTCCTTCAACGCCGGCATCTCGCTGGCGGAATCGGAGGCCGGCCTGCTCAGGATCGAGGGCGCATTGCGCGAGGCGGAGCGCAAGCTCACGGCAGGGACGGACGAAAAGCTCATCATCGCCTCCTATGCGACGCTCGGCCAGTCCGGCAACAACCGGGGCCGGAATGTTGCGAGCATCGATGTCCAGCTGACCACCTCGGAGGCGCGCACAACCCGCACGCCCGAGATCGTGCGCGCGTGGCGACAGGCGCTTCCCGACATTCCGGGCACCAAGCGCGTGGCGGTGTACCAGCGACGCGGCGGGCCTCCGGGCCGAGATCTCGACATCCTGCTGCAGGGAGACGATCCGGCCCGGCTGAAGGCGGCCTCGCTTGAAGTCCAGGAGTTGCTGACGAGCTATCCGGGCGTCGACGGCGTGGCCGACGACCTGCCCTACGGCAAGCCGGAACTGGTCATCGAGCTAAGCCCGCGCGGCAAGGCGCTCGGCTTTACGGTGGAGGACGCCTCCCGCCAGATCCGCAGTGCGCTTGAAGGCAACATTCCGCGCCGCTTCGCGCAAGGCGAGGAAGAGGTTACCATCCGGGTGCTTCAGGACCTGTCCGACGCTGGCGGCGGCGCCTTGCGCAACCTGATGCTCAAGGCGCCGAGCGGTGAATTCGTGCCGCTCCTGGAAGTCGTCACGCTCGACGACCGGCAGGGTTTCTCGGTGATCCAGCGCGTGGACGGACGCATCACGGTCGGCGTGTCGGCGGATGTGGATCGCGAGGTCACCTCGAACATCCAGATCGTGGAAGACCTGAACAGTGGAAAGCTCCAGGCAATCACCGACCGCTTTGGCATCGATTACAAGTTCTCGGGACGCGAGGAGGAACGCAAGGGCGCCTTCGCCGACCTGCAGTTGGGAACTGTTGCAGCGCTCGCGGCGATCTATCTGATCCTGGCGGCGATCTTCGCCAGCTATTTCACGCCGCTGGCGGTGATGTCGATCATTCCCTTCGGCGTCGTCGGCGCCGTGACCGGTCACTATCTTCTCGGTTTCGACCTGACGATCCTGAGCCTGATCGGATTGCTCGGCCTGTCGGGCATTCTCGTCAACAACTCGATCATTCTGGTCGCGCGCTTCGACGAGCGGCGCAAGGACGGCGAGAGCATCGAGCAGGCGGCAATTGCTTCCGCGCAGGATCGCCTGCGTGCCGTGCTGCTGACCTCCCTGACCACCATCGGCGGGCTCTTGCCGTTGTTGTTTGAAAAGAGCCTTCAGGCACAGTTCCTGATGCCGATGGCGATCACCATCGTCTTCGGCCTGTCGACGGCGACGGTTCTGGTGCTTGTGCTTGTGCCCGCCCTCATGGGGATCGGTGCGGATATTTCGCGGCTGTTCCGCATCTCGCCCGACGACGGCGAGACGGGCGCGGGCGATCCGCCCCAGGTGCGCAACGTGCCGGCGGAATAGCCGACACCGCCCGACGTCGATCAGGTGGCGATCTCTTTCGCGAAGGCGGCCGCTTCCCGCGCGGCAGTGGCGAGATTGCCGTCCCAGGTCGCGGGAGAGGCTCCGCGCGGGGCAAGATCGTGGTTGCCGTCTTCCATCCAGATCACGCGAATGCTTTCAGGCAGAGTGACGGTCTCCAGATCGTCCGTGCCGCCGAAGGCATCGCGCGTGCCCTGTGCGATCAGAACGGGGCGGGCGGCGTTTTCCAGCGGTTCCAGCCGCCAGTCGTCGGGCTTCGCCGGCGGATGAAACGGATAGCCGAGACACACCACGCCGGTCACGCGCTTGGGCAGGGAGGCGGCGCCGGAAAGCATGGCGGCCACCCGTCCGCCCATCGACTTGCCGCCGATCAGAACGGGACCCTTGCGCTGGTCCAGAACCGCTTGCAGGGCGGTCTGGAATTCGCCGATCAGCTTGTCCGCGCGCGGGGGCGGGCGTTTGCGACCGTCGACCCGCCGTTTCGCCATATAGGCGAACTCGAAGCGTGCGACAGCCAGCCCGTTTTGCGCGGCGTGTCCGGAAAACCGGTTCATGAAGCCGGAATCCATCGCCGCACCGGCACCATGCGCCAGGAGAAGCACAGGGGCATCCGGCGCGTCGGCATCGGGGAGGGTCCAGAGCAGGTCGGTCATATGTGGCCTTTGGTCGCGAAAACTTGACGTGAACGTTGCTCGCCTATCTCACGCGGGAGAGTATGGTTCAAGCAGGATCCTTGAGGCCGGGGACGCCTCCCGGGTCTTGCGCCGCGCAAACTTGGTCAATGAGGTTCATCCGTGGACGAAGCGACAATCAGACTCTTGCTGTTCTTGGGAATTTTTGCGTCCATGGCAGCGTTCGAGCTCGTGCTCCCGCGCCGCGATTTGACGCTCGGGCGCGGGCGGCGCTGGCTGACCAATCTCGCGATTGTCGCCACCGACACGGCGGTTCTGCGCATCGTGTTTCCGATGGCGGCGGTCGGCATCGCGCTTTGGGCGTCGGAGAACGGGATCGGTCTCTTTCCCTGGCTGGAGCTTTCGTTCTGGCTTGCTGCGCTGCTCGGCTTCGTGCTCCTCGACTTCGCCGTCTGGGCGGAGCATTGGGCTTCGCACAAGATCCCGCTGCTGTGGCGCATCCACAAGATGCACCACGTCGACCGCGATATCGATGTCACGACGGCCCTGCGCTTTCACCCGCTGGAAATCCTGATCTCCATGGCCTGGAAGGCGGCCGTCGTGGTTGCCTTCGGCATTCCCGTTGTCGCGGTGCTGGTTTTCGAGGTGGTTTTGAACGGCGCTGCGATGTTCAACCACGCCAACGTCAAACTGCCGGGCTGGCTGGACAGGGGATTGCGGCTCCTCGTCGTCACGCCGGACATGCACCGGGTGCATCATTCGGTCATTCGCCGCGAAACGGATTCCAACTACGGCTTCAACCTGTCGATCTGGGACCGGCTGTTTCGCACCTATGTCGATCAGCCGCGCGACGGCCACGCCGGAATGACCATCGGACTTGCCGAATACCAGACGCCGGAGCCGGCGGGTTACCTCTGGAGCCTTGCCCTGCCGTTTCGTCGCCCGCCGGCGCGTGCGGAAGGCAAGGGTGTCGCAGACGCCTCAGTAAAAGCTGACAGGGAAATAGCGTAGATAAAGCTCGGAATAGGTGCCGTTCTGCTGCAGCCGGTAGAGCGCATGGTTGATGGCTTCCTGGCGGAATGTGTCCTCGATCCGGAAGGCGACGGTCAGGCTGTGATCGAAATAGCCCGGCTCCAGCCACGGGCCTCCTGCGAAGCTGCAGCATTCCGCCGAGGTTTCCCCGTTGAGCCAGAATGACAGTGACAGGCCGTCGCCGAAATGGGCGTCGGCCTCTTCTGTTCCAAGGGCCGCGCGCGCCTCTGTTTCGCTCGCGTAGGCCTTGATCTGCGCATCGGCGAAATACCGCTCCAGGAACGCCTGATGGACGGTGCCTTCGGTCACCGAAATGCGCTTGTCCGCCAATCCTTCCGGCGTCACCTCGATCCCGGTCCCGGTCAGCACCGCGAAGCGGGCCGGCAGGCGCAGGTAGGGATCGGAGAACAGGAGCGTCTTGGCGTTGGCCTCGGTCGTCGCCAGGCCGGCGATGATGGCGTCGCCTTCCTCGCGCACAAGCGCCGGGATCAGCGCATCGAAGGATTTGATGCGCAAGGAGCAGGCGCTGTCGAGCTCCTCGCAAAGCGCGCGCGCCAGATCGATGTTGAAGCCGGTCAGCCGTCCGGTCCCGTCGCGGAAGGAAAACGGCGGAAAATCATCGCTGGCCAGAAAGCGGATGGTCTCCGGCGTTGCGGTCGGGCGATCGCCGACCCCGCGCGGATCCCAGAAATTGGGAACGGTGACACCGGTCTCCCGGTCTGGCGACGGCGCCTGCTGGGCAAGCGCTGCCGGGGGCGCGCCGGCGAGCACGCCGGTGATGACGAGGGCGATTCGCGCAAAACTTGCAAATGGGTTGTGTTTAATATCAAATTCAACCGCAGTTTTTTGTATGCCCGTCGAGCAGTCTTCACAGGCCTGCTCGTCATATTTGCGAAGAGATCGAATTTGTAAGCCGAAAACCATATGCCCGTTCATCCAGATTGCGAAGCGTGAGGCATGCTCGAACCATCCGCGCAACGTCAAGTTCCCCCGCCGGTTGTCCCTTTGGGTCCGCGATCACCGAGGACAGAACGGGGAGCCTTGGCGGGGCAGCGCCCGCAGCCACCCGGTGCCGCACTATCCTATGCGTCGGGCGTTGCGTCTACCCATTCGCCGAAGGTGGGCAAGAGGCGATGCCCGGCTTCGCCCCCAGACGCAGCGGCGCGGCGCCACGGCGCGGATATCGACGTTCTGGTTGCGCGGGGCCTGAGCGAGGGCGTGCTTCGTCCGGTCCTGCGCGAGGCCCGTCTTGCGGCGGTTTCGCCGGCGCGCGTGCTGATTGAGCGCGGGTTCGTGAGCGGGGAGGCCTATTACTGCGCCTTTGCGGAGGCGCTCGGTCTGGGGCACTTGTGTGAAGGCGGTTTCGTGTCACACCACAATCCGGACTTTCCCCCGCCTCCGGAAATGCGCGGGCCGCTCCCCATCGGCCGAAACCGGGACGGGGAAATGCTGTTCGCGGTGGCACCTGCTCCCGAGAGCCTTGCGGAGTTTCAAGGGTATCTGCGCCGGTTTCCGGCGATGCGTGCGCGGATCCGTATTGCCAGTCCGCAAGCCCTCGAACGCGCCATCGCCGCCGCCGACCCGGGTCAGCGTCTGGCCCTGGATCGTCCGTCCGCGAGTGCGCGACGGACCCTGACGCAGACCCAACTGGGTGTTTTCGTGGCGTTGAGCGGTGCATTTGCCCTCGGGCTGACGCTGACGCCCGGACAGGCCGCGGTCGGGGTTTCCGTGATTGCGACCCTCTTTGGAATGTTGCTCGGGATTGCGCGTCTCACGGCCGGCGCGGTCGGGCAGGTCAGTCGTCTTCCGTCCACGCCGCGACCGAAGGGGCCGCCGCCCGTCTACAGCGTCCTCGTGCCGCTCTATCGCGAGGCCCGCGTCGTTCCCATGCTCGCGGCCGCGCTCGATGCCCTGGATTATCCCCGCCACTGTCTGGAGATCCTCTTCTTGCTGGAAGACGACGATCACGAGACGCGGACGGCCCTCGCCCCCTTGCTGCGCGCGGGAATGCGCATCGTTGTCGTTCCGCCCGGCAAGCCGCGAACGAAGCCTCGGGCTCTGTGCCATGGGCTGGCACTGGCACGGGGAGAATTGGTCGCGGTTTACGACGGCGAGGACAGGCCGGAGCCGGACCAGTTGCGTCTCGCCTCCGCCCGTTTCTTCGAGCTTCCGCAACGCGTCGCCTGCCTGCAGGCGCATCTGGCGATCGACCACGGCAGCCACCGCATTTTCGCCCGCCAGTTTCGCCTCGAGTATGCCGGCCTGTTCGATTGCCTGTTGCCCTGGTTTTCGGCCCGGGGCTGGCCTTTCCCTCTCGGGGGAACGTCGAACCACTTTCGCCGGGTGGCGCTCGAGGCGGTTGGCGGGTGGGATCCCTACAATGTGACGGAGGATGCGGATCTGGCGGTGCGGCTGAGCCGGGCAGGCTACGAACTGCAGACGCTGGCATCGACGACCTTCGAGGAAGCGCCGCTCGATTGGCGTGCCTGGCACGGGCAGCGCACGCGCTGGCTGAAGGGGTGGCTGCAGACCTTGTTGGTCAGCCTGCGCAACCCGCTTGCCCGCGACCTGCGCTGCACGAAGGCCGCGGTGCTTCTGGTGTATCTGAGCGCCGCGATTGTCACCCTGGCGGCCCATCCGGTTTTCCTGCTTGTTCTGCTGCTCTACGGATCGGGGATTTCGCCAATTCCGCTGAACACCAGCTGGCAGGCGAGCGCCGCGTTGTCGCTCGCAGGGGTCAGCGTTGCGCTTGCCTATGGCAGCATGGCGGTGATCGCATTCGCGGGAGCGCGCGCCCGCGGACACTGGCCGCCGTTTCTCGACCTTGCCTTCATACCGGTGTACTGGCTGGCGCAAAGCTTGGCCTTTTATGCCGCCGTGGTGGATCTTGTTCGCCGGCCTCATTCATGGTCGAAGACCGAACACGGGCTGGCACGCCGCCCCGGGCGTCTTCCCCGGGTGGCGAAACGGGCACGCTGGCGCTCATGAACGCGGCCGGCACAAGGCGGCGTTTCACCGCGCGCCGGCATGATCTACCCTGAGCGGCGCCGGCGTCGACGATTCGCCGGTGCGTTGGTTTCATTCTCTCGAGACGGAAGTGTTCGTGGCGTCCTTTTCCTTCGTTCATGCGGCAGACCTGCACCTTGGCAGCCCCTTTCGGGGGCTGAGCCTGAAGGATCCGGTGGTGGCCGACCGGTTTGCCGATGCGACGCGAAATGCCTTCACCGCGCTCGTCACCCGCACGCTGGAAGCAGGAGCCGATTTTCTCGTGATCGCCGGAGACATCTACGACGGCGAATGGCAGGACAATTCCGTCGGCCTGTTTTTCAATCGCGAGATCGCCCGCCTTGACCGCGCGGGCATCCCCGTGTTCGTGCTGCGCGGCAATCATGATGCGGAAAGCGTCGTTACCAAGAGCATCTCCCTGCCGGGCAATGTGCGGACCTTTGCCGCCCGCAGGCCCGAAAGCCATGTGCTTGAGGACCTCGGCGTCGTCCTGCACGGCCAGAGTTTCGCCGACCGGCATGTGCCCGACAATCTGGCGCGCGCCTATCCGCCCCCCGTTGCCGGCAAATTCAACATCGGCGTTCTTCACACCTCCCTGACCGGCCGTCCGCCGCATGCCGACTATGCGCCGTGTTCGCTGGAGGACCTGACCGTCAAGGGCTACGACTATTGGGCGCTTGGCCATGTCCATCAATACGAGGAAGTGCATCTGGACCCGCCCGTCGTCTTTCCGGGCAACCTGCAGGGGCGCAATATTCGCGAAACGGGGGAGAAGGGCGCGGTGCTGGTCACCGTCGAGGACGGCCGCGTCTCGGGCCTCGAGCGGCTGATCGTCGACGAGGCGCGTTTTGCGCGGCTCGAGCTGGATGTCGGACCGTGCGAGAGCCTGCCCGATCTCCTCACCCTGCTTGAGGCGGCGCTGGTACCGCTTGCGCAAAGGTCCGGACGGCGCCCGTTGGCGCTGCGCCTGCGGCTGGGCGGCGATACGCCGATGCGGGCGTGGCTCCTTGCCAACCGAACCATGCTGGTCGACGAGGTGCAGGCTGCCTTCGACCGCGTCGAGCAGGACATCTGGCTGGAAAAGCTCGTGCTTGACGTCGCTGCGGTGCCCGATGCGGCGACGTCGCCGATTGCCGACAACGCGCTGGACCTGTCGGTTCTCTTGGAAGACGCAGCGGCCGATCCCGGCTTGCGGGCGGCAGGCGAAGCCTGTCTTGCCGATTTCGGCCGGAAACTCCCCGGTCACGCGCTCGACGAAGCCGCGCCCTTCGGCGAGGACCTGGACAGGTTGATCCTGGAGGCGAAGGCCGTGCTCGCCGAACGCATTTCGGGGCGGGAGCGCTGATGCGCTTTGAGCGGCTCCATTTCCTGCGGTACGGCAACCTGACAGACGTCGCGTTCCGGTTCCGCCGGGATGCCAGGCTTCATCTCGTCTACGGTCCCAACGAGGCCGGCAAGAGTTCCGCGCTCGCCGCCATCTCGGACCTGCTCTACGGCTTTTCCGAAAAGCGCAAGACGGCAAGCGGCGAGGACATAAACCGCTACGATTTCCTGCATCCGGGACCGACCCTGCGCGTCGCTGCCACCCTGCGCAACCGTGCCGGGGAAACGGTTTCCTTTCGCCGCAAGCGCGGGCGCAAGACGACGTTGCTCGCCGACGACGACAGCGAGCAGGCCTTGCGCGACGATGCGCTGACTCCCTTCCTCGGCGGGCTGACGCGCGATGTCTTCGAACGCAGTTTCGGCCTCAATTCCGAGCGCCTGCACGAGGGAGCGAAGGCGATGCTCGCCGGCGAGGGCGGCGAGGACGGCCTGCTGCTTGCGGCCGCCTCCGGTCTCGGTGGCTTGCGCGAATTGCGGGCAACGCTTGGCGCCGAGGCGGAGCGCATCTTCACGCCGCGCGCGGCCAGGGACCGTCTCTTCTATCAGGCCAGGGCCCGTTACGACGAAGCCTGGACGGAGGAAAAGGAGCACCGGCTGCGCGCAAACGACTGGAAGGCGCTCAACGACGCGATCGCCGCCAGTCAGGGCGACGTCGACGAGGCCCACGAGGCGCTTGCCGAGATCCGCAAGCGTCAGGGCCGCCTCCAGCAGCTTGAGCAGTTCGACGAACTGCTTGCCGAGACGCGCGCGCATGAGCGTGCGCTTTTCGCCTTCGCGGATCTTGAGGCGGTTCCAACCGGCATCGGCCGTGCGCTGCACGAGGAACTGGCATCGGCGAATCGCGCGGAGGCAGCGCATCGGGCGGCGATGCAGGAGCTCGACACGGTGGAGCGGGAAAGGGACCGGATCTCGCCCGATGCGGCCTTGCTTGCGAAGGCGGGGACGGTCACACGGCTGTTTTCTCAGACGGGCGCCTACAGGGAACGGCACAGGGATATTCCGCGCGTTCAGGCGGATGTCGATGAGCAGACCCATGAACTTGCGGCGCTCTTGCGCCGGCTGGGTCTTGGTGCCTTGCCCACCGACAGCGAGGCTCTTGGCGCCCGCCAGCCGAGCGATGCCGTGCTGGCGACGATAGAGGAGGGGGTTGAACACGGGCGTTTGTTGCTCTCTCGCCGTGATCAACTGGCTCAGGATATCGCCGAGCTCCGGCAGGAACTGTCGAAATTACCGGACGGGGTGGATGGAGCGGATATCGGCGATCCGGCGCCGATTGCCGCGCGATTTGCGGCCCTTGGCCCCGACATCAAGGCGCTTGAGACGCTGGGTGATCTTCGCGAGCGGCATCGCGGCGAACGGCGCCGGGCCGTGGAGGCGGCATCGCGGCTGAGCCCCCCGGTTGGGGATATCCATGCGCTCGCGGGCGTGGCCCTGCCATCGGTGGAGACGCTAAGCGAGCGTCGCACGCGGCTTTCGGAACTTCAGGAGATGGTGCGCCGGCACGATGCCGGGATGCGCGAGCGCATGGATGAGATCATGCGGCTCGATGCGGAGATCGTCGAAACGGAACGCGCGGGCGACATGCCGACGCCGGTGGCAATTGCCGGTGCGCGCGAGCGCCGCGACGCCGCGCTCTCCCGCTTGCTGGAGGATCTGGCCACCGGCGCCGGCGGCGGCGACGCGGCTGCGCTGGAAGCCCACGCCAGCCTGGTGCGGGAGGCCGACCGGCTGGCGGATCGTGCCGCGAGCGAAGCCGAACGCGTCTCCCGGCATGCGGACATGAGCCGGAACCGGGCGGGTCTTCAGGCGGAGCAGGATGCGGCGACGTCCGAGCAAGAGCGGCTGGCCCTCGTTCTCGCGGACGCGCAACGCGCCTTTCGCACCCTGTTCGAGCCGGCACACGTGGAGCCGCGTGCACCCGGCGAGATGATCGCCTGGCGGCAGAATGTGGACGCTGCGCTGTCTCTCGCCGAAGAGGCGGAGAAGGTCGCCGACAGGATTTCATCTCTCGAAGCGCGCGAAGACGCTGTTGCCGGGTCGCTGTCGCAGATCGCGGCCGAGCTCGGGGTTGAGGCGGGTCATGCGCTGCCTCTTTCGGCGCGCGTCCGGCTGGTGGAGGAGGCGCTTGGCGCGCGCTCCAAGGCCTGGAGCGAGGGGCGTACGCGGCTCGCGCTTCGTCAGGATGCAAAGCGGCGTCTGTCGAATCTGGACCGGAAAGCAGAGGAAAACGCCGACGCGCTGTCGCGGTGGCGCGCGGAACTGGATGCCGAGCTTCAAGCGATCGGCCTGCCCGCCGGAACCGGTCTGGAGGCGGTGGCGGGAGCGGTGGCGCTCTGGCGAGATTTGCCCGAAAAGCTGAAGCTGCGGGATCTCGAGGCCAAGCGTGTTCATGGAATGAAGCGCGAAAACGCGGCGTTCGACGCAGCGCTTGACGGGCTCGTGAGCGAGGTTGCGCCCGATCTCGCTGACCATGCACCGGATGCTGCGGCCGATGCGCTTCATCGACGGTTGGAGACCGCGCAGTCCGACCAGACCCGCCGCGAAGGCGCGCAGACCCGGGTGCGGACAGCGCGCGAGCGCCTTGAGCAATCCGCCACGGGGCTGGAGAGCGCTCGGGCGCACCTTTCGGACAGCCTCGCCCGCCTGCCGGAGACGTTGAGGTCGGGCGATCTCGCGGACCTTGCAACGCGGCTGGAGGCGCGCGACGGCGAGGCGGCCGCATTGGCTTCGGCGCATGACCGTTTCGAACGCCTGGCCAAGGGGGAAAGTCGCGCGAATGTCGAGGCGGAGCTTGCCGATTTCGACGCCGAGGCGGCCTCGGTCGATCTTGATCTTCTGAAACGGGAAGAGGCGGATCGGGACAAGGCCCTGAACGATGCCTACCATCGGCTGCAGACGAAAAAGGCCGAGCGGGCCACACTTGAACGCGGCGACGGTGTGGAGCGCGCGGCCTTCCGCAAGCTTGCGGCGGAAACGGAAATGCTGGCGCTCGGCCGCGAATGGCTGGTGCTGAAGCTCGCGGAAGGGCTGTTGTCGACCGCGATGGAACGGCACCGCGCGCAGACCGGCGATCCGGTGATGGCGCGCGCGGGCGCGATCTTCAAGCGTCTGACCGGCGGCTCCTTCGCGACGCTGGCGCAGATCTTCGACGACGACGACCGCGCTCATCTGGTTGCCTGCCGGGACGACGGCGCGCAGGTGCCGGTGAATGCCTTGAGCGAAGGCTCGCGCGACCAGCTTTATCTGGCGCTGCGTCTGGCGTTCCTGGCCGATTACTCGGCCCGCGCGGAAGCAGCCCCCTTCATCGGCGACGACCTGTTCCAGACCTTCGACGACACGCGCACGGCCGCCGGGATCGAAGCGCTCGCCGACCTGTCGCAAACGGTGCAGCCGATTCTCTTCACCCATCACACGAGCGTCGTCGACATCGCCCGCAAGACGCTGGGCGACGGCCTGGACCTTTTGGAGTTTTGACAATGCCGGTTTCGATTGTAGCGGCCGTCGCCGACACGTCTTCAACGCCGCGCTGGCGAGGTGTCCTGCTGGCGGCGGCGGTCGCGCTGTTTGGCGTGGCGCAGTCCGAGCGCGCCGCGGCCGAGCCCAACGCCGACCGGGCGCGCATCCAGGCGGCGGTCGACGGGCTCGACGGGCTTGCGCAACGCACGCTGGCCGATTTCGGGCTTCCCGGCATGGCCGTTGCCGTGGTGCACGAAGGCAAGACCGTGTTTGCCCGGGGCTATGGCCTGCGCGAACTCGGCAAACCGGGCAAGGTCGACGCGGACACCGTGTTCCAGATCGCATCGCTCTCCAAGTCGCTGGCGGCAAGCGTCGTCGCGCAGCAGGTGGGCGAGGGCGTCCTGACATGGGAGACGCCCGTCGCGCGCCATCTTTCCTGGTTCACCCTGTCCGATCCCTGGGTCGGCACCCATGCAACGATCGGCGATCTGTTTTCCCATCGCTCGGGCCTGCCCGACCATGCGGGCGACGATCTGGAACTTCTCGGCTTTTCCCGGCGCGAGATTCTTGAGCGGCTCGCGCAATTGCCCCTCAATGCCTACCGCGACAGCTACGCCTACACCAACTTCGGGCTGACGACAGCAGCCGAAGCCGTGGCGGTCGCCGCCGGCACCGACTGGGAGAGCCTGTCGGAACAGGCGATCTACGCGCCGCTCGGCATGACGCGGACCAGCTCGCGTTTCAAGGACTATCTGGCGCGCGACAACCGGGCGTCGGGCCATGCCTATGCCGATGGCGCCTTCCGCGACCTGCAGCGGCGCCGGCCGGACGCCCAGGCGCCGGCGGGCGGCGTGAGCAGCACCGCACATGACATGGCCCGCTGGATGGCCATGGTGCTGGCCAACGGCCGCCACGAGGGGAAGACCGTCATCGAGGACACAGCGCTTCTGCCGGCGCTGTCGCCGCAGGTCGTCTCCGGCCGGTCCGACAGTGCCGACCGCCTGCCGTCCTTCTACGGCTTCGGCACGGGCGTCGGCGTCTCCGGCGACGGCAGCGTGATGCTCAGCCATTCGGGCATGTTCGTGCTCGGGACAGGCACCAATTACATGATGTCGCCTGCGCACGGCCTCGGCATTGTCGTCCTGTCCAACGGCGCCGGCGTCGGCGCGGTGGAGGCTGTCAGCGCCGAGTTCATGGATCTGGCGATCAACGGCGAGGTCACCCGCGACTGGGCCGGCGGCTATCGCGGCGTGTTCGAGGCGCAGGCCCTGAACGCGCCGGCAGGACGCACCGTCGGCAAGACGCCGCCGGCCGACGCGGAGGCCTCCGCCCCGCTTTCGGACCTCGTCGGCCGATATGCCAGCGCCTATTTCGGCGAGGCGCAGGTCGATCTGGTGGAGGGCGCTCTGGTGCTCATGCTCGGTCCCGACCGGCAGACCTTCGAACTGACCCACTGGTCGGGAAACAGCTTCGTCTTTCCGGTGTTCAACGAGGAACGGCCCTACGGCTCCCGCTCGACCGTGACCTTCGACCTTGCGGACAAGACCGCCGCGATGCAGGTCGAATTCCTGAACGACAACGGCCTCGGCAGTTTCACCCGCGCGGCAAGGTAGCGCGGGCAGGGCGCGGTGGAGGGCGCGCGGGCACCTGTGCGCCAGCCGCGTATCTCAAAATGAATTTTCAGGGGAGCTGGAGCGGGTGAAGGGAATCGAACCCTCGTCTTAAGCTTGGGAAGCTTCTGCTCTACCATTGAGCTACACCCGCGAACCTTCGCTATATCGGCGGCGTGACGCCGTGCTGTCAAGGGGCGAGACAGCGCGCCGCGTCCCTGCGCACCGCTTTCCCGGCACGCGCCCGGCAATCGGGCGGCTCTTGCAAGTTTGTGCTTGATTTCCCTTCTCCCATCGCCACGTTTGGCGGCGCCGACGCCAGCCCGTTTCGGGGCGTGGGGATTTGCGATTTCAAGGAGTGCGGAACATGCGCGAGCGGGTGAGACGCCTCGTTCAATCGAAACGTTGGGAAGCGGCGATCATCGCGCTGATCGTCGTCAATGCGATCACCCTCGGGCTGGAAACGAGCGAAACCGCCATGCAGGCCGCGGGCGGGTTTCTCTATGCGCTCGACCGGGCGGTGCTCGCGGTCTTCGTCGTCGAGATCGCCTTGCGCATCTACGCGCACCGGCTCTGGTTCTTCCGCGATCCCTGGAGCCTGTTCGACTTCTCCGTGGTGGCGATTGCCCTGATGCCGGCGACAGGTGCGCTGTCGGTCCTGCGCGCGCTGCGCATCCTGCGCGTGCTGCGGCTGATTTCCGTGGTGCCCTCGCTGCGCCGGGTGGTCGGCGGACTGGTCGCGGCCCTTCCGGGCATGGGCTCCATCGTGCTGCTTTTGTCGCTCGTCTTCTACGTCTTTGCGGTGATGACGACGAAGCTCTATGGCGCCTCGTTCCCGGAGTGGTTCGGCACCATCGGCAAGTCGCTCTACACGCTGTTCCAGATCATGACGCTGGAAAGCTGGTCGATGGGCATCGTGCGCCCTGTGATGGAGGTTTATCCGCTGTCCTGGCTGCTGTTCGTGCCCTTCATCCTGTGCACGGCCTTCACGGTGCTGAACCTCTTCATCGGTGTCATCGTCTCGGCGATGCAGCAGGAGCACGACCAACTGGCCGAAGCCGACCGCCAGGCGATCCATGACGAGACGGGTGTGCTGCTGGCGGAGGTCAAGGCGCTCAGGACGGAGGTCAACGCCTTGCGCTCCGATCTCGCAAAGCCCGGCAGCGGGCAGGCCGACTGAGAAAGCGGTCAGCCGTCGAGCCGGGCCAGATCCTCTTCCGGGCCTTCCAGCGTCAGCGTCACGCCTTCCTCGGTGAAGTCGCGGGCGATCACGCTCAGGCCGAGCTGCTCGACCCGGCGTTCCAGCTCCGAGCTTGCCGCGAAGTCTGCGCTGACCTCTTTCACGGCAAACCGCTGAAATGGGATCAGCTCGGCATTGGCGATGGCCGCCTGCGCCGCGCCGGAATAGGCCCGCGCCAGCCCGCCGCCGCCCAGCTTGATGCCGCCGAAATAGCGCACCACCAGCACGGCGCACTCGACCAGCTCCGCGCCCTGAAGCACGCGCAGGACAGGCATGCCGGAGGTGCCCGCCGGTTCGCCGTCGTCCTTGCCGCTTTCCTCGATGCGGTCGTCGTCGAGAAGCCTTCGGTGCGCGGTGACGATGTGGTTGGCCTTGCGATGCGCCTTGCGCAACGCCTCCAGCCGCTGGTCGAACACCCCGACGGGAACCAGATGCGCCAGAAACCGGGATTTCCGGTCTTCCAGATACCCCTCGTGCTCGCGGGTGATCGTCATGAGGGCCATGGCGCTATTCCGCGTCGTTCGCCGAAGCGGGAAGGGCGGCGGTCCCCTTCGGGGTCAACGCATAGACGCCGCGTTCGACCCGTTCGAACCAGCCATAGTGATCGTCGGCCATCAGTCTCGTCGCGTTGGCAACGCCGGTCGCTTTCGCCACCTCCGCGCCCCGGCTGGGACCATTGGCGGCAAGATGGGCGGCGCAGCGCAGCGCGTCCTGCCGATAGGCCGTCACAAGCGTGACCCGCGTCGAGCCGCCGGTGTTCGGGTCGCCGACCCTTCGGGCGAACTCCCTCAGCAACCGGTCCCTGCGCGGCTTCGACTTGCGCGGGCTGAACGGACCCGGATCCAGATGCACGTCGACAAGGGCATCCGAAAGCCGAACCGTGATCAGCCCGAGGCCAAGCCGGCGGGCAAGTTTCAGATTGTTCTTCAGGGCCGATTGAAACCGGCGGCCCGCCATCCGGGGGACCGCCACATAGACCGCATCGGTGATCGATTGCCGCGCAATCGCCTGATGGAAAAGACCAAGCGTGAACCCTGTCTTCAACTCGACGATCACGGGATCTTCGTCGCCCCGGCAGGCGACGACATCGGCGGCACCGACTTCGGCCTTCACCTCGTAGCCTTGCGCCGTGAGGAACGCCTTTATCGGAGGGTAGAGCTCTGTTTCCAGAATGCTGGCCATGGGAAAGGCGCTGCCCTAGGCAATCGCCTTGAAGTGCTTCGACAGCTTCAGCGCCTGGCCCTGGTAGTTGGAGCCGATGCCCTCGCCATAGAGCGTTTCGGGGCGTTCCAGCATGTGCTCATAGACCAGCCGGCCGACGGTCTGGCCGTGCTCGACGATGAAGGGCACCTCGTGCGAGCGCACTTCCAGCACGGCGCGCGATCCGCCGCCCAGCGTCGAATGGCCGAAGCCCGGATCGAAGAAGCCGGCGTAATGCACGCGGAACTCGCCGACGAGCGGATCGAAGGGCACCATTTCGGCGGCAAACATCGGCGGCACATGCACCGCCTCGCGCGAGACGAGAATGTAGAACTCGTTCGGATCGAGGATCAGCGTGCTGTCGCCGCGGTGGACGATCGGCTCCCAGAAGTCGAGCGGCTCCTGCGCGGCCTTGGCGTCCATGTCGATGACGCCGGTGTGGCGCTTGCCGCGATAGCCGATCAGGCTGCCCGGTCCGCTGCCCTCAAGGTCGATGGTCAGATGCACGCCGCCGCCGATGGTGGTGTCGCCGCCGGCGACCAGAGCGTGTTCGGCATGCACGGCCTTGAGGTCGGCGTCCTGCACGAAGGGATCGCCGATGCGGAAGCGGATCTGGGACAGGCGCGAGCCCTCGCGCACGAGAACGGGGAAGGTGCGCGGGCTGATCTCGGCATAAAGCGGCCCGCGATAGCCGGCCGGCACCGTGTCGAAGGCGCGGCCCTCGTCGGTGATGACGCGGGTGAAGACGTCGAGCCGCCCGGTCGAGCTCTTCGGATTGGTGGTGGCGGAGACGTCGGCACCGAGCGCCAGTCCCTCCATCAGCGGCACGATATAGACGCAGCCGGTTTCCAGCACCGCGCCGCGCGTCAGGTCGAAGGCGTGGAGCTTGAGCTTGTCGAGCTTGTCCATCACCTTGGCGCCCGCGCCCGGCAGGAAGCTTGCGCGCACGCGGTAGGCGAGGGGGCCAAGGCGAAGGTCGAGGCTTGCCGGCTGGATCTGGTCGGCGTCCGGGTGGCGCGGGGCGGAAATTTCACCGCGCGTGAACATGGCGCTGATCGCCTGTGCGGGAAGGATGCCGTGCGCGGTTTCGGTCATGAGTTTTTCCAAGAAGCCTTCGGGTTTTGCCGTGCTTAGCGCAAGCCCGCGCGATTTGCCATGATGAACTGGCCGCGTTTCTGCCTTGCCTGCAGAGACGCCGCAGCGTCAACGCAGCGTTGACGCGGGTGGAGCCTTGGCGTATCACCGGCGCGTTCCGTGGTGATTTGAGCCGGCCGGCTTGCAGCCACGTTAAAGAAGTTGCTAAAAAGGCCGGGTTGCAAAAACCCCGGCCCGTGGCCGGGGTTTTTGCATTTGGAGACAGGCATGAGCTCAGATAACCGCCGCTGGCATCCCGAAACCGCTCTCGTACACGGCGGAACGACGCGTTCGCCCTTCGGGGAAACCTCGGAAGCGATGTTCCTGACACAAGGGTTCGTCTATGCCAGCGCGGAAGCCGCAGAAGCCCGTTTCAAGGGCGACGATCCGGGCTTCGTCTACTCGCGCTATGCCAATCCGACGGTCGCCATGTTCGAGGAGCGCATCGCCCAGCTGGAAGGCGCGGAGGCCGCGCGCGGCACCGCCAGCGGCATGGCGGCGGTCAATCTCGCGCTCATGGCCTGCTGCAAGGCCGGCGATCATGTCGTCGCCGCCAAGGCGCTCTTCGGATCCTGCCGCTACATCGTGGAAACCCTGCTGCCGCGCATGGGCGTTGCCTCGACGCTCGTCGACGGCACCGATCTCGATGCCTGGCGCGCGGCGATCCGGCCCGGGACGGTGGCCTGTTTCCTGGAAAGTCCGACCAATCCGACGCTTGAAGTGATCGATATCGCCGCCGTCGCCGAGATGGCCCACGCGGTCGGGGCACGGCTGATCGTCGACAATGTCTTTGCCACGCCGTTGTGGCAGGCGCCGCTCACGCTCGGCGCCGACGTGGTCGTCTATTCCGCCACCAAGCATATCGACGGGCAGGGGCGCTGCCTTGGCGGTGTTGTTCTGTCCGACGAGGAATGGATCAAGGACGAGGTGATGCCGCTGGTCAAGCATACCGGTCCGGCGATGAGCCCGTTCAATGCCTGGGTGCTGCTCAAGGGGCTGGAGACCTTGCCGCTTCGGGTTGCCCGCCAGACGGAAACGGCGGGGCTTCTGGCCGACCGTCTTGCCGAGGATCCGTCGGTGGCGCGGCTGATCTATCCCGGGCGCGATGACCATCCCCAGGCGGATCTTGCCCGCCGGCAGATGAAGGCCGGGTCGACGATGATCGCCTTTGAGGTCAAGGGCGGAAAACCTGCTGCCTTCCGCTTCGCCAATGCGTTGAAGATCATCCGCCTGTCGAACAATCTGGGCGATGCCAAGAGCCTGATCACGCATCCCGCCACCACCACGCACCAGAGCCTGAGCGAAGAGGCGCGTGTTGAACTGGGAATTTCCGACGGCTTGATGCGTTTTTCGGTCGGTCTGGAACACGCCGACGATCTGGCGGAGGACCTTCGTCAGGCGCTGGAGGTTGCGCGCGGCTGAGCTGCGGGTCAGTCGCGCAGCAGTCGCGCGACGAGGATGACCCGCGCCAGGGCGGAAACGATGCAAATGGCCGCGAACCCCCAGGCGAGCAGGGGGAAGGCTTGCGGCCACAGGCACATCGCCAGGAAAACGGCGATGGTCTCCGCGCCTTCGGCCAGCCCGCCCAGATAATAGAGCGACTTCTGGCCCTGAATATTCGTGGTGATGCCCCGCTTTTCGGCCATCGCGGAAAAGCCGAGGAAGCTCGCGCCGTTCATGTAGAACGCGAGCAGTAGCGCGGCGGCGGGAAGGGCGTTTGCCTCGGGGTCGAGCAGGGCGAAGGCGAAGGGCACCGCGCCGTAGAAGAAGAAATCCAGCACGATGTCGAGATAGCCGCCCCGGTCGCTCTTGCGGCTGGCGCGCGCCACCGCGCCGTCGAGACCGTCGCCCAGGCGGTTGAGGGCGATCAGCACAAAGCCCGCAAGCGGCGCGCCGAGCGCGATGGCCAGGGCTGCGCCGAGGCCGAGACCGAAACCGGTCAGCGTCACGGCATCCGGCGAGATGCCGCGCGCGGCGAGCACGCGGCCGGCGGCATTCAGCGGCGGGTCGATCAGCGGGCGCAGGCGGGCGTCGAACATGGGATCTCCGGTCGGGGGACGACGTTCTGGATGGCCCAGCTGCGTGCCGGGCGCAAGCGCCCTGCGCTCACAAGCGCGTCATGGACCTGCCGCTACGGAAATCAGGGCGCTGCCGGTTCAATCGAGAATTGTGGCCTTCCCCGACTGGAATCCGGCGCTATGCGCGCTAGTCTTTGTCGAACGCCCGCGCCCGGGGTTGCGGGCGGGGACGAGCCGGGAGGACTGCAATGTATCGGGCCGTGACGCATGACATACAGGTGACCGTCGAGCCGTTTTATCTCGTCGAGGAATCCGATCCCGACACCTTGCAATTCCTGTGGGCCTATACCGTCGAAATCGTCAATCACGGCAGCGACACGGTGCGCCTGCGCGCCCGGCACTGGATGATCGTCGACGGCGCGGGTCGGGAAGAAGAGGTGCGCGGTCTCGGTGTGGTCGGGGAACAACCTGTCCTGGCGCCGGGGGAACGGTATGAATACACCTCCGGCTGTCCGTTGCGCACGCCCTCGGGCATGATGAGCGGCAGCTACGAAATGGAGGATATGGACGGAAGGCGCTTCCAGATCGCTATCCCGGCGTTCTCGCTTGATATTCCCGGCGAGGCCCGCAGCATCAACTGAAGCGAGCGCGTCGAAAGTTTTTCGTCGGCTTTTTAGAGGTTGTGTTTTCGGAATTTTAGCAACCTCAAGAATGTATTTGGATTGGTTGCTTTTCGATGCCAGTGACGTGTCATTGGAGCTTGATATTCTCAAGTCTTTCGTTGGATGGGTGCGATATTATCGTAAACGAATCGCGGGAAGTTTCTGCTATGTTAAGAATTGGGGTGTCTGAATCGTGCAATGCGGGTTTCGCCGGCTTGCTCGGAGGAAAGTACGATAGTGGCCTCGACCAAACAGGTTGCAAAGAATTTTGTCGCGGCTCCGGTTGACCTTAGGGGGCCGGCGGATGACGCGTTCCTGACGGCGTTCCAGGTCTCTCCCATCCGGATGATCTACTACGACACCGACATGATCATTCGGGACGTGAACAGGGCATTCCTTGAAATCGACGGCTTTTCCCGCTCCGAGGTGATCGGGCGTCCCATGCGCGTGGTTATGGGCGACGCGATCTGCGAACGTTCACGCCCCGCCATCGAGGCGGCCCTGGGTGGCGAGCCGCAAGTCAGCACGACGTGGGGCTTGCGCCGTGCGACACGCAACCGGCTGATGCGCGTTTGTCACGAGCCTGTGTTCGATTCCGCCGGAGCCGTCACCGGCCTCATCGTTTTCATGGAAGACACCACGGAGCTGTTCGAGCTAGAAAACCGTGTCTCCATGCATGAGGAGGTGTTCCGTCAGTCGACCGAAGCCATGTGCATCGTCGGGCTGGACTTCCGGTTCATCTGGTCGAACTCCGCCAATGCGCGGACATGGGGCCATACGTCGGAAAGCATCGTCGGCAAGCATCTGGTCGACGTCATCGGCGAACGCGGCTACCTGGATCGGGCCAAGCCTCATCTCGAGCGCTGTTTTGCCGGCGAGCAGGTCGAGTATCACTTCGCGCATATGTCCGAAAACGGCGACATTGCCTATTTCGATCTCAATTGCGTGCCCTTCCGCAACAACACGGGCGAGGTCATCGCCGCCGCGATAACACGGCGGGACGTCACCAGTGCCACCATGATGAAAGCGGAGTTGCTGCGTCAGGCGCGCCAGGACGCGCTGACCGGTTTGGCCAACCGCTATGCGCTTGAGGAAGAGCTGGAGCTGCGTGTCGCCCGATGCGTCGCCGAACTCGGCGAGCCCGACACCCGTCTTTCCGCCCTGGTGCTGGTCGACCTCGACGGGTTCAAGGTCGTCAATGACATTGCCGGGCACAGCGCCGGCGACACATTGCTCAAACAGGTCGCGGACCTTCTGCGGACCATCGACAAGACCGACATGATCGCGCGGCTGGGCGGCGACGAGTTTGCGCTGGTGCTCTCGGCCTGTACGACGGAGAAGGTCATGGCCGCCTGCCAGACGATCATCAGTGCGCTGGAGACGACGCCCTTCGACTGGGACGGCGCGCGCTATTCGGTGCGGGCCAGCGTCGGCGTCGCCTTGCTCGACCGCGAGGTGTTCGAGACGGCCGCGCCGAGCATCTACGATGTCATCAACTGGGCGGACCGGGCCTGCCGGCTCGCCAAGGAGCGCGGCGGGTCGCGCGTCGCGGTCTATCACGCCGCCGACACGGAGATTCAGGCGCGCTTCGAGGAAACCGGCAACCTTCGGGTGGTCCAGGATGCACTTCTGAACGGGCGGTTCGAGCTCTATGCCATGCCGATCGCGCCGATCGACGGGCAAAGCGGCCTTTATCACGAGGTGCTGTTGCGGATCGTTGGAAGCGACGGACAGATGCTGGCGCCGGCCGCTTTCATCTCCGCTGCCGAACGACACCAGATGATGGTTCCGGTCGACAAGTGGGTGGTGCGAAACGTGCTGGAGCGCCTGCGGTCCGCGCCGCCGGATCTGCAATTGACGGTCAATCTCTCGGGCCAGTCGGTGGGCGATCCGCAATTCCGCGACTTTCTGGTCGCCGCCCTGGACAACCGGCCCGAGGTTCACGGACGGCTTTCGTTCGAGATCACCGAGACATCCGCCGTGCGCTCGATGGAGACCGCGCGCGATCTGATCAAGGCGTTGCGCGGGCGCGGTTGCGGCATCGTCCTGGACGATTTCGGCTCGGGCCTGTCGTCCTTCGGCTATCTTCGCAAGTTCGACGTCGACATGCTCAAGATCGACGGCAACATCATCGGCGATGTCGCCAACGACCCGGTTCAGCAGACCATCGTTGCCGGGATCGTTGCTGTCGCCACGGCGATGAAAGTGCGGGTCGTGGCCGAATTCGTGGAGGATGCCGGCACGCTCGAAACGCTGCGCGAACTCGGGGTGAGTTTCGTGCAGGGCTATCATGTCGGACGTCCGGCTCCGTGGTCGGAGACCTTTGGCAGGTGAGCGCGACCCTGCGCGGCGTCACAGGCGGTTGTCGATGGTCATGTCGGGTCGACCTGCCTATTGTGGTCCGACAGGACGCGTCCGTGCGCAGCAGCGAGGCCCCGTGAGCTTGCGAAAGCCGGAACCGGAAACAACTGGCACCCCACCGACGGAGCGTGCCGAGACCAGTGCGGAGACTGCCGCGCACTGGCCCATTGCAGTGCATCGCGAGGTCGTGCGCAGCACCATCATCGAGATGAACCGCGCCGGCGTTTTCGTCTGCGACCGCGATTACCGGATGTGGGACGTCGACGGCGCCTTCCTGGACATGGAAGGCTTGTCGCGGGCCGAAGTCATCGGACGCAGGGTCGAGGACATCCTGGGATCCAAGGTGTTCGCCCTGCGCCGGGACAATCTCGACGAGGCCTTTGCCGGCCAGGCATCGCGCATCCGCGTCCCCGGCGTTCGCGACAAGACCCTTGGAAAGTATCTGGAGGTGTTTTTCCAGCCGGTCTTCGGTCGCGACGAGGAGGTCGCTTGTGTCATCTGCGCGGTGCGCGATGTCACGCAGTTCCAGAACCTCAACGAACGCCTGTCGATGCACGAGGAAATCCTGCGGCAGACAACCGACCGGATCTCCGTGGTCGGCACGGATTTTCGCTACAGGATGACCAATCGCGCCAACGCGGCGTTCAGCGGACTGTCGCCCGACGACTTCATTGGCGTGCATGTGCGCGACCACATCGGCGCGGAGCGTTTTAACAAGCGGGCGAAAGCGCATTTCGAGAGGTGCTTCGCCGGACAATCGGTCGAATACGAGCACGAACTTTCCGTCCCGGGCGGGGAAATGCGCCACATGCGGGTCCGGATGGACCCCTATCGCGACGACGAGGGCGAGGTCACCGGGGCGCTCATCGTATTGCGCGACATTACCGAGGCGGCGCTGATGGCAAAGACGCTGCGCCGGCAGGCGCGCGAGGATGCGCTGACGGGCCTTGCCAACCGGCATGCCTTGCAGGAGGGGCTGGAGCGCTTGCTGGCAGACGTGAAGGCCAGCGACCGGCCGGCGGCGCTTTTCACCATCGATCTCGACGGGTTCAAGGTCGTCAACGACATCGCGGGGCATAGCGGCGGCGACGCTCTGCTCCAGCAGATTGCGGGATTGTTGCGCAGCCATGCCGGGCCCGACATGCTCTGCGCCCGGGTCGGAGGCGACGAATTTTCTGTGCTGGCGCCGGACATGGACGCGGCCGCGGCGCAAGACCTGGGTCACCGGATCACCTCCGGTTTGTCGTCGATGCGGTTCATCTGGCAGGACATCCCGCATGCGATTACAGCCAGCGTCGGCATTGCCCTGATCAAGCCGGGGCGCGGCGGCGACCCGGAAAAAAGCGCATTCCAACTTCTCAACCAGGCCGATCAGGCCTGTCTGCATGCCAAGTCCATTGGCGGCGCGCGGCCGGTGGTCTACCGTCCGGATGCCGACGAAATGGTCGCGCACCGGCTGGACATCGGCAATCTGCAGATTGTTCGCAATGCCCTGGAAGCCGACTGTTTCGAACTCTACACCATGCCGATCCTGCCGATTGATGCGGTGTCCAGTCCGCATCTCGAGGTGCTTCTCAGGATCGTGGACGACGACGGGCGGGTCCTTGCGCCGGCTGCATTGATTTCCTCCGCTGAACGCCATGGGTTGATGCCACGGATCGATCGCTGGGTCGTCGAGAGGACCCTGGCGAACCTGCACAGCGTCGATCCGGGGACGTGTCTGACGATCAACCTGTCCGGGCTGTCGATCGGCGATCCGGAGTTCACCACCTTCCTGCTTTCCGCGCTCGACGCGCGGCCGGAAACGGCAGGGCGTCTGGCCTTCGAGATCACGGAAACCGCGGCCGTGCGCAGCATGGCGACGGCCCAGGCCCTGATCGATGCGCTGCGTGCCAGAGGGTGCCGGGTCATTCTCGACGATTTCGGCTCGGGCCTGTCGTCTTTCGCCTACCTCAGGCAGTTCCGGATCGACAGCCTGAAAATCGACGGTGCGATCATCGGTGAGGTGGCGCAGGACGAGGTGCAGCGCACGATCGTTGCCGGGATCGTCGCCGTTGCGCGCAAGATCGGCGTCGGCGTGATCGCGGAATATGTCGAGGATGCGGAAACGCTGGAGATCCTGCGCAATCTCGGTGTGACAATGGCGCAGGGCTATCACATCGGGCGTCCGGCGCCCTGGGTGGGCCGCCGGAGCGCGTCTCAGATCGCGCGGTAGCGGGCCTGCGCGCCGCGTTCGATGGCCGCGACCGTCAGCTTGTCCAGACCGAGCGTGTCGCGCAGCACCTGCAGCAGCCGCAATTCCTCCTGCTGAACGGAAAGATCCGCGACGGCGACATCGACAGCCAGTGCATAGGCCGTGTCGCGGTGGCTCGGCGGAACGCTCGCGGCGATCAGCGCGAAGGTGTCCATCATGCCGTTTTCCGCCTGAAGGCGGTTGCCGCAATCCTGGGCGACCGGCACCAGCCGCTCCTGATCGAAGCCGGCGAAGACGGGCAGTGTTTTCACGACCTCGCCCATCGAGTGCAGTTCCTGGTCGGTCATGCTGCTGTCGGCGGCGGAGATCATCACCATCACATAGATCAGCGCTTCTTGAAGTGAAACCTGTTCGCTCATCGGCTGTGCGACCCTTTTGTCGTCGTCTGTCCTGTCAAAGTGCCTAAAGCCATGGCGGAAGCAGCGCAAGGCGTGAAATGCAGTCGGCCGGGAAGCGGGCTTTTTTGCCGCGACCCTGTTCCGTTTGTGCAGCGCATCCATTAGTGTCCGCCCGCCGTTTGCGCGCAAGATCATCCGCAGGCGGCCGTTTTCCATCCATCAACAGCAATGGTCCGATCATGACCTCAGTTTCGTTGCCCGCGCTTGACCTCTCCCCCACCACGAGAGACGCGGCCATGGCGTCAAAAGCCTGGCCGTTCGAGGAGGCGCGAAAGCTGCTGAAACGGGTCGAGGCGCGCGGCGCCGACCGGCCGGTGTTGTTCGAGACGGGCTACGGCCCGTCCGGGTTGCCGCATATCGGCACCTTCGGCGAGGTCGCGCGCACCACCATGGTGCGCACCGCCTTCCGCCTGCTGACCGAGGACAAGGTGCCGACCCGGCTCCTGTGCTTTTCCGACGACATGGACGGAT
Source organism: Stappia stellulata DSM 5886 (assembly GCF_000423705.1). Taxonomy (GTDB): domain Bacteria; phylum Pseudomonadota; class Alphaproteobacteria; order Rhizobiales; family Stappiaceae; genus Stappia; species Stappia stellulata. The sequence goes on along the minus strand of NZ_KE384083.1, from coordinate 774,203 downwards.
TGCGCAAGGTGCCGGAGAACGTGCCGAACCGCGAGGAGATGCAGCGCTTTATCGGTCAGCCGTTGACGCGCGTGCCTGATCCCTTCGATGCCGGTCATGAAAGTTTCGCGCATCACAACAATGCGCGGCTTCGCGCCTTTCTCGACCAGTTCGGCTTCGAGTACGAGTTTGCCTCGGCGACCGACTATTACACCTCGGGCCGTTTCGACGAGGCGCTTTTGCGCATGCTCGCCGTCTACGACAAGATCAAGGACATCATCCTGCCGACACTTGGTCCCGAGCGTCAGGAAACCTATTCGCCGTTCCTGCCGGTGTGTCCGCGCACGGGCGCGGTGCTTCAGGTGCCGACCGTGGAGCGCAATGTCGCGAAGGGCACCATCGTCTATATCGACCCGGAGACGGGCGAGAAGGTCGAGACGCCGGTCACCGGCGGTCGCGTCAAGTGCCAGTGGAAGGCCGACTGGGCGCTGCGCTGGTTCGCGCTCGGCGTCGACTACGAGATGGCCGGCAAGGACCTGATCGACAGCGTCACGCTGGCGTCGAAGATCTGCAAGGTTCTGGGCGGTCCGCCGCCGGAGGGCTTCAACTACGAGCTCTTCCTGGATGAGAACGGCCAGAAGATCTCCAAGTCGAAGGGCAACGGCCTGACCATCGACGACTGGCTGGCCTATGCCTCGCCGGAAAGCCTGTCGCTCTACATGTACAGCAAGCCGAAGACGGCCAAGAAGCTGTACTTCGACATCATCCCGAAGACCGTCGACGAGTATTTCACCTTCGCGCAGAAGTACCCGGACATGCCGGTCGAGCAGCAACTGGGAAATCCGGTCTGGCACATCCATTCCGGCAACCCGCCGGCGGTCGACATGCCGGTGCCCTTCTCGATGCTGCTCAACCTCGTGTCCGCCTCCAATGCGCTGAACAAGGATGTGCTCTGGGCGTTCATCTCGCGCTATGCACCGGGTGTCACAGCCACGACCCACCCCAAGCTCGACGAACTGGTGGGCTACGCGATCCGCTACTTCGAGGACTTCGTGAAGCCGGCGAAGACCTTCCATGCCCCCGACGAGACGGAACGCGAGGCGCTTGCCGCGCTCGATGAAAAGCTCGCGGCCCTGCCGGCGGATGCGGATGCCGCGACCATTCAGGACGCGGTTCTCGATGTGGCGCGCGGGATCGAGCGCTATCAGGACGAGAAGAAGAAAAGCCCGGACGGCGGGCCGGGCGTGTCCGTTGCGTGGTTCTCCGCACTCTACAAGCTGCTGCTCGGGCAGGAGCGCGGACCGCGGTTCGGTTCCTTCGTTGCACTCTACGGCATCGATGAAACACGGGGGCTGATCGCCAAGGCGCTGTCCGGCGAATTGTCGGCGGCCTGACGCCGCCGGGAAAACCCGTCCGGACACAAGGTCCGTTCGGACACAGAGGAACTGGCATGGGTGCGTTCGCCACGGCTCTGAGCTGGCTTGCCCTGCCGCTTTATGCGGTCGAGGGCACGCGCGTGCGCGCCCGCACCCATCGCCATCCGCCGCCGCCCGGACCGGTGTCCGGGCGTGTCGGGGACAAGGCGGGGGAACCGCTCAGGCTTCTGGTCCTGGGCGATTCCTCGGCTGCCGCCGTTGGCTTGAAGCGTCAGGAAGACGGCCTTGCGCCCTGTCTGGCCAACGCGCTTTGCGAAAAGTCCGGCCGGCCGGTCGAATGGCGGGCGGCGGGATTCAATTCCGCCACCGCCGGCATGTTGCGCGATCATGTCGTGCATAATCTGGAGCCGGTGCCTTACACGCATGTGCTCTTGTCGGTCGGCTTCAACGACCTGAAGAACTATCACACGCGCCGGCGCTTCCTGAAGGAGTTCGGCGGGCTGATCTATGCGGTGAAGGCGCGGTTTCCCGAAAGCCGCCTGTTCTGGTCGCGCATGCTCGACCCCGCAGACGTCCCCGGGCTGCCGCAGCATCTGGCGGCGATCCTGAAGCTGCGCATGTCGATCCTCGATCCGGTCGGGGCATGCCTGTGCCGCGAGCGTGGTGCGACGGCCATTCCCGCGATGCGCGGGCTCCCCGCCAGGGCCTTTTGCGATGACGGCATCCACCCGTCGGAAGCCGGTTTTTCAGGCTGGGCTGGGCATCTGGCCAGCCACATGCACGCAGGCCGCTGAGCGATCAGCGAGGCAAACCGGCCGGCGCGTCCTCGCTTGCGCCCGGATCGGGTGCGTCGGCGGTCTCGCCGCTGTCCGGGTGCCAGGGCGTGTCCACGATCTCGACATCGCCAAGAAGCCCGTCAAGCGACGCGCTGCCCGGTTCAAAGGACGTTTCTCTCTCTTCGCCAGTGTCCCTTGATGCAGCGCCTGCCGGTTCCCGCGGCGACGGCTCGTTCGTCTCCAAGGTCGGCGCAGGTGTTTGCGTGGAAAGTCGCCGGTCCAGATCTCCCCGCCAGTCGAGCTGCCAGATGCCCTTGCGCTTCGCTCGCGCGGCCTCGCTCGCCGCGCGCAAGGCCTGCGGCGCGTCCTCTTGGGGGCGTGCCCACCCCTGGGCGATCATCCAGTCGCTGAGATCCGTATCCTGGCGGCGGCATTGCGCGGCGATGAGCCCCGGCGCGACCTCGGATATCTGGTCGCAGGTGATGGCGCGCCGCCGCACGAAGGCGCGCAGCGCCGTGCGGGCCCGCCGACCGCAGGGCCAGGATCCGCCAAGCCGGGAGGGGCAGGTTTCCGAGACCGCCGGCGCGTCGAGACCGGCGAGGCGGATGGTCAGCGTCTTGTGGCGCAATGTGCCGGCATCCAGCACCAGCGGACGGCGAAAGGTCAGGTCGTCCGGAACCTCGACCTTCGGCTGTTCCGGCAGCTTTGCCTCGACCCGCTTCAGTGGTCCCTGCACCGGCGGCGGCGGCAGGATGTCGGCCGGTGTCACATTGCGGATCGTATCGGGAAGCGGCGCGTCTGGAAGGGCAAGCGGCTGGGCCGGCGGTTCCGTGCGCGCGGGCGCCGGGGCGGAGCGGTCCGCAACCTCAACCTCCGGGGAGGCGCTTTCGGGGGGCACGGCCGGCGTGGCCCGATTGTCCAACGGCAGATCGTCGCCCGCCAGCAACGTGACGGCACCTGCCAGTCCGGCCAGACCCAGCGCCATCGCGCCGATCCGCATCCGCCAGGTCGAGGCGCGGCTCACTGGCTTGCCCAGATGATTCGCGCCACCCAATCGACCTCGGGGCCGGCGTAGCTGAGAATCTCCGGGTCCTCCAGCAGCGAGCGAACGTCGATGCGCGCGCGTGTGCGGCGTTCGTAGACATGGGCGAGCAGCGTTCCGTCAGTCAGGCGCAGCATCACACGGTCGCCCTTGCGAATGCGGGCGGCCGGCGAGACGACGACGATGTCGCCATCCCTGTAGAACGGCAACAGGGCGTCGCCGCAAACGCGAATGGCGGTGTCCCGCGCGGGGACGTCGGGCGCTGCAACGGGCCAGTCGGTCAATTCCGGGTAGCCTCCGTCATGAAAAAAGCCGCTGGAGGGGTGGGCGAGGGCATTGGCGTGGGACAGGCCCCCGGGAAGGGGCAGGGCGTCGTCGTCACGCCGGGCGTTGGAGGCGATTGGCAGGTGGTCGGTGCGGTGTTCGAGGAGGTCGACGAACTCCGAAAAGCTGGCCCCTGTCGCGAAGAGGATCTTGGAAATCGATTCCATCGACGGCCAGCGTGGGCGCCCGTCCGACGCCATGCGCTTGGACGGATTGAAGGTGGTCGGGTCGAGCCCCGCGCGCCGCGCCAGGCCGGATGAAGACAGGCCATGGTCGCGGGCGAGCCGGTCGATGGCGGTCCATACGCTTTTATGCGACAGCATCTTGCGGCCCCGCGTCTTGGTGGCACCTTTGTGCCCTGCGTCCCTCCAGAACGGATATCCCCGCTACGGTATATATTCCTAAACCGGACAAAGTGCCACCCCGCGACACGCGCTTTCCCTTGTCTTGCGGACGTGCCGGCTTTATTGCGGGCGGACGAAATCCGCAGAAACGTCGAAGGTGCGCCGGTCATGTCCCTGATTTACAAGATCTCTCCCGAAAGCGACTGGCGCGCGGCGGAAGCGGCCGGGGTCTATACGGGCGCGCCGGTCGATCTCGCCGACGGGTTCATCCATTTTTCCGCCGCCGACCAGCTGCGCGAGACGGCGGCCAAACATTTCCACGGTCAAACGGATTTGCTGCTGATCGCGGTCGAGACCGGGGCGCTGGGCGAGGCGCTCAAGTGGGAACCGTCGCGCGGTGGCGCGCTGTTTCCGCATCTTTATGCCGAGCTGCCGATGTCGGCGGTCGTCTGGGCCAAGCCGCTGCCGCTGGGCGCCGACGGCGTACACCGCTTCCCGGAGGATGTGTGATGCTGCGCGATCTGGTCGACGGGGCCGCCCGGCGTGCGCTCTTCATGCTGGACGCGGAAGCCGCCCACGCGATGACGGTGAAGGCGCTCGCCTCCGGCGCGGTGCCGGCTTGCCGGGTCCCGCAGGACGGGCGGCTGAGCGTGAAGGTCGCCGATCTGACGTTTCCCAATCCGCTTGGCATGGCCGCCGGCTTCGACAAGAACGGCGAGGTGCCGGATGCGCTTTTGCGGCTGGGCTTCGGCTTCACCGAGGCCGGCACGGTCACCCCGCGCCCCCAGGCGGGCAACCCCAAGCCGCGCGTCTTCCGTCTGGTGGCGGACAAGGGTGTGGTCAACCGGCTCGGCTTCAACAACGAGGGCCATGCGGCCCTGCGGGGCCGGCTCGAGGCGCGCAAGCATCGCGGCGGCATCGTCGGGGTCAATGTCGGCGCCAACAAGGACACCGACGACCGCGCCGCGGACTACACCGCCGGCATCGAGGCCTTCGCCGATCTTGCGTCCTTTTTCACCGTCAACATCTCCTCGCCGAACACGCCGGGTCTCAGGGACCTGCAGGCGCGCGCGGCCCTTGCCGAACTTCTCTCCAGGGTGATGGAGGCGCGCGATGCGGCTTCCGAGCGTCACGGACGGGCGGTGCCGGTGTTTCTCAAGATCGCGCCGGATGTCGACGAAGCGGGGCTGGATGATATCGCCGCCGAGGTTCTGGCCGCGCGCGTCGACGGGCTGATCGTGTCGAACACGACGCTTGCTCGCAATGGCCTGACGGACCGTGCGGGGGCTGCCGAGACCGGCGGCCTGTCGGGGCGGCCGCTGTTTCGCCGCGCGACCGTCGCGCTTGCGCGCATGCGCCAGCGCGTCGGCCCGGAGCTTCCGATCGTCGGCGTTGGCGGGATCGACAGCGGCGAGAGCGCCTGGACCAAGATCACCGCCGGTGCCAGTCTGATCCAGCTTTACACCGGCATGGTCTATGAAGGCCCCGGTCTGGTGCCGAAGGTCCTGCGCCATCTGTCGCACTGCCTCGACCGTCACGGCCTGTCGTCCCTGAGCGCGGCGGTGGGCACCAACACCGACGCCTGGGCCCGGATCGACCCGGACAGCGAGGGCTGAGGCGCGGGCGTCGGCCGGGCCAGCGCCCGCTCAGCCCATGGACCGCGCCTGGCGCGCCGCCGCATCCAGTCCTTCTGCGATGGATGCGGCGATGGGGGAATCGCGCATCGAGACAAGTCCCGCCGCTGTGGTGCCCGCGTAGTCGATCATTGACGTGACGTGGTCGCCCGGAGACGCCTCGCCCTGCGACAGCATCGCGCCGGCCGACAGAAACAGTTGCCGGATGGCGCGTTCGGCGATATCGGGCGGAATCCCGGATTTCTCCGCGTGTTCGACCATGCAGTCGGCGAAGAAGGCGACAAAGCCCGGAACGGGGCCTGTCATCGCGGTGAAATGATCGAACAGCGCCTCGTCGTGGATCTCGTCGGTCAGGCCGCATGCCCCGAAGATGTCCGTCACGCGGGCTCGATCGGCCGCCGTTACGCCGGGCGACGCCATCCAGGGGCTGTAGGCGGCGCGGAAGGCCGCGGCCGGGCTGCTCATTGCCCGCACGCTGCGTTCCGCACCCGTGATCCCCTGCAATCCCGCCAGCGTGACACCGGCCATGACCGAGATCACCAGACGGTTCGAGGCCGCGATCCGAAGGCTGGCGGCCGCCGACGGGGGAACCGACAGGATCACCGTGTCGCAGACGTCGGCCAGCGCATCGTTGTCGCTTGTCACCTGAACACCGGGAAGGGCGTCGGCGTCGGGCAATGCGCCGCGCGTATTGGAGATCCACAGGTCTCCGGCCTCGACGATCCCGCTCTTCAGCAAGGCTTGGGCAATCGCGCTCCCGAGCATGCCGGAGCCTCCGACAATCCCGATTGGTGATCGGTGTTCGGCCATTTGGATCTCCCCGTTGGTGTGTCCAGGACAAACCAGCATAACCGAACGCGGCATGTCACGCTCTATCGCGTGCCTGCATATGCTGGCCTCAAAACCGGACCGTCCCGTTCTCGTGACCCGCAAGCGCGAGGTGACGGTCTGCCACGACGGCGCGACGCCTTCGCGTGGATCGGTCTCGATGAGGGGCTCGACAGCGGCAGGTGACCCGCCGCCGAACCGGGGGCGAGGGATGACATACTCTCAAAAATCGTCACCCCTGACGCCGTGCAAGGAAAAACCCGGGTCGGAGAGGCACTGAAATGTGTGGGTGTCTCTCTGCAAGACACAGGCTCATGGCTCCCCGCTACCGGGTCGCGGCTCACGCCTTGCCCGGTATGACGCGGGAGACACCTTCCCCTTGTCAGAACCCTGCGCCGCCAGACAGACGGCCGCCTTCTAGTACGCGCTTTCGACGTCGCCCATTTCCACATAGACCGACTTGATCTGGCTGTAGTGGGCAATCGCCGCATGGCCGTTTTCGCGGCCGATGCCGGACATCTTGTAGCCGCCAAAGGGCATTTCCACCGGCGTCAGGTTGTAGGTGTTGATCCAGCAGGTGCCGGCGTGAAGTGCGGCGATCACCCGGTGGCCGCGCTGCAGGTCGCGGGTGAAGACGCCGGCGGCAAGGCCGAACTCGGTGGCGTTGGCACGCGCGACGGCCTCGTCTTCGGTCTCGAAATCGAGCACGCACATCACGGGGCCGAAGATCTCCTCGCGCGCGATCGTCATGTGATCGACGACATCGGCAAAGACGGTCGGCTCGACGAAGAGACCATCGGGGAGGCCGTCGACGCTCGCCCGCTTGCCGCCGCACACCAGTCGCGCGCCTTCCGCGACGCCCTTGTCGACATAGGCCATCACCTTGTCGAGCTGGGACTGCGACACCAGCGGACCTGTGTCGATGCTCTCGTCCATCGGGTCGCCCAGGCGCGCGTTCGCCGTGCGCTCGGCGAGCCGGGTCAGGAAGGCGTCCTTGATGCCCTTTTGCACGAAGACGCGGGTGCCGTTGGAGCAGATCTGGCCGCTGGAATAGAAGTTGGCGTTGATCGCGGCGGAGACGGCGTTGTCCACATCCGCGTCGTCGAAGACGATCAGCGGTGACTTGCCGCCCAGTTCCAGCGTGGCGTGCTTGAGGGTTTCGGCGGCCGTTGCCGCAACGCGCTTGCCGGTCGGAACCGACCCCGTCAGCGACACCTTGGCGACGTCGGGATGGGAGACGAGATGCGCGCCGGTCTCGCCAAATCCCTGCACCACGTTGAAGACCCCGTCGGGCAGGCCGGCCTCCTTGAAGATCTCGGCGAGTTTCAAGGCCGAGAGCGGCGTGACCTCGGAGGGCTTGAACACCACCGCATTGCCGCAGGCAAGCGCGGGCGCGGCCTTCCAGCAGGCGATCTGCATCGGGTAATTCCAGGCGCCGATGGCGCCGACGACGCCGAGCGGCTCGCGGCGCGTGTAGGCGAAGGAACCGCCAAGATCGATGTGCTCGCCGGTCAGCGTCGCCGTCAGTCCGCCATAGTATTCCAGGCAGTCTGCGCCGGAGGCGGCGTCGGCCACAAGCGTTTCCTGCAAGGGCTTGCCGGTGTCGAGTGTTTCCAGTTCCGAAAGCGCGCGGTTGCGCTCGCGCAGGATGTCGGCGGCCCGGCGCAGCACGCGACCGCGTTCCACGGGTGGTGTGGCGGCCCAGACCTTGAAGCCGGAACGCGCGGCGGCGACGGCGGCGTTCACCGTTTCCGGCGTTGCCGCGCGCAGGCTGGCGATCACCTCGCCGGTCGCCGGGTAGCGGCTTTCAAGCACGGCGCCGGCGGCATCTTCGCACGGCTTGCCGTTGATGAAATGGGAGGCTGCGGGTTGCGCGCGCATGGGCGTCTCCTTTCAGGGGTCGCGGGGCAGGTGTCGCGCGTCAGCGCTGCGACGTTTGCCAATCGGGATGGATCCACGGCTGCCGGTTGCTGGCCGGCAGCGGCGTGCGGCCGAGGATATGGTCGGCGATCTTCTCGCCCACCATGATCGACGGTCCGTTGAGATTGCCGTTGGTAATCTGCGGAAAAATCGAGCTGTCGGCAACGCGCAAGCCCTCCACGCCGATCACCTTCCCCTGCGGGTCGACAACGGCTTGCGGGTCGTCGGCATTGCCCATCCGGCAGGTGCCGCAGGGGTGATAGGCGCTTTCGGCGTGCTCGCGGATGAAATCGTCGAGGTCCGCGTCGCTCTGTGCGCTTTCGCCGGGCTGGATTTCGTGGCCGCGGAAGGGCGCGAAGGCCGGCTGTGCGAAGAGTTCGCGGGTCAGGCGAATGGCGGTGCGAAACTCTTCCCAGTCGTCGGGATGCGACATGTAGTTGAACAGGATCGAGGGATCGGCGTCCGGATCGGCGGACGTTAGCGCCACGCGACCGCGCGACTTGGAGCGCATTGGCCCGACATGCGCCTGGAAGCCATGGCCTTCGGCGGCCGCCTTCCCGTCGTAGCGCACGGCAAAGGGCAGGAAATGATACTGGATATCCGGGTACTCGATCCCGGCGCGCGACCGGACGAAAGCGCAGGCCTCGAAGTGGTTCGAGGCGCCAAGCCCCGTGCCGGTGAAGAGCCATTGCGCGCCGATCATCGCCTTGGAGATGAGGTTCCAGTGCTTGTAGAGCGTGATCGGCTGGGTGCAGGTCTGCTGGATGTAGAGTTCCAGATGGTCCTGCAGGTTTTGCCCCACGCCCGGACGATGCGCGACCGTTTCGATTCCCAGCTGCTGCAGTGCCTCGCTGTCGCCGATCCCCGACAGCATGAGCAGGCGCGGCGAATTGATCGCCGACGCCGCGACGATCACCTCCGCAGAGGCATGCGCGACCTCGATCCCGTTGCCGCGGGTGAACTCCACGCCGGTCGCGCGACCGTTTTCCATCAGGATGCGCCGGGCGTTGACGCCGGTGAGAAGGCGCAGGTTGGGCCGCTTCAGCGCCGGTTTCAGATAGGCGTTGGCCGTCGACCAGCGGCGGCCGCGCCACACGGTCATCTCCATGTCGGCGAAGCCTTCCTGCTTCAGCCCGTTGTAGTCGGGTGTCGTTTCGTAGCCCGCCTGGTGGCCGGCCTCGATGAAGGCGTCATAGAGCGGACTCCACTTGGTGCCGCGCGTGACATGCATCGGCCCGGAGGTGCCGCGCACGCCGCTTTCACCGCCATGCGACGTCTCCATGCGCTCGAAATAGGGCGCGACGTCGGCATAGGACCAGCCTTGCGCGCCCATTCCCGCCCAGGTGTCGAAGTCGCGCGCATGGCCGCGCACATAGACCATGCCGTTGATCGAGGAGGAGCCGCCGACGACCTTGCCGCGCGGCGTGACCAGGCGGCGCCCGCCGAGATGCGGTTCCGGATCGCTGGAATAGCCCCAGTCGTAGCGGGCCATGTTCATCGGATAGCTCAGCGCGGCCGGCATCTGGATGAACGGGCCGACGTCGCTGCCGCCGGCTTCCAGAATCAGGACGCGCGTATCCGGGTCTTCCGAGAGCCGATAGGCGAGGGCGGCGCCGGCGGAGCCGGCACCGATCACGATATGCGTTGCCTCAAGCATTGGTCAGTCCGTGAGTTGGCGTTCCACATAGTCTTCGACGCGGCGAATGGCCGAGCGCGGCTGCGGCGGTCCGTCTGCAAAGACCCGTTGCAGCCACAATCCGTCGATGAGCGCGGCGGTTCCCTCCGCCGCATTGCGGGCGCGGTCGCCGGGCAAAAGCGCGGCAAAGGCATGGGCCAGGTTCGAGACCAGGCGCCGGTGATAGATGCGCAGCAGGCGGCGGGTCTCGGTGTCGGTGCGCGCCTGCAGATAGAAGGCGAGCCAGGCCGAGATCAGCGCCGGCTGAAACTGTGTCGGGGCAAAGCTCGCGCCGATCATCGCCGACAGGCGCTCCCGCGGATCCCGGGCCGTTGCCATGCGCGCCTGGGTTTCCCTCGACAGATCGAGCAGAAGCGAGCGCATTGTGGCGTTCAGCAGTCCGGCCTTGGACCCGAAGTAATGATGCGCAAGTCCGCCCGAGACCCCGGCGCGGCGGGCGATTTCCGCGATGGTGGCATCGCCGAATCCGCGCGCGTGGATCGTTTCCACCGTGGCGTCGATCAGCGCCTTGCGTCGATGCACTTCCATTCCGATACGCGGCATGACCGGGTCCGTCTCCTGTCGGGCGCGTTTTGCCCATAGCCTGCAAGGAGTAATTTTGATTGGTCGTTCAATCAACAAAAAAACGAGAAACGTGCCAGCATTTGCGCCGAGACACCAAAAGTGCTTTCATGCGCTCACGCGAGCGGACCGCTGCGGAGCCGGCTCTTGCCGAACTGTGGGTCTGGTCGGAAGGCCGGTCCGGCGCACGATTGCCCGTGCCGCCGGTCTCGCCGGTTCCGCGCCGCTGACACATCATCATGGGGCCTGGCGTTTTCCTGCCGGGCAACAACACGGAGGACAGAACCAGATGAACACGCTCACCCTGCGCCTTGGCGCGGCCACGCTCGCCCTCGGGCTGACCGCCGGCGGCGCCATCGCCGCCGAAGCCGACGCCTGCAAGGCAGTGCGCTTCTCCGATGTCGGCTGGACCGACATCACCGCGACGACAGCGGCGACATCCGTGGTGCTCGATGCGATCGGTTATGAGAGCGAGGTCAAGATCCTCTCCGTGCCGGTGACCTACGCATCGCTCAAGAACAAGGACATCGACGTCTTCCTCGGCAACTGGATGCCGACGATGGAAGCCGACATCAAGGCCTATCGCGAGGATGGCTCCGTCGAGACCGTTCGGGCCAATCTCGAGGGTGCGAAATACACGCTCGCGGTGCCGAAATACACCTACGACAAGGGCCTGAAGTCCTTCGCCGACATCGCCAAGTTCCAGGATGAGCTCGACGGCAAGATCTACGGCATCGAGGCTGGAAACGACGGCAACCGTCTGATCATCGACATGATCGAGGGCGGCCAGTTCGGCCTTAAGGGCTTCGAGATCGTGGAAAGCTCGGAAGCCGGCATGCTCTCGCAGGTCGCCCGCGCGACCAAGCGCGACGAAGACGTCGTCTTCCTCGGCTGGGAGCCGCATCCGATGAACGCCAACATCGAGATGGAATATCTCTCTGGCGGCGACGATGTGTTCGGCCCGAACTACGGCGGCGCGACGGTCTTGACCAACGTGCGCGCCGGTTACCGCGACGAGTGCCCCAACGTCGGCAAGTTGCTCGACAATCTCGTGTTCTCGCTGGAGATGGAAAACGAGATCATGGGCGCCATCCTCAATGACGGCACCGATCCGGAGAAGGCGGCCGCTGCCTGGCTGAAGGAAAACCCGTCCGTGCTCGACACCTGGCTCGACGGCGTGACGACCTTCGACGGCGGCGACGCGATGCCGGCCGCAAAGGAGGCGCTGGGTCTTTGATCCGCGCCCAACGAAGCTGAACCGAACCGGGGCGCGGGTCGTTTGACGGCTGCGTCCCGGTTTCCGGCCGGGCAATTCGTGCGTTCGCGACGGCATGCCGCTTGGGGCGGCATCCCACCGCGAGAGCGAAATCGGCAAACATGAAAAAGCGGGGGCTAGACGCGTTGTGGAGTGGCTGACAGAACACAAACTGCCCATCGGGAAATGGGCGCAGACGCTGGTCGACTGGCTGACCGACAATGCCTATTGGGTCTTCGACGGGATCTCGACGGTGCTCGAGGCGCTGATCGACGCGATTCTCTGGCTCCTTCAGACGCCGCATCCGCTGGTCGTCGTCGGATTTGCCGCAGTTCTTGCCTATGCGGTGCGCCGCAAACTCTCCTTCGCCGTGTTCGTCGCGGTGAGCCTGCTCTTCATCATCAATCAGGGCTATTGGGAAGAAACGACGGAAACCCTGTCGCTGGTCATCGCCGCAACGAGCGTGTGCATGATCATCGGCGTGCCGCTGGGGGTCGCCGCCGCGCATCGGCCGGGGCTTTTTGCCGCGATGCGCCCGGTTCTGGACCTGATGCAGACGATCCCGACCTTCGTCTATCTGATCCCGGCCTTGATCCTCTTCGGGCTTGGCATGGTGCCGGGTCTGATCGCGACCGTGATCTTTGCGATCCCCGCACCCATTCGCCTGACGCAGCTTGGCGTTTCCTCGACGCCGACCCCGCTGATCGAGGCGGGTGAAGCCTTTGGCGCGACGAAATCGCAGCTTTTGTGGAAGGTGGAACTGCCCTACGCGCTGCCGCAGATCATGGCCGGACTGACGCAGACGATCATGCTGTCGCTCTCCATGGTGGTGATCGCGGCGCTCGTCGGTGCGGACGGGCTCGGCGTGCCGACGCTGCGCGCGCTCAACACGGTCAACATCGCCAAGGGCTTCGAGGTCGGCATCGCCATCGTGCTGGTGGCGATCGTTCTGGATCGCTTTTTCCGCCGGGATGAAAAGGGGCATGGCCAATGAGCGCGACCGTTGTCACCTTCAAGGACGTCGACATCGTCTTCGGCGACGACCCCGAAACGGCCCTTCCGCTGGTGGACCGGGGTGTGTCGCGGGTGGACATCCAGGAACAGACCGGCCAGATCCTCGGTGTCGCCGGCGCGAGCTTCGACATTCACGAGGGCGAGCTCATCGTGCTGATGGGGCTTTCGGGATCGGGCAAGTCGACGCTGCTGCGTGCGGTCAACGGGCTGAACCCGGTGACGCGTGGCGAGGTCTGGGTTCAGAACGGCGATCATGCCGTCAATCCCTCCGCCTGTTCGCCGCAGGAACTCAGGGCACTCAGACGCAGCCGCATCGCCATGGTGTTCCAGCAGTTCGCCCTGCTGCCCTGGCGCAGCGTGCGCGACAACGTCGGCTTCGGGCTGGAGCTGTCCGGCATGGGCGCGAAGGCCCGCACGGAAAAGGTCGACGCACAGCTCGAACTCGTCGGGCTGGAGCAATGGGGCGACAAATACGTCCATGAGCTCTCCGGCGGCATGCAGCAACGCGTCGGCCTGGCGCGCGCCTTTGCAACCGACGCGCCGATCTTGCTGATGGACGAGCCGTTTTCCGCGCTCGATCCGCTGATCCGCGACCACCTGCAGGACGAGCTTCTGGCGCTTCAGGAAAAGCTCGGCAAGACCATCATCTTCGTCAGCCACGATCTGGACGAGGCCGCCAAGATCGGAACGCGCATCGCCATCATGGAAGGCGGACGGGTGATCCAGCTCGGCACCCCGCAGGAGATCGTGCGCAAGCCCGCGACCGACTATGTCGCCGAATTCGTCGCCCACATGAACCCGCTCGGCGTGCTGCGCGCCCGCGACATCATGCGCCCGTTGAACGGGACGACCCCGGCGGCGGATGCAATGCGCTGCGCGCCGAAAACGCCGGTGCGCGATGTCATCGCGATGAAGCGCGAAGGCGCCGGCACGCTGGTGGTGGAAGAGGCGGGCGCGGCCATTGGCCTGATCGACGAGGCGGAAATCCTCGATTGCCTGCGCTGACGGATCTCGTCAGCCCGCCTTGGGAAAGGTTTCCGCCGCGCGCGTTTTCGAGATTGCCAGGAGCGTCAGTCCGCGCGCGGCGAGAAACAGCGAGAACGCCAGCCACAGGCCGTGGTTTCCCAAGAGCGGGAACAGCGCCCAATAGGCGGCGAGAAACAGCGCCAGCGATGCAAGCATCATGTTGCGCATGTCGCGCGACCAGGTGGCGCCGATGAAGACCCCGTCCATCTGGAACGCCAGCACGCCCAGAAGCGGCGTCGCGGCCGCCCAGGGCAGATAGATTGCGGCCACGTCGCGCACGTCCTGCGCGGTCGTCATGAAGTCGATCAAGGCCTGGCCGCCGGCGAGAAAAATCAGCGCGGCGAGGAGCGCCAGAACGAACCCCCACAGGATGCTCAGCCGCACCGCCTTGTCGAAGGCCGGACGGTAGCGAGCGCCCACCGCCTTGCCGGCGAGCTGTTCGGCGGCGGTTGCCAGCCCGTCCAGGAAATAGCCGGAAATCAGGAAGAATTTTTGCAGGATCGCATTGGCGGCGAGGATCGTGTCGCCCTGCAGGGCGGAGCGCGAGGTGAAGAAGGCGAAGGCGAAGATCAGCGCGAAGGAGCGGATCAGGATATCGCGGTTGAGCGCGACCATGCGTTTGAAACGCTTCATGTTGAAGATGCGCGCCCGCGACGGCCAACTGCGTCCGCGTAGCGCGCGAACGGCAAGAAGCGATCCGACGCAAGCGGTCGCCAGCTCGCTCAGGACCGTGGCGCCGGCAACGCCCGCCACCCCCCAGTCCAGATAGAGCACGAACCACACCGACAGCGCGATGTTGAGCCCGTTCAGTCCGGTCTGAAGCCCAAGCGCCGTCATCGACTGACCGCGCCCGATGAACCAGCCGAGATAGGCGTAGTTCAACAGCGCGACGGGGGCGGAGAGCGTGCGCACGGTGAAATAGCTGGCGGTTGCCGCTTTCACCGCCTCGCTGCCGCCCATCAGCCACAGGCCGGCGGAAAGGATCGGCACCTGCAACGCCACGACCGCGCACCCGAGCGCCAGGGCAAGCAGGCCGGCGCGAAACAGCACGGCGCGTTCTTCCTTGCCGTCTCCCGCGCCGACCGCTTGTGCCGTAAGTCCGGTGGTGCCGGAGCGCAGGAAATTGAAGCTGGCGAAGACCAGGTCGAACAGGATGCCGCCGAGCGCGATGCCGCCGAGGAGTGCTGCGTCGCCCAGCTGCCCGATGACGGTGGTATCGACCAGTCCGAGCAGCGGCGTCGACAGATAGGCGAGTGTCATCGGCACCGCGATGGCGAGCACCGTGCGGTTGGTCACGTCGAAGGGGCGAACGGTGCGCTGTTGCGCGGAACGGGCGGGATGCACGGGCTGGGTCCGTCGGCAATCGGAGCGGACGGGGCGCGGCGCGAAGAATCGCAACCGAAGCCCCGACGATCATGGAAAGCTACACGTCGCACGCAGGCGATCAATCGGCAACTGTCGCGGGGCATGCGCGGCGATCAGCCCGGATGCGCCGTTTGCTTCGCGCGCCATCCGCAGCGACGGGGAGCCCTGGAATTGAAAACCTGCGCGCTCGGGCAGATGCGGATGAAGAGACCGGACCGGCCGTGCGAAAGGGGCGTCGTCGGCTCACGGCAACCAGCGGCGGTTCGTTTGGGACGCGGGCGATCATCGTCCGGCAACACTCTTGATAATACGTGAGTACTCACGTATATATCATGTAACGGTCCGTTATGGATCACGCATAGGAGTGAATATCATGGAGACGCTTGCGTTTTCTCTCATGGATGTCGCGAGCCTGATCGAAAAGCGGTTCGATCGGTCCCTGTCCGCCATTCGTGGCGTCAGTCTGGCCGAGTATCGGCTGTTGCGCAGCCTTTCGGCATTTCCGCAGGCACGTGCCACCCGCGTCGATCTTGCGCGTTCGGTGGGGCTCACCCCTTCCGCGGTAACGCGCGCCTTGAAACCGCTGGAAAAGCTCGGGTTCGTCTCGACGGAAAAAAGCGATCGCGACGCGCGCCAGAGCCTCGCCAAACTGGCGCCGGCGGGGGAGACGCTGTTGAGCGATGCCGCCGGTGTCGTCGCCAGTGTGGTGGCGGGCCTGCCGCAGACGACGATCACGGTCGAACAGCTCGATGAGCTTTACAAAGGACTTGGCGGGATTCGCTAGAAACCCGGCTTGGCGATCCGGGGATTTGGCCCGGATCGCCGAGCTTCCACAGTCGGGGTCAACTGTTCAAGAGGCTGTAGAACGGAACGGGGTAAAAATGGACACTGAGCCCCTTCTTGTCGCGGTAGCGCGCGTACCACGAACCGACTGTGAAGTTCTGCGCCCAGTTGGCCTTGGCCGATGAGTTTGAGTAGATCACGCGAGACGTCCCGCTTCCTTCACCAAGAATGCCGACGTGACCTGTTCCGACCCTGACTGTCTTGCTCCCAACCTTTTTCCAGGTCGTTGGCGAGATGACGATCCCGCCGGGCAGAATGTCGCTTTCCGGGAGATCTTCCGGGAAACAGCCGTCAAGCTCGTTCTCGAACGTGGTGGTCAGATCGCTCTTGTGAACCACGCGTCCCAACGCCTTCTTGATTATGCGCCGAACAGCCCAGACGCAGGCGAGATTTCCCCCGTCCGGCCCCGATTTCGAGGAGTAGTTGCCGACGAGGGACTTTGCCAGATCATGAACGAGCTCATGGTCCTGTTCAGAAGAAACCTGACAGGACAGGTTCCTGTTGAATCGGTTTGCAAATGAAGAAACCGTGGGCGAGAACAAGGTTTCGAGATCGATGATGGTATCGCTTGCGACATGTGCAAGCGCGTTTTCCTCAATCTCGAAGAGGTGTTGGCCGCCATCGTCCTCACCCGACTCCGTCACCAGCAAAAAGCGTTGTCCGGAATAAACCAGTTCCTGAGCGGTAAAGCGTGCGTCGGTCGAAGGGTCGAAAAAGTCTGCGCCGTTTTCGTAACTGGACAAGGGTGCCATGGCGTGTTCCTTAGATTAAAGGTGAATGCAATTTAAGATAATCATTCATTTCAAATGCAATCAATACGGTGGCGGTGGGTCCGTGCGCGCCGGAGTCGCGCCCGTCTGAGGCCGGCGTTGTCCTTTCGGGGCTGGGGCCTCTGTTCGCGGGCGCCGTCTCTACGCCTTCGGCCGATAGTCGCGCGGATCCAGACAGGCGTCATAGACCTTTCGGGAAATCGGCAGCCAGTCGGTCTGGTCGATGCCGCGCGTCTTGTGGCGGGGGTTTTCGGGAAAGGCGGAGGCGATCTTGATCCATCGGTTCTGCTCGCTTGCGATCCTGCGAAGCTCGATGGCGGCTTCGGACAGATCCTGATCCTGCGAGAAGATCAGCGCGACATCATAGGCCTTGTCCTGGGCAAGGCGGATGACATCGAGAGCGATGCGGATGTCGATGCCCTTTTCGTCGCCGACAACGAAGCTGTGCTTTTTGCCTTCGGGCAGACGCACCGTCTTTGTACGGTAGCGCAGCGCGCGGGTGTGGACATGCACACCCTCGCGGCCCATCTGCGCCCCCTTCGCCACCCAGAAGTGGTTCCAGAAGGCGTTGTCCTTCGCATCCGGGACGCCGGTGTAGAAGCGCACGGCCTCAAGCTCCCAGCCCTGGGCCTCGCACACCGCTTTGGCCAGTTTCCTGACGTTGTAGTTGGGGTAGCGGTGTCCGAAGCTGGCCTTGGCGGAGTGAAACAGGTTCTGCCCGTCGACAAACGCGATGGCCCGAATGGGGGAGGGAGGCTGCATGGCTCGGCCCTGACGACGCGCTTGGCCCGCGGTCGGATCAGCCCGCCTGCCTGTCCGCCGACCTGTGCGGATGCTTCGGGCTCGCGAAAAAATAACCCCGCCGGAGGCCTTTCGGCGTGTCCG
Source organism: Stappia stellulata DSM 5886 (assembly GCF_000423705.1). Taxonomy (GTDB): domain Bacteria; phylum Pseudomonadota; class Alphaproteobacteria; order Rhizobiales; family Stappiaceae; genus Stappia; species Stappia stellulata. The sequence goes on along the minus strand of NZ_KE384083.1, from coordinate 756,565 downwards.
ACGGGGATCATATATGAACCCAATATCGGGTCCTCCGCATTGGAAATCAAGTGTCGCGCGAGCCGAAAGGCGTGTTGGCCTGCTTGCCGTCTTCCGGCCGTGCGCCATATCCGCAAGCGGTTGGCCCGCACGCACTCGCCCAAGCCCGCAATCACTCTTACCTCAGGTCTTGCGTTTCATGTCCCTTGCCGTCGTTCATCATCCCGCGTTCTGTGCCGAGATCCCGGCGAACCATCGGTTTCCGATGAACAAGTTCCGCCGTGTCGCGGAAGTTCTCGTGGAAGAGGGCATCGTCGCGCCCGGTGGCTTCCACCAGCCGGCGCCGGCGCCGGCCGCGTGGGTGGCGCTCGCCCATGACCGCGCCTATGTCGACCAGGTGTTTTCGGCGAATGTCCCGGCAAACGTCGCGCGGGAGATCGGCCTGCCGATGAGTGAGGCGGTCGGCTTTCGCGCCCGCTGCGCCACCGCCGGGACGGTGCTGACCGCAACGCTCGCGCTGGAAAACGGCATTGCCTGCAACACCGCCGGTGGCAGCCACCACGCGCGCAAGCGCCATGGTGCGGGGTTCTGCGTGTTCAACGATGTTGCGGTGGCGATCCGTTTGCTGATGGCCGACGGCGCGATCCGCCGGGCGATGGTCGTCGATCTCGACGTGCATCAGGGCGACGGAACGGCCGAGATCTTCACCGACGATCCTTCCGTCTTTACGCTTTCGGTGCACGCAAGGCGCAATTACCCGGTTCGCAAGGTCGCTTCCACCCTCGATATCGCGCTGGAGGACGGGGTCGGCGATGACGCCTATCGGGAGGCATTGGCCGCGAGCCTGCCGCAGGCGCTGGCGTCCTGGCGGCCGGACATCGTGTTCTTCAACGCCGGTGTCGATCCGCATGCAGACGACCGGCTCGGGCGCCTGTCTCTCACCGATGAAGGTCTTGAAGCGCGCGACCGTTTCGTGATCCGGACCGTGCGTGCCGCCGGCATTCCGCTCGCAGGCGTTCTGGGCGGCGGCTATCTGACCGACATCGACCGGCTGGCACGCCGGCACGCCACGCTGCATCGCGTGGCGGCCGAATTCGCCTGAAGCGGGATTGTGTCTAGTCGCGGCGGCCCATGCTCAGGAGCCTGAGCACCGCCCACACCGGAATGACCACCACGGCGCCGAGCACGAAGTAGCTGCCGAGCCGTCCGAGTGCCTCAAAGCCCATGTTCCAGACCCGCTCGATGAAGCCGATCAGCCCGTCGAACAGGTCGAGCGGATGCAGGTTGAGCGCGGACAACAAGACCCCGACCACGAAGGACAGGAAGATCAGCTTGATCAGCACGCGTCCGGGGCTGTCTCCGAGAAAGCGGGAGAAGGAACGGTTCGACATGAAAAGGGCATCCTTGGGTTCATCGTCGGAAGAAACGGGTCAGGTGCTTGCGATCGCGACCAGCGTGTCGGTGGCGTCGGTGCGCGTCAGGGCCTGCGCATGGGCCTTGGCGCGCACCGGCGTCTCGAACGCCGAAAGCGACGCGCGATGGCCGCCGGGTTCGCCCCGTGCGAACCGGGGGAGGTGGTTGGCATGTCCGTAGCGCTGCACGTCCGTGATCTGGATGCCGTGAAAGCCGGCGTCGGCGAAGGTCTCATGGCAGGCAATGCCAGGGACATCGAGCGCGCGTCGGCGGTCCTTCTGCAGTTCGATCCCGCAGGCGCGACAAGCGATCAGCGGGTCGACGTCGCGGCGGTAGGGCGCAGGCCCCTCGCGCATGGCGCCGATGCGCAGGAGCGTGACGCGGATCCGGTTGGAAGTCATGATGGCGCTTGGGTGTCCCTGGCTCGGGTGCTTGCCGATTGGCGTTGGTGCGAATGTAGGGACTCGTCCGCGTTTGGCCAACAGGTTTGCCGGGGGGTGCCGCACGGGCGGCGGCCTTCCTTATGCCGCATTGGATTGGGAGACCCCTTGAGAAAGGAGCCGCGATGATGTGTTATCGCGGTCCCGCAACGATGTGCATGACTGACGTCCAAGGACACGTTACCCGCATGACCCTCGCAGGACACCGCACCATCGCCATTCGCTTCTTTGCCGTTCTCGTCGCCCTTTTGGGCATGGGCGGGGCGTTGTCGGCGCAGACCGGCAAACCGTCGATTGCCGGCGAGTGGCAGATTGCCGCCCTTGCCACCGCAAACGGGGCGCTGGTCGATGTGGACAGCGCCCTTGCGCGCAGGACCGAAGTGGTGGTCGACCGGCACGGTCTCTGGGCCGCCTCCGCCGGCTGCAACCGGCTGCGCGGAACGCTGGAGCAAACCGGCCGGAACCTGTCCGTGTCGGAGCGCGTGATGGCGACGAAAATGGCCTGCGCCGGCCCGTCCGGGGATCTGGAGCAGCGTTTTCTGCGTTATTTCCCTTCGGTCGTGGAGGTCGACGGCATGGACAAGCGCTTGCTGTTGCGCGATGCCGGCGGCGCCGTGGTCGTGCTCCTCGTGGGAAAGGACTGACAGACCCACACGCGGTTCGACGCGAAAAGGGCGGCACGCGGCCGCCCTTCCTGTTTCCCGGGTGGTGACCGCTATGCTCAGGCGGCTTCGCGGTCGCCGGATTTTTCCGGCGCGAAGCGGTCGTAGAACCGTGCGTCGGTCTTGGCCATCTCGCGCAGCAACCGGTTCGACTTGAAGCGCGGTCCCCATTTTTTGGTGAACTTGCGGCAGATCTCGACGAAGCGTGCCGTGCCCATGCCGTCGATGTAGGAGATCGTGCCGCCGGTAAACGGCGCGAAGCCGAAGCCGAGGATCGAGCCGACATCCGCCTCGCGCACGTCGGTCAGGCATTTTTCCTCGAAGATCCGGGCCGTCTCCAGCGCCTGCATCACCAGGAAGCGCTGCTTGAGTTCTTCCACGTTGAAGTGCTCCGCGGGCTTGGGCTTGCCGACGACTTCCGGGATGCCCGGCCACAGCGTCTTCTCGCGACCCTGATAGTCATAGAAGCCCTTGCCGTTCTTGCGTCCGAAGCGCTCGCGCTTGACCACCATCTCTTCCAGGATGTTGTCGAGCGGACCTTCCACGTATTTGACGCCGAGGTCCTTGCGGGTGGCGGAGACGATCTTCCACGCAAGATCCAGCGCGACCTCGTCGCCGAGCGACAGCGGTCCGACCGGCATTCCGGCCATGCGGCCCGCCGTCTCGATCATCGGGGCGGGCACGCCGTCGGCGAGCATCATCAGCCCTTCGCGGATATAGGTCATGACGACGCGGGAGGTGTAGAAGCCCCGGGAATCATTCACCACAATCGGCGTCTTCTTGATCGCCTTGATGTAATCGAGCGCCATGGCGAGCGCGCGCTCGCCGGTCTTCTTGCCGAGGATCACCTCCACCAGCATCATCTTGTCGACGGGCGAGAAGAAATGGATGCCGATGAAGTTCTTCGGCCGCTTGGACGCTTCCGCAAGCGAGGTGATCGGCAGGGTGGAGGTGTTGGAGGCAAAGATCGCCCGCGACTTCAGGACGGCTTCGGCCTGTTCGGTGACGCCCTTCTTGATGCTGCGCTCTTCGAACACCGCCTCGATCACGAGATCGCAATCGGCCAGGCGCTCGTAGTCGGTGGTCGCCTCGATGCGCGCAAGCAGCCGTTCCTTGTCGGTCTCCTGGGCCTTGCCGCGCTTGATCGCCTTGGTCATCAGCGCGTCGGAATGCGCCTTGCCCTTGTCGGCGGCGGCCTGCTCGCGGTCGATCAGCACCACGTCGATGCCGGCGCGTGCCGATTCATAGGCGATGCCCGCACCCATGAAGCCCGCGCCCAGGATGCCGACCTTCCTGATCTTGTTCGCCTTGATCCCCTCGGGCCGGCGCGCGCCCTTGTTCAGCTCCTGCATGGAGACGAACAGCGAGCGGATCATGCTGGCGGCTTCCGGTGTCTGCAGCACATGCGCGAAGTAGCGGCTTTCCACCGTCAGCGCCTGGTCCATCGGCATCTGCAGGCCTTCGTAGACCGACTGCATGATGCCGCGCGCGCCGGGATAATTGTCATGGGTTTCGCGCCGGTAGATTGCATTGGCCGCCGGCCAGAACTGGAAGCCCGCCGGCGAGTAGATCGGCCCGTTCGGCAGCTTGAAGCCCTTCTTGTCCCAGGGTTTGACCGGGTCGACGCCCGCTTTCAGCAGCTTGCGCGCTTCCGTGACCAGCTTCTTCGCCGGGGCAATCTCGTCCACGAGCTTCAGCCCCTTTGCCTTGTCCGCGTTGAGCGTGCGGCCCTGCAGCAGGAACTGCAGACCCTGCTGCGCGTCGGCCATGCGCATCACGCGCTGGGTGCCGCCGGCTCCGGGAAAGAGCCCGACCTTGACCTCCGGCAGTGCCATCTTGAAGGCGTCGTCTCCGGCCGCGATGCGTGCGTGGCAGGCAAGCGCAAGCTCCGTCGCTCCGCCCATGCAGGTGCCGTTGATCGCCGCGACGAAGGGCTTGCCGCAGGTCTCCAGCTTGCGGAAGATCTGCGACAGGCGCCGCGACCCGTCGAACAGCAGCTGCGCCGCGCCTTCCGGATCCTTGGCGCGCTTGGCGTGAAAGTCGCCGAGCAGGCCTTCCAGCATGGTGAGATCCGCGCCGCCGGAAAAAGCGGTCTTGCCCGAGGCGATCACCGCGCCGGTGATCGCCTCGTCGCCGACGACCGCGTCGATCAGCGCGTCGAGCTCGTCCATCACGCCGAGGTCGATGACGTTCATCGACTTGCCCGGCATGTCCCAGGTGATCAGGGCGATACCGTCGGCGTCCGTTTCGATCGTGAAATTCGTGTAAGCCATGTCGGCCTCCTGAGGTTCAGTAGGGCGTTCCGTCCTTGCGGGTGAATTTGTGGCCGCTTGCATCGCGCCGGTATTCCAGGTCGTGATCGGCGTAGCGCGCGTGTTCCTCTTCCGCGCGGCTGCCGACTTCCAGATAGACAACGTCTTGCGCGGACCGGTTCACGAGCTGATGGGCGACACCGCTGCCGGCCTTGAAGGCGGCGGCCTCGCCGGCGACAAGGGACGTTTCCGTGTCGTCTTCCACCAGCGTTGCCTCGCCCTCCAGGATGAAGACGAACTCGTCCTCGTTCTCGTGCCAGTGTTTCAGCGAGGAGATCGCGCCGGGCACCAGCCGCGTCAGGTTGACGCCGAACTGGGTGAGCCCGCCGGCATTGCCGAGCGCCTGTTTGGCGCGCCCGTTTGTCAGCGCCGCGAAGGGGGCGGGATAGATGGTCATCGTTTTGGGCGGAATCGCATCAATGTCGATCTTTGGCATTGCCGGCCTCCTCACCTTGCCATCCGAAAGTCATCGTGCCGCCCGATCTGGAAAGCGACGCCGAGTAAGAAAATTTCAATTTCCAACGATTAGCCTTCGTGAAATGGAACCGGGGCGGACATGAATTTTCAGGCGGCTCATGACTGATACATGCGAGGGGTGCCGAAACGGCATTCGGCTTGATTTCGACTTCACGATGGCGTTCCAGCCGATTGTCGACCTCGGTTCCGGGCGAATCTGGGGCTACGAGGCGCTCGTGCGCGGTCTCGACGGACAGTCGGCGGGCGAGATCCTGTCGCGGGTCACGCTGGAAAACCGCTACCGTTTCGACCAGGCCTGCCGGGTGAAGGCAATCGAGCTTGCCGCCGGACTCTTCCCCGACGACGACACCCGGCTGTCCATCAACTTCATGCCGAACGCCGTCTACGACCCGTCGGCCTGCATTCGCACGACGTTGCTTGCGGCCGGCCGCACCGGCTTTGCGCTCGACCGCATCATGTTCGAGTTCACCGAGAACGAGCCGATGATCGACACGAAGCATGTCGAGGGCATCATCGCCGAATACAAGCGGCGCGGTTTCGTCACCGCAATCGACGACTTCGGCGCCGGCTTCGCCGGTCTCAAGCTGCTTGCCAATTTTCAGCCCGATCTGATCAAGATCGACATGGATCTGGTGCGCGACATCGATACAAGCCCGGCGCGCCAGGCAATCGTCGCCGGCATCATGGGCATTTGCCGCGAACTCGACATCAAGGTCCTTGCCGAGGGGATTGAGACCGAAGCCGAGCTCACGGTGCTCAGGGCCGCCGGCGTATCGCTGGTGCAGGGCTATCATCTGGCGCGCCCCGCGCTCGCAAGGCTTCCGCCCATCGGCGAACTGATGCGTTCGCACGTCGCCTGAAACGGCGGCCGGACGACCGCACGACCGTTTTTGCGCACCGGGCCTCATTGCGCTCACACCCGCTCGATGATCGTCGCCGTGCCCATGCCGGCGCCGATGCACAGCGTCACAAGGGCCGTGTTCAGGTCGCGACGTTCCAGTTCGTCGAGCACGGTGCCCAGGATCATCGCGCCGGTCGCTCCCAGCGGGTGGCCCATGGCGATGGCTCCGCCGTTGACGTTGACCACCGCCGCGTCGAGATCGAAGGCCTGCCGATAGCGCAGCACCACCGAGGCAAAGGCCTCGTTGATCTCGAAGAGGTCGATGTCCGACAGTGTCATTTTCGCCGATGTCAGCAGCTTTTCGGTCACGTCGACCGGGCCGGTCAGCATCAGGGCCGGATCGGAACCGATGTTGGCGAAGGCCTTGATCCGCGCACGCGGCTTCAGCCCGGCCTTGCGGCCCGCCTTGCGATTGCCGATCAGGATCGCAGCCGCCCCGTCGACGATGCCCGACGAGTTGCCGGCGTGGTGGACGTGTCGAAGACGCTCCACCTCCGGATGCGCCTGGATCGCGACGGCGTCGAATCCGCCCATCGATCCCATGATCTCGAAGGATGCGTTGAGTGAGGCCAGCGACTGCATGTCCGTTTCGGGCCGCATGTGTTCGTCGCGGGCGAGGATGGTCAACCCGTTGATGTCGCGCACCGGCACGACGGAGGACCCGAAGTAGCCCTTTTCCCAGGCGTTTGCCGCCCGCTGCTGGCTTTCCACCGCATAGGCGTCGACGTCGTCGCGGGAGAAACCGTATTTCGTGGCGATCAGGTCCGCCGACACGCCCTGCGGCATGAAATAGGAGGGCAGGGCGACCTGCGGGTCGACCGGCCAGGCGCCGCCGCTGGCGCCGATGCCGATGCGGCTCATCGATTCCGCGCCGCCGGCGATCACCAGGTCGTGCTGGCCGCTCATCACCTGCGAGGCGCCGAAATTGACCGCGTCGAGGCCGGAGGCGCAGAAGCGGTTGATCTGGATGCCGGGCACGCTGGGATCGTAACCGGCGGCGAAGACGGCCGCGCGGGCGATGTCGCCGCCGGCCTCGCCGATCGGGTCGACACAGCCGAGCACCACGTCGTCGACCAGCTTCGTGTCGAGGTCGTTGCGCGCGCGCAGGGCCTCCAGCGGCTGCGCCGCCAGCCGGACCGCCGGCACTTCATACAGGGCGCCGTCCTTCTTGCCGCGTCCCCGCGGGGTGCGGACATGATCGAAAATCAATGCGTCGGCCATGAAAGCCTCCTTGCCTTGAACAAAACGATTGCGATCCCCGTCGTGCGACGGCCCTATAGGCTGCGCGCGATGAGAACCTTCATGATTTCGTTGGTTCCCGCATAAATCCGCTGGACGCGGGCATCCGCGAACAGGCGGGAAATCGGGTATTCGGTCATGTAGCCGTAGCCTCCGAAGAACTGGAGGCATTCGTCCATCACCTTCATCTGAAGGTCCGTGCACCAGTATTTCGCCATCGAGGCGGTCACACTGTCGAGCTTGCCGGCAACGAGCTTGGCGATACAGTCGTTGACGAAGACCTGCCCGATGGTGGCTTCCGTCTTGAGCTCGGCCAGCTTGAACTGGGTGTTCTGGAAATCGAGCACCCGCTTGCCGAAGGCCTTGCGCTCCTTGACGTAGTCGAGCGTCAGTGCGAGCGCCCGTTCCACCGCCGCCATCGCCTGCACGGCAACAAGCAGCCGCTCCTGCGGAAGCTGTTCCATCAGCTGATAGAAGCCCTGACCTTCCTCGCTCCCCAGCAGCGCGTCGGCTGGAACCCGCACGTCGTCGAAGAAGAGCTCCGAGGTGTCGTTGCCCTTGAAGCCGAGCTTGTCGAGGTTGCGACCGCGCCGGAAGCCTTCCACCTTCTCGGTCTCCACCACGAAGAGCGACACGCCCTTGGCGCCGGCCTTCGGATCGGTCTTGGCGACGACGACGATCAGATTTGCGAGCTGGCCGTTGGTGATGAAGGTCTTGGAGCCGTTGATGACATAGTGGTTGCCGTCGCGCACCGCCGTCGTCTTGACCGCCTGAAGATCGGAGCCGGCGCCCGGTTCCGTCATGGCGATGGCGCCGATCAGCTCGCCGGAGACGAGGCCTGGCAGCCAGCGTTCCTTTTGCTCGCTCGATCCGTAATGCGCGACATAGGGAGCGACGATGGCGGAATGCAGCGCGATGCCGAAATGGTCGAGACCTTCGAGACCGAGGCGGCGGATGATCACGGATTCATGCGCGAAGGTTCCGCCGGCCGCGCCATATGCCTCCGGCATCGCCGGGCAGAGGAAGCCGCCGGCGCCGGTCGCCTTCCAGGCCTCGCGGGTCACGCTGCCGGCGGCCACCCAGTCCTCGTAGTCGGGCGCGATCTCGCGTTCCAGAAAACGGGTGAAGGCATCGTCGAGCATGGTCAGCTCGTCGTCCATCCACTCCGGCGGCTCGATGGTCAGCACTGTCACGCAAGTCTCCTCCCTGGCGTGGCGGGTGCGCCGCCGCAATTTGCGGCGCGCCCTTTGTTCGGTGTCCGTCGCGCGTCGTCTGGCGTGCGCGATCAAAACGCCTCGGCGTCGAGCCCCATCATCGTGTCCGAGCCGGCGGACACGCGGGCAAGCCGCAGGGCCGTCTCCGGCATGTGGCGTTCCATGAAGTGCTTCGCCAGTGTCAGTTTTGTCTCGTGGAAGGCTGCGTCCTGCGCATCGCCCGAGGCGAGGGCCGCGGCGGAGGCCTTGGCCATGCGCGCCGACATGTAGCCGAGCGCGACGATGCCGAAGAGATGCATGTAGTCGGTCGAGCCGGCACCGGCATTGTCGGGTTTCGTCATGGCGTTGTTCATCAACCACATGGTTGCGGCCTGCAGGTCGTCGAGACCGGCCTTGAGCGGGCCGAGCAACGGGGCGAGGGCGTCCTCGTCCTTGTTCTCCTTGAGGAAGGCGCCGACCTCCTCGAAGAAGGCCATCACCGCGCGGCCGCCGTTCTTCGGCAGCTTGCGGCCGACGAGATCCAGCGCCTGAATGCCGTTGGCGCCCTCGTAGATCATGGCGATGCGGGCATCGCGCACGAACTGCGACATGCCCCATTCCTCGATGTAGCCGTGCCCGCCGAGCATCTGCTGGGCCGCGACCGCGTTGTCGAACCCGACATCCGTCAGCACGCCTTTGATCACCGGCGTCATCAGGCCCATGTGGTCGTCGGCGGCCTGTCGTTCCGCCTCGTCATCCGAGCGGTGGGCGATGTCGGATTGCAGCGCGGTCCAAAGCACCAGCGCGCGGGCGGCCTCGTTGAAGGCCCGGATCGACATCAGCGTGCGCCGCACGTCCGGATGGACGATGATCGGATCGGCCTTGGCGTCCGGGTTCTTCGCGCCCGTGAGCGAGCGTCCTTGAATGCGCTCGCGCGCATAGGCGGCGGCGTTTTGATAGGCGACCTCGGACTGGCCGAGACCCTGCACGCCGACGGCGAGACGCGCCTCGTTCATCATCACGAACATGGCGGCGAGGCCGCGATTTTCCTCGCCGATCAGCCAGCCCGTCGCGCCGTCGTAATTCATCACGCAGGTGGCATTGCCGTGAATGCCCATCTTCTCTTCAAGCGAGCCGCAGGAGACCGCGTTGCGCTCGCCCGGCCCGCCGTTTTCGTCGGGCAGGAATTTCGGGGCGACGAACAGCGAGATGCCCTTGGTTCCTTCCGGCGCGCCCTCGATGCGGGCGAGCACCAGATGGACGATGTTGGACGTCAGGTCGTGTTCGCCGGCGGAAATGAAGATCTTCTGGCCCGTGATCTTGTAGCTGCCGTCGGCCTGCGGCACGGCCTTGGTCTTGATCATTCCGAGATCGGTGCCGCAATGCGGCTCCGTCAGGTTCATCGTGCCGGACCAGTCGCCCGAGGCAAGCTTCGGGAGATAAAGCTCTTTTTGCTCCTGCGAGGCGTGCTCGAGAAGTGCGGCCGCAGCCCCCTGCGACAGGCCGGGGTACATGCCCCAGGCGAGGTTGGCCGCCGACATGAACTCCTGGATGATGGTGTTCAGTGTCGTCGGCAGGCCCTGGCCGCCGAATTCCTCCGGCATGGAAAGCGCGATCCAGCCGTTTTCGGTGTAGGTGCGATAGGCGTGCTTGAAGCCCGAAGGCGTCGTCACCGAGCCGTCGTCGTGACGGGTGCAGCCTTCACGGTCGCCGGAGACGTTGATCGGCGTCAGCACCTCTTCGCAAAAGCGCGCGCCCTCGCTCAGGATCGCCTCGATCAGATCCGGCGTGGCGTCGCCGAAGCCCGGCAGGTTGCCGTAGCGCTGGAAGTCCAGCACGTCGTTGAGCAGGAAAGTCACATCCTTCACTGGGGCTGTGTAGCTCGGCATGGCATCGCCTCCCGGTCCAATTGTCGATCTCGGCTGCGACCGTCACACCGGCTCGCACCTGACGTTTCCGTAAACGTCACCTTGAGCCGTTTATAGTGCCGTGTCCGCGGCGGAGCAAGACGTGTCCTAGCGGCAGCATGCGCTTATTTTTTCAAATTTTGCCGATTTTGTTGCAAAACGCGTCAAAATTGATCGCGGAATTGTCGAAGTTGATGCGGCTTGCCGATTTTCGGGCGGGCGCCGGATCGGCTTTCCGGGCGGGGATATCGCCTGCCTGCCACGGGGACAAGGCGCCTTGAGGCCTGCCTGGGATCGTGCCGGCGGCGAACCGGATGCGTCCATGGTTGTCCCCGCCGGGTCCAGGCATCGCGCACGGGCAGGGCGCGCGCGCAAGCGGACCTGCGCGCGCTCCGGGCGGCCGGGTCGGGACGGCGCCGCTGAGGTCGGCGAAACGGGTCGAATGTGGCGGGCGAGGGCTGCGGATCACTCCGCCGGTTCGCCTTCCTTCTGCTTCAGCATGCCGGAGACGATCTCGACGGTGCGGCCGAGTTCCTCGATCGCCTGGTCGATGTCGCGACGCTGTTCGACCAGCACGTCGATCTGGCCCTGGAAGCGCGACAGCGCCACGCGCAGCTGTGTCACCTGGCCGTCGCGCAAGTCGTAGAGGTCCAGCATGTCCCGGATTTCGGCCAGCGAGAAGCCGACGCGCTTGCCCATCAGGACCAGTTTCAGCCGCGCGCGGTCGCGCCGCGTGTAGACCCGGTTCATGCCGTCGCGGCGCGGGTTGATCAGGCCGCGGTCCTCGTAGAAGCGCAGCGTGCGCAGCGTTACGCCGAACTCCTTGGCGAGATCGCCGATGGTGAAGAGCGTCTTCTTGGTCGAATCGTCCTTGGCGGCGACCGCCTCGACGATGTCGTTGTTGACCGAAAGCGCTTCGCTCATGCCGTATTCCTGTCTTTCCTGAAAGGCCGGGGGCCGGCTGCGGACCGGCGGCGCGGCTTTGCGTCATGCGCCGACGGCCGGCAGATGACATTACGCAACCTCGCTCTCCGGAATATCTTCCGTAAACGTAAGCGTCAAGCGTTCCGGATGATCGCAGCGGATCCGGGAGGCCTGGCGACGATCTATCTTCATCCTTGGTTAACCATGTAATTTCGGCGCTTAACCAGGTGTTTACCATAACCGGTGAGAGTTTGAGTCTAGGTCGTCGTGGTGCCGATAGGCGTTTGGCGAAATGAATGAAGAAGTCTGTGCGCGTCGAGAGGCGCTCCGTATCGGGTGAAGAGGCCCTTAGCATGTCCTGGACAGCGCGTTATCGCACCCCCCGCGGCACACAGCCGGAAACCGACCCCCGCCATGGCGCGGAGGGCCCTGACGATGCGTGGTACGAACCGCATCACCGGGCTCCGGCCTGGCGTGGCGCGCCGCAGCCGGCAGCGTCCGCTCCGCTCCCGGGCCGGGCGCGCGCGCAGGAACAGCTCAGCGAGGTCGCCGATGCGCTTGAGCGGTTGATGGATCCCGCCAGCCCCGCACAACCCGCTTATGATGCCGCCGCGCAATCCGCCCCCAACCGCCAGTCCCGCCGCGCCGCCGCTGCCCGCGCCCGCACCGAACAGCGTCCCGCACCGACGCGCGACGCCGCCCCCCAATCCGTCGACGACGCTCGCACCAGCCGCATCGAGGCGGTGCTCGGCGCGCTCGACCGGCTCGACCGTCGGGTTGAGGATCTCTCGCAGTCCGCAGATACAAGGGAGCTGGAAGACGCCGCGCCGCATGGCCGCCGTCCGGCTGCGCGTCCGGCCCCGCGTCCGGCGCCCGAGCCGACGTATGATGATGACGACGTCGACGGCTACGACGGCTATGCTCCGGCGCCTGCTCCCGCCCGGCGTCGCCCGGTCTCCGCCTATCGCGATGAAGCGCCCGCCTATCGCGACGGGGCGCCCGTGTATGACGACGACGAGGCCGCGCCGCGCCGCGCGCCCGGGAGCCGCTCGGCGGATCTCGGCGAGGAGCTGCGTCCGCTGTTCAACGATCTTGCGCGGCGCATCGACGAAGCCAATGATCCACGTGACGAAGCGCTGTCCACGATGCGGCGCGACATCCAGGATCTGCGTGCCGCGCTGGTGGAATCCCTGCGCGTCGACCGCAACCGTGCGCCGTCCCGCGACAGCGGCGAGATCCGTCGTCTGTCGGAGGCGGTGGAGCGGATGCGCACCGACCGTGCCGACATGCGCCTGTCGCGCGAGATGCGCGCCGAGATCGCGGACCTGCGTGCGCTGATCGGCCAGTCCAATGTCGACGGCATGCTGAAATCGCTGGAAAGCGGCTATGCGCATCTCGTCCAGCGTCTCGACGAACTGGCCCGCGACCGCACCGAGCCACGCCTGCTGGAAGACCTCGGCCAGCGGCTGATCGAGATCGAGGACGCGTTTCGCGTCGTGCCGCGCGCCGACCAGCTGGTCGCGCTCGACGATCGGGTCGCCGACATCGGCCACCGTGTGGAAGAGCTGGTGCGCCGCTCTGGCGGCGAGGATGTGACGGCGCTGCGCGGCGAGATCCGTGCCGTGCGCGACCTGGTCGAACGCATCGATGTCCAGGATCTGATCGGCGGGATCGACGAGCGTCTGTCGGCGCTGTCGGTCCGCTTCGATGCGATCGAGCGGCTTGCCGACGGCCAGCGCGCCATCGAGGGCCGTCTGGAGGCGATGGAGGCCCGCGCACCCCAGGCAGGCGCCGTGGACCGTCTCAACGACCGGCTCGAGCAGATTGCCGGAATGCTGGCCGACGATCGCGCCGAGCGCGCCGCCGGTCCCGATCCCAGGCTCGACGAGCACCTTGGGGAAATCGCCGGGCGGCTGAAGCGCATCGAAAATGCGCGGCAGATGCCGCCGAGCTACGACGCCGCCTTCACGCTTCTGGAAAAGCGTCTCGCCGCCATCGACGGCAAGATCGACGCCCTCGACCGTCCCGGTACCGTGACGCTGAATGCCGGCGGCGATCATGCCTCCATCGAGGCGGATCTGATTTCGCGGCTCGAAAGCGGCATCGCACAGCTCAACGAGCGGATCGAGGGTGCCGGTGCCCCGGGGCAGACGGAAGACCTCTCCGGGTTGCATCAGGAAATCGCCTCGCTGCGCGATTCTCTCTCCGCGGCCCCGGCGACGGCGCAGCTGGAAGCACAGCTGCGCGATCTGGCGGAGGCGATCAATCGCGGATCGTCTGCCGACGACGGCGCGGCCCTGTCTGCAATCGAAAACAAGATCGCAGCCCTTGCCGAAAAGATCGACGCGGCCGAACACGGGTTCTCGCGGCTCGGCGACCTGCAGTCGCTGGTCAGCGCCAATGGCAGCGCCGGCGGCGAAGTGGCCGATGCGCTGCGGGGCGACCTGGACCGGTTGCTCGACGCGGCCACCAGTTCCGAGCGGCGCACGCGCGAATCGATGGACAGCGTCCAGGACGTCATGGCCTCGATCAACAAGCGGCTGATGTCGCTTGAAGTCGGCGCCTCCGGACCGGGCGCGGATTCGGTCGAGGACGACCGCCCGCTCGAACCCGGGTCCGGCAAGCCGGCGCCGCGCCAGCAGCCGCAGATCCGGCTCGACCCGCGTCCCCAGGCCGGCGCCGCCGTCGCCAAGGCAAGTCCGCCCCGGCAAAAGGCCGCGCCAGCAGCCGCTCAGGCCCGCCCGCAGGGTCAACGCCCTGCCGCTGCCGCCGGAGAGCCGGGCGATCCGCGCGACCGCAAGGCCGACTTCATCGCGGCCGCGCGCCGCGCCGCCCAGGCTGCGGCCGCGGAGGTGCAGGACCAGAAATCGCCGCGCAATTTCCTTGGCGGCAAGTCCCGCGACGACGGGCCGGGCGAGGCCGGCAAGACCGCCACGGCAGCCGGCTGGCTGCGCTCGCGTCTGCCCGGCAAGCGCAAGGCGGCGGCCGCCGCCGCACCCGCCGATGTTGCCGATGTCGCCGAGCATGCTGTTGATGCGACAAGCGGCAAGGATCGCCGCGACGGCCCGCGCGGTCGCCGCGGCAAGGCCGACAGGGCGGAGACGACTGCGCCCGAGTTGCGCGCCGAGGGACGTCCTGGCGAACCCGATCCGCAGGAACTGGAAGAGGCGAAGAGCCAAGGCTCGATGTTCTCCAGCGGCGGACGTCGCGCCGTTCTTATGGCCGCGGCCGCCGTCGTGATTGCCATCGGTGCGCTCCAGATCTTCAAGCAGGTGACACCCTCCGACAGCGATATCGCGGCACTGGAAAAACCGGCCGCAATCGAGCAGCCGGTGGATGCTTCGGCCACGCAGGAGCCCGTTCAGCAGGCTTCGGCTGCGGCCGAGCGCATGGATCCGGCCGCCGGTGCAACCGCGGCCCCGCGGCAGGAAAACCTCGCGGCGGTCTCCGCTACGTCACCGGCAACGGACACGGGCGATGCCGATGCCGATGCCGTCGCGAGCGAGCGCGGCACCGGGGCTTCGGCCGATGGCGAGGCCATGCCCGATATGGCCTTTGCGCCGCCGGCGAACGTCCAGAACGGCTTTTCCGCCCAACCCGGCAACATCCCGGCCGCCCGGTTCCAGACCCCGGCCAGTGTGAACGGCATGGATGCACCCTCGCGGTCCGACACCGCCGGCAACGCGCCGATGTCCGGTGCGGATGGCCGCGCACTGGCCGCGATTCCCGAAGACGTCGGTCCGCTGTCGCTGCGCCAGGCCGCCGCCCAGGGCGACCCCAAGGCGCTCTTCGCCATCGCGGCCCGCTACACCGAGGGCACCGGCGTGGCGCCGGACCTGCAGAAGGCGGCCAGCTACTACGAAAAGGCGTCCCAGGCCGGTCTTGCTCCGGCGCAGTATCGTCTCGGATCGCTCTACGAAAAGGGGCGCGGCGTGACCCGCGACCTCTCGGCGGCGCGTGACTGGTACGCGCTTGCCGCCAAGCAGGGCAATGCCAAGGCCGCGCACAATCTCGCGGTGCTCTACGCGGAGGGAATTTCCGGCAATCCGGAATTCCGCGACGCTGCCTTCTGGTTCAAGAAAGCCGCCAACTTCGGTCTGGCCGACAGTCAGTACAATCTCGGCATTCTCTATGCGCGCGGGCTTGGCCTGGAGAAGAATCTCGTCGAAAGCTACAAGTGGTTTGCGCTTGCCGCGGCCCAGGGCGATGGCGACGCGGCGAACAAGCGCGACGAACTGGCGAACATGCTGTCGAAGGAAGAGCTGGCCGAAGCGCGTCTTGCGGTTTCCAACTGGCAGGAAGCGCCGCGGGCCGCCGCCGCCAATGAGGTCGAACTGAAGCCGTCGTGGTCGGCGCCGGCCGACACGGTGTCGCGGGCGACCTATTCCGGTGATCCGCGCGACATGGTGATGCTGGCGCAAAAGCTGCTTGCAAAGCGCGGCTTCGATCCGGGCGCTCCGGACGGCCAGGTCGGCAACCGGACCCGCGATGCGGTCCGCGCCTTCGAGAAAGCGTCGGGTCTTCCGGTCACGGGCAAGGTCAGTGCCGACCTGCTGAAAGCCCTCGCCGGGCAGTCGATCTGATCCGGCGCAGGGCCGATTGAGCTTTTTCGATGCGGCACGACCCGTGCGGCGTTGACACGTCTGTCGCAAGCGCGCTTTATCGGTTTGAAGGCGCTGCCGCCAGAACGCCCCGTGGCGCGCCCATGGCCCGACAAGCCGTCCGGCCGCGTGCCGCCTCATCTCCAACATGCCGCCCGGGCAAGCGAGCGGCCCAGTCGCCGGTGTGACGTGCAAATCTATCTGCCCATCGCCGAATTGCCCGTCAACATGTTCATGTTGTTCGGAATGGGAGGGGCCGTCGGCTTCCTCTCCGGCCTGTTCGGCATCGGCGGCGGCTTCCTGCTGACCCCGCTTCTGATCTTTTCCGGCATCCCGCCCGCCGTTTCCGTCGCGACGGTGACGACCCAGGTCGTTGCCTCTTCCGCGTCGGGCGTCGTTGCCTACTGGCGACGCAAGATGATCGACTTCAAACTGGCGGGCATGCTCCTGGTCGGCGGCGTGATCGGCTCGGCCATCGGTGTCTGGCTGTTCGACCTCTTGCGCACGCTCGGACAGCTCGATCTGGTGATTTCGCTCTCCTATGTGACGTTCCTGAGCGCCATTGGCGGGTTGATGCTGTTTGAATCGCTGCGTTCCATGGCGCGGCGCAAGAGCGGCGCGCGCATCGCGGCGCGCCAGCCGGGACGGCACAACTGGGTGCACGGCCTGCCGTTCAAGATGCGGTTTCGCCAGTCGCGTCTTTATGTCAGCGTGATCCCGATCATCGTGCTCGGGGCTGTAATCGGCTTTCTCGGCAGTATCCTCGGCATTGGCGGAGGTTTCATGATGGTGCCGGCGCTGATCTACCTGCTGCGGGTGCCGACCAACATCGTCATCGGCACTTCGCTCCTGCAGATCCTCTTCACGATGGCGGCGGCGACCTTCCTGCACGCCATGTCGACCCAGTCCGTCGACATCGTGCTGGCGCTTGCGCTGATGATTGGCGGGGTGATCGGCGCCCAGTTCGGCGCGCGAATGGGCCAGAAACTGCGCGGCGACCAGTTGCGCCTGTTGCTTGCGCTGCTGGTGCTGTCGGTGGGCGTGCGTTTTGCTGTCAACCTGGTGCTTCAGCCCGACGAACTGTTTTCGGTGTCCGCGGCGGTCGCGGAGGTGCGGCGATGAGACGGACGACGCTTCGCACACTCGCGGCCTGCGGCCTTGCCGCGCTTGCGCTCACGACAGCTGCGCTTGCGCCGGCGCGTGCGGAAAACCTGATCTCGGCGCTCTCCAACGACAGGGTGAACATCGAATCCAATTTCACCGGCACGAAGATCGTCGTCTTCGGCGAGATCGCGCGCGACGCCTTGACGGTCGCGCGTCCCGACCCTTACGACCTTGCCGTTGTGGTCTCCGGGCCGGAGCAGGTGGTCACGACCCGGCGCAAGGGCCGCTTCCTGGGCATCTGGGTCAACCGCGATGCCGAAACCTTCGAAAGCGTGCCGAGTTTCCTGGCCATACACACAACCCGCGCGCCGCATGAAATGGCCTCGCGCACCGTGTTGCAGCGGCACCGCATCGGCCTGCGCAACCTCAATCTGCCGATCGCGATTGCCTCCGATGTGCCGATCGGCGACCGCGACAATTTTCGCGCGGCGTTCCTGCGTCTCAGGGTCGAGAGCGGCCTTTATCGTGAAGAAACGCAAAGCATCGAATTCCTGAGCAATTCGCTGTTCCGGACGTCGGTGACGCTGCCGGCCAACGTGCCTGTCGGCGATTACACCGTGTCCACCTATCTGCTGCGCGGCGGGGTGCTGCTTGCACAGGCCGAGGAGCAGCTGACCATCGCCAAGTCCGGTTTCGAGCAGTTCACCTATCGCCTGGCCTATGAATATTCCGCGCTCTACGGGCTGCTGGCCGTCGGGCTGGCGATCTTCACCGGCTGGTTGGCGGGAGTGATCTTCCGGCGCGATTGAACCGTAGTGCGGATACATGCCTTCAATCCGGACAGGCGAGGCTTCCGTGACGTTCAATCCTTTGTTTCTTGCCGCCGACGAGCGGCCTGCGCCGCGTCTTTCGCGCGTCCTCGGTTATGCGGGCCTTCTTCCGTTCCTCGCCGGCGCCGTCTATCTGACCGCCGCCGCGTTCCGTTTCGCGGATGCACAGGCGGTTGCCCTCGCGACCATGGCGCTGGTCGTTTACGGCGCGCTCATCCTGTCGTTTCTCGGCGGAGTGCGCTGGGGCATCGCTGTCGTCGGCGCGCGCGTCGATGGAGCCGTTTTTGCCTGGTCGGTCATTCCCGCGCTCGGCGGCTGGGTCGCGACCCTCTTGGCGCCGAATTGGGGCCTGCTGCTTCTCGCCTGCGGGTTTCTCATCCAGGGCGGCTGGGATTACCGCGCGGGTGAAGACGGGACGCTCCCGCAGTGGTACGTGACGCTGCGGCGAAGGCTCACGGTGATTGTCGTGGCAAGCCTGCTGGTCGCGGCGGGAAGCCTGCTCATCCTTCTCGGACCCTAGCCCGCGCCCCAAGGGCCGCAGTTCGCGCGGCCGGTCGAGACAGTCTGGCGCCGGTCAGTCGGCGACGAGGCGGCTCGCCGTAAAGGGATAGAGGCGGCCCTCGCCCAGCATGAAGACCGAAAACGCCCGCGGCGGAAACAGCGCCGACCACGCCTCGTCGAGAACGTTGAGACCGCCGGTCAGCACGCCGAAGGCCGGCAGGACCATGCGCTGCCCGTCGGTGGCGAAACAGGGCCGGCGCACGCTGCGTCCGTAGCGGCGGATACGGGCCGCCGGATGCAGATGCCCGCACACTTCTCCCGGCGTTGTGTCTTCTTCCGGCTCATGCCGGAAAACGAGGCCGGCGAGGCGGACCTCTTCCATCGTTTCGCCGCACAGCGACACCGGGGCCACCGGATCGTGATTGCCGGTAATCCAGATCCATTCGCGCCCGAGCTGCAGCGTTGTCAGCATGGCGCGGTAGGTCGCCGGCAGGCGGTCGGAGCCGTTTGTGTCGTGAAAGCTGTCGCCGAGCGCGATCACGCGGCTGGGATCGAAGGCATCGATGACGCCGGCGAGCTTTTCCAGCGTCGCGGCCGTGTCATAGGGGGGCAGCATGACCCCGCGACGGGCAAAGCTGGAGCCTTTCTCGAAGTGGAGGTCGGAGACGATCAGCGTGTCCTCGTCCGGCCACCAGAGCGCGCCGCTGTCGTGCAGGCCGACGAGTTCGCCGGCAAGGGAAATGTCATGGCACACGGGCGCAAAGCGCCGGGCCGGTTGCTGCGCGGTGAAGGGACTCACCCCATTGCCTCCCTGACAAGATCGTCGGCGGCCGCGCTCAGCAAGGCTTCCTGCGCGGCACCGACCACGGGCTCCTTGCCGATCTCCAGCATCACCGGAACAGCAAGCGGAGAGACCCGATCGAGCGCAGTATGCGCGATTCGGCCCTGAATTCGGGTGAGAAGTTCGCCCAATCTGGAGATATCCAGAAGTCCTTGCGCCGCATCCTGCCAGGTGGCCTCCAGAAGGATGTGATCCGGTTCGTGGCGACGCAGGACATCGTAGATGAGGTCGGCCGATACGGTGACCTGGCGGCCGCTTTTCTCCTTGCCCGGATGGCGGCGCTCGATCAGCCCGGCGATCACCGCGCAGGTGCGAAAGGTGCGTTTCATCAGGCTCGATTCGGCAAGCCAGGCGTCGAGATCGTCGCCGAGCATGTCCTCGTCGAACAGGCCGGCCAGCGAGAGCTGGCCGCTCGCGATCATCGCGCCGAGGTCCGACAGGCCCCATACGGCGAGTGCGTAGTCGTTGGCGACGAAGCCGAGCGGGCCCGCGCCGGCACGCTCCAGCCGACGGGTCAGCAGCATGCCGAGCGTTTGATGCGCGAGCCGTCCGTCGAAGGGATAGCAGACGAGATAATGCATATTGCCGCGCGGGAAGGTTTCCACCAGCAGGCCGTCGGCCTTGGGAAGTTCGGAGTAAAGGCGCTGCAGCTCCAGCCAGTCGCGCACCTGTGCGGGAAGCCGGTCCCAGCTCGCGGGCGTCGCCAGCATCGTCCGCACGCTTGCCGCCAGATAGGTAGAAAGCGGAAACTTGCCGCCCTGATAGGACGGGATCTTCGGTGCCTGCGCGCGGGCGCGCGACACATAGGCCTCGTTCTCGCGGATCGCCTCGAAGCGCAGGATTTCGCCGGCGAAAAGAAACGTGTCGCCCGGCGCGAGTTGGTCGACGAACCATTCCTCGATCTCGCCGAGCATCCGCCCGCCGCGTCCGACCGGGGTGCGGCGCCCTTCGGCCTTGGAGCGCACCAGCCGCACCTTCAGCATCGGCGCCTCGACGATGGTGCCGACGTTCAGCCGGTATTGCTGGGCGAAGGAGGGATGGGCGAGCCGCAACCGGCCGTCGCCGTTGTCCTTCAGCCGGGCGTAGCGCTCATAGGTGCGAAGCGCATAGCCGCCGGTCGCGACAAAGGCCACCGTGCGGTCGAAATCGCGCTGGGAGAGATGGCGATAGGGTTCGGCTGCGCGGATTTCCGCAAACAGGTCGTCGGGTGAAAACGGCCCCGCGCAGGCGACGCCCAGGACATGCTGCGCGAGCACGTCGAGCGCGCCGGTACGCAAGGGGGGCGTGTCCTGTTCGCCGGCGCGCGAGGCGGCAAGCGCCGCCTGGCACTCCATCACCTCGAAGCGGTTGGCCGGCACCAGAATGGCCCGCGACGGCTCGTCCATGCGGTGGTTGGAACGGCCGATGCGCTGCGCCAGCCGGCTGGCGCCCTTGGGCGCGCCGACATTGACCACCAGATCGACGTCGCCCCAGTCGATGCCGAGGTCGAGCGAGGAGGTGCAGACGATGGCGCGCAAGCTGCCGGCGGCCATCGCCGCCTCGACCTTGCGGCGTTGACCGACGTCGAGCGAGCCGTGGTGCAGGGCGATTGGCAGATTCTCGTCGTTGACGTGCCACAGCGCCTGAAACAGCGCCTCGGCCTGCGAGCGGGTGTTGACGAAGACGAGGCTGGTGCGGTGCTTTCGGATGATCTGGTAGATGTCCGGCACGGCATGGCGGGCGGAGTGGCCCGACCACGGCAGCCGCTCGTCGGTGTCGAGAATGGTGATGTCGGGCGCGGCCCCGCCCGAAACCGTCACCAGGTCGGCGAGGGTGCGGGTGCCGTCGGGATCGTCGGGCTGCGCCACCAGCCAGGCGCGCAGATCGTCGGGTTCCGCAACGGTTGCCGACAGGCCGATGGTGCGAAGCTCCGGGGACAGCCGGCGCAGCGCCGCAAGTCCGAGTGCCAGCAGGTCGCCGCGCTTGGAGGTCACCAGCGCATGCAGTTCGTCGAGGATCACGGTCTTCACGTCCGACAGCATCTCGCGGCCTTGCGCGTCGGACAAAAGCAGGGCGATCTGTTCCGGCGTCGTCAGCAGGATGTCGGGCGGGATCTTCTTTTGCCGCTGGCGCTTGTGGGAGGGCGTGTCGCCGGTGCGCGTCTCGATGCGGATGTCGAGGCCGATGCCCGCAACCGGCGCCTCGAGATTGCGGGCGATGTCGACGGCAAGCGCCTTCAGCGGCGAGATGTAGAGCGTATGCACCCCACACCGGGCCGCTGTCGCGCCGGACTTCGTGCGTGGCCGCCCGGCCAGTTCCGTCAGGCTCGGCAGGAAGCCTGCGAGTGTCTTGCCCGCACCGGTCGGCGCGATCAAAAGCGCGGACCGCTTTTTGCGGGCAACCTCAAGCAGGTCCAGCTGATGCGTACGCGGAGACCAGCCCCGGCTTTCGAACCAGCGCTGGAAGTCGGGAGGAAGAAGGGGCGGACCGGCGGCATCCATGGCGCTCACAGATAAAGCCTCGCGCGCTCGGCGTCGAGCGGCGCGCGCCTCCATTCCAATTCGCTCGGTGCGACCCTACATTGCCTTGAATGACACTTGGCGCCGATCTGCTCACCCTCACCGCTGCAGGGCTCTACTGTCCGCAAGGCGGGTTCCACATCGATCCGACGCGTCCCGTCGAGCGCGCGCTGATCACCCATGGCCATGCCGATCACGCCCGCGCCGGCCATGGCGCGGTGCTGGCGTCCGACGAGACGCTGAAAATCATGGCCGTGCGCTACGGCGAGGCCTTCACCGGCACGCGGCAGGTCGCCGGATCCGGCGAGGCGGTCGACATCGACGGGGTGCGCGTGTCGTTCCACCCCGCAGGCCATGTACTCGGCTCCATGCAGATCCGGCTGGAACGCAGGGCCACGCGGCTCGTTGTTTCCGGCGACTACAAGCGCCAGGCCGATCCGACCTGCGCGCCGTTCGAGCCGGTCGCCTGCGACGTTTTCATCACCGAGGCGACCTTCGGCCTGCCGGTGTTCCGCCATCCGCCGGCGTGCGGCGAGATCGCGAGGCTTCTCGCCTCGCTGCAGACCTTTCCCGGGCGCACGCATCTTGTCGGCGCCTATGCGCTTGGAAAGGCGCAGCGGGTGATTGCGGAACTGCGCGCCGCCGGATACGACCGCACGATCTATCTGCACGGGGCGCTGGAAAAGCTCTGCCGCCTTTATGAAGCCGAAGGGATCGATCTCGGCGCCCTGGAGGCGGTGGGGCGTCGCGCCAAGGAGCTTGCCGGCGAGATCGTGCTGTGTCCGCCCGGGCAATTGGCCGACCGTTGGGCCCGCCGTTTCGGAGACCCGGTGACGGCGGTTGCCAGCGGCTGGGTGCGGGTCCGCGCCCGGGCGCGCCAGCGCGGCGCGGAACTGCCGCTGGTGATCTCCGATCACGCGGATTGGGACGACCTTCGTGCCACGATCCGCGAGACGGGGGCGGGCGAGGTCTGGGTGACGCATGGCGCGGAAGAGGCGCTGGTGCACTGGTGCCGCCAGCAGGGGCTGGCGGCGAAACCGCTGAACCTCATCGGCTATGGCGACGAGGGCGAGGCGGAACCGGAGATGGAAACGGTCGTGACCGGCGAAACGGCGGAGCGGCAGGCGGGTTGAACGGAAAACGACGGCACGACAGGCCGGGGAGAACGAGATGACACAGGAAAATGGTGCCGGCCGGGACGACGACGGCCTTCCCGTAGCCGAAGCGGAGCTGGAGCCGGCGGTTCTCGACCTCTTCGAGGACTATCGCGCCGGCTTCGACGATTTCGATGCGGATGCGCTGGCCGACTGTTTCGCCTATCCCAATGTTATCTGGCAGTTCGGCAAGGGCAATGTCTTCGCCGATGACGAGGAGCTGCTGGAGAACATCGAAAAGCTTTTGGCCGCGCTCGACAAGGAAGGCGTGGTCGCCTCCGACTACGAGGTTCTCGCCAGCTATGTCGGCGGCGACACGGCCGTTGCGACGCTGAGCTGGACCCAGTCGGACAAGCTGGGCGAGCCGGTGATCGAGTTTACCTGCCACTATCACCTGCTTTACGACGGCGACACCTGGCGGATCGCGATGATCGTCAATGAACCGTGAGGCGTAAGCTCACGCGATGATCCGTTTTGCCCGCCTTCTGGACCGCCTGTCGTTCGAGCCGCGCCGCAGCGCCAAGCTCGCCTTGATGCGCGAGCATTTCCTGAAGACGCCGGATCCCGAACGCGGGCTTGCGCTGGCCGCTCTCACCGGCGGCCTGTCGTTTCGTCACGCCAAGCCGGCGATGCTCAGAGCGCTCGTCGCCGAACGGGTCGATCCGCATCTCTTCGCGCTCTCCTATGACTTCGTCGGCGATCTGTCGGAAACCATCGCGCTGATCTGGCCGAACGGGGAGGGCGGCGACGCATCGCCGCCCGCGCTTGCCGAGGTGGTGGAGCGGCTGGAGGCGGCCAGGCGCGGCGAGGTGCCGGCGCTGGTCTCCGGCTGGCTCGACATGCTGGACGAGACCGGGCGCTGGGCGCTGCTGAAGCTGGTCACGGGCGGCCTGCGTGTCGGCGTCTCCGCGCGGCTTGCCAAGACGGCGGTCGCCGGTCTGGGGGCGCTCGAACCCGATGACATCGAGGAGGTCTGGCACGGGCTGGACCCGCCCTATGAAACGCTGTTCGCCTGGGCGATGGGCACGGGCGAGCGCCCGCGTTCCGACGATCCGGTGCCGTTTCGCCCGCCGATGCTGGCGCATCCTGCGGAAGACCGCGATCTGGAAGCCTTCGCGCCGGAGACCTTCGCGGTGGAATGGAAGTGGGACGGCATCCGCGTGCAGGCCGCGGCGGGACGCAATGGCGAGGGCGAGCTTCGTCGTCGACTTTATTCGCGCACCGGCGAGGATCTCTCCACCGCCTTCCCGGACGTTGTGGAGGCACTGGATGTCGAGGCGGTGATCGACGGCGAACTGCTGGTCGTGATCGACGGCGAGGTGCGCTCCTTCAACAGTTTGCAGCAGCGGCTCAACCGCAAGACCGTGACGCCGAAACTGCTGGCGTCGCATCCGGCCGCGATCCGCGCCTACGATCTTCTTTCGGTGGATGGCGAGGATCTGCGCGATCTGCCGTTTCGCGACCGGCGCGCGCGGCTGGAGGCGTTCGTCGCGCGGCTTGCCTCGCCGCGCATCGATCTGTCGCCGCTTGTCGAAGCGGCGGACCCGAGGGCGCTGGCAAGCGCCCGCAACGCGCCGGAAACCCTGCATGCGGGTGCCGATGCGCAGGCCATCGAGGGCCTGATGCTGAAGCGCTGGGCGTCGCCCTATGTGCCCGGCCGCCCGAAGGGACAATGGTACAAGTGGAAGCGCGATCCGCATCGCATCGACGCTGTGCTGATGTATGCGCAGCGCGGTCACGGCAAGCGCTCCTCGTTTTACTCCGACTACACCTTCGGCGTCTGGCGTTCGGCGGGCGAGGGCGATGACCGGGACGAGGAACTGGTGCCGGTCGGCAAGGCTTATTTCGGCTTCACCGACGAGGAGCTTGCCGAGATCGACCGCTTCGTGCGGCAGAACACCGTCAACCGCTTCGGTCCCGTGCGCGAGGTTCGCCACGAGGCCGCGGCGGGCCTGGTGCTGGAGATCGCCTTCGAGGGGCTGAACCGCTCCACGCGGCACAAGTCCGGCGTGGCCATGCGCTTTCCCCGGGTCGCACGGCTCAGGTTCGACAAGCCGCCGGCCGAAGCCGACCGGATCGAGACGCTGGAGGCGCTCCTTCCCCCCGACGAGCGTGCGCCGGCCGCCTCGCGCAAGGCCCGTACGGGATGAGCGAACCATGCGCAAACGCCGGGATGGCGGCGCGCCTTCGCCCGGAACGGACTTGATCGCGGGCGGCTCCCGGCGCACGGTGCCGGACACCGCAATCAGCCACGGGCTCCCCGCATGCAGCGCATCATCGACTACTACTACACGCACGCCTCTCCCTGGGCCTATATCGGCCACGAGGCCTTCCTGGCGCTCGCCGACCGTCGGGAGTATGCGGTGCGGTTCCGTCCCGTTTCGCTGACAACGGTGTTTGCCGAAACGGGCGGGTTGCCGCTGGCCAAGCGCCATCCGGTGCGCCAGGCCTACCGGCTGGTGGAATTGCAGCGCTGGCGCGCCTACCGCAACATCCCGCTGACGCTCAAGCCGGCGCATTTTCCGGTGAACCCGGAACTTGCCGACCGGATCGCGCTTGCGGTCGCGGTGGAGGGCGGGCCGGTGGCGGCCTACTCGCTCGCCGTCTTCAAGGCGTTGTGGGTCGACGAACTCGACATCGCGCGCGACAGCGTGCAACGCGCGATTCTCGAGCGGCTCGGCCTGAATGCCGATGCAACGCTCGGTCAGGCGAGCGAGAAGCCCATTGTCGAGCGCTATATGTCCAATCAGGCGGAAGCCATCGAAACAGGTGTTTTCGGCTCGCCAAGTTATGTTCTGAATGGCGAGGTCTTCTGGGGGCAGGACCGTCTCGATCTGCTGGATGCGGCGCTGGCGGAGGGGCGGGTGCCATTTTCCGCGCCGTGATGCGGACATCCCGGGCGCGGGCCGTCGTGCTTTCGCCACGACCGGCGTGGATAGTTGTGTAAAGTCGAAGATATTGTGCCGTATACGGCCTTTTCGTCCCCGGGACGCGGAAGGCCGAACACATGGAGAACCTCGTGATGCGCCTGCCTGCAACCGCTCTTGTTGCCGCCGGTCTTGCCGTGTCGCTTGTCACGGGCGCCGCTGCCCAGTCTGGGGATGCGGGCACGGGACCGCGTCCGTCGGCGCCGGAAGACCGCTATCTGCTCGCTCCGGCCGGAGAGGCCTTCCTGCGGCTCGACCGGGAGAGCGGCCGGGTCGCCGAGTGCCGTCGCCGCAGCGAGGCCTGGCGCTGCGTTGCCGTGCCGGACGCACAATTGGCGATGGAGCGGGAAATCTCGCGGCTGAGCGACGAACTCGCGGCGTTGCGGGACGAAAATGCCGCCCTGGAGAAGCGTCTTGCCGAAAACGGACAGACCCCGTCGGCGAAACGGCCGGATGCGTCCGCCAACGGGTCCGGTGCAGGCGATGACCCGGCCTTCACGCCCGAGGAAGAGGCCGAACTCGACAAGGCGCTCGACTTCACAGAGAAGGCGATGCGCCGCTTTTTCGGGATGATGAAGACATTGCGCGAGGAATACAACGACATGGCGAACTGACCGGGAGGATCCGGTGCGATCCTCCCGGCCACTGCTGCCGGTAATCGTTTCGCCTTTGCGTCAGGCCTTCAGCACGTTCTTCAGGATGTCGGCGCGCACCTCGTCATCGAGCGTCACGGCACTGCGCGTCTTCAGGTCCATCGTCAGCGCCACGACATCGCACACCGCCGCCAGCCGGTGGGTGCGCGCCTCGAACAGGTGATGGCGGAAGGAGAAGGTCGAATTCGCCGCACCGGTCAATCCGCTGTGCGTGACGACCGGATCGCCGGGCTTGAGCGGCCCGGTCCAGGCAAGCTTCATCTCCACCGCGACGCGTCCGAGCCCGCGCTCGGTGAGCCAGGCGTCCGTCATCGGCGTCAGATTCCACACATGCGGGGCGCCTTCGGTGAAGCACGCCAGCGCGAAGGCGTCGTCGGCGCGTCCGTCCGGTCCCGCGTGGCGCGGCAGCACGGTGGCCCGGTGCACAATGCGCGCGCCCGCGGTTTCCAGCTGCTTCACGGTGGCCGCATTGGTCTCGGCTGCCGTGCCCAGGCTGCGCGGCAGGGCGGCATCCGGCATCGGTGCGCTGACGTCCTGAAAGCGGCGGCGCAATTCGCGCGCGACGCTGTCGGCGGGGGCGTAGCCGTCGGTCGCCGTGGCGGCGAGCACGTTGTCGGCGCTGCGGCGCAGCTCATGCACCACCGTTAGCATATAGGGCCCGTCGAAGGCGACGTGGCTGCGCATGACCAGCGTGTCGCCGGAATAGAGTTCCTCGTGATAGCGCATGTGGCGCGCGCGCCGGGCGCCGGCAAGGGCGTCGCTCAGTCCGCTCAGCAGGCGGAACTGGCGGTCGGCTTCCTCGAAGCGGGCGAGATAGAACTGGACGTTCAGGTGATCGTTTTCATCGCATTCCCAGCAATTAACAAAAGAAAACAATGTGTCGATAGCGGCCATGTGTGGCTCTCCGGGCGGGTTCGATGATGGTGTTTGCGCCGGGCGGCGGCGGGTGTCAATTGGAGGGCGGTAATTCACGAAGGAATGCGTCGATTGCCCTGTTGCTGTCCTTGGCGATGGCAAGGGGAAAGTGCTGGAAGAGATGGCAGCCGCCGGGGTGGACGGCAAGCTCCGTCCGGTTGCCGGCCGCTTGCCAGCGCGCGGCCATGAACAGCGTGTCGTCGAGCAGCGGATCGGCGTCGCCGACAACGAAATGCGCGGGGACCAGACCGTTCAGATCGCCCATCAGCGGGGACACGTCCGGCGAGGCCGGATCGCCGCCGCGCGCCAGATAATGCCGCACGAACATCGTCAGGTCGCGGGTGTTCAGCACCAGCTTCCGGCTGCCCCAGGCACGGGCACTGGGCGTCAGCCGCAGGTCGAAGCATCCGCCGACGAAGACGGCGGCCGAAAACAGGTGGCCGAGGCCGTGCCGGTCGCGCAGGCGCAGCAGGACGGCGGCCGCGAGATTGGCGCCCGCCGATTCCCCGCCAATGGCAAAGCGCGGCTTGCCGAATTCCCGGACGCCGTTTTCGTGCAGCCACAGGGCGGTCGTTTCGCAATCGTCCGGGCCTTGCGGATAGGGGTGTTCCGGCGCGAGCCTATAAGCGCAGGATACGACCGCAAGGCCGGTGTTTTCCGCGATCTCGCGCAGACGCGGGTCCTGTTCGTCGGCCGCCCCGAGCGTCCAGCCGCCCCCGTGGATGTGCAGATAGGCGCCCTCGCAGGGGCGGTTGCGCGGGCGCAGGATGCGCAAGGGGATCTCGCCATGCGGTCCGGAAATCACATGCACCTTCGCGTCGGGATCGCGCGGCGGGCAGGGGAAGGGCCCCAGCCCCTCGGCGCGTTTCTCGCGGATGACGGACGGAGCGAAGGACCACTGGTCCGGCAGAAGCGTCAGCCGATGGACCAGTTCCCGGTTGAAGTCGAGCGTTTCCACGCTGGCCTCGCCCCGATGGCTGAAGTCGAAACCCGTTGCAGCCATTGAGGCCGGTGTCCTGTTGTCGGTGCCTTCGAAAGCGCCCCGCTGCGAAGCGGCGCGGAGCGCAGGCTAAAGCCTGGGCATTCGCCTGCCAAGCCCTGCCGCGCTTGCGCTGTCGGCACACTCCTCACATAGTTGCGGCAAAAGGGAGGTACTCGCCCAATCATGACCCGTTCCCGACCCGGCCTGATCGACCAGGCCTGGACCTTCGAGGATGATGGCCTCGACCTGCGTCAACGCATGGGCCGCCTTGTCGTGGCGACCCGCGGTTGCGGTTTTTACGGCATCGGCCGGCGGATCGACGACTGGCTGGCCGAGCAGACCGCGCGCGACGGTGCCGTGTCGCTTTTCCTGCGCCACACCTCCGCCTCGCTCACGATCCAGGAAAACGCCGATCCCGACGTTCAGGCCGATCTGCTCGACGCGCTTTCCGGCCTCGCCCGCGAGGACGCGCCCTGGCGTCACCGAAGCGAAGGGCCGGACGACATGCCGGCCCACGTCAAGTCGATGCTCACCGATGTCAGCCTGCAGGTGCCGGTCGTGGCCGGTCGGCTCGATCTCGGCACCTGGCAGGAGATCTATGTGATGGAGCACCGGCGCGATCCCCATCAGCGCAGTCTGACGCTGCGCTATCTGGGAACCTGACGCCCCGGGGCGCGCATTAGCGGCGATCCGCGAAACGCCGTGTCGCGGCGACGAGTTCCGCCACGATGCCCGGTTCGCTCGCCGCATGGCCTGCGTTCTCGACGATGCGCAGCTCCGCTTCCGGCCAGGCGGCGGACAGGTCGACGGCGTTTTTCATCGGCGTCACCACGTCGTGGCGGCCGTGCACGAGGACCGCCGGGATGCCGCGGACCTTGTCGATATCGCGCAGGAGCTGGTCGTCATGGGTGAAGAAGCCGCCGTTGGCGAAGTAATGCGCCTCGATGCGTGCGAAGGCGAGTGCGTAATGCGGATCCGAGAAGGCCTCCTCGCGCTCGGGATTGCGCAGGACCGAGAGCGTTGACCCCTCCCAGCGCGCCCAGCGCACGGCGGCCTCGAGCCGCTCCGTCTCGTCGGTTCCGGTGAGCCGGCGATGATAGGCCGCGATCAGGTCGCTTTGCTCGTCCTTCGGGATAAATTCGCGATAGGCCGCAAAGAGATCTGGATAAAGCCAGCTCGCGCCCTCCTGGTAGAACCAAAGGAGCTCGGCGCGCCGCAGCAGGAAGATGCCGCGCAACACCAGCGCGGTCACGCGCTCGGGATGCGTCTGCGCGTAGGCCAGCGAGAGCGTCGATCCCCAGGACCCGCCGAACACCTGCCAGCGCTCGATGCCGAGATGCTCGCGCAGCCGCTCGATGTCTGCGACGAGGTCCCAGGTGGTGTTTTCGCGCAGCTCGGCGTGGGGAATGGACCGTCCGCAGCCGCGCTGGTCGAACAGCACGATGCGGTAGACCGACGGATCGTGAAAGCGGCGCATGATCGGTCCGGCGCCGCCGCCCGGTCCGCCATGCAGCATGACGACCGGCACGCCGTCCGGGTTGCCGCATTCCTCATAGTGGATGGAATGCAGGTCGCTGACGGGGAGCATGCCGGAGCCATAGGGCTCCAGCGGCGGGAAAAGCGTCTCGGGCAAGGTGAAATGTCCTTGAAGGGCGTGGCTGGAATAGTGTCGGAACGGGCGAAAGCCTACCCCAGAAGCAGAAGCGCGGCCATCCCCGCAGCGGGCAGGGTGAGGAGCGCGGTTGCCGCCAGCCAGACGAGGCAGACCGCGAAGCCAGAGGCACGGCCGCCGGAAAGGCGCTCGTAGAGAGCGGCGGGAACGCCGGCGACGACGAGCGTCGTCAGGGCGCCGAGCAGATAAGCAAGATAGACGACGAGCGCGGCCGAGGAGACGAGCAGCCCCGGCGCGAGCAGGATGACCGCCGCCGTCGTCTGTGGCAGGAGCCAGGGATTGAATACGCCGTTGAGAAGCGCGAGCGCCGCGATGGCAAGGGGAAGGCGGCCGGTCGTGTTCACAATCTCCGTCATCGCGTCACCCGGCTCCGGCAAGCGCGCCGCTGGCGGCGAAGACGACGGTAAGCGCCACGCGGGCGATCATCGTCCAGGTGACGGCGAAGAGCAGCAGCAGGCCGTGCGGCACCAGCGAAGGCGTGCCCTGCCGCACCAGCCACAGGGCGGGATCGGTGAGGCGGGCGAAGGCCCGCGACATGAAGCCGTCGTGGCCGGCGCCGAGCAGCAGCGTCAGCGCCAGCCGCCCGAGCAGCGTGTACATCAGTGCCGCCAGCACGAAATTGGCGATCTGGAAGGCCAGTACGCTCATGAAAGCGTTGCCTGCATCGTCTGACCGCTCACAGCGGGCCGTCGCGCATCACCGGGCCGCCCGAGGGCTTGCGGATGTCGTCGATCAGCGCCTGAACCTCGCGCGAAGGCGGCGGCGTCAGCAGGCTGACGAGGACGGTCGCGGCGAAGCCGACCGGCAGGCCGAAGAGCGCGGCGGAGATGTTTTTCACGCCGAACCATTCCGCCATGCCGCCGTATTGCGTCATGGCCAGATAATAGAGCGTCACGCCGAAACCCGCGATCATGCCGGCGATCGCGCCGGCCGCCGTGCAGCGCCGCCACCATATGCCGAGCACGAGGACCGGGAAATAGCCGGCGGCCGCCAGCGAAAACGCCCAGGCGACGACCGACAGGATGTCCGCCGGCCGCGTCGCGGCGACATAGGCGGCAAGAACCGCCACCGCGACCAACAACAGGCGGGCGATGACAAGACGCCGGCTGGCCGGCGCGCGTTTGTCGAGCATGCGGTAGTAGACGTCGTGGCTCATCGCATTGGCGATGGCGAGCAGCAGCCCGTCCGCCGTCGACAGCGAGGCGGCGAGACCGCCGGCGGCCACAAGGCCCGCGATCACATAGGGCAGTCCGGCGATCTCCGGCATGGCGATGACGATCACGTCGCGGTCGATGGCAAGATCGGGAAGCCGGAGGACGCCCGTGTTTCCGGGGGTGCCGGCGCAGGCTGCCTGTACCGCGTCGACAGAGGCTGCATGGGCGCCGCAGATGTCGACCAGTCCCAGCTTGCCATAGGTGTAGATCCACTGCGGCAGGGCATCGAGGCCGGCGCCGATGACGTTTTGATAGATCTCCAGCTTTGCAAAGGCGGCATAGGCCGGTGCCGTCACATAAAGCAGCACGATGAAGAGCAGCGACCAGGCGACCGACCGCCGGGTGTCGCGCACCGACCGGCTGGTGAAATAGCGCATGAGGATGTGCGGCAGCGAGGCCGTCCCCACCATGAGGCAGGCGATCAGCGCGAAGAAATTCAGCGGATCGAGCGAGGTGAAGGGCGCCAGATGCGGCTTTAGCGTGTCGGCTGTGGCCAGGCCCCGCGCCAGCAGATCCTGTTCCAGCACGGCGATGTCCTGAAGCACCGCGCCATAGGTGAATTGGGCAAGGGGAAAGCCGAACTTCTGCGCCGACAGGATCGCGACGGGCAGCATATAGGCGACGATCAGCACGATGTATTGCGCGACCTGGGTCCAGGTGACGGCGCGCATGCCGCCGAGCATCGAACAGAGCAGGATGCCGGCAAGGCCGACATAGACCGCCACCTCGAAGGAGATGCCCAGAAACCGCGAGGCAATGATGCCGGTCGCATAGATCTGGGCGACGACATAGGCGAAGGAGCAGGCGAGAAGCACGAGAATGCCGATAAGCCGGGCGAGATTGCCGCCGAAACGCGCTGCCAGGAAATCGGGAACCGTGTAGGCGCCGAACTTGCGCAGGTAGGGCGCGATCAGCACGGCAACGAGCACATAACCGCCGGTCCAGCCGATCACATAGGCCAGCCCGTCGTAGCCGAGCGCATATAGCGCGCCGGCCAGGCCGACGAAGGACGCGCCGGACATCCAGTCGGCGGCCGTCGCCATGCCGTTGTAGACAGCGGGCACGCGCCGGCCGGCGACATAGTATTCCGACACCTGAACGGTGCGGGTGACGAACCCGATGCCGGCATAGACGGCGAGTGTGAAGAAGACGAAGAGGTAGCCGATGATCCGGTCGGGAACGCCCATCTGTTCAAGGATGGCGAGAGCGGCGACGAAAACCGCGAAGCCCCCCGCATAGGTGCCGTAGATCCGCCCGACGTTGGCAAGGAAGGGATCGTTGCGCGGGTGCTGCCTCATCGCGGCAACGCCTCGCGAACGTCATCCGGTTCGGCGATGCCGGCCTCACGGTCGAGGCGGTCCTGCCGGGAGCTGAACCAGAAGAGGAGGATGACGAAGACGATGAGGGAGCCCTGGGCTGCCATGTAGAAGCCGAGCGGGAAGCCGGCGACCGCCAGCGTGTTGAGCGGTGCGACGAGGCCGTGGACCGCAAAGCCGAAGATACCCCACAGCGCCAGAACGACCGCCGCAAGGCGCGCGGTGCGGTGCCACCATCGCCGGTATTGCCGCTCCGGTGTCTCGGCGCGTCCATTCATCCCGGTTCTCCCGTCTTGTTTGTCCGTCGTGTTCGACACGTCTTTTGTGCGAGTGACGCTACGACAGTACGACGGTGCGGCGCATTTCCCCAACACTGTGCACCCAGTTTGACGCGTTGCTTATACGACTTTCGCAAACGCGAAAACTGTGAGAATACGGGAATTGCGGCCCGCCCGGAGCGCGGGTGGCCGCGGATGCGCCGGTTCTTCGCTTGATGCGCGTGGTGGCAGCGTCAATAATGCGGCTGCGCAAACAGGTCCCCCGTTTGCGGACCGGCACGCCGGGCAACCGGAGCAAGGGGGGCGCGGTGCGCGAATCGGCGGGAGGCGATTTGCGGCGTGCGTGGTTCAGAGCCGGCGGCGACGGCCGGCCTGGAGGGAGGAGGAATGCGTGTCGGAAAGCACATCCTATCATTTTGTTATTGCAGACGATCATCCATTGTTTCGCGGCGCGATGCGCCAGACGCTTGAACTTGTTTATCCGGGGGCAGGCCTCTCCGAGGTCGGATCGCTGGAGGAGGCGGTCGCCGATCTCGATTCCCACGACGAGGTCGACCTCCTCTTGCTGGATCTGTCGATGCCGGGGATGAGAGGCTTTTCCGGCCTGATGTATTTGCGCGCGCAGTATCAGGGCGTGCCGGTGGTGGTCGTGTCGGCGACCGAGGACGTTTCCACCATCCGCCGCTGCATGGAACTCGGCGCCTCGGGCTTTATCCCGAAGTCGCTCGGCATCGAGGTGATCCGCGACGCGGTGGCCTCCGTGATGAACGGCGGCACATGGACGCCGCCGGATGTCGACCTGAACTCGGAAAGCAACGAGATCGCCGACATGGTGCAGCGCCTGTCGAGCCTCACGCCCCAGCAGGTGCGTGTCCTGATGATGTTGTCGGAAGGTCTTTTGAACAAGCAGATTGCCTATGAGCTCAGCGTGTCGGAGGCAACGGTGAAGGCGCATGTCTCCGCAATCCTGCAAAAGCTCGGCGTGGACAGCCGCACCCAGGCGGTGATTGCCGCCTCCAAGATCGAACAGGGGCAGTGGCACTCGGCCATCGCGCGCTGACGCGCCGGCCGCGATTCGAACAAGAGGGCGCGGGACATGCTGCGCCCCGAGGAGGACGATAAAGTCCCGGCACTGTCGTCATCCCGGACGCAGCGCAAGCTGCGATCCGGGATCGGCGGAGCACGGTCTCGCGATGTGCAACTCAATTAAAAGGACAGTTTTTAAAGGGACAGGTTTTCGGCTCTCCGATACCGGGTCGCGCTTGCGCTTGCCCGGTATGACGCGGGAGGGCGTGCACTCCCTTTGTCGTCAGTCTGAGGGCGTGGGATATCCCGCGCCCTTTGCCGTTTTGCTCTCGTACGCGACCGGCGCCGCCGGTCAGGGCTTCGCGCGGACCTCTTCGACGGGATAGCCGAGGCCGTCGCGCTTGCCGAAATTGCTCTGGTGGCAATCGCTGCAAGCGCTCACCACGTCCATCGTCATCGGCGTTCCGCTCGGCGTCACCGCCATGTAGTACCAGTCGCCGGTCGCCGGCGAACTGCCGGCCGCAACCTTTTCCATCAAAAACAGCGGCCCCCTGGAGACCTTGCCTTCGTCGTTGATCGTGAAGGATTCCTTGGCGAGCACGCTGCCGGCGGGCATCATCGCGCCCTCGTCCTTGAACCGCATGTATTCCGCTTCGCCGACCGGATTGACGAAGGTCACGAGATAGCGCTCGCCGTGAAAGCCGGGCGCGGCGGGAAAGTCGCTCGCCGCCTTCCAGCCGCGGTAGTCGGTGACGAAGTCGCCCGGGATCCAGCGCTTGTCGCCTTGCATGTAGCCGGCGTGAAGCTCCTTTTCGAGACAGTGGTAGACCTTCGCCGCCTCCTGATGTGTCATTTCCGATCCCGGCTTGTCGACGTCGCAGGCCGCCTGTGCCGCTCCCGGTGCAAGCACGAATACCCCTGCGGCGAAGGCGGTCTTTGCCCAAATGTGCATGCTGGTCTCCCTGATTCGTCCCGAACGCGCGCGAAGGATGCTGCTCCGGCGCGCGGCGAAGCGTCCACCGGCAATAAGGCACAGGCAAGTCAAAGCTTTACACGCTCGCTTGATTGCGTGTCATCGCTTTGCCTATTCCGCCGCGGACCGCGTCAGGCGCAACCGCGACAGCAATGCCCGCAGCGCCGCCGGCTTGACCGGCTTGTTGAGAAGGTCGATGCCCTTGTCGGCGGCTTCCGCACGCACCGCTTGGGTGCGGTCGGCGGTGATCAGGACGGCCGGCAGCTCCGTGCCGAAGCGCCAGCGGAGCTGGACCACGGCCTCCACGCCGGTGCCTTCGTCGAGGTGGTAGTCCACGATCAGGACGTCCGGTTGCTGGCCGGCCTCCGTGGTCTTGCGCGCCGCTTCCAGCGGGTCATGGGCAATCGTGACCCGGCAGCCCCAGCCGGTCAGCAGGACCCGCATGCCGTCGAGGATCTGCGGTTCGTTGTCGATGGCCAGCACATGCAGGCCGTCGAGCGCGCCGGGAGCCGGCGGCGGCGGTGCCGGTTCCGCCAGGACGGGCACGGTCGCCGCCAGCGGAACGGAGAGGGAAAAGCGCGACCCGGCACCGGCTGTCGAGCGCAGGGAAACGGGATGGTTCAGCACCCGCGCGATACGCTCCACGATCGACAGACCGAGACCGAGGCCGCGGGCTTCCCGGGCCCCGTCGTCAAGGCGGTGAAACTCCATGAAGATCAGTTGCTGTTTGGATTCCGGGATGCCGATACCGGTGTCGAAGACCTCGATCACGACCTTGCCGCCGCGTTTGCGGACCCCGACCAGCACCTTGCCGGCGCGGGTGTATTTGATCGCGTTGGAAACGAGGT
The DNA here is from genome assembly GCF_000423705.1 of Stappia stellulata DSM 5886. Lineage (GTDB taxonomy): Bacteria > Pseudomonadota > Alphaproteobacteria > Rhizobiales > Stappiaceae > Stappia > Stappia stellulata. The sequence goes on along the minus strand of NZ_KE384083.1, from coordinate 720,785 downwards.
TCTGCAGCAGCCTGCGCAGCAGCCTGCGATCGGAGCGCACCGACAGGCTGCTCGGCAGGATGCGCAGGTCGAGGGCCTTCTCCCGCGCGATCGGCTCGAACTCCATCCGCAGCGGATTGAGGATTTCCTCGATCCGGAACACGGTGATATCCGGATTGAGCGCGCCGGTGTCGAGCCGCGAGATGTCGAGCACGGCGCCGATGATTTCCTCGACCGATTCCAGCGACGCGCCGACGTTTTGCACCAGATGCCGCAACTCGCCGTCGGCAAAGCGTTCGGTGAGGCTTGAGGCATAGAGCCGGGCGGCGTTGAGCGGTTGCAGGATGTCGTGGCCGGCGGCCGCCAGGAAACGGGTCTTTCCCAGGTTGGCTTCGTCGGCGAGCCGCTTGGCGTTGGTGAGTTCCTCGTTGACGTGGGTAAGTTCCAGCGTGCGTTCGCGCACGCGCCGCTCCAGCGTTTCGTTGGCCCGCGCCAACGCTTCCTCCGCCAGCACCCGTTCGGTGATGTCGGTGTAGGTGGTCACGATGCCGCCGGCAGGCATCGGGTTGGTGCGCACTTCCAGCACGGTGGCCTCGGTTTCCAGATGCTCCTGGAAGGTCTCCTGGCGCACGGCAAGCTTGTCGATCCGGTCGCCGACGATGACCTCCACCGGATCGCCGCCGAAGGCGCCGCGCTTGGCGTTGTAGCGGATGATCGCATCGAGCGGGGTGCCGACCTGGCCATATTCCGCCGGCAGGCCCAGCAATTCGCGGAACTGGCGGTTCCAGCAGATCAGCCTGAGGTCGCGGTCGTAGACGGCGATGCCCTGGCGCACCTGGTCCAGGGCTGTCTGCAGCAGGTCGCGGTTGTACTGGATGGCGACGGTGGCGTCGTCGAGCAGCTTCAAAGCGCCCTTGCCGCTCGGGTCGCTGCGCTTGACCAGCAGCGACAGCACGAGGCGGGAGGAGGCGGCGCCGATGGCGCTGGCCAGAAGCTGTTCGGAAAAGCGGATGATCTGGGCGTCGGCCGGTGCGTTGGGATCGGCGTCGCGGCCGCGCTCGCGGGTGAAGCGCTGGAACGAGCGCTCGGTACGCTCCTCGCCGAGGTAGCGCGCGATGGTTGCCTGCAGCTCGCCGACGGTGACGGAGGTGCGCCACAACCTGAGACCCGGCGCGGGTGAAAGCTCGGACGGCACGAAGATGTTCGCCTGCAACCGTTCGATGGGTTCGGGCGCGCGCGACAGCGACACCAGCACATAGGCGGCCAGATTGACCGACAGGCTCCAGAAGACGCCGTGCGTCAGCGGATCGAAGGCAAGCGAGAACAGCGCCTGCGGACGCAAGAGCCACAGGCCGAAGGGGCCGCTTTCCAGGAAGGTGTCGGAGATCAGTCCCGATTGCGCGAAGGTCGGCAACAGCAGCGTGTAGACCCAGATGGCGAACCCGGAGGTCATGCCCGCGATTGCCCCGCGCGCGGTCGCCCGCCGCCAGATCAGGCCGCCGAAGAAGGCGGGTGCGAATTGCGCGATCGCGGCGAAGGACAACAGGCCGATGGAGGTCAGCGCCGCCGTGTCTCCCGCGGCGCGGAAATAGGCATAGGCGAGCAGCAGCGTGACGAAGATCGCAACCCGGCGGATCAGGAGCAGGATGCGGCTCATGTCCTCGCCCGAGGAAGAGATGATCGCATCCTCGCTGGAGCGCCGGAGCACCAGCGGCATCACCAGGTCGTTGGAGATCATGATGGCGAGCGCCACGGTCGCCACGATCACCATGGCGGTGGCCGCCGACAGGCCGCCGACGAAGGCGAAGAGTGCCAGCCATGGCTGGTCGGCGGCAATCGGCAGCGCCAGCACATAGGTGTCGGGGTTCGTGTCCGGCGTGAAGGCGATCATGCCGGCCGCGGCGATGGGCACGACGAAGAGATTGATCGCGACGAGATAGAGCGGGAACAGCCAGGTCGCGCGCTTGAGCTCCGCCGAGGAGTTGTTTTCCGTCACCGTGACATGGAACTGCCTTGGCAGCATGAGCACCGCGAAGAACGACAGGAGGGTCATCACGATCCAGTTGCCGCCGGACAGCTCGTCCGTCAGCACGCCGGTCACGCGCGTGTCGGCGGCCATCGCGCTCGCAAGCGCCCCCGGACCGTCGTAGAGACCGTAGGTGACCCAGATGCCGACGGCGAGAAAGGCGATGAGCTTGACCACTGCTTCCGCCGCGATCGCCAGCATCAATCCTTCCTGGTGCTCCGTCGCATCGATGTGACGCGTGCCGAACAGCCAGGCGAAGATTGCCATTCCAATGGCGATGATCAGGGTGATGTCGCTGAAGTAGGAGAGGGGGCCGATCCCGCCGGGCAGGTCGAGCTGGGCGACCATCGTGGTAACGGAGAGCGACACGGCCTTCAGCTGGAGGGCGATATAGGGGATGATGCCGACCACGGCGATGATCGCGACGACGGCGGCGACCGACTGGCTCTTGCCGTAGCGCGCACCGATGAAGTCGGCGATGGAGGTGATGCGCTCGCTCTTCGCCAGCCGGATGATCCGGCGCAGCAAGGGATAGCCGAGCGCGAAAACCAGCACCGGTCCGATGTAGATCGTCAGGAACTCCAACCCGCTGCGGGTGGCGGTGCCGACCGAGCCGAAAAATGTCCACGACGTGCAATAGACGGAGAGCGACAGGGCGTAGATCAGGGGCCGTCCGCGTCCGGGCACCATTGTCCTGGCCTTGCGATCACCATAACTGGCAATCGCGAAGAGCGACAATATATACCCGAGCGCCGAAACGACGACGACCCAACCCTCAAGCATGACGCACCGCCTCCCTGCGGTTCTTGTCTCTTGGGCGCGATCGGATCACAGTTGCCCGGTGCTGTCCATCTGCCCGAAAGGCGGAGGCAGCCGGGTGCCGACCCGTGGAGAGAAACGATTTTCCGAATGCCCCCCCTGTTTCGCCGCAAGCGTCCGGCGCCGCTCAGCGACGCGGATGCGTTGCGCATTGAGCTTGCGCGCCTGGCCATCGTTCTCGCGCACCGGTCGATCGTGGAATACACCCGCATGCGCGTCGGGCGGACGTGGCCGCAGCTTTTTTCCGAGCCCGCCTTTCAGGAGGCGCTCGATTGCGCCTGCCGCACGGCGACACCGCTGTGCCTGGTCTGGGTGGCGCGAACCGCACGTCGCGCCGGCCTGTCGTCCGTCATGGGCTGTGCCGACGCGCGCGCCGTCGCAGCGGCCACAAGCGGGGCCTGGTGTGAGAGTGTTTCCCGTGCCGCCGTGGACGCGCTTGGCCGGCTTCCCACCTCGCGCATGGATGAGGACCGCATCGACCATGACGAGGCGCTGCTTGCGCTGACGGCGTTGCCGGGCACGCCCCCGGCGTCCCTGCCGGATGTGGTCACACCGCGCGAGGCCGTGCGGTTTGCCCTGCTTCTGCCGCTCGACCGCAGCTTCACCGAGGATGACCGGGAAACGATCCGCAACACCTTGCGCCTGGCATTGGCGGAGACGCATGAAGACCTGGTCCGGCGTCTCGACATTGTCGCGCTGTCATCAGCGGACCACGCGACCTGACACGCGCGGGAGGGCGTTGGGAGACGGAACCGGCCGGCAATTTCTCCGATTCCCGCCCTTGCGCCTTCATGCTAAACGGATCCGTCGATGGATGAAACGCGCCCGCCCGGGTGGCGTGGGCGACGGAGAACATCACGGCATGTTGCAGGAATTCAAGAAATTCGCGGTCAAGGGCAATATGGTCGACATGGCGGTGGGAATCGTCATCGGCGCGGCCTTTGCCGGCATCGTTTCCTCGCTGGTCGACGATGTCATCATGCCGCCGATCGGACTGCTGCTTGGCGGCGTCGATTTTTCCGAGCTGTTCCTCGTTCTCAAGTCCGGCGCGACGGCCGGCCCCTATGCCACCGTCGATGCCGCCCGGGATGCGGGTGCGGTCACCTGGAACCTGGGCCTTTTCATCAATGCGCTCGTCAAGTTCGTGATCATTTCCTTCGCGCTGTTTGTTGTCGTCAAGGGCGTCAACCGCCTGCGCAAGAAGGAAGAGGCAGCCCCCGCGGCGCCGCCGCCGCCGAGCCGCGACCAGGTCCTGCTTGAGGAAATCCGCGATCTCCTGAAAGCACGATAAGCCCGCCAGCGGCCGGGCAGTTGCCCGGCCGCGGTATTCTGACGAAGGGCAACGACGCACCCTGCTTCATTCCGGGCAAGGCGCGAGCCGCGGCCCGGGGCCAAGGAGCCAAAAAGCGGGCTTTTCAAGAAAACAGAACAGACAGGCCGTGCCTTTCCGGTCCCGGATCTCCGCTTGCCTGGCACCGGGAGGTCGACGCTCCCGCGAGGCCGGTTGTCAAAAGCCTTGTCATTCCCCTCACGCCGGGCGTCTGCCCGGCCGGTTTCCGGATTGAAGCACGACATGACAGACCTGATTGCGTCGCTGCGCGACGAAGCCCGCACGGCTCCGGAAAGCGGCATTGTCGACGTGATAACCTTCGGACGCGACTGCGCCGATCTCATTCCGCTGTGGGTCGGGGAGGGCGATCTGCCGACGCCCGAGTTCATCACCCGCGCGGCGGCCGCCTCGCTGGCCCGCGGCGAGACCTTCTACACCCACCAGCGCGGTATTCCGGCGCTGCGCCAGGCGCTCGCCGACTATCACCTGCGTCATTTCGGCAAGGACTGGGGCGCGGAGCGCTATTTCGTCACCGGCTCGGGCATGCAGGCGATCCAGATCGCCGTACGGCTCGTGGCGGGCAGCGGCGACGAGGTGATCTATCCCTCGCCCGCCTGGCCCAACCTGCCGGCCGCGCTGCAGATCGCAGGCGCCGAGGCGGTCTCCGTGCCGCTCGTCTTTGCCGCGCAGGGCTGGACGCTCGATGCCGACCGCGTGATCGCGGCGATCACCCCGCGCACCCGGGCGATCTATCTGAATTCCCCTTCCAATCCGACCGGTTGGATCGCGGATCGCGCGACATTGGAGACGATCCTGCATGAAGCCCGTCGGCGCGGACTTTGGATTATCGCGGACGAGGTCTACAGCCGTTTCGTGCGCGGCGGCCTGACGCGCGCGCCCTCCTTCATCGACATCGCGGAACCCGACGACCGGATCCTTTACGTCAACACGTTTTCCAAGAACTGGGCGATGACCGGCTGGCGCGTGGGCTGGCTGTCCGCGCCGCCTGAAATCGGGCAGGTTGTGGAAAACCTGATCCAGTATTCGACGTCGGGGGTTGCGGAGTTCATGCAGCATGCGGCCCATGCCGCCCTGACGCAGGGAGAGGCGTTTCTCGCCGAAGAGACCGCCCGCGCGGACCTTGGTCTGGAGATCCTCACCACGGCGCTTGGCGACACGCAGCGGGCGCGGTTCACCCGTCCCGGTGGGGCCTTCTATCTGTTCTTCGGCATCGAAGGCGAGGACGATTCCCGGGATCTCGCCAGACGGATCGTCCGCGAGACCGGCGTCGGGCTGGCCCCGGGCATCGCCTTCGGTGCGGAGGGCGAGGGGTTCCTGCGCCTGTGTTTCGCCCGCTCCCGGCGCGATTTGAGCACCGCCGCCGCGCGATTGCGCGACTGGATCGCGCGTTGACGCAGTGATGCGCGATGCGCTACGGAATTCTGCGTAGGGATTGTCGGGATTGGCCGCCGGGCCAGCAACGGGGTAGGCCGGACCAAAAATGCGCGAAGACCATAGCCGCAGCATGTCGGTGTCGCCGAGCGTCTCGGAGGCGCGGCTGGCCAGCGTCCTGGGAACGGCGGTCGACGGCATCGTGGTCATGGACGACGCGGCGCGCATCATCCTCTTCAACAAGGCCTGCGAGACGCTCTTTGGCTATGCCGCCGAAGAAGTGCGCGGCAAGAACGTCAAGATGCTGATGCCCCTGGATTACGCCAGGGAGCATGACGGCTACCTGTCGCATTACCTCGACACCGGCGAAAAACGCATCATCGGAATCGGCCGCGAAGTGCACGGCCGCCACCGCGACGGCACGGAATTTCCCATCGAGCTGTCGGTCGGCGAGGCTGCGACCCCGGAGGGACGCCAGTTTATCGGCATCCTGCGCGACCTGCGTCCGCGCAAGGCGGTGGAGCGCCGGCTTGCCGACGCCCAGGCGCAACTCGTGAGCATGACCCGCATCAGCGCCCTGGACGAAATGGGGGCTGCGATCGCGCATGAGCTCAACCAGCCGCTGACCGCGATCATGCTCTACCTGCAGGCCGCGCGCCGCAAGGCGGCCGTGGATGGCGCGGACGACGGCAAGCTGGTCGAGATCGTCGACAAGGGCGTGCGCGAGGCGGAGCGGGCCAGCCAGATCATCCAGCGCATGCGCCGGTTTGTGGAAAAGCGCGATCCGGAGCGCCGGAGCGTCTCGATGGCGTCGCTGATCCGCGAATGCCTGGAACTCGTCATGCTGGGCGATGCCAACGCAGAGGTGAAGATCTCCGCCGAAATTCCCGACGACTTGCCCGATATCAGCGCCGATCCGGTGCAGATCCAGCAGGTGCTGGTCAATCTCGTGCGCAACGCGCTGGAGGCGGTCCGCGACGCGCAAAAGCGCATCGTGCGCATCGGCGCCTCCACCCAGGGGGGCGACATGATCGTGCGGGTCAGCGATTCCGGCGGCGGCGTCCCGCCAGAGGTGGTGCCAAATCTGTTCCGGGCGTTTTCCGGCGCCAAGCGACGCGGCCTCGGTCTGGGCCTGACCATTTCGCGTTCGATCGCACAAAATCACGGTGGCGATCTCTGGGTCGATCCGATGGGCGAGGATGGCGGTGCCGTCTTCGTGCTGCGCCTGCCCATAGATGCCAGTGGCGCGGCCGAAAGCCCGACGCCGGCAGATTCCGCAACGAAAGGACCGTCAGAATGAGCGACAATGCGCAGGTGATCCATATTGTCGATGACGATCCCGCGATCCGCGATGCCCTGGCCCTGGTGTTCGACATGGAGGGCTATTCCGTGGACACCTTCGACAATGGGGATGCGTTTCTCGCGGCGGTCGGGGCAACGACGCCCAGCTGCGTCATTCTCGACGTGCACATGCCCGGGCAGTCCGGCATCGAGATCCTGCGTCGGCTGCACGGCAACGGCTTCGTCGTGCCCGTCTTCGTCATTTCCGGCCAGGGGGACATTCCCATGGCGGTCGAGGCGATCAAGCACGGCGCACATGATTTCATCGAAAAGCCGTTCGATGCCGATACCGTGGTGACGCGGGTGCGCGATGCGATCGCCGCTGTCGGCAAGTCGGCCGAAGCTCCGGAAAAGGAAACCGGTGCCTTTCCCGGAGCGGAGACGCTCACGCCGCGCGAACGCGAGGTTTTGATGGAGATCACCGCCGGTGCCTCCAACAAGGAAGCCGGGCGGACGCTGGGGATCAGCCCGCGCACCATCGAGGTGCATCGTGCCCGCATCATGGAAAAGCTGGGCGCGCGCAACGCCGCCGACCTTGTCCGCATCGTCCTGACCCGGGAGGGGCCGGCGGCCGGCTGATGCCGGGCGTGCGTCTCTCGCCTTACCTCGGTTCCGTGAATTTCTTCCGCCACTTGCGTGCTTCTGCGTAGTTTCCCGGCCGCTGCTTGCGACTATAGTCTTAAACGAATGCCGACCGGGCAAGAGACGCGCGCCGCGTGCCTGCGACCGGGCGGACGATGAAGACACGTGGCGGAGAGAGCGTCTGTGCCGGGAAATGCATGCGCGAGAAGGACGCTGGACATGTCCGGTCTGTGCGGCGAGGGGCCGTCCGGGCAACCGGGGTCTTCCCGATGACCGTCCACATCATCGAGGACGATCCGGGCGTCGGCGACAGTCTTGCGATGCTGCTTGGACAGATCGGGCATCGCGCCCTTGTTTATCCGGACGCGGAATCCTTCTTCGAGGCCGCGCCGCCCGAAGCCGGCGACACGGTGATCGTGGATCTCGGCCTTCCCGGTTTGAGCGGCGTGCAGCTGATCCGGTGGGTCAACGGCCTGAAACATCCCCCCAAGGTGATTGCGATCACCGGCCAGTCCAGCCGCAACATCATGGAAATGCTGGGAGATGAGCAGCCTGCGATCCTGCTGCGCAAGCCGCTGACCGAAGAACTTCTGGTCTCGCATCTTTGATTTTGCCGCACCCGGCCTGCCGTTCGCGCCGGTCGGACGGCGCGACGCATAGGTATAAGGTCGTACGAAAACGACCCAATTCCCGCGCATTCGACTTGCAGCTAGGCTTTGACATCGGTTGACGGAGAGTCGGTGTCGGACGGGGCACGCGGACTGGGGCAGCGCGCGGCGGACGGGCCGGGCACGACCTTGAAGAATTCCTCCGGCCGCCGAGACTGCACAGGAGGGTAGCATGGCCTATTTGGAACAGGCGATCGAGGCCGGCAACGGTCATACGGGGATGTCCCCGCTGGAAGCGCGGTCCCTTGGGCTGAAGCAGTCGCAAAACGCGAAGTTCCTGCGTCATTCCCCGCACAGCGTGATCTTCTACGAGGGCGACAGCGCCGATCGGCTGTTCGAGCTCGATGAGGGCATCGTGATGCTCTACAAGCTGCTGCCCGACGGCCGTCGGCAGGTGGTCGAGATCCTCAATCCCGGCACGATCTTCGGCGCGGCCGCCGGCGAGACCTACGACTGTTCGGCGGAAACCCTCACCAATGCGCGTGTCAGCGCCTACGACCGCCGCGAGATCGACCGGTCCGCGCCGCTGCAGCGCCATCTGACGCATTGCCTGATGTCGCAGATGGAACTGCTTCACGATCATGCGGTTCTTCTCGGGCGCAAGTCCGCGATCGAGCGGGTGTCCAGCTTCCTGATGCGCATGGTGCCCCAGCGCGGCGGCGAAGCCTGCGCCGGGCCGCCGGAAACGGGCACCGACAGCCACAACGTCGTTCTGACGATGACGCGCCAGGAAATCGCCGACTACCTCGGCCTGACCATCGAGACGGTCAGCCGGGTGATCTCCGAACTGAAGCGCCGCGGCCTCATCAAGGTCGAGCGTCAGGACCAGATTCACATTTCCCGCGTCTGCGGCATCTGCCAGCTGACCGGCATCCACTGACGCCCCTGACGTTTTGCAGGACTGCGTCGCACGCCCCGGACAACGTCCGGGGCGTTTGTCGTTCTGGTGGACGCCGGTCACCGCTCACACCGCAATCGAATGGCGCGCGGTGCCGCGCGCGAGATAGGCGTCGAAGGCCGCCGCCGCAATCCGTGCATAGCGCTGGCCGGCGGGCGTGATGACGATGCGTCCGCCATCCTCGGTCGCCAGCCCGTCCGCGACCAATTCGTCGAGAGCGTGGAAGGCCTCGCTGAAATGCGACGGCGCGAAGCCGTGGCGATCGGCGATTTCCGGGATGTCGGCCTGGTGGTCCGTCATCAGCCGTTCGATGATTTCCGCCCGCACGCGGTCGTCGGCATCGAGCGCGATGCCCTTTGCGATCGGCAGATTTCCGGCCTCGATCGCACGTTGCCAGCCGCCGATGTCGGGCATGTTCTGGACATAGCCCTGCGGCAGATGGCCGATGGAGGAACAGCCGAGCCCGATGAGCGTCCGTGCCGTATCCGTGGTGTAACCCTGGAAATTGCGGCGCAGGCTGCCGTTTTCCTGGGCGATCGCCATGCTGTCGTCGGGCAGGGCGAAATGGTCGAGCCCGATGGCGCGATAGCCCGCGTCGATCAGCGCCGCCCGCGCGTGATCCGCCAGCGCGATGCGCGCCTGTGTGCCGGGAAGCGCATCTTCGTCGATCAGCCGCTGGTGTTTCTTGAACCAGGGCACATGGGCGTAGCCGAAGAGCGCAATGCGCCCGGGCGCCATCTCCCGCGTTGCGCGCACGGTCTCGTCGATGGTCTCGACGCTCTGGTACGGCAGGCCGTACATCAGGTCGAAGTTGATCGCGGTGATGCCCACCGCGCGCAAAAGCGCCACGGCGCGCGCGACCTGTTCATGCGGCTGCACGCGTCCGATCGCCGTCTGCACGGTGGCGTCGAAGTCCTGCACACCGAGGCTCGCCCGGGTGATGCCGGCGTCGCGCAGGGTCTCGGCGAGATCCGGCGTGACCGTGCGCGGATCGAGTTCGATGGCATGTTCGTGTCCGGCCTCCAGGCGGAAGCGTGCCCGCAGCTTCGCAACCAGTGCCAGGAAGCTGTCGCGTGGCAACAGGCTCGGCGTGCCGCCGCCCCAGTGGATGTGGCCGACCGGACGCGCCGCGCCCAGACGGTCGGCCACGAGGTCGATCTCGCGCAGCAGCGTCTCGGCATAGGCGATCACCGGTTCGTCCTTGCGCGCGCCCTTTGTGTGGCACCCGCAATAGGCGCAGATCGTGCGGCAATAGGGCACGTGGAGATAGAGCGAAAGCGTTTCCTCGGGCGGGACTGCATCCAGCCAGCGGCCATAGGTGCTCCCGTCGATGCCGGCATGGAAATGCGGCGCGGTCGGGTAGCTTGTGTAGCGCGGCACTGCGCGTGCGGCATAGCGGTCATCGAGCTGTGTCATGCCGCGAGTATTCGGGGATCGCGCGCCGCACGCCTTGATCTTTCTCAATCGGCGGTGTCCCTGGCGATTCTTTTCGCGCCCCGCCATGGCGTCTCCCGGCCCCGGCGTGCCGTAACCCGCAGGCGAGGCTGAAGTGCGTCCCGATTTGCGGCATACTCTCGAACGACCGTCAGAATCACCGTGCCTGACCGATCGTGTTCCCGCCGTTTGCCTCGCCTTTTTCATCGCCCCGCCCGAGACCGAAGCGCTCCCCGTGTCCCATGTCCTGTCCGCAACGCTTGCCACTCTTGCCGCCGGGGCTCTCGGCGGAGCCCTGTTCGCGTGGTTCGGCCTTCCGGCCGCCTGGCTGTCGGGGGCGATGATCGCCGTGGCGCTTGCGACCCTTGCGAGGATGCCGGCCCATGTGCCGACGCCCTTGCGCGACGGTCTGTTCGTGGTGCTCGGCGTGACGATGGGGACCGGCGTCAAGCCGGAGACGGTCGCGCGCATCGGCGAATGGCCATTCACCATGGCCTTGCTGGCGATCACCATGGTTGCGGTGATGGGGGCGACCTACCTGTATCAGCGTCGCGTGGCCGGCTGGGACCGGGAAACCTCCTATTTCGCGGCGATCCCCGGCGCCCTTGCCGTCGTCATGGCGATGACGTTGTCCTATCCCCGCGCAGACGTCGGACGCGTCGCGCTGGCGCAGTCGGTGCGTCTCTTTATCCTGATGGCCGTACTGCCGTCGCTGATCGCCGGGAGCGGGACGCCGCCGCCGCAATCCGCGCTGCAGGCGCAGGCGGACCTCGGCCTGCCGATGCTTGCCGCGCTGATGGCGCTTGCGGGTCTTGTCGGTCTTGCCACCGCACGCGCCGGCGTTCCGGCCGGCTGGATGACCGGGCCGTTCTTCATGAGCGCGATCCTGAGTGCCACCGGAACGGTTGACATTCTTCTGCCGGGCTGGCTGACCCAGGCTGCGCTGATCGGACTGGGCAGCGTCGTCGGCGCGCGCTTTGGCCATGTCGGGCCGCAGGCGCTGGCGCGGCTCTTTCTCGTGAGCCTCGGCGCCTTCGTCGTCGGCATGACAATCTCTGTTGCGATGTCGCTTCTTGTCTGGGCGCTTTTCGGCCTGCCGTTCGGGCAGGTGCTGCTCGCCTTCGCCCCCGGCGGTCTGGAGGTGATGACGCTGCTCGCCTTCCTGCTCAACCTCGATCCGGCGTTTGTCGCGGCGCACCAGATCGTGCGCTATGTTGCGATGGTGCTGATTCTTCCCGTGCTCACATCGCGGTTCCTGGGAGCGGCGCAGCCTCCAGCGGGGCCGGGCGCCACCGGATAGGGGAAACCAAGACCGTCGCGTCGGGACGAAGCGCTGTCGGATCTATGACAATAATCGAGCCCCTTCTTAGGGGTATATACTTACTGTTATGACTTTTATAGCAGTTTACCTGTGCAAATCGTCGCACGGACTTTTTGGCAGGTGAAATTCCAGGCGACTTATCCTATGGCAGGTTGACCTGGATCAAGGCGGATTTGGCGCTGTGCGTCATACCGTCCTCCTGGACCCATAGGGGGTTGGATCACAAACGGACTCGGGGCGCGGACATGGCTCAGACAAAAGCCAAATACCTCACGCTGGAGGAAGGCTTCTTTGCCGCCTTTCTCATCGTGATTGCCTTCGTCTGCCTGATCATCGCGGGTAAGACCTACGATCAGGTAATGGCGTTTCATACCGCACTCGGCTCGCTCTTTGCGGCCGGCGGTGCGTTCATCATCTTCAAGAACTATTTCAACGACGGCGGGATGGCGATCCCGCAGGAAGTCGACGGCAAGCCGAACTACAACCTCGGACCGATCAAGTTCGGGGCCTGGGCTGCGGTCTTCTGGGGCATCGCCGGTTTCACCGTCGGTCTGATCATCGCGCTTCAGCTGGCCTACCCGGTCCTGAACTTCGATCTGCCCTGGACCAGTTTCGGTCGTCTGCGGCCGCTTCACACCTCGGCCGTGATCTTCGCGTTCGGCGGTAACGTGCTGCTTGCCACGTCCTTTTACGTGGTCCAGCGCACCAGCCGCGCGCGCATGCCCGGCCGGATCGCGCCCTGGTTTGTCATTCTCGGCTACAACGCCTTCATCGTGATCGCGGGTACGGGCTACCTGCTCGGCGCGACGCAGTCGAAGGAATACGCCGAGCCGGAGTGGTACGCGGATCTGTGGCTGACCATCGTCTGGGTGGCCTATCTTCTGGTCTTCCTCGGCACGCTGTGGAAGCGCAAGGAGCCGCATATCTACGTGGCCAACTGGTTCTACCTGGCGTTCATCATCACCATCGCCATGCTGCATATCGTCAACAACCTGACGGTTCCCGTGTCGATCTACGGCACCAAGTCCTACATCGTGTGGGCGGGCGTTCAGGACGCGATGGTGCAGTGGTGGTATGGCCACAACGCGGTCGGCTTCTTCCTGACCGCCGGCTTTCTCGCCATCATGTACTATTTCGTGCCCAAGCGCGCCGAGCGGCCGGTCTATTCCTACCGCCTGTCGATCGTGCACTTCTGGGCGCTGATCTTCCTGTACATCTGGGCGGGGCCGCACCACCTCCACTACACGGCGCTGCCGCAGTGGGCCTCGACGCTGGGTGCGACCTTCTCGATCATCCTGTGGATGCCTTCCTGGGGCGGCATGATCAACGGCCTGATGACGCTGTCGGGTGCGTGGGACAAGCTGCGCACAGATCCGGTGCTGCGGATGATGGTCGTGTCGATCGCCTTCTACGGCATGTCGACCTTCGAAGGCCCGCTGATGAGCCTGCGCTCGGTCAACTCGCTGTCGCACTACACGGACTGGACCATCGGTCACGTGCATTCCGGCGCGCTCGGCTGGGTCGGCTACATCTCCTTCGGCGCCCTCTACTGCCTGATCCCGTGGCTGTGGAACAAGAAGCAGGTCTACTCGCTCAAGCTGGTGAACTGGCACTTCTGGATCTCCACCATCGGCATCGTGCTCTACATCTGCGCGATGTGGGTGTCGGGCATCATGCAGGGTCTGATGTGGCGTGCCTACGACCAACTCGGTTTCCTGGAGTACTCCTTCATCGAGACCGTCGAGGCGATGCACCCCTTCTATGTGATCCGCGCATTGGGCGGCGCCCTGTTCGTCGCCGGTGCCCTGATCATGGCTTACAACCTGTGGATGACGGTTCGTCACGGAGAGGCTGAAGAAGCCGAGACCGCTGGCGCCGGCGCCATGGCCCCTGCCGAATAAGGGGAGAGGGACAATATGTCGATCTGGAAAAAACACGAAGTCTTTGAGAAGCACTCGCTTGTGCTTGTCATCGGCATCCTCGTCGTCGTCGCCATTGGCGGCCTCGTGGAGATCGCACCGCTCTTCTACCTGAAGAGCACCATCGAGAAGGTGGAGGGCATGCGGCCCTACACCCCGCTGGAACTGGCAGGGCGCAACGTTTACATCCGCGAGGGCTGCTACCTGTGCCACTCGCAGATGGTGCGCCCGATGCGCGACGAACTGGAGCGCTACGGCCACTTCAGCCTGGCGGCGGAATCCATGTACGACCATCCCTTCCAGTGGGGATCGAAGCGCACGGGTCCCGATCTTGCCCGCGTCGGCGGCAAGTACTCCGACGAATGGCATCGCGATCACCTGGTGAACCCGCGCTCCGTCGTGCCCGCCTCCATCATGCCGGGATACCCCTTCCTGCTGGAAGCGAAGCTGGAGACGCGCGGCATCGAGGATCATCTGACCGCCAATGCCATGGTCGGCGTGCCTTACAGCGAGGACATGATCGCCTCCGCCCGCGCCGACATGCTGGCCCAGGCCAATCCCGACGGCGACGACGTGGATGCGTTCCTGGAACGCTATCCCGACGCCATCGTCCGCGATTTCGACGGCAATTCGAGAGACGTGACGGAAATGGACGCGCTTGTCGCCTATCTCCAGATGCTCGGTACGCTGGTCGACTTCTCGATCTACGACAACAAGGCCAACCTGCGCTGACGAAGAGGAACGTGAGATGAACGAAGCTTACAACTCAGTCGCCAGCTTCGCCCAGACGTGGGGCCTGGTCTACTTCGTGGTTCTGTTCGCCGTCGTCCTGGCATACGCGCTGTGGCCCAAGAACCGCAGCCGCTTCGACGAGGCCGCGCATATCCCCTTGCGGGAGGATTGATGAATGGCTGACATGCACAAGAAGGAAGTCGACAAGCTCTCCGGCGTGGAAACGACCGGGCATGAGTGGGACGGCTTGAAGGAACTGAACAACCCGCTCCCGAAGTGGTGGCTTTACATCTTCTATGCCACCATCGTCTGGGCCATCGGCTACTGGGTCGTCTATCCGTCCTGGCCGCTGATCTCCGGCTATACCGCCGGCGTCATGGGCGACAGCCAGCGCGCGAACGCACTGGCCGCCTATCAGGCGGATCTCGAGGCGCGTTCGCAGATCGGCGAAAAGCTGATCAACGCCTCGCTCGACGAGATCCGCTCGACGCAGTCGCTGCTGGAGTTCGCGCTTGCAAACGGCGAGGCGGCCTTCGGCGACAATTGCGCAGCCTGCCACGGGTCGGGGGCGGAAGGCTCCCTGGGCTATCCCAACCTCCAGGACGACAAGTGGATCTGGGGCGGTTCGCTCGACGCCATTCACCAGACCCTGCAGTACGGCATCCGCTCCGATCACGACGAAGCCCGTTTCGGTGAAATGCCGGCCTACGGCCGCGACGAGATCCTCGACAAGGAGCAGATCACCCAGGTGGCCAATTATGTCGGCGCGAAGGCCGGGCTGGAGCCTGCCGCCGATGTCGATCTGGCAGCCGGCGAAACGGTCTTTATGGACAATTGCGCCGCTTGTCACGGCGAGGATCTGGCCGGCATCAACGAGATGGGCGCACCGAGCCTGGTTGCGAACAACTATCTCTACGAGCGGTCGATCGACGGCATCACGTCGCAGATCAACAACCCGCGCAACGGTGTCATGCCGGCATGGGCTCCGCGTCTGGAGCCGGCGACCGTCAAGTCGCTTGCCGTCTACGTGCACTCGCTCGGCGGTGGCGAATAGACCGAGCTCTCACCGGCGCGTCCTTGCACGATGCGTGTCGCGACCGGTCGGCAAAAACGACAAGAGGCGCCCCTTCGCGGGCGCCTTTTTCATTCGTGCGGGTAACGCTGCGGAGCCGCTGCGTTACCCGGTGCGGCGCGGCTCGCCACGAGGCTTTACAAGGAAACGGGCCGGTTTCCTTCACATTCCGGAAAGGGTCGGGGGGGCAAGCTAAGGTTACACCGCCGGATTCGAAACCTGCAACCTGGCAGGATCGGCGACCCCAATTTGTATCTGGAGATACCCGTGAAACCCATGTCCAAACCCCTTCTGGCGATGTTGCTCGCCGGGTTCAGCGCGCTGCCGGCGTTTGCCGCCGAGGACGTTGCCGACCGGATCTGGTCCGGCGGGCCGATCCTGACCATGAACGATCTTGGGCCGCGCGCCCAAGCGGTCGCGGAAAAGGACGGCGAGATCATCGCCGTCGGCCCCGAGGCCGAGGTGATGAAGCACAAGGGCGAGGGCACCAAGCTCATCGACCTCAAGGGTCGCACGATGCTGCCCGGCTTCGTCGATGCCCACGGTCATGCCTTCATGATCGGCGTTCAGGCCGTTTCGGCCAACATCCAGCCGGCGCCCGACGGCAAGGTGAACGACATTCCCGCCCTGCAGCAGACGCTGAGCGAGTGGCAGAAGGCCTATCCGGAACGCATCGAGCGGCTTGGAACCATCCTGGGCTTTGGCTATGACGACGCCCAGCTCAAGGAGCAGCGCCACCCGACGCGCGAGGATCTCGACGCCGTTTCCACCGACCAGCCGGTCCTGATCATTCACCAGTCCGGCCACCTCGGGGTCTTCAATTCCAAGGCGCTGGAAGTTGCCGGCATCACCGCCGACACCAAGAACCCCGACGGCGGCGTGATCCGGCGCGAGGACGGCAGCCAGGAGCCCAACGGCGTGCTGGAGGAATCCGCGTTCTTCCCGGCGCTCATGAAATTGCTTTCCGGGCTCGACAAGGAAGGCGGCGAGGAACTTTTCGTCGCAGGAACGGAGCTTCTGGCGAGCTACGGTTACACCACCGGCCACGAGGGTCGTTCGACGCCCAACGTCGTCAAGCTGATGCAGGCCGCGTCCGATGCCGGCCGGATCAAGATCGACGTCGTGACCTATCCCGACGTTCTGGTCGACCGTGATTTCATCGCCAAGAACGTGTCGCGAACCTACAAGAACGGCTTTCGCGTCGCCGGCGCCAAGCTGACCATCGACGGATCGCCGCAGGGCTTCACCGCGCTGCGCGACCGGCCCTATTACAAGCCGCCGGAGCAGTACCGCGCCGACTACGCCGGCTATTCCGCCGCCAGCAGCGACGAGGTGTTCGACGCCATCGACTGGGCGTTTGAAAACGACATCCAGGTCATCACCCACTCCAACGGCGAAGGCGCCTCCGACATGCTGATCGCGGGCATCAAGACCGCGACGGAAAAGCACGGCAATGTCGACCGGCGTCCGGTGCTCATCCACGGCCAGTTCCTGCGCAAGGACCAGGTCGCGGCTTTCGACGAGCTGGACGTGTTTCCCTCGCTCTTCCCGATGCACACCTTCTATTGGGGCGACTGGCACCGCGACCGCACCGTCGGTCCGGACAATGCCGACAACATCTCGCCGACGGGCTGGGTGCGCGAGCGCGGCATGATGTTCTCCTCGCACCACGATGCGCCGGTGGCCTTCCCCGACAGCATGCGCATTCTCGATGCCACGGTGACCCGGCGCACCCGCTCCGGCGACATCCTCGGCCCCGATCAGCGCGTCGACGTGATGACCGCGCTGAAGGCAATGACCATCTGGCCGGCGTATCAGCACTTCGAGGAGACCGGAAAGGGCTCCATCGAGGTCGGCAAGGTTGCCGATCTGATCATCCTCTCCGATGATCCGACCGCCATCGACCCGGAGACGCTCGACAGCCTGAAGGTCCAGGAGACCATCAAGCACGGCGAGACGATCTACACCCGCAAGGACGACGAGAAGCAGGGCAATCTGCAGATGCGTCCCGGTCCCGACGGAAGCGATGCGCTCGGCAACTTCCTGCGCCATGCCTCGCACAGCATCGAGGCGTCGGGCGGGCATGCGCACGGTCCGGACATTCTCTACCAGGCCTTTGCCGCCGGCTTTGCCGACGAGGGCGCAGCCACCCGCTAAGGGGGCGACGCAAGCTGAAACACCGACGCCCGGGACCGCAAGGCTCCGGGCGTTTTCGTGCCAAAAAGGGATATCCTCGCGGCTGGCCCTTGCCCGTCAGTCGCGCCTCAACGTGTCCCGGCGCAATCCGCTCGGGGGCGTGCCGGTGGATTTTCTGAACGCCCGCGCGAAGGCGCCCTGGCTGTCGTAGCCGAGCCGATGCGCGATCTCGCTGACCGGCAGACGGGTCTCGCGCAGCGCCCACAGCGCATATTGCGTGCGCGCATCGTCTCTCAGCGCGCGGAAACTGCAGCCGGCGCGCACCAGTTCCCGGCGCAGGCTGCGTTCCGACATGCCGCAATCCGCCGCGATTGTTCCCTGGGTCAACGCGCCCTGGCCAAGCCTGCGATAAACCGCTTCCACGATCTCGCCGCTGCGGCGCTCGCGTGACCGCTCCCGCCGGGGGGCCTTTCCGGGAGGTGCAGGTTCGCCAGTCCGGTCGGCGGCAATCGGCGTCTCCAGCAGCCGTGCCGGAAACGCCAGCAGGTTGCAGGGCTCGCCGTGGAGCGGCGCGACGCCGGCCAGGCGCGCCAGATCGGCACGTGTGTCGCGTTCGTGCTCGAAGGAGAGCGCGACCGCGCAGCCGCTGCTGGCGGTAAACCGGCGCACCACGGCGTCGAGGAAGGCGAGGGTGAATTCCGCGTCGCGCGAGCGCGGCCAGATCGCGGGATCGATGATGCGATAGCTGAGCAGGCAGGTGTCGTCGGCGACCTCGCGGTGAAACGCCGTTCCGTGCTGCAGGTCCTGCAGGTCGCAAAGCAGCCGGTCGAGAAGGTCGCCGAGGTCTTGCGCCTCAAGGCAGGCGGGAAACAGGCCCGCCAGCGCCGGCGTGGCGATCGCCTCGCCGCAGCGCCACATGCGCCCGGCGTCGGGTGCCTGGGCACCGCCGGCCTGAAGCAGGCGGGTAAACTGGACAAGCGGCAGCTCGCCGCCGGTCCCGCGCGGTGTGTGGGGCGGTGCGTCGAGGCCGCTGTCGGCGAAGGCGCGCGTGGCGTCGACACCGGCCTCTTGCATCGCGTTGGCGATCAGCGGCAGCGCAGCCGCGCCGATGGTCGCCTCGGGAATGGTGAAATCCTGCATGGGGTTTTCCCGTCCTCGCCGCGAAGCGTCGCGCGGCAGAACAGGCCGTGTCAATCGCGGTGAAGCCGACGGGCCGTGCCGAAAGGGGCAGGGCAGCGCAAGCCGCCGCCCTGCAAGGGCGTATCAGGAGCCGTCGTCGAGACGGATCGTCAGCGCCGGATTGTGCGGGAAGAAGTTGAAGGGCCTGAGCGAAAAGCCTTTCCACATGGTCGACATCACCGGCCAGTCTTCCGTGTGGGGCACATGATGGAAGCCCATCGTGTACCAGGTCACGATATCGGTATTCGCGATCGGCCGGTCCTGCTGCGTCCAGGTGGCCAGCGTGTCGGAGCCATCGCTCTGGAACGCGAAACGCCCGCCCGCATAACGCTCGTCGCGGTCGTAGGGCGTGTTCCAGATCGTGTATTCCACATAGGCGTTGCGCTTCATCGGCGGGTCGTTTTCGAAGTCGAACGGCGAATAGGCGACCGAATTGTTCGGGACGATCATGTAGCCGGGCTTGTGGCCGAGCGGCCCCTCCGCACCCATGTTCATGATGTGATACATCGCCGGCGTGTTCGGATTGACCTTGTAGCGCCCGCCAAGCTCGGTTTCCGCGGCGGCCGTTTGCGTCACCCAGAGCGAGCGGCGCGGTGCATCGGCCTCGACCTCGCCCTTGACAAGCGCCGTGCGCATGAAGGTGTTGGGTGTGCCGTCGACGTCGAAGTCGAGCTTGAAGTTGAAGAAATGATCGTGGTTGGGCGCGATCAGGTTGGGCGCGATCAGCGTGCCGTAGCGGGTTTCTTCCGCAGCACCCTCGTCGGCCATCGACTTGATCGCGGCGCCCTTGACCGCGTCCAGTCCGGTGGATCCGACCATGACGTCGATCCGTCCGTCCTGATGGAAGATGTAGTCGACGAGATAGTCGTAATTGCCGACCTCGGAGGCGGTGCGCACGACAAGCTGTGTCGCCGGACGCCCTTCGGCTGGTACGAACTCGCTTTCCGATTGGGCGAAGATCTCGAAATGGCGCCAGGCGGGATCGCCGATGTTGCGTTCGAAGACACAGATCGCGCCGGGAATGGACAGCGGCGAGCCGTCGTCCTGATGCACGAGCGCGGGCAGATATTGCGCGTAGGCGGGACAGTCGACGCCGGGACGCAGCGGCGAGAGGAAAGTGCCGAAGCCGTATTCGCCGCTGTCCATGTAGGTGCGCCAGTACCAGCCGGCGTCCGGATCCATGTAGGGCACGAAGACCTCCGACAGATGCGCCTGATAGAGCACCGAACGCCAGCGCTCGCCGTCCTTCACGTCGATGTTGGAGAGAACCAGCCCGGGACGCTTGTCGACGCGGGCGCGAAACCGCCAGATGTCCCAGGAGATCTGGCCGTTCTCGATGGTGATGTTGGAGCCGCCCGGCTGGCTGAGACGGGCCGGGTTGGCGCGCGGGCGAAGCGTGCCGGTCCGTGCCTCCACTTCGGCCTCGGTATAGCCCCAGGGATCTTCGGGAAGCGGCAGCACGCCGGAGTCGAACACTTCCACGACCTCATCCGCGTTGAGGTCGACCACCGCGTAGAGCCCCTCGATCGGCTTGGCGTAGAAATTGGACCCTTCCGGCAGCACGTAGCAGGGCACCTTCATCAACCGTCGACCGTCTTCTTCCGCGAGGCCGAACCGCCCGGCCGTCAGTGGCAGGCAGAAGACGTCGTCGGCCGTCAGGCCACGTTTTTCGAGTCCCGCGACAAAGGCGGGATCGGAGGTGGCAAGTTCCATCGCGGTCAGGAACTCGGTGAGCAGGATCATCGTCTCCCCGGCCGCCGGCTCGACGGAGACGACGGCGTCGCCGGTCAGATTGACCTCCGCGACGAAGGCGCCGTCCGCGGTCTTGAAGTGAACTTCGGCCGCACGCGGCTCCGGCTGGCCCTCGCGCCAGTCGAGCACAATCGATTTTTCCGGTTCCAGCAGCGAGATATAGGGATAGAGCGTTTCGGCATTCGTGTGGCCGGCGGCCTGCAGCAGGGCCACGGCTTCGCCGATCTCCGCTTCGCTCAATCCGTCGAGTGGATGGGCGGAGGCTGTGGAAAGCGCGAGGCCGAGCGTCATCGCTCCCCCCGCCAGCAGGTGTCCGATGTGCGATGATCGCATGTTTGGGTTCCCCTGAAGTGTGATCCGGTCTGGTCGATTGCAGGTGCGTGCCGCCTTGGTTGCGGTCTTCGCATGCGCCAGCCTAGCGCGAACGGCGGCGCGCGATTGTGCAATTCCGGCCAGATTGTCGCACCCCGCGAGCGCCGGCGCTTGACGCGGATCAAGGTGCGGACTGTGGTGACGGGTTATCCCCGTGACACTGCGCAAACAGGGGTGCGCGCTGCCAAAGTGACCGATTGTCGCGGTGTTGACGTGTCGCAAGGCGATGTAAAGACCGATCGGATACTGTGCCGGCAGATGAGCGCGCAGGTGTTGCACACGGCGCTCCCCAATTGTCCCGTGGGGCGGGACATGAGAGATTGGAAGATTGGACGGAACGATGCGTGCAGAAACGGATCCATCGGGCTCTGGAGCCCACCCCGACGAGTGGTTTGCCTCGGCGAAGAAGATCTACCCGATGGCGGTCCACGGGACCTTTCGCAAGATCAAGTGGGCGGTTCTGTTCGCGACGCTCGGCATCTACTATTTTTTGCCGTTCGTGCGGTGGGATCGCGGGCCGAATGCGCCTGACCAGGCGGTCCTGATCGACATGACGGGCCGGCGCGCCTATTTCTTCTTCATCGAGATCTGGCCGCAGGAGGTCTACTATCTGACCGGCCTGCTGATCCTGGCGGCCATGGCGCTTTTCCTGATGAACGCTGTCGCCGGGCGCGTATGGTGCGGCTACCTGTGCCCGCAGACCGTCTGGACGGACCTGTTTCTGTGGGTCGAGCGCCACACGGAAGGCGACCGCCGCGACCGGATCCGGCTCGAGAAGCAGCCCTGGACGCTGAAAAAGATCACGCAGAAAGTCTCCAAGCACACATTGTGGCTGCTAATCGCCTGGTGGACAGGCGGGGCCTGGGTGCTTTACTTCGCGGATGCGCCGACGCTGGTGATGGATCTCGCCACCGGGCAGGCGGCCTTCGCCGCCTATCTGTGGATCGGCATTCTCACCTTCACCACCTATGCGCTCGCCGGTCACATGCGCGAGCAGGTCTGCATCTTCCTCTGTCCCTGGCCGCGTATTCAGGCGGCGCTGACCGACGAGGAAGCGCTGAACGTTACCTATCGCTACGACCGCGGCGAGCCGCGCGGTTCGCTGAAGCAGAACCTCAAGCGCGAAGCGGAAGGCCAGCCGGCCGGCGATTGCATCGACTGCCACCAGTGTTTCCATGCCTGCCCGACGGGGGTCGACATTCGCAACGGAACGCAGCTCGGCTGCATCCAATGCGGGTTGTGCATCGATGCCTGCGACGATGTGATGGACAAGGTCGGCAAGCCGCGCGGTCTGATCGCCTATGACACGGACGAGAACATTCAGCGCCGCATGGAGGGCAAGGAGACCTTCGTGCGCATCGTGCGCCCGCGCACGGTGATCTATGTCGCGGTGATTCTGCTGATCAGCGCGATCATGGCTTATGCGCTGGCGACCCGCGAGCTGGAGGGCGTCAACGTGCTCCACGACCGCAATCCGATCTATGTCGAATTGTCCGATGGCGCGGTCAGGAACGGCTATACGATCCGTCTGCTCAACAAGCGTCAGGTGCAGCGCGACTTCATCCTGTCCGTCGAGGGCATGCCCGAGGGCACCCGGGTCGAGGCGGTCGGCATCGACCAGACCGTGACCGGCCGGCCGGTGATCGGTGTCGGACCGGACACCACCCGAGAGGTGCGCGTGCTCGTCTTTTCGCCGGCGGAGGCTGAAATGCCGAAGACGACGCCGATCACCTTCCGCATCACGGAAACGGTGATGGGCGAGGTCGCCACGGGGTCGGACTTCTTCAAGGCGCCCTGAGGGCGGACGCTGCCTGCAACCGGCCGGAGCCCCATCGGGCTTCGGCCGGTTGTCGTTTTCCGATGATCCGTGTCAAGGATCGCGGACGCGGAACCGGTTATGTATCGGGAAGACTTGCGGCCGGCGCCGCCGGGTGCCATGCGATAGGACGGTTTCTTGAAATGACATCATCAATGGCGGACACCATGACCCAACCGCGTGCGGAGCGGAAAATCACAGGACGGACGGTCCTCTTCTGGATGATCGGCTTTTTCACGGTCATCTTCATCGCCAATGCGATCTTCCTCCATCTGGCCTTGTCGTCCTTCCCCGGTGTCGTCACCGAGACGGCCTATGAGGACGGCCTGGCCTACAATGACGCCATCGCCGCCTCGCGCGCGCAGGCGGCGCGCGACTGGTCGGTCTCCGGGGCACTCGAACGGGCCGGCGAGACAGCCGCGCGCGTCGAGGTCGTGGCCCGCGATGCCGGCGACGCGCCGCTTTCGGGCCTTGCGGTCACCGCAACCCTGCGGCGTCCCGCGAGCCCCGAGGCGCCGCTTGTCGTCGTTCTGCAGGAAGGCGAGAGCGGTCGCTACCAGGCGATGGTGAAAGACCTGGCGGCGGGGAACTGGATCCTCGATCTCGAGGCGCTGGGCGGGCAGGACGGCGCGGCCTTCAAGTCGCGCAACCGTCTGTACCTCTCGCAATAGGGGAGCACGCACATGCGTGCGGTGCAATCATGACCGCACATGAGCGGGACTGGGACGCCTTCATCACGCTGACGCCCGAGGGCCGGGCCCACATGGATCTGGCCGTGGAGGGCGTGACCTGTGCCGCCTGCATGGTGGAGATCGAGCGCGGGCTCGGCGCACAGGAGGGCGTTGAGACCGCGCGGCTCAACCTGACGAGCCACCGGCTCGCGGTCGATTGGACGCCCGAGCGCACCACGGCGGAGCGTATCGTCGAGACGCTGTCGCGGCTGGGCTACCGGGCGCATCCCTTCGATCCCGCGCAGGTCCGCGAGCGCGCCGACGCCACGGGGCGCGAGTTGCTGCGCGCGCTGGCGGTTTCCGGCTTCGCCATGATGAACATCATGCTGCTGTCGGTCTCCGTCTGGTCCGGCAACGCCACCGGCATCACGCCGGAAACCCGCGATTTCTTCCATTGGGTCTCCGCGCTGATCGCGCTGCCTGCCGCCGTCTACGCCGGACGTCCCTTCCTGCGCTCCGCCTTCTCCGCGCTTGCCGCCCGCCGGCTCAACATGGACGTGCCGATCGTCATCGGCGTGTCGCTGGCGCTCTTCCTCTCGGTCATGCAGACCGTCCAGTCGGCGCATCACGCCTATTTCGAATCGGCCGTGATGCTGCTGTTCTTCCTGCTGATCGGCCGCTATCTCGACCACATGATGCGCCGGCGCACCCGGGCGTTCGCGGAAAACATCGCGGCGCTCAAGGCGGAAACCGCCGTCGTGCAGCGTGCCGACGGATCCTTGCGCGAGGTGCCCTTGTCCAAGGTGGAGCCGGGCCAGCGCATCTATGTGCGGGCGGGCGAGCGGGTGCCGCTCGACGGGCGGGTCGAGACGGGCACCTCCGAGATCGACCAGAGCCTCGTCACCGGCGAAACCGCGCTTGCGCGCGTCGAGGCTGGCGATGCTGTCTATGCCGGGACGCTCAATGCCTCCGCCAATCTCACCGTGCAGGTCACCACCGCCTCCGGCGCGACGCTTCTCGACGAGGTCACGCGCCTTCTGGAAGCGGCGGGGCAGGCGAAGTCGCGTCACGTGCGCCTCGCCGACCGGGCGGCCGCCTATTATTCTCCGCTGGTGCATCTCGCCGCCGCGCTGACCTTTCTCGGCTGGTGGGCGAGCGGGCAGGGCTGGCAACCGGCGCTCGTCACCGCGATCTCCGTTCTCATCATCACTTGTCCTTGTGCCCTGGGCCTCGCCATCCCGGCCGTGCAGGTTGTGACCTCCGGGCTGCTCTTTCGAGCCGGCGTTCTGCTTCATGCCGGCGATGCGGTCGAGCGGCTGGCGGAGGCCGACACGATCGTCTTCGACAAGACCGGCACGCTGACGCTCGCCGTGCCGGAGCTGGTGGATGCCGACAGGGTCGATCCCGACGTGCAGGCGCTGGCCGGCCGGTTGGCGCTCTCGAGCCGGCATCCCCTGTCCGCCGCGCTGGCGCGGGCAAGCGACGCGCGCGTGCCACTGGATCAGGTGAGCGAAGCGCCGGGCGAAGGGGTCGAGGCGCGTCACGACGGACGCCGGCTTCGCCTTGGCAGTGCGGCCTTTTGCGGGCTTTCGCCGAGGGAAGCCGCACGGGCCGCGGCCGATCACCCCGGTGCCTCGCTGCTGGTCTTTCGCGACGGCGACGCGGCGCCCGTACCTTTCCTCATCGCGCAGCGCTTGCGGCCCGATGCGACAGAAGCGGTCGGGCGGCTCAGCAAGGCCGGTTACCGGCTTGCGATCCTGTCAGGCGACCGCGAGGCGCCTGTCGCCGCCATTGCGGCGACACTCGGGATCGCGGATTGGCGCGCGGGCCTGACGCCGAAGGACAAGATCGCCCGCCTGGAGGCGCTGGCGGGTGAGGGTCACAAGGTCCTGATGGTGGGCGACGGGCTGAACGACGCGCCGGCACTGGCGGCGGCCCATGTCTCGCTCTCGCCCGTCACGGCCGTTCATGTGGCCCAGGCCGCGGCCGATGCGGTGTTCCTCGGCGACCGGCTGTCGCCGGTCTGCGATGCGTTGGCTTTGTCGCGCCGGGCGCATGGGGCAATGATGCAGAACCTGTGGTTTTCCACGCTCTACAATTTCGTCGCCGTGCCTTTCGCGGTTGCCGGTTTCGTGACCCCGCTGATCGCCGCGCTCGCCATGTCGCTGTCTTCGATCGTCGTCACGCTCAACGCGCTTCGCCTGCGCCTCGGCGCGCAGAGCGTTGCTGGCGCAGCCGTTCCCCCTCGGCAGGAAGAAAGCTGATGGACGTCCTGATCTATCTCATTCCCGTTGCGCTGGTGCTCGGCCTTCTCGGGCTTGCCGGGTTCCTGTGGTCGCTGAAGGCCGGACAATACGACGATCTGGAGGGCGCAAAATACCGGATCCTGCAGGACGACGACCTGCCGGAGCAGAAGAATCCGCCCGGCCCGGCGCCCAAGCACACGCCGGATGGCGACGGCGACGAGCGGTCCAACGGGCGCTGATGCCCTTTTTACCTATGCGCGGCCAGGCTAACCGTTATTTCAGATTTCGCATGTCATAAGGGGGCGGACTGGAGGTTTCTGCGTGTCGCTCGATCTTGCATCCCTGACGTTCCTGCTTGTGGAGGACAGTGCGTATATGCGCACGATCCTGCGCACCATGCTGCAAGGCTTCGGCGCGCGTCGCATCGTCGAGGCGGAGGACGGCGCGTCCGGGCTTGAGGCGATGGAACGCGCGAACCCGGATATCCTGATCCTGGACTGGGTGATGCCGATCCTCGACGGCGCCGACATGGTCCGCATGATCCGAAATCCGCACAACCCCTTCGCCTACATCCCGATCATCATGGTCACGGGCCACACCGAACGCAGCCGCATCATCGAGGCGCGACGGCTCGGCGTGCACGAACTCCTGTCAAAGCCGATTTCCGCCAAGGCGCTCTATCAACGCGTCAATTCGGTGATCATGCAGCCGCGCGACTTCGTCAAGACGCCGAGCTATTTCGGTCCCGCCCCGCGCGAGATCCGCAATCGCCAGAAAATCTGGCAAAGCATGGAAAACGGGGAAGGCGGGCAGGCAGCCTGACGGGGCCCGCTACCTCGACTATCGGGTCAATTCGACGGACCTTTGCGCGCGGTTTTCCGAGATTGCCGAGAGCAATTCGCTCCTGTTGTCGACAAGGTCTGCAAGGGTAACCCGCGACAGGGCGGCAAAGAACGCGTCCAGGGCACCGTCCAGTGCGCTGCGCAACTGGCATGCCGTATAGAACGTGCAGCGCGCTGCACAATCCTTCTCGTGGCATTCCGTAAGGAAAAAGTCAGGCTCTATAAGTTTTACAATGGAAGAAATTTGGATGTCGCTTGGATCCCGGTCCAGCGCGACTCCGCCACTGCGTCCCACCGTCGATCTTATGTAGCCGGTCTTGCGAAGCTTCTGGACGGAGGCGACAACCTGTGAGCGATGACTTGCGCTTTTCTCGACGATTTCATCGATTGGCACGGTTCTGTTGCCATGAATAGCCAAGTACATAAGCGTTCGAACCGCGATATCGGTCCGGTTCGTAAGGCGCATATCTGTTCCCTTTTTGGTATTTTCTCTTTTTTTTTAACCCTAAAGTACAGCAGGGGAAAAATCAATTTCCATGTAAAAACATATATCTAGGAAGTGCATTTTGTATCTGCGTAAAAACAATTGAGTATTTCAAAAATACTTGAACAGCAAAGAAATGTGTTCTACGGGGATTGGTAGATAGTGAAAAGTGAATTTAGCTTCGGGGGGGGGGCGCATGCAGGCTGAAAACTGGGCGAAGATCCACGATCTTGCCGAATTTATCGAACTGTCGAGTGCCGATATGGAAAACATCAGGCATGCATGGCGGATTTTGTCGCCGTTAATTCCTTCAATCCTGAACGAATTCTATGATAACCGGATCATGTCCGACGAGAAGTGGCGAATGAAGGAGGTCGATGTCGAGGGCCTCAAAAGCAAGCAGGAGAGCTATTGGACTCTGCTGTTTTCGGGGGTGCTGGATGACGTCTACCGCTCGCATGCGCGATCGATCGCGGTGAAGCATCACCGTTACGGGGTGACGATGACCGATTACATCGCCTCCTATGGATGGTTTCTCAATGCCTTCGAGAAGAGGTTGCAGTCTGCGGTCCTACTGGCGGCCGAACGCGCGTCGATCATGGCATCGATCCGGCGGGTGGTGTTTCTCGACATGACGATCGCGGCCTCGACCTACTACATCGTCTATGTCGATTGAGGCGGGGCGCTGTGTCGCCGCGCCTTTGCCCTGAAGCCGTCGGCCCCGGTTTTCGCGACCGTCTCCTAACCGGACGGCGGCCGGCCGGCGGCCTTGCGCTTGCGCAGGTTCGCGCGCAAGGCCGCGGCAAGGCGGGCCTCGCGCGTTTCGGCCGGCGTTGCGGCTTTGGCGTCCGGCGCATTCGGCTTTGCGGCGTTTGCGTCGGTCTCCGGGTTGCCTCGCTTCCCGTCTGATGTGGTCATGGCGTTCGAACCTTCCGTTTCACCAAATCGGCCGGCGGAAATGGGCCTCGTGTTTTGCGCGGTTGCATGCGCTGCGGGCGGGCTCGGGCTTTGGCCGGTGAGGGCGCAACCGCGCCGGGCCTGGAAACAGGATGTGCCGGAAACCGGGGGGCGGCGCAAGTCCGTACGCGCGCCGCGTGCCGGGCAAGGGGGGCGGCGGGGCAAAAAATCCCCCTGGATCGCAGGGATGACGGCATCGGTCCCGATTGGCGGTGGATATCGCAGTAGGTTTGCGCCAGCTTCCCCTTGACCGGTCCGGAATTTACACTTACACCCGCCACCATCGCTGCCGTAGCTCAGGGGTAGAGCACTCCCTTGGTAAGGGAGAGGTCGAGAGTTCAAATCTCTCCGGCAGCACCATCATCTCTTTTCCCATCAATAACTTATTGAAATCCCATCATTCGCCCACAAGATGAGCCTACACAGGCTCATACAAAATGGCGAGATTATCGGAAGTCATCAGCGCTACAGCACCGGGATAAAAAGGGGCGGTACTTCGCAAGGGTCGCCGTCCCCGCCGATGTTCGCGACAAGATCGGCAAGCGCGAGTTCCTTAAGTCACTTGGAGCCGATCGTTCCGTGGCACAGAGGGTGCTGCACAAGACGGTCGCGGAATTTTTGAGGCAGATCGAGGAAGCGCGCCAAGAGAAGGCTAATGGCAATACTGCTCCGCTCCCCGGGCTTCCTCTTGATGATTTTGCCAGGTATATCTACTGCCAGTCCGTCGGGCAGGATCGAGCGCTTGCTGCCGAACACCGCGCATATGCCGAGTTGGGTTTGGATTTCGATCAAGTTCAGGATATCAAGGCCATTCGCCGTGGTGTCGCGAGCGATGAGGTGATCGATCTTTGGCTTGGTGGCTACCTGCGGGCCTATGCCAAATTATCTGGTCGCGATCTACCGCCCCATTCAAGCATTTGGAGACAATGTGCCGCGCGCTTTGCGCAAGCTCGGGAGGAATACCTGCGGCGCGTGAGTGAGCGCATAGAGAATCTCCGGGAAGAGGCGCCCGCGGAGTGGCTCCGCCCGCCCGTCATCTCTACGCCGTCGGCTTCGGCTTTCGGAGGGGCGACAAAGGGCGTACCGACAACGCCTGCTGCCGAAACGGTAACCCCGATAGCCGCGTCGGCGCAAACCTCCATCCTCGCGCTTTTCGATCGTTGGCGGCGTTTTGTTCGAGGCGCATCGGAAGAGACGGCCACATGCCGACGCTACCGGCCGGCTATTGAGGCCTTTATCGCGCATCTTGGACATGATGTGGCCGAGCGCGTCACCAACAGAGATGTAGCAAGCTGGGTCGAGACGCTTGTCACGGTGAAGGGGCTGTCGCACAAGACAGTAAAGGCCGTACATCTGACCGCCGTGCGCGCCTTGTGGCGATGGGCGACGTCACAGAGCCACATTCCGGATGTCGTGATCACCGCGACTGTAAGCGTGCCCAAGCAGCAGCTAAGTCGTTCGAAGGGTTATTTGAAGGCCGAGGCGAAACGTGCGCTGGATCTGGCGCGGGCGGTCGAAAAGAAGGTAGATGGAGGCGAAGGCGATGAGCTCGTGCTGGCAAAGCGCTGGCTCCCCCTCCTTGCGGCTTATACCGGAGCGAGGATCGGTGAGTTGGCCCAACTGCGCAAGGAAGATGTCCGCAGCCGCGATGGCATCCCTCTGCTGCATCTCACGCCAAAGGCCGGCACGATCAAGACCGGCATCTATCGCGAGGTGCCGATCCACCCGGTGATCGTGCAGGAGGGGTTTCTCGCCGTCGTCGCCAAGCGCCCGGATGGGCCTTTGTTCGTTGCGTCTGGTGGTCGACGATCGCCTCGGATCGACTCGAGGCAAGCGGCGGAGCAGGTTGCTCAGGCCGTTGGCAATTGGCTCAAGAAGTCCGGTGTTGTGCCGGACTCTGTGCGTCCGAACCACGGCTTTCGTCATGCGTTTAAGACCATGTGGTATGAGCACGGCTTGCCTGGACGAGTTGCCGACGCGATCCAGGGGCATTCCTCGGGGCGCGCGAGTGATGGCTATGGAGACATTTCCCTAGCCGTCATGGGGCGCGAGTTGAGCAAGCTAAGCTACGAGGATTAAGAGGGGGGGGGGCGCGCCGGTATCGTGCTGAGGCGCGCCCTAGTCGATGTGCGCTGGCTGGCCTGAGCTCGGCGAGTGAAAGCGTTGCGAGGGGCCGGAGGATGGACATGACGAAAAAGGTCTCCGCTTCGTTTGAGGTCGACACTGCAGGCGTACGGATTGTGCGCACTTCCAAGCTCACGGCCACTTGAGTTGCACAGCGACGTGACGAGGGGCTCTGGCTGCAGTCGGTCGAGGAGATAGTGCGCAGGGATTCGATCCAAACCGTCGAGACGCTTGGCCTTCGGGGTGATTGACGGGGCGTGGAAAGTCGTCCTGCGGTGGCCAATGTTGCATCCTGCGCTTTGGCAATTCGCTCGTTCTCTTCATTTTCTTCGGATTATCAACGCGTTGGCTCTTGCGGTTTTGTTGGGTTTCTTTATAGTTATAACAGTTATAATTGTTTAGGAAAAAATGACACGCGACATGACCTCTGTCGGCCTCCCTGGCGTGCGTGGCTTGCAGTTGAAGGCGCTTGCACGTCATCACGGTTTGCCTGCCTCGGACTATCTCGGGAGGCTGATAGATCGGGAACTGGAGGCGGCCGGACTTTCGCTGGACCTGCCCGGCATTCAGATCGAGATGGATAGCGATCAGCCGGATGCCCGCGTCATGGTTGTCTTTCACGACAAGGCGGCCTTGCAGCTGCCGATTTGGGCGCTTGATCAACTCGCGATCACCGTGATGCGGTTCGCGAGCGGCGAACGCGTCGAGAGTTGCGCGGATCTCTCTCCGTTCATTTCTGTCGAGCGTCGTGGTGGCGCGGTAACCATCGTCGGGCAAGGTACTCTGAACAACGGATTACATCAGTCCTTCGCGCCGAATGTGGCCGTCGCGTTTGCCCGTCAGTTGCAAAGGGCTGCTGCTCGAGCAAGGGGCGGTGCATGACTGCGGCGGCAACGTCAGGCACTGCGGCGGCTGCCATAAATTTCGCCCACTTTTCGGCGCCGGAAAGACGTGCTTCTCCAACGAGAGCGAAGCAGTCGCGCGAGCTGATCCGCTTCGCTCTGTCCGAGCTTCGCCGCCGTCATCATCTCAAGCGTGAAAGCGATCGGCGGTTTCAGGATCTACTCCGGGCTCGGCGCGCGCGTGGAGGGGCGGATGGCCGTCGTCAGCAGCCGGCAACGGTGTCGGGGCGCCCTTCAAAGCTGGGAAAAATTGCGAAGACTTCTGGGCGTCGATCACTGCGTCGCGACAGTCAGGATGTCACAGAATTGCTACGTCGGGCGCAGATTAGCGGTCGCACAATGGCTCACCCATCTTTAGTTATCGACGACAACATAAACACAATCGAACATAGTAAGCGATCTTCTGATAGTTCAGGTCCCCATGAACGCATCCATAAAGAACTGCCAAAAAAAGCCGCAATGGTGGAAAATGAAAATCACGTCGCGATTTCCTGGAAATACACGACCGACCTGGCCAAGGCTGCTGCCTTCAATGAAGTGCTTTCTGGTCGTGCTGCTCATTCCGATCAGATTCTTTATGCCTTCACCCTGAATCTGTCTCCGGCCGTCATTGGGGCAGCGTGCACGGATCCACGTGGTCCGGGCACTCATCTTCGAGAACGCATTCGAAGGGAGCTGAAAGGAGCCTTGCCAGAACGGGTGCCGGATTTCTGGTTCGTTATCGAGCTGGACAAAAAGTCGCGCCTGCATCTCCATGGCGGCATCGCCTTGTCGAGTGAGGATGTTGGGATCGCGCGTCGCGCCTTGAAAAGGGCAGGCGGCAAATGGGCCTGTGACAAGGGAGCCCAATTCCAACTGAAGCTTGACGAGCAGTTCGATCCGCTCGGTTGGGTTACCGGCTATTGCATGAAGCAGAATGAAGCCACCAGGGCCGAATTGGGACTTCCCTCGGCGCTCTTTGCTAGTCATGCCCTGCGGCGAGAAGGTCGGGCCCTTTGGGGTCGTATGCGCGACGAGGTCCGTCAAGATTCGCCCATCCGTGCTGATTCGACTTCCAACCACATGGTCAGCAGTGATCCTTCGGAAACTCCCGCGGGCGAGATCGGCGTCACGAACGATCATAATATTCGGGAACGTGAGAATGAGGCGCCCGGTAATGAGCGGATCCGGGGTCTTCCGCTGCGAACACGTATCCAGACTGAACAGAGTGCTTCTTGTCCGAGCGTTGCGCGCCATCTGGCGGGCAATCCGTATTCGCGCGAGGATTTGGAGGTTGTGGTTCCTGGCAGCTACAGCCGTCCTCCACTCGGTCGTCTGGAACCCTACTGGATCCAGTCTCGCAGCCGGCCAATTCCTCGGCGTTTAGCCCGCCTCCTGGTCACTTCTGTACGCGATCGCGTGGCGGAATGGGCCTGCGCCCGCGGTCGTCATTCTGGACGATTTGAGGATCGCCCCGGTTCGAAGCCGTCCCGGCAAAGCCTTGGCAAGATCCTGCTTCACGGTTTGTAGCCAGGTGGCGGTCACAGCGCTCCGGATCGCCCGGTTGACTGATCCATTGCCCGCTTGGGAAAATAGTTTCCGCTCAAAAATCGATAGTTTTGCAAGAAGGCAGGAAATATCGAGCGTAAGAGGGAGTGAATTGTGATCCGGATAAGATCTATATCAAATATTAATTGCAAGATGATCAAAATATATCGGGCGTATCAGGTGATCAATTCGTGTATGCCGATCATCGGAACGCAGACAGGAGGTTGTTAAGGCGGTGGATCTCTAAATCTTCTTTTTTCGTGAACTTTATGCGGCGAAATTTTAACCGAATTTGAGCGTTGAGGCGATTCCCATGCGCGGTCTTTACCGACCAATACGAGCCATGGTTCAAAAAAGTGGAACTTCCGTTGCGTCATAGCTTGCGCCCCGTTCCGGGGATAGAAGCCGGGGATGCTGGCCGACCCATCCGCCATCCCTACCTTAAGGACCCGAAAAACCTAGGACTTCCGATCCGGCGTGGCGTGCCCGGGATGTTGATGGAAAATCCTGTAATCGATGACAAGGAAGATGGGATGGCGATGCGTCTCCCTGAGACTTATTCTATCGGCACAGGATGTACGGCGCGCGATAGGTAGGATGCTGTTGCTGATGACGGTATCCTGATCGTCCAGTTGCGCGATGTTTATGCGAATGCGCCGGTCCGGTTGTCAGCGCTAGTGCGCGTTGAGCGCATCGGGTGTAACGCCCGCCCCTCCCACCGTCTGAAGGGGTTGCGTGGGACGAACCAGAACAGCGATGACAACCTCGTTCCGGGCACGACGTTCACCAAGTCCATAGATGGGGACGCGAAGAGCTACTCGTTCCGCTACATCAACTGCGAACACCCGGCGCACAATGCCCTCCACGTCAGGGTCGAGTTCGCGGTCGAGAGGACGGCGTCGAGCCAGACAAAGCGCTGCCACATCGTCGCCTTCGTCAACGGTATCCCCTCTTGGTGATCGAGACCAAGCGGCCGTCCGAGAGTTATCGACGCGCCGAGCGCCAGCTGATGAGCTATCAGCGCGAGGAAAGAACCCCGCGGCTCTTTCATTTCGCTCAGTTTCTGATGACGATGAACAGGACCGAGGCTTGCTACGCGAAGGTGGGCACAAGTCAAAGGATGGCACCGGGATCGAGCCCGCATCAAGTTCCCCGAGCGTATAGAACTCTGTCTTGACCTCTTTGCGGTTCCCGCGGCGTTCCGACCGAAGGGGCTAATCACAGGTGAGCTCGTCTTTAGATTGCTTTGAGGCGGAGCTCGCGGGGGGCCTGGCTGCGTGGGTGGCAGCCGCTGATGCACAGTTTCCGAGTGATATCGGCAACTCGTTGCCGATGACAGTATCGGGACGGACGGTGTTGTGGTTCTTGCGCCCTCCCTGCATTCTCGAACTGGTGCCGTCGGGCGTCAGAACCCATTGGGCGTTGAGTTCAGGCACGAACCCGTCCATTTTAACGGTATCTGGAAAGGCGTACGACAGTTGTGCGTCGGTGTAGAGTTGCGCAATGAACAATTTCAAGAAGATGGCAGAGCCTAAGACGAAAGTTCCTGAGATCGCTTCCAAGCTCAGCGCTCGTGAAATCGCTGCCCGCAATGCGAAGCTTGGACGACAGCCTCCGTCCATAGAGGAAATCGCCAAGGATACCAGCGTTCGATTTGCAGCGACGATCAAGCGTCTTGGTGAGTGATGACCTGCTCCTCTGAATCCTCCTAACTCTGAGGTTAGTCTGTTCCTCGACTGACGGAGAGCGCCCGCCGTCAGACGCGGTTTCGATCCACGCCCCCGCGAGGGGGGCGACGCCGTT
>NZ_KE384083.1:0-685560 GCF_000423705.1 Stappia stellulata DSM 5886 | reverse complement strand
GTTTCGATCCACGCCCCCGCGAGGGGGGCGACGCCGGCCTGTATATCCC
This sequence comes from Stappia stellulata DSM 5886, assembly GCF_000423705.1. Taxonomy (GTDB): domain Bacteria; phylum Pseudomonadota; class Alphaproteobacteria; order Rhizobiales; family Stappiaceae; genus Stappia; species Stappia stellulata. Next base: position 685,511 of record NZ_KE384083.1, on the reverse strand, counting down.
GTTGAGATGATTGGAGAAAGGAGCGCTTTTTCGCGAACGGTCGCGAAGTCAGGACGTTGCACTTGCCTGACCTGTCGCGATTTCCAAAAAGAATTGTGTTTTCAATGAACCCGGGCGGTGCGGACCGTCCCGTCTTTTCAGGCACGCTTGCGGTTCGCGCCAACCCGGCAGGCCGCTACACGATCAGTGTTCCGCCCAGGTCGGTGGCGTCCTTGGCGCCGACATGCTCGACCCGTCGCCGCCAGTTCGACCCGAGATAATAGTATCTCAGGCTGTCGTGTTTGGGGTCAATTATGCGCTCCAGGCGGGCTTTCAGCCTGGTCCACTGTGCCGGGTCGACTTCAATCTCGAAAACCGAATACTGAACCCGCTGGCCGAAATCGCGGCAGGCCTTGGCCACCGCCCGCAGACGACGGGTGCCGTCGCCTTCCGACGCGCGCACGTCGTATGTCACCAATACCAGCAAGCAACGCCTCCTACTTCCAGAACCACGGCGGATAGGCGTCCAGATCGCCGCGCAAGTGTCTCGCAAGCATCTGTGCCTGAAGATAGGGTACAAGCCCCAGCGGCGCCTTCTCGCCAAGGAAGGCGTGTCTGCGCTCCTCCTTCTTGCGTTCCTGCCAGGCGGTCAGGACGGCCTTTCGGGCATCGTCGGCCAGAAACACGCCCCCTCCGTCCCGGACATCGAAGTCCTCTGCCCGCAATTGCCGGCGGTTGAACAACGACAGCGCGAGCCGGTCGGCCAGAACGGGCCGAAGCTCTTCCATCAGGTCGAGTGCCAGGCTCGGTCTGCCCGGACGGTCCCGGTGCAAGAAGCCGACGGAGGGATCAAGTCCGTTGCTTTCGCAGGCGGAACGGCAGTCGTGCGTCAGAAGCGTATAGAGGAATGACAGCACCGCGTTCACCGGATCGAGCGGCGGTCGGCGGGTCCTTCCCGTCCATCGGATTTCCGGGTCGGGCGATCTGATCAAGTGGTTGAAGACCGAGAAATACAGATTGGCCGCTTCGCCTTCCGAACCCCGCAATTGCTCGACCGTTTCGTCCGCCGCCTCGGCGCGGCGGACTATTCTGGCCATGCGATCAGTCGCTTCGCGAATTTGCGCCAGCGACTGTTGTGCGAATTCGTCGCGGTAATCGCGCATCGCGCGCATCAGCACGGAGCGTTGATTTGCAATCTTGCCCGCAACGATCGAGCGGACGATCTCCAGCGGTGCGTCCGAAGCCCGGTATTGCGCCCGGCGCAGGAGAACGTTCCCGGAAACCGGCCCTTCGATCCGCGCAAGAAAGCGGCCGTTGCGCTCCAGCAGGACAAGGGTGATGCCGGCCGCCGCGCATGCGCCGATCAATGCGGGAGAAAGATAAATCGCGCCAAACACGACCACGGAGGCCAGCATATGAAACGGAACGCGGGCACGCTCCATGCCGTCCACTTCCGCGACCAGGTTTTCTCCGTCCTTGCGCAGGCTGGCGCCCTCCGTGGTGATGTAGACGGTGTTCAGCAGCTTTTTCACGGATCGGCATCCTTCAGCATGTCATCCAGCATCCGTCTGCGCCAGGACCTGACGGGTGCGGCAACGATTTCGGGACGGCAAAGCTCCTTGAGGGAACAGGCCCGGCAGCGCGACGTTTGCGTGGTGGGCAAGGGGGTTTGTCGCGAGCGGAAGACCGCCCTGAGGTCCGCGATGGTGGTTTCGGTGAGTTGCCGGAGAGCGGGGTCGAGCGGCACCCTGACCCTGCGTTTCGTCCCGCCATAGTACAGGGCGCCTTCCGGAACCTGCCGGCCCGTCATTTCCTCGAGGCAAAGCCCCTGCGCGCACAGTTGCACCTCGTCGGCCCGGTGCAGTTTCGGTTTCCCGCGCTTGTATTCGACGGGATAGGGCACCTCGCCCCCATCGCCTTGGTGAAACTCGACCACATCGGCGACACCGGCGATGCCGAGTCGCCTGGAGCCGATCGGCAGCGCCATGACACGCCGGATTCCACGGGCCTGGCGACGACCGCCCTTGTCCGCAACCGCGTGCAGTACGCCGCCTTCCGCCGTGAAGCGGTTGTCGGCCCACAGTCTTTCCAGATGAATCAGCGCGGCCTGACGCAGGCAATAGACGGCGTGCTGAAGGGCCGACAGGGGGATCGGCTCCTCCGGTTCTCCCGCCTCCGGGTTTTCCCGCGTCAGGCTCATGGCTCAGAGCTTTTCGATGATCTCGACGCCGGCCGGGCAGTTGTCCCGGTCGATGTCGACGATGTAGTCGGCAAACCGGCGGGCGGGCGGCTCGTTGCCAATCCGTTTGTCGTCTACCGGTCTGAACTCGCCGTCGACGTTGCGGCCAATTCGAACGAGATCGAACAGCCGGTGGGCGGGGGCGTTTCCAAGCGGATTGTCGTGCTTGAAAATGAACAGCTTGCGCGTGGCCATCTCGCCGCGGGCGGCAGAGCGGTCGTGTTCGAACATGTTGCCGAGCGCTTCCCACAGGAGGTCGAGGTCCGTTTCGGAAAACCCCGTGCGCTCGGCGAATTTGGCCGACACGAACCCATGGGCGACATAAAGGCCGTAGGGAACGATATGCTTGCGTCCCATCGTCCGGTTGTCGGTTCGCTCGTTGCTGTCGTCGCCCTCGACCTTCTGCTTCTTTTCCGCCTCGTTGGTTGCCGCCATCCGCGTGATCGAGATTTCCAGCGGCAGGATCGGCTCGACGGAGGTGGCGAATGTCATCTGCACCGGCCCCTTGACCTGACCGCAGTTGATCCCGGTCGACATCACCGCTCCGAAGGTGCGCACGTCGAAGAAATTCGCGCACATGAAGTCGCGGAGTTTCGCGAGTTCCTCATCATCCTTCGGATTGAGTTTTTTCGCTGTTTCCAGCTTTGCGTCTCCCGGCTGCAGTGCCTTGTAGGCCTGGCGGTGCTTCTCGTTCAGGATCGACCCTTCCTCGACGTAGATGTGGAAGCCGTCCCGACCGGTGCGGGCAAGGTCCACGTAATTGCGGATCTTGCGTTTCAGGCTGACGTCGGAGACGAGCCCCTTGCTGGTCTCCGGATCGAGGCGCGGCAGATTGCCGGCGTCCGGATCGCCGTTGGGATTTCCGTTGGTCACCTCGAAGACAAGGGCAAAGTCGTAGCGGTTCTGAAGTGCGGTCATTCTGCGGTTTCTCCGGATTCTTGTGTCTCGGGAGCCTTCTTGAAGAATTCATTGCGCTGGTGGTAGTAGCCGAGTCCGAAAAGGGCCTGCTCTTCTGCCGCCAATGCGGCAGGAAACGGATCGGCGCCGGGTGTCATCTTGTCCATGATCGACGCGATCAGTTTTTCCAGGTTCACCCGTCTTCCCGGCGATTGCTTTCCGACTTTCGACAGGTGGTTCGCGGACCCGCTTTCCAGCAGGGCGAAGACCTTGCGGGGCTGCGCGGAGGCCGAACCGTAGAATTTGTCCTTGATGGTCGCATTGACCTTGTTGCCGAGCGCGGCCGACTGGGCCTGTTCATAGGCCGCAAACAGGCGACCCAGCAGGTAGCCTCGATCCTTGAAGTCCGGGTCCAGTGACACGGGAACCTCCCTTTTGACATTGCGAATGAGTGTTGCTTTCAAAATGCCGGCGCGCAGCGCATTCACGTCGCCGTCGGCCCTGATCCGTGTCAGGACCGCCGCGATCAGGGTGCGCGGGTAGGGGGCGCCGGACAGGATGGAGCGCATCCACGCCCCGGCGAGATTGGGCTGGACGTTTTCGCGCTTGCCCAGAACCGCCGTCTCGCGGAGGTAGCGCCACAGGGGCGGGTACCCGTCGCGTGGCGGCGGTTCGATCCGCATCTCCTCGACGAATTTCTTGTAATGGTCCGTCAGTTCTCCGAACGTTCCTTCGAAGAAGAACCGAACGGACAGGCGGGCGGCGTTCGGCGCGAGACCCAGAACGAAGAAGCGAACGCCCTCTGCCAGCTTCGGCTCGATCTCGCTCAGCGGCTCCCCCTTGCGGATGCGCTCAAGTTGCAGGCCGACTTTCCTGGCGGCATCGGCCTCTTCGGCACGGCTTGCGTCCGTCTTGCCGTCCGCGTCGAAGAAGCAGGCAAAGACCGCTTCGGCCTCTTCGGCGAGCGACGGATCGGCGGCCTCCGCCCAAAACACCGTCGATGCATCGCCGATCTGGATGCGGTGCCCGCTGTCGCGCTCCAGAAAACGGTTCAGGACCGTGGTGTATTTGAACGCGGCCTCGTCGGAGACCGGAGCGTTGTCGCCCTGGTCGTGACCGTAGGAGGTGAACGCATCGAGATTGAAGGAAACGAGAGCCGCACCCGAGGATTGCGCACCCCAGACCCCCTTGATCGACGGGTGCAGCCGGGCAACGGGCGCAGTCGTTCCCGAGACTAGGCAGATCTGCTTGCCCGCTTCGCCGTCGGCTTGCGTCGCGGTCAAAAGAGCTTTCGCGGCCTGGCGGTCGTGAAGAAAATTGTTGTGAAGACGTTCTCGTTCGAGAGCGAATACAACGTTCTGGTCCTTCATCTCCTCCGGCCAAAGCGGCCCCTGGAAATGATCGGGCGTCCAGTGCCGCAAGAACCTGAGCAGGGCCAGCAGGCCGGGGTCGTCGGTATCCGCTACCAGCGCGTCGTGATGCTCAACGAAGGCTGCATGCTCGGCCCCCGTTCGCTTGCCGTCTCCGACCGTCACGCCGAGCACGTAGGACGTCTTGTCCCAGAACGTGTTCGGTGAAATCCCGGCGGTCCGCTTGACGGCTTGCGGCACCAGCATTGGCCTCGGTTGCGGCTTTTTCCCGCTCGTGTCGCGCAGGTCGACGACATGCGCCACCGACCCGTCGTCGTTGAGCGAGATGCAGAAACCGATTTTCTCGCTGGAGAAGCCAATGGCAGGGGCATCCGGCAGGCGGTCGTAGGCCGAAACCAGGGAGGCGAGAATGCTCATTTGCGGATCTCCTGCGATCCCGGCGGCGGCACGCGCATGACGCCTTTGTCGAGACTTGCGCGAAAGAACATCGAGGGCCGCCCCGGCGCCTGATGGTCGATGTCCCAGAGCATGAAGCCCAGATCCCGGCTGTCGGGGATCGGGGCCGGTGGCTCTTGCTCCGGCGGGATCAGCTCAAAACTGGCGGCGAATTCCCGCGTTCCGAGGCACGGCTGGTGAAAGCACTGGCCGCGTGCGGCCCGCCGGTTGAAGATGTCGAGATGCTTGCCCTCGTTGTCGTCCGGTCCGGCCTTGTCCGTCAGGTCGAAGCGGGCCTCGATCACATAGGCCGGATTGACGAGAACTGTGGAGGCGCGCTGCTGACGATCCTCGTCGGCCAGGAGTTGAAGGCCGCCCAGGTCGCCACGTTTCATCGCGCTTCTGATCTTGCCGGCCGGCGCCTTGTGCCCGACCTCGTTGCGGCGGATCGACTGAAACCGGATCGGCTCCAGCACATGGATGGCCTCAACCACCCAGCGGATCGCGGGCTTCCAGTGGATCGCCTCCAGAATGCCGCGCGCCGCCGATGGCGTCATAACGTCGTAGCTGACCCGCTCGACCTTCATTTCCGGCCGTGTGAAGCAGCCATACTGGCCCCAGACCTTCAGGCGAATTCCATAAGGCACGGTGTCTCTCTCCTAGATCACGCTGCTTTGCGATGACAGATAGTCGGCCTCCTCCCAGACGAGACCGACCCGCTCCCGGTACAGGTCGTTGTTTTTCAAAACCGCGAATTGATCCCCGCGCAGGTCGGGGCGCTCGAAGGCGACATGGCCATTGCGGATCAGGGCTTCGCGGTCCTTTGGGAGCACCTGCACGGTGTAGCCCTGCAGCTTGCGCGCAAGCGCTCCCGAGGAGATCTCGGGGACGTGCAGTTGCCTGATGGCCTCGGCCGCAGTCTCGTCGTGCGCGACAATGACCGGCACCTGTCCGCTTTCGATCATCCGGAAACGCTCGGCCGCCGTGCGAAACGCAAAGTCGGTGCCGCGTCGGGTGCCGGTGAACATCTTGAGAATGCCGTGGGCGTCGAGTTTGTCGCCCATGCGCCAATAGACTTCAGTGAAATAATCCTCGATGGCGGCGAGGGACATCAGGTCGTCGTGGCGCCCCAGCATGCGCTGCATGTCGGTGACAAGGCTTGCGATCTCGCGAGGTGGCGGGTAATCGGGCGCGGCAAAGACGGTGACGATGCTTTGCTCGGCCGACTGCCCGCCCTCGCGGTTGCAGCGTCCGGCCGCCTGCACTATCTGGTCGAGCCCGGCTTCCGCCCGCCAGACTTTCGGAAAATCGATGTCCACGCCCGCCTCGATCAGGCTGGTGGCGATCACCCTGCAGGGAGCGCTTGCCGCCAGGCGGTCGCGCATGCGCTCCAGGATCTTACGCCGATGAACGGCGCACTGCCGGGTCGTGAGATGCACAAGACCGTCGAGGCCGGCTGCTTCCGCTTCCTGGAACAGCTCCCGCGCGTGTTTTCGGCTGTTGACGATCACGAGCCCCTGATGCTCCTGGCCCAAGGCGGCGATCAGGTCGCCGTTCGTCATGGATCCGACGCGTTTGATGTAGGCTCGCCGGAGCTTCCGGGAGAGCTCTTGCGGATCCGGCGCCAGTTCGCGGCCCCGCAGAGGCAATCCGCCTTCCAGCTTGTCCGCGTCGAGCGCCGGTTGCGTGGCCGTGCAGAGAACGATCGTGCAGCCATAGGAGTGCGCGAGCTCTTCGAGCATTCGCATGGCAGGCTTCAAGAGTGAACGCGGCAGCGTTTGTGCTTCATCGAGGATGATCACGCTTCCCGCGATATTGTGCAATTTCCTCGCCCGCGCCGGTCTGGAGGCGAAAAGGCTCTCGAAAAACTGGACATTGGTGGTTACCACCACCGGGGCCGCCCAATCCTCCATGGCCAGCTGCAACTTCTCCCGCTGTTGGCGGTCTTCCGTTCGGCCGGGTGATGGCTTTTCCTCATCGATCGAGGAATGGTGTTCAAGTACATGCCCGTCGCCGAGAACGTCGCGAAAGACATCCGCAGTCTGGTCGATAATCGACGTGAACGGGATGGCATAAATAATACGAGTGTGACCGTGAACGCGGGCGTGATCCAATGCAAAGCCAAGCGAGGCAAGTGTCTTTCCGCCCCCCGTCGGTACCGTCAGCGTGAACAGGCCGGGAGAGGCGTCGGCTTGTCCGCGGACATGATCCAACGTCCGGGAACGGAGCCTGTTCAGGTCATTGGAAAGATCGCGTTTCGCGTCCATGCAGGCGGCGAACCGCTGCAAAAACGCCGGCAAAAGATCCTGCAGGGCGGGCCATGTCCTGTCGGGCATGCGTTGCTGAAGCGCTGCGTAATGGGTTTCGGTATCCTTGAAATCCGCATCAACCAGGCATGAGAAGATCATGCGCGTTGCGACGGAAAGCGAAAAGAAGGTCTTCTTGGGGTCTGTGAATGTCGCGAACAGGTCGGGGGCTATGCCACCGGAAGGTGGTGCCAATTCGCTCTTCCATACCGGATCCAATGCCGGCAATTCGGATTGCAGGCGCCTGTCGAGACAGGCCGCGGTTTCGTTCAACCGATCCGGCAGACTTGCGTGGTGACCTGCGATGCAATAGGCGGCCAGCTCGGCAGCAGCCCTGTCGAGCGGTCGTTCCCAGGCATGTTGGAGCACGGCGACTGCACCGGCGGTCGAATGATCGACGCGGACATCCTCCCCTTCTAGTCGACGCTGAAACGCCTCGCAGTATTTTCCGAGGTCGTGATAAAGCCCGGCCAGAAACGCAACGCGATCCAGTCCCAGGGGCTTTGCATATGCGGCAGCTTGCGTGGCAACAGCCTTGAGATGATCTTCCAGGATCTGCCAGTCGGCCCCCTCGGGATCATTTCCTGAATGCGCGAAATACACGCCACATATCCAATCAATATTCTGATTCGAGCACTGAAAAGCAAATTCGCAGCGCGATCAGATCTGAATTTTGCAGTCTATAATTATCATATTTTCTACTCGATTCAGGTATTGCGTGCAATCTTTCGACTGGCCCGGCAAAGCTGCAGCGAGGTTGGGCTCATATCCAGGGCGAGGCGGTGTCGGACCGTCCGGGTGTTTTCTTTCGCGCGTCGTGTTCTCAGCGGCGCGGCGCTCAGATCCGCGGTGAATTCGGAGAAAGGAACCGATAGCCGATGCCTGGTTCGTTCTGGATAAGGCTCTGACTGGAGGGGTCGTCCTCCCGCTTCTTGCGTAGGGATCTGACGGTGACGCGCAGGTACTCGACCTTGTCGGTATAGGCATGACCCCGGAGCTCGCGCAGGAGATGCGTGTGGGTCAGCACCTTTCCGGGATGAGCGGCCAGCTCGGCAAGCAGCGAAAACTCCTTCGGGGTCAGCTTGGCTTCCGCACCGGACTTTCGCACGCTGTGGGCGTCGAGGTCGACCTCGATCGGTCCGACCTTGATCTGACGGGTGATGCCCGCGCTCCGATCGGCCCTGCCCAGGCACGAACGGATGCGAGCCAGAAGCTCGTCGCTGTTGAACGGCTTGGTGACATAATCGTCCGCACCGAGATCAAGTGTCGCGACCTTCTCGCTCGCCCCCTGGAGTGCGGTGAGCACAATGATCGGAACACCCTTGTCGCGGAAGGGGCCGATGAGTTCGAAACCGCCCCGGTAGAGCAGGCCGAGGTCGAGAAGGCCGAGACGCGGTTTTGAGCGGTCGAGCGCCCCTAGCGCTGTCGCGGCCGTTGCGGCCTCCTGCGTCGCGTAGCCGCTCCGCTCGACGGACACACGCAAAAAAGGCGCCGGATCGGCAGGACGTTGACGGCGCGGTCTCTCAAGGCGGCGGACATGCATGCTGAAACGCGGCAGGCGCTAGGCGCCGCCCGAGATTGATCCCGTTGATCCGCCAACCGTCGTTAGCGCGAAAATTGCGTCAACCGAGAACGGGCTCCAGGTCGTGTCGCCTTACCTCCACCTTCTGGACAGCGGCCTCGGGATATCCCTCAAGCTCCTCCGCCTCATGTTGCTCTAGTGGCAACAGCGATATCACTGCGGCGGCGAAGCGTGTGGTCCAGCTCTGAACGATTTCAAGTTCCGGGATGCCATCCTCGGTGCCCAACTCGAGGTTCCCTTTGCTTAGCTGAAAGGACAACCACCGCCATGTAGCGTCCCAGATGGACTCTTCACCATTGCGCTGTTCCGTTCCGTTTAAAGCTGACTTTCGCGCCCTGGCTCTCGCAGTCCCTAGGGACGGCCCTGAACACAGCCCGCCCCGAGTCATCAGCCTCTGACATCGCCTGCAGCAGCGGCCCGGCGAATTTCCCGGGAACAAAGCTCAGCTCAAGTCGCCGCCGCCCGAGGCCCGGCGCGATCCTGCCGGGACGATGACCCGGGATGAATGGCAGGCGCATGTGACACTCGAAGCGGCGTTGGAGATCGGACGATGGCTTGAGGCCCGAGGCCCGAGGGAGACTGCACGCCCCCATCGCAAGCCTCAGCCTCCGTGACCTCGAAGCCATGGCCGGCAACGCGATCTCGCGCTGGATCGTGCTCCAGTCCGAAGAGCTCCAGAGGGCGGGTTGGTCGCCCGAGGACCCGATCGCGACCGTCTTGCTCGGGTAGCGCTCTGCGCCGTCTGGACTCGCGAGGCTCGCGGCTTGGGCTACTGCCACGGCCTCCGCTGGGATCGCCAACCCTTCCACCGCTTCTGCTCGCGCTGCTGTCAGGACGTGGGCTGCGCCATCGTACAAAGGAACAACGGCATAATCGACAAGACCGCGCGCGATGCGCAGGCGATCCGCGATGCGCGGACGCTCTTCGCCGAAGCGCTCACCGACCTCGGGCTCTGGGAGCCCTTCTTCCACCGAAGAGCCGAGGACATCGACCGCCTGATCGAGGCGGCAGTCGCCGGCTACACCGACAGCATGCAGGAGCAGGCCGCGCGCAAGGAGCGCACCGGCACGATCCTCGGCGACCCCATTCCGTTCTAAGGGTGGCGCGATGATCGACCTGAACGACGACACTCCGTCCTGCAGCTGGACCCACCTGCTCGAGGCGGCCAGCGAGAACGCCGTCACCGACTTCGAGATCGAGTTCTGCGGCAGCCTCCGCGAGAAGCTCGAGCGGTTCGCCGAACGTCTTGAGACCACGAAGAAGGTCAATGATGTCCAACGCCGGATGCTGGAAGCGGCGGCGCGCAGCCCTCGTGATCGCAACGAGCTTTCTCAGCTGCTGCGCGACGGTTTGTTCTTAGGACGGCAGGCTCGCGACGTGCCCGCCCGTAGTCGAGTATGGCCGAGAGTTCCAAGCGCGGGCTGCAGACGAGCGGGTCCTGCTGCCGGAGGGTTCGGCTACCGCCGAAATGCTCGCCGACTACAGCGTCATGCGGGATCAGGCGCGGATGTATTGTAGATAAGCCTCGGTCGTAGCAAGTCCTACCAAAGCAGGTGCTCAGATCTGAGATTGCGAATCCGGGCGTTTTACAATGGAGAAACCTCTCCGCTATTGAGGCGACGGCGACCGTTTCGAATGACCCGATGCGATAGCCCGCCGGACTTTTGACCGGCGTCGCAATTACTGAACCAGTGCGATTTCGCTTGGCCGCCAGGTCTGGTTGATCCACGGCTCCAGCGGCCCATACATTCGCAGGATGGTGAACCAGCTCTTGCCGGGAACCGTCTGAACCCAATTGCCTTCTTTGCCCTCAGGCGCTGTGGGCGCGAAGAATATGTCGTAGGAGCCATCGGCGTTCGCGGTCATGCCGTCCGTCTGGCTGCCGATGGTCGGGAACTTTTGGCCGGTCTGCAGCAACGAGCGCGTCTGGGTATCGTACAGCGTCACGGCCCAGAAATTGTTGACCGGCACATCAGACGGCAGGTGAAGCCGGTACGTCTTTGACCCGTCGAAGGGCTTCTTGTCCGCATCCAGATAGGCGAGAGCGTAATCCGAGCCTTGTCCCACGGTGGTCGCCGCCATTGCCTGCGTCACCCCGGTCGCATTGAAATAGAACAACACGCGGGCGTCCAGATCCGTGGCACCACCGGTCTCAAATGTGGTGTTCTTGTTCGCGTAGGCGGTCGTCCAGGCGCTGTCGGTGTCTGGATAGATGAACACACCGCCGATGCGCGGCTGGTAGGTAATGGCGCGGGCAGTTGCGTTGCCCAGCAGCGCGGCTTCGCCCAGAAGCCGCGTCATCCGCGCGTCGGGTGCGAAGGGCTGGCCCTTCACGATGCCGATGGACGCCAGCAGCCCGCGCGCCTCGGGCCCGATCGCATCGAGGGGCTCCTCCTGAACCACCTGATCGAGACCTTCGAAAAAGCTGACATCGTTCGCTGCGACCGTGCTGTAGCTCACGCCGGAGAAGTTGATGAACTCGGTCGCGGGCGGAGTGTCGATTTGTGCCAGCGGATAGATCCTGAGTTTGGACTTGATGTTCTCGACGGCCGGCGCGAGGCCATTCGCGATAGAGCCGCGAAGAAACAGCAGATTGCTGTAGGTGCCTGTTTTGACGACGAAGTAACCGTCGGGCACGGCCCCTTCATGGTTCGGCGGCAGCACAAGGTACTTGCCTCCCTTGCCCCGGTCCGGACCGATGGCCCCCAGATTTTCGACGAATCTGAACCAGGCGTCGTCCACGAACCCCAGCATACCGGGTGGCAGCTCGATGACGAGCGGTCCATCCGTCTTCAGGTCCAGATAGGCGAGAGCGTAGAGAGTGGATGTGTTTCCAGTCAGATAGAGCGACTCAGGCTGCAGCAGCTGCTCGGTGATAGTAACCTTGTTCGACGCATCGGCGCCGATCCTCGCGTTGCCCGTCCGCATGGCGTGCAGCGACGCCGCCCCTTGGTTGTCGAGAAAGACCGCCAATCCGCGCATCCGGTCGAGATTGTCGTAGAGGGTGTCGATCGTGTCTCCAACCGGCACACCGTCGAAGAACTCGAGCGTCCCGATCGGTGTCGCGACCGTGTCCGGAATCGAGATCGCCGCCAGTTCGGATTCGGAGACATCTGCCAGAGCGGGAAGGGCGGCGCACCAGATCAGGAACGGCGTCGTCAGTAGAAATCTGGGGAGCATGGCTTTGCCTCCTCGGGATGAGATTGCATCCAGAGCACCCGCTCGGGTGCTCCGGTCCGTGTCGGGCGGTCAGTCGACCTTGACCGCCTTCGGCATGTTGTAGGTTCCGTCGGTCAGGGGCGCGTAGGGCCCGTAGAAGCGCGCGGTGAACCGGAAACCGTCCGCAGGGGCGGGGAGCCAGTTCTTCGCCTGATCCGGATCGGTCGGCTTTTCGTGCTGAACATGGATCACCAGCTTGCCGTCCTGTGCGACCAGATCGCCTGCCGCCAGCATGAAGCTGTTGACGGTGTATCGGTTGATCTCGTTGGCGACGAAGTAGCCGTTGGTGTCGTAGATCGGGATCGACCAGAACTGCGTCACCGGCGGCAGATCGTTCATGTCGAAGGTCAGCGTGTACTTGTTGCTGCCGGACAACGGCTGGCCATCGGCATCGGTGAAGAGAAAGGCGCCGCCGTGGGAGATGTTCTTGTCCGGCGCAGCCCAGGCGGCATCGGCGATCACCGCGCGGTCCATCCAGCGGGTCTCGAACCCGCCGTCATTGCGCACGATGCCCCAGCCGTTCATGTCGATCAGGTTCGTCTTCAGCGTGGCGCGCACACTGTCAAATCCCGCCTTGAAACCAGTCTCGAGTGCCGTCTGCATGTCGGGTGTCAGCGTCGCCCAGTCAAAGCTCAGTCCCGGCCCGATACCGATCGAGGCAAGTTGCGCGATCATGTCGGTCTCAAGCACCGAGTCCGTCAGCAGCGGCATGGTCGGATCGTTCAGGATGACATTCAAGAGGGTGAAATACTGTTCGGCGGTCTGCTTGTCGACTTGGCCAACCGCGTAATCCGGCAGACCGTCGGGGATGACGAAATCGCCTGCCACGATATCCCGCCCTTCCTGGGGCACACCCTTGTGCCCGTTTGCCATCCAGTCGGCCAGCGGCGTCATGGTGACCTGGTCCTGATAAGCGTTGATCGTCGCGATTTCCGCGTCCGACCCGTTTTCGACCGCCATTCGCACGACGCCATAGGCGGTCTTCGACGGCCATTGCACGATATCCGTGGTCGGGAAGTCCGCGGGCACGGTGCCGTCGAAGCCCGGGGGGATCAGGATGTACTTGCGGGCGATGGTGCCATTGAAGGGCGAGCCGACGATCATGCGGAAAATGCCGTACTGGTCCATGATCTGGACACTGAAATAGCGGTCCGTGATCGCGGGCACTTCGATCACGACCGGGCCTGCACGCAGGTCGAGGAACCCCGAACCATAGAGCGTCGTCGCATTTGGCGTAACGACGGGGAAATCCGGGGTGATCTGCTTGCGGACCCAGAAAAACCGGTTGACGCCCGAATAGATGTCGTTGGCCGCTGCGTCGTTCTGGGTATAGATCCAGCGCTGGCCATAAAAGATGGCCTGCTGAAGCCCGTAGGTATAGGCCCGTTCGGCAATCGCCTCGGGCGTTGGCGGCGGGCTCGCATCCTGGGCCTGTGCGCCGAGTGCTGCGCCGCCAAGGGCAAGGGCAAGGGCAGTCATGACGCCGGCAAGCCGTTTACGAAGGGCTGTGAGGGTGCCGCCGCGGGCTGCCGCGGCGGTCGTGCAAGGGTGTCTGTCCATGTGTCTCGCCTTTCTCGTGTGTATGTGATCCTGCGCGAAGAACAGGATGTCGGGCTGGTCCGAAAGGTTCACTTCGGAAAAAGGAATGTCATCTGCGCCCGCAAACCCCAGCCGTCCGGCCCGTCCTCCGGCGCATCGGCCCAGTAGCGCGCGCCAAGGCCGAGCTGCACTGGCTGGGCGCCCAGCTTTACGACCTGCGAGACCACGCAGTTGATGGGGACGGACCATTCGTCGGTCTCCCAGTTATGGGTGCTCTCGGTATTCAGCGTGAAGGACGTGGCCTTCGACGTCGTGTAGGACAGGAACGACTGCACGAAGGTCGCCGATACCTTGCCGAACCTGTCCTCATCGCTGATCGACCAGAGATGATTTGCGAGGGCGCCGACGGTCCAGGGGCCGGATTGCTTCAACGCGACGCCGGTGATCCCCGCCGCCCATTGGTCGGGCGCGACGTTGTCTGTGGCGGTGGGCAGCTGGAACACGGGCCCGACGCCCCAGATCAACCCGCCGACGGTCGGATCCTTGGGCGAAAAGAAGAAGCTCTGCGTGATGTTGCCTAGCCCTTTCTGCGAGCCGGAACCGGGCGCAAGATTGTCCTGGTCGACAAGCGGGATGATGGTGCGCGAGATCAGGTTCCAGGACGGGCTTATGGAGATCGGGATCACCGGCTGGATGTTGAGCGTGCTCTGCGATCCACCGCCCCCGTACCCGTCGTTGTAGTTGTACTGCAAGGGAACGCTGATCAGGGACGCGATCGGGTTCGACAGCTGCTTGGCAAGCGCCGCGCCGTCGGTATTTCCGGAAGGCGCCTCAGACCCCTGCGCCGCGCAGACAGCCGGCAGAGCGAGCATCGCCAGAAGAAGCGCGGCTGATCGGAAGGGCGAACGGTCCATCATCGGACCTTCTCTTGGTCAAGATATCGGAAGCGCTCTTGGTTGAGCCGCTGGCATGATCCCGGCGCGCAGATCATTGGACCAGTTCGATCTGGCCGGGCCGCCAGCTCTGGTCGATCCAGGGCTCCAGCGGCCCATACATCCGAAGGATCGTGAACCAGCTCTTGCCCGGCACGGTTTGCAACCAGTTGCCTTCCTTGCCCTCAGGCGCCGTGGGCGCGAAGAAGATGTCGTAGGAGCCATCGGCATTCGCGGTCATGCCGTCGGTCTGGCTGCCGATGGTCGGGAAGCTCTGGCCGGTCTGAAGCTGCGAGCGGGTCTGGGTGTCATACAGCGTGACAGCCCAGAAATCCTTGACCGGTACGTCCTTGGGCAGAGTGAGCTTGTAGGTCTTCGACCCGTCGAAGGCCTGTCCATTGCCATCGAGAAACGCCAGCGCATAATCCGACCCCTGTCCGGGGCTGCTTGTCGCCATGGCCGGGGTGACCCCGCCCGCGTTGAAGTAGTAGATCGCCCGTGCATCGAGGTTCATCGTGCCGTCAGCTTGGAAGCTGGTGTCCCGATTGGCGAAGGCAGTGGACCAGACGCTTTTTGGGTTGTCTGGATAGATCCGCACCCCGGCGATACGGGGATGGTAGGTGATGGCGCGTGCGGTGGCGTTGGCCAAGGTCGCGGCCTCAGCCAGCCGCGCCTGCATCCGGTCGTCGGGGGCGAAGGTCTCGCCCTTCACGATGCCGATAGCGGCGATGGCGCCGCGCGCCTCCGGGCCGATTGCGTCGAGCGGTTCTTCCTGGATAATCTGGTCAAGGATCGTGAAATAGCTGGCATCGCTGGGAAAGACCGTGTTGAACGCCATGTTCGACACGTTCACGAATTCTGTTGCCGCCGGATCCGCCGCGTCCTTCAGCGGATAGACCTTGAGGTTTGACGTGATGTTTTCCACCGCGGGGGCCAGCCCGTTGGCAATCGAGCCGCGCAGGAACATGAAATTCCGGTTCGTGGGCGGCTTCAGCAGGAAATAGCCGTCGGGGATGTCACCGGCATAGCCCGGCGGCACGATCAGATACTTGCCGCCCTTGCCCGCATCCGGCCCGGTGACGCCCATGTTGCCGACAAACCGCTGCCAACCGTCATTGAGAAAGCCGAGCATGCCCGGCGGCACGTCAATCACCGTCGGGCCATCTTTGGCAAGATCGGTGTATGTATAGGCATAAAGGGTCGACGTGTTGGCCGTAACAACCAGCGTTTCCGAATCCATCAGGTCCGCAAACAGGGCGATCCGGTTCGCGCCTTCGGCCCCGGCATCGGCCAGTCCCGTGCGCACACTGTACATCGACACGGCGCCGATGTTGTCCAGGAACACCTGCAGGCCGCGCATGCGGTCGTAGTTGTCGTAAACCGTGGCTATCGTGGCGTCGGTCGGAACCCCGTCGAAGAACTCGAGCGTGCCGATTGCCGTCTCTACCGTGTCGGGAATGGAGATTGCCTCCAGTTCCGCTGGTGAGACTTCCGCAAATGCGGGCCCCATGGCGAGAGTGAGGGCAAGTGCGCTCAAGGTGGTCAGGCGTGTCATCCGTCAGCTCTCCTCGGTCGGATCTGGCATTCCTATTGAGCCTAGACTCGGCACGGCCCTTCTGCTGCCCATTTCGCGCCAATGCCGCGTGGCTTGGGATCCGTCCTGGGGCGCATTCCTGAAGACGCTTGGGGAGCAGCCTGCCCACTTGGCGAAAGCACGCGCGAAGGCCCCCGGTGTCGCGTAGCCCAGCTTCGCGGCAACGTCCTGGACCTGCAGGTCGGTCTCGCGCAGCAGCGCACTGGCGATCTTGAAACGGCTCTGTTCGACAAGAGCCCAGAAGCCGACGCCGCCCCGCTTCAGTCGCCGCTGGAGGGTTCGGGGGCTGGTCTCCAGATGTGTTGCCGCAGCTGCGATCGAGATCGTGCCGTCCAGAACGAGCCCGTCGATCACGGACCGAACCTTGGACAAGCCAGGTTCAAGAGCCTTGGTGCGTCGGGCCATGCGTGATACCAGACCTTGATGATCGTCGCAGGCTTACCCTAACGCGAGTGAGGGGTGTCCTCCGACCAATGCGCGCCAGTCCTAGGCATGGTGTGCCCGGGGAAGCGTGTATGGAAGGACATCTGACGCTCGTGAGGGCGACGCATCTGAATGTCTACATATCGGTGCTGCGCGACATCGGCGCGCCGGTGGATCGCGATCTTGCGCGGTCAAAGCTGCCGGAAAACATCGAAACCACGCCGGACCTCTATGTGAGCATCCCGGTCGCGCTGGAATGGATCGCGCGGACAGGTCACGATCTGCGCCCTATGGAACTGGGTCTGCTGGGCGCACAGAACGCGTGCCTGTCGTCGTTGCGTCCTGCGCAACAGGCGGCCATCATGACGGCGCAGACCGGCCTGACGCGGCTCGAGGCACTGGCCGCTCTCTCGCGGTTCGAGGACAGCGCGCTTGCCATGCGCATCCAGCGCGAGGCCGACGATGTTCGCGTCATCTGCGAGATGGCGGGTGTCGGGCGCCATCCCTTCATCTGTCTTGCCGAGTGGCTCAATCTGCAAGCCGTTATCTCGGTCGTGCGCAGCGTTGCGGGGCCATCATGGCAGCCGCGAGAGCTATGCTTCGTCTCCTCCGCCCCCCCGCCCGCGACCGTCCAGGCGGCGTTTCCCGAGACGCGCCTCCGCATGGGTCAAGCGCATACGTCGATCGTCGTCGGAGGCACGGATCTCGCCCGATCGACGAACGACGCGACCGCTCCGGCGCATGATGCGGCGATGGAGGGGGATGACCCGGACGGCCCGGCGGCGGCATGGGAGTTCGTCAGCCTCTTGCGCATGATGGTTCAGCCTTACATTGGCGGCGGAAGCCCGAATGTCGCTTTTGCCGCCGAGATGGCGGGGATGAGCACGCGGACATTGCAGCGCCGTCTGAAGCTCTGCGGCAGTTCCTATTCGCAAATCCTCCAAGAAGCGCGGTTTTCACTGGCGTGCGAGCGCCTCGACGACCCGGGCCTGAAGGTGATCGAGGTCGCCATGCTGGCGGGCTACGAGACTCCGCAACACTTCACACGCGCCTTCCGGCGATTTACTGGGGTCACGCCTTCGGAATATCGCGACCGGTGTGTCGAGCAAGCCTGATGTGTTTTTTGAGTGCGTGGCGCCGTGCGTGTCGCTGCGACATCCCGCGTGATTGTCCGCCCACCTCTCGAGGAGGTCCGGGCTCTGTCGAAGGCGATCGTTAGGGGTGGTTTTTTCGCACAGCTGGCGCGATCCGATTGCAGGGATTGGCTGTTGAGACCGCGTGGGTAGGCCGGTCTGGCTTGAGCGGGTGACAAGTGAGGATGGGGTGGATGCCCTTCTCCCCAGATGGCATCGCGAGTGCCAAACTCATGGCGTCGAAAAACAAGCTGAAGGAGAGGGCATCCATGGGAGCGGCTACCATCATCGGCGCTGCACAGGCCGCGCCGGATTGGTGGCCCATGTTCTGCAAGAAGCTGTCGCGACCGCAGTCCGTGCGATTCATGGCGGATGAACTGCTGTGTCCGGAGAAGGTTGGACGTCAGGCCCATCCCCTCCGCCACATGCCCTTGCGAAAGCGTTCTCCCGATCCGGCTCCGGCCGGATTTTTCCGTTGTTTTCGAGGGTTATGCGGGAAGGGGTGAGCACCAACTCCTGGGGCAAAAGACCCGGGGGCCGTATCTCGGGACCGATATGCTCCAGACCTGTTGCTTGCGGTGATTTGGTGGACTTCGCACAATGCGCTGAAAGGTATTGATTTTTGCCGCGCACAGCCTGTCGTGTTTCGAGAATCCAACTGGGCGGCGGCCGGAACCGACATCCAAATTCCGTCAGCCGTAGAACCGGTTCTCAGGTCATGTGTCATTGTAGAAATGCGGGATCTGGTCGGGCGTCCGCGTCAGTAGGCAGCGAGATACTCCGGCCATGAAGCTCGTAGAAGTGCCGACCATTGTCGAATTGTTCTTTGATCCTGCGGCTAACTTCAAATCGGTTCTCCGGGGTCACAGTCACGTATCCGCCGTCAAATAGGCTATGAATGTCTCGCCTCATCAGAAGTCCGTTCTTGGCTTCGTGTCCGCCCGCTTCACGGTATATACGTCTTGAACGAAACAATATTTGGTGCCCAGCTTTGCGGGACCGGAATCCAGTCAGTCTAATGAATGAAGAACGGCTGAGTGAGGATTCGGCAACCGATTTGATAGTCACTTCGGTCCGACGGTTCGCTCCTGCGATAGCGTGCGATACGGACTCGCATCTCCTGTGCCGACCGCGCACCATTTGCAACGCCAAAAGCTTCCCAGGCCAGCGAGCATGGCAGAGCATTGGCGTAGGCGAACACGCCACCGCCGACGATCACGTTGCGGGGCGCGTGTAGCTTTAAGAGAGAGAGCTCACCGGGTCGAAGTTGTTCCCTGTCTGATTTGAAGTGGCCACGGGTGCGATGGTCCGGTGCTCCAAGTACCTTCGGCGAAGCGATCAGCTTCACTTATCCGCAACAGGAGTGCATACAAAATGCGCATGCAAATTACGACACGAACTTTTATTAAGTATTTGATATAATGAAAGAATTTTTCTTTATGAGGGAGTTCGAATCTCTCCGGCAGCACCATTTCCCATTTCCTCTCAATTGCTTGTTGAAATCCCGTTGTTCGCCCAAAATCCGAGCCTGCACAGGCACATACAGATTTTGGCGCGCAACAGCGCATGGCATGGCGCGCAAGATCAAATGGCAACCGAATTCGGGTCGGGAAACGCTGTTTGAGGGTGGCTCGAACCGCTGTCGTGGTCCCTGTCTTTGGGGCGCCCCGAACCGGAACTTCCGGGGGAGGGAGAGCTCATCCGGCGGAAGCCGCAGATGAGCCTTCGATGGGCGATATCGGCGGATTGTTTCCGAGCGCGTCGTAAGGGCGGACGTTGTTATAATCCTGGCACCATTCCTCCGTTTTCGAGCGGTCATCGTCAAGCGTCGGGAACCGGTGCGCGTTGAGACATTCGGTTCGGGACGTGCCGTTGAAGCGCTCGCTGAGCGCATTGTCCGTGGGCTTTTCAGGGCGTGAGAAGGCGAGATTGACGCCACTCTGGCAAGTCGCAGATCAAGGTCGCGGAAGAGGAACTCCGAGTCTTGATCGACCGGGGTCGTCTTCGGATCGCCGACGAAACGGCAGGCGTGGTCCAATGTCGCGACGACGTCTTCGCCTCGTCCCCGGTTGCAGCCCCATCTCCGTGTAAAGGCGATAGGTTCGCTTGGCATTCACCGGCCAGACGGCGAACGGGCTTCAGGGCTTTTTTACCGGACATCCTGCAATATCGCCCGGTCGAGCTCCAGATCGGCGACCGGCTTCTTCCGCCGATTGTTCTCGTCTTCCAGCTGGTGCATGCACGTGACCTGCGCCGGTGTCAGCCCGCCATAACGCTTGCGCAAGTTTTGGAACGTCGCGTCGCTGACGCCGGCCTTGCGGCAGACTTCGGCAACCGGCGTTCCGTCCTCGGCCTGGCGCAGAACGAGAGCGATCTGCGCCTGCGAGAACCCGGAGGCATGTCAACGACAGTCGGTCCCGTCATCGAGACCACACTCTGAAAGGCATGGCCCGCGGCTGCGGTATCCGAAAAATGAATACCAACTTAGAAACTGCGCCGTGTTTTTTGAACTGAGTGCTTTGTACCGTCACCGGGAGTTCAACACGCTTGGCTGCAAAGGTCAGGAAAAATAGGGGAGTCAGCAATGTCTGGCCAGTTCCGTCGCTTCTTTGGTGCTTCGCTGACCGCTGTTGCGGTCGCCTTTTCGGCCCTGGCCGTTGAGGCCGCAGATTTCAACATGAAAGTCGGGATTATCGCCCGCAATGATCCTCTGGAACACTACATCACCCGGTTCAAGGAGATCGTTGAGGATCAGAGCGATGGCCGGATCGACGTAACGCTTTACCCCGGTGCCCAGCTTGGCGGTGAATCGACTTTGGTCGAGGGCGTGCAAATCGGCACCATCGAAATGATTGCTGTTCCCGGCGTCTACATGAAAGGTTTGGCGCCGCGTTTTCAGATTGCCGATGCTCCGGGTTTGTTCCGGGACATCGATCACGCAAACGAAACACTGCAGGATCCCGAGTTCCGTGACGTCTACCTGAACCTGGCCGAGGATGTCGGCGTCAAGGGCATCTCGGTCTGGGTGTATGACACCACATCGTTTGCGACGGTCGAGCCCGTCAACGAATTGTCGGATCTGGGTGGGCGCAAGATGCGCGTTCTGGCGTCGGATACCGAAATGACGATCATGGAAGATCTGGGCGCTGTTCCCGTCTCGATGCCTTTTACCGATGTCGTTCCATCGTTGCAGCAGAATACCATTGATGGAGTAAGGACATCGCCGATTATGATGTCGGCTTTCAAGACACAAACCGCAGCCAAGTACCTGACGGCGACTGACGACGGCACAATCGCCATCGCAGGCCTTGTCAATTCTGCTTTCTTCGACCGACTGCCCGAAGATCTCAAGCAGGTCGTTCTTGAGGCCGGGGTGGAAGCCGAGGTCGAAATGCGCGACTTCGTCAAAAAGCGGCAGGCTGCTGCACAATCCGCATGGATTGAGGCCGGTGGTGAAGTAGGAGCACTGTCGGATCGCGACCGTGAGAAGCTGTTGGAAATCAACCGCAACGCAAGCGAACAGACACTGGCCATCGGCAACCTCAAGGAATTCTTTGAGCTGCTCAAGACCGTATCGCAATCTCACTAAAGAAAAAGCCAGAGGCGACGTCTGTTTGCAACGGGTCGCCTCTGGTGCTCTCAGAATGACGAGGCAGCATGGACATTAATAAAGAGATCGTGTGGCGAGAGGGGCGGACCTCTCGCCGTTTGATCAAGCTGCTCCGCTTTGAAAGCATCGTCGCCAACGGCCTGCTGGCGATCGCGGCGATCACCGTGCTCGCGGCAATTGTCATCAACGTCTCGGATGTCGTGGGTCGCAACTTGTTCGCAACGACGCTGCCCTGGTCTGGAGAAGTTCTCACCTACCTCATGATCTGGGCCGTCTTTATCGGCATGGTCTGCGTTACTGCACAAGACGGGCAAATCAAGGTTGACGTTTTTGAAACGGGACAGTCGCGCCGGATTGCCTATGCCCGGGAGATTCTCGTTTCGGTTGGTCTGATCGGGTTGGCAGTTTATCTGGTTTCATACTCCATGAACTTCGTCGAGATCATGTACACGAGCGGTAAGCGCAGTATCGATGCCGGCATTTCGATGTGGCTTGTTCACTCGGCCGTCATTCTTGGCTTTGGGCTAAGCGCACTTATTTCGGCCACCCGCTTGCTTGTCCTTCTGTTTTTGTTTTTTGGTCGTGAAGGAGAGGCCTCATGACTTGGATCCTGTTTGCCAGCCCCCTGCTTCTTCTGGCGCTCGGCTTCCCGATCTATTCGGCGCTACTGCTGGCTTCCGCGGTGATCATGTCGCAGGTGATGCATATGCCGGGCCTCGCGATGCATCAGTATATCTTTTCAACTTTGAACATTCCGGCTTTGGTTGCCATTCCATTTTTCATCTTTGCGGGCGACCTGATGGCGCGCGGCACCCTTGCGCGTGCATTGATTGATTGGGTGACGACCTTGCTCAAAGGGCAGCGTGGGGGACTTGGGACTGCGACGATTGGCGCTTCTACTTTGTTTGGCGCGATCTCCGGATCGGGGGTGGCCACCGTTGCCGCCATTGGCCGTATCACGCATGGGCCAATGATTTCTGCAGGCTATTCCAAGGGGCAAGCCGAGGCGATCATCGCGTCTTCGGCCGCAATCTCGTCGGTTGTTCCGCCATCTATCGCGATGATCCTGTATGGTGTCGCTGCAGAGCAGTCGGCAGCCGAACTCTTCATCGCGGGTATTATTCCGGGATTGCTGCTCGCCTTGTTCCTCGTCGTTGTGGCCCGCGCTATGGCACCGAAAGAGGCAAAGACCGGCCGGGCATCCTTGGCAGCGATCTTGGGTTCGACACGGCGCGCGCTTGTCGGGCTTGGCATGCCTGTCGTTGTGCTCGGGGGCATCTACCTGGGCTTTCTTTCCCCCACCGAGGCAGCCGGAATAGCCTGCGCTTACGCGATCGTCGCGACCATCGCGACCGACCGGAAAATCGCGTTTGCGCATATCTGGAATTCTGCAAGGCAGACGGTTATCGTGACGTCGCAAATCTTGATAATCGTTGCTGCAAGCGGTGTGTATTCTTGGGTATTGACAGTAAACGGCATCCCGCAGGCGTTATCGATGTGGCTGGGCGAACTCAATGCTCAGCCTTGGGTCGTCCTCTTGCTTATCAATATCCTGCTGTTGGCTGTGGGATGCGTGTTGGATACCGCTTCTGCCATCCTCGTCATGACGCCGTTGTTGCTCCCCGCGGTGCTGGCCGCTGGCGTCGACCCGATACACTTCGGGATTATCGTGACGCTGAACCTGTCGATTGGCATGTTTACCCCCCCCTTGGGCCTGAATATTTTCGTCACACAGGCATTGTTCAATTCGAATATCGCGTCCCTGTATCGCTGGCTTGTCCCCTTGATCGGTGCAAGTGTCATCGCGCTGCTGATAATCACTTTTGTCCCGGAACTGTCGCTGTTTCTTGTTGGCCGCTGATGACGAAGAGGAGGCTCGATTGCAGCCCACACCCAAGACCCTGAAGCTGGGCCAGGCCGAGGTGACCCAGATTGTCGATATCGTCAGCGAGACCTTTGCGGTTGGCGATATTTTTCCGGATGCCGATGCGCGGCTGGTGGAGCGGCTGATGTCGCAGGGGGTGCCCGGCTTTGCCAAGGGCGCGTCCCCCATGGTTGATCTGTCATTTTATGGCACGCTTGTGCGCATTGGCGGCCAAACGTTGCTGATCGACACATGCTGCGGGCATGACAAGAAACGCCCCGCAAGACCGGGCTGGCATATGCGCCAGGAAGGCCCGTTCCTGGGGAATCTTGCCTCCGCGGGCGTGACGCCCTCGGAAGTCGATTTTGTCATGTGCACACATCTGCACGCCGACCATGTCGGCTGGAACACAAAGCTTGAGAACGGGGAATGGGTACCGACCTTTCCCAACGCACAATATATCTTCTCTGAGATCGAGTATCGCCATTGGCAAAATGAGGCACTGCGCGCGGAGCCGGGGGCACTGCTTTATGGTGCTTACGAAGACAGCGTTTTGCCTATCATCAACAGTGGGCAGGCGCTTCTTTCAGATCCCGGGGCTTCGCCCTGTTCGGGTGTCCATATTGAAGCCGCCTTCGGTCACACGCCGGGCAATATGTCGATTCATGTCGAAAGCGATGGCCAGCAGCTCATGCTTTTGGGGGATGTGCTGCATCACAGGATGCAACTGGCCGATCCGCACTTGAACACCCGCTTCTGCTGCGATCCCCAAATGGCGAGGGACACCAGACAACGACTGCTGCATCGCGTGGTTGCTGACAAGGCCCTCATCGGTGGAGGGCATTTCACCGGGCAAGCTTACGGAAAGCTGGAGCCCGATGATGCCGGTTATGCATTTGTTGACGCAAACCAGGCTCTGTTGGCAGAAGGGATCCCCAAGTCACGCGGGTTCTGACCCGAGGTTGCTTTTCAGGAGGCATTCTCGGGGCGCGGCGATCCAGGACCTGTCCCCATGAACGGGTTTCATTGATGCGTCAGGCTTGATCGAACCTCCTTGACAAGGAGGTTGTCATGCGCCGTCACGAGTTGAGCGACTGACGTGCCTGCCGGTTTCAAAAGCGCAGATCGCTCTCGTCCTGAGACCGGGCGATGAGGGAACGCCGGTCGCCGAAGTCTGCCGCAGGGCGCGCCGTTCTATAACTGGCGCAAGCGTTTCGGCGGGCTGACGCCATCGAAGATCGAACGCCTGCGCCAGCTCGAAGACGAGAACAATCGGCTAGAGAAGCTGGTTGCCGATCTGTGGCTCGACCGGGCTATGTTGCAGGATGTCCTGTCGAAAAAGCTTTGAAGCCTGCTCGCCGCGCTTCGACTTGCGGATAGATCGAGTATCTATCCGCAAGCAGCTGAAGGCACGGACCCGCTGCTTCTCATCCTTGCCCCGGGTGAACAACCTTCACAGCTTCCACTGCTGGCGAGCGGGCACGGTCGGTCGGACGAGCGGCTTGCGTGTGTGTCCCGGAGGTCAGAACCAGGCGTTCTCGGCGCCTGCCGAGGCCATTGAAAGATGCGCAGGCCCGCTCTCCAGGCGATGCCAGCGGCGGTCCATGTAGACAAGGGGTTCCCGGGAGGTGGTGGCGTGGCCGTCTTCGGAGGTTGCGCCTTCCAGCAGTTCGGCGGCCAGCAGGGTCGCCCCGTCCAGCGGAAGCCGACCCAGAACACGTGCCCGGAACCAGGTTCGGACTTCGCGGTAGCGCGGTTCCCCGGTGGCGAGACGCTCCCAATCCATGCCCGGGCCGAAGCGGTCCGCTCCCGGTGCTGCGACCGTCTTGACCAGGTCGAGGTTCGAGAATTGCAACAGGTGCACCACGATGGTGTCCGCCTCCATGAGGGCCGCGCCGGAGCCTGACTGGCGCGAGACCGAAAAGGCGACGATCGGCGGCTCTGCGTTGACCGAAATCAGGGAACTCACGGTCAGCGCAACGGGGCCAGACCCCGGGTCGGCGGTCACGATGGCGACACCCGCGGGATGGCCGCGAAACGCGTTTCGGAATACCGCCGAGAGGGAAGCCGGGCTGCTTCCGGAGGGGCGGGCGAGGGGGAGGGGCGGCTGGGTCACGAGGCGAGAAAATCTCCGATACGGGGCATGGTTTCCGCCTTTTCATGCGCCACGAAGTGGCCGGCGTCCTTCACGAGCAGGGACCGCGCATCAGGAAGCGCATCGCACCAGAGCGGCATTTGAGAAGCGGGCAAAAGACGGTCTTTGTCACCCCACACGACAAGGGTGGGACATGTGATGCGTGCAAGCATCCTGCGAAGGTTGGGATGGCCGAAGCCTTGTGACGCGGCGATCCTGCCGACGAGATCGCCCTCGCGGGCACGATCCGCTGCGAAGGCGGCCGCCGCGTCCGGATCGGAGCCGTCGGGAAAGTACCGCGCGGCAACCGCCGGATCATGCGAGAGGTAGGCGGGCAGTTCTGCCGGCGGAATGGTGGGGATCGGGGTCATCGGATGCGCGGGGTCGTTCAGTCCCGCTGGAGCTATCAAAACGATGCGGTCGAATTTCTCGCGCGCCACGGCCGCGAGCTCCGCCGTAAGCCAGCCTCCCATGGAAAAGCCCACTAGATGGGGCCGGACAGCAAGATCGAGAGAGTCGAGAAGATCGAGGTAATGGATCACCAGATCCGACATGCCGGCAACGTGATCCGCCGGCCCGGACCGGCCCATGCCCGGATGATGCGGACAAATGACCTGGAAGCGGTCGGCAAGCCCGTCAACGAAATCGAAGCCCTCGAGTGTGGAGGCTCCGTGAAGAAAGATCACCGGGTGCCCTTGTCCGACACTTTGGACATGGGTTGGTACACCGCCCACCAAGAGTGTCTGTTCCTCGAATTTTGCGGTCATGCGGTAATGTTCCTTTTGTCGGTGTTGGGGGAGGCCGGCCGTTCGCCCCGCAAGGGCGGTGCGTGAGAACTCTTCAGGAGGGCGCGGCCCCGGGTCTGGATTTCAGGCGCGAAAAACGGTGCGGGATCTGTCGCACAGGCGGGCGTCAGGCATCGGGGCGGGGCGGGGCGAAACTGCTCGCCTGTGCGATCAGGGCTCCAAGCTGCGTGCGGTTGCGCACACTGAAACGCCGGCAGAGGATCGCGACGTATTCCTTTACAGTGTGCTCGGAAAGTCCCAGTTCGCGCGCGACGGCCTTGTTGGAAAAACCCTGCCGGATGAGCGCGGCTACCTCTGCCTGCCTTGGCGGCAATCGCATCTCGGGTTCGGTCTCGCCGGCCGTTGGGAGAAGCCGCGGAAGGGCGACGGAGGCCGCTCGACACAGAAGCGCCATGTTGTGCTTCATGCGCGCGGTATAGGGTCTGTCGTCACGATCCGTCGCGGTGTAGAGGACGCCAGCGACCTCTCCCTCTCGCAACAGCGGGCCACACATGTTGGAACAAAGCCCCCACCCCCTCAGCAGTTCATAGGAACGGCTCTGGCGCCAGCCGTGCGTTCCGTAGAAACCGTGGCCGTCAAGAACGCCGGGAGCTTCGCTCAGGCGCTCAAGGTAGGGATCGCTGACGCCAAGACCGGTGCGATACTCTCCCAACAGACCCATGGGCACGTTGGTGCTGCCCAGAAGGTGGGGGCGCCCGGCGTCGACCAGATAGATCCCGACGATCCCGGATCCGGTAATGCGGGCCAGGGCCGCGCCACAGGCTTCGCTGAGGGTCTGGGGTGTGACCGCCTCGGCCACGGACATCAGAAGATCCGCGGTCGAGCGCAGAGTCCGGCCCGATGCATCCTCCGAAAAACTCATGGGCCTCCCTCCCATTTGTTTTGACGGCTGTCGGCGCGGCTTGTCGCCGGCGCCAGTCGAAGATTAGCCGCAACACGGTCGCGCCAACACCCCCCGGGTTGGGGGGATTGCGGGAAATCCGTTCGACCGCCGAACCTCACACAGAGGATCGGCCGGAACCCCGGCATGATCATCCCCGTGGAGGAAGCTGATGAACATGAGTGCAGTAAAACCCAGCCTGTCGGAGGGGCCCGATCTGGCAACGCTTGCCGCCAATCTGGAAAAGATCCTGCCCCTGGTGGAGGAGCGGGCGCAGGCGGCCGAAGCGCAGGGCAGCCTGACCGATGACGTGGTGGCGGCGCTGCGCAAGTCCGGCCTCTACACAATGCTGTTTCCCCGGGAGGTCGGTGGTTCGGACGTGAGCCTGGTCGACGCGATGCCGCTGATCGAAAAGTTGTCCCATGCGCATGCCTCCGTCGGCTGGTGCACCAATGTGAACAACATGGAGGGGGCGACCATGGCCCTCTACATCCCCGACAGCGGCATCGCGCGCGTTTTCGCGAAAGGCGCCGACGTCACGGTCGCCGGAAACGGGGTGCCACGCGGGTTCGCCCGGAAAGTGGAAGGGGGCTACGAGATCTGGGGCAACTGGGCCTTTGGCAGCGGCATCTGCCATGCGGAGTGGGTCCACACCGGCGGCTTTCTTGTCGACGACGAGAAGCAGATGATCTTCGGTCCGACCGGCAGCCCCCGTGTCGTTCTCGTGCATCATCCGCGCAGTACGATCCGGCTCAAGGGCGCGTGGGATGTCCTGGGTCTGAAGGCGACCGGGAGCTACGACTACGAGGTGGCTGACGGGGAGACGATCTTCATTCCGGATGAACTGGTCTACGACTTCGACAATGCCGTTCCCCTGCGCGGCGGGCCGCAGGGGCAACTCGGCCTTGCAGGCTACAGCGCTTGGGCTCATTCAAGTTGGGCGCTCGGCGTCGGACGGCGCATGCTCGACGAACTCGTGAAGGTCGCGCGCAACCGCCGCGACGCGTTCGGCAAGACAGTCGACAGCGCGAGCTTCAAGTATCAGCTGGCTCTGGTCGAGGCGCGCTATCGTGCTGCGCGCGCCTATGCATACGAGACCTGGCGCGGGATCTGCCAGGGGCTGGAGCAGGGCGAAACGGTGACCCAGGACCAGATGACGGATGCCAAGCTCGTGTTGCGTCATGTTCATGACGTGGTTTCCGAGGTTGCCACCTTCGCCCATCGCTCGGCGCGCAGTGCCTCGCTCTACAACACGGTAATGCAACGGTGTTACCGCGACATCCACTCCGGGACCCAGCACATCCTGATGGCCGACCAGATCATCGAGGAATGCGGTCGTCAGATCCTCGGGGCGACGGATCCTGAAGCCAAGTGGACCGTCTTCGGTGTCGCCGACGGCGGCAAAGCGTGACGCGGACACTCCCGTTTTTGAAGGATGGAAACCAATGATTGATGAGATTGCCGGGATCACGCGCGCCGACGAAGCGCGGGGACAAACCGTCTGGAACATACTGGGCCAGACTTACACGCTGAAGCAGGTGAGCGAGAGTTCGATCGCTTGGCATGCCTTGTTTCCGGCTGGAACCTTCGTCCCTCCTCACGTGCACCACACGCAGGAAGAGTACATTTACGTCCTGACAGGGCGGTACACCCTATTGCTGGACGGCCAGGAGCAGATTGCCGAACCGGGGGACCTCGTCCGCATGCCGCGGGGTATGCCGCACGGGATCTTCAACAAGACCGACGCCGATGCGACGAGCCTGTTCTGGGCCTCGCCAACCAGCAAGCTCGAGCAACTTTTCCGGAACATCGACAGGGTTCGCGATCCGGCGGAGGTGGTGCGCATCTGCGCCGACTTCGACGTGGATTTCCTCCCGCAGTAACGCCTGGTTGCAGTCGACACGAAAACCGTCGCCGGCAGTCGCGTCGCGCAAATGTCGTGGCGCGGCGGCCGGCTTCGTCGAGAGCTTCAACGGCAGTTTCAGGGATGAGTGCCTCACGAGAGCTGTCTTCGTCGCGCGCCGAAGCCCGGTCCCAAATCACCGCATGGACGGACGGCCACAACAAAACCGACCACACCCATCCCCGGGCGATCTCACGCCCGACGAATTCGCATCGAAAATGACATTGCAAACACCGGCCGCAGGAAAGTCAAAAATCAACCGGAAGATTCCGCGCCAAACCGGATGAGGATCGGGTCTCAGGTCAACGGACATGACCGGTTCTGGGATGGCGGGGATCATGCCCATCCTTCAAGTCTCCACCGGCAGATAGATGTTGCTGCGCAGATCCTTTGGCTTGGTATCAACCGGAGAGTTGAGGTAGATTTCAAATCCTGGGCGATCGGATATTTCAAAACCGGAACTTGGCAACCAAACACCATATAGCCAGCGATACGCATTCCGCATGTCAGCGTAGGGGCCTTTGTACTCCAGTTTGGCGAAACGTCCCGAAGGTATCACGAGCTCTTCTGTGTCGGCAGGTATTTCCAACGCATCGGGCCACGGCGTACAGGCGGCTGACCTGAGGTGTTCTTCTGCGTGAAGGTCAGGGTCGTCGTAAAATACAGCCTGCATCGGCGTATCCTGTAACAACATCCCCGATTTTTCCATTGAGCCAAAGAGTTTTGCCATCGCGGCATCAATTTTCAGATACGACCCAACGTGTGGCACGCTGATGCATCGCACTGCAGGACGATGGGCGATGCTGACGACAAACCCATTGGCACTCTTGCTTGAAATAGCGGCCTTGAACGTCGCGTGACTGCCACTTTGACGGTAGGCACCTGGGGCCTTGCCATATGCGTCGCGGAAGGCACGCGAAAAGGCGTCCCGAGATCCGTATTGTGCCAGACGCGCGATTGTTGATATTGGCAAATTCGAATTTGCCAGGCGATCAGCCGCGCGCTGCAAACGCAGGCGTCGCAGCGTGGTCGCAACGGTCTCGCCACACATTGCAGTGTAAATTCGGTGCCAATGAAAGCTGGATAGACAGGCCACTTCTGCCAGCTCTTCAATGCCAATATCGCTTTCCAGATGGGCGTGCAGATAGGAGATCACCCGATCCAACCGCTCACGATAGCTCAGTTGCGTTGGTTTCAAGGTTTTCGTCCCTTTGTATCCCTTGGAGGCCATGTCCCGACCGGAGCTGCCACGGATCGTGCCGAGTGCCACGGAAATCTCCTTATCTTTGGCGGGATCGCCACTTGCGGACCCCTACCGTACACACCAGCAACACCAGGAGCACAATGAAGACCGTCATCACGCTCGACTTCAACATGGTGGCCATCGAACCGAGCTTCGTTACTGTTGCCGAGACTTCGGGAAATTGTACCAACATCGTTATTTGCAAGGCGTTCTCAATATAATCAGCGCCTCCGCTCAGCAACGGCAAGACGGCAATCCACCCGAGAACTGTCCCGCTGAGTGATGTTTTGCTCAACAGCCACAACCAGGCCGCGGCACCTCCTGACGCGTAGAGAGCGGGATAGACCATATCGAGCGCCAAATGGCGGCCAAGATAGTAGCTCCGCCCTTCTGCACCAAGATTGGTCAAGAAGGCCCTAGCATAGTCGATATCGTAACCTTGTGTCATGACATCGAAGGGTTTCAGTCCACCAGAATACTGCGTCAACTGAGGTATTGTCACCGTGAGCATGTATAAATTGACGAGATTTGACGCAATGAAGAGTGCCAGGGTCTTCTTTCCGTCCGGTGCTCTACTAAAAATCGATCCCATTCTGGCAAGCTCTCCGCCCCGTCGCTTTTTTTTCGATTGCATGATTTGATCCAGATTGTGTCGTTCGGCTGGAAGTTAGGTGAACGACAACCGACAAATCCTGCGAACCTGAGTTCGAAGGTGTTGGTAAAATCCAAAGCGCTTCGATTGCCTTCGCCGCTCAAAGGACCTTTGGGATGACGGCGCGCTTTTTCAGTGGCCCATGTTTTCATCGAAGCCGGCGTTCGCTGCCGCTCAGAAGGCCAGAAAGACCGGCTTTCCGCGTCGATCACAGTTCGCCGATGCCATGCTGTGAGGGATCACTGACACACGAATGAAAACCTGCTGACCTTACCTGTGAAAAACGACAGGTGCCGCCCCGGTCCGGCGGATGCGGTCACGATCCTGGCCGTCGTCGCGATTCAGAACGCCGTTAGCAGCAACGATCGGCAAGAGCGCCTGTCCCCCTGCGAAATCGGAGACATCGAGGCCTATAAGGTTGAAGGAGACGGGCCTTTTGGAGGCCGCCCGCCGGGTTCCGTTCGTGCGTCGTCTCCTGTCCCCTTTCGCACGGTCGTCGGGGGCGTGGACAAAGCGGTTTTCCCTGCGATGCATCGCCTTCTGCCCGGCGCGACCGGGTTTCGGCGTTTTCGTGGCGTATCGCGGTCGCGTTTCCTCATGCGAGATCGACGTTGACGTTGCGTCGCTGCATACTGCACCGCATGAAGACCAGGCACACGACCTCCATCCGTTTTTCCGGCGGCAAGGCGCTCATGGCGTTCGCAGCGTTGGCGGTTGCCGTCGCACTCGTGGCGTTTCCGCGGCTGGAGGAGTTCTTCCAGATCCAGGCCGGGTTGAGGGGCAAGGAAACGCTTCGCCTCACGGTGGAGGGACTGAACGGGGCGCTGCGACGCTACGAACCCCTGCCGGGACTGATCGCCGAGCGTCCCGTGCTTGCGGAGGTATTGATGGCGCCGGACGATCCGGAACTTCTCCGGCGGGTGAACGAGGAATTGCGGCTGACCGCCGAGCGGCTGAAAGCCTCCGACGTCTATCTGATGGACACGACCGGCCTCACGATTGCCGCCAGCAGCTATCGCAAGGAACTGTCCTTCGTCGGACGGAATTTCGGCTACCGGCCCTATTTCACCCAGGCGGTCGAGGGCGGCCTTGGGCGGTTCTTCGCGCTCGGCATTACATCCGGCCAACGCGGCTATTTTTATGCCTTTCCCGTCGAGGTCGATCGGCGCATCGTCGGCGTGGTGGCGGTCAAGTTCCTGGTCGCCCCCTTCGAGGACGCATGGCGCGGGGGCGATCACTGGGTGATCGTCGAGGATCTCAACGGCGTCGTCTTCATGTCCAGCGATCCGCGCTGGCACTTCCGCACCTTGCGCCCGCTGTCTGCCGAGGACCGGGAGCGGATCGAGGCAGTTCGCCAGTATCCGGTCGAGCGGATGGAACTGCTGCCCACCACCGTATCGCCGTTGCGCGACGACATCGCACTCACCTCCATCGAGGTCGACGAGGAGGATGGCGGACGCCGGCAGTTTATCTCGAGCACACTTTCGATCCACGACGCGGGCTGGGACGTGACGATCCTGATCCCGACCGAGCGCGCGCATACCCAGGCGCTCGGTGCGGTGTCGATCCTGGCGCTGCTGATCATGCTGCTGGGGTTCGGCGCGGCCTTTTATCTCCAGCGCCGCGCACAATTGCTGGAACGGATCGCGGTCCAGCGCGCGGCGACGGAAACGCTGGAGACGCGGATCGCGGAACGCACGGTGGATCTCAAGCAGGCCAACGACAAGCTTGTCGGTGAGGTGCGCGAGCGCCGCGATGCGGAAAACCGCCTCCGCCAGACACAGACCGAATTGATCCAGGCCGGCAAGCTCGCCGCGCTCGGACAGATGTCGGCGGCGCTGAGCCATGAATTCAACCAGCCGCTCGCGGCCGTCAAGTCCTATGCCGACAACGCGGTCCGGTTCCTGGAGCGCGGGCGGAGCGGGGAAGCGCGCGAGAACATCCGGCGGATCTCCGCCATGGCCGACCGCATGGCGTCAATTTCCAAGCATCTGCGGAACTTTGCCCGCCGGCCGCAGGAGAAGGTCCGGCCGGTCGAACTGGTGCCGGTGATGAACGATGCGCTTGCCATCCTTCAGGGGCGGCTGGAGGCGAGCCGGGTCGATGTGCGGCTCGTTTTGCCCGAAGACCCTGCCTGGGTCACTGGCGGTCATATCCGGCTGCAACAGGTGATTGTCAATTTGCTCAATAACGCACTTGATGCAATGGAGGGTCAGGCGAGCCCGGTGATCGAGGTCGAACTCGCGCGCGCCGGCGAGCGCTGGAGCCTTCGGATCCGCGATCACGGTCCGGGCATCGACCAGGAGACCATCGGCAAGATCTTCGACCCCTTCTTCACGACCAAGACGCCGGGGCGCGGACTGGGCCTCGGTCTCTCGATTTCCTACAACATCATCCGGGATTTCGGCGGTCGCCTGCTTGCGCAGAACCATGATCAGAACGGCGCCGTGTTCTGTCTGGAATTGCAGGCGGCGCAGGTCGAGACGCCCGCCCTTGAAGCGCAGGAGACGGCGGCGGAATGAAAATCGATACGGTTCTTTTCGTGGATGACGAGGAGCATCTGCGGTTTGCTGCCGAACAGAGCCTCCAGCTCGACGGGTTGTCCGCGCAATGTTTCGAGGACGCCGAAACGGCGCTGGGCCGGTTGAAACGCGATTTCCCCGGGGTGCTGGTCACCGACATTCGGCTGCCGGGAATGGACGGGCTGACGCTGATGCGCCGGGCACTCGAGATCGACCCGGCGTTTCCGGTGATCCTGGTCACGGGCCAGGGCGATGTGGAGCTGGCGGTCAACTCGATGCGTGACGGGGCCTATGACTTTCTGGAAAAGCCCTTCGCGCCGAGCCGCCTGACGGAAACCGTTCGCCGGGCGCTGGAGAAACGGCGCCTTACGCTTGAAAATCGCGTTCTGCGCCGGCAGGTCGACGCCCGCGAGGCAATCGATGTGCAGATCCATGGGCAAAGCCCGGTCATGAAAGCGCTGCGCCAGCAGATGAGGCGTGTCGCCGCAAGCGAGGTGGATGTCCTTATTCTGGGAGAAACCGGGGTTGGCAAGGAGGTCGCGGCGCGGGCGCTTCATCAGGCCTCGAAGCGCGCGAACATGCCCTTTATCCAGATCAACTGCGCGGCACTTCCCGCCGACATGATCGAAAGCGAGCTGTTCGGCCACGAGGCGGGCGCCTTTGCCGGCGCCATGCGCACGCGCGTCGGCCGGTTCGAGGCGGCTCGCGGCGGGACGGTGCTGCTGGACGAAATCGACTGCCTGTCCAACGCAATGCAGGCCAAGCTGCTGCATGCCATCCAGAACCGGGTGATCACCCGGCTGGGATCGAACGAACGGCTTGAACTGGACGTCCGCTTCGTGGCGACAAGCAAGCTGGATCTCGTCGGCGAGGCGGAAGCCGGACAGTTTCGCGCCGATCTTCTCTACCGCCTCAACGTGGTCACGCTCGCGATCCCGCCGCTTCGCGAGCGCCGCGAGGACGTTCCGAACCTGTTCCTGCAACTCGTTGCCGAGGCCGCGGCCCGTTACAAGCTGGACGTGGCGGAGGTCTCCGGCGCGGTCCTGTCGTCGGTCGCCTCCCAGGCATGGCCCGGAAACGTGCGTGAACTCCGCAACGTTGCCGACCGCTACGTCCTGGGCTTCGACCTTGCGCTGGGCCGCAGCTTCAACGCGCATTTGTCGCCCGACAGGCCGGGGCTTGCGGAGAAGATGGCCGATCACGAAAAGTCTCTGATCGCGGCAAGTCTTGCGGCGCATGGCGGCCGGCTGAGAGAAACCTATGAGGGTCTGGGTGTGTCCCGCAAGACACTCTACGAGAAGATGCAAAAATACGGTTTGTCGCGAGACGTTTTTCACGACGACGACTGAGCGGAAAGAGAAGCTAACCCTGCGGCGGGTGGGATTTTACCCTTCGTTTTGCTCTTTGTGTCACGTGATCGACCCATCCTTGCGGGAATTGCAAAAACCTTGGCGATGAACAGACCAAGTGCTCTTGTTTTTATCGCAGGCTGCTCGTTTTTTGACCGATGCACGCCCCGAGAGGCTTGTAGGGTGGATTTCTGTCCACTCGGGAGAGTGCCGGACGGGAGGGAACGGAGACCTTGTTTCCTGGCTGTTCGGCAAAAAAACTGGAGGAACCCATGAAACTCACAGCTCTGACGGGCACGCTGGTTGCCGTCGCGATGTCCACGTCGGTCGCCGTCGCCCAGGATCGCACCGGCTGGCCGGAAAGCTTTACGGTCGGTACCGCGTCGCAGGGTGGCACCTATTTCGCCTATGGCTCCGGCTGGGCGAACCTCGTTGCCGATCAGCTCGGGATTTCCGGCGGCGGCGAAGTCACCGGCGGCCCGATGCAGAACATGGCGCTGGTGCACACCGGCGACGCGCAGTTCGGCATGACCACGATGGGTCCGGCGGCTGAATCGATCGCCGGCACCAACCCGATCGCACCGGGTCTCGAGATGACCAATGCCTGCGCGATGTTCCCGATGTACCAGACGCCGTTCTCGGTGACCGCCCTGGCATCGTCCGGCATCAAGTCGATCTCCGACATTCCGGATGGCGCCAAGATCGGCTTCGGCCCGGCCGGCTCGACCTCCGACACCTACTTCCCGCGCATGATGGAGACGCTCGGCGTCAATTTCGAACGCCGCAACGGCGGCTGGTCGGATCTCGGCGGCCAGCTTCAGGACGGTCTTCTCGACGTGATCGCCTTTGCGGCCGGCGTGCCGGTTCCCGCGGTAAGCCAGCTCGAGGTCCAGACGGACATCAACATCATCGAGTTCACGGAAGAGGAACAGGCCAAGATCATGGAGGCCTTCCCGGTCTCCGAGTTCGAGATCGCGGACAGCACCTATTCCACGCTGGAGGCTCCGGCGCGTTCCGTCTCCATGTGGAACTTCGCCGTGGCGAATTGCGATCTGCCGGCCTCCTTCGTCAAGGCGGCCGTTGATGTCGTCATGTCCGACAACGACCGCATGGTCGGCATTCACAAGGCGGCCCGTTCCACGCTTCCGGAAAACTGGGACAAGAACAAGGTCCTGAAGTGGCATCCGGGTGCGGCCGAATGGTTTGCCGAGAACGCCGGCGCGTCCATCCCTGACGACATGATCCACGGCAAGTAAGCCTCACGATCACTGGCACCTGGCAGGGCCCCGCGACCGGGGCCCTGCCTGAACAAGAAGAAATGTTATCGCAACAAGATAACGCACCCCGGGGGGAGCTTGGCATGACGGACAAGAGCGCTGTCGCGGAATCCGACGATCACATGATTGCCAAAGGCGTGGACGACGAGCCGATCGAGGCCAATCGTCGATTGTACGAGGGAAGATCCCTTGTGTTCGTGAGCGCCTTCGCCGCTCTTTATGCGCTGTTCCACATGGCCGCCCTCAACGGTGTGTCGATCTTTGAATGGACCGGGATCAGGATCCCGCTTCTTCCGTCATTTCCGATGGAAACCTGGAATTTCCGCATCGCCCACGTCGCCGGTGCCCTCGGCCTCGGCTTCATCCTCTATGCCGGCCGGCTCGACTTCCCGGACAAGGACGCGGAAACCCGGACGCTCGGCTATGTCGCCTATGCGCTTCTGGTGCCGGCGCTGTTTTCGCTCGGCACGGCCCTGTCGTTCGGCGTCGAGATCAACAACGGCGTCAACTGGAACGGCATGGATGCGCGGATCAGGTTCAACGAGACCTATCTCTTCGGCCTGCCGTTGATCGTCGCCACCATGGGCGCCATCGTGCTGTCGTGGTTTCACAAGCGCGAACGGTCCGGTTTTGCCGCGCCCGACATCGTTCTCGCCGTCTGCGGCGTTTCGGTCGCGACCTATCTGATCATCATCTACGGCACCTTGATGCGCAATTCGACCGGCACGCCCTTCGCGCCGATCGGCATTTCGATCGCGGCGGTGGCCGGCACCGCGCTGATCATGGAGTTGACGCGTCGCGTCGCCGGCATGGCGCTCATCGTGATTTCCGCGATCTTCCTCGTCTATGTCTTCGTCGGCGACATGCTGCCCGGGTTCCTGAATTCGCCGGCGATCACCTGGCAGCGCTTCTTCAGCCAGGTCTATACGGATGCGGGCATCCTCGGTCCGACGACGGCGGTGTCGTCGACCTACATCATCCTGTTCATCATCTTCGCGGCCTTCCTGCAGGCCTCGCGGGTCGGCGAATACTTCGTCAATTTCGCCTTTGCCGCTGCGGGACGGGCCCGCGGCGGGCCGGCCAAGGTGGCGATCTTCGCCTCCGGCCTGATGGGCATGATCAACGGCACCTCCGCCGGCAACGTGGTGTCCACCGGCTCGCTGACCATCCCGCTGATGAAGCAGGTCGGCTACCACCGCAAGACCGCTGGCGCGGTCGAGGCGGCCGCCTCGACCGGCGGGCAGATCATGCCGCCGATCATGGGGGCCGGCGCCTTCATCATGGCCGAGATCACCGGCATTCCCTACACCGACATCACGCTTGCCGCGCTCATTCCGGCGGTTCTCTATTTCGTGTCGGTCTATTTCATGGTCGACATGGAAGCCGCCAAGCTCGGCATGCGCGGCATGCGCGCCGACGAGTTGCCCAAGTTCGCGCGTCTTGCGCGGCAGGTCTATCTGTTCCTGCCGATCATCATCCTGATCTATGCGCTGTTCATGGGCTATTCGGTGATTCGGGCCGGCACGCTTGCAACAATGGCCGCGGCCGTCGTGTCCTGGCTGACGCCCTATCGCATGGGGATCCGTTCGATCGCCAAGGCCTTCGAACTCGCCGGCACCATGTCGGTCCAGATCATCGCCGTTTGCGCCTGCGCCGGCATCATCGTCGGCGTGATCTCGCTGACGGGCGTCGGCGCGCGCTTCTCCTCGCTGCTGCTCGGTCTCGCGGAGGCCAGCCAGCTCCTGGCGCTGTTCTTCGCCATGTGCATCGCGATCCTGCTCGGCATGGGCATGCCCACGACGGCCGCCTATGCGGTGGCGGCCTCCGTGGTCGCTCCGGGACTTGTGGAGCTTGGCATTCCGCTGCTCACGGCGCATTTCTTCGTGTTCTACTATGCTGTCCTGTCGGCGATCACACCGCCGGTCGCGCTGGCAAGCTATGCGGCGGCGGGCATATCCGGCGCCAATCCGATGGAAACCTCGGTGACGTCCTTCAAGTTCGGCATCGCCGCCTTCATCGTGCCCTTCATGTTCTTCTACAACTCGGCCCTGCTGATGGACGGCACGACCCTGGAAATCGCCCGGGCCGCCGCCACCGCCATCGTCGGTGTCTTCCTGTTGAGTTCGGGGGTTCAGGGCTGGTTCCTCGGCGGCTTCGCGGCCTGGTTCCTGCGCGTCGGGCTGATCCTTGCGGCGCTTCTGATGATCGAGGGCGGGATCTGGACCGATCTCACCGGCATCGCAGTGGGGGCCGCGGTGTTTGCCATTCAGCGGATCTTCCACCCCAAGCCCGGCGCGAGCATTCCGGTGCGCGGGGTCGATTAGGCCGCGGCGCATGTTCCCGCCGGCCATCTCCAGCAGATGGCCGGCGTCCCGACATGGTGGCCTTCCCCCGGGCTTTTAATGTAGAAGAGCGGTCTCTTTCGCTCGCATGGGGCAGGGCGCAAGAGAGCGGGACGACACGCCCCTGGTGGATTTTCAAGCGTGACCACGATCTATGTCGATGCCGATGCCTGTCCGGTGAAGGACGAGGTGGAACGCGTCGCGACCCGCCTCGAAATCCCGGTCGTGCTGGTGTGCAACGGCGGGATCCGTCCGCCGCGCAATCCGCTGGTGAGGCTGCACATCGTGCCGGAAGGGCCGGATGTGGCAGATCAATGGATCGCCGCCCATTGCGGCGTCGGCGATGTGGTGATCACCGGCGACATTCCGCTGGCGGACCGTTGCGTAAAGGCCGGCGCCCATGTGCTGCAGCACAATGGCGATGAACTGACGAGCGCCAATATCGGCAGCCGGCTGGCAACACGCGATCTGATGCAGGACATTCGCGCCGCCGACCCCTTCCATCAAAGTGGTGGCGGGAAGTCGTTTTCCAGGGCGGACCGGTCCCGCTTCCTGCAGGCGCTCGACCGGATGGCGCGGCGGGCGTTGAGCGAGGCCTAACCGGGATTGAAATCCCGCGCGAAGCGGTCGTACCAGGTCAGGCAATCGGGATTGGCCATCGCGTCTCGCGTCGCGACAGCCTCCATCGGCTGGCCAAGCAGGCGCTTCTTGATCGGCACCTCCAGTTTCTTCCCCGTCAGCGTGTAGGGAATATCCGGCGTCGCGACGATGTCATCCGGTACGTGATGCGGCGAGACCCGGCGTTTCAGCTCCGCGACGATGGCCGCCTCCAGGCTTTCGTCCAGCGACGCGCCCGGCGCGAGCTTGACGAAGAGGATCATGCAGGACGTCTTGCCGAGATACTCCAGATCGACCACGAGACTGTCGGCAATCCCGGCCATGTCCTCCACCACCCGGTAGATGTCGGCGGTGCCCATGCGGATGCCGTGGCGGTTGATGGTGGCATCGGAACGACCGTAGATGATGCCGCCGCCATCCGGCGTGATGCGCACCCAGTCGCCATGCCGCCAGACACCGGGGTAGGTGTCGAAATAGCTCTCCCGCAGACGGCTGCCGTCCGCGTCGCCCCAGAAGAACAACGGCATGGAGGGCATCGGCGTGGTGCAGACCAGTTCACCGACGTCGTTTTCCAGCGCGTTGCCGTCCGCGTCGAAGGCGTGGACGCCGGCCCCGAGCGCGCGGCACTGCATCTCGCCGATGCGCACCGGCAGGGTCGGCGCGCCGGCGAGGAAGACGCCGGCGAGATCCGTTCCGCCCGCGATCGGCGCGATCCAGACGTCGGGCCGTACGGTCTCATAGATCCACGCATAGGCTTCGGGGGGAAGCGGCGAGCCGGTCGAGCCCAGCATCTTCACGGCGGAGAGATCGGCTTCCTCACGTGGCACGATGCCGGCCTTCATGCAGGCGATGTACCAGGCAGCGCCCGCGCCGAAGACGGTCACGCCCGCGCGCTCTATGAAGCGCCACAGGCGGCCGTTGTCGGGAAACCCGGGACTGCCTTCGGCAAGGGCGACGGTGGCGCCGGTCAAAAGGCCGCCGACCTGGACGTTCCACATGATCCAGCCGGTCGAACTGTACCAGGCGAAAACGTCGTCCGCGCCGATGTCGCAGTGGAGGCCGAGGAGTTTCAGATGCTCCAGCATCACCCCGCCGTGTCCGTGCACGATGGCCTTGGGCGTGCCGGTGGTGCCGGAGGAATAGACGATCCAAAGCGGATGATCGAAGGGCAGCATTTCGGGCGCGGCCCGCTCTTTGGAAGCACACAGCGCTGCCCAGTCGGTGCGCGCGAGCGACCCGTCGTCGACCGCCTCGGCCGCATCCATCGAGACCCAGGCGGCAAGTGTCGGCAGACCCGCGATGAGCTCCGACACCTCGGCACTGCGGTCGCGCCATGTCCCGCCGAACGCATAGCCGGACGCGGTGAGGAGCACCTTCGGCTCGATCTGGCGGAAGCGTTCCAGCACGGTGGCGGCGCCCATGTCGGGCGCGCAGAGCGACCACACCGCACCGAGGCTTGCCGTTGCCAGAAAGGCGACAACCGTATCCGGCGTGTTGGGCAGGTAGCCGACGACCCGGTCGCCGCGCCGCACGCCAAGGGCAGCAAGTCCGGCCGCAACCGCCGCCGTCCTGTCGCGAAGCGTTTCCCAGTCGAGGTCCGTCAGCGTGCCGTCCTCCGCCTCGTGGCGGATCGCCGCGCGGCCGGGCCGGACATGGCGCATGACATGTGCCGTGTAGTTCAGCGTCGCGCCGGGAAACCACACCGCGCCCGGCAGGCGCGGGTCGTCCAGCGCCGCGCGCCAGGGAGTTGCCGTTTCGACCTTGCCGAAGGCCATGATCGCGTCCCAGAAGGCGCCCGGTTCGCTGACCGACCATTCCCAAAGCGCGGCATAGTCGTCGAAGTGAAAGTCGCGTGTTTCCGCGAGAAACGACTGGAAGGCGGCCATGTTGCTGCGCCGGACAAATTCGGGCGCGGGCGTCCAGTCGGGGGAGGGAGGTGTCTCGGTCATATGGTCCAGATGCATAACGGGCAGGGGCCGTTCCACTCGCCGGCGCGGCGGGCCCCAGAGTAGCGTCATGACCTGCACAGTAAAGGGCAAGGGGCCTGGCCGGCGCCCGGTCCGGGCGCGGGCGGTTTTGACCCGGACGCACTGGACGAGCGCCCCGTACCGGGGCAGAACAGGAGCCGGAAATCATCATACCAAAAGCAAAAACCTGAAAGAGGACAAACGCATGGGCGTGAAAACAGCAGTCATCGGCCTCGGCATCATGGGCCAGCGCATGCTGGAGCACATGGGCCGTCACGAAGGCTACGATGTGGTTGCACTGTGGGATCCGAGCGCCGAGGCCTGCACGGCGGCGGCGAAGCTTGCGCCGGGCGCGATGGTGACCGACGGCCCCGATGCGGCCATCGCGGCGGCGGATCTCGTCTATCTCGCCTGCCCGCCGGAGCCGCGCAAGACTTATGCGCTTGCGGCCGCCGCTGCCGGCAAGGCCGTGTTCCTGGAAAAGCCGCTCGGCGTGGATGTCGCGGAGAGCGAGGATCTTGTGGCCCGCCTCGAGGCATCCGGCGTGCCGGCGGCGGTCAATTTCACCCAGGCCGCAGGGGCGGCGCTTACCGACGTGTCGCAAGCGGCGAAGGCCGGCGAGATGGGCGATCTCGTCGGTGTCGATGTCGTCCTCACCTATCCAGCCTGGCCGCGCGCCTGGCAGGTGGCGGCGGACTGGCTGCGGTTTCGCGCCGAGGGGGGCATGACGCGCGAGGTGCTCTCGCACTTTCTGTTCTTTACAAGCCGTGTTCTGGGGGCGCTGGAGGTCGTCTGGGCCAAGCCGAGCTATCCCAAGGACCCGAAACTCTGCGAAACCCAGCTGCTTGCGCGTCTTGAAAACGCGGCCGGCCTGCCGGTCTCCATCCTGGCAAGTGTCGGCGGCGCGCAGCCCGATCGTCAGGAGTTCACCGTCAAGGGCACGACAACAAGCCGGCGGATCACGGATTTCTACGTCGATGCCTGTTCCGACGGTGGAGAGTTTGTCGAGTTGAGCAAGCGCCCCGCGGATCCGCGCGCCGTCAGCCTCAAGGCCCAGCTCGACGATCTCCTGCTGCTGATCGACGGCAAGCCCAACCGCCTCGCCACCCCCGCCGAGGCGCTCGCCGTGCAGAAGCTGGTAGAGACGATGCTGGCGTCCTAGG
Organism: Stappia stellulata DSM 5886; assembly: GCF_000423705.1. Lineage (GTDB taxonomy): Bacteria > Pseudomonadota > Alphaproteobacteria > Rhizobiales > Stappiaceae > Stappia > Stappia stellulata. The sequence goes on along the minus strand of NZ_KE384083.1, from coordinate 643,533 downwards.
GGTGTCGGATTGTTCGATCATGGCCGCGCGGCGGGGGATCTCGGTCCGCCGCGCAGCCCTGCCGTTTGCGCCGTCTACTGCGGGATCCAGACGGCGCTTTGGGTGTTGACCTTCAGGTGCACGTCGGTGTCGGGCAGGTAGCCTGCCTCGCCGGCCTTGTGGCCCTGATCGACCACCATTTCCGTGCCCGCCGCCTGGACGATGTAGCGGATCTGGCTGCCGAGGAATTCGCGGTGCAGGATCCGGCCCGACAGCGTGTCCGCGTCGGGCTTTTCGCTGATCGCGATGTTCTGCGGCCGGAGCACGATGGCGCCGGTCCCGTCCGCTTCGCCCGACAGTAGCAGCTTGTCGCCGGTCCCGGCCACGAAGCGGATATCGCCGCCCTCGCGCTCGACCTTGCCCTCCAGAATGTTGGCGGTGCCGAGGAAACGCGCGACGAAGAGGTTTTCCGGCGTGTCGTAGAGCGTCTGCGGCGTGCCGATCTGCTGGATGACGCCGCCGTCGAGCACCGCCATGCGGTCGGAGGTGGTGTTGGCCTCCTCCTGGTCATGGGTGACGAAGATCGTCGTCAGGCCGAGCTTGCGCTGAAGCGCGAGCAGTTCGCGGCGCATCTGGACGCGCAGGGAGGCGTCGAGGTTGGACAGCGGTTCGTCCAGAAGCAGCACCTTGGGTTCCACCACGACGGTGCGCGCCAGCGCGATGCGCTGCTGCTGACCGCCCGAGAGCTGGTTGGGCATGCGTTCGGCCAGATGCTTGAGGCCGACGAGATCGAGGGCGGCTGCAACGCGCGGGCCGATCTCGGAGGACGGCATCTTGCGCTCCTTCAGTCCGAAGGCGACGTTCTCGCGCACCGACAGATGCGGCCAGAGCGCATAGGACTGGAACACCATGCCGACATCACGCTTCCAGGGCGGGAGGTTCACCACGTCCTTTCCGCCGATGCGGATATGCCCGTCCGGCTGGGGACCGAAGCCCGCGATGGAGCGCAGGAGCGTCGACTTTCCCGATCCCGACGGGCCGAGGAAGGCGAAGAACTCGCCAGGTTCGATGGTGAGGTTCACGCCCGTCAGCACCTTCGTCTTGCCAAAGGCGAGATGAACGTCCTCGATCTCGATTCCAACCATTTCCGTTGTCATAGTCATGTCCTCCCGGCGCCCGTCAGTGGTCGCCACTTTGGGTTTTGAGTTTCTTGTCGCGCTCGACGATGATCTGCGAGAGCAGCGTTCCAAGGCCGACAATCACCACCGCGACGATGCCAAGGGCCGCACCGGCACCGCGTCCGGACGGCGTTTGCATGAACAGGTAGATGCCGTAGGCAAGCGGGGAATCCGCATCGGATGACACCAGCATGATCGTCGCCGACAGCTCGACCGCCGCGGTCGCGAAGCTGGTGACGAAGCCGGCGAGGATGCCGCCCATCATCAGCGGGATGACGATCCGGCGGATGGTGCGCGTCTTGGAGGCGCCGAGGTTTTCCGCCGCTTCTTCCAGCGCATGGCTGACCTGTTGCAGCGCCGCCATGCAGGCCCGAAGCGCATAGGGCAGGCGACGGATCATGAGGGCGATGGCGATGATCACCCACCAGCTTGCCAGCGGCTCGCCGATGAAGGGCACGTCGACGCCCTGGAACGAGCGCAGATAGCCGATGCCGAGGACGACACCGGGGACGGCGAGGGCTGCGGTTGCCAGATAGTCGAGCCCCTTGCGGCCCCAGATGCCGGTGCGCAGCACGATATAGGCGATGGCCGTGCCGATGATCACATCGCCAAGCGCCGCAAGGCCGGCATAGAGCAGCGTGTTGGTGATGTACTGCTGCGAATTCTCCCACATGGTGATGTAGTTCTGGAACGTGTAGCCGTCAGGAAGCGGCGCATAGGACCACACGGTGCCGAGCGACAGAAGCAAGAGCCCGATGTGCGGCGACAGCACCAGAAGGAGGATCAGCGAGACGGCGCCATAGGCCAGCACCTTCTCGCGCGTCTTCAGGTCGCGCCGGGCAAGTCCGCCGCCCCCCTTTTGCACGGTCGAATAGTCCTTGCCGCGCATCACCAGGAAGGAGGCCCAGAGCGACAGCACCGAGAAGGCGACCAGGATGACGGAAATCACATAGCCCATCGGATCGCTGATCCCGACGGAGGTGATGCGCAGATAGGCCTGCGGCGCCAGCATGTTGTTGACGTTGAGCAGAAGCGGTGTGCCGAGGTCGTCGAAGACCTTGATGAAGACGAGGACGGCGCCGGCGATATAGCCGGGCATCGCCAGCGGGAACACGATCCGCCGGAACAGCCGCATGCCGTGCGAGCCGAGGTTCTGCGCGGCTTCTTCCATCGAGCGGTCGATGTTGCGCAGCGACGTCGACAGGTTGATCAGGATGAAGGGGAAGTAGTGGATGCTCTGGACGAGGATCACACCGTTCAACCCGTCCATGAACGGAATTGTGAAGCCGAAATGCTCGCGCAACAGCAGGTTCACCGTGCCGTTGCGGCCGAAGATCAGCTGCATGGCGACGGCGCCGACGAAGGGCGGCATGATCAGCGGAATGAAGCCGAGGCTCTGGACCACCATTGCGCCGCCGAAATTGAAGCGGGTGGTGATATAGGCCAGCGGCAAGGCGATCAGCGTCGCGAAGACGACTGACATCGCCGAAACGTAGAAGGAATTGACGAAGCTCTCGCGAAACAGGCTCGTGGCAAAGAAATCGCCGAAATTGCGAAGGGTCAGCGCGCCGCTGCCCGGATCCTGGAACGCGACATAGATCACTTGCAGGACGGGAAAGATCAGGAAGCCGCCAAGAAAGATGGCGATGAACAGGCCAACGATGGCCGGGCCGCTGAGTTTGGGAAAGAGGGCATCTGGCAAGCGGTCGGCAAGCGACCGCCCTCCTGCCGCAGGGCGGGATGAGGATGTCATTTCGATTTCCGGCGTTTTCGGGGATGGGCGGCCCCGGATCCGCAAGGGAGCCGGTCCGGGGCCTGGGGGGATCGCGCGCGGGGCGCGAGCCCGCCGTTACATTGCGGCGGCTTTGTCCGCCAGCTGCTTGGCGAGCGCGTAATTCGCGGTCACCTGTGCGTCCCATTCCTGTTCGATCTCGGCCTGGCGACGGTCGACGCTGTCGGTGGCCTTCTTGCGCCGCTTGGTGAAGGCGCCGTTCAGGCCGGGGTCGAGGCTCTGGGCCTCGGTGATCGGGGTCTTCTCGATCAGCTTGCGGGCTTCGGCGATCAGCTCCATGGCTTCCGCGTTCGATCCGTCGGCGTGCTTGGCTTCTGCCATCTGCACCGCGCGAACGGCGGCGCGCAGATCGTCGAGCCGGTAGGTGATCATCACGTCGAAGAGCGAGCTGACCACATAGTAGCGCTGGCCGGACTTGTTCACGTCGAACTTGACCGACGCGGAGATGGCTCCCTCCTCGAAGGGATTGGGCAGGCCCTCGGGCGCGTCCGCGTAGGTTGCCGGGTTGACCGGCAGACGCATGATCGCCGGGTTGAACAGGGTCTTCTGGCCCGCAGGCGACAGCAGGAACTCGATGAAGGTCTTGGCGCCTTCCTCGTTCGGCGCATTGCTGACGACGCCGATGTTCGCCGGCACCAGCGCGGTCACCGACGGATAGGCGAAGTCGACCGGGAAGCCGGAGGCCTTCGACGAAAAGCCGAAGAAGTCGATCACGATGCCGAGGCCGAAGTTGCCGGTGTTCACGCCGTCCGGCACGCCGAAGCTGCGCTCGGTCACGGAGGCGAAGTTGCCCGCGATCCATTTCCAGTCGGCCCAGGCCTTGTCCCAGCCTTCGCCCTGGATCAGGGTTTCAACCGTCAGATGCGTGGTGCCCGAACGCGACGGCGCCGACATGCCGACATGGCCATGGTACTCGGGCTTCTGCAGATCCGACCAGTCGCGGGCCGGCTCAAGCTCGTTGGCGGCGAGATAGCGCTCGTTCCACATGATGCCGTAGCCGGACGCCGCGAAACCGTAATAGGCCCCGTCCGGGTCGTTCATCGGATAGGAGCCGATCCTGTCCGGAATGCCGTCGACCTCAATGCCGACCTTGGCGAGATGATCGCCCGACTTCAGGACCTCGAAGGCATCCGGCGCAGACGCCCAGAACAGGTCGGCGGTGTTGGAGCCGGCGATTTCCTGAATGTATTTGACGCCCGAGGAGGTGCTCTTGTTCAGCACTTCCAGATCGTATTCCGGATGTGCTTCCTCAAAGGCCTTCTCGATGACCGTCGTCATGGTGTCGGGAAACGACGTGACGATAACCACCGGATCCGCCGCGAAAGCGGAACTGGCAAGCAGAACCGTTGCGGCAACGCTGCCGCAGAAAAACGTCTTCATGGTAGTCCTCCCAAACTTGCGCGGTCTCATGTCGCGCCATGGAAGGCTACCCATGCCCCGGAAATTTAGTCAAACTATTGAATTATATGGAAAAATTTTCGCTCATTGGGTCAGTATCGACACGCGTTTTTGGGGCATTTATGACCCATCCTGGAGCAGTCCGGTCGCCTTCAGCCGCAAATAAAGGCGCTTGCGCGGGATCTTGAGCATCTCCGCAGCCTCGCCCTTGCGCCCTCCGCTCTTGAGCAGCGCCGCGCGCAAGAGCGATGCCTCGAAGTCCTGCATCGCACTGTCGTAGTCGAGACCGTCAGGCACCTGCTCGTTGGGTTTTTGAAACCGGACTTTCAGACCGATCACCAGTTTTTCCGCGACATTGCGGAGTTCGCGCAAGTTTCCGGGCCAGTGGTAGGCCTTGAAGGGTCTCAGGTCCTCGGCCGTCATGGTCGGATAGCGTCGCTCGTGGCGGGCGACGGACTCATTGATGAAATGGTCGAGCAGCAGGAAGACGTCGTTTTCCCGCTCCCTGAGCGGCGGCAGTTCGATCTCCGCCAGGTTGAGCCGGTAGTAGAGGTCGTCGCGCAGCTCACCCGCCCCATGGGCGTCCGACAGGGTGCGTGGATTGGCCCCGATCACGCGAAACGGGTTATCGCCGCCGCGGCGGTCCATGACATCAAGCAGACGCAGCTGCACCGTTTCCGTGAGCGACGCGACATTGTCGAGAAACAGGGTGCCGCCGCGCGCGCGGCGGATGGCGCCGGGACGGGCCTCCGTTTCCGCAAACATCACGTCGTCGAAGGTGGTTTCGCTCAGGCTCCCGCAATTGAGCGAGACGAAATCTCCCTCCGCACCGGACAGGTCGTGAATGCAACGCGCGGCCAGTTCCTTGCCGGTGCCCGTTTCGCCGTGCAGCAGCACATCCACGTCCAGAGGCGCAACGGAGATGATCTCGCGTCGGCAGGTGCGGATCGCGGCGGAACGGCCGAGAAATCGCGCGCCAAGGTTCGCTCCCCTGGCGACGCGCCGCCGCAACCGGGCGTTTTCGACCTGAAGCCGGCGTGTGGTAACGGCCCGGGCCACGACGGCAAGCAGGTGTTCGGGCGGGGCCGGCTTTTCGATGAAGTCGAAGGCGCCGTCCTTCACGGCCTTCACCGCCATCTGGATATCGCCGTGGGCGGTGATCAGGATGAACGGCACGTCGGGGGCCAGTTGCCGGGCTTCCTGCATGACGTCCAGGCCGGAAAGCCCGGGCATGCGGATATCGGACAGGATAACGCCCTCCCATTCCGGATCGAGCTGGCGCAGCATGTCGCGGCCGTTGGAAAAACCTTCCGCCGGGATGCGTTCGCTCGCCAGCACCTCCAGAAGTGCCTCGCGCAGATCGCCGTCGTCGTCGACGACATAGACCCGGGTTTTCTCAGTCATCGCGGTCCCCGCTGGGAAGTTGCAGGACGGCACGCGCGCCGCCCCTGTCGCCCGGCTCCAGGCGGAAGTCGCCGTTCAGGTCCCGCGCGATATTGTAGGAGATTGACAGGCCGAGACCCATGCCCCGGCCGGCCGTCTTGGTGGATACGAAAGGATCGATCGCGACTTCCGGAGCGAGGTCCCCGAGCCCGACGCCCGTATCGGAAATGGTGAGCACGAAATCCTTGCCCGAGGGCGCTCCCGTCATCTCGATCTCACCGGTTCCCCCGGCATCCTCGATGGCGTCGACCGCATTCGACAGGAGATTGACCAGCACCTGTTCGACCAGAATCGGATCGCCGATCACGGATGCGGCGCGGCAGGTGTCCTCTACCTTGAGCGTGATGCCCGGCGCGTCGATCTTGCCGCGCATCAGTGCGATCGCGTTGTCGATGGTCTCGCCAAGCGACAAGGGGACCCGCTCCTGGTCGGCGCGCCGGGCGAAGCGACGCAGATGGGCGATGATTGCCTCCATCCGTTCCGCCAGTGCGGAAATCCGACCGATCTGGCGGTCGATCTGGAAGGCATCATTCGTGTCCCGGGCGGTGTGCAGCAGATGCAGGCGGTACTTCATCGCGGCCAGCGGCTGGTTCAATTCGTGGCTGATGCCGGCCGAGAGGTTGCCGAGCGCTGCCATCTTGCCCGCCTGCACCAGTTCCGCCTGGGTGCGGTGGAGGTCTTCGATGGCCCCGTCCCGCGCCAGGATCGACGACTGGAACACGCGGACTGCCTGCGCCATGCGTCCGATCTCGTCGCCGGTCACCGGAGGCAGCGTTTCCCTCCGCTCGCCCTCGGCAATTCCCATCATTGCATCGGTCAATTGCTGCAAGGGAGCGATGATGCCCTTCTGGACGATGCCGAAGAGCGTGGCGACACCGGCGATCCCGACGAGGATCGTGGCGCCGATCAGCCAGGCCATCGTGGTGCGCAACCGTTGCGCGGCGCCATCGACGGAGGCCAGAACGCTGCGCTTCTCGCTTTCTGCGACCTCGGTCAGGTTTGCCTGCAGCGCGGTGATCCCGTCCTGCAGCGACTGGATCCGCGCGTAGACGCGCAGTTCCTGCGTGAGCCAGTCATTGCGCAGGGCGAACACGCCCTTGTCTCCTTGCGCGACGTCGCGCAAGCCCGCGACCGACTGGCGGAGGGTGAGGAACTCGGGCTTCGCCGGGATCGCATCAACGCTCTCCGTGACGCGCACGAGCATGTCGTTGGTGAGATCGGAAAAGCGTTCGAGTTGCAGCGGATCGGCCGCCACACTGCCCTGAATGATCAGGGTGACGGCGGTTGCCGCGTCGCCGCCGATCTGGGCGATGGCGTTGCGCAGGGTTCGTTCGTCGCCAATGCGGCGCACAAGATCCTCGCGGACAGAGCGCTGCTCGGCGGCGCCGATTGCGCGCATCATCGCCTCGATGTTGAAGGAATAGTCGTTGAGGATCGGGTCGACCTCATCCTGGATGTCCACGTTCAGCCAGCGCAGACGCTCGATTCCGTCGGCGAGCGCGTCGGACAGCGCGCGGCGGTTCTCGAAGAGCGCCAGCAGCGCCAGCAACTCGCGCTCGACATCGCCGGGCGTCTCGGCGATGCGGCGAACGTCCGGAGCATTGGCGGGCAGGGGATCGGTCCAGGCCGGATCCTTCAGGGCGGATGCCAGCTGGACCGACACCCGCTTGATCTCGGCGAGGAGATCCTGATCTTCCGTTTGCCGTCCCAGGATCGCGGTGGCAAGACCGGCCAGACGGGCAGAGTATTCCGCAAGTTCGCTCGACAGCGCCAGGCGCGGGACATGCGAGGCGGCCAGGTCCGAATAATCCTCCTGTACCCGGGCGAACAGCAGGATCGAGAGGGCAAGCATGAACCACAGCACCATCACCGTGATGCCGATCACGACGAACAGGCGCCGCCAGATCCCGCCCGCCCAATAGCCCCGCCGGGACAATGTCATGGGCTTGCCCCGTCCTCGACATCGCGCAAGGCGGCATCGATGGCGGCAATCTGTTGAAGAGCCGCCTTGCGCCAGGCCTCCAGCGCGGCCTTCTGGCGGTCGGTCTGCGCGGTCAAATTGGTGATGCGCAACGGCAGGTCGTTCAATTCGCTGGAGGTCGCAAGCGTTTCGGGCACAGGCAGGGTGGTGAGCATGTCATGGACAAGGGCCAGCCGGATCGACGCGCCTTGCGCCTCCAGTCGCCGGTAGCGGGCCCAAAGCGCGCGACGCTCCGGCAGGACGTCGGAAATGAAGATGTCGAACAGGCCGTTGACCGCCCAGTAGCGGTCGCGGGCAAGTTCCGCGTCATAGGCCAGCCAGGGAAGTCGCATCGCCTCCCGGATTTCCTTGGGCACATTGTCGGTGTCCGCCTCGCGGAGCGTGCGGGAGATCGGAACGCGTCCGATCTCCGGGTCGAGCAGCACGCGCTGGCCTTTGTCGGACAGCAGGTATGCGACGAAGGCGCAGGCAAGATCGCCGGCCTTGCCGCTTGCAAGGACGCCGATCTGGGCGGGGAAGATCATCACCGGCTTGCCATAGCGGAACGTCAGGTCCGGCTGTGCGCTCACCGCGAGAAAATCGATGGTGATCCCGATGTCGAAGCGGTCGCTGCGCACCCCGTCGATCACGCCGAAACTGCGCGATGTCAGTGTCGAAAGGTTTTCCGACAGGGCGAGGAAATAGCCCCAGCCCTCGTTCCAGCCGCGAACCTGCAAGAAGCGCTCGACCAGCATGTGCATGGTCCCGGAGCGCGAGGGCCGCGCCATGCCGATGCGCTCGCGATAGGCGGGAAGCAACAGGTCGTTCCAGTCGGCGGGCATGAAGAGCGAACTGTCCGCGCGCCGTGTCCAGCCGATGGAGGACAGGGCAAAGGGGCGGTATCCGCGCGCGCCCGTGGCCGGGCAGAGCGGCTTTTGCGTCCCTTCGGAGGCAAAGGCGTCATGGCTTGCAAGGATGGAGAAGGCTTCCGGCGCGCTCGCCCAGAAGATGTCGAAGTGCCGTGGATTGCCGCGCACGACCTCTTCCAGTGCCGCGCCCGTGTGCTTGTTGAGAACCAGAACATAGGTGCCCGGGTTGGCGGCCTCGAAGGCCTCCTTGTAGGGCTGGAACAGTGCCGGCGGCATGGATGTGAGAATGCGTAACTCGCTGGCGGCAATCGCCTGAGCGGAAGCCGTGGACGCGAGCGCCAGTCCGAGAGCGGCGACAAGTGCCGTGTGAACGCCCTTCTCGCATATGCGCGCCAAACGGGACGACCGTCGCGCCCGAAACGGGGACGGGATGGCTTTCGACATGTCGACCTCACCTGCTCATCGGCGGCTCCGGGACGGACGCTCACGGCCGTGCCTTGCCGTGGTCGTGCCGCGCGTGTTCCGAGTTTTCGGTCAAGCGTGCGGATTGTTCAACGGCCAAGCGCGGTGAAAACGGATCGACGTGTCAAAAACGACCCAATGCATTCGGGCGAGAGGGGAGGGACCTTCGCGCCCTGTCGGTGAGACGGCCGACAGATCCTGTGGCGAGGGCCTGCGGGCGCTCGCCACGGGGCGGGTGAACCGGTCAGGCGATGCGCGCGGCGACGCTCTTGGTCTTGCAGTAGCTCTTCAGGCCTTCGAGGCCCTTTTCGCGGCCGAAGCCGGACTTCTTGTTGCCGCCGAAGGGCACCTCGATTCCGCCGGCGAAATACTCGTTGATGAAGACTTGCCCCGCATCGATGCGCCGCGCGAGGCGGTGCGCGGTGCCCAGATCGCTGGTGTAGACACCGGCGACCAGGCCGTACTGGCTGTCGTTGGCGAGCGCCAGCGCATGATCGGGATCGTCCGCGCCCTGAACCGCAAGCACCGGTCCAAACACCTCTTCCTGCACGATTTCATCGCGGGGGCTCAGGTTCGCGACAATGGTCGGCTCATAGAACCAGCCCTTGCCGGTCTCCGGATCGCATGTTGCCTGGCCGCCGGCAACGACCTCGGCGCCCGTCTGCCGGGCCCGGGCCACGAAGCCGGCGATCTTGTCGAGCTGCTCGGCGGAATTCACCGGTCCGACGTCCGGGCCGCGGAGCCCGTGCCCGAGCGTGAGCGCCTTTGCGCGGGTGGCCAGGGCGGCGAGGAAGTCGTCCTGGATCGAGCGTTCGACGATCAAGCGGGACCCGGCCGAGCAGATCTGTCCCGCGTTTTCGTAGATCGCGCCGAGAACGCCGGAAAGGGCCTGCTCGCGGTCGCAATCCTTCAGCACCACCACCGGCGACTTGCCGCCAAGTTCGAGCACGACGCGGGTGATGTCATCGGCGGCGGCCTTCATCACCTTGCGGCCCGTGGCGACGGAGCCGGTGAAGGTGATGTGGTCGATGCCGGCGTGTTGCGTCAGCGGGGCGCCTGCGTCCGCGCCCGTTCCGGTGACGACGTTGCACACCCCGTCCGGAAGCCCGGCCTGCGACAGGAGCTCGGCGAGCATCAGGGCTGTGAAGGGGGTCTGCTCGGCCGGTTTGGCGACGATCGTACAGCCGGCGGCAAGGGCCGGTGCGAAGCCGCGCGCGGCCGTCGAGATCGGAAAGTTCCAGGGGATGATATGGGCGGTCACGCCGACCGGCTCATGGATGGAATAGGCGAGATAGTCGGGCCCGAGCGGAAAGCTAGCGCCTTCGAGCTTGTCGCAGGCGCCGGCGTAATACTCGAAGGTGCGGGCCGCACCGCGCACATCGCCGCGCGCTTCGGCAATCGGTTTGCCGCTGTCGAGCGTTTCCGCAACCGCAAGCCTTTCGAGGTTTTCAAGGATGAGCTGCGAGGCGCGCATGAGAATGCGGGCGCGCTCGACCGGGCGCGTGTCGCGCCAGACGACCTCGAAGGCATGGCGAGCGCTCGCCACCGCGTCGTCGATATCCTCGGGCGTGCCGGCTGCGAACTCCGCAAAAACCACTCCGCGACCGGGGTCGAAGCTCTCCATGCGCCGGTTGTGCGCGGGACGGACAAATCCGCCGCCGATGAAATGGCCGTCCGGCAATCCAGCAAGCGTTCCCGTGCGCAGCGCCTCTGCGACGAGATCCGTCCTGGAGGTTTCGTTGGAAGTTGTCATGATTGCGTATCCTGGGTGCTGATCTTGTAGCTCGACCGGGCAAGCCATTCGGGATTGACCTCGACGCCCCAGCCGGGGGCGTCGGTCACCGTGGCATGACCGTCGTCAATGGCGAAGGGCGAGGAGACGAACAGGCCCTCCTGCCAAGGGTAGTAGTCCTTGCCTTCGATGGAAAACTCGAGGTATTTGCCCGCGTTCGGGATCGCGCGCAGCAGATGCATGGTGAAGAGTGTCACCATCGACAGATTGGCCGCATGCGGCGTGCAGGGAATGCCGGCCGACTCCGCCATTTTTGCCACCTGCAGCGTTCGGACCAGGCCTCCGAGATAGCAGATATCAGGCTGGATCACGTCCACCACCCGCTGGTCGATCATCCGCGCCCAGTCGACAAGGGAGCAATCCTGTTCGCCGCCGGTGATATCGATGGCGAGCGCATCGGTGACCTGTTTGGTCTGATCGTAGTGCCAGTAGGGACAGGGCTCCTCGTAGTGCGAGATGCCGTTGTCTTCCAGAAAACGCCCGACCTCGATGGCCTTTTGCGGCGAGTAGCAGGAATTGGCATCGACCAGAAGCGCCGTGTCGTCGGCGAAGGCCGCACGCATCGTCGGCACGATCTCCTCGGTGCGGCCGGGCCATTCGTCCCGGTCACGGCCGCATTCGGCTCCAATGCGGAACTTGAAGGCGGTGAAGCCATGGGCATCCTGAAGGCGCTTCAGGCGTTCCGCCTCGTCCTTTGCCGTTATGTCGCGTTTCATCGAGGAACCATAGGCCCGCACGCGTCCCGGCGTTCCACCGAGGAGTTCGCAGACGGGTTTTCCTTCAAGGCGTCCGCGCAGGTCGAAAAGTGCTGTGTCGAGCCCGCCCATCGCGCGGCGGACATAGGCGCCCGGGAACTTGTGCTCGCGCTCGGGAATGATGTCCATCAGACGGGCGACGTCGAAGGCATCCTCACCCAGCGCATGGGGCGCGACCTGGCGGTGAAGCACCTCCGCGGTGATGTCGGCGAAATAGGGCGCGACCTGTCCCCAGCCTTGCGCGCCGTTCTCCGCCGTGACCCGCACGAAACAGACGAACTGCGTCGTGAACGTCTCGATTGCCGTGATTCTCATCGACGTCCAATTCCTCCTGCGCGGGCGGTTTTCCGGCCGCAGGTCAAACCATTCGCGCCAACCTATCCAGAATTGGTCTTGAATTAAGGTCCGTTTTGCGGAAATTTCCATACCAATATTGCGCTGAAGGGGAGGAACATGAAGCGCCACGCCGGAATGATGCTGTCCTCGATCCGCATCGACAAGACGTCGAACCGGCGCATTTCGGTGCAGCTTTACATGGCCTTGCGCGAATTGCTGCTGTCGGGCGGGCTTGCACCGGGCGACCGCCTGCCGGCGACGCGCACGCTGGCGCAGGAGGTCGGCGTGTCGCGCACGACGGTGATAGATGCCGTCGACCGGCTGGTCTCCGAGGGACTGCTGGAAGCGCGGGTGGGCGCGGGAACCTTCGTCAGCGATGCGCTGAAGGTGCGCGATCCCGTGGCGGCCGGAAACGGCGCGCCGGCCTCCAGGTTTGCCCGGCCGCGCCTGTCGCATTCCGCAATCCATGCCGCGCCGGAATTTGCCCCCCGCAGCCGCCTGCCGCACAAGTCGCAGGCCTTCACCACGGCGCTTCCCGCGCTCGACGCCTTTCCCATGGCGCAATGGGCGCGTCTGTCGGCCCGGCATTGGCGCGGCGAGCGTGACCACGTCACCGGTTACGGGGAGCCTTTCGGCTATCCGCGTCTGCGTGCGGCGATTGCCCGCCAGCTCAACGCCTCGCGCGGCATCACCTGCGAACCCGACCAGATCTTCATCGTCAACGGCGCGCAGCAGGGCTTTTCCCTGATCAGCGCAATGCTGGTCAACCCTGGCGAAACGGTGTGGTTCGAGAACCCGGGTGCGATCGGCGCGCGCAATGCCTTTGTCGCCAATGGCGCCAAGCTCGTTCCCATCGGCGTCGATACGGAAGGACTGTGCGTGGAGGAGGGGCTGGCGCGCGCGCCGCATTTCCGGCTTGCCTTCGTGACGCCGTCGCATCAGCAGCCGCTCGGCCATGTCATGAGCCTGGAACGCAGGCTGGCGTTGCTCCAGGCGGCCAACGACGCCGATGCGATGATCGTCGAGGACGATTACGACGGCGAGTTTTACTACGGCGACCAGCCCCCGCCGACGCTGAAGAGCATCGATACCCGCGACCGGGTGATCTACGTCGGGACCTTTTCCAAGTCGTTGTTTCCAAGCCTCAGGCTCGGGTTCGTGCTCGCACCGCGCGGACTGGTTGCCGCCTGCGAGCGCATCTGGGAGGCCTGGCTCAGCGGCGCGCCAACCGTAACCCAGGCCATCGTTGCCGATTTCATGGACGAAGGGCTGTTCGCCACGCACATCCGAACCATGCGTCAGCTCTACCGGGAGCGTCACGATGCGCTGATCGATGCGGCCGCCTCCTTGCGTGGACGTATCGACGTGCAGTCCACCGGCAGCGGATTTCATGCCGTAGGGTTCCTTTCGGATAACTTAGCGGAAGAGACCGTCGTTCGGAAGTTGCGTGCGGAAGGTGTCGTCATCTCGCCGCTGGGCCGCTATGCTCTGTCACCGCTCCCGCAGCGGGGAGTGGTTCTCGGATTTGGCAGCGTGACACCGGAGGAAATCCGAAAGGGAATTGCGGTGGTTCGCAAGATTGTTTCGCGGGAGGGTGGATTGGACTGATAAAATATCGGGAATGGATATATTTTGCAGTCCAATCGGGCCATAGACTTTTTCACGATACTGTCATGTCGCTCATGTCATTTCGATCGTGTTGACTGCGTTTAAGGGAGGAACTGATGCGCACCAAGACAACAATCGCCAGCCTGCTGGCCGCGACCATGCTGGTCGCCGCCGGCACCGCACAGGCGGAAACCCTGCGGCTCTTGACCTGGGGTTCTTATGCGCCCGAGGAACTTGTGCAGAAATTCGAGGAGGAGTACCCTGACATCGACGTCGAGGTGACCTTTTCCAACAACGAGGAGATGATCGCGAAGCTGCGCGCAACCGGAGGTGCGGGTTTCGATCTTGCCCAGCCCAGTCACGACCGGATCTATGCAGCGCAGCTGGAATACGACATCTACAAACCTCTCGACCTGTCGCAGATCGACACCGACGCGATGCAGGCTTCGCTGCTCGACGGGGTGAAGGCCAACACCACCATCGACGGCAATGTCTATGCCGTGCCGCACCAGTGGGGCACGTCCGGCCTGATGGCCGACAAGACGAAGGCTCCGGACCTCAAGGGCTGGGGCGATCTTTGCGATCCGGCATACCAGGGCAAGACCTCGATGCGCCTGCGGCGCACGATCCTGCTCGGAATGGCCTTCTCGATGGGCGAGGACCCGTTCGCGGCCTATTCCGACCTCGGCAAATATCAGGAAATCCTCGACAAGGTCGCCGACAAGCTGATCGAGTGCAAGGCGAACATCAAGGCCTACTGGAAGGGCGGCGACGACCTTTCGGCAATGATGCTCTCCGGCGAGATCGTGGCCTCCGAAACCTGGGATTCAACCGCCTACAAGCTCTTCGACCAGAACAAGAACATCGTCTTCGTTCCGCCGGAGACGGGCGCGCTTGCCTGGATCGACACCTTTGCGATTCCGCGCAAGGGCGAGGCGGACGATGCCGCCTACAAGTGGATCAACTTCGTGTTGCGCCCGGAAAACGTGACGATCATGTCCGCCAGCACCGGCGCCATCGCCTCCGTGAAGGGGGCCAAGGATCTTTTGCCGGAAGACAAGAAGGCGGCCGTGAACGCCTCCTTCACCGACGCGGATATCGACAACCTGAAGTTCTTCGCCAACATTCCTCCCGGGGTGGAGGATATGGAAGGCAAGACGCTTGAGAAGATCAAGGCGGCGACCGGCGGCTGATCGCCGCTTCGTCCCGACCGAGACCTTGCGGGGCGCACGCCCGCTCCTGTGCGTGCGCCCCGTCCTGGTTGCGACCTTCACAGGTTGAAGCCTCCGGTCCGTTTTCGGAACGAGGGGCTGTTCGATGGCGCGGGCGCACTCTCGCCTGCCGCCGTTTGTCTGCATGTTTTCCAGTTGGCGTAATTCATGACCGAAACCCCGGCCTACGATCTCGAGTGCCAAGGCATTTCCAAGTCCTTCGGGTCCGTTCGCGCGGTGAAGGATGTGTCCTTCAACATTCCGAGCGGGTCGTTCTTCTCCATTCTCGGTCCGTCCGGTTGCGGCAAGACCACCTTGATGCGCATGATCGCGGGCTTCGAGGAACCGAGCGGCGGGGACATCCGCATCAAGGGCAAGTCGGTGCTCGGCACGCCGCCCAACAGGCGCAACGTCAAGATGGTGTTCCAGCATCTGGCGCTGTTTCCGATGATGAACGTCTACGAAAACATCGCCTACGGCCTGCGGTGCCGGGGGGCGAACACCGACGAGATCAAGCGCCGCGTCCAGGATGTGCTGGAGCGCATCGCGCTGCCCGATGTCGGCGGGCGCGAGATCCATCAGCTTTCGGGCGGACAGAAACAGCGCATCGCGATTGCCCGCTGCATGGTGCTCGATCCCGATGTGCTTCTGCTCGACGAACCGCTCGGCGCGCTCGACCTGAAGCTGCGCGAGGCGATGAAGATCGAGCTGAAACTGCTGCAACACCAGTTCAACACCACCTTCATCTACATCACCCACGACCAGTCCGAGGCGCTGGTGATGTCCGATCACGTGGCGATCATGAACGACGGCAACTTCGAGCAGATCGGAACGCCGCAGGCGCTTTATCACCGGCCGAACACGGCCTTCGTCGCCGGCTTTGTCGGCGACAGCAACCGCTGGTCCGGCAAGGTCACGGCAAGTGACGGCACGGGCGGCAAGGTCGCGACCGGGCAGGGACTGACAATGAGCTTCACCGCCGGGGGGGGCTTGCGCATCGGCGAGGGCGAGGCGGTGGAAATCTTCGTGCGGCCGGAGTTCATCAACACGGTGCGCGCAGCCGATGCCGCCGCCGCGCTGGGCGACAACCACATGGACGGGGTCGTCGACAGCCTGCTGTTCAACGGCGCCAACAGCCGTGTTCTTGTGCGCAGCGGAAGTGGCGAACTGATCGAGGCCGACGTCACGCTGACCGGCGATGGCGATCTGGCCCCGGGCGAGGCGGTGCGCCTGTCGTGGTCGGCGCAGCACGCCATGTGCTTTCCGCGAAGCGGGGCCGTGTGATGGTGCAGAAAGATGTCCGCCGCCTGACGCTGATCCTGTTGTTCGCGCCCTTCGCAATGTGGATCGCGCTGCTGATCGTCGTGCCGCACATCGGCATGGTCGCGCTGTCGCTGCGCGAGAAGGTGGCGCCGCGCGTCTATGAGTACGGCCTCGGCAATTACATCGATTTCATCAACGAGCCGATCTACTGGAACACGCTTTTGCGGACCGGGACGATGTCGCTTCTGGTGACGGCGCTGGCCCTGCTGATCGGCTTTCCGATAGCCTACTACATCGCCAAGATCGCCGGGAACCGCACGCGCGGGGCGCTGTTTTTGCTGTGCCTGATCCCCTTGTGGGTGAGCGACCTGATCCGCGCCTTCGGCTGGATCCTGCTGCTGCGCGAGACCGGTGTGATTTCCACTTTCCTGCAGTGGACGGGGCTGATTTCCGGGCCGATCGAGTTCCTCTACAACGACGTGACGGTGATCATCGGGCTCGTCTACACGGTGATCCTCTTCATGATCGTGCCGCTCGTCTCGACCCTCGACGGCATGGACGACAGTCTGGTGGAGGCGGGCTACAACCTCGGCGGCAGCGGGTTCACCGTTCTGAGGCGCATCATCGTTCCCTATGCGATGCCGGGCATCGTGTCGGGCTGCATTGTGGTCTTCATGCTCACCGCCGGCTCCTATCTGACGCCGATCCTCTTGGGCGGAAAAAACTCCAGCTGGTTCACCGAGCAGATCTACGACCAGTTCATCACCCGCTTCAACTGGGAGTCGGGTGCGGCCTTCGGCTTCCTGTTGCTTGCCTTCACCTCCACGGTGATCTGGCTCGGGCTGAAGCTGAGCGGCCAGACACTCGCCAACACCGTCGCCAAGAGCTGAGGAGGAGGAGCCGATGGCCAGATCCGCACCCGCGCCCTTCGTCTGGGGCTACCGCGCCTACGTCCTGGCGTTTTTCCTTTTCCTCGCTGCCCCGCTGGTGGCAGCCGGCACCTTTGCGTTCAACGACAGCCTGTTTCCCGCACTTCCCTGGCAGGGCTTCACGCTCGACTGGTTCTTCAACGACACCGAACCCAAGCTCGGCATGTTTCATGACCGGCGCTTGCTGCGCGGGCTCTATTATTCCTTCGTGATCGCGATCTTCGTCTCGACGCTGTCGGTTTTCGTGGGAACCACGAATGCCTTCCTCTTCGTGCGCGGCCAGTTTCCCTTCAAGAACACGCTCTACATCGTGATGGTGATCCCGCTCGTCATTCCCGGCGTGATCCTCGGCATCTCCATCCTGGTGATCGCCAGCAACATGGCCAATTACTTCGACCGCGGCCTGGGGATCGATCTGGACTTCCTGCGTCCCGGCATCTTCCTTGTCGTGCTTGGCCAGTTCTCCTTCATCACCACGATCACGTCGCTGGTGATCACCGCGCGGCTGAAGAAGTTCGACGCGACGATGGAAGAGGCGGCGCTCAATCTCGGGGCGACGCGCTTGCGCGTGTTGCGCACCATCACGCTGCCGTTCCTGCGTCCGGCGATGATCGCCGCCGGTATCGTTGCCTTTCTCGTGTCCTTCGAAAACTTCAACACGACGTTGTTTCTCGTTGGCTCCGAGGCGCCGTTGACAATCACCATGTACGACCGCATGGCCAAGGTCGGGTCCACGCCGGTTCTCAATGCCGTTTCCTTCTTCCTGATGGTCGGCTCGGGGCTACTGGCGCTGGTTTCGATCGCGGTTCAGCGCGACAAGACCGTTCGGTAGGATTTCCATGTCGGACTATGATTTTGTGGTCGTTGGCGCGGGGTCGGCCGGCGCAACCCTTGCCGCGCGCCTCAGCGAAAGTGGTCGCTTCTCCGTCTGCCTGCTGGAGGCGGGCGGGTCGGACCGGAATTTCTGGATCTGGATGCCGATCGGCTACGGCAAGGCGTTCTACAACGCCTCGATCAACTGGATGTACGCAACAGAGCCGGACCCCGGCCTTGCCAACCGCTCCGGTTACTGGCCGCGCGGCAAGGTGCTGGGCGGCTCCAGCTCGATCAACGCCATGGTCTATATTCGCGGCCAGCATGCGGATTTCGACGACTGGAAGGCAATGGGCAATCCCGGCTGGGGCTGGGAGGATGTGCTGCCCTGTTTCAAGCGTGCCGAGACCAATGACGCGGGCGGCGACGACTACCGGGGCAATGACGGGCCCTTGCATGTGGCGACCATGCGCCGGGATCTGCATCCCTTGTGCGACGTGTTCCTGGAGGCCGGCGAACAGGCGGGTTTCTCGCGCAACGCGGACTTCAACGGCGCCGATCAGGAAGGGGTGGGCGTCTACCAGAACACCGCCAAGGGCGGTTTTCGCATGTCGACGGCGCGCGCCTATCTGGCGCCGGCCCGCCGGCGGGCAAACCTGAAGATCGTCACCCGCGCCCACACCACCCGCATCCTGATGGAGGGAAAATGCGCGGTCGGCGTCGCTTACCGGCAGGGCGGCACCGAGAAGACCGTGCGTGCTCGCCGCGAGGTGATCCTGAGCGCCGGCGCGGTGAACTCGCCGCAGATCCTGATGCTTTCCGGCATCGGACCGGCGGCGCATCTTCAGGCGAAGGGCATCGAGGTGGTGGAGGCCCGGCCGGGCGTCGGCCAGAACCTGCAAGATCATCTGGGGCTCGACTACCTCTACCGGTCGAAGGTTCCGACACTCAACAACCAGCTCTATCCCTGGTGGGGCAAGCTCCTGCAGGGCATGCGTTATGTCGCGACCCGGCGCGGGCCATTGTCGCTCGGTGTCAACCAGGCTGGCGGTTTTGTGCGCAGCAATCCGGAGGCGCCGCGTGCGAACATTCAGCTCTACTTCTCGCCGGTGAGCTACACGAAAGCGCCCAAGGGCAAGCGTCCGCTGATGAACCCGGACCGGTTTCCCGGCTTCCTGCTCGGCATGCAGCCGACCCGCCCGACGAGCCGGGGCCACATCTGCCTGCGCAGCGCCGATCCGTTTGCCGCGCCGGAAATCCATCCCAATTCGCTCAGCACCAGTCAGGACCTGACCGAGATGGTCGAGGGCTGCAAGCTCTTGCGCAAGATCGCGGCAACGCCCGCTCTGCAATCGGTGATCGACACCGAGATCGTTCCGGGCCCGCTGGTGCAAGGCGACGAGGAGATGCTGGAGGACGTGCGCAACCGCTGCTCCACCATTTTTCACCCGGTGAGCACCTGCCGGATGGGCCCCGACCCTGCCCGGGATGTCGTCGATGCAAGGCTTCGGGTTTACGGGGTGGAGGCCTTGCGCGTCGTGGACGCCTCGATCTTTCCAACCGTGACCTCCGGCAACACCAACGCCCCGGCGATCATGGTCGGCGAAAAGGGTGCGGACCTGATCCTCGCCGATCATTCGAACGTCTGAGAAAGGCCGTCATGCGTGCCAGCGACCTGTTCACCGAGGACTTTTCCGCAACGCCCTATTGGCAAGGCGCCACGCCGCAGCCGGACCTCCCGGCGGTGGACCTTCCGGGCGAGGCCGATGTGGTCATCGTCGGGGCGGGCTACACCGGCCTCAACGCCGCGCTCCAGACGGCGCGCGCGGGCCTGTCGACGCTTGTGCTCGATGCGGATCGGCCGGGCTGGGGATGCAGCACGCGCAACGGCGGGCAGGTCTCCACCTCCATCAAGCCGTCGTTTGCCGCCCTGACGCGCCGCTATGGGGAAGCGCTTGCGCGAGCGCTGCTGGCGGAGGGGCAGGCCTCGCTCGACTACATGCACGCGCTTGTTTTGGAGGAAAAGCTCGACTGCGACTTCAAGCCCGTCGGCCGGTTCCACGGCGCCCACAAGCCGCATCTCTACGATGCGCTGGCGCGCGAGTGCGCGGCCGGTCATCCGGTCTGGGACACGGGCGCCTATGCGGTTCCCAAGGCGGAAATGGCGAGCGAGCTTGGGACCGACGCCTATCATGGCGGGGTGGTCTATCCGCATCATGCGTCGATCGATGTCGGAAAGTATCACCCGGCGCTGCTTCGGCGCGTATGCGAGGCCGGTGCGCTCGTGAAGGGGCATTGCGCGGTGAGCGGGTTGTCGCGCGACGGCGCGGGCTTTTCCGTTGCAACGGCGCAAGGACCGGTGCGGGCCGGCAAGGTGATCCTGGCGACAAACGGCTATTCGGGACCGCTCTCGCCCTGGCACCGTCGTCGCATCATCTCCATCGGCTCCTATGTGATCGCGACGGAAGAGCTTCCGCGCGCGGTGATGGACACAATCATGCCGACCGACCGGATCCTGTCCGATACCCGCAAGCTGGTCTATTACTACCGTCCCTCGCCGGATCGCAAACGCGTGCTCTTCGGCGGCCGGGTGTCTTTGAGCGAAACCGATCCGCGCAAGAGCGCGGTGAAGCTGCACCGCGAGCTGTCCCGTCTCTTCCCGGAACTTGGAACGACCCGCGTTAGCCACTCCTGGATGGGCTTCGTCGGCTATACGTTCGACACGATGGCCCATTGCGGCGAGGATCGCGGCCTGTTTCACGCCATGGGGTTTTGCGGGTCGGGTGTCGGCATGGCGAGCTATCTCGGCATGCGCACCGGCCGGGCCGCTGCCGGGCTTGAACAGGAGCGCTCCGCGTTTTCGCGGATTTCCTTTCCGACACGGCCACTCTATGCCGGAAATCCCTGGTTCCTGGCCCCGTCCGTGCTTGTCTATCGGCTGCGCGACCGCATCGGCATCTGACCGGGTTCGCGACGTGCCGTTCGGTTGGTCCCGCGGCCGGAAAGCGGTTTTTGCCGGTGAGGGGATGCGGTCGTGGGCATGGAGGTTGTAAACAGAAGCGGAAACGGACAGGCCAAGGCGAGTCGCGAAAGCTGCGGTTCGCGCCACATCCGTCCGCAGGGAGCAATCGATGACCGAGGACGAGCAGAGTGCATGGCTTCGCGCGGCGTCCGAACGCTTGACGCGATGGCTTCTGTGTGAGGCGATGCCCCGGTGGACCGGACTCGGGTTCGATGCCGACACGGGCGGCTTCCGCGAAGCGATCGATCCTGACGGCCCGCATGCGGTAGTCGGGCCATGCCGGGGCCGCGTGCAACCCCGTCAGATCTATTCCGTGATTGTGGCCGGCCGGCTTGGATGGACGGGCGACTGGCAGGCAATCGCGAGCCGGGCAATGGACTGGTATCTGGCCCGGTTCCGGCTCCCCGACGGAACCTTCGCGGATATGGTTGCGCCGGATGGCACGCTGATCGACGGTCGTTTCGACCTCTACAATCAGCCGTTTGCCCTGCTTGCACTGGCCCATGCATGGAAGGCACTGCCCGCCCGTCGCGAGGAACTGGAACGCGTTGCAGCCGCGCTGCTAGACCGCCTGGAGGCGGACTACCGGCATCCCGTCGCAGGCTTTGAGGAGGGCACGCCGCCGCGCGAACCGCTGCGGGCCAATCCGCATATGCATTTGCTGGAAGCCGCGTTCGCCTGGGAGGCGGTCGGCGGCGGTCGCCGATGGAGCGATCTTGCCGACGAGCTCATGGGGCTTGCGCTTGACCGGTTCATCGATGCGTCGAGCGGGGCGCTGCGGGAGTTTTTTGCAAGCGACTGGCGTCCGGTGTCGGGCGAAAGCGGCCGGCAGGTCGAGCCGGGGCACCAGTTCGAATGGGCGTGGCTGGCGCTGCACTGGTCTCGAACGCGCGGGCGCGACGATGCGGCGATTGCAGCGCGTCGCCTTTTCGCGGTCGGGGAAACCTGGGGCATTTGCCCCGCGCGCCACGTGGCGATGCTGGAATTGAACGACGATTTTTCGATCCGTGCGCCGGTTGCGCGGCTTTGGGGGCAGACCGAATGGATCAAGGCGGCGCTGGCGCTTGCCCGCCTGTCGGGCGGACCGGAGCGGTTGCATTATCTCGCCTCTGCCCGCAGGGCCGTTGTCGCGCTTGAGCTGTTCCTTGTAAGCGAGCCTGCCGGGTTGTGGCGGGACAAGCTCGACGCGGACGGGCGCTTCGTTGCAGAACCTTCGCCGGCAAGCTCGCTCTATCATATCGTTTGTGCCCTGTCGGAGCTGGCGCAGGTGCGCGGTCCGGACTGGCCTCATGCGGGTTGATTGCAGGTCCGCGCGCGGCCGCTCAGAGGCGCGTTGTGCCGGCTTGGAGAGACGTCGGGGGTTTGTCGACAGATCCGGCCGCCAATGGTGCGGCCGTGTTGGCCGTGACAGCTTTGCCGGCCAGACGGGATGGCAATGGCATGCCGAATGGACTATCCCGGTTTTCAATGACGCAATGCCAGAGTTTGGGCGCTTGACGTCAATCAGTTGCGCGTGAACCGGAGCCATCAATGTCGGGCCTTTATCAACTCAAGCGGAAACTGCAGCGCAAGCTCCCGAAATCGATGCAGAATCGGTTTCAGGAGATGATCTATGTCTTGCTCTATCGCTTCTCGCCCGCACGAAAGCAGAATTTCTTCAACAGCGGTTACGCGCCCGCCAACGCGTTCTGTCGCGAAACACCGCCTTTTTCCAACGAGCCGCTGCAGGCAACGCTTTACGATCACTTGCTGGAATGTCTGTCGGACGCATGTGAAAATGCGCCGGACCGACTTCTCGACATCGGAAGCGGTCTTGGCGGCGGTGTCCGTCTGGGCGCCGTCCGCTTTCCTTGCGCGCAAGTTGTCGGCGTGGAGGTGAATGCCACCGCTGTCCGGGTTGCCCGCAGTCGCTTGCAGGATGTCCCGACAGCGTCATTCGAGCAGGGAGACGCCCGCGCGCTGCCATTCCCGGATGCAGGTTTCGATGCGATTTTCAGTGTGGGGGCAGCAAGTTACATCGGGCTGGACGAGTACTATCGTGAGGCCGCGCGTTTGCTGAAACCTGGCGGCACAATGGTTTTCTCTGCCGGTTACACCGACGCGCGCCTTGAAAACCATCGTCGCAAGAACGAAAGTCTTGCAAAGAAAAACGGCCTTGTGCTCCATACGTTCGAAGACATAACGCCCCATGTCTTTGCCGCGATCGGCGAGGATGTCCCGCGTCGCAAGGCGCTGATCGACCGGGTGCCACGTCCCTTCCGCGGATACGCTTTGAACTGGGCCGATATGCCCGGGACCATGCGCTACCAAGAATATGAGGACGGACGTCGTCTGGACTATTTCGTGGTCTGCACAAAGCCGAAGTCCGCGAAGGGTTCCAACGCGATGTGACGCCTTTCGCCTGTCCGACAAGCATGCCCGGCTTGTCGGGGCAAATGCGCCTCGCCCCCCGTATTGTTTCGCCACAGAAGCCGCCACCGGCGGCAGATTGCCGTGGCCGGATCCTTGGCCGCCTGGGAAACAGGTTTCGCCCATCCATGGCTCGGCGTCGGAAAACTTAATCCTCGCTCCCTTGTCTTGTGAGACGCTTGCACTGAGACAGGAGAACGCACATGGCCGATACCCCGCATCTGGCCCTTCCTCTTATGGAAGGAAGTCAGGGACAGAAACACGTCACGCACAACGAAGCGTTGATTGCCCTCGATGCCCTGGTTCAGCTTGTGGTCGAGAGCCGAGGGCTGGCGCAGGCGCCGCCGTCGCCGATGGCGGAAGACAGATACATTGTCTCTTCGGGCGCCACCGGTGTCTGGGCGGGAAAAGATGGTCAGGTGGCGGTCTACAAAGCGGAAGGCTGGCTCTATCACATGCCGCGACCTGGCTGGTCCGCGGTCCTGAAAGACGAGATGCAAATCGTGCTCTGGTCCGGGACCGACTGGCTTGACCTTCGGGCGCTTCCAATCGAATTCGCGCAGAAATTCGGCGTCAACGCCAGCGTGAGCGACTATGAACGTTTCGCGGTTTCCTCGCCAAGTTCACTGTTCAATCATCAGGGCGACAGCCACAGGCTGAAGATAAACAAGATGGGCCCCGGTGACACGGCAAGCATCGTGTTTCAGACCGGGTACAGCGGTCTTGCGGAAATGGGTCTTGCCGGAAGCAACTCGTTTCAGCTGAAGGTTTCGGCGGACGGCGTCACGTTTCTCAACGCCATGTCGGTTGATGGGGCCGGGGGAGATGTGGACTTCTCCCTGGCGAATGGGGGCGGGGTCCAGATCGGGCGATACACCATCGGTGCGAGTCCCCGCCTGTATCTGAATGCCGATGCCACGGATGGTGCGCGTGCCTTGATCGTCCTCGCGCACAACCATCAGCAGCGGGCGGCCATATACACCGAAACCGACAGTTCTGCGGGGATCGATGACCTGTATGTCTGCTCGTATCAGGATGATGCAAGGATACGGCTTGTGACGTCTCACGACGGGGCGACACAGTGGAACCATCTGGTCCTTGACGGAGAAACGGGGTCCGTCGGTATTGGAAAAAGCGATCCGTCTGCGACACTCGATGTCGACGGGCCGGTTCGCGTGAAGTCATTTACAGTCGCCAACCTTCCCGGAGCGACAGCGGTCGGGGCGGGGGCGCTCGTCCATGTACTCGATGACGCC
The DNA here is from genome assembly GCF_000423705.1 of Stappia stellulata DSM 5886. GTDB lineage: Bacteria > Pseudomonadota > Alphaproteobacteria > Rhizobiales > Stappiaceae > Stappia > Stappia stellulata. The sequence continues at coordinate 619,058 of NZ_KE384083.1, read as the reverse complement.
GGCGGCTCGGTTCTGGCGTTTTCGGATGGCAGTGACTGGCGTCGCGCCACCGACCGGTCTGTTGTCTCGACATAGGGTGTGGCCCGACGAACGAGACTGACACGGCACAGGTCGCGTCCAAGACTGCGAGGAAGGGCGCGGTGTGGGCTGGCTGCCCGCTGAGGGGCGCTGACGACGGCACGGCGAAGCCAATTCCGATGTTTTTCTGCGCGCCGCTGCCAGGCGGTCAGACCTTTCCATCGGACTGCTGCTCACGGAGCATGGGTCTGGTTGTCATCGTGCAACTCGATTGCTTTTTCGATGTCGTCGAAATAACGCATCTTGCCCTGGTGAAGAACGCAGCCACTTTCACACATTTTCCGGATTGCTCCGGTGCTGTGCGAGGTCATCAGGACTTTCGCGTGCTTGAGCTTGGACGAGAAGACCTCTTCGCATTTTTTCTTGAAACGCGTGTCCCCGACGGCCGTCACTTCGTCGATCAGGTAGTAGTCAAAATCGATCGCCATGCTGATGCCAAAGGCAAGCCGGGCTTTCATGCCGCTGGAGTAGGTTCGGATCGGCACACGCATCGACGGGCCGAGTTCGGAAAACTCCTCGACGAACGCAATGATCCGTTCGCTGTCTTCTCCATACATGCGCGCCACGAAACGCGCGTTCTCGATGCCCGTCATGTCGCCGCCGAAGCCGCCGCTGAAGCCCAGCGGCCAGGACACCCGCGCCGAGCGATGAATACGTCCCTCGTCCGGCAACTCCGCTCCGGCGATCAGGCGCATGAGTGTCGACTTTCCCGCTCCATTGTGGCCAAGGATCGCAATATTCCTGCCCGCGGGAAGAGACATTGTCAGGTCTTCGAGAACGACCTTGCGAACGCCGTCGATCCGGTAGGTTTTCCGAACGCCGTCGAATGAGATCATGTCGTTAGACTACTTCTGGTGTTTTCGGTAAAGGCGCTCCGACCCGAATGCGATCAGCAGCAGGATTGCGATGTAGAAGAACAGATAGCTGACATCCAGTGTCTGGGGATTGTACATCGGATAGTAGCCGGCACGAAACAGCTCGATGCAGTGAAGGATGGGGTTCCAGGACAGGATGTAGCGAATATCCGGCGGAAAGTTGGAGGGAATGAAGAACACGCCGGATATGAAGAAGAGCGGTCGCGTCAAAACGGTGTGGAGCTGCTTCCACGTCGGCCAAAGCATCATGACAACCGCATTCGTCAATCCGGCTCCCAGACCGAGCAGGGCGACGGCGAGGATCGCGAGGAGAACTGTGTCCAGATGGGCCGGATAGTCGGCGATCTGGAGGGCAATCAGTCCGCCAAAAAACACGATGATTATGGTTGTGTAGGTCGCGGCAATCAGCAGGAACCGCGCAATGACCACATCGACTTCCTTGACGAGCGGATATGCCATCAGCCCGCGATTGGCCTGAAAAACGGCCATCAATGAGTCTGCGAGCTTGCTGTAGAACTGAAATGTCAGAATGCCCGTGGCGAAAAAAAGCGTAAAGCTTGTTCCAATCGGCGGATGGCGGGTCACGATCGAAAAAATGAGCGTAAGGAACGCCGTGCCGAAAATGGGTTCCATGATCGCCCAGAGATAACCCATCTTCGCCTTGCCGAAGGTGACCCGTGTCTCGCGAAGGACAAGGGCGCCGATCACGCGGATTTGCGTGCGCAACAGACTGTCCTGCTTGGTCATATCCATCGGTGGCATTGCATCCGGTGAGGTCGGTTGTTCCAAGCCTGTCCGGCTTCGGTCGATGCTTCAAGCTTATGCTATGCGCACGCCGTGTGTCAGCGCATGTGATCGCGTACGGAATAGACGATCAATGTGCCGATACCCCAGGCTATGAGCGCAACGATAAACACGAGGAAGCTGTTGAGCATACGCTCGGGGTAGAGCGCTTCCTCGGGCAGGCTTGGTGCGCGGAACACGGCAAGGAAGCGTTGCTGCCGATCCGCCTCCGCGCGCGCGCGCTCCAGCGAGGCGAGCGTCGTCGCATAGGCCTGCTGGGCGAACTCCTGCTCGACTTTCAGCTCCTCGTAATTTGCAATGAGGGCCGAGAGGTTCACTGTCTTGCCGGTCAGAGCCTCTGTCGTGCCACCGATCTCCGACTGTTTGCGCGTCAGCTGCTCTTCCAGGGAGCGGATCTGCTGGCGAAGCCTTTGTACGGGGGGCGAGCTTTCGTCGAGCGAGCTGGTGAGGGAGGTGAGACGTGCCCGCAGGTCGATAAGTTGCTGTTCGATACCGGTGATCAGTTCGATCTGCGCGGCGGCCGTCGCTGTCGGATCGACCGAATTGGAGGCAGAGCGAAACACCTGCATCGATTCCCGGATGATCTTCAGGCGCAGCTCCGCGGACGCCACTTCCTTTTTCGCGAACTGCACGGCGTCCTTGCGAGCCTCTTCGGAAAGCCTGTTGATCAGGTCCTGGCTGTACCGCACGATCAGCGTGGCGATTTTTTCGGCGTCCTGCGGAGAAAAAGCCTCGACCTCGAAGCTCATGATCGAGGATGTGTTGTCAAAGGAGGTGGTGATAAGCCAGTCCCAGTATTTGACAAGCGATTCAATCGAGGCGTCTTCATCCAGTCGGTAGAAGAAGTCGACGTTCTGGCCACCGTAAATGGCATGAAAGTCGATATCCTTCCGAAGCTTTTCGAGAAGTTCCCGGCTCTTGAGATACTGAAGCAGGATATAGGAATCTGTTGTCGTCGTGCCGACGCTTGAAAGGCCGGTGAGCGAACCGAGAAAGTCTGTTCCCACCGCCGAGCTGTCGGTGCTGCGCACGGAAAATCCGGCGCTTGCAGCATAGCGATCCGAGGCAATAAACAGAAAATAGCCTGCGCCCAACAACGTCGGGACCAGAACGCAGAGCACGAATGATGCGGCCAGGATGAGCCTGCGGATCTCGCGCGGACGGCGTTCGGTCTGCCGATGGCGAGACAGTGCGGCCGCAGCCTGCTCAAGCCTGAGAGGGATCACCGATGTCTGGCGGCTCTTAGTATCGCCTGTCTCGGTCGCGTCCTTGTCAGCCGAATTCGTCTTTGCGGTATCGGACATCGGTACTCGTTTCATGCGCCTGCGGCGGGCCGGGGCCCCTGTGCGGTGCTTGTAACCGCCTCTCGCGTTCTCTGCCAGACCCTTGGCGGCGGATGCGGCACTGCCACCCAGTCATTCGAGCGCGTGGGATTCTGGAGTAGACGCTACCAGCACTGTGGCGACAATAGGGTTTATTCACCGTTAACGGTCTTATTGGACACTTGTGACATCAGCGCAACCTTAGGACGAGATTTTAGAGAAGGCGCCTTTGTCATGGCGTGTTGGGGTTACGCCACCCGGGGTGCGCTCATGTATCCCGCCGCAGCCGGCGTGCCGCAGACAAAGGCCGGTGCCGCTTATGGGACCGTTTCGGCAATCCGTTCCGCCAGCGCAAATCCGCTGTCGAAGCCACACTCGACGCGCGCGCCGAGACACCAGTCGCCACCGGCAAACAGCGTGTTGGCTTCTATGCTCAAAAAGGGGGCGCCAAGCGACGTCAGCGTCTTGGCATGGCGCCAGCGATGGGCGCTTGCATGGGCGATACCGGGCAGGGACATGCCGACACTGTCGCGAAGTGCGGCGAGAAGGGCGCGCGTGGCCGCTTCATCGCCGAGCTCCAGATTGGCGGTGCTCCATTTGGCGCTGGCGTGGAGAACCAGGCGCGGCGGTGCGTCGGTGCGTCCGGGTTTGGCGGATTCCGACGCGATCCATGAAAGCGGTCCGGCATCCGGCACCAGAACGTCGGGAAGGGCCGGTGCCGGCCCCGCGGTCTCGAAGGCGACCATGAGCGCCCAGCAGGGCGCAATCTCCACGCCGGAAAGAGCGGTCATTGCGTCGGGAAACCCCTGGACGAGCGCGCCGACCTGCGGTGCGGGCAGGCAGAGCGCGACGATGTCGGCGACTTCCGTTCGCGCGGTTTCGGCAAAAGAAAGCTGCCATTCGCACCCGCTCCTGCGGAGAGACGTCAGCGTGTGTCGACTGCGAATGTCGAGGTTTTCGGCAAGCGGGCGTACGAGCGCGGACATTCCCGGCGATCCGAGATAGCGCGGCTCGCCATCGCTCGTTCCGCTTGTTGTCCAGAGGCGGGCGGCCCCACGCGTCATGGCATCACGCATATAGCCGGCAAACGCCGGCCCGCGGGCGGTCGCGAACTGGGCGCCATGGTCGAAGGTCAGGCCGTCGGACGCCCGTCTGGTTGCGATCCGCCCGCCAAGCCCGCGCGACTTGTCGAAGACGACCGATGGCAGTCCGGCCGCCGCAAGTCTCGACGCGCAGGCAAGGCCGGTGATACCGGCGCCGATAACGGCGATGCGGGGCGGGCAGGCTGAAGGCATGAATCGGGTTCCTTGCAGGGCGAGGCGGGAAGAAGAATGGAGCGCACCGGTTCACACGAGCCTACGCCGTGCGGGGCGGTCCGGATCGTGCCGGCCGGCCGGACGGGCGGCGCGAGGTTGCCTTGCGGCGGGAAACCATTACGTCTATGCCGGACTTCGCGGCAAGCCCGCGCTCGTTCCGAGACCAAAACACTCTGGCTGGAGACGATCCATCGATGGAGCAGTTGAAACTCGCCGCGCTAGACCCGGACGATCTGGCGGTGATTTCCGCGCAGGTGCAGGATGCGGTTTTGAAGGTCGGGGACATTCGCTTTTTTCCGGCCGACCGGCATCTCGTCGTCACCATGAACCGGTTTGCCTGGGACGGGGAAGACGGTGGACGGAAGCGCAAGCACGAACGCCGCCGCGCGGCATTGTCTTTCGCGCGCGTCGGCGCTCCGAAGTCGCTCAACATCCGCCAGGATGCCAAGGATGCGGTCCTGTCCCTGCTGGCGGTGGAGTTTGAGGAAGGCGAGGCCCCGGCGGGCCGGGTCAACCTGCTCTTCGCCGGCGGCGGCACCTTGTCCTTCGATGTCGAATGCATCGAGGCTCAACTCGCCGATCTGGGCGCGGCCTGGGCAACCGATAACAAGCCGCACCACACGCTCGACTGACCTGAACGGCGCGTTCAACCCCTATCGTGATCCCGGGAGACACCCTTGGCTCTTCGCCTCGCCACCTCCGATCCTGACTTTCAGGGCCGTTTCGATACGCTTCTCGCCAGCAAGCGGGAGGCGTCCGCCGATGTCGATGCGGTCGTACGCGACATCATCGAGGATGTGCGCGCCAATGGTGATGCCGCGCTTCTGACCTACACCGAGCGCTTCGACCGGCTGAAGGCCGCCTCTCTCGCGGAGCTGACGGTGACGGCGGAGGAGATTGCCGCGGCACTTGAGAAGATCCCGGCGGAAACGCTCGATGCGCTCACGCTGGCGCGCGACCGGATCGCCTCGCACCACGAACGCCAGATGCCGAAGGATGACCGCTACACCGACGCCATCGGCGTTGAGCTTGGCTCGCGCTGGACGGCGATCCAGGCGGTGGGTCTCTATGTTCCGGGCGGAACCGCGAGCTATCCGTCCTCCGTCCTGATGAACGCCGTGCCGGCGAAGGTCGCGGGCGTGGAGCGGGTCGTCATGTGCGTGCCGAGCCCCGACGGCGTTCTCAATCCGCTGGTTCTCGCGGCGGCGCATCTTGCCGGCGTGACGGAAATCTACCGCATCGGTGGCGCGCAGGCGATTGCCGCACTCGCGCATGGAACCGAAACAATCGCGCCTGTCTCCAAGATCGTCGGTCCGGGCAACGCCTATGTTGCCGCCGCCAAGCGGCGGGTGTTCGGCACCGTCGGCATCGACATGATCGCCGGCCCGTCGGAAATCCTCGTCGTTGCCGATGGCGAGAACGATCCGGACTGGATCGCCGCCGACCTCTTGAGCCAGGCGGAACATGACGTCAGCGCACAGTCGATCCTGATCACGGACGACGCCGACTTCGCGAGTGCCGTCGAGCAGGCGGTGGAGCGTCAGCTTGCCGTGCTGCCGCGCAAGGACGTCGCCGCTCCGAGCTGGCGCGATTTCGGCGCGGTGATCTGCGTGTCGTCGCTCGACGAGGCGCCGCCGATCGTCGACGCCATCGCTGCGGAGCATCTGGAGCTCGCCGTCGCCGATCCCGATGCGCTGTTCGACCGCATCCGCAATGCGGGCGCGGTGTTTCTCGGCCGCTACACGCCGGAGGCCATCGGCGACTATGTCGGTGGGTCCAACCACGTTCTGCCGACGGCCCGTTCGGCGCGCTTTTCCTCGGGCCTTTCGGTGCTCGACTTCGTCAAGCGCACGTCGATCCTGCGCTGCAACGCGGACAATCTGCGGCAGTTGGGTCCGGCGGCGATTGCGCTGGCGGAAGCGGAAGGTCTGTCCGCGCACGGACGTTCGGTCGGCATCCGGCTCAATCTCTAGCAGGGTCGTGCCGCGCTTCGGCACTTGTCGGAACGCCCCGGACCGCGTTAGGTGTTGGAAGGATAACGGGCGCCGCTCGGGTGTCGCTGGCGACAGGAAAACGGGATGACAGCACCGCAGAACGCGGCCGGGCAGGGCACGGCCCGCCTTGTCGACGTCGAGCTCGATGAAGGTTCGATCTCGCGTTCCACCCCGGACATCGAGCACGAGCGCGCCGTCGCCATCTACGACCTCATCGAGGACAATGAGTTCGAGCCGGTCGCGGACGAGCCGGGGCCCTATCGGCTCAAGCTGTCGCTGGTCGAAAAACGCCTGATCTTCGCGGTCTCGCGCGAGGACGGCGCCCCGGTCGTGACGCACATGCTGTCGCTGACACCCTTGCGCAAGGTCGTGAAGGACTACTTCATGATCTGCGAGAGCTACTTCGAGGCGATCAAGACGGCGACGCCGAGCCAGATCGAGGCCATCGACATGGGCCGGCGCGGCGTTCACAACGAGGGCTCCCAGATCCTGATGGACCGGCTCGACGGCAAGATTCGTGTTGACATGCAGACGGCCCGAAGGCTCTTCACCCTCGTCTGCGCCCTGCACTGGAAAGGGTAGCGGCGGTGACGAGCTCCGGGGCAATACCCGGTGCAGTGCTCTTTGCCTGCGGCATGAATTCCGTACGCTCTCCGATGGCCGCGGCCATCACGGAAAAGCTGTTCCCGCGGCGCATCTACGTGCGCTCCTGCGGCGTGCGCGAAGGCGTGCCCGATCCCTTCGTCGAGGCGGTGATGGCGGAGATCGGCTGCGATCTCGCCAAACATCGTCCGAAAACCTTCGAGATGCTGGATGAATCGGGCTTCGATCTCGTCGTGACACTCGCCCCGGAAGCCCATCACAAGGCGCTGGAGATGACACGCACCGAGGCGGTCGACGTGGAATACTGGCCGACCCCGGATCCGACGCTGGCAACGGGATCGCGCGAGCAGATCCTCGACAGCTACCGCAGTGTGCGCGACATGCTGATGCTGCGCATCAAGAAGCGCTTCGGATGGTCGCCGACGCCGGGCGGGTGAACCTGCACGAGCGCGTCTGCGAACCGCGCCGGATTGTGTCTAGACAATACGCGCCCTGGAAAAGCGGAAATCGATCCCGAGCTTGGCCGCCTCGATCGCGTCATGCAGTTGGCCACTCATGAAGAGTGCCGAATACAATTTGGGGTCGACCCAAAGATCGGCGTCGTCCAATGCCGATCCAGATACAGCGACATCGCCGTCACTCGGCTCTATCGGTCTCTCCCAGATTTCAACTCCGGTTTCTTTCTTTCGCGCAAGCAATTTCGCTTTTTTACTTTCACCGGGCAGCCGCGTGGTCTTGTCCATTTCGTAGATCGGGAACTCCACCAGCTCGCCGTCTCCGAAATCGAATTCCTTGAGGAGTTCAGCCAACTTGCCCTTGACGCAAATAAAACCATCAACGGCGAAAAAATCCTTCACCCGGGACCAGCGCTTCGGATCGAACACATAGGCCGCTTCGGCGAAGTCTTCCCGTTCAAGCTTTTCGTCTCGACTATGCTTGAGCACATTCTGATATTGAGTTTCGGCGAGAGCGCTCTTTTCGAATTTTGGCGGCGCCCAGTCCTGACCGTAGTGCTTCTCCCGAATCCCCGGCTTGTCGAAAAGCCGGGAATTGCTGCCAACGGTGCTGACCCAGATCTCGTCCGGCATGTCATTCTCCCCAAGGCGAGCGTCGCGTGGCGTGCGGCGTTTGCACCCTCAGGTTTCATGGATCGCGCGTTCGCGCAACCGTTCGGGCGACGGTGAGAGATGCCCTTTGCGAGGGCGATGCGAACCGCCGCGCGGGGCCGCATGCGACCCCTTTTCGTCGCGTGAAACTGCCTGTTTCCTTTCTGGATGCGATCCGCTAGGTTCGCCGCCACATCTGGCAGAATAATCAGGAACCCATATGGCCAAGGAAGAAGTCCTCGAATTTCCGGGGGTGGTTACGGAACTGCTCCCCAATGCGACGTTTCGCGTCAAGCTCGAGAACGATCACGAGATCATTGCCCACACCGCTGGCCGCATGCGCAAGAACCGCATTCGCGTTCTCGCCGGCGACCGCGTTCTCGTCGAAATGACCCCCTACGACCTCACCAAGGGTCGCATCACCTACCGTTTCAAGTGATCGCATTCGTTGCGGCCGGGCGTGCCGGCCGCCCGGATCGAGAGACCGCGAGCCGATGACCGCCTCCGACACCTCCATCGTCACAGATCGCCAGACGCTGGTGCTGGCGTCCGGATCGCCGCGCCGGCTGGCGCTGCTTCAGCAGATCGGCATCGACCCGGACACGCTGCTTCCCGCCGACATCGACGAGACGCCGCGCCGTGCCGAGACGCCGCGCGCGCTGGCCCAGCGGCTTGCGCGCACCAAGGCCGAGGTGGCGCGCCGGGCGGCTGACCGGGTGGAAGCGAACGTCGACGGGCTCGTGCTGGCGGCGGACACTGTGGTCGCCGTCGGGCGACGCGTCCTGCCCAAGGCGGAGACGCAAGACCAGGCCGAAGCCTGTCTTCAACTGCTGTCGGGGCGCGGGCACCGGGTCTATACGGCAATCTGCGTGAGCGCGCCCAAGGATGTCATCCGTCAGCGTCTGGTGGAAACCCGCGTGCGGTTCAAGCGGCTGTCGCGCGCGGAAATCGCCGCCTATCTCGCGAGCGGCGAATGGCGCGGCAAGGCAGGCGGCTACGCCATCCAGGGGCTTGCCGGCGCCTTTGTGGTCAAGCTCTCCGGCTCCTATTCCAATGTGGTCGGCCTTCCCTTGCATGAGACTGCAAATTTGCTTGGCGGCTTGAAATATCCGGTTCTGGAAACCTGGCGCGACCCGGCCCGAATCCGCCCCTGACGCGGCTGCGCGGCGATGGCCGGTCCGGATTTCGGCTTGGCCTCGCGCAGCAAACCCTGCCATAAATCCTGACGGAACGTGCCGGTCGCATGCGGGCGGACACGCGTGCGCATGCGGGAATGTCAGGGGGACAGGCATGAACATGGCAGCGTGGCTTGCGCGGGCCGGCCGGGCGAGGGCGGATCTGCCGGCGCTGTCGCGCGACGGAACGGTCGTTGCAACCTATTCCCGCTTCGCCGAAAACGCGGCGCGTCTGGCGAGCGCCCTGCGCGGCTCGTTCGGGCTCGCGGCCGGCGACCGCGTGGCCATCGTCGCCAAGAATTCGCCCCGCTATCTGGAAGCGCTTTATGCGATCTGGTGGGCGGGGCTTGCAGCCGTTCCGGTGAACGCCAAGCTGCATGCGGCGGAAATCGGCTGGATCCTGGAAAATTGCGGCGCAAGGCTCGCCTTTGCCGGAAGCGGGCAGGACGCGGAAATCGGCGCCTATGCGCCCGAGAGCCTGCGCGAGATCGTGACAATCGACGGTCCGGTGTACCATCGGATGCTGGGTGCCGACCCGGTCGGGCATGCCGATTGCGCGCCCGATGAGCTTGCCTGGCTGTTCTATACCTCCGGCACCACCGGGCGTCCGAAGGGCGCGATGCTCAGCCACCGCAACCTGATGGCCATGAGCCTCGCCTATCTCAGCGATGTCGATCCGACGGGGCCGGGCGACACGCTGCTGCATGCCGCGCCGATGAGCCACGGCTCCGGCCTTTATGCGATGGCGCATGTCGCCCGCTTCGGCGTCAACGCGGTCACGGCGTCTGGCGGCTTCGAACCGGTCGAGGTCTTCGACGCAATCGCCCGCACGCCGGGGCTTTCCATGTTCGCCGCGCCGACCATGATCAAGCGGCTGACCGATCACCCGGGCGAGGCGGTTTGCGAAAATATCCGCACGATCATCTGGGGCGGGGCGCCGATGCATGTGGCGGACGCGGTCCGCGCCATCGACCGGTTCGGCCCGCGCTTCGCCCAGATCTACGGCCAGGGCGAAACGCCGATGACAACTACGGTGCTTTCGCGGGCGGATATCGCCGACCGCGACCATCCGCGCTGGCGCGAAAGGCTCGGCTCGGCGGGGATCGCCAACAGCGCCGTGGAGGTGCGTATCGATGCGCCGCGGGATACACCGGGCACGAGCGGCGAGATCCTGGTGCGCGGCGACACGGTGATGACCGGCTACTGGGGAAACCCTCAAGCAACCGCCCAGACGATCCGCGAGGGTTGGCTGCATACGGGTGACATCGGGGCGTTCGACGCGGAGGGCTATCTGACGCTGATGGACCGTTCCAAGGACGTGATCATCTCCGGCGGCACCAATGTCTATCCGCGCGAGGTGGAGGAGGTACTCCTCGCCCATCCCCAGGTCCACGAGGTCTCCGTCATCGGTCGGCCGGACCCCGAATGGGGAGAGAACATTGTCGCCTATTACGCGGGCGATGCGGAGCCGTCGGCGCTGGATGCGTTGTGCCTGGAGAGGATTGCCCGCTTCAAGCGGCCCAAGGCCTATGTGCGGGTAGAGGCCTTGCCGAAGAACAACTACGGCAAGATCCTGAAGACGGAATTGCGGGCGATGGACGCGCGGGCACAGTCCGCGCGTGTCGACATTGGGGAGGAGAGACAGGGATGACGAAACGTCTGGAGAACAAGGTCGCGCTGGTGATCGGCGCCGGATCGAGCGGACCCGGCTGGGGCAACGGCAAGGCGGCCGCCGTTCTCTTTGCCCGTGAGGGGGCGAAGGTGGTTTGCGCCGATATCAGCGAGACGGCGGCGGGCGAGACCCGCGACATCATCCTGTCGGAGGGGGGAGAAGCGGTCGCGATCGGTTGCGATGCGACCGCCTCCGAGGATGTCGCGCGCGCCGTTGCCACGGCGCGCGAGGCCTATGGCGGGCTGCATGTGCTCGACAACAACGTCGGCATCGCCGAGGTCGGCGGTGTCGTGGAGCTTGCCGAGGCGGAATGGGACAGGGTCAACGCGGTCAATCTCAAGAGCGTCTTCCTGGCGATGAAATACGCGATCCCGGCCATGGAGGCGAGCGGCGGCGGGGCCATCGTCAATATTTCCTCCATCGCCGCGATCCGCTACACAGGGGTTGCCTATTCCACCTATTATGCGACCAAGGCGGCGGTGAATCATTTGACCAGCACCACGGCCGTGGAGTACGCCGCCCGTGGCATTCGCGTGAACGCGGTCCTGCCGGGCCTGATGAAGACGCCGATGGTCGAACATGCCACGCGACTGGCGGACGTCTATTCCGACGGCGACGTCGAGGCGATGTGGAAGAAGCGCGATTCCCAGGTGCCGATGGGCCACATGGGCGACGCCTGGGACGTGGCGCATGCGGCGCTTTTCCTGGCCAGCGACGAGGCCCGCTACATCACGGGCCATCTGCTCGTGGTCGACGGGGGCATCACCCTGAAATACAGCTGAGGCGCGGACCGCTCGCGCCGGACACCATCCGGAGTTTCAAGACGTATGACCGACAAGCGACCTTCTTCCGACACGCCGCGCCGGGCCCGGCCTTGCCCGGAGTGCAGCAAGTTGTCGGTGGAACCGTTCTATCCGTTCTGTTCCAAGCGCTGCTCGGACGTCGACCTGAACCGCTGGCTTTCGGGAAGCTACAGCGTTCCGGTCGTCGAACTGGAACCGGAAGACCTGGCCGAGCTCGAGGCGCGCCAGAACGCGGACGATCCCGACCGCATGTGATCGGCATCACCCCTGGCGTCGCACGTCCGGCCTAGACTGTCCCTGCGTAATCGGCGAAAGTGCCTTGCGCACAGCAAGCCCATTGCACGCGACAGGAGTGCCCGGTCATGCCCCGTCCCAGCCACTGGTTTTGTGTTCTCGCCGGTATCGGCCTGGCCGTTGGAGCGGTCCCGCACGCCAGGGCGCAGGAGCGCGTCGGCGTGGCCAGCGCCGTGGACCAGAGCGCTGAAAGCCAGCTTGGAGGCGGTCCCCTCAAGACGATCCGCATCGGCAAGACCGTCTTTCACAGCGAGCGCATTCGCACCGGCGGAGAAGGGCGCGTTCAGGTCCTTCTGGCGGACGGGTCCAATTTCATGGTCGGTCCGAATTCCAGCCTGACCATCGACGAGTTCGTTTATCGACCGAACGAAGGGCAGGGCAAGATGATCGCCACCTTCGGACGCGGGGTGGCACGGTTCGTCGGCGGCAAGGTGTCCAAGTCGCGCGGGGGTGTCACCATCAAAACGCGGCAGGGCACCATCGGCATTCGCGGCGGCATGGCGGACCTTTTCGACCGGGGCGGAACCACCGTCTATTCGTTTTTGTTCGGCAAGGGCCTGACCTTCCGGTCGGCAAACGGCAAGACCTTCAGGGTTTACCGGCCGGGCTTCGCGGTCTTTCCGTCCGGATCCGGCGCGCGCACGGGAAAGACACCCCGGTCGATCGTCACGGCCATAAACCGGCTCCTGACCGGCGAGGCGCGGGGCGGCAGCCGGCTGACGCAGGCACAGCTCAACCGGTTGGCGGGGCTGAATTCCGGCGTGTCCCCGGAGCCGGGGCAGCCGATCCCCGGGCCGGTGATCGTTTCCGGCACCGGCGAAGTGCCCGGCCGCCTGCTGGATCCGGGCTTTGCCAATTCGGTGTTGCTGAAGACCAGCAACACCATCTGTTACTACGGCTGCTGACCCGTTTGCCCGGCGCGTCCGGGCCGGACCGCCGCCTCCGGTCTTGTTGCCAAGGTCGGGGGGAGGTGGCAGTCTCGTGGCAGGCAATGCGCATGGAAATCGTGATGGCTGCGCGCGAAGCGGCGACCGGGAGTGGACGGTGATGACAGGACGGGTTTTGGGGTGGGGAGTGCTTGCGCTCGGTCTGGCGATCGTGCCGGCGCAGGCGGAGTATTCGCTGACGATTTTGCACATCAACGATCTGCATTCGCGTCTGGAGCCGATCAACAAATACGATTCCACCTGCTCGCCGGAGGACGATGCCAAGGGCGAGTGCTTCGGCGGGGTGGCGCGCATCAAGGCCAAGATCGACGAGCGCCGCGCGGCGCTCGCCGAGGCGGGGCGTAATGTGATCACGCTCGACGCGGGCGATCAGTTCCAGGGATCTCTGTTCTACACCACCTACAAGGGCGCCGCCGCGGCGGAATTCATGAACGCGATCGGCTTCGACGCCATGGCGGTCGGCAACCACGAGTTCGACGATGGACCGGAAGGGCTTGCGGCGTTTCTCGACAAGGTCGACGTGCCGGTTCTGTCGGGCAATATCGATGTCGAAAACGAACCGGCGCTGAAGGGCAAGGTGTCCGGAACGCTGGTGCTGACCGTCGGCGAGCAGCGTATCGGCCTGGTGTCGACCCTTGCGGAAGACACTGTCGAGACCTCGTCTCCTGGCCCGAACGTTCCGTTCTTTTCGGCGGAAAACTATTTGAAGGGGGCAGTGGAGGGGCTTCAGGCCGCGGGCGTGACCAAGATCGTCGCGGTGACCCATATGGGATTGCCGCGCGACATGCAGATCGCCTCGCGGGTGCCCGGCATCGATGTGATTGTCGGCGGTCATTCCCACACGCTCCTGTCGAACACCGATGACAAGGCCGCCGGCCCCTATCCGGTGCTCGTGCAGAATCCGGTCGGCCAGCAGGTGCCCATCGTCCAGGCCTACGCCTACGGCAAGTTCCTCGGCGAGATCGAGGTTGTTTTCGATGACGACGGCAACGTCGTCTCCGCCAATGGCAACCCGGTTCTGCTCGATGCGTCGGTGGCTGCCGACAAGGCTGTCGCCGCGCGGGTGGCGGAACTCGGCGAGCCACTTGAGGCTTTGAAAGCCAAGGTCATCGGCGACACGAAAACGGTGATCGACGGATCCCGCGACAGCTGCCGGTCCGGTGAATGCCCGATGGGCAACCTGGTGGCGGAGGCCATGCTGGATCGCGTGCGTGCGCAGGGCATCGACATTGCGATCCAGAACGGCGGTGGCTTGCGGGCGTCCATCGAGGCGGGCGAGGTCACGATGGGCGAGGTGCTGGCGGTCCTGCCGTTCCAGAATACGCTCGCCACCTTCCAGCTGAAGGGAAGCGACGTGATCGCCGCGCTCGAAAATGGCGTCTCCCAGGCGGAGGAGGGCGCCGGGCGCTTTCCGCAGGTTGCCGGACTGCGCTTCAGCTGGACCCGCGCACGGCCGGCTGGCGATGGCCGCATCATCAAGGCAGAGGTTTTTCAGGACGGGACCTGGATGGCGCTCGACCCCGACAAGACCTATGGCGTCGTCTCCAACAACTACATGCGTGGCGGCGGGGACGGCTACCGCGTGTTCGCCGATGCGGGCATGAATGCCTATGACTACGGCCCGGGCCTCGAAGAGGTCGTTGCCGACTACATCAGTGATGTCCAGGGCGGATACGATGCCTTCACCGACGGCCGGATCCGCGAGATCGAATAGCTGTCACGGCCTCAAGCAGCCTCGTGCCGCGGCACTTGTGCTCTTGCTGCAACAAACACCGGAAAATGCCGGGCCCGCATGTGTGTGTGCAAGACGTGACGTAGCGTTTCCCTTAGGTTTGCAGGTGGTCCGGTCTGGCCGGTCATGCAAGCAGGCCAGACCCGGAAAGGGAGGGGCGTGTTGTGTTGCGGCGCCATCTGTTGTCTGTCTTGCCGGGTCTGGAGCCGGCCCGGAGGGCTGTGCCGGCGGCGTTGCTCATGGCCGCTGCGCTGACCTTCGCCCAGATGGCCTCGGCCCAGAGAATGGACGCACGGGCGGCTTTGGAGGCCCGTCAGGACGTCTTGCTGTCGGCAATGCTTGACGATCCGCAGGATCTCGATACGGCTCTCGAACACGCGGCCGTGTCGGTGCGCCTTGAAGATTATGAAGCCGCGGTCGGAACGCTGGAGCGCGTTTTGATCCAGGCGCCGGACAGCCCGGCCGTGCTTCTGGAGCTCGGCGTTCTCTACTATCGGCTTGGATCCTTCGAAACCGCGAGATTGTATCTGCAGCGCGCGGAAAGTGCTGCGAATGCCGCGTCCGACGTGGTGGAGGCGGCACGCCAGTTCCAGTCTGCCATTGTTGCCGCCGAAGATCCCCTCAAGGTGTCGGGCATCGTCACCACGGGCCTGCGCTATCAGAGCAACGCAACGGCGGGCCCGGGCGAGCGCATCGTGACCCTGGGTGCCAGCACCGTTTTGCTGTCCGACACGGTGCTCGGCCAACCGGATGCAAACGCCTTTGTCGCCGGCAATGTTCATGTCAGCTACGACCTGGGCAATCAGGGCGATCTCCTCGAGGCGGACCTCCTGTTTTACGGCGACCGTTATTTTGATACGGGGCGGCTGAACAGTGCCATGTCCGAGGTCACCTTCGGTCCCTCCTTCAACATGGCGCGCTTCGACGTCGACGACGCCCGGTTCGGGGTTTACGGCATCGTCAACGGGGTGCGCCTCAATGGCGGAAATTATTCCGGAACGCTTGGCGCAGGCGCCCGCTTCGCCATTCAGCCCTCGCCACGTTCGACGGTCAACGCCAGGATCGAGTACCGCTACAACTGGTTTCGCGACACAGCCACCTACCAGACGGTGAGCGACCGCAACGGCTACGACATTTCCGGTCGTCTGGCCCATATCGTTCATGTCGACGACACATGGTCGCTGCGCGGTGCGTTCCTCGCCGGCTTCGAGCAGGCGAAGGCCGGCTTTGAGACCCGGTGGCACGCCGGCGCAACGGTGGGCGCAACTTACCGCTTCGCGTCGCCCGTGGAGCGTCTCGAGACGCCCTGGATGATCGATCTGGATGCGGGCTATCTGCACCGCGCCTATGACGAACCGGATCCCTCGGTCAGCGCGACGCTGACGCAAAGGGACAATGAGGGCTGGGTGCGCGGGGCGCTTGGTATTCCGCTTCGCGCCGACATATTGCTTTCGCTGTCCGCCGAATACCGCCGCGTCCAGTCGAATTATCAAATCCGGGACCATTCCAACACGATCGGCATGGTAAGCCTTTCCAAGGTTTTTTGACCGCCCGGGACACCGGTGTTGCGTGTGCGTGCCGGGTTTCGGGGGACGTGCCGGGACGTTGCAATGTGCTTGTGCAAAACTTCGCGCTGGCAACTGGACACGCCCGTTTCGAGCCTCTATAAAGCCGGCACTTCAAGGCGTTCGCCCGTCGGCGATCCGCTTGGCCCAGGTAGCTCAGTTGGTAGAGCAGCGGATTGAAAATCCGCGTGTCGCTGGTTCGATTCCGGCCCTGGGCACCACTCACCTATAAAATTCACAAAATCGGCAAGTTGTCTTTCGGCTTTCGCCAGCCTCGCATTGAAAGCGGGCAGGTTCGGGAAAGCCGGATTGGTGACCTTGCGATCTTGCGCGCCGCGAAACCGGTGTCGCGGCGCGCGACTGCATCAGTCGATCACGCCGTCTGGCGAGAAACCGCAATGCTCCGCGAGCTTGATGTAGGCTGCGGTAAAGCCGCAGAGTGAGGCCGTGTAAAAGGTCCCGCCGGGCCCGACGATATCGATGCGGCCATTGGCCCGCATCGCCTGCAGGATCCGTTGCTTGTCCGCCTCGGCAAATTGGGTCCGGGCGTAGGCGTGGCCGTCCCGGTCGAAGCCCGTTGTCACGCGTGCCTGTGCGCTGTCGCCATCGTCGAAAACGAAATTCACCGTGTCCCCGTCGCCAAGAACGGTCGCCCGGCCGCGAAAGGCGCGCTCCGTCAATATAACGCCGGGATAGACATGGGGTGGCAGGGCGTCGCCATCGGACACGTCGATCAGGACGGTCGGATCGCCGTCGCCGCCGGTCCATATCCGGCAGGTGGTGCGAAGGTCCTCGCCCGTGTCCAGTTTTTCGATCAGGACGGTCCAGTCCTTGTAGGCGAAATATTTGCCGGCGGCCTTTGCCGGAAGGGCGAGAACGCCGACCGCAAGGATCGCTGCGACAAACGACAGAGGCTGCATTGAGTTCTATCCCTTTGAAAGTGTGATTGATTCGTCGTCGTTTGTACGGCGGTCAAACCACAGGCTTGCCGGGTCGTCTTCCGGAGGTCGGGTAGTGATGTCGATCGATGGAGAGTGCCGAGACGGCACCGGGGAGGGGCCGGGACGGAAGAGGGCATCCGCGATGAAATGTCCGTTTCGGCAAAGCTCTTGTTGATTGTCGGCGTTCGCGCCGCGATCATTGCTTTCCAATTCCAACGAGAAAGGGCGCCAACGCCCTCCGCACCGGATCAAGAGGAGGACGACATGCGACTGACCGAGGAACAGCTGGAACAGTTCGAGACGCAAGGGTGGATCTTCATCCCGGAGTGTTTTTCGCCGGAAGAGGTCGCCGTGTTGCGTGACGAGGGCGAGCGGATCTACGCGGAGGAGCGCGAGGAGGTCTGGCGGGAGGCATCGGGCGCACCGCGCACGGCATTCGCCGCTCATCTCTACAACGAGGCATTCGCCATCCTGGGGCGTCATCCGCGGCTGATCGAGCCGCTCGAACAGGTGTTCGGCGAGAAGGTCTACATGCACCAATACAAGGTGAATGCGAAAGCCAAGTTCACCGGCGATGTCTGGCAATGGCATCAGGACTACGGCACCTGGCATCGCGACGACGGCATGCCCGAACCGCGCGCGATGAACATCTCCGTGTTTCTCGACGAGGTCTTTTCCTTCAATGGCCCCTTGATGCTGATCCCGAAAAGCCACAAGCACGGGGTTCTCGACGCCGGTCATGACACCTCGACGACAAGCTATCCGCTGTGGACGCTCGACAATGATGCGGTGGAGAAGCTGGTGGAAGAGGGCGGTCTCGTCGCGCCAACCGGCAAACCGGGGGGCGTTTTGATGTTCCACGGCAATCTCGTGCATGGATCGGCCGGCAACATCACGCCGTTTCCGCGCAAGATCGTCTATCTGACGCTCAATGCCGTCTCAAACCATATCCGCAATCCCACGCGCAAGGAGTGGATCGCCCATCGCGACTTCACGCCGATCGAGGCCTGTGACGACGATGCGCTGCTGCGCTATGCCCAGACGCACCGGGTTGCGGCCGAATAGACCGCACGGCTGACAGGGGAGGGCGAACCGCCCTGCGGAAAAGGGCATTCTCCGGTCTTGCCCTTGCGCTGCGGCTGGGGGAGAACAGGGACCGGCCACGCCCGTGGCCGGTCCTGCCATGTTGACGGACGGCGCCTGCGTGATCGCGATATGACCCTGACCATCGTGACCGGCGCGAATGCGCCTTTCGCGCGCACGCTCATGCAGTTTCTGCTGAGCGTCCGCCGCCGCGGCCTGCAGCGAAGCGCGCGCATTGCCGTCTACGATCTCGGATTGACCGGGCCGCAGCGCCTCGACATCGCCAGACGGTTCCCCTTTGCCGATGTCCTGCCGTTTTCCTTCGACGACAAGCCGGCGCATGTGGCTGTCGGAGCAGATACCTTCGCGTGGAAGCCGCTGGCGATCTCGGATGCGGCCGGACGGTTCGGCGGCCGGCTTTTCTGGTTCGACAGCGCGACCTTGTTTCACGGCGACCTTTCAGAACCGCTCGGCGCCCTGGAAGAGACCGGGGTCTATACGCTTGAAGGACAGTCCAGCCTGGCACAGCGCTGTCTGGCCGAAGTGCGCGATCATCTGAAGGCGGACCCCGACGATCTCCACCGCAAGATCCGCATCGGTGGTGTGCTGGGGATCGATCTCGATGCGCCGGCGGCGCGCGACCTTCTGGCCGAATGGGCGAGGCTTGCGCGCGACCCGCTGGCCTTTCGCCCGGCCGCGCCCGATCACAACGCCGACCAGGCCGTTCTGACCATCCTGCTCTTTCGTTTCGAACGGGAGGGGCGGTTGCGGCTGAATGCCGGTGAGATCGACATATCGTCAGCCGCGCCGGTGCGCTGGATGAGTTCGCGCAACAAGGTCGCCGCGCACAGGGCGCTGTGGATGGATCCGCTGGTGCGGCTCGGCTACCGCGTCTACAAGACCGTCGACCGGCTCAATCTGCGCTGGCAGGATTTTTATCGGCGCCGCGTGCTCGGACTGCATCGCTGGCCCAAGGAGCACTTCCAGACCTATGTGATGCGCGCGGGCGACGCCGCGCCGACGCCGATCCCCGCGCCCGTGCTCAGTTATTACGCGGATCCCTTCCTGTGGCGGCACGAAGGGAGGCTCTGGCTCTTCGTCGAGGAGTTCGAGTATCGTCAACAGCTCGGGCGGCTCGTCGCGATGGAACTGGACGACGAGCTGCGGCCCGGCCCGGTGATTCCGGTGCTGCCGCTTCGCGAGCATGCCTCCTATCCCTACCTCTTTCAGCACGACGGCCGGCTCTACATGCTGCCGGAAACCTGCGCGCTGGGCGCGCTCGACCTTTATGTGTGCGAGCGGTTTCCGGATCGCTGGCGGCGCGCCCGCAGGCTTTTGGAGGGCGTCGACGCGGTTGACAGCGTGCTGTTTGAACGGGAGGGCTGGTGGTGGCTGCTGACCAACGCGAAGCCGCTTGGCGCCGACGGAGGGCGGTCGCTGGCTCTCTATCGCATGCGCGACCCGGCAAACGGGCCCCTGGTGCCGCATCCCGTCATTGCGCAAGGCCTGTTTGCCAATCGCGATCACGGTTACGGGCGCGGGGCAGGCAGCCTGTTTCAGGATCAGGACGGACCGCTACGCGTGGTGCAGAAGAACGACGACTATTACGGGCAGGCGGCGGAGGTGCGCCGCATCGTGGCGCTGAATGAGGCCGATTACCGGGACGAGGCCGTCGACCCGGACCATCCTTTGGCCCGGCTTGCCACGCTTGTCTCGCCGCATCACATCAGCCTGCAAGCGGATGCTGTGGCCTTCGACCTGCGCGACCGGCTGGGCTTTGTCTCCGGGATGCCATGGATCGGACGGCGGCTGAACGGGATCGCGCCGGCGGCGAAGCGGATTCTCGCCGGCGATCCGGCCGTGGAAGCGGCGGTTGCCCGTGTCGTCAGCCGTCTTGTGGCGCAGACCCGGCCAGCCGATGGCCGCCCACCGTCCAGCGATCCGCAAGATGGCGAATGACGATCGTGTTGTTGCGGCTTTCCGGCGTGCCGTCGCCTGAATTGACCCGTCCGAGGCTTGAGGTCCGGTAAAGCGACTTGCGGCTCCATTGCTGGAAGCCGGCCCGCCGCGCCGGGATGACGAATTTCGGCACCGTGCAGAACCCGGAAATCCAGACGTCGTCGACAAAGAAGGCGGCCTCCGGCGCATCCCGGTGCGCCAGCATCGCCTCCGTCTCGGGGAAAAACCGGGGGCGGACCAGATAGCCCGAATAGCCTTGCAGGATGTCGATGGGCCGGGGCGCGCGAAGGCGGCGTGCCCGGATCGGCACCGGCGGATCCATGTGGAGATTGGCGCGGACCGTCGTCGCCCGGTCGGTGAAATCGGCCGGCACCACCCAGCCGCTGAGCCCGAAGGCGGCATCACGGTCTTCGCTTGCGTGGCGGTCCAGGTCCGCCAGGAAACTCGCGGGATAGATGCGATCGTCGTCGACGACGACGATCGGCGTGTCGCGATCGACAGCCGTGAGCGTCGGGAAGAGTTTGGTCGCGGGGCCGAAATCGTCGCAGCGTACGATGTGCACTGTCTTGAGGGTCTCCAGCCAGGCCGGAATCTCGTATCCGCAGTTTTCCCGGCGCGAATGGTGCGGAATATTGAGACGGATCTCGGCCGGCGGCGCCGACTGGTCGAGCAGGCTCTTCAGCGTCATGCCCAGATGCGCGATGCGGCTCGGGATGGTCGTCAGCGTCACGACGACAGCGCTGCGCCCGCTGTTTCGCGCAACGCGATCGTCGAGGGCGGCAAGCTCCATGCGCGACAGCCGCCGCACACGCGCAAGATCGGCAAGCAGCGTTTCCCCCTCGAAGAAATCGTGGGCAAAGATCCCTGCGGCGGCCGTGGCACCGATGGCGGAAAGCGAGAGCGGAACGAGGAGGGACATGGGCGAGGGATGTTCCGAAGAAATTGCGTGGGCGGACACTTGCGGGCCACCCGGCTTGTGTCAAGGCCGGCCGACCGGGCGGATGGCTGGGATCACGGTGCAAGCCCCTGTTGCCAGTCGCGCACCGCGTCCAGCGGCCACACCAGCATGAGAACGTTGAGCGTGAGATTGTCGCGAATGACGATGGCGGCGATGATTTCCATGGCCAGCGCCAGAACGACGGTCACCGCGACCGGCAGGCGCAGCGCGAGCCAGAAGCCGACAAGCATCCAGCCGATGTCGGCAACCGAATTGATCACGCTGTCGCCGGTGTATCCGACGGCGATGGTCGCCTCGCGGTAGCGGTCGATGATGATCGGACTGTTTTCCAGGATCTCCCAGGCGGCCTCGATGACGGTGGCGCCGACGGCGCGCCAGCCGACGGAAAGGCCGGGCGTCGCGACATGGAACAGCCAGTAGAAGATGAAACCGTGAATGATGTGCGAAGGCGTATACCAGTCGGACAGGTGCTGGGAGTTGTCCGAGGAGACCACGTCGCCGGTCCAAAGCTTGACCACGCCACAGCTGCAGATCGGCACCCGGCCCATGGCCAGCAGGATGAGGGCGGTGGCGACCACCACGACCAGAATCGCGAGGGTGGGAGGCCAGGGGCGGCCGGAGGAGAGCGGGGCGGGTTGCGGCATCTGGCGAGAGGCTTTCGAATCCGGGAAAAGACTGGACGGCAACCCTATCCGCTCGCGCGCCATGGGCAATGCGCAAAGCGCACGATCCGCGCCGGCGGTCAATGCGATGCTGGTATTTGGCGCTGCAAATGAATAGACCTGCGGTCAAAGCACAGGCGATGACGCGCGCGTTCGCCATGCAACAGGTTCCAAGGAGACGGCATGAGCCTCACCGAAAGTCAGCCCACCGCGACGCAGGCCGGCGGGCAAGCTTCCTTCAAGTCGCGGCGGACGTTCGCGATCATTTCGCATCCCGACGCGGGCAAGACCACGCTGACGGAAAAACTGCTTCTGTCGGGCGGCGCCATTCGCGCGGCCGGTCAGGTCCGGGCCCGCGGCGAGCGCCGCCGCGCGCGCTCCGACTGGATGAAGATCGAGCAGGAACGCGGCATCTCGGTGTCGTCCTCCGTGATGACCTTCGAGCGCGACGGCATCACCTTCAACCTGCTCGACACACCGGGCCACGAGGATTTTTCCGAAGACACCTACCGCACGCTGACCGCCGTCGACGCGGCGGTCATGGTGATCGACGCGGCCAAGGGCATCGAGACCCAGACCCGCAAGCTGTTCGAGGTCTGCCGCCTGCGCGACATTCCGATCATCACCTTTATCAACAAGGTCGACCGCGAAGGCCGGCATCCGCTCGAGGCTCTGGACGAGATCCAGGAGGCGCTGGCGCTCGACGTGACGCCGATGACCTGGCCGGTGGGCATGGGGTCGGATTTCTTCGGCGTCTACGACTGGCAGGCAAAGCGGTTCATGACGTCGAGCGAGGGGCGCGGCCAACGCTGCGACACCGTGGTTGAGGTCGAGGGGCCGATGGACCCCAAACTTGTCGACACCGTCTTCGAGAAGGTTCTGGGCGAGCTTGAGGAAAACGTCGAACTGGGCGCAGAGGCCTATCCCGCGTTCGACCGCGAGGCGTTTCTGGAAGGTCACATGACGCCGGTGTTCTTCGGCTCGGCACTGCGCGATTACGGCGTTGAGGAAATCATCAAGTTCATTGCGGCGTTCGGCCCCGCGCCGCATGCACAACCGGCGACGTCCCGGATCATCCGTCCCGAGGAAGGCAAGGTCACGGGCTTCGTCTTCAAGGTGCAGGCCAACATGGATCCCAAGCACCGCGACCGCATCGCCTTCGTGCGCCTGTGTTCGGGAACCTTCAAGCGTGGCATGAAGCTCAAGCATGTGCGCGCGGGCAAGACCATCGCGGTTTCCGCGCCGATCTTCTTCTTCGCCGAGGAGCGCGAGCTTGCCGAAACGGCGTATCCGGGCGATGTCATCGGCGTGCCGAACCACGGCCAGTTGCGCGTTGGCGACACGCTGAGCGAGGGTGAGGAAATTCACGTTACCGGTCTGCCGGCCTTCGCGCCGGAAGTGCTGCGTCGCGTGCGCCTGTCGGACACCATGCGCGTCAAGCAGATGCGTCAGGGTCTTCAGGACCTTGCGGAGGAGGGGCTGGTCCAGATCTTCAAGCCGCAGATCGGTTCCAACTGGATCGTCGGCGTGGTCGGTGTGCTTCAGCTCGATGTCGTGGTGGAGCGGCTGCGCACCGAATATGCCACCGAGATCGGCTTCGACGCGGTTCAGTACAATACCGCCCGTTGGGTCGAATGCGATGACGATCTGACGCTTCGAAAGTTCATCGAAACAAACCCGTCAAGTATTGCAATGGATCGCGATGACCGGCCGGTTTTTCTGTTCAAGAATGCCTGGGAAGTGTCTTACGTTTCCGATAAAAATCCCGATATCCGCTTCCGTGAAACCCGCGAAATCGTTCATACATCAACAACTTGAGTCTCTTTCCGGCTGCCGGCGACGGGGAGTTTCCGCAGGGCGGCAAGCCAAAAAGCGCACACACTGCGCCTTTCGGCTTGCGCTTTCGGGATCTGCGCGTTATTTGTATGAGTGCTAAGCTACTGCAATCGCAATTTGATTCTCCAATCAACCACCGTCGTCGTTGGAGGCCCCAGTATCGTGGCCCTGCTCGTACCGTCCGTCCCCAAGCTGTCCTTGCGCGTTGCTTATGCGCTCGAGGCCGCACGCCTGTGGCTCGGCGGCAAGCCTCCGGCCGTTCAGGTCGCGGCATTGCCGTGGCGGCGGGCGACGGGCGGACGCATCGAAATCCTCATGGCAACGAGCCGTGACACCGGACGATGGGTGCTGCCGAAGGGGTGGCCGCAGAAGAAACGCAGCCTGAGCGAGACGGCCGCCTGCGAGGCGTGGGAAGAGACGGGCATGCTGGGCCGGATCACGACGAAGGCGGTCGGCAGCTTTTTCTACCGCAAACGTCTGGACAGCGGGCTTCACCGGCGCGTGCGCGTAACGGTTTTTCCGCTGGCCGTCAGCGGACAGGCGGAGACCTGGCCCGAGAACGGGCAACGCGAGTTGCGCTGGTTCTCGCCGGAGGAAGCCGCGCGGCACGTTCACGAACCGGAACTCGCCGAATTGCTGCGCAATGCGGATGTCATGAAACGGCTGGCATGATCGGCCGATGCGTTGCGTGATGAAGCCTGAACCAACCTCGGGATTGCGTGGGGAGCGCGTGCGGTCTTGCGTTCGCGGGCGCCGGGCGTGAGCGATCGCCTTTCCCGGCCATCCGGCAACACCATCGACAAGGATCTCGACAAGCTCGGCTTCGTCGAGGAAGCGACCGGTCATTTGTCGCGCTCCATGATCGCGCTCGGATTTGCCGTGCTCTTTGTCGTCACCACGGCGATCCTCGCGGCGCTCTTTTTGTTCGACAACCCGCATTGGCTGTTGTTGACGGCAGCGCTCGCGCTTGGCGGCTACATGGCGCTTAACATCGGCGCGAACGATGTTGCCAACAACGTCGGGCCGGCGGTGGGCGCGCGGGTCATGACGATGACGAGCGCGCTCGTGCTCGCCGCCCTGTGCGAAAGCGCTGGCGCACTTCTTGCCGGAAGCGAGGTCGTCACGACGATCTCGGCGCGTATCGTTGACGCTGGCGGGTTCTCCCAGCAGGCGGATTTTCCCCTGGCGATGATGGCGGCGCTTGTTGCGGCGGCGCTCTGGATCAATCTGGCGACGGTGCTGGGCGCTCCCGTGTCGACCACCCATGCGGTGGTTGGCGGGGTGGTCGGAGCGGCGATGATGTCGGCTGGCACCGGCGTTGTGTCCTGGGGGACGGTCGGTGCGATCGCCATGAGCTGGGCGGTGTCGCCCCTGATTGGCGGGTTTGTCGCGGCTGTACTGCTGGCGCTGATCAAGACCTGCGTCATCTATCGCGACGACAAGATCGAGGCGGCCAGGCGGTGGCTTCCGGTGCTGTTCGCGTCGATGGCGGGCACGTTTGCGCTGTATCTTCTGGTCGTCGGGCTGTCGCGGTCGCAGCCGTTCGCCCCCGGTGAGGCGCTTGCGATCTCCGCCGGTATTGCCGTTGGTGTCTACCTTCTGTCGGCGCCTTTGGTCGGGCGCGCATCGCAAGGCATGGAGAACCGCAATCAGTCCCTGAGACGCCTGTTCCGGGTCCCGCTGATCGTGGCGGCGGCGATCCTGTCCTTTGCCCATGGGGCCAATGACGTGGCCAATGCGGTGGGCCCCGTGGCTGCAATCTTCTCCGCTTATGGCGATGTTGAAAGCGCTCTTTCGTGGGGTGGCTATCTTCTCCCGGTCCTGTTGGTCGGCGCGCTCGGCATCTCTCTCGGTCTGCTGTTGTTCGGCCCGAGGCTGGTTCGTATGGTGGGCGAGCGCATCACGCGGCTCAACCCGATCCGTGCCTTCTGCGTCGCGCTTGCCACAGGCGCAACCGTTCTGGCGGCCAGCGGGTTCGGTTTGCCGGTTTCCTCGACCCATATTGCCGTCGGCGCGGTTTTCGGCGTCGGATTCTACCGCGAATGGTTCATGAACCGGGCGCGTAGCTTAAGGCTCGGCGAGATCGTGCCGCTCGCCGCCAGCGCTTCCGCCCGCCCGCCACGCGAGCCGGCCGACCTTCGGCGCCGCAAGCTCGTGCGCCGGGCCCATGTGCTGACCATTGTGTCAGCCTGGGGGGTGACCGTGCCGGCCTCGGCGCTGTTGGCGGCGTTCGTCTTCGCAGTCTTCGACTGGGTGCGGTAGGATCCGGTTTCGGGATCCTGTTTGTCCTTTCGTGCTCCCGAAATGAAGAGACTGCGCGTCGGATCGTCCACACGCGCGCGAGGAACGTGTAAACGCACTGGCAGCGTATCAAAGGAAAGTCAGCCTCATGTTGAGATCCCTGTATCGACGCCAGCTCGAAGCCGACCTTCCACGCTGGGTCCGGGCCGGTTGGATCGCGCCCGAAGGGGCGGCGCAAATCCGGCGCGATGTCGGTGCCGACGGCGAGGGGCGTTTTCGCCTGCCCCTGCTGCTGGCCGGCATTGGCGCCATCTGCATTGCCCTGGCTCTTGTCGCTTTCGTCGCGGCCAACTGGGAGGCAATCCCGCGCGCTGTCAAGCTCGGCGGCATTGCGGTGCTGCTTGTTGGCGCGCATGCCGTGGCGGCCGGTTTCGCCGCGCGGGGCTGGCGCGCGGCCGCCGACATTGCGACGCTGTTCGCCGTCCTTGTTTTCGTTGCCGGCCTGTCGCTCGTGGGACAGATGTATCACCTTCCGGTGGACTGGCGGGCGGGAAGCCTGATCGTGGTGGTTGGCGCACTGGCCGCGGCCTGGGTCTGTGCGTCCAGAAGCTCGGCTCTGGTTGCAACAATTGCCGTCATGGTCTGGCTGTTCTGGCGCGACGACACGTTGCGGCTCGCAACGCCGGACGGCCTGCTTGCGCTCGGGCTCCTGGCGGCGACCGCCGGACATGTCTTGCGCCACAGCTCAATGGCCGGGCGGCTCGCGGTTCTCGCACAGGCGCTTGCCACCTACGCCGCCTTCATCATCGGCGAGATGGAGCGCATGGACATGTCGCGCGACGCGGCGGTCACCTCGGCGATGTTGCTCGGACTGGCGGCGCTGGGCGGTGCCTTCGCCATTTGGGGGCTTCTGGCGCACCGGGGCTTGCCCGAGGGCGCGGAAGGGGTGAAGGCGCTCGCGGGAACGGGGCTTCGCATCGCGCCCGCCCTGCTGGCGCTCGTCTGCGTGGTCGGGCTTTTTCTCGGCCTGGAGAGCTTCGACATTCTCGACAGTCGCGTGGACGCCCGGGTTCTTCTGCTGTGGCCGGTCATCGGTGCCGGGCTCCTGAGCGCCGCCGGTGTGCTTATTGCGCTCGCGCGGAGCATCTGGAGCGGCGCATTCAGCGTCGTGCTTTCCGCAGCGCTTCTGGCGGTCGCGCTGCCGCTTATGGTGGTCTGGGCTCCCGGCCAGACAATCCCGGTTTCCGTGAATTCGCTTGCCGGCGCCATTGCAATCAGTGCGGTCGGATCCGCCGCACATCTCACCTCGTGGAGCGTTCTCGGCAATCTCGCGATTGCGGCCGTTTTGCTGATGCTGCTCGAGCACACCGTAGGCTCCCTGATCGGTCAATCGGTTTTCTTCCTGCTGGCGGGGCTTGCGCTGATCGGCGTTGCGCTTGTCAGTGGTCTTGTCCTGCGAAAACGTTCGGGCAAGGCGGAGGTGGCGCCATGAGGCTGGAAAACCTTTCCCCCTGGGTGCGTTGGGGCGCGGTTGCGCTGCTGCAGCTGATCTTGATTGCCCTTCCTCTCGCGGAGCGCTGGTCGGTGCATGCGACGGGACAGGAGGTGACGCTCGCGCTTCGGCCCGTCGATCCGCGCGATCTCCTGCGCGGCGACTATGTGATCCTCAATCCCGAAATCGGACGGATCTCCCGCCAGCAGGTGGCGGGTGAAACCGACCTCTCCGAATTCGCGCTCGGCGATCCGGTCTGGACGGTCGTGGAGCGGGACGGGGAGGGCGTGTTCCGGGCGGTGGATGTGCTGCCCGCGCCTCCGCGGGACGGCCGTGTTGCGTTGAAGGGGCGGGTCGGGTCGAGGCTGAGCGGAGACGAGCTGCGCATCGACTACGGTCTGAGTGCCTTCTTCGTGCCGCAGGGCAAGGGGCTGGAAATCGAGGCGATGCCGCGCGAGACGGTCCGGCTGGTGGTCGCCGTGAGCGAAGACGGCCGCAGCGCGCCGCTGCGGCTCATGGCCGACGGCAAGGTGCTTCTCGAGGACAGTGCGTTGTAGAGCCAGAAACAGGTATATTGGATGCATGTTTATGTTGCGTCGCCGTCAAGAATGAGGTATTTGATATACCTCTTTGATGGAGATCGACATGCGACTGACACTCCAGACCGATTACGCCTTGCGTATGCTGATGCATCTTGCGGTGCAGGATGGTGATCTCGCCACGATCAGCGATGTGGCGGACAGCTACCGGATCTCGAAAAACCACCTGATGAAGGTCGCCCAGGCGCTTGTCCGCGCCGGGGTGGTGGAGGCCGTGCGCGGGCGGGGCGGAGGGGTGCGACTGGCCCGTCATGCCCGTCAAATCAGCGTGGGCGGCGTCGTTCGCGCCCTGGAAGACGGCACTGCGCTGGTCGAGTGCTTTCCGGGTGGCAACGGCACCTGCCGCATCACGCCATCCTGCCAGCTCAAGCATGCCCTGCACGAGGCACGCGAGGCCTTCTTCCGGGTTCTGGACGGCTATTCGATCGACGATCTGGTGACCGGGAACACCGGCCTCAGGGATATCCTCATCGGAGACGCGGCATGACGACGATCAGGGTCAGGAGCGCGGCGGACCGTCGCCGGGAAATCCAGGAGACGGCGGCCGCACTGGGCATCGACGACGCCTATATCTCGATGCTGGTGGAGACCTTCTATGAGCGTGTGCGCGCGCATGCGCTTCTCGGGCCGATCTTCGCGGCGGAAATCGGCGACGACTGGGGGCCGCATCTGGCGAAGATGAAGGACTTCTGGGCCTCGGTCGCCATGAATGCCGGGCGCTACTCCGGCAAGCCCGTGCCGGCGCACACCAAGCTTACCGACCTGCAGCCCTGGCATTTCACGATATGGCTCGGGTTGTTCGAACAAACGCTCAGGGACACCGCGCCTCATCCGGACGCCGTCCCCTACTTCATGGAGCGGGCACGGCGCATCGCCCAGAGTCTGGAGTTCGCCATTTCGGGACTGCCCGCCGTCAACACCGGAGCGAAATCATGAGCCTTGCCGCAATCGTCATCGTCGCGGAGATCGGAACCGCCCTGTTCTTCGCTACCTATCTCGGCGCGCTGACCCTCGGCCTGCGCGAGGACCGTGAACTTGCCCGCGTGCCCGTGCTCGACGCGACCGGCCGGGCGCTGTTTCGCGCGGTCAAATACGGCTTTGCCGCCGGTATCCTGGCGGTTGTTGTCCTGACCGTCCTGAACATCACGGGGAGCGTGGCATGACCATCGATACGAATACGGAAACCGGCCGTTGGGGCAAAACCTGGCCCTGGCTGCTCCTGTGGGGCGCTGCCCCCATGCCGCTCTATATCTGGCTCGTTGTGGGGATGCTGGTGTAGGGGGTCAGCCTGCGTCTTCTTCCGCCAGGATTTCCAGTTCCAGCCAGGTTTCCTCGGCGCTGGCGAGATCCTCCTGCGCTTTCGTCATCTTCGCCATCAGCGTGTCGAAGCGCTTCGGGTTCTTCGCGAAGAGGTCCGCGTCGGCCAGCTCGCTCTGCATCTTAGAAATCTCCCGGCCCAGCTTTTCGATGTCCTTCGGCAGCGTCTTCAACTGATGCTGCTGGGTGAAGCTCAGGCGCGACTTCTTCTTCGGCTTTTCCTCCGCCGGCGCGGTTTTCCCCTTGGGCTTAGGGGCCTCGCCGCCGCGCGCGCCGCGCGCCGAAACGCCCGCACCGCGCTGGGCGATCATGTCGGAATAGCCGCCGGCGTACTCGCGCCACAGGCCGTCGCCTTCCGCAAAGACAACGGAGGTCGCGACCCGGTCGAGGAAGTCGCGGTCGTGGCTGACGAGCAGCACCGTTCCCGGATAGTCGGCGAGCATTTCCTGCAAGAGGTCGAGCGTTTCCAGGTCCAGATCGTTGGTCGGCTCGTCGAGAACCAGCAGGTTCGACGGGCGTGCCAGCGCACGGGCCAGCATCAGCCGTCCGCGCTCGCCGCCGGACAGCGCGCCCACCGGGGTGCGGGCCTGTTCGGGCGCAAAGAGGAAGTCCTTCATGTAGGACACGACGTGCCGCGCGCCCGACGACAGAACCACCTGATCGCCGCCGCCGCCGGTCAGCACTTCCGTCACCGTGTCGTCGTCCCTGAGCGATTCCCGCGCCTGGTCCATCGTCACCATGTCGAGCGTCGAGCCGAGCGTCACGCTGCCGCTGTCGGGCTCCAGCGCACCGGTGAGAAGCTTGAGCAAGGTGGTCTTGCCGGCGCCGTTCGGCCCGACGAGCGCGACCCGGTCGCCGCGCAGGATGCGGATGGAAAAGTCGCTGACGATCGGTCCTTCGCCGTAGTCCTTGGAAATGCCCTTCGCCTCGATCACGCGTTTGCCGGAGACCTCCGCGTCGCCGACCGTGAGCTTGACGTTGCCCTGCGGACCGCGATGTGCCTTTTTCTGGGCCCTCAGGTCACCGAGTTCACGGACCCGCCGCATGTTGCGCTTGCGCCTGGCGGTGACGCCATAGGTCATCCAGTGCTCTTCGCGCTTGATCTTCTGCGCAAGCTTCTGCTGGTCGCGTTCTTCCTGTTCGAACACCTCGTCGCGCCATGCCTCGAAATGCGCAAAGCCCTTGTCGAGCCGTCGCGAGGTGCCCCGGTCGATCCATACGGTCGCGCGGGTGATATCGGCCAGAAAGCGCCTGTCGTGACTGATCAGCACGATTGCCGACTTCATCGAGGCAAGCTCGCCCTCCAGCCATTCGATGGCCGGCAGGTCAAGGTGGTTGGTCGGCTCGTCGAGAAGAAGAATGTCCGGCTCGGGCGCAAGCGTGCGCGCAAGGGCGGCGCGGCGCTTCTCGCCACCGGACAAACGGCCCGGGTGTTCCTCGCCGGTCAGGCCCAGAACCTCGAGCAGATATTGTGCGCGATAGGGGTCGTCGCCCGGCGCAAGCCCGCTCGTCACATAGTCGAGCACGGAGGCGGCCGTGCCGAAGTCGGGCTCCTGCGGCAGGTAGCGCACGGTGCGACCCGGCTGGACAAACCGCTCGCCGGAATCGGCCTCGATCATGCCGGCGGCGATTTTCAGGAGCGTCGACTTGCCTGATCCGTTGCGGCCGACGAGGCCGATGCGGTCACTTTCGCCGACCTGGAGTTCGGCCGAGGTGAGAAGCGGTGTGCCACCGAAGGTCAGGGCGATGTCGCGGAGGTGCAAAAGAGGAGGTGCCATCGTGTCTCAGTAGGCAAAGACGCCTGTCACCGCAACTGCCATGCATCGGCCGCAGGCGCAAATCGCGTCTGCGTGTTTCAGGCGTCCGGCAGGGCCTGGGCGGTTTTCAGGATATCGCGGGTCATCGCCATGAGTTTCACCATTTCCCGTCGGGCGGCCTCCGGGTCGCGGGCGGCGATGGCATCGAGCACGAGTCGGTGCTGGTCGAGCGCGATCGGATCGCTGACGCGCGGATCCGATGTGATCGAAATCGAGGCCCGCAGAGCGTTCTCGATGCAGGCGCCGAGGCCGGACAGCAACGCATTGCGGCTCGCCGCCAGCATCAGCCGGTGAAAGCGGACATCCGCGTTCTGGGTCTCGGGGTTGCGTTCGCCGTGGGCCGCGCCCATGGCGTCGAGCGCCTCGCGCATCGCGGCGATGGCGTCGTCGTCGGCATGCTGCGCCGCCAGGGCCGCAGCTTCCGGTTCCACGAGATCGCGAATGCTCACGAGTTCCGCGAGAATTTGGTTTTGCGGCACGACCTTGGCCCGCCAGGCAAGCATCTGCCCGTCGAGAAAGTTCCAGTCGACTTCCGGGCGAACGCTGGTGCCATGCTTGGGACGCGAGGAAATCAGGCCTTTGCCGACCAGCGTTTGCAGCGCCTCGCGCAGGCAGGTCCGGCTGACGCCCAGATCGGCAAGCAGGTCCGCCTCCGTCGGCAATGTCGTGCCCGGCGGATAGGAGCCGTCCAGAATTCGGAGGGCGATGATCTCCGCGACCGCGGATTTGAGGTTGCCCCGCAAGGGAGAGGTTGCGTCTTGCATCTGGCGTGTCTCGAGCCTGTTCTTTTGCGACGTCGTATTCTGCGGACATGCCATCGGGCATCGCCGAGAGCAAATCAAGAAAAACACGCCGCGCCATCAAAGTCCGGATTGCGACCGGCCCCTTCCACCCTGCGGCATCAAGGAAATTTCCGACAATCGAATCACCATTTGAAAAATAATTTTTCTCAAATTCTCAAGCGGATAGAACGTTCTTGGCTTTTTCCGGTCACTCGCGAACGGGCGACGTTGCGGCATCTTGTCATTGCCGTCGATTGGTGAAAAGCTTCGCCCACAACCACCCCCTGTGCCGAAGCGTCCGGACCGTCAGGTCCCGATCAAGAGACGCGGCGCGCGGGTGACAAGATTGGGAGAGAGCTATGACAACCACTTTTGGGGCGGGCATGCGCGCGGGACTGATCGCGGGTGCGCTCGTTGCAGCAACCGCCTTTGGCGCGATGGCCGAAACGGTTTATCATCGTGGCAACGACGGCAATCCGGAGACGCTGGACCAGCACAAGACCTCAACGGTCGCGGAGGCGCATATCCTGCGCGACCTCTACGAGGGACTGATGGTCTATGACGCCAATGCCAAGATCGTGCCGGGCGTGGCCGAAAGCCACAAGGCGTCGGAAGACGGGACGGTCTATACGTTCACACTGCGCGACGATGCCAAATGGTCGAACGGCGATCCGGTCACGGCCGGCGATTTCGTCTATTCGCTGCGCCGGATCATGACACCGGAGACCGGCGCGAAATACGCCAACATTCTCTACCCGATCAAGAACGCGGAACAGGTGAACAAGGGCGAGCTGGCCCCCGAGGAGCTCGGCGTCAAGGCGGTGGATGACACGACGCTCGAGATTACGCTCGAGCAGGCGACGCCGTTCTTCCTGGAACTCCTGACCCACCAGACGGGACTTCCGGTGCATCCGGCGACCGTCGAGGCGCATGGCAGCGATTTCGTCAAGCCGGAGAACTTCGTGTCCAACGGTGCCTTCACGCTTGAGGAGTTCACGCCCAACGACAAGCTCGTGGCGGTGAAGAACGCGAACTACCATGGCGCCGACAGCGTTTCGATCGACAAGGTGATCTTCTACCCGATCGAGGACCGGGCCTCCTGCGTGCGCCGGTTCGAGGCGGGCGAGATTCATTCCTGCTCCGATCTTCCGACCGACCAGATCGCGGATCTGCGCGCCAAGTTCGGCGATCAGGTGCGCACGCCGCCTTATCTCGGCAACTACTATTACGCCGTGAACATGTCGAAGCCGCCGTTCGACGACGTGCGTGTCCGTCAGGCGCTCTCGATGGCGATCGACCGGGAATATGTGGCCGAGGAAATCTGGGGCGGCACCATGGTTCCGGCCTATTCGCTGGTCCCCCCGGGGATCAACAACTACGGCGAGCCGGCCTATGCCGACTACAAGGGCGAGGCAATGCTCGACCGCGAGGACAAGGCGCTGGCGCTCCTGCAGGAAGCCGGTTTCGGTCCCGACAATCCGCTCAAGCTGGAGATCATGTACAACACCTCCGAGAACCACAAGAACACGGCGATCGCCATCGCCGACATGTGGAAGACCATCGGGGTGGAAACCAGCATGATCAACCGCGACCTGGCCAGCCACTATGCGCATCTGCGCGAAAAGGGTGACTACGACATCGCCCGCGCCGGCTGGATCGGCGATTATTCGGACCCGCAGAACTTCCTGTTTCTCGCGGAATCCGACAATGACGGCTTCAACTATGCCAACTACAAGAACGCGGACTACGATGCGTTGATGGACAAGGCGGCCGTTGAGACCGACCTGGAAAAACGGGCCGACATCCTGCAGGACGTGGAAGCGATGTTCATGCGCGACCTGCCGTTCATCCCGATCCTCTACTACTCCTCGCACTCGCTGGTTTCCCCCGCGCTCAAGGGCTGGGAGGACAACCTCCAGAACGTGCATCCGACGCGTCTGATCTCGATCGAGGGCTGAGCGCTCTTTCCACGCGGGAGGCGGGATCTCTTCCGCCTCCCGCCCATCCGTTCGTCGCGATCACGCAGGGTGCCTTGTGCGGGCAAACGCGCACACGATGGTGCAGCCTGTTTCGGTCGCGCAACGGTCGGCGACAAGGACGCGGAGCCCGCTTTTTATGTTCGGTTATGTCACGCGCCGTCTGTTGACGGCGATCCCGACGCTTTTCCTGATCGTTACCGGCGCCTTCTTCCTGATCCGGGTCGCGCCGGGGGGGCCGTTCAATCTGGAACGGCCGCTGGAAGCCAAGGTGATGGAGAACCTCAACCGGATCTATCATCTCGATAAGCCCTTGTGGGAACAGTACCTCTACTACCTCGGCAATCTGGCGCGCGGGGATTTCGGCCCGAGTTTCGTCTATCGGGACTTCTCGGTGGCGGAGCTTTTCGCCTCCGGCTTGCCGGTGTCGCTCCAGATCGGGGCGGGGGCGCTCGTGCTGGCGCTGATCGCGGGAACGTTGCTCGGCATCGCATCGGCGCTGCGCCAGAACCGCCCGGCCGATTACGGCATCGTCGGGCTCGCAACGCTTGGCATCACCATTCCGACCTTCGTGATCGCGCCGCTTCTGTCGCTGGTCTTCGGCGTCTGGCTCGGCTGGCTTCCCGCCGGCGGCTGGGGGGGCGGGGCGTGGTCCTACAAGGTCCTGCCGATCGTCACGCTGGCGTTGCCGCAGATCGCGGTCGTCACCCGGCTCACGCGCGGTGCCATGATCGAGGCGATGCGCTCACACCACATCCGAACGGCCCGCGCCTACGGGCTGAAACCCTGGACCGTGATCGTCGTGCACGCACTGCGCTCGGCGATCCTGCCGGTCGTGTCCTATGCCGGTCCGGCGGCTGCGGCGCTTCTGACCGGCTCGGTCGTGGTGGAAACGATTTTCGGCATTCCCGGCGTCGGTCGCTACTTCGTCCAGGCCGCGCTCAACCGCGACTACACGCTGGTGATGGGAACGGTGATCGTGATCGCCATCTTCATCATCGTCTTCAATCTGATGGTCGATCTGCTCTATGCGGTGATCGATCCACGCGTGCGTCTGGGATAGGTCATGACAGCAGTTACCCAGTCGAGGCCCGTGGAGGGCCGGTCGCTGTGGCAGGACGGCCTCGCCCGCCTGCGCCGCAATCGCGCGGCGATGGCAAGCCTGGTTTTTCTCGTGCTCATGGCGCTCATGTGTCTCGTCGGCCCGTATCTGACCGGCCATGGCTACGATCAGGTTTATCGCTCCTATGTGAAGGTCGGTCCCAGCCTCTCGCCCTATCCAAAGGCCGATGCGATTGCGCCCGCCGCGCGCGACGCGCTGAAGCGGGCGCGCGTGGATGTCGGCGAGCCTGTCGAGATCATCGGGGACAGCGTGCGCATTCCGGTGTCCTCGTCACGTGAGCTCGATCCCCGCATCGTGCGTTATGTCGACCGTGTGGACATTTTCTCCGGCGCCCGGCTGGAGGGGGTGGCGGATGACGGACGCAACGGCCTTATCGTCGCGGACATCGAGCGCTTCACCTTCCTTTTCGGGACTGACGCCACCGGGCGCGATCTGCTGACGCGCACGTTGATCGCCGGGCGGATCTCGCTGACCATCGGTCTGCTCGCGACCGTGGTCGCCATCGTGATCGGCGTCACCTATGGCGCGGTGTCGGGGTATCTCGGCGGCCGCGTCGACCTTGTGATGATGCGCGTCGTCGATATTCTCTATTCGTTGCCCTTCATCTTCTTCGTGATCCTGCTGGTCGTGTTTTTCGGACGCAATTTCGTGCTGATGTTCATCGCCGTCGGCGCGGTGGAATGGCTCGACATGGCCCGGATCGTGCGCGGACAGACCCTCAGCCTGAAACGTCAGGAGTTCATTCAGGCGGCAGAGGCGCTGGGCGTGGAGAACGTCGGCATCCTGCGCCGTCACATCATTCCCAATCTCACCGGCCCGGTGGTGATCTACATGACGCTGCTGGTGCCCCGCGTGATCCTGCTGGAAAGCTTCCTGTCGTTCCTCGGTCTTGGCGTTCAAGAGCCGATGACCAGTTGGGGCGTGCTGATTTCCGAAGGCGCGCGCGACATCGAGGGCAATCCGACGATGCTGCTGTTTCCCGCGATTTTCCTGACGACGACGCTGTTTGCGCTGAATTTCATCGGCGACGGCCTGCGCGATGCGCTCGACCCGAAGGATCGCTGAAATGAAACAGGCGGCAATGACAACGGACGGCGACAACGTGCTCGACATTCGCGGGCTGGACGTTGCCTTTTCGACCAATGACGGCGATGTCCGCGCGGTGCGTGGCATCGACCTTCACGTGCGCAAGGGCGAAACGGTTGCGGTCGTGGGCGAGAGTGGCTCCGGCAAGAGCCAGACCATGATGGCGGCGATGGGGCTTCTGGCCGACAACGGTCGCGCCACCGGCGAGGTCCTCTACCGGGGGCGCAATCTCCTGACGCTGGGCCCCAAGGCGTTGAACGCGGTGCGCGGCGCCAGGATCACCATGATCTTCCAGGAGCCGATGACCTCGCTCGACCCGCTCTATACGGTCGAGCGGCAATTGAGCGAGCCGCTGGTCGAGCATGGCGGGCTGACGCGGAAACAGGCTTCGGCGCGCGCGCTGGACTTGTTGAAGCTCGTGCGCATTCCCGATCCCGCCGACAAGCTGCGGGCGTATCCGTATGAACTCTCCGGCGGCCAGCGCCAGCGCGTGATGATCGCCATGGCGCTTGCAAACGATCCCGATGTGCTGATCGCGGACGAGCCGACGACCGCGCTCGATGTCACCACACAGGCGCAGATCCTCGATCTCATCGCCGATCTTCAGGAGCGCACCGGCGTGGCGGTTGTGTTCATCACCCACGATCTCGGCATCGTGCGGCGTATCGCCGACCGGGTGGTGGTGATGAAGGACGGCGAGGTGGTGGAAACCGGGTCGACGGAGGCGCTTTTTGCCGCGCCGCGCGAGGCCTACACACGCATGCTGCTGGACGCGGAACCGTCCGGCCACAAGGACCCGGTGTCCGAGAGCCGCCCGATCGTCGTCGGCGCGCAGAAGCTCGGCGTCTCCTTTCGCATTCAGCAGGGGTTTTTGAAAGCACCCACGGTCCTCAGGGCGGTCGACGATGTGTCGCTGACCGTTCGCGAGGGCCAGACGCTCGGCATCGTCGGAGAATCCGGATCGGGCAAATCCACGCTCGGGCGTGCGCTTCTGCAACTGCTTCCCCATAGCGGACGGGTGCAATTCGAGGGGCGGGACATCTCCAACGCCGACAAGGCCGGCATGCGGGCCATTCGCCGACAGATGCAGCTGGTGTTCCAGGATCCGTTCGGATCGCTCAGCCCGCGCATGACCGTGGGGCAGATCGTGACCGAGGGGCTGCTTGTGCATGAGCCGACGCTGTCCAGGCGCGAACGCGATCTGCGTGCCTGCGCAGCCCTTGATGAGGTGTCGCTCGACCCCTCGGTGCGCAACCGCTATCCGCATGAGTTCTCCGGCGGTCAGCGCCAGCGCATTGCGATTGCGCGCACGATGGTGCTGAAGCCGCGGCTTGTGGTGCTCGACGAGCCGACGTCGGCGCTGGACCGGACCATCCAGAAGCAGATTGTCGATCTGCTCAGGGATCTCCAGCGCGAGCATGGCCTGACGTATCTCTTCATCAGCCACGATCTCGCCGTGGTGCGGGCGCTGGCCGACACGATCGTCGTGATGAAGGCGGGCAGGGTGGTCGAGGCGGGACCGGCGGCCTCGGTGTTCGATGCGCCCGCCGATCCCTATACGCGCGAGTTGATGGCGGCCGCGCTGGCGCCTGTCATGTCGGGCTAGGCGCATTTTTCGGCACTCGCATCCCGACTTGCAATCGGGTACAAGACCATCAGTTCAACATTTGGAATGTTTGGAGATAGGCATGGTGTCGACCGGACCGGACAAGGCGCAGCGGGATTCGGGTTTGCTCATCTCGCGCCGTTCGCTCGTGCTGGGTGCGCCGCTTGTGCTGGCTGCCTGTCAGACGAGCGGCGGTGTCGCGACCGTCGGCCTGCACAATCAACCGGATCTGCCGGGCGAGGATTTCGACTACGCCTCCGCCTATGCGGCGACGACGGATTACGACTTCAAGGTTCCGGCGATCGCCTACAAGAAATTCGACAGAAAGTACTGGCGCCAGGTCATCGACTACGACACGCGCGAACGTCCGGGGACCATCGTCGTCGATCCTTACTCCAATTTTCTCTACTGGACCCTGCCAGGCGGGAAGGCCCTGCGCTACGGCATTGGTGTCGGTCGTGCGGGCTTTGCCTGGAGCGGCGATGCCAAGGTGCGCGTGAAGCGCGTGTGGCCGATCTGGCGCCCTCCACGGGACATGATCGCGCGCAACCCGGCGCTGGAGAAATACTGGAAGGACGGTTATCCGCGCGGGCCGCGCAATCCGCTCGGAGCGCGCGCACTGGACCTGTGGCAAGGCAGCGTCGACACGCTCTATCGCATCCACGGCACCAAGAAGCCCGAGAGCATCGGTCGAAACGTGTCCGCGGGCTGCATCCGCATGTGGAACCAGGACATCATGGACCTCTTCAAGCGCGTGCCGACCCACACCAAGGTCGTCGTGCTTTCCAAGGCGCCGAAGACCGGCTGACGTGGCGACCGGCTGCAATCACCCTCGCGCGCGACGGGTCTTTTCCGCCGCGGCCAACGAGGCGACGAAATCGTTGAAGCGCTCGCCCTGGATCAGGATATGCGAGCGCAGCACATGCGCGGCCGCATCGGCATCGCCCGACTGGATCGCATCGACCAGCGCCTGATGCTCGGCCAGTGAGTTCCCCACCCGATTGCGCACGCGAAGCTGAAGCCGGCGGTACGGCTTCAGCCGGTTCTTGAGTTCGCGTGCCTGCTCGGCCAGAAAGCCGTTGCCGCTCCCCTCGTAGATCGCATCGTGGAACGCTTCGTTGGCGATGTAATAGGCATCCGGATCGCCAGCTCTTGCGGCGGCGCTGCAGCGCGCATGCGCATCCAGAAGGGTCGCGCACTCTGTCGCATCCATGCGTCTTGCTGCGAGCCTTGCGCACATCGCCTCCAGTTCCGCCATCACCTCGAACATCTCGATCAGGCGCGGAATGCCGATCTCGCGCACGAAGGCGCCTCGGCGCGGGCGGATTTCGACAAGGCCGGAAGCGGACAGCTCGATCAGGGCCTCCCGGATGGGCGTGCGCGAGACGGAAAACCGTCTTGCCAGGGAGACTTCGTCCAGCCGCGTGCCCGGCGGATAGAGGCCGACGGCGATATCGTCTTCCAGCGCCTCGCGCAGGGCATTTGCGGTTCGTCCGGCCGATCTCGAAGGGGAAGCTACGTCTGTCATGGCACGATGATATTCAAGGGATCGTCAATTGTATACAAAAAGCGTTGACTTGGATGCACCGCGATGCTTGCCTTGCAGGATGGCGTGAGGGACCCGGAGGAGGCCGGCGTTCCTGGCGTTCAAAGAGAACAGACCCGACGGCATCAACGCGTGTCGACGGCGTATGGGAGGAAGACATGTTCAAGACACTTGCAAGGGCCGCGCTTGGCCTGACGACGGCCATGGCGCTCGCCATGCCGGCCGCGCATGCGGCAGATGTGGTTCTCAAGGCCTCGCACCAGTGGCCGGGCGGCAAGGGCGACGTGCGCGACGAGATGGTCCAGATTCTCGCACGCGAGGTCGCCGAAGCCGATGTCGGCGTCGAAATCAAGGTCTATCCCGGCCAGTCGCTGTTCAAGGCCCGCGAGCAATGGGGCGCGATGACCAAGGGGCAGCTCGATATTTCGGCTTTCCCGCTCGATTATGCATCCGGTCGCCATCCGCAGTTTTCCGCGACCCTGATGCCCGGCCTGGTGCGCAACCATGACCGGGCCACGCGCCTCAACGATTCCGCGTTCATGGAGGACATCAAGAAGATCATCAATGACGCCGGCGTCGTGGTGATCGCGGACGCCTGGCTCGCCGGCGGGTTCGCCTCCAAGGAGCGCTGCATCACCTCGCCCGAGACGATGGAAGGACAGGTGACGCGCGCGGCCGGGCCGGCGTTCGAGCAGATGCTGGTCGGCGCCGGCGCCTCGATTGCGTCCATGCCCTCGTCGGAGATCTACACCGCGCTGCAGACCGGCGTGCTCGATGCGGCCAACACCTCGTCGGGGTCCTTCGTGTCCTATCGGATCTACGAGCAGGTGACCTGCCTGACGGCACCGGGCGCGAATGCGCTTTGGTTCATGTACGAGCCTATCCTGATGTCCAAGCGCAGCTGGGACAAGCTCAATCAGGCGCAAAAGGATGCTCTGATGGCCGCCGGCAAGGTTGCGCAGGAGTATTTCGTCGGTGAGGCGAAGGGGCTCGATGCCAGGCTCGTGCAGGCCTACAAGGATGCCGGGGTGGAGATCGTTGAAATGTCGCCGGAAGACTATGACGCCTGGCTCACGATTGCCAAGGACACGTCCTACAAGATGTTCTCCGAAAACGTTCCGGGTGGCGACGAACTGATCGCCAAGGCGCTCGCCGTCGATTGACGGTTTGAGCGAACGGCCGCTGGCGCGTCATGCGCGCCGGCAGTCGTGCCCGCCGTCCGGCCCGGGGACGGCCTGTCCCGCAAATGTGGTTCCAATGGCCGGCTCGCGCAATTCGCGCAGTTTTTGCGCCGGCGAACGCGTGCCGTCCGGCCGGCCGGCAAATTCCGGAAGTATCAGGCAATGTCACTCTATATCTATGCGGTTTCAGCCCTGTCGCGGATGCTCGGCGTTGTCGCGATGGCCCTGACGGGCTCCGCTGCGCTGGTGGTGTGTCACATGGTGTTCGTTCGATATGTCCTGAACGGCTCGACCATCTGGCAGACCGAATATGTGATCTACGCGCTCGTTGCCGCGACGTTCCTCGGATCGCCCTATGTCCTGCTGCACAAGGGCCACGTGAACGTCGACTTGTTGCAGCTGCGCGCCTCGCCGCCGGTGCGCCGCGCCATGCAGACGGTCGCCGGCCTGTTCGGGATCGCTTTTTGCGCGCTGCTCGCCTGGTCCGGCTGGACCTACTTTCACGAGGCCTGGAGCTACGGCTGGACGACGGATTCGGTCTGGCGCATTCCGTTGTGGATCCCGCTGCTGCCCCTTCCGGTCGGCATCGGCCTGCTGGTGCTGCAATACATCGCCGAAATCATGAAGATCTACGGAGACGCGACATGACCCCGATGATCTGGGCGGCAGGCGTGCTCGCCGTTCTCCTGGGACTGCTGGCGCTCGGCATGCCGATTGCCTTCGCCCTCGGCTTCGTCTCCATCGCCGCATTGATCCTGGCAGACGGCTGGGGCTCGCTCGGCATTCTCGGGGAGACCTTTTTCGGTGGACTGGCTTCTTTCGGCCTCGTCTCGATCCCGATGTTCATCCTGATGGGAGCGGCGGTTGCCTCCTCGCCCGCAGGCAAGGACCTCTACGAGGCGCTCGACCGCTGGCTGAACCGGGTGCCCGGCGGACTGGTCCTGTCGAACCTCGGCGCCTGCTCGATTTTCGCGGCCCTGTCCGGCTCCTCGCCGGCCACCTGCGCCGCCATCGGAAAAATGGGCATCCCGGAGATGACCAAGCGGGGCTACCCAAACGAGATCGCGGCCGGATCGATCGCGGCCGGCGGAACGCTCGGCATCCTCATTCCCCCGTCGATCACCATGATCGTCTATGGCATCGCGACGGAGACCTCGATCGGACGGCTGTTCCTCGCCGGCCTTTTGCCCGGCGCAATGCTGACCACGCTGTTCATGGCCTGGACGATCTTCGACTGCCATCGCCGGGGGATCGGCCTGGACATGCTGGGTCGGCGCTTCTCGATGCGCGAGCGCTTCGCCATTCTGCCGCGCGTCCTGCCGTTTCTCGGGATTATCGTCGGAATCCTGTTCGTGCTTTACGGCGGCATCGCAACGCCCTCGGAGGCTGCCGGCGTCGGCGCGGTGATGTGTCTCGTTTTCGTCGCCGTGATTTACCGGCTGTGGAAACTCACGCTCTACAGCCAGCTGTTTCGCGACACGCTGAAGGAAAGCGTGATGATCATGATGATCATCGGCGCGTCCGAACTTTTCTCCTTCGCGCTGTCCTCGCTCTTCATCACCCAGACGATTGCCGAATGGATCGCCGCGCTCGACGTCAACCGGTGGGTGCTGATGGCGATCATCAACATGTTCCTGCTGTTCGCCGGCTTTTTCCTGCCGCCGGTCGCCGTGATCCTTATGACCGCGCCGATCCTGCTGCCGATCATCATCCAGGCCGGCTTCGATCCCTACTGGTTTGCCGTCGTTCTCACCATCAACATGGAAATCGGCTTGATAACGCCGCCCGTCGGTCTCAACTTGTATGTGATCAACGGCATCGCGCCGAACATCACGCTTGGCGAGATCTTGCGCGGGTCGTTGCCCTATGTCGGATGCATGGTCGCGGGCATCGTGCTGCTCTGCCTGATGCCCGGGATCGCGCTCTGGCTTCCCGACACATTGATGGGACCTGGCAGATGAACAGCAGCAGTTTTTTCAATGACCTGCTTGGATCCATTGCCGAGCAGGGGCGGCACTTGCTGGATCGGAAACGCGAGCGCGTATCGAGCGGCCGTGCGCTGGGAGACCTGTGCGAGGCGTTGCTTTCCGGTCGTGGCGAGGCGTCGGGTGTCGCGCTCGCACGCGATTTGCTCAACAGCTATGCGGATCTGTCGCCGGAGGAGCGCCTGGC
Source organism: Stappia stellulata DSM 5886 (assembly GCF_000423705.1). Taxonomy (GTDB): domain Bacteria; phylum Pseudomonadota; class Alphaproteobacteria; order Rhizobiales; family Stappiaceae; genus Stappia; species Stappia stellulata. The sequence goes on along the minus strand of NZ_KE384083.1, from coordinate 576,395 downwards.
GTTCTTTCAGGAGCTTCACACCCGCTTCGGTGCGGATCGTGCCCGCGTTGCCGAGGCCGCGAGCGCGGTGCTGCAGGCGCCCGACGATGAAACCCTTCTGCAGGGCCTGCATGCCGCAACCGAGCCTCGTCGCCAGGAACTCGTACGGCGAACGAATCTCGCCCCTGGAGGAACATCGGCCCTTGTGAAGATGCGCAAGGATCTGATCGCCTGCCTCCGAGATCATCCGGAGCTGCGCGAGGTCGACCGTGATTTCGAGCATCTGTTTTCTTCCTGGTTCAACCGCGGCTTCCTGGTCATGCAGCGCATTGACTGGTCGACGCCGGCGGTGATCCTCGAACGGATCATCCGCTACGAGGCGGTTCACGAAATTCGCGACTGGGACGACTTGCGCCGGCGGATCGACCTGCCGGATCGCCGTCTCTATGCCTTTTTTCATCCCGCTCTGGTGGACGATCCGCTGATTTTCGTCGAGGTCGCGCTGACTCGCGAGATCCCGGATGCCATCCCGCCCATCCTCGCGGAGGGCCGCGCGGAACTGACGGCGGACGAGGCCAACACCGCCGTGTTCTATTCCATTTCCAACTGCCAGAAGGGCCTGCGCGGCATTTCCTTCGGCAATTTCCTGATCAAGCAGGTGGTGGAGGAGCTGCGCCGGGACCTTCCCAATCTGAAGACCTTCGTGACGCTTTCGCCGGTTCCGGGCTTGCGCGCCTATGTGGAGCAGGCGGCACAGGAGGCGGGAAGCGTCGTTGCCGATGTGCTGGCCGGCGAAAAGGGCGAAGCCCTGGCGCTCGTTGGCGAGAACGAACCGCCGGAACCTTTGAAAGAGCCGTTAAAGGCCGTGTGTGCGCATTATCTGATGCGTGAGAAGGCGAAGGGGACGCGGCCGCTCGACCCTGTTGCCCGGTTTCATCTTGGAAACGGGGCGCGGCTGGAACGCATCAACTGGAATGCCAATCCGTCCGCCTCCGGCCGTCATCAGTCCTACGGGGTGATGGTCAACTACCTTTACAGCCTCGGCGATATCGAGAAGAACCACGAAGCTTTCGCGGCCACCGGTGCGGTCGCCGCGGCCTCCAGCGTGACCCGGCTCCTGAAAGCCGTTCCCGACCCCAAGAAAAAACAGATACCGGACCCCGTCGCATGAGAGACACGAACCATCTTTTTTCCCAGATCCGTTCTGCAATCCGGGACGAGACCGCGCCGTTCCTGAAGACGCCGGATGGGGGCGTCATCACCTATGGCGACATGCTCGCACGCTCGGCTGCCTACGCGAATATCCTGAGTGCCTCCGGTGTGAAGCCAGGCGACCGGGTCGCGGTCCAGGTGGAAAAATCCGCCGAGGCCTTGATGCTTTATCTGGGAACGCTGCGCGCCGGTGCCGTGTTCCTGCCGCTCAACACGGCCTATACGCCGGCCGAGATCGACTATTTCGTCTGCGATGCCCGACCGGCGCTTCTGGTGTGCGATCCGGCACGGCTGAACGCGCTTGCGCAGATCGCGGACAAGGTGGAAAGCCATGTGTTGACCATGGCGGCCGACGGGTCGGGCAGCGTGAGCACGGCGATTGACGGGGCGTCGCGGGAGTTTGGCGACATCGGGCGCGGACCGGACGATCTTGCGGCGATTCTCTACACGTCGGGCACCACCGGCCGCTCCAAGGGGGCGATGCTCAGCCACGAAAATCTCGCGTCGAACGCCCGCGTTCTGATGGATTACTGGCGCTTCACCTCAGACGATGTGCTTCTTCACGCCTTGCCGATCTTTCACACCCACGGCCTGTTCGTGGCAAGCAACATCACGCTTCTTGCCGGTGGGTCGATGCTGTTCCTGCCGAAATTCGATCTCGATGAAATGCTCCGGCTGATGCCCCAGGCAACGACGATGATGGGCGTTCCGACGTTCTACTCGCGGCTTCTGGGATCCGACGCCTTCACCCGCGAGCTTGCCGCGCACATGCGCCTCTTCGTATCGGGATCCGCGCCGCTGTCGGCGGAGGTGCACAAGGCCTTCAGCGCGCGCACGGGACACGCGATCCTCGAGCGTTACGGCATGACGGAAACCAACATGAACACCTCCAATCCCTATGACGGCGACCGGCGTCCGGGAACCGTCGGCTTTCCGCTGCCGGGGGTGGAGCTTCGCATTGCCGATCCGGAAAGTGGCCGGGTTTTGCCCGAGGGCGAGGTCGGCGTCATTGAGGTACGCGGGCCCAATGTCTTCAAGGGCTATTGGCAGATGCCGGAAAAGACGGCGTCCGAGTTCCGTGCCGACGGCTTTTTCATCACTGGCGACATGGGACGGATCGACGAGCGCGGCTACGTGAGCATTGTCGGCCGCGCCAAGGACCTGATCATCACCGGCGGTTTCAATGTCTATCCGGCCGAGGTCGAGGCCGTGATTGACGAGATCGAGGGCGTGGCGGAAAGCGCGGTCATCGGTGTCCCGCATGCCGATTTCGGCGAAGGGGTCGTCGCTGTCGTTGCTCCGCATCCAGGCGTCACGCTCCAGGCCGAGGGCATCGTCGCGCCGCTGGCCGAGACGCTGGCGAAGTTCAAGCAGCCCAAGAAGGTCTATGTCCTGCCGGAGCTGCCGCGCAATACCATGGGCAAGATCCAGAAGAACGTCTTGCGCGAGCAATACAAGGATACGTTCGGCGCGCGATAGCGCCGATCCGCGAAAGACACGCGCGCTGGAACAAGCCGCCGATCCGCAACGCCCGCCGTATCCGGCGGGCGTTTTGCGTTTCAGGCCCTGCATTTCCAAAACGATTGCCAGGCCGGCCGGTGCCGGTCGGCAGGCGCGGGTCGCCCGCCGCGCGATGGACGGGATTTTGCCATGCAAGGGCGTTGACCGCTCGCAACCAATCGCATACGTAATGTTATGTCATAACATTACGTATGCGAGGTTCGAATGAGAGTTTCCACGGCAATGATCGCCGCGCTTGCGGTCTTGGGGTTGGTTCAGAGCGCGCAAGCACATGGCATCTGGCTCGCCGAGCGGTGGGGGGAGATTGCAATCGTCTATGGACACGGTGCATCCGACGATCCCTATGACCCGGCCAAGATCAGCACGGTTCAGGCTCTGGACGAGGAGGGCAAACGGCTGTCGGTAGAGGTGAGCGCACGGAAAAACCACGCTCTTCTTGCGGCGGAAGACAAGGCTGCCGTCGTTCTTGTCGATTTCGACAATGGATTTTACACCGAGGGCGCGGATGGAAAATGGGTGAACTTGCCAAGGAGCAAGGTGCCAGGCGCCCGCAAGGCTGGACGCTACCTCAAGCACACTCTGGCGATCAGGCATCTGCATGGCGACATGCCGAAGCTGCCGCAACAGGATCTGCAGATCGTGCCACTGAGCAACCCGACGGAATTGAGCGCCGGGAAGACCCTGAGACTTCGCGTTTTATACAAGGGAAAACCGTTGTCCGGGGTCGCGCTCATCCCCGACTACGTCAACATGTCGGGGGAGAAACAGGGGACGACCGACGATGCCGGTGAGATCGATCTGACGGTTCGCAACGACGGGCTGAATGTGATTGCCCTGTCGCACGGAGCGCCGCTCGAAGACGATCCGGATGCAGACACCGTCGAGCATTTCGCGACGCTGTCTTTCGAGGCCGGTAAAGGCCATACGCACTGACCGGTTGGCGGGTCGCGTCCGAAGGGGGCGACCCGCCGTGCTCTTGGAGAGAACGAAACGGTTTTGTGTCTAGAACAGGTTCTCGACCGTGGTCAGGCCGAGGACCGTCCAGTCCTGCATGCCGCCGCGATAGTAGTGGATCTTTTCCGCCGGGAAGCCCTCGCGCACCATGGCCTTGATGGCAAGCGGGCTTTGGGCACAGGCCGGTCCGTTGCAGAAGGCGAAGACGGACAGCGCCTCGTTGCAATCCCAGGCGCCGGATTCGCCCGTGCACCCCAGTTCGTCGAGGCGCATCGCGACTTCGGTGTAGGGAATATGGATGGAGCCTGGAATGGTGGACTTTACGCGCCATTCCATGGTGCGCATGTCGACGACACGGGCCTTGTCGTCCTGAAGGGCTTCCAGAACTTCAAGCTCGCCGGCCGGCTGCACGCCCGGCTCGGGAATGATCGGTTGAAGCACGCCGCCGATCAGCTGGGTGTCGTTCTTGTGGCGGGTGATTTCCACCGGGCCGTCTTCAGTTTCGATCGTGATCGCCGATGTCTCGGGCCCGATCTTCAACGTGTTTTCGGCCTGTGCGGCAAATCCGGTGAAGGCCAACAGGGCGACCCCGGCCAGGGCTGATGCGATTTTCATGGTCATTCCTCCCGCTCGGCCGGCTGTGCCGGCACTCATTCGAGTTCATATTAATGATTTCGAATGTGAGCGCAAAGTGCAAGTCCGCTTTTCTGCGAAGGGCGGCCGCTTGCGGGCGCGCCCGCCGTTCGCAGGGGGGCGAACCCGTGAGGAGCATGGGCGGCTCAGCCGCGGTGGCCGTGCTCCTTGCGCATGATACGGATCCCGCCCCGGTCGCCGTCTGCCCAGACGGTTTCTCCGAGAATTTCGGTTCCGTCGTGGATCAGCCGCACGGCCTTGCCGACATCTTCCTTCGACAGGCCGGTGACGCCGAAACCGCCGGTTGACACGTCGGTGATCACGACGGCCTTGGAACCGGTGGCCATTTCCACCCTTGCGCTCTCCTGACGGGTCTTGTCGCGCACCTCCCGTCGCCGGTCGCTGTCCTTCAGTTCGTTTTGCAGCGCCTGCGACAGGTCATTCAGCGCGTGGATCACCTGTCGGCTCGATGTGTTGAGTTCTGACAAATGCGTCGAAGCCGTTTCGGCATCGCCATCGGCATGCGCCTTCAGGGCGGCATGTGCGGCCGCATGCACACGTGCGTGCGGCGCGGCAAGCGCCTTGTAGGCGGGATGTGCGCGGACTTTCGCACTCTCGATGGCCTCGTACCATTTGCCGAGTCGACATTGGTGGTGGTCCGGGACGTCACCGAGCGCCCAGGTGTCGCGTCCGATGATCGTATCCACGACGCGTTTCTTGAACAGCACGTGATCGATCTTCGCCATTTCGCACAAGGAACGATTGGATTCTGCATTGAACCAGGTGCCGGCATCCTTTGAGAAACGGTCATTGCTGCTCTGAAGAGTGTCGCTCATCGCCTTGAGTTGCGCTTCGTTCTCCACCGCGAGGTCTGCGACGCCGGTGATGCTTCTAGCGATTTCCTGGCTCGCGTCCTTCTGCTGCTGAAGGATGGCGGAAACCTCCTGCATGCGGCCGGAAACCCCGGCAATTCCGTCGCCGACGGACTGCATCCGTTCGTTGGCGCTGGCGATGGTTTCTTGCCCGCGGTCGACGGCCTGTCGCGAAACCGAAAGGGATTCCTGCGTGGTCAGCATCCCCGCCTTCAGTGCGTCGATGCGTTGCGCGATGTCCTCGGTTGCCTTGGCCGCCTGGGTGGCAAGGCTCTTGACCTCGTTCGCCACGACGGCGAACCCCTTGCCTGCCTCTCCGGCGCGTGCGGCCTCGATCGTGGCGTTGAGCGCAAGCAGGTTGGTCTGGTTGGCGATGCTTTCGATAACGGAAAGGAATTCACCGATCTGTTCGGACGCGTCGTGCAGGTCGGCGAGGTTGTCCGCGCTCTGCTGCGAGGCATCGGCGATGTCGCTCATGCGTTTCGACACATCCATCATGGCGTCGAGCCCCGCAGCCACCGCTGCGTTCGTCGAATTCGCTTCATGCGCCGCGCTGTCGCTGGTTTGGGAGATCTGCTCCACGGATGTGACCAGTTCGGACGCCGCGGACGAAATCGCCTGACCGTTCTTTGTCGCCCTTTGCGTGTTGTGCGACAGCGTCGCCATGCCCAGTGCGACTTCGTTGATGTCGGAGACGGTGTTGGCGAGACCGCGCAGGCTTGTCAGTTCGTTCTCCTGTCGATGCTCCTCGCCACGCTTGCGGACCACCCCGTTCTCATAGGCGTCGTAAGACATGATCATGTCCAGGAACACCCGTCCAACCAGGGATTGCATGGCGCGGGGAAGCTTGCCGGGCGAGAACTTGTAGCGCTTTATCAAGGCCGGCATCGCCTCGATCAGCAGACGGCCGTAGGATGCCAGGTACCACTGCGCTTCCAGCTCGATGCGAACATGCGCCTCGCCGATCCGAACCGCTCTGGCCTCGAACTCCAGGTCCGGGTCGTGGGTGAAGATGTAATCCCAGTGTTTCATCTGGGCGGACTTCAGGCGCGGAACGCTCTTGTCGGGATCGCCGAGTTTTTCGGCGATCTCCGGCGTGGCGCGCACGCTTGTGTAGAACCCGTCCATGATGTCCGACATTGCCGGCTTCAGGGCCGTCCACACTGCCTGCGTCTCTGCCGTATCGTTGTTGTTGCCACACATGAAACCGGCAATGGCGTCCGGGAGGCGACGGGGAGCGTCGGCGGATCGGGTACTCTTGCGCTGCACAGTCATGGAAAACCCTTAGATTGTTTCCCCAATACATTTTTCAAAAGCATGAAAATTCGCCTAACTGACGTCTGGTGATCCGCGGAAAACCAACGACATTTGCACGACAAACGGTGTTTGAAGGCTGTTTTGCGGTTTTTTCGTGGGGCGGTGATCCTCCTTTGTACAGCCCTGCGAATCGCCGATACTGACGAAATCACATGACCGTCCGGCCGACGAGGCGACCCCGTCGATGCCATCGCCAAGTGCGCAGCCGCGAAGGCCCCGGCACGGTCTTACCTATGCAATGGGACAAGCGATCTACATGACTGTCAGCATTGACATGGGCCAGGTAGGTGCCGGCGGCGCAACCTCTTGCTGTTTCGATCTGGAGGAACTGCTGGCGACCCGGCTTCTGGTTCAGGGAAACTCGGGCTCGGGCAAGTCACACCTCCTGCGCCGGCTGCTGGAACAGAGTGCGTCCTGGGTGCAGCAGGTGGTCATCGATCCCGAAGGGGACTTCGTTACCCTGTCGGAGCGCTTTGGCCATGTGGTTGTGGACGCCGCCGGCAGCGAACGCGATCTTGCGGTGATCGCGGCCAGGGTGCGCGCGCATCGCGTCTCGGTCATCCTCAATCTCGAGGGGCTTGAACCGGATCGCCAGATGAAGGCGGCTGCCGTCTTCCTCAATGCGTTGTTCGATGCCGAGCGCGATCACTGGTATCCGGTACTTGTCGTCGTCGACGAGGCGCAGTTGTTTGCGCCCTCCGCCTCCGGGGACACCGGCGAGGAAGCGCGCCGTGTGGCGCTTGGCGCGATGACCAATCTGATGTGTCGCGGCCGCAAGCGCGGTCTTGCCGGGGTGATTGCCACGCAGCGTCTTGCAAAGCTTGCCAAGAACGTCGCGGCCGAGGCGTCCAATTTCCTCATGGGGCGAACCTTCCTCGATATCGACATGGCCCGTGCCGCGGATCTGCTGGGCATGGAAAAGCGTCAGGCGGAGGCCTTCCGCAACCTGGAACGGGGACATTTCGTGGCGCTCGGTCCGGCCGTGTCACGCCGGCCGATGACCGTTCGCATCGGGCCGGTGGAAACCGTCGGGCGCGGCGGTGGCCCCAAGCTTACTCCCTTGCCCGAAGGGCGTCCGGAGGAGCTTCAGGATCTTCTGTTTCAACCGGCCAGCGGGTCGGAGCGCCAGGCCGCTGAAAAGCCCACCGTTGCGCAACCCGTGCCGGCTGCCGATGTGCTGGAGCGGTTGACCCGGCAGGCTGTGGCGCGCGAGACCGTGGAAGCCGAGCCGATGGACCGCGAGGTCTGGGAACAGGCCGTCGACGCGGTGATCGCGGAGCTTCTCGACGACAGCGAGGCGGCCTTTCAGCCGGTGGCGGCGCTTTATCAGGATTTTCAGGTGCGGTGCCGGATCGCGCGGCTTCCCGGCCGTCCGCCCGATCTTGCGACCTTTCGCCAGCGGATCGCGCTTGCCCGTGCCGGTGTCAACGGCAGCGAGATCGACCCGCAGGTGTGGTCATCGGCCGAAACCGTGGCGCAAAGCCTGCCGGAGGAAATGCGCGGGGTCTATCTGCTGCTTGCCAAGTCCGCGCTGGAGGGGCGCCCCTGTCCGCCCGATTCCGAGATCGCGACGGCCTATGGCACGCGCTCGAAGGGGCGCGCGCGCTGGCTGCTCACCCATATGGAAGAGCAGGGCTTCATCGTCTGCGTCAACGATCTGCGCGGCAATCGGATTGTCACGCTGACGGACCTCGACTGCCAGACGGCGGCGCAGCCGGCCCGAGCGGCGATCTGACCGGACCGAAGGTCAGTTGCGCGGGCGCACGACCCGCTCGCAAAAATAGGCGACCGGACACTGTGCCGTGTCGCGCGTCGGCGCATAGTTTGGCCGCAGGATCTCGTAGTGACCGCAATAGCGCCGGTCGGCAACGAAGCGCGAGTAGGTGTATTGCCCGGTCGACAGAACGATCGCGCCCGATCGTTTGACCAGCTGCTGCGCCTGCGCGCAGGTCATGGTGCGCGTGTCCGGGCGGGCGAGAGCGGCTGAGGCGCTGGCTGCCAGGATCGCCAGGCCGATGGCAGCGGCGCGCAGGCTGTTTGGAGAGCTTCTGACCATCGTTGTCACCGTGCTGATGCGGCGCGGGGCATGCGCCGGTCTTTCTGTTATGGGGTGCGTGCCGGCAAGGTCCAGCCCGTTGCGCGGTGGCGAGACACTGCCGGCGGAGTTTGTCCTTGCATCCCGTCCTGGCAAACACCGGGTTGCTCACCTTTGGCCGGAGGCCGAAATGCCGCGCTCTCGCACGGGCGTTCCGGCCGCTGCCACTCCGTCCGGATTCGTCGCGCAGGTATCGACGGCCGCCTGCATGGCAGTGAAGGCGCGGTTCAGCCGGATGTGGGAAGAGGTCGGATCGATCATTTTCCGTTGGCGGCGCCAGCGCGCGCCTGCCGAGACGAGAATGGGTTCCCCGACAAGCGGCTCCAGCGTGCCCACCATGAGATCGCCTTTCGGAAAGATCTGTTGCGGGTGCTTCAAAACGATGCCCGAGATTGCGCAGACCCCGGTTCGGCGGGCGTCCCCTTGATCGTCGGTCTTGCAATCATCATGTAACAATGGCGCGTCATTGCGCGAAAAGGAGGCGGCCGGGATTAGAAACGGACTGCGGCGGCCTGAAACCCAGGCTTGCAGTGTGCAAAGCATCCTTTCGCCGCAATTGATGCTAACCTATCGATAGCAGGGTCGTTGCCTTGCCGCGAAGGACTGTCTGCAACGTCTCGGGAAGGATCTCATGACGCTGGCCATCATCGTTCTGCTCGTGTTCGCGACCGCGTCAAGCGGCGCGATCTTCAAGCCGGGAGACTGGTACGCCAGCCTTGAGCGCCCGGACTGGACGCCCCCCAACTGGGCGTTTCCGGTCGTATGGACCGCGCTTTACATCATGATAGCCTTCGCCGGCTGGCTGGTTGTTTCGGCTGAGGGAATTGGCCTCGTGATGGTCATCTGGGGCGCGCAACTGTTGCTCAATGCTGCATGGTCCTGGCTTTTCTTCGGCCTTCACCGCATGGACCTCGCGCTGATGGATATCGGGGCTTTGCTGGCGTCGATATTTGCGTTCATCGTGACAGCTGGCACGGTGTCGCTTCTGGCTGCGGCTCTCTTTGTGCCCTATGCGATCTGGGTGATGACGGCGGGTTACCTGAATTACCGGATGATCCGGCTCAATCCGGGTCAGGTACCGGCGCGCGCCGGCTGAACGGACGCCGGCCCGGCGGTCTTTCCCCAATCACGGTTCGGGCGCTGTGTGATATCGGCGACGGTGGCCTTCCAGGCCGGTCCCGCCTGCGCGGACCTGTCTGAATTGAAACAGCGAAAGGAAGCAATCAGATGGTTGATAGAGATGCCTACATCGAAAAGACCAAGGCCCGGCTCGATCAGTGGAATGCGGAAATCGACAAGCTGAGGGCGAAGGCGGATGAGGCCAACGCCGATGCGCGCATTCAGTATGAACGCGAAATCGAGAAACTGCGGGCGCATCAGCAGGAAGCCGAAACAAAGCTCGACGAGTTGCGGTCGGCGAGCGAAGCGGCCTGGCGCGACATGAAGGCCGGCTACGAGAGCGCCTGGAAAGATCTCGGCGATGCGGTCGATTCCGCCACCTCGCGCTTCAGGTAGGCTGCAGCCCGGAATCGAGCACGCAGCGATCCCGGATCGGGAAAGGAAATGTGATGACGATCTCCAATGCACTTCGCGTCGCCGCCCTGGTCGGGTTCGTTGCGGTACCGCCCGCTGGCGCCATCGCACAAGGCGAGGACAAAAACCAGACCAGCTCCGAGGATGTTCGCCAGGAAATTTCCGAGGCGATGGATGCGATCGCCGACTACAGCGCACAAGAGCGAGACAAGGCGGTTGCCTCCGCACGCGACGCAATGGCCGAGCTGGATGCAGAGATTGAACGCCGGGCCGATGCCTTGCGCGACAACTGGAACGACATGAACGAACAGGCGCGCGAGACGGCGCGTGAGCAGCTCGCCGAATTGCGGGCGGCGCGCAATGCGCTCGGGGAGCGCTACGGGGCGCTTCAGGCGGGAACCGTCGAGGCTTGGCAGGATCTGAAAGCCGGGTTCGCCGATGCCTACGCCCGGCTGAATGCCGCCTGGAGCGAGACGGAAACCAAGAAGCCGACTGAAAAGCCCACTGAAAAGCCGGCCGACAACACCGCCACCGACTGACGCGCAGTCTGGTCAGTCGTTTTGTGCGGCCTTGAGTCTTGCCGTCAGGTCCAGGGCATGGGCCGCGAGGCTCAAGGCCAGGCACACAGCGATCGCCAGGCCGCCACCATGACCCGCAAGCGCGAGATAAAGCGCCAGCATCAGCGCCACGCCCGAAAGTCCGTTGAGCAACAGCGAGCGGCGAAGGGCGGGGGCGCGGATCGCGAGCGCGATCACGATGAGTTCCACTCCCAGAACGGCGAGCGCGATCAGCGCAAGCGCGCCGCCTTGCGTCAGTCTGTCGAGCAGGGCAAGGGCGGCGGCCATTTTGCCTCACACGCGGGCCGTGATGCCGAGCAGCTGCCGGATATCCTTGAGGGCGACCCGCAGATGGGCCATCGGCTCGCGTCGAACCAGCTTCTTGTTCAGATAGCTTTCCCAGGTCAGGCGCTGGACGTCGGGGTCGGCGCACATTTTCACGAACTGTTCGCGCCGCTTGTCGCTTCCGTACCAGATCGACTGCATGATCCCGAGCGTGAAGAACACCATGCCGTGTTCGCGCATGAAGCGCTTGCGTACGCAGGCCAGTGCCTTCGGCGAATTGTTTGCAAACATCTGGCCGACGGCCTCTGACGCGATCTGCCCGCTCAGCATGGCGTAATAAATCCCTTCTCCCGAACAGGGCGCGACGACGCCGGCCGCGTCGCCGACCAGAACGACGTTCCTGCCGTCGTCCCATCGGCGCATCGGTTTGAGCGGCAGCGGGGCGCCTTCCTCGCGCACCGTGCGCGCATCGGACAGGCCCGCATCCTCCCGCAGGGCACGTGTTGCAGCCTTCAGGCTGTGCCCCTTGACCGCCGATCCGCAACCGATGGACGTGTGTGTGCCATGCGGAAAGACCCATCCGTAGAAATCGGGGGAGATCCGTCCGTCGTAGACGACGTCGCAACGGTCGGCGCGGAACTTGTCGGGATCGGGCGCGGCGGGCGATTCCACGATTTCGTGATAGGCGAAGACGTAAGGCGGTTTGCGCTTGGGACCGAAGACGCTGCGGCGCACGGCGGAATTCGCGCCATCCGCGCCGATCACGCAGCGTGCGGTGATGTGACGGATCTCGCCGGCTCTGCCGGCCTCCGCGACGCCGACGCTCACCGTGCCGTCGCGGTTTCGCTCCAGCGTCTTGAAACTTCCGGTGAGCTGCACCGCACCGGCCTCGACCGCGCGGGCCCGCAGGAACGGGTCGAACAGATCGCGGTCGACCATGCCGACATATCCCAGGTCGCCGATATCCATCGCAACACTGTGTCCGCTCGGCGCGACGATGCGGGCAGAATGGACCTTCGCGGTCAATTGCGCCATCGGCAGGTTGAAGTCGCGGATCGCGCGGGTGGGGATGGCGCCCCCACAAGGCTTGATCCGCCCGTCCCGGTCGATCAACAGCACGGAATGTCCCTCAAGGGCGAGGGCCTGCGCGGCCGTGGCACCGGCGGGGCCGCCGCCGACCACCACAACGTCGAAGCAATCGCGGTTTTCCATTGTCTTACTCCGCTGCGGCAAGGGGAAGGGGCAACTCCGAGGCCCGGGGTGCGCGCCGGGGCGCCCGGCCGATCCGAACGGCCAGAACGGCGGCGTTCAGGAACAGGACGGCCTCGCCGGCAAAGACGAGCGTGAAGGATAGAGCGGTGTCGCCGCTCACGGCGCGGGCGACATCCAGCGCGACGGTGCCCAGGATTCCCCCGAGCCCGAAGGCGATGGCCTGTGCGGCACCCCACACGCCCATGCGAATGCCTTCTCGCTTTGCCCCTCCGGCGCCCGCCAGCGCCATCATGGTGCCGATGGCGGCGACAGCGAAGGCGCCGTTGGCAAGACCGAGAAGAAAGATGTTGCTCTTCAGCGGCCAGGCCGGCGCGAGCGCCGAGCCGAGGGCGAGGCCGGCAAGGGCCAAGGCCGACCCCAGGCATCCCGAAACGATGAAAAACTTCAGGATGCGCGGACGGCTGCGGGCAAGAAGCGATCCGGCAACTCCCACCAGCGCCATGCCGGCAAAGACGCCCGCATGCTGGACGCCGGACAGTTTTGTCGTTTCGCCGGGCGTCATTGCAAACAGCAGGCCGCCGAACGGTTCCAGGATCAGGTCCTGGGTGCTGTAGGCGAGCATCGACACGAAAACGAACACGGTGAACACCCGGGCCTGCGCATCGCCCCAGGTCTCGGCGAGGCTGACGCGAAAGCTGCGGGCCGTGATGCCATGCGCATCGGAAGGGAGCGTGGCGGTTGCGGTGTCCAGCCGCACGGCGTTGCGTTCCAGTCGCCAGAGCGCAAGGGCGGCGATCACGAAGACCACGGTACCGGTTGCGGCTGTCACCGCGACGAGGCGTGCGTGAGAATAGGGGTCCAGCACGCTGCCCGTCACGATCGCGGTGATCACGATGCCGGCAATCATCATCATCCAGACGATGGTCGCCGCCGCCGGGCGCCGCTCGGGTGCCGTGCGACTTGCAAGAAGAGCCAGCAACGAGGTGCCGCAGGCGCCGATGCCGACCCCGATCAGCGCATAACAGACGAGTGCGGCTGCAAGCCCGTAGGCGAAGCGGATTTCAAACAGGAAGGTGGTTGCCGCCGCACCCGTGCCGGAGATGGCGAGCAAGGCGAGGCCGCCCAGGATCCATCCGCTCCGCGAGCCGCCGACGTCAGAGCCGTGCCCCCACAACGGTCGGGCGATCTGGACGGCGTAGTGGAGCCCGACGAGAAGACCCGGAATGACGGCGGCAATGGCGAGTTCGACGACCATGACGCGGTTGAGCGTCGAGGTTGTGAGAACGACAACCGCGCCAAGCGCCGCCTGGACGAGGCCGAGGCGTGCAATTGCAATCCATCCAAGCCCGGCCGATGCCATCCGGTCTCTCCCTCAGATCAAGTGTTCTTCGTTCCCGTCAGCCGGAGACGAGCCCGCGCAGCGCAAAGGCCGCGATAGCCATTCCCGTAACGTAGAGACCGACGCCGATGGCGCTGTACCAGACCGCGCGGACAATCGGGTCCTTCAGGAAGCGCGCCATGCAGCCGACCTGGACAAGCGTCAGCCCGGCAATCGCGGCGGCGAAATAGGGGCGGTCCCATGCGGCAAGCGCAATGATCACGGCGATCTGCGCCCCTGCCATCGTGATGCACGCCAGGACCGCGGCGGTGTGCGGACCATAGCGCGCCGGCAGCGAGCGGATGCCCATTTGCCGGTCGCCCTCGATCGCCTTGAAATCGTTGAGTGTCATGATGCCGTGCGCGCCGATCCCGTAAAGCAGCGCGATCAGGGCCGTGCGCGGGTCGGGAAAAGCGTTGGTCGCGGCGGCCACGGCGGTGAGCCAGGGCAGCGTTTCATAGGACAGGCCGACGGCCGCATTGCCCAGCCAGCCGTCCTGTTTCAGCCGGAGCGGCGGCATGCTGTAGATCCAGGCGAACACAAGGCCGACCACGGCCGCCACGAACACCCAGAGCCCGAGAAAAGCCGCGAGCCCCAATGACAGGAGCGATCCGGCGATGGCGACCCAAAGCCCCCAGCGCCCCGGCATGCGACCGGAAGGGATGACGCGATGCGGTTCGTTGATCGCATCGACATGGCGGTCGTACCAGTCGTTCACCGCCTGGCTCGTGCCGCAGATCATCGGGCCGGCAAGCAGGACGCCCCCTGCGACATAGGTCCAGCGGCTGCCGAGATCGGCGCCGCTTGCGATCATGCCGCAGCCATAGGCCCACATTGGCGGAAACCAGGTGATCGGTTTCAGAAGCTCAAGCACCGCCGCAGGTGTGGGCCATGTCGCCGTGCGCTGGCCGGATTTTGGAAGGGATCGTGCAACCATGCAAAAATGCTAGGATGGACACATGGGGTTGTCAATCTAAATTGACACTCGTCAAGGGGAGTTGACAGACCCGCGGCTGCCGCCGCCGAAATCCTCCAGCCCGTGCCGGCGCAGCTTGATGTAGAGGCTTTGTCGGCTCAGGCCCAGCAGGTCGGCTGCCGAGGCACGGTTGTTGTCGGTCTGACGCAATGCCGCCTCGATGCACATCTTTTCGATGACATCGACTGCCTCGCGGATCAGCTCCTTGAGCGGCACCCGCCCGATCAGCTCGGAGAAGTCGGCTCCGTCGGGGGCCAGGCTCGCAGCCGACATGCCAAGAGCGGAATCCCGTTTGGTTGCCGCGCCGATCAGCAGGCAGACGCTCTCGTGGCCGCCATGGGCAAATCGCCCGGCCGATACCGTCACCGGTTTGACCCCGCCCAGTTCGTCCCGCACCACGGTGGCGAACTGGCGCACGGACCCCTCGTCGCGCACCTTTGCAAGCAGCACATTCAGATCGACGGCTGAACCGCCGAGCCAGTTGTTGAGATTGCGGCCGATCAGGCGCTCCTTGTTGAGGAGGCCCACCATGTCGAGGAACGTGTCGTTGAGGTTTTCGATCGTTCCCTTGAGGCTGATGGTGACCAGGCTTTCGGGAAGTGTTTCGAACACATCCGTCGCGTCGCGGTCGCCCGCTGTTTCGTCCTCATGCGCGCCCGGAGCGGCCGACAAGCGCATAAAGAGATTGTTGCGGCCGTTCTCGCGGAACGGCTCGAGGGCGACCGACTGCTCCAGGTCGACCTCCGCCAGGCGGGCAACCGTCGCGCGCGGCGTGCCGCTGTGTTGCGCCTCGCTCATCAGTTCGCCGAGCATGTCGCGTTGACCCGCCTCGAACAGGGCGATGATGTTCTCGCCAATCAGCTTGCCCACCGGGCGCAACAAGGCGCGCGAGGCCGCGAGATTGGCGTCGACGATTTTTCGCTCGGTTCCGTCGACGATCAGGATCGGTTGCCCGAGTTTCTGGAAGATGGTGCGGTAGCGTGTTTCGGCGTCGCGGATCTTGCGGTATTCGCGCTCGAGTTCCAGCTGGGCATTCAGCAACTGGTTCTGGATCGAGGCGATCTTGCGCAGGTCGTCTCCCAGCGCCACCCAGCAATCGAGACCCTCGACCGTCACCAATGTGTATTCGACGGGAAGGTCGGGCATGTTGGTGGCGGGGGCGGGGTGGTTGACCTGCCGCCGTCGCGTCGGCGAGGCACTGCGAACGTCACTCAGCAGGGCGTCGATCTTCTCCATCGATTCGACCGTGACAACATCGCGCCACTTGCGACCGACCCAGGCGTCGACATCGTAGCCGGCCAGGGTTGTGTCGCCATAGGCGATGTCCACCACCGTGCCGTCGTCGGCAATCAGCAGAGAAATGTCCGACCCGAGAGAGGCAAGCTGGGCAGCCGTTTCCACACTGACATTGTCGAAGCGCGGTGCGGAGGCCTTGAACAAGCGGGGGGCGGATCGGATGTTTTTGATTTGCATGACGGGATCACGGTCGTGTGTCTTGTGGAGCGTGCCGCAAACCCGGGACTGTCAGATCGGCCCTTAGTTCACGCAGGTGAATGTCGGCAATCTGCAGCGCGACATGGATACTGTCGCAAACATAGTCCACGCCAAGGCGCACCAGCCATGCGGGGTTTTGTCCCGCTGCATGGCCGCCTGAAATGATCGCGGGTCGTATCGGTCCGGGAATTTGTTCGACAGCCTTCACACAGTCACCGGCAATTGGGGAAAGCACAGCGTTCGTCCAGGAGAAACAAACGATGTCAATTTGTTCCTTTTCTAACTTTTTTTCTAGAAAATCAATTGATTCAACGCGAAACAGTTCGGTTTCCCATCCGAGCGCCCGCATCAACTCCTCCAGAATGCAGATACCGAAGGTGTGATGTTCCGCGGTCGGAACCAGAAGTAGGCACCGGCCAATGGGGGAATCCGGCGGGCCGACGCGTTCCAGCTGACAGATTCGGCGCATCACGCACTGCAAGCGGCCCATGGCAATGGTCACATCCAGAAAGGATGCGCCATCCTCGCTCCAGTCGTCCCCGATCGCGCGCGCGACACTCTCGAGGATGCCAAGGCGTTCGTGTGTCTCGAGAGGGCTTGCCGCGACCAGCTTGAACGCCGTCTCGGCCGCTGCGGAGGACTGGCTGTCACAGACGCAGGCCTTGACCCGCTCCGCCAGGTCGCAGGCGGGATCGGCGGCGGGCTGCGACGTGTGGCGGATCGCAACCGCGCCGAGGACCCGCTGCGCCAGGCCATGGAGGTCACGCGTGGTGGTCGTGACCGGCTGCATGCCGATTCTGACGGTGGCCTCTCTCGTGCGCTCATCGAGCGCCGCGATCCTGTCTATTGCCGCTCCATGCATGGTCCAGACCGGTCCGTTTCTTGGCCCTGCAAGTGCCTGATGCGGTCCGAATTCGCGGCGCGAGGGGGTCGCAAAATGGCGCAGCACTGTTGGGAACCTGGTCCTTTGGCATTCCGCCGTCCGCTGATCCATCGCCCGGACTGGCGGTATTTGGCGTGGATTTTTTCCACTGGCGATACAATGTCACACTTTATTTTTTGTGTAAACGAAACATAACGTCAACAAAAGTTGACACTCGCTCGAAGTCGGGTTTACAGTTTCCGTACAGGTCCTGAGGGAGGCGGGAATTGACACGCGACACCGATACCAAAGCGCCGGATTGTTCCAGGGTTCAGCAGGGATCCAGGGCGCCTGCCGCGCTCTACACCGAAGCTGAGCGCGCGCGTCGCGACGCTTCTCCTTGGACGCTGGTGCAGGGGCTGTTGGCTCCTGTCCAGTTTCTGGTCTGCCTTGTCAGCATCGTGTTGATTGCCCGTTTCCTTCTGACAGGCGAGGGGTTGGTCGCGGCCAATGTCTCGATCGTCGTCAAGACGCTTGCGCTTTATGCAATCATGATCACCGGCGCGATCTGGGAGAAGGACGTCTTCGGCCAGTATCTCTTCGCGCCCGCCTTCTTCTGGGAGGATGTGGTTTCCTTCGCCGTCCTTGCCCTTCATACCGCCTATCTTCTGGCCTATTTCCAGTCGCTTCTCGGGCCTTCCGCCTTGATGACGCTGGCGCTTGCCGCTTATGCGACCTACGCGGTGAATGCGGCCCAGTTCCTCTGGAAGCTGCGCCAGGCGCGGCGCCAGGCGTCCGGCCGGGCCGCGGGCGACATGGCGTCCGGTGCCGCGGCGGGACCGCTGGCGGGAGGTGCCGCATGAGCGTCCTCGAGCGTCTTCCCCAAAGCGCGCAAACGGGCGCGGCATGTGCCACGCAGGCCGCGCCCCTGCGCCAGCGCGGCCAGCATGAGGTGTTCTGCGGCCTGACGTCGATCATCTGGCTCCATCGCAAGGTGCAGGACGCCTTCTTCCTGATCGTCGGATCGCGGACCTGTGCCCATTTGATGCAGTCGGCCGCCGGGGTGATGATTTTCGCGGAGCCGCGGTTCGCCACGGCGATCATCGACGAGCGCGATCTTGCGGGCATGGCCGACCTCAACGAAGAGCTCGACCGGGTCGTGGATCGCCTGCTGACCCGCCGGCCCGACATCAAGATGCTGGTTCTCGTCGGCTCCTGTCCGTCGGAGGTGATCAAACTCGACCTGCCGCGCGCCGCGGGACGGCTGAACCGTCTTCATGCACCCGAAACGCGCGTCATCAGCTATTCGGGAAGCGGCATCGAGACGACCTTCACGCAAGGGGAAGACAATTTTCTCGCCTCGCTTGCCGCCGAGTTGCCGAAGGCGCCCGCCGCGGCCTCTGCGTCGCTGATGGTTGTCGGAACGCTCGCCGACGTGGTGGAGGATCAGTTCCGGCGCCTGTTCGAAGCGCTGGGCATCCGCGATGTCGCGTTTCTGCCCTCTCGCAAGGGATCGGAGCTTCCCGAGGTCGGCCCCAACACGCGGTTGCTGCTGGCACAGCCCTGGCTCGGCGCGGCGACGAAGGCGCTGGAATCGCGCGGTGCGATCCTGATCGAGGCGCCGTTTCCGCTCGGCGAGGGGGGAACCACCGCCTGGCTCAAGGCGGCGGCCGACACGTTCGGCGTCTCCGACGATCTGTTCGAGCAGGTGACGCGGCCCGGTCGCGAGCGGGCGCGGGCCGCGCTTGCCCATCATCGCGACGATCTGTGCGGACGCAGCGTGTTCTTTTTTCCCGATTCTCAGATGGAGCCGGCGCTTGCGCGCTTTCTGCATGTCGAGACCGGCGCGCGGATTGTCGAGGTCGGCACGCCCTATCTCCACCGCACGCACATGAATGCCGATCTCGCCCAGCTTCCCGGCGACCTCGTGCTCAGCGAGGGACAGGACGTCGATCTGCAGATCGCGCGCTGCCGCGCCGCCGATCCGGACCTGATCGTTTGCGGCATGGGTCTCGGCAACCCGTTCGAGGCGGAAGGGCGGACCACCAAGTGGTCGATCGAACTCGTCTTCGCCCCCATCCAGGGCTACGAGCAGGCCGGCGATCTCGCCGAGCTTTTCGCCCGTCCCTTGCGTCGGCGCGCGGCGCTCAAGGTGGAGATCTAGACGATGCAGCTGGCCGTGTGGACATATGAAGGACCGCCGCATGTGGGGGCGATGCGCATCGCCGCCTCGATGAGCGGGCTGCACTACGTTCTGCACGCCCCCCAGGGGGACACATACGCCGATCTTCTGTTCACGATGATCGAGCGGCGCAAGTCGCGTCCGCCGGTGACCTACACGACCTTCCAGGCACGCGATCTGGGAAAGGACACGGCCGAGGTTTTCAGGACAGCCTGCCAGCATGCGGTCGAGCGGTTCCAGCCCCAGGCGATTCTGGTCGGTGCCTCCTGCACGGCGGAACTGATCCAGGACGATCCGGCGGGGCTCGCCAAGGCGCTCGGGCTGTCGATCCCGGTGATCCCGCTGGAACTGCCGTCCTACCAGAAAAAGGAAAACTGGGGTGCGGCGGAGACCTTCTACCGGCTGGTACGCGGATTTTGCGGCGGCGTCGGCCAGCCCGACCGCTCGGAACGGACCCGCAAGACCTGCAACATCCTCGGCTCCACCGCGCTCGGCTTCCGCAATCGCGACGACATTCGCGAGGTGAAGGGCATTCTCGACGCGCTGGGCGTGCCGGTGAATGTGATCGCGCCGCTTGGGGCGACGCCCGCCGACATCGCGCGCCTTCCCGAAGCGGATTTCAACGTCGTGCTCTATCCCGAGATCGCCGACACGGCCGCACGCTGGCTGGAGCGCACTTTCAAGCAGCCGCGCAGCACCACCATCCCGATCGGCGCGACGGCCACACGCGATTTCGTTCGCGAAATCGCAACCCTTGCGGGTGTCGATCCCGAGCCGGCGCTTGAGGAACTGGGTGAACGCCTGTCCTGGTACGCGCGCTCCATCGATTCCAACTATCTCACCGGCAAGCGCGTGTTCATCTTCGGCGACGCCACGCATGCGGTCGCGGCAGCGCGCGTGTGTCGCGACGAGCTCGGCTTCAAGGTCTGCGGACTTGGCACCTATGCCCGCGAGTTTGCCCGCGACGTGCGCGCTGCGGCCGCCGACCACGGCGTCGAGGCGCTGATCACCGACGACCATCTGGAGGTGGAGGACGCCATTGTCGCGGCGCAGCCCGAACTGGTGCTCGGCACGCAGATGGAGCGTCATGTCGCCAAGCGGCTGCGGCTGCCCTGCGCGGTGATATCCTCGCCCGTTCACGTCCAGGACTTCCCGGCGCGCTACTCGCCGCAGATGGGCTTCGAGGGCGCCAACGTCCTCTTCGACAGCTGGGTGCATCCGCTGATGATGGGACTGGAGGAGCATCTTCTCGGGATGTTCCGCGAGGACTTCGAATTCAACGACACGGCCGAGGCGTCGCATCTCGCCGCACTTGGCGGCAAGGCGGACCGGCATGCGTCGGAAGACGGTGACACATCCCCGAACGCCGGCGCGGCGCCGGATGGCGACATTCACGCCCCGGCTGCGGAAGCATTGCCGGCCGGCTGGACACATGACGCGGAAAAGGAGCTTCGCAAGATCCCGTTCTTCGTGCGCGGAAAGGCAAGGCGCAACACCGAGCGTTTTGCCGCCGAGCGCGGTGTGGCGCCCATAACAGTAGAGACGTTGTACGATGCCAAAGCGTATTTCGGCCGATAACCGCATGGCGGGCGCGGTGCTGTCGCAGACACCGGTCCGCATCGCGATCGTGACCCTCGACAGCCACATGGCGAGTGCGGTCGACCGTGCGCGCGATATCCTGAAGCGGGAACTGCCCGGTCTCACGCTGTCTCTGCATGCGGTCGCCGAATGGGGCACGGATGCGGCCGCGCCCGAGCGCTGCCGCGCCGATATCGCGAATGCGGACATCGTCATCGCCAGCATGATGTTCCTTGAAGAGCACATCAAGGTTGTCGAGCCCTGGCTGCAGGAGCGCCGCATGGCGTGCGACGCGGTGGTCGGGTGTCTGTCCGCTGCCGAAATCGTCAAGATGACGCGCATCGGCGAGTTCCGCATGGACAAGCCGACCGGCGGAGCGCTGGGCTTTCTGAAACGTCTGCGCGGCAAGTCCGGCAAGAGCGGATCGGCAAGCCAGGGCCAGATGAAGATGCTGCGCCAGCTGCCGAAGATCCTGAAGTTCATCCCCGGCAAGGCGCAGGATCTGCGCGCCTATTTCCTGACCCTGCAGTATCTGCTTGCCGGCTCCGATGAGAACATCGTCAACCTGGTGCGCTATCTGATCTCGCGCTATGCGGCGGGCGAGCGTGCCCATTTGCGCAAGCTGGTGATGCCGGAAGCGCCGGTGCATTACCCCGACGTCGGGCTTTATCACCCGGACCTGGTTGGACGGATCACGGATCGGGTCGAGCGTTTCCGCAAGGCGGCGCCGTTCGATCCGAAGAGCGGCACCGTCGGCGTGCTCGTGATGCGCTCCTATCTGCTGGCCGACAATGCCGAGCACTATGACGCGGTGATCGCGGCGCTCGGCGCCAAGGGGTTGAACGTCATCACCGCTTTCGCCAGCGGGCTGGACGCGAGGCCCGCCATCGACAGCTATTTTTTCAAGGACGGCGCGGCCTGTGTCGATTGCGTCGTCTCGCTGACCGGGTTTTCGCTGGTGGGCGGCCCGGCCTACAATGATTCCCGCGCGGCGGAAGACGCGCTTGCCGCGCTGAACGTGCCCTATCTTTCGGCCTTCGCGACGGAGTTCCAGAGCCTCCAGCAGTGGGGTCGGGGCGAGCAGGGGCTGACGCCGGTCGAGACCACCATCATGGTGGCCCTGCCCGAAATCGACGGCGCCACCGGGCCGATCCTCTTCGGCGGCCGAACCGATGGGTCCGGTCCCTGCACCGGCTGCGGCCGCGGCTGCGATTTCGGGGGCGCCGCGACCGGCCGTGACATGCATGCCTGCCCGGAGCGCTCGGAAATGCTGGCCGCGCGCATCGACCGGATCGTCGCGATGCGACGCAGCCCCAAGGAAGAGCGCAAGCTCGCCATCGTCCTCTACAACTTCCCGCCGAATGGCGGAGCGACCGGAACCGCCGCCTATCTCGGCGTGTTCCGCTCGCTGTTTAACACGCTCACGGCGCTCAAGGCCGATGGCTACGCTGTCGACCTGCCGGTGGATGCCGATGCGCTTCGCGACGCCTTGCTGCAAGGCAATGCCGAGCGCCATGGCACCGACGCGAATGTGCATGACCGCATCTCCGCCGACACGCATGTGCGGCGCGAACCATGGCTTGCCGAAATCGAGGCGCAATGGGGCCCCGCACCGGGTCGCCAGCAAAGTGACGGTGCCAACATCCTGGTCCTTGGCCAGTCCTTCGGCAACGTGCTGGTCGGCATCCAGCCCGCCTTTGGCTACGAGGGCGATCCGATGCGGCTGCTGTTTGAAAGCGGTTTCGCGCCGACGCATGCGTTTGCCGCCTTCTATCGCTATCTGCGTGAGGATTTCGGCGCGAACGCGGTGCTGCATTTCGGCACCCATGGCGCGCTTGAGTTCATGCCGGGCAAGCAGTCCGGGCTTTCCGCCGACTGCTGGCCCGACCGTCTGATCGGCGACTTGCCGAACATCTATCTCTATGCCGCGAACAACCCCTCGGAGGGCGCAATCGCCCGGCGCCGGTCGGCGGCGACGCTGGTCAGCTACATGACACCGCCGATCGCGGCGGCCGGTCTCTACAAGGGCCTTGCCGACCTGAAGAGCGCGATCGACCGCTGGCGCGGGCTGCCGCCCGAAGCGACCAAGGAACTCGCCGGGCTTGCCGAAACGATCCGCCAGCAGGCGGAGGCTCTCGACCTGATCACCGCAGACACCGACTGGGGGGGGACGGGCGAGGGCGCGGTTCCGGTGCTTGCGGACCGCCTGCGCGAGTTCGAATTGTCGCTCATCCCGCACGGTCTGCATGTTGTTGGCGAGATCCCCGAAGAGGCGGAGCGCGCGGATCTCTTGCGTGCGGTAAACTCCGCCGCCGGCGACGCGGCGCTCTCCGAGCTCGAGCTTCTGGAGGTCCTGGAGAGGCCGCTGCCCGCGAAACCGGGCAAGGCGCCCTCGGAGGCGGCTGACAGGTTGCGTCGTCTCGATGCCGACCTGATGCGCGAGACCGAATTGCCCGCACTGATGGCCGCGCTCGACGCGCGCTATACGCGTCCGGTCAGCGGCGGCGACATCCTGCGCTCCCCCGATATCGTCCCGACCGGGCGCAATCTTCACGGCTTCGATCCGTTCCGCCTGCCGAGCGCCTTTGCGCTGCGCGACGGTGCGGAGCAGGCCGACAAGCTGCTGGCACGCTATGTCGCCGACAACGGACGCCTGCCGCGTCGCGTCGCCATGGTCCTGTGGGGCACCGACAATCTGAAATCGGAAGGCGCGCCGATTGCCCAGGCACTCGCGCTTATCGGGGCGAAGCCGCGCTTCGACGGTTTCGGCCGCCTCGCCGGCGCCGATCTGATGCCGCTTGAGGAGCTGGGCCGGGCCCGTGTCGATGTGGTGATGACGCTTTCCGGCATCTTTCGCGATCTGCTGCCGTTGCAGACCCGGCTTCTGGCCGACGCGAGCCTCAAGGCGGCGATGGCCGACGAGCCGGACGAGGCCAATCCGATCCGCGCGCAGGCCATGTCTCATGCCGAGACTCATGGCGTGCCGCTCGAGGAGGCGGCCCTCAGGGTGTTCTCCAACGCGGCCGGGGCCTATGGCTCCAACGTCAATCTGCTGATCGACAGCGGGGCGTGGGAGGACGCGGAGGAGATCGGCGCGACCTACACCAGCCGCAAGAGCTTCGCCTATGGCGCGGACGGCAAGCCGGTACAGCGCAGCGAACTGCTTGGCGAGATCCTGAAAGGGGTCGAGGCGGCCTATCAGAACATTGAATCGGTCGAGCTCGGCATCACGGCCATCGATCACTATTTCGACACGCTCGGCGGCATCAGCTCGGCGGTGCGCACCTCTGGCGGCGGATCGATCCCGGTCTATGTCGGCGATCAGACAACCGGCACCGGCAAGGTGCGCACGCTGGAAGAGCAGGTCGCGCTGGAGACCCGCACCCGGATGCTCAATCCGAAGTGGTACGAGGGCCTGCTCAAGCATGGCTATGAAGGCGTTCGCCAGATCGAAAGCCATGTGACCAACACGCTGGGCTGGTCTGCGACGACGGGCCAGGTGTCGCCTTGGGTCTACAAGCACCTCAGCGAAACCTTCGTTCTGGATGCGGACATGCGCCGCCGGCTGGCGGAGCTCAATCCCAAGGCCAGCGTCAAGCTTGCCAACCGGCTGATCGAGGCCGGGGAGCGGGAATTCTGGGAGCCCGACGACGAGACCTGGGCGGCGCTGCGCGCGGCCGGGGAAGAACTGGAAGACCGGCTCGAGGGCCTGACAGTGGAGTTCGCGGCATGAACCTATACACCCATCCCAAGACAGCCGAACGCGAGGCGCGGGCGCTCAAGAAGGCGGCCGGGCAGGGCGAGGACGGCGAGGGAAGCGTCCAGGTTCATCTGGACCCTTCGCTGGAAATCGAGGGCGCCAAGGTCTTTGCAATCTACGGCAAGGGGGGCATCGGCAAATCGACAACCTCGTCGAACCTTTCCGCCGCCTTTTCCATGCTCGGCAAGCGGGTCCTGCAGATTGGCTGCGATCCCAAGCATGATTCCACCTTCACGCTGACCAAGTCGCTGATCCCGACGGTGATCGATATTCTGGAAGGCGTCGATTTCCACACCGAGGAACTGCGCGCGGAAGACTTCGTGTTCGAAGGTTTCAACGGCGTGCAATGCGTCGAGGCGGGCGGACCGCCGGCCGGCACCGGCTGCGGTGGCTATGTCGTCGGGCAAACGGTCAAGCTGTTGAAGGAGCATCATCTGCTTGAAGACACCGATGTCGTGCTTTTCGACGTTTTGGGGGATGTCGTCTGCGGCGGCTTTGCCTCGCCGCTCCAGCATGCGGAACGCGCGCTGGTGGTTGCGGCCAACGACTTCGACAGCATCTTCGCGATGAACCGCATCGTGGCGGCGATCAAGGCGAAGTCCAAGAATTACGACGTCCGCCTTGGCGGGGTGATCGCCAACCGGTCGCGCGAAACCGACCAGATCGATCGCTTCAACGATGCCATCGGCCTCAAGCGCTTGGCGCATATCGCCGATTCCGACGCGGTGCGGATCAGCCGGCTGAAGAAATGCACCCTCTTCGAGATGGAAGAAACGCCGGAAGTGAAGGCGATCCAGCAGGAATACATGAAGCTTGCCGAATACCTGTGGAGTGGGTCCGACGTGTTGGACGCCAACCCGATGAAGGATCGCGAGATCTTCGATTTTCTCGGCTTCGAGTGAGGATAGAGCGGGATGACACAGGCGATGCCCGATGCAAGCTACGTCCGCCGCAGAGGCGAGTTGCAGGTCTATTTCGACCGCACGGCGGTGGACGCCTGGAAGAAGTTCGCCAGCGACGAGCCGCTGGGACGGATCCGGGCCACCGTTCGGGCCGGCCGCGACCGGATGCGGGCGACGCTGCTGGCCGGGCTGCCCGACGATCTCGCCGGCTGGCGCATTCTCGATGCCGGGTGCGGGGCCGGGCACCTGTCTCTGGAGCTCGCGCGGCGCGGGGCCGATGTCGTTGGCATCGACCTGTCGCCCGAGATGGTGCGCTTTGCCGAAGGCCAGGCGGAGGCTGCCGGTCTCGCGGCGCATATCCACTTCGCGGCAGGTGACATGCTCAGCGATGCGCATGGGCGTTTCGATGCGGTGGTGGCGATGGATTCGCTCATCCACTACCGCGCCGAGGATGTCGTGACAGCGGTGGCGCGCCTCGCCGGGCATACCGAAAACAGGATCCTCTTCACGTTGGCGCCGCGCACGCCCTTGCTTGCCGCGATGCACACCATCGGGCGGCTGTTTCCGCGCGGCGATCGCGCGCCGTCGATCGAGCCGGCGTCGCTCGAGCGCATGGCGCACCGGCTCGAGCGCGATCAAAGGCTTGACGGCTGGAAAACCGGACACAGCACCCGCGTCTCCAGCGGTTTCTACATTTCCCAGTCGATGGAGGTGACGCGGTCATGACCGTCGGCAGCCGGGCAATGCAGCGCATGATCGGGCTTTGGCAACGGCTCGGCACACGGTATCTGCCGTTCGCCGATGCCGCGTCTCCCGACCTGCCGCTTGCGCGGCTGTTGCGCCTGTCGCTGTTTCAGGTCTCCGTCGGCATGGCCGCGGTCCTGCTGACCGGCACGCTGAACCGGGTGATGATCCTGGAACTTGGGGTTCCCACCAGTCTTGTCGCGGTGATGGTCGCCATTCCGGTGCTCGCAGCTCCCTTCCGCGTGCTCATGGGCCACCGGTCCGACACCTATGTCTCCGCGCTTGGCTGGCGGCGTGTGCCCTTCATCTGGCTGGGGACGCTGATGCAGTTCGGCGGCCTCGCCTTCATGCCCTTCGCGCTTCTCCTGCTGCAGTCGCAAACGCTCGGACCTGAATGGGCCGGGCCGGTGGCCGCCGCCTTCGCCTTCCTTTTGACCGGCATCGGCATGCATATGGCGCAAACGGCGGGCCTGGCGCTTGCGACCGATCTTGCCGCAGAAAAGACCCGCCCGCGCGTCGTCGCCCTCGTTTACGTTATGCTGCTCGTCGGCATGATCCTGGCGTCGATCGCCTTCGGGCTGCTGCTCTCGGATTTCTCCGCGATGCGCCTGATCCAGGTGGTGCAAGGTGCCGCCGTCGTGACCGTGCTGATCAATGTGGTTGCCCTATGGAAGCAGGAACCGCGCCGTCCGCAGGCCACGCAGGCGGGGCGGGAGGTGCAGGGCTTCAAGGAGGCGCTCGCGGCCTATCGGCAAAACCCGCATATGGCGCGTTTCCTGATCGGGGTCGGTCTCGGATCGGCGGCCTTCAGCATGCAGGATGTTCTGCTGGAACCCTATGGCGGTGAAATTCTGGGTCTCAGCGTCAGCCAGACCACGCTTCTCACCGCCGTCTGGGCGGGCGGAACGCTCGCCGGGTTCGCCCTTGCTGCGCGGCTTTTGCACCGGGGCATGAACATGCACCGCATGGCGGCCTACGGCGCGCTGATCGGCATTTTCGCCTTCGCGGCGGTCATCTTCTCCGGTCCCGTGGGGTCGGCCGTCCTGTTTCGCCTGGGAACGCTGGCCATCGGCTTTGGCGGCGGACTGTTCGCCGTTGGCACCATGCTGGCGGCGATGGACCTGGCGGACCAGACCGACGCCGGATTTGCCATCGGCGCGTTCAGCGCGGTTCAGGCAACCGCCATCGGCATTGGTCTCGCGGTCGGCGGCATCACCCGCGACGTGGTCAACATGCTGGCGCTGGACGGCAGCCTCGGGGCGGCGCTGACCACAGCGTCCACTGGTTACAACGTTGTCTACAATCTCGAAATCATACTTCTTTTCATGAGTTTGGCCGTTCTCGGGCCGCTTGCGGGCAAGCGGTTCGCGGGCGGGCGCGATGGGCTCAGGCAGTTCGGGTTGGCCGATCTTCCGGGATGAGCCGGGAATGACAAAGGGAGGTCCGTCATGGAAACCGGATCAATTGTTGGTAGCATCGATGTCGCACAAGTCACGCTCTATGCGTTCTGGGTCTTTTTCGCGAGCCTGATCTGGTACATCCGCAAGGAAGACCGGCGCGAGGGCTATCCGCTGGAAAACGATGTCACGGGCGCCTACAGCAAGGATCCCTGGCTTTTCCTGGCCGAACCCAAGACCTTCGTGCTTCCGCACGGCAACGGCACCGTTTCCTTCCCCGACAAGAGCCGCGACACGCGTCCGATCGCCGCGGAGCGCACGGCCCGGTCTCCGGGCTCGCCGCTTCAGCCGACGGGCGATCCGATGCTTGGCGGCGTCGGGCCGGGATCCTGGGCGGAGCGCGCGGACCGGCCCGACCAGACGCATGAGGGGACGGCGAAAATCGTTCCGATGCGGGTCGCCACCGACTATTCCGTCGCCACACAGGACAAGGATCCGCGCGGCATGCGGGTGTTCGGCTGCGACAAGGCGATGGCCGGCACGGTCACAGACATCTGGGTCGACCGCTCGGAACAGATGATCCGCTATCTCGAGGTCGAGATCGGTGCAGAGGATGCCAAGAAGACCGTGCTCCTTCCCATGACCTTCTGCGTCTACAAGGATGCACGCGGCGGTGTGAAGGTGGTCTATGTCCATGCGATCACTTCGGAGCAGTTCGCGAATGTTCCCGGCCTTGCGAGTGCGGATCAGGTGACGCTGCTGGAAGAGGAGAAGGTGGTCGCCTACTACGGCGCCGGCCAGCTCTATGCCACGCCGCAGCGCGCGGAGCCGTTGGTATGAGCGGGCAGTTCAAGTCTCCGGAGCACGATTTCGAACCCGTCCCGGGTCTTCCGGAGGACCTTCCGGAGGGTGAGTTCATCCTCTGGCAGGGCCGCCCCGAGATGCGCCATGTGGCACGGCGCATTCTCAAGACGCGCTGGATCGCGGCCTATTTCCTCGTGATCATCGGCTGGGCGCTGGTGGCGGGATATTATGACGGTCGCCCGATCGGCTACGTGCTGTTTTCCGCCGGTGCCCTGACCACGATGGCCGCCATTGTCCTCGTTCTTGCCGAGGGGTTCGCCTGGGCGATCAACCGCACGACGCTCTATACGATCACCAACGCCCGCGTGGTGTTTCGCATCGGCGTCGCCCTGTCGGTCACGTTCAATCTGCCATTCGCCGAAATCGTCTCGGCGAGCGTCGACAAGCGCGGCGACGGCAGCGGCACGATCGCCTTGAAGCTCAAGCCCGACGTTCGCCTGTCGTGGCTGATCCTGTGGCCGCATGCCCGCGGGTGGCGCTTCACTCATCCCGAGCCGGCGATGATCTGCCTTCCCGATGTCGTCGCCGTCGCCAGCCTGCTGGCAAAGGAGCTGCAGACACAGCTTGGCGACACCGAACAGGTCGCGGCGGAGAGGCCCGCCGCCGCAGCGCACCGTCCGGCCCGGGTCGTGCGCGGCCTGCGCCAGCCCGCGTCCCTGACAGGATAGGAGACAGTCGTGACCGTATTCGCCAACCCCGAGCAGATGCATCCGCAAGGACGGCGTCCGGAAGCGCGGCCCTCCTGGTCGGCGTTTCCCCGGCTTCCGCTGTTTGGCGCGGTCGGCCTCATAGCCTTTGTCTTTGCGGCGGTCATCTTCGGGCAGACGACGGAAATCGGCACGGTTCGCAATGTGATCGGAAACCCGGTCGACATGCGCGACATCGTGTTCTCGGAGCGCGCCGACGGCATCATCCTGGTGGCGGATGCAGCGTCGGGAACAACCATCGCGCGGCTCGAGCCGGGCAAGGGCGGCTTTGCCGGCGGGGCGCTGCCCGCACTGAAGCGGATCCGCTTGGTCGAGGAAGCCCCCCAGCACCTTCCCTATCGCGTGATCCGGTGGGACAGCGGTGCGGTCTCGGTTTCCGACACCGCGACGGGGGAGCGGATTTATCTCAATGCCTTCGGGTCCGACATCGTCGCCCAGTTTGTCGGATTCCTGGACCGGGGTGTCCAGGGCAATAAAGGGGAGGAATGACGATGGCGAAACTGTCCCTCTTGTCGCGAAAGCGCGTCGAGGTGCCCTGCACCGTGGAGATCAACAACACCTTCGACCAGCTCGGCGCCCACGTGCGCTTCGACAATGGCGCGGTCGTCTATCCGGGCGACGAGGTGATGGTGCATGGCGCGCCCGTCGCGGTGCCCTATGGCGAATGCCAGAGCTTTCGCCGCACGGCCACGATCACCCGGGCAAGCCGGCTTGAGCGCGCCTGGACGCGTGCCACCGGCGACTTCGAATTCATGGAACTGTGCGAATTTTCATTCTCCGAAAGGGCAACGCTATGAACACCCACGTCGCTCCGAAGACCGGAAACCCCGAAGCGGTGCCCGTCAATGAAACGACCAAGGCGGCCCTTGAATCGACCATGCTCAATCCGCGGTTCTACACCACGGATTTCGACGAGCTCGACCGCATCGACGTCAGCAGCGTGCGCGGCGAGTGGGATGCGTTGATCGCGGAACTGAAGTCAGATCCCAACAAGGGACACTTCAAGCGCAACGCCGACTGGGACGATCTCGACATCGAGGGTCTGCCCGACGATCTGCGCAAGGAACTGGTGGACTTTCTCGTCAGTTCGCTGACGGCGGAGTTTTCCGGCTGCGTGCTCTACAAGGAGATGAAACGGCGCGGGTCGAACCCCGACATCTGCGAGCTATTCGGCTACATGAGCCGCGACGAGTCCCGCCACGCCGGCTTCATCAACGATGCGCTGAAGGAATTCGGCATTGGCGTGAACATGGGCTTTCTCGCCAAGGCGAAGAAATACACCTTCTTCAAGCCGAAGTTCATCTACTACGCGACCTATCTGTCGGAGAAGATCGGCTACGCCCGCTATATCACGATCTATCGCCATCTGGAGCAGCATCCCGAGCGCCGGTTCCACCCGATCTTCAAGTGGTTCCGCGAATGGTGCAACGACGAGTTCCGCCACGGCGAGGCCTTCTCGCTGCTGATGCGCAGCGACCCGAAGCTTCTTGCGGGGCGCAACAAATACTGGATCAAGTTCTTCCTGCTCGCCGTTTTCGCGACGATGTATGTGCGCGATCACGCAAGACCCGCCTTCCACAAGGGCCTCGGCGTCGACATCGAGGACTACGACATGAAGGTGTTCCGCATCACCTCGGAAATCACCCGCCAGGTGTTTCCGCTGGTTCTCGACCTCGACAATCCGGCGCTGCTCAGGGGCTTCCGCCGGCTGAACCGGATCAACACGCGCATGAACGCGGCGATCCAACGCGGCGGCGTGAGCGGGGCGATCGGCAAGGCGTTCTGGGGAACCGCCGCTGCGGTGGCATTCGCCGGGATCTATGTCATTCCGACCAAGTCCAACGCCATTCCGGATGTAAGCCGGCTCGAGCCCGTCTGGTAAGGAAGAGCACCGTGGTTGATCTCGCGATAGCCGGCCTTGTGGCACTGTTTGTCTGGTGGCTTGCGACCGGTGTGGTGATGTTCGCCGCCTGGCAGAGCGATCGCTGGCAAAGGCGCCTGATGGTGGCCTTCACCCTCGGTGCGCTGGCGGGATGCGCGGGTCTTCATGCCAGTTCGGGCATGCAAAGTGTGACCGGCACCTATCTCGGGTTCGGCAGCGCCCTGGCGGTCTGGGCCTGGCTGGAGGCGACCTTCCTGTTCGGGATGATCACCGGTCCGCGCCACAGCCGTTGTCCGGGCGGCGCGCGTGGTTTGCAGCGGTTTCGCCTCGCCTTTCTCGCCGTGCGAGATCACGAACTTGCTCTTCTGGCGGGCGGGGCGCTCGTGACCCTGCTTGTCGCCGGCGGTGACAATCACGCCGGCCTTTGGACCTATCTCCTGCTTTGGGGGATGCGCCTCAGCGCCAAGCTCAACATCTTCATGGGTGCGCCGCGCGCGGCAAGCGTCCTGATCCCGAAACGCTTGCGCTATCTCACGAGCTACTTTCGCACCGATCGGATCAGCTGGTTGTTGCCGGTCACGATCATTGTGTCGATCTATCCGCTCTGGGTCTTGATGTCGCTCGCCCTCGGGGAAGCCGATGCCCACCGCGCGGTGGCCTTCATGCTGCTCACCACCTTCATGGCGTTGGCCGTTCTGGAGCATATCTTTCTGGTGCTGCCTGTTTCCGACGAGCAGCTCTGGCTCTGGGCCGCGCGCGACCGCGCCGCGTCGGACCCCTCTTTTGACACCGTCGACCGCAGCGGCGACGACGACGGGCGCAGCCCGACCCACATGACACCTGCCCGAACCGCCCCCGGCGAGACGCGCGCAAAGAACACAACACACAAGCGGGGGACCTCCTCATGGACATGAAAACCTATTTCGCTCAGGCGCTCGACGGACTGCGCGATGCGGGCAACTATCGTGTCTTCGCCGATCTGGAGCGGATGTCGGGCGAGTTCCCGCGGGCGGTGCGCTACCGCGACGACGGCAGTCAGCACGATGTGACCGTCTGGTGTTCCAACGACTATCTCGGCATGGGCCAACACCCGATCGTGACGGCCGCCATGAAGGACGCCATCGACCGCTGTGGCGCTGGTGCGGGGGGAACCCGCAACATATCCGGCACGAACCACTATCATGTGGCGTTGGAAGCGGAGCTGGCGGAGCTGCATGGCAAGGAAGCGGCGCTCATCTTCACCTCCGGCTATGTTTCGAACTGGGCCGCGCTCGGCACGCTGGCGTCACGCATTCCCGGCTGCATCGTCTATTCCGACGCGCTCAATCACGCCTCGATGATCGAGGGAATTCGCCATTCGCGGGCGGAAAAACGCATCTGGAAGCACAATTCGCCGGAGGATCTCGACCGTCTGCTGTCGCTGGACGATCCGTCCCGGCCGAAGCTCGTCGCCTTCGAAAGCGTCTACTCGATGGACGGCGATATCGCGCCCATCGCCGAGATCTGCGCGGTCGCGGAGAAGCACGGCGCGATGACCTATCTGGACGAGGTGCACGGCGTCGGCCTCTACGGTCCGCGCGGCGGCGGGGTGGCCGAGCGCGAAGGCCTCATGGACCGCATCACGGTGATCGAGGGCACACTCGGCAAGGCCTTCGGTGTGATGGGGGGATACATCGCGGCCGACCGCGACCTTTGCGATTTCGTGCGCTCGTTCGCCTCCGGCTTCATCTTCACCACGGCACTGCCGCCGGCCCTGGCCGCGGGCGCCACCGCCTCGATCCGGCACTTGAAGGAAAGCCGCGCGGAGCGCAAGCTGCAGGCGGACCGGGTCGCGCGGCTTCGCGCGCTGCTCGACCGGCACGGTATCCCGCATATGCCGAACCCGAGCCACATCGTGCCGGTGATGGTCGGCAATGCGGCGAAGTGCAAATGGCTTTCGGACTTGCTGCTGGACGGCTATGGGATCTACGTTCAGCCGATCAACCACCCGACGGTGCCGGAAGGCACGGAGCGACTGCGCTTCACGCCGTCGCCGTTGCACAGCGACGACGACATCGATCATCTGGTCCGGGCGCTGAACGACCTCTGGTCGCAATGCGCCCTGTCCCGCGCGGTTGCCTGACCGCCGCCCATCACCGCAAGGATGGCGTGACCGCCTGCACAGGGGGAGCGCGGTTCGTGCGACCTGCCGCCTGGAGAGCGCGATGACCGCATCGACCGACATCATCATTCCCGGCATCGCCGGCGACGGGTCGCTGTTCCCGATCGAGAAGCTCCAGGCGCATCGCGATGCCGTATTCCATCTGGCAATTTCCGTCTTCGTCTTCGACGGGCCGCACCTGCTCATCCAGCAGCGTGCCTCCTCGAAATACCATTGCGGCGGGCTGTGGGCGAACACCTGCTGCTCGCATCCGAACTGGGACGAGCCGGTCGAGGCCTGCGCCACGCGCAGGCTCGGCGAGGAGCTCGGGATCTCGATTCCGCTGGAGCGGCGACGCACCCTTGAATACTCCGCCGATGTCGGCGGCGGGCTTCACGAGCACGAACGCGTGACGATGTTCGTCGCCAACGTGGATCGCACGACGCTCGCGCTCGACCCGGACCCGGACGAGGTCATGGCGACGCGATGGGTCACGCCGGACGAGTTGGCGTGTGAGGTTTCAGCCCAGCCGCAGCGCTTCACGCCCTGGTTCAGGCTCTATCTGCAACGCTATCCGGACCTGTCCTTCTCCAGCCTGTAAACCTGCCCCGCATTGCCGCGCGATCTCACAAGAAGAGCACATCGGACTGGGGCGGGCGCGACAGCAGGTCGGCGAGGCGGGCGAGGCCGGTCTTGAGCCGGTGGTCTGCCGGCTCGTGCCCGAGGCTCAGACGCGCGGCTGCCGGCGCATCGACCCCGGTGGCGGCAAAATCGCGCGCGTCAGACACCAGCACGCCCCGTTCCTCGGCAGCCGTTCGAAAGCTGCCCGCGGTCCAGCCGTCGGGCAGGCGCAGCCAGGCATGCAGGCCTTGCGGGTCGGCGTGCAGGTCGAAGCGTCCGAGAATCCGGCGCGCGAGGACTTGCCGTCGATGCGCCGTTGCGCGCTGTTCCTGGAGAAGGCGCAACGCTGCGCCGCTCCGGATCAGGCGCACCGCGATTTCGTCCATCAGCGGCGGGGTCATCCACACGCTGAGCACGACGGCCCGGCGTACCGCCGTCGCAAGCGCCGATGGCGCGTGGACGAAACCGATCCGCAAGCCCGGCGCCACGCTTTTCGACAGGCTGGTGACATAGATCGTCCGTTCCGGCGCGAACTGCGCGATGGGGGGCGGGCGGTCTTCTTTCAACGGACCGAAAACGTCGTCCTCCAGGATCAGCATGTCATGACGCCGGGCGATCTCGGCCAGACGCCGCCGCCGCCCCTCGGACAGGGTCGCTGTCGTCGGTGACTGCAGCGTCGGCGTGAGATAGAGCAGGCGAACCGGGCGCTCCCGACAGATCCGTTCGAGGCTTTCCGGACAGACCCCTTCCGTGTCGATTTCCACCGGGAGGATGCGCAGCGCCAGGCGTTCGGCGACGACGCGCACCGGGGCGTAGCCAAGCGCCTCGGTGAGCATGACGTCTCCCGGCGACAGCAGCGCGGTCAGGGCACAGAACAGGCCGTGCTGCGCACCGCAGGTGCCG
Source organism: Stappia stellulata DSM 5886 (assembly GCF_000423705.1). Lineage (GTDB taxonomy): Bacteria > Pseudomonadota > Alphaproteobacteria > Rhizobiales > Stappiaceae > Stappia > Stappia stellulata. The sequence goes on along the minus strand of NZ_KE384083.1, from coordinate 541,835 downwards.
ATCACTTCGCCCCCGGCGGCGGTCAGGCCGCATTCTTGCAGCCAGCTGCGGGCTGCCGCGTCGTGATCCCGTCGCGTGCCGTTGCCGCTTTGATAGTCGAGGAACATCCGCAGGTCGCTGGCTGCGCCGATCTCGCGCAGCGCCTCGCGGAGAGGCCCGTCCGCCCGGCTTGGCGAGGGCAGGTTGCGCGACAGGTCGACCGGTCCCGATGTGTCGCGCGTCAGGGACGGCGGCGGCGTGCTTGCGGCCCCTTCGGACGGATCGGCGACAAAGGTGCCGCGACCGGTTTCGCCGCGCAGCAGCCCGCGTCGCGTCGCCTGCGTATAGGCGCGGCTGACGGTTTGTGCCGATACGGCCAGCCGATAGGCAAGTTCGCGATAGGGAGGGAGGCGTGTTCCCGGCGGCAGGCGTCCCGAGGCGATGTCTTCGGCAAGAGCCTCGACGATGCGCTGGTACTTCGCGCCGCGTCGACCGTCGAGTTTGGGCAACCAGATTGACATGAGATCAATATAAACCTTGAAGCGCATCAATAACAATATCAATTTTCGGTATCAATCATATCAAAACCGAGGTGATCATGAGGCGTCCCGATACAAAAATTGGCATCCTGCTGGCGCTCGTCTGTCTGGCATTGCTTGCCGTCATGCCGGTTCTGTCGAATGCGCGGGACCTGCGTATGGAGGCGCTGGTCTTCGCGTTTGCGTTGTCTGTGTGGCAGGTCGTTTTCGCGGTCCCGCTCTTCGCCGGCGAGATGATCGGCACGCGAAAGGGGGTGTTTGCGGCAAGCTGGGCGCCTCGCCGCCGGCGCCGGGCACTCGTCATTGCGCTGGCCACCGGTGCGATGTTCGGCCTGTCGACTTATCTTTACGTCCTCGGGGCCGAGAAGGCGGGGAGCGTAAATCTGGCAATTGCGATTCAGGTCTATCCGCTGTTCGCAATCGCGTGGGAGACGATTTTTCTCGGTCGCCGCAAGACAGCGCTGGAACTGTTGATCACCTCGGTGCTCCTCGCGACACTGGTCTTCCTCGCCACCGGCGGAACGTTCCGCCCCTCCGGCCTCTCGCTCTGGTTTCTCGTCGCCCTCGGCGTGCCGTTCCTGTGGAGTGTGGCCCATGTGATCATTCGCGAGGAACTGACGCAGACACCGGTGACGCCGGCCCAGGTGACGTTCTTCCGGGTCGCGATCTCGACTGTCTTTCTCGCCCTGATGCTTGTCGCCGGCGGCGGCTTCGACGGCGGGGTCGCGCGCGCTCTTTTCGCGTCCCACGCCATCGTGCTCGGGCTGGTCTATTATCTCGAACTCATCGTCTGGTTCCATGCAGTCCGTCACATCGACGTGTCTCTGGCCAGTTCCATCACGGCACCCTGGCCGGCCGTTACGATGGTGCTTGCCGCTGTCTTCCTGGGCGAGGCTGTCGCGCCCTACCAGGTCGTTTCCTTCGTGCTCATCGTGGCGTGTATCTACGGGCTGACGCTTGCAAGCCTGAAGCGCGGACGGCAATCGGCTGCATGACGGCGCGTCGCTGAGGACAAAATGAAACCGCCGGGCGGTGAGGCCCGGCGGTCTTTGTGTTCGCGGTGCGACGACGCTTGACCGGCTACTGTCCGGCGACCGCTGCCACGTTCCGTTCCCCGGCGGCCTGCCCCTGCGCGGGCACGAGGCTCGAGGTGGTTCCGGCGTCGGGCGCCGGCTCCAGCGTCAGCGTTTCGCCGGGCACATAGGTGCTGTAGTCCGGCACGCCGGTTTGCGTCTTTCTCGACAGTGCGTCGACGTAGTCCTCGAGCATCGACACACCGTAGAGGGGCTTCTGCACGCCATTGTGGCAGGTCGCGCAGCTGACCTTGTAGACATCGCCGGCCGGGCCCTTGCGGCTGTCGGGAAAGAGCGGCGCCAGACCGACCAGATAGTCGTTGTTGAGCGCCCGCGACATGCGGATGCCGTGCCAGGCGCTCACCCGTTGCGGCGGACTCTGGTCCCAGTCGTTGAAGGCGCGCGAGTTGTGGCACGTCGTGCAATTGGCACCCAGGCTCTCCGACATATGCATCATCAGCGACCAGGTGTTTTCCGTTTCCTTGGTGCCGGCCGGGTTGGTTCCGGTCGGCAGCGCGGTGTTGGAATGGACGCGGATGGCCTTGTCTTCGAGGAGATAGTCCTCCAGAGCGTTTTGCGGCAGCGCGGAGTTGCCGCCGTATTTCGCCACGACGTTCTGGCCGGCGCGGTATCCGGCCATGCCGGGTGCCGGGGTCGGGGAGGTATCGCGCGACCAGACATTGGCCGGGATCGCCTGTCCGCGGTGACAGGTGTAGCAGGTCACGCCCACCTGCTGCACATGCGGCGTCCAGTCCTCGTTGATCGCCTGCGTCATCTGGATCATCCGCCGGGAAACGACCTTTTGATAAACGTCGTCGGTGGCGAAATTTTCCGCGTTGTGACAGTAGACGCAGCCTTCTTCAGGGGCGATCCACTCGGTGATCGCCGCCATGAACTGGTTGAACTGGTCGTCGGAGAGGTGGCCGAGAACCTGGACGTTCTCGTAGATGTCACCTGCCCGATCGCCTTCGGGATCGGCTTCCCAGGGTGCCTCGGGGACGACATTCGCCGCCTTGAGCGCAGCCTCTTTTTCCCTGTCCCGGGTCTTGTACATGCCGGTCCCGCGGTAACCGACCTGCTCGGTATCGACAGGGGGAAGATCCCAGTCCGTGCCGACGAAGCTCGCGACGGCAAGCAAGGCGCCTGCCCCAGCGGCCATGGGTAGCCAGAGGTTCATTGTCCGCCTCCTGTCGTTGCCGGGTCGACAACGCCCGGATAGATGTCGGGGAGCGGCGCGACGATGCCGTGCTTGATGCCCCATAGGTACCAGTTGTCGACGACCGTGCCGGTCAGCAGGATGCCGATGCCGCCGGTCAGCGGGGTCAGAACGGCGAACCACCAGGCCCAGCGGTGAACGGATTCCATCGTGGCGTTGAAGCCCATCGTCCAGCGCCAGAACAGCGCGGCGCGTTCCGAGGCCGTTCCGCGGTCGCTGATCTGCTCAAGCTCGCGTTCGCCGCCGTAACGGGTGACCGCCAGGATCGTCGCGCCATGCATGGCAAACAGCAGAACCGAGCCATAGAGGAAAACGATCGAAAGGGCGTGGAACGGGTTGTAGTAGAGGTTGCCGTAGCGGATCGAGAAGGACGCGGTCCAGTCGAGGTGCGGGAAGATCCCGAAGGGGACGGCTTCCGCCCAGCTTCCCATCAGCACCGGCCGGATGAAGCCGAGCACCAGGAAAAGCCAGATCGCGGCGGCGAAGGCCCAGCACACATGCGTGCCCATCTCGAGTTGGCGCGCCCTGCGGTACATGCGCACCCACCACAAGAGCACCGACGTCGTGAGGAAGAAGCCGGCGATGATCCACCAGCCGCCCTCGCTGAGCGGCGGTATGATCTTCAGACCGTATTTGGCGGGGGGCGGCTCGAGCGCCAGCCAGAACAGCTGGCGGACGAATTGCACCGGATCCCAGCCGACGGACGCCCACATGTTGAGGCCGATGATGAGAAAGGCGATCGTGCCGCATGCAATCGAGACGGATCCGAGAAATCCCAGGTAGATCGGTCCGATCTGGGCATTGCCGAACAGGCCGGCGAGCCAAAGGTGAAACGGCTTGCCGCTGCGTGGAGTGTCCCCGGCCGGAAGCGGAATCCCTTCCTCGAAGGGCCCGCGCACCTGCGTCAGCGTAAAGATGTTTTGATACTGAGACATGGCGTGTTCCTCAGCTCCAGAAGGGAAGATTGAGCCACCAGCTCCACCACTGCGGCCAGCCCTGGTTCCAGAACGGTCCGCTGATGACGATGCACACGGCGCTCCAGAACCCGGCGTTCAGCGCAAGCACCAGACCGAGCCGGTGAATGCCGAGCGTGCCGATCGAATAGCCGATGGTGTCGCGGAAGAAGGTGTCCTCGTATTCCGGCGTCTTCATCTCGGCTTGCTTGGACGGGTCGGTCCGGTCGCGGCCGGGATTGGCTGCCGAAAGGATCAGGCCGCCATGCAGGGACAGGGCAAGTGTCGTGGTGAAGAAGAATGTCACCGCGATCATATGCGCCGGATTGTAGTGGAAGTGCAGATACTGGTAGCCGACGTTCGACACCCAGTCGAGGTGGGAGAAGATCCCGTAGGGAAAGCCATGTCCCCAGGCGCCGAGCAGCAAGGGACGGATCACCACCAGCGTCACATAGGCAAAGATGGCGAAAGCGAAGGCGAAGGGCACGTGATAGCCTATGCCGAGCTTTCGGCAAATCTCGACCTCACGCAGCGCCCAGGAAACGAAGGACCCGATGGCGCAGACCGTGATGATCTGCCACAGACCGCCCTCCTTGAGCGGTGCCAGCGCCAGACCGTAACTGAGATCCGGCGGCGCGATCGAAATGCGCCAGATGTTCCAGGTCGGGCCGATCGCGGCGCCGTAGACGACGAGCGCGGTGCCCGTAATGATGAAGAAGAGCCCCACAACTCCGAAGAATCCGACGTAAAACGGTCCGACCCAAAAGTCGAACAGATCGCCGCCGATGAGGGTGCCGCCGCGCACGCGGTATTTTCGTTCGAAACTGAGCAACGCCATCGTCGTTCCTCCTGCTTGGTTTGATCCGTGCCAGCGGATAGCCCAGTGGATGTCAGGGAGTTTCGGTAGCGGGCAACGCGGGCGTCGCCGGTGTCGCCCACCACCTTGTCGCAAGCGCCGTTATCCGAGCATTCGCACTGGCTCCACGCCATCCGTGACGGACTGTTCGATCGAGCTGGTCGTCGTGGACGCGCCTTCCAGCCAGTTGAACCGATCCGTGCTGAGCAGGATGAAGTGGATGAGAATGGCCAGCGAGAACAGGAAGACGGCCAGTCCGACCATCACGCGGCGAGGGTCGAACAAATACCAAATTCTCCACATAGCTTTTCTCCTATGCGAGGACGGGAAGGAGCGCGGTGACGGTTTCTGTCACGCCGTCGAGCGCGGCATAGCCGTTGGGTCCGGGGATCCACGGGCGCCAAAGCCAGACCAAGAGATGCGCGACGATCGCAATCGCCGTGAATCCCAAGAAGCCTTGGATAAAGTACTTGTGGATCTCCTGAGCTTCGCTCTCGGTAAGACCCGAAAGTGAGACGTTGTCAGGGCTAGCCATGAACGTCACCTCCTAGTCGTGTAAGCCACGAATCCCCCGCGGCTGGGGTGCCGGGGCGGGCGCAGACCCGCTTTAGGCGATTGCCGGTTTTGGACGCCGGCAGGTGAGTGCTTACGCGATGAACGCGTAGCCAACCGCGGCATGCGCTGCGGATTTCGCCTCTGCGAAAATGCTCTCGCGGAGGTAAGGGGGCTTGGCCGGACGCGGGGCCGCCAGACGGAGGATCCGCTTGGCGAGGCCGGCGCCGAGGCAAAGAATGAAGGCAAGGGCGACGAGCGCCTTGTATTCGAGGCGGTCCCAGGGGTCGGTCAGGCCCGAGCCGTCGCAGCGGCGCTGCTTTCTCGTGATCATGCTCTTGCTCCTCCACTGGCGCGTCGGCGCGATGCCGGCGCGCGACGGGTTGCCGGCTAGACGGCCGGTTCGACTTCGCGTGGCGCTCTGGCGCCGGGCAAATGGGGTCTTTCGACAATGTCCGCGCCGGCTTTGCGCGCGGCAGCCTCGGCCGCGTCGCGCAGCCGTTTGGCGGCTGAAATCCGGATGAGAACGGGTTCGGCTTCCACCATTTCGTCGAGCGCGGCACGCGCATCGTCGCTCCACGCCATCTCGCCCTCCCGGCGGACCGGCGTTGCGTCGACGGCATCGAGTTCGCTGGACAGGGGCAGGATGTTGAACAGCGCATCGAACAGCGCGTTGCAGACCTCCTGGATGACCCAGGTCGCGCCCGAATAGCCCATCACCGGCGTGCCGGTGTGCCGGCGGATGATTGCGCCGGGGAAGGACACCGGGATGTAGATCGCCTTTGCGCCGGCTTCCGCCAGATACATGCGCTCGTTGTAGGAGCCGAACATGATCAGCGGCGGCGTCGTACGGATTTTCTCGCGAATTGCGGCATTGTCGGTCTTGGCCCCGGCGCATCGTTGCACGGAGAAAACGCAGGGCAGTCCCATCTCGTCTTCCAGGAAATTGCGGATGCCGCGCTCGTAGGTTTCGCCGGCGACGACGGCGAAACTCGCGGTTCCGAAGAAGTCCTGGGTGACCGAGCGCCACAGGTCCCACATCGGCTTCAGCGTCGTGTGCTTCTCGCGCGCGATGAAGGGATAGGGGTCGAGACCGAGCATCTCGCCCAGCGTTTCCAGGAAGGCGGTGGTCGAGTGAATGCCGATCGGCGCCTGCAGGTAGGGGCGATCCAGCGCCTCGCACAACAGACGCCCGAACTCGCGATACAGGCAGATGTTGACCTCCGCCTCGGCCAGCCGGTTGACGTCTGCCAGATGGCTGCCGAGCGGGAAGGTCATGTGGACTTCCGCCCCGATGCCTTCCACCAGGCGCACGATTTCCGCGAGATCCGAGGGCAGATTGAAGGTGCCGTAGATCGGCCCGATGATATTGACCTTGGGCCGCTCGCCCTCTTTCCGGGCTTTCGGTGGGCGCACGCGGCCCTTCTTCGGGCCGTATTCCGTCCAAAGCCACTTCAGCGCACGGTCGGCGCTTTGCCACTGATCCTCGTCGATGGTGCGCGGCAGGAAGCGCTGGATGTTGCTTCCTTCCGGCGTCACCCCGCCGCCGATCATCTCGGCGATCGAGCCGGTGACGACCACGGCCGGAAGGTCGGGATCGAGGGCTGCGCGCGCGCGTTTCATCGCCCCTTCGGTGCCGTGCTGGCCCAGTTCGTCCTCGCCGAGGCCGGTGACGACGATGGGCAGTTCGTGCGGGGGCAGGGCGTCGGTGTAATGCAGCACCGAGGTCACCGGCAGGTTCTCGCAGCCGACCGGCCCGTCGATGATCACCTGCAGGCCCTTGATCGCCGTGAAGGCATAGACCGAACCCCAGTAGCCGCCGGCCCTGTCGTGGTCGAGGATCAGCATCCAACGGCCTCCCCGGCATCGACGGCGTTCTTGGAAACGCGTGTCTTGGCCGCGAACTTCTTGCGGAACGCCGGGCGTTCCACCGGCGTGTCGCGCCAGACGCCGCCGGCATCTCCGGTGCCGACGCCCTCGAAGAAGGCGGACATCCGGTCGAACCGCGGCTTGTTGGCAATCGCGGCGTTGATCACCTGCGCGAGCGCGCCCGCGCCAGCCGGTCCCATCAGCGGGCGGGCCGAGATCAGATTGGTGAAATAGAGCGAGGGGACGGAGGCTTCCTTGGCCGCCTGGACCACCGGCGTCGTGCCGATGACGAGGTCGGGCCGGAATTCGCGGAAAGCGGCAAGGTCCTGTTCAAGTGACGCCCGGTACTGCACCTCCACGCCCTGGGCCTCGAGCCATTGCGCGTCGGCCGCCGACCAGGGGGTCTTTGGGCAGGCCGTGCCGACATAGCGCAGGTCGGCACCGGATTCGACCAGCAGACGGGCGACAATCAGCTCCGAGCCCTCGTAGCCCGACAGTGTGATGCGCCCGTTGATCCGGTTTTCCTCAAGCGCGCCGGAAATGGCGCCGCGCATGGCATTGCGCACGCCGTCGCGCGCATCCGGCGCGACATTGAGCGTGTCGGCAATCGCCGAGAGCCAGGCGTCGGTGCCATCCAGCCCGACGGGGGCCGACCCCACGATCGGGCGGCCCGCTTCCTGGAACTCGCGGACCGAGGCTGTGTAGAAGGGATGGACCGCGGCAACGACATCGCCGTCGAGCGCGGCATAGAGCTCGCGCCACTCGCGCACCGGCACGACCGGGCCGGCGGCAAGCCCCATGGGGGCGAGCATGCGGCCGATGATGACCGGATCGGCGGGGAAGACCTCGCCGAGCAGCGTCACCGTCGGGCGGTCCTCGACGCCCGCGCGCGGCGCCTGGACGGGGCCGGAAACAACCTCCTGGCGGGCATACTTCAGCATGGCGGCGGACAACACGTCCTTGGCTTCCGCATGCGTGGGGATGCCGAAGCCGGGCACGTCGATACCGACGATGCGCACGCCGTCGATTTCCTTCGGCAGCATTTGCAGGGGAACACCGGAAGCTGTGGGAACGCACAGGCTGGTGACGATGACGGCGTCATAGTCTTCCGGCTTTGCAACTTCGCGCACCGCGTCGCGGATGTCCTCGTAAAGCTTGCCCGTCACCAGCGTTTCCGAGGAGAAGGGGACATAGCCGACCGAGCGCTTGGCGCCGTAGAAATGCGAGGTGAAGGTCAGGCCGTAGACGCAACAGGCCGATCCCGACAGGAGCGTCGCCACGCGGCGCATGCGCAAGCCCACGCGCAGGGAGCCGAAGGCCGGGCACATCGATTGTGGCTGGTCGTGCGGCCCCTTGGGATAGTCGCGCTCGTAGCGGTCGAGCGTTTCGGATTTGCCGGCCGCGCGCGCGGCCGCCTTCATGGTGTCCGCGCCGGCGTGACAGCCCAGTCCGTCGACGCCGCTTGCCTGCGGCGCGCCGGGCGTGTCGCCGGATGCGGAGAGGGGGGGGATGTCGTCGCTCATGACCGCCTCAAACCGTGTCGTAGATGACTTCGAGGGACCGCTTGTCGAGTGTCGAGGCGGCGCACATGTCTTCCACCGTCGCCGGCTGCAGCTTGAAGTCGCCGCCGGTCTGCTCGGTGTCGAAGAGGGCGATCAGATCGTCCTGCGTCAGCGGCGCCGGCTGCACCGGCGGGGCATCGCACAGGTTGTCGGCGAGCTCCTGGAAGAGCGGTCCCCATTCGCCGTCGGGATGGCCGATGATCTGGTAGTTGGCGCTCTTGCGGCGGATGTCCTCGTGCTGCGGGACGGCCGCGAGCACCGGAATGCCGACCCGTTCGGCGAAGGCGTGGGCCTCGCCGGTGCCGTCGTCCTTGTTGACCACCATTCCGGCCACGCCGACGTTGCCACCGAGCTTGCGGAAGTATTCCACCGCCGAGCAGACGTTGTTGGCGACATAAAGCGACTGCAGGTCGTTGGATCCGACGACGACGACCTTCTGGCACATGTCGCGGGCGATGGGCAGGCCGAAGCCGCCGCAGACAACGTCGCCCAGAAAGTCGAGCAGGACGTAGTCGAAATCCCATTCGTGGAAGCCGAGCTTTTCAAGGATCTCGAAGCCGTGGATGATGCCGCGTCCGCCGCAGCCGCGGCCGACCTCGGGTCCGCCGAGTTCCATGGCGAAGACGCCGTCGCGCTTGAAGCAGACGTCGCCGATGGCGACTTCCTCGCCGGCTTCCTTCTTCTGGGACGCGGTTGCGATGATCGTCGGGCAGGCGCGTCCGCCGAAAAGCAGCGACGTGGTGTCGCTCTTGGGATCGCAGCCGATCAGCAGCACCTTCTTGCCGAGTTGGGCCAGCATGTAGGAGAGATTGGCGAGCGTGAAGCTCTTGCCGATGCCGCCCTTGCCGTAGATCGCGATGACCTGGGTGTCCTTGGTCGCCTCGCTGACCGGCAGCGGCGCCGGCTCCTGGGCGGCTTCCGCCCGAAGACGCGCGTCATAGCTCTCGTTGCTCTCCGGATCGGCGTCGATCCTCGGCTCCATGCCTTCGGTCATCCGTTCCTCCTCCAGTCCAAAACCATTTTCGTGCAGTGCGGGTCGCCGAAGGCGGTCGAATAGGCCTTGGGAGCATCGCCTGCGTCGGCGCGGTGGCTGATCAGTCCGCCAAGCGACAGCCGTCCGCTGTCGACAAGGCGCATCACCGCCGCGAGATCCGCGGAGGTGAACTCCGCCGCGATGTGGAGCCGGGCCTCGCGCATGAAGGCCGGCGGAAACGAGAAGCTGAGCGGGGTGGCGTAAAAACCGGCAAGCGTGACCGTGCCGCCCTTTGCAAGGCGTGCGACCAGCGTGTCGAGGATCGTCGGGTCGCCGCTGACATCCACGATGGCGCCATAGTCCTTGCGCGCGTCGTCCGCGCCATCGATCACCTCGACGGCCTCGCTGGTGTCGCGCCGTGCGGGGTCGCGTTCCCATACGCGCGGCGCGGGATGCCCGAGGGCGATGGCGGTGCGGGCGATGAGGCGCCCGAGGACCCCGAAGCCCACGACCAGTTCCGGCGCGATCGCGTCCTGAAGTGTCAAGGCATGATGGGCGGTGGCTGCAAGCGACAGCAGCACCGCATCCTCGCCGAGTGCGTCTGAAATCCGGATGGCGCGAGACCCGGGAAGGACCACCCGCGCCGCCGTCGCGCCGAACAGGCCGCGCGCGTCGCTGTAGCAATTGGCCCCGGGGACGAAGACCGTTTCGCCTTGTGAAAAGCCGCTGTCCGCGCCGGCCTCGATTACCTGGCCGACCGATTCATACCCGGGAACCAGCGGATAGCCCATGCCCGGGAAGGGGGGCATGGTGCCGTCGAAGAACAGCTTCTCGGTGCCCGTGCTGATGCCGCTCCAGGCAACGTCAACCGTCACGTCGGCGGCTCCGGCTGGCGTCAGTTCGACGTCCCGAAGGCCTATGTCGTGCGGTTTGTCGAGCACAATTGCCGAGGTGAACATGTGTCGCATTGGCCTGATCGAGATTGGGTCGTCAGGCTCTGCCTCCCTGAGTGTCATATTAAAACTACAAATAAGAGTGTCAATTAGTTTTTACACACACGCAGGCGCTGTCACGCCACCTAGACACGCGCGACCAGGAGGCCCGCGAACAGCGGCATGCTGGTGCGTCGTTCGAAGATTCGGGAAAAGCCGGCCTGTTTCAGCAGGTCCCGCAAATGGGCGGGCGTCCTGCAGTGACCGGAGCGCATCGCGAGAAAATAGAATTCGAAATAGGCTGCCGCGAATCGCCGGTCGTCGTCGGTTCCGGCCATGGGCTCGGCGATCAGCAACGTGTCCTGCTCGCTCATCGCGGCGCGAATGGTGCGCAGCAGCGCAAGCACGGCGGCATCCTCATGGTCGCAGAGCACCCGCACCAGGCTCAGGCAGTCGGCGCCGGAGGGAAGCGGATCGTCGAAGAAACTGCCGCCGAAGCAGCGCGTGCGTGCCCCGAGGCCGCGTGCCTGCATTGCCGCTTCCGCCCGTTCGGCGACCGCGGGCAGATCGAACAGCAGGAGGTCGAGCGCCGGGTGGCGCGCGGCAACCGCGCTGAGAAACGTGCCGTCGCCACCGCCGATGTCGAGCAGTCCGGCATGGGGCGAGAAGTCGTAGGCTCTCAGCACCTCGGTGGCGATCAGGTCCTGACTGAGGTGCATGAGGTCCGAGTAGGCGGCGGCCGTCGCCGGATCGATGCGTGCCGCATCTTGCGCGCCCGCATAGGCCCAGAAGCGGGAGGTTTCCGTTTCTTCCGTGGATGTCAGAAGCGCGAGGGGGTCGCTCAGGTCGCGGTAGACCATCGCATGATGGCGGATCATGGCCGCGATCCCGGGGTTGCCCGCGACCACGGCGCCGAGATCGTCCAGCCACCAGGTCCCGTCCCCGAGCCGGGTGACGAGCTTCAGGCCCTGCGCCGCGATCAGCAGGCGCTCCATCGGGGCCGGGGCAAGTCCGCATGCGGCGGCGAGCGCATCCGCGCTGCGGCCGCCGTCCCTGAGCCGTGTCAGCAGTCCGCTTTCGACGGCTGCGAAAAGGATCTGGGAATAGAGAAAACCCGCGTTGATGCGAAACAGGTCGCGGGCATTGCGCCTTGCGATCCATCGCAGGCCCGGCAGGCTCGCCACCCGGTTCTGGAAGCTGGCGCTGGCGATCAGCCGGTTGCGCCATCCGCGCAGGCGCGCGGCAAGCGACCGGGCGGCGGGGCGTGTCCGTGAGTGGGAGGCTGCGACATCCATCTTCTCGTGCCGCTACGTCAAGCGGCAACGACATGAGCGAGGTTTTTCGGCACAAGCCGTTTTGCCTCCCCCAGGATCAGCAGCTTCAGGTCGTCCGATCCGGGACAGACGGGCACCGCCTCGACGGCGCACTGAACGAGACCCTGCAGTTTCATCACCGTGCCGGACACGCCGTCTGCGAGTGCCGCGTTGGGACGCCCGTTGGCCATGTCCTGACCGCAGGGCTTGCCGATTTCCGCTTCCTCGGCCGCGATGTCGCGCAGATCGTCGGCCGTTTGATAGGCGGCGCCGAGCGCCTCGCCGACCTGCATCCAGGGCTGGGGATCGGCATTCGCGGCGATGGCGCCGGCCGCGGTCGCGCCGGTGAAGAGCGCCGTCGTCTTGGCGCGGTGGTAGTCGCCAAGCGGAATGTCGTCCTCGCTCTCCCAGGCCTGGCCGGCAACGATGCCATGTGGCGAACCGACCGCGCGGGCGATGGTCGCGGTGAGCGGCGCGAGCAGCATCGGGTTCAGCGCGCATTCGCGCGCGAGCGTCTCGAAGGCCAGCACGATCAGCGCGTCCCCGGTCAACAACGACAGCGGCTCGCCATGAACGACATGGGTGGCCGGCTTGCCGCGGCGGAGCGCCGCATTGTCGAAACAGGGCAGGTCGTCATGCACCAGCGAGGCGCAATGCAGCAGCTCGATGGCCGCCGCCGCCGCGTCCGTCGCGGCCGGGTTCGGGTCGCCGCAGGCACCGGCGACTGCAAGGCACAGACGCGGGCGCACCCGCGCACCGCCGGGAAACACCGAATAGCGCAGCGCCGCCATCAGCTTTGGCGGCTGTCCGGTCGCGGTGGCAAAGGCGATGGCCTTTTCCAGCCCCCGTTCGATGCGCTTGTGAATGTCCATTAACCCGCCTCCCGAAAGTCAATTTACAACGACAAACATAAGTGTCAAATTAGATTGACACAAAACGGGGTGATGTCAATGCACGGGAATGGCCAATGACTGCCGGCGTTCGACGCGAGCGTGTGGTTGTCGTGGGGGCAGGCGTCGCGGGGCTATCCGCGGCTGTCTCGCTGGCTTCCGCCGGTCATGACGTGCATGTGGTGGAACGCGCAGGGGCTCCCGGCGGCAAGATGCGGCAGGTGGAGGTGGGCGGTACGCCGGTCGATGCCGGCCCGACGGTGTTCACGATGAAATGGGCCTTCGACCGCCTGATGGCACAGGCCGGAACGACGCTTGAGGCCGAGGTCGGGTTGACCCGCGCCGGCACGCTTGCCCGCCATGGCTGGGGCGATGGCAGCCGGCTCGATCTCTTCGCCGATGCGAACGCAAGTGCGGCGGCGATCGAACAATTCGCCGGACCGCGGGAGGCGGAGGGGTATCGTCGTTTTTGCAAGGAAAGCGCCGCCGTCTTTGCGACGTTGAAGGACACCTACATCGCGGCCGAACGCCCCGACCCTGTCACGCTTGCCCGCCGCGTGGGCATGGGCAATCTGTCGCAAATGCTCGCGCTCAAGCCGTTTTCCACCTTGTGGTCCGCGCTTGGTGCGTATTTCCGCGATCCGCGTCTGCGCCAGCTGTTTGCGCGATACGCCACCTATTGCGGCTCCTCGCCGTTTCAGGCGCCGGCGACCCTCATGCTGGTCGCGCATGTCGAGCAGGACGGTGTCTGGCTGATCGAGGGCGGCATGCATGCGCTGGCCTGCGCACTTGCCGAGGTGGCAGGGCGACAGGGCGCGCGCATCGACTGCGGACGGGCGGTCACCCGTATCGAGACCGGCGCGAACGGTGTGTGCGCGGTGCATCTTGCCGATGGTGAGCGGCTGGCTGCCGATGCCGTGATCTTCAACGGCGATTTTTCCGCACTTGCCTCCGGCCGCGTCGAAGGCGTGGATCTGGGGGAGGCGCCGGTCAAGCCTTCCGAACGCTCGCTGTCCGCCATGACCTGGGCCGTGAAGGCCGAAGTGCGCGGGTTTCCGCTCGCCCGCCACACGGTGCTTTTTTCCGACGCCTATCGGCGGGAGTTCGACGAGATCTTTCGAAAGGGGCGGGTTCCGGCCGATCCGACGGTCTATCTGTGCGCGCAAGGGCGCGATGATGCCGGTGCGAGGACGCGCGATGCGGTCGACGATCCGCGCGATGCATTCCTGTGTCTGATCAATGCGCCGGCGCTTGGCGACCGGGCGCCCCACACGAGCAGCGAGAGTGCAACATGTCTGGAGGCGGCAGTAAGGCGGATGGCGCGGTGCGGCCTTGCGCTGGAGAGCGCGACGATGGAAAGCGTGGCGACGACGCCGGCGGACTTCGAGCGGATGTTTCCCGGAAGCGGGGGGGCGCTTTACGGGAGAGCGTCGCACGGCTGGATGGCGTCCTTTCGTCGTCCGGGCGCGCGGACGCGCATTCCGGGACTGTATCTGGCCGGCGGCAGCGTTCATCCGGGACCGGGGGTGCCGATGGCATCGCTTTCCGGGCAACTGGCGGCGGCAAGCCTGGTTGCGGACCGCGCTTCGACGCGCCGGTTCCACCGGGTGGCTATCTCTGGTGGTACCTCGACGGCGTGAGCACCTGCGGCCGCCACGCGGTCACGGTGATTGCCTTCGTCGGCTCCGTGTTCTCGCCCTATTACGCCTGGTCGGGACGGCAGGATCCGGACGATCATGTCGCCATCAATGTCGCGCTTTATTCCGCGGACCAGCCACGCTGGGCAATGACGGAACGGGGCCGCGCCTCGCTTGTGCGTTCACGTCATGCCTTCCAGGTCGGGCCGAGCAGCTTGCGCTGGGACGACACCGGCGGGCTGACACTCGATTTCGATGAAGTTGCCTTGCCCTTCCCGGGCGCCGGCTGGCTGCCGGGCCGCATTCGCGGCACGATCCGTCTCGTGCCGAGGGGGGTGACGGACACGGTCTTTGACGTTGACGACAAGGGCGCGCATCGCTGGTGGCCGATTGCGCCGGCTGCCAAAATCGATGTCGCCCTTGCGCAGGGCGGGCCGTCCTGGCGCGGGCACGGGTATCTCGACAGCAATTGGGGTGTCGAGCCGCTGGAGACCGGGTTCCGGCGCTGGGACTGGGCGCGCGGGCGGCTGGCCGACGGGCGGACCGCGATCCTCTACGATGCGTCCTGTCGCTCCGGCACGCGCCGTGAGCTGGCGCTTTGCATCGCGCGCGACGGAACGGTCGAGCATCGCGCCTTGCCCGTGGCTCGGACGCTGGGGCGCGGGACTTGGGGGGTGGAGCGCTTCATGCACGCCGACGCCGAGGGCGATGCCCGTCTGATCCGGGCGCTCGAGGACGGACCGTTCTACACGCGTGCCATCGTTGAAAGCCGGATCTGGGACGAGCCGGTGACCGCCATGCACGAGACCTTTTCCGGCGACCGTTTTGCAAGGTCGCTCGTCAAGGCCATGCTGCCGTTTCGCATGCCACGCCGGTCGGGGCGCCGATAGGACTTTTAAGGTGCCGGACCTGCCTGCGCGCGGTCAGTCGTCGGATTTTGTCTCGCGCGTTTCTGCGTCCTCTCGTGCCTTTCGGGCCTGCATGTCGCGCTTGAGACTGCGCAACTGCCAGATGCCGAAGGCGCCCACGACAAGGGCGGTGAACACAAGCTCGACGAGACCGAGATAGCTGCCCATTCCTCTAGCCTCGCCCGCGCGTTGCCGCCATCAGGGCGCGTTCGCGGCGTTCGGTGGTGGCGAGAAGGTCCAGCACCCGCCCGAATTTCTCGTCGAAGCCGCGCGGGGCGGCGACGGTTTCCGGTGCGCTGCACGCCTCCACGAGATGTGCAACGCTTTCATGCGGTGGCGCGCTGCGTCCCGTCGCGGCGGGAAACGGTGTGGCGGCGGCGAAAAGCAGCAGGCGCACCTTGGCCGCCCGGCTTGTCACCGCGCGCCGGGTCACGCTGTCGTGCCCGTTTTCGGCGATTGCACGGCCGATGTCGCGATAGATCAGGCCGGCACTGCGGATGGCGGGCCGGCAGTCGAGGGGCAGGCCGCCGATGCCGGCACCGGCGCGCGCGTAATGCGCGTCCGCGGCCGCCAGGAGACGGGCCACAACCCGCGAAAGGGCGGGCGAGGGGCGCGGATCGCGGACAAGCATCGCGGCCGACAGGCCTTCCTCCGCCAGCCAGTCGCGCGGCAGATAGACCCGGCCGTTGCGGGCGTCCTCGCCGACATCGCGGGCGATGTTGGTGTATTGCATGGCGATGCCGAGGTCGGCGGCGCGCGCCAGCACGCTGCGGTCGCGCACGCCCATGATCAGCGTCATCATCAGCCCGACGGTGGAGGCGACGCGGGCGGCATAGGCGGCAAGCGCGTCGAGCGAGCGATAGACCCGGCCCTCCTCGTCCCAGGCAAACCCCTCGATCAGCGCGTCCGGCAGGTTGCGCGGGATGCGATGCGCCGTGACGACGCGGGCGAAGGCGCGGTCGCACAGATGGTCTTGCGGCGCGCCGCGATAGATCGCATCGAGACGCTGCATCAGCAGGTCGGTGGCGCGCCCGGAGCAGGCGCCGGCGTCGACCAGATCGTCCGTCGAGCGGCAAAACGCATAAAGCGCGCGCGCCGGCTCCCGCACCCTTTGCGGCAGGAGGAGGGAGGCCGCATGGAAGGATTTCGAGCCGGTCCGGATCGCCTTCTGGCAGGCAATCCGGTCGGCAGCGGCGAGCCGGACCGGTTCAGGCGATTTCACGGGCATGCGGGACCACCTTGTCGAGGATCTTTGCGGAGGCGATGACGCCGGGGAGGCCTGCTCCGGGGTGCGTGCCGGCGCCCACCAGATAGAGGCCGTCGACGGCTTCGCTCGCATTGTGCGGACGGAACCACGCCAATTGCGTGAGCCGCGGTTCCATGCCGAAGGCCGCGCCCTTGTGCGACAGCAGACGGGTCTGGAAATCGAGTGGCGTCATCACGCGCGACGTCAGAAGCGCGTCGCCGAGACCGGGCAGCATCGTGCGCTCCAGATGCGCTTCGATCCGCGCGCGATAGGGTTCGCTTGCCGTATGCCAGTCGGTTGCGCCATCGAGGTTGGGAACGGGAGACAGAACGTAGAAGGCATCGCATCCCTCCGGCGCCACGCTCGGGTCGGTCGCGCTCGGGCGATGCAGGTAGAGGCTGAAATCGTCGGCGAGCACCTTGCGCTCGAAGATATCGGCGAGAAGACCGTCGTAGCGCGGCCCCATCATCACCGTGTGATGGCCCACCTCCGGATACTGCCGGTCGGTGCCGAAGTACCAGACGAAGAGGCTCATCGAATAGGCCATCCGCCCGAGCTTGCGTTCGCTCCAGCGTCCGCGCGCCGAAGCGGGCAAAAGCTTGGCATAGGTCCAGGCGGCGTCGGCGTTGGAGACGACGATATCCGCCGCGATGCGCTCGCCGCCGGCAAGCCGCACGCCGGCAGCCCGTCCCTCGTCCACCAGGATCTCGGCAACATCGGCATTCATGCGCAAGGCGACGCCCTGATCCTCCGCCAGATCCGCCATGGCCCTGACCAACGCGCCGGTGCCTCCCATTGCGTAGTGAACGCCATAGGCTTGCTCCAGATAGGAAATCAGGCTCATAATCGAACTGGTCCGCATCGGATTGCCGCCGATGAAGAGCGGATGGAAGCTCAGCGCCATGCGCAGCTTTTCATTGCGTATGTGTTTCGAGACCAGCGCGTGGACAGACCGCTCCGCCCGCCGCAGGACGAGGTTCGGCAAGGCCTTCGCCATGCTCGCAAGCGAGGGGAAGGGCCGGTCGACCATCCTCTCGAACCCGGTGTGAAAGCAGGCCTTGCTTTCCCTCAGGAAGGCCTCGTAGCCGGGGGCGTCGCCGGGGCTGAAGCGTTCGACCTCCGCGCGCATCGACGCCGCATCGCCGTAGCAGCAAAACGTGTCGCCGTCGTCGAAGCGGATCGTGTAGCAGGGGGTCAGCTCGCGCAGCGTCACATGATCGCTCATGCGCTTGCCGCAGAGCGTCCAGAGCTCCTCGAAAAGAAACGGCGCGGTCAGGATCGTCGGTCCGGCATCGAAGGTGAAGCCGTCCTGGCGAAACACGCTCGCCCGCCCGCCCGGAGCGTCGAGCCGGTCGACAATCGTCACGCGATAGCCGCGCACGCTGAGGCGGATCGCAGCTGCAAGGCCGCCGACACCGGCGCCGATGATTACGGCGTGTGGTCTTGTGTCGTCGGTTGTGAAATTTAGAACCGGGGTTGGGTGAATTGTCATCTTGTCCTGCCGGTTTGATCCCTTGCGGGGGCGGGGAGGGCGACTGTCCTAGGCACGGCGGCGATCCCGAGAATCGACCGCTGTTGCGCCGAGGCAGTGCTCTTCGATGAGGGAGGCGATCTTGTCCGGCTCTGCCTCGTGCAGCAGGTGACCGCCGGTCTTGAAGCGGACGCAGGTCGCATTCGGCGCCCGGGCCGCAGCGCGCGTCGAGACTGAGGCCGGGACCATCGGGTCGTCTTCGGCGGCGATCAGGATCAGGTCGCGGTCAAGGGCGGGGAGGGCCGCCTGAAGCGGTGCGAGATCCCAATGCGCCATCATGCCGAGCGCGCCGCGCACATGCCTTCGGCTTGCAAAGAGCCGCGTATAGCAACGGATGCCCTCGGCGCCGATCTGCGACCCGGTCGCCCGTTGCAGCATGGTGTCGGTGCCGCCAAGCGTCGCGCGCCATGCGAGCAGCCGTGGCGTCAGCGGATTGAGAAACAACAGGCGTGCCAGCGGCTGGAACAGCGCGTTTCCCTGGATCGGCTCGAGGGCGGCGTTCAGACCGAACAAATGCGCTGGCGTAATCCGGCCGAGCTGTGCCATGCGCACGAGCACCGCCGCGCCGGCGGAATGTCCGGCGGCGGCAAGTGGCGCGATATCGAGCTGGTCCAGCAGGTCGGAGACCGCATCGGCCATGCCGCCCGGTGTCAGGGCCAGCGTGTTCTGCGTTTCGGTGAAGCCGTGGCCGGGCAGATCGATGGCGATCACGCGAAAGCGGTCGGCCAGCCGGGGCATCAGATCGCGGAAGGAGTGGGTCGAGGCCGCCGTTCCGTGCAGCAGCACGATGGCCGGCGCGTCGCGACCGCCCATCTCCTGCATGTGCCAGAGAATGCGGCGGGTGCGCACGAAGCGGCTGGCTGCGCTGTTCGGCCAGTCGCGGCCGTCGCGGCTCCAGTCGAGGTCGTGGCTGCGTGCGAACCCGGTCATGTCGTCAGTCTCTTCGCATGTAGGTCGATACGAGGCTTGAAACAGATGCGGCGTCCGCGCGCGGCAGGGCCCGGTAGTCGGCCTTCATCGTGTCGGCAAGGCTACGCGCGCCATCGCGCGGCCGTCGGGCGATATCGATCACCAGGGTCTTCACGCCAAGCGATGCACCTTGCCTTGCAAGCCGCGCGGCTTCGTCCCGCGCCACGGCGCGGTCCGCGCTGCCGTCAAGCGCGATGTTGCCGCGTCCGTCTGTGAAAAGCACGATCAGCGGCGTTTGTCCCTTGCGCCGGATCTGTACGGCCAGTTCGAGGCTGCGCCGCATCCCGTCGGCAAGCGGTGTCGGACCGCCGCCGGGCAGGCCGGTGAGGCTGCGTTTGGCGCGCACCAGCGAGCGCGTCGGCTCCAGAAGCAGCTCCGCCTCGCGCCCGCGAAAGGCGATCAGCGCGATCTGGTCGCGCCGCACGTAGCAGTCGGCGAGCAACAGTTCGATTGCCCCCTTCGCCTCTCCGAGGCGGTCGAAGGCGGTCGACCCTGAGGCGTCCACCGCGAAGATCGCCGTGGTTTCGGTGCGGTGGCGTCGCCGCAGGTAGCGAAAGTCGGAAGGCGTGACATGGATCGGACGTGCCGGTCCGGCGCCGGTTGCCTCATGCGCCCTGCGCCTGAGATGTTGCCAGGGAGCGGCCGCGCGCAGGGTCGCGGCAACATTCGGCCGCAGCCCGGCGGTCGACGGGCGGCTGGTGACGCCGATGGTGCGTCCGCGCAGACTGCCGCCTTGTTCCGCACCGGATTTTCCCGCCCCTCCGCCGGCCTTCATTGTCTCCGCTTTGATGGACAGCAGCGACGGATCGAGCTTTTGCGCGGCAAGGACACTGATCAGCATGTCCTGAAGGTCATCCGGCGAGATCTCCCGGTCCGGCTGCGCGCCGGTCGCGTCATCGCCGGTCTTGTCCCGGGCGCTGTCTTCGCCATTCGCGTGGGGCGGCGCCTGTGACGGTTCCTGCCTGTCATCGGTCGCGTCATCGCCCGGCTGATCCTGGTCCGGGGATGTTTCGGCTTCTTGCGCTTGAGGGCCAAGGCCGAATACCAGCCGCAGCGCCGTTGCGGCATGGCCGGGCTCGGCGCGTGCGCAGCCCTCGAGAGCGGCAACGATCCGTGTCACGCGGGACAGGGCGAGCGCGCGGCGCATCGACCGCGTCGCGGTGGCGTCCGCGGCGGCCACAAGCGCGTCAAGAAGAGGGTCTGGAAGCTCGACGTCGCGCCAGAAACTTGCGGAGGCGGGGCACGCTTGCGCGGGGGCGGTCTCTGCCGTGTCGCGAAGCGAGAGATCCTCCAGCGGGAGACGCAGGCAGAGCCGGTCGGCGATTGCCGCCGGCACGCCCTCTTCCGCATCCGCCCCCTCGTCAAGCGCAACCAGCGCAAGCCGGGCCGGTGCTCCGCGTCCGCTTCTGCCCGTGTCGAGAGCGCCCGCGAGGATCCCGGCGAGCGTTGCCTCCGTTCGCTCCGCCATGGCCAGCACCAGGAACCCGCCATTGGCGCGTGTCAGCACGCCGGCCGTGTGCACCGGGCGTCCCAGCGCCAGGGTTTGTGCCAGGTCGAGGCTGCCGTCGAGCGCATCCGCGCTCACCGTGGCCGCAATGCGTTGCACCGGCGCGTCGGTTGACTGCATGCGTTTGAGCGCCGCGAGCCAACGATCCAGGACCGGCCCGCAGCGGGCCCGCACATGGATGCCGCCAAGCGCTGCGCCGCCCACTGTCAGCACCATGGCCGCAAGCAATGCGTCGGCCCAGCGTCCGGTTTGCGGAGCGGGCAGGGCGGTCTTGCCGGGCAAGGCGCGTGCGGCGTCAGGCATGGCCCGCCACTCCGAAGGACACTTCGTCGACGGCACGTTCCACACGCGCGGCCGATCCGGCCTCGTCGAGCGGGTCACGGCGCAGGCGGTGTCGAAGCGCCATCGGGGCGACCGCGACGACGTCGGCGGTTCCCGGTTCGCGCTTGCCTGAAAGCGCGGCGCGCGCGCGTGCCGCGCGGATCAGCGTGAGTTCCCCCCGCAAACCGTCCACGCCGAGCCGCAGGCACAAGGTGGCGGCAAGCTCGAACACGGACGTCGGCGTTTCCATTTTTGCCAGCTTCGCGGCCGACTTGCGAATGCGCGCCGTGATCTTTGCATCTCGCGCTGCCCAGTCCGCCACAAAGGCTTCGGGGTTGCGGTCGTAGGCCTCGCGCCGGCGGATGACCTCGACGCGCTGCTGAATGTCGCGCGGGGCCGATACGTCGAGAGACAGGCCGAAACGGTCGAGCAGTTGCGGACGCAGCTCGCCTTCCTCCGGATTGCCGCTTCCCACGAGAACGAACCGGGCCGGATGGCGAATGCTCAGACCCTCGCGCTCGACGACATTGGTTCCCGAGGCGGCCACGTCGAGCAACAGGTCGACCAGATGGTCTTCCAGGAGATTGACCTCGTCGATGTAGAGAAACCCGCGATTGGCGCGTGCCAGCAGCCCCGGTTCAAAGGCCTTCTCGCCCGACGTCAGGGCCTTTTCGAGGTCAAGCGTTCCGCAGACGCGATCCTCGGTCGCCCCCAGCGGAAGGTCGACCACGGGCGTGCGGCGTTTCTCGATTGCCGGGCGCTTTGCCCCGGCGGCGCGGGGCAAAACGCCGGTGCAGACCGGACAGATCCCGGCAGGCTGCGCCGGATCGCAGTTGAAGGCGCATCCCTTGCGCGCCCGAATGTCGGGGAGGAGCGCTGCAAGCGCGCGCACGGCCGTCGATTTCCCCGTTCCGCGGTCGCCGAACACCAGGACCCCGCCAAGGGAGGGATCGACGGCGGCCAGAAGCAGCGCGTCCTTCAGTTCGTCCTGTCCAACAATGGCGGAGAAGGGGAATGGCGGAGACATGCGGTTTCTCCCGGGAAGTGTAAATTTAAAGTTACGACATACTGTCAATCAGATTAGACACTTTTTCGGCAATTGCAATCGGACTTGGCAAACTTGTGAGTGCGGGGGCGACGCTCACGCACGGGCCTTTGCCGGCATGGCGAAACCGGGAGTGTAATTTATATTGGACACAAAATGTGTAAAAATAAGTTTACAAACTTGGGTGTGCGGTTGAAGATGCAATGCGGAGGCAGGCGCCAGAGGCCCGATCGGGATCCGCTGTCGCCCGGCGAGATCGATGCCCGGTCAACGCGCGATCCGGGATGCACAAGAGGGATCCATCATGGTCACCGGAACCGACGTCAACGCACCGACACCGTTGCTGGACCGGGTATCCTCACCGGATGATCTCAAGTCGCTGAGTGACGGTGAACTGGCGGTTCTGGCGCGCGAATTGCGCTGCGAGACGATCAATTCGGTTGCGCGCACCGGCGGGCATCTCGGGTCAAGCCTTGGCGTCGTCGAACTGACGGTGGCGATCCATGCCGTGTTCGATACGCCGCGCGACAAGCTGATCTGGGACGTCGGGCATCAATGTTATCCGCACAAGATCCTGACCGGCCGGCGCGACCGGATGCCGACGCTGCGCCAGGAAGGGGGGCTGAGCGGCTTCACCAAGCGCAGCGAGAGCGCCTATGACCCGTTCGGCGCGGCGCATTCCTCCACGTCGATCTCCGCCGGTCTCGGCTTTGCGACGGCGCGCGATCTCGGCGCGGATGTCGGCGACGTGATCTGCGTCGTCGGCGATGGCGCCATGTCGGCCGGCATGGCCTATGAGGCGATGAACAACGCCGGCGCGGCCGGAAAGCGCATGATCGTCATCCTGAACGACAACGACATGTCGATCGCCCCGCCGGTCGGGGCATTGTCGACCTATCTGACCGGGCTTTGCGCCGGTCGGCCGGTGAAGGACTTCAAGGCCCTGGTAAAGCAGGCGGCCGCCCAGCTGCCGGCCCCGTTCCGCGAGGGGGCGGAGCGGGCGCGTCATCTGGCCAAGGGGCTGATGTCCGGCTACACCATGTTCGATCACCTTGGCTTTTGCTACGTGGGGCCGGTCGACGGGCACGACGTGAAGGACCTTCTGCGCATCCTTCGGACCCTGCGGGACAATGCCGACGGTCCGGTTCTTCTGCATGCGGTCACCAAGAAGGGCGCCGGCTATCGCCCGGCCGAAACCGCCCGGGACAAGTATCACGGCGTCTCGAAGTTCGACCCCGCAACCGGACAGCAGGCGGCGTCGAAACCCGCGCCGCCGAGCTACACGAAGGTCTTCGGGGCAAGTCTGGTGGCGGAAGCCGAACGCGATGAGCGTATCGTGGGGATCACCGCAGCCATGCCGGGCGGAACCGGCATCGATCTTTTCGCCAGGGCCTTTCCCGAGCGCGCCTTCGACGTCGGTATCGCCGAACAGCACGCGGTGACTTTTGCGGCCGGCCTGGCCGCAAGCGGCCTGCGTCCGTTCTGCGCGATCTACTCCACCTTCCTGCAACGCGGCTACGACCAGATCGTTCACGATGTGGCCCTTCAGGGGCTGCCGGTCCGCTTCGCCATCGACCGAGCCGGCCTCGTCGGGGCCGACGGGCCCACCCACGCGGGCGCGTTCGATGTCGGATATCTTGCCAACCTGCCGGGGTTCACGGTCATGGCTGCGGCCGACGAGGCGGAACTGATGGACATGGTTGCGACCGCCGCGCGCCACGACGACGGGCCTGTCGCCTTTCGCTATCCGCGCGGATCGGGGACCGGTGTCGCGCTGCCGAAGGCAGGCGTACCGCTTGCCATCGGCAAGGGGCGCATTGTGCGGGAGGGGCGCACGATTGCGCTCCTGTCCTTTGGCGCAAGGCTGGAGCAATGCCTCATCGCTGCCAGGCGACTGGACCAGCGCGGGCTTTCGACGACTGTCGCCGATGCGCGCTTCGCCAAGCCGCTGGATCTCGATCTCATCAAGGATCTCGTAGCCGAGCACGACGTGCTTGTGACGATCGAGGAGGGGGCCAGCGGTGGTTTCGGGGCAATGGTGTTGCAGGCGTTGGCGGAAGAAGGCGCGCTCGACGGACGCATTGCCGTGCGCTGCATGACCCTGCCGGACAGCTTTATCGCCCAGGCTTCCCCGGAGGCGATGTATGAGGCGGCCGGGTTGAATGCCCGCCACATCGTGTGCAAGGCCCTGGATGCAGTGGCCCGCGCGAGTGGATCGGAATCCACACGCGACCAAAGAGTGTTTTCTGTACTTTGAATGTATTTGTTGCCCGTTTTTGCGTTTCCCTTTGGGAAACAAACTGCGCGTATATGTTCCGATTCCAAACTTGTGCGGTCTGGCTTTTGAGCACAGGATTTGGGCTGGAGGATGTTTTTTAAGCATTTGTCCTCCTTGGGAGGAGCAATGGCCGAGTACCCGATCTCTTCGGACGGCCGTGATGCAATTGCCTGTAAAACCATTGAGACGGGCGGAAAGTCTGCGGGTGGGGCGGCGGATCGTCGGAAGCAAGACAATCGCAACAACGACCATGGCAACAACTCGAGGTTGCTGAGGCGGGCCATCGAGGGAACCGTGACCGCGGAGATGATCCGGCGTAATTCCGGCCCGGGGGATCCCGCGTCGGTGGTCGCCGCATTGTCCGATCCGGCGAGCGGCATCGACGGGGCGTGGGCGCCCGTGGTTTCCGCGCTGATCCGCGCGATCTTCTCCGAGCAGGAGATACGGCTAGAGGCCATCATCGCGGAAATCCTGGACCGGAACCGGCCGTTTCTGGAAGTCTACAGCCAGGTCCTGATGCCTGTATGTGTCTGCGTGCGGGGGCGCTGGTCGCGCGAGGAGGCGAGCTTTGTCGAGATCACCCTTGCATCGGGGCGCATCGCGTTGGCCTTCAACAGCATTTCCCAGGCCTATGTCGAGCGCCATCTCATGCGGGAAGAGAGCGACGCCCTGCATCCCGGTGACGCGGAGGCGCGTTTGCTGCTTGCACGCATGCCCGGTGACAATCATGCGCTTGGGCTGCAGATCGTGGAGACCGTTTTCCGTCAGTCCGGATGGCGCGTGCAGCGCGGCGGCGATGGCGGGCATCTCGACAGCTGCTTTCAGGAGCTGAAGCGCGACCATTTCGACGTGTTCGGCCTGTCCGTTGGCATCACCTCCATCGTCGGCGACGTGGCGATTGCCATTGATCGGGCCCGTGCGGCCTCTCTCAACTCTGCCCTCCATGTCTGTATTGGCGGTGCCGGAGTGCTTGCCGCGCCCGAAGCCTTCACAGGGATCGGCGCGGATTTCTTTGCGACCGATGCGCTGGAAGGGGTGGCGCTCGCCAATCGGGCCGTCGGGTTCAACGTGCTCAGCGGTTAACGCGGCTTCGTCGGCACCGGCATCCTTACTGGGGGGACGACGCAGGAGGGGTGTTTGTCCGGTCGTCCAGGGGGATGGTTACCACCGTTTCGATCGAGGCGGTCAGGTCGTTCGCCAGCATGTAATCTCCGATCAGGCGCAAGGCGCCGTCAAGATTGCCTTCAAATATATGTCGATTGACCTTTACCGAAAAGGTAAGAAACTCTCGGTTCGAGAAAGTCATTATCCTGTTCCCGTAAGTAATTGAGGTAAAATTTGTATTTTCATAATTCTATTTATGTTCTTCGCCGTTCCGTCCTTTGAAATGAATAGCCGGACAAAACGCCAATGAGAACAGATCGAATTGACAGGAAGGTTGCATATTGCGAGGCTGCACACATGAATTGCAGTGTCGTCGTGAGGTTTGCATGAAGGACGCGGAGGTTTCCGACCGGCCCCTTTCAGAACTGGATCGGAAGCTTGTTCAGCTGCTGACTCAGGACGCCCGGCGTTCCAACACCGAACTTGCAGGGCTGCTCGACGTGTCGCGGATGACGGTCAAGAACCGGATCGACGGTTTGGTCCGGCGTGGCGTTATCGAAAGGTTCACGATCAAGCTGGCGGACGAGAGGGGTGGCCGGGAGCCTGCCGAGGCCGCCTTCTTTCACATGAAGTTGAAGCGCCCGTTTTGCAAACATATCCATGACGCGGTGCAGGGCTGGCCTGAACTGATCGGTGCCTGGTCGATCGCCGGCAGTACGGATATGACGCTTCTTGTGCAGGCCGCCGGATTTGACCGGTTGGACGACCTCCGGGATCTCCTTGCAAGGCACCCGGATGTCGAGACTGTCTGGACCGCGATGATCCTGCGGCAGTGGGCCCACAAGTCGTCCCTCAATCCCGATTACGACCCGCGCCGTCCGCCGGACCGGCTGGACAGGCGCCTCGGCGAGATTGCCGCGGAGCAGGGCGCTGACAGGATGACCGATGAAGGTGCTGCCCCCCGCTGACGGCATGTGGCGGCTGTTGCGCCGATCCGCCGATGCCGGTCGGGTCTTCCGGCAATCGTGCGTTCCAGACAGGGGACTGTGACCGCGCCGCACGCAGCCGGAGCCGCGCAGCAAGTCACCATCAATGGTCGGCATCATTGGAAAAGAATGGTCGGAGTGGCAGGATTTGAACCTGCGACCCCCTCGTCCCGAACGAGGTGCGCTACCAGGCTGCGCTACACTCCGATATCGCTGTCAGAGGCGATTTTCCGTCCCGGGAAGGCGGCGTCTCTCTGAAGCGTCGCGGGTTAATATCACCACGCCCGCGCCTCCGCAACCCTGTCGTCCAACGGAAAACGATCCCGGCTGTGGATGAGTGCGGGATCCCTGTGCCTGCCGGTTTTTTCAGGTGAACGCGCGCGTGTGAGAAAGCGCGCTCGCAGGCCTCACGTCTCCTGTTGCTCTCCGGCGGCGGCAACCGCGCGGCTCCAGAACGTCTCGACGGCGTGGCCCTGTCGGCCTCGCGGGCGCAACAGAAGGATTTCCATCGGCACGTCCCAGTTTTCGCCCCCGGCACGGACAAGTCGTCCGCGCGCGAGATCGGGAGCGCACAGGCTGTGCGGCGCCCAGGCGATCCCCTTGCCGTCGCGTGCCATCCGCAACAGCGCCGTTGCAAGATGCGAGCGAAAAACGGGCCGAAGGGCCGCGCGTCGTTCGGAGATGACCTGGGCCGCGGCGAGAATCCGGCCCATTCCCGAGCGGTCGTCATACGCAAGGTAGGGCAGCGGTTCCTGCGCGTCGCCGGGAAGGGCGAAACGGGGTTTTCCATCCGTCTCCGGCACGCAAACGGGGATCAGCCGGTCTGCGCCGAGGCGGATCGAGCAGAAGACGCCCGGGTCCAGCCGGTGGTGCGACGTGGGATGGTGGTGGCAGAGAAGAAAATCGGCCTTGCCCGCCAGCATGATTTTCTCGCAGCCGAGCATGTTGTCGGCCAGCAAGCTGACGGTCGCCAGTTCCGGGGTGTCGCCATATTCGCGCAACCAGTCGGGAAAAAAGGTCAGGGACAGCGCATGGGTCGCGGCGAAGCGCAAGGTCCCGGCTTCCGCGCCGCCGACTTCGCGGGTCTGGTCGCGGCCTTGTGCGAGCCGGCGCAGCACGTCCTCGGCCACGGCGTGAAAGGTCTCTCCGGCCTCCGTCAGGGCAATGCGGTGGGTGTCACGGTCGATGAGCCGTGTGCCGACCCAGTCCTCCAGACCGCGAATCCGGCGGCTGAACGCCGGCTGGCTGGAATTTCGTGCCTCGGCCGCGCGCGAGAAGTTGCCCTCCTCGGCGAGCTTCAGGAAGTCTTCCAGCCAGTTGGTCTCCATCGTCGGTGTCTTCCCGCCGTCCGTTGCATCAATTGATCGCCAACCGGCATTGGCTGACGCGCGTCCCGGCAGATTAGGGTGCGGCAGCGAAACAAGGAGCGTTTTCGAAATGCGATCCCGGACCCTCTACGACAAAATCATCGACCGGCACAAGATACAGGCGCTGGACGACCGGGCCGGCCCCGGATCGCAACTGCTTCTCTATGTCGATCGCACCGTCTTGAACGAATACACCAGTCCGCAGGCTTTCACCGGCCTGCGCGATGCGGGGCGCGGGGTCTGGCGCGCGGAGGCGGCGCTTGGCGTGGTCGACCACGTCAATTCCACCGCACCGGATCGCGGTGCCTCGGTCGGCGATGCCGATGCGCAACGGCAAATCGCGTATTTCGCCGAGAACGGGCGCGATTTCGGGATCGAGATGTTCGATGTCCTGGACCCGCGTCAGGGGATCGAGCATGTCGTCCTTCCGGAACTTGGCTGGGTTCTCCCCGGCCTGGTCATTGCGGCGGGCGACAGCCATACGGCGACCTATGGCGCCTTCGGAACGGTTGGTTTCGGTATCGGCACCTCTGATATCGAGCACCTTCTGGCGACCCAGACGGTTACCTATACGCGTTTGAAGACGATGCGCGTCAGGGTGGTCGGCGATCTGCCGCTGGGCGTTACCGCAAAGGATCTCGTGATGGCGCTGATCCGCAAGATCGGCGCCGACGGGGCGGCCGGCCATGCGCTGGAATTCGTCGGCGAGGCAATCGGCGCGCTGGACGTGGAAGGGCGGATGACGATCTGCAACATGTCGGTGGAATGCGGCGCGCGGGTCGCGCTGATGGCGCCCGACGACAAGGTGTTCGACTATATCGCCGGGCGTTCGCGTGCACCGTCGACGGAGATGCTTGAGCGCGCGAAACCCGTCTGGCGGGCGCTTGCCAGCGATCCCGACGCCGTCTTCGACCGTGAGGTCGATCTTTGCGCCGGCGAGATCGCGCCGATGGTCACCTGGGGCACAAGTCCGGACCAGTCGGGCGCGATCGATGACGCCGTGCCCGACCCTGCTTGCCTGCCGGCGGACCGGCGGGGCGATGCGGCCCGGGCGCTCGATTACATGGGTCTTGAGCCGGGCACCCGTTACGAGGATATCGCGATTGACCGGGCGTTCATCGGCTCCTGCACGAATGCTCGGCTCGACGACCTGCGCGCTGCAGCCAGGATCCTGCGCGGGCGCAGCGTGGCGCCGGGGGTGCGCGCCATGGTATCGCCCGGCTCCTCAAGCGTGCGACGGGCGGCGGAGGCGGAAGGGCTTGACCGCGCCTTCATCGAGGCGGGGTTCGAATGGCGCCAGTCGGGCTGCTCGATGTGCCTTGCCATGAACGACGATGTCCTGGCGCCCGGCGAACGCTGCGCCTCGAGCACCAATCGCAATTTCGAGGGACGGCAGGGCAGCGGCGGGCGAACCCACCTGATGAGCCCCGCCATGGTGGCGGCTGCGGCTGTGACCGGCCGCCTTGCCGATGTCCGCGCGCTTGCGACACGGGAGATGTAAGTGGAAAAGTTCCTGAGCGTTACGGGGCTGGCCGCCCCCATGCCCGCGGCCAATGTGGATACCGACGTGATCATGCCCAAGGTCTTTCTCAAGGGCATAGACCGGAGCGGATTGGCGCGCGGCCTGTTTCACGATCTGCGCTTTGACGCGCAAGGTGGGACACGGACCGATTTCATTCTGAACCGGGCGCCGATGCAGAACGTCCGGTTCCTGCTGACGGGGCCGAATTTCGGCTGCGGCTCGTCACGCGAGCATGCTGTCTGGGGGCTGCTGCAATACGGGATCCGTGCGCTGATCGGCAGCACCTTTGCCGGGATCTTCGCCGACAATGCGGCCAACAACGGCCTGCTGCTGGTGACGCTAGGCGACGACGAGCGCGCGCGGCTGGCCCGGGCGGTCGGGCCGGATGGCACTGAGATCACCGTGGATCTTGCCACGCAGACCGTGACCTGCGGCGGCCTTTGCCTGGACTTCGGGATCGAGCCGTCGCGGCGGCAGGCCCTGATGGAGGGGCGCGACAAGATCGCCACGACATTGCAGATGAAAGAGCGTATCCGGGATTTCGAGGCGGCCTATTTCGCCGAGGCCCCCTGGCTCGCACGCGGGGGCGAGGCATGAGCAAGCTTGCAGGGTTTTCCGACATTCTTCCAGGCTTCTCCTGGCGGGATATCGATGCGCACGGGATCCGGATCCGCACCGCGACCGGGGGCGAGGGGCCGCCGCTGCTGTTGATGCACGGCCACCCGCAGACCCATCTGAGCTGGCACAAGGTCGCGCCGATCCTTGCGCGCCGCTTCACCGTGGTGCTGACCGACCTGCGCGGCTACGGCGACAGCGAGAAGCCCGGGGGTGGCGAGGGGCACGTCAACTATTCCAAGCGCGCCATGGCGGCCGATCAGGTTGCCGTCATGCGGGCGCTCGGCCATGACCGGTTCTCGGTCGTCGGCCACGACCGGGGCGGGCGCGTCGCGCATCGCATGGCGCTGGATCATGTGGATGCGGTGGAAAAGCTGGTGCTTCTCGATATCGCGCCGACCGCGACGATGTATGCCCGGACCGACATGGAATTCGCGCGGCGCTATTTCTGGTGGTTCTTCCTGATCCAGCCCTATCCCTTGCCGGAGCGGTTGATCGAGGCGGATCCGGACTTCTTTCTCGACCGCCATATCGCGGGTCAGATCAAGATCGACGGCGCCTCCGATCCGCGTGTTATGGCTGAGTACCGTCGCTGCTATCGCGACCCCGCCACCCGCCATGCGGTCTGCGAGGATTACCGCGCTGCCGCGACGATCGACCTGGTTCACGATGCCGAAGACTCGGACGCCCGCGTGCGCGCGCCGCTCCTTGCGCTGTGGGGCGGCCGGGGAACCGTCGGGGCTCTCTATGACGTGGTGGCCACCTGGCGCGAGAAGGCCGACGACGTGCAGGGCCATGCCATCGACTGCGGTCACAGCCCCCAGGAGGAGGCGCCGGAGGCGCTGCTGGCCGCGCTCGACGCATTTCTTTGAAAAAACCGCCTGCGCCTTGGTGGAAGGCTGTTTTGGCGCAGAACTTCAACCGCAATGCGCATGGCCTGCGCACCGGACCGGGGATCATGCGCCCCGCGTCCGGTGAATGCCACGCGCCTGATGATTTGGAATTCGGGGAGGAACGATTGCAATGACCACATCCGGGAAAGACCCGCACCAGGACCAGAGCCTGTCCTGGCAAGAGGGGAAGGAGGCGTTGGGCGCTTCGCTGCGGCCCTTGCCGATGCTTGTGGGGCTTGCGGTCTTCGTGTTGCTCTTGTTGCTACCGCCGCCGGAGGGGTTGTCGGTCGCCGGCTGGCGGGTCGTCGCCGTGGCCGCTTTGATGGTGATCTGGTGGATCACCGAGGCGATCCCCATTGCTGCCACCGCCTTGCTTCCGCTGGTTCTGTTTCCGTTGACTGGCGCCGGAACGGTCAAGGCGACTGCCGCGCCCTACGCGAGCGCAACCATCTTCCTGTTCATGGGCGGGTTCATGCTGGCCGCGGCGATGGAGCGCTGGAACCTCCATCAGCGCATCGCATTGTCCATCGTGTCGCGCACAGGATCTCGGAGACACCATATCGTCGGCGGGTTCATGCTGGCGACGGCCTTTCTGTCGATGTGGGTGTCCAATACGGCAACGACGGTGATGATGTTGCCGATTGCCGTTTCCGTGATCGGATTGATACAGGAGGAAACCGGCGGCAAGGAAGCCAAGACCTTTGCTCTCGCCCTGATGCTGGGCGTGGCTTACGCCGCATCGATTGGCGGTGTCGCAACCCTGATCGGCACCCCGCCGAACGCCTTGCTGGCGGGAGCGATGCGGCAAACTTACGGCTATGATCTCGGTTTCGGCCGCTGGATGCTGATCGGCGTTCCGGTGGCGGCGACGATGCTGGCGATCTCGTGGTTGCTGCTGACCCGCCTGGCGATCCGGCTTCCGCGGAGCGAGGTCGATGGCGCGCGCGAGCTGATCAGCGGGAAGTTGCGGGGCCTGGGCACCATGTCGCGGGCCGAGGCGATGGTCGGTGTCGTCTTCGCATCGGCGGCGGTGCTCTGGGTGCTGCGGTCGTGGTTGCAGGTCTATATTCCCGGACTGAACGATGCGAGCATCGCGATCGGCGCCGCCCTGCTGTTGTTCATCCTTCCTGCGGGAAGCGGCCGGGACCGCAACGGATCGCGTGTCGCATTGCTGGACTGGACAACCGCATCGAAGCTGCCCTGGGGCGTCCTGATGCTCTTCGGCGGCGGGCTGAGCCTTGCCGGCGCGGTGGCGGGCACCGGTCTCGATACATGGATCGGCGGCCTGATCGGAGGGATCGCGTACGGTGTTCCGATCCTGCTCCTGATCGTGATCGTGGCTGCGGTCATCCTGCTTCTGACCGAGGTGACCTCGAACACAGCAACGGCTGCGACCTTCCTGCCGTTGCTCGCGGCACTGTCGCAGAACATCGGCGAGAACCCGCTGATGCTGGCCGTCCCGGCCGCACTGTCGGCGTCGATGGCCTTCATGCTGCCGGTCGCAACACCGCCGAACGCGCTGGTCTTTTCGTCCGGGCACGTCACGATTTCGCAGATGGCCCGTTACGGGAGCTTTCACAACATCGCCGCGATGATCGTGCTTTCGACCCTCGGTTACTTGATCCTCACGAGCGTCTTTGGTGTCGTCGCGGGGACGCTTCCGGAATGGGCGATGGGCGCGCGATAGAGCAGCGCGCATTGAACCGGCGCACGAGGGCTCCTGTCCGCCGGACAGGGGCCTTCATGCCCTGCATCGCGGCGGTGCGTTTCATGTGAACGCCCTGGGGAATGTAGCGGCTGAAGCCCGAAGCGACGCTTGCGTGAGCGCAGGGGTCTGGTTATACACGTCGTCGCGCGTTGGGGCGTCGCCAAGTGGTAAGGCAGCGGCTTTTGGTGCCGCCATTCGCAGGTTCGAATCCTGCCGCCCCAGCCATCCCGCATCTGTCAGACTTGCAGACACCGTGACGTGAACGCAGTGGCGATGGGCGGCGCGCTTCTCCCTGACACGGCGACGGAACCCATCGCGGAAATCGCGTTGCAATACGGCGGCATCCGCTTTGCAGCCCATGCGCCAATGACGGCTTTTCGAAACGCGGCGCAGGCGCGGAAAGCCGGTCGAAGTCCTAAGTCCTTTCGTCGTCGGTCTCCTTTGTGCTTCCCGGTTCGTTGTAGTTGCTGGGATCGTAGTCTTCCGGATCGTACCCGTCCTCGTCTTCGTCGATGCCGGTCACATGGGTTGTCCCGGTCTCTTCATCGTAGACAAGCCCGTATTTTGCCCGGCCCTGGGACTTGTAACGTTTGTATTCATGGAGGCCGGCATAGACGAACACCACTGTGAACGGCACCAGGATCAGGAGGGCTAGCAATTTGGGTTCCATAAGGGGCTCCCTTGCGGGCTCGGTGTTTCAGGGGCATGTGGCCGCAGAGGGCGCGCACGGATCGCTGTCGGGTCCGTCGATCCCGCCGCCGGCGGTGGTCCTCGCGCCTTGTTGTCACAGAAACCGGTTCTCTCAAACCCGCCACCCCGGCCATCGCCTCCAAATTCGTGCTTGCTGTGGATTTCGACTCATTTCATTCTTCCATAATACAATTTGAGTCTCTGGCAGGGCGACCTTCGCCCAAGTTGGAATTTGCTGCTGAAAGCGCAATTGTCGGATGATGTACGGATTTTCTATGTAAAACCACATAGTTTTAGATTTTTGTTCTATGGAAATTATTTTCATACCGGACTTTGGATTCTTTTCGGATTATATCCCTGCGTAATTTTTACAGGGTTTATGAATTAAAAATATACATACATAAAAAATGCTTTGTCGTTATATAATTTGTAACCGGCTTTACCCAAACTGATGGCAATAGTCAGATGAGGTAATCCGATGTCGGTAGCAGGTGATGGTGGTTCTGAATTACGGGTTGCATTCGCGCGTATCGACGACAAGGCCAGACGCAGCCTTCAGAGCCTTTGGCCGGTGGTGGAACCCCGGCTCGACGAAATTCTGAGAAGTTTTTATTCTCACGTTGTGAAGCAACCCAATCTGGCCGCCCTGATCGGGGATCGCCAGGCGTCTCTGGAATCGGCGCAGAAAAAACACTGGAAGCGCCTGTTTACCGGCGCTTTCGACGATGACTACGTGCAAAGCATCGACCGCATCGGGCGCGCGCACAGCCGCATTGGCCTGGAGCCGCGCTGGTACATCGCCGGCTACCAGTATGTGCTCAACGAGCTTATCGCCATCGTGATGCAAAAGTACCGCTTCGCGCCGAAGAAGGCGACACAGTCGGTCCAGGTGCTCAACAAGGCGGTATTGCTCGATCTCGATTTCGCGATCTCGACCTATCAGCAGATCATCATGGAAGCCCAGGAAGCGCAGACCCGCCACCTGAGCGATGCGGTCGACCGGTTCAAGGAAAAGGTCGAGGCATCGCTGCGGACCGTGGACCAGACCGCCGACCGGATGCAGCAGCAGGCCGGCACACTTTCCGATGTCGCCAGTTCCGCCTCGCAAGAGGCCGTTTCAGCATCCGCGGCCTCCGAGGAAACCTCGGTGAGCGTCCAGACCGTGGCCTCGGCGGCGGAGGAACTGTCGTCCTCGATCGAGGAGATCGGCCGCCAGATCACCGGCGCCTCGGATGTCGCGCGCCGGGCAAGCTCGGTGACCGAAAACGCCTCGCAGGAAATCGGCCGGCTCTCCACTTCCGCCCAGAAGATCGGCGATGTCATCGGTCTCATTCAGGCGATTGCCGCACAGACAAACCTGCTGGCGCTCAATGCCACCATCGAGGCGGCGCGCGCCGGCGAGGCGGGACGCGGCTTCGCCATTGTCGCCCAGGAGGTGAAGCAGCTTGCAAGCCAGACCTCCAAGGCGACGGAGGATATTGCCAATCAGGTGTCGGAAGTGCAGGCGGCGACCACCCGGGCCGTCGACACGATCGGGTCGATTTCCTCCACGGTTGGCGAAATCGACTCGCTGACGGCCGCCATCGCCGCGGCGGTAGAGGAGCAGGGGGCGGCGACGCGGGAAATCTCGATGAATGTGCAGCATGCCGCCCAGGGCACGATGACGCTCACGCGCAACGTGACCGGCGTGAACGACGCGATCGACAAGACCGAACATGCGGCCGATGACTTTCTTGTTGTTTCGGGGAGCCTGCGGTCGCAATCGACGGAGATCGCCGAACAGATCCGCGGTTTCTTCGTCGAAATCCGGGAAGGCCCGCTCGACCGGCGCAAGAAGCGCGACCCGAATTTCAAGGGGCGGGACCGTCGCGGGGAGGCGAGGAAGCAGACCGCCGCCTGACCGGCTCCGCGAGACTGCGAAATGTTGCATCGATAGGCGAAAGGGAGCGCTGCGGACCTGCGGCGCTCCCTCTTGTGTGTTCGGCTCCGGTCCGCCGCCCGGTGACCGGTCTACTCTGCGGCCGCTTCTTGTCGAAGTCCGGCGACCGAGATCACCTGTGCCGCGCAGTATTTGAACTCCGGGATCTTGCCGAACGGATCGAGCTGCGCGTTGGTGAGCCGGTTGGCGGGAGCCTCGAAGAAACAGAACGGCACGAAAACCATGCCATCCGCGACGTCGCGATCGGCCCGCAGGGTCGCCGTGATCGCGCCCCGGCGGGTGGTGACCGTCACCGCGTCCCCCGCGACCAGGCCGCGGGCCTCGATCTCGCGCGGGTTCATCGCAGCCACGGGGCCGGGTTCCAGCGCATCGAGCGTGGACGAGCGTCGTGTCATCGCACCGGTGTGCCAGTGTTCGAGCATGCGCCCGGTGGTCAGGACGAGCGGATAGGTCTCGTCCGGCATCTCGTCCGGCGGAATGAGGTCGGCCGGGACCAGGCGTCCCTTGCCGGAGGCTGTGGGAAAGCCGTCGGTGAAGATGATCTCCGAGCCCGGTTGATCTTCATGTTTCGCCGGATAGGTCACGCAGCCTTCCTGGACGATGCGCTCGAAGGAAATGTTGGCGAGCGATGGCATGAACGCGCGCATTTCCTCATAGACCTCGCCGATATGGGCATAAGACCAGTCGAGCCCGATGCGGCGGGCGATCTCGGCGATCAGCTCCCAGTCCTGCCGCGCCGCGCCGGGCAGGGGAACGGCCGGACGACCGAGCTGCACCTGGCGGTTGGTGTTGGTGTAGGTGCCGAGTTTTTCCGCATGGGCGGAGGCCGGCAGCACCACATCCGCGTGCCAGGCGGTTTCGGTCAGGAAAATGTCCTGGACCACCAGATGGTCGAGTTTCGCAAGGGCAGCGCGGGCATGGATCTGGTCGGGATCCGACATCGCCGGGTTCTCGCCCATGATGTACATGCCGCGAATGTCGCCGGCATGGATCGCGTCCATGATCTCGACCACGGTCAGCCCGCGAACGGGATCGAGCGGCCGGCCCCAGGCGTCTTCATAGGCGCCCCGGATATCCGGATTCTCCACTGACTTGTAGTCGGGCAGGAACATCGGGATCAGGCCGGCGTCGGATGCGCCCTGCACGTTGTTTTGTCCGCGCAAGGGATGCAAGCCGGTGCCCGGACGCCCGATCTGGCCGGTGACCAGTGCCAGCGCGATCAGGCAGCGGGCGTTGTCCGTGCCGTGAACATGCTGCGACACGCCCATGCCCCAGAAGATGATGGAGCGGTCGCTCGTCGCATAGACGCGCGCCACGTCCCGGAGTGTTTCGGCGTCGATGCCGCAGACGCTCGCCATCGCTTCCGGCGAGAAGTCGCGGACCTTGTCCTTCAGTGCCTCGAAACCGTCGACGTGGCTGGCGACATAGTCGGCGTCGTGGAGGTTTTCGGCGATGATCACATGTAGAAGCGCATTGAGCATCGCCACATCGCTGCCCGGCGTAAACCGCAAGGAATGACTTGCGTGGCGCATCAGGTCCTGGCCGCGCGGGTCCATGACGATGAGCTTCGCACCGCGTTTGGCGGCCTGCTTGAGGTAGGTCGCGGCAACCGGATGGTTCTGGGTCGGCCTTGCGCCGATCACGATGATGCAGTCGGCGTCTTCCGCCGCGCGGAAGGGCGCGGAGACGGCGCCCGAGCCGATCCCCTCCATCAGCGCGGCGACCGAGGAGGCGTGGCACAGCCGCGTGCAATGGTCGACGTTGTTGGTGCCAAAGCCCTGTCGCACAAGCTTCTGGAACAGGTAGGCTTCCTCATTCGACCCCTTTGCGGAGCCAAAGCCGGCAAGTGCGGCACCGCCCGAAGTGTCGCGGATTTGGGCCAGTCCACCGGCCGCGCGCTCCAGGGCCTCTTCCCAGGTCGCCTCGCGGAACACGTCGAAGGGATTGGCCGGGTCGAGCATCGCGTCGCCCGCCTTGGGCGCGTCGTCGCGGCGCACCAGCGGTTTGGTCAGCCGGTGCGGGTGGCGGATGTAGTCGTGGCCGAAGCGGCCCTTGACGCAGAGCCGGTTCTCGTTCGCCGTGCCATTGCGCCCGTCGATCTTGATGATTGTCTCGTCCTTGACATGCACCGTGGTTTGGCAGCCGACGCCGCAAAACGGGCAGAGCGAGTCGACGGTGCGGTCGGCGGTCAGGACCGTGTGGCGCGCGGGCGCGTCCATCACGCTCTTTTCCTGCAGCGCGCCGGTCGGGCAGGCCTGCACGCATTCGCCGCAGGCAACGCAGGTGGAGGCGCCCATCGGGTCGGAGAGGTCGAAGATCGGTCGTGCTTCGCCTCCGCGATAGCCCATGCCGATCACGTCGTTGACCTGGACCTCGCGGCAGGCGCGTTCGCACAGGCCGCAGGCGATACAGGCGTCGAGGTTGACGGCGATCGCGGCATGGGACGTGTCCCAGCGGGCCGCGCGTGTGTGACCGGGAGCCTCGCTGTAGCGGCTGTCGTAGCGCGAGCGCTCGACGCCGACGGCCTCCGACCAGATCCAGAAATCGGCATCGCGGTCGGGCGAGTCGTCGCGGGCCGGCATGTCGCTGGCGAGCAACTCGAACACCATCTCGCGCGCCTTTTCGGCCCGTTTGGAGGCGGTCGTGACCACCATGCCCTCGGCGGGGGCGCGGATGCAGGAGGCTGCAAGCGTGCGCTCGCCCTCGATTTCCACCACGCAGGCGCGGCAGTTTCCGTCCGGGCGATAGCCGGGCGTATCCTTGTGGCAAAGATGGGGAATGGCCGTGCCGACGCGCTTGGCGACCTGCCAGATGGTCTCGTCTGCCGCCGCCTCGACCGCCTGGCCGTCGAGGGTGAAGGTGATGGGGTCAGTCATCGTCCGTACCTTCCGCAAGCTTGTCCAGGCTTTCGCCATCCCATCGCAGGTAGCGTTTGTCGGGCTCCACCGCACCAAGCCGCCGGTAGAGCCGGATTGCGCCCTCGTTGTCGGCATCGACGGTCAGGTCCATCCGGGGCGCGCCGCGTGCACGCGCTTCGGCGGCGCAAGCGCGAAGAAGCGCTTCTCCCACGCCGCGCCCGCGGGCATGGCTGGAAACGAAGACGTCCTTGACGAAATAGGCGGGATTGGCCCGTCCGGCGGGAAACAGCGGCGACATGGTCGCATGGCCGAGAAGCGTGTCACCGTCCTCCGCCACAAGAAACACCAGTTCGCCATAGCGCGTGAAGCCGTCCGACAGGCGCTGTGTCACCAGATCGGGATCGATGTCCGATCCGTAGTGTTGCTCCAACTCGCTCACGAGAGCCGCGAAACGTTGAAGATCCCCGGGGGTGGCCTTGCGTATGATCACGGCCGCTTCTCCTGCTGGAAAAACTTCAGGACGGAGCGGACGGGATTGCTCGCGGCCTGCCCCAGGCCGCAGATGGAGGCGTCGCGCATGACCTGTTCCAGATCGCCGAGACGCGCTTCGTCCCAGTCGCCGTGCTCCAGCATGGCGACCATCTTTTCCGTGCCCGCGCGGCAGGGCGTGCACTGCCCGCAGCTTTCATGCTTGAAGAAGCGCAACAGGTTGAGTGCGACCGCACGCATGTCGTCCTTGTCGGAAAGAATCACCACCGCATGCGATCCGATGAAGCCGCCATGCGGCTCGAAGGTTCCGAAATCCATCGGCAGGTCGGCCATGGATGCGGGGAAGATCCCGCCGGAGGCGCCGCCCGGCAGGAAGCCTGCGAGCGTGTGTCCGTCCGCCATGCCGCCGCAGGCCTCGATGATCTCGTGGATGGTGCTGCCGGTTGGCAGGATCGCGACGCCGGGATTGCGAACCCGGCCCGAGACCGAGAACGAGCGCAGGCCCGAGTGATCGTCCTTGCCGTGGCCCGCGAAGCGTTCCGCGCCGTGCTCGACGATGTCGCGCACCCAGTGGAGCGTCTCGATGTTGTGGTTGAGGGTGGGGCGGCCGAAGAGGCCCTTTTCCGCGATATAGGGCGGACGGTGCCGGGGAAGGCCGCGCTTGCCCTCGATCGATTCCAGCATGGCGCTTTCCTCGCCGCAGATATAGGCGCCGGCGCCGCGCCGCAGCTCGATGGGGGCGTGATCGGTGAGGCCGGCGGCGGCAAGCGCGGCGATTTCCTGCCGCAGGACCTCCAGTACGCCGGGGTATTCATCGCGCATGTAGAGATAGATGCGCTCCGCGCCAACCGCCCAGGCGGCGATCAGGGCGCCTTCCAGCATCCGGTGCGGATCCTGTTCCAGGAAGATCCGGTCCTTGAAGGTGCCGGGTTCGCCCTCGTCGCCATTGATCGTCATCAGGCGCGGTCCCTCGAAGGAGCGCACGATCTTCCACTTGCGACCGGCCGGGAAGCCGGCGCCGCCGAGACCGCGCAAGCCTGCGTCGGATAGCGTCTCGATCAGGTCTTCCGGCTGGCGATTGCCGGCAAGGCAGTCCTCCAGCAGCGCATAGCCACCCTTGGCGCGATAGGCGTCGAGCCGCAGCCCCTCGACCGGACGCGGCGCCGTTTTTCCGGCCTGCGCGGCCTCCAGAAGTGCGTCGGCGGTCGCATGTCCGACCTCGTTGCGACCGACCTGCGCGGCCGGCGCTTCCGCGCAGCGCCCCTGGCAGGCGGCGCGCACAATGCGGATCTCGCGCGGATCGGCGCGCGTTTCCAGCGCCGTGATCATCTGTTCCGCGCCGGCCATCATGCACGACAGGCTGTCGCAGACGCGGATCGTCAGGGGCGGAAGATCCGCGCCCTCCTTCACGATGTCGAAGTGGTGGTAGAAGCTTGCAACCTCGAAGACTTCCGCCTCCGCCAGCCGCATTTCATGCGACAGCGCCTTGAGATGGGCGGCGGTCAGTCCGCCGAATTCATCCTGCAGCAGGTGGAGATGCTCGATCAGCAGGTCGCGCCGTCGAGGGGCTTCTCCAAGCAGCCGGCGGACATCCTCGAGCGCCGTATCGTCGAGGGGGCGGCCCTTGAGCCGTCCGCCCTTTCCGCGACCCTTCCGACCGGTGCCGTCCCTGACGGGCTGCGGTTCGCGACTTCCTCCGAGCATTGTCGCCCGCTCCCTCTCATCTTCGAAAAGAGGAGTGGCAAGGAATTCGGATGCGAATTCAAATCGCGATTGGAAATCGTGTGATTATGACAGGTTATCAATGGGCTGAGTTGCCTGCAGGCAAGCGCGCCAGAGGGCCGAGGTCAGCGGCAATTGCAGGTTTCTGCGCGGGGCGACCAGCCCGATGACCGGTGGCACGCGCATGGCCTCCAGTTCCCGGACACCAAGGGCATCCGTCTTGAGTTCGTCGACGATCATGCGCGGTAGGATGGCCACGACCGGCGATGTCTCACGGCCCGCGCGCCCGAAGATGGACAGGAAGCTGTTGGCCTCGAACACCACCTGCGGGGTCGCGCCGGCATCGGAGAAGGCCTTGTCGAGAATGCGCCGGTTCTGCATGTCGGGTGTCAGGAGGGCAAGAGGCCAGTCCGCCGCCCGTTTCCAGCTTGCCGGTTCAGCGGATTGCTCCAGCAGCTCCGGCGCGCCAACCAGGCAGTAGCTTTCCGGTTGAAGCGCCAGCGTGTCGACGTTGTGCAGCGGCTCGTTGTTCAGATACGTGATGCCGGCGTCGAGTGAATAATCCAGCAGCCCGGCCTCGATCATGCGCGACGACAGGCTGGTGCAGGCGATGTCCACGCCCGGATGCGCCCGGGCAAGCGCGGCTGCGAGCCGTCCGGCAAGCGGCGTGGCGCTCGGGATCACGCCGATCCTGAGCCGGCCGGCAAGCGCGGTGCCGCCCGTTACGTCCTGGCGGAGGCCATCGAGGTCCGCGAGAACGCGGCGCGCGCGTGTGAGCACCCGCTCGCCTGCCTCGGTGAAACCCAGGAAGCGTTGTCCGCGCTGCACCAGCGGCGTGCCGAGCGATTCTTCCATGCGCCGTATGCGCGTCGAAAGGGCCGGCTGCGACATGTTGCAGGCCTGCGCGGCGCGCGCGAAGTGGCGCTCGGTCGCGAGCGAGACGAGCACGCGCAAATCGGCGACGTCAATCGGTGGCAGACTGCTCACACGGGGCCTTTCGGGTTTCTGTCCCGATTGAATAAAGTCTTGTTGCGGCGAGGGAAAGGAAAACAAGACCGTCGGCAGACGTTCAGGTCACATGTGGGCGGCTGTTGGCGGCAACAAAAATCGCCCGCCCGCAACCTGCGGACGGGCGATGATCATCTGAAAATCTGAAGGTATGACTATGTCTATTTCCTGTGCCGCCAGGCCAATGAATGTGACGCCTCCGCGCCCTGAAAAACCTGTATCCGCGAGTGGCGGATGGATCCGTTGTCCCTCGTTGGCATTGCCCGGGCACTGGCACCCCTCACTGTGTCAAGGATGTCGCCCGTTGCCAGCTCCGTTCGTCTCGACCGCCCCAGGCCTCCGGTTCGCTCGGTGTCTGCGCGGTTGACCGGCGACGAAGCTGTCAGCCGCTTCGTCGATCCGCCCCAAAAGCGGGCCGGGTTGTCGTGAACCCGGCCCAGTTGGGTCACGTTCGGACCTGCAGGAAAGGCTCGCTGCGGTCCGCATGTGATTTGCGGCGCTTCGCATCAAGGCACGGGGCGAACCGCTGTCCTGAAATGCGACTGTGCAAACGCCCCAAGGTCACCCCCTTTGAAGCTTCCGGACGCCTGGTGCCATCCCGTCGTCGGACGGTGTCGGTCCGGATGGTCATGTGTGACGCGTCGCACCGGATGTGTCCCGAATGAGGGCCGATGCGCCGGTCGGTCGACTGATTGGGTGGGATGCACCGACAGAGTGGCAAAACCACTTACACGCCAACACAACCCTTCGTTACATTCATCAAAAAACACTCGGCGTTATATGTCCGTGATTTTGGTGAGACGCGAAAGTTCACAAGCGGTCGGGAGCACACGGAAGGCGAAGGAACGCAATGCATTTCATGCCTTTGCCGCCGACCAGGCCATGTTTGTCCGGGGGCGTTCCCGCGTCTGGATCGGTCTGCAAAGGCGGGAAGACGAAAGCCGGGTCAGGCATGACACTGATTTCGCCTAAAACGTGCTGCTGTTACACAGGGGCAACCCGTTTCGGGCCTGATGGCGAACGGGCAGGCGCATCGACGGTCGTCTTGTTGAGGCGACGCGGCGACCGTTGACTGCTGTGAATGGTTGTATTGGTTACAGAATTGCGCAACCATTGAAAAAACAAGGAAAAAAGCGTGCAATAGGCAGGTCACGCAAAGATCGGCAACGTGCGACGGGGCAGAGGCGATTGTGGATAATATTGGCGGGAACGATAAGGCGGAGGCCGGTATGCGCGCGTCCGGCCGGCCGCCGGTGTTGCGCGCATTCCTGCTCGGGCCTCCGCGTTTCGACATAAACGGGGAACCGGTTGTCTTTCGCTCGCGCAAGGCGGAGGGGCTGCTCGCCCGCCTTTGTCTCACACCCGGCGGGCGCCTGTCGCGTGAAACGGCTGCCAACCTGTTCTGGGAGGACAGCTCCGACCATCATGCCCGCTCTTCCCTGCGTCAGACCCTGCTGATCCTGAGACGCATTCTCGAAGCCGCCGGATTCGACGGCCTTGGCAGCGACAAACTCAATATCACGCTCGAGCTTGCCCGGGTGAAAACCGATATCCAGGACCTTGTCGGCGTCGACGGGAGGGTGCCGCGCCGCCTGATCGACGAAAAGCGGCTGTCTGAACGTCTGATCGAAGGGGGAGAGACCCTTTCCGAGCCGTTCACCGCCTGGTTGCGCGTGTGTCGCCAGCAGTTTCATGATCATTTGCGCAGCATCCTGGAGCCGAGGATCGAGCTTGGCGGTGATGACTGGCAAGGCATCGAGGAGGCGTCGGTTGCGCTTTTGAATATCGATCCGACGCATGAACCGGCGTGCCGTGCGTTCATTGCAGCGCGCGCCGTGCGCGGTGACTACACATCCGCCTTGCGGGCCTATGAAGAACTCTGGAACCTGCTGGAGGAGGAGTTCGACACGCAGCCCTCCCGGGAAACCCAGAACCTGATTGTCGACATCAAGCTGGGGCATTTCGCCGACTGGCTGAACCATGAACGCGCGCGCATCGCGAAGACCCCGGCCAGCGCCACCTTGAGCGCGGACGCAGCGCGGCCCGGCGTGGCGCCGGCTTCTACCGTGCGGTCGCCGCCCGTCCCCGACCCTTCCGTCGCACAGGCTCCGCCCGTTGTCGTGGTGGATCCGATCCTGCATGTGACCCTGTCCGATGAGGACACCCGGCTCGCCCGGGTCTTCCGCCATGATCTCGTGGCGCGCCTCGTTCGTTTCAAGGAATGGTCCGTCGCGGACGGGGTGACGGAAAACCTGTCGCAATCCCTCTCACCGCTGTATCGGGTGACGATAAGCGCGATGCGGTCCGGACGCACGCTTTCCTACTCGGTTACGGTCAAGAATGCGCGCACGAACACCTATGTGTGGGGGCGAAACGCGGAACTGGACATCGAGGAATTGTTCGCCCGCCAGCCGGGGCTGGTCGCCGAAATCGCCCTTGCCATGAATGTGAGCATTTCCGCCGAACGGCTGGTCAGCGTGTCGCGAATGCCGGAGGTCTCGGTGGAGCACTACGACCGGCTTTTGGTCGCCCAGCAACTGTACGCTACCTGGCGGATGGACAACTCCGAGCGTGCCGAGCAGATCGTGTCCGCCATTATCGAGGAAAATCCGGATTTCGGGCCGGCCTATTCCGGTCTCGCGCAGATCATCAACACCCGGCACATCGTCTTTCCCGGGCACGGGCTGCACGATGCGGACCTCGAACGCGCCGCCGATCTGGCCCGCGTCGCGCTGTCGATTGATCCGTTCGATGCGCGGGCGCACCTGTGTTCCGCCTGGACGGCCGCGCTCCAGCACCGCTTTGCCCAGGCGGAGGCGCATCACCGACGAGCGCTGGCGCTGAACGACAATGATCCCTGGACCTCCCTCTCCGGGGCGCACGGCCTTGCCTATTTCGGCCATGTGCAGGAGGCGTCGCGGATCGCGTTCCAGCTGCGCGACGCCGGACTTCTGACGTCGCCGCTGCACTGGAGCTATTTCATCGGGATCATGTTCACCAGCGGAAATTTCGCAGCGGCGATCAATGCGTTCCGCTATCTCAAGGGCGGCTATCTCGGCGTCGAGGCCTGGTACGTCGCGGCCCTCGCGCTGACCGGACAGCACGACGAGGCCTGCGCACAATGCCGGCGTTTCGAGGAGCGTGTGCGCGAACGCTGGGTGCGTCCGCAGCCCCCGACCCGCGCGGAGGTGGCGCGCTGGATCGGAACCTGTTTCCCAATCAGCGACCGTGCGGTCTGGGACATGTTGCGCGATGGCCTGTCTCGTGCCGGACTGGAGATGCCTGCGGATCTCGCGCCGGAATGAGCGCCTCGGCCGGCACGTCAGGCGACAGGTCCCTTGGCCGGGCCGGCTGATTTTCCGCGCATCATGACCTGGACGATTGCTCCCCGTCAGCTCCAGCGCAGTGCGGTGCCACCAAGCCTCT
The DNA here is from genome assembly GCF_000423705.1 of Stappia stellulata DSM 5886. GTDB lineage: Bacteria > Pseudomonadota > Alphaproteobacteria > Rhizobiales > Stappiaceae > Stappia > Stappia stellulata. Next base: position 497,359 of record NZ_KE384083.1, on the reverse strand, counting down.
TGTGCTGCGCCGGCAGGTGTCGTTCGATCCAGCGCACGAGGTCGGGCATTGAGGCCGGCACCCTGGAGCCGAAGACAACCTTCGCGGTTTCCGCCGCGACAATGTTCGACGCGGGCCGGGATTCATGGGCCTCGAGAAGGTTGTAGATCCTGTCGGCAACGATGATGGAGGCAAGCGGGCCAAGGCAGTAGCCATCGTTCGCCGCCGCAGCCTCCGCCAGATGGTAAAGCGTCGGTGGCGGGTTCGTCACCACGCTGCGGCGAAGCCCGGACAGGGCGACGCTTTTGTCGGCATCCAGCCACCTCCGCATGGCTTCCTCGCGCAGGCCCGGTTCGCTCAACCACGGCGACAGGCGGCGGACGTCGGGACGCCGCTCTGCGATAATTCGGCACAGCGCGTCGATCTTGCGGACGCCGGACAAGGTGCATCGCAGCAGGTCGCGGTACGCCAGTCCGGCAGGCTGCCCGGGGACCGGTGGCGCAAACAGCGTCTCGTCCCACAAGGGGGTGTCGCTGCAGGGGGCAATTCTGCCGGACAGCTGCGGCGTAACGATGCCCAGGTCGAAAAATTCGGACCAGCACACAATCCAGTCTCTGTTGAACGGGGTGTGATGCGGACTGCGCACGGATGTGCGTTCCATCACCGCACGCAAGCTATGGGCATGGTCCGGCGCATCCGAAAACCGGTGGGTGTCGCGCACCATCGCATGGCCGATGGACAAGACGGCCTGGGTCAGGTCGGCGATGCCGGCTGCCGGATCTCCATCGTCGCAAAGAGCGCCGCCGGCGCCCGGGACCGCTTCGTAGTGTCGGCGAACCGCCGGGTCCAAAAGCCGTGCAAGCAGGTCCTTTCGCAGGATGCGGTGATAGACATGGGTCAGCCCCGAGCGGGCCACCGCGAAGTGCAGCGCACTGGCTTCGGGCGTCGCCGGTTCACGACCGGTTTCCAACCGGTCCATGGCCAGGTTGTGTGCGATCTGAAACAGGGCGGTGAGCTGCGAAAGAACTGCGTTGTCGTCGTTTCGCACGTCTGCGACAAGCGCGGTCCCCCGGGCGATGCCGTTGCGTATTTCCACGGCCCGGCCGATATCCCGACAAGGGCAGCGCGCGGTGTCCGGCGGTGGGGCTCCGTCGTCGCCGGCCACGCCATCCAGCCGAAAGCGGGTCCGGGGCCAGCCGGAGCGGTCCGCCCCTTGCGCAATGGCTTCGTAGCACCCGGATTCGACCGCTGGTCCGTATCCGTAGAGCGTGTCGAGCATCAATGGACGTGCACGGAGCGACGTGCCGCCCGCACCGTTCGGCAGTCCTTCGCCGAGGGGCTGGTTGACCACAAGGTCGTGCATCACGAATTGCGCGAGATAGGTGTAGCCGGCCGGAATGGCCGGGTTGAGGCGGGCCTTTGCATGTCCGCCGTCTTGTCCGCTCCAGGGGCAGGGCGTGTTTTCGATCTTCCGGGCGAGAAGGCCGAACAGGCGCTCGGTGCCGGCGACATCGGTTTCGCCTTCTGTCCCTGGACATTCCACTCCGACGTATTCGTCGAGGGGTGTCAGAGGCGCGGGGCCGCCGTTTGTACGGTCCGACCTGTAACGCCGCTTGCGTGCGTCCACCCGTTCGCGCAGGCTTGGCCCCCGGCTTCCCCCATGCATGATGCCTGTCTGCCTTTCTGGTGCTGTGGCCTCACAGGAGGTCGCGTGTTCCTTTCGCGCCACGGTCGCCTGTTTTCCTGACCCTTCGGCGTGTCACCGCGATCCGGCTTCGGCTGCGGTCGTGTGCCGCGCCAATGCAATCGTGTAACGCATCGGCGCTCTCCCGAGCTCCTTTCCCGTTCACAGGGTCAAGCCGGCCCCCGATGCAGGCTTGCGGGAGCGGGCGATAGGAGGCCAACGACGGATCTCCTGCAATCTTCGCTCAAAATACAATCAAAGGTGGTTAATTGCACCTTTTGCGTGAAATATTCGTTATTCCGGATTGTGTGTTTGCGCCGGTCACGGCTGCAAAACGGCCATTGGGGCTGCGGAATGCTTGCTCCGTCCCGTGTTTCAGATGCTGTAACGTCGCCGCCCGACCGCTTTCGCGAACCGCGAGGGAAGGGGGCGGTTTCATGAGGCAGGAGCCCTGACATAAAGTGCAGGTTTCCCGACGCGCGCCTATCGCCTAGGGTGACTCGACCGGTGTTTCGGTGACCGCAATGCTGCGGCAACACTCTGCTGACCACGGAACGCAACGCCGGAGTGACGACTAGGGGTGGTTGATTGCACGGATGACAGGGAATTCACCCATGGTCCTCCTGGTGGAGGACACACGTGCGCTGGCTGAAACCTATCAGGCGTATCTCGCGCCACAGGGGTGGGCCTTGCGCGCCGTTGAGACCGCGGCCGAGGCGAAAGCCGCCGTCGAACAGACTGCGCCGTCCGTCGTGGTGCTGGATGTCAATCTTCCGGACGGCAACGGCCTGGACCTGTTGCGCTGGATCAAGGCGCGTCAGGTGCCTTGCGAAGTGGTCGTGATCACCGGCACCGCATCGATCAACATGGCGGTCGAGGCGATGCGCGAGGGCGCGTTCGATTTCGTGATGAAGCCGTTTTCCGCTGACAGGTTGCGGGTGACGCTTCGCAACGCCATCGACCGTCAGATTCTTGCCAACCGTCTCGAGGCGCTGGGCGAGGAAATGGACGGCGACCGCTTCGAGGGAATGATCGGCCGTTCCTTCGCCATGCAGACGGTCTATCGCATTCTGCGCAACGCGGCGCCGACCAATGCCACCGTATTCATCACCGGCGAAAGCGGCACCGGCAAGGAGCTTTGTGCCCATGCGCTTCACTCCCTCAGCCGCCGGGCGCTGGGCCCGCTGATCTCCATCAACTGCGCGGCGATCCCCTCCGGGATGCTTGAAAGCGAGATTTTCGGTCATTCGAGGGGCGCCTTTACCGGCGCGCTGTCGGATCGGCGCGGCGCGGTGCTGTCGGCCGACGGCGGCACGCTTTTTCTCGATGAGGTCTGCGAGATGGACCTCGATCTTCAGTCGAAGATGCTGCGCGTCCTGCAGGAAAAGACCGTGCAGCGCGTCGGCGAGGACACGCCCCAGCCGGTGGATGTGCGTATTGTCTGCGCCACCAACCGCGACCCGGAGGAGGAAGTCGCCGCGGGCCGGTTCCGCGAGGATCTTTTTTACCGCCTGCACGTCGTGCCCGTCGATCTTCCGAGTCTTCGCGAGCGCGACGACGATGTGCTCCTGATCGCGCGCGAGTTTCTCAAGATCTATTCCAGCGAGGACGGCAAGCGGTTTCGCGGCTTTACGCCGGCCTGCGAGGATGCCTTGCTTGGCTATTCCTGGCCGGGCAACATCCGTCAGCTTCAAAACACCATTCGACGGGCGGTGGTGCTCAATGATGCCGAGCTCATGGAGGCGGCAATGTTGCCATTTCAGCAACCGCCGCAACAAAGCGGCACCGGTTCTGCTCCACCGTCCGAAGCTGCTGCGCCCGGCGGTATCGACAGCCCCGCGAGGGGCGGCTCCGGTGCGGCGGACGAGGCATTCGAGGCTGTCGACGGCCCCGGCCTGCCGGCTGCGCCTGCGTTTGACCGGTCCGACAGGGGCGCCGGTTCCGCAGAGCCTATCGATCCGCTCGAAACCGTGATCCGGACCGCCATCGAGAAGGCCATCGCGGCCTGCGACGGCAACATTCCGCGTGCCGCCAATGCGCTGAAGGTCAGCCCGTCGACGCTGTACCGGCGCATCCAGACCTGGAATCAAGACGACGGCCGCGACACGGACGACACCTGACGCTGCTTCACGGATGGCGAAGGATCACCTTGGGTGGCCCGCCGATCGACGGGCTGCGTTCGCTAGCGAACGCTGTCGTGCGGTTCTGTGTGTTCGGTGTCCGTGTCGGGACCGGCCGCCTTGGCATTCATCGCCTGACGTTGCTCCGCAGTCGCGGCGATGTGGTTCTGCAGATCCGGATCCTTGTCCATCAGTTGCTTGAAGTCTGTGCGCGACAAGACGAGGAGGTTGCAGTAGCCGAGCGCGCGCACATCGGCCGTGCGCGGCTCGCCGGTCAGCAATGCGATTTCGCCGAAGACGTCGCCCCGACCGAGACGGATGCGTCGGCTTTCCGTGATCACCTCGACCGCGCCCGAGGAAATGAAATAGGCGGCGTCGCCCCGTTCGCCCTTGGCGATCAGGTGGTCGCCAGGCACGGCAAAGCGGGGCCGCATGAGATGCGCGATCTTCTGGATCCGCTCCTGCGGCAGGTTCTGGAACAGCGGCAATTGGGCCGTGAGCTCGGTGGTGCGCATTCCCATGTCGAGCTTCGGACGCGCATCGGCGCGGGCCCTGGCTTCCTGAACGGCTTTTGCGAGGCTGGAATAGAGTTCCTCGCCAATGAGGTTTTGCGACAAGAGGGCACGATAGGCGTCTTCCTCCATCCGCAGCGCCGCCTTTTGCAGAAAACGCTGGTCCAGGCTGTCGGCGTAGTCGGGGTACTGCAGGCGCAACGCCTCCAGCGCGGTGGTTGTCGCCTCGTGACGGAGATCGAGAATCTCGTTCAGGATTTCCGCGACGCGCTCTCCCAGAAGGGCGGAGATCCTCGAGCGGTTGAAGACGGTGAGTTCATCCAGCGCGATGCGGCTGAGCAGCAGCATTTCGTAGCGGTCGGCGAGAAGACGGGCCAGCCAGCCCTCGTATTTGAGCCGACGCTGGCACCATTGCGCGACGCGCATCGTGCGCGGAAAGGCCAGCGCCTCGCGCGCGGCGCGATTGTATTCGAGACGACCGCCCGCGCGGGCGCGATCCGCGATGTTCCCGATTTTCGCCAGCAGCATCTCGGCCGTGTGAATGGATGCGGTGCGCTGGCGCAAGTGCCGCAGGACGATTTCGCGTTCGCGGTTGGAGATCGACACCAGACCGACGGTGATGCGGTCGCGATCGAGGATGTCTTCCTCGGCGCGCGTCGCGCCGGGCGCATCCGCAAGTCGTTTGCGGTAGTCCGCCTGCACGCGCTCGGCGACCGGCTGGGCGATCCGGTACTCCGACGCTGCCTGCTCCACGCCCTCGCGGACGTTGGAGCCTGCGAGGTCCAGCACCTGGCTGCGCATGGCGCTATCAAGCGGCGACAGCCGGTCGAGGCGGAAGAGTTTGATCAGCGGTTTCAAGGTGGTGCCATAGACGAGCAGCGTGAACAGCACGAAGCCGGTGGCGAGCACCGCGACGAATTGCTGAACCTGCGGATCGATCGCGTCGTTTTCCGTGACGCCGAGGGCGAGTGTCAGTGTGATTGCGCCGCGCATGCCGCCCCATAGCATCACCGTCATGTAGGGCAGGCTGACCGGCTGCGAGAGCCGAAGCCGGCTGAGCAGGGGCAGCAGTCCGAAAAGCACCACCGCTCGCGCGGCAAGGGCGGCCACGATCACGATGGCCAGGAGAAAAAGATCGTCCAGGCCGACGTTGACGAGAAGCTTGGGGATCAGGATCGAGGCAAGCATGAAGATCAGCGAGGAGGCCCAGAAGGCGATCTGTTCCCAGACGTCGTTGAGATAGGTCCAGCCGTCCGGCGTTACTCGCGACGGTCCGGTGAGGTTGATGACGATGCCGGCCATGACCACGCCGACCACGCCCGACACGTCGGCCATATACTCTGCGCTGACGTAGACCAGATACGGCAGGGCGAAGCTCAGGGTCACTTGCGCGAGGCGGAAATCGCGCACGAAGGGCAGGAGGTGCACCAGGATTTGTCCGGCAATGTATCCAAGGACGATCCCGCCGGCGAACTTCCAGAAAAACAGGCTGAGACCGGCTGCAAGGTCGGTTGTCTGTGCGCCGGTGAGGGCGCCGAGCAGAATGACGAAGAGAGCGATGGCGGCTGCGTCGTTCAGCAGGCTTTCGCCTTCCACCAGACGCCCGAGCCGGGCCGGCGCGCCGATGTCGCGAAAGATCGAAACGACGGCGACCGGATCGGTCGTGGCGACAATGGCACCGAGCAACAGGCAGGCAACCAGCGAGAGACCGGAAAAGGGGGCAAGCGCCAGTCCGATGAAGGCTGTCGCCACCAGCACGGCGACAACGGCCATGACGAAAATGACGCCGGCGTCTTCCATCATGCGTCTGACGTCGAGCGTCAGGGTTGTCTGGAACAAAAGCACCGGCAGGAAGATGTTCAGGATGCCTTGCGAATCGAGCGGCAGGTTGACGAAGACGCCGGCGATTTCGTTGAAGGCGTTGGTGCGCGGCGTATAAAGCAGCCAGGCGGCCAGCAGGCCGATTGCCACGCCGACGAGTGCCAGGAGCACGGACGATGTCACCTTCAGCCTTTGTGCCATCGGCTGGATCAGGGAAATCAGCACGAGCAGGCCGGCAATGGCGGCAATGAACAGCGGCGCTTGCATGACGTGGCTACCTCACGGGACGGCCGGCCAGTCCGGCGATCATCTGCATGTAGTCAAATCGCGTTAAGGCCGGGTTGTCACCCCCGCTCGGAGGCAGACGCCGGCGTCGTCGCACGCTGTTTTGCCTTTCTTTCCGACAGGGCAATCCCCATCAGCACCAGCACCAGCGCTGCAGCGTGATAGAAATGAAAGGGCTCTCCCAGAAGAACGACGGCGAGAAACGACGAAAAGATCGGAACGAGGTTGATGAAGACGCCCGCCCGGCCCGGGCCGATCAGCTCCACGCCGCGCATGAAGAAGATCTGCGACAGGAACGAGGGAAAGATCGAGATATAGGCGACGACGAGCCAGCCCTTGGGCGTCGGCCATTGCTGCGTGCCCTGCACGAGCTCGACCGCGAACACCGGCACCGAGACGATGGCCGCAATCACCGAGAGCACGGTGAAAAACACCATTCCCGACACCGCCGGACGTTTGCGCAGCAGGACCGCATAGAGCGAATAGAGCAGGCAGGCGAGGATCATCAGCGCGTCGCCGGGATTGATTTCAAGTCCCGCGAGCCGTGAAAGATCGCCCTGACTGGCGATGAAGGCGACACCGGACATGGTCAGAAGCACGCCGCAGGCCTGCACGGCGCGGATCGGCGTGCGCAGGATGACCAGCGCGCCGAGCAGTACGAACATCGGCATCGACCCCTGGATGATTCCGAGGTTCAGCGCTGTCGTCTTGTGCGCGGCTATGTAGAAAAGTGCATTGAAAGCGGTGTAGCCGAACACCCCCATCAGCACCATCACCGGCAGATGGCGTTTCAGGATCGGCCATTCGGCGCGCACCTGACGCCCGTAGAGCGCGACCATGATGCCCGACACGGCGACCCAGCGCAGGAACACGACGGCCAGCGGCGAGACCTGGTCGATCGCCAACCGTCCGGCGATCGTGTTGCCGGCCCAAAACAGCGCGGTCAGGCAAAGGAGCAGGATCGGTTGCGCGAAAAACCATGCGCGAAGGGTCTTGTGGGATGACAGCATGGACCAGCCAGAAACGGGAAGACGACCCCTGCACCGGCAGGGCACCGTTGGAAGATGGGGCCGCGTATCCGGTCTGGCAGCAACAGCGTGACCGTACGGGCGTGTACGGTATCGTATGACGAATTGTGTCGCGGGATGCAAGCCGCGGTGAAGAAAGCGAAAGCGGCGACCGGTTTCAGGAAAGGCCGGGGATCGGACCGGTCGCCAGATAGATCTCCAGACGCGGATCCTTGCTGATGTCGCCCGGATTGGAGCCTGGCTCTCCGCTTGGAACCGTCATGCCGAAGTAGGCGTAATACGCCACCCAGTCGGTGTGGATCTCACCGGTTGTGCTGTCGCGGAAGCTCATCGGGCGTTCCGGGAAGAACGGTGTGCCCTCATTGGCATGCCGGAACATGTCGACGACGAGCTCGCTGCAATAGAGGGCGCCTTCGCCGGTCAGGTAGAGCTGGTCGTAGGGAATGTTGCGCTGTTCTATGCCATAGCGCAGCGCATCGTCGATCAGGTGCCGGTGCGGTGCTTTCAAGCGGCCGAAGAGGAGGCGCGGCTCGCCATTTTCCGTCTGCGAGCGGCGGGAAAAAACCTCGAATTTCGTCAGGCGCACTTCCGGGGGGAACGCCTCCAGGACGAACGTGCCGTGATGGGTCGCGACCACCACGCCCATATGATTGACACGTGCGCCCCGGTAGCCGCTGGTGACCGCCGAGATCGCGTTGTCGGCACTTCCGATTACGCTGAACGCCAGGTCTCCGTCCTGCATCGAACATCTCCTTGCGCCCATGCGTGGCGCCTGTGGTCGAATGAGAGAGGGCAATTAAAGCGTGTATTTTGAGTTGCTGCACCTGAATTCGACGTAGGGTCGGCCGCGTTCCATTTTTTCCTTTTTGGATCAAGTCTTTTAGATTTGTGTCAGATTGACCGGTTAGCCTGTGTTTGGGAAAGTCCGGCAACGTCATTCGCGGCGCGGCTGCGGTCGTGCTGTCGCATCAAACACAGGGAGTGTCCGAGGCCATGGATCGCATTGAAATTGCCGGACTGAAGATCGACGCCAAGCTTCACCGTTTTGTCGAGGATGAAGCGCTGGCGGGAACCGGCGTGACGTCACAGGATTTCTGGAACGGATTGTCTCAGATCATCCACGATCTTGCTCCCGGAAACCGCGGTCTCCTGGCCAGACGCGATGCGCTCCAGGCGCGCATCGACGACTGGCACCGGGCAAATCCCGGTCCGGTCGATCTTGGCGCCTACAAGACCTTCCTGAAGGAGATCGGCTATCTGGTTCCCGAGGGCGAGGCGTTTTCCGTCACGACGGAGAATGTCGATCCGGAAATCGCGACGCTCGCCGGTCCGCAGCTCGTCGTGCCGATCACCAACGCGCGCTATGCGCTGAATGCGGCCAATGCCCGCTGGGGCTCGCTCTACGATGCGCTCTACGGCACCGACGCCATGGGCAGCACGCCGTCCGGCGGCGGCTACGATCCGGCGCGCGGCGCCGAGGTGATCGCCTTCGCCCGCGCCATCCTAAATGAACGTTTCGAGCTCGACGGGGACTGGAGCGATGCGACCGGCCTGTCCGTTGTCGAAGGCGCCTTGCAAGTGGCCGGGGCCGGCGGAGCGGCGATGACGCTCGCCGACCCGTCGCAATTCGCCGGCTATCGCGGCGCCGCCGACGCCCCGCAGTCGGTGCTTCTGGTCAAGAACGGCCTGCATGCCGAGATCGTCATCGATCGCTCCAGCCCGATCGGTGGCTCCGACGGCGCGGGTATTTCCGATATCGTTCTGGAATCGGCGGTCTCGACCATCATGGATTGCGAGGATTCCGTCGCGGCCGTCGATGCCGAGGACAAGGTTGTCGCCTATCGCAACTGGCTCGGCCTGTTGAAGGGCGATCTGGTCGCGAGTTTCGAAAAGGGTGGCAAGACGCTTGAGCGCCGCATGGCCGGCGACCGCACCTACTCCACGCCGATGGGGGGCGAGCTTCGCCTGCACGGACGGTCGCTGATGCTGGTGCGCAACGTCGGCCACCTGATGACGACGCCCGCGATTCTCGACCGCGATGGCGCGGAGGTGCCGGAAGGCATGCTGGACGGCATGATGACCGCGCTGATTGCCATGCAGGATATCGGCACCGGCGGCTCCGATGGCGGCGGGCGGCGGATGAACTCCCGTGCCGGCTCGCTTTACATCGTCAAGCCGAAGATGCACGGGCCGGAGGAGGTCGCCTTTTCCGAGATGCTGTTCACCCGCATCGAACAGGCGCTGGGCCTTCAGCCCAACACCTTGAAGATGGGCATCATGGACGAGGAGCGCCGCACCACGGTCAACCTCAAGGAGTGCATTCGCGCGGCCTCGGCACGCGTGTGCTTTATCAACACCGGCTTCCTCGACCGCACCGGCGACGAGATGCACACCTCGATGGAAGCCGGCCCGATGATCCGCAAGGGCGACATGAAGGCGGCCGCCTGGATCCAGGCCTATGAAAACTGGAACGTCGACGTGGGGCTGGAGTGCGGGCTTCCCGGTCACGCCCAGATCGGCAAGGGCATGTGGGCGATGCCCGACCTGATGCAGGCGATGCTGGAGCAGAAGATCGGCCATCCCCGCGCCGGCGCCTCGACCGCATGGGTTCCCTCGCCGACGGCGGCGACGCTCCATGCGCTGCATTATCACGTTGTCGACGTTGCAGCGCGCCAGGCCGAACTCAAGGCGCGCGGCCGGGCCAGCCTCGACGACATCCTGTCGATCCCGGTGGCGGAGCGCCCGAACTGGTCGGCGGAGGAAATCCAGTCCGAACTCGACAACAACGCCCAAGGGATCCTCGGCTATGTCGTGCGCTGGGTCGACCAGGGTGTCGGCTGTTCCAAGGTGCCGGACATCAACGACGTCGGCCTGATGGAAGACCGCGCCACCCTGCGCATTTCTTCCCAGCATATCGCCAACTGGCTGCGCCACGGCGTTTGCAGCGAGGAGCAGGTGACGGAAACGATGAAGCGTATGGCGGCCGTGGTCGACAAGCAGAACGCCGGCGATCCGCTCTATCGCCCGATGGCAGCCGATTTCGACGGGTCCGTCGCCTTCCAGGCGGCCTGCGATCTGGTGTTCAAGGGCCGCGAGCAGCCGTCGGGCTACACCGAGCCGGTGCTGCATGCCCGTCGCCTGGAGGCGAAGGCCGCGCAGCGCGGCTGACCGGGCTTTCGGCCATCGAGGACAAGACGCCGGGGCGGTTCGACAGAGCCGCCCCTTTCGCGTCAGTGCGGAGACGTTCGAAAGGACCGGCCGATGCGTTCGTTCAAGAGCAGGCCGGAGCCGTCCCGACGAAGCAGCGCTTTCAACCGGTCCTGTTCCGCGGCGCTGTAGACAAACCGCCAGCCGGAGTGTGTGCCGTTGCGCCAGCGTTGTTCTGCGAGGATTTCAAGCCCGTAGGCAAGAATGGCGATGCGCGCGCTGATGGCAAACCTCGGCAGATCCGGGCAGCGGATCCGGCATCCGGTCAGGCTCACGTCGAGCATCCGTGCCGGGATCGGCCCCCGCATGGTGATGACCATCACCTGGGTCGAGCCATTGGCCCGAGGCGTCGAGCGTCGCTCGTCGACAACCGTTCGGGGCCGTTGGCTGCCCGATGACTGCGAAGCAAGGTTGGCCATGCCGTTTCCTCTTGCCCGGGCCGCCCTGCCGCTGCTGCGGAACGGCACCCCTTCCGGCGCAATCATTGTGAAACAGGGCCGTGAAAATCAAGCGGCTTGCGAAACTACGACGGCGTTTTCACGCTAACGATCTGCGATTGTTCCGGAAATCCGCCGAATGTACGGCCGTGAAACTGTGCGTTGCAACAAAACGGTTCCCGAACCCGGCGCCCCGGGCGGCAAGTTCGAATCGAGATGCGCTCATGCGGGAAGTGTCACGCGCGCCTCAAGTCCGCCGCCGGAGCGGTTTTCCAGCGTCAGGGAACCGCCGTGAGCCTGAACGATGGAGCGGGCGATCGACAGTCCGAGACCGATGCCGCCGGTGTCTTCGGACCGCGATTCTTCCAGCCGCACGAAGGGGTCGAAAACATCGCCGAGGCGGGCCTCGGGAATGCCCGGGCCCCGGTCGCGCACCCGGATCTCCGCTCCGTCGCGCGTGGCCGCGACAACGAGGTCGGCGGCCTCGCCGTAGCGCACGGCATTGTCGATCAGGTTGCGCAGGGCCCGCTTGAGGCTCAATGGCCGGAAGCGGGCGACCACGCGCTCGGGGGGCGGCGTGAAGGAGACTTCCTGCCCCATGTCCCGGTAATCTTCCGCGATGGCGTCGATGAATTCGCCGAGGTCTACTTTCGTTGCCGCTTCCCGTGCTGCCTCGTCGCGGGCAAAGGCCAGCGCGGCTTCCACCATGCGCTGCATCTCGTCGAGCGTCTCGATCATCTTTTCGCGGTTTTCGTCATCCTCGATGAACTCCGCGCGGATGCGCAGGGAGGTGATCGGCGTCCGCAGGTCATGACTGATCGCGGCGAGCATCCTTGTGCGGTCGCGCACGAAACGGGTGAGGCGGTCCTGCATGACATTGAACGCCTGCACCGTGCCACGGATTTCCGTGGGCCCGGTTTCGGCAAGCGGCGCGACATCCTCGCCCCGCCCGAGCCGTTCGGCGGCCGCCGACAGCCCACGCAAGGGGCGTGTCAGACGCTGGATGGTGATGGCGACGACGCCCACGATTGCGAGCGCCATCAGCCCGATGGAGACAAGCAGCGGATAGAAGGAATGCGTCGGCAAGCGAAACCGCGTTGCCGCATTGAGCCAGCGGCCGTCGGCAAGCGCGACGCTCATGGTCAGCGAGATCGGACCTCTGTGCCAGCGCCGGCGCCGCGTGTCGCGGTCGGGCCGGTCTGTCGCGTCGGGCGGGCGCGGCCTTTCGCGGAACTGGCGGGGCTCCGTCTTGCGAAGGGCGCGCGGCCCGGGCACGACGTCGACGCGAACGTCGCGATCCTCGCCCAGTTCTTCCTTCAGGAAGCGCACGAACCGTCGTTCCCCGGCTCGGTCGCCGCTTTCCAGCAGCACGGCTGTGTCGTCCACATGAAACCAGAGCAGCGGGCTGGAGACAGCCTGGAGGATGTCGGCATGCTGGGCCTGTGGCGTCGCTTCCAGCAGGCGCACCAGCGAGACCGTACGCGACAGGAAGGTCGTACGGGCCATTTCCACCAGCGCGACCCTGCGCTCTCCTGCGAAGAGCCACAGCGTCAGGCATTGCGCGACGATCAACGCAATCAGCAGGAGCGCGATCAGTTGTCCACCGAGCGAGCCGGGCCAGAGCCGAAACGGTCTGTCGCTCATGATGCCGTGTCCTGAACGTCGGCGGTGAAGGTGTAGCCGCCGCCCCAGACGGTCTTGATCAGTTCGGGCGTTTTCGGGTCCGGTTCGATCTTGCGCCGCAACCGGCTGACCTGATTGTCGATGGAGCGGTCGAACACGCCGGGCGTCCGCCCGGACGTCAGGTCGAGCAACTGGTCGCGCGACAGCACCATGCGCGGACGCTTGAGGAAGGCGACCAGCAACTGGAACTCGCCGCTCGACAGCGGCACCGCGACGCCGTCCGCGCCGCTGAGCAGGCGCTTGGGAACGTCGAGCGTCCATCCCGCGAATGCGAGCGTCTCCGCGTCGACCGGATCGCGATCGCGCGGAACATGCGCCGCACGCCGCAGCACGGCCCGGATGCGCGCGAGCAATTCGCGCGGATTGAAGGGTTTTGTCACATAGTCGTCGGCGCCGATTTCCAACCCGACGATCCGGTCGGTGTCTTCCGCCATGGCGGTCAGCAGGATCACCGGCACCGTTCCCGTCTCGACCAGCGAGCGGCACAGCGACAGGCCATCCTCGCCGGGCATCATGATGTCGAGCACGATCAGGTCGACGGCAGCCGACTTCAGGAACTTGCGCGCCTGCTGGGCGCTGTCGGCGACGGACGCGCGCAGCCCGCTCTTGCGCAGGTAGCGCGCCAGCTGTTCGCGAATGTCGCGGTGGTCGTCGACGACCAGGATATGGGGTTCGTGCTCACTCATGTCCTGCACCCTTGAGAGCGGGGCGTCCGACGTCCGTCGGTCCCGCTTCCTCCCTTTTCTAGGTCATGGAGCCTTGTCGGGAGAAATCTCTTTGTAACCAATTGTAACAGCCTGACAAACAAGCACACCTTGCGACACAAAGGGCGGGTCGCGGGCACAATTTTGCGACATGCGGTCCCTAGGTCTTGTGCATCGCATTCACAGCCGAAAGGATTATTCGCGATGACCAATTTCAAGAAGATCGCCGTTGCCGCCCTCGCCGTGACCCTCACCGGCGCGGTCGCGTTGCCCGCGGTCGCCGATCGCGGCGGGCATGGCTGGGGCAAGGGCTCCGGCAACGGATGGGGCATGTCGGGCGGCCAACGCCGTGGCGGACACGGGCGCGGGATGATGGCGATGCGTTTCATGGAGCGCTTCGATACCGATGCCGACGGCAAGGTCACGCAGACCGAAATCGACACGGTCGTGACCGAGATGTTCACCGGGGCCGACGCCGATTCCAGCGGTGGCGTGAACCTGGAGGAATTCAAGGCCGCGTATGTGCAGGAAATGTCCGACCGGAAGGTACGCGCGTTCCAGCGCCTCGACACCGACGGCGACGGCTCCGTGACCAAGGCGGAATTCGAGGCCCGCGGCGGCGGGATGATGGGTCGTGGCGGACGCGGCATGATGGGCCAGGGCATGATGGGCCAAGGCCGACAAGGCATGATGGGCCAGGGCATGATGGGCCAGGGCCAGGGCATGAAGGGCCAAGGGCAAGGCATGATGGGCCAGGGCCGACAAGGCATGATGGGCCAGGGGCAAGGCATGATGGGCCAGGGCATGGACAATGACAACGGACCGCGCGGCATGCGTGGCGACGGCAAGCGCGGCCAGGGTCAGGCCGGCCGTGAAGCACGGCAGGAAGCCCGGGAGGCCCGGCAGGCTGCGCGCGCGGCGTTGTTTTCCGAAGCCGACGCCAATTCCGACGAGGCTCTGTCGCTTGAGGAATTCGAGGCGGTCTGGGTCCAGCGTCAGGACCGGCGCATGGTGCGCATGTTCCAGCGTCTTGACCGCGACGGCGATCTGACCATCACCGAGGAAGAAGTCGACGGCCGGACCTCGCGGATCGTGTCCATGATGGACAGCAATGGCGATGGCGCGCTGTCGATGGAAGACCACCGGCGTCACCACGGCGGAAAGCGGGGGCAGGGCAAGCGCGGCGGCAATTGAGGCCGTTCGCGTGGAGAGACACCTCCGCTTCGACTGAGAGACCGCCGCCGCGACACCTGTTGCGGCGGCAGGGACAGACAGGGCGATGGCCCTGTCTGTCTGCATTTGCGCGCCGCCACGGCCCAGGGAAAGTCCCGCTTGCCGGAAATCCGGGGCGAGGCGCAACAAATGCGCCTTTGGTCCAAGTTTTTCCTTGAAACCGGGGCCGTGTTGATTCATACAACCCCTGCCCAAATTCGCACGTGCCCGTGGTCGTCCAATCGAATTTCGATGGCAGCTGCTCAACAGGGCCCGGACCCAATTCCGGAGAGAGCGGCAAAACGGACGGCTTAAAGCAACGACGTAAGAGGGCTTTTTTGGTCTCTGCCGGGTTTCCAAGTCCCGGGGTCACTGAAGAGGCACTTATTACATCATTGCCGGCCGTGCGGTTCGGGATACCGATCCAATCCAAGGCATTCATCGCGGGACGGCCACAGGCGTTCATCCATCGCGGATGACGACCCGATGCCCGACCGTCTGCACATGTTGCCAGCCGTTGCCCGTCTCCATAGCGGGCAGCCCTGTCGGCCACATGCGCGACCCTGCGAACGGAATTGGTAAACGGGTGACTGCCATGACGGAGCGTATCAAGAACTTTCTGCGCCAGCGACGAGACGACGGACCCTGCGTGGTCGTCGACCTCGATATCGTCCACGACAATTATCTCGCCTTCGAGCGGGCGCTCCCCGACACGCGGGTGTTCTATGCCGTGAAGGCCAATCCGGCTCCGGAAATCCTCGCGCTGCTGGAGCACCTCGGCTCCTCCTTCGACTGTGCATCGGTTGCCGAGATCGAAATGGTGCTCGCCACCGGCGCGACCCCGGACCGCATCTCCTTCGGCAACACCATCAAGAAGGAACGCGACGTTGCGCGGGCCTTTGAGCTTGGCGTGCGCCTTTATGCGGTCGACTGCGAGGCAGAGGTGGAGAAGATCGCCCGTGTGGCGGCCGGCTCCCAGGTGTTCTGCCGCATTCTCTGCGACGGCGCCGGCGCCGACTGGCCGTTGTCGCGCAAGTTCGGCTGCGCGCCGGACATGGCGCCCGACGTCCTGGAGCATGCCCATCGTCTCGGCCTTGTTGCGCATGGCGTGTCGTTCCACGTCGGCTCGCAGCAGGCGGATGTCGAAGCCTGGGACGGTGCGCTGTCCTCCGCAGCCGCGATCTTCCGCGAGATGGCCGAGCGCGGGATCACGCTCTCGATGGTCAACCTGGGTGGCGGCTTCCCCGCACGCTACCTCAAGGACATCCCGGGCGTTCCCCATTACGGTGAGGCGATCCTGCGCGGTCTCAACGCCCATTTCGGCAACCGCATCCCGCAGACGATCATCGAGCCGGGTCGCGGCATGGTCGGCGATGCCGGCATGATCGAGGCGGAGGTCGTCCTGATTTCGCGGAAATCGGCGGCGGAAGACGAGATCCGCTGGGTCTATCTCGACATCGGCAAGTTCAATGGCCTTGCCGAAACGATGGACGAGGCGATCCGCTACCCGATCCGCACGGACAAGGACAGCGACCGCAAGACCCCTTGCGTGCTGGCCGGCCCGACCTGCGACAGCGTCGATGTGCTCTACGAAAAGACGCCCTACGAGTTGCCGGTCAGCCTGTCCATCGGCGACAAGGTGCTGATCGAGGCCTGCGGCGCCTATACGACGACCTATTCGTCGATTGCATTCAACGGCTTCGACCCGTTGCGCTCCTACGTCATCTGACCTTCCGGTCACGTTCCGATCCGAAACGGCAGTCGGTCGCGCAAGCGGCCGATTGCTGTCATCTTGCTGCCGTACCGCGTGTCGACAGTGACCGCGCTTCGCGCCAAAGGATTCACAAGGACCGCCGCCATGCCCAATGACGACACCCCGGTGGACGCAAAGTCCGCCAGCAAGCCCGCCGGAAAACCCGCGCGCCGACGCGCGCCTGCCGTCAAGGCAGCGGCCGCGCCGTCGACCGCGAAGCCCGCGGCTGAAAAGGCGATTGATGCGCCTGCGCCGGCATCTCCTGCCTATCCCGTCCATGGCACGATTTCCGGTCCCATCGTGATGATCGGCTTCGGTTCCATCGGCAAGGGCACGCTGCCCCTGATCGAGCGGCACTTCGGTTTCGATGCCTCGCGGGTGACGGTGATCGATCCGCTCGACACCGACCGGGCGATGGTGGAGGAGCGCGGCTACCGCTTTTCCCAGGTGGCGATCACGCCTGACAACTATCGCGATGTGCTCGCCCCGCTTCTGACCGAGGGCAAGGGGCAGGGGTTCTGCGTGAACCTCTCCGTCGACACCTCCTCGCTCGATCTGATGAAGCTGTGCCGCGAACTTGGCGTGCTCTACATCGACACGGTGGTCGAGCCCTGGCTCGGCTTTTACTTCGATGAGTCCGCCGACAATGCCTCGCGCACCAACTATGCGCTGCGCGAGACCGTGCGCCGCGAGAAGAAGAAGAACCCCGGCGGAACCACCGCCGTTTCCTGCTGCGGCGCCAATCCCGGCATGGTGTCCTGGTTCGTCAAGCAGGCGCTGGTCGACATTGCCCGCGACACCGGCCGCACCTTCGAGGAGCCGACCACCCGCAAGGGCTGGGCGAAGCTGATGAAGAAGGTCGGCGTCAAGGGCGTCCATATCGCCGAACGCGACACACAGCGCGCCCGCCTGCCGAAACCGATGAACGTGTTCTGGAACACCTGGTCGGCGGAAGGCTTTCTGTCGGAAGGCTTCCAGCCGGCCGAGCTTGGCTGGGGCACGCATGAAAACTGGAAGCCCAGGAACGCGAAGAAACAGAAGAAGGGCTGCAAGGCGGCGATCTACCTGGAGCAGCCCGGCGCCAACACGCGGGTGCGCACCTGGTGCCCGACGCCGGGGCCGCAATACGGCTTCCTCGTCACCCACAATGAATCGATTTCCATTGCGGACTTCTTCACCGTGCGCGACGGCAAGAAGGTCGTCTATCGCCCGACCTGCCACTATGCCTACCACCCGGCGAACGATGCGATCCTGTCGCTGCACGAACTCTTCGGCGCGGCCGGCAAGGTGCAGCCCAAGCTGCATGTGCTGGACGAAAGCGAGATCGCCGACGGCATCGACGAGCTCGGCGTGCTGCTCTACGGCCATGCCAGGAACGCCTATTGGTACGGCTCGCAGCTCTCCATCGAGGAGGCCCGCAAGCTCGCCCCCTATCAGAACGCGACCGGCCTGCAGGTGACCTCGGCCGTGCTCGCCGGCATGGTCTGGGCGCTGGAAAACCCGAAAGCGGGCATCGTCGAGGCGGACGAGATGGACTATCGCCGCTGCCTGGAGGTGCAAAAACCCTACCTCGGTCCGGTGAAGGGCTATTACACCGACTGGACGCCGCTTGCCGACCGCCCGGGTTTCTTCCCCGAGGACATCGACGAGAGCGATCCCTGGCAGTTCCGCAACGTGCTGGTGCACTGAGCGACGCCGGGTGCCCGGTCGACCTTGCGTAAACCCCGGCCGCCGGACCCGGCGGGCCGGGGCATGCGTGTCTGGACGCGGCCCCGGGGAATGACTACAACCCAGCCCGAACATGCGGTCGATCCGGGGGGAGCGCCGCGATGCCAAGGATGCGTGACAGCATGAAGCCGACCAATCCGGTGTTCACCGGCCTTCCCACCACAATCTTCGAGACCATGTCGCGTCTTGCCATGGCGCATGGCGCGATCAATCTCGGGCAGGGTTTCCCGGATGTCGACGGGCCGGAAGACGTGCGACGCTTGGCCGCCGATGCGCTGATGCAGGGGCCGAACCAGTATCCGCCG
Organism: Stappia stellulata DSM 5886; assembly: GCF_000423705.1. Taxonomy (GTDB): domain Bacteria; phylum Pseudomonadota; class Alphaproteobacteria; order Rhizobiales; family Stappiaceae; genus Stappia; species Stappia stellulata. The sequence continues at coordinate 478,901 of NZ_KE384083.1, read as the reverse complement.
ATGCTGGGGCTGCCGGAGCTGCGCCAGGCCGTTGCCGCTTCCAACAAGCGTTTCTACGATCTCGATGTCGACTGGCAAACGGAAGTCATGGTGACCTCCGGTGCCACCGAGGCGCTGGCCGACACGCTGCTGGCCTTGCTGGAGCCGGGCGACGAGGTGATCCTGATCGAGCCGCTCTACGACTGTTACCTGCCCCTGGTGCGGCGGGCGGGCGGCATCCCCGTCAGGCTGCGCGTCACGCCGCCCGACTGGCGGCTGAACCTGCGCGCGCTGGAAGACGCCTTCTCAGAGAACACCAAGGCGATCCTGATCAACAACCCGATGAACCCGGCCGGCAAGGTCTTTGCCGTGGAGGAACTCGAGGCCATCGCACAGCTTTGCCTGGAGCACGGCGTCTATGCGATTTGCGACGAGGTCTACGAGCATCTGCTGTTCGACGACCGAAAGCATCTGCCGCTGATGGCAATCGAGGGCATGCGCGAGCGCACCGTGCGCATCGGCTCCGCCGGCAAGACGTTTTCGCTCACCGGCTGGAAGGTCGGCTACATCACGGCAGCGCCGAAGCTTCTGGACCCGATTGCCAAGGCGCATCAGTTCGTCACCTTCACGACGCCGCCGAACCTGCAGCGGGCCGTCGCCTACGGTCTTGCCAAGGACGACGGCTATTTCGCCGGCCTGCGCGACGAGATGCAGGCCAAGCGCGACCGCATCGTCAGCGGGCTTTCAGCAATTGGCTTCGACGTTCTGCCCTGCGAGGGCACCTATTTCGCCACTTGCGATGTTTCCCCGCTCGGCATTGCCGGCGACGACGCGGACATCTGCCGGCTGATGGTGGAGGAAGCCGGCGTTGCCGCCGTGCCGGTTTCCGCCTTCTATGGCGCGGATGCGCCGAAGAACTACATCCGCTTCTGCTTCTGCAAGCAGGATGCGGTGATCGATGCCGCGCTGGAGCGTCTTGGCACGTGGATCGCCAATCGCGCGGCAGCGCCGCTGGCCGTGGCAGGGGAGGCCTGAGATGGAAAATCCGGTTCTGGTCGAGGTCACGCGCGGCACCGCCGTGGAAAGCCGTCATCGCGGCGCCATCGTCATCGTGGATGGCGACGGCAAGCGCGTCGCCTCCGTCGGCGATGCCGGCTGGCAGGTGTTTCCGCGCTCCGCCGTCAAGGCGCTTCAGGCGCTGCCGCTGGTGGAATCGGGCGCGGCCGATGCGCTCGATCTGAGCGACGCGGAACTCGCCCTTGCCTGTGCCTCGCACAATGGCGAGGCGATGCATGTCAACGCCGCGCGGGTGATGCTGATGAAGGCCGGCACGGACGAGGACGTGCTGGAGTGCGGCAGCCATTGGCCCAAGCGCATGGAAGACGTCGCCGTCCTCCACCGTGCCGATGCCTCGCCCTGTCCGCTGCACAACAATTGCTCGGGTAAGCATGCCGGTTTCGTCGGTCTTGCCCGCACCCTCGGCGTCGATCCGCGCGGCTATGTGGAGCCGGAGCATCCGGTGCAGCGCGAGGCCCGCGCCGCCATGGAGGAGATGAGCGGCATGTCCTTCGCCGACATGGCGCGCGGCACCGACGGTTGCTCGATCCCGACCTATGCCATGCCGCTCGACAGGCTCGCCTATGCCTTCGCCCGGCTCGGCACGGGGGCGGGGCTTGAGCGTGAGCGTGCGAAAGCGGCGGAGCGGCTCTATGACGCCTGCACGGGCGTGCCGGAAATGGTCGCCGGAACGGAGCGCTTCTGCAGCGACGTGATGCGCGCCTTTGACGGTCGTGTCTTCGTCAAGACCGGCGCGGAAGGCGTTTTCACCGCGGCGATCCCGGAACTCGGCGTCGGCGTCGCGCTGAAATGCGAGGACGGGGCGACACGGGCGGCGGAAACCATGATGGCGGGCGTGCTGACGCAACTGCTGGACATGTCCGACGACGAACAGGCGGCGCTCGCGCCCTGGGTCGCGCCGCGCCTCGTCAACTGGAACGGCATTCACGTCGGCGACGTGCGCGCCGTGGCCGGAGCGCTGGACACATTGCAGGCCTGAGCCCTGCGGGCCTGATCAGCGAACGAAATTGCCGCGGACGGAGAGATGCGGGAAGCGCGCGGCGGCATCGCCGTGCGTCAGGTCGTCCGTGGTTGCTTCCTTCCAGCGATGGCCGAGCACCGCGCCCTGGCTGGCGCCCGAGATCATGTTGTTCGCGATCAGGGCCGGACCGGCGCCTTCCACGACGGTGACGGCGACGCCGATGGGGCAGTCGCGCAGCACGTTGGCGGTTGCCGTGACGTCGCGCAGGTAAGGCCCCCAGCCCATGTGAAGGCCGATGCGCGCCGCGTTCTCCACCACATTGCCGGTGAGGGCGGTATCCGCTTCCACCGCGATGCCGATGCCGAAGCCCTGCACCTCCGCCGGATAGGGGCCGGTGTCGACGATGTTGCGCACGACGTTGCCCGAGCAGGTCGCAAGCCGTCCCCCGTCGAGGAAGTTGGCGATGGAAATGCCGATGGCGCCGCCATCCACAAGATTGCCGGCGATCACCGCGCCCTGAAAGGCGAACTCGGAGTAGATCGCGGTCTCGCCCGAGCGCAGGCAGGAATTGCCCTCGATGATGATCCCCGATCCGCCGTTGGAGCGAATGGCGGAAAAGGCGCAGTCGGTGACGCGATTGCCGCGAACGATGACATTGTGCGCACGGAAGATGTTGATGCCGTTGCCGTTCTGACCCGTTCCCCCGTCACGGGCGAAGATCCGTTCCACGCGGTTGTTTGAGACGAGCGTGCCGTCGTCGCCCTCGCGCCAGCGATGCACCAGGATGCCGCCGTTGGCGCAGTCGTGCACGTGGTTGCCGGTGATCGCCAATCCCGTGGCCTCGACGCTGCGAAGACCCGCGAGCCGCGCGCCGGAGATCGTCGACTGTGCCACGCGACCCGAACAGCGGTCGAGTGCAAGCCCCGTCTTGGTGCTGCCGGTCACGGTGCAGCCTTCGATGGCGACATCCTGACAGTCGGCGAAATGCAGCAGGGCCGGGGCGTATTCGCCGATGGAACGGTTGCCGCCGTCGAAATGGATGCCCTCGATGCCGACGGACTTGGCCTTCTCGCAATAAATCAGGTGCCCGCCGCCCTGGTAGTCGAAGCGGGTCTGTCCGGGCAGGCCGACAAGCTTTGTTCCCGACGGCAGGCGCAGGTTCGCCACCGTGTAGCGGCCGCCGGGGAGAAATAGCGCCCGCCCGCGCCTTGCGGCGGCGTCGATCGCCTGTTGCATCAGGCTGCTTTGATCGTCGGCGGCACCCGGGCGGATGCCGAATTCGGCCGCATCGATGGTGCCGCGCAAGTCCGCGACCCGGACGGCCGCGCGTGCCGGCAGTGTCATGCCGGCAACCGCTGCCGCCCCGCCAAGGAGCATGCCGCGCCTGGAAAGTCCGGTCCCGGGACGGCGTGTGTGCCGTTTTCTGCCGCTGGTCTCGCTCATGCGCCATGCGACGCAAGCCTCATGCCGGCAAGGCGTGTCCCGCAATGAGACGGCTGGTGTCCAGGGCGGGGCCGCTTTGCGTCAGGGAGCGGTCCAGATGATCCGCTGAATGGCGGCCTCTCTCAGTTGCTCGCTGGGCGGCAGGCGGTCGAACGGACCGTCATACTGCGAGATTGCATAGACAAGGGTGACATTGTCGCTGCCGTCGGCCTTGCAGATCGCCATGCCGCGCCAAAGGTTGCGCCCGACCCGGCAAGCGCTGCGCGAGGTGCCAACTTCGGCGAAGGTCATGCCGATGCGTTCACCGTTGGGCCCTTGCAGGTGATGGGTGACGCCATGCACGGCGCGGACCCGTCCACCCGATCCCTTGTAGACCTGAAGCACCTGGAAGCCGTCGGAGTTGAAGGCGCCGATGGCCCATTCGGTCTTGTCCTCGATGGCGGACTGGAAGCCGTCGGCCGTGAAGCCGGGCAGCGCCTGCGCGACCGCTTTTTCCGAATAGGCTGTCTCGGAGGTGATTCCACCTGCGCCGGCATCGGTGATCTTTACGAGGGTGATGTTCGAGGTTCGCGCAACGGAAACCGGACCGGTGTCCAAAGTCGGCGAACATGCCCCTGTCAGGAGCGACACCACGAAAACTGGGAAAAACCGTTGAAAAAGCCGCATGTCGCCTCTTGGTGTGGATGCTTTCTCTTGGCCGGCGAACGACCGGGCCATGATCGCTGCACGGACTTAGCATCCGGGAAACAGGCGCGAAAGCCCTTCGGGCAGACCCGCTGCCGGGGCCGGCATGGATGAGCGCGCGGGGGCGGGCAGGCGCAGGGCGAAGCTTGTTTGAGACGCTTCGCAACCGCCTGTCAGTTTTAGGAAGGCTGGCAGAATTGACCCTGCGACTTGAAGCGTTTCTGGAATCATTCGAGGCGTTTTCGGAAGGATCGATTAACGCTAAGGTTGCAAAAATGAATAATGGGTCCATTTAATCAACACAATCGTTGGGCTATGCTCTTGTTTCGCGATCGGCAAAAGTGAAGCCTTGCCAACGAGATCACTTGGGTTGCAGGATCGCGTGAGCAAGCTGGGGCGGGGTTTCGGGCGGAATCGGTCGAGAGCTGGCCCCATGGGGGCGATCCAGACCAAAACAACGATACTGGCAAAGATTCTGGATCGAGATGGGGCTGAGGTGTAGTCTGGTGAAGCGTTTTTCCGGGACATATCCGCGGGGGGATATCGGACGGCGCGTGCGGGTCGGTGTTGCCGGGACAGCGATATCGCGCGGGCCCTGCTCCGGTATGGGCGCAACATTTGTGATTCGAATCGACCGCCAAGAATGTCCCGGCTCATCCGGAGCCCTGGCGACATGACGGAAAGGCAGGAACGCATGGTCGACCCTACGGAAATGCAGTCGAAGGCGCAGGCGATTGCCGATGCACAGACCGGCAAGCATGTTTTTGATATCATCGAGACCCAACTCCGCAGGCTGGGGGCGACACATATTCTCGCAGCGGGCCTGCCGATGCCGAACCGCCCGATTTCCGGACTGGTGCACCGGTTCCGCTGGGCGGACAACCGGGCCGGCGGCATCGAGAGGTCAGAGCTTGATGCCAACGACAGCGCTTTGATGCTGGGGCTGATGCGCTCCCGCCCGTTCATCTGGGATGTGAACGACGGCGACATGTCCCATTCCGAGCTTCTTGCCTCGCTTGGGCGCGAGACGCGTGTCGTGGTGGTTCCGGTGACCGAGGCACATCCGTTTCAGGCTCTGGTGCTGGGCGGCGGTTCGCATCTGGAGGCTGGCAAGATCGAGCTGTCGAATCTCGAGCTGATCTGCAACGCGGCCTTCCGGCGCCTGATCGATCTGGGCGTGATATCGGCACAGCGCCCGGGGGATCTGTCCGCGCGTGAGCGTCGGGTTCTCGAACTCACGGCACTCGGCAAGACAGCAAGCGACATTGCGGGCCTGCTCGACATCTCGCAGCGCACCGTCCATGCCCATCTTCAAAATGCCAGCGCCAAGCTCAATGCCTCCAACAAGACCCACACGGTCGTCGAGGCTTTGCGTTACGGCCAGATCAAGCTTTAGATGCGTGTCGCGGGGCGCTCCTGAACCGCGCAGCGGGAACGCGCCGCAAGCGGGCGCGCGCCTGCCCGACGCCCCCTCCGGCAGGCGCCCTTCGGCGCTTGTCGTCCCGCCCGCGTCTCCGCACCGGCGTGCCGTTCGGCTCGCCGCTTTGGTGCAAGTGAGCGGTGTCGCCAACACCCCGCTGCCGTGGTTCCTGATGCGCCTTGGCGTCGGCCAACCGATTGCGCATTTGGATCTGGAACCATGACGATGACCCTGGAAACGGAGATACGCGCCTTCGATCCCGCGACGGATCTGGAAAGGCTGTCGGGCATCTGGCTCGATGGATCGCTCCTGGCGCATGCCTTTGTCGGCAAAGAGCGCCTGCTCGCGCAGCGGCGCTTGATCGAGACCGAATACCTGCCCGGTGCCGAGACCTGGGTGGCGTGTCGGGGGGCGGAACCGGTCGGTTTCATCAGTCTGCTGGATGCGTTCATCGGCGGGTTATTCGTCGCCCCGCGGCACCACGGGAACGGGATTGGCCGGGCGCTCATCGCCCATGCACTGACCCTGAAAGGCGAATTGTCGCTGGAGGTCTATACCGCGAACACGCAGGCCGTCGCCTTTTACGAGGCGCTTGGCTTTCGCGAGATCTCGAGGCGGGCACGGGATGACGAGGACATGCCCTTCGAAAATGCCTGCATGATATTGAAACGGTGATCCAGGCCAGAGCCTCGATGGGGCTTCGTCCCCGTCCGCAAGTCTCGGCTCGAGGCCGCCGGGCAACGCGTTTGGCGTGACCCCGGTGCCATATGCGCGAACGGCTCCCTCTCCGCTATCGCGGCTCCGGCAACCGCATTAGGATGTGATCGCCCGCCACCGTCATTTTCGTGAAAATCCATGAAGGCACCCTTCGTTTTCCATCGCCCCGTCTGTATTGGACAGGACGGGTCTGCCGGTTTCGGGGCGCGCGCATGACGGTTCCCGGACACGGCGACGCTTTGCGACTGGCGTTTGGCGGTTTGTGTGCGCTGGCCGTCGCCATGGGGATCGGCCGCTTTGCTTTGACCCCGATCCTGCCGGCAATGAGTGGCGGGATCCCCTTGAGTGCATCGCAGGCGGGCATGATCGCCTCTGCCAATTTCCTCGGGTATCTGCTTGGTGCGCTCGCCGCCATGTCGGTTTCAAGATCGGCCGTGCATGCGGGCTTTCGCGCAAGTCTTCTGGCCAGCGTCGGCACGACCGCAGCGATGGCCATGAACGACGGACCGGTGTTTCTCGCCTTCATGCGGTTTCTGGGCGGGGTCGTCAGCGCCGGTGTGCTGGTGTTTTCCTCCACGCTGGTGCTCGAACGCCTGGCACGCATGAACCGGGCCGGGCTCGCCGCCCTGCATTTCGCCGGCGTCGGTGTGGGCATCGCGCTGTCGGCCGTTCTGGTGGGCGGGCTCGCACGTGGCGGCATCGCCTGGCAGGGACAGTGGATCGGGTCGGGTGCGCTGGCCGCGCTGCTGTGCGCAGGCGCGTGGATCTGTCTGGTCCTGCCTGACGAGCCGCTCGCTCGACAGGCCGCGGAGGCGGGGGCGGCGCAGCAATCGAGCCGGCGGGCCGCGCGCCCGTCTCCGGCGCTGGTGCGGCTTGCGGCTGCCTATGCATTGTTCGGCATCGGCTATGTCGTCACCGCGACGTTCCTGACCAGCATTTTGCGCGCCGCGCCAACCCTTGCGGTCTACGAGACGCCGGCCTGGGCGGCGGTCGGTCTGTCGGCGGCCGCGTCGGTGTGGATCTGGGGGCGCGTCGCCGCGCGGCTTGGCGGCATGCGCGCCTTTTCGCTGGCCTGCGCGATGGAAGCGGTCGGCGTTGCCGCAAGCGTTCTGGTGCCCGGCGTCTCGGGCGCCGCCCTCGCGGCCGTGCTTCTGGGCGGCACCTTCATGGGCATCACCTCGCTCGGGCTCGTCGAGGCGCGGCGCCTGTCGGGCGGCGATCCGAAGACGGTGCTCGGGCTGATGACCGCCTGTTTCGGACTGGGGCAGATGCTGGGACCGACGCTTGCCGGCTATGCGGCCGATCTCACCGGAAGCTTCTTTTGGCCGTCACTCTGCGCGGCGAGCTTGCTCGTCGTCGCGGCTCTGCTGACGTTGCGCCCGGCGCGCGCGTGATCGCGCCGGGCGTTTGACGGAGCGTGTCAGCCCTTGGCGAAGGCCCAGTAAAGCTCGCGGGCGCGGGCGGCCATCGGGCCGGGCTCCATGTCGCGATCCTCGATGCGCTTGACCGGCACGACCTTGAAATAGTTTCCGGTTGAGAAGATCTCGTCGGCATCGAGGAAGTCGCCGTAGCCGAGCGTGCGCTCGTGCACCACCGTTCCCGCATCGCGCAACAGCTGGATGACGCGCTGCCGGGTGATTCCGTTCAGGAAGGTGCCGTTCCAGGCGGGTGTATGCACTTCGCCGTCCTTCACCATGAAGACATTCGCCGTGGTCAGTTCCGCGACATTGCCCAGCATGTCGAGCACGATGGCATTGTCGAAGCCGCGCGACCGGGCTTCGACGATTGCGCGCGCGTTGTTGGGATAGAGGCATCCCGCCTTGGCGTTGACCGGCATGGTCTCGAGCGTCGGCCTGCGGAACGGCGACAGGGTCAGCGTGATGGCGGTATCGACGGGCGCCATGGCGGCTTCGAACAGGCACATGCAGAAGCGGGTGCTGTCCGGGTTCGGTGCGATAACGCCGGGACCTTCCCCTTCCGCCCAGTACATCGGCTTGATGTAGACCGCTGTTCCCGGTGCGAATTTCGCCATGCCCTCGTTGGCGAGCTCGATCATCTCGCCGACTTTCATCGTCGGCTTCATGCCGAGCGCGACACAGGAATCGTTCAGCCGCTGGCAATGCAGGTCCAGGTCCGGGGTCAGCCCGTCGAACCCGCGCGCTCCGTCGAAGACGCTAGATCCGAGCCAGGATGCATGGCTGCGCGGCCCCATGATCGGCGGATTGCCGTCCAGCCACTGCCCGTCGATCCAGTTCCAGGTCTGCGACCACTCGGCCATACCGCTCTCCTCGGTTGAATTCAAAATTGTGAATGATCGGGATCGAACGCCGATCCCTTTGCAAGGTCAAGACCCTGCCGCTCATATCGTCAAAAAGAGACGGATTGTTCTGAATTCTCCCATTTCAGAAAAAGGATCGACCGCTTGTCGGCAATTTCCGGAATTAATGCGCGGTCCCTCGGGGTCTCCAGCTGTCTTGGCGATCTGTGCGCCAGGCAAGAGGCCTTCCGGCCCGCTTCGTTTTTGTGCGCCGCACAAAATCATTGACCTGAGGCTGCGATGGCTGTTTGCTCGGCAGGTGAACAAAAAATCGGCAACAAACCGAGGCTCTCGAATGTCGCAACCGTCGTCCAAGCCCATTTCCGCTTTCGTCTTCGATGCCTATGGCACGCTTTTCGACGTGCATGCAGCGGTGCGCCGTTATGCAGGAGACCTTGGGCCGGACGCGCAGCGGCTGTCGTCGGTATGGCGCGACAAGCAGCTGGAATACTCCTGGACGCGCGCCCTCATGGACCGCTACCTCGATTTCTGGACGCTGACCGAACAGGCACTCGACACCGCCATGGCCATCGTCGGAAAGAGCGATGCGGACCTGCGCAAGCGCCTTCTCGACGCCTACTGGAAGCTTGACTGCTACCCGGAGGTTCCCACCGTCCTGAAGCGTCTGAAGGACGACGGCCACCGCCTGGCAATCCTGTCGAACGGGTCGCCGGCCATGCTGGAATCGGCGGCGCGTGCCGCCGGCATCGACGATCTTCTCGACGAGGTGTTTTCCACCGACCTGCTGAAGACCTACAAGACGCGGCAGGACGTCTACGAGATCGTCACCAACCATTTTCGCGTCTATCCGGAGGCCGTCTCCTTCCAGTCGTCGAACCGCTGGGACATCGCGGGCGCAACCGCCTTCGGCTTCCGCACCGTGTGGGTGAACCGGGTCGGCACGGCGGATGAATACGCCGACCTGCCGCCGGCGGCCGTTCTCAGCGATCTCAACGGTCTGCTGGCGCTCAGCTGACCCAACGGCGGCGGCGGTGAACGCCGCGCGCCGTGTCAGGTCTCGCTGCGCTTGATCCACTTCGGCGTCCTCGGCGCCTCGTAGCGTTCGAAGGCCGCGATCAATGCGTCGGGCGTGTTTTCCACCGCGACCATTGCCCGCATTTCCGGGCGAACGAACTCCTCGTCGCGCTGCAGGTCGAGAAACGACAGCAGCCCGTCGTAGAAGCCCGAGACATTGAGCAGGCCGCAGGGTTTGCGGTGGTAGCCGAGCTGGCCCCAGGTCCAGATCTCGAACAATTCCTCCAGGGTTCCGGCACCGCCGGGAAGCGCGATGAAGCCGTCGGAGAGGTCCGCCATCATCGCCTTGCGCTCATGCATGGAGGAAACGACATGCAGCGCCGTCAGCCCCTCATGCGCGAGTTCCTTCTTTTCCAGCGCGATCGGAAGCACGCCGATCACCTCGCCGCCGGCGGCAAGGGCGGCATCGGCGACGACACCCATCAGCCCGACCTTGGCGCCGCCATAGACAAGCCGTCGGCCGCTTGATGCGATGGCGCGTCCGGTCGCCGCTGCGGCCTCTTCGTAGTCCGGCCGCCGGCCCATGCTGGAGCCGCAAAAGACGCAAATCGAATTCATCTGGTGTCCCGTTGTGTCGTGCGATGCGATGGCGCCGCAGCCCGGTAGAGCTGCGGCGCGCATTGCCTCAGTCCTGCGAAAGCGCGTCGAGCACGCGGGCCCAGGAGCGGATGCCCTTGTGGTAGCTCGACATCTCGTATTTCTCGTTGGGCGAGTGCACCTTGTCGTCGTCGAGACCGAAGCCGATCAGCAGCGAATCCATGCCGAGCATCGACTTGAAATCGCCGACGATGGGGATCGAGCCGCCGCAGCCGATCAGCGCGGCTTCCTTGCCCCATTCCTCGGTCAGCGCCTTGCGGCCCTTGGCAAGCGCCGGGCTGTCGAAGTCGAGCCGCAGCGCCGGGCTGCCGCCGTGCTTTGAGAAGGTGACCTCGCAATCCTCGGGCAGATGTTCGCGCACATGGGTGCGGAAGGCGAGGCGGATCTGGTCCGGATCCTGGTCGCCGACAAGCCGGAACGACAGTTTGGCATGCGCCTGCGAGGGGATCACGGTCTTGAAGCCGGCACCGGTGTAGCCGCCCCAGATGCCGTTGATCTCGCAGGTCGGCCGCGTCCAGATGTGTTCCAGTGCGTTGCGGTCGGCCTCGCCGGCCGGATGCTTCAGCCCGACGCCGCCCAGAAACGCCTCGTGATCGAAGCCGAGCTTGTCCCACAGCGCGGTGACGTCTTCCGGCATGTCGATCACGCCGTCGTAGAAATGCGGCAGCGTCACCTTGCCGTTTTCATCGTGGAGCCCCGCGATGATGTCGCTGAGCACATGGATCGGATTGCGGGCAGCGCCGCCGTACATGCCCGAATGCAGGTCGCGGTCGGCGGCGGTGATGGTGATCTGTTCGCCAACGAGCCCGCGCAGCATGGTGCTGATCGCGGGGGTCTCGCGGTCCCACATGCCGGTGTCGCAGACGAGCGCCAGATCGCAGGACAATTCATCCTGGTTGGCCACCAGGAAGGGGTGCAGCGACGGCGAGCCGCTCTCTTCCTCGCCCTCCAGAAGCACCGAGACGCTGAGCGGCAGGCCGCCGGTCTCCGCGATCCAGGCGCGCGCCGCCTCGACGAAGGTCATGAGCTGGCCCTTGTCGTCGGCAGCACCCCGCGCGACGATCATCTTCGTGCCGTCCTCGCGGGTGACGACGCGCGGCTCGAACGGATCGCATTCCCAAAGGTCGAGCGGATCGACCGGCTGCACGTCGTAATGGCCGTAGAAGAGCACATGCGGGCCGGGCTTGTCCGTGTCGGTCTTGTGGCCGACGACCATCGGATGGCCGTCGGTGTCGCGCACGGTCGCGGCAATGCCGATCCCGGTCAGTTCGCGCGCCAGCCAGTCGGCGGCGGCGCGGCAGTCGCCCTTGAACGCCGGGTCGGTGGAAATGCTCTTGATCTTCAACAGGTCGAACAGGCGGGACAGCGAGGCGTCGAAATCGGCGTCGATACGCGACAGGACCCGGTCGAGATGGGACATGAAACTGCTCCGGTATGAAAGGATTGCGCCGCGCCGGGAAACCGGTGCGAGACGCCAAATCGGGGACCGCAACACTGCGCCAGAACGCCGGACCTGGCAAGGGGAGGGGGCGGGGAGGTGGTGTTGAAACGACTCTCGCGGGAACACCAGTCTGACGTATCAGCGGCGCCCAACGGATACTCCTCCTCCCACCGTTGTATTCTCAATTAGGAACGCTCAGATATTGCATGCGACATACGCTGGGAGATGGCTCGATCCAGCACCGCGCGTACCGAGCTATCAACGTGCCGAAAATTAATTCGTGACATGAAAGCCATTGGCCCGAGCGCGACAAATAACCGTCCGAAAACTTCGTCAGCAAAGCTACTGGAAACAATCCCGATATCTTCGAAGTCCACTACCAACGGATAAAGCGGCTCCGCCCTAAGCAAATTCTCAATGAGTATCCTAGCGCCTATGCCGGCTTCGCGGGAACTGAACGACTGGCATTCCTGAACCATGCGAAAGACAAATTCATCGGCCTTCTCAGCCTCATAGCGTTTTTCAATGTAATCAAACCCCGGCTGATGCACTTTCCCTTTGAACATCAATGCATTCTCGATCAGCTTTTCGTCATCGCAAGCTATACGACATACGATGACGGTCCCGGGAAAAAGCGCCCAAGGCCGACGACTGGGGCGAACGTCGTGCGCCCCTCTAGCGATTAAGCTGGCATGTCCGGAGTGTAACTCGAATAGGCCATTTGACAGCGTTGCAACACGAAATGTTCCATATAGACCGTTTCCCTGGTTCGTCGTTGGGTCACGGGTTACACCCTCTTGGATTGCCCTTTCCAAGGCGCGGATGTCTTTGGACTCACCCAGAGACTGCTGAATGCCGATTCCGGTATCTGCGACAACAAACTCCACCATCTGTCGATCATCGACGGTGATGGTACTTGCTTGAATTACACCGCCCATCGGTGACTGAGAGTGATTGAGCACGTTGTCTGAAATTTCGCTGACGGACCATTCGAGAGCTAGTAGCTGTTTCCTATTCAGCGGCACAGCCTTGAGTATCATCGACATCACTCGATCAACTGCTGACGTCTGCTCTTCAGGTGTAGTATAAGCCGATGCTGGGAGATGACTTTCTCCCTCGAAAGTCGAGGAAGCATGTTCGAGGTCGTCAATGAGATGAGCCCAATTTGCATTGTGGAAGATGTTCTTACCTGATGCTGCATTGGGCAACAAAAGCTCAAAAGTCACACCTTTTCGCCGGTAATCCCGCACTAGAGAGATAGCCGGAACCATAAATGATTCGCGAACAGGATAAGACCGCGAGAAATCCAAGATCACATCGCGGTAGCCTCGTTTTTCAACGATTACATCCAGTCCCTTTGAAAACTCGAAAATGTCAATCGATGTTAGGGCTCCATTCAGTTTGAGCTCGTTGTTATCCCAGCGCACCGTTCGTGGTGATGGCATTGTCCTGCGCCTTCAAAGAGTGAATATAAATCCTTAGATGAACCGCGTTTGCTATTCCATCGAGCGTATTGTTCCTACGCCTTCTCCTCAAGCCCTTCGTTTCAGCGATTTCACAATGCCGCGCACCATTGCCGAGCCGAGTAAGTAGACTGCGGACTGCTGCATTGCCGGTTTGGATCTAATCCACCTTTTAAAAGCACCGACAGCCGGCGGGAGGGTTTGCTCCGCCGGCCGTTTTCGGGATGTGCGTTCTCGTCTAGAAGTTCGCGACGGGGGCGCAGGTGGTTGCGACGTCTGCGGGGGCGAGGGTTGCGCCGTTGATGGCGAACGTGCCGCCGCCCGGTTGCGTCAGCGTTGTCGGCATGTAGGGCGAGCGGCCGCAGGGCGCAGGCGTTCCCGTGACGGCGATGGTGCCCGTGAGGTTTGCAAAATCGCCCATCACCCAGAAGCCGGCACGCCCCGCGCCGTCGATTGAAACGGTGTCGAAGGCGATGTTGTCCGACGGGTTGAGCGTCTGCATGAGCTGGATGCCGATGATGTCCACATCGGAAATTGTGATGTCGCGGAAACTGGAATCGCGCACGCCCATGATCATCATGCCGCTGTTGCTGGCGCCGGAAATCGTCAGCTTGTCGAAGTCGTAGCCGGTGTTCGAGTCCGCCCCGACGATGATCGAGCCGTCGCCGCTGTAGGCGGAGATGTTGATGCCGCTGCGCTTGCCGATGTTGGGCAGCGCGCCCAGGCCGGAGAGCGTCGAGTTGCGGTAGGCGATGTCGCCCGACGCGACGAAGGCGGCGCCGTCGGCCGTCGTCTGCGCAACGTTCACCCGGTCGAGCGTCGCGCCATGCACATAATGGAAGACGAAGCCTTCCTTGGCGGTGTTGGAGATGTCGATATCGCTCAGCGTCAGGTCCTGCGAGACATTGGCGAAGAGGCCCATGCCCACCCGGTCGGCGGAGACCGCCTTCATCGTCACGTCGCTTGCCCGGTTGAGGCGCACGCCGACGCCGCGCAGGGTCGCCGTCGGATCGAAGTTGCTGAAGCCGTCGGCCCCGTCGAAATTGATGTCGGAAAGCGCGACGCGCGCAATCGAAAGCCCGGTGCCGTTCTCGAAGTTGATGCCCGCGCCGGCGACGCCGGAAATCGAAAGATCCGCCAGCGCCACCCGGTCGGCGCCGTCGGAGGTGACCGCGTGCCGTCCGCCGGTGAGGCTCAGGCCGGTGAGCCTTGTGTCGTCGGCCATCGCGAAAAGGTCGCGCGACGCATCGGTTCCGCGCAGCCTTGTGTCGCCGACGCGCATCACCCGGCCGGTGAGCGGATTGCGGACATTGAACGCACCGGCGACGCGCTGGTTGGCGGTGAGGCGGATGGTGTCGTCGATGGCGATTTCGCTGCCCGATCCGTTGATGAACACCTGCCGGCTGCTGCCGGCCGCGTCGATCTGCCGCGCGAGGTCGCCGTCGGCCGGATCGATGATCTCCAGGTTGTCGAGCGCGGTGCCGGTCGCCGCGTCGATGCCGGTCACGGCCTGGCCGAAGGCGCCGGCCTGGGCGACGATGTCGACATCGCGGGTGACGGTTTCGGTCATGCGTTTCTGCAGCGGGGTGAGGCGGGAACGGCCGTCGGTGTCGTCGACGCGCTGCAGCGGCAGCCGCAGCCGCGCGCCGAGGAACCCTTGCGACCCGCGCGGCTCGTCATACTGGTATTCGGCGATCAGGCTGACCCGGCTTCCCGCGAACAGGACATCGTCGACCCGGTATTCTGCGCGCATGCGCGGGCCCCAGACCGTGTCGGCCTTGTCCTCCCAGAAAGCGTAGCCGCCGCCATGGAGCCAGAGCGCGTCGCTGCCGTCGCCCAAGAGGCTGAGGCCGGTCAGGACGCTGGCTTCCGCGTCGACGCCGTGCATCGCGCGTTCCTCGCCGCCGCGCACGGTGATCGAGGCGTCGCCGACGCTCGCACTGTCATGGGAGGCGGCCTGATGCACGGTCTTGCCGAACGGCAGATAGACATTCGCGCGCAGGCCGAGGCGTTCGGTCATGGCTTCCGCGCCGAGGGTCACTTGCGTGAAATGGTTGTTGAGCCGCGAGCGGCGGTAGTCGAGGAACCCGTAGGCGCCGACGATCCAGCGGTTGTCGATGATCTGGCGGATGCCGAGACCGGCGTTGACCTCCTGCGATCCGGGCGAGCCGAAACTGCCGCGAATGTCGGTGTAGATCAGCCGGTCGAAGGTCTGGAACAGGGGCACGAAGAGCGTCGTCTCGCCGACATCCGTCTTCGTGCCGACCTTGCCGCCAATCTCCAGATGCGGCCCCCAAAGGGGCGCGTCCCCGGCGAGCGCGGGGAGCGAGGGGGCAAGCGTGGCGCAGAGTGCGGTGGCGCAGAGCAATAGGGTGCGATTGTGGGTCATGGCGTGCCGGTCGGCGCCGGACATGCGCGTGCCGCAGCGGGCACAGCTCCGCCGTGGCGCGGTGCCCGCGCGCGGTCTCTCCTTGATGTCGAGGAAGCGGACCGGGCCTTGCGGGAGAGCTGGGTCGGGTGCCGCGGATGGTTTGCCGCCGGCCGTCGGGCCGGGGACGATGGCCTTGGCATAAGGAGCAATTAAACCGGAGTCAAATACTCAAGATTAGATGCGCAGATTTTCCCGGCGCGGGCGAAGGCGCCGCTGCGTCGCCGCTACGGCAGCTTTCGAAGCAGGCGTCTTCGTTCCGACGATCCGGTGAACTCGGTCAGGCGCTCACAGGGGAATCGCGGCTTCAAAATCCCCGTTTCAGCGACCCCATGATGCCGCGCACCAGCGCGCGGCCAAGCGCGGAGCCGAGCGAGCGGGCGACGGATTTCGCCGCCGTTTCCACGACGCTGTCGCTGCGCGAGCGGCGCGTGCGTGTCTTGCGCCGCGTCTTCGGCCGGTCGTCGCGACCGAAATCGGGAAGCTCGAAGCCCGAGCGCGAGCGGCGCGGTTCGCCGCGCCGGCGCTCCTCGTCGGCTTCGCGTTCCAGCTGGCGCGCCTCCATCCGGGCGGCCTCTTCGGCCCGGCGCTTCAGCACCTCGAAGGCGGAATCGCGGTCCTCGATGCGCTCGTAGATCCCGGCAAGCGGGCTTGCCGCGACGATCTCGCGGCGCTCGTCGTCGTCGAGCGGTCCGAGGCGCGAGGAGGGCGGGCGGACCAGCGTGCGCTGGACGACCGACGGCACGCCCTTCTTCTCCAGCGTGGAGACCAGCGCCTCGCCGACGCCGAGCTCCATGATCACCTGTTCGGTGTCGAGATCGGGGTTCGGGCGGAAGGTCTCGGCCGCCGCGCGCACGGCCTTTTGCTCGCGCGGGGTGAAGGCCCTGAGCGCGTGCTGCACCCGGTTGCCGAGCTGGGCGAGCACCTCATCCGGCACGTCGAGCGGGTTCTGGGTGACGAAATAGACGCCGACCCCCTTGGAGCGGATCAGCCGCACCACCTGTTCCACCTTCTCGATCAGCGCCTTGGGCGCCTCGTCGAACAGGAGGTGTGCCTCGTCGAAGAAGAACACGAGCTTCGGCCTGTCCGGATCGCCCACCTCCGGCAGTTCCTCGAAGAGCTCCGACAAGAGCCAGAGCAGGAAGGTGGCATAGAGACGGGGCGAGCTCATCAGCTTGTCGGCGGCGAGCACGGAAACGATGCCGCGCCCGTCGCGGGTGGTGCGCATCATGTCGCGGATGTCGAGCGCCGGTTCGCCGAAGAAGGCCTCGCCGCCCTGGCGGTCGAGCACGAGGAGCTGGCGCTGGATCGCACCGACGGAGGCCTTGGAGACATTGCCGTAGACCCGCGACAGTTCGGAGGAGCGCTCCGCCACATGGGCGAGCAGCGACTGCAGGTCCTTCAGGTCGAGCAGCAGCAGGCCCTCGTCGTCGGCCAGTTCGAAGGCGACGTTGAGGACGCCCTCCTGCGTGGCGTTGAGATCGAGCAGGCGCGCCAAGAGCAGCGGCCCCATCTCCGACACGGTGGTGCGGATCGGATGGCCCTTCTTTCCAAAGAGATCCCAGAAGAGGGTGGGGAAGGCTTCGTAGATGTAGTCTTGCGCGAAGCCGATCTGGTCGGCGCGCCTTTCCAGAAAGTCCTTCTCGACGCCTGCGGCGGCGATGCCGGACAGGTCGCCTTTCACGTCGGCGCAAAAGACCGGGACCCCGGCATTGGAAAAGCCTTCGGCGAGGATCTGAAGCGAGACCGTCTTGCCGGTCCCGGTCGCGCCCGTGATCAGCCCATGCCGGTTGGCAAGCTTGAGGTGAAGATATTCCGCCTTCGTGGAACCGCCGATGAAGATCCTGTCGTCTGCAAGCACCCGCCCGTCTCCCGCTTTGCCTGTCCCGCACCCGACGGCATCCTGTTGCTCTCCGGCGTCATGTAACCTGCACGATGCGCGCTGTATAGCGGTTGTCGTCGGGGGAACAGTGGTGTCAGATACGAACAGGTTCGATTTTTGATTCTGGAGGGGTACATGGAAGAGCTTGTTGGCCGGATCGCTCAGGCTGCCGGCATTGGCGAGGACGTTGCCCGCCAGGCGGTCAAGATCATCCTCAATTTTCTCAATCGCGAAGGGCCGTCCGATCAGGTCCAGAAAATTCTCGGCGCCTTGCCGGGCGCGCAGGACGTCATCGAGACCGAGGGCGGCGGCAGCGGCTTTCTCGGCGGCCTTGGCGGCATGCTCGGCGGCGGCATGGGCGCGATGGCGGCGCTCAACGAACTTACAAGCGCTGGGCTCGACATGAGCCAGGTGCAGAGCGTCACGCGGGAGCTGATGGCGACTGCGCGCGAGCATGTCGGCGCCGAGACCGTCGACGAAGTGGTCAATTCCATTCCCGGGCTCAATCAGGTTCTGTAGCGCGGGTGTCATGCAGTTCGGCCGATGAGGGCCGCCCAAAGGGGGAGATGCAGATGTCGTATTCCATTGACGAGATTGAAGGGATCGGTCCGGTCTATGCCGAAAAGCTGCAGGCGGCCGGCATCCGCACGACCGAGGCCTATCTGGACCGCGCCAAGGACCCCAAGGGTCGCAAGGCCCTTGCCGACGAGACGGGCATCGAGGCTGCGCGTATCCTGAAGTGGGCCAACATGGCCGACCTGATGCGCATCAGCGGTGTCGGCGAGGAATACTCGGAGCTTCTCGAAGCCGCCGGTGTCGACACCGTCAAGGAGCTGAAGCACCGAAACGCCGCCAACCTCGCCGCCAAGATGAAAGAGGTGAACGAGGACAAGAAGCTCGTGCGCCAGGTGCCAGGCGAGGCCTCGGTCGAAAAATGGGTCGAGCAGGCGAAGGCGCTGGCGCCGATGATGACCTATTGATCCACGGCTTTCGTGCCGGGACGATTGACGGAGCGTGATCTGCGGATTGCGGCCGGTTGTCGGTATGGCTCCACGGGTTTTTACCGATGAGACGTTGCCGATTGCCGGTCGCGTCCCTATTTTGCCTTGTGTGACAAGCGCTAACCGCGTCCTGCGCCGGATGGCACGGGGCGGCGGGGCCGCGCTGTGTCACGGAGCGGCGCATGTTGGCGCAGCTTCTTTCTTAGAACATCCGGCCGGACCGTTTCGGGCGGACCGCTCTCGCGGTCGCCGCGGTTTGGCCAAACGCCGTTTGGCGCCCCCATTTGGAGGATGAATTCATGGCTTTCGAACTTCCCGATCTTCCCTACGCTTATGACGCGCTCGGGCCCTACATGTCTGCGGAAACGCTTGAGTATCACCACGACAAGCACCACCAGGCCTATGTCACCAACGGCAACAATCTGCTGAAGGATTCCGGTCTCGAGGGCAAATCGCTGGAAGAGGTCGTCAAGGAAAGCTTCGGCAAGAACGCCGGCCTGTTCAACAATGCCGGCCAGCATTTCAACCACTTGCATTTCTGGAACTGGATGAAGCCGAACGGCGGCGGCACGTCGCTTCCCGGCGGTCTGGCGGCCAAGATCGATGCCGATCTCGGCGGCTACGACAAGTTCCGCTCCGATTTCATCGCCGCCGGCACGACGCAGTTCGGCTCCGGCTGGGCGTGGCTTGCGATGAAGGACGGCAAGCTCGTCATCATGAAGACCCCGAACGGCGAGAACCCGCTCGTTCATGGCGCCACGCCGCTGCTCGGCGTCGACGTGTGGGAGCACTCCTATTACATCGACTACCGCAACGCGCGTCCGAAGTATCTGGAAGCCTTCGTCGACAACCTGGTCAACTGGGACTACGTCGACGAGCTGTTCCAGGCCGCGTCCTGATACCGGTTCGACCCCATCCGGCTCCGGCCGGACAGGAGAAGGGCGGGCGATTTCATCGCCCGCCTTTTTTGTTGAGCTCTTGTTTTGCCCCGGATTGCGATGAGAGGCGAGGGTGGAGGCTGCGCGGTTTGCCTTGCTGTCGTCGTTAACCTTTTGTTAACTTTTTGGGCGCTGAGTCTGATTTGGTGGGACTTTGAGGGGCGATCGCCGTCCGAGCCAAGGCTTGGCGGTCATGAAGGACGATGGACAGCAACATCATGACGTCTGCCCAGCTCAACGCGCAACCCGATAAGCTGATCGCCGAACTCGAGCAGCTTCATCGCAAGGCCGAGACCCTCGCGATTTCCTCGCCGGTGGACTTCCACGTCGAGCGGCGTCTGCTGGACGTTCTGGCGGAGATGGGGGTCGAGGACGCGGAAATCGACCGCGTGGTGTTTCCGAGCGGACGCCCCGCCGAAGTTCGCACGGCGGCGCAACTGTCGGCCGAGCACTCCGACCGAGCCGTCCGGTTCGCGCGGATCGTGAAATTCGCCGAGCAGGTTTTCGACAATCACCGCAAGGCGTTTCTCTGGCTGCGGACTCCGAGCCAGGCCCTGATGGGGCAGGCCCCGATTGCCTGTATCGGCACGGAAACCGGCGCAAAGGCGGTGGAAGAACTGCTGTCGCGCATCGATTTCGGCATGGCGGCCTGACGCTGCATCCCTGAACGCTCGCATTCCGGGCTGTTCGGCCGGCGCCGCGGTCTGGCGCCCCTGACGTCAAATCATCTGGCCATCGACACCCGGGCGTGTATGATTCTCGCAGGTCCGTGGCATGCGTGTCGCGTTCGCGTGGGGGTGATCGGACATGCTGCTGTGGCGGCTTTCCAATTACGAGGATCTGAGCGGCCGTGGCGGTCTGATCGCATCCGGGCGCTGGCACAACCGCGGGCGTGCCGTCGTCTACTGCGCCGAAAGTCTGGATCTTGCCCGCATCGAGGTGGAGCAGGGGCTCGGACTGCCCGCGTTCCTGTGGCCCGACAGCTACCGCCTGCTCCGCGTCTCCGTTCCCGGGCCGACCAAGGTCGAGCAACTGGAGCCGGAGGATCTGCCGGGAGACTGGCGTGACGACATCCTCGCCACGCGCCGGATCGGCGATGCCTGGCTGCGGTTAAACCGGGCAGCCCTTCTGCGGGTTCCCTCCGCCCGGGCCGACGGGTTTAACTACCTCGTCAATCCGACGCACCGTCAGGCCGACTTTCTGGAAATCGAGCGGGTCTTCACCCTGGAGGAAATGCTTGCCGGAGAGGTCGGGGAGACGAATTAGACACGCCGCCCCGTCGGGGACGCCCGGTCTCGCCGGGCTCCCGTGCCGCCTTACGCGCCGAGACGGCACTCGCGGGTGAAGGTCTGCAGCAGGAAGCCGGAGATATAGTTCAGGAACGCCTGGCATTCCGCCTGGGTCTGGAAGCAGCCCTCGCGCGAATACGGACGGGTCTTGAAGTCGACCTGCTTGCGCCCGCCGACAAGGCCGCGCCAGACGTTGGCGGCACCGTATTGCGCCGTCATCGTGCGGCAGTCATAGCGGCTGCCGTAGGTCTGGGGCACATAGTCGTCGTTGTAGGTCGGGGTGAAAAGCGCGGTCTCGATAATGCCGCCGCCGCCGGCGACATTGCCCGATGGGCTGCAGGCGGCGAGCGCGAGGCTTGCGGCGAGCACGGCAGCGGTCGCGCTTTTGGAAATGCAAATGGTCATCGTGGCCTCTTTGGTCAACGGGGCGACCATATCCCGACCGGTCGCGTCCTGTCGCGGAAAAATGCAGCGCTGCAACAGGGTTTTTCGGTGGTTGGTTTCCGGTTTGCTTCCGTTTTCGGCGGTGCCGGTCTCGATCTCCGCCTTTGCCGGTCTCCCGGTGGAGGCCCTGCTGCTGCGGCGTCCTGTCGCCGGCCTACGTAAAGCAACGCGGTTGCCGGGGACGTCTGTTGTTATTATGTTCATATTATTGAAACAAGAGGACCCGCGACCTGCGGCCCTCTCCCGCGCATGGCGGGCAACGTGGAGACTGCATCATGGCCATTGTCACCACCAACGTCGGCAGCGCCGACCGCATTGCGCGCATCGTCATCGGCCTTGCGCTGCTTGCCTTTGCCCTCTTTGGGCCCGCCGACATCTCCTGGAAATGGGTCGGCTGGATCGGCGTCATGCCGCTCGTGACGGCGTTCTTGAAATGGTGTCCGGCCTATACGCTTTTCGGAATTCGCACCTGCAAGGCCGACTGAGACGGGGTCTTGCGCGCGGCGGGCATGAGGCGGGCCTGTACGGTCGGACAGAGCCACGGTCGAAGCAATGCCGACTTTCGCGAAGGCCGGGGGTGGACGGGATCTCCGGCCTGTTTGCGTTTGCGCTTTGGCCTGCGACCGGCGCCATGATCGCCACGCGGTCCGGTTTCATCTAGGCTGTTGGGATCGCAACGGCAGGTGGGGGCGGCATTGGCCGGATATTTCGGATCGGACAGTCAGAAGCGCCTGCAGGCCCTTGCCGAGGCCGGCGCCGACGAGATCGCGGCCACTGCGGGCCTGTGTCAGGCCGGCCGCACCATGGGCTGCGACGATCCCGATGCGCTCGGGCCAGAGCGGATCGGGGCCTGTCTCGAGCGCGACGGAATTTGCGGTTTTCGCCTGATTACGCCCGACCAGGCCGCGCGCCTGCGCGCGTGGCTGGAAACGCGCGGCTTTCGTCTCGACACCTGGAACGTCTATCTGGCGGACCGTGAGACGACGCTTGCCGCCTGTCTTCCGATCCTCGACGGCGGCCTGCCGGACGGGCTTTGCGAACTCGACGCCCCCCTGTCGCCGGAGGGCGATGCGACGCGGCGCATTCAGGCCATGATGTCGGCGGCCGGCGTGGTGCCGTTTTCCGGCTCCATGCTGAGCGGCGATGTCGGTCCGGCGATCACCGTTGCGCTTGCGGACGGGGCAGGCACCATCGCCGCAAGCGCCCACGCCTATCTCCCCCACAATGCCGCGAGCCGGCACCGGAGCCATGCCTGGGGCGGTCTTGTCGCGGTGGATCCGGCCCATCGCGGCAAGGGTCTGGGACGTCTCGTCAATGCGTTGATGGCGGTCAGGGCGTTTCGCGAACTCGGTGCGAGCCACATCTACGAGCTGGTCTCCGCGTCCAACGAGGTGTCGCGACGCATGGTCGAGGCCTGCGGCCTGCGCCACGCGCCGGAACTCGTCTGCGGCCTGGCGACGCGCGAGGCGGCGGCCCGCTTCACGCGCTGACGCGATCGCCGGTTCGACTACTTCTTGAACGTCAGGTCGACGGTGCCGATCACCAGCCCGTATTTCATCACGTCGGCGGTGTTGCGCAGCGTGCGACGGTCGACCAGCGTTAGCGTGTCGAAGAAGCGCACGGCGACAGGCCCGTCCTCCGTCTCCACATTGGCGGCATAGTTGAACTTGATCTGCGGACCGCCGGTGGTGATCGTCACCGGGTTGAGCACGTCGGAGCGCGTGCCGATGTAGCGGTTTTCCGCCACCTTCTGGAAGAACCAGACCTTTGTGTCGCGCTCACCGTCGTCATACTGGAAGTCCTCGCGCAGGCGCAGCGTGAAGGTCCTGGGGTTCCAGGTGCCATGTGTCACGACCCGGAACTCGCGCCGCACCCCGGCGATACCGCTTTCGAACACGCCGGTGCCGACGGCACGGCCGCGAAAATAATCCTCAAGCACCAGCGGCTTGGAGGCGGCGAGCGCTGTCGGTGCTGCAAGCGTCGCGATGCTGAGCACGATGGCGGCGAAAACGCGGGGAATGGAAAGCATGGCAATCCTCTGATTGTTGTTCAGGGTCTGCCATGCCTTACGCGTTTGCGGGCGGCCCGGATCGGGGCCGCGCGTCACTCGGCGACGCTCACCCGGCGCAACCGGAAGAAAGTGTCCGGCCTCTGCACCTGCGAAACCTTGCTGTTCGATCCCCACAGCAGCGGCGGGACATGGCGCGGAACATGGGCTGTTTCGCCCTGAACGGTCAGGGCGAAATCCTCCGGCATCGCCTGACGCGCGCGGCCGGGTCGATTTCGCGTGGCACCTGCCGCAGCGGCGTGTCGACACGAACGCTTGAATAGCCGCCGAAACCCCAGCGCCCGGGGTGCTTTTCGCGCGAGTTCGACGGGAGAGGTCGGATGTGTCTCGTTGGTCGAACCGGGCGTGTTTTATCTGCGTCGGCGCCCGCCACCGCCGCCGGGGCGCCCGCCACCGCCACGCTGGACCTGACGGTTGCCGGCGGGACGCCCGGCGCCCCGGTTGGGCTGGCTGTAGGCGCGACGCTGCATGGTCCGCTGATTGCCTGTCTGCCGGTTGCCATGATCGCGCCGGACCTGCGCCGGGACTTGTCGGGTCGTCGGCCGGGTCGTCGGTCGCGTGTTCGGCCGCGTCGCGGGCCTTTGCGCTGCGCCCGGTCTTTGCGTTCCGGCGGGTCTCTGCGTGACGGCGGGGCGCTGTGTGCCTGCGGGCCGGTTGACCTTCCGGTCGCGCGTGGCCGGGCGGTTTGCCCGGTCGCCAATGGGGCGGTTGGTGCCGGCGGCGGGGCGCGTCGCGGGGGTGCGTCCCTTGAGACTGTTTCCCAGGGTGTCGCGCGCGGGCGCGGACACCGGCGACCAGCCGCCATCCCATTTCTGCCAGCCGCCACCGGTGTTGCGATAGACGTTGCCGTCCCGCCCGGCATAGACGTTGCCGCGCCGGCTTGCCGCGAACCCTTGTCCGTTGGAGCTGTTCCAGCGCACGCCCTTGCCGCCTGCCGCACCTGCCGCGCCCTTGACCCGGAGATAGTCGGAGCCGCGCGCGACGGAGGCCGAGCCCCAGGATCCGTAGACGCCGGTTCCCCCGCGCGCCGCGGCGCGGGTGCCGGTCACCGGATTATAGGCCGTGACGAAGCCTCTCGTTCCGGCCGGTCCGTAGGCGCGGGCGCCACGGACGTAGGCGCCGGTCGCCGGGTTCCAGACGGTGCGTGCCGAAATGCCGCGATAGGGACCATAGGCGTATCCGTAGCGGCCATAGGTGCCATAGGCGGGATTGTAGTAGGCGCCGATGCCGAATGTGACCGGGCGCGGGTAGTAGATCGGCAACGCGCCATAGCGCCAGTAAGGCCGATAGGACCAGCCCGTTCCGTAGACGATGGCGCCCCAGGCCAGATAGCCCCACAGATAGCCGGAAGTGTAGCCATACCAGACCGCGTCCGGTTCGCTCTCGTAGACGCGGACATAGGTGACATTATGCACCGGCGAGGAGGCCGGGATCGTGTAGATTTCGTCCGGCACTGCGCGCGCCAGCTCCCAGGGGCCGTCCGGCGACGGGCTCATGAACCAGACGCCGTCCTGCACGGCGTAGTAGGTGTCGCCGACCCGGATCACCTGCGCGTCGGTGTTCGCCGCGTAGCTGAGTGTCGTGCCCTCGATCGCCTGGAAGTCGGGCGCGCCGTCGTAGGCGATCTCCGGCTTGATCTTGCCCGCCTCGACGCGGGCGGTCTCGGGGATCGAGGCCCGCAGCCGCGCTTCATTGGCTTCCGAGGTTCCCGGCACGGATGCGCGGACCGTGTAATAGGGCTTGTCGTCCGGGATGTTGCGGAAATCGTCCGGCAGGTCCGGCGTCGCGAAGACCCACGGCCCGTCCAGGGTCGGAGCGCTGAACCAGCGCCCCGAAACCAGATAGTACCAGCTGCCGGTCGATGTCAGCTTGAAGAGGTCGGCTTCTGTGTTTTCCACCCACTCCAGTCCCGTTCCGGGCACGGTCTGCAGCTTTGCCGGGCCATTGAACAGGATCAGTTCGGCAGGCACGTCGCTTGTGAGGATCCGCGGCACGGCGCCCTTGAACGGCTTGGCCGGGATCGCCTTTCGGGCGTTCTCCCAGTTGCCGTCGTCGGGGAGGGCGGCAAGCGCATCGGGCAAGGTGTCGACAGCGCTCCAGTCGCCATCGAGGGCGGCGGCCGTCAGCCAGGCGTCCTCGCTGCGCAGATAAAGCGTGTCGTCGGTGCGAAACAGATCCCAATTCGTGTTGATCACGAACTCCACGCCGGCGGCGCCCTTGACCGGGGCAAACACGGCCTCTCCGTCCGTTTGCAGCAGCCGAGCCGGTGTTTCGGAGACGAAGACTTTTGGCGGATCCGCCTTCAGGCCCTCGACATCCGCGAGTTGCTGATAGGCGGCGAGGCTGGCGGTGACGCGCTCCTCGCGCAGGACGATGGGGTCGCTCGGCAACAAGCCGCCGATCTCGACGGCGAGCCTGGTCAGGTCTTGGCGCCCCAACGCAGCGAAATCGAGCGAGGTGACCTCGATATTGCTGA
This sequence comes from Stappia stellulata DSM 5886, assembly GCF_000423705.1. Taxonomy (GTDB): domain Bacteria; phylum Pseudomonadota; class Alphaproteobacteria; order Rhizobiales; family Stappiaceae; genus Stappia; species Stappia stellulata. The sequence goes on along the minus strand of NZ_KE384083.1, from coordinate 453,241 downwards.
GCGTGACGGTTCCGGCCGCCTTGTCGCTTGTCGTCTGCGCGGCCACGCCCAGAACGCCGAAAATCGGCGGCGCGACCTCTGTCTTGCGATACTCCGCCGCAATCACCGCCTCGATCCGGGCAAACTCCGTCCAGCTGCTGAATTGCGGTTCATAGAGCACGACGAACGCCTCGTCGCTGCCGAGCTTGAAGGCGCGGGGCCAGCCCGGCACGTCTTTCGGCTCGGCCTCTGTCAGGTATTTTCCGCTGACGAAGCCCTCGCGCCCGTCATGGGCTATGCCGCACCAGGTGCCGGATTCGTTGCAGTCCAGCAGCTCGACCTGCGTTCCGGAGGGCAGCGTGCCCAGCGACCCGAAGCTTGTGCCCGGGCCCTCGCGAAAATTCACGTTCGCCGTGGTGAGAGCCGGCGCGCCGAACCCCGGCGTCGCCAGCAGGATGAGGATCAGGAATGAACTGACGAGTTTGCGCATGAGACCTCCGGCGGCCGGGACGACGGCACATCCGGATCGTGCCTTGCTCCCGCGCCCGCCATGTCACGATACGCCAGATCAGGCCTTGCCCGCCACCTTCAAGGCGAAGGCATAGACGAGCGCAACCTCCTTCAGCCGGTCGAAGCGGCCCGAGGCGCCGCCGTGGCCGGCGTCCATGTTGGTCTTGAGATAAAGCGGCGCGTCGTTGGTGCGCAGCTCCCTCAGCCGCGCCACCCATTTCGCCGGCTCCCAATAGGTCACGCGCGGGTCCGTCAGCCCGCCGACGGCGAGGATCGGCGGATAGGCCTGCGCCGTCACATTGTCATAGGGAGAATAGGAGGCGATGTGGCGGTAGTCGGCTTCCGATGCGACCGGGTTGCCCCACTCCGGCCATTCCGGCGGGGTCAGCGGGAGCGTGTCGTCGAGCATGGTGTTGAGCACGTCGACAAAGGGCACCTCGGCGATCAGGCCGCCGAAGGCGTCCGGCGCCATGTTGGCGACAGCGCCCATCAGCATGCCGCCGGCCGAACCGCCCTGGGCGACGATCCGCTCGGCCGAGGTGAAGCGCTCGCTCGCCAGATGGCGCGCGGCGGTGATGAAGTCCGTGAAGGTGTTGGTCTTGTTCTCGCGCCGGCCGTCGGCATACCAGCGGAAGCCCTTTTCCTTGCCGCCGCGCACATGGGCGATGGCATAGACGAAGCCGCGATCCGCCAGCGACAGGCAGTTGGTGTTGAAGCCCGCCGGCATCGAGATCCCGTAGGAGCCGTAGCCGTAGAGCAGGCAGGGCGCGCTGCCGTCGAGCGGGGTGTCGGCGCGGTAGAGCAGGGTAACCGGCACGGTCTCGCCATCGGCGGCGGGGGCGTGGATGCGCCGCGTCACATAGTCCTTCGGATCGTGACCGGAGGGCACCTCCTGCGTCTTGCGCAGGGTACGCGCCCGCGTCTCCATGTCGTAGTCATACACCTGGCTCGGCGTCGTCATCGAGGAATAGGTGAAGCGGATGCGGTTGGTGTTGAACTCGTAGCCGTCCGACATGCCGAGGGCATAGGCTTCCTCGTCGAAGGCGATGGCGTGTTCCAGCCCGTCGGCCAGACGGCGCACGACGATGCGCGGCAGGCCGTCCTCGCGCTCCAGCCGCACCATGTGCTTGGCGTAGAGCGTGTGCGACAGGATCAGCCGGCCGGGCTTGTGCGGCACCAGGTCGGTCCACACGGCCCGGCCCTTGCCGGCGAGCGTGTCGGCCACCGGCGCGGTGACGACGCGGAAGTCTTCCGAGCGATTGGCGTTGGTCAGGATCGCCAGCTGCGCGCCGCCGTCGTCCTCGACCGAGTATTCCGTCGCCGTCTCGCGCGGCGCGACGCACACGGGCGCGGCCGTCGGATCGTCGGCGGGGATGAGATGGACTTCCGAGGTTTCGTGATCGTGGATGTCGATGGTGATGAAGCGGCCCGACTGGGTCTTGCCCACGCCCATGAAGAAGCCTGCGTCCGCTTCCTCATAGACCAGCGCATCGCTCGCCGGATCGGTGCCGATCTCGTGGCGGAACAGTTTCGACGGGCGGTGGTTCTCGTCGAGCCGCACATAGAAGACATGGCGCCCGCAGGCCGACCAGACGCCGCCGCCGCCGGTGTCGGGAATGCGGTCCGCCAGATCCTCGCCGCTGGCGAGATCGCGAATGAGCAGCGTGTAGAACTCCGAGCCGGTGTCGTCGAACGCCCAGGCGAGCTTGCCGTGGTCGGGCGAATGCATCGCGCCGGCAAGCTGGAAATAGGCCTTGCCCTCGGCCTCCTTGTCGCCGTCGATCAGCACCTCTTCCGCCGGGCTCTTGGCATCGATGTCGTCGCGGGCGATGCGCACCAGCTTCGGATGCTGGCCGCCGGTGACATAGCGCACGCCATAGGCGAAAGGCCCGTCTGCGGTCGGCACCGAGCTGTCGTCTTCCTTGATCCGCCCCTTCATTTCGCCGAACAGCGTGTCCTGCAGCGCGGCGGTGTCGGCGATCCCCTCTTCCAGATAGGCGTTTTCCGCCTCCAGATAGGCGCGGATCGCGGGATCCAGCGTGTCGGGCGCGCGCATCACTTCCTGCCAGTTGTCGGCGCGAAGCCAGGCATAGGGGTCGGTGCGGGCAATCCCGTGGACGGTGGCGGTGACGGGACGCTTTTCAGCGCGCGGAGCGGGGGAGGGGTGTGTCTTCAACATGACGCGGGAGGTAGGGGGTTTGCTCCGCGATGGCAAGAGGTCAGACGGAGCGCACGGCGCGGGACAGGTGCGGCAATCCGGCCGGGGCGGCCTGTCGTGGCCGGGATGCGGGCGTGCGTCGATTGTGCTAAAATGCTCGGCATGAGTGACAATGACACCAATCTGAAACAGGCCACGACGACGAAGGTCGAGCGCCCGCGCCTCTACAAGGTGCTGCTGGTCAACGACGATTTCACGCCGCGCGAGTTCGTCGTCGCGGTGCTGTGCGCCGAATTCCGCATGACCGAGGACGAGGCCGTCAAGGTGATGATGGCGGCCCATCAGCAGGGCGTTTGCGTCGTCGCCGTCTTCCCGCGCGATGTCGCCGAGACCAAGGCCACCCGCGCCACCGACGCCGCCAAGGCCAACGGCTTCCCCCTGATGTTCGCCACCGAACCGGAAGTGTGAGGGGCGGCGGCTGAGATAGAGAGCAGCCGTCCTGCGGCTGCGCTCCCCGTTGCTGATTGAGGATGTCCCGCGACCTCTGCTCCACCCACCGCCGTCACCCCGGCCTCCGAGCCGGGGTCCATTGGTTCCCTCAGCCTGAGAGTGGGGCTCCGCAGCGGCTGCCCGTGTGGTAATGCATTGCAGGAACGGGGCTGAAGGCCGCCGCCGTATCGGCGCATCGGTCTCACTGTATCGCGCTCCATCTCGGCCGAGGTTGCCAATGGTCCCCGGATCGCCGCTTGCGCGCCGTCCGGGGTGACAGCTGAGGCCAGTGGCAGCCGGTTGGCACTGTTTTCCCGTTGCGGGTCCGGTCAGGTCAGTCAGTGGGATCCAGCGACATCTGCCCAACCCTCCGCCGTCACCCCGCCCCCCGAGCCGGGGTCCATTGGTTCACTCAGCCTGAGCGGGGCGCGCCCGGGGCTGCCCGCGCGCCGGCGCTCTTGGACGCTTGCGAAATCGTCTCAGCGCGGCGGACAGGCCGCGTCGCCGGCGCGTCCTGCCGGAACTCCGCCGAGCAACACGTCCGCTGAACCGCCACCGCTGCAGTTGGGCGCGGGCGTGGCGAGCCGCACTGCCGGTTGGCCTTCCACGAAGATCCCCGGCACCGGCTCGAACATCCCCGCCGGACATCCCGCAACGTCGGACAGGCGCAGCATCGGCCGGCCATTGATGAAAACGGACGCCGCGCCCGTTTGCGCGCAACCGGGAAGCGCTTGGGCGATTGCGGGACCGTCCGGCAGGCCGGCGAGCGCACAGGCCATCGCGCCGCCGATCAGAAGACGCCGGGCATGAGACGAGCGCGGGAGCGCGGAAACGACAGTCCGGGCGCCGGGGAACGCGGTTTGGCGGTGGGTGATCATCGCGCTACTCTAGGGGCTGTGCGTTGGCTGGCAAGGTCGAACGCCCGAGGCAACGCGGGAGGGCACGATGAGCGGACCCTATCTGATCTTCACGACGGTCATGACGCTGGCCCTGCTGCTGATGGTCGCCGCCTGGATCCGCACGCTTGTCTTCATCCGCCGCCAGGAACTGCTGGCCGAGGCAAGCCTCAACCCGCTTGAGGGCGTGCGCCTGTGGAGGCGCATTTTCACGCCCAACGGCTATGGCGAGGCCGCCGAAACCTCCCGCCGCGGCGTGGCGCGGCTTTACCGGCTCGCCCTTGCCGCCTTCGTGATCGCGGTGGTGCTGTTCTTCGTCCTGCCGGCGGTGCCGGGGTGAGGGGCATGGTTCGTGTGGGGCGGGGACAGAGCGGTCGTGTCGCCCCAACTGTCATGCCTGCGAAGGCAGGAATCCAGTATCTGCAGGCGCTTGACGGCACGCACCGCGTCTTGCCGTTCATGCCGGTCGGTCCCGACACCTGCAGCATGATCTCACCGTCCGGAGGATACTGGGTCCCGGTCTTCGACGGTGTCGAAACCGGGATGACATCTGAGGGGTGGGTATACGTTGGCATGCCTGCTTCGCACGTCGTGCCATCAAGGCCCGGGATCAAACGCCTAATCGACGAATGCATGCACAAAGAGTTTTTGATCCGGAAAAACATACATTTCGCTATATCCTCTTCCTCCCGAAACGTATCCGCTCCCGCCTGTCAATCCATCGACTATCTGCTCAAAGGGAATACCGGAGCGGCCGGCGCAGGAAGAGGCCCACATGATCATGGATTCACCTATCGACAACCGCGATCGCGGGGGCATTTTTTGCCAGTCCTCATAAAAGACGGGGCTACGATGCCTGGCCTTGTCCGACCTGCTTATTTTGGCGTTTTCAAAAAACGGCAGGCCTTGTTCCTTGATTTTTTGGGCGGTCGCGTCAGTGATCCGTATAGCCGTTATGCCGCAAGCGTCAGATATGAGAGAGTTCAGCAGCCCTACCCGGGCATTCCGCATGACGTAGCCTTCCACCTCAATGGAGAGTGGCAGCCCCGTGATAAACCTCTTTGTACCTTCAACCTTGTTTCGCCATGCGTTGACCTGAAAGGCTGCGAAAGCCAGTACAATAAATAAAAGAAAAAATTTTTTCATTTTCCAATTCATCTTTAGGGTTTTGCTCATGAAGGTCTATCTGATATTATAAATGACAAGCGGACTCATGCGCTATTTCAGGTAGAGTATGACATCTAGACTAATCTACATCCCCGGTCGCCCGCTTTTCTTCGGCCGGCCCCTTCGGCGTTTTTCCTCTGCCGGGTCCTCGTAGGACCCGGAGCCGATCTTGCCGCGCACAACCGGGCGGGCGTCTTCCTCGGCCTGTTGTGCCGGATTGACCGGCTTTTTCGGCAGCGGACGGTTCGACAACGGCACTTCCGTGCGGCCCACGGTCATTTCGTCAAGCGTATTCTTGCGCACCTTGCTTGCGCTCGCGGGCGGTCGCGCTGACGCGCTGCCCTCCACGGGGGCGCCCTGACCGGGCGACGGCCGGTCGGCCTTGCGGGCTTCGCCCGGAGCCACTTCTTCTGTAGACGGCCTGGCCGCTCGCGCCTTTGCCGCCCGGTCCTTCGCTGTTTCGCGCTTGGCACCGCTGGCGCCGGCCTTGGTGCCGCCCTTGCCGAATTTCTTGTCGCCCCGGTAGCCGCCGGTCTTGTCGTCGACGTCGGACTGGCGCGACAGCGGATCGTCGGAGAGCGCCAGTTCCGTCTGCTGCAGCCGCTTGACCTCGTCGCGCAGCCGGGCGGCGGTCTCGAAGTCGAGATCGGCGGCGGCCTCGCGCATCTTCCGTTCCAGATCGTCGATATGCGCCTTCAGATTGTGGCCGACGAGATTGCCGTCCTCGGCGAAGCCCGCCTCGACGGTGACATGGTCCTGCTCGTAGACCGACTGCAGGATGTCGCCGATGTTGCGGCGCACGCTTTCCGGCGTGATGCCGTGTTCCGCGTTGTAGGCTTCCTGCTTCTCGCGCCGGCGGTCGGTCTCCGCGATGGCGCGTTCCATCGAGCCGGTCTTGCGGTCGGCATAGAGAATGACGCGGCCGTCGACGTTACGCGCCGCGCGGCCGATGGTCTGCACCAGCGAGGTTTCGGAGCGCAAGAACCCCTCCTTGTCGGCGTCGAGGATCGCCACCAGCGAGCACTCGGGAATGTCCAGCCCCTCGCGCAAGAGGTTGATGCCGACGAGCACGTCGAAGGCGCCCAGCCTGAGGTCGCGGATGATCTCGATCCGCTCCAGCGTGTCGATGTCGGAGTGCATGTAGCGCACGCGTACGCCGTTCTCGTGCAGATATTCCGTGAGATCCTCGGCCATGCGCTTGGTCAGCACGGTGACCAGTGTGCGCATGCCCTTCGCCGCGATCTCGCGCACCTCGCCGAGCAGGTCGTCGACCTGGGACGAGGCGGGGCGGATGTCGATCTGCGGGTCGACGAGGCCGGTCGGACGAATGACCTGTTCGGCGAAGACGCCGCCGGACTGCTCCATCTCCCAGGAGCCGGGCGTGGCCGAGACGCAGACCGTCTGCGGCCGCATCGCGTTCCACTCCTCGAAGCGCAGCGGGCGGTTGTCCATGCAGGACGGCAGGCGGAAGCCGTATTCCGCCAGCGTCGCCTTGCGGCGGAAGTCGCCCCGGTACATGCCGCCGATCTGCGGCACGGTGACATGGCTTTCGTCGGCGAAGACGAGGGCGTTGTCGGGCAGATACTCGAACAGCGTCGGTGGCGGCTCGCCCGGCGCGCGCCCCGTGAGATAGCGCGAATAGTTCTCGATGCCGGCGCAGGAGCCGGTCGCCTCCATCATTTCCAGGTCGAACAGCGTGCGCTGCTCCAGTCGCTGCGCCTCCAGCAGCCGGCCGTGGGCGTTGAGCTCCTCCAGCCGCTGCTTCAACTCCGCCTTGATGGATTTCGTCGCCTGGTTCAGCGTCGGCTTCGGCGTCACATAGTGCGAGTTGGCGTAGATCTTGACCGACTTCATGTCGGCGGACTTCTGGCCCGTCAGAGGGTCGAACTCGGTGATCTGCTCGATCTCGTCGCCGAACAGTGAGATCCGCCAGGCGCGGTCCTCATAGTGGGCCGGGAAGATTTCGACGGTATCGCCGCGAACGCGAAACGTGCCGCGCTGGAAGGCGGCGTCGTTGCGCTTGTATTGCAGCGCCACGAGATCGGCGAGCAGCTGGCGCTGGTCGATGCGCTCGCCCACCTCGATGGCGAAGGTCATCGCCGTATAGGTTTCCACCGAGCCGATACCGTAGATGCAGGACACCGACGCGACGATGATCACGTCGTCACGCTCCAGCAGCGCGCGGGTGGCCGAGTGGCGCATCCGGTCGATCTGCTCGTTCACCGAGCTTTCCTTCTCGATGTAGGTGTCGGTGCGCGGGACGTAGGCTTCCGGCTGGTAGTAGTCGTAATAGGAGACGAAATACTCCACCGCGTTGTCGGGGAAGAACGACTTGAACTCGCCGTAGAGCTGCGCCGCCAGCGTCTTGTTCGGCGCCAGGATCAGCGCCGGGCGCTGGGTGCGCGAGATCACCTGCGCCATCGTGTAGGTCTTGCCCGAGCCGGTGACGCCGAGCAGCACCTGCGTGTCATCGTTGTTTTCCAGCCCCTCCACCAGATCGGCGATGGCGGTCGGCTGGTCGCCCTTCGGCTCGTATTCGGACACGAGCTTGATAGGCACGCCGCCTTCGGATTTCTCCGGCCGGGTGGGACGGTGCGGCGCCCAGGCCTCGCCGTTCTTGTGCAGCGGGTTGCCGCTTTCGATCAGTGCCGACAGCGCCTCCACGGTGGCGGTGTGGCCGGTGGTGCCGTCGGACATCACCGGCTTGGCGGCCTTCCCCTTGCCCTTGTTGCCCTTGTTGCGCTTCTTGGTCTCGGCCACCTGCTTGGCGAGCAGCGCCTCGGCGTCCTCCAGGCTCATGTCGAGGCCTGCGACCGGGTTCAGTCCGCCGGCGGCGCGCTCGCGCGGATCGTTGGTCGCGCCCATCGAGGTGCCGCGCGCCGAACGGGCGGGCTTTTCGGCCTTTGCGCCGGCCTTGCCGCTTTTCGCCTTTCCAGCCGGCGTTGCCTTTGCCTTCGTATCCGTCGAAGGGGAGGGCGCGCCGTCGTCCTCGGAAAGCTGCCGCGCCCAGTCGGCAACGCCGCCGGTCAGCGGCGCGCCCTCGAAGGGCGCCTGCGCGGCCTCGCCGAAGCCGTCGGGCGCACCGCCGCTGTCTTGCGCGTCGGGGCGGGGCGCGTCGTCCGTCTTGGTCGACGCCTTGCGGGAGGGGGAGGGTCGCTTGGCCATGGCCGCAATATGGTCCCAAAGCCGGTCGACGGAAACCCCTCGGCCGGGCTGTTTTGCCGCTTTGACCGGCGCTGCTGACAGGACGGTGTCAGTGGGGGGAGGGGGCTTTACGAAACGGAGCTTGGCAGGCAGATGACCATTCCGAGAAAGCGACACGCAAGCGCGTTCCACCCACCGCCGTCATCCCCGATCAAGTCGGGGATCCATTGGCAACCTCGGCGAGAGCGGCGGTCCGTGGCAGGGGCCTTGTGCGCGCAGGTTCCGATCTCTCACTCTTCCTCAAACGTCATCGCCGTGCCGTTCATGCAGTAGCGCAGGCCGGTGGGGGGCGGGCCGTCGGGGAAGACGTGGCCGAGGTGGCCGTCGCAGGTGCCGCAGCGGATTTCCGTGCGCAGCATGCCGTGCGAGCGGTCCTCGATCTCGGTGACGGCGTCGGGCGAGACCGTCTCGAAGAAGCTCGGCCAGCCGCAGCCGGCGTCGAACTTGGTGTCGGAGCGAAACAAAGGCGTGCCGCAGCCGGCGCAGGAATAGAGTCCGCCCCGGAAGATGTCCCAATAAGGCCCGGTGAAGGGGCGTTCCGTGCCGGCGCGCCTGAGCACGTGGAATTGCTCCGGCGTCAGCTCCGTCTGCCACTCGGCATCGGACTTTTGAACCTTGGGTCGAGCGGATGTATCTGTCATTGTGAGAAGCCTGCTCCCGTTTTTCGGCGACTCCCTGAAATAGGATCGCGCCGGCAAAACGACAATGCCTTCGCGGTCGAATGACGAAAGCTTCCCGCCGGAGGCGTAAAACGCTTGCTCCCGGTTTGGACGTGCATATAAGAGGGGCAAATCTTAACGAACACTCGCTAGAAAACGTCGAATCGTTTCCAATGCCGGCTATTGTGGCCGGAACATCTTCCTGGGGAGGCTCATGCCGCTGTTCGGACCCGAGGCGACCTTCTTCGCCGTACTGGCGCCGTTTGCCGCCGCGATCATCGCCCCGGCGCTGACGCGGGCGATGGGCCACAACGCCGCCTGGCCGCTGGCCCTCGTGCCCGCCGCCGTCTTCGTGTTTTTCGCCGGGCTTGTTCCGGAGGTCGCGTCGGGCGCGCGCTACACACCGGGCATGGCATGGGCGCCCGCCTACGGCGTGAGCTTCTCCTTCTTCATCGACGGCCTGTCGACAATGTTCGCGCTGCTGATCTCCGGCATCGGCACCTTCATCATCCTCTATGCCGGCGGATACCTGAAGGGCCACGCCCATCAGGGGCGGTTCTTCTCGTTCCTGTTCCTGTTCATGGGTGCGATGCTGGGTCTCGTGCTCGGCAATGACCTGCTGACGCTCTTCGTGTTCTGGGAACTGACCTCGATCACCTCCTTCCTGCTGATCGGCTTCGACCATCTGCGCGCGGCCTCGCGCCGCGCCGCGATCCAGGCGCTGGTGATCACCGGCGGCGGCGGCCTGTCGCTGCTGGCGGGTTTCCTGGTCATCATGAGCGTGACGGGCGAAGCCTCGATGTCGCAGGTGCTTGCCGGCGGCGATGTGTTGCGCGAGCATGCGCTCTATCCGCTGATCCTGCTTCTGGTGCTCGGCGGCGCCTTCACCAAGTCGGCGCAGTTTCCGTTCCATTTCTGGCTGCCCAACGCCATGGAGGCGCCGACGCCGGTCTCCGCCTTCCTGCATTCCGCCACCATGGTGAAGGCGGGTGTCTATCTGTTGATGCGCATGCATCCGGTGCTCGGCGACACGATGCTGTGGACGACCATCCTGCCGCTGTTCGGCGGTGCGACGCTGATCGTCGGCACGCTGCTTGCCGTGCGCCAGACCGACCTCAAGCTGATGCTGGCCTATACGACGGTTGCCTCGCTCGGCCTCCTGGTGATGCTGACCGGCACCAGCTGGGAAAAGGCCATCGAGGGCGCGGCGCTCTATCTGCTGGCGCATTCGCTGTTCAAGGGCGCGCTCTTCATGGTCGCCGGCACCATCGACCACGAGGCCGGCACCCGTGACGTGACGAAGCTTGGCGGCCTGCGCGGCGCCATGCCGGTGACCTTCGTTGCCGCCTGTCTTGCGGCGCTGTCGATGTCGGGCCTGCCGCCCTTCGTCGGCTTCATCGCCAAGGAGTATCTCTACGCGGGGATCTGGGGCGATGGCGGCATCTACTACGTGCTGACCGCGACCGCCGTCATCGGCAACGCGCTGATGCTGGTGATCGCCGCGGCCGTCGCGCTGAAGCCCTTCCTCGGGGCGAAGGTCGAGACGCCGAAACACGCGCATGAAGGCCCGCTGCTGCTCTTTGCCGGCCCGGTCGTTCTGTCGCTGACGGGTCTTGCCGCGGCACTTCTGGCCCATTCGACCGGCGTGCTGCTGATCCAGCCGGTGATCACCTCGATCACCGGGGTGCAGAGCACCGTCGACGTGCATCTGGTGCCGGGATATGTCGGCGCGCCGCTGATCCTCTCGGGCCTGACCGTGCTGCTCGGCATCGTGCTTTACCTGAAGCTCGACCGCTTGCGCGCGGCGATGGCCGGCACGCTCGCGGCCATCGGCTGGGGACCCGACAAGGGCTTCGACCAGGCGATCTCCGGGATCGTGCGGTTTGCGGATGCGGTCACGCGGCGTGTGCAGGGCGGGCGCATGGACATTTACATGACGCTGACCTTCCTGGTCGCGGCACTTGCGCTGCTGATCCCGCCGGTGCTGACGGGCGGCTGGCCGGCCGCGCTGGAGATGCCGGACTTCCGCTTCTACGAGTGGGGCGTTCTGATCATCGCGGCGGTGGGTCTCATCGCGGTGCTCACCGCCCGCACCCGCCTGACGGCCATCGTCTCGCTCGGCATCCAGGGCTTCGCGGTGGCGCTGATCTTCATGCTGTTCGGCGCGCCGGATCTGTCCTTCACCCAGTTCATGGTCGAAACCCTGTCGGTGGTGATCCTTGCGCTTGTGATGACCCGGCTCAACCTGCAGCCGCGCGACCACCGGCCGATGGGCTACCGGGTGGCCCACGGACTGATCGCGACGGCGCTCGGCGTCGGCTTCGCCATGCTGCTGATCCGGGTGACCCAGCTCACCTTCGACCGCTCGCTGTCGGACTTCTTCGAGGCCTACAGCCGCACCATCGCCCATGGCCGCAACATCGTGAACGTCATTCTGGTCGACTTCCGCGGCTTCGACACCTTTGGCGAGATCGCTGTGGTGATGATCACCGGCCTGTGCGTGCTGGCGCTGATCCGGGTCCGTCCGAAACGCGCGGAGGACGCGGCGATCGACAGGGCCGCCGGCGACGAGGCGCTGTCCAAGCGCGAGGAGGCGCGGATATGAGAACCATCATCTTCCGCACCATCGCGCCCTATCTGGCCGCGCTGATGGTGCTGTTTTCCATCTTCGTACTGCTGCGCGGGCACAATGAGCCCGGCGGCGGCTTTATCGGCGGCCTGATCGCGGCGTCCGCCTTTGCGATCTACGGCATCGCCTGCGGCGTTGCCGCGGTGCGGCGCGCGATCACCCTGCATCCGATGACGATCTCGGCCTGGGGCCTGTTCATTGCGGGTCTGTCCGGCCTGCCGTCACTGTTCATGGCGCAGCCCTTCATGACCAGCCAGTGGTGGTATGTGCATGCCTTCGGCGTCGAGATCCCGCTGTCGACGCCGTTGTTCTTCGATATCGGGGTCTATCTGGTGGTGGTGGGTTCGATCAGCTCCATCGCGCTTGCGCTGGAAGAAAGGGAGAGTGACTGATGGAAGCGGCCCTTGCGATCCTCATCGGCCTGTTCTTCGCGGTCGCCACCTATCTGCTGATGTCGCGCCAACTGGTGCGCATCCTGCTGGGCATCGCGATTCTCGGGAATTCGGTGAATCTCCTGATCTTCACCTCCGGGCGGCTCATGCGGGAGGTCCCGCCGGTGATTCCGGAGGCGTTTCAGGTCCCTCCGGGCACGATCGCCAATCCGCTGCCGCAAGCGCTGATCCTGACCGCGATCGTGATTTCCTTCTCGTTCTTCGCCTTCCTGCTGGTTCTGGCGTTCCGCGCCTATCAGGAGCTTGGCACCGACGACACCAATGAGATGCGGGTGGCCGAGCCGACGGGCGAGACGCCTCCGCCGCAAGGGTACTGAAGATGGCCGCTACCGATTCCGCTGTGGACCTGTCGCAGGCAATGCGCCTGGAGCCGGTTTTGCCGGCCGACTGGCTGCTGGTCGCGCCGCTGATCATCACCATTCTGGGCGGCGCGCTCTGCCTGATGACGCGCAAGAACACCGCCGCTCAGCCGAAGATCGCGATCATCTTCCTGACGCTGCTGGTCTTTGCCTGCGCGGGTCTTCTGGCACATGTGCTGGACAAGGGCGTGGTGACGATGGTGGCCGGTGGCTGGTTGCCGCCCTTCGGCATTGCCTTCACGGTCGACGCGCTGGGCGCGACCCTGGCCCTGACCTCGTCCATCGTGGCGCTTTGCGCCGCGGTCTACGGCATCAGCGACGTCGACAATTCCGGCCGCCGCTACGGGTTCTATCCCTTTTTGCTGCTGCTGATGACCGGTGTGTGCGGCGCCTTCCTGACCGGGGACATCTTCAACCTTTACGTCTGGTTCGAGGTGCTGCTGATCTCGTCCTTCGGCCTCTTGGTGCTTGGCAACGAACGCGCGCAGCTCGACGGGGCGGTCAAATACGCGCTTCTCAACATCATCGCGACGACATTGTTCCTGATCGCCACCGGCCTGCTCTACGGCATTCTGGGCACGCTCAACATGGCGGATATCGCGATCAAGGCGAGGGGCGCCGGCACGGACGGTCCGCTGATGACGGTCGCGGTGCTGTATTTTCTCGCCTTTGCCATGAAGGCGGCTGCCTTCCCGGTCAATTTCTGGCTGCCGGCCTCCTATCACACGCCGCGCATCGTCATCGCGGCCGTCTTCGCCGGCCTTTTGACCAAGGTCGGGGTCTATGCGCTGCTTCGCATCTTCGCACTGCTTCTGCCCGACGCCCGGGTGGCGCTGGCCGACCTGATTGCACTGGTGGCGATCGTCACCATGCTCACCGGTGTGCTGGGCGCGCTGGCGCAGACAGACGTGCGCCGCCTGCTCGGCTACCTGGTGATCTCCGGCATCGGTTCGATGCTTGCGGGCCTTGCCATCGGCACGACGCCCGCGCTCGCCGGCACGATCTTCTACGCCGTGCATTCGATCCTGGTGATGACCGCGCTCTACATGGCGGCCGGCATGATGCGCGCGCTTGGCGGCTCCTATTCGCTGCGCGAGCTCGGCGGACTCTATCGCGCCAGCCCGGCCTTCGCGGCGGTCTTCCTGATGCTCGCCTTCGCGGTTGCCGGGCTGCCGCCGTTCTCGGGCTTCTGGCCCAAGGTCATCCTGGTCGATGCGGCCCTTGTCGGCGGACACGGATGGATCGCGGGCGCCATTCTGGTCACCGGCCTGCTGACGACCATCGCGGTCGGACGCGTGTGGATCTATGCCTTCTGGCGCGGCGGGGCGGAGGGCACGCCCGACGGCCAGTTGATGGCCTTTGCCGTTCCGGCGCCCGGAGCGGTCGGCGCCAACGTCTGGCTGCCGATCGGCGTGCTTCTCGGGCTGGTCGTGCTTCTCGGTGTCCAGCCGGAGTTCATGATGCAGGTGTCGGGGCGCGGCGCGGCGACACTGAGCGAACCGATGGGCTATCTTCGCTCTGTCTTTGGGGAGGGTGCGCTGTGACCAGCTTGTTCCTGATCAACATCCTTCTGGCGCTCGCATGGGGCGCGGTGACGGGAAGTTTCGCCGAGGTCAACCTTCTCTTCGGCTTCGTTCTGGGGGCGGGCGCGCTCTATATCATCCGCGAGCAGGTCGGCACCCGGGGCTATCTGACGCGGACCTGGCAGGTGGTCAGCCTTGCGCTGCTGTTTCTCTATGAACTCGTCCTCTCGGCGCTTCGGGTGGCCGGCATCGTGCTGCGCCCGAAGATCGTGCTTCAACCCGGCATCATCGCCTATCCGCTGACCGTCGACCGGGATTTCGAGATCACGATGCTGGCGAACCTGATCACGCTGACGCCGGGCACCTTGTCGGTGGACGTCTCCGACGACCGCAAGACGCTGTATGTGCATTGCATTGACGTTCCGGAGCCGCAGGCGACCATCGACGACATCAAGAACGGGTTCGAACGCAAGATCCTGGAGGCGTTCCGATGAGCGGACTGGAACAATTCGCGGGCGAGTTTCTGGATGTCTGCGTCAATATTTCGCTGGCCATCCTGACGGTTGCCTTCTTTCTCACCGTCATTCGCATCATCAAGGGCCCGACGTTGCCGGACCGGGTGGTGGCGCTCGACATGCTGGTGGCGCTCGGCATCGGTTTCATCGCGGCGATCGGTATCCAGACCGATTATTATCTCTATGTCGACATCGCCATTGCTCTCGGTCTTGTCGGTTTTCTCGCCACCGTGGCCTTCGCCCGTTTCGTGCTCAATCGCGGGCTGGCGAAAGATGCGACCATCGTCGAGGAAGTGAAACAGAGCATTGCGGATCGTGAGGCCGGCCGATGAATCCCGTTTATGAAATCATTGTCGGCATCGTGCTTGTGACCGGCTCCATTTTCGCCCTGATCGCCTCGATTGGCCTGTTGCGGCTGAAGGACGTCTACATGCGCATGCACGCCGGTTCGAAGGCGGGGACGCTCGGGTCCGGGCTGATGCTTGTTGCGCTGGCCGTGCACGCGCATCAGATTGATGTCATCACCCGTGCTTTCGCCGGCGTGGTATTCTTCCTGTTAACCGCTCCGGTTGCCGCCCATCTTCTGGCAAAGGCCGCCTATGAAGCGGGTTACCGGCCGTGTGCGGACACCAAGATCGACGAGATGGGCAAGGGAAGCGAGTGAACTCCGTGCCGTGACGTCATGCGTGTATGTGGCGGAGCGGTTTTCAGCCTAATTATTCGGGCTCTGCTTCTTTTTCGAGACGCGAAAACTAAGGTTCAGTCACGAATTCCTGCGATGAAGCAGGATCGGGTCATAGATTCTTTCAAGTTTTTTCTTGTGATCTCAATTTCTCCGATATATACGGTCTTCATGCTTTCACGACGGCAGAATCGAAGTCGGTTGGGGTTGCGTCGCAATATCGCGACAGTACGTTGATCACTTTGTAGAAGCTATTCTGCCGATCTATTTCCGATGTGTTCCGTCATAACTAGTGGGTGGAAAATGACTGAAATGGTCGCCGACGACAATCTCATCGACCTGACCGCCGATATCGTCTCGGCTTATGTTGCAAACAACACGGTCGCCTCGACTGACCTCGCAGGCTTGATCAACGAAGTGTACAACGCGCTGCATCGTACCAGTACGGCTGCTGTGGAGCCGGAGCCGGAGCCGCTGAAGCCGGCTGTCCCGTTGAAGAAGTCCGTGACGCCGGACTACATCATCTGCCTGGAAGACGGCAAGAAGTTCAAGTCGCTCAAGCGCCACCTGCGCACGCATTACGACATGTCGCCCGAGGAATACCGCGAGAAGTGGGGCCTTGCCAGCGACTACCCGATGGTCGCGCCGAACTATGCGGCCGCGCGTTCGGAGCTTGCCAAGAAGATGGGCCTCGGCCAGCAGCGCAAGCGCACCAAGTAAGCATCTTTGTTCGCAACTATCCGGCTCTGGCCGGGTTGCCACGACCGCCGCGAGACATCGCGGCGGTCGTTTGCGTTTCCGCTCCCGGTTCCGGCTGACGAAGACGGGCGAGACAAAGCGCCATCGAATGCAGTTGCCTGAGCGCGGAGAGCCGGTGCCGGTCATGGAGCCAGGAACCGGCGCGGCCGCGCTCTCGCTCCATCGCCGCCGCCTGGTCCAGCCAGCCGGTCTGGCACGCCAGGACGGTAGCGTCGATGCAGGCCATGTCCGCTGGCTCCTGGCCCGAAGGAGCGGACGGAACCGCCAGTCGCCGTGCCAGACGCTGATAGAGCGCCACGCAAGCTGACGGGCACGTCACGTGTTCGACCGGGCGTGCGCCTGGCGTCGGCGGGCAGGCGTGAGCCGCCAGCGGGCATGCCTTGTGCGCCTCTTTTCGGTCCATCATCCGGGCGTTCTCCGCATGCAGTCTTCGCGCGTCGTTCCTGGCAGGCAGTATGGCGCGCGGACCGGCTGCGGGGAGAAATCCGGCATGTTCTGGACCGTGAAGCCGGGGCCGGCAGCGACTTATCCCCGCGCGTGTATTTCTCGCGTAAACATATAGGAATATAAACCTATAAACTTGTGATTGTTGTCGGGAGTTGGGACATGCAGGCGAACCAGAGCGAAGTGGTGGGGCAGGTGGCGGTTGCGGGCGCTGCGATTTGGCCGGACGGAGAGGACCGTCATCCGGGCGTGTCGGAGGCGAATAACGGCCGCGCACCGCGCAAGCCGCGCGGCGGATCGGCAAGCGGCGACGACGCGCAGGCGGACATGAACATGCGTGGTGCCGAACTGATCGTCACGGCCTGCGTGGTCTGCGTGTTCGGAGTATCGCAGCAGGAGCTTGCCGGGCGCAGCCGGGGGCTGGCGCATGTGGCGCTCGCCCGTCAGGTCGCGATGTATCTGCATCATGTCGTTTTGCGCCAGACGCTGACGGCGGTGGCAAACCGCTTTGCACGTGACCGGACGACCGTGGCGCACGCCTGCCGGGTGGTGGAGGATCGGCGCGACGATCCGGCATTCGAAGAGCTTCTGAATGCCATTGAACGCGCCGTGGAAGGCGCGCTTGGTCCCTTGTCCCGGTCGCGGCGGGGGCGTGGTTGATGCCGGCCGTGCCCCGGGTCGGCCCGGCGCCGTCGGGCCGCGAGATTGACCGGTTCCTCAAACGGCTCGAGGGGGCCGGCTTCTGGCGGATCTCAACGTCCGGGACCTGCAGTGGCGAGACGGCGAGCGACGAAAGCCGGTTTCGTCTCGTCGCGACCCCCGGGGCAAGTGAGCGGCGGATCCAGTCGCAAGAGGTTCTTGTCGCCGCTCCCGTCTTGCGCAGTGCCATGAAGCAGGGCCTGATCGAGCGGTGCGGCGCGGGGACGCTGCGAGTGTCGCAAACAGGCCGTGCCCGTCTCAGGCGCGCGTCAGGTGGTGACGACGGATTTCGCGCGCAGCATCAGGCGCGCGGAACGCGAACGCTGGCGCAGCCCGACGGATCACGTGAGGTTCTGGCCGTCGACCACGGGGAAAGCCCGCTTTCCTGGTTGCGCAACCGCAAGGGCGCGGACGGTCAGCCCCTGATCGATGCGTCGAGGTTCGAGGCCGGCGAACGGTTGCGGAGCGACGTCACTTTCGGGCGCATCGTCCCGGGTCTGGCGACGCAGAGCTGGGACGGGGCCGGCGGCACCGGCGGAAAACGCTCCGGCGCTTCCGGGATTGCGGAGCTCTCCGATGCAACGATTGCGGCGCGGAGCCGGGTGGACCGCGCGCTGAAAGCGGTCGGCCCGGAACTGGCGCCGGTGCTGATCGATGTGTGCTGTGAGTTGAAGGGGCTTGGGGAGGTCGAAAAGGCGCGGCGCTGGCCGCCGCGCTCCGGAAAGATCGTGCTGATGATGGGGCTGGCCCGTCTTGCGCGTCACTACGGCCTGATGCCGTGACGGCCGCTTTGCGTCTTCAGGCGTCCGCCAGGGCTGCGCGCGCATCCGCGCGGATCTGTTCCACCATGGATTTCAGACCGTTGGCGCGCTGCGGGGTCAGGTGTTCCTTCAGGCCGATCTGGCCGAAAACGCCGTCGATGTCGGTCTCGACGATTTCCGCGGCGCTCTTGCCGTTGTAGGCGGAAAGCACGATGGCGACGAGGCCCTTGACGATATGGGCGTCGCTGTCGCCGTCATAGGTGAGGCGAGTGGCGCCGTCGGCGTCGCGGGTGGCGGTTTTCGACAGCCAGACCTGGGAAACGCAGCCGCGCACCTTGTTGGCCTCGGTGCGTTCCGCTTCCGGGAACGCCGGAAGGGTGCGGCCCAGCTCGATGACATAGCGATAGCGGTCGTCCCACTCGTCGAGGAATTCGAAGTTGTCGAGGATTTCTGAAAGGGGAGGGATCATGGCGCCTGTCGGGTCGGGGGATAACTGGTCCCGTATATAGTCCGCTTGCCGCCCCAAGAAAACCGTCGCTCACAGGATTGAACGCGGAACCGGTGCCCGTGCATGGACGAAAAAAGAAAAGGCCGCAGGCGAAATGGGCAGCAAGTCGCCTGCGGCTGGCGGAAAACCCGCCAAGTGTTGGCGCAAACGTTTGTTTGTGGAGCGCGCCGGGAGTGTCTGTCGAAGTCTTGCGGCTTTGGCTGTCAGGCTCCGGGGCGCGGTCTGGGCGTCGGGAGCGGCGATGCGCCGTCCTGCGGCAGATTGGCCGTCTCGGCCGGAGGCGCGGTCGCCTCTGCCGGGGCCTGCGATGATCCTGCGGAGGGCAGGTCGAGCGCCCATTCCGGTTCCAGATCGGCGGCCGAAAGCGTTCCGGTCGCGCCGGTGACCAGCGTGCCGTCCTCGTCCATGTAGTTGATCAGGATCTTGGCGCTGACCTTCGCCTTTTCGCCGATGCGGGCGATGGCCTGTCCGCCGGTGGCGCAGGTCTCCGGATTGCGTTCGCAGAAGCCGGAAAGGTCGCTGATGGTCGATTGCGCCGCAAAGAAAGCCTTCACCGGGGATATCCCGGCGGTCGCACTTTCGTCCGGACCCGTGTCGATCGGCAGGAGCAGGAGCACCAGACCGATCCAGAATGCGCATCTCAGCAAGAAGAACATCATTGCCGCCCTTCGTTCAGTCGTCCTGTTAAAGGTCGGTTCCGATCGCCGCAGACGGGTCGTCGAAAACCGTTATTCCCGCACACTAGCAGGTGCGTTCGAAAAAGCTGTTGCGGGTCGCGCGTGCATTTTCATCAATTTCGAGACGAGTTTTCGCAAAATTTGCATCAAATTTTAGCGAAATTGGCGCGCGCGCCGCCGATCACGGGCTCAGCCCGAAAAACGATGGTTTCACGGTTCCTTAAGCCGTTCCTGTGACCATTGCAGACAAGATTGGCGAACAAACGGCACGGGTGCCGGGACCAGGAATATGATGCCAGAATTTCGGGATCGGCTGCGGCGCGGGTTCGGCCTCGTCGACCAGTTGGTCCACCCGTCGGCGGCGCAGGACGCCTCCGGCCTTTTCAGACACCGGGCCTTCATCGGCGCGCATCTTGCGTGCGGAGCGCTCGCGCTCGTGGCGCTGCCGATGCTGCTTGCGCTGCACGGACCATTGTCGCCCGCGGCCATCCTCGTTTTCGCCTGGGCGCTGACGCAATTGCCGCTGGCGATGTATGTCTCGCGCAGCGGTGCGCTGGCGCGCGGGCAGCTTGGCTCCGCCATCACCTCCGCCGGCTTCGTCGCCGGGCTGGCTGCGCTGAGCGGCGGCCTTGCCTCGCCGGCGCTTGCCTTTCTCGTGCTGGCGCCTCTTGAAGCCGCGCTCACCCGCCGGCCCGGTGCGGTTGCCCTGACGCTTGCCGTCTGTATCGGTCTGGTCGCCCTTCTTGCCGGCGTCGACGCGAATGCCCTGACGCCAGCCGCGCCGGATCCACTCTTCGGCATGCTGCCGGTCGGCGCGGTCGCGACCGCGATGGCCCTGATGCTGGCAAGTCTGCTGGCGCTCGCCTTCGTCGCGGACCTCCGGGCCGCCGAGGCGCAGGCGCGGGGCGAAGCGGGCCGTCACCGGCTTCTCGCGCTCCACGCCCGCGACGCGGTCGCCGTGCATGAAAACGGCGGACGGATCGCAAGCATTTCGCCCACGGTACGCGGCCTGTTCGGCCTCGCGCCCGCCGAATTCGCCGGGGACGGGTTCTTCCAGCGTCTCCATGTCGGCGACCGGCCGGCCTATCTGAAGGCGATCTCCGACACCGGCGCCGACGGCACCCCGCGCCGTCTTGAGTTGCGCCTGCGCCGGGGCGGCAATCGTCCGGGCGAAACCGGGCTCTCCGACTTCGGCTGGATCGACTTCGAGGTGATGACCGATCCCGAGGGTGGGCGCGTCGTCTCGGTGATCCGCGACATCGACACCCGTCGCGAGATGGAATCCGACCGCGATGCCGCCCGCGAAGCGGCGGATGCGGCCCAGGAGGCCCGCTCGCGCTTTCTGGCAACCGTCAGCCACGAGCTGCGCACGCCGCTCAATGCGATTCTCGGCTTCTCCGACCTGATGCGGAAGCTGCCGCAGGCGGCCGCCGAGCCGCAAAAGGTGCAAGACTACGCCGGCCTGATCCATCAGTCGGGCAGCCATTTGCTGCAACTGGTCAACGACATGCTGAACATGGCGCGGATCGAGGCGGGTCAGTTCCGCATCGCCGTCGAAGCCGTCGACATGCGAAACTGTCTCGACGGCTGCCGGCGGATGATGGCGGCGGAGGCCGACCAGGCCGGCCTGCGCCTGTCGTCCGACATTCCGCTCGATCTCGGCGAGTTCACCGCCGATCCGCGCGCTTGCCGACAGATTGCATTGAACCTTCTCGCCAATTCCGTGAAGTTCACGCCCTCAGGCGGGCGGATCGTGCTCTTTGCCCGCAAGGAAGCTTCGGGGCTGGTATTCGGTGTACGCGACACGGGCGTCGGCATCGAGGCGGCGGATCTGGAGCGCGTGACGAAGCCCTTCGTGCAGGCAAGCGACGGAACCACGCGCGCCCATGAGGGCGCCGGGCTCGGACTGTCGGTCGTCAAGGGGCTGGCCGAACTGCACGGCGGGCGGGTCACGCTCGAAAGCCGCGTCGGCGCGGGAACCTGCGTGACGGTCTATCTGCCGCTCGCTCAGGCTCCTTCCACGGCGATTGCAGAACCGGCAGATATCGACCGCATGTCCGCATCCGAACCCGCATCCGACGCCAGTGTTGCAGCGGGTCCCGCCCAGGCCGCGGCGGTAAGGCGGATCGCATGACCCGGGGGCTTCGATGAGTCAGGGACAGCGCAAGTCCAGGCGTCCGCGAGCCAAGGCCCGGGCGGCCGAGCACGACACCTCCGGCTCCGGCGGAGGGTTCGGCGCGGCTGCGCTCGACAATCCGGTCGCCGCAGGCGGCTGGCTGGTCATGGTGCTCACCGGCTTTTTGATCATTGCAAATGCAACGGCATTTCAGTCCGGCCGCCATCCGGCACCGCTGGTCGCGACCAGAGACCGCCCGTCGCCGCCCGCCGAGGTGGCGCCCGCGCCGGACCGTGCAACGCTGCAGGCGCAAAAGCTGGTGCGCGACATCCAGGTCGAACTGCGGCGGCTCGGCATGTACGAAGGACCGCTCGACGGCCTCAAGGGACCCGCGACCGAGCGCGGCGTGCGCGCCTACCAGCGCGCTCGCGGCCTTGCGGAAACGGGCCGTGTCGACGAGGCGCTGATGGCGCGGCTGTCACTCGACACGGGCGACGGGGTCAATGGACCTGACGCGCCGCCGCTGCCGCCACTGCCGCCGGCCACCGTGCCGGGATCGTCCTCCGCGTCACCGTCGGCCACGCCCTCTACGGCCCTTTCGCCCGAGCGTGTCCGCATTGCCGGCATTCAGTCGGCTCTTGCGGAACTCGGATACGGTCCGATCGAGGTCGACGGCTATGCCGGCGAACAGACCTCAAACGCCATCCGGCGTTTCGAGCTGGACCGGGGCTTGCCGATCGACGGTGCGATCAGCGAACGCATTGCGACGGAACTCGAAAACGTGCTGGGCCGCCCGCTCGGGGGGTGACTATGCTGGGCTTGCGATTCGCGCCCCTGACGGGCCTGGCGGCGGAGCTCCTGAATGCGTCTGACATCCGACTTCTTCGTATCCGCGCTTGTGCGGCGCTGCTTTTCGGAAAACGCCTATGCCAGCGTCGTTTCCAAGGGCGCGCTAGAGGCCGGGGCAATCTATATCGTCGTCGACCGGCGCGACGGCTGTTTCGACCTTTACGGACCCGCGCCGCAATCGGCATTTGACGGCATGACGCCCGGCGGCCGGCTGTTCGAGGTCTTGCTGAAGGCGGCTCCCAAGGACGAGCTTGACCGGCGCCTTGCCTCCGAGCGGCGCATGGACCCGGATGTGTGGATCGTCGAAATCGAGGACCGCGAGGGGCGCGTTTTCTGGGACCTTGCGGACAGCTGACGGCCGATGTGCGGCGCTGTATGCGGGGGCTGCGTCACCCCGGTTTCACAAACCCCTTTCATAGTGCCGCGTCGTACCGGCATAGTCGCGCCGTGTTTCCTTGCAGCCGGCCCCGCTGGACCGGCCCGCGACAAGTCTGAAAAGGCCCGATGTCCGTTTCCGTCCGTTCCCTGTCCAAACGCTTCGGTTCCCATGCCGCGCTCAGCGATGTGTCGCTCGAGATCGAGACCGGCAGCTTTTTCGTCATTCTCGGGCCGTCGGGTTGCGGCAAATCGACATTGCTGCGGTTGATCGCCGGCCTGGAAACGCAGGACGGCGGCGAGATCGATATCGATGGGCGTCGCGTGGCGGGGGCCGGCTTGCATGTGCCACCCGAAGACCGCGACGTCGGTGTCGTGTTCCAGTCCTATGCGCTTTGGCCGCATATGAGTGTCGAGGCCAATGTTTCCTTCCCGGTTGAAAGCGCTGGCCTGTCGACGCGCGAACGCAAGAGCCGGGTCGAGCGCAGTCTGGAGACCGTGGGGCTCGACGGATTTGCCAAGCGCAAGCCCGCGTCCCTGTCCGGCGGTCAGCGCCAGCGCGTGGCTCTGGCCCGCTGTCTCGCGCAGGCGGCGGGAACGGTGCTGATGGACGAGCCGCTGGCCAATCTCGACCCGCATCTGCGCCAGACGATGGAAGAGGAACTGGCGGAGTTTCATCGCAACACCGGCGCGACCACCCTCTACATCACCCACGACCAGCGCGAGGCGATGGCGCTTGCCGACAGGATCGCGATCCTGTGGGAGGGGCGTGTGCTTCAGTCCGACCGGCCCGAGTTCCTCTATCGCCGGCCGGCGAGCGAGCGTGTCGCCCGTTTCATCGGGCGCGCCGCGATCTGGGACGGCATGCTGGACGGCGTGTCCGGCGCGAACGGCACGCGCTGCGCCGAGGTTCGCTGCGGGCCGTTCCGCTTTGCCGCCGATTGCGCGGGTTCCGTCGACCAGGGGCCGGCGCGCATCGTGCTGCGGCCGGAGGACGTCGAGATCAGGACCGAGCCGCATGCGGTCAACGCGCGGGTCGAGACGGCGGTCTATCGCGGCGGTTTCTGGGATGCGGCCCTTTCGGTGGAGGGCATCGCCACGCCGCTGGTCGCCCATGTGCGCCAAAGGTTGACGCCGGGCGAGACCGTTCCGGTCTGCCTTTCGTCCGGCTGGGTCCTGCCGACCGGGTGAGGCAACTGCCGGCCGGTTCTTGTCAGTCGCGCCAGGGGATAGTGCCCGGCGGCACATGCCGGGCGAGGCCATTGACGGCGAGCATCACCAGCACGGTCGCAAACACCGTGACGCTCGCCATCGCGGCGGCGAGCGTGGTGTAGCCGCCATCCTCATAGTTGAAGATGGTGGTGCCGATGGTCTCGTTTCCGGCCGACCACAGGAGTGCCGAGACAGTGACCTCGTTGTAGGCGGTAAGGAACACGAGAATCGCGCCAGACGCCGCAGCCGGTGCGACCAGCGGCGCATAGATGCGCAGCAACCGGCGCGCAAAACGGGCGCCTGCCACCCTTGCGGCGTCGTCCAGGCTGTCGTCGATCTGGACGTAAGCCGCCGTGACCGATTTCAGCCCGATTGCGAGAAACACCCCGACATAGGCGATCAGGATGATTGCCAGCGTGCCGTAGAGACTGACGCCGAAGAGCGGCAGCGGGCGCAGAAACAAGAGAATGAAGGCAATCGACATCACAAGGCCGGGCACCGCATAGGCGATGTCGGCCTGGGCCGCCGCCAGCCCGGCCAGCCGGCGCGCCGTGCCGCGACGCACGATCAGGAAATAGCCGAGCGGGATGGAGATCGCGGCAATCAAGAGCGCCGCCACGGCGGCCGCGAAGGTGGAATTGGCGAAGGCGCGCAGCGTCACCGACTGGCGAAACAGGATTTCCGCGAAATTTGCCAGCGTGAAGGTGTCGGCGGCGAGCGGCAGGCCGTAGGTTTTCACCAGCGCGGTGGCGAAAAGCGCGGTCGCGGGCAACACGAGCGCCAGCGCGACGAAGGCCCAAAGCGCTGCCTCGACCGCGCCGCGCATCCGTCCGAGGTCGACGGCGAGCGGCTGCTGCGGCAGTCCGACCAGCGCATTGCGCATGCCCCGCTGGAGCAGGGTCTGGGTCGCGACCAGCACGAGGGTAACGAGCGCGAGCAGCACCGAGATCAAGGCGACATTGGCGATCACATCCGGTCCGAAGCCGGCAAGCCGGCGCCAGATCAGAACCGGCAGGGTGGTGTAGCGCGCCGGAATGCCGATCAGCGCGTTGATGCCGAAATTTCCAAGCGCGCTGATGAAGGCGAGCATGAAGCCGGCGAGAAGGGCGGGTGCAAGCAGCGGCAAGGTGATGCGCGTCAGGCGTCGCACCCCTTGCGCGCCGCTGACCCTTGCCGCATCGCTCAACTCGCGCGGAAAGGCGCGGAGTGCCGCGCGCACCACCAGGAAGACGATGGGCATGTGCTGCAGCGCCAGAAGCGCCACGAGCCCGGCGGGCGTATAGACCGGGTGCGGGCTACCCGGTGCCGGCGCAAGGCCGAGCCACTGCAAGACGGGACTCGCCGGGCCGAGCGCCTGGCTCCAGGCAATTGCCGTCACATGCGGCGGGATCATCATCGGGATCAGCACCAGGAAGACGAGAGCGCCCTTGACGCGCACGTTGGTCAGGCCGATCACCAGCGCAAGCCCCGTGCCGGCGACACACGCAAGAACGGCGGAGAGGAAGCTGCTCTCCAGCGAGTTCCACAGCGCGCGCTGGACCGAGCGCGAGGCGGCGGTTTCCATCAGCGGCGCAAGCGTCACCGTGCCTTCCGGCGCAAGTCCGACGGCGAAGAGAAGCGCCAGCGGCAGGCCGCAGACGAGGGTCGTCAACGAGACGACGGCGGCGAGGGAAAACCCTTCGCCGCCGCCCATGCGTCTTGTCAGCTTCGGCAAGCGTTACCCGCCGAAGATTTCTTCGAACTTCATCTTGTCGGCGACGTCGTTTTCGAGCGCCTTCGCCGGATTGAAGTCGAGCAGCTTGATCGTATCGCGGGCCGGGAAGCCGGCGGGCGGCGCGATGTCCGGATGCGCGGGCAGATAGCCCTGGTCGGCGGCAAGCTGCTGTCCCTCGGCCGACAGCAGGAAGTCGACGAAAGCCTTTGCGGCGTCCGGGTTCCTGGCGGTGGAAAGGATGGCGACCGGCTCGGTCACGGCCGAAACGCCTTCCTCGGGAAACACGAAGGCAACCGGTGCCCCGTCTGCGGCGCCCCGGATCGGCAGGAAATCGACGACGAAGCCGTAGAGCTTCTCGCCGCCGGCAACCGCCCGGTAGGTGCCGCCATTGCCGCCTTGCGGGTTGGCGCCCTGATCGGCGAGCCCTTCGTAATAGGCCCAACCGAGATCGGGATGCGCGGTGATTGCCGCCATGTGGATGGTGGCAGCCCCCGAGGTCAGTGGCGAGGGCATGGCGATGCGGCCCCTGGCCTCCGGCTTCAGGAGGTCGGCGTAGGAGGTCGGCACCATTTCGGCGCTGGTGTTGTAGACGATACCGGTGGTGATCAGCTTGGTGGAGAAATAGGTTTTCTCCGCGTCCATCAGCGCCGGATCGTAGGCGGAAACGTCCGCCGTTTCGTGGGCCATGAGCCGGCCCTCCTGCCTGAGGCCCTCCATCGTCACCATGTCGGCGATCAGGAGAACGTCGGGCTGGGGATTGCCGGCGGTAAGTTCGGCCCTGAGCTTGGCCATGATCTTGGTGGTGCCGTCGCGCACCCATTCCACCTCGACGCCCGGATGTTTTGCGGTGAAGGCATCGACGGTCTGCTGCGCGTCGGCATTGGGCTGCGAGGTGTAGAGCACGAGCTTGCCGGACACCTCGGCGGCGGCGGGCGAAACGGCGAACAACACGGCGGCAGAAACGGCGGCAGCGCGGATGGCGGCCTTGAAGCTGGTCGTCATTGAGGTCTCCCGGACAATGCGGCCCGGCACTGCGGGCGGTCCCGAGGCCGTATCAGACCCGTGTAACATTTGAACGACCGCCTGTCACAGGCCGCGCCGCGCCAGGGGACTACTCCGCGATGGCCGCCGAGCGGTTCCATTTTTGCGGAAGCAGGTCCCCGCCAAGCGGCGAAATGAAGAGCGCTGCGCCGTTGGCGGTTGCCTCGGCCGCGTGAAGGGCCTCGCCGCTGGTGCCCTTCGGCAGGGCGATGTCCCAGCTTGCCGCCGCATCGCAGCCCGAGGGAACCGGAAGAGCCGCCGTGCAGAGCGGATCGACCTCGAAGACCGAGGCGATCCCCACGCCGGTGAAGGTGGTGGTGCTGGCGGTGACGAACATCTGCAGGGTCGAGGCGCCTGGCGCTTGCGCCAGCGACAGGCCGTAAACCCCGAGATCGCCGAAACAGGCCAGTTCCTGCAGGAAGGTGCCGTCGGTGCGGATGATCTGAATGCGGTGGTTCAAGGCATCGGCGACATAGACCCGGTCGCAAGTATCGACGTCGATGGCATGGGGCAGGTTGAATTCCCGCTCGCCCGATCCGGGCTGGTTGTCCGGTGCCGACCAGTCGCTCAAGACGGTCGCCGTCGCCGGGTCGATGGAAAGAACCCGGTTGTTCAGGCCGTCGAGATCCCCGTCGGTCACCCACATCAGCCCGCCGCTGTCGAAGGCGACGTCGGTCACCTTGTCGAATTGCACCGGATCGAGGCCCGTGCCCTGGCTGGTCTCGCCGCAGGTGCCGATGCTGCCGCGATAGGTGCCGTCGAGGGTGAATTTCTTGACGCAGTGGCCATAGCTTTCGCTCGCCGTCACCGGGGGCGCCATGTCGGTGATCCAGGCGTAGTCCGTGCCGTCGTCCGCCGTCTGGAAGGTGAGCGAATGCGGCTCGCCGAGATCCGTGGTCGACCAGGTGGAGAGCAGGTCCCCGTCGAGGCTCCAGACGGAGACCGCCGGATTGCCCCGCTGCACCATGAAAAGCCGTTCGCCGTCCGGCGACAGGGTCGTCCAGCTCACGTTCCGGAAATCGAAGCTGCCCGCCTGCGGAAAATCCGGATCGAGCATATAGGCCTCGACGACTTGCGCGTGAGAGCCGGGGGCGGCGATGCCGGCCAGGAGCAGCAGGGCGCCGGCACGCGCGCCATTGGAAAGATGCCGCCGCCGGCGGCCCGGCTTGGGCGTATTGACGCGATGGTTCATCGTCCCGGTCTCCGTGGCTACGGCGTCACGCCTTGGGGTTTGGCGCGGTGTGATGCAGGGCGGCGCCGGTCGGTTTGTCTGTCTTCGCCTCGCCACCCGTCGCCACGGTGCAGAGTTCGGGCAGCGCGTAATACTCCGAAGGGAACCAGGAAGGGGATTCGACGTAGTCATAGTAATCGGCAAGCGCCAGGCTGGTGCCGCCCTCGGCGATGGTTGAGGCCGATTCCATGAAGGTGACGGGCCGCGCGTTCGTTCCGTCGGAGCCGGGCAGGAGCGAATACCAGGTCCACAGATAGCGGCCCTGCGGATACTCCTTCGTGGGCGGAAACAGCACCGAGATGATGTTGGTCGCCTGACCGGGCGAAAGGGCGGCATTGTCGGTGACCGTTGCGTGGATCGTTCCTTCCACGGCCGGAATCCGGGCCCAGTCCGGCGGCTGCTGGCCGAGGCCGATGTTGTCGCAGGACAGCACGACGGGCGTTGGGTAGCCGCGTGTCAGGAAATAGATCTCATTGTAGATGAAGCCGTTTCCCGCCCAGGGCGGCGGGGTGGTGCCCGTCGGCGCGACGCCATAGAGCAAGGCCACCTGGTCCTGAAATCCTGCGCTCGGGTTGTATTCATAGGACATGATGGTCGCCTGCGCCCGGTCGGTCACGACCCGGTAATCGGCGTCGGGCTTCCACTGGTAGAGCACGACGGTCGGCAGCGGCAGGCTGGCGGAATCGACCGGCGTCATGAAGGTCGTCATGTAGAAACAGTCGTTCCACACCACGAGCTTGAGATTTTTCGGGTTTCCCGGCTGGAACCCCTCGATGACGGGCGTGACCCATGTGCTGACATTGGGCGAGGAGGTTGCCTCGAAGGTCGGGAAATAGGTGAAGGAGAAATTCTGGAAGAACGCGAGCTGCGCCGGATCGCCCATGGTCGGCGACGGCGGCGGCGCGCCGAACATCATGCGGAAGGGAAGCGACGTCGCGCTGTCGAACCAGGTCCAGGTCGCGGCGTTGGACCCCTCCACCGGCTGTTTCCACCAGTCGACCTCCTGCGCCTCCATCCAGTTGAGATAGCCGGTCTGGAAATAACTCGCTGTGTCCGGAAGCCAGTTCTGCGTCGGCAGGGTCCAGCCCATGTCGACATCCGTGAATGTCAGACCCTTGTCGGTCGAGACCTTGGTGCCGGAGGGGGTGATCACGTACCACCAGGTGCCGTAGTCGAGGCCGACGACCCGGATCGACAGGGTCTCTCCGGCGACATAGCCGATGAAGGCGAGGCACATCTGGTAAAACGGCGTGGTCTTGGGATCGTCGGACGGCGGCGGACTGTAGGCATGCAGCAGGGCCGTGCATTCCCAGCTCGACGGCAGCACCGGCGCGGTGGCCTCTGCGCGCGTTTCAAGCTGTGGCGGCTTTGCAATCGGAAACGTGCCGTGGGTGATGCGGGTCATGTCGCTCCCCTTGCGTTCCGGCAAAGCGCGCACGCAAGGGGTGCGCTCTCGGCCGCGTTGGCGCATCGGGAAACCGGCTCGCACCATGGGTCACCCGAAGAACCTTCGGCCTTCAGCGGTCGTCGGTTCCGGGAAGATGCTAGCGCAATTCTCGTATAAATGGCAAAAAAATGATTTAAACAACTTTAATGCGAATTGACCGTTCGGTTTGGCGTTTCGCTCAACCGGCGTCGCGGCGCACCGTGCGCCTGGGGACCGGAACAGGCCCGGCCTGTGCCGGCGCGCCGACCGCGCGCCGCTCCGCATGGGCGATGCCCTCCTGCAGGGGGGCATGGACGGCGGCTCTGTCCGTCGTCTCGACCGGGTCGGCGCTGGTCTTGCGCCAGCCCTGGGCGAGGATCATCGCGGCGCGCGGCGTGATGGTGTCATGCAGTCTGATCAATGCGCGCAGCTCTTCAAGCGGCAGGCGGGTGCCCAGGAGGCGCACCAGGATCCGGCCGCTTTCCGTGTCGCTGGTGCCGAGCGCGCGCAGGCAGACGACCAGCGCCTCGCCACTGGGGTCGTCGACGATGCGGGCGGCCATATCGCCCGGGAGATCGAGCGTATAGGAGAGATGAGCGGCGAAGACCGCGACGCCGCCCGACAGCGCGGCATCGACCAGCGACCGCAGCACGGCCGGCTTGAACTGCGCCGACAGAATGCGCGGATCGCCTTTCTGGGCCAGCTCCGACAGCGTGCGGGCTTCGGCGGCCGCGATGGCTTCCATCCGGCCGGTCGTGTCCAGATCGAGAAACAGCCGAAACAGCATGGCGGACGGCAGGGCCTTGCGCCGGGCAAGGCTCGAGGCCAGCGGTTCGAGCACATCGGGACGTGTCGCAAGGATCCCCAGCAGGTCGTCGTCGATCTCGATGTCATCCTGCTCGAGCAGGACGCGAACGGTCTGTGCGTCGCCATGGCGCAGGAGCGCGGAGACGATGCGCGGTGACGCCGGTCGGCGCACGGCAATGGCGCGGCGCACGCATTCCGGGCCGCGCGCGGCGCGGTTGATCAGGCCGGCTTCGGGCAGGGCGCGCGGCGTCGCAAGCGCTGCGGTTGCCACTTCGGCGTCGGGATCGAAGGTCAGCAGCGACAGGCAGTCCAGCGGTGCATCGCCATAGGGGGCAAGCAGTCGCGCGATGGTGAGGCGATGGGGAGCGGGGGTTTCCGGCAGAAGCTGGCGAAAGAGTTCCTCGAACACCCTTTGCTCCTGCAATGGATGCGAGTCGGCCGCGACATAGAGCTCGGTCGCGGCAAGCAGCAAGTGTTCCTTGCGCTTGTTCTTTGTATCCAGGGAAAGATCCACGACGCCATCCAACGGCTTGTAGGCCGCGGGCCGGGAGCCCTGCGGCGCGGGGGAACTGGGCGGATGCTTGTCAGTCTTGGACACGGGGCGGACTTGTCACTCTACGCGGGACCACAACGCGTCCCGGACTCAAACCACACGCCGGACCGCCGCGCACGAACGGCCCGCTTGCATAGAAATGGCAGAAAACCGTTAGCGACTTGTTAACCGTGACTCGCGCCTACTGACTTTACGGCAGATGGTTTCGCGTGACCTGCCAGGGTTCAAGGGTTCGGCCTCCCGCCGCGCCGCAGGGCTCATGGAGGATGCAATGGGCACCGTGCTGAGTTTCAATTCATCCCGACGTTTCGAGCGTTCGCTTCATCGATGCGCACCGCAGCGACCCGGCCATCAAGCCGAGGTGGTGATCTTCCCGGGCGTGCGAATGGAACGTGATACGCTTGATCTTGCGGCCCGAATCGGGCGCAAACAAGAGAACGGTCCGCATCGTGGCGCGGATCGCGACCCGGTCCGTCCGCTCTGAAGGCAAAGGACCGGGGATTGTCGCCGCCGGCCCTGCGCCGCGCGTCGACGCTCTCAGGTTCGGCGACGGGAAAGGCCCCGGGGTGAAGACTGGCGGTTATGGCAAGTCGGCGTGGCGACGCCGTGCGCTCCTGCGTTTCGCGGGGCTTGCCGCCGTCTGTCTTGCGCTTGCGGCGTGTCAGCGTCCGACCGGCGATTTCGGCCGCGCGGCCCCTTCCGTCATCCATGACAAGATCATGCCGATGGCCGGAGACGAGCTTGCCTCGCGACGCGGCGAGCCGGTGTCGAAATTCAATCTGACCGATGACGAACGCGAACTCAGGGACCGTGCCTGGACGCTGATCCGTCCGCCGTCTTCCGAAGACTGGATCGAGGGCACCCGCACGGAGCTGATCCGCACGCGCGTCATTCCCGAAATCGGCGGCCAGGCCGATCCGGCCCGCTATTATGCCTATCTGCGTTCGGACCGTTATGCTTCCAGCGAGGTGCGTTACGACCGCGTCGCCGCCGACGCCAGAGGCGACGCCGCACTCGTGGAGCCGTTTTGCAAGGTGGTCGCGCGGGTGGATGCCGCCGACCAGGAGCGGCTTCGGGCGCTGGGCCGGCGCGATGTCTCCACCCAGGAGGAACTGGCCGGCGCACAGGCCCGCGTCTGGGAAAACCGCCGCTACATCAACTGGGCGGTACAGGCGCTGCGCCATCGGCTCACCGCCTACCGTCAGGCGATCGATGCGCTGGAAATCGAAACCCCGTCGAGCGACAAGGTCTGGGATGCCAATGTCGCCTGGAAGCTTCTCGCGGCGGAGATCGTGCGCTTGCAAAAGGGCTGCGACACCTCCAACCGCTATGGCCAGCCGGAAGAGGAACGGCGCTCGCGCATCTACGACAACTGGGGTGCCGAACGGCCGGCGCTGCAGAAATAGATCGAACCGCGTCAGCGGTAGAGGTCGGCCCGCGTCAGCGGAATGGCGGGCGTGCCCTTGGCCGACTTGCCGCAGAGTGTCTGGTAGATGCGCGCCGATCCGCGATGAAAGGTCAGCGCGCAGCCGCCGAGATAGGCGACCCAGAGCCGGTAGAGCTCCGGACCGGCCAGCGCCTCGGCCTCCGCGCGGCGCGCTGTCAGCCGCTCGCACCACACCTGCGTCGTGCGCTCGTAGTGCTGGCGCCAGTTTTCCACGTCCTGCACCTCGAAGCCGGCGCGTTCCATCTCCGCGACCGTATGGCCGATGTCGTCCAGCTCGCCGCCGGGGAAGATGTATTTCTGCAGCGCGCGCTGTTCGGGCCGCTTGATCAGCCGGTGACGGCGCTTCTTGGCACGCCGCGAGATCGCGTGGTTGAGGAACAGGCCGCCCGGCGCAAGCAGCCGCTGGACGGTAGAGAAATAGGCCGGGATGTTGTCGAGGCCGATGTGTTCGTACATGCCGACCGACACGATCTTGTCGAAACTGCCGGTCAGGTCGCGGTAGTCCTTGAGCTCGAAGGTGACCCGGTCGGCGATGCCGAGGGCTTCCGCCTTGGCGCGCGCATAGGCCAGCTGCTCTTCCGACAGCGTCACGCCATGGCCGATGACGCCGTGGTGGCGCACCGCATGGCACAACAACCCGCCCCAGCCGAAGCCGATGTCGAGCAGCCGCTCGCCCGGCTTCAGCCGCAGCTTGCGGCAGGTGACCTCGAGCTTGGTTTGTTGCGCCTCTTCCAGCGTCGCATCCTCGCCTGGAAAACACGCGCAGGAATACTGCATCTCGGGATCGAGGAAGAGCTTGTAGAAATCGTTGCCGACGTCGTAGTGGAAACCGATGAAGCGCTTGTTGTCGCCGGCGCCCTTGCGCGCGCGTCCGTCCGCGTCGCCGGAAAAGCCGCGGGTCGCGTCGGGCGAGATCGCCGGCGCGGTCGCGAGCGGCCAGGCGGCCTTCGCCAGCGCCATCTTGCCGACCTTGCGCATGCGCCGGCGCGCGGCGCGGTCCACGGCGAACGGCCGGCCGATGTCGATGATCGTGCCGCCGGAAATGTCGATATGGCCGTGGGCATAATGGCGGATCAGCCGGTCGAGCGACGGGCGGCGGATGAGCGAGGGCAAGACGCCCGGCTCGTTGATCTCCAGCATCAGGCCCGGCACGACGTTTTCGCCCAGCGGCTCGACGGATCCGTCCCACAGGCGCACGGAGAAATGCGCCGCCATATGCGGGCGCAAAACCGCGATCGCCTTGCGGGTCGCGGCCAGTGTGCGGGCATCGCGCGGGGTCGTTTCGGGGGCGCCGCTTTCGGTCATGCGGTTTTCTTTCGGTCGGAGGAAATGTCTGGAAACGGGGCGGGGGTGGCGGCGGTCATTCCTGGTCGAGGGTGCGGCAACTGGCCTCGGCGAGCGCGGCTTCCTTGATATCGCGCCGCATCGGATCGCCATCGAAGGAGCGCAGCAGGGCATACCCCAACGTTTCGGCGGTTTCGATCACGATCAGATCCTCCAGTCCGGGCGGCGGGTCCTCGCGCAACACGCTCAATTGTTCCGTGGTGATCACCAAAACGTCGAGCATGCCGTCGTTGCCCGATGTGCGGTCGTTCAGCGAGTAGATCGCCTCGCCGCGGGCGTTGAACAGCGCGAACGACCAGAACGGCGGCGGCAAGGCGGCGGCAATCTTCAGCGGGCCGTCGTCGAGATCGAAGCGGCAGGCGGCATGCAGCATCATCGGATCGAGCATGGGAAGCGGCTCCGCACCCGGCCGGCTGTCCGGCAACCGGTTGAAGACGCCGTCCGGCCCGAAGGCGGCGGCCCTGGCATAGGCGGTCACCGGCACGAAATGCGGCACGCTCATGACCACCGCGACATGGATGATGCCGCCGAGAAACAGGCCCGCCAGCACGAGCGCGAAACCGCGCGCCACGTCAAGCCGCTCGATCCCGCGAAGCCTTTTCATCATCGACCCGGGCGCGCTCACCGGCAGTCTCCCCGTGTGATTTCGGGCATTGGCACGTTGGCGACACCCGTGCCGGTCGTCAGCGGCGTGTCGTAGAGGCGCAGCGCCAGCACGAGGCCATCGGCATCGCGCGCGCTCGGCAGCCAGTTTCCCGCGCGCGCCCGCGCCGCGACATGCACGGCAAAGGAGCCGTCGGGGCGCCTCAGGACCTGGCGGCTGTGCAGGCCGGAGCGCTCCGCGCCGGTGTCGCTCAGCCTGAGGCCGGCATCGAGGGCGGTGAGGGTCCAAAGCCGCGCCGGCGCGGCCTGGCCTTCCAGCAGGTAATCGCAGGCGGGCGACAGCGTGGCACCGGCCGAGTCGCTGCGGGCGAGGAAGATCAGTCCCTCGCCGGACGCGAGCGGCACGCGCCCGGTGCGGGCATGGGTGGCGGCGGAATAGGGATCCGCCTCGGTGGTTCCTTGCAAGGGGCGGGCCTGCCACACGCCAAGCTCCAGCGTGTCGAAGGCCGGGGCGTTGTCGACTGCGAGATAGGCGCTGCCGAGCCCGGTGACGAGGCCGATGGCGAGGATGACCGCCAGCGAGAGCCACATGTGTCCACGCCGATGCCGGAGGATCGCGGGCACGCGATCGGGAGCCAGCCCGTCGGTCTCGGGATTTCTGTCGAAGGCAACGGTCACCGGGTGATGGACTCCACGCCGTCGCGCCCCGCGACCGGTCCCCCGGCGGGAAGGTCCGCGCGCTTGCCGATGGCGTCGAGACGCGCGCCGATCTCTTCAAGCACCGCGATTGACTGTTCGCGCAGCAGGCGGGGACGTGCGCCGCCCGCCTCGCCGCCGGCGATCTGCGCCTCGGCCGGCTGCGGCGGACGGTCGACGCCGGGCATCGGCTTCAACTCGATGCCCTTGTGGGCGTATTCCATGATCGCCTTCCAGGTCATGGCCGGCAGGCTGCCGCCGGTCATGCGCGCGGTGGTGCTGAAATCGTCGTTGCCGAACCAGACGGCTGCCGCGTAATTGCCGGTGTAGCCGACGAACCACGCATCGCGATAGGCCTGGGTTGTGCCGGTCTTGCCGGCGGCGGTGACGCCGGGGACCTGTGCGCGCCGGCCGGTGCCGGCTTCCACCACATTGACCAGCACGTCGTTCATCTCCGCGGCCTTTTCCGGCGGAAACACGCGCTCGGGCGCGCGCCGGTGGCGGCTGAGTTCATAGACCGTCTCGCCGGTGGAATTCTTCACCTCCAGGATCGGCGTCGGCACCACCTTGAGCCCGCCGCTGGCAAACGACCCATAGGCCGCGCTCATGTCCAGCACGGTAACCTCGGCGACGCCGAGCGGCAGCGCGCGGGTGATCTTCAATTCGGTGCTGATGCCCATCGCATGGGCGTTTTCCACGATCTTGTCGCGCCCGAGCGCCTGCGACAGGCGCACCGGGATCGTGTTGATCGATTTCGTCAGCGCCAGTTTCAGCGTGACCGGACCCCGGTAGCTGCGCCCGTAGTTGCGCGGGCTCCAGCCGCCGATGTTGATCGGCGCGTCCGGCACCACGGAACGCGGCGAATAGCCGTTCATGAAGGCGGTGATATAGACGAAGGGCTTGAACGAGGACCCTGGCTGGCGCAGCGCGTCGACCGCGCGGTTGAACTGGCTGGCGCCATAATCCTTGCCGCCGACCATGGCGCGCACGGCACCGGTCTCCGGCACGACGACGGTGACGGCGCCTTCCTCGACCCGGTAGCGCTGCCCGTGCTGGCGCAATGTATCGAGGATCGCGCGCTCCGCCTGGCGCTGCAGGCCCGGATCGAGCGAGGTGCGCACCGTCAGGATGCGGTCGTTGGCGAGTGCGGGATATTCGCGCGCCAGCTCCTTGAGTCGGTCGAAGGCATAATCGAGGAAATGGTCGGGCGAGCGGTCGCGGCTGCGGTCGACGGCAACCGCCGGATTGCGTCTCGCGCCGATCACCTGGCCTTCGGTCATGAAGCCGGCCTGCACCATGTTGGTCAGCACCTCGTTGGCGCGCGCGCGCGCCGCCGGCAGGTTGATGTGCGGGGCGTATTTGCTCGGCGCCTTGAACAGGCCGGCAAGCATCGCGGCTTCCGCAAGGCTCAGCTCGCGCACGTTCTTGGCAAAATAGAACTCCGACGCCGCCGCAACGCCGAAGGTGCCGCCGCCCATGTAGGCACGGTCGAGGTAGAGTTTGAGGATCTCGCGCTTGGAGAGGTTCATCTCCAGCCACAGCGCCAGGAAGGCCTCGTTGATCTTGCGCTCCAGCGTGCGCTCGTTGGTCAGGAACAGGTTTTTGGCAAGCTGCTGGGTCAGCGAGGAGCCACCCTGGACGACGGTGCGCGCGCGCACGTTTTCCATCATGGCGCGGAAGGTGCCGACGACATCGATGCCGAAATGGTGAAAGAAGCGCCGGTCCTCGGTCGCGAGCGCCGCCTTGATCATGTGGTCGGGGATTTCCTCCAGCGGCACGGTGTCGTTGAGCAGGATGCCGCGATGGCCGATTTCGTTGCCGAAGCGGTCGAGGAAGGTGACGGAAAAATCCTCCGTCGTGCGCCAGTCGGCGCGTGCGGTCTTGTCGATGGCGTCCTGCGCCAGCGCCAGCATGACGATGAGCCCGAGAAGCCCGAAGGTGACGCCGTCGGAGGCAAGCTCGGCCGCCACCCGCGCCGGCCCGCGCGCGCGAAACCGCCGCAGCCAGGCGGAATAGCCCTCGAGACCGTGACGCAGGCTGGAGGTAAGCCGCCACAGCGCGGTGTCGACCCAGGCGTCGGCGGACAGAAGCCCGGCCTTCAGGCGTCCGCCTTTCGGCGGAGTCCCGACCGGGGTTTTCGGTGGTTCCGGCGTCGTGCCGTCGGGGGGAGCTGATCCCTTGTTCACCTTGTCCGTCCGTTCTGCTATGGCGGTCGAGTTTGACGCCGCCGCATGCGCGTGCCCCGCGCGACCTGTTGTACTCCCGATCCGGCCGGCGTTTCAAGAAAGGTGAGGGAAGGACAGCCAATGACCGCGCGCGATACCGGCGCAAAGACCCCCGATGCCGGGGCAACGGATGCACGGCATCCTGCCGCAACGGCAGGTGGCGCCGATCCTGCGCGGGCCGAGGATGCGGCGTCCCGCGTCGCCGGTCCGGGCAAATCCGAGCCGTTCTGGCGCGCCAAGTCGCTCGCCGAGATGAGCGATACGGAATGGGAATCCCTGTGCGACGGCTGCGGCCGCTGCTGCCTCAACAAGCTGGAGGACTGGGACACCGGCGAGGTGGTGTGGACCTCGCTCTCCTGCACCCTGCTGGATCAGCAGAGCTGCCGCTGCGGCGACTATCACAATCGCCTGGAAAAAGTGCCGGACTGTCTGCCGCTCACACCGGAGACCGTGCCGCAGCTCACCTGGCTGCCGCCCACCTGCGGCTACCGGCTGGTCGCGGAGGGGCACGACCTCTACTGGTGGCACCCGCTCGTCTCCGGCGACCCGGAAACGGTCCACGCCGCCGGCATCTCCGTACGCGGCCGCACCTTCCCCGAAGACGGTATCGAGCTGGAAGACTACGAGAACTTCGTCGTCGACTGGCCGGGGGAGGGACCGGAGGATGGGCCGGAGGAGAGATGATGCCGCTCGGGCGTCGCCGTTTGCCTCCGCCGTCATCCCCGACTTGATCGGGGATCCATTGGCACCCTCAGCGCGATTGGCGGTCGAGATGGTGGCGAAGTCTGGCAACCCTTCAGGCGTTTCAGCCCTGCGGTGACGTGGAATGGATCCCCGATCAAGTCGGGGATGACGTCCGTGTGTGGGGCGAAGGTCCTGGCCGGCGCGAAGCATGCTGAACACTGCCTTCGCATGGTCCGTGGCAAACGCCTTGCCTATCGGCGGACTGCCGAAAGTACGTACGTCTGAGCAGAAGGCGCGCAAGTTTAAAAGCATAGGAAGCGTATTGAATGATTGACTCACTACGCTTTTTGCGTGTGCAATTCCTCGGCATTAGTTGGGAGGAATGTTATGGACGCAGATCTTAGAAGACGGCTCGCTGATAATCAGCAAAGATTGCATGAACGAGCGCGTGCACTATCACACCCAAACCAAGATGCCGATATGGCTACGATAATGACATCTCAAGCGTTATGCCTAGAGGGACTTCGGTCACTTGCTGATGATGTCGCCGCTTTAAGAGATCGCTTAGACCGCGAATAGTTTCTTGAAGCTGGTCGACCGCTTTCAAACGATGCTCAGGCGGCCAAGCTTCAATCGCTTCAAGCTACTTATCCAGGGCGCCTATATCGCTTATTATGAATAAAAATCCGGTGCCTTTTTGGGCCTTGCTCGCGTTTGGGCTTAACTATCTGATCAGGCGGCGTCTTGAGCATTTGCTTTAGAATCTCGTCGCCTTTTTCTTGATCTTGATTTTTATCGGTGTCTGCCATGTGTGAAACTAACGAAAATGATAGGCGTTTTGGGCGGTCTGACGAAGTTTACGCGGTTGGTGCTGTGATAATCGCATGGAATCTATGTGAAGGCGTGCTCGCCCAAATTTTGCAGCGAATAATAAAAGTCGAACACCAAACTGCACAACGTATTTTCAGCTTACTAGGCAATCGCTCCCGGACAGATCTTCTCCGACTAGAAGGTAGGCGGATGTTGTCGACAGAAGAATTTGATTGTCTCGATGCGTACCTAGCTGCTTTCAACGTCTGTCTAGAAAACCGGAATCTTATAGCGCACAGCCAGATTAACATGAACGATGTTGATGGAGGAATCTCTTTGACCAAATCCTCCAAGAAAGACCATCTGTCTTTGAATCGATATCATGTTCCAACCGACGATATGATGGAGGTGGCGCGCACAATGGATGACCTCAAAAACAATGGTTTTGCTCTGTCTCTGGCAATTTGGGCAGGACCTAAGAGGTTACTCTCTCTTGGCGGGCAGAAACTCTTACCCGTGCCATTGCCAAGTAGATTTCCCTTGCCGCGTAAGCTGAACCCGCTTCCTCGCAAAGATTAGTTGATCGTTGATCGCTCATCCCTCGCCTCGATCATCTCAGGTGCGATCTTATATTCCCTAGCCCTTCCAGAATTTGCCTGTCGCGAAGCGGCTCCGCATTCGCACCTTGGCACGTCACGAATAGAACTAGGAAAAAATTCCTTGACAGCGCAACGCTGATCGGGTAGGGTTCAGGCATGGTCGAACTGGTGCGGCCGGCGGGGAGCCGGCGCAGCGTTCGGCCTTTTTGATTCAAGCTGTTGGATGCAGCCTGCTTCCGGAGCCGCCCGACTGTTCGGGTGGGGCGCGACGGTCGAGGGCGAGGGACGGCAGTTGGCCGGTCAGCCGGTGTCGCCCTTGTCGCGGTCGCCGAGGTGGTCGAGGTCGGTGTCGGCCTCGTCTCCGTCGTCATTGGCGCTTGTGTCGTCGGCCGCCGCACCCGGGATCTGGCCGGAGGTGTATTTTTGATGCCAGCGCCAGGCGACCGGGATCGACACCAGATAGGCGGCGGCCCCCAGGGCGAGCATCTCGAACGGATAGCTGACCAGAAGTGCTACGAACAAAACGGCGGCGACGAAGAGCGGCAGCACGAGGTCGCGGCGAATGCGTGAGCCGAGCTTCTTGCCGGAAAATGTCGGCAGTCGCGAGACCATCAAGAGCGCGATGATCACGACATAGACGGCGACCACCGGCGCAAGCTCCGGCCAGTGCGGCAGGATGCCGACGAATTCCAGATAGACCGGAAACAGCACGGCGAGCGCGCCGGCGGGCGCGGGCACGCCGGTGAAGAAGTTCACGGCCCAGGCGGGCTTGTCGGGATCGTCGATGGAGACGTTGAAGCGCGCCAGCCGGAGTGCGGCGGAAATCGAGAAGACAAGGGCCGCGATCCAGCCGATGGAGCGCACCTCGTCGAGCAGCCAGGAATAGAGGATGAGCGCGGGCGCGACGCCGAAATTGACGAAATCGGCCAGTGAATCCAGCTCCGCGCCGAACTTCGACGTGCCCTTCACAAGTCGTGCGACGCGCCCGTCGAGCGCATCGAGCACGGCGGCCAGCACGATGGCGCCGATGGCGAAGTCCCAGCGGGTTTCCAGCGCCATGCGAATGGCGGTGAGGCCGGAACACAGCGCCAGCAGGGTGACGAGATTGGGCAGGATCAGGCGCAGCGGCACCCGGCGAAACCGGGGCGCGCGGCCCCGCCGGCGGCGGGTGGGACCCGGATCATAGGGTGCAAAGGGTGCGGACATGAAACCTCGCTCAGCTCACGCGCGCCAGAACGGCGTCGCGCGTCTCGGCGGAAAGATCGGCGATCACCGTCTCGCCGCCGATCATGGTCTGGCCGACGGCCACGGTGACGCGTGTGTCGAGCGGCAGATAGACATCGAGGCGCGAGCCGAAGCGGATCAGGCCGAAGCGCTCGCCGGCGCCGATGTTCTCGTTCTCGCGCACGAAGCAGACGATGCGCCGCGCAACGAGGCCGGCGATCTGGATGACGCCGATGCGCGTCTCGCCGCTTTCGATGACGAGGCCGTTGCGCTCGTTGTCCGCGCTGGCCTTGTCGGATTCCGCGTTGAGGAAGGAGCCGGCGCGATAGGCGATGCGGGTGACGCGGCCGCCCATCGGTGCGCGGTTCACATGGCAGTTGAACACATTCATGAAGATGCAGACCCGCATCATCGGCTCGCCGGAGAGCTCCAGCTCCGGGGGCGGCACGGCCTGCCCGATCTGGCACACGGTGCCGTCGGCGGGCGAGACGACGAGATCGTCGTCGATCGGCGTGACGCGCGCCGGATCGCGGAAGAAATAGGCGACCCAGGCGGTCAGGATAAGGCCGATCCAGAACAGCGGGTCGACGAACCAGCCGACGAGCACCGTCGCGGCACCGGCAATGGCGATAAACGGCCAGCCTTCGCGATGGATGGGCACGAGCGTCTTGGTGATCGTATCGGTAAGCGACATCGGTGGTTCCGTGCGTTGGGGCCTTGCCGGATGCCCGAAAAGGCGGGGCGTCCGGGCACTGCCGTGCGGTCGTGCGCCCCTTTTGCACCGGAGCGGGCGCGAGATCAATCCGTGAGCATGATTGCGCCTATTGCGCCGGCTCTTCCTCGCCGGCGCGCGGGCCGCGCACGATGAAGCCCGGATCGTCCCGTGTCGCGGCGCGCAGCCGTTCCTCCGCCTCAGACGCCTCCTGCTGGCGCGCCCACATGGAGGCGTAAAGACCGTTTGCCGCGAGAAGGTCGGGATGGCGGCCGCGTTCCACGATGCGGCCCTTTTCCAGCACGAGGATCTCCTCGGCGTTGACCACGGTCGACAGCCGGTGGGCAATGACCACGGTCGTGCGGTTCTTCGATACCTGATCGAGGGCCGCCTGGATCTCGCGCTCGGTGTGGGTGTCGAGCGCGGAGGTCGCCTCGTCGAGGATCAGGATCGGCGGCGCCTTGAGGATGGTGCGCGCGATCGCCACGCGCTGCTTTTCGCCGCCGGAGAGTTTCAGTCCGCGCTCGCCCACTTCTGTGGCGAAGCCCTGTGGCAGGCTTTCGATGAAGTCGGCGATCTGCGCCATGCGCGCGGCCTCGCGCACCTCGTCGTCGGTGGCGTCGTTGCGACCGTAGCGGATGTTGTAGGCGACCGTGTCGTTGAAGAGCACCGTGTCCTGCGGGACCATGCCGGTCGCGCCGCGCAGGGAGGCCTGCGTCACGTCGCGCAGATCCTGCCCGTCGATGGTGATGCGTCCGCCGGTGATGTCGTAGAAACGGAACAGAAGCCGGGAGACGGTGGACTTGCCGGCACCCGACGGACCGACGATGGCAACGGTCTTGCCGGCCGGCACCTCGAAGGAGATGCCCTGCAGGATCGGGCGGTCGGCATCGTAGTGAAAGCGAACGTCTTCGAAGCGGACGGTGCCGCCGTCGACCTGAAGCGGCTTTGCGTCCGGCTTGTCGGTGATTTCCGCCGGCTCGCCGAGGAGCGCGAACATCGCTTCCAGGTCGGTCAGCCCCTGGCGGATCTCGCGGTAGAGAAAGCCGATGAAGTTGAGCGGGATCGACAGTTGCAGCAGGAGCGCGTTGATCATGACGAAATCGCCGATGGTCTGCGTTCCGGCCATCACGGCGCGCGCCGACATCACCATGCAGATCGCCGTGCCGACGCCGAGCACGACGGCCTGACCGAAGTTGAGCCATGCAAGCGAGGTCCAGGTGCGGGTCGCGGCGCGCTCGTAGCCTTCCATCGAGCGGTCGAAGCGGTCGGCCTCCCAAGCCTCGTTGCCGAAGTATTTGACGGTCTCGAAGTTGAGCAGGCTGTCGACGGCCTTGGAGTTGGCGTCGGTGTCGCTGGCGTTCATGTCGCGGCGGATGGCGATGCGCCAGTTGGAGGTCTGCACCGTAAACCAGGTGTAGGCGACGATCATGCCCGCGACCACGACCACATAGGCGAAGCCGAACTGGTACCAGATCACTCCCGCCATGATGGCGAATTCCATGATGGTGGGAATGCCGTTGAGAATGGTGAAGCGCACGATGTTCTCGATGCCCTTCACCCCGCGCTCGATCACGCGGGACAGGCCGCCGGTCTTGCGCTGCAGGTGAAAGCGCAGCGACAGCATGTGGAGGTGGCGGAAGGTGCGATAGGCGAGCTGGCGCACGGCATGCTGGCCGACGCGGGCAAACAGAGCGTCGCGCAGCTGGTTGAAGCCGACGAAGAGAATGCGCGCGCCGTTGTAGGCGATCACGAGCATCACCGGCGCGACGATCCACGCGGGAAGGCTGCCGACGGCAAGAGCGGTGTCGGCGGCGGCATCCGCCGCCTTGCCGGCCGTGCCTTCGCCGGTCAGCGCATCCGTCGCCCATTTGAAGAAATAAGGCGAAAACACCGTCACGATCTTGGCGATGACCAGCGCGATCACGGCGAGCCCGACGCGCGACTTCAGGTCCGGCCGGTCGGACGGCCAAATGTAGGGCCAGAGCTGGCCAAGCGTCTTGAGCGTCGAGGTCTCGTCCGCCGAAATGCGCGGAGTGGCGGCGGGAACGCCGGAGCGGCGGCTGGTCATTCAGGGTCCTTTCGCCGGCGCTCGGGCGCCATGCGGTCTTGTGTGTCTTGCGCTCGCGCCGGCGCCGGCGGTTGCCGGAAGGCGGCGAACAGGCCCTCGACGTCGGCGGCGAGGCGGGCAAGGGCCTGTGGTTCCAGATGATAGTGGCAGCAGCGCCCGTCGCCGCGCATGCCAACGAGGCCGGCGGCGCGCAACACGCCGAGGTGCTGCGAGACGGTCGATTGCGCCAGCGGCAGGCGTTTCACCAGATCCCCGCAACAGGCGGTCTCGCACGTCGCCAAGACTTGCAGGATCTCAAGCCTCGCGGAATGCGCAAGCGCCTTGAACGCATCGGGAAGGGCGACGTCGCCTTGCCCCGACGGAGCGGCCGGGACCGTGTTGCAGCAGGCGGTGTTTCGCGCGTCGGGACGGGGGGACGAACAGGTCAAGGAAGACTTTCATCGCAATTTGCCGATGAAGCGGTTCTAGGGCCTGTGCGTGCGCGAGGCAAGGGCGGCGGATAATGCGGCCCCGCGGGCCCGGACCAGAAGGAGACGGCATGGACGAGAAAACACCGCGCGCCGGCAAGGACACCCGCCGGCGGCGCGCGCGCAAGCGCCCCGTGCATCTGAGCGCGGACGGATGGCGCATCGCCCGCAGCCTTTATGAAAACGACGGCCTTGACTTCGATGCGATCGCCCGCCGCCTCGACGTCACGGCGGCGACGGTGACGCGCCATGCCCGCGAGGAGGGATGGCTGAGGGCGGCCTCGGTTCGCGACCTGATCGAGGCGGGCGACACGCCGGGCCTCGCCCGCATGGTCGCACGGCTTTCCAAGGCCTTCGAACACCAGATCTCGGCAATCGAGACCCAGTTTCGCGTTGCGGCCGGCGAGGGCGGCGCAACAGCCGACGGCGGCACGCTCGAGCGCAACGCCCGGACGCTTGGCAGCCTGGCAAAGACGCTGGATGTCCTGATCGAGCTGCGCTCCGGCGTTGCCTCGCTCGATCCCACCGGGGGAGATGAAGATGCACTCAGGCGAGAGCTTGCGGAGCGCCTTGATCGGCTGTGCCGAAGGGGGGCTGCTGCCGGCATTTCTGGCAAGGCTGGACCACCGGGAGCTGACGTTTCTGCGCCATGACTGGCGGCTGTGGGCGCATTCCCACCAGTGCCCGCCCGACGACGACTGGCGCTGCTGGTTGCTGATGGGCGGACGCGGCGCGGGCAAGACCCGCGCCGGCGCGGAATGGCTGCGCGCCTGTGTGCGGGACGCGGCAAACCGCCCGGATGCGGACGGGCTGCGGATCGCGCTCGTCGGCGAGACCCAGCTCGACGCCCGCGAGGTGATGGTGGAAGGGATTTCCGGTCTGCTCGGCGTGCACCCCGCCGCCGAGCGACCGCGCTGGCAATCCTCGCGCCGGCGACTGGAATGGCCCAATGGAGCGGTGGCCCAGGTGTTTTCCTCCGAAGACCCGGATGCGCTGCGCGGACCGCAGTTTCATCTTGCCTGGTGCGACGAACTCGCCAAATGGCGTCACGTCCAGGAAACCTGGGACATGCTGCAATTCGCGCTCAGGCTGGGAGACCGGCCGCGCCAGCTGGTGACGACGACACCGCGCCCGATCCCGCTGCTGAAGCGGCTGCTCGCCGATCCGGGCACGCGCGCGGTGACGGCGCCGACGGAGAGCAATGCCGCGCATCTGGCCGCCGGTTTCGTCGCCGCGATCCGGGCCCGCTATGGCGGCACCCGGCTCGCCCGTCAGGAACTCGACGGCGAGATGGTGGAAAGCCGCGATGGCGCGATGTGGAACCGCGACGCGCTGGAGGCGCTGCGGACCGATCGCATGCCGGCACTTGAGCGCATCGTTGTCGCGGTCGATCCGCCGGCAAGCTCGGGTGTCGCATCGGATGCCTGCGGCATCGTCGCCGCCGGGATCGACGGCGAGGGGATCGTTCATGTTCTGGCCGACCGGAGCATGGGGGCTGCCGCCCCTGCGCGCTGGGCAGGGGCGGCGGTGGCGCTGTGGCGCGACCTCGACGCCGACTGTCTGGTCGCCGAGGTCAACCAGGGCGGCGAGATGGTCACGGCCGTTATCGCCGGCGTGGATCCGGCCGTGCCGGTGCGGCCCGTGCGGGCCAGGCGGGGCAAGTGGCTGCGCGCCGAACCCGTCGCCATGCTCTACGAGCAGGGGCGCGTGCGTCATGTCG
The DNA here is from genome assembly GCF_000423705.1 of Stappia stellulata DSM 5886. Classification (GTDB taxonomy): domain Bacteria; phylum Pseudomonadota; class Alphaproteobacteria; order Rhizobiales; family Stappiaceae; genus Stappia; species Stappia stellulata. Next base: position 408,245 of record NZ_KE384083.1, on the reverse strand, counting down.
GCGCCTTCCCCGACCTGGAAGACGAGATGACGGATTTCACCCGCGACGGCCTGTCGAACGGACGCTCGCCGGACCGGCTCGACGCGCTTGTCTACGCGCTGCACGAACTGGCGCTGAAGGCCGGCGGGACGCCGCGCCTGCGCAGCATCTGAATCTCTTTCTCAAGGCGCTGGCCGCGCACTTCAAGTCGCGGAATCGGTTTCTCAAGACATTGCAAAAAAGGAAGGGCGATCATGGGGTTACGATCCATGTTTGAATCGGTTCTGCGCGTGCCGCAGGAACGAAAAGCCTCGCGCGCCGGACCGCTGCTGGCGTTTCACGGGGCCGGTCGTCCGGTGTGGACGCCGCGCGATTATGCAGCGCTTGCCCGCGAGGGCTATGCCCGAAACCCGGTGGTTCACCGGGCCGTCCGCATGATCGCGGAGGCGGCCGCGAGCGTGCCCTTCGTGCTCTATGACGGCGACCGCGAACTCGATCGCCACCCGGTGCTCGACCTGCTCGCCGCGCCGAACCAGATGGCGTCCGGCACCACCTTTCTGGAGGAGGTCTACGGTCACCTTCTGGTCGCCGGCAACGCCTATCTGGAAGGCGTTGCGGTGGAGGGCGCCCTGCGCGAGTTGCACGCGCTGCGTCCCGACCGGGTGAAGGTGGTGCTTGGACGCGATGGCTGGCCGGAGGCCTATGACTACACGGTCGCGGGGCGGACCGTGCGGCTGGCGGCGGACGGGCGCGACGGCGGGCCGTCGGTGCTGCATCTGAAGGTGTTTCACCCGCTCAACGACCACTACGGTTTCGCCCCCATCGAGGCGGCGCAGGTCAGCCTCGACCTGCACAATGCGGCCGGGGCCTGGAACAAGGCGCTGCTCGACAATGCGGCACGGCCCTCCGGTGCGCTTGTCTATGGCGGGCCGGACGCCTCCAACATGTCCGACGAACAGTTCGACCGGCTGAAGAAGGAGCTGGAGGAGGGCTATCAGGGGCCGACGAACGCCGGACGGCCGCTGTTGCTGGAAGGCGGTCTCGACTGGAAGCCGATGGGGCTGACCCCGCGCGACATGGATTTCATCGCCGCCAAGAACCAGGCGGCGCGTGAGATCGCACTCGCCTTCGGGGTGCCGCCGATGTTGCTCGCCATTCCCGGCGACAACACCTACTCGAATTTCCAGGAGGCCAACCGTGCCTTCTGGCGCCAGACGGTTCTGCCGCTGTCCTCGCGGGTCGGCGAGGCACTGGCGCGCTGGCTGTCGCCCGACCGGGCGCAACCGCTGCGGCTTTCGCCCGATCTCGACAAGGTGGAAGCGCTTTCCAGCGAACGCGCCGGCCTGTGGGCGCGGCTGGAGCAGGCGAGCTTCCTGACCGAAGCCGAAAAACGCGTCGCCGTCGGCTATGGGGCGGAAGCGCAGCCTGCGGCCCCGCCGCCGGTTGGCCCCGCGCCGGCGACTTCGCCGGATCCGACGTGATGGAGCCCGTCGTCGAGACCATTGCCGGCAAGGGCGATCTCGCCCATCTGGTGCTGCTCTTGTGGGCAAGCTCCGCCTCCAGCCTGCTGGTGTGGAGCTTGCGCGAGACGGTTCGCTCGCACCGGCGCTTCGACGACTTCGTCGAGGCGATTGCCCGCCTCAATCGCCTGTTCAGCGACTTCGACACCTGACGCCGCTGGCCAGGGCCAACAGGCGCATCCGCGCCGCAATGGAGAGATCCATGACAGTCCAGACTCTTGAGAGTGTGCGCATGCTGATGCGCGCGAACGACGCCCCGCATCCGGCTCACCGGGCGGTCTTCTCGCATTTCGCCGCGCGCCTGGCGGCGCTTTTGGCCCGGCGCGCCGGATCCGGCGCGCGGGCCGCGTGAGCGCCCGTACGCCCCTTGCGGGGGAAAGCGTGCCGGTCGCCGGCTATGCCAGCCTGTTCGCCACGCCCGACGATGCCCGCGATCTCGTCGTGCGCGGCGCCTTTCGCCGCTGCCTGACGGAGCGCGGGCCGCGGGGCATCCGTTTTCTCTGGCAGCACGATCCGGCGAAACCCATCGGCGTCTGGGACCGGGCCTTCGAGGACGCACGCGGCCTGCGCGTCGAGGGCCGGTTGCTGACCAGCACCACGGCAGGGGGGGAGGCAGCGCTTCTTCTTGCCGGTGGCGCGCTGGACGGTCTGTCCATCGGCTTTCGCACCCGCAGCGCCCGTCGCGATCCGCAGACCGGCGTCCGGCGCGTCTTCGACATCGATCTCTGGGAGGTGTCGCTCGTGACCTTCCCGCTGCATCCCGGCGCGCGTCTCGACGCGCCCGGCACCGCCGCCGTGTCGCCCTTGCGCGCGGTTCGCTCCTGACCGCCCAAGCGCCGGTCGCACTCACCAAACTGGAGGTCTTTCGACCATGCCTACCGAATTTTCCCAAGCCGGAACGCGTGCCCCGGAGACCAAGGCCGTCACCCATGCCGCTGCTGCGGGAGGGCATCGCGCCGAGCTCGACGACATCCGCGCCACCTTCGATGCCTACCGCGAGACCAATGAGGAACGGCTTGCCGAGATCGAGACGCGCGGCGCCCCCGATCCGCTGACGCAGGACAAAATCACCCGCATCGACGCGCAGCTCGACCGCCAGCAGCGCCGGCTCGATGCAATGGCGCTGAAGTCCGCCCGTCCGCCGCGCGAAACCGCTCAGAACGAGCCGACAGACGGGCTCGCCATGGAGCACAAGGGCGCCTTTGTGTCCTACATACGCAAGGGCCGGGAAGACGGGTTGCGCGCGCTGGAGCAAAAGGCGCTCTCGGTCGGCTCCGACCCCGACGGCGGCTATCTGGTGCCGGACGAGACCGAGACCGCGATCCTGCGCGGCATGACGAGCGTTTCGCCGATCCGCGCCATCGCCGGTGCGCGCCAGGTGTCCTCCAGCGTCTTCAAGAAACCGTTCTCGATTTCCGGTCCGCAGTCGGGTTGGGTCGCGGAAACCGCCGCCCGCCCGCAGACCGGCGCGCCGACGCTCTCCGAACTCGCCTTCCCGACGATGGAGCTCTACGCCATGCCGGCCGCGACGCCGTCGTTGCTGGAAGACGCGGCGGTGGATGTCGATGCCTGGATCGCGGAGGAGGTGGAGCTGGCCTTCGCCGAACAGGAGGGGACGGCCTTCGTGACCGGCGACGGCGTCAACAAGCCGCGCGGCTTTCTCGACTACACGCGTGTGGCGGAGACGTCCTGGAGCTGGGGCAATCTCGGTCAGCTCACCACCGGCGTGGCGGGGGCCTTTCCCGCCTCCGATCCCGGCGACACGCTGATCGACCTGGTCTATGCGCTGAAGAGCGGCTACCGGCAGAACGCCGGCTTCGTGATGAACCGCCGCACCCAGGCCGTGGTGCGCAAGATGAAGGACGCCGACGGCAACTATCTGTGGCAGCCGCCGGCAACCGTCGGCGCGCCGGCCACCTTGATGACCTTTCCGCTCACCGAGGCGGAGGACATGCCCGACATTGCGACCGATGCGCCGGCCATCGCCTTTGGCGACTTCCGCCGGGGCTATCTGGTGGTCGACCGAACGGGCGTGCGCATCCTGCGCGATCCCTATTCGGCCAAGCCCTACGTGCTGTTCTACACGACCAAGCGCGTCGGCGGCGGTGTGCAGGACTTCGACGCGATCAAGCTCCTGACTTTCTCCGCCTGACCTTTTCGGTCTGACCGGTTGCGGGGGCCGCCGCACGGGCGGCCCCCCGTTTTCCCGATTGCTCCCTTCAACTGCCATCCCGTTGGAAAGGACCGCCATGACGGCGATTGTGACGACCCCGCCGGCGCTCGAACCGGTGACGCTGGAAGAGGCGCGTGCCCATCTCAGGGTGAGCGGGACCGAAGAAGATACGCTGATCGCGCGCCTGATCGAGGCGGCGCGCCAGCACCTCGAGCGCGTCGCGCGCCGCGCGCTCGTCACGCAGGGCTGGCGTCTGTATCTCGATGCCTGGCCGCCTGGCCGCATCATTCGCCTGCCGGTCGGACCGGTCCAGTCCGTCGACAGCATCACGGTTTATGACGGCGACGGCCTGCCGGTGACGCTGGCCGAGGCCGATCACAAGCTGGACGGACAGGCGGAACCGCCGCGGCTCCGGGTGGCCGCCGCCGCACCCGCGTCGATTTCCGGCTTCAATGGTATCGAGGTGGAATTCACCGCCGGCTATGGCGTCGACGGCGATGCCGTGCCGCAGGTCCTGCGACAGGCGATCCTGGTGCTTGTTTCCCACTGGTTCGACAATCGGGCTGCGGGGTTCGACGCGGCGACGGCGGGCGTGCCGGCGGGCTGGTCGGCCCTTCTTGCGCCCTATCGGATGCTCAGGCTGTGAGCGCGGCGGACAGGCTCGACCGGGCAATGCGGCTTGCACGGCCGGACCGGATCGAGGCGGCGGACGGGGAGGCGGAGACCGTCTTTACCGACGTCGGGGCGGTGTTCGTGGCGCTCGCGCCGGCGGGACTTGCGGAGCGGCAGGCGAGCGGACGGCTCGACGGTATCGCGACCCATGTGGCGCGACTGCGCAGCGGCTCCGGCATTGCCGGCGGCTGGCGTCTTGCCGAGGGCGTGCGCGTCTTTCGCGTCCTTGCTGTCGACGATGCCCGTCGCCGTTCCGGTCTGGTGACATGCGTGCTTGAGGAGGAGATGCGATGAGCGCCCAGGCAGATGTACGTGGCGCGATCATTGCCGCCCTGCGCGCCGATGCGGCCCTGACCGCGTTGATCGGAGCGGACCGGGTCCACGACGGCGCCCCGCGCGGCGCTGCCATCCCCTTCGTCGATCTCGGCGCGGTGGAAACGCGTCTTTTGACGGCGGAGCCGGCCGAGGGCGAACGCCACACCGTCGAGGTTCTGGCCTATTCGCGAAAGCCCGCACGCGGCGAAGTCAGCGACATCCTGTCCGCGATCCGCGACGTGCTGGTGCTCCTCGGTTCGACCGTTGGCGCCCAACGCCTCGTGCATGCGTCCGATCCGGTGATGCGCAGCGAGCGTCAGCGCGACGGGCGCGGATGGCGGGGACGGCTGACCGTCAGGATCGTCACCGAACCGGCCGCCTGAGGGCCGCGCCCCCGGGCGGGCCGAACCGAAAGTCATGTGAAAAGGGGAGAATGCGATGGCCGCTCAGGCAGGCAAGGACCTTTTGTTGAAATGCGACACCGACGGTGTCGGCACATTCGCCACGGTGGCGGGTCTGCGCGCACGGCGCATCGCGCTCAATGCCGCAAGCGTCGACATCACCGATGCCGACAGCGCGGGCCGTTGGCGCGAGCTTCTGGCGGGCGCCGGCACCCGTTCCGCGAGCCTGTCCGGCTCCGGCATCTTTCGTGATGCGAGCGCCGATGAAACGGTGCGCGGCCTGTTCTTCGACGGGATCATCCGCGACTGGCAGGTGGTGGTGCCGGATTTCGGAACGATCGCCGGGCGCTTCCAGATCGTGGGGCTGGAATACTCCGGCACCCACGACGGCGAGGTGACCTATGAGATCGCGCTGGAATCCGCCGGCGAACTGACGTTTGCGGGGAGCTAGGCGATGACAAACCTGCATCGCGGCGAGGTCTCCGCCGTTCTCGGCGGCCGGCGCCGCACGCTCGTTCTCACGCTTGGCGCGCTCGCAGAGCTGGAAAGCGCCTTCGCAGCCACGGATCTCTCCGCCCTGGCGGAGCGTTTCGGGCAGGGGCGATTTTCCGCAAGCGATCTCGCCCGCATCATCGGCGCCGGCTTGCGGGGCGCGGGGGAGGAGGTCGACGACGCGGCGGTCCTCGCCATGGAGATCGACGGCGGCTTGCCCGCGCTTACCCGTGTGGCGGCCCGGCTGCTTCATGTCACCTTTTGTGGCGATCAGGGGCAAGCGACGGGCGCACCGGAGGCGCATGATCCCGCAAACCCTTGAGTGCCGCGGGCGATGCCCCGCCCGCGGCGTTTCCCTGGGCCGATGTCATCCGGGCCTGTCTGGTGACACTGGGCTGGTCGCCAAGGACCATGTGGGCCGCGACCCCGCGCGAGATTGCGGCCGCGCTGGGCCGGCCCTCCGGCGGCCGCCCGATGTTGTCGCGCAAACGCCTTGAGGCACTGATGCACCGCTTTCCCGACGGAGACACGCCATGACCGAGACCACGCAAGCCACCCTGGATCTGCCCGCAAGGGAGGCGGAAGACCTGAAGCGGACCATGGGCGACATCCACATCGCCTCCAGACAGATCGCATCCGCGCTGTCGGATGGCCTCACGCAGGCCGTCAGGAACGGCAAGGCGCTGGATGCGGTGTTTCGCTCCATCGCACTGTCGCTCTCCGACATGGCCCTGAAAACGGCGATGGGCCAGCTCGAGAAGGGGCTGGCGCAGGGCCTTGGCAGTTTCGCGACGGGGCTGGCGTCGAGCTTCCTGTCGCCGGGAAAGGGGATCTTGCCCTTCGCCAAGGGCGGCGTCGTGGCGTCGCCGACCTATTTTCCGCTGGGCAAGGCCGGTGGCGGCAGCGCGTCGACCGGCGTGATGGGCGAAGCGGGCGCGGAGGCGATCCTGCCGCTGGCGCGCGATGCGCACGGGCGGCTTGGCGTCAGCGGGGCCGGGGGGGCTGCGGCCATGCCGCCGATCGTCTTCAATGTGGAGACGCGGGATGCGGAGAGCTTTGCTCGATCCGAAGCGCAGATCCAGACAATGGTAGCCCGCGCCGTCGGACGGGGACGGCGCGGGCTTTGACGTCGGGCCTGAAGAGGAGGGGCTCAGGCGCCGGCGTTTCAGGCAGCGGCGAGAAGCGCCGCGATTTCGTCCTTCAGATGAAGCCGCTTCTTCTTGAGCTCTTCCAGAGCCTCGTCGGATGCGGGTTCGACGTCTGTCTCGATGCGGTGAATTTCGCGGTTTACCGCATGATACTCATCCGCGAGTTTCGCGAAGTGCGCGTTGGAAAGCTTGAGCGCATGCAGCGCCTCTGTCTTTTCCGGGAACTCTTCGTGCAGCTCGTGGGGAACGTGACTCATGCAATCGGTACCTCCGTTGTTGGGAACACCATGCGCGTCGCATAGCCGTCGTGCTTTGAGCAAGATCAAACCAGGCATTTGTCCGAGGTTTTTTGCACAGCCTCGTCGATGGATCGCCGAACGCGGGAGGCACGCCTATGCCGGCATTCTTGGAGGAGCGGTTTCCGCTCGGGATCGCCTTTGGCGCAACCGGCGGTCCGCAATGGCGCACCGAAGTGGTGGCGCTGGCGTCGGGCGCGGAAGCCCGCAATGCGCGCTGGGCGGGGTCGCGACGCCGCTACGATGCCGGCACCGGCGTGCGGTCGCTTGCAGATCTCCAGGCGGTGGCGGCCTTCTTCGAACGCATGCACGGGCGTCTTTACGGGTTTCGGTTCCGCGATCCCTTCGACAACACCTCCGCCGCAAGCGGGGACACGGTGACACCGCTTGACTGTCTTCTGGCGACAGCCGACGGGGCCGCGTCGAGTTTTGCGCTGACCAAGACCTATGGCAGCGGCGATTTCATCCGCAAGCGGCCGATCGCCAAGCCGGTGGACGGCAGCGTGCGCGTCGCCCTCGACGGGGTGGAACTGGCGGCGGGGACGGATTTCACCTGCGATCCGGCGACCGGCACCGTGGCACTTGCGGCCGGACCTCCGGCGTCCGGGGTTCAGGTGACGGCGGGGTTCCGGTTCGACGTGCCGGTGCGTTTCGACACCGACCGGCTGGAACTCGGCCTGACCCATGTGGAGGCGGGGCGCGTTCCCACGATCCCGCTTGTCGAAGTCGACCCGGACGCGGAGGCCTGACATCCGATGAAGACGATTTCGCCGCAAACGGCGGCCCGGTTTGCCGGCGCCGCCACCACCCGCGCGACGTGCTGGCGGATCACCCGTCGCGACGGCACGGTGTTCGGCTTTACCGATCATGACCGTGAAATCGCTTTCGATGGAGGGACGTTTCGTCCCGATCTCGGGCTTGAGACCACGGCTGTCACGCTGGAACCTGACTTCGCCGCCGGCACCGCCGAAGTGGCCGGCATCCTGTCGTCGCCGGCAATTTCCGACACGGATCTCGCCGGAGGGCTGTGGGACGGCGCGGCGGTCGAGGTTTTCGCGGTCGACTGGCGCGACCCCGACGTGCGCGTCCTGATGCGGCGCGCGGAGATTGGCGAGGTGACCCGCTCCGGCAAGGCGTTTCGCGCCGAGCTGCGCGGGCTCGCCCATCTCTTCGACCAGCCGCGCGGGCGGGTTTTTTCGCACATTTGCGATGCGGATCTCGGCGACGCGCGTTGCAGGGTCGATCTCGACGCGGGCGGATTTCGCCGCGAGGGCACGGTGCTTTCGGTCATCGACGGTGCAACGCTGAACGTGGAGGGCGTCGACGGCCCCGCGACCGACTGGTTTGCCGGCGGCCGGCTGGAGATTGTCGACGGTCCGCATGCGGGGCTGTCCGGCGAACTCGTCGCCGACCGCCTCGAAAGCGGCGTGCGGGCACTTGCGCTTCTCGCCCCGCTCGCCGTTCTGCCGGCGCCCGGAACGGCCGTGCGCCTCACCGCCGGTTGCGACAAGCGCTTCGCCACCTGTACGGAAAAATTTTCCAACACGCTGAACTTCCAGGGCTTTCCGCATATGCCCGGAACGGACTTCGCGCTTGCCTATCCAAGCCGCGGCGCGGCCGACAACGATGGCGGGCCTTTGGTCGATTGACACGGCCGAACGGCGTTCAAGCCAGGTTTCGGCACAGGGAGACACGATCATGGTGACACGGGATTGCATCCTGCGCGAGGCGCGGGCGTGGATCGGCACGCCCTATCGCCATCAGGCAAGCTGCAAGGGCGCGGGCGCGGATTGCCTGGGGCTGGTGCGCGGCGTCTGGCGAAGCCTTTACGGGGAAGAACCCGAACGGCCGCCGCCCTACACCCGGGGCTGGGCGGAGGAGGGCGGGGCGGACACACTTCTTGGCGCGGCGAACCGCCACATGCAGCCAATTCCACCCGAGACGGCCGGCCCCGGCGACATGTTGCTGTTTCGCTGGCGCGACGGGGCGCTGGTCAAACACGCTGCAATCCTGAGCGGCCCGGCGAGCATGATCCATGCGTATGAGGGGATTTGCGTGACCGAAAGCCCGCTCGTTCCCGCCTGGCGACGGCGTATCGCCGGTGCATTTCTCTTTCCCGGAGTGGCTTCATGGCAACCTTAGTACTGGCGGCCGCGGGCAAGGTGATCGGCGGCTCCCTTCTCGGCGGAGCCGGCGCCATCCTGGGCCAGGCGGCCGGCGCCATTGCCGGCTACGCGCTCGACCAGAACCTGTTCGGCGCCACCCGCAGGACCGAGGGACGGCGGCTGGAAGACCTTTCGGTGCAGTCCTCGGTCGAGGGGGCGAGCCTGCCGATGGTCTACGGCCGCGTGCGCCTTGCCGGCCAGATCATCTGGGCCACCCGGTTCGAGGAGGAGGTCCGGGAAGAAACAAGCGGCGGCAAGGGCGGCGGTGCCCCGCGCACCACCTCACGGACCTATCGCTACTACGCGAATTTCGCCGTGGCGCTGGCGCAAGGCCCGATCAGCCATGTCGGCACCATCTGGGCGGACGGAAAGCCGATGGAACTCGACGGCGTCACCTGGCGCATCCATCACGGCACCGCCGGTCAGGCGCCGGATCCGCTCGTTTCTGCACTGCAAGGCGCATCGCCTGCCTATCGCAACACCGCCTATGTCGTGTTCGAGCGCCTGCCGCTGGATCTTTATGGCGACCGTCTTCCGCAACTGACCTTCGAGGTCGTTCGCTCGATCGAGCCGCTGGAACCGATGGTTCGCGCCATGACGGTGATCCCGGGTGCGGGGGAGTTCGTCTATGCGACCGAACCGGTGACGCGCAGCGTGCGGCCGGGGGTCACCGAAACAATCAACCGCCATATCTCGCATGCACCGAGCAACTGGTCCGCCTCCATTGACGAATTGCTTGCGGTCTGCCCCAACTTGGAACGGGTGGCGCTTGTCGTTTCGTGGTTCGGCGACGATCTCAGGTGCAACGCCTGCACCATCCGCCCGCGCGTGGAAACGACCGGAGGAGGGGTTCAGGGCGCCGTATGGCAGGTCTCCGGCGAGAGCACGGCCACCGCCGCGACCGTCAGCCTGCATGAAGGACGTCCCGCCTATGGCGGCACGCCGGCAGATGCCTCCGTGATCGCTGCAATCCGCGATCTTGCCGCCCGCGGGATCCAGGTTACGCTTCATCCCTTCATCCTGATGGACATTCCCGCCGGCAGTGGCCTGTCCGATCCCTATGGCGGCAGCGAACAGGCAGCCCATCCCTGGCGCGGCAGGATCACGGCGTCGCTCGCGCCGGGGGTGGCCGGATCTCCGGAGGGAACGGCGGCTGTGGCGGGCGAGGTCGCCGCCTTCGCGGGAACCGCGCAGGTCGGGCATTTTCTTCCTCACGCCCAAGGCGTCGGATATTCGGGGCCGGCGGAATGGTCGTTTCGCCGCTTTGTCCTGCATCACGCTCATCTGGCCGCCGTTGCCGGCGGGGTCGATGCGATCCTGCTCGGTTCGGAAATGCGGGGCCTGACCCGGCTTGGTGCGGGCGGGGGAAGCTATCCCTTCGTCGATGTGCTCAAGACGCTTGCCGCCGACGTGAAGAGTGTGCTTCCGGGCGCGAAGGTGAGCTATGCCGCGGACTGGAGCGAATATGGCGCCCATCAACCGGGCGGTGGCGACTTGCGGTTTCCGCTCGATTCCCTGTGGGCGGATGCCAATGTCGATGCGGTCGGGATCAATGCCTATTTTCCGCTTGCCGATGCGCGAGACGGCGGCGATCCGGCCGGCAACACCAATCCCTATGACCGCAGCGTTTTGCGCGCGGCCATCGCCGGGGGCGAGGATTACGACTGGTATTATGCCGACGATGCCGCGCGCGCGGCCGGCATGCGCACCCCCATTACCGACGGCGCCTACGGCAAGCCCTGGGTCTATCGTGCCAAGGACCTCGCCGGCTGGTGGTCGAACCCGCATGTCGAGCGCGCCGCCGGCGTGGAGGTCGGCCCGGCCACGCCATGGGTGCCGGGATCGAAGCCGATCTGGTTCACCGAACTCGGCGTGCCGGCCATCGATAAAGGCGCGAACCAGCCGAATCTCTTTTTCGACGCCAAGTCGTCGGAGGCGGCATGGCCGCATTTCTCCAACGGCGGGCGCGACGATCTCATCCAGCGGCGGACGCTGGAAACCGTCCTGGCGTGGTGGACCGGCGCGCATCCCGACCTCGCGCCCGGCGACAATCCGGCCTCGCCGCTTTATGGCGCGCCGATGGTCGATGCCGGGCACCTCTATCTGTGGAGCTGGGATGCGCGGCCCTTTCCAGCGTTTCCCAGCCAGACGGATATCTGGGCCGACGGTGTGAACTGGCGGGCCGGTCACTGGCTGAGCGGGCGCCTGGGCAGTGTGTCGGTTGCCGGCCTGGCGCGCGCGCTCGCGGCCGATTTCGGCGTGCCCGACGGCGCGCTGATGACAGGAGACCTGCCCGGGACGCTCGACGGGACGGCCGTGTCGGGTCCGGAAGCTCTGAGGAATGTGCTTGCGCCGCTTCTCGATGCCGCCGGTGCCGTCGCCGTGGATCGCGGTCAGGAGATCGCATTCCTGCCGCGATGGACGCCGCCGGTCGCCCGTCTTGAAGAGGCGGATCTGGCCGTCGACCGTGACACGACGGCCTCGGCCACGGTTCGGCGCGCACAGGACGCGGATCTGCCGGCGGAAATCCGCATTGCCGCGCGGGACGCAGCGCGCGGGCATCGCCGCTATGTCATTTCCTCGAAACGCCGGGAGGGGCACAGCGCCCGGGTGGAGCAGATCGATCTTGCCGCCGCCCTCGATCCGGCCCTGGCGGCCGGCCTTGCGGATCAGCTGTTGCTGGCACGCTGGGGCGCGCGCGAGGAGGTGTCGTTTTCCCTGTCGCCGGGACGGTTGGAACTGGAGCCCGGCGACGTGATCACGCTGGCGGCCGATCAGGCGGCGGGGCGCGGGCGGGATGCATTCTATCGCATCGAGGCGGTGGAGGACGGGGAGACGCGTCGTCTGAGCGCGCGCGCGACCCGGGCTCCGGTTGCGTTGAGGGCCCGCAGTCTGGGCGGGGAGGCGCGCCCGCGCTCCGTGGTCGCCGCGACCGGTGCGGCGGACGTGCTGATCCTCGATCTTCCGACACTGCCGGGCGACACGCAGGCGGCCTCACCGCGGATTGCCGCCTTTGCCGCGCCCTGGCCGGGGGCGGTCGATGTTTTTCGCGTGCGTGGAGGCGGTTCGCCTGTCTTTCACGTCCAATTGACCGCGCCGGCCCTTCTGGTGAAAACGCTGACCGCCCTGCCGGCGGGGCCGGTGGCGCGCTGGGACCGGGTGAGCGAGGTCGATGTGGAAGTCTCCTCCGGAACCTTGTCGCAGGTGCCTGAAAACCAGGTGCTCGGCGGAGCCAATCCGCTTGCCATCGTCGGCGCGGACGGGGACGTGGAGGTGTTGCAGTTTGCCCGGGCCGAATTGATCGGTCCGCGTCGCTACCGGCTCGGCACGCTCCTGCGTGGGGTTCTGGGGACCGAGCGGGCCGCCGCGCGGGAGGTGGCGGCCGGCGCGCGAGGCGCCTTGCTGGACGATGCCGTCGTGCCGCTTCCGGCCTCGCTCGACGAGATCGGTCTGCCGTTCACCTATGCGGTGCTGCCGTCGGGCCTGCCGCTCGACAGTGTTGCGCGCAAGGACGTGGCGCATGTCTGGGACGCGCGCGCGCTGAGGCCCCTGTCGCCGGTGCATCTTGCCGCAAGGCGCGTCTCCGGAAGCGGCGTCGTCTTCTCCTGGATCCGGCGCACGCGGACCGGCGGCGATGCATGGAACACGGTCGATGTTCCGCTCGGCGAGGCACGCGAAGCCTATCTGGCGGAGTTGCTCGATGCGGGCGGCGCCGTGCTGTGGTCGCGGGAGGTGGCTGCGCCCTCGGCCATCTTGTCCGAAGGCGAGGAAATCTCGGTCTTCGGTGCGCCGCAGTCCGTGTTCGTGTTGCGCGTGCGCCAGATTTCCGACGCGGTCGGGCCGGGGATCGAGGGTGTGGAAACCCTCGTCGTTTGAAGCGCTGCACGGCTGGCCCGTGCCGTGTGGGAAGTGGGAGAAATCCATGAAAATCAGCAGGTTGGGGCTGGCGTTCATCGCCGGTCACGAAGGGTTCGTATCGACCGCCTACCGCGATCCGGTCGGTGTTCTCACGATCGGTTACGGCTTTACCATGCGCTCGCGCATCTTCTCCGCATGGTGGAAGACGCGGCACGGTCGCGCGCTGCGCCTTGGCGACGCGATCTCGCGCACCGACGCGGATGCAATCCTGGCGCGGCTGGTCGACGAGGAATACGGCGCAGCGGTCAGGGGGCGCCTCGGCGACCTTCCCCAGCACCAGCACGACGCCGCCTGTTCCGTCGCCTACAACCTCGGCCCCCGGGCGCTGACCTGGCGCTGGGCGCGGGCGTTGAAGGCCGGTGACGCGGCCAGGGCCGCCGCGATCCTGCGCGACAATTACAACACCGCAAGAGGGCGCAAACTCCCGGGACTGGTGCGCCGGCGTCGGGAAGAGGCGCATCTGCTCCTGACCGGGCGTTATCCAGGCCTTGCCACGCAGCCAAAAGCGGACGGATCCGCATTGGCGGCGGGCGGCGAGGGCGCCGGAATGCTCGCGGCGCTGGGCTATGCCGGAACGGATTTCACGAGCGCGACGCGTGCCTTCCAGCGCGATCACCCTCCGCTTGCCGTCGATGGTCTCTTTGGCCCGAAGACGCGGGCGGTGGCCGAACGACGGTTGCGGGCGAAAGACGCGGATCGCGGGTCGGCCCGTCGTTCGCCCGGCCTGCCGCTTCTGGCGGGACTGCTCGGACTGCTCGGACTGGGCATCGGCCTTGTGAAGGCTGCCCGCACCACATGGCGGCGCTGGCGCGCCAGCGCGCGCTGAGACGTATTTCCGCGCATTGTTCCAACAGGAAAGGACAGCCCATGCATGGCTGGAAGACGCTGTTATTGAACCTGGCCGCCGCTGTCGGCATCATCGCGCTGGAAGTCCTGCGCTATCTTGCCGATGTCGACTGGAGCGCACATCTGTCGCCGCCGACCGCGCTCTGGCTGGTCGTCGGCGTGAATGTCGCGAACATCGTGCTGCGCCACGTCACATCCGGACCGCCGGCCTGGCGCAGGGGGCGGTCATGACCGTCCTGCTGCAATGGCTGACCGGTCCGCTGCTGCGTGCGGTGCTTACGCATTTCGACCGCCGGGTTGCCGCGCGTAGCGAAAGCGAACGCCTCTCCGCCGATCTCGCCGCACGCTCGATCCGTGCCGAAATGGAGGCCCGCGGTCATGCCCGCGCCGTTCTCCTGGCCGAGCAGGGACGTTTCTGGACCGCGGCGCGGCTGGGGCGGCTGATGTTCGTCGTGCCGCTGGGGATCTGGTGGTCGGCGGTGATCGCCGACAGCATCTTCGCCTTTGCCTGGAGTGTCGCCGCCCTGCCGTCGCCGCTCGATGAATGGGCGGGGGCGATTCTGCTTTCCCTGTTTCTCGTCGACGGCCTTCAGGGAGCGGTGCGCGCGACGCGCGCGCGGCCAGGTTCCGGCCCGGAGGCGTGAGCCGGAAACCGGCGCGCCGCTGCGCAGTCTTTCGGGTTCTTGAAGGACCCGTTCATGTGCTATTCACAGGAAATCGGCTAGGGATCGTGCATGCACAGATATCGCCCCGCCCGGCTCTCAAGAGCCTTCCGCTCCGCACTCTCCGCGTTCGCTTTCGCGGCGGTGCTCGCTGTTGCCGTGCCCGGGTTCGCCCAGGCGCAGTGTCTCGACCAGTCGCAGGCCCGTGCGGCCGTCGCGAACGGCCAGGCGCTCCCGCTCGGGCGCGTGGCCGGATCGGTTGGGGGCGAGATCGTGCGTGCGGACTTGTGTCGCGAGGGCGGACGGCTGGTCTATGTGCTCTCGGTCCTGAGCGGCGGGCGCGTCGACAACCGTGTGGTCGATGCGCAAAGCGGCCGGATCTTGCGCTGACATCAAGGCTTTCAGAAAGGGATTTTGCAAAAAAATGCGATTGCTGGTGGTGGAAGACGACGCGGATCTCAATCGTCAGCTCCGTGAGGCGCTGGAAGAAGCGGGATATGTCGTCGATAGCGCGGCGGACGGTGAGGAAGGGCATTTTCTCGGCGACACGGAGCCCTATGACGCCGTCGTGCTCGATCTCGGCCTGCCGGTGCTCGACGGACTGAGCGTCCTTGAACGCTGGCGGCGCGACGGGCGGACCATGCCTGTGTTGATTCTGACCGCGCGCGATCGATGGTCGGACAAGGTGGCCGGTATCGACGCTGGCGCGGACGACTATGTCGCCAAGCCCTTTCACATGGAAGAAGTGGTCGCGCGTCTGCGCGCGCTTCTGCGCCGCGCCGCCGGGCATGCGAGCAACGAGATCGCGGTGGGCGAGGTGCGTCTCGACATGCGCGCCGGCAAGGTGACCGAGAACGGCACCACGGTGAAGCTGACCTCCCATGAGTTCCGCCTGCTCTCCTATCTGATGCATCACAAGGGCCGCATCGTCTCGCGCACGGAATTGATCGAGCATCTTTACGATCAGGACTTCGACCGCGATTCCAACACGATCGAGGTCTTCGTCGGACGTTTGCGGAAGAAATTCGACACCGGGTTGATCGAAACCGTTCGCGGCCTCGGATACCGGATCGGCGAGGCGGATGGCTGAACCGACCGAAGCGGGCGCGCGTCGGTTTTTTGGCGTGCTGCGCAACCGCTCACTCGCTGCGCGGCTGATTTCGGTTGCCGCCGTCTGGTCCGCGACGGCCATCGTGGTCGCCGGTTTCGTGTTGGTCGCACTCTATCGCGAGGCGAGCGAGCGCGCCTTCGATGCCCGTCTCGACGTTTATGTAAAGGCAATCGTCGGCGAGATGGCCGGCGGCACGCCGGGCGCCCCGGCGGAACCTGGAAACCTCGGCGAGCCGCGTTTCGACCTGCCTGCTTCGGGCTGGTACTGGGTCGTACTCGATGCCCGCAGCGACAAGGTGCTGTTTTCTTCCCTCTCGCTGTTTGGCGACAGGCTGGACTTGCCCGATCTCCCCGTCGACGGAGAACTGCGTTCCGTGATCGTCAGTCCGCGCGGCGCGGAACTGCGGGTCCTTCAACGGCGTATCATCTTTGCAGAGGCTGCCGCTTACCGGATTGCCGTTGCCGGGGACACGCAGGAACTGCGCGAGCGCGAGGCGACATTTGCAGGGCAGGTGACGCTGACGCTTCTCATCCTCGGTATCGGACTGGTGGGCGCGATCGTGCTCCAGGTGCGCATCGGCCTGCGCCCGGTGGCGATGCTTCGCGGTTCGCTCGCCGCCGTGCGGCGGGGCGACGCGGAGACCGTCGAGGAGGACCTTCCACCCGACCTCCGGCCGCTGGCGCAGGAACTCAATGCCCTCGTGCGCTCCAACCGCGAAGTCGTGGAACGGGCCCGCACTCACGTCGGCAATCTGGCGCATGCCCTGAAGACGCCGCTGAGCGTCATCGGCAACGAGGTTCGCGCGGGACAGGTGCCGGATGCGCAAAAGATCGGCGAACAGGCCGCCGTGATGCGCGCCCAGGTCAACCAGCATCTTGAGCGGGCCCGCATGGCCGCTCAACGGCGCGTCATCGGCGTTTCCAGCGAGGTGACACCGGTGCTCGGTCGGCTGGTGAAGGTTATGGCGAAGATCCATGGCGAGCGCGATCTGGATCTATCGCTTTCCGGCGACAGGGGCGTGCGGTTTCGCGGCGAGGAGCATGACCTTGAGGAAATGGCCGGAAACCTGATCGACAACGCCTGCAAATGGGCGGCGACCCGGGTCGAGGTCTCGCTCGAGCGACTTCACGGGCCGGGGCCGGAGCGTCTCGCCATTCGTGTGTCCGACGACGGTCCGGGGCTTTCTCCGGATCAGCGGTCCGAAGCGCTGAAGCGGGGGCGGCGCCTGGACGAGACCGTGCCGGGAACCGGGCTCGGTCTGTCCATTGTCGTCGATCTGGCAACTCTCTACGGCGGTGAGCTCGAGCTGTCTCCTTCTCCGTCGGGCGGGTTGCGCGCCTCGCTTCTTTTGCCGATGCTCGAAGGGGCCGCGGCGGGGACCGCACGCCGGAACGAGGCATGAGACTCCCTGCTGTTGCCAGACGCAGTTCGGCCACAAATGCGTGTAACCTCTGCATTTTGCCGGACACGACCGCGAGCGGCGGCGCAGCCGCTGCAAATACGCGCGGTGGCGATGAAAACGGGGCGTTGACGTCAGGATCCGGACCGGGGCCTGCATGGATGGGGAACTTGGAATGAACGCGTTCAGGCTTGTGCTGGCTGTTGGCCTTGCTGCCTTTGCGGCCGGATGCACCAGTTCGCAGGGGACCGGCGCGACCGGGCCCGTGGTCGTCGGTGACGGCCTGTTCGGCAGTGCGTTCAGCGCCCAGGCCGTGCCGCAGTCGGAAGCCGACCGGGCGTTGGCGGATCTTCTCAAGACCGAAGTCGGCCAGGCAATGTCCGACGCGGACCGCCGGGCAGCGGCGACCGCGCTGCGGGGCGCGCTCGACGTCGACCGCACGGGCGAAACCGTCGAATGGCGCAACCGCACCAGCGGCGCGCGCGGGCGGGTCGTGACGGGCCCGAACTACCAGGTGAACAACATCGTGTGCCGCGACTACACCCACATCGTGCTGATCGACGAGCGTGAAAGCTCGCTGCGCGGGGCGGCCTGCCGCGGCGAAACGGGGACCTGGCAACCGATCACCTGACCGCGCCGTGCGCGCCGCATGGCTTACGTAGCGGCGTTTTATGCGTGCGACAGGGCGGAATCCCTTGCCAACACTTGTTTAATCCTTTTCTGCGACGGTTTCGCTGCGACGTGTCTACGCCTGGGTTGCGAGCGGAAAAAATGCCTGACCGGCACCATCTGACATTGAAGATAAAATCGTACCTGGATGCGCTCTCTCCGCGTGCGATCCAGACGTTGTTGCGTGGCCTCGAGCATGCGCGCTCGCAAGGCTCCGCCGACCCCCACCTCGATCTCATACTCGACGCCTGCCTGAACGCCGTGCGCTCCACGAAGACGCTCGTGCTGGGCGGCGAACCGCGCGAGGGCCGGTTGCAACGGGCGTTTTACCTGCCGATCGAGGACCTCCTGGCCGAGGCGGGACTGACGGGCAAGGTTCCCGGCCGGATCAACCGCGCGAGCCTCCCGCTGATCTGGACCTGGTTGTCCCGCGACGTCGCGCCTGAGCAGTTCTCGAGTGCCGAGAGCGTTTCCATGCGGGTCGAAACAGAGGCGGACGAGGTGGCCACGCTCGCCGAGGATTTGCGCGAATATGCGATTCCACTGATATCTGCCGCGTTGGCCGAAGCACATTCCGATGACCGGGCACATCAGAAAATCGCGATGCTTGTCGGTGGTGAACGGGCGTTGCGCGATCTCGACGACATTCGTGCCGCACTGCAGGCGCGCCCCTGGCTCGACGCCCTGCGCGAGAGCCTGCCCGACCGCCTGACGGAATGGGACTTCAAGAGCGGAAGCCCGTCGCTCATCCGGATCAAGGCTGTCATGGACCGGCATGCCGAGCAGGCGCCGTTGATCGCATCGGTCGTGCTCAGCCGCGTGGAAGTCGCAGACATGTTGCTGTCCCTGACGGCGAATCTCGTCGGCTCGACGTCGATCAAGAAAATGGCTGCGTCTTCCTATGCCGTTTTTGCCGAAATGGCGTTTTCGGAAGTCGAGCGGTATTCCGCGATTGCCTGTGGTGCCTGTTCGAACGAGGATTTTGCCGAAGCGCTGAACGCCTACTGCCGGCTTATGAAGACAATCGATCGCCATTACGATCTTGCCGAATCCGGCTCGTGGCAGCAACGCATGGCACTGACCCGGCGCTCCGTGTCGGCCTTGGTCACGCGCGAGCTGGAGGCGATGACCGGCAATGTGCGGCGCGCACTCCTCGTGCCCAAGCTTGACGAGATCGGGGAACCGAAGACCGACATGGCGGCGATTGAAGAGGCGCAGCGCGGCATGATGCTGCTCGACAAGATGCGCGACGCCGCCGACAACCTTGCCGTGAATGAAATCACCGCGCGGACACGCACGGCGCTCGATCAGTCGCTGGAAATCAAGACCCGCGCGCTGCTCTCCGCTCTGCCGGACACCGTCGATGGTGCGCGCAAGGCCCATCTGGTTGCCGTCGATGCCGCAATCGGTCTGTGCGAAAGCTATTTCGGCAAGGAATATGCCGATCAGTTGCGCCGCAGCCGCAAAACGGCGCTTGCGACAAAACCGAAGGCGCGAACCGCGACCGGCTGACCTGCGACACTTGCCCGCGACGCCCTGTCACAGTCCGGTTTTGCTTGCGGAAAGCCGCAAGTCGCGGTCTATATGCTCGTCATGATGATTTGGATTGTATTCTCCGTTCTGGCGGTTGCAGCTGCCCTTTCGGTGCTGGTTCCCCTGACGCGTTCCGGTCGGGGCCAGCGTGAGTCCGGCGCTTACGATGTCGAGGTTTACAAGGCCCAGCTTGGCGAAGTTGACCGTGATCTCGATCGCGGACTGATCTCCGAGGAAGCGGCGGAAGCCGCGCGCACGGAAATCGCCCGCCGGCTGATTGCCGCGGATACCGCAGAGGCCGACGTCGGCGAAGCGAAGGAAGGCGGCGCCGCTGCGCGCACCTCGTCGCGCGCCGGATTGCGCTTTGCGCAGATCCTGGCCGTGATCGCGGTTCCGCTTGGCGCAATCGGGCTCTATACCTCCATCGGCTCGCCGGATTTGCCGGACCAGCCGCTTGTCGCGCGTCTCGAGGCGCCCGTTCTCAACCGTTCTCTTCCGGATCTGGTGGCGCGGGTCGAGCAGCGTCTCGCCGAAGAACCGTCCGACGGTCGCGGATGGGATGTCATCGCGCCGGCCTACATGCGGCTTGGCCGCGCCGCGGACGCTGCTGCTGCCTATGCAGCTGCCATTCGGATCCTGGGATCGACCGTGCGCCGGGAAACCGATCGCGGTGAAGCACTGGTGATCGCCAACAACGGCATCGTCGGCGTGGATGCCCGCGAAGCCTTCGAGCGCGCCGTGGCGCTGGACCCAAGCGCGATCAAGCCACGCTTTTTCCTGGCACTTGCCCTGACCCAGGAAAACCGCAAGGAAGACGCGGTTGCCGCGTGGACCGCGTTGCTGGACGATGCGCAGGGCGGCGAGGCCTGGGCCGAGGCGGTGCGGGTCGAGCTTGCCAAACTCGGGGTCGAGGCGCCGCCACCGGTTGCCGCCGCGCCGGGACCGAGCCAGGACGAGATCGCCGCGGCCGCGCAGATGAACGCGGAGGATCGCTCCGAAATGATCCGCGGGATGGTTGACCGGCTCGACACGCGTCTGTCGGAGGAGGGCGGCACGGCTGATGAATGGTTGCGGCTGATGCGCGCCGTCGCGGTGCTGGGCGATGCCGACCGGCTGCGCGATACGGCGACACGGGCCGAAGAGGCCCTGAAGAGCGATCCGGCAGCGGTTGCGCAGGTAAAATCCCTGGCACGCGACCTTGGTGGCGGGTCTTGAGTTTCGAAACGGGGCGCGGGGGCGTCGTTGATGGGATCGCACCGGGACTGACATGACGCGCAAACAAAGACGTCTTACCATGATCGCCGCGGCCGGCAGTGTGCTTGCCGTTGCGGTCGGCCTGATCCTTTTCGCCCTGAACGACAGGATCGTCTTCTTCCAGAGCCCGAGCGACATCGTGGCCGGCGGTCTTCCGGACGGCCAGCGGATCCGCCTTGGCGGGCTCGTCGCCGACGGAAGCGTGCAGCGCGGCGAGAATGCACAGGTTCGCTTCAAGGTCACCGACACCGTGGAAACGGTCGATGTTGTCTATGTCGGACTGTTGCCGGACCTTTTTCGAGAAGGGCAGGGCGTGGTCACCGAGGGCGTGATTGCACCCGACGGGGTCTTTCGCGCCGACAATGTTCTGGCCAAGCACGACGAGAACTACATGCCCAAGGAAGTCGCCGACGCCCTCAAGGGCAAGGGCGTTTGGCAGGGCGAACAATAGGCCCGCTGTCATGCGTGTGATTTGACCTGCATCGGAGGCTGCGCCAGCGTGGCGATGCGAAAAGAGGTTGACGTTCCGCCTGGGGCAGCCCGTACCCTTGGAAGTGCCGTCGAAAGCGGGTGCGTGGAAGCCGGAAGCCCGATTAGCTGGAAGGATGCCCGGGAATGATTGTTGAAATCGGACATTTCGCATTGATCCTTGCGTTCGTCCTCTCCCTGATCCAGTCGGTTGTTCCGATTTGGGGGGCGCTGCGGCACGATCAGCGCCTGATGGCCGTTGCGCCGCCCGTGTCCGCAATGATGTTCCTGCTCGTCGGCGTGTCATTCGCCGCACTGATGATGGCCTACGTCACGTCCGACTTCTCGGTGCTGAACGTCGTGCAGAATTCGCATTCGGCGAAACCCGACCTGTTCAAGATCACCGGCGTTTGGGGCAACCACGAAGGCTCCCTTCTGCTCTGGGTTTTGATCCTTGTGCTTTTCGGCGCGCTCGTTGCCGCCCTCGGCCGCAACATTCCGCCTGAGCTCAAGGCGGCCACGCTTGGCGTGCAGGGCTGGGTGACGGCGGCCTTTCTGCTGTTCATGCTGGCGACGTCCAACCCGTTCATTCGCGTCACGCCGCCGCCGATGGAGGGGCAGGATCTCAACCCGATCCTTCAGGACATCGGCCTGGCGATCCATCCGCCGCTGCTTTATGTCGGCTATGTCGGGTTCTCCATCACCTTCTCCTTCGCCATCGCGGCGCTGATCCTCGGGCGCGTCGACGCCGCCTGGGCCCGCTGGGTCCGGCCCTGGACCCTGCTTGCCTGGCTGTTCCTGACGCTCGGCATCGCCATGGGATCCTATTGGGCCTATTACGAGCTTGGCTGGGGCGGATACTGGTTCTGGGATCCGGTCGAGAACGCCTCCTTCATGCCGTGGCTTGCCGGCACGGCGCTGCTGCATTCCGCCATCGTCATGGAAAAGCGCGGCGCCTTGAAGGTCTGGACGGTCCTGCTTGCGATCCTGACCTTCTCGCTTTCGCTGCTCGGCACATTCCTGGTGCGCTCGGGCGTGCTGACGAGCGTGCATGCCTTCGCCACCGATCCGGCGCGCGGCACGTTCATCCTCGGCATTCTGGTCGTCTTCATCGGCGGGTCGCTGGCGCTCTACGCCTGGCGCGCACCGCTTCTCAAGCAGGGCGGCCTGTTCGCGCCGGTCAGCCGGGAGGGCGCGCTCGTTCTCAACAACCTGCTGCTGACGGTCTCGGCCGCGGCGGTCTTCGTCGGCACGCTCTATCCGCTGGCGCTGGAGGCGGTCACGGGCGAGAAGATTTCCGTCGGTCCGCCGTTCTTCAACATGACCTTCGGACCGCTGATGATCCCGCTGCTGCTGGCGATGCCCTTCGGTCCGCTTCTGGCGTGGAAGCGCGGCGATATCTATGCGGTGAGCCAGCGTCTCTACATGGCATTTGGCCTGACGCTGCTTGCGACGCTTCTGGTCGTCTGGTTCCAGGGGCCGCAGCAGATTCTCGCGGCGCTCGGCATCGGCGTCGGGGTCTGGGTGATCGCCGGCGCCGTCGCCGAGATCCTGTCGCGGGCACGCTTTGGGCATGTCGGCGTCTCGACGGGCCTGCGCCGGCTGGTCGGTCTTCCGTCCTCCGCCTGGGGGGCTGCATTCGGACACATCGGCATCGGTGTGGTGATGCTCGGCATTGTCGCCGTGGAAGCCTTCCAGGTAGAGAAGGTACTCACCATCCGCCCGAACGAGACCGTCACCATCGCCGATTACGAGCTTGCCTTTGGCGGTCTGGTGCGACGGACCGGCCCCAATTACATCGACGACGTCGGCCACTTCGATATCTTCAAGGGCGGCGTGAAGGTGGCGGAAGCGGACCCGGCCAAGCGGCTTTATACCGCGCGCCGGATGCCGACGACCGAGGCCGGTATCGTCACCTTCGGCCTGTCGCAGATCTATGTGTCCATCGGCGAAGTCCACAGCGACGGCGGCGCCGACATCCGGCTCTATCACAAGCCCTTTGTCACGCTGATCTGGTTCGGTTGCCTGATCATGGGCTTTGGGGCCGTGTTGTCGCTGTTCGACCGCCGGCTGCGGGTTGGCGCGCCGCGCCCGGCCCGGGTGCGCGCGATTCCGGCGGAATAGGAGAGTGCCAATGCGCAATGCAGTTCTTGCAATCCTCGCGGCATTGGTCCTGGCCGTGGCCGCGCTGCCGGCCGGGGCGGTTGCGCCGGACGAAATCCTGGAAGACCCGGCGCTGGAGCAGCGTGCCCGCGACCTCTCCGCGAACCTGCGCTGCATGGTGTGCCAGAACCAGTCGATCGACGACAGCGACGCCCCGCTTGCAAAGGATCTTCGCGTGCTTGTGCGCGAAAGGCTCGTCGCCGGCGACACCAATGGCGAGGTGATCGACTACCTGGTCGCCCGCTACGGCGAGTTCGTCCTGCTCAAGCCTCGGTTTTCCTGGAACACCTTGCTGTTGTGGGCGGTGGCGCCTCTGGCGCTGCTGGTCGGTGGGGCCACGCTCTTTGTGGCGGCGCGTCGACGCACGCGCACGCTGGCGACGGCGCGGACCACGACGCTGAGCGACACGGAGCAGGCGGAACTCGACCGCATTCTTGCGGAAGGGGGCGACGGACGCTGAGCGCCGTTCCGCCGCTTTGCCGGCATTCTTTTCCGACTTGATCTGGCGGCATGCCCCGACGGGTCGCGTTTTCGTGATCCGGTCTGCGGGCTTGCCACTCTCGATATCGCTCCGCCTCGGACCCACCTTGAGCGGGGCTGGCTCTGCATTCGGGCGTGGGCCGTAATTCCTGACGGGGGACGCGTGAATGACTGCCAAGCCGATTCGACTGACCTTTGCCGGACATGCGGGTGCCGAACTCGCCGCGCGCCTCGACCTTCCGGAAGGTCCGGTGCGTGCCTATGCGCTGTTTGCGCATTGCTTCACCTGCTCCAAGGACGTGATCGCGGCACGGCGTATCGCGCAAGCGCTGACGGCGTCGGGCATCGGCGTCCTTCGCTTCGACTTCACCGGCCTCGGCGGATCGGGCGGAGATTTCGCTTCCACCAATTTCTCGTCCAACGTCGCCGACCTGCTTGCAGCCGCCGACTTCCTGCGGACCCACTACGAGGCTCCGGGCCTGTTGATCGGCCATTCCCTCGGCGGGGCGGCGGTGCTTGCGGTCGCCCGGGAGATCCCCGAAGCCTTGGCCGTTGCCACCATCGGCGCGCCGGCGGATGCGGATCATGTCGTCCGCAATTTCCATGCGGACCTCGAGACCATCCGGCGTGAAGGCGAGGCCGATGTGTCGCTCGCCGGTCGGACCTTCACCATCGAGCGCCAGTTTCTCGACGATATCTCAGAACAGGCCGTGCGCGAGCGCGTGGCGCATCTCGGCAAGGCGCTGCTGGTGCTTCATGCACCGCGCGACGAGACGGTCGGCATCGACAATGCGACGGCGCTTTTCGTCGCCGCCAAGCATCCCAAGAGTTTCGTGTCGCTCGACACGGCGGACCATCTGTTGAGCGACCCGCAGGACGCCGCCTATGCGGCGGATGTGATTGCCGCCTGGGCCAGCCGCTACCTCGGGGCCGCGGTGAAAGACGAAAGCGACCCCGAGGCGGACGCCGTGGTGATCACCGAAACGGGGCTGGGAAAGTTCCAGTCCATTGCGCGGGTCGGGGCGCACCGGTTGCTTGTCGATGAGCCCGAAAAGGTCGGCGGTCTGGATTCCGGACCTTCGCCCTATGATTTTCTCGCCGCCGCGCTCGGCGCCTGCACGGTGATGACCTTGCGCATGTATGCGGAACACAAGGGTATCGACCTGGCGCGGATCGGCACAACGGTGCATCACGCCAAGGTTCATGCCGAGGACTGTGCCGGTTGCTCCGGGGACGTCCGGGCTCGCGGCGGCAAGATCGATCGTTTCGAACGGATTGTGCATCTTTCCGGCGACATCGACGACGACACCCGGGCCCGCCTTTTGGAGATCGCGGACAAATGCCCGGTCCACCGCACGCTGGAGGCCGGCGCGGCGGTGATCACGCGCCAGAGTTCCGACGGGACGGAGTGATCACCCGCGGACATCGACTTGTTTGTTCGCAATCGTCAAACATTACCAAAGCTTAATCGCCCCGACAGGCGGCTGTAAGGCGACATGCTCCATATCAGAACGGACAGCCGGGCCGACACATCCCCGTAAGGCCGGCCCGGCCTCGTGATCCTGACCAAGACGTGGAGAACCCCTATGTCGACCAAGATGTATCCCTCAGCCATCAACCGTCTGCCCCGTGGCCGCAAGAGCCTGGTCGTCGGCGCGCTGGCGCTTGGCCTTGCCGGCGGCATGACGGCGCAAACCGTGATTCCCGGCCAGTTCGCCCTCGCCGATCCCGTCCGGGTCGAGTCCGCCGCTCCCCAGAGCTTTGCCGCCGTCGTCGCAGGCGTGAAGCCGGCGGTCGTCAGCGTGCGCGTTACCTCCGACCGTGCGCCGCGCATGATGTCCTCGCGCGGGCAGGGCATTCCCGGTTTCGAGGACCTTCCCCGCGATCACCCGCTGCAGCGCTTCTTCCGACAGTTCCGCGGTCAGCCGGGTGCGGAAGGCAACCAGCCGCAGCGGCGCGGGTCCAGCCAGGGCTCCGGCTTCTTCATCTCCGAGGACGGCTATCTCGTCACCAACGAGCATGTGGTTGCCGGCGGTACGGAATTCATGGTGGTGGGCGATGACGGCCTTGAATACGAAGCCCGACTGATCGGCACCGATGAGCGCACCGATCTGGCGCTTCTGAAGGTCGATGCGGATACGGAGTTCACCTATGTCGAGTTCGCCGACGAGGCTCCGATGGTTGGCGAATGGGTCGTCGCCGTGGGCAATCCCTTCGGTCTTGGCGGATCGGTGACGGCGGGCATCGTCTCGGCGCGCGGTCGTGACATCGGCGCCGGTCCTTACGACGATTTCATCCAGATCGACGCACCGGTGAACCGCGGCAACTCCGGCGGTCCCGCCTTTAACACCAAGGGACAGGTGATCGGCGTGAACGCCGCGATCTTTTCGCCCTCCGGCGGCAACGTCGGCATTGCCTTCGCCATTCCCGCCTCCACGGCGACCGACATCATCGCCGATCTGAAGGACGATGGCACGGTCGTGCGCGGCTGGCTTGGCGTCCAGATCCAGCCGGTCTCCGCCGACATCGCGGAAAGCCTTGGCCTGGACGAGGCAAAGGGCGCGATCGTTGCGGAAGCCCAGGGCGAAAGCCCGGCGCTGAAGGCCGGGATCGAATCCGGCGACACCATCCTGACGGTCGACGGCGAGAGCATCGACGGACCGCGCGAACTGGCCCGAAAGATCGCCTCCTATCCGCCGGAGACCGCAGTCGATCTCGGCATCTGGCGCGATGGCGAGGAGCAGACCGTGACCGTGACGCTCGGTCGCCTGCAGGAAAGTGCGAGCGCGGCGGCGGCGGTCGAGCCGACTGGCGAGGCGACGGCATTCGTCGACAGTCTTGGCCTGGAACTCGCGGCGGCGCGTGACGCCGGCGCCGGAGAGCGCGGCGTCGTGATCACGGATCTCGCACCCGACAGCACCGCCGGCGAAAAGGGGCTGGAGCGTGGCGACGTCATCCTTGAAGTCGGCGGCACGCAGGTCGACCAGCCGGGCGATGTCGCCAGTGCGATGCTTGGTGCCAGTGAAGGTGGTCGCAAGGCTGTCCTGATGCGGGTGAAACGGGAAAATGCCACGCGCTTCGTGGCGGTTCCGGTCGCCCGCGGCTGACGCCGTCCGCTCGACGCAGAATGCGGGCGCCGTGCGGCGCCTTGCCAGACCGAGCCCCGGACCGGTGAAACGGTTCGGGGCTTCGGCGTTCGGGGCTGCACGATTAGACCGCCACCCGGGAGAGTGTTATGCAGATCCTGCCTGAAACGCGATGTGAAGAAGCCATGCGTATCCTGATTGTCGAGGACGACAAAGAAGCTGCCAATTACCTGGTCAAGGCGCTGCGCGAGACCGGGCATGTGGTCGATCATGCGCCCGACGGCGAGGCCGGCTACGAGTTGGCAGTCTCGGCCCCCTATGATGTTCTGGTCGTCGACCGGATGCTGCCGCGTCGCGACGGCCTGTCGATGATCTCGGGCCTGCGCGCCGAGGGAAACCATACGCCGGTCCTGGTGCTTTCCGCCCTCGGCCAGGTTGACGACCGGGTGACAGGGTTGCGGGCCGGCGGCGATGACTACCTCCCCAAACCTTATGCGTTTTCCGAACTACTCGCCCGCGTCGAGGCGCTTGGCCGGCGCCCGCGCCAGCAGGACATTGATACCAGCTACAGCGTCGGCGATCTGACGCTCGACCGGCTCACCCACACGGTGACGCGTTCCGGCCAGGACATTCCGCTTCAGCCACGCGAGTTCAAGCTGCTGGAGTACCTGATGCAGAACGCAGGTCAGGTGGTAACCCGCACCATGCTGCTGGAGCACGTCTGGGAGTATCATTTCGATCCGCAGACCAACGTGATCGATGTGCATGTCTCGCGGTTGCGTGCGAAGATCGACAAGGACTTCGACCGTCCGCTCCTGCATACGGTGCGCGGCGCCGGGTATACGATCCGTGACACCGCTCGCTAAATTGTTTCGCACCACGGCCATAAAGCTTGCGCTGATCTATCTGGCGGCGCTCTCGCTCGCCTCCGGTGCGGTGATTGTCTACCTGTCACAGAATACGGCGACCGTTCTGCGCGAGCAGATCGTCGAGACGGTGGACGCGGAAATCGTCGGCCTTGCCGACAGGTACCGCATCGTCGGCATTCGGGGTCTCGTGGCCTCCGTCGAGGCACGGTCCCGGCGTCCCGGCGCGAGCCTCTATCTCGTTACGGACTTTGCCGCAAACCAGCTTGTCGGCAACGTCGAGGGGCTGAATGAGCGTGTGCTCGCGGGCGAAAGCGGCGAGTTGCAGCGGGTGAGCTATACGCCGCTCGGCGGCGGCGAGAAGCGCGAGGCGCTGGTGCGTGTGTTCCAGCTTTCGGGCGGCTTCCGCTTGCTGGTCGGGCGCGATCTCCAGGAACAGCAGTATTTCCGGTCGCTTTTGGCCGAGGCGATGCGCTTCTGGCTCCTTGTGCTTGCGGGCCTTGGTCTGGTGACGTGGGTCTATGTCAGCCGGCGGGTTCTCAAGCGCATCGACGCCATGGCCGCGACCGGTCGGCGGATCATGTCGGGTGACCTGTCCGAGCGGCTGCCGGTGGAAGGCAGCGGCGACGAGTTCGACCGCCTGGCCGTCGGCCTCAACACCATGCTGGAACGCATCGAGGCCCTGATGCACGGGCTGAAGGATGTCTCCGACAACATCGCCCATGACCTCAAGACCCCGCTGACGCGGATGCGGAACCGTGTGGAGGAAGCATTGCGCACGGATGCGATGGATGCGCCGGCGCGGGCGGCGCTGGAAGCGACGATCGACGATTGCGACACGTTGATCCGCACGTTCGATGCGCTGCTGCGCATTGCGCGGGTCGAGGCGGGGTCTTCCGACGCGGCACGGGAGCCGTTCGACGCAAGCGCGCTCGTGTGCGAGGTTGGGGAGCTCTATGCACCGGTGGTCGAGGATCAGGGCGGGACGCTGGAGGTGGAGGCCGACACGCCGATGACCCTTCGCGGCAACCGCGAACTGCTGGTGCAGGCCCTGGTTAATCTCATTGAAAACGCATTGAAATACGCTCAAAACGCTGACGATGACGGCGTTAGGATATGTCTTGCGGCCCGTCTCGACGGCGACACCGCGGTTCTGTCGGTTCGCGATCATGGTTCCGGCATCGCGGATGCCGACAAGGAGCGCGTCCTGCATCGCTTCGTGCGGCTTGAGGAAAGCCGCAATGCCCCGGGCTCCGGACTGGGCCTCAGCCTTGTCTCGGCCGTGGCGCGGCTGCATGGCGGGCGTCTGGTGCTGGTCGATGCCGATCCGGGATTGCGTGCAGAGCTTCGGTTGCCGGGCGACGGTGGCACGTCGGCAAAACAACGAAACGGGAGAAACCAGCGTGACGGGCGAGCGGGCGAACGGACGAGCGGATGACGAACGATCTCTCCTGGAGGAGCTGCGGACGGTGCCGACAGTGGCCGACAGCGATGCCGGCGATGCAATCCTGTGCGACCTCGCGGGTGCGCTTGACACCATCGCCGATACCGGCCTTGAAGCACGGGCGCGGGGCTTTCTGGCCGGAGCTCTTACCAATGCCCCCTATCTGCGCGACCTTGCCTGTTCCGACCCCGAGCGTCTTGCCGGGATCCTGACGACGTCGCCGCGCCAGCGTGCGACGCGGCTGATTGCCGACGCGCGGGCGCTGGAAGCTGACGACGAGGCTGCGCTGATGCGCGCGCTGCGCGATCTCAAGAAGGATCTCGCGTTGACGCTGGCGCTTGCCGACATCGGCGGCGCCATCGATCTGGACACGGTGACCGGCGGTCTCAGCCGCTTCGCCGATGCGGCGCTGACGGCGGCGATCCGGTTTTGCCTGCGCGACCTGGAGCGCCGCGGGCGCTTCACGCCGAAGGATGACGCCTGTCCGGAGAAAGGCTCCGGCTTCGTCGTTCTGGCGATGGGCAAACACGGTGCCTTCGAGCTGAACTATTCCTCCGATATCGATCTGATCGTGCTTTACGAGCCGGATCTCGCGCCGATGAGCGGCGGCGCCGAGGCGCAGGTGGAGTTCGTCCGCCTGACAAAGCGGCTCGTGAAGATCATGGGCGACCGGACGGCGGACGGTTATGTCTTTCGCACGGATCTGCGGCTGCGCCCCGATCCCGGCGCGACGCCGCTTGCCATGTCGATCCCCGGTGCGCTGGTCTATTACGAGAGCCTTGGACAGAACTGGGAGCGGGCCGCGCTCATCAAGGCGCGGGCCTGCGCCGGCGATATCGCGTGCGGCGAGGCCTTCCTGAAGGAGATAGGCCCCTTCATCTGGCGCAAGTATCTCGACTACGCATCGATTGCAGACGTGCATTCCATCAAGCGCCAGATCCATGTCCACAAGGGGCATGGCGAGATCGCCGTGGCCGGTCATAACGTCAAGCTGGGACGCGGCGGCATTCGCGAGGTCGAGTTCTTCGCCCAGACCCAGCAATTGATCGCCGGGGGGCGGATCACCGAGTTGCGCGGCCGGCGTACGCTCGACACGCTGGCCATGCTGGCCGACCTCGACTGGATTGCACCCGAGGCACGCGACGAACTGACCGAGGCCTATGTGTTCCTGCGCAACGTGGAACACCGCATCCAGATGGTGAACGACGAACAGACCCATATCCTGCCGGCAGACGAAGCCGCCCGCACCCGGGTCTCCCGTCTCTTCGGCTACGAGGATCTCACGACGTTCGAGAACGATCTGCGCACCCGGTTCAAGACGGTCCAGCGACACTATTCCGCGCTGTTCGAGAACGAACCGGAGCTCGCCTCCGATCTCGGCAATCTCGTCTTCACGGGCGACGATGACGATCCGGAGACGCTTGAGACCCTGAGCGGGCTTGGCTATGCGCGCCCGAAGGAGGCCGCGAAGATCATTCGCGCCTGGCATTTCGGCCGGTATCCGGCGGTGCGCTCGTCGAAGGCACGCGAGCGGCTCACGGAATTGCATCCGGTGCTGATCCAGGCGCTGGCAAGCACCGACAATGCCGACCAGGCCCTGCTGTCCTTCGACGGCTTTCTGTCGAAACTGCCGGCCGGCGTCCAGCTGTTCTCGCTGCTTCGCTCAAACCCAGAACTCCTGCGCCTTCTGGCGACCGTGATGGGCGCGGCGCCTCGCCTTGCCGAGGTTGTGTCCAAGCGCGTCCATGTGCTCGACGCGGTGCTCGATCCGGCCTTTTTCGGTGCAATGCCGACGGCGGAAGAGTTCCAGGCCGGTCTCGACCGGACGCTGTCGCTGGCGCGCTACTATGAGGATGCGCTGGACCGGGCGCGGATTTTTGCGCAGGAACAACAGTTTCTGATCGGTTTGCGGCTCTTGTCCGACACTCTGACCGCCCATCAGGTGGGCGAGGCGCTGGCGCGACTGGCGGAAACGATCGTCGAGGGGCTGCTGCCGCATGTCATGACCCATGTCGCGGAAAACCATGGCCGGCTTCAAGGTGGCGACTTTGCGGTGCTCGCCATGGGCAAGCTCGGCGGCCGGGAGATGACAGCGTCCTCCGATCTCGACCTGATCCTGCTCTATGATCATCCCGACGAAACCGCGCAGACGGATGGAAAGCGTCCGCTCGCCGCAAGCCAGTATTACATCCGCCTGACCCAGCGGCTGGTGTCCGCGCTTTCGGCGCCGACGGCGGAAGGGCTTCTCTACGAGGTCGACTTCCGCCTGCGCCCGTCGGGAAATGCCGGACCGCTGGCAACCCGGCTGGCCTCCTTCGAGGCCTATCAGGCGAAGGAAGCCTGGACCTGGGAGCACATGGCCCTGACGCGGGCGCGGGTCATTGCAACATCCTCCGACGCCTTTTCCGAGCGCATTCAGGCGCTGATCTGCGAGACGCTGGCGCGGCCGCGCGACCCGGAAAAGGTCGCGCAGGAGGTCGCCTCCATGCGCGCGCGCATCCAGGCGGAGAAGGGCACCACAGACGTCTGGGACATGAAGCAGGTTGCGGGCGGACTGGTCGACATCGAATTCATCGCGCAATATCTGCAGCTTGTGCATGCGCAGGACGATCCGGATGTTCTGTCCCAGACGACGGAGACCGCGCTGGAAAACGCGGTGCGCGCCGGATTTCTGTCCGCCGGAGATGCGGAGGTGCTGCTTCCTGCCATCCGCCTCTATCACGCCCTGACCCAGGTTCAACGCTTGACACTCGACGGCCCGTTCAAGGCGGACACCGCGCCCAAGGGCGTGCGCGACCTTCTGGTCCATGCCGGAGAAGCGCCAGACTTCCGACACCTGGAACATCGTCTCGGGGAATGTCAGGCCGGTGTCAGGGACGTCTTCGAGACGCTGGTGGGCAAGGTCGAAATCCCGGCGGGCTAGGCCTGACCCCGGTCAACGCACAGTATCCGGCGCCGCCGGGGTGGTTCGACGGCTCGTCTTCAAAGTCTGTTCAGGCCGAGTGCATAAGCCTCGAGCTGATCCGCAACCGTTGCCCAGCCGTCGTGAAAGCCCATGTCTTCATGCGTTTTGCGCGCATCCGTCGAGCGGTGGCGGGCGATCGCGGTGTATTTCGTGCCGCCGCCGGGCGCATCCGCAAGCAGCAGGATCGCGGTCATGAAGGGATCCGGCGCCGGCTTCCAGCCCTCGCTGTAGGTGTCTGTGAAGACGAGCTTCTTCCGCGGCACGATTTCCAGGAAGACGCCCTGGTTGGCCACTTCGCGGCCCTCGACCTCGAAGGTCGAGTTGAACCGGCCGCCGACCGTCAGGTCGATCTCGCAGGCTGTGACCTTGTGCGGCTTCGGCATGAAGAAATGCACGATGTGTTCGGGCGTCGTCCAGCATTCCCAGACCAGCGCGCGGGGCGCCTTCAGGATGCGCTCGAGAACGAGGTCTTTTTCCGGATCAATGTCAGCTGTCAACGGATCTCTCTTTTGCAAGGTTTTCGACATAGTCGTCGAACCGGTCCAGTCGTGACGTCCAGACCGCGTGCTGCTCGGCCAGCCAGTGTTCGAGCGGGGCGATGCCGCCCGCCGCGAGCCGGCAGTATCGCACCCGTCCCGTCTTCGCCGTTTCGATCAGGCCGGCCTTTTCCAGTCGGGCGATGTGGCCCATGAAGGACGGCAGGGCCATGGCATGGGATGCGGCCAGTTCGCTCACCGAAGCAGGTCCTCGCGCCAGCCGGGAGACGATCGCCCGGCGGGTCTCGTCGCCCAGTGCCGCGAAAAGCAGGTTCAGGTCAGGATCATGCTTAGCCATAAGCCTAACTATTATGGAGCAATGGCGGTGTCAATGATAACTTAGGCAGATGGCTAAGTGATATGGCGTGCGTCGAACGCGGGCAGTGCCGGCACCGGGGCGGTGCCGGCGGCGGCCGGGTCCGGAGGGTGTTCGTCAAGCGGTGGGGTCGGGACGATGTTCGGGGGGCGGCGGGGCAGGCGGGCGCCCGGAGCGGGTGGCCCGACGTCTTCCGCGATCGGGCTTCAGGCGGTGGCGGTGATGCCCGTCGGCTCGACGGCGGCCGGACGCGTCACCGGCAGCGTCACTGTCACGCAGGTTCCCTTGCCGACGGTCGAGCGAATGGTCATGGAACCGCCATGCAGCTTGATCAGCGACTGGGCAATTGCGAGGCCGAGCCCGGAGCCCTTGTGTGTCTTGGTGAACTGGTTCTCGACCTGAACGAACGGCTTGGCGAGGCGCACGATATCGCTTTGCTTGATGCCGATCCCGGTATCGGTGATGTCGACCACGATCTGTGCGGTGTCGCCGGTGGCGTCGTGTTTGGCCGTGAGCTTCACCGCACCGCCGTCCGGGGTGAATTTCACCGCATTCGCCAGAAGGTTCAGGAGAACCTGCTTCATCGCCCTGCGGTCGCCGTTGAGCATGAGGTTTTCCGCCGTCTCGGTCGTCACCGAGATGTTCTTCTCGTCGGCTGCCGACGAGATGATCCGCGAGACGTCGCCGACGACGGCGCCGAAATCCATCTCCTCGCACTTCAGTTCGAGCCGGCCTGCCTCGATCTTCGACATGTCGAGAATGTCGTTGATGACGTTGAGCAGATAGCGGCCGCTGTCGTGGATGTCGGTACAATATTCGCGGTATTTTTCCGAGCCGAGCGGCCCGAACATGCCCTGGTCCATGATCTCCGAGAAGCCGATGATCGCATTGAGCGGCGTGCGCAGCTCATGCGAGATATTGGCGAGGAACTCGCTCTTTGCCTGGTTCGCTTCTTCGGCCTTGGTCTTTTCTTCCGAATATTTTTCCGCAAGCTCGACCAGTTGCTGCGCCTGGGTTTCGAGCTTTTGACGAGACTGGCGAAGGTCGGCGACCGTCGCCATAAGCCGCCGCTCGCTTTCCATCAGTTTTTCTTCATGCCGCTTGAGCGCGGTGATGTCTGTGCCCACGGAGACGAAGCCACCGTCCTTGGTCCGGCGCTCCGAAATCTGCAGCCAGCGTCCGTCGGCCAGATGCGCCTCGTAGCTGGAGGAGGGGTCCGATCCGTCGCTGCCGATGGTCGGGCTGGCCGACACGACCGTCTGACGCGCGCTCGACATCACCTGGGCGTAGGGCGTTCCGGCCTTGATGGAGGCGTTCGGGAGATTGTGCAGCGTCTGGTAGTTGGAGTTGCACATCACCATCCGGTTTTCCGTGTCCCACAGCACGAAGGCTTCCGAAATCGTCTCGATGGCATCGCGCAGTCGCAGGTCCGCGGTGCGGCTTTGTTCGGCAAGTTGCTTCTGTTCGGTAACGTCGATGCAGATGCCGATCAGATGCGGTTCGGAGATGCCCGGTTCGCTCTGCACCTGCGCGCGGGCGCGCAGCCACACCCATTCGCCATTGGCGTGGCGCATGCGGAACTGCTTGTCCACGGTGCTCTCGCCGGTCTCCAGCAGGGACTCGGCGAGGGTGTAGAGGTCAATGTCGTCGGGGTGGGTCAGCGCGGAGATTTCGGAAAAGCCCAGAATGTCGTCGCGCGGCGGCATGCCGAGCATTTCGTACAGCGATGCGGACCAGAAGATCCGCCCCCGCGACAGGTCCCAGTCGAACAGCCCGCAGCGTCCGCGGTTAAGGGCGAGGTCGATGCGCGCGCGGGTCGCGGCATAGATCTGGTCGGCCTGTTCGGCGCGTGTCGCCTGGGCGAAGAAGGCATAGATCAGGATCAGCATGACGGAGGCCGTGCCGACGAAGAGCGTCACATTCGCGGAAACGCTGGCGCGCCATTCGGCAAAGAGCATGTCCTTGGACTGCAGGAGCGCGACCATTCCGAGGCGTCCGTCGAGATGATGGACGGTGGCATAGGCTTCGTCTTCGGTGTCGGCGGCGATCGTGAGCACGCCGGCGCGCGCGCCGAAGACGGTCAGCGGCTGGCCGACGCCGAGAAGATCGGAAAGCGGGCGCCCTTCCAGATCGGAGCGCAGGGGCGCCGTCGCGACGATGCTCCCGTCCTTGTCCGCGACCAGGATGCGTCGGGCGTCGCTCGTGGCGCGCGGCGGCAGGCTGTCGGCAAGCGCGGCCTGAAGGGCGGTGCGGAACCCCTGTTCCGGCAGGTCGGCCTCCTCGGCGCCCAGGCGGGCCGCGAGGGTGGTGGCGATCATGGTCAGGTCGTCACGGGCGCGCTGGTCGGTTTCCTCGTGTTCGTAGGAGAGCGTCAGGGCACGATAGGTCGCGAGCGTCGCAATGAAGACGACGCAAAGAACGGGAATGGCACGGCGAAAGAAGGGTTCGGCCGCCAGGAGCCGCTGATAGGCCGGCTGGGCGAGCAGGCGGATGTGTCCGGTCAGCGACTGTGCGTCGCGTTGTTTCCGAAGCAGGTCCGCGAATCGACGCGCGGACGCTGAGCCTGCAAGGGCACGCGCCATCGTAATGGCTCCCGATGTATCGATGTGTCCGCAACGAGAACGCAACAGGCGTTCGAATCAACTTCATTTGAATCGCATTCGCCGATTTTGTCCATAGCTGGGCAAGAAAAATATAGTTAATCGAAGGTTAATTTATCGACGTTAAGCACAACTATCGCGAGTCTAATCTGGTTTGACCCGATGGGCGCGGCGGCGACAGTTTCGTCGCGTCCGTGCCCATCGGTGGATCCTGTCATTGCAGGCAACGATCGACGATGTCCCGGACATCCGGCGACAGGTCGGTTCCTTGCGCCATGCGCTCCAGCGTGGCTTTGGCGCGGGCGCGTCGTTCCGGCTCCAGGGCGCGCCAAGACCGGAAGGCCGAGAGAAGCCGTGCAGCCGCCTGCGGGTTGCGGGTGTCGAGATCGAGCACGAAATCGGCGACGAAGTCGAAGCCTGCGCCGTCGAGCCGGTTGAACTGGCGCTGGTTTCCGGTTGCGAAGGCGCCCACGAGCGCGCGCACGCGGTTGGGGTTTGCCGGCGAAAACGCCGGATGTCCGGTGAGGGCTTTCACAGCGGCAAGCGTCTCCTCACCGGGCGCGGTCGCCTGCACCATGAACCACTTGTCCATGGCAAGCGGCGTGCGGGCATGGCGGTCGGCAAAGGCGGCAAGCGCCTCTTCGTGGCCAGGCAGCCGGGCGTGAACCAGCACCGTGAGGGCGGCGAGCCTGTCCGTCATGTTGTCGGCCTGCTCGAATTGCCGGCCGACGAGGTCTCCGCTGGCGCCGCCTTGCCCCTGTCCCAGATAGTCGAGCAGGACATTCTTCAATGCGCGCCGGCCGGCCGAGGCCGCTTCCGGGCTGTAGGGAGCTGCGTTCGACATGTTGTCATAGGTCTGCTTCAGCATGGGACCGAGTGCATCGGCAAGTCCCGAGCGCATCTGCGAACGTGCGAAATGAATGGCGTCCGGATCGACATCGTTGCCGATCTCGCGCGCGATATCCGCATCGCCGGGCAGCTGCAGGCACAGGGCGCGGAAGGCCGGTTCCAGGCGCTCGTCGGCCATCGTCGCTTCGATCGCGGCGACAAGGCGCGGGTCAATGTCCAGCCGTTGCTGGCGCGGCCCGGCGGACGTTTGGTCGATCAGGGTCTTGAAGATGACCGACTGCAAAGCTTCCCAGCGGTTGAAGGGGTCCGTGTCATTGGCCGCCAGGAACAAAAGCTCCGTGTCGTCGAGATTGCTTTTGAGCGTCACGGGTGCGGAGAAGCCGCGCAGGAGCGAGGGAACGGGCCGGTCCATCACGTCATGGAAGACGACCTTCTGCAGGGGCGCGGTAATGTGCACCACGTCTCCGGTCGTCTCCGCGCCGCTGATCGATGAGGGGGAAAGCTCGGTGCCGTCCGGCCCCATCAGCCCGACCCGCAAGGGGATATGCAGGGCCGGCTTGTCGGCCTGTTTTGGCGTCGGCGGGGTTTGCTGTTTGACGGTCAGCGTCAGCCGTTTCCCCGACGCGTCATAGGCGCTGTCAATGCGCAGCGAGGGCGTGCCGGCCTGTTCGTACCACAGCGCGAACTGGTCGAGGCTGCGGCCGCTCGCCTGCGCGAAACAGGCGAGAAACGCCTCGATGGTCGTTGCTTCGCCGTCGTGACGCGCGAAGAACAGGTCCATGCCCTTGCGGAAATCCTCCCCGCCCAGCACCGTCTTGAGCATGCGCACGACCTCTGCGCCCTTCTCGTAGACGGTGGCGGTGTAGAAGTTGTTGATCTCGTGGTAGAGCCGCGGGCGCACGGGGTGCGCCAGCGGTCCGGCATCCTCGGGAAACTGGTGCGATTTCAGCAGGCGGACGTCGGAGATCCGCTTGACCGCGCGCGAACGCATGTCGGCGGAGAACTCCTGGTCGCGGAACACCGTCAGGCCTTCCTTCAGGCACAGCTGGAACCAGTCGCGACAGGTGATGCGATTGCCGGTCCAATTGTGAAAATACTCATGGGCGATGACGGCCTCGATGCCCGCATAGTCCTGATCCGTCGCGGTATCTGGATCGGCGAGGACGTATTTGTCGTTGAAGATGTTGAGACCCTTGTTCTCCATCGCGCCCATGTTGAAGTCCGACACGGCGACGATGTTGAACACGTCTAGATCGTAGCAGCGGCCGAAGACCTCCTCGTCCCAGTGCATCGAGCGCTTGAGGCTGTCCATCGCCCAGCCGCAGTTCGCCTCGTTGCCATGCTCGACGTAGATGTTGAGCGCGACGTCGCGGCCTTCGGCGGTGGTGAAGCGGTCGCTGACGCAGGCAAGGTCGCCGGCGACCAGCGCGAACAGATAGCTCGGCTTGGGGTGGGGGTCGTGCCAGATCGCATAATGGCGGTCGGTTCCGGGAACCTCGCCCTGTTCGACCGGATTGCCGTTGCCCAGCAGCAGCGGCGCCTCGCTCGCGCGGGCCTCGATCCGGGTGGTGTAGACCGCAAGGCAGTCGGGCCGGTCGAGGAAATAGGTGATCCGGCGAAACCCTTCCGCCTCGCATTGCGTGCAATAGGTGCCGTTCGAGCGATAAAGCCCCATCAGCTTGGTGTTCGCGTCGGGGTCGAGCCGCGTTTCGATGTCCAGCACGAAGGGGCCGTCGGGCACGTCGTCGATCTCGAGCCGGGACGGGGTCGCGCGGTAGCGGTCGGCGGCGAGGATCTGGCCGTCGAGCGCCAGCGATACGAGGGAAAGTTCGTCGCCGTCCAGGACAAGCGGTTCGCCGGCCGGGGTATCGGCGGCCCGGCGGATGGTCAGCCGCGCCCCGACCCGGGTCGCGCGTGGCGCAAGCTTGATGTCGAGCGCGACGGTATCGATCTCGAACCGCGGCGGGCGATAGTCCTCGAGACGGACCGGTGCGGGGGTCTCCGTGCGCATGAAAGGCTCCTTCGTTTCGCTCGCCGGGTCCGGCGCTGAAGGCCTGAACACCGCGCAGTCCGCGCCTGGCGCGCGGCAATTGTCGTGTTCCGGCGCGCTGGCTTGCGCGCAGGGATCGGGGCTGTCAGCAGATGGCGCGGGCCATCTTGACGAGATGGGTGGTCAGATCGCTGTGCGGATCGGCAAGCGGGGCGATCACCGTGAAATGATTGTCCTGCCCGCGAATGTCGAGCTGCGTGTCGACGCCGCCGCGCCCCCAGATGTCGGCGATGAAGCGCGACTGGCGGATGAACTCGGCCGATTCACCGCCACCAACGGCCGCCGTGAGGTGGGTGCCGGACGGCGCCACCATCGCCAGCGGCGAGGCGTCGATGGCTTCCTTGCGATCAAGGCGCAGATTGGCATTGAGGGAGGTGTCGATCAGCGGCTGCAGGTCGAACACGCCCGAGATCGACAGACCGGCCGGAACGAGGCGCAGCGGCAGGCCGCGTTGTGCCCAGTCGGTTGCAAGAAGCGATGCCGTCAGATGTCCGCCGGCGGAATGGCCGAAGGCGACGACGGGCTTGCGATAATGATCCCACAGGTGACCTGCGAGATGGCGGATTTCCTCGACGATGTCGCCCACACGGACCTGCGGACACAGCGTGTAATTCGCCACCGCGCAGGGAATGCCGTGCGCGACCAGTCCGCGGGCCATGTGCGAGAAGAATGTTCGGTCGAGTGCCTGCCAGTATCCGCCGTGCAGGAAAAGGCCGATGGCGCCCCCCGCAGGCATGCCGCCGTCGGGCAGGAACAGGTCGTAA
Organism: Stappia stellulata DSM 5886; assembly: GCF_000423705.1. Classification (GTDB taxonomy): domain Bacteria; phylum Pseudomonadota; class Alphaproteobacteria; order Rhizobiales; family Stappiaceae; genus Stappia; species Stappia stellulata. The sequence continues at coordinate 369,105 of NZ_KE384083.1, read as the reverse complement.
TTCGTGCGTTCCGACAGCTCATAGGGAATCGCAAGGTTGCACGTTGCTTCCCCGCGGTAGGCGGCCGCGTCCCGTTGCCACCCTTCGATCAGGGCCGGGTGCTCCGGCACCAGGGCCCGGTTGTTGTATTCGGCTTCGTAGTCAATCACGCCTGCGCTCCTGTTTCACCTGCCGTCTTACCCGTCCATTTCGCCTGAGTACAGAGACCGCGCGCCGGAGCGGACCTTGAACGCGGGGGAAGAACGGCGGGGTCGCGAACGCATGCCGTTCCGTTATATGGTGCGGCGGGATTCTCGCAGGGCTGAACAGGAATAGACGCACCGGATGATCAGGCGCTTGAGGAAATATGGACGCGCCCGCGTGCGGGGGGTCTCGATGACGGTCCTTGTGGGGGTGGCCTTCGGGTCGTTGCTGACCGTGTCGATGCTGCTCGTCCTTGGACTGGCCGTGACCGCGAACGTTCAAAACACCTTCTCGCTGTTGAACGACAAGGCGGTTCTGGCCACCGGTGCGCTCGAACGCCAGGTGCGCGATCATCTCGATCTCGCGGCAAGTGCGGTCAACGGCCTGAAAACGCAACTCGACGGGCGCCCGCTCGGAACCGCCGCGTTTCCCGACCTTCGCCCGGTGCTGCTTGCGGCCGTGCATGCCAATCCGGCGATCGATGTGCTCGTCATCTCCCGTCCGGACGGCGAGGAATTCGGTGTCTATCGGTCGAAAACCGGAAGACTCTGGCCGTACCAGCGTCAGCAGGTGCCGGAAGTCGCATCGCGCTACAGTCTTCCCGAGATCGGCAAGGATGCGCCCGCGACCTGGGGCCCGCTGATGACCTCGGACGGCTCGCTCTATGCAAATGTCACGGTTCCGCTTGTGCAGAACGGTCAACTGTCGGGCTATCTGACCGCCGCCGTTTCGACCGGGGAGATCGGAAATACCGTTCGCCAGCTTGACGACGGCCCGTTCGCAACCGTGTTCATCATCGCCAACGGCGACGAGGTCATTGCCCATTCCGATCTGGAGCGCTTGCCGCAGATCGACGGCAAACCGGCGGTGTTGCCCGCCAAGATTGCCGATCTCGGCGATGTCGCTCTTCAACGGTTCCGCACGAGCCCGCGGCTGGAAAATTTCCGTCGGGCGAACGCGGCGGGTGTCGATGTCCGCGACATGGAAACATCCGACGGCGGGCCCGACTACTTGTCGATGACCAAGACGATCGCCGGCTACGGTCCGGGCGTGTGGACGGTCGGCCAGTATTACGAGGCGTCCAGCATCTCGCGCGAGGTGCGCCGCCTGTTCGGATCCGCCGCGGTCGGGCTGGTGTCGATCGTCATCGCCCTGGGACTTTCCATCCTGCTCGTGCGTCGCTCCGCGCGCCCGCTGTCGGAGATCGCCCGGCGCGCGGAGTATGTCGGGTCGCTGGACTTCGACCGGGTCGCGCCCTTGCCGAGAAGCCGCATCAGCGAACTCGACCAAGTCTATCAGGCGTTCAACGCGATGGTAATCGGGCTGAAGGCGATGAACACCTATGTCCCGCGCAGCCTGTTTCGCAAGCTCATGCGTCTGGGGGTCGACAGCGCGGCCGTGGCCCAGGAACGCGACCTGACGTGTATCTTCACCGATATCGTCGGGTTCACCTCGGTCTCGGAACATCTCACGGCGCCGGAAACAGCGCGCCTTCTGAACGATCATTTCGCGCTGCTCGTCGCCGCGGTGGAGGCGGAAGGGGGCACGGTCGACAAATTCGTCGGCGACGGGATGTTGGCGTTCTGGGGCGCGCCCGACGCGCGCGAAGACCATGCGATGGCGGCCACCCGGGCCTGTCTCGCCATCGCCCGAAGTGTGCAGGCGGCCAATGCCGGGGCGGCGGCGGCCGGCACCAAGCCGATCCGGCTGCGCATCGGCATTCACAGCGGCCGGGCCGTGGTCGGCAACGTCGGCGCGCTGGACCGCTGGAACTACACGGTGGTCGGCGATGCCGTGAACCTGTGCGAGCGGCTTCAGACCCTTGGCCGCGACGTGGCGCCAGACGCGGAGGTGGTGATTCTGGCAAGCGACGAAACGATTTCGCGTATCGGGACGGCTGCTGCCGCCCCGCTCGGCGCTTATCAGTTGCGCGGTCGCAGCGGACCCGTCACTGTGTGGCGCATCGACGATGCCGTCGCGCCAGCAGCGCTTGACGCGCGTGTGTCCATCGGGCTGGCCGGCGAATGAATTGCGCTGTCAGACGCATGACATTCCTTTGTGATTTTCGTCACTTGTCTTTAAAGTTGCCGTGACACCGTGTCGGCGGTGCAGGGGAGCCGACAGGACGCATCCGCGATGCGTCCTTCTCCGCGTCTGGCACGAATGCGATCTCGCCGGGAGGGGGGCAGTTTAAGTGAATGTGTTGACGGTCGACGATCTAAGCGTCGATTTTGTGACTGGCGAGGGGCGTTCGCGTGCGGTGAACGGCGTGTCGTTTTCCGTGCCGGAAAACCGTACCGTCGCGCTTGTGGGCGAATCCGGATCGGGAAAGACCGTCATTTCCCAGACGATCATGGGGCTCCTGCCGGAAAAGGCGCATGTCACGGGCGGGCGCGTCCTGTTTCGCGATCCCGCGTCCGACGGGGAGCCGGTCGATATCGCCCGCCTCGACCGCAAGGGGCAGACCCTTCGCGCGATCCGCGGCAACCGCATTGCCATCATCTTCCAGGAGCCGATGACCTCGCTCTCGCCTCTGCACACCATCGGCGACCAGATTGGCGAGGCCGCGCAGCTTCATCGTGGCGCCGGCCCTGCGGAGGCCCGCGAGCTCACCCGCGAGATGTTGAGCCTGGTCCGCTTCCCCGACCCGGCTCGCGCGCTCGACGCCTATCCCTTCGAACTGTCGGGCGGCTTGCGCCAGCGCGCGATGATCGCCATGGCGATGATCTGCCACCCCGCGCTCCTGATTGCCGACGAGCCGACGACCGCGCTGGACGTCACGATCCAGGCGGAAATCCTGAAGCTGATGAAGGACGTTCAGGAAACCCTGAAGATGTCGATGCTGCTGATCACGCATGATTTCGGTGTGGTCGCCAACATGGCCGACGAGGTCGTGGTCGTCTACCACGGCCGGGTGATGGAACAGGGCAGTGCCGCGCAGCTGTTCGGAAATCCGCAGCATGCCTATCTCAAGGCGCTCCTCAACGCCGTGCCGCGCTTCGGCATGGAGGCGGGAGAGCGCCTGATTCCGATCCGTCCCATCGAACCGCATGCGGAAGGCTTCCTGAAGAGCGGGCGCACGCAGGCGGCAACGCCGGGCACCCCGCTTGTCAGCCTCTCCGGCGTGACCAAGCGCTTCGTGACCCGCAAGGGCGGCGTTTTCGGCGGCAAACCCCATTCGCTCCTGGCGCTCGACGACATCAACCTGACGGTCAATCGCGGGGAATGCCTTGGGCTTGTCGGCGAATCCGGTTCGGGCAAGACGACAACCGCCAAGGCGGTCCTGCGGGCGCTGGAAATCGACGAGGGCGAGATCCGCTACGATGCCGGCTCCGGGCCGGTTGATGTTGCCAGGCTCTCCGGTGCCGAATTGCTGGACTATCGCAAACGGGTCCAGCTGATCTTCCAGGATCCGTTCTCCTCGCTCAATCCGCGCATGACCGTGAACGATCTGCTTGCCGAGCCGCTTGTGATCCACAAGGTGGGCACGCCGGCCGAGCGGGCCGAACGGGTGCGCGAGCTGATGCGTTTGGTCGGCCTCGACGCCCGGTTCCTGCGCCGCTATCCGCATTCCTTCTCCGGCGGGCAGCGCCAGCGCATCGGCATCGCCCGCGCGCTCGCCCTCAATCCGGAGTTCATCCTCTGCGACGAGCCGACCTCCGCGCTCGACGTGTCGGTTCAGGCGCAGATTCTCAACCTTCTGAAGGACCTGAAGCGGGAGCTCGGGCTCACCTATCTTTTCGTCAGCCACAATCTCGCCGTCGTGGACTATATCGCCGACCGCATCGCCGTCATGTGCCGCGGGCGGGTTGTCGAGGTTGCTCCCACCCGCGAGCTGGTCGAGAACCCGCTGCATCCCTACACCCGCGCGCTGCTGGAGTCCGTTCCCGAACCGGATCTCGACGCGCCGCTCGATTTTGCCAAACTCGACGCGGGCCGCGCGTCGGAACCCGATGCCTGGCCGCATCCCTATCGACTGGACGACGGCATGGCGCCGACGCTAGTCGAACTGGAACCGGGGCATTTCGTCTGTGCGCCCGGCCTGTCGGACCGCGCGCCCGTTTCATCCGTCAAGGAGACTGCCCTATGAGCCTTTGCGTGAGGCTTTCCCCCTTCATTCTGGCGTTTGCGCTGGTCGCGCCCGGTCCGGTCGGCGCGCCCGCATTCGCGCTGGACCTCCAGGAGCCCCCGGGCCTCGCCGGACGGGTGGGCAACGACCTGCCGCCGGTCGCTGAACGGATTCCCGAAGAGCCGCTGGTCGTCGACCTTGCGGCGTCGGGTCGAGAGATCGGCAAATCCGGCGGTGAAATCAACACGCTGATCGGACGGTCGAAGGATGTCCGGCTGATCAATGTCTGGGGCTATGCCCGCCTGGTCGGCTACAACGAGGACCTCGATCTGGTGCCGGACCTTCTCAAGGATCTGGTGTCTGAGGACGACCGGCGCTTCACCCTGCATTTGCGGGAAGGCCACAAGTGGTCGGACGGCGCGCCCTTCACCAGCGAGGACATCCGGTTCTGGTATGAAGAGATTGCCCTGAACGAGGAGCTGCAGCCCGCCGGTCTTCCTGCCTTCATGCTGGCCGGGGACAAGCCGCCGGTGTTCGAGGTGATCGACGAGACGACCGTGCGGTTCTCGTGGGAGGAGCCGAACCCGCTGTTTGCGCCTGAGCTTGCCAAGTCGCGACCGCCGTTCATCTATCGCCCGGCGCATTATCTCAAGCAGTTTCACGCCAAATACGGCGACATGGACGAGATCGCCAGGCTTGCGGCCGCGCGCAAGTTGCGGAACTGGGCGTCGTTGTTCAACAAGATGGACGACATGTACAACGCCCGGAACCCGGACCTTCCGAGCCTGCAGCCGTGGCTGCGGCTGAACGACAATGGCGAGCGCCGCTTCGTTCTGGAGCGCAACCCCTATTACCACCGGGTCGACACGGCGGGAAACCAGTTGCCCTATATCGACCGGGTGATCATGACCGTGGCCGACGGCAAAATCATTCCGGCCAAGACGCAGGCGGGCGAAGCCGACCTGCAGGCGCGCAACATCGGATTTTCCGACATCACCATCCTGAAGCAGGGCGAACGGTCCGGGAAGTTCGAGACCTATCTCTGGCCGATTTCCAAGGGCTCGGAGATCTCCATCCTGCCGAACCTGACCGTCGCCGATCCGGTCTGGCGTGACGTCCTTCGCGACACCCGGTTCCGCCGCGCGCTGTCACTGGGGATCGACCGAGATCTGATCAACAAGGTGCTTTATCTCGGCTTCGGGAAGCCCGGAAACGATACGGTCCTGTCCAAGAGCCCCTTGTACAAGCCGCATTATCGCGAAGCCTACGCCTCCTACGATCCGGACCAGGCGAATGCGCTGCTCGACGAAATGGGGCTGACCGAGCGTCGCAGCGACGGCACACGGCTCCTGCCCGACGGGCGGCCGCTGGAAATCATCATCGAGGCGTCCGGGGAAAGCCAGGAACAGCTCGATGCGCTGGAGCTCGTCAGCGAAACGTGGCGCGGCATCGGGGTGCGTCTTTTCCCCAAGCCGAGCCAGCGCGACATCATGCGCGAACGCGCGCTTTCCGGCCTGCTGGTGATGTCGGTCTGGTCCGGTTTCGAAAACGGCATTCCCACGCCTGAAATGCCGCCGGAGGATTTCGCTCCCGTGCGTGGCGATTTCCTGTCCTGGGCGCGCTGGGGCGACTACTACGAGACCGACGGACGCACGGGTGAAAAGCCCGACTGGCCGCCGGCGGTGCGTTTGACAGAACTCTATGAAGCCTGGCTCGTCTCGACCTCGAGGGCGGAACGCGAGCGAATCTGGCATGAAATCCTGGAAATCCACGCGCAGGAAACGATCCACATCGGGCTTGTGTCCGAGGTGCGTCAGCCCGTGGTGGTGAAAAACCTTGGAAACGTGCCGAAAGAAGGCATCTATGGCTGGGATCCCGGCGCACATTTCGGCATTCACCGCATGGATGAGTTCTTCGTGAAATGACGGGTTTGACACGCAACATGACGACGTCCAGGCAGGGGGCCGCCTGATGGCATTTTATGTGCTGCGCCGGATTCTGACGATGATCCCGACGCTGCTGGTCATCTCGCTGCTGACCTTTGTCATCATCGAGCTGCCGGCGGGCGATTACATTTCCAACCAGATCGCGGCGTTGAAGGCGGCGGGCGAAAGCGCGTCGATCGCCAAGCTGGAGTTCATGCGCGCCGAATTCGCGCTCGATCGCCCCTTCTTTGAGCGCTATCTCATCTGGGTCGGACTGTGGCCGGGGCCGCACGGCTTCGACGGCCTGCTGCAGGGCAACTGGGGCTGGTCGTTCGAGTACGACAAGCCGGTCGCCGAGGTTGTCGGCCCGACCTTGCCGCTCACCATCGTGCTGAACACCGCAACGATCCTCTTCGTCTATATCGTCTCCTTCCCGATCGGCATCTACTCTGCCACGCGGCAGTACTCATGGGGGGACTACGGCTTCACCCTCGTCGGCTACATCGGCCTCGCCACCCCGAACTTCCTGCTTGGCCTGATCCTGCTGTATTTCGCCAATCGCTGGTTCGGACTGTCGATCGGGGGGCTGATGGATCCGCAATACATCGGCGAGCCGTGGAGCGTCGCCAAGGCGATTTCGATCCTGGGGCATCTGATCGTGCCGACCGTTGTGATCGGCACCGCCGGCACCGCGGCGATGATCCGCCGGCTGCGGGCCAATCTGCTCGATGAACTTCACAAGCAATATGTGACGACGGCGCGCGCCAAGGGCATGCGCGAGGCCCGCCTCCTGCTGAAGTATCCGCTGCGCATGGCACTCAATCCCTTTATCGCGGACATCGGCAACCTGATCCCCTCGCTGGTGTCGGGGTCGGTGATCGTGTCGGTCGTGCTGAACCTGCCAACGGTCGGGCCGATCCTGCTCAACGCCCTGCAATCGCAGGACCAGTTTCTCTCCGGCTTCGTGCTCCTCTTCGTGGCGATCCTGACGCTGTTGGGAATGCTGGTCTCGGACCTGCTGCTCGCCGTGCTCGACCCGCGCATTCGCCTGGGCGGAAAGGCTCCGTCATGACCGTTCAGGGCGGCGATCCGCTGGATCGCGATCATTATGTGAATCCCGAGCCGTTCAATCCCGCCTCGGCCGAAACGCTTACGCCGGAACAGGAGCGCTACTATCAGGCGTCGCAATGGACAATCATGTGGTGGAAGTTCCGCCGCCACAAACTGGCCGTCTGGTCGGGCGCGATCCTGATCCTGTTTTATCTGGCCGTGCCGTTTGCCGAGCAGATCGCGCCCTACACGGCGAACGAACGCTCCAACGATCACCTCTATTCGCCGCCGCAGGCCGTCCACATGTTCCACGAGGGCCGGTTCGTGGGGCCCTTCGTCTATGGCCTTGAGGCGAGCGTCGATCTGGAAACGGTGCGCTGGGTCTTTACCGAAGACCGAACCGACATTCAGCCCATCCGCTTCTTCTGTTTCGGATCCCAGTACACGTTCTGGGGGCTTGTCGACGGCAGTTTCCGGCTGTTCTGTCCGGCGGAGGGCGGGACACTGTTCCTTCTCGGCACCGACCGTCTGGGCCGGGACGTGTTTTCCGGCCTCGTTTACGGCGCGCGCCTGTCGCTCACCGTCGGCCTTGTCGGCGTGACGATCTCCATCGTGCTCGGGCTGTTCTTCGGCGGGATCGCCGGCTTCTTCGGTGGCATCATCGACAGTCTGGTCCAGCGCGTGATCGAGATCCTGCGCTCGCTGCCGGAGCTTCCCCTTTGGATGGCGCTCTCCGCCGCTCTTCCCGTCACATGGTCGCCGGTGTGGATCTATCTGGGCATCACCGTGATCCTCGGACTGCTCGACTGGCCGGGGTTGGCGCGTGCGGTGCGCTCGAAGCTGCTGGCCCTTCGCGAGGAAGAATATGCGCGCGCCGCGACGCTGATGGGCGCGACGCCCTCGCGTGTGATCCGCAAGCATCTGCTGCCCGGCTTCACCAGCCACATCATCGCCTCGGCCTCGCTTTCGATCCCTGCGATGATCCTCGGCGAGACGGCGCTCTCCTACCTCAATCTCGGGCTGCGGCGTCCGGCGGTGTCCTGGGGCGTGCTTCTCAACGAAGCGCAGGATATCTCCGTTATTGTCGTCTATCCGTGGCTGATGGCGCCGGTGGTGCCGATCGTCATTGTCGTCCTCGCCTTCAATTTTCTTGGTGACGGTTTGCGTGATGCGGCCGACCCGTATAAGTGAGGCGTGGCGCGCGCGGGGGCGCTTCAGTTTAACCGGAGACGAGAATGGCGAAGAACGCATCGACCGCTGACGGCTGGGACGAGGAATACCGGGCCGGACGCTGGTCGTTCCTGCGCGATCTGCCCGAAAGCGGTCGCTATGGCATCATCGGCATGTGGCTGTCGCTGACGCAGTCGCTTGACAGCGTGCTCGATCTCGGCTGCGGCGAGGGGCTGCTCTACGAGCGTCTGCAACCGATGGGCATCAAGCGCTACGTCGGTGTCGATCTGGCGCCCGCCGCTCTCAGTATCGCCAATGTCGATCCGGACCTTGCGGCACTGCGTGCCGGCGATCTGCACACCTTCACGCCGGAGGAGGGCGAGACCTTCTCGGCCATCGTCTTCAACGAGGTGCTGCATTTCTCCGACGACCCGGCCGCGGCCGTTGCCCGCTATGTTCCGTTTCTGGCCCCCGGCGGCGTGATCGCGGTATCGATGTATTCGCCCAAGCGGCTGGAGTCGGGTGCAAACCGCCTGATCTCCCGCTTGTGGGAAGCGACCGACGGTCCCGAGTGGGATGTGCTCGACGACTATCGGCTGACCTCCGACAAGAAAAGCGTCACCTGGCGTCTGCGGCTGGTGAAGCCGACCGTCTAACGCGCGCCCAAAAGGGCGCCGGCGCGCACGAAACGCGCGCCCGGGTGCGCCCGCAGGATGTCGAAAGTCCGGTCGAGAAATTCGAAACACGCGTCGTTTTGCGCCAGGTGATGCGACAGGATGCCAAGCGGCTCGTCCGCATTGGTGCGCCGCCGCGCCAGCTGATAGTCGAAGCGCAGCGCCGCCGACCGCCAGCCGATAAAGCGCCGTTCCTTCTTCCATTTGATCATGTCGACATGCGTCTGCAGGTAGGGCAGGGCGCGCGGATGGAATTGGGTGAAGGTGGATGAGGCGACCAGCCCGGCTTCGGGCAGCCGGCGGGAGATCTGCGGCGCCAGGCGGTTCCACGGCGGCACGAACACCGGCACGAAACGCGGGCCGAAGAGGGTTCTGAGCCGGGCATTGCCGGTCTTCAGGTCTGCGATTGCCTCATCGGGATCCCGGCGTGCGCCGAATTCCGCTGCCTTCTCGCCCCGCGCCTTATCCTGACGGTTCCGGTGCGCGTACCCGTGCTGGAGCACGGAAACAAAGGGTTCGTCGGCAATCCGTTCGGCAAGCGCCTCGGTGGCTTCAAAGGGGATGACCGCGAGCGCGACCTCGATTTCATGGGCATTGGCGATGGCGATCAATCGGTCCAGCGCCTGCGTGGGTTCCACCGCGTCGTCGTCGCGCCACCAGACCGGCACGCTCAGGCCGCGCTCGGCGAACCAGTCGAGATGTGCCTCAAGGAGAGCGCGGAAGGCGGAGAAATCCTCGTCGCTCATCGACGGCGCTCCAGGTCTTCGATCAGAATGTCGGCGCTGCGTTCTGCCCCGCCCGTTTGAACCGCGAACTGGTGCTTCGGCAGCGTGAGCGCGTCATCGACGGCGGCAGCCAGGCTCTCCGGCGTCAATGCGGCTTCCGGCGTAACGACCGCGCGCCCATGGCGCTGCAACGCGTCTGCGCGCTGCTGCTGTTCGGTCTCGCGGATCTGGGCAAAGGGGACGAAGACCGCCGGCACGCCAGCACGCAGAATATCGAGAGCCGTATTGTAGCCGGCCTGACTGACCGACACTCGTGCCCGGGCCAGAAGCGAGGGAAAGTCCCGCCGGGCGCGTTCAAGAACGAGGCCGTCGGAGGCCTTTGCGGAAAGGGTATCGAAGGTGGCGGCGTCAATGTCATGGCCGGCCAGCAGCCGCCATCTGCAATCGCTTGCGCGCCGGGAGAGCGGACGCGCGTCGATGGCCGCGGCAAGGAGGTCGGCGCCGACGGCGCCGCCGCCGCAGGAGACGATCACCTCGTCGTCGCCGTCCCCCTCCGGCGCATCGGGGCGTCCGCTCGAGGTGTCGACGAAGCCGGTGTAGCGCAAGAGCGGCGCGATACGCTCCGCGAACGGAAAACTGTCCTCAAGCCGGATGAAGTCCGGGTCCGAATGCACCAGCACGCGGTCGTAGAAGGCCTCCGCGAGCTCCGCCATCTGCTCTTCCTTCCAGATCTGTTGCTTGCGCACCAGGATATCGCGGATCGAGGCGGCGACCAGCGGCGGCGCCTTCATCGCGCGCGCGGTTGCGACCAGTGGCTCCAGCTCGAAGGCGAAGGGGCGCCGGCCGAACGGCCAGGTTTCGGTCAGGAGCAGATCGAAGGGCCGGGCGGTGAAGGCGCGCAGGGCCGCCTGTCGCCGGGCGGCCTTCCAGGTCTCGTCGATCTCCTTGCCGTCCGGTGTGAGGAATGACTTGAAGCGGGCATCCGCGGCGCGGACCGGCGGCAGCTCGACGACCTCCAGTCCGGCGACGTCGGCATGCGGCGGCAGCGTGTTGCCGGTGGCAAGCGTCACGGAGACACCGCGCGCGGCGAGTGCGCGTCCGATGGCGGCTGCCCGCAGGACATGGCCCGTGCCGAGCAGATGCTGCACATGGATAAAGGCGGAACGCGTCATGACGGGTCTCCTGTGCGGCGGGCGGCATGGGTCGTGTGAGCCTGGCGTATCAGCGTGTCGAGCTGTGCAGCGCCTTTGGCAAGAGTGTGGCGCGCGGCAATATTCGCGTTTGCGCCCTGTGACAGGCCGGTCACGAGGCCGGGGTCGTCGATGAGACGCGCGAGATTGCCCGCGAAACCCGCGACGTCTCCCTCTCGCGACAAGAGCCCGCTGACCCCGTCGGCCACCACTTCCGGCACGCCGAAGGTATCGCCACCGACGACCGCGCATCCGGTGGCCTGGGCCTCCAGAAAGACGAAGCCGAAGGCTTCGCGGATCGCCGGCCAGACGAGCACGTCGTGCCGCGCGTAGAGTGCCGGCATGTCAGCTGCTGCAAGGGCGCCGGCGAACGTCGTGCGCGCGGGGTCGAACCAGTTCGAGATTTCCTCGCGGCACGGGCCGTCGCCGGCAATGGTCAGTTGCCAGGGCCGGGTGTCCAGCAGGGTCAGGGCCTCAGCGAGCAGTCTGTAGGAGGCGCGCTTGTCGCCGGGCCGCATCATCCCGACAGCCAGGAGGCGCAAGGGATCGCCGGGCGCGGAGCGCGATCCTGCGGCTGCCGCGAAGGGCGTCTCGTCGAGGAACGGCGGACAGATGTGCAGCCGGTCGTCCGGAACCACAGCCTTCAGGCATTCCAGGTCCGCGCTGTGCAGGGCCGCGACCCGGTCGGCGCGGGCAAGGGCGGCATCTGCGGCGGCAAATCCGTGCGACCAGGGGCCGGTCCGGCGCTTGGGCGCCCGGCTCGCTTCGATCACGACGTAGGGAATGTCGAAGGCGTCTGCCAGCGCCGGGCCGATCCAGTCGGGCGCCTTGTGATAGAGGTGGTAGGTCAAAAATGCGTCCGGCGGGGTTCCTGCAGCACGCCAGTTGCGCGCGATCCGGCCCGCATCGCGCCGGGCCTCGGCCTCCAGCGCGACCTGCATGTCGACGCCGCCATCCTTGCGCCAGGCGCGAAATCGCGTGGCGACAGAGACGTCATGGCCGCCTTCTTGAAGTGCGCGCAGGATCAGCCGGCCCATGGTGCGGTCGCCAGAGGGCACGGGATCGTCCAGCGGTTTCATCGGCGCGGTGAAGGCGATGCGCATGCCTGTGCCTTACAGGATCTTGCGAAACCGGTCTGCCAGAAAATCGAGGCCCGGGTCGGCGGAAAACCGGTCGCGGACGTCCTGTGCTGCCGCCCGGCCAAGCCGGTCGCGGGTTTCGGGCGAGCGGATCAGCCGCTCCAGAGCTTCCGCGATGGCTGCGCGGTCGCCGGGCGGGACCAGAACGCCGGTCTCGCCGTTGCCGATCAGTTCGGGGATGGCGGAGACATCGCTCGCCAGACAGCACAGCCCCATGGCCTGGGCTTCCATCAGGACGTTCGGCAGTCCGTCGCGGTCGCCGGATTTCGCGATCTTCGAGGTCAGCACGAAGAGGTCGGCGCGCTTGGCGGCTGCGATCACATCCTCGCGCGGGCGTGCGCCGTGCCAGGTGATGCGCTCGCCCAGGCCGAGTCGTTCGCCGAGCGCCTTGAGATCGTCCGCCTTTTCCCCGCCGCCGACATGATCGAAATGCCAGTGCAGCCTGTCCGGCAGCCTGGCCAATGCATGCAGCAGGTCGTCGTATCCCTTTTTTTCCACAGCGCGTCCGACGGAAAGCAGGCGCACGGGTCTGTCGGCGGCGCCGTCGGCCGTGCCCGGAGCGGTGCCCGGCTTCGGAAAGGGCGAGAAATCCAGCCCGTGATAGACGAGCCTGACCTTGTCCGTCGTCCCTGCGAGCGCATTGAGGTGATCGACATTGACTTTCGTGCAGGTAACGCCCCAGGCGGCGTCGTCGAGTTTGACCTTCAGGTCCCAGTCCGCGCTCGTCCAGATGTCCTTGGCATGGGCGGAAAACGACCACTGGCGCCCCGACAGATGCGCGGCATAACGCGCGACCGTGCAGGGGGTGTGCAGGTAGTGTGTGTGGATCCAGGTGACGTCGGCGGGCAGTTCATGCGCCAGCACGCAGGCCTGCCCCCAGCGGCGTTGCCGCCCGGCATTGGGTTCGCGCGCGAAATCCGCCTCGAAGAGCGCACGCGCGGCGGCATAGGCGGGTTGCGCCTCGGCCCATCGGCGCGCCCGGGCGACGCGCGCCGGGTCGTCCTTCAGGTATTCCGGCAGATAGAGGACATCGGCCGTGATCTGGCGGTGCACCTCGTGGATGAAGGGGTCGTACGGCTTGCGCAATGCCACGATGAGCTGGTCGATGCCGCGAGTCTGAAGGCCCAGGATCTCCTGGGCGATGAAGGTTTCCGACAGGCGTGGATAGCCTTTGACGACGACGGCGAGACGCGACATGTGACCTTGATGTTCAAAGGGTTTCGATTGGGACGGGACGCCGCTCAGTCGCCCCCGCGCACGGTTGCGCGAAGTTCTTGGGGAAACGGCTTTCCTGCGAGAATGGTTTCGACACGGTCGCCGATGACATCCAGTCCGCCGAGAAGATTGTCGACCCCGGCCGCGGAGGGCGGATTTGAGTTCGGCAGTTCGACCAGTGCCGCGATCATCTTGTCCACATTGGGGTAGTCCTCGATCGGCAGCACCTTGAGCAGGCCGATGGCCTGGGCGCGGGTCGCACGGATCGATTGCTCGCGGCGGGGCACGACGCGCGGCACCATCAGCGTCGGTTTGTCGAAGGACAGGATCTCGCAAAACGTGTTGTAGCCGCCCATGCCGACAATGGCCTTGGCGCCGGCCATATAGGGCTCGATCGTCGGCAGGAACCGCAGGATATGAACGTCGCGCAAATGCTCGGCGCGCGAAAGGAACTCGTTGGCCGAGGAGGCCGGCATGAAGGGGCCGAGGACGATCAGGGCGGGAAACAGCGGCTGCGTGCGTGCTTCGTAGGCGCGCATCACCCAGTCGACCAGTTCGACGCCGTCGCCTCCGCCGCCGGGCGTGACGAGAATATACGGCTCGTCGTCGAAGGGCAGCGGTTCGTTGATCTTGGCGTCGGCGGGAATGTCGCGGCGCAGGTAGCCGGTGTTCGTCGCCTTGGCATGCACCGCGGGGGGCAGGTCCATGCCCGCCAGCGGATCGTGGAGGTCGGGTGGCCCGTAGATCCAGATATCGTCGTAGAGCCGCTCGAGCGCGGGGTCGACGTTCTTGCGTGTCCATTCCTCGCGCAGATGCGCGGGGTCGTCCATCACGTCGCGCAGACCGAGAACCAACCGGGTGGTTCCGCGTGTCTTGAGCATCTCGAGGGTGCTGAGGATCTCGCCGCGCAAGCCCAGCGGTTCCTTGTCGACGATCAGGATGTCCGGATCGAAGACCTGTGCGGTGTGTTCGATGATCGAGGAGCGAATCGCCAGTATGTGCTCGATGTTGAGCGACAGCGACAAGGGGGTGTATTCGCCGTTTCTGAGCTTGATCACCCCCGGAATGCGAACGAAATCGACCCGGGAGCGGAATTCGAAGCTGCCGATGATCGGGGACCCGGACAGGATCAGGACCGAGAGATCCTCGAAGCGTTCGGTGAGCGCATGCGCGATCGTGCGGCAGCGCCGCAAATGGCCCAGACCAAAGGAATCATGGCTGTAAATCAGCACTTTCGGGGAAGTGTTCGTCATTCGGCCCCACTCGGTCAGCGCAAGCGGTGTACAGCACGACCACGCATCCCCTGACAACCTATTGCTCTATCTCCCGCGCCCGCGCGATGCAAGACCGTAACGTGTCCGGCATCCTGACGCGCGCCTGGTCCGCCTGTTCCCCTGCATGCCATGTCGCCCCCTTCCGAATGTGTCCCGACGTGAACTGGCGCTTTGAAAACATCGCGTTATGATGCGACAAGACCGAGAGTGACAATCGCCAGACGGGCGCAAAAACCACTATGGAAAAAAGCCTTTTCAGCTTCATCTGGCGCTACAGCAAGAAGCAGCAGATCGTGATCTTGATGATCACGGTGCTCTCCTATCCGGTGAGCTATATCCTGTTGGAATTGCCGAAGCTGATCGTCAACGATGCGATTCAGGGGGAATTGTTCCCCCGGGAAGTCCTCGGGTTCGAATTCGACCAGATTTCCTATCTTGTGCTTTTGTGCTTCGTCTTTCTCGGACTGGTGGTGCCGTCGAACGGCATCAAGCTTGTCCTCAACGTCTACAAGGGGCGGCTGGGCGAGCGCATGCTTCGCCGCCTGCGATTCGAGCTGTTCCAGCGTGTTCTGAGATTTCGCCTTCCGCATTTCAAGAAGGTGAGTTCCGGCGAAATCATTCCGATGATCACCTCGGAGGTGGAGGACGTCGGCGGCTTTATCGGCGAAGCCGTTGCGTTGCCGGCCTACCAGGGCGGCATGCTGGTGGTCCAGATCGGCTTCATCTTCATGCAGGATCCGTTGCTGGGGCTGGCGGCGATCTCGTCCTACCCGATGCAGGCCTACATCATTCCGAAGTTGCAGAAGAAGGTCATTCTTCTGTCACGGCAAAGGGTGCGCAACGTTCGCGTCATTGCCGACAAGATCGGCGAGAGCATCTCCGGCGTGTCGGAAATTCACGCCAACGATGCCTCCGCCTGGCATTCGGCCGATCTCTCCGACCGTTTTTATGCCAACTATAAGATCCGGTTCAAGATTTTCAACTGGAAGTATTTCATAAAGTTTCTCAATAACTTCATGAACCAGTTGACGCCGTTCCTGTTCTATCTCATCGGCGGTTGGCTGGTGATCGAGGGCAATCTGTCGATCGGCGCTCTCCTGGCGGTCATCGCCGCGTACAAGGATCTCGCCGGTCCCTGGAAGGAATTGCTCGCCTACTACCAGATGGTCGCCGACGTCGACGTGAAATATCAAACGGTCGTGGAAAACTTCGATCCGGCGGACATTTACCCGGTCACGCGACTGGTCACCGACGAACCCGAGCCGCTGTCCGGTGCGCTTGCAATGAAAAACGTCAGCGTCTCGGGAGGCGCAGCCGGTCAGGAGGCCTTCGACGTTTCGTTGACGGTGGAGCCGGATCAGCACCTTGCCGTGATCGGTCCGGACGGATCGGGGCGCTCGGAGGTCCTGCAACTGGCCGCGGGTCTGCTTGGTCCAACCAGCGGACGCGTCGAGGTCGGCGGGCGCAATCTCGACACCCTGAGCGAATCCGTGCTGGGCCGCCAGATCGCCTACGTCGGTCCGACCGTGCATGTATGGACGGGAACCGTGCGCGACAACATCTTTTACGGATTGCGGCACCGGCCCCTGCGTCCGCCGGAACGCGAGGGCGAAGACAAGGTGGCCTACGCGCGGCGCATCTCCGAGGCGCAGCTGACGAGCAACCCGCAGTATGACATCGAGGCGGAATGGGAGGACCTCGAAGCGGTGGCGTGTGCCGATGTGGATGAACTCGTCGAGCGTGCCCTGGCACTGATCGAGGCCACCGGACTGGCGGCGGACGTGTTCCGCATGGGCCTTCAGGCGACAATCGACCCGGAATGGCAGCCGGAGTTCGCGGACGGGATTCTCGCTGCGCGACGCGCGCTTGCCGACCGGGTCGCACACGACGACCGTTTCTCCGCGATGATCGAACTCTGGGAGATCGACCGGTTCAACAACAGCGCCAGCATCGCCGAGAACCTGCTGTTCGCGGCCCCCGCGGATCCGTCCATCGGCATCGATACGCTTGCGGCCGACCCGGACATCGAGGCAGCCCTGAAGGAGGCCGGTCTTTACGCGCGGCTGGTTGAAATCGGCCAGAAGGTCGCCGAGACGATGGTCGAGCTTTTTGCCAATATCAGTGACGATTCCGGATTGCTTGGCGACTATTCGTTCATCACGCAGGATGAGTTGCCCGAGTTCGAGCGGATCCTGAGGGCCGCGAAGTCCGGCACCGGCAAGGGCGGACTGACGCCGACCGACGAGCAGCGCCTGATCGGCCTGGCCTTCAAGCTGATCCCCGCCCGCCACCGTCTCGGCGTTCTCGACGACGACATGCGTGCCGAAATCGTGGCCGCGCGGGCGACGTTCCACGAGCGCATGGACAAGGCGGAACGCCGCTTCGTTGTTTTCGACCGTGACCGGTTCGTCGCGCCGATGACGATCGAGGACAATCTCTTGTTCGGGCGGCCCCGGGTCGACCGGCGCGATGCGCGCGAGAAGATCGACAAGGTGATCCGCGCGCTGGTGGATGAAATGGAGCTGCGCAGACCGATTATCCGCGCGGGCCTCGGATTCCATGTCGGCATCGCCGGATCGCGGCTTTCGGCGGGGCAGCGCCGTCGGGTTGCCTTGGTGCGGGCGCTCATGAAGAATGCGCCGATCACCATTCTCGACGAGACGGCGACGGGAAACAGCGACGACGACAAGGCACTGCGCAAGGTGATCCGCGAGGAACTCGATGGCCGCATGCTGCTGTTCGGCGCATCGAATTTGATCGTCACCGAGGAATTCGCCCATAGTATCGTGATGAACCAGGGACGGGTGGTGGAGAGCGCGCCGGGGAGCGACAATGCGGAATGACCCGGCTTTTGCTCTTGCTGCCCGATCATGTCGACTGGCCCGAGCGCCGGCACACTTGAACCGCCGCGTGCCGCCCGGGCAGAAGGAGGATCTGTGACCCTAGACGCTGAAGTTGACGCCCTGCGTCGTGTGCCGTTGTTCCGCGGCATCGACGCGACCAAGCTGAGGCTGCTCGCCTTCATTTCCGACCGGACGCATTTCGCGCCGGGAGAGGAATTGTGCCGGCAGGGCGAGGATGGCGATTCCGCCTTCATCATTCTGGAGGGCGAGGCGGACATCCGCGTTCACACACCCGATGGCGAAAAGACCGTGGCCCGGCTGGGACAGCATTCCATCGTTGGTGAAATCGCCATCCTGTGCGACGTTCCGCGAACCGCCACCGTGGTCGCGGCCACGGAGATGGACGTCCTGACCGTGTCGAAGGACGATTTCCTCCGTTTGCTCAAGGAGTTTCCCGACATGTCGCTTGAAGTCATGCGCACGCTCGCGCAGCGTCTGGAGCGCACCACGCAGGACCTCGCGGCGCAAAAGGCGTCCGGCGCGGCGGCTTGAGACGGGGAACCGGAGTGTCGCAACCCTTGTCGCTCAAGTTGTGGGGTGTTCGCGGCTCGACGCCCACGCCCGGAGCCGGGACCCTTCGTTACGGCGGGGAGACCACCTGTTTCGAGTTGTGCGCGGGAGAGGACACCATCCTGATCGACTGCGGATCGGGCGCGCGCAATCTCGGGGCGGAATTGCATGCCGCCCCGCCACGCGCCTTCGACTTGTTCTTCACTCACACGCATCTCGATCACATTTGTGGCATGCCGTTCTTCACGCCGGCCTATGACGACCGCTTTTCCATCACAGCCTGGGCAGGGCATTTCGCCGACCGCGCCGGGTTGATGGACATTATCTGCCGGATCATGTCGCCGCCGATCTTTCCCGTTGCGGCCAACAAGCTGCGCGCGGTTTCCTTCCGGAACTTCCGGGCCGGGGACACCGTCGATCGGGGCGACGGCGTCGACTTGCGGACCGTGGCGCTCAACCATCCAGGCGGTGCCACCGGATACCGGCTGGACCATGGCGGGAAATCCATCTGCATCATCACCGATCACGAGCACGGCAATGCCGAGATCGATCAGGCCGTACGGCGGTTTGTCGAAGGCGCCGACGTTATGATCTACGACGCGATGTACACCGACGACGAATACGACCGGTTCGTCGGCTGGGGGCATTCGACCTGGCAAAAGGGCATCGAGCTGGCGCTGGACGCCGGCGTTGCCTGTCCCGTTCTTTTTCATCACGATCCGCGTCGCACCGACGACCAGCTGGATGCCATCGGCGAAGCCGCCGCGAAACGTCATCCCGGAGCGCTTGTCGGACGCGAGGGAATGGTGCTGACCCCGTAGCGCACGATCACGTCGCGGTGACGCCGCGAGGCGTGAGTTGCCGGTGAGCGGGTTTGCGGTCTTTATGTCCGGAGGCGGGACGCTCGCCCGTGCGCGGCGCGGCTGCACGAACGGGCCCATCGGAGATGCGACGTGGACAATGGCAAGGCGGGTGCGCCGGTCCAGCGGCTGGCCGGCCGGGCCGGATACAGGCTTCGCGGCGGGCTCCGGCAGGACGGGATCCCGCAGCGTGTGCGCGCCGAGATCCAAAAGCGCGAGGACAGCGCCGAACGTCTGATCGGCTGGTCCCAGCTTGCCATGGTGGTGTTTTTCGCGGGCCTGTATTCGCTCGCGCCGCGCGCCGAGGGCGCTGACGGGTTCAACTTCGTGCCGCTGGCGCTCGTCGCCTATTTCCTCTTCACGGTGCTGCGCGTCGGCCTGTCCTATCGTTTCGCCCTGCCGGCCTGGTATCTCGTCGTCTCGATCGTGGTGGATGTGGCGCTCCTGTGTGCCCTGATTTTTTCCTTTCACATTCAATACGGTCAGCATCCGACGTTTTACCTCAAGGCGCCGACCCTGATGTATCTCTTCATTTTCATTTCGCTGAGAGCCCTGCGGTTCGATCCGCGGTTCGTCCTGATCACCGGCCTCGTCGGCGTGGCCGGATGGCTTTCGCTCGTCGCCTATGCGGTGACCACGGACATGGGCGACATGCGCATTACCCGCAATTACGTGGAGTATCTCACCTCGAACGCCATCCTGATCGGCGCCGAACTCGACAAGACGATCATCATTGTCGGAGTGACGCTCTTTCTTTCGCTCGCCCTTTACCGGGGACGGCAGGTCCTGTTCGATTCGGTGCGCGATCACGCGGCGGCGGAAGACCTCAAGCGTTTCTTCGCGCCCGAGGTCGCCACCACCATCACCGGGGCCGAGGAGGCGCTGACCGCGGGGCGGGGAGAGGTGCGCAAGGTCGCGGTGATGTTCGTGGACATTCGCGGCTTTACCCGAACGGCGGCGTCGCTTTCGCCGGAGACGGTGATGGAGGTGCTCGCCTGTTACCAGGAGGAAATGCTCGCGCTGATTTCCGCTCACGGCGGGCGTGTCGACAAGTTCCTGGGTGACGGGATCCTGGCGACTTTCGGTGCTGTCGAGCCAAGCGAAACCGGTGCCGCGGATGCGTTGCGCGCGGCTGGCGGCCTGCCCGAGGTCGTGGAGCGGCTGGCCCCCCGGGCATCGGCCTGCGGTTGGCCGGAACCACTGCGGGTAGGTGCGGCGGCGACCTATGGCGCGGTGACCGTCGGAGTGGTGGGGGCCGGAAACCGCCTGGAGTTCACGGTGATCGGCGATGTGGTGAACCGGGCGGCAAAGCTCGAAGAGGCCAACAAGGTCCAGGAAACCCGCGTGCTCACGGACTTGGAGAGCCTGGAAGCGGCGCGGCGTCAGGGATACGACATGCCGCCGCTCGAGATTCGCCGCGCCCGGGCGGTCGCCGGTGTGTTCGCTCCGGTCGATCTTGTGGTGCTGGCCTGACGTCTGCCCGAGTGCACCTTGACCCGCTTTGACATGCACTTGACCGCTTGTTCGCTTCCTGCCACCAGTTTGCGGCGAACGTACCGCATGGGTGGTGCGGGAGACAGGTCGACAACTGGAGAGTACATATGAAATTGGGGGAAGGCATTTCGGCCGTTGTTACGGGCGGCGCATCGGGGCTCGGCGCGGCAACGGCACGGCGTCTCGCAGCATCCGGTGTGAAGGTGACGCTTTTCGACATGAACGTCGAGGCGGGCGAGGCTGTCGCACGGGAAATCGGCGGCGCCTTCGTCGCGGTCGATGTCACGAGCGATGACAGCGTCACCAAGGGATTTGCCGCGGCTCGCGAGCGCTTTGGCGTCGAGCGGATCCTGGTCAATTGTGCCGGCATCGCGCCGGTTGCGAAGACCACCTCCCGGGGGGAACCCCATCCGATGGACATGTTCGAGAAGGTGGTCGCCGTCAACCTCGTGGGGACGTTCCGGTGCATCGCCCATTCCTCGACCGCAATGACGGCGCTTGATCCGGTCACGGACGATGGCGAACGCGGCGTGATCGTCTCCACGGCGTCCGTTGCCGCCTTCGACGGCCAGATCGGACAGGTTGCCTATGCGGCGTCGAAGGGCGGCGTCGCCGCCGCGACCCTGCCGATTGCCCGTGACCTGTCGAAGTCCGGCGTGCGTGTCATGACCATCGCGCCGGGGCTCTTCGAAACGCCGATGCTGCTTGGCCTCCCTGAGGAGGTGCAGGCCTCGCTCGGCCAGCAGGTGCCGTTCCCCTCGCGCCTCGGCAAACCGGACGAATATGCCAATCTGGTCGCGGCCATCGTCGACAATCCGATGCTCAACGGCGAGACGATCCGCCTCGACGGCGCCATCCGGATGGCGCCGCGCTGAAGCGAAAAAATCTTTGCGAAAAGACAGGGCGGCCCGGATAAGTAGATCCGGGCCGTTCTATTTTATTGTGCGACGCGTTGTTTGGTTGTAGACACGCGAGATCGTTCCCTTTTTCTGGAAAATCGCAAGTGGATCAAAGTATCCGTTCGGCCGTGCCCGGCGTCGCTCACCCGTCGCCGACGGGCCGCCTGGCCGTTCTCGATGCCCTGCGCGGCTTCGCCGCCCTTGGCATTTTGTGGCGCAACATCTTTGTGTTCGGCATGCCCGCGGTGGCCTTTTCGCTTCCGGAGGAATGGGGACTGGCGACCGACGCCAATGTCGCCAGCTGGCTGTTCGTCGTGATCTTTGTCGACGGCACCATGCGCGGGTTGTTCTCGCTCCTGTTCGGCGCATCCGCGATCCTGATAATGGAAAAGTATTCGGAGCGCCCGGGCGGCCTTGCCGCCGCCGATCTCTATTTCCGCCGCCTGATGTGGCTGATCGTTTTCGGTCTGGTGCACGGGTATCTGCTGCTCTGGCCCCATGACGTGCTCTACGTCTATGGCGTCATCGGCATGTTCCTGTTTGTCTTTCGCAACCTTTCCGGTCGCTGGCTTCTTGTTATCGCGCTAGCGATTTTCGCGGTGTCTTCCTTCAAGGACGGCACCGGATGGAGCCTGGCGGAAGAGTCCATGAATGCACTGGACGCAAAGCAGATGATGGAAGCCAAGGAGCGCGCGGTCGGCGGCGCACAGGATACGGGCCCGGGGGCCTCGGAGGCGGTCGAGGACAGCATGGCTGAGAGCGCCTCCGGCATGGACCAGGCAATGCTGGAGGACGTGGAGCGATTTGCGCTCTACGAGATCGAGGAACATCTGCAGGGCTACGTCGGTCTCCTGCACAGCATGGCCTCTCAGACGTTTCTGGAGCAGACCACGATCTTCGTCTCCGACCACCTGCTCGATGTCGGGGCGATGATGTTCTTCGGCATGGCCCTGTTCCGCCTCGGCGGCCTGTCGGGTGCGTGGTCCTTTCGCGCTTATCTTGCTCTCGCGGTCGGCGGTCTCGGCGTCGGCGTTCTGCTCGGCTTGGGTATCCACGGCGCGACAACCCTTGCCGTCCTGGAGGCCTATTCCGTCGGCACCGCCGATGCCTATCTTTACAATGCCCGGCGACTGGCGTTGTGTCTCGGGCTGATCGGACTGTTTCATGTTCTTTGGCGTGTGCGGGCAACGGCGGGTGTTATTCGGGTGCTTTCGGTGGTCGGGCGCATGCCGCTTTCGGTTTATGTCAGTCAGACCATCATCTGCGTCGCGGTGTTCTACGGGGTAGGCTTTGCGCAGTTCGGAACGCTCGAGCATTATGAATTGCTGCTGGTCGCGCTGGTCATAAACGCGGTCCAGATCGGTGTGGCCCTGCTGTGGTTGCGCCGATGGCGGCAGGGACCGCTGGAAGCCTTGCTTCGGTATTTGGTCGAGGGAAAGCCACGCGTCGGCTGAATTCCGCTACGTCACCATTGCAATGTGCGCGTGTCCATCTACCCTAATTGTCAGAAGCGCCAATGGCGGCGTGAGCGGCAGGGGAGGTCAGTGGGTGCAGCATTTCAAGTCTTACCGCCCGCGTTTTGCCAAAGACGCCGGATTGCCGAGACACAAGCCCGGTTTCGGCCGGGTCGCGGCATGTGTCACCACGGGCCTTGCGGCTCTCTTCAGCCCGCTTTCGGCGATGGCCTGTCCCCTTGCACTCGTGCTGGCGATCGATGTGTCGTCGAGCGTGGACGCGAGCGACTACCGTTTGCAGATGGAGGGTCTCGGCGAGGCTTTTGGCGATCGCGAGGTGGTCGATGCGATTGTCTCCAATGGCGGCATGCTGGTGACCGCGTTTGAATGGAGCGGGCGCGACAAGCAGGTCCCCATCGCCACCTGGACCTGGCTGGACACGCCTGCCTCGGTGCAGGCCTTCGCCGAGCGTCTCGCCGGCGCATCGCGGAGCTACCATCGGTTTCCGACGGCGCTTGGATATGCGCTGGGCCATGCTGCGACACAGTTCGCGCGCGCACCACGCGCCTGTACCCGGCAGGTCGTGGATGTTTCCGGAGACGGCGTGAACAACGAGGGTTTTTCGCCGCCGATCGCCTACCGCGCCTTCGACTTTTCCAGGACCACCGTCAACGGACTCGTGATCAAGGGAGCGGACCCGGATCCGGAAGATTACTATCGTCGGACCGTCATCCGCGGGCCGGACGCCTTTGTGGAAACGGCGGAGAGGTTCTCCGATTATGGCGTGGCAATGAAGCGCAAGCTCTTGCGCGAGATTTCCGGAAATGTCTTTGCCCGCCACCAAAAGGGCCATCCGGCGAGTGCCCGCTGGACGGCGAGCGACCTGGCCTATCGGCAGTTGCGTCGAGAGGACGCGCCATAGAGCCCGCCCTGGCCCGATCCCGTCACGACCCCGGTTGAGGGCGGGCACCGGCTGTCGCGCCGTGCCGGCATCGGCCGGGCGGCGATGCAGGCCTCATAGGCGGCATCGAACTGGCGCTGCCAGTCGTCGAGGCCGGGTCCGTTCAGCGCATCGAGCGCCGCCAGCCCGCCGCCAAGGCGTGCGCCGCGCCGCGCGCCGCGCGCGCTCCAGCCGCCTGGGGCCGGTCCCGGGCCGGCAAGCCCGCCCACCGTCGCACCCTCGACGGCCGCGGCCGCGATGTCGTTGCCGTTCATCCCGCGCGCACGGGTCTGATCCGCATAGGCCGCCGCCTGGATCGAACAGGCATCCGGTTCCGGACCGGAATCGGAAAGGCTGGCAGTGGTGCCGGCAAGAAGGATGGCGACGGCAAAAGCCGTGCGGCGCCGAATGGAGCCGAGAGCGATCCGGCTGGACATGACAGGGCGGGCAGGCATGGCGGTTTCCTCTCGCTCTTGCCGGAGATCCGGCGGGACACGGCTTTCGACGTCGCTGTGGTTCCAGATTGCGGCGCCGACGGATGTCGGCGACGGCAATCGCGGCTCTCGCCCCCGCAGGGAGCCTTTCCCAAGGCCCGCAAGGCCAGGACGAAATCTTCATCAGCCTATTCGGATTTTCCCTTCCGCATGCTTAACTTCCACGGGCCAAGCAAGAACGGGCTTCACACCGGAGATATTTTAGGTCTAAAATATTTCCATCCGCCGGAGAGCGGGAAGCCGTTCCGGACACGGCTCCAGAAGACGACAGACACCATTCAGAGGACCGTCGCTGACCGCCATGGCGGGCGCCGGGCCTGAGGGGAGAGACCAATGAAGCGTATCATAACTGCCGCAGTCGCTGCGGCCGCCGTGGGCCTGTGCGGGGCTGCGGCGCAGGCGGAAAGCCTGAAGATCGGATTCCTCGCCACCCTGTCGGGCCCCCCGGCGGTGCTGGGGCAGCACATGCGCGACGGCTTCCTGCTCGGCGTCAAGCAGGCCGGCGGCAAGCTCGGCGGCCTCGATACAGAGGTCATCGTCGTGGACGACGAACTGAAGCCGGATGGTGCGCTGACCAAGGTGCGCGGCCTTCTGGAACGCGACCAGGTCGACATCATGGCCGGCGTCGTCTTTTCCAACGTGATGATGGCGGTCTACAAGCCGATCATCGACAGCGAGACGATTTTCGTCGGCGGCAATGCCGGTCCGTCGCCGATCGCGGGCCGGGCCTGCTCGCCCTATTTCTTCACCACGTCCTACCAGAACGACCAGAACCATGAGGCGATGGGCAAATACGCGCAGGACACGGGCTACAAGCGCATGATCGTGATGGCGCCGAACTATCAGGCGGGCAAGGATTCGATTGCCGGCTTCAAGCGTCACTTCAAGGGCGAGATCATCGACGAGGTCTACACGAAACTCGGGCAGCTCGACTTTTCCTCCGAGATCACCCGCATCGCCGCCGAAAAGCCGGATGCGATCTTCACCTTCATGCCGGGCGGCATGGGCGTGAACCTGGTCAAGCAGTACAAGCAGGCGGGCCTTGCCGGCGAGATCCCGTTCCTGTCCGCCTTCACCGTCGACGAAACCACACTGCCGGCGACGCAGGATGCGGCTCTTGGCCTTCAGGCCGGCGCGCAGTGGGCACCGAACCTCGACAATGAAGCCAACAAGGCGTTCGTGGAGGCCTTCGAGGCGGAATACGGCTATGCTCCGGCGACCTATGCCGCGCAGGGCTACGATGCGGCGCGGCTGATCGATGCGGCCCTCACCAAGGCGGGTGGAAAGGGCGACAAGGAAGCTCTGATGGCGGCCCTGAAGGAGGCGCCCTTCGACAGCGTACGCGGAGACTTTGCCTTCAACACCAACAACTTCCCGATCCAGGACGTTTATGTCGTCGAGGCGGTCAAGCGTGACGACGGCACCTATGTCACCCAGACGGTCGAGATGGTGTTCGAGGACAAGATCGATGCCTATGTCGATCAATGCCGGATGAACTGACGATCCCGAACAGTCCGGTCCGGGCGCGTGGCCCGGACCGGTTTCCTCCCCATCGCCCCCGCGATCATGCGCAACCGACGAGGCCGCACCGTTGAGCGCCACCCTCTTTGCCGTCCAGACGCTGAATGGCCTGCAACTGGGCATTCTGCTCTTTCTGATTGCCGCCGGGCTGACGCTTGTGTTCGGCGTGATGGACTTCATCAATCTCGCTCATGGCGTGCAGTACATGCTCGGCGCCTATCTGGCGGTCGCCGGCTACGGCATCACCGGAACCTTCTGGGGGGCGCTGCTGATTGCGCTCGTCGGGGCGCTGGTCGTCGGCCTCTTGCTGGAAGTCCTGATCTTCCGACATCTCTATGACCGGGATCATCTCGACCAGGTGCTGGCGACCTTCGGCGTGATCCTGTTCTTGAACGAGGCGGTGAAGGTGGTCTGGGGCGCGGCCCCGCTGACCCTGCCCATGCCCGACCTCCTGTCCGGGTCCGTCGAGATCATGGACGGCCTGTTGTATCCGGTCTACCGGATCGGGCTGATTGTCACAGGACTGGCGGTGGCCGTGCTTCTCTACGTTCTGGTGAGCAAGACCCGCGCGGGCATGCTGGTGCGCGCCGGCGCGACAAACGCGCCGATGGTCTCCGCACTTGGCGTTGATATTCGCCGGCTTTTCATGCTGGTTTTCGGCTTCGGGACGATGCTCGCCGGCTTCGCCGGCATTCTCGCCGCCCCCATTCTGGTGGTCGAACCGGGGATGGGCGACAATCTCCTGATCCTCGCCTTCGTCGTGATCGTTATCGGTGGCATCGGCTCGATCCGCGGCGCGTTTCTGGCGGCCCTGATCGTCGGTCTCGTCGACACGCTGGGCCGGGGATTTGCAACCGACATCGCCAAGTTGCTGCTCTCGCCGTCGGCCGCCAATGACGTCGGCCCGGCCATCGCGTCCATGCTGATCTACATCCTGATGGCGGGCGTCCTCTTTTTCCGGCCGACGGGTCTCTTTCCGGTGCGGGGCGGGTAGGGCTCATGTCGATGCATTTCACTCCCGCCCGCCTGTCGCGCGAACTGCTCGGCGCTCTCGTTGTCTTTACGCTGTTTGCCGGCCTTCCCGTTCTGGCCGACCTGATGGGCGATACGTTCATCGTCTTCTTCACAATCCGCGTCATGGTCTTCGCGATTGCGGCCGTCAGCCTGTCGCTCATTCTGGGCTACGGTGCGATGGTGAGCTTCGGCCATGCCGCCTATCTCGGGGTTGGCGCCTATTCGGTAGCGATCCTTGCCGAGCACGGCATCTGGGACGTCACCGTGTCGCTGCCGGTCACGCTTGCCGTCTGCGGGCTATTCGCGCTCGTCACCGGGGCGATCAGCCTGAAGACGCGCGGCGTCTATTTCATCATGATCACGCTCGCCTTCGGGCAGATGGCCTATTATACGGCAACCTCGCTCTCCGCTTACGGCGGCGACGACGGGCTGACCATGTGGGGCCGGACGGAGATCCTTGGCTCCACGGCGCTCGGTGACCGCACGGTGTTCTACTATGTCGTTCTGGGATGCCTGTTGGCCTGCTATCTGATCGCGCGCATGGTTGTCGCTTCGCGCTTCGGCCGGGTTCTGCAGGGCGCAAAGCAGAGCGAAATGCGCCTGCGCGCCATCGGCATCGATCCCTATGCCTACCGGCTTGTCGCCTATGTGATCGCCGGCATGATGGCGGGCCTTGCCGGTGCGTTGCTCGCCAATGCGGCCGAATTCGTTTCTCCCGCCTATATGTCCTGGCATCGCTCGGGCGAGCTGATCGTGATGGTCGTGCTGGGCGGGCTCGGGTCGCTGCTCGGCGCGATCGTGGGCGCGGCGAGCTTCCTCGTCCTGGAGGAAGTGCTGTCGCATTTCACGCAGCACTGGCGGTTGATCTTCGGGCCCTTCCTCGTGCTCGTCGTGCTGTTCGGGCGCGGCGGACTGATTTCGCTTCTCCCGGGAGGGCGCAAGAATGACTGAGCCGATCCTGGTGCTCGACGATCTGTGCAAGGCTTATGGCGCGCTCAAGGTCACCAATCACGTCAGCCTCGATGTGCGTCCCGGTGAGATCCATGCCGTGATCGGGCCGAATGGGGCCGGCAAGACCACGCTGATCGGCCAGATCTCCGGCGCGCTTGCGCCAGACAGCGGTCGCATCCGTTTCGACGGGCGGGATGTGACGGCACTGCCGATGCATGCGCGTGCCCGCGCCGGATTGCTGCGCTCGTTCCAGATCACCGAGATCCTCCCCGCCTTTACCGCGCGCGAAAACGTCGCCCTGGCGCTTCAGGCGCGCGAGGGGCATTCGTTTCGTTTCTGGCGCAACGTCTCGCGCGATGCCGCGCTCAATGCCCGCGCCGATGCGGGGCTGGCGGAACTCGGACTGGAAACGCGCGCGGACGTGCGCGCCGGAACGCTGTCGCATGGCGAAAAACGCGCGCTGGAACTCGCCATCGCCATGGCCTGCGGGCCCAAGCTCCTGCTGCTCGACGAGCCGATGGCCGGCACGGGTCGCGAGGAGACCGACCGTCTGGTCGAGGTGCTGCGCGCGCTCAAGGGGCGGTATGCCATGCTTCTGGTGGAACACGACATGAGCGCCGTGTTTGCGCTCGCCGACCGGATCTCGGTGCTGGTCTACGGCGAGATCGTCGCGACCGGCACGCCGGAGGAAATCCGCGACAACGCCAAAGTGCGCGAGGCCTATCTCGGCGAGGAGGCGGTGGCATGAGCATGCTGCTCGAAGTGTCGGGGCTGGAGGCTTCTTACGGTGCCGCGAAGGTGCTCTTCGGGATGGAGTTTTCCGTACCCGCCGGCCAGGTTGTGACCTTGATGGGGCGCAACGGCATGGGCAAGACGACGACCATCCGCGCGCTTCTCGGCATGATTGCCGCCGATGCCGGGCGTATCGTCTTCGACGGTGAAGAGGTGACGGGACGTCCGTCCTACCGCGTGGCGCAGGCAGGTCTCGGCCTGGTGCCGGAAGGGCGGCAGGTCTTCCCGACCCTGTCGGTGGAGGAAAACCTCGTCGCCACCGGCGCGAACCGGCGCGGGGCGACGCCCGGTTGGTCGCTGGAGCGCGTCTACGACTTCTTTCCGCGCCTGCGCGAGCGCCGGCTCAACATGGGCAACCAGCTCTCCGGCGGCGAGCAGCAGATGCTTGCCATCGGCCGCGCACTGATGACCAACCCGAAGCTCCTGATCCTCGATGAGGCGACGGAAGGGCTTGCGCCCCTGGTCCGCGCGGAAATCTGGGCCTGCCTGGAGCGGCTCAAGGGGGAGGGGCAGTCCATCCTCGTCGTTGACAAGAATGTCGACGCGCTGGAAAAGCTCGCCGATGCCCATGTCGTGGTGGAAAAGGGGCAGGTGGTCTGGTCGGGAACATCGGCGGAATTGCGGGACGACCCCACCATTCGCGAACGCTACCTGAGCGTTTGAGGACACATTGAGCCGTTGAAAGTCGTCCGCCGCTCTTGCCATGAGAGCGGATGCACAGTCATTGAATGGTCACATGCGGGCGGTCCCTTGTCGCTTCCGGCGGGGGACTTCAACAAAATCTCGATCACGTCATATGCAAACGGCACGAGCGCCTGTCCCGTCAGGGTGCGAAGGCACGATCTGCAATCAGCCGCAAAGGGCGATACGCAATGACTTCAGGCCCCAATCATCGTCTCGTGGAGCGCGCTCGCCGTCAGATGGAGCAAGGCGGTCTCGACCGACGCCAGTTCGTTCGTCTTGCCGCCTTGTTCGGCCTCGGGGCGGCAAGTGCCTACGGGCTCGCCGGCCTTTCGGCCCCCGCGCAGGCGAATACGCTCGCCGATTCGCCATTTCCCGCCGTTGATGCCGACGCCACGCGCGGCGGGATCCTGCGCATCGGCATGGGTGTGCAGAAGATGGACGATCCGGCGCTGTTTTCCTGGGGAGAGATGGCAAATCAGGCTCGCCAGGTGCTCGACTATGTCGCGATGACGGGCGCCGACAACATCACCCGGCCGATGCTCGCCGCCGGGTGGCAGCCCTCGGACGATCTCAAGACCTGGGTGATCACCTTTCGCGAGGGCGTGACCTGGCACAATGGCGATCCCTTCACCGCCGAGGACGTTGCCTGGAACGTGCGGCGCTGGCTCGACGCCACGCTCGGATCCGCCAACATCGGCCTGTCGACCTTCAGCGCGCTGGTTGAGGAAACCGGCGAACGGGAGGAGGACGGGACGCCGGTGCGCCGTCCCATCGCGGGCGCCGTCGAGGTGGTCGATCCGTTGACGTTGCGCCTGAACCTCGCCAAGCCCGTATTGTCGGTGCCGGAGGATTTCAGCAATTTCTCCTGCCCCATCGTGCATCCGTCCTTCACCGCGCCGTGGTCGGACAATCCGATCGGCACGGGCGCCTACAGGCTCAAGGAGCTCATCGTTGGCAAACGCTGCATCCTGGAGCGGATGACCACCCGCACAGATGGCGAACCCTTCGCCTATTGGGGGGGAGACGTGCTGCTTGACGAGATCCACTATTACGCCTTCAGCGTCGACAACCAGTTGCTCGCGCTGGCCGGCGGCGACGTCGATGCGATCTTTGAATTCGGCCCGGAGCAAAAGCCGCTGGCCGAGAGCTTCCCCGGAAAGATCCTTCCGGTGGAAACGGCCTATTGTCTTGTGTGCCGGATGCGCATGGATACCGCGCCTTTCGACGATGTGCGGGTGCGCAAGGCCGTGCAAATGTCGGTCGACAACGCAGCGATTGCGAGTATCGTTTTTGCCGACGATGCGCAGACGGGCGAGAACCATCACGTTTCGCCGGTGCATCCGGAGTATTTCGACCTGCCGAAGACAACGCGCGATGTGGAAGCGGCAAGGGCGCTCCTTGCCGAGGCCGGATACGCGGACGGCATCGACCTCACCATCGATGTTGGCAATACCGACGGCATCTGGCAGCAGACCGTGTGTGAGGCGATGCGCGACCAGATGGCCGATGCCGGCATTCGCCTGACCGTGAACCTGATGCCGGCGACAAAATACTGGGAGGTGTGGACCGAAACGCCGTTCGGAGCCACCTCCTGGGCGCATCGCCCGCTCGGCACCATGGTGCTGTCACAGGCCTATCGCTCCGGCGTGCCGTGGAATGAAAGCCGTTTCTTCAACGCGGAATTCGACGCCGCCCTGGATGCGGCCGAGGCGATCTTCGATCCCGACGAACGTCGGCAGAAGATGGAGACGGTCGAGCGGCTGCTGCAGGACAGCGGCGCCATCGTACAGCCGCTGTGGCGGCCGATCTACACGATGACGGCGAACAAGGTGCATGGCTTTCCGGCGCATCCGTCGAAGTACCATGTGCTCAACGCGACCTGGGTCGAAAGCTGATGTCAGTGCCTGACGGGCCGCAACGAAGCGGCCCGTCGGGCGTTTCCGCGAGCTTGCGCTTCACAGCAGGTGCCCGCCATTGGTCTAGCGCTGATAACCAGTCCGAAGTTCCTGATCCGTGCCGAAATCCTTGCCGGCGTCCATGTCGCGGTGGAAAAGAGGCGGCTGGTCTGGTCGGGAGCATCAGCGAAAGGCGGGACGACGGGTTCGTGCGCGAGCGCTATCTGAGCGTCCAGATCGCCATAGCGGTCTTTATTGAATTGGCACCGGGTCGGTAGTGGCAAAATGCGCATTGTGATTTGTATGAGGTGCGATAGCGGACAACCGTCCGGCGTTCACGAGGGGCATCTTGCGGCCCTTCGCGATGCCTTGCTCCGGGAAGGCTTGGGAGAGACGGTGGAGCTCGTGCCCGCAGACTGCTTGGGGGCCTGCGGGGAGCCGACTGCATTGGCGCTGCAGGATGCCGGACGGGCGACCTATCTTTTTGCCGGCGTGTCGCCTGTCAACGATATCGAGGACATCGTCAGCACGTGTCGCCTCTATCTGTCATCGCCCGAGGGCCGGATTGTGGATGCCCGTCCCTGCGGTCGTCTGCGGTTCTGCCTGAAAGGCCGTATCCCGGCGTTACCGGCTGGCTGATGAAGCACCGGCCCGGTCAACCGTCACCGTATGCTTCGCGCGCAGCGGCTTGGAGCCGACGGCCAGAGCACGGTGGTCGTTTGCGTTGAGCGTCACTTCAACGCTGTTTGTCCCGGTCGGAAGCGTGGCGATGTGGAACCAGTTGCCATAGTGGCGGGCCACCTTCTCGCCATTGATGTAGATGTGTGCGTGGCCTTCGCCATCGACATGCGCGCCGCTTGCATGTTCCGGAGCGAAGCGGAAATTGCGGGTCTCGATATGAAGGTTCCAGCCCGATGCGGGGTCCTGCAAGACCTCGATACCGAGCTGCGGGGCGTTCGGCCCGGCGATCAGAGACAGAATTTCATCGTGGCCATGCGATGCGTGCGCAAGACCCTCGCGCCCGGATGAGGCATGGGCCGTCGATGCACCGGTCATTCCTGGCGAATGATGTGCCGGATCGGAATGATCGTGACCGCTCACGACGATGCCGTTGGTCGCAGCTGCGGTGAAACCGATCCCGGCGCCGAAGAACAGGCCGAGGAGAAGAAGGGGAATCGTGCGGTCCATGATTGCCGAGCGCCTGTTCGTCGGGGCAGGGCCGGACACCGCGAATTCGCGATGTCCGGCTGCTTTTCGTTGGTCTCGCCGTGATCAGGCGGTCTTGGGTGAGGTGTCCGGTGCGCTTTGCTGGGTCCAGAAGTAACCGGCGAAACAGCCGACGAGAGCCCAGGCAACCATGCCCACGCCAAAGGCCCGGGCCGCGAACAAGGCGCCGATCTCTGTCGGAACAGGTCCGGTGAAGACGTCCGGCTCCGGCGCGCCGATCACATGGGGCGCCAGCAACAGGATCGCGGCGATGCCGTAGGAAATCCAGTTGTTGACGAATGCGATCAGCCACAAGGCGATGCCGCTGGCGGCGACGGTCGAGAACCACCAGATCTGGCGTTCATAGACATCCGCCGCAGCAACTCCCGGAACTTCGGGCGCGAGCGTGAAGCCGGGGGCAAGGTGAACGACTACGAAACCGGCGATTCCCCAAACGAGGCCGGTACGAGCCGAAATGACGGCTCCGCGGGCTTCGGCAAGCGACATGAGCGAGACAAGTATCAGCGCATAGCCGCAATAGATCAGCATCGTGAAAAAGAGGCTCAGGCCGTCCCGAACGGCGTCGATGCCACCAAGGTCCTGAATGGCGGAAACGGTGGAATCAGTCCCGAAATGCACCAGATCGCCGCCCTCGTAGAGTTCGGCGTGGAGCAGAACGGGCTGCACGAAATAAAGCTGCAGCAGGGCCGCAATAAGCCCGGCAGCAGCGCCAGCGAACAAGGCGCTGGTCAAGATGCGTGTGAACATCCGTTAGTGGCAGGGAAAGCCGGTGGCGTGGCGCACGTCGTGGGCGGCGTCATGCAGCGCGTTGGCCTGAACATGGCCTGCGACGAAAACGATCGCGAAGCCGAGCACAATTGACGCCACGGCGGCGATCAGGGGCGTCGCCTGCGTCGATGAGGACTTGGCCGCGACAGAAGTTCCAATGGTCATGATACACTCCTTACCGTCTCTCCCGACGGTCGATTGGAAGATATTCGATGGCAGGTCTCCTGACTCGCGTGTCGTCGCGACCCTTGTTCCTTCCCGGGCCGTTCAGGCCTAGTGGATTCCGCCAAGGGCGCTCTGCGCTTACAGTTGCGGGGGCAGTCACGGACTTGGCGCCTGTTGGCTACACCTCACCGTGTTCCCTTTTCATCCAGCCTGCCGCCGGCGCAGCTGGAACCATCGTCGCAAAGCAAATACCCTGGCGCCCCTCCTGTCAAGGACGGTACGCAGACGGTCCCGTTTGACCGGGCACAAGCGCCGCCGGCCGTCCGGGTTCGATGCCCTGTCGCAAGCCGCGCGACGCATCGGCACGCCGCGTTCGCTTTTTCTTGCCCTCGACGGTGGGACCATTTAGTCGTCGTCCCCACTAATAGTCATACGAACCCACCGAGGCGAGCATGCCGACTTACCGCTCTAGAACCACCACCCACGGACGTAACATGGCGGGCGCGCGCGGGCTTTGGCGCGCAACCGGCATGAAGGACGGCGATTTCGGCAAGCCGATCATCGCGGTGGTGAACTCCTTCACCCAGTTTGTGCCGGGCCATGTGCACCTGAAGGATCTGGGCCAGCTCGTCGCGCGCGAGATCGAGGCCGCAGGCGGCGTTGCCAAGGAGTTCAACACCATCGCGGTCGACGACGGCATCGCCATGGGCCACGACGGGATGCTTTACTCGCTGCCGTCGCGCGAGATCATCTCCGACAGTGTGGAATACATGGTCAACGCCCATTGCGCCGACGCGATGGTCTGCATCTCCAACTGCGACAAGATCACCCCGGGCATGCTGAGCGCCGCGATGCGGCTGAACATCCCGGCCGTCTTCGTCTCCGGTGGGCCGATGGAGGCGGGCAAGGTCAAGCTCGCCGACGGCACCGAGCGTGCGCTCGATCTGGTCGACGCGATGGTCGCGGCGGCCGACGACCGGATGTCGGATGACGATGTCGCGGCAATCGAACGCTCCGCCTGTCCGACCTGCGGGTCGTGCTCGGGCATGTTCACCGCCAACTCGATGAACTGCCTGACCGAGGCGCTCGGCCTGTCGCTGCCGGGCAACGGCTCGACGCTGGCGACCCATGCCGATCGTCGCCGCCTCTTCGTCGAAGCCGGGCATCTGGTTGTGGATGTGGCCCGGCGCTACTACGAGCAGAATGACGAAAGCGTGCTTCCCCGCAACATCGCCAACCGTCAGGCATTCCACAATGCCATGGCGCTCGACATCGCCATGGGCGGGTCGACCAATACGGTCCTGCATCTTCTCGCCGCGGCGCGCGAGGGCGAAGTCGATTTCACCATGTCCGACATCGACCAGCTGTCTCGCAAGGTGCCGGTCCTTTGCAAGGTGGCCCCGTCCGTTCCCGACGTGCATATGGAAGACATTCACCGGGCCGGCGGGATCATGGGCATTCTGGGCGAGCTTGACCGCGCCGGGCTGATCGATACGTCGCTGCCCATGGTTCACAGCGAGAGCGTCAAGCACGCCCTCGACCAGTGGGACATCAAGCGCACCGACAGCGAGACGGCGCGCGACTTCTTCCGCGCAGGTCCGGCCGGAATTCCCTCGCAGACGGCATTCTCGCAGGATTGCCGCTATGACAGCGTCGACGACGACCGCGAAAACGGCGTGATCCGGTCAAAGGAACATGCCTTCTCGCAGGACGGCGGTCTGGCGGTGCTCTACGGCAACATCGCGCTCGACGGCTGCATCGTGAAGACGGCCGGCGTTGACGATTCGATCCTGAAGTTCACCGGTCGCGTGCGCATCTTCGAGAGCCAGGACAGTGCCGTCAGCACCATCCTGACCAACAAGGTGGACGCCGGCGACGTGGTTCTGATCCGCTACGAGGGACCGCGCGGCGGTCCCGGCATGCAGGAAATGCTCTATCCGACCAGCTACCTTAAGTCGAAGGGGCTTGGAAAATCCTGCGCGCTCGTGACCGACGGCCGGTTCTCCGGCGGCACTTCGGGCCTGTCCATCGGTCACGTCTCGCCGGAAGCGGCGGAAGGCGGTGCCATCGGCCTGGCGCGGGAAGGCGATACGCTTGAGATCGACATTCCCAACCGCACGATCAATCTGGCGGTTTCCGACGAGGAAATGGCGAGGCGCCGCACCGAAATGGAGGCCAAGGGTCCGAATGCCTGGAAGCCGGAGGAAAAGCGCACCCGCAAGATCACGACTGCGCTCAAGGCCTATGCGCTGCTGACGACCTCTGCCGCGGAAGGTGCGGTGCGCCGGGTCGATTGAGCCGGAACACGCACCTTGGTGTTGCGAATTTCGAAGCGGGCGGCCCACGGGCCGCCCGTTTGCGTTTCGCGGCAATCTCCGTGTATTTCGCCAATGCACGCTTTGCCCTGAAAGGTCGGCGGGCTATCGTCGCCGGCCGGGGCGGGTCGGGTGCTGCCTCGATGCAGATTGAAAGGAATCTGGAGTGAAGCGGAACGGATTGTATTTGATCATCGTTGTTCTCGCCGTCGCGGCGGGCGTGTTGGGCTACAAGGTGTATCAGGACCAGCAGCAGGCCTCCGGCATCAACATCCAGGTCGGCGAAGAGGGCATTTCCGTCGAGACGAATTAATCCCCGGCGGCGCTGTGCCTCGGAACTGCCGAGTTGTCTTGCAATTTTTCGGGGGCGGACATCCGCGTGTCACGTCAAGCTGGCAAACAGGCCGGGTGACGGCGGCACGGTGCTTGCCGGCTCCTGAAGGCAGAAATCCGAGGCTTGAAACAGAATGACGACGACTCCAGACGCGACGACCCCAGACGCGACCACTTCCGACACTTCGTTGCCCGTTCTCGGCGCGGCACTCACGCTCGACGACCTTCCGGCGCTGCTGGACTGGGTGATGGAACACGACCGCGACCTGGAGCTTCAGGATTTCGTCGATGTCGCGCTGCTGACGGGAGACTGGTCGTCAACCGTCGCCCGTTATCGCGATCTGTTGGCTGGGCACAAGGGGCGGATCGGCATCCACGGGCCTTTCTGGGATCTGCCGATCGCTGCAAGCGACCCCGACATTCGCACGATCGTGCAATCGCGTTTCCTGCAGGCGCTCGATGCCGGCGAGGCGCTTGGCGCGACGCATATGGTCATCCACAGTCCGTTTACAAACTGGTCGCACCACAACATGCCGGCAGATCGGAACGCGCGTTCCCGGATCGTCGATTGTGCCCACAAGACGCTTGCGCCCGTTGTGGCGCGGGCGGAGGCAATCGGCTGCACGCTGGTCATCGAGAATGTCGAGGACAGGGAGCCGGACGATCGCATTGCGCTTGCGAGGTCTTTCGCAAGCGAGCATGTGCGCGTTTCGCTGGATACCGGTCATGCCCATTACGCTCATGTGTCCACCGGCGGCCGACCGGTCGATTATCATGTGCGGGCGGCCGGAGACCTGCTCGCTCATGTGCACGTCCAGGATGTCGACGGCTATGCCGACCGGCACTGGGCGCCGGGAGACGGAACGATCCGTTGGAACCCGGTCTTTCGCGCGATTGCACAGTGTTGCGACAGGCCGCGGCTGATCCTGGAACTCCTCGATCCGCAGGACATACCGCGCGGTGCACAGCATCTTGTGGATCTCGGGCTGGCAATCTGACCTGAGCGCCAGGCGGCGGTCGCCCGGGGCGTCGCTGCAGTGTCAGTTGCGGTCGCTCCGCGCTTGATGGCAGGTGTTGCGGACGGCCCGATGTGCGAGCCGTCCGCGTTTCCCGTTGCGTGCTATTCCGCCGCGTCGCGGACGGCCGGATTGTGGGTCTTCGGCTTGGCCTTGAGCTTGAGTTCCTTCAGCTCCTCGCGCTCCCGCTCCGCATTTCGCAGCAGCTGGAACTTGCCGGGCACATATTGCTTCGGCGCAAAGATGTCGCCGAAGCCATAGTCGCCGGCTGCCCGAAGCGTGAAGGCCGGGTCCGCCAGATGCGGCCGTCCGAGCGCAATCAGATCCGCACGGCCCGCTGCCAGGATCGTGTTGGCCTGGTCGGCGGAGGTGATCGCCCCCACCGCCATCGTCGCGATGCCGCTCTCGTTGCGGATCTGGTCGGCGTAGGAGGTCTGGAACATGCGCCCGTAAACGGGGGCGCTCTCCGGGCTGGTCTGGCCGGTGGAAACGTCGATCAGGTCGACGCCGGCATCCGCAAACGCCTTCGCGATGACAACGCTGTCGTCGCCGGTGAGGCCGCCCTCGATCCAGTCGGTTGCCGAGACACGCACCGACATGGGTTTTTCCTGCGGCCAGGCATCGCGCACCGCCTTGAACACCTCCAGCGGGAAGCGCAGGCGGTTTTCCAGCGGGCCGCCGTAGTCGTCATCGCGCGTATTGGTGACCGGCGACAGGAAGCTCGCCAGCAGATAGCCGTGGGCGCAATGCAGTTCCAGCATGTCGAAGCCGGCCCGTGCGCCGCGCTTGGCGGCGGCCACGAAATCCGCCTTCACCGCATCCATGTCGGCCCGGTCCATCGCCTTCGGCGCCTGGCTTTCGGGATAGTAGGGCAGGGCCGAGGCGGAGAGGATCGGCCAGGCCTCCTCGGTCGGCAGCGGACGGTCCATCCCTTCCCACATCAGCTTCGAGGCGCCCTTGCGGCCGGCATGGCCGATCTGCAGGCAGATCTTCGCCTCCGACTGGCTATGGGCGAAATCGACAATGCGTTTCCACTGGGCTTCCTGCTTGTCGTTCCAGATGCCGGCGCAGCCAGGCGTGATTCGCGCCGTCGGCGAGACGCAGGTCATCTCCGTGAAAATCAGACCTGCGCCGCCCATGGCGCGCGACCCGTAGTGAACGAGATGAAAGTCCTGCGGCATGCCGTCGACGGCGGAATACATGCACATCGGCGAGACGACGAAGCGGTTGGCAAGCCGCATGTCGCGCAATTTGTAGGGCTGGAATGCCGGGACGACCGGATCCCGCGTGTCGACGTCGAAGCCCGACGCCTTGACCTTTTCGGCAAAGGCGCGGGTTGCCTTGGCGACGAAGTCGGGCGCGCGCAGGTCGAGATTGTCGTAGGTGATCGCCTTCGACCGGGTCATGACGCCGAAAGCGAAGCTGACCGGGTCCATGTGCCAGTAGCGCTTCACGTGTTCGAACCACACCAGCGAGACATCTGCTGCGTGCTGGGTTTTTTCCACTTCCTCGCGCCGCGTGTCCTCGAAATCGGCAAGCGCTGCGGAGACGTCGGGCGTGCGCATGACGCTTTCATAGAGCGCGATGGCGTCTTCCATGGCGAGCTTCGTGCCGGAGCCGATGGAGAAATGCGCGGTCGATTTTGCATCGCCCAGCAGAACCACATTGTCCATCGTGGTGCGGGCGTTGCGGATCATCGGGAAGTTGCGCCACATCGAACGGTTGATCTTGAGCTTGTGGCCGTCGAGCTCCTCGGCGAAGACCTTTTCCATGAAGTCCGCCGATTCCTGTTCGCTCATGTGCTCCAGACCGGCCTTGTCGAAGGTCTCCGGGTCGGTTTCCAGCACCCAGGTCGAGAGACCCGGCTCATACTGGTAGGTATGGGCGATGAAGATGCCGTACTCGGTTTCCTTGAAATAGAAGGTGAAGGCATCGAGCGGCTTGGCCGATCCCATCCAGGTAAACTTGTTGGGACGCAGATCGACGCTCGGCTGGAAGTGGTCGCGGTTCGCCTCGCGGATCGCGGAATTGATGCCGTCGGCGGCGACGATCAGGTCGGCATCCGCGAACTGCTCGATTCCCTTGATGTCCGCTTCGAAATGCATCTCGATGCCGAGGCTTCGCGCCCGCTCCTGCAGCAGAAGCAGCAAGGTGCGGCGCGAACATCCGCAAAAGCCGTTGCCGCCGATGCGGAAGACGTCGTCCTTGTAGTGGATGGCGATGTCGTCCCAATAGGCGAAGTTCTCGGTGATCGCGCGGTAGCTTTCCGCGTCGTAGCGCTCGAAGGTTTCCAGCGTCTGGTCGGAAAACACCACGCCGAAGCCGAAAGTGTCGTCCGCCTTGTTGCGTTCATGCACCGTGATGCGCGCCTGCGGGCGCGCCTTCTTCATCAGGATCGCGAAATACAGGCCCGCCGGGCCGCCCCCGATAACCTCGATACGCATGACCTGTTCCTCTCTCTGCGCGCTCACTCGATCCACCTCCATGGAAGCATGGCGCTTGCGTCCGTGCTGGAGATATTTTAAACTTAAAATAATTCGGCGCGCAATGGTCGTTGTTTCCCTTACGTGGATGTTTGGTGAAACGGTTCGAGCCGCCCGGCGCCGGCAGCAAAGGGAGTCGCATGCCATGACCCAGGGACAGTTGCACGGCCGTCATGCGCTTGTGACCGGGGGCAGCCGCGGAATAGGCGTCGCGATTGCGAAGCGCCTGGTCGGCGAAGGCGCGCTCGTGACGATCCTCGGACGCAATTCCACGCGCGCCGAACAGGTGGCGAAAACCATTGGCGCGGCCGGCTTCGTCTCAGCGGATGTAGCCGACCGGGACGGGCTGACCGCGGCGATCCGCGCGGCGGAAGATGACCACGGCGGGGTTTCGATCCTGGTGAACAACGCGGGCGCGGCGGAGAGCGCGCCGTTCCTGAAAGCGCCGCCCGAGCAATTCCAGCGCATGCTCTCTGTCAATCTGGAGAGTGTGGTGACGGCCTGCCATGCCGTGCTGCCGGGCATGATTGCGGCCGGAACGGGGCGGATCGTCAACATCGCCTCCACCGCCGGCCTGAAGGGCTACCGCTATGTCTCAGCCTATGTCGCGGCGAAACACGCGGTGGTCGGACTGACAAAGGCGCTTGCGCTGGAGACGGCGGAAACCGGCGTGACGGTCAATGCCGTCTGCCCCGGCTTTGCCGATACGGATCTCGTGCGCGAGAGCGTTGCCCGCATTCAGGAAAAAACCGGCCGCAGTGAGGCGGAGATTGTCGCCGAGATGGTGAGCGACAATCCCCAGAAACGCCTGATCGATCCCCAGGAAGTCGCCGATTGCGTGGTCTGGCTGACCGGCGACGGCGCCCGCTCGTTTACCGGTCAGTCGCTGGCGGTCGCCGGCGGCGAAGTGATGTGAGGCACGTATGGAAGAGCTCGTGAACGAAGGCTTTCCGGAAGCGATTGATGCGGAAACCCGGGTGCAGGGCAGTGGCGATCACCGTGCCGAGCTGCGGCTATGGCTCAGGATGCTCACCTGCACGAATCTGATCGAGAACGAGATCCGTTCGCTGTTGCGCACCCGCTTCGACGTGACGCTGCCGCGCTTCGATCTCATGGCGCAGCTGGAAAAGGCCCCCGACGGCCTGACGCTCGGCGATCTGTCGCGCCGCATGATGGTGTCGGCGGGCAATGTAACGGGACTGGTCGAACGTCTCGTGCAGGACGGGATCGTCGAGCGGCGCCCCGCGCCCGGCGACCGCCGTTCGTCGCTGGTCAGTCTTACGGCGCGCGGGCGTGCAAGCTTCGAGACAATGGCGGCGGCCCACGCGGACTGGGTGGCCGACCTGTTCGGTGGCCTGGACGCCGGCGATATCGACACGCTGATGGCGCTGCTGGCAAAGGCGAAATCCTCCGCGCGCGAGGTGGCCGACGGCCCGCCGCAACTCTCCCAAAACGCAACATTGCCGAAAAAGGACACCGCAGATGGCTGACGTCGCCCCGCAGGAAACCTATGCCATCACGCTTCCCGTGCGGGAGTACCGGCCCGAACACTTCCTGCTGGAGGTCGCCGGCAAGACGGCGACAATCACGCTGAACCGCCCGGACCGCAAGAACCCGCTGACGTTCCAGTCCTATGCGGAGCTGCGCGATCTGTTTCGCGCGCTGCAGTTCGACGAGGAGGTCAAGACCATCGTCGTGACCGGTGCCGGGGGCAATTTCTGCTCCGGCGGGGATGTGTTCGAGATCATCGAGCCGCTGCTGTCGCGCGACATGCCGGGGCTGATGCAATTCACGCGGATGACCGGTGAACTGGTAAAGGCGATGCGGGCCTGTCCGCAGCCGATTGTGGCGGGAATCGACGGGGTCTGCGTCGGGGCGGGCGCGATCATTGCCATGGCATCCGATCTGCGTGTCGGCACGGCGAAGGCCAAGGTCGCCTTCCTGTTCAACCGCGTCGGTCTTGCCGGCTGCGACATGGGCGCCTGCGCGATCCTGCCGCGCATCATCGGCCACGGCCGCGCCTCTGAGCTTCTCTACACGGGGCGCGTCATGAGCGGCGAGGAGGCCGAGCGCTGGGGCTTCTTCAACCGCCTGGTCGACAGCGACGCGGTCCTGTCGGAGGCGTGCGCGCTCGCCGACAGCCTGTCCGCCGGACCGACCTTTGCCAACTCCATGACCAAGCGGATGATGCACATGGAATGGGACATGTCGATCGATCAGGCGATCGAGGCGGAGGCGCTCGCCCAGGCGGTCTGCATGAAGACCGAGGACTACCGCCGCGCCTTCGAGGCCTTTGCCGCCAAGCAGACGCCCGTGTTCGAAGGCAATTGAGGCCGGCTTTTCGCAAGGATTTCGCCATGACTGACACAAGCTTCCTGGACTGGCCGTTCTTCGACGACAGCCATCGTGCCTTTGCCGCCGAGGTCGAGGCATGGGCGCGCGACAATGCGGAAGGCCTGGTCGATCATCACGACGTGGATGCGTCGTGCCGCCGGCTGGTCGCGGCACTGGGAAAGGCCGGCATTCTCAAGGCGGCGGTGCCCGGTGCCTATGGCGGTTTGAGCGAAAGGCTTGATGTGCGTCGGCTTTGCATCGCGCGCGAAACGCTGGCCCGCCACACGGGGCTTGCCGATTTCGCCTTCGCCATGCAGGGGCTTGGCACCGGATCGATTTCGCTCTTCGGCTCGGATGCCCTGAAGGATCGCTACCTGCCGCCGGTCGGACGCGGAGAAAAACTCGCCGCTTTCGCGCTGTCGGAACCGGAGGCCGGCTCCGATGTCGCGGCCCTTGCAACCGTCGCGGACCCGGACGGGCCGGATCATGTCCGGATCACCGGAGAGAAGACCTGGATCTCGAACGGCGGCATCGCCGATCATTATGTCGTGTTCGCAAGGACCGGAGAAGCGCCGGGTGCGCGTGGGCTTTCCGCCTTTGTGGTCGATGCCGACGCCCCCGGTTTCTCGGTTCGCGAGCGCATCGACACGGTTGCCCCGCATCCGCTTGCCACACTTGGTTTCGAGAACGTGCGCGTTCCCGTCACCGCCCGTCTCGGCAAGGGCGGCGAGGGGTTCAAGGTGGCGATGGCGACGCTCGACATCTTCCGCTCCACCGTCGGCGCGGCCGCACTCGGCTTTGCCCGTCGGGCGCTGGACGAAACCCTCGATCACACCACCCGCCGCCAGCTGTTCGGTGCGCCGCTCGCCGATCTGCAAATGACGCAAGGGCGGCTTGCCGACATGATTGCCGATGTCGATGCGGCGGCCCTTCTCGTCTACCGCGCCGCCTGGACCAAGGACATGGGGGCTGCCCGCGTCACCCGTGAGGCGGCGCTTGCCAAGATGGTCGCGACGGAAAACGCGCAAAGGGTCGTCGACAGTGCGGTCCAGCTTCATGGCGGAAACGGCGTTCGGGTCGGTACCAAGATCGAGGAACTCTATCGCGACGTCCGCGCGCTTCGCATCTACGAGGGCGCGACGGAAATCCAGAAGGTGGTGATCGCCCGCCAGGCGATTGCCGATCACGCGGCGCGCGCGCAAACCGCATCCGCCGCTGCCGAATAAGACCAGGAAAAAGCGCCGGACAACCGGCCGTTGACACCGATCCAGAGGAGAGCCGCATGGCACAGTCAGCGCATCTCGACACATTCACCCGGGACAATCTTCCCCCGCAGGAAATGTGGCCGGAGTTCATCAATCTCGACCGTCTCGGTTATCCCGAGCGGCTGAACTGCGCGAGCGAACTGCTCGACCGCAACGTTGCCGAGGGGCGCGGGGACAAGCCGGCTCTGGTCTCGCCGACCCTGAGCTGGACCTACGCGGAGCTTGCCGAGACGGTCAATCGCATCGCCAATGTGCTGGTCGAAGACTTTGCATTGAAGCCCGGAAACCGGGTCCTCCTGCGCTTCCCCAACACCCCGATGATGACGGCGGTCTATTTCGCCGTACTCAAGGCCGGCGGTGTCGTCGTCGCCACCATGCCGCTTTTGCGCGCCAAGGAACTGGCGGTGATCGCCGACAAGGCGGAGCTTTCGATCGCCATTTGCGATCATCGTCTGGCCGAGGAAATCGAGCTGACGCGCAAGCGCACCGATCGTCTGGAGCACATCCTCTACAGTGGAGGCGAGGGGGCCGAAACGCTTGAGGCCCGCATGTCGACCGCCTCGCCGGTCTTTACCGCCTGCGATACCGCGGCCGATGACGTCTGCCTGCTCGGCTTCACCTCCGGCACCACCGGCGAGCCGAAGGCGACGATGCATTACCATCGCGACATGCTGGCGATCTGCGACTGTTACTCGCGCGAGGTCTTGCGCCCGGTGGAAAGCGATGTGTTCATCGGCTCGCCGCCGCTCGCCTTTACCTTTGGCCTCGGCGGTCTGGTGCTCTTTCCCTTCCGCGCCGGCGCGACCGCGATCTTGCTGGAAAGGGCCGGGCCGGACGAGCTTCTGGCCGCCATCCCCGAGATGCGCCCGACGGTGGTCTTTACCGCGCCGACCGCCTATCGCGCGATCCTGGCGAAACGGGGAGATGCCGATCTTTCGTCCCTGCGCAAATGCGTCTCCGCCGGCGAGGCGCTGCCCAAGGCGACCTGGGACGACTGGCACGCGGCGACGGGGATCAAGATCCTCGACGGGATCGGCGCGACCGAGCTGCTGCATATCTTCATAGCCGCGCGCGAAGACGAGGTGCGCCCCGGCGCGACCGGCAAGCCGGTTCCCGGTTATGAGGCGAAGGTGATCGGACCCGATGGCCGCGAGGTCCCGGACGGAACGCCCGGGCGTCTCGCCGTGCGCGGGCCGACGGGCTGTCGCTATCTCGCGGATCGGCGCCAGGCAGACTATGTGATCGACGGCTGGAACGTGACCGGCGACACCTATATCCGCGATGCGGACGGCTACTTCTGGTATCAGGCGCGCTCCGACGACATGATCGTTTCGTCGGGCTACAACATTGCCGGGCCAGAGGTCGAAGGTACGTTGCTTGCCCATCCCGATGTTGCCGAATGCGGCGTGGTCGGTGCACCCGATCCCGACCGTGGCCGCATCGTGAAGGCCTATGTCGTGCTCAAGCCCGGCATTGTTGGCGACGCGGCGCTGGCCAAGGCGTTGCAGGACTACGTCAAGGCGGAGCTCGCCCCCTACAAATACCCGCGCGCCATCGAGTTCGTCACCGAACTGCCGCGCACCGAGACCGGCAAGTTGCAACGCTTTGCCCTGCGCGAGATCGCGGCAAGTGAATCGGGCGACGCGGGTTCCGCGCGCGCCGCCTCCTGAAAACGGAAAGAGCGAATGACCAAGAATGCCGAAACCGCCCCGACCATGCCCGCAAGCGGCGCCGCTGCGCCGTCGCCGCTGACTGCGCTTCAGCCGGAGGGCTGGCCGCAGCCAAGAG
The DNA here is from genome assembly GCF_000423705.1 of Stappia stellulata DSM 5886. GTDB lineage: Bacteria > Pseudomonadota > Alphaproteobacteria > Rhizobiales > Stappiaceae > Stappia > Stappia stellulata. The sequence continues at coordinate 324,386 of NZ_KE384083.1, read as the reverse complement.
GCTATTCCAACGGCATGGCGGGCGAGGGGCGCATGGCGCTGACCGGAGGCCAGATCGGCTGGACGCCGGACGGCACATTTTCCGACGTTTTTGTCGAGCAGGTGCGCCAGACGCTGGAAAACGTCGTGGCGGTGGTGCGTGCGGCGGGCGGTGGACCGGAGCATATCGCCCGCCTGACCTGGTATGTGACCGACATGGAGGCCTATCGTGCCTGCCTGAAGGACCTCGGGCCAGCCTATCGCTCCGTCATGGGGCGCAATTTCCCGGCGATGGCGGTGGTGCAGGTGCTCTCGCTCGTTGAAGCCAAGGCGATGGTGGAAATCGAGGGCACGGCGATCCTGCCGGAATGACGCCGCGCTTGCAGTGCCTGGACCGTTGGATAGTCTGACGCCAACGAACCCGCCACACCAACGACATGGCCCGACGATGGATGTTCTGGACGCGCTCGACAGTCGCTTCAGTTGCCGGGCCTTTCGCCCCGACGCGGTGCCGGAGCGGGTCGTGCGCGACATCCTGCGGGCGGCCTCGCGCGCGCCGTCGGGCGGCAATCTCCAGCCCTGGCACGTGCATGCACTGACCGGCGAACCGCTTGCGCGCCTGGTTGAGGCCGTGCGCGAGCGCATGGCCGAGATGCCGCGCGGGGAGCCCGGCGAGTATCGCGTCTATCCGCCGGATCTGAAGGAGCCCTATGCCTGGCGCCGCTTCAAGGCCGGGGAAGACCTCTATGCGACCATCGGCGTTGCGCGCGAGGACAAGGCGGCGCGGGGGCGGCAATTCCGGCGCAATTTCGAGCTCTTCGGCGCGCCGGTCGGTCTCTTCGTCTATCTCGACCGGACCATGGGGCCGCCGCAATGGGCGGACTGCGGCATGTTCCTGCAAAGCGTGATGCTGGCGGCACGCGCGCACGGTCTGCACAGCTGCGCCCAGGAGGCCTGGGCGCAGTGGCATTCGCTGGTGGGCGGGCATCTTTCGCCGCCGCCCGAACACATGCTGTTTTGCGCCATCGCGCTCGGGCATATGGACGCCGCCGCGCCGGTCAACCGGCTGCGCACGGAGCGCGCAGCCGTCGATGACTTCACCCGGTTTTCCGGGTTCGGCGAGGCAGACCGGGGCTGATCAGGCGACGGCGGCCCCTGGCCGCGCGTCGCGCGTGCGGACGAGTTTTGTCACCACATTCTGGATGATCCGGTGGCCGGCATCCTGATCGAGCGACATGATCGATTCGGGATGGAACTGCACGGCGGCGATCGGCTCCTCGGTATGCTCCACCGCCATGATCACCCCGTCCGACGTCTCGCAGGTGATGCGGAGGCCGTCGGGCAAGGTATCTCGCACCGCATGCAGCGAATGGTATCGCCCGACGGTCACCGGTGACGACAGCCCGTCGAACAGCAGCGACCCGGCTTCGAAACCGACCGGCGACGGCTTGCCGTGCATCGGCACGTCGAGCTGCGCCAGTTGTCCGCCAAGTGCCTCGGTGAGCGCTTGAAGGCCGAGGCACACGCCGAAGATCGGCAACGCCCGGGCCCGCGCCCGGCCGATGGTGGCGGCGCAGTCGAAGTCCGACGGACTGCCGGGGCCGGGCGAGAGAACGACCAGATCCGGGGCGACATCGTGGAAGACACTGTCCGACACGGGTGAGCGGTAGGTCACGACCTCCGCGCCCGTCTGGCGGAAGTAGTTGGCGAGCGTGTGGACGAAACTGTCCTCATGGTCGACCAGCAGGATCTTCAGCCCCTTGCCGGGAAGCGTTGCCTCGGCTCCGGCGATGGCGGTGCGTCCCTGTCCGGCCTCGCGCACGGCGGCGCGCATGGCTTCCGCCTTGAGTTCTGTTTCCGCCTCTTCTTCTTCCGGGATGCTGTCGTAGAGCAGGGTCGCGCCGGCCCGGATCTGTGCCACGCCATCCTTGATGCGCACGGTGCGCAGCGTCAGCCCGGTGTTCATGTCGCCGTTGAACAGCACGGCTCCGATGGCCCCGCCATACCAGGCGCGCGGGCTTTTCTCATGGCGTTCGATGAAGTCCATCGCCCAGCGCTTCGGCGCGCCGGTCACGGTAACGGCCCATGTGTGGGAGAGGAACGCGTCAAGCGCGTCGAGATCGTCGCGCAGGATGCCCTCGATGTGATCGACGGTGTGGATCAGCCGGGAATATAACTCAATCTGCCGCCGACCGATCACCCGCACGGAGCCGGGATCGCAAATCCGGCTCTTGTCGTTGCGGTCGACGTCGGAGCACATCGTAAGCTCCGCCTCGTCCTTGGCGGAATTCAGCAGCTTGCGGATCTGCGCCTCGTCCTCGATTGCGTTCTTGCCGCGCCGGATCGTGCCGGAAATCGGGCAGGTCTCGACCCGCCGTCCGCCGGAAACGCGCACATACATTTCCGGGCTCGCGCCGACCAGGTACTCCTGATTGCCGAGGTTGATGAAGAAGCCATAAGGGGACGGATTGATCTCCGTGAGCCGGCGGGAGACGGCGGAAGGAGCGGCGGGGCACGCCTCGTAGAACGTCTGGCCGGGAACGGTCTCGAACAGGTCGCCGCGCTTGAAGTGATCTTTTGCCGCGCGCACCAGCTCCGCATATTCGCCGGGCACGTGATCGCCGCGGCCCGGATCGCCCTTGGCCGGACTATAGGCTTGCGATGTGCCGTCGCGCGTCAATCCCTCGGTGCTTTCGCCGTCGACGGTGAACTCGTATTCCACCACATGCGCCTTGCGGCCGTAATGGTCGACCAGCAGGATCTCGTCGGGCAGGTAGAGCACGACGTCGCGTTGGTCCTCGGGGCGCTCCAGCGACAATTCGATCGGCTCGAACTGGAACGCAAGATCGTAGCCGAAGGCGCCATAAAGGCCGAGATGTTCGTCGTCGCAGGCAAACAGCGCGTTCATCGCGCGGATGACGGAGAAGACCGAGGGCTGGCGCGAACGCTCTTCCTCGGTAAAGGCGCGGGTCGGCCGGGCGATGCGCATGTCCAGCCGGTCGCCGTCGCGCGTCAGGCTTTCCAGGTCTTCAAGCTTGCGCAGATGGGCCTCGATGGCGGGGAGCAGAATGCGCCCGCGTGCGTTCAGCGCCTGGATGTGCGCGTCGCGGTCGTTCGATTCCAGCACCAGCGGCGGATTGATCAGCGCCATGTCCCAGCGCGTGTAGCGGCCGGGGTATTCGTAGGAGGAGGAGAAGACCGCGCCGCGCTCGGCATCGAGCCGGTCGATCCAGGGCGAAGTGCCTTGCGCATAGTCGGCGGCGCGCACCCGCGTGGTGATGCCGATTCCGCCCCCGGTGACGAGGCTTATTTCGCGTCCCGTATACATGTCCGTCTCTTCCTCTGCCGCGCCGCCGGGCCCTTTTCCGCCGCCAGACATGACAAAGCCGCCGGCGGGACCCCGCGGCGGCTTTTTCGATTTGCTTCAAGTGACGTCCGGTCACGCGCTGTCGATTGCCGCCTTTAAAGGGCGCGCCACCACCAGCCGCTGTTCAGGATCCGAATGTCGCTCATGTATTTTCAGTAGCGCAAGGCGCGCGCCGGTGCAACGGCGGAATCATGCCGTAAGCGGAGGGGCCGGCTTCGGATCCTGCGTGCCGTCGACCAGCCGACCCAGTCTGACGGCGGTCAGTCCCTTGTCGAGGCGACGCGTCGGCATGATCAGCATCATGTTGTCCTCCGGCGTCGCAACGGATACCCCACCGTCATGGGCGATCACGGTTCCGGCCCGCTCGATCACTTCGCCGCCGATGAAGTCCTGCGTGAAGCGGAACGAATCCGTGGTGATCGTGATCGGCGCCGCGATCTCGATGAAACGCTGCGTTGCCGGCGTGGCGCGCGCGGCAAGGTAATCGGCGCCGAACTCCGGAGCGACCGCGCCCGTTGCGTGGAGAAAGCGCAGGCTCGTCTCGATGGCGACGTCGGCGGCCTCTGCCTCCCAGTGCTGGCCGCATTCCACCAAAAGCGCATTGCGCTCGCTCGTCGGGTCGGAGAAATCCGCATAGTCGCGCAACCGTTTGCCCGCCGCATGACCGGCATCGCTCACCACAAGCTCCGGCATGCCGATGGCGCGCGCCAGTTCGCGTCCCTTGGCGAGCGGTCCGGCGAGCATCAGCGGCGGCGTCGCGTGCTGCATGGAGTGGAGGTCCAGAAGCAGGTCGACGGTATCGAAGAACGGGCGGAGCACGCGGGCGCGGCGCCGTTCAAGCGAGGCGTCGTCATCGAGCGTTGGAGCCTGCCACAGCCGGTTCATGTCCTCATCCGCCCAGCGCGAGGCGAAGGGATCGGCCGGGTCGAAACGGGCGTAGGCGTCGAGATTGACGAAGACCAGCGACAGCTTGCCCCGGACCGGCGCGACATCGTGTTTGAACAGCCAGTCGAGCGCGATCGGGCCGCACAGCTCGTTGCCATGCACGATTGCCGAGATCGCCACATGCGGACCGGGCTTGCCGCTGTCGAGCGTGGTGACCCCCTCGATGCCGGTATTGCCGGGGAGATAGGGGGCAATGTCGACCTTGGTGAGTTCGATCGCGGGCGTCGTTCCGGAAACGGCTGTCATGTTCAAATCCGTGGGTTTGGATGGCAAAGGCAAAGGGATGTCAGGCGCAGGCCTCGTCGAGAACCTTGTCGAGGAAGGCCCCGCATTTCTCCAGTTCGGAGACGGCGATGAATTCGTCCGCCTTGTGCGCCTGCTCGATGGACCCCGGACCGATGACGACGGTCGGCACCGCGCCGATCTCCACGAAACGGCCGCCTTCCGTGCCATAGGCGACCTTGGCGTGGTCGTTGCGTCCCGCGAGACGCTTGGCAAGCCGGGTGACCTCCGCGTCGATTTCCGTATCGAGGCCGGGGAAGCTGGAGATCTGCTCGAAGGCGATGCCGGTTTCAGGTGCGATGGCCTGCATCTCCGGCTCAAGCTCCTCGCGGGCGTAGCGCATCACCTCATCGACCAGCGCATCGACATCCTCTGCCGGCAGGGCGCGGAATTCGAAGGACAGCTCCGCCCGGTCCGGTACGATGTTGAGCGCCGTTCCGCCCTGCAGGACGCCGGTATGCGCGGTGGTGACCGGAACGTCGTAGAGATCGTCGCTCATGCCGCTGGCCAGCGTCTTGCCCATCTCGCGCACCTTCAGCGCCAGCATGGCGGCATAATCGACCGCGTTGACGCCCTGCGGCGCCAGCGAGGAATGGCAGGTCCGGCCCGTGACGACGGCCTTGTAGGAACGCTTCGCCTTGTGGCCGACGATCACCTGCATCTCGGTCGGCTCGCCGACAAAACAGGCGCGCGGCATGGCGACGGTCTCGACCAGCTTGCGGATCAGGCTGGGCACGCCCTTGCAGCCGACTTCCTCGTCATAGGAAAAGGCGAGATGGATCGGCGCCTTGAGGTCGCGGGCCAGCATGTCGTCGACCTTGGCAAGACAGCAGGCCAAAAACCCCTTCATGTCGCAGGATCCGCGCCCGTAGAGCAGGCCGTCGCGTTCTTCCAGCGAAAACGGATCGCTGGTCCAGTCCTGTCCGTCGACGGGCACGACGTCGGTATGCCCCGACAGCACGAAGCCGGGCACATCGCGGGGGCCGATGGTTGCAAGCAGGTTCGCCTTTTCTCCGGTTTCGTCGGGAATGCGGGTGGACGAGACACCGCGCCTTGCCAGGTAATCCTCGGCATAGGCGATCAGCGCGAGGTTGGAGTTGCGGCTGGTGGTATCGAAGCCCACGAGATCGGCGAGGATCTGCGCCGCAACGGGTCTTGCTGAAGTCAACATGTCGTGTGTCCTTTCACGGCGGGTCAGGCCGGATGTGAATAGGCGTCGGCCGGGACAGCGCGGCGGGCATGTTCGATGAACCGCTGCGCGATCGGCGTGATCTTGCCGGATGGCATGAAAAACTGGGTCAGATAGTCCACGCGCGGCGCGAACCGGCGGAATTCCACCCCTTCGATCCCGCATTGAGACACCGGGAAGGGGTTTACGAGCCCCAGCCCGATGCCGGATCGAACCAACTCGCAAATGGCGATGCTCGTCGCCGTTTCCGCCTTGATCTCCCGGTGAATGCCGCGCTCGGTAAAGATCCGGTCGTAGACATTGCGCTGGTGAAACCGGCGGGTGAGAGCAATGAAAGGCTCGCCCGCCATGTCCTCCGGCGTGATCTCGCTCTTGTCGGCGAGCCGGTGCCCGGACGGGATCGCCGCATGGGCGATGGCGTGACGAAACGGATGCATGCGCAGCCCGTCGTGCTGGATCAGATGGTCGCTGATGCCGAGATCGGCGTTCTCGTCGGCGACCGCGGCGGCAACGGTGGTCGACATGCCGATTTCCAGATGAATGCTCGCGTCCGGATGGGCGTCGAGGAAGCCGGCCATCAGGCCGGTCAGAAGGTGATGGCTGAGCGTGGGAGGCGCGGCAATTCGCAGCCGGGTGGGGCTGCCCTCGTCGCTTGCCGTCGTTTCCAGACGGGCGAGAGTCGCGAAGATCGGTTCGATCTGCTCGTTGAAGGCAAGGCCTTCGGAGGTCGGCTGGATCTTGTTGCCGGAGCGATGGAACAGATCCCGGCCCAGGCGGGCCTCCAGCTGCTGGATGGCGCGGCTTACGGCCGGCTGCGAGATGCCGAGCTTGTGGGCGGCCGCCGTCGTCTTGCCCTCGGTGATCACCGCGCGCAGGACTTCGAGTTCGCGAAGGGTCGGGCCGTTTCGATGGCTGCCGTCGCCCGCTGGGCGCGTCATGGGAACCTCGGAGGTAGGTATTTACGACAGGAATAGAGCTATGTCTTTTGGTTATCGTTTTTCGTTTGTCCATTATATAATCGCATAATAGCTTTCTGAACAAGCCGAAGCCGTCGCGCAAATGACGATGGCCGCCATCAGCCGGAGAGCGTTCCGATCCCGCTCCGTCTGTTCAAGAAATCCAGAGGGATCCGGAGGGGAGACTATCCTGATGAAATCCATCAAGGCGCCATTGGTGCGTGCGGTTTTCTATGCGGCGTGTTCCACAGTCGCACTGGCCGGCACGGCCGCGGCCGAAGACATTACGATCGGCGTGGCCTCCGAGGCGACGTCCGTCGATCCGCATTTCCACAATCTCGGCCCCAACAACCAGTTGGGCTTCATGATCTTCGATCGCCTCGCCAATCCCGACGAACGGCAGAATTTCAAGCCGGGCCTTGCCGTTTCCTGGGAGCCGGTGAACCCGACGACCTGGGAGTTCAAGCTGCGCGAGGGCGTGACCTTCCACGACGGAACCGCTTTCAACGCCGATGACGTGATTTGCACTTTCGAGCGTGCGCCCGAGGTGCCGAACTCCCCGGCCAGTTTTTCCACCTACATCAAGGGAAAGACATTCGAAAAGATCGACGACTACACGGTTCATGTGAAGACCGAAGAGCCCTATCCGCTGATGGTCAACGATCTCGGCAACATCGCGATCATCTCCGATGAGGGGGGCTGCAACGGCACGACGGAGGAGTTCAACTCCGGCGTCGCCTCGGCCGGCACCGGTCCCTTCAAGTTCGTCGAATATGTTCCCGGCGACCGGATCGTGCTTGAGGGCAACGACGACTACTGGGGCGACAAGCCCACCTGGGATACGGTCACGATCAAGCCGATCAAGTCCGGCCCCTCGCGCGTCGCGGCACTTCTCGCCGGCGACGTCGATGTCATCGGCGGCGTGCCGACAACCGACATCGAGACGCTGAAGGCCCGCGACGACGTCACCCTGTCACAGGGCGTGTCCAACCGCGTGATCTATCTCCACATCGACCAGTTCCGCGAGAACTCGCCCTTTGTGAAGGCCAACGGCGGCGGAGACATCAAGAACCCGCTGATGGACCAGAAGGTGCGTCTGGCGATTTCCAAGGCGATTTCGCGCGAGCTGATCCGCGACCGTGTGATGGAAGGCCTTTCCATTCCCGCCGGCCAGCTGCTGCCGGAAGGCTTTTTCGGCGTATCCGAGAATCTGGAGCCGGAAACCTATGATCCGGAGGCCGCGAAGGCGCTGCTCGCCGAGGCCGGTTTGCCGGACGGCTTCGAGCTGACGATCCACGGCCCCAACGACCGCTATGTCAACGATGCCAAGATCGTCGAGGGCATCGCGCAGATGCTGAACCGGGTCGGTATCAAGGCGCAGGTCGAAACCCTTCCGCGTTCGGTCTACTTCTCCCGCGCCTCGCGCGGCGCCGATGGCCTGCCCGAGTTTTCGCTGATCCTCGTCGGCTGGGGTGCAGGTTCGGGTGAGGCCTCTTCGCCGCTGCGCGCCTTGATCGCCACGAACAATCCGGACAAGGGCATGGGCACCGCCAACCGCGGCCGCTATTCCAACCCGGACGTCGATGCGGTGATCGAGGAAGCCCTGTCCGAGGTCGATGACGCCAAGCGTCAGGACCTGCTCGCGAAGGCAACGGAAATGGCGATTGCGGATCTCGCGATCATTCCGATCCATTATCAGGTCAACACCTGGGCGAGCCGCAAGGGGCTGAGCTACATCCCCCGCACGGACGAGTACACCGTCGCCTATGGCGTTGTGAAAGACTGATCCTGCATCGGCGAAGACGGCCGGGGCATTCCCGGCCGTCTTCGCCGCCTGCCAGCAGCAGTCCGGGTCCCGCCTTGCGCATTCATTCCGTCATTGTCGCGGCTTCGAACTCCGGTCCAGGATACTCCGGCCCATGAGCGTTTTCATTCTTCGCCGCCTGCTGCAAAGCGCGCTGGTCATGGTCGCCATGGCGATGATCGTGTTTTTCGGGATCCATATGGTTGGCGATCCGGTCTACATGTTCGTGTCGCCGGACATGGACCAGGCGGATATCGACCAGGTCACGCGCGCACTCGGCCTCGACCGGCCGATCTGGGAACAGTTCTGGGCGTTCATGACCAGTGCCATCCAGGGCGATCTCGGCCGGTCCTTCGTCTTTGGCGAATCCGCGCTGGGCCTCATTCTCCAGCGCATGCCCGCGACGCTTGAGCTCGCCTTTTCCGCGTTGCTTCTTGCCGTCGTTCTCGGCATTCCGCTCGGGCTTTATGCCGGTCTCTATCCCGACAGCAAGACCTCCAAGACGATCATGGCGGGCTCGATCCTGGGCTTCTCGCTGCCCACCTTCTGGGTCGGCATCATGATGATCATGGTCTTTGCGGTCGTGCTTGGCTGGCTGCCCTCGACCGGACGCGGCGATACCGTCGATGTGTTCGGCGTCAAACTGTCGTTTCTGACCCTCGACGGGTTGCGCCATCTGGCGTTGCCGGCACTGAACCTGGCGCTCTTGAAGATCTCGCTCGTCATCCGCCTGACGCGGGCCGGCACGCGCGAGGCGATGCTGCAGGACTACATCAAGTTCGCCCGCGCCAAGGGGCTGTCGCGCAACCGCATCGTCGGCGTGCACCTTCTCAAGAACATCCTCATCCCCGTCGTGACGGTGCTCGGACTGGAGTTCGGCTCGCTCGTCGCCTTCTCGGTGGTGACGGAAACCATTTTCGCCTGGCCCGGCATGGGCAAGCTCCTGATCGAATCCATCCAGCAGCTCGATCGACCGGTCATCGTCGCCTACCTGATGATGATCGTCTTCCTCTTCGTCATCATCAATCTCCTGGTCGACGTCGTCTATTCGCTTCTTGATCCGCGCGTGCGGCTCGCCGACCGCGGAAACTGAGTGGACCCATGAGCGCCAGCGATCCAGTGGACACCCCGACCGTGACAGATACCACAGAGGCCCAAACCGCCACGGTCGACACGCCCTTGCGACGTTTCCTGTCGGATTATTGCGACAGTCCGCTCGCGGTGGGAGCGGCGGTCGTTCTGTTCCTGATCATCCTGATCGCGATCTTCGCGCCCTGGATTTCGCCGCAGGACCCTTACGATCTCGCCGTCGTGTCGATCTTTGACGCCCGCATGCCGCCGGGCAGCTACGCGATGGACGGCACGCCTTTCCTGCTTGGCACGGACGGGGCGGGCCGCGACCTGCTGTCCGCGATCTTCTATGGACTGCGCATCTCGCTGTCCGTGGGCGTGGCGGCCGGGATCATCGCCATTATCGTCGGCATGAGCGTCGGGCTGGCGGCCGCCTATGCGGGCGGGCGCACGGAAAACCTGATCATGCGGGTGGTCGACCTCCAGCTGTCGCTTCCCGCCGTGCTGATCGCGCTGATCCTGCTGGCGATCCTTGGCAAGGGCGTCGACAAGATCATCATCGCGCTGGTCGTGGCGCAATGGGCCTATTACGCGCGCACGGTGCGCGCCTCGGCGCTTGTCGAACGCCGCCGCGAGTACGTCGAGGCCGCAGCCTGTCTCGGGCTCGGTCACGCGCGCATCGTCTTCCGCCATATCCTGCCCAATTGCATCGCGCCGCTGATCGTGGTGGGCACGGTGCAGACGGCGCATGCGATTGCGCTTGAGGCGACGCTGTCCTTCCTCGGCGTCGGCCTGCCGCCGACCGAACCCTCGCTCGGGCTGCTGATCGCCAACGGGTTCGACTACATGCTGTCGGGCAAGTACTGGATCGCCGTCTTCCCCGGAGTGGCCCTCCTGATCACCATCGTTTCCATCAACATGGTCGGCGACCAGCTGCGCGACGTGTTGAACCCCCGACTGCAAAAGTGAGGACGGAATGAGCGAACCACCCGTCCTGGAGGTCTCCGACCTCAAGACGCATTTTTTCACCAAGGCCGGGGTTGCGCGTGCCGTCGACGGCGTGTCCTTTTCGCTGGCGCGCGGCGAGGTCCTCGGCCTTGTCGGCGAAAGCGGCTCGGGCAAGACCGTGACCGGTTTTTCGCTGATGGGGCTTGTCGATGCGCCGGGGCGCGTCGTCGGTGGATCGATCCGTCTCGGCGGTGAGGAGCTTGTCGGCAAGTCGGAGCGCGACTGGCGGTCCCTGCGCGGGCGCAAGATCGCAATGATCTTCCAGGACCCGATGATGACCCTCAATCCGGTGCTGCGCGTCGACACCCAGATGATCGAGGCAATCCGTGCCCATGAGGACCTCTCGGAGGAGGCCGCGCGCGAGCGCGCCCGTGCCGCCCTTGCCCGCGTCGGCATTCCCTCGCCGGACGAGCGCCTCGTCGCCTATCCGCACCAGTTTTCCGGCGGCATGCGCCAACGTGTCGCCATCGCCATTGCGCTCCTGAACGAGCCGGACGTGATTGTCGCCGACGAACCCACCACCGCGCTCGATGTCACCATCCAGGCCCAGATCCTCTACGAGGTGCAGAAACTCTGCGCCGACACCGGCCTTGCGATGATCTGGATCACCCATGACCTCGCCGTCGTCGGCGGTCTCGCGGATCGCGTTGCGGTGATGTACGCCGGCCGGATCGTCGAGGAAGGGCCGGTGGGCGAGGTGCTCGACGGCCCGCTTCATCCCTATACGCGCGGGCTGATCGGCTCCGTGCCGAGCCACAACCGGCGCGGTCGTCGGCTGACCCAGATCCCCGGCATGGCGCCGTCGTTGCTCGCCTTGCCGCCCGGGTGCAGTTTCGCTGCGCGCTGCCCGCGTGCCGATTCCCTCTGCACCGCGATGCCGGAGCTGGTTCCGACGGAAGGAGACCGCGCGGTGCGTTGTCATCACCCGCATCGCGCGGACGAGCCGGCGATCGAAGGAGGCTCGGCATGAGCAAGCAGCCCCTGATGCGGCTCGACGGCGTTTCCAAGCGCTTTGCCAAGCGTCTGGACACCGCGGAGAAGATCGTGAACTTCTTCGGCGGCGACCGGCGCGAGGAGGTCGTGCATGCGGTCGACCGTGTCTCGATGGACATCGCCGACGGCGAGGTCGTCGGCCTCGTCGGCGAGAGCGGCTGCGGCAAGTCCACGCTCGGGCGCGTCGTCGCCGGCGTCCATGCGGCGAGCGACGGCAAGGTCTTCTGGCGCGGCAAGGATGTCTCGACCCTGAGCGGAGCCGAGCGCCGCGACGCCCTCTTGAAGATCCAGATGATCTTTCAGGATCCGATGTCCTCGCTCAATCCGCGCATGCGCGTGCGCGATATCGTCGGCGAGGCCCCGCGCGTGCACGGGCTGATTTCCGCCGGCGAGGTCGATGACTATGTCGACAAGATGCTGTTGCGGGTCGGTCTCGATCCGGGCTTTCGCATGCGCTATCCGCACCAGTTCTCCGGTGGTCAGCGCCAGCGCGTCGGCATTGCCCGCGCATTGGCCGTGGAGCCGGATTTCCTCGTCTGCGACGAAAGCATTGCCGCGCTCGACGTCTCGATCCAGGCACAGGTGCTCAACCTGTTCATGGACCTGCGCGAGGAGCTTGGGCTCACCTATCTCTTCATCTCGCACGACCTCGGCGTCGTGGAGCACCTCTCCGACCGGGTGGTGATCATGTATCTGGGGCGCGTGGTGGAAAGCGCGCCGACGGAAGAACTGTTCGCCGGACCGAACCATCCTTATGCCCAGGCGCTGCTGGACGAAGTCCCGCGCATCGACACGCGCAAGCGGGTGTTCCAACCGATCAAGGGCGAGATCCCGTCGCCGATCAATCCGCCGAAGGGCTGTCATTTCCATCCGCGCTGTCCGCATGCGTTCGCCCGCTGCCGCGAGGAAACGCCGGCGCTGCGCGAGATCGCGCCGGGGCGTCTGTCGGCCTGCCACCTGAACGACGGGTAGCGGGGATGGCAGACGGCATGCCCGCCGACGGTGACATGATCGAGATCCGTCGGCCGGCGCGGGGGCTTGCGCCGCTTGTGCTCGACAGCCCGCATTCCGGCACGGTCTACCCGGCCGATTTCGACCCGTTGCAGCCGCCGTCGCTCTACCGCCGGGCGGAAGACATGTATGTCGACGAACTGTTCTCGGCGGCACCCGATCTCGGCCTGCCGCTGCTTGTTGCCCGCTTCGGGCGGATCTATTGCGACGTGAACCGCGCCTTCGACGATCTCGCGCCCGAAACGCTCGCCGACGGCGACGATCTGGTGCTGGCCCCGGGCGCCAAGGCGCGGCTCGGCAAGGGCGTGGTCTGGACCGCAACGCCGCCGGACGGCGCGCCGCTGCTGGCGTCGCCGCTCGCGCGCGCCGACTACGAGGCGCGTCTGGCGCGCTGCTGGCGACCCTATCATGCGGCGCTTGCGGAACTTCTGACCGAGACACGCGGCGCCGCCGCCGCGGTCTATCACCTCGACCTCCACTCGATGCAGCCGGTCGCCAACGCGATGCATGAAGACGAGACCGGGGATTTGCGTCCCGACATCGTTCTGTCCGACCGCGAGGGCCGCAGTTGCGCCGCCGGCTTCCTCGGGGAGGCCCGCCGGATCCTGGAAGGTCTCGGATTCTCCGTTGCGATCAACGATCCCTTCAAGGGCGCGGAGATCCTGGCGCGGCACGGCGGTCCGGAAAACGGTGTCCACAGCCTTCAGATCGAGGTCAATCGCGCGCTCTACATGAACGTCGAGACCTATGAGAAGACGGCGGATTTCGCGGACACCAGGGAACGTCTCACCCGCTTCCTGCGCGACCTGCGCGATTGGGTCGCGCTCGGCTAGATCTGCATTTCCACCTGGCGACAGTTGAATTTTGGGCGCGGACAGGGCAGGAGAGCGCAATCTGTCGCGCGCGCTCTGCCGCCCGCCTGTCCCAGGATCACGGAAACGCTCATGAACACCGGTCTGTCTCGCCCCAAGGACCAGATCCGCTGGTTGCTGCTTGAGGGCATCAGCCCGTCGGCTACCGACGTGCTCGCCGCCTCCGGCTACACCAACGTTCAGCTTCTCAAGACCGCGCTCGACAAGGACGCCCTGAAAGAGGCGCTGCAGGGCGTTCACATCCTCGGGATCCGCTCGCGCACCCAGGTCGATGCGGAGATCCTTGAAGCCGCGCAAACGCTGGTTGCGGTCGGCTGCTTTTCCGTCGGAACCAATCAGGTCGACCTGGTTTCGGCCAATCGGCGCGGCATCACCGTCTTCAACGCCCCGTTTTCCAACACGCGCAGCGTCGCCGAACTGACGGTTGCCGAAATCGTCATGCTGATGCGCGGCAGTTTCCAGAAGTCGATGGCCGCCCACAACGGCCGCTGGCTGAAGAGTGCGGCCGGCAGCAACGAGGTGCGGGGCAAGACGCTCGGTATCGTCGGCTACGGCAACATCGGCTCGCAGCTCTCCATGCTCGCCGAGGCGATGGGCATGCGGGTGATCTACTTCGACCAGACCGACAAGCTGCGTCACGGCAATGTCGAGCCGACCGGGACGCTGCACGCGCTTCTGGAAGCCTCCGATGTCGTGTCGCTTCATTTGCCGCAAACACCTGAAACGCGCGGCATGATCGGACGCGCGGAGATCGCCGCCATGAAGAAGGGCGCCTATCTCATCAACAACGCGCGCGGCACCGTGCTCGATATCGACGCGCTCGCCGATGCGCTGAAGTCGGGCCATCTGGCGGGTGCTGCCGTCGATGTTTTCCCGAGCGAGCCGAAGTCGAACGACGAGGAATTTCTCTCGCCGCTTCGCGGTCTGGACAATGTCATCCTGACGCCGCATGTCGGCGGCTCGACGGAAGAGGCGCAGGAGCGCATCGGTGAGGAAGTCGCCCGTCGGCTGGTGGAATATTCCGATGTCGGTTCGACAATCGGCGCTGTGAATTTCCCTCAGGTGCAGCTGCCCAAGGGCACCGAAAACACGCGCTTCATCCAGGTGCAGCGCAATACGCCCGGTGAACTCGGCAAGCTCAACGACCTCTTCGCCAAGTGGAAGGTCAACATCGCCGCGCAGCATTACCAGACCGACGGTGAAGTCGGTTACGTCGTGCTCGACGCCGACGGCCCGGTCGAAAACGCCGTCACGCTTCTGGAGGAAATCCGCAAGTTGTCGGGCACGATCCGCGCGCGGCTCCTCAACCGGGTGTAGGGCGGCGGGCGTTTGCCCTTGACCGTCTGGTGAAGCGCCCCATCCTGATGCTTCGAAACCCTCCCCCCGGGCGGTCGAAGGAGACGATCACGATGGATCTCAACGCGGACTTCAAAACGCCGGCATCCATCCACGCCGGCGAGCTTGAGTGGCGGGCCTCGCCCATGCCCGGCGTCAGCCGCCGGATGCTCGACCGCATCGGCGACGAGGTGGCACGTGCCACCTCGATCGTGCGCTATGACGCGGGAAGCGCCTTTTCCGCGCATACCCATGGCGGCGGCGAGGAGTTCTTCGTGCTCGAAGGGGTCTTCCAGGACGAACACGGCGACTATCCGGCCGGCACTTATGTGCGCAATCCGCCAGGATCCAGCCACACACCCGCCTCTAAGGACGGCTGCGTCATTTTCGTCAAGCTCTGGCAGTTCGACCCCGCCGACCGGACGCATGTGATCGTCGATACCAACAAGGCCGCACCGGTGCCCCATCGCGACCGGCCGGGCGTCTCGGTTCTGCCGCTGTTTGCCGACGACCGCGAGGATGTGCGCGTCGAACAGTGGGAGCCGGATGCGGAGGTTTCCCTCGATGCCGTCGGCGGCACGGAAGCGCTGGTTCTCGACGGCAGCCTGCGCCATGGCGTAGAGGTCTTCGGGCGCGACGGATGGCTTCGCCTTCCCGTCGGCGCAAGATTGCATGCGGTTGCCGGCGCGCAAGGTGCGCGCGTCTTCGTGAAGACCGGCCATCTGCGCGACGTTTCGGCGCCCGCGACCGGCTGAGCGCCTTTCGCGCCCTACTGCCGGATCGCCTCCAGATCGATGCGGATCGGCACCTCGTCGCCAACCAGCCCGTTTTCCACCGCGTATGTCATTCCGAACTCGGACCGCTTCAGCGTCGTTCGCGCGCTGATGCCGATCACATAGGTGTCGCCGAAGGGGTAGGGGCCGACCTTGTTCAAGGTGACATCGAGCGTCACCGGACGTGTCACGCCGCGCAGGGTCAGGTCGCCGGTCACGGTGCCGCTGCGCGCCGTCTCTTCCTCGGCGGAGGTCATCACGAAGGTGATGTCGGGATGGGTTTCGGCTGAAAGAAAGTCGTCGGAGCGCAAATGCCCATCGCGCCGCTCGTTGTTGGAAAACACGCTGTCGGCGGGGATCGTGACCGTGAGATCGCTCAGCGTGCGGGTGTCCTCGTCGAAGGTGAAAGAGCCTTCGCCTTTCAGGAACATGCCCCAGGTTGGCGCATAATCGATGTGCTGTGCATTGAAAACAATGGAAAAATGCGCCGGATCGATCTTGAAGTCGCGCGCCTCGGCGATGGCAGTTGCCACCGGCAGGGCCGCGAAGGCAACAAGGCCCGACACGGTTGAAATTGCGAGACGACGCATGCTGTCCTCCCTTTGTCGCATGCCATCCCGGCGATGACCGGCCGGGGGCTTTTCAAGGATATAGGACAGCCTGTCCCGGTCGGGGAGGGGCAGGTCAGTCGTTCCAGAGCCATGCGGCACCGCGCACGCCGGAACTGTCCCCGTGCTTCGCCTTTCGGATCGGCACGCAATACTGGTCGGAAAATATGTAGGGAGCCATCGCGTCCGGAAGTTGCGCATAAAGCTCGTCGACATTCGACATGCCGCCACCGAGCACGAAGACGTCCGGGTCGAGAATGTTGGCGACCATTGCCATCGCCCGCGCCAGTCGCGAGATGTAACGCTCCAGCGCGGCTTGCGCCTCCGGCTCTCCGGCGCGGGCCCGCGCGACGATCTCGCGTCCGGTGGCCGATGTGCCGGTGGCGCGTTCGTAGTCCCACTGGAAGCCGGTTCCGGAGCACATCCGGTCGATGGTGCCGCGATGGCCCGTCCAGCAATTGGGACCGGGAAACTCGTCCTCGCGCATCCAGGGCACCGGGATATTGCCCCATTCGCCGCCGATGCCGTTTGCGCCGCGATGGGCCGCGCCGTCGATGGCGATCCCGGAACCGCACCCCGTGCCGATGATGATGGCATGGACGACATGCACGCCCGCCCCAGCACCGTCGGTCGCTTCCGAAACAGCCAGACAATTCGCGTCGTTCTGGATCCTGACGGGTCGTGCGAGTGCGGCCTCCAGATCCCGGTCGAGCGGCTGTCCGTTCATCCAGGTGGAATTGGCGTTCTTGACGAGACCTGTGGCCGGCGAGAGCGAGCCGGGAATGCCCAGCCCGACGCTGCCGTTTTCGCCGGTCGCGGCTTCGGCCGCCTCCACCAGGGCGACAACCGCGCGGATGCAGCCCGCGTAGTCGTCGCGCGGGGTTGCAACCCGCTGGCGGAACCGCTCCGCGCCGTCGGCTCCGAGCGCGATCGCCTCCATCTTGGTGCCGCCCCAGTCGATCCCGATCCTGAGCCGCCGCGATGTGTCCTGCGTCATGGCGTTTCGGTGTCTCCCTGTCGCTCGGCGTCCCGTGCCCGGCGCGCCGCAAGCGCCGTCTTGAGGTCCGGTGCGGCGGCAACGAGCATGCGCGTGTACGGGTGCCGGGGGTGGTCGAAGACGCGTGCCGTGCGTCCGCGCTCCACGATCTTTCCGCCGTTCATCACCATCACCTCGTCGGTGATCGCGCGCACCACGCTCAAATCATGCGAGATGAACAGATAGGCGAGGCCGAGCCTGGCGCGCAAGCCGGCCAGCAGATCGAGCACCTGCGCTCTGATCGACACGTCCAGCGCGGAGACCGGCTCGTCGGCGATGATCAGGCGCGGCCGCGTGACCAGGGCGCGCGCGATCGCTATGCGCTGGCGCTGGCCGCCGGAAAACTCATGCGGATATTTGCTCGCATCCCCGGCACTCAGGCCCACTTCGCCCAGGGCCTGTGCGACGCGGTCGCGCTTTTCATCCGCTCCGATTTCCCCACGCAGCAGATGCAGCGGCTCCGCCACCACCCGGCCGATGCGATGGCGCGGATTGAAACTGCCGTAAGGATCCTGAAACACCACCTGAACGGCCCGGTGCACCGCCTCGCGCGCATCGCCGGTCGCGGAAAACGGATCGCGGCCCAGGACCGACAGGCTGCCGCTGTCGGGCGCCTCGAGCGCCAGCAGCGTGCGCGCCAACGTGGACTTGCCGCAGCCGGATTCCCCGACAAGGCCGATGCTCTGGCCGGCGCGAATGTCGAAGCTCACGCCCTTGACGGCGCTCAGCCGGCGCGGTTTTTCGAAGAAACGCGTGCGCGGTTGCGGGTAGCTGCGAACGATGTCGCGCGCGCTCAGAAGCAATTCGTCGGAGGCCGCGCGCCCTGGCCGGATCGGTCGCCGGGCGCGGGTCGGGACATGGTTGGACGCCGCCAACAGCGCCCTGGAATAGGGATGCGTGAGATTGGCGAAGAGCGAGCCTGTCGGGCCGCTTTCCACGATCTCTCCGTCGCGCATGATCGCCACGCGGTCCGCCATTTGCGCCACCACGGCGAGGTCGTGGCTGATCAGCAGACAACCCATCCGGTTTTCGTCGACGATCTCCTGAATGAGCGCGAGGATCTGCGCCTGAATGGTGACGTCCAACGCGGTCGTCGGTTCATCCGCGATCAGGAGGTCGGGGCTGCAGGCAATTGCCATGGCGATCACCACGCGCTGGCGTTGCCCGCCGGAGAGCTGATGCGGATAGCGCTCGCCGGTCACCCGCGCCCGCGTCAGACCCACCCGGTCGAGCAACCCGCGGGCCCGCTCCGCCGCAACGGCGCGGGGCACGCGCATGTGCCAGAAGATCCCTTCGGCAATCTGCTCGCCGATGGTCTTGACCGGGTTCAGCGCGGTCATCGGTTCCTGAAACACCATGCCGATCCGTCGCCCGCGCAAGCGGCACATCTCCGCGTCGCGCAATTGCAGGAGGTCGCGACCGTCGTAGAGCAGGCCGCCCCCGGCGGCGGCGCCATGCGGCAGAAGCCCCATTGCGGCCAGTGCCGTCATCGACTTGCCGGAGCCGCTCTCGCCGACAAGGCCGAGCGTTTCTCCGGCATCGATTTCGAAATTGACGGATTTCAGGATCTGTTTTCCGTGAATGCCGACCCTCAGGTCGCGCGCCTGGAACAGCATGTCAGGCCACCCGCCGTTTCAGGCGCGGGTCCAGCAGGTCGCGCAAGCCGTCGCCGAGCAGGTTGAGCCCGATCACCGTGACGACAATGGCAAGCCCCGGGTAGAGCGCAAGCGTCGGTGCCAGCATCATCATTGTCTGCGCCTCGTTCAGCATGCGCCCCCAGGAGGCGAGTGGCGGCTGTGCGCCGAGGCCAACATAGGAGAGCCCGGCTTCCGCAAGAATGCCGAGGGAGAACTGGATCGTGCCCTGCACGATCAGGAGGTTGGCGATATTGGGCAGGATGTGTTCGACGATGATGCGGATTTCGCCCTTGCCCGAAACCCGCGCGGCCAGCACGAATTCCCGCGACTTGGTAGCGAGCGCGCCGCCGCGGGCGACGCGCGCGAAGACGGGGATGTTGAAGATGCCGATGGCGATGATCGCATTGACCGCGCCGGCGCCGAACAAGGCAGTGATCATGACAGCCGACAGAAGCGCGGGAAAGGCGAAGATGAGGTCGTTGACCCGCATCAGTCCCTCGTCCAGCCATCCGCCACGCGCGGCGGCGATCAGCCCCAGCGGGACGCCGACGCAAACGCCGATGCCCACAGCGACAAGCGCCACCGCAATGGACGTGCGCGCGCCCACCATCAGCATCGACAGCATGTCGCGGCCGTATTGATCCGTGCCGAGGGGATGCGCCAGCGAGGATCCCTTGAGCCGGTCGGCGACCGAAAGCGCATCGATGGCATAGGGCGTCCACACCAGCGAGACGAGGGCCGCCACCAGCACCAGCGTGACGATGGCGCCTCCGGCGAGAAGCGTGCGGTGGCGCAACAGCAGGAAAACGAACGGCAGGGCGGGCGGGGTCTGGCTCACGGGCTCACCGTTTTCTCAGCCGCGGGTCGGCCGCGGCATAAGCCATGTCGACGAGGAAGGTCACGAGGATCACGGTGCCGACCAGCAGCACGACGACGCTCTTCACCACGATCAGGTCGCGCTGGGTGATCGCCTGGAAGATCAGCCGTCCCAATCCCGGCAGATAGAAGACGTTTTCGATGATGATCGTGCCGGCGATCAGGAAGGAGAATTGCAGGCCGAGGATGGTCAGCACCGGAATGAAGGCATTGCGCACCGCATGGCGCCACAGCGTTGCATGGCGGGTCAGGCCCTTGGCACGCGCCGTGCGCACGTAGTCTTCGTGCAGCACATCGATCAGCGCGGAGCGCATGACGCGGGCGAGGATCGCCGCCTGCGGCAGCGCTAGCGCGACGGCCGGCAGCGCCAGCGCTTGCAGGGCGGGGCCGACGCCGGCCTCCCAGCCCGGAAAGCCGCCGGAGGGCACCAGTCTGAGCGATACGGCAAAGACATAGACCAGCAGCATGGCGAACCAGAAATTCGGGATCGCGATCCCGATCTGCGTCAGCGCCATGATGCCGCCGTCCTGCCAGCCGCCACGGTGGCGCGCGGCATAAACGCCGACGGGAATGGCAATGACGGTGGAGAGCGCCAGCGCGATCATCGCCAGCGGCAGGGAGACGACGGCGCGATCCGCCACGAGATCGGCGACCGGGACGGAATATGTGTAGGACGTGCCGAGGTCCCCGGTCGCGAAACCGCCGATCCAGGCGAGGTAGCGGGCCCAGGCGGGGCGGTCGAGGCCCATTTCACTCCTGAGCGCGGCAAGCGTGTCCTCCTGCGCGTTCAGTCCCAGCATCAGCTGGGCCGGGTCGCCCGGCAGGATCTCCAGCACCACGAACACCAGAAGCGTCGCGACGAGAAGGGTCGCAGCGAGGCTGGCGAAGCGTGTGGCAGCATAAACCAGCATCCAGGAGCGGACCTTCGTCGCATGAGGCGAGGGAGCAGGAAAAACGCGGGGGGCAGAGGCACCGGGTCGAGCCTAGCGCGGAACCGCGATCAAGCAAAGACATGCGTGCATGCGGCGACAACGGTCGGATTCTCTCTCTTTTGCCGTCCGGGTTCCGGAGAGTCTTCCACAGGGCGCGGCGACGGAAAAAAAGATCGATGAAGGTGTTTGGGAGTCGCTTGATGCATGATCAAGTTTACGTAGCGTCCAATCGCAATATAGAGCGGTTTGGCGCGAGTTTCGGGGAGGGTTGAAAATGGCGAGGCTCTCAATTGGAGAGTGCCTTTTTCCTGCCTATTCTGATTGTTGAGGTGAATAAGCATTTCAACCGAATTTGAGTTTTCACCTTTGTCAGATTATACAGAATTGCAATGATCGGGAAACTTGAAAGACGCTGTTTCGAGCGACGCGGTGCCGCTGTGCTGGCGCCGCCGTCTTTCGTTCGATGGTGTTGCTTGCTGTCGCGATCGTTATTTCTTCCCTTAAAAACTCAGGATGATTTCATGCGGAAACTGACCTTGACGGCGGCCGCTCTCGCGGCTTCGTGTCTGCTGCCGCTTTCGGCGCAGGCTCAGGAGGCCACTTGCGGAGAGGTGTCCATCACCCAGATGAACTGGGCTTCGGCCGAGATCGTGACCACCGTTGCGAAGTTCATCATGGAGCAGGGTTACGGCTGCACCGTTTCGGCCGTTCCTTCCGACACCGTGCCTGCGATGGCTTCGGTTGCCGAAAACGGCGAGCCGGACATCGTGACCGAGCTTTGGCAGAACTCCGTGGGCGATGTCTATGATCGGCTCATCTCGGAAGGCAAGCTCAAGCAGTCCGGCGAAGTGCTGGTGCCGGGCGGCATCGAGGGCTGGTGGCTGCCGGCCTATCTGGTCGAGAAGCATCCCGAACTCGCAACCATCGAAGGCGTGATGGCCAATCCCGAGCTCGTTGGTGGCCGGTTCAACAACTGCCCGGAAGGCTGGGGCTGCCGGGTTGTCAGCGACAACCTGATCCGTGCCTTCGATCTGGAATCCTCCGGCATTGAGGTATTCAACCACGGCTCCGGCGAGACCCTGGCCTCTTCCATGGCCGCGGCCTACGCGGATAACGAGCCCTGGTTCGGCTACTACTGGGGCCCGACCGTTCCGCTCGGCAAGTTCGACATGGTGAAGGTGGACCTCGGCGAGTACGACGAGGCGGCTCATACCGCCAATCAGAACAAGGAAAATCCGGATCCCAAGCCGTCCGATTTCCCGACCGCCAAGATCTTCACGGCCGTGCTGACCGAACTTGAGCAGCGTGAGCCGGAGATCGCCGATCTCATGTCGAAGATGTCCTTCAAGACAGACACGATGAGCGCACTGCTTGCCTGGAAGGACGAGAACAACGCCTCTGCCGAAGAGGCCGCTGTCTACTACCTCACCAACCATCAGGACGAGTGGGGCCCCTGGCTCAGCGACGGGGCGCGCGAGCGCCTGGCGAAGCTGCTCCAGTAAGCGGGAGCTGCCACGAGGGGACACCCCTTCGAATCTGCGGACGGAGCCGGACCCGGCTCCGTCCTTTTCATTGCAACACCTTGTCTTGCAACAACAACAACAAGGGCGGGCCTCATCAGGTCCGGATCAATCAATGGCTACCTATGACGGTGTGTTCGATGCGCTCGGGCTGAGGACGTGGTGCGATGCCTCCAGCAACGACGGGCCGATGTCCATGGCCGACCTGATGGCGGAGACCGGCAGCGATGACGCCAGCGCGGCATCCCTTCGCGATCTTCCCTTTCCTTCCCTGGATGCGCTTCATGAGGCCTGCGGCGCGATCCCGCAGACCCGCGATCTGACGCTCGGGCTCGAGCAGGGGTTCCTGGCCATTCGCGACGGTTTGCGCATTGTCATCGACCCGCTGACGCAGCCCTTGAGCTGGATGCTCAGCGACATGATCTGGATGATGACCTCCACCCCCTGGTGGATCGTCATTCCGGTCCTGCTTCTGTTGAGCTTTCTGGTCGCCCGGTCCTGGAAAGTGGTCGGGTTTGTCGCCGCCACCCTCGGACTGCTTGCGTTCATCGACCACTATGAGCCGGCGATGGAAACGCTCGCCATCATCTTTGTCTGCGCCTTCATCTGCGTCCTCTTCGGTGTCCCGATCGGCATCGCGATGTCGCGGTCCGACCGGATGCAACGCATTGGCATCCCCATTCTGGACATGCTGCAGACGTTGCCGCCCTTCGTTTACCTGATCCCGTTGATCTTCCTGTTCTCCGTGACGGAGCCGAAGCTCTACGGCATTGCCATCATCCTCTACGCCATCGTTCCGGTCATTCGTCTCACGGATCTCGGCATCCGCCTGGTCGACCAGAGCGTGGTCGAGGCTGCGGACGCGTTCGGTATGACCAGCCGGCAGAAGCTCTTCGGCGTCCAGATCCCGCTGGCCCTGCCCAACATCATGGCTGGCGTGAACCAGACCATCATGATGAGCCTCGCCATGGTGGTGATCGCCTCGCTGGTGTCCGCCCCCGGCCTCGGCGTGCTGGTGCTGCGCGGCATTCGCAACCTGGAACTCGGTGTCGGTCTGGTTGCAGGCTTCGGCATCGTGATGATCGCCATCCTGCTCGATCGCGTCACGAAGGCGGCACTCGCCCGCGTCGATGCCAGCCAGTCCAGCCGCTAGGAGCATGCGATGACCAATCAGGTAAAAGTATCGATCCGCCACCTCTACAAGATCTTCGGGGACGATCCCGCGACAGCGATGGAAGCGGTCCGCCAAGGCACGAGCAAGGCGGACCTGCTGGAAAACCAAAACCACGTGCTCGGCCTGCGCGACATCAATGTCGACATCCGCGAGACCGAGATCACGGTGATCATGGGGCTGTCGGGATCGGGCAAGTCGACGCTGATCCGTCACTTCAACCGGCTGATCGAACCGACCGCCGGCGAGGTGTGTCTCGACGGCGAGAACATTCTGGAGTGGGACGAGGCGCGTCTGCGCCAGATGCGTCGCGAGACCATGTCGATGGTCTTCCAGAAGTTCGCCCTGCTGCCGCATCGCACCGTCCTCGACAACGCAGGCCTCGCCCTGGCCACGCGCGGCAGGAAACGCAAGGAGTACGAGGCAGAGGCGGAACGCTGGCTGGAGCGTGTCGGCCTCGGCGGTCTCGGCGGGCAGTTTCCCCATCAGCTTTCCGGCGGCATGCAGCAGCGCGTCGGCATTGCCCGCGCGCTGACCTCCAATGCGCCGATCATGTTGATGGACGAGGCGTTTTCTGCGCTTGATCCGCTGATCCGCACCGACATGCAGGATCTCCTGATCGAGCTTCAGGCCGAACTGCGCAAGACCATCGTCTTCATTACTCATGATCTCGACGAGGCGCTGAAGCTCGCCGATCATCTGGTGATCTTGAACGATGGCGCGGTTGTCCAGCAGGGCGAGCCGCAGCATATCCTGCTCAATCCGGCGGATGCCTACATCGCGGACTTCGTGGCCGACATCAACCGTGCCCGCGTGCTGCGCGCGCGCTCGGTGATGCGCACGGACCCTGTCGACGGCGAGATCGCTGGCGAGATCGATCACAACGACAATCTGGAAAGCGTGATCGAAAAGGCGGAAGGGGCGCTGTCGCCGCGGTTCCGCGTGATGCGGGACGGCAAGCCCGTCGGCACGCTGCTGATGTCGGACATCATGCGGGCGCTTGTGCCGCGCAAGACCGACCACGCCGCCTGAGACGGCACGCGGACGTCCCGCGCCCCGTCGCGATTTGCGCGGCGGGGATTGCAAACTTCGCTTCGCATTGTCACAAAACGAAAAGGGCGGAGGGAGCCATCGCCTCCGCCCTTCGATCATCGCTGCCGGACCCGCATCAGGGCCGTGCGGATCAGTCCCAGGAAACACCCGTCAGGTCGTTCGCCTGGATCGGGGCGTTGACCCACAGGCCGTTCAGCCCCGACGCCCAGACGCCCGCCTTCGCGAGCTGGAACAGATAGGCGTTGACCGCATCCTCGGTGATGATCTTTTGCGCTTCGCCCATCAATGCGTAGCGTTCATCCGTGGCCGAGGCGTTGTCCAGCTTGGCCATCGTCTCGTCGAAACGGGCGCTGTCGTACTGGAAATAGTAATCCTTGCGCCCGTAGATGCCGATGTCCATCGGTTCGGTGTGCGAGACGATGGTGAAGTCGAAGTCCTTGCCCTTGAACACCTCCGACAGCCACTGTGCCCATTCCAGCGGCACGATCTCCAGGTCAACCCCGATCTTCTTGAGGTCCGAGGCAATCAACTCGCCGCCGCGCCGGGCGTAGATCGGGGGCGGCAGCTTGAGCGTCGCGGTGAAGCCGTCCGGATAGCCGGCCTCGGCAAGCAACGCCTTCGCCTTGTCGAGATCGAGCGGATAGGTCTCGGTCAGGTCGAGATAGGCCGGGTGGTGCGGGGCGAAATGCGTGCCGATCTGTGTGCCGATGCCGAACATCGCCCCGTCGATGATCGCCTGCCGGTCGACGGCATGCGAGATCGCCCGGCGCACCCGCACATCGGCAAGCGGCCCGGCCTTGTTGTTCATCGCGAGGATGGTTTCGCCCTCGGTGGTGCCGACGGCGACGGTGAAGCGCGGGTCGACCTCCAGCATCGGCAGGTTTTCAGGCGCCAGGAAGATCGGGAAGGCGTCGACGTCGCCGGCCAGAAGCGAGGCAAGCGCCGCTGCCGGATCGGCGATGATCTTGAAGGTGGCTTTCTCCAGCGCCACCGGATCGCCCCAATAGGCGTCGTGGCGCACGATCTCGACATTGTCGCCCTGCGCCCAGTTGGAGAAGCGGAACGGCCCCGTACCGACCGGCTTCGTCTTGTTGGTGTCTGCACTTTCCGGCGCCACCATCGCGGCATCGCCCCAGCCGAGGTTGAAGAGGAAACCGCCGTTCGGCCGGGCGAGCGTCACTTTCACGGTCAGGGGATCGACGACCTCGACGCTTTCGATGCCGGAAAACAGCGGCTTCTGCGCATTGGTGCTGTCCTCGGCGCGGGCGCGGTCGAGCGAGAACTTCACGTCCTCCGCGTCGAACGTCGTGCCGTCATGGAAGGTCACGCCCTCCTGGAGCGAAAATGTATAGGTCAACCCGTCCTCGGAGATCGACCAGCTCTTCGCCAGCCAGGGCTGCACGGCGCCCTCCTTGTCGATCCGGGTCAGGCCCTCGAAGATGTTCGCGTAGGTGATCTCGTCGATTGCCGCGGCAGCACCTGCGGTCGGGTCGAGATGCGGCGGCTCCAGACGCACGCCAAGCACCAGGTCGGTGCGGGCGGCTTGCGCGGGGGCCGGGCCGAATGCGGTGGCCGCGCCGATCACGAGACCGGCTGCAAGGACCGTGCGCCGGTTGAAGAATGCCATCATCGAAAAGTCTCCCGTTTCCGTGCCGCGTTCGGGATCGGGCGCAAAGGGCCGTCCCGTATCGTCTTGGGGTCTAGCCTAGCGCCCGCCGGTCAGGAGCGCCACGGTCGCTTGCGCCATCACCTTGGCGCTGTCGACCATGTCGTCGATGCCGACGAATTCATCCGGCCGGTGCGCCATGTCCAGAATGCCCGGTCCGTAGGCGATGCAATCATGCAGATGGCCGATGCGGGCGATATGCTTCTGGTCGTAGGTGCCTGGAGAGATCACGTAGTCGGGCGCTTTCGACAGCACGTCGCGAATGCCGTCGGCGACCGCGCGCACCACCGGAGCGTCGCGGTCGGTCATCGTCGGGATCACCTCCATGAGGTCGCGGATGCGATAGTCGAATTTTTCGCGCGTGCGGGCCAGATCGTCGAGGATGTCCATCACCTCGCCCTTCACCTCCTCCAGGCTTTCCTCGATCAGGTAGCGGCGGTCGATCACCATTCGGCAACTGTCGGGAACGCAAGGCGAGGGCAGGCCGTCGAAGCCTTCCGGCTGCCCGCCATGCATGGAATTGATGTTGAGCGTGGAGGAGCGCGCGCCCTCCGGCACCACCGGCATGTCGGTGTGCTTGCCGGCAAGCTTGGGATAGAGGTCGCGCTCGAAGCGTTCCAGCACGGCTCCCATGTGGCGCACGGCGCAGTCGCCCAGAAACGGCATCGACCCGTGGGCGATGGAGCCGCGCGTTTCGATCTCCGCCCACCACACACCGCGATGACCGAGGCATATGCGGTCCTTGTTGAGCGGTTCGGGAATGATCACGTGATCGACGCGCGGTTTGGAGAACAGCCCCTTGGACGCCAGATAGGCAACGCCGCCGAAGCCGCCGGATTCCTCGTCGACCGTGCCGGAGATCTCGATGGCGCCGGGAAACTCCGGCATGGCTTCCAGAAGGGCCTCGATGGCGATGATCGAGGCGGCAAGCCCGCCCTTCATGTCGCAGGCGCCGCGTCCGAAGATCTTGCCGTCGCGCACGAGGCCGGCGAAAGGGTCGACGCTCCAGCCGTGACCGGCCTCGACCACATCGATGTGGGAATTGAAATGAACGCAAGGGCCGGGCCGTCGGCCCTCGAAGCGCGCCACCACATTGGTACGCGGATAGCGGGTGCTGTCGCCGGGGGTGTCCTCGCCGCGCATGTAGACCACCTGGAAACCGCGCGCTGCCAGCCGGTTGCCGATGAACTCCGCGCAAGGCGTATAGGCTTCGCCCGGAGGATTGACGGTCGGGATGCGGATCAGATCCTGTGTCAGCCGCACAAGCTCGTCGCGCTTGTCGTCGACGCGCCGAAAAAGCGCCTCCAGCATGTGACCTCCCGTGATAGGACAGGGCCTGGCGACCACAAACTTGCGCCGGGTGTCCATGCGCATGGTGCATCACTCTACGGTGGCTTTCCAGCGCGCAGACAGCGTTTTTCGCAGTGAAGGGCGGGACGTGCCGAAGACGATTTGGCAAAACACCGAGGACGCGACGTCAGGCGGGTCCGGAGCGACGCTTGCGGAGGGCGAAAGCGGACGCCAGACGCTTGCCAGCCTGCATCGACGGCAGACGCTTCGCCGGGGCCTGATGGTGCTGGGCGGGGTCGCGGCCGTCGCGCTCGCCGTTGCGATTGCCTCCGGCGTGGTGGGGGAGGCGCCGGAGCCGCCGCCGTCGGCGGAGATCGCGCCGGATCTGCCCGCCGATGCGTTGGCCGGGATCCCGTCGGACGAGCGGGCGCGGCTGCTGCGGCCCGAGCTCGACCGACCCGCCGTCTTCAAGCGCGTCTATGGCGGCCATCCGGCAGATCTCTGCGCGGCGATCTCCGGTCTCGGCGTGCCGATGTCCGACTGGAAGCCGGATCCCTTCGTGGCCGGATTTTGGTATTGCGCGAGCGAGCTGGTCGTTCTTGGTCGCAGCTTGTCGGACGGTCGCAAGGCGACCCTTTTCGTCAACTTGCGCGGTCAAAGCGAGATTTCGCTCAACACCGTGCGCATCAAGCTGAATGCGGAAAATCCGGCGACCGTTCGCCAGGCGCGCGCCTCGCTGATGCGGGTGCTCGACGCGGTCGGCGCGCGTTACGGCTGGCCGTGGCCCGAGGAGGTGCAGGCGGCGGTGGCGGACAACCGCGCGGCAACCTTCGAGCAATACGGCATGACCTTGACCATTCTGCCGGAGGATCCCGATCTCACCGGCGACGCGCCGGATGTCGTGCGGGTGAATGTCATCGTCGAGTTTCCCGTCGTCGATCTGGTTGCTCCCGCTGAACTCTTCGCCCCCTTCGCCTGGGAGGCGGAAAGGGCGAGTGAGCGCAAGCGCAACCGGCCGGTCGGCGGTGCGGACGGGCAGATGCGCGACACGCGCGGCGTCAGCGGCCGGGCAGGGGAATGAATTCTTCCGCGTCGCCGGGAACGGTATCGAAGCGCATCTGCTTCCAGTCTTCCTTGGCCTGATCTATCCGTTCCTTCGAGGAGGAAACGAAATTCCACCAGATGTGGCGCGGACCGTCCATCGGTTCGCCCCCGAGGATCAGGAACCGCGCCGGTCCGCGCGCCGTCACGGTGATGGCGTCGCCCGGCTTGAAGACGAGAAGCTGGCCCTGGTCGAAGGTATCGCCGGCGATTTCGACCGTGCCCTCGACGGTGTAGATCGCGCGTTCCTCATGGGTGGCGTCGACCGGCAGGCGTCGGCCGTCCTCCAGCGTGACATCGGCATAGATCGTTTCCGAGGCGGTCCTGACCGGCGAGCGTGCGCCGAACAATTCGCCCGCGATCACCCGCACCGTCGCGCCCTGGTCGCTCAATACCGGTAGATCGGCCTTGCCGATATGCTCGAAGGCCGGCGCGGTTTCCTCGACTTGTTTGGGCAGGGCGACCCAGCTCTGGATCCCGAAAAGCTTGCGCGCCCGTGCCTTCTGCTCCGGGTCCTCGCGCTCCGAATGCACGATGCCGGCACCGGCCGTCATCCAGTTGAGGTCGCCCGGGCGGATCGGCAGATCGGAGCCGAGACTGTCGCGGTGATGGATTTCGCCTTCGAACAGATAGGTGACGGTGGCAAGGCCGATATGCGGATGCGGGCGCACGTCGATGCCGCCGGAGTGGAGAAACTCGGCCGGTCCCATCTGGTCGAAGAAGATGAAGGGGCCGATCATCTGGCGTTTGGGAGAGGGCAGCGCGCGGCGTACCTCGAAGCCGCCGAGATCGCGCGCCCGGGGAACGATGATCGTGTCGATCATGTCGCAGGCGCTGGCATCGCCGGGTGTCGGGTCGAGATCGGGCATCCAGGTCATCGGCGTCTCCTCCTCAGGTTCGCAGGGGCGCCATGCAGCGTCCCTTCGCCAGAAGAATAGCCGATTGCGCCCTGCATTCCAGACAGCGAACAGGAGACGGAGCGTGTCTCTTGGGTGAACAGTCTTCCTGAAATCACGGAATGTCGTTCACGTGCCGGCGTCGTGACAGCGGCCCGTGCCACCCGCGCGGTGCGGACGGCTTTCTAGACCGTCCCGCCGAGCTCCGCGCCGAGGTCCTGGAGTTCCTTGCCGCCCGCCATCAGGTTCTGCAGTGCGTCGATGTCGATCTCGTCCTTGGTGTGGGTGCCGAGCGTCTTGCCGCGGTTGAGCACCGTGAAGCGGTTGCCGACGGCGAAGGCATGGCGCACGTTGTGGGTGATGAAGATCACCCCCAGCCCCTTGGTGCGCACCTGGTTGATGTATTTCAGCACCATGGAGGTCTGGGCGACGCCGAGCGCGGACGTCGGCTCGTCGAGGATCAGCACCTTGGCGCCGAAATAGACGGCGCGCGCGATGGCGACGCATTGGCGTTCGCCGCCCGAAAGGGTTCCGACCGCCTGTTGCGGGTCGCGCACGTCGATGCCGATGCGACGCATCTCCTCGCGCGTGACCGTGTCGGCATGGGCCATGTCCATGTGGCGGAACGGTGCAAAGCCTTTCAGCGGCTCCCGGCCCATGAAGAAATTGCGGGTGATCGACATCAGCGGGATCATCGCGAGATCCTGATAGACCGTCGCGATGCCGGCATCGAGGGCCGCGCGCGGGCTCTGGAAGGAGACCGGACGGCCTTCGACATGAAAGCTGCCGGAGGTTGGCGCGTGGACACCCGACAGCGTCTTGATCAACGTCGACTTGCCGGCACCATTGTCGCCGAGCAGGCAAAGCACTTCGCCGGGATGCACCTTCATGGAGACGCCGCCGAGCGCGATCACGGAGCCGAAGTGCTTGACCAGGTCGCGCACCTCGATGAGCGGTGTGGAATTGGGATCGGTCATGGCCTCAGCGCTCCCCCGTCGCCCGCTTGCGGATGAAGTTGTTGAAGAGGACCGCCAGCAGCAACATCCCGCCGAGGAACACCAGATACCAGTCCTGGTCGATGTTGGTATAGGTCAGCCCGATCAGCACCATGCCGAAGATGATCGCGCCCAGAAACGCGCCGATGGCCGAGCCGTAACCGCCGGTCAGCAGGCAACCGCCGATCACGGCGGCGATGATCGCCTCGAACTCCTTCTGGAAACCGCGCCGGGCATCGGTGGAACCGGCGTCGAGCACGGTCAGGATCGCAACGAGCGCGGCGCACATGGCGGTTGCCATGAACAGGATCGTCTTGACCCGGCGCACGGGAACGCCGGAGTTGCGCGCGGCATTGGCGTCGCCCCCGGCGGCGAAGATCCAGTTGCCGAATTTGGTACGCAGCAGCACCCAGGTGGCGACCAGCGCGATCCCGGCAAACCACAAGATCTCCACCGGCATGCCGGTGACCTTCGGCGTGCCGTTTCGGAAGGTGTCGATCCAGCCGTTGGCGGCCAGCATCGCGAAAAGGCCCTCGAAGGCCTCACCGGAGAAGAGTTCCAGGATCGGACTGTCGCCGGCGGCCTCCTTGACGCCGCGAAGCTGGGTCGCGCCGTCGGTCGCCCATTTCAGGCCGACGAGCGTGAGCCCGCGCAGGATGAACAGGAACGCCAGCGTGACGATGAAGGAGGGAAGGCCGGTGCGCAGCACGATCTGGCCGTTCATCGCGCCGATCCCGCCGGCAAACACCAGTGTGGCGACGATGGCGACGACGAGCGGCATGTCCCAGGTCACGAGCACAGTGCCGAAGGCGAGGCCTGCAAAGGCGACCATGGAGCCAACCGAAAGGTCGAATTCACCGCCGACCATGAGCAATGCCGCGCCGATGGCGAGAATGCCGAGCTGGGCGGCGGGGGCCATGAAGTTCATGATGCCGGCAAGCGTGAACATCGCCGGATTGGCAACAGCCATGAAAAACGCGGTTACCAGCACGAGACCCGCCAGTGCGCCGAGTTCCGGACGCCGCAACAAGCGGGTCATGAGGGTGGTCTGCTTGAGGCGTTCGTCCGGCGGGGCCGGTGTGGCCGGCACGGCGTCTGCATCGCTCATCTTGTGGCCTCGCAAGCCTTCCTCGCGGCCGGCGCCCGGGGCGCTGTCGAACCGCGACGGGGAACGGAAACGAAACGGGGGCCCGGCGCAAGGCCGCGCCCCCGGGCGGTCAACGGTCGATCATCCGCTCAGCGAATGCCCTTGGCCGAAAGGTCGACCACCTGGGCCGCCTTGTCCTTGGTGATCAGGTTCGGACCCGACGGCACATTGCCGCCCGGCATCAGGCCGTAGCGGGCGTGGTTGGCGAGGAACACCACCGGCAGGTAGCCCTGCAGATACTGCTGCTGGTCGATGGCGAAGGCAGCTTCCCCGTCGGCGACCGCCTGCAGGAAGTTTGCCGACAGGTCGAAGGTCGCGACGTTGATGTCGCTGACCATTCCGCTGTCTTTCACGGCTTGAACGACCGGCTCGCCGGCGAGCGATGCGCCAAGTGCCATGATGGTGTCGATGTCGCCGTCGGAGGCGATGGCGGCCTTGACCTTGGACAGGATCTCACCGGGATCGTTGGTTGTGGGAAGCACGGTGACAGACCCGCCGAAGCCGTCGGAAAACCCTTCGCAGCGCTGGTCGAGCGAGACGTTGCCGACCTCGTGGTTGACGCAAAGCCCTTTCTTGCCACCCATTTCGGCCAGCTTTTCGCCTGCCTTCTTGCCGGCGTCATATTCTTCCTGGCCGACATGAAGCGCCGCGCCGAGAGAGGCGGACACGTCGGACCCGGAGTTCATCGAAACAACCGGGATGCCGGCGGATACCGCCTTGCGGATGGAATCGCCCAGTGCATCCGCGTCCGGGATCGAGACGATCAGGCCGTGCGGCTCCTGGTTGACGGCGGCGTCCATGAGTTGGGCCATCGCCACCATGTCGAAGGTTTCCGGCGCGCGGTAGTCGACCGTGACATTCATGTCGGTGCCGGCCTGGGCCACACCGTTCTTGACCACCGACCAGAAAGGATCGGAGGCCTGGCCGTGGCTGACGACGATGATATTGATCTCGTCGGCGGAGGCCGGTGCGACCGGCGCAACCGCGCTCAGCCCCACCACGGCGGCGGCCGACAGCATGCGAGTGAACAAGCGTTTCATTTGATTTCCTCCCAGTTTCCCCGTAGCGGGGACCCCGTTGAACGGGACTTCAGGCAAATCTCCCTGGTGGCTCCTTCATCCGGTGGCGCTTGCGCCGACGTGCGGCGACGGGCGCATGCTCCTGCGGGCTCCCAAATGTCGCAGGATTGCAACCGATATGAAGTTGCCGGAATGCCGTATTCCAAAAAACAGCATCTGGAATTTTTATTCCATTTTAGCTTTGGCGGTGTCAAGCTGAAAACCGGATCGCCGCATGCGAACGCTCGGGAAGGCAGGAAGCTTTGCGGTTTTTGACAAGATCGGCGATTGTGCCGGCAAATGCGAACATGAGAGGGAAATGGAATGAGTGACGTGCAGGAGGCCCCGCGGGACTACGACAGTTTGCGTGCCCTTCTGATCGCGCGCCGTCCGGCCATGCCCAAGCGCCTCGCGCAAGTTGCCGCTTTCGCCGTCGACCGTCCCGACGACGTAACCTTCGGGACGGTCGCCGTTATCGCGGAACAGGCAGGCGTCCAGCCCTCGACCCTGGTTCGCTTCGCCCAGTCGCTCGGCTATCAGGGGTTTTCGGGGTTCCAGGACGTCTTTCGTGCCCGGTTGCGCGAACGCTGGCCGGATTACGACGAGCGGCTGGAGACCTTGCGCCGTCGGTCGGGCGAAAGCCGCGATGCGCATGCGCTGTTCGGCGATTTCGTCGATACGGCGGTCGCCTCGCTGCTCAGGCTGCGCAATTCCATCTCAGGCGATACCATGGAAGAGGCGGCGCGTATGATGGCGGACGCGCGGGTGATCTATCTCGTCGGACAACGCCGCGCCTTTCCGGTGAGTGCCTATATGTCCTACGCACTCGCCAAGCTCGGGATGTCGGCGGTGCTGGTCGACAATCTGGCCTCGCTCGGCCCCGAGCAGGTCGGGGCGGCGGGGCCGCAGGATCTGCTGGTGGCGGTGAGTTTCACCCCCTACACGTCCTTGACGGTGGATGTGGCCAACGCGGCGGCCGAGCGTGGCGTCCCGGTGCTCGCGCTGACAGATTCCCCGTTCTCGCCGCTGATCCAGTCCGCGCGCGCCGTGATCGAGGTGGTGGAAGCGGACCTCGGCGCCTTTCGCTCGCTCTCCGGCACCCTGTGCCTGGCAATGGCGCTGTGTGTCGCCGCCGCCGAATTGCGCCGGGGGCGGGACGGCGACGACAGCTGATATTGTCCGCGCGTTCCGCCGTCAAACGCGAACCGGCTGTCCGCTCTGCGCGGCCCGGGTT
This sequence comes from Stappia stellulata DSM 5886, assembly GCF_000423705.1. GTDB lineage: Bacteria > Pseudomonadota > Alphaproteobacteria > Rhizobiales > Stappiaceae > Stappia > Stappia stellulata. Next base: position 290,582 of record NZ_KE384083.1, on the reverse strand, counting down.
GCCGCATCTGCCAGCCGTTGCGCCATCAGCCCGTCATGTCCGTCGGGCTTGGGCGCTCGCTCGCCTCTGGCGGCCGCCAGGAAGGCGTTCAGTTGCAACCGGTATGCCGCGGCATAGCGCTCCAGAAAGAAGTTTTGTGTCGGGTCGGCGGTGAAACCGGCCGCGGTCGCCAGTTCGACGGTGGTTTCAAGCTGGTTTTCGGCGCGCAACAGGCCCTTTTGGCCGTGCACCTCGACGCGCTGGTCGTAGCCGTAAGTGGCGCGGCGGGAGTTGGAGATCTGAGCGATCTTTCCGCTTGCGGTCTTCAGCAGCACGGCAGCGGTGTCGACGTCGCCCGCCTCGCCGATCGCCGGATCGACAAGGCTGGAACCGACCGCATGGACCTCGACCGGCTCTTCGCCGAGCAGAAAACGCGCCATGTCGAAATCATGGATCATCATGTCCCGGAACAACCCGCCCGAGCGCGCGATATAGGAGAGGGGCGGCGGAGAGGGGTCGCGCGACAGGATCGTCACCAGCTCCACCTCGCCGATCTGGCCGTCGTCGATCCGCGACCGGAGGCTGGCGAAATTCGGATCGAAACGCCGGTTGAACCCGATGAAGAGCGGCACGCCCGCGGAGGTTACCGTGTCCAGCACGCCTTCGATCCGTGCGGCCGAGAGGTCGACGGGCTTTTCGCAGAAGATCGCCTTGCCGGCCTTTGCCGCCCGCTCGATGAAATCGGAATGCGTGTCGGTCGAGGAGGCGATCAGCACCGCGTTCGATTCGCTCCCCTCCAGCGCCTCGTCGAGATCGATAACGGGCACCTCGAGCCGTGCGGCAAGCGTGCGCGCCGCAGCCTCGCTGGCATCGCAGATGCCCGCCAGCGTCACGTCCTTGTGATCCGCCGCGCGCGCCGCGAGATTGGCCGCGTGGATCTGCCCGATCCGCCCGGCTCCGATGATTGCGATGGAAAGCACGTCAGGTCCTTTCGAAGAGAATGTATGTTCCATATTGACCGCACCATAGAATTTACGTTTCACTCGCGCAAGATCGTCGCCGGTGGCTGAACGCGGCCCGGCGCGAAAAAGCGGATGGGACCGGCGTCGCACCTGCGCACCGGGCCGCGCAAGCGGGAAAAAGAGGACCTCATGGCAATGTCGAATGCGCCGCTCGGTGTCGGACTGATCGGAACGGGCTACATGGGCAAATGCCATGCGCTCGCCTGGAATGCCGTGCGGGCCGTCTTTGGCGATGTCGCACGCCCCCGGCTCGAGATGCTGTGCGAAACGTCTGACGCCTATGCAAGTGCGCGGGCTGCGGAGTTCGGCTTTGCGCGTGCAACCGGCGACTGGCGTACGCTGGTGTCGGATCCCGCCGTCGATGTCGTCTCGATCACCACGCCGAACCAGTTTCATGCCGAGATGGCGACCGCCGCGCTGGAGGCCGGCAAGCACGTGTGGTGCGAAAAGCCGATGGCGCCTGCCTTCGCCGATGCGCTGGCCATGAATGCTGCGGCCGAGGGGAGCGGCCGTGTTGCGATCCTGGGGTACAACTACATCCAGAACCCCGCTTTTCGGGAAATTGCCCGACTGGTTTCTGAGGGTGCCATCGGCACGCCGTTCCAGATCCGTGCGGAGATGGACGAGGATTTCATGGCCGATCCGGACACGCCGTTCTTCTGGAAGAATGCGGCGTCTTCCGGCTATGGCGCGCTCGATGATTTCGCCGTCCACCCGCTGTCGCTGATCCAGCGGTTGTTCGGACGGGTCGAGCGGGTCTTTTGCGACATGGCGATGCCCTATGCGACCCGGACCGACGAGGCGGGCGGGCAGCGTGCGGTCGAAACCCATGACATGGCCAACATGCTGATGCGTCTGGAGGGCGGGGTGCAGGCAAGCCTCCAGGTCAATCGCTGCGCCTGGGGGCGCAAGGGGCGGATCGCGCTCCAGATCTTCGGATCGAAGGGGGCGATCCTCTTTGACCAGGAGCGCATGAACGAGGTCGAGCTCTACCGCGCCGAGGGGGATGCGCGCCAGCAAGGCTTTGCCCGTGTTCTCACCGGGCCGCAGCATCCGCCTTACGACCGCTTTGTTCCGGCGCCGGGCCATGGCCTTGGCTTCAACGACCTCAAGGTGGTCGAATGTCGGGAGCTGCTGCATGCGATCGCCGGTGAACCGGCAACGGTCATTTCCTTCGCCGAGGGGATCGAGCTCGAGCGCACCGTGCATGCGGCGGCGCGGTCCTTCGAGTCCGGCCGCTGGGTCGAGGTGGCCGCCGTCGGGGGGTAGGTGTCCGGGACGTCTGCGGCATTTTTTCGGTCAGGTGAAGATCGCGCGGTCGCGTGCGACCTGTTCGGCGATGAAATCGGCGACGACGCGCACCCGGCGCAGGTCGCGGGAAGATTCGTGCAAAACCAGCCAGTAGCTGCGGTCGATCCTTTGCGTTTCGAGCACGCGCTTCAGCTCCGGGTGATTGCGGGCGATGAAGGCGTGCAGGATGCCGATGCCGGCACCTGAGCGCACCGCCTCCGTCTGGCCGAGCGCGGAGGCGATCTCGAAGCGCGGTTGAAAGCTTCGGTCGATCTCGTCGGCATAGGCAAGCGCGGCGGAATAGACGAGATCCTCGACATAGCCGACCAGGGCGTGCTGCTTGAGGGCCTGCGGGGTCTCCGGATAGCCCTCGCGCTCCAGATAGGCCCGCGCGGCATAGAGGCCGAGCGTGTAGTCGACGAGTTTCTTGGCAACCAGTCGGCCGTGGTCGGGCCGCTCGACGGTGATGGCGATATCCGCCTCGCGGCGCGACAGCGACACGGCGCGCGGCACGGGCACCAGCTGCAGGGTCAGTTCCGGGTGCCGCTCGGCCAGCTCGCCGAGCCGGGGCGCAAGGAACGCGACGCCGAAGCCGTCGGGCGCGCCGATGCGCACCGTGCCGGAAACGGCCACATCGGCGCCGCCGATCTCCGCCCGGGCGCCCAGCATCTCCGCCTCGATCCGCTCGGCGGAGGCCAGAAACCGCTCGCCGGCTTCCGTCAGCATCGAACCGGTGGTGCGCCGGTCCACGAGCTTGACCTTGAGATCGGCTTCCAGCGCCGACAGCCGGCGGGCAACCGTTGCGTGATTGACCCCGAGCGCCCGGGCGGCGGCCAGCAACTGGCCATGGCGTGCAACGGCAAGGAAGATGCGCGTATCGTCCCAGTTCATGTAGGCTCCGGTCTGGTTCGCTGACAGCTTGAGTTTCTATTTTTGCACAACGGATGCGGCTTTCCTCACATTGCATCCGACAAAAAACGAAGGCAATACAGAGCCAGCCAATTCGTCCGCCTCATTGTCGAGGGGACCGCACGCGTGAAAATCGCGGCTTGGCCAAAAGGGAGAAACGACCCATGCAGACAATTGGACATTTCATTGGCGGCAAGCACGTCGAAGGCACCTCCGGGCGTCATGCCGACGTCTACAACCCGGCAACCGGCGAAGTGCAGGCCAAGGTCGCGCTCGCCTCGCAGGCAGAGCTTCGCGCCGCCGTCGAGAATGCCGCCGCCGCACAGCCGGCCTGGGCTGCACAGAACCCGCAGAAGCGCGCCCGCGTGCTGATGAAATTCGTCGCGCTCTTGCACCGCGACATGGACAAGCTCGCCGAGGCCCTGTCGCGCGAACACGGCAAGACCATTCCCGACGCCAAGGGCGACGTCATCCGCGGTCTGGAAGTCGCGGAATTCTGCATCGGTGCGCCGCACCTGCTGAAGGGCGAGTTCACCGAGGGCGCCGGTCCCGGCATCGACATGTACTCCATGCGCCAGCCGCTTGGCGTCGTCGCCGGCATCACGCCGTTCAACTTCCCGGCGATGATCCCGATGTGGAAGTTCTGCCCGGCAATTGCCGCCGGCAACGCCTTCATCCTGAAGCCGTCGGAGCGCGATCCGTCCGTGCCGATCATGCTGGCCGAACTGATGCTCGAGGCCGGTCTGCCGGCGGGCATTCTCAACGTCGTCAACGGAGACAAGGAATCCGTCGACGGCATTCTCGACGATCCGGACATCATGGCGGTCGGTTTCGTCGGCTCCACCGCGATTGCCCATTACGTCTATTCGCGTGCGACCGCGACCGGCAAGCGCGCGCAGTGCTTCGGCGGCGCCAAGAACCACATGATCATCATGCCGGATGCCGACATGGACCAGGCGGCCGATGCGCTGATCGGCGCGGGCTATGGTGCCGCCGGCGAGCGCTGCATGGCGATCTCGGTTGCCGTGCCCGTTGGCGAGGAAGCCGCCAATGCGCTGATGGAGCGTCTTATCCCGCGCGTCGAAGCCCTGAAGATCGGTCCTTATACGGCCGGCAACGATGTCGACTTCGGCCCGCTGGTGACGGCACAGGCACGCGACCGTGTGCTCGGTCTGGTGGAGCAGGGCGTCAAGGATGGCGCGACGCTTGCCGTCGACGGCCGCGACTTCACCATGCAGGGCTACGAGAATGGCTACTTCATGGGCGGTTGCCTGTTCGACAATGTGACCAAGGACATGTCGATCTACACCGAAGAGATCTTCGGCCCCGTTCTGTCGGTGGTTCGCGCAAAGGACTATGACGAGGCGCTGGATCTGCCGATGAGCCACGAATACGGCAACGGCACGGCGATCTTTACCCGCGACGGCGACACTGCCCGCGATTTCGCCAGCCGCATCAACATCGGCATGGTCGGTATCAACGTGCCGATCCCGGTGCCGCTGGCCTATCACACCTTCGGCGGGTGGAAGCGCTCGGGCTTCGGCGATCTCAACCAGCACGGCCCGGATTCGTTCAAGTTCTACACGCGCACGAAGACGGTCACCTCGCGCTGGCCGTCGGGCCTCAAGGACGGCGCCGAATTCGTCATTCCAACGATGAAGTGAGCCCCGGTCGGGCGAAGCCCGAGCCATCGCCCGGTGGGGCGATGGCAGGGGCGAACGCGAGTCGAGGGTAAGCGGGCGCAGCCCGCGTCGAGACCGCAACCCGGTCGGGCGGCGAGATCAATCCGGCCCGGTCTTGACCGGGTCGGACAGAATTGATCGCTGGATGAAGCCCGAGCCATCGCCAAGCCTCGCCAGGGCGGATTTTCCGCCCGTCGCGCGAGGCGTCTCTAAAAAGTGGGGCGATGGCAGGGGCGAACGCGAGTCGAGGGCAAGCGGGCGCAGCCCGTGGTCCGAGACCGCAAGCCGGTCGGGCGGCGAGATCAATCCGGCCCGGTCTTGACCGGGTCGGACAGAATTGATCGCTGGATGAAGCCCGAGCCATCGCCAAGCCTCGCCAGGGCGGATTTTCCGCCCGTCGCGCGAGGCGTCTCTAAAAAAGCGGGGCGATGGCAGGGGCGAACGCGGATCGGGGGCAAGCGGGCGCGAGCCCGTTGTCCGAGACCGCCAGCCGGTAAGCGTCGGCACGCAGCAGCGTCTCTATCGAGAGCAGGAAAGAGCCGGGACAAGCGTCCCGGCTTTTTCGTGTGCGTCGCTGCAAGCTTCTGGTTGCAGGTTTTCCCTCCGTCGCGGTCCTGTTTGCGGTTCCTCGCAAGTCCCGATAGGGTGCCGAAAAATCAGGGCCGCCGCGACGGCGGAAGGTCAACAGTCCAAGAGGGTTAGATGACGCAGCGTGAAGTTGTTCTTGTTTCGGGTGTCCGCACGGCAATCGGGAGTTTCGGGGGATCGCTCAAGAGCGTGCCGCCGAGCGAACTGGGGGCGAAGGTGGCTGCCGAGGCAATCCGGCGCTCGCGCGTTTCCGCGACCGACATCGGCCATGTGGTCTTCGGTCATGTGATCAACACCGAACCCCGGGACATGTATCTCGCGCGCGTCGCTGCGGTGGACGCCGGCATTCCCGTCGAGACCCCGGCGCTGACCGTCAACCGACTGTGCGGCTCGGGTGCGCAGGCGATTGTTTCGGCCGCGCAGTCGATCCTTCTCGGCGATACCGACTATGCGCTGGCCGGCGGTGCGGAATCCATGAGCCGTGCGCCCTATGCCTCGCCCGGTGCGCGTTTCGGCGTGAAAATGGGCGAGGCCGTGCTGCACGACATGATGCTCGGCGCGCTGAACGATCCCTTCGGCGGCGGGCACATGGGTGTCACGGCGGAAAATGTCGCCGAACGCTACACCATCAGCCGCGAGGCGCAGGACGCCCTTGCCGTCGACAGCCAGAACCGTGCCGGGATCGCGATCCGCGACGGCCGGTTCGTCGACCAGATCCTGCCGATCGAGGTTCGCGCCGGGCGCGAGACCGTGGCTTTCGCGACCGACGAACATCCGCGCCCTGACACGTCGCCCTCGACGCTGAGCGGTCTTCGGGCCGTGTTCCGCAAGGATGGCTCCGTGACGGCTGGCAACTCCTCGGGGATCAACGACGGGGCGGCGGCTGTCGTTCTGGCCGAGCGGTCCCAGGCGGAGGCGCGCGGCCTGACGCCGATGGCGCGGCTGATCGGTTATGCGCATGCGGGCGTTTCCCCCGATGTCATGGGCATCGGTCCGGTGCCGGCGGTGCAGAAACTCTTTGAAAAGACCGGGATGACGGCGGCGGACTTCGACGTGATCGAATCCAACGAGGCTTTTGCAGCGCAGGCCTGCGCGGTGATGCGCGAACTGGGTCTGCCGTCGAACCGGGTCAATCCGAACGGCGGGGCCATCGCGCTCGGCCATCCGGTCGGGGCCACCGGGTGCATCCTCGCCGTCAAGGCGATGTACGAACTGGAACGCACCGGCGGGCGCTATGCGCTTGTGACCATGTGCATCGGCGGCGGCCAGGGCATTGCGCTTGCGCTGGAAAACCTGAGCGCGGTGTGAGGCCGGGCAGTCGCCGATCTCAGTCGCAGATCGCGGTCACCTGAAGTTCCATCCCGCTCTTGTTCTTGAAGGGAACGAGGTCGAGACGCTTGCCGTCAAAGGTCTTGCGTCGGGAACCGGGGATGGGGCCACGATCCCTCTGACCGATGCCGATCCGGGAATACGCCGGTTCGAGATGCCACTCGACCGGCGTGGCTCGGCCCGCGGTCACTTTGTAGGTCAGCAGGCGCTGCCGTGCCGACATGGTGTTCGAGCCGAGAATGTGGAACGCGATGGTCCGGTCGCAGGGGTTGGAAAAGCGCAGGCCCAGGCCTTTCCCGCCCGCTTCCAGTCGTTTCCCCGGCCTGACCGTCATGCGGTTGTCGGGCAGGGCATCGCCGTTTTTGGCGAGACGCAGAAGCTCCGTGTCGGCGGGCGAAAATGCCACGGCGTGGCGGACGATCTTTCCGCTGCGGCGTTGGGACGTGAAGAAGCCGGCGAAGTACATCTTGCCGTTTTCATGCCGGGCACGAATCGCACCGCGCCTCGGGCCGGCATCGCGGGCGCAGTCCGGATCGGTCCCAAGCGACAGGGGGCGATTGCCGGATGTCTCGGCATTCTCCGCCAGCCAGTAGCGGCAATTCAGCGCCAAGCGATGGTACCGGCCGGGATCGTCCAGCGCGACGCCGCGAAAGGCGAGGACCGGCGGCGCCGAGTTTTTCGTGAACCTCCAGAAGCCGGAGGATCCGATGGAGCCGGGCGCCGCGCTTGCGAATTCGGCAAGCGCAATCGAGGCGACGCCGTCTTTCCCGACCATGCCGGGCCAGACGTGGAGAGCCTCGACATCCAGTCGTCGCAACCGCGAAAGGCCGGGTACTTCGTCCCGTTCTCCGCGTTCGTTGCGGGCGATGATGGGGCGCAGAGTCTGAAACGACATGCGCATGTTGTCCTGCTCGCCGTACTCGGCGATGGCCGGCTCGTAGCAGATGGTGGAGATTGCGGCGAAACGGTCCGAGACCACGACCGCTTCACAGTCCAAGGAGTTTCTGTCGCCGCGTTCGATACGCAGGACACCGAGACCGACGAAACGCTGCGCGTCGGTCAGGCCCTGCCGCTGATCCCCGAGATCGCGCGCGCGCATGGCGGTTTTCGACAGGGGGCCGGAGTAGGGAGCGGTTTCTGCGGCACGCGTCATGGCGGTTGGGGTGCCGGATGATGCGGAAGACGCTTTGGTCGAGGCCGTGTGAGCCGACGGGTCGGTCGTGCGCAGCGCCTGCAGCAGATCCTCGCCGTACAACGGATAGGCAAGCGCCAGCGCGGCAAGTCCTGCGGCGATCCCGACAAGCGGGCCGCGCCTGTTCCGACTGTCTCGGCGGGGCGGCAGGTCCGATGCGGTGTCGGGCCGGGCCCGGTCCGTGGATTCCGCGGCGGTGTCGCCGGGCGAGGGGGAGGGATGATCGGCGGCCTCTTCCCATTCGCCGTCGATCATGTCGTCGTCGGCCTCGGTCAGGATCACCAGCGCACGCGGGTTTGCCAGACTGTCGCCCACTCCGGCGGCGATCTGGGTGACTGTGCCGGCGAGCGGCGAGCGCATCGCAAGTGTCTTGCCTGGTGCCGTTTTCAGGGTCAGCAGCACCGTGCCCGCTTCGACCGTGTCACCCTGGCGAACCCGGACCTCCTCGATTTGGAGGGGGAAGAGGGTCGTGTCCCGCGGGCTGAACACCTGTTTCGACTTGTCCGCAACCAATCCTACGTTCCTTTCGGGCGTCCGGTCTGTCGTCTTGCCTTATTTACCTGCCCTGCAAGGACTTTTTCGTCAACCGGAAGGCGCCGGCTCTTCGCCAGGCGGGGTTTCTTGCCTACATTGTCTTTGCGAGCAAGTGAGCGGAGGTGTCATGGTCCGGTATTCGACGATCGCGTTTCTCGGGGCGTTCTGCCTTGCGGCGTTTCCTGTGCGCGCCGAGGTGCCTGCCTTCACGCTGGAGGCGGGAGCAGAGCATCCGCTCGCCGGCAAGGTCTGGTCGCGCGCGGACGGCGACTTCGTGGCGGCGGGTGCGGTCGAAAAGGCTGTGCGCGACGCGCGCTATGTGCTTCTCGGCGAGATCCACGACAATCCCGACCATCATGCGCTTCAGGCCCATTTGCTGGGACAGGTCGTCTCGCAAGGCCGTCGCCCGGCTGTGGTTCTGGAAATGGTCCCGCGCGACCGGCAGGGGCGGATCGAGGCTCATCTCGCCGCAACGCCCGACGATGCGGCCGGGTTCGGCGCGGCGGTCGGCTGGTCGGAGCTTGGCTGGCCGGACTATGGGATTTATCGCCCGATCCTGGAGGTCGCTCTCGGTGCCGGCCTGCCCGTGGTTGCGGGCGATGCGCCGCGCGCGGATCGCCGCGTGCTGGCAAGGGAAGGGATGGAGAGCCTCGGCGGGGAGAAGATTGCGGTTCTCGCCCTGGAAAACCCGCTCGGTGTGGCGGAGGACGCCCGGTTGCTCGACACGCTGTTCGACGGTCATTGCGGATTGATGCCGCGTGCCGCGCTGACGCCGCTGGTTGCAGTGCAGCGGTTGCGCGATGCGGTCCTTGCGGATGCGATGATCGCGGCCGGGACGGGGCGCGCGGACGGGGCGGTGCTGATCGCCGGGGCCGGACATGTGCGCAAGGACTTTGGCGTGCCGCGCTATCTGGCCTGGCGGGAAGCGGCAAGCGACGTGGTTTCCGTGGCCTTTGTCGAGGTCCGGGAGGCGGCGGCAATGCCCTCGGACTATGTGACGGTCGGCGACGGTGGCGGGGCGCTCTACGATTATGTCTGGTTCACCCCCGGACGCGGGGCCGCGCGCGGCGACCCTTGCGCGGAACTCGAAAAACGGTTCGAAAAGGCGCGGGAACAGCCGTGATGCCGGGCAGGATCAGGACGCGGGTCGCTTCGGCGCCGGGGCGGTTTTCGAGGCGGTATCTGCGTGCTCCGCCGGGTCGTCTTTCGGTTCCGCCCCTGCCGCTGCGCGCGGTGTCTCATAGGCGCTGAGCCTGCGGGCTGTCACCTTCTTGCGGGCACGGCGCATGCGCAGCCGGCTGGCCGCGCGCCTGCTCATGCGGCTGAGATCCTGCCGCGAGAAGAAGAACGGCAGCACCGGCTCCTCCGGCTCCACATGTTCCACCGCAAGCCCGACCCCGGTTATCTCGTGGTCGTCGTTGATGTCGCGCACCACGAGGTCGATGTCGCCATAAGGCACGCGGTCGGTCGGCTCGATGTCGTCGCCGAGCTCGCGTTCCATCACCTTTTTCAGCGTTAGCTCGGCATCGCGCCGCTCCACGCGGAACCCGTAGGCCGCGCCGACATCGGCGATGCGCGTCGCCGGATCGAGCGGAAAGTCGCCGAAGAGGGCAGGGTCGTGCTCGTCTTCCGGCGCACCGGCAAAGAGCGCGTCGAGCACCGGCACCTGTCGCGCGTTGGTGAGGATATAGACCCGGTCGCCAGCCTCGGGACGTCCGGCCTTTTGCAGGCGGATGGTCTTGCCGTTTCGCAGGATCAGCGTCGGCCGCGCCCAGCGGGGAATGCGCGCACCGCGCGCCACCGCACTCGCCGGATGGACGGTGTAGCAGACGATCTCGTGATCGAGCCCGCCCGGCAGTTCCAGCTCGATCCGCTCCACCGGCCCGCGCCTTGCGGGGACGATCAGCTTCAGCCATTTCGCCATCGGGCGGATCGTCCACCCCTGCAGCACCAGCGAGGTCAGCACGATCAGGAAGGTGACGTTGAAGATTGCCTGCGCGTTGGGCAGCTCCGCGATCAGCGGCAGGATCGCAAGCAGGATGGAAACCGCGCCGCGCAAGCCGACCCAGGAGACGAAGGCGATCTCCGCCCGCGTGAATCCGAAGGGCAGAAGGCAGAGCCAGACCGCGATGGGACGGGCGAGAAAGATCAGGATTGCGGCGAGCACGAAGCCGGGCAGCGCAACCTCGCCGAACTGCGATGGCGTCGCGAGAAGCCCGAGCGTCAGGAACATGCCGATCTGGCCGAGCCAGGTCATGCCGCCCTGAAAGTTCTTCAGTGCCGGCTGCTGGCGGATGCGCACGTTGCCGCAGGTTATGCCGGCGACATAGACGGCGAGAAACCCGCTGCCGCCGGCAAGCGGGGTCGCACCCGACAGGGCGAGTGCAAGCGCCAGCACGACGATCGGATAAAGTGCGGGTTCCAGGTTGACCCGGTTGACGAGCTGGACGATGGCGTAGCCGCCGGCAAGCCCGGCGACGAAACCGATGCCCATCTGCTGGACGAATTCCAGGGCAAGCCCGCCGGCCGTTCCGCTGTCGAAGTCGAGCGCGCCGGCCGTGATCATGCTCACCAGCGTCATCGTCAGGAAGATCGCCATCGGATCGTTCGATCCCGATTCGACTTCCAGCGTGGCGGAGATCATCTCGCGCAGGTGCACCCCGCCGACGCGCAGCAGAAAGAACACCGCCGCCGCGTCCGTCGAGCCGACGATGGCGCCAAGCAACAGCCCCTCGACCCACGACCAGCCGAACAGGAGATGCGCCGCCGTCCCGACAACCGCCGAGGTGATGCCGACGCCGAGCGTCGCCAGCACAAGCGCCGGCGCCGCGGCGAGGCGAAAGGTCGACAGCCGGGTGCGAAACCCGGAATCGAACAGGATGATGGCAAGCGCGATGGAGCCGATGAAATAGGCGGCGCGGGCATCGGAAAAGGCGATGCCGCCGGGGCCGTCCTCGCCGGCGGCAATGCCGACGAGCAGAAACACCAGCAGCAGCGGTGCCCCGACCCGGAAGCTGACAAGCGATGTGAACACCGATACGGCAACGAGACCGGCGGCGATCAGGATCACGAGGTTCAGCGTTTCGAGCATTCGGCGTGGCCCTGCCCCTTGTGTCGGGGCGTGTCGAGGGAATCGTCCAATTCCCCCGACTATACGGCAATTTGGGCCCGAATTGCGTCCGCCTCAGGCGGCGGCGCGCGGTGCGGCTGCGGCACTGCTGCGGGCAGGCGTTGCCGCCCCGCTCGCGAAGGTGCGTCCGAAGCGGTTTGCCAGGAAAGTGTCGAGCGCGATGTCTTCCTGCTTGATCAGGCCGCGTGTCGCGATTTCGCCAGAGCGCAGCAGGTCGAGCGTCGTGCACACACCGGCCGAGGTGGTGCTCTGGATCGCCGACCATGTGTCGCCGGCGAACTCCTGCGCCGTCACCCGGTAGACGGCGGAATCCTGCTCGTGCAGGTCGCCCTTCGTGCCCGATGCGGTGATGAAGATCAAAACCACGTCCTGGCGGGTCATCGGCACGGCGGTTTCCAGCACCTCGCGCATCAACTCGCGGCGGTCCTTCATGCCGAGGTCCTGCAACAGCATGCGCATGATGTCGCGGTGGCCGGGGTAGCGCGTCGTGAGATAGCGCAGGTTCTTGACCTTGCCGGCCAGCGTCTCGCTGAGCGAGCCCAGCCCGCCGGAGGTGTTGAACGCCTCGTAGGTCACGCCGTCGAGGGTGAAATTCTCATATCCCTCAAGCGGCTGGACCAGCGTCGGCTTGCCGTCGACCACCGCCTCGCAGGGCTCGCAATACTCGTTGATCAGCCCGTCGGTCGACCAGGTGAGATTGTATTTCAGCGCATTGGTTGGAAAGCGCGGCAGCGCGCCGACGCGCATGGTCAGCGTGTCGAGCGTGTCGAAGCGTTTGGCGAGATCGTGGCCGGCAATGGAAACGAAGCCCGGCGCCAGGCCGCACTGCGGCGCAAAGGCGGTCTCCGCGCCCTCGGCAAGCGCGCGCACGGCCTTGGTCGAGGCGACGTCTTCGGTCAGGTCGAGATAATGCGCGCCGGCGCGCTTGGCGGCGCGGGCAATCGTCTCGGTGAGAAAGAATGGCGCGGCGGAGAGAACCGCCTTTGTGTCGGACAGGGCGGCGACCAGCGCGTCCTCATCGGCGACGTCGACCTCCTTCGTCGCGACGCCCGGCCGGGCCGAGGCCGCAAGGGCTGCGGTGTCGCGGTCGGCTATGGTGACGGCATAGTCGCCCGTGTCGGCGAGCATCGCGGCAAGCGCGCGCCCGATCTTTCCCGCGCCAACGATCAGTACCGGCCAGGTGCTCATGGGTGTTTCCTCCTGAAAAGCGTTGATTTCTAAGAGGTTACGTTTGCGCCGGTTCGCGGGCGAGGGGCAATTTCGTCGGATGTTCGGCGTTTTCCGGCGATTTGACGGAGATTGCGGCAAATCGTCGGCTCAGCTTCCGGCAAGCGTCGGCATCGGGCTTCGATCGAATTTCGACGCGAGCACGATGGAGGATCGCGAGCGCTGCACGCCGGGAATGCCGGCGATGTCGTCGAGTGCCTCGTCGAGGTCCTCAAGCTGCGGCGCCTCGACGACCAGACAAATGTCGAACTCACCCGAGACCGTCAGACAGGTGCGGATTTCCGGGAATGTTTCCAGTCGCTTGAGCGTCTGGCGCACCTGCTGCTGCTCGACCGCCAGCATGACCAGCGCGCGCACCGGATTGTCCTGGCCCGGCCGCGACAGCACGGCCGTATAGCCGGTGATGACACCGGTCCGCTCCAGCCGCGCGATCCGCTCGTGCACCGTGGAGCGGGCGACGCCAAGCTTGCGCGCAAGCTCCGACGTCGGCATGCGCGCGTTCATCTGAAGCAATGCAATCAGCTTTTTCTCGAGGGAATCGCGGGGTGTTGCCATCAGGAACCATGCCATTGTCCGGTGATTTGTCGACAATACCGACGATTCGCGGACGTTTACAGTCATTTTGTCCGCCTCGAGCGGGCCGTCGGCCGGCCTATGTAATGGCGTAGGGGATCAGCCGCCGGTCGTTGCTGTCGATGGTGATGGCGCGGTTGAGCGGGGGAACCGAGCGCTGCGGGCAGGTCAGCCGCTCGCAGATGCGGCAGGAAATGCCGATTGGCTCGAAGGCGGCCGTTCGCGTCAGGTCGAGGTCGTCGCAATAGACGATGTCGCGCGCATGGGCGATCTCGGTGCCGAGCGCGATGGCATAATGCAGCACCGGTCCGCTGTAGCCGCCGGACTTCTTGATCACATGGGCGGCGAGCGAAATGTAGCGCGAGCCGTCCGGCGTCTCGGCCAGTTGGCGGATGATCGTGCCCTGGGTCTCGAAGGCGCGGTGCACGTTCCACAAGGGGCAGGCGGCGCCGAAACGGGCGAACTGCAGTTTGGTGGCGGAGTGCCGCTTGGTGATGTTGCCGGCCCGGTCGACCCGGGCGAAGAAGAAGGGAATGCCCTTCATGCGCGGCCGTTGCAGCGTCGACAGGCGGTGCGCGACCTGCTCGAGGCTGGCGCCGAAGCGGTCGGCGATCAGGTCGAGGTCGTGCCGGGTTTCCTGCGCTGCGCGCAGGAAGGCGCGATAGGGCAGCACCAGCGCGCCGGCGAAGGCATTGGCAAGTCCGATGCGCGCCACATGGATGGCGTCGTCGGACTGGAATTTCGCATCCTTCAAGACGCCGTCCATGATGTCGGTCGCTTCCAGCAGGGCGATCTGATGCGCGAGCTGGAAGACGATGGTCGATTCCGGCAGGGCCTCGTTGAGCACCAATGTGCGCGCTGATCTGTCATAGGTGCGGATCTGGCCCGCATCCTCGCCCGAGCGGCGGCGCTGCACCGCAATCCCGTGCCGCGCTTCCAGGTGGGCGACGAGATCGCGGGCGAAGATGCGCCCGGCCGGTGCGATCGCTTGCGACAGCGCTTCCGCCGCGACGTCGAGCTCGTGGATGTAATTGTTCTCGAAGTGAAAGAAGTCGCGGACTTCCTCGTAAGGGGTTGGCCGTGCCAGGCTTTCGTCGCGCGCCAGCGTGTCGTCGAGCATGGCAAGCTGCTCGCTGGTCTGGCGATAGGCCTGGTGCAGCCGCACCAGGCCGTGCGCGAAGTCGGGCGCGTTCTGGCACACCATCTTGAAGTCCTGCAGGCCGGGCACGCTTCCCGCGAAGACCGGATCGGCGAAGACCTCCTGGAGTGCGGCCAGCAGGCGGTCGTTGTCGTCCACCGAGAGCGACGAGATATCGAGGCCGAATTTCTCGCTCAGCGACAGAAGGACCGGGGCGGAGACGGGGCGCTGGTTGTTTTCCAGCTGGTTGACGTAGCTGGTCGACAGGCCGAGCCTTTCGGCGAAATCCCGTTGCGTCAGCGCCGCTTTCTCGCGCAGACTGCGGATCTGGCGACCGAGAAAGAGCTTTTTCATGCGTGATAGCCTCTTTCGGCCTTGAGACGCTGCGGCTGTCGCGCGATCATGGCGCGTAAAGCGTATTGCGCGCGGCTGCGGTGTCGAAATCGAAACCAAAGGTCTCGATGTCGCGGCTATACCAGTCCGCGACGATCTGGATGAGCCGAGCGTTGTAGTATTGCCTGTAGCTTGCTTTCGATCTGGCGCTTTTGTTGCGACGATCGAGACTAGCCGAAAGCTGAAAGTAGCGGCTGGTCTCTTCGGATAGGTGTTCAAGTCTCAGGAGATCGACTGCGATATCTCCGCTTTCGTCGACGACATAATCGAGTTGCGGGTACCATCCACGAATTGCCCGGTGCCAGAAGAACTCGCGCGCACCCCAGACATGTCGCTCTTCCAGGAAAGCTTCGAAATCGCGCGGAACATACCCCTCCGGCGCGCGTCCGTCATCCATCGCGCTTACGGCGAAAGTGAAACGCGAGACCACTCGGGACCACGGATTGCGGATGACGGCAAAGGCGTTGTTGGCTTTTCGAATCGACAACCGGACATCGCGGTAGCGGGCATGTTCATAGCCCGGGTGATCGCCGTTCGCTTTCATTGTGGCAAGCAGCCTGTCGGCATAGGCTGGGCTCTTCAAACGCTTCCGTGAGGCTAGGATCACACGTTCCTTGAGCTGATCAGCATGCCGGATCGTCATGCCGCCGTTCTTTGGAATGTGAATGAGCAGCTTTTTCGGCTGGCGGATGCCGAGGACGGTAAGAAGACGCTCAGCCGAGTATTGAACGGCTCGACGGTCCAAGTTAAGCAAATCAGTTCCTCCCGTGGTATGCGCTTTGCCTGCAAGTGGGTGATCGCAGATGACGAACGCTGCTGTTTTCGCGCATTGAAACAGCACATCGGCTGCATACGAAGCGGCGGTCAGCGATCTCTGTCCTGCGCCGTTTCTGGCAAGAGCCGCTTACCATCGCCGCGCTAAAATGCATATCCTTCAGGCGCCGGCTTGTGGCTGTACTTCCCTTGGGGGGCTGACGGCGCATGTCAGGCGTCAGCGCCGCTTTCTCGCGCAGACTGCGGATCTGGCGACCGAGAAAGAGCTTTTTCATTGGACGTACCCGGGATTTGGCTTGATCGGCGAGTTTGCAAATTTGCAGTTTTGTATTTGCAAATAGATTAAGTTTGCCTTGCGGCTTTTTCAACTCTGACTTCGCCGCGCGAACCAGATAGGAGCACAGACGATTGCATCGGGAGGTTTCGCAATGACGCAACATGCCGGATCGACGTCGGCTTCGCTTTCCTTCGCTCCGCAAGGCGTTGTCGCGACGCTCGTCGCCGCATTCGCCGGATCGCTGCTCCTGACCGTTTCCGCCAAGGTCAGCATCCCCTTTTATCCCGTTCCGATGACGCTGCAGACGCTGGCGCTGCTGGTGCTGGGCTTCACGCTCGGTCCGCGCTGCGCCGCTGCGGCCGTCGTCCTGTATCTGGCGCAGGGGGCGGCGGGCCTTCCGGTCTTTTCCGGCTCTCCGGCCAAGGGCATCGGCCTTTCCTATATGGCCGGCCCGACCGGCGGGTTCCTGCTCGGCTTTGTCGCCTCCGCCTGGATCGCCGGCTGGTTCGCCCTGCGCGGCTGGACGCTGAGCCTCTGGCGCGCCGTGCCGGCCGCGCTGATCGCCCAGGCGGTTGTCTTCCTCCCCGGCGTGCTCTGGCTCGGCCTTCTTTTTGGCTTCGACAAGCCGATTTTTGCCTGGGGGCTGTATCCCTTCATTCTTGGCGGTATCGTCAAGTCGCTTCTTGCCGCCACCATCGCCGTGGCGCTGACCCGTATTCCTCGTAGCTGAAAGGCCCGTCCATGCAGGAGATTTTGCAGGAGCTGGAAACCCGCCGCGCCGCCGCCCGCCTCGGTGGCGGGCAACGCCGGATCGATGCCCAGCACGCCAAGGGCAAGTTGACCGCGCGCGAGCGCATCGACGTCTTTCTCGATGAAGGCTCCTTCGAGGAATACGACATGTTCGTCGCGCACCGCTGTGTCGATTTCGGCATGGATGGAACCCAGATGCCGGGCGACGGCGTGATCACCGGCTGGGGCACGGTCAACGGCCGTCTGGTCTATGTTTTCTCCCAGGATTTCACCGTCTTCGGCGGATCCCTGTCGGAGACCCACGCGCAGAAGATCTGCAAGGTCATGGACATGGCCATGAAGAACGGCGCGCCCATCGTCGGCCTCAACGACAGCGGCGGCGCCCGCATCCAGGAAGGCGTCGCCTCGCTCGCCGGCTATGCGGATGTGTTCCAGCGCAACATCATGGCATCGGGTGTGATCCCGCAGATCTCGATGATCATGGGTCCTTGCGCGGGCGGCGCGGTCTATTCGCCGGCGATGACCGACTTCATCTTCATGGTCCGCGACACCTCATACATGTTCGTCACCGGCCCGGATGTGGTGAAGACGGTGACCAACGAGGTGGTGACGGCGGAAGAGCTCGGCGGCGCCAAGACCCACACCAGCAAGTCCTCGGTCGCCGACTGTGCTTTCGACAATGACGTGGAAGCTCTGATCGCGCTGCGCCGGTTCATGGATTTCCTGCCCGCCAGCAACCGCGAAAAGCCGCCGGTCCGGCATTTCTTCGACGATCCCTCCCGCGTCGAAGCCTCGCTCGATACGCTGATCCCGGACAATCCGAACAAGCCCTATGACATGAAGGAGTTGATCGTGAAGGTCGCCGACGAGGGCGATTTCTTCGAGATCCAGGAGGCCTATGCCGGCAACATCGTCACCGGCTTCATTCGCATCGAGGGCCAGACGGTGGGCGTCGTCGCCAACCAGCCGATGGTTCTTGCCGGCGTGCTCGACATCAACTCCTCGCGCAAGGCCGCCCGCTTCGTGCGCTTCTGCGACTGTTTCAACATTCCGATCCTGACATTTGTCGATGTGCCGGGCTTCCTGCCGGGCACGACGCAGGAATTCGGCGGTGTCATCAAGCATGGCGCAAAGCTGCTCTTCGCCTATGGCGAGGCGACGGTGCCCAAGGTGACGGTGATCACCCGCAAGGCCTATGGCGGCGCCTATGACGTCATGGCCTCCAAGCACATCCGCGGCGACATCAACTACGCCTGGCCGACGGCGGAGATCGCGGTGATGGGCGCCAAGGGGGCGACCGAGATCCTCTATCGCTCCGAACTGGGTGACGCGGACAAGATCGCCGCGCGGGCCAAGGAATACGAGGACCGCTTCGCCAATCCGTTCGTCGCGGCGGAAAAGGGCTTCATCGACGATGTGATCATGCCGCAGTCGACGCGAAAGCGCGTCGCCCGGGCCTTCGCCACGCTGCGCAACAAGCAGCTGTCGAACCCCTGGAAGAAGCACGACAACATTCCGCTTTGAGGTCGACCATGGGGGAAGACAAGCAAGTGAAGATCGACGTGGGACTATCTGCCAAGGCTGAGGTTAAGGCGGAAATCCCCGCTTCCTCCGCAGGCCGTTTAGTCGATGCTCTTACCGATCTTATTCGACCTTTTACCGAGCGTCGCGGATTAAAGGCTGACCAAATTCGCCTGCAGAGAGAAGATGTTCTAGTCGAAGTCGCGCGTAGAGCGAGAAAAAGACTGCGTTTAGACGGTGTTGAAGCCAAGCCACTTCCGAACAAAGTCCTTATCCCACTCTTGGAGAAGGCATCTCTTGAAGATATCGACGATGAAGAAATGATTGCGCGGTGGTCAAACCTTCTTGCAAATCAAAATGAGGCGCCTGGGGAAAGTAAAGTCTGGGCTGTAGAGATTTTGAGTACAATTAGCTCATGGCAGGCTCAATTTCTCGACGAATTATCTAGGCAACAGCCTTCGCGTGAGTTCTTTCGTATTAGCGCGTTTACAAGAGATGCCGTCGCAGAAGATTTCTATAGTTCTGTGAAATTGTGTGAGGGCAAGGATGAGGCGCGAGTAAGGGAAGTATTAAAAAATCTGAATGGTTACACGCTTGTATTTCTGGGTGATGATATATCAAATACGGAGGAGTTCGAATTTAGTGGCTTGGAAGAAGGTCCAAACATCCTGCACCTAGAGTCATTGGGTCTGTTGTGGGTGAATTCAACATCTTTCCTAGCCAAGAGTGCGTTATCATCGAACGATCAGAGATGCTTTTTATTTAATGCTCATCTATCCCCACTCGGGTCTGCGTTCGTGTCAATGGTGCAGAAAGAAGAAATCTAACCATGCTCAAGAAAATCCTGATCGCGAACCGCGGCGAGATCGCCTGCCGCGTCATCAAGACCGCCAAGAAGATGGGCATCGCGACCGTCGCCGTCTATTCCGACGCCGACCGCGACGCGCTGCATGTGAAGATGGCCGACGAGGCGGTTCACATCGGCCCGCCGCCGGCGAACCAGTCCTACATCGTGATCGACAAGATCCTGGACGCGGTGCGCCAGTCCGGCGCCGATGCCGTTCATCCCGGCTACGGCTTCCTGTCGGAGCGCGCGGAATTCGCGGAAGCCCTTGCGAAGGAAGGCGTCGCCTTCATCGGTCCGCCGACCAATGCCATCGAGGCGATGGGCGACAAGATCACCTCCAAGAAGCTGGCGGCGGAAGCCGGCGTGTCCACCGTGCCGGGCTACATGGGCCTGATCGCCGACGGCGACGAGGCGGTGAAGATCTCCGGCGAGATCGGCTATCCGGTGATGATCAAGGCGTCCGCCGGCGGCGGCGGCAAGGGCATGCGCATCGCCTGGAGCGAGGGCGAGGTCCGCGAGGGCTTCCAGTCGTCGAAGAACGAGGCGGCCAGCTCCTTCGGCGATGACCGCATCTTCATCGAGAAATTCGTCACCCAGCCGCGTCACATCGAGATCCAGGTGCTTGCCGACACGCATGGCAACACGATCTATCTGGGCGAGCGCGAATGTTCCATCCAGCGCCGCAACCAGAAGGTCATCGAGGAGGCGCCGTCGCCGTTCCTCGACGAGGCGACCCGCAAGGCCATGGGCGAACAGGCCGTGGCGCTGGCCAAGGCCGTGGGCTATGCCTCCGCCGGCACGGTGGAATTCATCGTCGACGGCGAGCGCAATTTCTACTTCCTGGAGATGAACACCCGCCTTCAGGTGGAGCACCCGGTGACGGAACTGATCACGGGCATCGACCTCGTCGAACAGATGATCCGCGTCGCGGCCGGTGAAAAGTTGTCGATCACCCAGGATGACGTGACACTCAACGGCTGGGCCATCGAGAGCCGGCTTTATGCCGAGGATCCCTACCGCAACTTCCTGCCCTCCATCGGCCGGCTGACACGCTATCGTCCGCCGCAGGAGGGCACCAACGCCGAGGGCATCGTCGTGCGCAACGACACAGGTGTGTTCGAGGGCGGCGAGATCTCCATGTTCTACGATCCGATGATCGCCAAGCTCTGCACCTGGGCGCCGGACCGGCTGACCGCCATCGACGCCATGTCGGCGGCGCTCGACCGCTTCGAGGTCGAGGGCATCGGCCACAATCTGCCGTTTCTTTCCGCCGTGATGGATCACGAACGCTTCCGCTCGGGCGCGATCACCACGGCGTTCATCGCCGAGGAATATCCGGACGGCTTTGCCGGCGCGACGCTCGATGACGCGAGCATCGCGCGGCTCGTCGCCATCGCGGCCGCCTGCAATTTCGTCTCCGAGACCCGCGCCACGGAAATTTCCGGGGCGATGGACAACCATCGCCGCGTGGTCAATCCCGATTGGGTGGTAACCATCGACAAGGCGGAACATCCGGTGAAGGTTTCGCGGAGCGAGGACGCCTTTCGCGTCGAGCGCGGCGATGCCGCGCCGATGGCGGTCGCGCTCAACGGCTGGCGCCCGGGCATGCCGCTGGTGGAGGCGGTGGTCGACGGCGTTGCTTGCGCAGTCAAGCTCACCCGCACCATCCAGGGTTACCGCATGCGCATGCGTGGCGCGGATCTGACGGCGACCTGCCTCACGCCGCGCCAGGCGGAAGCCGCGCGCCTGATGCCGGAGAAGATTCCGGCCGACACCTCCAAGATGCTGCTCTGCCCGATGCCGGGTCTGATCGTGTCGATCTCCGTGGAAGCGGGACAGGCGGTCGAGGAGGGCCAGACGCTCGCCACCGTCGAGGCGATGAAGATGGAGAACGTCCTCAAGGCGGAGCGCAAGGGCGTCGTCAAGACCGTCAATGCCAAGCCCGGCGACAGCCTCGCCGTCGACGAACTCATCATGGAATTCGAATAGGAGCCAAGCCGGTGAGCGACAAGAAGAGCATCGACGACTGGAAGGCCCTCGCCGCGCGCGAGATCAAGGCGGACAGCATCGAGGATCTCGTCTGGCAGACGCCGGAGGGCATCCCCGTCAAGCCGCTCTACACCGAAGCCGACCTTGAGGGGATCGACCATCTCGGCACGCTTCCCGGCTTCGATCCCTTCCTGCGCGGCCCGCGCGCGACCATGTATGCCGGTCGCCCCTGGACCATCCGCCAGTATGCGGGCTTCTCCACGGCGGAGGAATCCAACGCCTTCTACCGAAAAGCGCTCGCCGCCGGCCAGAAGGGCCTGTCGGTTGCCTTCGACCTTGCCACCCATCGCGGCTACGACAGCGACCATCCGCGCGTCCTCGGCGACGTCGGCAAGGCGGGCGTTGCCATCGATTCCGTTGAGGACATGAAGATCCTCTTCGACGGCATTCCGCTCAAGGAAATGTCCGTCTCCATGACCATGAACGGCGCGGTCATTCCGGTGCTGGCGAGCTTCATCGTCGCCGGCGAGGAGCAGGGCGCGTCGCGTGCCGAGCTCTCCGGCACGATCCAGAACGACATCCTCAAGGAGTTCATGGTCCGCAACACCTATATCTATCCGCCGGAGCCCTCCATGCGGATCGTCGCGGACATCATCGAGTTCACGGCGAAGGAAATGCCGCGCTTCAACTCGATCTCGATTTCCGGCTACCACATGCAGGAAGCCGGCGCGACGCTGGTACAGGAACTGGCGTTCACGCTGGCCGACGGGCGCGAATACGTGCGCGCCGCCCTGAAGAAGGGCCTCGATGTCGATGCCTTCGCGGGCCGCCTGTCGTTCTTCTTCTGCATCGGCATGAACTTCTTCATGGAAGCGGCGAAGCTGCGCGCGGCACGGCTTCTGTGGTCGCGCATCATGGACGAGTTCGAGCCGAAAAAGCCGCAGTCGAAGATGCTTCGAACCCATTGCCAGACCTCCGGCGTGTCCTTGGCCGAGCAGGACCCTTACAACAATGTCGTGCGCACGGCTTTCGAGGCGATGTCGGCGGTGCTTGGCGGGACGCAGTCGCTGCACACCAACTCCTTCGACGAGGCGATTGCGCTGCCGACGGAGTTTTCCGCCCGCATCGCCCGCAACACCCAGCTCATTCTCAATCACGAGACCGGCGTCACCAATGTCGTCGATCCGCTGGCCGGCTCCTACTACGTGGAGAGCCTGACCGACGAACTCGCCACCCGCGCCTGGGAGATCATCGAGCGCATCGAGGCGGAAGGCGGCATGACCGCCGCCGTCGACAAGGGCCTGCCCAAGCGCATGATCGAGGAGGCGGCGACCCGCCGTCAGGCCGCGGTCGACAAGGGCGATGCGGTCATCGTCGGCGTCAACAAGTACCGCCGCGACGACGAGGACGCGCTCGACATCCTGCAGATCGACAATGCGGCGGTGCGCAAGTCGCAGGTCCGCCGGCTGGAGAAGATCCGCGCGACCCGCGATCCCGATGCGGTTGCCGAAACGCTCAAGGCGCTTGAGGAAACCGCCCGCACCGGCGAGGGCAACATTCTGGAGCGCGCCGTCGAGGCTGCCCGTGCGCGGGCCACCGTTGGCGAGATCTCCGACGCGATGCGCACGGTTTTCGGCGATCACGCGGCGACGCCGGAAGTCGTCACCGACATCTACGCCGGCGAGTACAAGGACGAGCCGGAATACCAGACCCTGGTCGCGCGTCTCTCCGATCTCGCCGCCGAGCTTGGCGAAAAGCCGCGCGTGATGGTGGCGAAGCTCGGTCAGGACGGCCATGACCGGGGCGCCAAGGTGATTTCCTCCGCCTTCGGCGACGTCGGCTTCGAGGTGCTCGCCGGCCCGCTGTTCCAGACACCGGAGGAGGCGGCGCAAGCCGCCATCGACGCAAAGGTGCATGTGGTCGGCGTGTCGTCGCTTGCCGCCGGTCACAAGACGCTGCTGCCGCAGCTCGTCAAGGCGCTGGAGGAGCGCGGCGCCGGCAACATCATCGTCGTTTGCGGCGGCGTCATTCCGCGCCAGGACTACGAGTTCCTGAAAGAGGCCGGCGTCGCGGCGATCTTCGGTCCCGGTTCCAACGTGCTGGATGCCGCCCGCTCCGTGGTCGACTTGATCGCCGGCCGCCGCCGCAACGTGGCGTGACATAGAATTGAAGCAAAGCTGCACCGATGGCCGGTCGCCTTCTCGCGGCCGGCCGTTGTCGTTCGGTGGGCGTTATGAGCAGAATTCGGTCGTCTTCGCCCCGGACGTCGCGTTTGTCGGCCCGCACATTGCCCGGACGGCCGCTTCGCCGGCCTGCGTGACCTCCTGCGCCACGGCCGAGATCGTTGCCCGCAGCCATTGATGCGCCGGGTCGGCGTCGTCGCGACCGTGCCAGATCAGCGAGACGGTGAACTCCGGCATCTCGATCGGCGGTTCGAAAATCTCCAGATCGAGCAGATCCGCCTTGGCGAGCGCGATACGCGCCGGCAGGCAGGAAACCAGATCGGCTTTCGCGACCGCATAGGGCGCAAAGATGAACTGCGGGAGGGTCAGGAACACGCGCCGTTTCAAGCCCTGCGCGGCAAGAGCGGCATCGATTGCGCCTCCCGGACCGTTGCGCGGTGCGACCAGTGCGTGTTCGGCTTCGACGAATTGCTCCAGCGTCGGTCCGTCGGGCCCGAAGCGCCCGCGCCGCGCGATGCCGACCAGTCGGTCCGAGTAGAGCGGGGCGGCGCGGTGGCGGGGTTCCAGGTCGCTGGCGACGCCGACGGCAAGGTCGATTTCGCCGTCGTCGAGCATCGGCGGCATTCCGGAGGGGCGCGTGTTCTTGATGTGAAGGTCGAGGTTCGGCGCCGTCTCGCGCACCCGTTCGATCATCTCGATCAGGAGCACGGCCATGGAATTGTCCGTCATGGCGATCCGGACCACCCGGTCGAGCCGCGCCGGATCGAAAGTAAGCGCTGGCGCCAGCGCTTCCTCGATCCGCGCCAGCGCCTCGCGAACGGGGAGCGCCAGCGATTGCGCCCGCGCGGTCGGCTCCATGCCACGACCCGAGCGAACGAAGAGTTCATCGTCGAGCAGCGCCCGCAGCCGCGACAGCGCATTCGACATGGCCGGTTGCGAAAGCCCGACCCTGCGCGCGGCCCGCGTGACATTGCGCTCGCTGAAGAGGGCGTCGAAGGCGACCAGCAGGTTGAGGTCGATTGCCGATATATTCATGCCGTGAATGTTCCGCGATACCCAAAATCAATTGGACGATAGGCCGATCCTGCCCCACTTACAAACTGGACGTTTTTATCGAGGTTGGCGGCCGTGCGGTATTCATGCCCGTCCCGTTTCCAGGAGGCTCATATGATCCGTTTGAATGTGAACGGCGAGGATCGCGAGGTCGATGTCGATCCCGATACGCCGCTTTTGTGGGTTTTGCGCGACGAATTGCAGATGACCGGCACGAAATACGGTTGCGGCATCGCGGCCTGCGGCGCCTGCACCGTGCAGATGGACGGGTTTCCCACACGCTCCTGCCAGACGCGGGTGTCGGATGTCGAGGGCACGAAGATCACCACAATCGAGGGCGTCGACGGCAAGGCGGCAAGCGCTGTGCAGGCCGCGTGGCGCGAGTTCGACGTGCCGCAATGCGGCTATTGCCAGTCGGGACAAATCCTCGCCGCGACGGCGTTGCTGGCCGAGACGCCGAAGCCGACCGACGACGATATCGATGCTGCGATGAGCGGAAACGTCTGTCGCTGCGCCACTTACCACCGCATCCGCGCGGCGATCCACCGCGCATCCGACACGATGGAGGGCTGAGCCGATGCTGCATCTCATGCAAAGACTGGCCACGACGGCCCCGCGCCCAAGCCGGCGCTCCTTTCTGAAGCTTTCCGCCGGCGCTGCGGGCGGTCTGCTGATCGGCGTCAAGCTGCCGGGTTCCATGGCGCAGGCTGCCGAAGGCGCCTCGGCCGAGCAGATGTTCACCCCCTTCGTGCGCATCACCCCCGACAATATCGTCACCGTGCTCAACAAGCATCTCGACATGGGGCAGGGCAACGCCACTGGTCTTGCGACGCTTGTCGCCGACGAGCTGGACGCATCGCCCGAGCAGGTCCGCGCCGAATTCGCGCCCGCCGACGCTTCGAAGTACCAGAACCTCTTCTTCGGCGTGCAGGGGACGGGCGGGTCCACGGCCATCGCGAATTCCTTCGAGCAGTATCGAAAGGCCGGTGCCACCGCGCGCGCCATGCTGGTCGCGGCGGCAGCAGATGCCTGGGACGTTTCGTCCTCCGAGATCTCGGTCAAGGCCGGCACGCTGTCGCATGCCTCCGGCAAGTCGGCGACATTCGGCGAGATGGCCGAGGCGGCGGCGAAGCAGGAGGTTCCGGGCGAGGTGACGCTCAAGGCGCCGGAAGACTGGGTCTATATCGGCAAGGGGTTCCCCCGGCTCGATGTGCCCAACAAGACGGTCGGCGCGCCGAATACCTATGGCATGGACGTGCAGCGCGAGGATCAGCTGGTCGCCGTGTTGGCCCGCCCGCGTGCCTTCGGCGGGAAGGTCGCCTCTTTCAACGCCGACGAGGCGCGCAAGGTCACCGGTGTGGTCGATATCTTCGACGTGCCGGGCCACGGTGTGGCGGTGCTGGCGACCTCGACCTGGCCGGCGATCAAGGCGCAGGGTCTCCTTGAGATCGAGTGGGATGAAAGCGGTGCGGAAACCCGCTCCTCGGGCACGCTTTTCCAAGAGTACCGGGCGCTTGCCGACAACGACGGCCCGGTGTTCCGCGACGACGGCGATGCCGCGGCGCAGCTTGAAGGGGCGGCGAGGGTGGTCGAGGAGACCTTCGAGTTTCCCTATCTCGCCCACGGCATGATGGAGCCGATGGTGCTCACCATCCATGTCGAGGGAGACCGGGCGACACTTTGGTATCCCGCGCAGTTCCAGACGATCGACCAGGCAACGGCGGCCTCCGTGCTGGGCATCCCGCAGGAAAATGTCGCGATCAACACGCTCTACGGGGGCGGCTCCTTCGGCCGGCGCACTTCGTTCGACGCCAAGCACATCGTCGAGGCGGCTTCCATTGCGAAGATCTGGGGCAAGTCCCAGCCGATCAAGCTGGTCTACACCCGCGAGGACGACACGCGCGCCGGCTACTACCGGCCGATGGGTGTTCACAAGGTGCGTGCCGGTCTCGATGCCGACGGCAATCTTGTCGCCTGGCACCATCGCATCGTCCAGCAGTCGCTGATGACGGGAACCGCGTTTGAATCCGTCGCCGTCAAGGACGGGATCGATTCCACCTCCATCGAGGGCGTCGAGGACTTCAGCTACGCGCTGGCAAACTTCCACGGCGAGCTGCACTCGCCGAAGGTCGGCGTGCCGGTGCTGTGGTGGCGGTCTGTCGGTCATACCCAGACCGCCTATGTGGTGGAAACGATGATCGACCGCGCGGCCGAAGCGGCCAAGGCCGATCCGGTCGCCTTTCGCCGTGCGCATCTCACCCGCAAGACCGGCAGCGACACGCATGACGCTGACAACACCCGCAAGCTCGGCGTTCTCGACAAGGTTGTCGCGATGTCCGGCTGGGACGAGGGGGCGCCGGAGGAACGGTTCCGGGGCGTTGCGGTCCACAAGTCGTTCAACACCTATGTGGCCGAAGTTGCCGAAGTCAGCCGGCGCGACGATGGCACCTTCAAGGTCGAGAAGGTCTGGTGTGCGGTCGATTGCGGCGTCGCCGTCAATCCCGACAACGTCAAGGCGCAGATGGAGGGCGGCATCGGCTACGGGCTGGCGGCGATCCTCTTCAACGAGATCACGCTGACCGACGGCCACGTCGATCAGGAGAATTTCGACACCTACCGGCCGCTGCGTATTGAAGACATGCCCGAGGTCGCGGTCGAGGTGATTGCCTCGGCCGCCGCTCCGACAGGTGCGGGCGAGCCGGGCACGCCGCCCATCGGTCCGGCGGTCGCCAACGCGATCCGTGCCGCGACCGGCAGCGTGCCGGCGGTGCTGCCGCTCTCCAGGGCGGGCCTTGCCTGACCGGGCTACGTTCTACCGAAAGCACAGACCGCGCCGGAGCGATCCGGCGCGGTTTTTTAGGGTCCGAACGCGGTCGCGCGGGCGGCCGAAGTGTCGTATGGGAGCGGTTGGGGCGGCACAACCGAAGGACATCCATGAGCGGCTATCGGCTGGAGCGGGGCGGGGCGCTGATTGCGCGGGAGCGGAGGCTCGGCTTCTCCCTCGACGGACGGCCGTTCGAAGGGGTTGCCGGCGACACGCTCGCCTCCGCGCTCATGGCGAACGGTCATGCGCCGGCGTCGCGCGTGGCGCTGAAAAACGGCGAGGAAGCCGCGCCGTCGCAGATCGCGCTCCTCGATGGCCTCCAGGCGGTCTCGGTGACGGATGAAGGGACTTTGCTGACAAGGGCCCTGCGCGCGTTGCGCAGGAAGCCGCCTGACTTCGAGCGGGGCAATCCGCCCGGCGTCATGCGTCTGTGCGAGGGACTTGCACTGGTGCAGGACCATGGCGTTGCGCCGGGACAAAACGTCATCGTCTCTTGCGAAGAGGACGACGGTCTGCGGGCCGCCTTGAGCCTCCACGATGCCGGTGTCTTCGTGAAGGCGGTGGTCGATACGCGTGTTCACCCGGATCGCCGTCTGGTCGCCGCTCTGGCTGAGCGCGGTATCCGCCTGGAGGCGGGGGCGGTCGTCGCTGCGACACGGGGGCGCACCCGGCTCAAGGGGGTCGACATTCGCGGTTTCGATGCGACGTCCGGGCAACTTGGCCCCAATGTCATGCGCCCCGCCTGCGATGCGCTGCTGGTCCCGCGCATGCGACGTTTCGTGCGGCCGATGCGACGGCGAGCCCCTTGACCGGAACGTCTCGACGGGCGAGTCTGGATCTGGAACGGTCATCGACCGTTTCCCGATGCCAGATGCGTGTCTGTTGCATTTGGCCGACTATCCGGCGTGTGCGCCGGCATGACCCTCGACGCCTGTCCGGTGCAGGCGGAAGAGAGGGCCGGTCACGATCGCCGATTCCTATTCATCACCCCGACGGGAGCCGCCTGCATGTCCGATGCTCCGCCCGAGCTTCACGTTAAACCTTCAAGCGCCGAACTGACGCCCGGAGAAACCGTTGGCGCCGGAGACCCGGCGTTGACACTGAGCGAACTGAAGCTCGGCGCGGTGCTGGAAATCGGCGCCTGGCCGAACCGCCTGGAGGCCGTCACGGAGATACTGGCGACGCTGTGCCAGGCGGATCCGCCGGGGCGGCCGGGTCGTTTCTCGCAAGGGGAGGCGGCGCTGCTCGGCTGGCTGGCCTTCGGACGGTTCCTGTGGCTGGCCGACGACGAGAGCGACGCGACGCGGCTTGACGAGGCGCTCGACACCAACGACGCCGCCGTCGTGGACCTCGGATCGGCCCGGCGTGGCGTCCGCCTGTCGGGCCCGGCCGCGATCGCGACGCTCAACAAGGAAGTCGCGATCGATTTCGACCCCAAGGCGTTTCCGCCGGGATCGCTGGCACAGGCCGTGATCGATCAGGTGCCAGTCATCATCCTGCGCCGCAGCGACGACAGCTTCGACCTTTTGGTCTCCACCAGCCTTGCCGACAGTTTTCTCGACTGGTTGCGCGATGCCGCGAGCGAATTCGGCTACCGAGTGGGCGATCCGGTCGACCGGGCGGTTCCGGCACCGTCGTCCTGACGCGGCCTCGCAGGCGGTGCCGTACCGCCTGCGATTTTGCCGATTTTGTCGAAGTCGAGTGCCAACTCGGTCCGGATTTTACCGATATTGATCGCGAATTTGGCGATATTGATCGGCCGGCAGGCAAAATCAGCCGATCACATTGTGCGCCGGCCCATAGGGAAAGCCGGTGATATTTTCCGCAGCCTCCTGCGTGACGATCAGGATGTCGTGTTCGCGGTAACCGCCCGCGCCAGGCGTGCCCTCCGGGATCATGATCATCGGCTCCATCGAGACCACCATGCCCGGCTCAAGCACCGTGTCGACGTCCTCGCGCAGCTCCACCGACGCTTCGCGTCCGTAGTAGTGGCAAAGCACGCCGAAGGAATGCCCGTAGCCGAACGAGCGGTAGCCGAGCAGCCCGTGCGAGCGGTAGATCTCGTTGAGCTCGGCCGCGATGTCGCGGCAGCGCGCGCCGGGACGGATCAGCTCCAGTCCGCGCCGGTGCACCTCGCAATTGACTTCCCAAAGCTTCAGATGTGCGTCCGGCACATGATCGCAAAACAGCGTGCGCTCAAGTGCGGTGTAATAACCGAAGATCATCGGAAAGCAGTTGAGCGACAGGATGTCCCCGGCCTTCACGGTCCGGTTGGTGACCGGGTTGTGCGCGCCGTCGGTGTTGATGCCGGACTGGAACCAGGTCCAGGTGTCCATCAGCTCGACCTGCGGAAAGCTATTGGCGATCTCGCGGATCATCGCATTGGTCGAGGCGATGGCGACCTCGTGTTCCGCGACGCCCGGCGCCACCGCCTCGGCCACGGCGGCCCCGCCGATGTCGCAGATGCGCGCGCCTTCGCGGATGAGCGCGTGTTCTTCCGCCGACTTGATCGTGCGCTGGATCATCGCGTCGCCGGCGATGTCGACCAGGTCGACGCCCGGCAGCGCCTCGGCGAGCAGCGCCCGCAGCTCCAGCGAAACATGGTCGAACTCGATTCCGAGCCGTTTCACGCCCTTCGTCAGTCCCTGAAGGGCGAAGAAGTAGTTGTCCCGGCGCCAGTCGGTATAGGTCACCGCATCGCCGTGCGAACGACGCCACGGCTGCCCGCCGTCGATCCCGGCGGAGATGGTCGTCGCCTCGCTCTGGTCGATCACCAAACCGTAGCGGCGGCCGAACTGGCAGTAGAGGAAGCCGGAGTAGTAGCAGATATTGTGATGGGAGGTGAAAAGCGCGGCGTCGATGTCGCGCCGGGCGAGCGTTGCCCGCAGGGCGACCTTGCGGCGGGTCATTTCGGCATCCGAAAAGGGCGACCAGGCTTTCTCGCCATTGTGCCAGCGGGTGGTGCGGATGAGGTCGTCGGACACGTCGGTTCCTTTCAGGGGGGCCGAAAGCGGCGGTTGAACGCAAGACGGGCCGGTTCCGCGAGGAACCGGCCCGCCAGGCCAAGGATCTGGAGCAGTGCGCTTCGCCGGGTCACGGAAGCCCGAAGGCTCTTTCGCGACCGCCCGGTGACTGGCGTGCCGTCACCGGTTCCCCTTCGGGAAGGCGGGGCGCCCCGCCGTGGTTGTCGCCGTCAGGACGGCGAGAGGCCGCGCAACCGCTCGGAGCGGCGGCGCAGGAACTCGAGCACCGTCAGCAGCACGATCGAGATCGCGACCATCAGCGATGCCACCGCCAGGATGGTGGGCGAAATTTGTTCGCGCAGGCCGGTGAACATCTGCCAGGGCAGCGTTTTCTGACCGGCCGAGCCCAGGAACAGCACCACCACGACCTCGTCGAAGGAGGTGATGAAGGCAAACAGCGCGCCCGAGACGACGCCGGGAATGATCAGCGGCATCTGCACCTTGAAGAAGGTGGTGACCGGGTTGGCGCCGAGGCTTGCCGCCGCCCGCACCAGGCTTCTGTCGAAGCCGACGAGCGTGGCTGTCACGGTGATGATCACGAAAGGCGTGCCGAGCGCGGCATGCGCCAGAACCACGCCGACATAAGTCCCCTGCAGGCCGATGCGCGAATAGAAGAAATACATGCCCGCGGCCGAGATGATCAGCGGCACGATCATCGGCGAGATCAGGATGGCCATGATCACCGAACGATAGGGCACATGCGCCTGCGACAGGCCGATGGCCGCAAGCGTCCCGAAGGCTGTCGCAAGAATAGTGGCGACGGGGGCGATGGCAAAGGAGTTCCGCATTGCCTGCTGCCAGTCGGGATTGGTGAAGAAGTCTTCGTAGTGCTTGAACGAGTAGCCAGCCGGATCGAAGGCGAGCATCTCGCGGGTGAAGGTGAAGAAGTCTTGCGCGTTGAAGCTGAGCGGCAGGATTACCAGGATCGGAAAGATCAGGAAAAAGAAGATCAGGCCGCAGATCGTGCGGAAGCTGTAGTGCCAGACGCGCTGGCCGGTGGATGCATAGGCGGGAAGGGCTGACATGTGTGTGTTCTCCTTAGCCCAGCTTGACGTTATCGATGCCGACGATCTTGTCGTAGACATAGAAGAGGAGCATCACCGCAAGCAGCAGGATGACGCCGAGCGCGGCCGCCAGACCCCAGTTCAGCGAGGTCGAGATGTGATATGCGATGCGGTTCGAGATGAAGATGCCGTCGGTGCCGCCGACCAGTTCCGGCGTGATGTAGTAGCCGATGGCCAGAATGAACACGAGAATGGCTCCCGCGCCGATGCCCGGCACCGTCTGCGGGAAATACACCCGCCAGAAGGCCGTCCAGTCGGTCGCGCCGAGGCTCTTGGCGGCCCGCACGTAGGACGGCGAGATCGTCTTCATCACCGAGTAGAGCGGCAGGATCATGAAGGGCAGCAGGATGTGGGTCATCGCGATGATCGTGCCGGTCTGGTTGTTGATCATCACGAGCCGGCCCGCGTCGCTGACAAGCCCGGTCCAGACAAGGAAGTCGTTGATCACGCCCTGCTGCTGAAGCAGCACCTTCCAGGCCGAGGTGCGCACGAGCAGCGATGTCCAGAAGGGCAGAAGCACGAGGATCATCAACAGGTTCGCCGAGCGCGCGGGCAGGGCGGCCAGAAGGAAAGCGATCGGGTAGCCCAGCAGCAGACAGCTGAAGGTGATGGTCACGGACAGCAGCAGCGTGCGCCAGAACAGATACAGATAGATCTGCTCGTCCTCCGGCTTCATCTGAATGCCCTGGGGCGTCAGCTCGGCATCGGCGGCGGCCAGGAAATATCCGGAGGTGTAGGACGGCGAGAATGTCTGAATGACGCCCCAGTAGTAGGGATTGCCCCAGTCTTCGTCGGCGTCGATGAAGGCCTCCCGAAGACTGATCTTTTCAAACCCGGACACGGCATTCGCCGCCTGGCTCAGCAGCGTGGCGGTCTCGCCGGAAAAGGCGGAGGCGGCGTTCGGGTTCGCGAGAAGGTCGTCGTGCAGGCCGGTGTAAACCGCGTTCCACGGTTCTTCCTCGGTCGGACTGTCCTGATCCTCGGTCTGAATGAACTCGGCGAACGCCTGATAGATGTCGGCGGTGCGCGGCAGGGCTTCGGCAACGCCTTCGCGGATCGCGAACGCGGGCTCGGGCTGTTCGAACGCTGTTCCGTTCGCGCGCGCCGCGTCTCTGTCGGCGACCCAGGCCGCCTGCTCGGCGATCCAGTCGGGCGACGCCATGAGCGAAACCCAGGTGGCGGGCGCCTCCCAGGCCGAATTCAGATCGATGAACTGGTCGGCGTAGATTTCCCCGAAGTCGTCGACACGCCGGCCTGTGCGGCGGAACATGGAGGAAATACCGCTTTCCTCGTAGTTGAGACGGGTGCCGAGCTGCGTGTGGTTCTTGCGTTCCACCGCGACTGTCATGTCGAAATGGAGGGCGTTGAAGACGTTTTCGCCGGGCGCTTCGCCGGTGGTGCCGTCCCAGCTGTCGAGCTCCACCACCGTGCGTGGGAGCGTTGTCGACACGATCTGGTTTTCCACCGACCGGAACAGCATGTCGACGATCGGGGCGACGAAGGTGATGATGACGAAAAGCAGGAGCGGTGCGATCAGCAGCAGCGCACGCATCTTCTCGCGGCGCAAGGCGCGCGCGATACTGGTTTTGAGCGGCTTGCCGTCCGCGGTCGTCAGAACCTCCGGCGTTCCGTTCGTCTCGTCGGCGTGAGTCTGGATGGTCATGCGTGCCGCCCCGTCGGAAGAAGTCTCTGGTTCAGTCCCTCGGTTTGCCGGCGTCCGGTCATTTTTTTATGACCGGCGGACCTGACGTGACGCGCGGTTCGCGCGCGGCATGTTGCGGTCGGACCTGTTGTTCGTCTTGCGCTCCGTTGCCGCTGTTGCAAGCCGGTCGGGAGCGAGAGGGGCCCGCGCCGGCGGCGCGGGCCGATGTCGGGCGTCGGCGGCGCAGGAAGCGCCGCCGCGCGCGGCTTACTGCGTGAGCCAGGCCTGGAACTTGGCGTCCAGGTCGTCACGATAGTCCGCCCACCACTCGTAATTGTACAGGAAGGTGTTGGTGGCGTTCGCCGGATCGGTCGGCATGTGCGGGGCCATGTCGATGCCGAGTTCCGCATGCTTGCCGACGAGCGGAGCCGAAGACGCACGGGCCGGACCGTAGGAGATGTACTTGGCCTGGTCCGCCAGACGCTGCGTATCGGTGGCGTACTTCAGGAACTCCATCACAGCTGCCTTGCGATCGTCCGGCAGGCCGGCCGGAACGATCCAGCCGTCAAGGTCGAACACCTGCGCGTCCCACAGCATTTTCACCGGCTGGTCCTGCTCCACGATGAGCGAGAACAGGCGGCCGTTGTAGGTCGAGCCGATCACGACTTCGCTGTCGGCGAGCAGCTGCGGCGTTTCGGCGCCGGCCGACCACCAGATCGTGTCGTCCTTGATGGTGCCGAGCTTGGCAAGTGCGCGGTCGATGCCCTCGTCGGTCTCCAGCACGTCATAGACATCTTCCTTGGCGACGCCGTCGCACAGGAGGGCCCATTCCATGTTGTTGATCGGACGCTTCTCGAGCGAGCGCTTGCCCGGGAAGTTTTCCAGGTCGAACACGTCGCAGATGTCGTCCGGCTCGCGGCC
Source organism: Stappia stellulata DSM 5886 (assembly GCF_000423705.1). GTDB lineage: Bacteria > Pseudomonadota > Alphaproteobacteria > Rhizobiales > Stappiaceae > Stappia > Stappia stellulata. The sequence goes on along the minus strand of NZ_KE384083.1, from coordinate 256,728 downwards.
GTTCCAGGCGTCGACATCGGTGCGGTAGCCGAAGGTCGTCGAATAGACGATCTGCGGGATGTAGCAGTCGGAGATGATCAGGTCGCCGAAGTCGTCCGACGCGGGCGTGCCGTCCGGTGCCGCGGCCAGCACTTCGTCGTGATCGATTTCCTCGGCGAGGCCTTCGTCGCACAGACGGATGGCGTCAGCCGCGACGACGTCGACGAGATCCCAGGTCAGGTTGCCGGCTTCGTTCATGGCGCGCAGCTTGGCGACGGCCTCGTTCGAAGCGGATTCCCAGATGAAATTCACATCCGGGTTTTCCTTCATGTAGGGGTCGGTGTAGGCGTTCTTCTGCGAATCCTGGTAGGCGCCGCCCCAGGAAACAACGGTGAGATCGATGGCCAAGGCCCCCGACGTCATCATCGCGCTTGCAGCGCCGGCGAGAAGGAGTGTTCTGAACTTCATGGATTAAGTCCCCTCGTTTTGGTGTTTGCCCGAGGCGGTGCCTCGGGAAGGGCTGCGGGCGCGGTGCCGCGCGCCGCAATCTCTGTTCGGGCCGTTTGCTGGCTTACGCGACGGCGTCGAGCGCCTTGCAGTCGCCGGCGGCCCAGCCGATCTCGACGGTTTGCCCGGTCTTGAGATCGCGCTTTTCTCCGCGGTTGCGGACCTTGACGACAAATTCGTTGTTGCCGGCAACATTCATCCGCACGCGGATATGGTCTCCAAGATAGATCATTTCCTCGATCTGGCCAGAAACCAGATTGTCCATCGTCTCGTGCGTATCGAATTCGACGCGCTCCGGACGCAGGGAAATGGTGGTGCGTGAGCCCACGCCGTCGATGTTGACGGCATCCGCCTTGAGCATCGTTCCGTCGTCCAGCCGAACCGTGCAGGTCTCGCCTTCCACGGCTTCAACGGTTCCGCTCAGCTTGTTGTTCTCGCCAATGAACTGGGCGACGAACGAGTTCTGCGGATTCTCGTAGAGAACATCCGGCCGCGACAACTGCTGAATGACGCCGTCGTTGAACACGGCCACCCGGTCCGACATCGTCAGCGCCTCGGTCTGGTCGTGCGTCACATAGACGATCGAAACGCCGATGTTGTCGTGGATATGCTTGATTTCATACTGCATCTGCTCGCGCAGCTGCTTGTCGAGCGCGCCCAGCGGTTCATCCATGAGCACGAGCTCCGGATCGAACACCAGCGCGCGGGCAACGGCCACGCGCTGCTGTTGGCCGCCGGACAATTGCGCCGGCCGACGCGATCCGAAATGACCGAGCTCGACCATTTCCAGTGCGCGCTTGACCTTCTGTTCCTGTTCCGCCTTGCCCATCCCGCGCACCTGAAGCGGGAACGCCAGGTTTTCCGCCACGCTCATGTGCGGAAACAGGGCGTAGTTCTGGAACACCATGCCGATGCCGCGCTTGTGCGGCTGCACGTTGTTGATCGGACGGTCATTCAGGAAGATTTCGCCGTGGGTGGCGGGCTCGAAGCCGGCCAGCATCATCAGGCAGGTGGTTTTGCCGGACCCCGACGGCCCGAGCATGGTGAGGAATTCGCCCGGCGGAATGTCGAGATTGAGATTTTTGACGACAAGAGTCTCGCCATCATAACTTTTTTGTACGTTCTCGTAACGGACTGCGGCGCCCTTGGTCTCTGTCATCTGTGCCCCTAAGCAATACACAGCAAGGGGCACGCTCTTCCGGCCAAAAGACGGAGCGTAACGCGCTGTTCCCCTGCCACGAACTCTTTGCGGTTCGTTTCAAGACCCTGAAAGTCGCGTCAGCTAAGCAAAATTTGACTCACAATGAAAGGGGGGAGGGGGAAAAATTATTAAAATTGCAAAGAAAAACAAAGCCATGCTGTTGCGTGAGGCGGGGGCCTGCACGATTTGCCCAATACTTTGGCACGGCAGCAGTCGGATGCAGTGTGCTTTTCGACAGGTTGCCGGAATGCGTATTCCGTCCGAGCCGCGGAGTGGCTCCGGCTAGATATTGCTGTCCGGAAATTCTTCCTTTCGCCGAGCCATGAAGCCAATCAGGGCTTCGTCTATTGCCGCGTCGAGCGGCGGTGCTTCATAGGCGGCAAGTGTCTGTTTCCACTTCTGGTTTGCCCGCATACTCGCATCCAACCCGCCGTCTGCGCTCCATTGTTCGTAGGAGTTGTTGTCGGCGATCGCGGAGCGGTAGAATGCCGTCTCGAAGTTTCGCTGGGTGTGGGCGGCGCCAAGGAAATGGCCGCCGGGGCCGACCTCCGCCAGGGCGTCCATCGCCTGCGCTTCCTCCGACAGGTCGATGCCTTTCGCCATCACATGCATCATGCCGAGCTGGTCGGCATCCATCACGAATTTCTCGTAGGACGAGCACAGGCCGCCTTCGAGCCAGCCGGCGGAATGAAGTGCGAAATTCACGCCCGCCTGGAGGGTCGCCATGATGGTCTGGGTGGATTCCTGCGCCGATTGCGCATCCGGCGTCTTGGACGCGGTGAAGGATCCGCCCGAGCGGAAGGGAAGGCCCGCACGCCGGGCGAGCTTTGCCGCGCCGTTGAGCAGCAGCGTGCCCTCCGGCGAACCGAACGTGGGGGCGCCCGACTGCATGGAGATGGAGGAGACGAAGGCGCCGAAGACCACCGGCGCGCCGGGGCGCACGAGCTGGGTCAGCGCGCAGCCGGCCAGCGCTTCCGCCAGGACCTGGGAGAGCGTGCCGGCAACCGTGACCGGGCTCATCGCGCCGGCGAGAATGAAGGGCGAGACGATGCAGGCCTGGTTGGCCGCCGCATAGACCTTCAGCGCGCCCAGCATCGTCGCGTCGAAGACGAGCGGCGAATTGGCGTTGATCAGCTGGATCATCACGCAGTTCTCGTCGACGAAGGCGTCGCCGAAGACGAGCCGCGCCATGGCAACGGAATCCTCCGCCCGTTCCGGTGCCGTCACCGATCCCATGAACGGCTTGTCGGAGTATTTCAGGTGGGAATACACCATGTCGAAATGGCGTTTGTTGACCGGCAGGTCGACCGGTTCGCAGACCGTTCCGCCTGAATGGTGGAGCCAGGGGGAGGAATAGGCGAGTTTCACGAAATTCCGGAAGTCCTCGATCGTGCCGTAGCGCCGGCCGCGGTCGAGGTCGGTGACGAAGGGGGGGCCGTAGACCGGGGCGAAGACCGTATTGTTGCCGCCGATCTCCACGCTGCGCGCCGGGTTGCGGGCATGCTGTGTGAACTGTGCCGGCGCGGTCTTGATCAGCTCGCGCAGCAGCCCCTTGGGAAAGCGCACCCGCTCGCCGTCGACATCCGCGCCGGCGTCCTTCCAGATCTTCAGCGTTTCGGGATCGTCGCGAAACTCCAGCCCGATCTCGGCGAGCAGCCGGTCGGCGTTGGCCTCGATGATCTCCGCGCCTTCGTCGCTCAGGATGTCGAAGAGCGGAAGATTGCGCGAAATATAGGGAATGCTTGCCCCCGCGTTCGCGCCGCGCCGCTTTTCCGTCCGTGCCGCCCGTCCGCGCCGTCCCGCGCGCTCTGCCTGTTCGCTCATCTTTGAAACTCAACCTCGTGTGTCGGGCCTGGTGTCGGGCTGTCCATCGTTACTGTGCGCCCGATCGCTCGCGACCTGCGGCCCGAAAGCGTCGCGCGATTTCCTAAAAACGTCATGGGCGGGAACGGGGTGAGGGTGCGGCGCAAGGCGGTGCCTGCGCGGCGGGCCGGCCGGATGGACGATTTGGTTTGCTTGTCGTCGCGGCGACACCCGGATGACGCAATTGAACAACCTGGCCCCGAAAATTCCCGCGATACTGCCGGCACGAAGGACACGATCCGCCGCGCACCCGGCGGGAATGAAGGGGTTGAAGGATGTCGGCTTTTCCGGACAAGGCACAGATCGTCATCGTCGGTCTGGGCGGGATCGTGGGGGCTTCGATCGCGCATCACCTGATCGAACGCGGCTGGACGGATATCGTCGGCATCGACAAGTCCGGCATCCCGACCGACATCGGCTCGACGGCGCATGCGTCGGACTTCTGCTATTCCACGAGCCACGACTTTCTCTCCACATGGACGTCGCTCTATTCCATCGATTTCTTCGACAGGATGGGAAACTATGAGCGCTGCGGCGGCTTCGAGGTGGCGCGCACCGGCGACGACACCTGGATGGAGGAGATCAGGCGCAAGGTCACCTCGGGCAAGGCGTTCGGCACCCGCGCGCATCTTGTCACCCCGGCAGAGATCAAGGCGAAATTCCCGCTGATCGAGGAGGATCAGGTCCAGGGCGGGCTCTACGATCCCGACGCCGGCCTCGTCGTGCCGCGCTCGCAGGCGGTTGCCGGCAAGCTGGTCGACCAGGGCGAGACGACCGGCGCACTCAAGGCCTTTGCCAACACGCCGGCGAAGTCGCTGATCGTCGAGGAGGGGCGCATCAAGGGCGTCGTCACCCATCGCGGCACGATCCATGCCGATCACGTCATCGTCTGCGCCGGGCTTTGGGGCCGGCTGATCGCCAACATGGTGGGCGAGGACCTGCCTGTCATGCCGGTCGATCATCCGCTGACCTTCTTCGGGCCGTTCAACGAATTCGCCGGGACGGGCAAGGACATCGGCTATCCGCTGATGCGCGACCAGGGCAATTCCGCCTATATGCGCGACACCGGCGACCCCAAGACCACCGAGGGCGGCCAGATCGAGTGGGGCTATTACGAGACCGACACACCGCGCATGTGCCACCCGCGCGACCTGCAGGAAAAGGAGGAGGCGCGGCTCTCCCCCTCGCAGCGCGACCTGGAGCTGGAGCAGGTGATGGAACCGCTCGAGCGCGCCATGGAGCTGACACCGGTGCTCGCCGAGCTTGGCTACAACGAGACCTGGTCCTTCAACGGCCTGCTGCAGGTTTCCGCCGCCGGCGGCCCCTCCTGCGGCGAAAGCCAGAAGGTGCGCGGGCTTTGGTATTGCGTCGCCATCTGGGTCAAGGACGCGCCGGGCTTCGGCAAGTTGATCGCCGACTGGATCACCGACGGGCGCACGGAAATCGACCATGCCGCGATCGACTATGCCCGCTTCTATGCCCATCAGACGGAAGAAAGCTACATCGAGGGGCGCTGCTACGAGGCGGCGCAGAAGATCTATTACCCCGCGATCCATCCGCGCGAGCCCTATGCCAGCGGGCGCGGCGTAAAGCGTTCGCCGTTTTACGAGCGCGAGGTGGAGCTTGGCGGCCACTTCATGGAGCTGGGCGGCTGGGAACGCGCCCACGGTTATGCCGCCAACGAGCCCCTGCTGGAAAAATACGGCAACCGCATCCCGCTGCGCGAAAACGAGTGGGACGCCCGCCACTTCTGGCGCGTCTCCAACGCCGAGCACCTGGCGCTGAGCGAGGATTGCGGGATCATCAACCTCTCGCATTTCTACATGTTCGACGTCGCCGGGCCGGATCACGTCGCGCTGCTGGAATGGCTGTGTGCTGCGAAGATCGGCGGCGACGGCAACATCGGCAAGGGCATCTACACCCACTTCCTCGACGACGAGGGCATGGTGCGCGCCGATCTCACGGTGTTCCGCATGGCCGACCGCTGCCGCATCGTCGATGGCGCCGATGCCGGCCCGCGCGACTTCCACTATGTGAAGCGCGTGGCGGCGGACAGGGGCTTCGACGTCACGGTCACCGACGTCAGCGAGGCCTACACCACCATCGGCATCTGGGGCCCGAACGCGCGCGAAAACCTGAAGAAGGTGGTCTCCGACCCGGCAGCGCTCGACCCGGACGCCTTCCCCTTCGCCGCCATTCGCCAGATCGAGATCGCCGGCAAGTCCGTCATGGCCTTGCGGCTCTCCTATGTCGGCGAGCAGGGCTGGGAACTGCACATGAACTACGCCGACGGGCTTGCCGTCTGGGACGCCTTGCGCGCGCTTGGCATTCCGGCCGTCGGGGTCGAGACCTATGCGAATTCGCGGCGGCTGGAAAAGTCGCTGCGCCTGCAAAACGCCGATCTTCTCACCCAGTACAACCTCTATGAAGCGGATCTTGCCCGGCCGAAGGTCAAGGAGGCGGAGTTTCGCGGCAAGGCCAAGCATCTGGAATACCGCGCCCGCGATCACCAGCCGGCCATGCTGTGCACGCTGGTGATGACCGACAACACCGATGCCAATGGCGTTGCCCGCTTCCCCGTCGGCACGCTTCCGGTGGTCGATCCGGCGACCGGCGAGACGCTGGTCGATGCGCTTGGCCGTCGATCCTACACCACCTCCATCGCCTATGGCCCGACGGTGGGCAAGAACATCGCGCTCGCCTATTTGCCGCACGAGCAGGCGGAAGTCGGGCGCAAGTTCGCGGTCGAGTATTTCGCGGAAAGCTTCCCCGTCGAGGTGGCGGGCGTCGGCTATGCGCCGCTCTACGACCCGCAGAACCTGAAGCCCAGGAGCTGAGGAGACGGGAGACACCAGCGACAGTCCCGCTCCCGGGGCATGAATCCAGTGGTGGCCGCAGAGGTCGTCGCTCACTCAGGCCGTCACCCCGGACGCAGGCGAAGCCGGAGATCCGGGGTCTATTGGCGCCCTCAGCGGGCGAGGGGGGCTGTGCGGTCGAGACCGGCCGAATAATTCTGTTCCGCGCTTGGGTGCGCGGCTCGGTGGATTGGACCCCGGCTCGGTGGCCGGGGTGACTGTTGAGGGCGGGGCGGGGCCTGTAAGCGGTCGGCGCCTTGCGACATATTGAGGACCAAGGCAGTGAGCAGACTAGAGGATCTTCTGGCGGAAAAGGGCACGCTGCTCGCCGACGGGGCGACGGGCACCAACCTCTTCGACATGGGGCTGACGTCCGGCGATCCGCCGGAGGAATGGAACGTCACCCAGCCGGACAAGATCCGCGCGCTGCACCGAAATTTCGTCGAGGCCGGCGCCGACATCATCCTCACCAACACTTTCGGCGCCAACCGGGACCGTTTGAAGCTGCACAAGCTTCAAGACCGCGTGCATGAGTTGAACGCCGCCGCCGCCGGTCTGGCGCGCGAGGTTGCGGACAGCGCCGGGCGCGCCGTGATCGTCGGCGGCTCCATCGGCCCGACGGGCGAGCTTTTCGTGCCGCTCGGCGCGCTCACCCACGAAGACGCGGTCGCAGCCTTCACCGAACAGGCGCAAGGTCTGAAGGACGGTGGCGCAGATGTGCTGTGGATCGAGACCATGTCGGCGGCGGAAGAGATGAAAGCCGCAGCCGAGGCGGCGGCTGCCGTCGGCATGCCCTTCGTGGTGACGGCCAGTTTCGACACCGCCGGACGCACGATGATGGGTCTGAAACCGGCGGCGCTGGGCGCGCTCACGGGCGATTTCGCCTGCACCCCGGTCGCCTATGGCTCCAACTGCGGCGTGGGGGCCTCCGACCTCCTGGCCGCGATCCTGGAAATCACGCAAGCCTTTCCGGAGGCTGTCGTGATCGCCAAGGCGAACTGCGGCATTCCGGTCATTCAGGGCGACGCTGTGGTCTACACCGGCACCCCGGAGCTGATGGGCGATTATGCAAAGCTCGCGATGGACGCCGGCGCGCGCATCATCGGCGGCTGCTGCGGCACCTCCTATGCGCATCTGGCGGCAATGCGTTCAGCGATAGACGCGCATCGGGCGGGCACGCGCCCGAGCGTCGGGGAGGTGGTCGCCCACCTCGGCCCGCTGGTTTCCCCGCCAGCGGCGGAGACGGGAGGCGAAGACGGCGAAAGCACCGGGCGGCGTGGGAGACGCCGGCGGGGGTGAGGGGATGGCGGTGAAACATTGCGCAATGCCCCTCTCGGCTTCTGGTTGCCCCCTTCACTCCCTGCAACGCCACCGATGGGCGCGCTGCCATACAGTCGCTCGCCTGTCGCCATGAAAACATCCGGCGTCCAGCTGCACCGTCCACGGGCGCTGCGCACTTGCGGCATCCGCCGACGCCGCTGTAGCAGCCGGTCTCGCTGATCAGCGAGAACGTAGGGTTTGCCTGCGCCGGCGTTCTCCCTCCTCATTTCCGGTGTCATCGCGAGCGCCCATTGACCGGCGGACGGGGCAAGGATCATGCCGCGCCTGTTCCCGTCTGACAGCAATCGAGGCTGGCGTGCGGGCGCCGTTGCGGTACTCTGAAGGGATGCGAACGCTCGGCCAGATCGGTCCGGTGCTGCGGGCCTTCTTCCTTTCCGCAATCGTATCTGCGGCGATTGTCCCGTCCGCGCGCGCCGAGGTCGCTGTCGATGTGGCGCTGGTGCTGGCTGTCGATGTGTCGCGGTCGATGTCGCATGAGGAGATGCGCATCCAGCGGCGCGGATATGCGGATGCGATTTCAAGCCCGCAGGTGCTGCGCGCGATCTCGCAAGGCCCGCATGGGCGCATTGCCGTGACGCTGTTCGAATGGGCCGCCGACTATCATGCCCGCGAGATCGTCGCCTGGACCGTGATCGAAACGCGCGCGGACGCGCAGGCCATTGCGGCCACGCTGCTGTCACAGCACAGCCGGGGCGAACGGCGGACCTCGATTTCCGGCGGGATCGATCACGCTGTCCGCCTGCTTGAGGCGGTGCCGTTCCTGGCCGACCGGCGGGTGATCGACGTCTCCGGCGACGGGCCGAACAATCAGGGCCTGCCGGTAACGATGGCGCGCGATGCAGCCGTCCGCAAAGGCATCACCATCAACGGCCTGCCGCTGATGACCGAGGGCGGTTACGGCTCGCAGTTCAACATCCCCGATCTCGACGAATATTACCGCCGCTGCGTGATCGGCGGGCCGGGCGCCTTCATGATCCCGGTCAACGACTGGGACCAGTTCGCCGAGGCCGTGCGGCGCAAGCTGGTGCTGGAGATCGGCGCTCTGGAGCCGATGCCCACGGCCACCGAACGCGCCCGCGTGATGCCGGCGCAGTTCGATTTCGCTCCGCCCTACGATTGCCTGATCGGCGAGAAGATCTGGCGCCAGCGCGGCTGGTAGGCGGGGCTGTCGCCGGCGCCCCTACAGTGTGCGCAGCCACGGCAGAAAACCGTCGAGAAACCGGGTCGTGGCCGGCATGAAGTGGCTGCCGTGATGGTACATCGGATCGAGCGCGGTCACGATCATCCGGCCCGGGGTGGTGTCCCTGTCGTCATAAAGCACGGATCCGGTCCCGGCGACGTCGATCAGGCTGGTCGCGCCCTCCGGCACGTCGAAATGACCGTGATGGTGCCAGGTCGCGTCCTCCAGGGTGATATGGGAAAACAGCGGATGACCGGGCGCGACCGTCTCCAGACCGAGGCTTCCGCCTTCCTTCCACCACCAGAAATTCGTCGGCGTGTCGTGCCAGACAACGCCGTCAAGCCAGGACGGCTGCCCCGTCGACCCCATCGCGACGACCGTTCCGCCGCCGGCCAGATAGTCGGCGAATTGCGCGCGGCAGGGTATGAGTTGCGAGGGATCGGTGCGGCAGGAGACGAGCACGAGGTCATGGTCTGAGAGATCGGTGCGGGGAAGGTCGCGGATGTAGACGATTTCGTCGAAATGCGCGCGGTAGCGCTCCTCGTGGATCGTGCGGTGGTGATAATAGGTGCCGCTGTCGAGAACGGTGATTTGGGCCATGGGTCAATCCTCTCCTGCCGCCCAGCGGCACAATTGCGGAACGATGCGGGCGCTGCTGTCGGACGCGCCTGCATACATCCACAGGTCATTGCCCGCGTGCATGAGAATGCGCCCGCCGTCGGGGCGCTCATAAACCCAGTCGCAGGGCACGCGCTCAGGCCCCAGACCGTTGAGCGCGACGGCGCCGGCCGGCGGGGGATTGTGGCCGCGCGCGTAAAAACCGGCGACGCCGCGCCGATAGGTGAGATCGTGCGCTTCAACGCCGGCAAACACGGGATGCTCGGCGAGGCGGTGCACCTCCAGCGTTTCCAGGGTCACCTTGGGCAGCACTTCGAAGGGACGGAACTCGGGGAGCATCGGCCAGGCGACATGGCCGTTGAAGACCAGCGTTCCGCCGCCGTCGAGAAAGCGGGTAATCTTTTGCGTCAGCGTTCCGAAGAACCGCTGGTCGAGATGGGCGGGGACGAGCAGGGCGCGGTAGCGGGACAGGTCGACCTCGGCGAGGGCGTAGTGGTCGATCTGCTCGAGGTCGGCGACGAAGCCGGAAATGTCCGGCAGGTCGCCGCCCGCACCCTTGATCGGCTTGAGGAAAAGGCAGGAAGCCATCGGTCGCTCCGAAGTGGCCCGGCCGGCGGCGTGCCGGCCGGGTTGCAGGATCAGTTCTTGGTGACGGTCTTGAAGTCGTAGAAGAAGCCCGACGGGTGAACCTTGTAGCCGTCGACCGCCGCGCTGGAGGCGGCGACATAGACCTTGTGCACCAGCGGAATGATCGGGGCGTCGGCTTGCAGGATCTGCTGGGCGCGTTCGTAGGTGGCGAAGGCCTCGGGGCCGGCGTCGAGGGTGCGCCCCTTGTCGACGAGCGCGTCGAATTCCGCATTCGACCAGAACTGGTGGTTGAGGCCGGCCTTCGAGTGGAACTGCGACTTCAGGTGAAGGTCCGGATGGCCGGTCATTTCCGGGGTCCAGAACACGACGGAGACGTCGTAGTCGCCCTGCCGGACGCGCTCGAGCATGCCGTCCCAGGTGTACATCTTCACATCCGTGGCAATGCCCTGCTGCTGGAGCAGAATGGCCATCGCCTCGGTGATCGTCGGCATTTCGGCGCGGCTGGAGTAGCTGAGGATGCGCAGGGTCAGCGGTGTGCCGTCCTTCGTCCAGGTGCCGTCGGTCTTCTCGTAGCCGGCCTCGCGCAGCAGCGCGGCGGCGGCCTGCGCGTCGACCTCATGCGGCTCGACCTTCTCGCTCGACCAGGGGAAGGAGGGCGGGAAGAAGGTCCAGGCCGGCGAGCCGATGCCGTCGAGCGCGCCCTTGACGACAAGCTCGCGGTCGACGAGCAGGTTCACCGCCTTGCGGATGCGCACATCGTTCAGGACGCTTTTCTCGCCGGCGTTGAAGGCGCCGTAGTAAAGGCCGGCGCTTTCGTCCTTGTAGACCTTGAAACTGTCGTCGCGCGACAGACGGGCGGCGTCGGAGGGCAGAAGGTGGACGACGAAGTCGACCTCGCCGGTCTCCAACGCCAGCGCGCGGGCGTTGTGGTCGGGGATGTAGCGGTACTCGATGGTCTTCAGCGCGGGAGCCTCGCCCCAGTAACCGTCGAAACGCTCGACGATGGTGCGGTCCTGCTTGCGATAGTCGGCGAAGGCCCAGGGGCCGGTGCCCACAGGCTTGACGAAGTCGCCGGCTTCATTGAAGGAGGCCTTGGCGTAAATCCCGGTGATGGCGTCGGTGAGCTGGTTGGGAAGTGCTGCGAAGGGGCCCAGGGTTTCGATTTCAAGCGTGAGCGGTTCGACGGCGGTCATCGACTTGATGGAAAGCAGGTCGGCGGCATAGGGCAGCAGAGCGATGACGCGCTCGAGCGAGAACTTCGCGGCTCTCGCATCGAAGGGTGTGCCGTCGTGGAAGGCGACGTTGTCGCGCAGGGTGAAACGCCAGACGGTCGGCGCAACGCGCTCCCAGGAGGTCGCGAGGCCGGGCACCAGCTTCATGTCGAAGTCGAGCTTGACCAGCGTGTCGAGGATTTCGCTTTCGTTGAAGAAGCGGCTGCGGCGCGGCTTCATCGACAGCGGCAGCGCTTCCCACATGGTGGCGACGACGAGCGTGTCGGACGGTGTGTCGGCGGTCGCTGCCGCGCCGGGTGCGAGCAGCGTCGCGGTGGCGAGCGCGGCGAGCGCGAGCTTGCGCAGCCGGGTGAGGCGAAGGGTCATGTCAGCTCCTTGTTGCGAGGTGGTTGGTGCGGCCGTCGCGCAACCGGTCTCCCAGGGCATCGCCGAGGAGATTGATCAGGATCACGAAGGCCATGATGGTGAGGCCCGGCACGAGCACGAGCCTCGGATATTCGCGGAGATGGTTGCGGGATTCTGCGATCATGCGGCCCCACTCGGGCGCGCCGGGCTCGACGCCGAGGCCGAGAAAACTCAGCCCGGCGAAGGACAGGATGACCCAGGACAGGGAGTAGCTGCCCATCGCCAAGAGCGGGCCGAGAATGTTGGGCAGGAGGTGCCGGCGTATGATCGCAAGGCGCGGCACGCCGAGCGCCTCGGCGGCGACCACATAGGTCTTCGCCCGTTCCACCATCGTGACGTTGCGCACGAGCCGGGCGTATTCGGTCCAGTGCACGGCGGCGAGGGCAAGGATCACGGCCTTGAGGCCCAGGCCGAGGACGCCGGCGATGATCATGGCGACGGCGAGTGCCGGCAAAACCGAGACGCCTTCGCACAGGCGCATCAGCACCCGGTCCGCCGTGCCGCCGACATAGCCGCTGACCGCGCCGGTCAGGGTGCCGACGGAGGCGGCCGCGAGAACGACGGCAAGTGTGGAAAGGGTCGTGAGCCTTGCGCCGTGCAGCAGGCGCGATAGCAGGCAGCGGCCCATGGCGTCGGTGCCCAGCGGATAGTCGAGGCTGGGCGCGGCCAGGCGGTTGAGGATGTCGGCGGCATGGGGATCGTGCGGGGCAAGCAGCGGACCGGCAAGCACCAGCGCAAGAAACAGTGCGACCGCGACGGCAAGCCCCGTGCCGTGGCGCGCGGCGGCGCGCGCGATGCGGGCGCGTCCCGCACGGGGCCGGGCGGGCGCGATCCGGGTCATCACACCATCTCCCGCACGCGCGGATCGTAGAGGGCGATGGCATAGTCGACCGCGAGGTTCACGACCGCATAGCCGCCGGCAACCACGAGAAAACAGGCCTGGATGACGGCATAGTCGCGCGCCAGCAGCGCCTCGACCATCATCCGTCCGATGCCGGGCCAGCCAAACAGCGTTTCGACGATGATCATGCCGTCGAAGATGCGCGCCAGCTGCATGCCGGTCAGCGTGAGGACGGCAGGAAGGATGTTGGGCGCGGCGTGACCGAGCAGCACCCGCGGCTGCGACAGCCCCTTGGAGCGGGCCGTGCGCACATAGGGTTGCGACAGTTCCTCCAGCAGGCAGCCGCGCACATAGCGCGCGAGGATGCCGGAGATCGACGTCGCGATGGCGATGGCCGGGAGCACGATATGCGCCGCCGTGCCGTGGCCGGTGCTGGGCAGCCAGCCGAGTGTCAGCGCGAAGAAGAGGGCCAGCAGAAGCGCGTACCAGAAATTGGGGATCGACATGCCGACGACCGCGAAGGCCGCAAGCGCCCGGTCGAGCGTGCTGCCGGGAAAGGCGGCGCAGAGCGCACCGACCGGAAGCGAGATCACGAGCGCCAGACCGAGCGCGGCCAGCGCAAGCTTCAGCGATGCCCCCACGCGCAGTTCGAGATCGTCTAGAACCGGCGCGCCGGTCACCATGGAAACGCCGAAATCGCCGGTCAGCAGCCGGCCGAGCCAGCGCAGGTATTGCAGCGGAAGGGGCGCGTCGAAACCGTGTTCTGCCGAAAACCGGGCCACCGCCTCTTCGCTTGGCAGGGTGCCATCCATCTGGGACATAAGCAGGATTTCGGCGAAGTCACCCGGCAGAAGGCGCAGCAGCGCAAAGCCCGCGATCGAGATCGCGAGGAGCAGGACGCAGGTGGAGGCAAGCCGGATGAGCAGGAGGCGGATCATGATGGCGGCGCGAAAGCGGGTGACGAATAAAACTTGACTGCAAAGTGCATGTTTTATCCGGCGCGTCCATGCGTGCGGCCGAAAAATATGAGTTTTTAGATCATGTTTTGAAAATCAGTGCGATTATCCACATGTCGCCACCTCCTGATGGTGGAGAAAGGGCATGCAATGCGCTTCAGGGTTGCCGGATGAGGCGTAGCGCCGTCGGCGAAAGCATCAAGCCCGTCGGCGACGACGCCTGCGTCCCGTGTCGTCCTGGCCCTCGGGCGTTTCGTCCTCCGCCGCCGGCTCGGGCAGTGCGACGGCGGCGCGCAGGCGCGGAAAGGGATCGACCTTGTTCGGGAAGGCCATGGCATTGACGAAATGCTCCTGGAACTTCGGCTCCAGGGCGGTTTCGATCTTTTCGATTTCGCGCACCACGCGCTCGATGGTGCGCCGTTCGCCCCGGTTGACCAGCGCCATGCGGGCGCCGGTGCCCGCCGCATTGCCGACGCTTGAGATCTCGGAAAGCTCGCAATCGGGGATCAGCCCGAGGATCATCGCGTATTTGGTGTCGATGTAGCTGCCAAAGGCCCCGGCGAGGCGAATGCGTTCGATCTGCGGATTGCCGAGCTTGTCGAGCAGCAGTTTCACGCCGGCATAAAGCGCGGCCTTGGCGAGCTGGATCGCGCGGATGTCGGTCTGGGTGATCACAAGCTCGATGCCCTCGCTTGCCACCACATACGCATGGGTGCGGCCTTTCTGGACGATGCGCGGGCTCCTGGCGGCGAGCCGCCCGTCGATGCGTCCGTCCTCGGTAACAACGCCGGCAAGATAGAGCTCCGCCACCGCCTCGATGATGCCGGACCCGCAAATTCCGGTGACGCCGACCTGATCCTTTTTGGCTGAAAATTCCGGATCGTCCGACCATTCGTCGAGGCCGATCACCTTGAAGCGCGGCTCAAGCGTGTCCTTGTCGATGCGGATGCGCTCGATGGCGCCGGGGGCTGCACGCTGGCCGCTGGAGATTTCCGCCCCCTCAAAGGCGGGACCGGTCGGAGAGCTTGCCGCAAGCAGGCGCGCGTGGGTGCCGAGCACGATCTCCGCATTGGTGCCGATGTCGACCATCAGCGTCAGCGCCTCCGCCTCGAATGGGCGGGTGGAGAGCGTGGCGGCGGCGGCGTCCGCCCCGACATGACCGGCGATGCAGGGAAGCACATAGGCGCGCGCGCCGGGGTTCAGCTCCAGGTCGAGCGCGCGCGCGGTCGTATGGACGGCGCCGGAAACAGCCAGCGCGAAGGGCGCGCCGCCAAGCTCCGTCGGGTCGATGCCCAGAAACAGGTGATGCATGATCGGGTTGCCGACGAAGACGGCATCCAGCACGTCACCGCGCGTTGCGCCGACATCGGCGACGAGTTTGGCGACCAATGCGTCGACAGCGGCACGCACCGTGGAGATGAGATCCGGCAGCCGCGCCGGGTTCATCTGCACATAGGAGACCCGCGACATCAGGTCCTCGCCGAAGCGGATCTGCGGGTTGGAGGTGCCGGCCGACGTTACCGTGCGTCCGCTGGTCAGGTCGCACAGATGAGCGGCGATGGTGGTGGAGCCGATGTCGACGGCAAGCCCGTAGACCGTGCTCTTCTCGCCGGGCCACAGTGCAGTGACGCAGGGCCGTGCCTCGCCGTCCTGCCAGATGGCGGCTGTGACGCGCCAGTCGCCGGCGCGCAACACCGACTGCACGCGCGAAAGGAGCGGCGTGTCGAAGGTGAGGCCGGGCAATCCGCCCGCTATCGCCAGCGCCTCCAGAAGCCGGTCGGCATCGCCAAGCGGCATGTCCATGTCCGGTTCCGCGATCTCCACGGTGACAAGCCGGATGGCGCTGTCGGCGGCGACCTTCACGGCTTCGGCGCGCTTGCGCACCACCTGGCGGTTGGTCTGGGCGTCGGTCGGGACATCGACCACCATGTCGCCCTGGATCGTCGCCTGGCAGGACAAACGCCGGTCGGACTTGAGCTCGCGCAGGGACGCGTAGCGCGCTTCCGCCTCGGTAACGGGGCCGAGATGGTCGGCGGAACTGGTCAGCTTCTCCTTGGCGAAGGCGCCTTCGGAGACGGAGATCTGGCAGCGGCCGCAGATGCCGCGCCCGCCGCACACGGATTCCACATAGACACCGAGCGCGCGCGCCGCATCGAGCAGCGGCGTGCCGGGCGCAAACGTTCCCCGTCGTCCGCTCGGCTGGAAGACGACGCGGGCCAGTTTGGTCGTCGCGGGGGCGGTTGGCGGTTGTGATGTCATGCCCGGTGTCCGTTCCTGTCCGGGTGGTGCGGTTCAAACGGCCGCGCGCCGACGCCCCTCGCGTCCGCCGCGCCGGCGGCCGCCGGCGGTATCGCCGCCGGAGGGAGCCGCCGCGGCGACCGCGCCCGGCGTGTGATCGCGATAGGTCATGATCCAGTCATGGCAGTTGGGATCGGCGCCGGTCAGCACGTTGGCGCCGCGCACGGCTTCCATTTCCTGGGGGCGGCAAGGGTTCATGATCGCGCTGGTCATGCCGGCGGTGATCACCATGGGAATAAAGGCGGCGTTGATACCGTGACGATGCGGCAGGCCGAAGGAGATGTTCGACAGGCCGCAGGTGGTGTTGACCTTGAGTTCCTCGCGCAGCCGGCGCAGGAGCTGGAACACCTGCTTGCCGGCGCTGCCCATGGCGCCGATCGGCATGACCAGCGGGTCGACAACGATGTCATGGGCGGGAATGCCGTAGTCGGCGGCATGCTCGACGATCCTCTTCGCCACCGCGAAGCGCACGTCCGGATCCTCGGAAATGCCGGTCTCGTCGTTGGAGATCGCGACGACCGGAACATTGTACTTCTTGATGAGCGGCAGGATCGCTTCCAGCTTCTCCACCTCGCCGGTGACGGAATTGACCAGCGGACGGCCCTTGGCGACGCGCAGGCCCGCCTCGATGGCCGCCGTCACCGAACTGTCGATCGAAAGCGGCACGTCGGTGAGCCCCTGCACGATCTCCAGCGTCTTGACCAGCAGCGGCGGCTCGGTCTCGTTCGGATTGACGGCGGTCACGCCGGCGTTGACGTCGAGCATGGTCGCGCCCGCCGCGACCTGGGCGAGCACGTCCTTTTCCACGGTCGAAAAGTCGCCGGCGATCATCTCGGCGGCGAGCTTCTTGCGGCCCGTCGGGTTGATGCGCTCGCCGATGACGCAGAAGGGCTGGTCGAAGCCGATGATGATCTCTCGTGTGGCCGAGGCCACGATGGTGCGTGTCATTGCGCTATCTCCGCGGGGTACGGGCGCAGGGGGATGGGCTGATAGGACCAGCTCCCGCGCTGAAGGAGCCATTCGGAGGTCTTTGTCAGGCCGCCGAAGGGAAAGACGTGGATCTGTTCGAGCTGCGTGTGCGGGCGGGTCTCGATGCGGGTCTCGAGCGGGCCGATCATGCTCTCCGGATCGTAGCCCGACAGCAGGGAGACCACCGCGCCGCCGCGCTTTTTGAGGAAGGCGAGCGAGTTTTCGACGCCGGCGAAGGCGGCGTACTTCAAAAGCGTCGTCATCTTGGCCGGACCGGCAACGCCGATGTGCACCGGGAAGCGGTTGCCCCAAGACGCGATCTCGTCGAGCCACAGGTTCACCCGCTGCGGATCGAAGCCGAACTGGGTGACGATATGGAAATGCGCGTCGCTCTGCGCGGCGATCTCGTGCTTGCGCATCAAGAAGGCGCGGATCGTGTCGGACGGAATGTCGGGCGCGCCTTCCGGATGACCGGCAATGGCGATCCGCTCGATGCCGAGTTCGTCGAAGAGGCCGGTCTCCAGCATGGCAACGGAGGAGGTGAGGGGGCCGGGCGTTTCCGCCTCGCCGGCAATCGCCAGCACCTCGCGCACGCCCGCCTCGCCGACGAGCCGGCGCAGACGGCGGTCGAAGGCGTCAAGGCTTTGATAGCGGCGCGCGGCCATATGCGGTACAGGCACCAGCCCCTGGTCGTGAATGGCAAGGGCGGCCCGCACGATGTCGTCCTCGCCCGAATTGCCGAGATCGGTGAGATAGACGCGCGTCAGCCGCGGGACCAGCGCGAGGATCTCTGGCTTTTCCAGCGCCTGGCGCGGCGAGACCTCGGTGGAGGCGGTGAAGCGCCCCTGGGCATTGAGGCGGGGATCGGTCATGTCGCATGCCCTCCGGAGGTGATGAGCGCCTTCAAACGCTCTTGTGTGTAGGTCGCATCGAGATCCGCAAGGGCGGCGTCCGCCTCCTGCTCAAGGTCGTCGCCGACGCTCTCGGGCGCGCCGCGTCGCCATTCGGCCAGATAGGCATCGCTGTCCTTCGCGCCGATCGTCATGGCGCACCGGTCGATTGCGTGAATGAAGCGCTCGGGCAACTCGCGCCGAGCGGTCTTGCGCCCGGCCCTGACCAGCACCTGGGCGGGGATGTCCCGCCAAAAAACGATTGTCTTCTGCGCCACCGGGCCGCTCCGTGAGCCGTGTTGCCATCAAGGCCATGATGCCCGCGAACCGGCATGTCATCGGTGCACAGACGACACGCGTAATCCTGAATGCGACAGGATGACGCCGCCGTTTTTCTTGGAGGCCATGTATTGGGGCGCGCGTGTTCCGTAGTGCGTCGTAAAACCGGGGCGGGAACACTTGGGAGCGGGGCTTGAGACGCCCCGCCGGGCTGCCTGCCGGCGGGTGTCCGACATCGAAGGTCAGGCGTCGCCGTCGTCAGGCGTGCTGCCTGAGCCGGGCCTCCAGGAGGCCGTAGCCGGTGTGGCGCTGCGCATAGGCAAGGCCGATGCGCTCGGCCGCCGCCCGCGCCCGCGCCTCGAGGGCCGGGTCGGGCGCCTGGACCAGATAGAGCAGGCGCGTGTAGTTGCCGAAATAGGCGTCGCGCAGCTCCGGGTGGGTGTCGAGGCCGAGCGGCCGGATCACCAGCGTCTCGAAGTGGCGGGCGAGAAAGTCGGTGAGGTAAAAGGTGCCGGGCTCGCTCTCCGCTTCCGCGTCGAAGACATCGAGGCCGGCGAAGAACGCATAGCAATGCGCGCCCTCGATCCGCTCCACGCCTTCGTCTTCGAGCACCTTGTCGAGAAGCCCGCCGGTGCCGCAATCGCCGTAGCCGATCAGGATACGCTCATAGTCGTGGCGCGCGACGTGGATTGCCCGGCGCACGGCGTCGGGGATCTTTTCCGGCCGGTTGTGAAGCTGGGCGGGCAGGCACTGAAGGTCGATGTGGGTCAATCCGTGCTGGCGCGTGATCGCCAGCACCTCGTTGGCCAGCGCGCCGCAGGCGATGACCAGAACGCGACCGCCCGGCACGGGGCCGGGCGACTGCGTGTCCGGGGCCGGGCGGCTCATGTCCTAGCCCGCGCGGGCGGCCAACTGGTTGTGCCGCCGTGCGATCAGGTCCTTGGCGAGTTCGACGGTGACGGCGGCATCGCGGCCATAGGCGTCCGCGCCGACGGCCTGGCCGAATTCTTCGTTGAGCGGCGCTCCGCCGACCATGACGATGTAGTCGTCGCGAATGCCTTTCTCGACCATCGCGTCGATCACCACCTTCATGTAGGGCATGGTGGTGGTGAGCAGCGCCGACATGCCGAGGATGTCGGGCTTGTGCTCCTCGAGCGCCGCCAGATAGTTCTCGACCGGGTTGTTGATGCCGATGTCGATCACCTCGAAGCCGGCGCCCTCCATCATCATGGAGACGAGGTTCTTGCCGATGTCGTGGATGTCGCCCTTGACGGTGCCGATCACCATCTTGCCGACCTTCGGCGCGCCGGTTTCCGCCAGAAGCGGGCGCAGGATCAGCATGCCGGCCTTCATGGCATTGGCCGACATCAACACTTCCGGCACGAAGAGGATGCCGTCGCGAAAGTCGACTCCGACGATGCGCATGCCCTCGACAAGCGCCTTGGTCAGCACCTCGTAGGGTGTCCAGCCGCGGCCCAGCAGGATGTTCACGCCCTCGACGATTTCGTCCTTGAGGCCGTCATAAAGATCGTCATGCATCTGCTCGACGAGATCATCGTCGGACAGGGACGCGAGATCGAGGTCTTCTTCTTCCGACATTCGGCGCTCCACATGCGGGAGGGACATGTATATCTAGGTGATATTACTGTGAGCGCTGCGCCGCCGCGTCGATATCGTCAAAGCGACATGCGGGGTCTCCGGTGCGACAGAGGCTGCTGCGAGCCACCGGCTTCGCGGCCGTGTGGCCTTCGAGCCCGGATTTCGCCGGCACGACGGAAGGAACCGAAACCAGATGGCCTTCGATTTCATCTTCATGCTGACAGAGGACGACAGCACGGTCCCCGACGCGCGGCGCCGGCTGGACGAGGTGCTGGCCGGCGGCGCGCGGCACATCGGTTTCAAGGACGTCGGCCTGCCCGTCGGCGAGCTGAAGGCGCTGGCACGGGAGATCCGTTCGGCCGGAGGGCGCGCCTATCTCGAGGTCGTCAGCCTCGATGGCGAAAGCGAGCGGCGTTCGGCGCGCGCTGCCATCGAACTGGAGGTGGATTGCCTGCTCGGCGGCACGCGCGCGGCCGAGATCGCGCCGATGCTGAAACCCCATCCGGTGCGCTACTATCCCTTTCCCGGTGACATCGTCGGTCATCCGAGCGTTCTCTCCGGCACCGTCGAAACCATCACCGACAGCGCCCGACGCCTTGCGGACCTGGAAAGCGTCGACGGCTTCGATCTGCTCGCCTACCGCTTCGACGGCGATGTGCGCGCATTGATGGCCAGCGTCTGCTCCGCGGTCGACAAGCCGGTGATCATGGCCGGCAGCATCGACCGGGCAGAGCGTATCGAGGCGGTGGCGGAAGCGGGCGGCGCCGGCTTCACCGTCGGCACGGCGGCGCTCAAGGGCCAGTTCGCAGCCCCCGAAGAGGGGCTGACGGCCCAGGTGCGCGCGATCCTGGCGCTGACGCTCAAGGCCCGCGCCCGCTCCACCGCCCCGCGCCGCATCGCACTCGTCGCGCACAACGCCCGCAAGACGCAATTGCGCGCCTGGGTCGCCCGTCACGCCGACGTCCTGCGGCGCCAGAAGCTGATCTCCACCGGCGGCACCGGCGCGATGCTGCTGGAGGCTGTGCCGGATCTCGCCATCCACCGGCTGCAGCGCGGCTCTCACGGCGGTGACCAGCAGCTGGGCGCGCTTGTTGCCACCGGTGAACTCGATGCGGTGATCTTTTTCGCCGATCCGCACGGCCATCACGCCAGCGACGTCGACCTGATGGCGCTGACACGGCTTGCGATCCTGCACGACACGCCGATTGCCTGTTCACCGGCGGCAGCGGACCTCGTGGTGAGTGCAAGCCTGGGGCGGTGAGACGAGCACCGCGACCGGGCAATAAGACCGCCCGGCCTGCCGTTTCTTGCGATGCGCATTGCCGTTTTCGGATGCCATGTCGCCCCCATTTCCGGGGCCACACCCAGGTCTCCGGTTCGAAGTCGCCCGATTTTCAGCGATGTGTCGTTGCTGTCGATGCCTGCCAGTTTCTGCGACGTTTCGAGCAGCGATCGCGTCTGGTTATCGTAAGCGACGAAGGACCAGAACGCCTTGGCCGGGATCGGCCCGGGCAGGGTGACCTTGTCGGTCTTGCCGCCGTCGAAAAGAGTGTATGCCTGTCGGTGCCGAAAGGTAGGCAAAAGGGCGGGGGACGCCTGATCCCGGAACGAAAAAAGGCGGAGCCGGGGCTCCGCCTTTCGTCGTTACGGGGTGCGGACGGCTTACGCCGCGCGGACTTTGGTCAGGAACTCGCGCATCGCCAGCTGGAGATTGTCGGAGCGTTCGTGCAACTGGCCGACAGACGCCTTCATGTCCGAGCTGAGGCGACCCGTTTCGCCGGCGCCATGGCTGACCTGGGAGATCGATGCCGACACGCTGGCTGTCCCCTGCGCGGCCTCGGCGACGCTGCGGGCGATCTCCGTGGTCGCGACATTCTGCTCTTCGGCTGCCCCCGACATGGCGTTGGTGTTTTCCGAGATCTCCTGCACGAGGCCGGCGACCACGTCCGAGGCGGAGGTCGAGGCGTCTGCCGCGTCGCGCATTTCGGAAATCTGGCGATCGATTTCCTCGGTCGCCTTTGCCGTCTGTTCGGCGAGCGCCTTGACCTCGGAGGCAACGACGGCGAAGCCCTTGCCTGCTTCTCCGGCACGCGCCGCCTCGATGGTGGCATTCAGCGCCAAGAGGTTTGTCTGTTCGGCGATGTCGGTGATCAGCTTGGTGACGTCGCCGATGCGCGCGACGACGCGCTGCACGGTTCCGACCGCCTCGCTGGAGCGCCCGACTTCGGTTTCCGCCTTGCGCGCGATCTCCGAGGAGGTGCGCACCTGCTCGGTGATGGCGCGGATCGATGCGGAAAGCTCTTCCGTGGCACTGGCGACCGTGTTGACGTTGGTGGTGGCCTGTTCGGCCGCGGCCGACACGGAGACGGACTGCTCGTTCGTCTGGTTGGCAATGTCGGAGAGCGACGTCGAGGAGCCGCTCAACCGGTCGAGCATCGCGATGATTTCATCCGAAATGGTCATCACGGTCGCCTCGAAGTCGCTGGCGACCTGTTCCATCTCATCGCGCTTCTGGCGTTCCGCATCGAGACGCTGCTGGCTGGTATCGGCCTCCAGCTGACGGGTCCGGATCAGGTTGTCGCGGAACACGTCGAGCGCCAGGCCCATCGAGCCGATCTCGTCGGTGCGCTTGCCGAAGTCGACGCTCTGGTCCGTGTCGCCCTTGGCTAGTTTTTGCGTGATGTCGCAAAGCTGGGTCAGCGGCCGCGAGACGAGTGCGTGGTTGAGGAAACCAAGAAGGATCGCGACCGTCGTGATCAGGCCCGCGCTTGCGACCGCGATCACCCAGACCAGCGACAGTGCCGCGTTCTGGAGTTCTACCGATTCCGCCCGATGCGAGGCGATGGCGTTGGAAAAGGCCTCGGAGCGGTTGCGGACCGCTTCCAGCAGCTCGGTGCTGTCCTTCGTGACCTCGATGGCGCGCGCCAGGTCGACAGTCTCGGGCTTGCGCATGTATTCGATCTGCTTCGCGGCGATCCTGTTGTTCCAGTCCGTCCATGCGCCTTGCACGTCGGCGAGGCGCGCCGTTTCGGAAGGCAGGTCGGCAGAGACCATCGCGCCGATGTTCTGGAACTCGCTCTGGATCATTGTGCGGTGCGTGTTGGCCTCGGCAAGCCAGTCGCGGTTGCCGGTCAGCAGGAACGTCTTGACCGCGAGCGCCTGCTCGACGATCAGCGCGTCGAGCGAATAGGCCTTTTCGCTCATCTGGGAAAGCTCGTTCGCCGTCCCGACTTCGGTCAGGGCGCCGGAGGTGTTCACGGCGGTGACGATCCCCGACGCCGCGCCGATGAGGGCGAGTGCGAAAAACGCAGTCGCACCCTTTTTGCTAACTGACAAATTTCGAAACATAATCTTCTTTCGCCTTAAGAGCCGGTGGACATGCGCCGCTGGAGTTCGGTCAGGTTGAATTCGATGGTGGCCGCCCCGATTGCCTTGCCGGTCTGCGGGTCGGCGATCGACATGTTCATCTGGGCGCGCCAGATCTTGTTGTCGCCGTCCCACTCCGGTTCGTCGACGAACACGGCGTCCGGGCCATTGGGGAAGGTCTTCTGGAACTTGGCCTCGTCGCCCTGCCAGTAGTCGCCCGTGATGGAACTCTGGCCGACGTTCAGCCCGTTTGCGTCCATGATGAAGATCTCGGGGTAGAGGCCGACCGACTTTGCCTGGATGCGAAGCAGGTAGATCGACAGGGGAGCGGACAGCGTCGCGGCGATCAGCGGCTTGTCGTCCGCTTCGCGTTCACTGCGCCACTGGGTGTCGAGGGCATCGATCTCGCCCTGAGCGAGTTGGCCGCGCAGGTCGTTCTGCGCGTTCACCGACAGCGCGACGATCGGATTGGCAAGCCAGGAGCGGACCTCGGAGACCACGTCCGGTGTCAGAAGCGCGGTGGCGTCTGGCGCCGTGTCGGCGGCCAGGACGGTTTGGGTCAATACCGCAAAACTAACAGCAGCAAGTCGGAAGCGCATCTTCAAGCCTTTCGAAAGAAATCGAATTGCGAAGATCTTGCAACCGAGAAAGTTAATTTGATATAAACAGGAAGTAGATTTTAAAATCACTAGTATTTTAATGTATATATTGTTTATGTATCTTGTTTTTGAGGTGGGGAATTCGCTGCGTCTAAAGACCTGTAAATTGTATTATCGGTAGAAATATCACTGTGTATTCGATTTTGCGAAAAAACGGAACGGTTGTGCCGGTCCGCGTCGGTCCCCGGCCGGAAAAAAGCGCGGCCCGGGCCGCGCTCATTATGTTTCTGACGTAGGGTTTCTAAAAAAGGCCCTCGATCGATCCGGCGTCGTCAAGCCGGATGTGGTTCGCCGAAGGGATCTTCGGCAGACCCGGCATCGTCATGATTTCCCCGCAGATTGCGACGATGAAGCCGGCCCCGGCCGACAGGCGCACCTCGCGCACCGGCACGGTGTGTCCCGTCGGTGCGCCGCGCAGGTTCGGGTCGGTTGAGAAGGAATACTGGGTCTTGGCCATGCACACCGGCAGATGACCGAAGCCGTCGGCCTCCCACTTGTGCAACTGGTCGCGCACCGTCTTTTCCGCGATTGCCTCGTCGGCACGATAGATGCGCCGCGCGACGGTCTGGATCTTCTCGAACAGCGGAAGGTCGTCTTCGTAGAGCGGGGCGAATTGCGCACTGTCGCCGTCGACCATTTCAACCACCTTGCGGGCAAGCTCTTCGGTTCCCTCCGACCCCTTCGCCCAGTGCTGGCACAGGATGGCCTCCACGCCTTGCTCCTTCGCATACTCCCGGATCGCGGCGACCTCGGCGTCCGTGTCGGTGACGAAGTGGTTGATCGCCACGACGACAGGCACGCCGAACTGCTTCACGTTCTCGATGTGGCGTCCGAGGTTCACGCAGCCCTTTTTCAGAGCCTCGACGTTTTCCTTGCCCAGATCGTCCTTGCCGACGCCCCCGTTCATTTTCAGGGCGCGAATGGTGGCCACGATCACGGCGGCCGAAGGCGAAAGGCCCGCCTTGCGGCACTTGATGTCGAAGAATTTCTCCGCGCCGAGGTCCGCTCCGAAGCCGGCCTCCGTCACCACATAGTCAGCGAGCTTCAGCGCGGTCTTCGTCGCCACGACGGAATTGCAGCCGTGGGCGATGTTGGCGAAGGGGCCACCGTGGATGAAGGCGGGGTTGTTTTCCAGCGTCTGCACGAGGTTCGGCTGCATCGCCTCCTTGAGCAGGACGGTCATGGCGCCATCGGCCTCCAGATCGCGGGCGGTGACGGCCGTGCGGTCGCGGCGATAGCCGACGACGATGTCGCCGAGCCGTGCTTGCAGGTCGTCAAGATCGGCCGCAAGGCACAAGATGGCCATGATCTCGGAGGCCACGGTGATGTCGAAGCCGGCCTCGCGCGGATAGCCGTTGGCAACGCCGCCGAGCGAGGACACGATCTGGCGCAACGAGCGGTCGTTCATGTCCATCACGCGGCGCCAGGTGATGCGACGTACGTCGATGTCCAGCGCATTGCCCCAGTAGATGTGATTGTCGATCAGGGCCGACAGCAGATTGTGGGCCGAGGTGATGGCGTGGAAGTCGCCGGTGAAATGGAGGTTGATGTCTTCCATCGGCACGACCTGGGCATGGCCGCCGCCGGCAGCGCCACCCTTCATGCCGAAGCAGGGGCCGAGCGAGGGTTCGCGCAGGCAGATCGCGGCTTTCTTGCCGATGCGGTTGAGGCCGTCGCCCAGGCCGACCGAGGTTGTCGTCTTGCCTTCGCCGGCGGGTGTCGGGTTGATTGCGGTGACGAGCACGAGCTTGCCGTCGGGACGGTCGGAAAGGCTCTTGATGAAGTCGGAGCGCACCTTTGCCTTGGTGGAGCCGTAGCTCTCCAGGGCTTCGGCGGGAATGCCGAGTTTTTCACCAATCTCCGCAATCGGCCGTGTCTTCGCCGCGCGCGCAATCTCGATATCGCTCGCCATAACCCCAGTCCTCCTGCGGCCGGGTTTCGACAGGGCCCGGCGGTTTTCTTCGTGAGAGCCGGCGCGAGGCTAGAAGACCCGGCGCGCCGGCAGTGTTGAATTTGCGACGCGCCCTTGTCCCACAATCGACGTGGCGGACCGCCGTGTCGGGGTCAGCTGTCGCCGGTGGCAACGGGCGTATCCTCGCGCCCGCCCCAGTCGGTCCAGGAACCGTCGTAGACAGGCGCCTTGTTCTGTCCGGTGACCGACAGCGCCAGCGACAGGATCGCGGCGGTGACGCCGGATCCGCAGGTGGTGACGACCGGTTTCGAACGGTCGACGCCCGCCGCATCGAAGGCGGCTTTGAGCGCCTGCGTGTCTTTCAGCCGACCGTCGCGCATCAGCTCGCTGAAGGGCAGGTTCATCGCACCCGGCATATGTCCGCCGCGAAGCCCCGCGCGCGGTTCGGGGTCGCTTCCGGCGAACCGGCCGCGCGAGCGGGCATCGAGCACCTGTCCGCCGGCCTCCAGCGTACGGGCGACCTTGGCGCGGTCGGCGACCAGGCCGTGGTTGAGGCGGGCGGTGAAATGCCGGTCGCCACGCGGGGCCGGGTCCATGTCCTCGACCGGATGGCCCTCGGCCTGCCAGCGCGGCAGGCCGCCATCGAGCACGAAGACATCCTCCACCCCCATGGCGCGGAACATCCACCACACGCGCGCGGCGGAATACAGGCCGACGCCGTCGTAGATGACGATGGTCTGGCCGTCGCCGATGCCGAGCTTGCGCATCATGGAAGAAAAGACATGCGCCGGCGGCAGCATGTGCGGCAGGTCGCTTGCCGGATCGCTGATCGCGTTCACGTCGAAGAACACCGCGCCGGGAATGTGGCCCGTGCCGTATTCCGGCTGGGCGTCGGGCTCTCCGACCGGCGGCAGCCAGGCGTTGACCACGACGACATCCGGGGAGGCAAGCTTGCCGGCGAGCCAGGCGGGGGAGACGAGGGGCGAACTGGACATGAAGGACGAGCTCCGGAAAAGCGGCTGGCAGGGCGGATCAGTCGATAAGGCGAATGCGGACCCGGCGGTTCTGCCGGCCCTTCTTTTCGATCTTGGGTACCTCGATCGGCCCGATCTCCGAGGTGCGGCTGACGTGGGTGCCGCCGCAGGGCTGGAGATCGATGTCCGCACCGATGCGAATGAGGCGCACGCGGCCAGAGCCCATCGGCGGCTTGACGCTCATGGTCTTCACCAGGTCGGGGTTCGCCTCGAGTTCGGCGTCGGTGATCCATTCGCTGGTGATCGCATGATCGCCGGCGGAGATCTCGTTCACCTTTGCCGCGATCTCCTCCTTGTCCAGCACCGCCTCGGGCAGGTCGAAATCGAGCCGTCCGTCGCCGTCGGAGATCTGCCCGCCGGTGACGGGGAAGGGGAGCACCACGGACAGAAGATGAAGCGCGGTGTGCACCCGCATCAAACGGTAACGCCGTGCCCAGTCGAGATGCAGCACCACTTTCTCGCCGACGTGCGGAAGGGCGCTGCCTTCGGCGGGCACATGCACGATCTGGGACCGGTCCTCGCCGTAGACGGCGGTCGCCAGGGTCACCGCCTCGCCATCGGCACGCTCCAGCGTGCCGCTGTCGCCGGGCTGTCCGCCGCCGGTTGCATAGAACACGGTCCGGTCGAGCACGATGCCGCCGCGATCCGTGATGGCGGAGACGGTTGCCTCGCAGGTGCGAAGGTAGGCGTCGTCGCGAAAAAGCAATTCTGTCATGAAGTCCCCGGGCCGATTCCGATTGAGGAGCAAGACTAGCCGATCGCTTGCGGCATTCAAATGCCGAGGGCGCACCCTGCGCTTACAGGATCGGCGAGAACAGCCGCGCCGCCTGCGCGACGAGACGGAAGGCGAAGGACCGCGATGCCAGGTCTTCCTGAGTCGCCTCGCGCGACCGGGAGAAGTCCTCGGCCAGCATGTCCGCGACCCGCGTGATCGTGCGCTGATGGGTGAACCACAGCATCACCTCGAAGTTGATGCGGAAGGAGCGGGCGTCGAAATTGACCGTGCCGATTCCGGCGAGCGCATCGTCGACCAGGATGACCTTCTGGTGCAGGAAGCCGGACGTGTAGCGATAGACCTTGATGCCATATTCCGTCATGTCGTCGGCATGGGCGTAGCTTGCCAGCCAGACGAGACGGTGGTCGGCCTTTTCGGGCAGGAGGATGCGCACGTCGACGCCGCGCATGGAAGCGGCAAGCAGTGCGGTCTGCATCGCCTGTTCGGGCACGAAATAGGGACTGACGATCCAAAGGCGCTTGCGCGCCCTGGCGATGACCTCGGCGAAAGCGATGCCGCAGTCCTCGAAAGTGTCCGCCGGACCCGTCGGCATGGTCAAAACCGGCTCGTCGCCCGGTTGCGGGATGGGGTCCGGCAGGCTGGGATCGATCGGCTCTCCGGTCGCCCAGTGCCAGTCCTCGCCGAAGGACAGCGAACAGGCGCTTGCCGCCGGGCCCTCGACGCGCACGTGGGTGTCGCGCCAGTGGCCGAATTCCGGCGACAGGCCGAGGTATTCGTCGCCGACATTGTGCCCGCCGACCCAGGCGGTTTCCCCGTCGACCACGACGATCTTGCGGTGATTGCGGTAGTTGAGGCGCATCGGGCCGCTGAGGCGCAGCAGCTTGAAGCGTTCGTTGAACCCTGCCACATGAACGCCGGCGTCGCGCAGCTTTTGAACATATCCGCGCGACAGGCTCTTGCTGCCGACGTCGTCGTAAAGCAGATGGATGCGCACGCCCGCCCTTGCCCGTTCGATCAGGCTGTCGGCGAGTCGCTGGCCGATGCCGTCGTCGCGCACGATGAAGAACTGGACGAGGACGGTGCGCTTTGCCGAGGCAATGCCTGCGAGGATGGAATCGAACGTGTCGGGGCCGTTGATCAGCACCTCGACCCTGTTTCCGGCCAGAAACGGTATCTGCGCGATTTTCGTGAGCACGGGCCAGCTTGTGCTCGTGTCGGCATCGGCGAGCTTCATGTTGCGGGCGCGTTCCGCGCGGGTGTCGCGCCCGGCGTAGGCCCGCACTTCCTTGTAGTCGCCGAAGTGTTTCCAGCCGAACACCAGATAGACGAAGGCGGTGGGAAACGGCAGGAAGAGCAGGGCCATCAGCCAGCCGATGGAGCCTTGCGCGGTGCGCGAATGCAGGATCTCCCGCACCGCGCAGACCGCGGCGAGAACATAGATCGCAAGCGTGAGGGCGGCGATGATCGGCAGATTGTCGAGAAACAGCCCGATCAGGTCCAGGTCCTGCATCACCGGCGCCTGCTCATGTCGTCTCTTCGAAGGGCACGGAAACGTCGCTCTCGCGGTCGAGCCAGGCGGGAACGGGAAGGTCCTTGGAGCGCAGGAATTGCGGATTGAACAGCTTGGACTGGTAGCGCGTGCCGTAGTCGCACAGGACCGTCACGATGGTATGCCCGGGCCCCATCTCGCGCGCCATGCGGATCGCGCCGGCAACGTTCACCCCCGAGGAGGCGCCAAGGCACAGGCCCTCGTGTTCCAGAAGGTCGAAGACGACGGGAAGCGCCTCGGCATCCGGAATCTGGAAAGGCATGTCCACCGGGGCGCCTTCGAGATTGGCGGTAATCCGGCCCTGGCCGATCCCCTCGGTGATGGAGGAGCCCTCGGCCTTCAGTTCGCCATGAGCGTAGTAGTTGAAGAGCGCGGCCCCCATCGGGTCGGCGATGCCGATCTTCACGTCGCGGCTGCGCTCCTTCAGCGCCATGCCGACGCCGGCGAGTGTGCCGCCGGAGCCGACCGCGCAGATGAAGCCGTCGACCTTCCCCTCGGTCTGGCGCCAGATTTCCGGACCCGTCGTTTCGACATGCGCCTGCCGGTTGGCGACATTGTCGAACTGGTTGGCCCAGATCGCGCCATTCGGTTCGCTTTTGTTCATCTGTTCGGCCAGCCGGCCGGAAATCTTCACGTAGTTGTTCGGGTTCTTGTAGGGCGCGGCGGGCACCTGGACGAGTTCCGCGCCGGCCAGGCGCAGCATGTCCTTCTTTTCCTGGCTCTGCGTCTCGGGAATGACGATCACCGAACGGTAGCCGAGCGCATTGCCGACCAGCGCCAGTCCGATGCCGGTGTTTCCCGCTGTTCCCTCGACGATCACGCCGCCGGGCCTCAGCGCGCCGCGGGCCTCGGCGTCGCGAATGATGTAAAGCGCCGCGCGATCCTTCACCGATTGGCCGGGATTGAGGAACTCCGCCTTCCCGAGGATCTCGCATCCGGTCATTTCCGAGGCGCGGTTGAGCCTGATGAGCGGCGTGTTGCCGATGGCGTCGATGACAGAAGCCTTGATATCCATGCGTATCGTCATTCCGGTTTGGCCGGCGGAACGGATGCCGCCGGGCGAGATGCGTGTCTGCGCTGGGCTTCGAAGATAGGCGGTGGAGCGTTCCGTCTCAAGCGGGGGAGCGATTGGCCGGACCCGTGTTGATAATTCGCGGCTGGCTGTTCTTCAAAGCTGCTCGATCAATGTTCGTTCAATCCATAGAATTTGGAAATTAAGCCATTCTGCGCTGATCCGGCGCCGGGTGGAGAGCGTAGCACGGGATATGAACGGCGCGAAGTCTCTGCTGAAGCCGTTGGATTTGGAATTTGGCGCGATGCCCGCGATCCGGTATGACGGGTCCCGCACGATCTGTGTTTGGCGGGCGTCTGCGCTTGAGACAAAGGTGTTTGCGGGAATGGACCAGTCACATCAGCACTTCGATGCGTTGCTTGCCGGCTATGTCGCGGGAACGCTTGCGGAGCCGGCACGGCTTCTGGTGCGGTCTCATCTCGACCTGTCGCCTGTCAATCGCGCATTCGTCCGCGATCTCGAGGCCACCGGCGGACGCATGCTGGAAGACGTGGCGCCAATGCCGCTTGCCGACCGGGATGCCATGCTTCAGGCCATCTTCGACAGCCCCGAAGAGGAGCGGATTTCGGTTGCGCCGAAGCCCGCCGGAAAGACGCGCCTTCCGCAAACCCTGGTCGACTTTATCGGCAAGGACTTCGACGAGCTGGCGTGGAAGACGAAACTTCCCGGGCTGCGCGAATATCGCGTCGGCGAGATCGACGGGTGCAACGCAAGCCTTCTGTGGATCCGCGCGGGGCAGGCGATGCCGACCCACACCCACCACGGCACGGAACTGACCCTGGTGCTCGAAGGCGGTTTCAGCGACGAGGGCGGTCATTTCGTGCGGGGCGATGTCGCCTATGCCGATGACGATGTCGACCACCGTCCGATCGCCGACGAGGGCGAGGACTGCCTGTGTTTCGCGGTTACCGAGGGAAGTCTGCGCCTTACCGGCCCCGTCGGGCGGTTTTTCGCGCCTTTCCTGCGCGGTTGACGCGAGGCAACCCGGACTTCAGCCCGGTTTTCGCACCTCGCACCTGATCCGAAGCGATCCGTCTTCGCGCATGTTCGTACATCTGTATGAAGCGAGGAGATCCAATGACGTTCAACCCATCCGACTTTACCGCGACGCCCGATGACGGCGTCGCCTGGATCACCGGCGCGAGTTCCGGCATCGGAGCGGCCCTTGCCCGCAAGCTTGCCGGCGAGGGATGGCGCGTCGCCGTGACGGCGCGCTCGGCCGACGACCTGCACGCCCTTGCCGCGGACTGCGCCGGCGCCTCCGGCGAGATCCGTGTTTACCCAGGCGACACCACCGATGCCGCGCGCATGGCGCAGACCGTCGCCGAGATCGAGGCCGATGCCGGTCCGATTGCTCTGGCGGTGCTCAACGCCGGCGTCTATCTGCCGGTCGACGGCACGAATCCGGATCTCAAGGCGTTTCACAAGTCCTTCGACGTCAATCTCGGTGGCACGGTGAATTCGCTGGTGCCGCTGGTCGAGGCGATGCGCGGGCACGGTCGCGGACAGGTCGCGCTCGTCGCCTCGGTCGCAGGATACGGCGGCCTGCCGACGTCGGCGGCCTATGGCGCGACCAAGGCCGGACTGATCAACCTGGCCGAGGCGCTGAAATTCGACCTCGACCGCATCGGCGTGCGCATCCAGATCGTCTCGCCGGGCTTCGTGGACACGCCGGCGACCAAGAACAATCCCTTTCCGATGCCGCATCTGATGCAGGTCGAGGAGGCGGCGGCGCGGCTGCATGCCGGGCTCAAGCGCCGCGGCGTTTTCGAGATCACTTTCCCACGCCGCTTCACATGGCAATTGAAGGCGCTGCAGCTGCTGCCTTACCGTTGGTATTTCGCGTTGCTCGGCCGGACGACGGGGTGGTCGAAAAAGGGGCCGCCCTCCGCCGCGCGCGCGGATGTCGCCGACGCCGCCGAATAAGCCGCGCCTTCAGGCGCGGGCCTGTTCGGCCGCAATCCGCTCCGAGAGGCGGGCGTGTTCCCGCGCGTCGAGCGGAAACCGCCACATCAGCAGGATGGCGGCAAGCTTCAGGATCACCGGAACGATGGCGTAAAGGGCCACCAGAACGGCAAGTCCCCCGGTCGCGCCGCTTTCGGCGTTCGTTTCGAACCCCGAAAGTTCCAGCACGGGAAACGCCAGGCCGACGGCGAGCGCCAGCGACAGTTTTGTCGCCAGTCCCCAGAGCGCGAAGTAAAGCCCGGAGCGGCGCGCGCCGGACGACACCGTGTCGACGTCAATGACATCGGCCTGGATGGAGGAGGGCAGGGCGAGATCGGCACCGAGTGCAAGTCCCGTGAGCACGCAGATGACGGCGAACCCCCAAAGGTCTCCGGGGCCGAGCAACGGCACGGTGATGAAGACCGCGCAGGCGCCCAGCATCGCGACAGACCAGGTGCGGTGCTTGCCGAAGCGCCGGCTCACCGCAAGCCACAGCGGCACGCCGGCGACTCCGCACAGGAAATAGAGAAACAGGAACGGCCCCTGCATTTGCGGCGCTTCCAGCACGCGCGCCACGAAAAACAGGAACAGCGTCGCCGGAAGGCCGTTGGCGAAGCCGTTGAGCACGAAGGCGGCGAGCAGGCGCAGGAACGGCCGGTTGGCGCGCACATGCTTCAGCCCCGCGCGCAAGGGCGGTGCGACGCGCCCGGTGTCTGCGGGTTCCGGCAACCTCCAGACGGCGACAAGCGTCAGCAGCGGTAACGCGAGCGCCACAAAGAGGGCGAGGATATGGAGCGACAGCGCCTGGCCTTTCGCGCCGAGCGCTTCGGCGATCCCGGGAACGGAAACCGCAAGCAGCGTGCCGACGAGCACCATCCCCTCGCGCGCGCCGGCGATCCGGCTGCGCCCGTGATAGTCCGACACGAGATCGGCGCCCCAGGCGGTATAGGGAATGACGCAGGCCGTGTAGCCGAGCGACAGCGCGATGCCCCAGCCAAGCAGATAGACGCCGCTCGCCCCCTCCGGCGGGGTAAGGATCATGTAGGCGGCAAGGGCGGCCGGCAGGGAGGCTGCGAGAAACCAGCCCCTGCGCCGTCCGAGCGGCGGGTGGAGCCGGTCGGAGAGCACGCCGACGACCGGGTCCGACAGCGCGTCGATCAGCCGGACGGCAAGCAGGATGATCCCGACTTGCGCCAGTGGCAGGCCGATGCTCTCGGCGTAGAACGTCGGCAGGATGACGTAGAGCGGCAGCGTGAGCGCGGCCAGCGGCAGGGCCGGTCCTGCGTAGGCCGCCAGCTGCGTGAAGGAGACGCCGCGACCCGCGGGACTCATCGCCACGGATCAGGGTGCCTTCACGTAGATCATCTGCCGCACGTCGATGTTGCCGGAGCGAAAGCCCGCTTCGCAGTAGTGGAAGTAGAACTCCCAAAGCCGCTTGAAGCGCTCGTCGAATCCGAGCGGGCGGATGCGCGGCCAGGCGGCCCAGAAGCGCTGACGCCACTCCTCAAGCGTGCGCGCATAGTCGTGGCCGAAGATTTTCTGCGCCGCCAGCGTCATGCCGCTGCGCGAGCCAAGCTCGTCGAGCGTGCGCGGAGGCGGCAGCATTCCGCCCGGAAACACATGCCTTTGAATGAAGTCCGGCGTCTTGCGGTAGTCGTCGAACAGCGCGTCCTGGATGGTGATGATTTGCAGGCCGGCGCGTCCGCCGTCCTTCAGGCAACCCGCGATCTTGTGGAAATAGGTCTGCCAGTACTGTTCGCCGACCGCCTCGAACATTTCGATCGAGGCGACCCGGTCGTATTGGTTCGTTTCGTCGCGGTAGTCCTGCAGCTTGATGGTGACCTTGTCGTTGAGGCCGCCCTCCTGCATGCGCCGGCAGGCGAAGTCGTATTGCTCCTGCGAGATGGTCAGGCCGGTGACATTCGCACCGATCTCGCGCGCGACAAACTCTGCGAACCCGCCCCACCCGCAGCCGATCTCGAGCACGTGGTGGTCGGAACGGATATCGGTCTCGCGCGCGAGCGACTGGTACTTGAGGCGCTGTGCCTGCTCCAGATCGTTGACGCCTCCGTCGAACAGCCCGGACGAATAGGTCATCGTCGGATCGAGCCACTCGCTATAGAACGCATTGCCCAGATCGTAGTGCGAGGAAATGTTGCGCCGCGACCCGGACTTCGTGTTGCGGTTCAGCCAGTGCCGGAGACGGATCAGCATGCGGTAGACGCGGGTGCCGCGCAGCATGTCGGCGGTGGCGTCGCGGTTGCGGCAGAACAGCTCCAGAAACGTGGTGACGTCGGAACTGGTCCATTCGCCGGCCATATAGGCTTCGCCGACGCCCACGTCCGCGCCGCTCAGCAGACGGCGGATGAAGCGCCAGGAATGGATCGTCACGTCCGCGTCCGGCCCCGGTTCCTCGCCGCGCACCACATAGCGGTGTCCCTCCGGCGTTTCGATGGTCAGCGACCCGACCTTGAGGTTGAGCGCGACGCGCATGCCGAGGCGCGCCAGCCGCGGAAGGCCGGCGAGCGCATGGCGCGCGTTGTCAGGTGTGAGATGAATTGCAGTCGACATGGTCAAACCTCGTCAAACGGCCGGGGCGGTCAAACCCTGGGGGAAGCGGTGGTGCGCGAAATCGCGCTTGGGCGTTTTGACGGCGAGTGAAATGGTGCCCCTTTCCACCACAGTTTGAGAGCCTCCCAGTGGATGCCTGCCACCACTTTGAGTGTCATGAACGGAATTTTCAAGCAGACAACTACCGCATTGCGTGTGGTCAGAGCGCGTTGCGTGCCCGCGAAACTGGCAGAAAGAATGGGGCCGTCCGCGTCGCTTTCAAGGATGCGCAGACGAACGGCGTCGCCGGGCGGCAGGATGCGAAAGCGGTAGGTCTGCTGCATGTCGAGGAAAGGCGAGACGTAAAACGCCTTGTCGCGGGTTTGCCGGATGCCTTCCGGCCCACTCTGGCCATCCTTCACCGGCTCCACATAGGTGTGGATGTCGCCAAAGGTGTTGCGCACCTCGTAGATCAGCGCGATCAGCCGGTCGTCGGCGTCATAGGCAAAATAGACAGAAAGCGGATTGAAGACGAAGCCGAACACGCGCGGATAGCACAAGAGAAGCACCCGCGACGCCGTGGTCGTTA
The DNA here is from genome assembly GCF_000423705.1 of Stappia stellulata DSM 5886. Lineage (GTDB taxonomy): Bacteria > Pseudomonadota > Alphaproteobacteria > Rhizobiales > Stappiaceae > Stappia > Stappia stellulata. Next base: position 221,716 of record NZ_KE384083.1, on the reverse strand, counting down.
CGCCATGCGCTGCAAGTTGGGCATCGACGTGCGCGCGCAGGGATGTTCCGTCGCGCGGACCGTGGTCGGTCTCGCGAAAGCTCAGAAGATTGAACCGCCCGACCGAAAATGCCCGCGACCTGCGCGCCGCCTCCTCCAGCCTGTCGAGATCGATCAACAGGGTGAAAACGGTATAGGTGAACCGGTGGCCGAAGGGCTTCAGCCGCGCATGCATGACCTTGCCGGGATAGAGCGCTGCCGCGTCCGCCGGGGGCGGGCCGTTGTCGGGCCAGGTTGTCGCAACATGCCGCATGCTCACTCCGCCGCTTCTGCCGCGCGCGCCGTGCCGTCGGCGTCGATGCGCCACGGGATCTCCGCGCCGATGGCCTCTGCGGCCGCAAGCCCTGCCTTCAGGCCGTCCTCGTGGAATCCGTAGCCGCACCACGCTCCGCAATACCAGGTGTTGCCGCTTCCCTGGATCTGGCCGAGCGCGTTTTGCGCGGAAATCGCCGCACCGTCGAACTGGGGATGATCGTACTCGAAGGTGGCAAACGTGAGGTCGGGATGCGGGGGCTCGACCGGATTGAGGCTGACGAACACCGGCTTGTCCTCGGGAAGGTTCTGCAGGCGGTTCATCCAGTAGGTGACCGAGGCGTCGCGGAAAGGCGCGTCGGAATCGCTCGACGCAAGGTAGTTCCACGAGGCCCAGACCCGGCGGCGGCGCGGCATCAGCGCGCGGTCGCGATGCAGATAGACCGCATTCGGCCGGTAGCGGACCGACCCCAGGATATTGCGTTCCTCCGGCGTCGCATCGCCCAGCATTGCCAGCGTCTGGTCGGAATGCGCGGCCATGACGACCCGGTCGAAGACATCCTCATGCCCGTGGGTGTCGCGCACATGCACCTTGCCGGCCTTGCGGGTGACCTCGGCGACCGGTGTCGAAAGCCGGATGTTGTCGCGAAACGGGGAAACCAGCCGGTCGACATAGCTGCGGCTGCCGCCCGACACCGTTCTCCAGATCGGCCGGTCCCGGTTGACCAGCCGGTGGTTTTCAAAGAACGCGATGAAGTTTTCCGCCGGGAAGGCCAGCATGTCGGAGGGTGGGGTCGACCAGATTGCCGCCCCCATCGGCAGCAGGTAGTCGCCGGTGAAACTCTTGGAAAAGCGGCGTTTGGCGAGATAGGCCTCAAGCGAGAGGCCCGCCAGCATGCCCGACGCCCGGTCGAGCACCGCTAGCTTGTTGAACCGCAGGATTTCACGCAGCATCCACAAAAAGCGCGGCGAGGCGGCGTTGCGCCGCTGACCGAACACGGTGTTGAGATTGCAGCCTGCCCACTCGCGCACGCCGCGATCGAGCGAAAACGCGAAGCTCATGTTGCTGCCTTCCGTTCCCACGCCGAGATGGTCGAGAAGCGCGGTGAAGTTCGGATAATTCAGCTCGTTGTAGACGATGAAGCCCGTGTCCACGGACAGGGGTGTGCCGCCATGATCAATATCGACCGTCGCGCTGTGGCCACCCGGGCGCGCGCGTTTTTCGTAAAGCGTCACGTCGTGGCGTTCGCTCAGGGCCCAGGCGGCGCTGTTTCCGGCGATGCCCGATCCGATGACGGCAATGCGCATGGCGTGTCCTTTTCTTATGCAGCGTTTTTTATGGATTGGAATGCGTCAAGGGCGCGCTGGCGCGCCTTGCCGTGATCGACGACCGGGCGCGGATAGGTGGTGCCCAGACGCACGCCTGCATCCACCAGAACGGACGCGGGCGCCTCATGCGGCTTGAAGAGGTATTTGTCGGGGACGTTCGCCAGTTCGGGCACCCAGCGGCGCGTGTAGTCGCCGGCCTTGTCGAACTTCTCGCCCTGGGTGGTCGGGTTGAAGATCCGGAAATAGGGGGCGGCATCCGCGCCCGAACCGGCAATCCACTGCCAGCTTGCCGAATTGTTGGCGTCGTCGGCGTCGACGAGCGTATCCCAGAACCATGCCTCGCCCGCCCGCCAGTCCATAAGAAGGTGTTTTACCAGGAAGGAGCCGACGACCATGCGCACGCGGTTGTGCATGTAGCCCGTGTGCCAAAGCTCGCGCATGCCGGCATCGACCAGCGGATAGCCGGTCTGGCCCTTGGTCCAGGCGTGGAACTCCGCCGCGTTCTCGCGCCAGGGGAAGGCGTCGAACTTCGGCTGGAAGTTCTCGTGGGGGAGGGTTGGAAAGTGGAACAGCAGGTGGTGGGAAAACTCCCGCCAGCCGAGCTCCGCCTGAAATTTGGCAAGCGTCGTGTCGCCAACCGCCGTGCGGCCGTCGTCGGCGCGATGCTCCGCTGCGGCCCAAATGCGGCGTGGCGAAATCTCGCCGAACCTGAGGTGTGGCGACAGCATCGAGGTGACGGCGGCAGCCGGCTCGTCGCGGTGGCCGGCGTAGTCGGCAAGCCGGTCGGACAGAAAACTCTCAAGCCGCGCAAGCGCACCGGACTCGCCCGGAGTCCAGGTCTCGCGCAATCCGCCTGCCCAGTCGGGGCGGGTGGGAAGAAGCGCCCAGTCTGCAAGGCGCTCGCTGTGCGGAAGATCGTCCCGGCCCGTCGTCGGGCGGGGTGCCGGGTCGGGCTTGCCGGCGGGATGGGGCATCGCCCCAAGGGCACGTGCGGCCCGCCAGAACGGAGTGAACACCTTGTAGGGGGCGCCGTTGCCGGTTTTCACCTCCCAGGGTTCGACAAGAAGCGCGGCGTTGAAACTTGACGTTTCCACGCCGTTTCGCTTCAGGTCCGCCTTGATCCGCGTGTCGGTCGCGACGCCGCCGGGATCGTATCGGCGGTTCCACACGACGCGGGCGGCGGCGACCTCGCCAACGACCTCGGATACGACATCCCCGGCCGTGCCGCGCCGCAGGATCAAAGCGATCCCGAGTGTCTCGAGGGCGTCGCGAAGTGCGGTCAGAGAATGGTGCAGCCACCAGCGGCTTGCCGCGCCGAGTGGGCGAGGGCCGGGTGTCTCGTCGTCGAGGACATAGAGTGCGATGACCGGACCGCCGCCGTCGAGGGCGGCTGCCAGGGCAGGGTTGTCATCGATGCGCAGATCGTTTCGAAACCAGACGACGGTTGCGGCGGGAATTTCTTTTTCGACCATTGTCCGTGAAAGTCCGGGTCCAGGGGCGCTTGCAATTCCTTCTTACGGCCGCTTGTCCTTGATGGATTAGCGTTTTTGGCACCAGGACGCGAAAAGATTTCGGGCCACCGCTCGCCGCGCGCGATGCTGCGGAAAACGGTGGCCCGTGAGGGGAGGCCGGCGTCGGGTCGCGGGGAAGCTTCTCCGGGCCGGAACCTGAAAATCTCGTCGGTTGTTCCGGCAGGCCGCGAAGACGGCCTGCCAAAACCGGTCGTGGGGCGCGTGATGTAAACCCGTCAGGCCCGGAAGGGTTCCGTAAGCCAGTTCCACGCAACAAGCACGCCATCGGTCGCGGCAGCGAGACTTGCAACGATGGCTGTCCAGATGCGTTCGCCGAAGGCGGCGATCCGCATCATCGCGGTCGATTCCTGCGTCGGCGTCTGTTCCACGAACTCGATCGCGGTCTGGACGGAGGGCGCGTCGACGACCCGGCGCGTGACCACCAGCCGGGCATCGGGGGCGACGCGCGACTCGTCGGTTTTCGCGACGGTTTGCGCGGGATCGGCGCTGTCGTCGAGAAGGGCGCGTACGACGACGGCCCGACCGTTCGGCAGCAAATGGGTCTCGTTGTGCGAAACCTCGCTGTCGTAGACGACCTCGCCGTGTTCGTCGATCAGCTCGACCCAGACGGCGGTGCGACCGTTCAGCTCGACCTCGCCGACCCAGATCGCGTAGTCATCCGATCCCGAAGACGTGCCTTCAGGGATTCCAAGCGTGACGGCGAGACGGTCGCTGGGAAGCAGGAAGGTTTCCCTGTCCTGTTTCTTCAGGTCGCGCTCATTGGTGACGTCCAGCGCCATCGCGCTGCCGCCTGCAAGTGTCATGGCGAGTGCAGCGGCAAGTGCCGTGTGTCGCCCAAGTCTCTTCATGCCAAACATTCGCGCCTCCCAAGGCCTGGCGCTCCCGACTTTTACGCATCGGTGAGCGCCTGAATGTCGATACCGTTAAGATCTGGTGTCCGACGTCGGTTTATTCTAGACGCCACACTGACGAGACTTGCTCAAACATCCTGACGAAACCGTAATATGGATCACAAACTGAAGGGTTCTCGTTTGTAAAAATTTAACCGAAACAGTTCCTGGCTATGCAAGTCGTTGAAAGAAATTCGATTTTCATGCAGGCGGGAATGGGGCGGACATGAGGCGTAATCGTGACACGGTAAACGTCACGTTTTCGTGATCGGCCCGGATTTTTGTTGTCTGCGGCCTTTTTTCAACGGTTTCGGCTTTGCGCGCCGTCGATGCCGGATAGCTCAAGAATGCGCAAGGCCGGGATATTCGTCCCTCAGGGCGCGTCGGGGGTGCCGGCGACCGAGAAGCCGTAGGAGGCCAGGATCTCCTGCCCCGCGGGAGACAGGATGAAAAACGCGAGCTGCCACGCAGCCTCCGGCGCATCCTTCACGACTGTGAGGCCGTAGGCAGCGCCGACGGAAAGGACGGGCGGAAGCTGAACGATCCGCAAGGCCGGAACGTCCCGCTGCGCGAGGACTGCATTGGTGCAATAGGTCAGGAAGAGGTCGGCCTTGTCCGTTTCCATCACCCAGCCGTAGGGATTGCGTCCCTCCGGTGCCTTGGCGCTGTCCTTGCCGCCGGTAAGCTGAAGCGCCTTGGCCTTGAGGGTCTCGCCCGCACCGCTTGAAACGGTCTCCGCCTTGTCGAACACCTGGAAGGCGTAGTCGCCGGCCGGGTCCGCCTTGGGCGTCGAGGTTCCGACCCGAACTTGCGGATCCAGCATGGTGGCAAGCAGCGTGTCCGGTTTCACCGTCAGGTCCGCCTGCACGAGCGCGCAAAGCCGGTTGCGGGCGAAGAGGGCAACCGGACCGGTCGTGCCGGCTTTGGAGAGGGTCGTCGGGTGTTTCATGTTGGCGGAGGCGTAGACCTCGGCCGCCTCGCCGCCCTCGATGCGCTCGCGCAGCAGGCCGGAGGGGCCGAACGTGCGGTCCACGGGGCGGCCGTGGGTTTCCTGGTAAAGATCGGCGATATCGCTCATGGCGGCCTTGAGGCTGCCGGCGGCATGCAGTTTGACGGATGTGTCGGCCATCGTGGGGATCGTGAAGAGGGACAGGACAACGGCGGTCGCAAGCGCAAGGCGCATCGCTGGTCTCCGAAAAGGCTTGAAGGAAGAGAGGGGCGGCGGGAGGAACAGGCCGGGCGCAGTGCCCTGTCGGGGGGGCGGCGAGTGTGCCGCAGGGCGCCCGGGGAGAGAGGGCCTGCGCCGGATCCGACCGGCGCAGGCTTGCCGATCAGCTGCCGGCGGGTGCGTTCGGGAAGAACAGCTGCTGGCCGTCCACCTTGTAGTTGGCGATGGCGGATTGGCCGTCTTCCGAAATCACCCAGTCGACGAAGGACTTGCCGAGTTCGCTTTTCACGTTCGGGTGCTTCTCGGCGTTGACCAGGATGATGCCGTACTGGTTGAACATGCGGTTGTCGCCCTCGACCGCGATCTCGTAGTCGCCCTTGTTGCCGAAGGCGATCCAGGTCGCACGGTCGGTCATGATGTAGGCGCCCATGCCCGTGCCCGTGTTGAGCGTCGCGCCCATGCCGGAGCCGGTTTCGCGGTACCAGTCGCCCGAGGCCTCGCCGACATCGATGCCGGCGTCCTTCCACAGGCGCAGTTCTGCCTTGTTGGTGCCGCTGTCGTCGCCGCGCGAGGCAAACGGCGCCTTGGTCGAGGCGATCTTGGTGAGTGCGTTGACGATGTCGGAGGATCCGGCGATGCCGGCGGGGTCGGACGGCGGTCCGACGATCACGAAGTCGTTGTACATGACGTCATGACGCTTCACGCCGTGACCGGCAGCGACGAATTTTTCCTCCGCCGGGCGAGCATGCACGAAAAGCACGTCGCCGTCGCCATTGGCTGCGTTCTTGATCGCCTGACCGGTTCCCACGGCAACGACGCGGACCTCGATGCCGGTCTTGTCGGTGAAGATCGGCAGCAGGTGGTCGAAAAGGCCGGAGTTCTGCGTCGAGGTCGTCGACTGCACGATGATGAAGTCATCGGCCGCCGCGACCGGCGCCGACAGTCCGGCCGACAGGGTTGCCGCAACGGTGCCGGCGAGGGCGAGGGAAAGGAACTGACGTCTGAACATGTGATGCTCCCGTGTGTTCAGGGTGTCGGGGATGGGGTCGAAGAGAGGTCGTCCAGATACAGACGCCCCTCCAGCCAGGCGCGCGCGGCGCCCGAGTTCGGGGTTTCAAGCACGCGGGCCGCCGGGCCGGTCTCGACCAGGCGTCCCCCATGCAGAAAGGCGATGTCGTCACCCAGGCGCCGCGCCTGGCCCTTGTCATGGGTGATCATGACGATGGTGATGCCGCGGGCATGGGCGGTGGCGATCAGGTTTTCGATCGCGAGCGTCGATGCGGGGTCGAGACTGGCGGTCGGTTCGTCCAGAAACAGCAGTCGCGGGGTGCAGGCGAGTGCGCGCGCCAGCGCAAGCCGCTGCTGTTCGCCGCCCGAAAGCACCCGCGCGGGATGTCTGGCCAGATCGCCGAGGCGCGCCTGCTCCAGCGCTTCCTCCACGCGCCGGCGGCGTTCCGTCCCGCCGATGCCGCGCACGGCCAGGGCAAACTGGAGGTTCGCGATCACCGACCGGCGCAACATCACCGGGCGCTGGAACACCATCGCCTGCTCGCGCATGGCCGCACGGTCGAGCGGTTTTCCCTGCCAGACGACCTCGCCGCCGGAGGGCGGCAGCAGCCCGTGCAGCAGACGCAGCAGCAGGCTTTTCCCGGCGCCGTTCGCGCCCATGACGACAAGGCGGCGGCCTTCGCGAATGTCGAGATCGACGGTGTCGACCAGCGGCTTGCCGTTCGGACAAAACGACAGCTTGCGGGCCTGCATCAGCAGTGGCGCTTGTGCGGCTTCGGGACTTGTCCGTCCGCCCTCGATCGTCTTCAGCCGTGCATCAGGCATAGGCGGACCTCACGGCGGAGGCGCGCAGTGCCATTACCGCGGCATTGACGATCACCGCGATTGCCAGAAGCACGACGCCCAGTGCCAGCGCGAGCTCGAGGTTTCCCTTCGACGTCTCCAGCGCAATGGTCGTCGTCATGACCCGGGTGACGTGATTGATGTTGCCGCCGACGATGATCACGGCGCCGACCTCGGCAACGGCCCGGCCAAAGCCGGCAAGCGCGACGGTCAGGAGGCTGTAGCGCGCGTCCCACAAAAGGGCAGCGATCCGGTCGAGCGGGCCGACGCCGAGCGAGGCGAACTGTTCGCTATATTCCGTTTGGAGATCCTCGATCACCTGGCGCGTCAGCGCCGCGACGATTGGCGTGACGAGGATGGTCTGGGCGATGATCATCGCCGTCGGTGTGTAGAGCAGTCGCAACGGGCCGAGCGGCCCGGCAGCGGACAGCATCAGATAGACAACGAGGCCGACGACGACGGGCGGAAGCCCCATCAGCGCGTTCAGGAAAACGGTCACGACGGCGCGCCCGGGAAAGCGGAACGCACCGACAAGCGCACCGAACGGCAGGCCGATCGCACAGGCAATGATCACTGCGCTCAGCGTGACGCGCAGCGACAGCGTGATGATCTCGATCAGGTCGCCATCGGCCAAAAGGATCAGGCCGATGGCCTCCGCAAGCGTTGTCCCGAAATCTTGCATGAATGCATTTTCTCCGTCCTCGCGGAAATAATGCATAAAAATGCGCGATAATCTACAGGCGATGAGAGGGTGGCCGGACTTTGAGCCCGGATCCCCTGGACATCTTCCTGTCGGGTTCGAAACCCGCCGGGCGTGCCGGGGGTCAGGCCGGGTTCAGGTCGCGGTTTCGTTTGTCACGGTAAAGCAGCTTGTCGGCACGCAGGATCATCTCCTCCGCCTCGATCGTCCCGTCTGTTTCCTGCAGGCCGACGCTGAAGGAGACTGCGATGTCGGGTATCGATAGCTTTCTGGCCGAGCTGTTCAGGGTCGCGCGAACGCGGTCCACGATTGCGGCCGCGGCCGCTTCCCCGGTTTCCGGCCAGATCACCATGAATTCGTCGCCGCCCCAGCGCCCGAGCGTGTCGACATCGCGCAGGTTTGCCTGGACACAATGCGTGAAGGCGGTGAGAACCTCGTCGCCGACGTGGTGACCGTGAGTGTCGTTGATTTCCTTGAAGCCGTTGAGGTCGATCATCGCGACCGTCATCAGATGATCGAAGCGGCGGCAGCGCTCGACCTCGTCGCGCAGGATCTTGGACAGCTGGCGGCGATTGTAGACGCCGGTAAGGGGGTCCTTGATTGCGGCGCGCTGCAATTCGTCGATCAGTTTCGCGCGTTCGGAAATGTCGCGCACAACGGCGGTGTATTCGACCTCTTCGCCGACCTTGATCTTGGCGATGGTGACCTCGGCGGGAAATTCGGTTCCGTCCGAGCGCAGCCCCATGACCGCGACACGCGATTCCATCGGTCGCGAATTGATCGGCGAGCGGCCGAAGCCGTCGAGGTAACCCGAATGACGGTCGCGGAAACGGGAGGGGATCAGCGATTCCAGTGCCCGCCCGACGGCGTCTTCCTGCTCGATCTTGAAAATCTCGCAAGCGGCGCTGTTGAACAAGACGATGCGATGGTCGCGGTCGACGGAGATGATGCCGTCGTAAGCGGCCTCCACGACTGCTTCGAAACGGCTTCGCGACTGACTCAAAGACGCTTCCAGAAGCTTTTTCTCGGTGATGTCGATGCAGGTGTTCAGGACGCGGTGCGTTGCGCCTTCTCCCGACAGGATGGGAGCATAGACCAGGCGCCACCAGGAGACCCGCCCGCCGCGATCGATCACGATTTCCGTCTCCGTCGTGCTCTGCGTCACGAGGCACTCGGTGATCCGCTCCGAAAGCGAGACAATCAGATACCGGGGAAACACGTCGGAGAGCCGTGCGCCGGCGATGTTGTCCGTGTCGCGATCGAGCATCGTCGCGAAGGGCCGGTTGGCCGCCAGGATGTTGAAATTGTCACGTGAGTCGGCGCTGAAGATCGCAGCACTTGCCCCGATCGCGTTGACAAGGGACGTGAGGGACTTCTGATCGTCGGGAACAAATGCCATTCAGGGACTCTCAACTGATGGGCGAAGGAAATCTCGGGGTGGGGGGGGGCTAAAAACCGGGCTGGCAATAATTAATTTAACTGTAAAAATTAACCATACCCTAAACGAAAAAAATGATATCCTCATTGTATATATTGGCATTTTACCGATTGCCGGTGCCGGCCCGTGCATAATGTCCGACGAGTATATTTATTTTTATATATTCGCAATTAAATAAAATTATTGATCGAGGAACAGTGTTTGGCGGGGAGAAGCAACCCCGGAGCGAATGCCGGATTCGGAAACGTTGACATTCGTGCTTGGCAAAACGCCGGGTTTTTTTGAAAAACACACCGGAAACACCGAACGACGACGGTAGCCTTTCGGGCTTTTCCCGGCCGGCCTTGCGGCTGGGCGGCTGCGCGGGCATGCATGCGCCCGGCATCAGGTCGATGCGCCGGGCCATGGTGAGGGCCGCGATCTTCAAAACGGAAAAGGGAACGAAAAAGGCGCGCCTTGCGGGCGCCTTTTTCGTTCGGTCGCGCGGGGCCGGGAGGGGAAGCCGATGGGGCAGATGCACCCCGCGCGACCGGCTTGGCGCGCGGGCTTATTGTGCGGTGACGATGGTCATCACCAGCTTGCCGTCGACCTTGACCGGGCCGTCTTCCTTGGCGCCAAGCGTGTACTCGAAGGCGCCGGTTTTCATGCCGCCGTCTTCGCCGTGGACCATGAGCATCAGCTTGTCGCCGGGAGCGACCGGCTCGCTGAGGATCGCGGCCACGTCATTCGTTTCGCCGGCGCGGATCGGCGCGTGGCCGACGACGGGGCCGGGCTTGTTGCCGTCCGTGCGGTGCACCACCAGCCAGCCGTTCTTGTCCGCGGTGACCTTGTCGGCGGACACGATGCCGTTGGCGACCGACTGGTCCATCGCCTCGACGCCCATCATGTGGTCATCGGCGGAGGCGGCGCCTGCGGCGGCGACCAGGGCGAGGGAGAGAAGAATGCGCTTCATGACGTCTCCTGCTTTTGCTTGCGAAAAAGATTCGGAAGAAGCGACGGTGTTTCACCGTGCTCAGGGGAGTTACCGCCCCCGGACCCAAAAGGTTTCACCGGCCTTGAAAAAAATGTCCTTGCCGGGCTCGGGGCGTCCTCGCCGGTCGCAGGGCTGTGCCGGCCCCTGACGATCGGCTTGCCAACTCTCGACAATCGACAGACACGTTGTTTCTTGTCATAGGTTGTGCAGACGGGAGTTCGAGCCGAATGACAATTGCTTCTGGTGCATCTGCCGATGCGACATCTTCCAAGGTCGACCTTGCCGGGCTGCTCGACGCGGTCTCCGTCGGCGACCGAATGGCGTTCCGCGACCTTTATGGGCGAACGAGCACGAAACTTTTCGGCGTGGTGCTTGGTATCTGCAAGGACCGGACGCTTTCCGAGGATGTCATGCAGGAGGCCTATCTCCGGGTCTGGCGGTACGCGGACGGGTTTGACGCCTCGCGCGCCTCTCCGGTGACCTGGCTTGCGACCATCGCCCGCAACGCCGCGATCGACGCGGTGCGCGCGCGCGGACGAACGAGCCCGGTTTTCGACGGTGCGCGGGACGAGAACGAGGAGGATCCGATGATGCGGGTCGCGGATCCGACCGAACATCCCGCGCCCTGGGATCTTGAAGCGCTCAGGACCTGTCTTGCCGGGCTTGAGGCCGAGCATCGGCGGTGCGTCCTGCTCGCCTATTACGAAGGCTATTCCCGCGAGGATCTGAGCGAGCGTTTCGACCGCCCGGTCGGGACGATCAAGACGTGGCTGTATCGAGGGCTGTCCGCTCTCAAAGCGTGTTTGGGCACCACATGACGGACGACGAATGCACGGCACTGGCCGGGGAATATGTTCTTGGCACGCTTTCTTCCGCGGACCGGCGCCAGGTTGAGCGTCTGCGTGTCTCCGACACACGGCTCGACGGCGAGATAGAGGCCTGGGAAGCGCGTCTTTCACCGCTTTCGCAGACCTTCGAGGACGTCTCCGTCCCGGATGGCGTGCTTGCGCGCATCGAGGCGGAGCTCGATCGCGAGGCCGTGACGGTGTCCATCGAGGACGCACCGCGGGGCGGGCATGGCCGGGCGCGTCTTGCCTATGCCGCAGCGGTGGTCGCGCTGATGATCGGCCTGGGGTCCGGCTACTATGTGCGCGACGTGCTGCCGCCGCCGGCGGATGACTCCTATATCGCGGTGGTCAACCGCGATGCCGGGCTTCCGGCGCTGATCGTTCGGGTCGACCTTGCCGGACGGCAGGTCAGCGTGCGCCCCGTTTCGGCGGAGAAGCCCGCGGACAACGATCTTGAGCTCTGGTACGTCGGCCCGGAAGAAGCGCCACGCTCGCTCGGTGTGATCGATGTGGCGACACCGCTCAAGGCCGACCTGGGGCAGGGCGCAATCGCGCCCGACGGCGTGCTTGCCGTCAGCCTCGAGCCGCGCGGCGGATCGCCAACCGGCGCGCCGACCGGCCCCGTGGTCTATTCCGGCCAGTTGATCCGCGAATAAGCGCAAGGCGCGCAGCCGGAGGGTGCGAGGGCCGCGCTTTCACGCTGCGGCCCGGCTGTGATGCCAAGGGGCAAACGCGCCGCCGCGTCATCGCGGTCCGTGCCTTCGCCCCGTCCGGGAGGACGGCTGTCGAAGGCGCTGCAAACAAACCGGGGCCGTGCCGCCAGGTGCGGTCCTTTTCGTGTCCGCAGCCGGTGTGCGCGCCCCGTTCACGTGGGTGTGATCGTCCGCTGCGAAACTTTCCCCGCCCGTGCCCGGTAACTCTCCTGACCGCGCCGACCGACAGGGTCGTCAGCCGCGGTGTTTCAAGTTTCGATTTGACAGGAGAGATCTATGATCACCGAATTCAAGACGATCGCATCCACGACGGCAATCGCCGCGATGCTCACCGCTGCCGTCGCCGTGGGGGCCGCCGAGGCCTCCAACCCGATGGTTGGCGGCGCGGAAATGTATGCCGACAAGACGATCGTGGAAAACGCCGTCAACTCGAAGGATCACACCACGCTGGTCGCGGCGGTGAAGGCTGCCGGCCTCGTCGAGACGCTTCAGGGCGAAGGACCGTTTACCGTGTTCGCGCCCACCAACGAGGCCTTTGCGGAACTGCCGGCCGGCACTGTCGAAACCCTGCTGAAGCCTGAGAACAAGGACCAGCTCACGAAGATCCTGACCTGCCACGTGGTGGCCGCGGACGCGATGTCCGATGCCATCAACAAGATGATCGCCGATGACGGCGGCGCCCATCCGGTCAAGACGGTCGGCGGCTGCGAGTTCACCGCCCGCACCAAGGACGGAAAGATCATGATCGAGGATGGCCAGGGCAACATGGCCACCGTCACGATTGCGGATGTCGACCAGTCGAACGGCGTCATCCACGTGATCGACGGCGTGCTTCTGCCGAAGTCGTAATCGGTCCTGTCTACGGCCCGCCGTCAGGAATGAGGGCGGGCCGGCCGGCCGCGCGGGGCGACATCGCTTGCCTCTTGCCCCGTGCGGTCGGGTTTTCGCGAACCCCTGCCAGGCCGCACGTCAAGTCGTGTGGCCTTTTGCATGTTCGCCAGATCTGTCCTGCGGAAAAGCGGATCGCTTCGATGCGTCGCCGGCATAGCGATATTGCGATGCGAGCGGGGTGCAAGGGCCGGGTGCAAGGGACTGTTCCCCGGGCCGCGCCCTCGCTACTGCTTGCGGTCGACCGCGCCCACGTCGAGCATCGGAGAGGCGTCGATCGTGCCGGCGTTCAGCATGGAGCCGACCTTTTCCAGGACGGCGACGATCATGGCCTGTTCCCAGTCCTGCAGCCGATGGAACTGCGAGGCGAAAACCTCCTGCAGGGCATCGGGAGCGGTGTCGAGCGTTTCGCGTCCGGCATCCGTGGCCGTGACCCAGACCACGCGCCGGTCGATCTCGCCGCGCGTGCGCTTCACCAGGCCACGGGCCTCGAGCTTGTCCAGCAGCGAGGTGGCGGTCGCCTGCCCGACACCGGCGCGCGCGGCGATCCCCTTCGGCGAAATCTCGTCCGACTCGGCCACGATCGACAGCACGATGAATTGCGGCGTTGTCAGACCCGTCGCGCGCGCGAGTGTGCGCGCGTTCAACTCTGTTGCCCGCAGGATGCGCCGCAGCGCGATGAGACTGGTCTGGACCCGGTTTTCCATGAAATGGCTCTTTGACGCGATTCCCCGTTAGGTAGCAGACTAATTATTATTCGATAAGCGAATTTTTTGACCGTCGTAGGGTATGGGAAACGCTTGGTTTTCCGCCGTTTTGCCAATTTTTTTGGCGCTTGAGGTTGAAAACTAGTTCGATAAACGTAATATCCCTCTCGAACAGACAAGAGGATTCCATGTCCCTTACCCCGATTAAATCCGCTCGCCGGAAGGACGACGACGTCGTCTTTCGAAAGCCGACCGCCGAAGATGGAGCCAATATTTGGCGCCTGATCGGCGAATGCGGCCCTCTCGACGAAAATTCCATGTACTGCAATCTCTTGCAGTGCGACCACTTCGCCGACACCTGTGTCGTCGCCGAACGCAAGAGCGACGGCGAGATTGTCGGCTGGGTGTCTGCCTACATCATCCCCGATCAGCCGGACACGGTCTTCGTGTGGCAGGTCGCGGTCGCGGAAGCGGCCCAGGGGCAGGGGCTTGGCAAGCGTGTGCTCGCCGAGTTGCTGAACAGGGATGCCTGTTCCGAGGTTCGGCACCTGAAAACCACGATCACCTCCGACAATGATGCCAGCTGGGCATTGTTCACGTCTCTCGCGCGCCGCCGTGATGCGAAGCTGCTGCGTGAGCCGTATTTCCGTCGCGATGCGCACTTCGATGGCGAACACGCCACCGAGCACATGGTGACACTGCGCTTCGAGGAGAGGGCGCGCAGCGCTGCGTGACGCGCGCCGCCGCCACTTCATTCTCCCAAGCTCTTCTCAGCATGAGACATCTCGAAAGGATGCGACATGACGACCGTCAACACTGACGACCGTACGATTTTCGCGCGCCGCGAGTCGGAAGCCCGCAGCTATTGCCGCAGCTTCCCCACGGTGTTCACCAAGGCCTCCGGCGCTCTTCTCAGCGACGGCGAAGGCCGCGAGTACATCGATTTTCTCGCCGGCTGCTCCTCGCTGAACTACGGGCACAACGACCCGGACATGAAGCAGGCGCTGATCGACTATATCAGCGCCGATGGCGTGACCCATGGCCTCGACATGCACACGCGGGCCAAGGCGGAGTTCCTCGGCGCGTTCGAGAAGCACATTCTCGAGCCGCGCGGCATGGACCACAAGGTCATGTTCATGGGGCCGACCGGCGCCAACGCTGTCGAGGCCGCGCTGAAGCTTGCCCGCAAGGTGACCAAGCGCACCAATGTCATCACCTTCACCAATGGGTTCCATGGCGTGACGCTGGGCGCCCTGTCGGCGACCGGCAACGGCTACCACCGTGGTGGCGGTGGCGTGTCGCTTCCGGACGTTACGCGCATGCCCTTCGACAACTACCTGAAGTCGGGTGGCGATGCGGCCGACCTGCTGGAAGCCATGCTGAGCGATCCGTCGGGCGGCATCGATGCGCCGGCCGCGATCCTGCTCGAAACCGTCCAGGGCGAGGGCGGCCTCAATGCCGCGAGCGCCGAATGGGTCCGCCGCGTCGAGCAGATCGCGCGCGACAATGGTGCGCTGTTCATCATCGACGACATCCAGGCCGGTGTCGGTCGCACGGGCAGCTTCTTCAGCTTCGAGGAGATGGGCGTGTCTCCGGACCTCGTCACGATGGCCAAGTCGCTTTCGGGATACGGTCTTCCGTTCGCCGCGCTGCTGATCAAGCCGGAGTATGACATCTTCGGTCCGGCGGAGCACAACGGCACGTTCCGCGGCAACAATCATGCCTTCGTGACGGCCCGTGTCGCCATCGAGAAATACTGGTCCGACGATGCCTTCCAGAAGAGCGTCAACGAGCGGGCCGAGCTTCTCGAAAAGCGCCTGGAGAAGGTGCGCGCCATGTTGCCGAATGCGCGTCTCAAGGGGCGCGGCATGATGCGCGGCGTCGATGTCGGATCCGGCGAGCTTGCCAGCGACATTTGTGCGCGCTGTTTCGAGCACGGTCTGATCATTGAAACGTCGGGTGCCTACGATGAAGTCGTCAAGGTGCTGGCGCCGTTGAATATCGACAAGGCGCTGTTTGAGCGCGGCCTCGACATCCTCGAGGAAGCGGTCGCGAGCAGCGTCCAGTCCACAAGCATTGCTGCGGAGTAAGAAAGTATGATTGTCCGGGATTTTCACGAAGCCAAGAAGACCGACCGAAGGGTCGCTGCCGGAAACTGGGAAAGCGTTCGCCTGTTGCTCAAGGACGACAACATGGGCTTCAGCTTTCACATCACGACGATCAAGGCGGGAAGTGAGAGCCAGTTTCATTACAAGCATCACTTCGAAAGCGTCTATTGCGTCTCGGGAGACGGAGCGATCACCGATCTCGCCACCGGCGAGACGCATGAGATCCGCCCCGGCGTGATGTATGCGCTCGACAAGCACGACAAGCACATCCTGCGCGGCGGCAAGGAGGACATGATCCTCGCCTGCGTGTTCAATCCGCCGGTCACCGGCAACGAGGTGCACCGCGAGGACGGCTCCTACGCGCCGGAAAACGAGGCCGTCTGAGGCGGCTGAACGACAATGGGGGAGACGGCATCGTCGTCGTCTTCCCTTCAAGGATGCAATGCACGGCGGCGCTTGCGCCGTCTGCCTCGGGGCCGCCCAGACAGGCCCCCGGTCGCTGGTCCGCGAAAGGGCACGCCCGCAGCCGGACAATGATCAACAAAAGGGTTTGATCCGACAATGACCAACTTCAATGAACAGACCGGTTCTTCTTCTCACCAGGCCGCCCCGGTGGATGCAGCGACGCCTTCGCCGGCCGGCGCGCACACCGTTGAAAAGATCGGCGGCACCTCGATGAGCCGCGCCCGCGAGCTTGTCGACACGATCCTGGTCGGCAATCGCGGCGAGGACGACCTGTACAACCGTGTCTTCGTGGTGTCGGCCTTCGGCGGCATCACCAACAAGCTCTTGGAAGACAAGAAGACCGGCAAGCCGGGCGTTTATGCGCTGTTTGCGGATGCCGACGAGGATCACGGCTGGATGGAGGCCCTGAACGACGTCGCGCGCGAGATGTATCGCATCAACGGCGAGATTTTCGATGAATCCGCCGACCGCGATTCCGCCGACGAATTCGTGCGCGAGCGCATCGAGGGCGCGCGCGGCTGCCTTCTCGATCTGCAGCGTCTGTGCTCCTACGGTCATTTCAACCTGTCGGAACACATGATGACGACGCGCGAGTTGCTGTCGGGCCTGGGCGAGGCGCATTCGGCCAACAGCCTGACGCTGCTCCTGCGCCGCCACAACGTCAACGCGCGGTTCGTCGACCTTTCGGGCTGGCGCGACGAGAGCCAGCCGAGCCTCGACGAGCGCATCGAGACGGCGTTCTCAAAGATCGACGTAGGCCGCGAGCTGGCGATCGTTACGGGCTATGCCCAGTGCCGCGAAGGCCTGATGCGGGAGTATGACCGGGGTTACTCCGAGGTTACTTTCGCGCAGATCGCCGCCCTGTCGGGTGCCCGCGAGGCGATCATTCACAAGGAGTTCCATCTCTCCAGCGCCGATCCGCGCCTGGTGGGAACGGATGCGGTGCGCAAGATCGGCCGGACGAACTACGACGTCGCCGATCAGCTGTCCAACATGGGCATGGAGGCAATCCACCCCAACGCCGCCAAGACGCTTCGCCAGGCGGGCGTGCCGCTGCGCGTCACCAATGCGTTCGAGCCGGAGGATCCGGGCACGCTGATCGACGCCGAACCGGCGGAAACGCCGGGCGTGGAGATGGTCACCGGCATTCCGGTCACCTCCTTTGAGCTGTTCGAGCAGGATATGGTCGGCGTGAAAGGCTATGACGCCGCGATTCTCGACGTGCTGACGCGCCACAACGTGCGGATTGTGTCCAAGGTGTCGAACGCCAACTCGATCGTGCACCACGTCGAGGCGCCGCTGAAGCTCTTGAAGCGGGTCGAGCAGGACCTGATGAAGCGCTATCCGTCCGCGCGGATCGCCACCCGTCGCTCGGCCATCGTGTCGGTGATCGGGCGCGACCTGACCGGTCTCAGCGTCATGCTGCAGGGCCTGCAGGCGCTCGACGCCGCCGGCATCGAGGTGATCTCCTCGCAGGACACCGGCCGCAAGGTGGACGTCCAGTTCGTCGTCGGCGGCAAGGACAAGGACAAGGCGGTCAAGGCGCTGCACCAGGCTTTTTGCGAAGGTGACGCCAACGCATTGAGTCCGGCCGCAACCGATGACACCGGTGCCGACACCAGCAGGCCCGCAGCGCTGTCGCAGGCGGCCTGAGAGGCAATTTGAGGCGGAAACGGCCTCAGCAAAAGACAGGAACGAAACGGCGCGGGAGATGGCCTCCCGCGTCGTTTTGCGTTTGGGAAAGGCGCTGTGGGCGTTGCGCATGGTCCGTCGCTCAGGACGGGTCAATCACCCTCGTTCGGCGGATCGTCGAAGCCCCATTTCAGGAAACCGTCGAAATCGCGCGGCTGCACCCTGTCGGCGATTGTCGACAGGATGTCGCCGGTTGAATGGGCGAACTCGCGCATGCGCCGCAAAGCTGCCTGATCCTTCTCCGGCAGCAGATGCGCGCCATGCTCCTTGACGAGACCGTTGAACCGTTCGAATTCGGCCTCCCAGTGCGCGGCGTGCGTGAGCCGTCCGGCCGGGCTCCAGATGTCGACCGTCCCGACCGTGAACACGCGGACGCGGTCCATGAAGGCGTCGTCGTCGCGTCGCGCGGTGCGCCAGATCTCCGACAGTTCGAACATGCAATTGGGTGACGTCAGGTATTTGTCGCTCAGGAACACGAAGACACGGTCCCCGCCGCCGATGCGCTTCATGAATTTCGGGATGCTGTCGCCGAAGCCGAGATTGGCCTTGTCGCGGATGATGTGAATGCCGCGCCCTTCATACGCCTCGCAAAGACGGTCGACGCCGGCCTCGCGGTCGCGCCCCTCGGGCGTCTTGTCATCCGCCCAAGCATAGGACACGAAGCATTCGGGGACGTCCGACCCGGGTTGCGAAAACGCCAGGGCGGGCTCTTCCTGTGCGCTTCGGAGACGAGCCCGCATCTCATCTCCCTCGATGTCGAGCGAAATGCCAAATCGTGCGGCCTCCCGTTCTATCGTCTCGACCAGGAGCTCCACTGCAACCGGGCTGAGCGTGGACGAGTCGTCCTGCGGGCGCAGGCGCAGGACGATGCGTCCGCCCCAGCTGTCCGGTCCGGAGCGCATCTGTTCGATCAGGATGTGCGTGCCCGATCCCGCTTCGAAGACGGAGAGCCCGCTTGCCCAGTAGTCGCCGTCGATGCCGGCCCGTTGTCCGATTTTCGAGATGATGCCGCGGATGAGCGTCTCGGGCAGGACATCGCAGGCGAACTCGATTTCTCGCTCCCGCTCGCTCTCGACCTCCCACAGTCGCGTCACGTGGCCCGGACGCCCTGCGGGCAGAAGTTCCGGCGCGATATACTCGGTCGTGTCGGGATCGAGGTCATGGGCGGTGCGATGCGCAAAGCAGATCCCGCAGCTTTGCATCATCGACAGGAACAGCCGCTGCTCCTCGAGCGAATAGGTCGCGTCCCACAGATACAGCCCCAGATCCTGCCGGTTGAAGCGCCCGCCCGCGTTCTTGAGCGCGCGGTAGCACAGCTCCCGGTGGAAGACGGCATAGATCGCTTCCAGCGCCCATTGCTGATCGAGGATGATCTTGTCGTGCAGGATGCCGTCCCGGTGGAACACGGTTCCCGCGTTATGCAGGAACTTCAGGAGCATCGCCGGGTCTGAGACAGTGCCGGTCCTCTCGCATAGCTGCCGATAGGCCGTGTAGCTCAGCGTCTGGTGCTTGCGTTTGTTGGCGGGTCGCCCGCTGTCTTCTGCCTGCCAGGCCTCGATCTGTGCCTTCACGCTTGCGCGACCCGGCCCGATCAGGGGCGGGTTGAAGTACGTATAGGCCCGGTTCAAAGCCTCCTTGAGGCTTGCAAATCCGTGACCCTCGCGCGCACTGGTATGAAGGGCGCGCTTGAAACCGGAAAACGCCTCGAGGGCGTCCCGGGCCGCCTCCGGAAGACCGCGCTCATCCTTGATCTCGTCGCATTGCGTCTGCACGACGAGAACGGGCGCATCGACGCCGGCGAACTGGCGCACGTGATCGAGCCAATAGGCGAGCGGATAATTGCGAAAGCGCAGGCCGTCATACTCATGGGTTGCGCTGTCTTCCATCTCCGGGGTCCAGCAGATGATGAAGACCGCGCGGCTGCGCAGGAAGAGCGCATGCGTGCCGTGATAGATATCCTGTCCGCCGAAATCCCAGACATGAAACCGCGCGGGATCGCCGGCGGCACGCTCCGGAACGGGGAGATCGGCCACGAGAATGCCGTGGGTGGAATCCGCATTTTCCTCGAAGGCCGCACCGCGCAACCGGCGCAAGACCTGGGTTTTTCCCACGCGCCCGTTGCCGAGGATCATGAGCTTGGCATCGGTCATCTCGACCGGCGTGTCGCCGAGATCGGCGAGATGGGCGCGCAACGAATCGAGACAGTTGTCGCCATAGCTGGAGGAGAGGACTTCCGACGGGATCCCCGGGATGCTCGTTCGAAAAAGATGGAGGTTTTCCAGCGCGTTCCCCATCCAGACGTGGTGCGGTGGCGGGACCTCGATTTGTGCTTCGCAGCAAACAAGGCGCCGCAGCGCCGTCAGGCCCGAGAGCGGGGTGAGATCGGTGACTTTCGTGTCGGAGCAGACAAGGCTCTGCAGCGCGGTGAGCCCGGTGAGCGGGGCAAGGTCAGCCACCGGGGTTTCGAAGAATTCGAAGCTTTGCAGCGACGTCAGTCCCTTGAGCGGTGTGAGGTCGGCCACCTTCGTGACGGAACAGTCGAGGCTTTGCAGTGCGGTCATTCCCGTGAGCGGAGTGAGGTCGTCCACCTTCGTGCCGGAGCAGCTGAGGCTCTTCAGCGCGGTCAGGCCTTTGAGCGGAGTGAGGTCGGCCACCTTCGTGCTGAAGCAGGCGAGGCTCTGCAGCGCGGTCAGGCCTGTGAGCGGAGTGAGGTCGGCCACCTTCGTGCTGAAGCAGGCGAGGCTCTGCAGCGCGGTCAGGCCTGTGAGCGGAGTGAGGTCGGCCACCTTCGTGACGGAACAGTCGAGGCTTTGCAGTGCGGTCATTCCCGTGAGCGGAGTGAGGTCGTCCACCTTCGTGTCGTAGCAGTCGAGGTTCTGCAGCGCGGTCAGGCCGGTGAGCGGAGTGAGGTCGGTCACTTCGGTGTAGGAGCAGTCGAGCTCTTCCAGGTGCGGCAGCGCAGAGGAGAGAGCATTCGGCAATGCGCGGAACGCGTTGCATGATTCTGTGTCGGAAAGCTCAACGACCGGCTTTTTGCGGGCGTCTGCCGCAAGGCCGAGGTAAAGCCGTTTCAGCCATGTCAGCTCCAAGATCTCTTCCGGGACGTCCTGCAAGGCGAGGCCGCCAAGGTCGAGGTCTTCGCTTCTGTCGGTCTTGCATATCGCGATCCGGCGCAGAGCCTCCTCGGTCCCGGAAGCCGAGGCGGCGTGATCTCGGTCGCGCAAGGCAAGACCCCCTCAATGCTTGAATCGAATGACGAATTCAAAGCATACAGCCGGAAGTCCACGCAATGGAACGGGAAACGCCTGACGTGCAATCCGTTGGGGGTCAACGCTTGCAAGACGTGAGTACGGAAGAATTTTTGGAAAAAGGAGAATGGCTCCCCGGGCCGGACTCGAACCAGCGACCCAGCGGTTAACAGCCGCTTGCTCTACCAACTGAGCTACCGGGGAACACTCTCGAGCGATGTCCTGCATCGCGTCGGTGGCGAGCATATAGCAAACGGATGCCCGCCTTGCCAAGGGCCTTGTCCCAAAAACTTTTCCACAAGCGGGGTTTTCAACGCATTGCGCGCGCATGTGGCGGGAAATGCACCTGCGCTTGTTGCGCGGACCGTGCCGGGTTATGACTTGGCCTCCGGTCCTTCCCGCGCAGGCTCAAGCCTCAAGGGAAGGGGAAAGTCGGAATGCGGTGGGGGAGGACCCAATCCGGGCTCCCGAATCCGCAGCTGCCCCCGCAACTGTGAGCGGCGAGCCCCCTTGCGCAGACCACTGGACACGCATCGTGTCCGGGAAGGGCAAGGACCGGCGACGACCCGTAAGCCAGGAGACGAGCCGGAACGGGAAAAACGTCGCAAGCCGTCGGGTGGACGGCAGGAGGCCTGCCATATGATTTCGCATTTCGCCGGACGGGCATTTTCCGTCGGCTCCTGTCCCGCAATTCGTCTGCCGTCGGGCGTGCGGCATCCATGACCGTTCCCGCCGCGCATTGCGTGTTGGTGACGGGCGGCGCGCGCTCGGGCAAGAGCGTCTATGCGGAAGCATTGATTCGCGACAGCCGGCTCGCGCCCGTCTATGTGGCGACCTGCACCCCCCATGACGCAGAAATGGAAGAGCGTGTGGCGCGTCACCGTATCCAGCGCGGCGACGGCTGGGCAACGATCGAGGAACAGCGCGCCATCGCCGATGTGATCGCGCGCGAAAGCACGCCCGAACGCGCGATCCTCGTCGACTGTCTGACGCTCTGGCTCTCCAACCTGATGTTCGCCGAGGCCGATATCGAGGCGGAAACGGCTGCGCTGGTGTCGGCCCTTGCCGCGGCAGCCGGCCCCGTCGTTTGCGTCACCAATGAAGTCGGCTCGGGCATCGTGCCGGAAAATGCCCTGGCGCGCCGCTTTCGCGATGCGCAGGGGCGCCTCAACAGATCCATTGCCGAGGCGGCGGACGCGGTGGTGCTGATCGCCGCCGGCCTGCCGCTCGTGCTCAAACCGTCCCACGCTCAACCGGAGATCCGCCTATGACCGCGTCCTCTCAAACGCCGAAGCCGAAAATTCCCGCCACGATCATTACCGGATTTCTGGGAGCGGGAAAGACGACGCTGCTGTCCAACCTGCTGCGCGAGGCCAAGGGAAAGCGCATCGCGCTGATCGTCAACGAGTTCGGCGACATGGGCTTCGACGGTTCGCTGGTCGACGGCTGTGCGGACCCCGATTGCGCGGCGGAGGATGTGGTGGAACTCACCAATGGCTGCATCTGCTGCACGGTGGCCGACGATTTCCTCCCCACCATGGAGATGCTGATTGCGCGCGACGACGCACCCGATCACATCGTCATCGAGACGTCCGGCCTGGCGCTGCCGCAGCCGCTGGTGCGGGCGTTTTCCTGGCCGAGCGTGAAAACCCGCGTGACCGTCGATGCCGTGGTGACAGTGGTCGATACGGCGGCGGTCGCGGAAGGGCGCGTTGCGAGCGACGAGGCGGCAGTCGCAGCGCAACGCGCCGCAGATGATGCGCTCGATCATGACAGTCCGGTCGAGGAACTCTTCGAAGACCAGCTCGCCTGTGCCGACCTCGTGGTGCTGAACAAGGCGGACCTGGTCGATGCCGCAGCGCTTGAAGCGGTGCGGACCCGCGTCGCGGCGCGCCTGCGCCCGGCGGTTGAGATCGTCACGGCGGAAAAGGGCATTCTCGCAGCCGACGTGCTGCTTGGCCGGGCAAGTGCCGCGGAAGACGACATGGACGGCCGCAAGAGCCATCACGAGGCGCAGCACGACCATCACCGCGATCATGACGATGATCACGATCACGACCACGACCACGACCACCATCACCATCATCACGATCATGACCACGATGCCTTCGAAAGCCATGTCGTGGCGCTTCCGTCGGTTGCCTCGCTGGCCGACCTGAAGGCGCGGGTGGAAGCGGCGATGGCGACCCCCGGCGTGCTTCGGATCAAGGGCGCGGTGGCGATCGACGGCAAGGCGGCACCGGCGATGGTGCAGGCGGTCGGCCCGCGCGTGGAAACCTGGTTCGCCCGCGATGCGCGCGGCACGGGGCAGCTGGTGGTGATTGGCCTCGCCGGCTTCGACCTCGGTCGCGCCCGCGCGATCCTCACCGACGCGCTGGCGGCCTGAGCCAAACGGCACGCGATCCGTCGCGGCAGGAGGAGACGACATGCATATCCTGGCCGGGCGCAGCGGGCGCATCGACGAGGGCGACGAGGCGGTCGATCTGGAGCAGACGCCCGCCGATGTCGTCTTTCTCTCCGCAGCCGATACGGAGCTTGCCTCGCTTGCGGGCGCTGCGCGTCGTCTGGGCGGGGAGGCACCTTCGCTGCGCCTTGCCAGCCTGCTTGCGCTGTCGCATCCCTATTCGGTCGATCTCTACGCGGATGCGACGCTCAGGGGATCGCGGCTGGTGATCGTCAGGCTGCTGGGCGGTGCGGAATACTGGCCCTACGGTCTGGAGCGGCTCGGCGAGCTTGCCAATGGCTATGGCGTCAAGCTCGCCGTGATGCCGGGCGACGACCGCTGGGACGCCGATCTTGCCGCACGCTCCACGCTGGACACCGACGAGGTGCACCGGTTGTGGCGTTATTGCGCGGAAGGGGGCGCGGACAATCTCGCCAATCTCCTGTCCCATGCCCGTCACCTGCTCGACGGGACGAGGGAACCCGATCCGCCGCGCACCCTGCCGCGCGCCGGTCTGTTTCGCCCCGGGGCAACCGCTGCCGCATTCGACGACCTCAAGGCGGCGTGGCGCGATCCGGATGCGCCGGTGGCCGCCATCGTCTTTTACCGCGCGCTGATGCAAAGTGCGGCCACGGAGCCGGTGGAGGCGCTTGCCGCAGCGCTTGCCGCGCGCGGGCTGAACCCGCTGCCGGTCTTTGTCGCTTCGCTGAAGGATGCCGAATCCGCCGCCGTTCTCGCCTCGCTGTTCGAGGAGGCCGCCCCCGCCGTCGTGCTCAACGCCACGGCCTTTGCCGTCTCCAAGGCGGGTGTCGCGCATCGGCCGACGCCGCTCGATGCGCCCGGCGCGCCCGTGCTGCAGGTGGTGTTTTCCTCCTCCTCGGAAGAGGGATGGCAGTCCGCCGACCAGGGACTTTCGATCCGCGATCTGGCGATGCATGTGGTGCTGCCGGAAATCGACGGGCGCATCACCACCCGCGCCGTTTCTTTCAAGGAGCAGGGCGAGCGCGACCCGCTCACCCAGTCCTTGCCGGTGCGTTTCGTGCCCAAGGCCGACCGCATCGATTTCGTCGCCGAGCTTGCCGCGCGCATGGCAGCGCTGCGCAGCACGCCGGCGGCGGAAAAGAAACTCGCGCTGATCCTCGCCAACTATCCCAACAAGGACGGGCGGCTCGCCAATGGCGTCGGGCTCGATACGCCCGCTTCCTGCGTTGCGGTGCTGACGGCGCTTCAAGACGCGGGCTACGCGGTTTCGGGTGTACCACGGGATTCGGCCGCGCTGATGGAGGCGATCAGCTCCGGGCCGACCAACGCGCTGGAAGACCGCCGCGCGCGTCACGGCGGAGCAGCGCTTGCGCTCGCGGATTACGCAATTCAGTTCGACCGACTGCCGAAGTCGGTGCGCGATGCGGTGACGCAGCGCTGGGGTGCGCCGGAAGACGACCCTCATGTCGACAACGGTGCGTTCCGTCTCGCGGTCACGGCCTTCGGAAATGCGGTTGTCGGCATTCAGCCCGCGCGTGGCTACAACATCGATCCGAAAGCGACCTATCACGACCCGGATCTCGTTCCGCCGCATCACTATTTCGCCTTCTACATCTGGCTGCGCGAGGTGCTCGGCGTCCATGCGGTCGTGCATCTGGGCAAGCACGGCAATCTGGAATGGCTGCCCGGCAAGGCGCTGGCACTGTCGCAAGACTGTTTTCCCGAAGCCGTGCTCGGGCCGGTGCCGAACGTCTATCCCTTCATCGTCAACGATCCGGGCGAGGGCGCACAGGCGAAACGGCGCAATGCCGCCGTCATCGTCGATCACCTGACGCCGCCGATGACGCGGGCTGAAAGTCACGGCGTTTCCGGTGACCTGGAGGTGCTGCTCGACGAGTATTATCTGGCGCAAGGGGTCGATCCGCGCCGCCTCAAGGCGCTGACCCGCGACATTCTGGACACCGCGACCCGCCACGGTCTCGACCGCGATATCGGCCTCACCGACGACATGGACGAGGAAACGCGCCTGGCGCGGCTCGACGCGCATCTCTGCGATCTCAAGGAATTGCAGATCCGCGACGGGCTGCATGTTCTGGGCCATGCGCCCGAAGGGCGGCTTCTGACCGATTTGCTGTCGGCGATGGTGCGCGTTCCGCGTGGCGAGGGCGCCGAAAACGCCGGGATCACCCGCGCGCTGACGCAGGATCTGGGACTCACCTCGGCGTCATCCCGGCCAAGCAACGCGCGAGCCGGGATCGGAGAGCCGGAAGACGATGAGGGGACCGTGGCTCCCCGATCCCGGATCTCCGCTGACGCTCCGTCCGGGATGACGAAAGACGGCGAGGCGTTCGATCCGCTCGACTGCGCTTTCGAGGCGGCCTGGCAGGGAGCAAGGCCAGATGCGCTGGCCCGTGTCTCTGATGCGCCCTGGCGCAGTGCGGGCGATACGGTGGAGCGGCTGGAGCTGCTGGCCGCTGACGTGATCGCACGCGGCGAGGCGCCTGAGGGCTGGACCGCGACGCGCGCGGTGCTTGGCGAGATCGAGACGCGGATCGCTCCGGCGGTGGTTTCCTCCGGCGCGGGCGAGATGCGAGGGCTTCTCGACGCGCTTGGCGGACGCTTCGTGCCGCCCGGTCCTTCCGGCGCGCCGACGCGGGGGCGCCCGGATGTGCTGCCGACGGGGCGCAATTTCTACTCCGTCGACGTGCGCGCGGTGCCGACACAGACCTCCTGGAAGATCGGCGCGGCCAGCGCGGAACGGCTGGTCGAGCGGCATTTCCAGGACGAGGGCGAGTATCCGCAGGCCGTGGTGCTGACCTGCTGGGGCACGGCCAACATGCGCACCGGCGGCGACGATGTGGCGCAGGCGCTGGCGCTGATCGGCACGCGGCCGAAATGGGAGCCGGGCTCGGGGCGAGTGACCGGCTTCGACATCCTGTCGCTCTCGGATCTCGGACGGCCGCGCATCGACGTGACGCTTCGGATCTCCGGCTTTTTCCGCGACGCCTTCCCGCATCAGATCGACCTGTTCCAGTCGGCCGTCGCGGCAATCGCGGCGCTCGACGAGCCGGCGGACGCCAATCCACTGGCCCACGCGGTGCGGGTCGAGACGAAGCGGCTGACGGAAGCCGGCGAACCGGCGGACGGTGCGGCGCGCAAGGCCGTCTACCGCGTCTTCGGCTCCAAGCCCGGCGCCTATGGTGCGGGCCTTCAGGCGCTGATCGACGAGGGCGTGTGGTCGAACCGCGCCGACTTCGCCGATGCGTTTCTGGCGTGGGGCGGTTACGCCTATGGCGGCGGCGCTCAGGGCGAGGGCGCTCGGGACGCGCTGGAGACGCGCCTGTCGCAGGTCGATGCGGTTCTGCACAATCAGGACAACCGCGAGCACGATCTTCTCGACAGCGACGACTACTACCAGTTCGAGGGCGGACTGGCGGCGACGGTTGAAACGCTGAAGGGCGATGCGCCGAAGGTCTATCACAACGACCATTCGCGGCCCGAGCGTCCGGTGATCCGTACGCTGTCGGAGGAGATCGGCCGGGTGGTGCGCGGGCGCGCGGCCAACCCGAAATGGATCGCCGGCGTCATGCGCCACGGTTACAAGGGGGCCTTCGAGATCGCGGCGACGGTCGACTATCTTTTCGCCTTCGCGGCGACGACCCATGCGGTCGGGGACCATCACTTCGACCAGCTGTATGATGCCTATCTGGATGACGAGGCGGTGCGGGATTTTCTCGCAGATGCCAATCCCAAGGCGCTTGAGGAAATCACGGCGCGCTTCCGCGAGGCGGTGGAGCGCGGCCTCTGGACGCCGCGGCGCAATTCGACGCGCGCGGCACTGACTTTGACACAAGGGGAGACGATCGGGTGAGCGACAAAAAAGCGGAAATGACCGAAGAGGAACTGAACGCCCGTCACGCCGACAAGATGCGCAAGAAAAAGGCCGCGCGTGACAAGATCATGGCGACCAAGACCATCGAGAAGGGGCTGCTGATCGTCCACACCGGCAAGGGCAAGGGCAAGTCGACGGCCGGTTTCGGCATGATCTTCCGTTCGCTCGGACACGGCCACAAGGTCGCCGTCGTGCAATTCGTCAAGGGGCGGATCGAAACCGGCGAACGCATGGCGCTCGACCGCTTCTCCGATCTCGTGACGATCAAGCGCATGGGCGAGGGCTTCACTTGGGAAACCCAGGACCGCCAGCGCGACATCGATGCGGCGCGTCAGGCCTGGGAAGCGGCCAAGGACATGATCCGCTCGCGCGAGTATCGCATTGTGCTCTGCGATGAACTCAACATCGTGCTGCGCTACGATTACCTGCCGATCGACGAGGTTGTTGCCTTCCTGCGCGATGAAAAGCCCGAGGATGTCCATGTCGTCATCACCGGTCGCAACGCCAAGGACGAACTGATCGAGGCCGCCGACCTGGTGACCGAGATGACCCAGATCAAGCACCCCTTCCGCTCCGGCGTGAAGCCGCAGGAGGGGATCGAGTTTTGAGGCGCCTACGCGCGCTTCCCGTCAATATCCGGATGGAATGACCGCAATGAAGCTCTTCAGCTCCGATCTTCGCCGTGCCTCGCCCAAGCACGCGGAGCTGGTGCGCCGCTACGAGCTCTTTCGCACGGTCGTGGAGTTTCTCGCGGCGCTGATGTTCGTGATCGGGAGCGTGCTCTTCTTTTCCGACAGCCTGCTTTTCGCCGGGACCTGGCTGTTCCTCATCGGCTCGATCCTCTTCGCGGTGCGCCCGACGATCCGTCTTGCGCTCGAACTGCATCTGACGCGTCTGCCCGTGCCGGACGAGTTTCGCCCCTATGGTGCGCGACCGGAAACACAGGATCGCACGTGAGCAGGACCCGCACCCCCGCCCTGATGATCCAGGGCACTGGCTCGAACGTCGGCAAGAGCCTGATCGTCGCCGGGCTGTGCCGGCTTTTCGCCAACCGGGGCATGACGGTGCGCCCCTTCAAGCCGCAGAACATGTCGAACAACGCTGCCGTGACCTCCGACGGCGGAGAGATCGGCCGTGCGCAGGCGCTGCAGGCGCTGGGCGCGCGGCTGCCGCTCACCGTTCACATGAACCCGGTGCTGCTGAAGCCGGAAACCGACGTCGGCGCGCAGGTGATCGTGCAGGGCAGGCGCGCCGGCACCATGCGCGCGCGCGAATACGGAAGCCGCAAGGCGGAGCTTCTGCCGAAGGTGCTGGAGAGTTTCGCGCGCATGGGCGACGGCGCGGATCTCGTGCTGGTCGAGGGCGCGGGCTCGCCGGCGGAAATCAATCTCAGGGCCGGCGATATCGCCAACATGGGCTTTGCGGAAGCCGCCGACATTCCCGTCGCCCTTTGCGGCGATATCGACCGGGGCGGAGTGATCGCCTCGCTGGTCGGCACGCATACGATCCTGCCCGACGACGAGCGCGCACGGATAAAGGCGTTTTTCGTCAATCGCTTCCGGGGCGATGTCACGCTCTTCGACGAGGGCGTCGCGGAAATCGCAAAACGGACCGGCTGGGCGTCGCTTGGTGTGGTCCCGTGGTTCGCCGACGCCCGCAAGCTGCCGGCGGAGGATGCGCTCGGGCTGGAAGACGGAACGGGCAAGGGCGAGGTGACAATCGTCGTGCCGGTGATCAGCCGGATCGCCAATTTCGACGATCTCGACCCGCTCAGGCTGGAGCCGGGCGTCTCGCTCAGGCTGGTGCAGCCGGGCGACCCGCTGCCGGGAGACTCTGATGTCGTGCTGCTGCCGGGGTCGAAATCCACGGTCGGCGATCTCGCCTTCTTTCGCCAACAGGGCTGGGACGTCGATCTTGCCGCCCATGTTCGGCGTGGCGGACGGGTCGTCGGGATCTGCGGCGGCTATCAGATGCTCGGCCGGACCATTTCGGACCCCGATGGTATCGAGGGGCCGTCCGGCACGGTTCAAGGGCTGGGGCTGCTCGATGTCGAGACGGTGCTCACCCCCGACAAGCGGCTGGTCGAGGTGACGGGCCGGCACGCGCCAAGCGGTGCGGCGCTGTCAGGCTACGAGATCCATATCGGACGAACGCAAGGCGGCGATTGCGCGCGGCCCTTCGCGCATGTGATGTCGGGCGGCGACCCAAAACACCCGGATGGTGCGGTGTCACCTGACGGGCGTATCTGCGGAACCTATCTCCACGGACTGTTCGGCTCGGACGACTTCCGCGCAGGATTCCTGAAGGAACTGGGGGCTGGATCGTCGCTCGGCTACGAGCGCGAGATCGACGCGACGCTGGATGCGCTTGCCGGGCATCTGGAAGGATGCATGGACATTGAGGCGCTTCTGGAGATTGCAGGGAAATAGAAATCGTGTCGGGGGATCATCCTTCTAAGATTCCAGTCACGGGATGTTGAAATTTTCAGGAGTTTTTATGCCATTTGCCTTGTTGCTGGTACGTTTTTTCGCGGCTTATGTCTTTGTGGCTCTGCTTGGTGTTGTCCCCCACGGACTCAGACTTGGCTACGGTGTCGGGGCCGGATTGGCCGGACTCGCGTCCTCGACCCTGATTCTGGCTGTTCTGCTGTTCTCGATCGTGCTGATGCTCTTCCCGCGCAGCTTTCTGCTCGGGCTTGGCTTCGGCCGTGCTGACGCTGATGGAAAGCCGGGTCTCGCGGACGGTTTCGAAGTTGTCTGCGTTGCGCTGCTGGGTCTCTATTTGCTCGTCATCAGCATGAGGGATGTCGTTGTCTGGGCCGTGACCTATCTTTCGATTGAAAGTCAGGCAACCTATCGAAACGCTGCGTCCGACTGGGTGGCGCAGCAATGGCCGGGTCTGGTCGGAAGCATTCTGGTTGCGCTCGCAGGGGGCATATTGATCCTCGGTCCCGGCAAGGTCGCCGGCATGCTGCGTGCGCTCCGAAACTGGCGGCCGGGGCAGGAAAAGGCTTAGGCGTAGGCCGCCTGTGCGTCAGCCCGTGCCGCGCTGCCAGACCAGCAGCCGGTTGTTCGCCGGCATCGCGGTGTCGGCGGCGAGCGTCATTTCCTGCTCGTAGGCGAGATCGTCGAGGGTTTCGAAGTCGCGAATGCCGCTTTCGGGGTTACGGGTTCTTAGCTGGGCATCGAAGTCCGCATTGCTTTGCGTCGTGAAGTCGCCACCGTATTTCATCGGCCCGTAGACGCAGCAAATTCCGCCCGGCGCAAGCACCTCTCCGACACGCGCGAAGAAGTGCTCCACATGTGTAAACGACATGATGTGCAAGGTGTTTGCGGTAAAGATCGCGTCGAAGGCTTCCGGGCTCACGGCTTCCGGAACGGGCCAGGGCGGGGCGGCGACATCGAGGGCAAGCGGTGGCGGCGTGCGCGGGTTGCCCTCCGCTTCAAGCCGCGCGGCGATGCCGGGAACGGCGTCGGCGAGGTCGCTGCACTGCCAGACGATATGGGGCAGGGCCTTTGTGACATGCACCGCATGCTGGCCCGTGCCGCTGCCGATTTCCAGGACGCGCGCGCGGGCCGCGAGATGCGGGCGGATGGCGTCGAGGATGGCGTCCTTGTTGCGCTCGGCAGCGGGGGCGTGGGGGAGCATGTCGATCCTTTCAAAGGCTGAGCGAAAGGACAGCCAGAAGCGCGACGAGGCCGATCTGCAAGGCGCAGGCGAAGATCATCGCCTTTAGCGCGCGGGCGATATCCCCGGCTGTCGCATCGCGGCGCCCGTCCGCGTTCATATAGGGGTCGTCGACGTTGTAGCCAGCGTAGGCGCGCGGCCCGGCGAGCGCCAGTCCGAGAACGGCTGCCATCGCCGCTTCCGGCCAGCCGGCATTGGGCGAACGGTGCTTCGCGGCGTCGCGGCGCATGATCGCGAGAGAGGCGCCGATGCTCTTGCCGAAGAGCGGGGCGGAGAGGGCGAGCAGACATCCGGCGATCCGCGATGCCGGAAGATTGACCAGATCGTCGAAACGCGCGGAGGCCCAGCCGAAGGCGCGGTGGCGGTCCGTCTTGTGGCCGATCATGGAATCGGCGGTGTTGACCGCCTTGTAGGCAAGAAGGCCCGGAAGCCCGAGCAGCAGGAACCAGAAAGCCGGTGCGACCACGCCGTCGGCATGGTTTTCGGCGCAGGATTCGATTGCGGCGCGTGCGACTCCGGCCTCGTCAAGCTGTTCGGGGTCGCGGCCGACGATCATGGCGACCGCCTTGCGCCCGCCTTCAAGTCCGCCCTGCGAGAGACCGTCGCGCACGGCCGCGACATGATCGTAGAGACTGCGTTGGGCAATGAAGACGGCGCCAACCAGAACGATCCCGATCTCGCCAAAGGGAAGCCCGCGAAAAATCACCTCCAGCAAAGCGCCGGTGAGCAGCGTGCAGGCAACAAGCGCGAACAGGAAGATGGCACCGTAGAGTTTTCGCCGGCTCTCCGGCGCGTCGGGCGTGTTGAAATCCTGATCGACGATCTCGATGATTTTGCCAAAGAGCACCACCGGATGGGGAACATGCCGCCACAGCCACGGGGGATCTCCGACGAGCGCGTCGAGCAGAAGCGCAAGGAGGACCAGAAGGGCCGTGTCGGAAAAGAGCAGCATCGCCGCCTATCCCGTCGCCGGTGAAAGGGCGCGGGCGAGCGCATCGTCCAGCCACGCGAGCGGGGCCGCGCCACCGGGAAGCCCGATCCTGAGCCAGGTCGGGGCATAGTCGAAGGTCCGCGTCCAGATCCGCTGTCGCGCCAGCGCCTCATGAACAGCGGCCGCGTTGCGCGTGCCGGCAAGCACATAAAGCGGCGTGCCGCCGAAGACGCTCAAGCCGCGCATCTGCAGCATCAGGGTCAGATCGGCGGCTTCGTCGGCAAGCTGCGTGCGCATGGCGTTCTGCCAACTTTTGTCGGCGAGGGCGCGCGTGCCGATCTCGATGGCCGGGCCGGACACCGCCCAGCTTTCCAGCGAGGCGGACAGAGCCGCTGCAACACCGGGAGGTGCGGCGGCGAAGCCGAGGCGCACGCCGGCCAGTCCGTAGAACTTGCCGAAGGAGCGAAGCACCAGCACCGGAACGTCGCCCAGGTGCGGCAACACGCTGGCGCCCGGAACACAATCGGCGAAAGCCTCGTCGACGATCAGCAGACCGCCGCGTGCGGCCATTGTCTCGGCATGGTGGCGCAGGCTCTTCGGGTCGACCAGGCGTCCGTCCGGATTGTTCGGATTGACGATGACGATCACGCGCGTGTCATGCGTCGGCTCGAAATAGGGCGAGGTGACCTCGGTGACCTGTCGACCCGCCCGCCGCCAGACATCGCCGTGGCTGGAATAGGTCGGTCCGACGATGGCGACATCCCCGGCTGGAAGACAGGCGGGCAAATGCGGCAGGAGCGCCTGGGTGCCCGGGGCCGCGACCAGCCGGAGGTGGTCGGGCACGCCATAGGCTGCGCGTGCCACCTCCAGCATGCGGTCGTGTGCGCCGCGCGCGGGAAGCCGGGTCCAGGCCGCTTGCGACAGCGGCCAGTCGAGCGGATAGGCATGCGGGTTGATGCCGGTGGAGAGGTCCAGCCAGTCCTGTGCAAGTCCACCATGCCGCGCGATTGCCGCGCCAAGATCGCCGCCGTGTTTCATCGTTTCGAACAGGCTCCCGAATTCGTTCCGGCGGACGGTAAAGCGGCTTTGGCTCCATGCCAAGCGCGATGGAGGTCCCCCGTGTCCAACACGGGAAAAAGGGATTGCAAAGCGGTTATTGTATCGATATATCAAGATTTATGGATATGAATCACGCATTGGACGCTTTGGCCGCGCTCGGCCAGAAGACGCGGCTTGAGGTGTTCCGCCTGCTGGTAAAGGCGGGGACGGACGGCATGCATGCCGGCGAGATCGCCGAGGCGCTCAACGTGCGCCAGAACACCATGTCCGCCAATCTCGCCGTTCTGCTGCGCGCGGGGCTGGTGCGCAACGAGCGCGAGGGACGCACCATCCGCTATGTCGCGGACATGGAAGGGATCCGCGGGCTTCTCGCGTTCCTGATGGAAGACTGTTGCGGCGGCAATCCGCAGATGTGCCAGCCGGTGCTCGACGCGCTCGCCTGCGAGTGCTGAGCGCGGAAACGACAAGGAAACCTGCGATGACCGCATCGACATACAACGTGCTGTTTCTGTGCACGGGAAATTCCGCGCGCTCCATCATGGCCGAAGCAATCATGAACAGGGTGGGCGCGGGGACGTTTCGCGCGTTCTCTGCCGGATCTACCCCGACGGGAGAGGTGCATCCCTATACGCTCGACCTGCTGCGCAAGATGGAGTTCGACACCGCCTTCGCGCGCTCCAAGTCCTGGGACGAATTCGCGGCCGACGGCGCGCCGAAGCTCGATTTCGTCTTTACGGTCTGTGACAACGCCGCCGGCGAAACCTGTCCCGTCTGGCCGGGACAGCCGATGACCGCCCATTGGGGTGTGCCCGATCCGGCCGCCGCAGAAGGCTCGGAAGCCGAGCGCCGCTATGCCTTCGCGGATGCCTATCGCATGCTCGATGCGCGGATCTCCGTCTTCGCCAGCCTGCCTCTTGCGAGCATCGACGGTCTGTCGCTGAAGACCACCCTCGATGACATCGGACGTATCGACGCCAAGGAAAGCCTGACATGACCATCGTGATCCATCACAACCCGGACTGCGGCACCTCGCGCAACGTGCTGGCGGCGATCCGCGCCAGCGGCGAGGAGCCGGTCGTGATCGAATACCTCAAGGAGGGCTGGACCCGCCCGCAACTGCTTGCGCTCTTCGCGGCCGCCGGCCTGACCCCGCGCACCGCATTGCGGACCTCCAAGTCGCTTGCCGAGGAACTCGGCCTCACCGACCCGACCGTCGGCGACGACACGATCCTGGCCGCGATGCTGGAGCATCCGGTGCTGGTCAATCGCCCGATCGTGGCGAGCCCGAAGGGCGTGCGCCTGTGCCGCCCCTCCGAAGCCGTGCTGGAGCTGATCGATGCCTCCAGGCTTGGCGATTTCCGCAAGGAAGATGGCGCGCCGCTGGTCGCGACGCCCGGTGCATGAGATGAGCGATCCCGACGCAGTGCACGACATGCCGGCACTCGATCCGCGGCATCTCGCTCCCGTCGACGTCTCCGCGCTCGCAAGCCCCGGCGATCCGGGCCATCGCCCGCGCATCCTGTTGCTCTACGGATCGCTGCGAAAGCGCTCGTTCTCGCGGCTTGTGGCGGAAGAGGCCGAGCGGCTGCTGAAATGGCACGGCTGCGAGACGCGGGTGTTCGATCCCGGCGGTCTCCCGCTTCCCGATGCGGAAGAACCCGACCATCCCAAGGTCAAGGAATTGCGCGACCTTGCCATGTGGTCGGAAGGCATGGTGTGGGTCTCGCCGGAACGTCACGGCGCCATGACCGGCATCATGAAGGCCCAGATCGACTGGCTGCCGCTGTCGCTTGGGGGCGTGCGCCCGACGCAGGGAAAAACGCTGGCGGTGATGCAGGTCTGCGGCGGGTCGCAAAGCTTCAATGCGGTCAACCAGATGCGCATTCTGGGCCGCTGGATGCGGATGGTGACGATCCCCAACCAGTCCTCGGTGCCCAAGGCCTTCACCGAGTTCGGCGAGGACGACCGGATGAAGCCGTCGCCCTTCTACAACCGCATCGTCGATGTGGTGGAGGAACTGGTGAAATTCACTTGGATGCTGCGCGGCCGCTCCGATTATCTCGTCGACCGCTATTCCGAACGGGTCGAGACGCGTGCGGACTTGTCGAAACGGGTCAACCAGCGCGCGATCTGAGGCTGGATCGGCCGAGGCCCCATTCCGCAGGCCTGCGGCAACGGCGTCACTGGCCGGGCGGACGGGGGATCAGGATCGTTCGCCGCCCGAGGGTGTCCACGGCCATGTAGTGGGTCGACAGCACTATCGGGTTGCCACCCTTTGGGGACCAGCGCGCGTTCGGATTGAAGCCGATCAGCACGTCGAAGTCTTGCGTCCGGATGCGCTCCAGAAAGTCCAGGCCCGCCGGTTGCCCGTTGCGGATGAAGGTGGCGAGGCTGAAGGCGTCGAGCACGAACGCCCGCTCGCCCGCGACGATCGCGAAGGCGGGGTTTTCGGAGGCCAGCAGTCCGTTTTCGGGCAGCCAGCGATCCACCTTGCTCCTGATTTCGGCGATGGTCGGGACGGCGTCCTCGCGGATGGTCTTGAGCGGCGACGGCACGCCCGGCATCCAGCAGGCGAGGAGAATGAGGCTCAGGACCGAAAAGCCCCCTGTCAGGACACGGCGTTCGACCGGGCGGCCGGAAACGGCTGTCGCGGCGAGGATGAGACTGACGGCAGCGAGCGGGATGGCATGATTGCCGGCGATCCCGCGTGAGGAGAATATGACGACGGTGACCAGGGTGACCATCGCGAAGGTAAGGTGAAGCGGCGAACGCCAGTGCTTCGGCGCATCGGCGATCCATTTCGCGAGCGCCAGCAGGAACACGATGCCGACGGCCGGATTGTAGACGGCGAGTTCCTTCGCAAAGCGGGTGATCATCCCGGCCGCGAAGGCGAGGTCGGTGCCGCCGGTTGCCGTGGCCGCAAGCGAATCGAGCATCCGTCCGTCGGACAGGTGCAAGAAGAGCGCCGCAAAGGCCGCGAGCAAGACAAGCGAGCCAAGCGCAAAGCCTGTTGCCGCCCGCCACCGGCGAGAGAAAACCAGCGACAGGAACACGGCCGCCGGCGCATAGACCGTGGAGAATTTCGTATAGAAGGCGAGGACGAAGAGCAGGATCGCAAGGCCTGCGGCGAGCGCGGCGCCACGCGGCGAGGATGGTCTGTCGAGATAAAGGACCAGCCCCCAGAGGCTCAGGGCGGCGGCCAGATAATCGCAGTTCAGGCTGGTGAGATATTGCTGATAGAGCGATGTTGCGAGCGTGAGGCCTGCGATCCCCCACGCCAGCAGATGCGGCACCCCGTGCAGGACCATCAGCCGGGCCATGGCCGCGATCATCATGAGCACGCTGGCCTGCATCAAGACGACACCGGTCAGTGTCGGATCCCCGAAAGCCCGGATCAACAGGCCGTGGAGCATGAAGAACAGCGGCATGTAGCGGGTGCCGCCATAGCCCGTCTCGTCGAGGATGGGGCGATACAAAACGCCGTCGGCGTAGTCGACGGCCAGCGTCATCCAGACACCGCTGGTGGCGGAATCGAACGTGCGCCCCGGCCAGTAATCCAGGGCGAGCTGACCCGCAGCCACGATCCCCAGAACGAGCGTCAGGACCGTTGCGATCCGAAGGGCGAGAGTGTCGGGATGAGAGGGCATGAACGTCCGCTACGGTCTGCGGCGATCAAGGCCGGACAGGGCGCGGTCGGACCCGCGAGCCGGACGCGATCGTGAGCAAGCAGCCTGAAGCAGGATGAAACGCACGGAGAAAAGACTGGAGGCCTCGCCCGGAATCGAACCGGGGTGCACGGATTTGCAATCCGCTGCGTAACCACTCCGCCACGAGGCCTTGCTGCGTCTTTTCAGGGAGTTGTCCCGCGCTGTCAAGCGGTGACTGCGCTCTGTCGCCTCAGTGATGTGAATAACCGGGGCTTCGCGCCCGCGCACGCCGGAAGGCGGTCCGGCGTGCGGGGACGAAGTCGCCATCCCGGTGCCTAAAAGCCCAGGCCGCCGACGCAGGCGTATTTGATGTTGAGATAGTCCTCCACACCGTATTTGGAGCCTTCGTTGCCGACGCCGGAATCCTTGACGCCGCCGAAGGGCGCCACTTCCGTGGTGATCAGCCCTTCGTTGACGCCGACAAGCCCGTATTCGAGCGCTTCCATCACCCGGAATGCCCGGCCGAGGTCCTGCGTGTAGAAATAGCAGGCCAGCCCGTATTCGGTGTCATTGGCGAGAGCGACCGCCTCGTCTTCCGCCTCGAAGCGGAACAACGGTGCGAGCGGGCCGAAGGTCTCTTCCCGCGCGACCTTCATCTCCGAGGTGACATCGGCAACGAGGGTCGGCTGGAAGAAGCTGCCGCCATTGGCGTGGCGCTTGCCACCGGTGACGATCCGTCCGCCCTTGGAAACCGCGTCCTGGATGTGCTCCTCGACCTTCTCCACGCCCTTGAGATCGATCAGCGGGCCCTGGGTGGTTCCCTCCGCCAGTCCGTCGCCGACCTTGAGGGCGTCAATTGCAGCGGCGAGCTTTTCGGCGAAAGCGTCATAGACACCCGCCTGCACATAGATGCGGTTGGCACAGACGCAGGTCTGGCCGGAATTGCGGAATTTCGAGACCATCGCGCCCTCGACCGCCGCGTCGATATCGGCGTCGTCGAAGACGATGAAGGGCGCATTGCCGCCAAGCTCCATCGAGATCTTCTTCATGTGGGCGGAGGCCTTGGAAGCGAGCTGCTTGCCCACTTCCGTGGAGCCGGTGAAGGTGATCTTGCGCAAGAGCGGATTCTCGCACATCTCGTCTGCGATATCGGCTGCCGAGCCGGTCAGAACATTGACCACGCCGCGCGGGAACCCGACCTGTTCGGCAAGCGCGCCGATGGCAAGGGCGGAGAAGGGCGTCTGGCTTGCAGGCTTGATCACCATGGTGCAGCCGGCGGCGAGCGCCGCGCCCAGTTTCCGCGAGATCATCGAATGCGGAAAATTCCACGGCGTGATCGCGCCGGTGACGCCGACAGGCTCCTTGGTGACGAGGATCTTCTTGCCGCGCCAGGGCGAGGGGATGATGTCGCCGTCGATGCGCTTGGCCTGTTCGGCGAAGAAGCGCACGTATTTCACGCCGAGCGCGATCTCGCCCTTGGCCTCCGCGAGCGGCTTGCCCATCTCTGTCGTCAGGATCTCGGCGAGCGCGTCCTGATTGTCCATGATCGCGTCGCACAGCGCATGCATCAGGGTTCCGCGCTCTTCCGCCGTGGTGGCCTTCCAGTCCTGAAAGGCGAGATAGGCGGTCTCGATGGCGCGCGCGGTTTCCGCGCGGCCGCAGCGCGGCACGGTCCCGAGGGACTCGCCGGTTGCCGGATTGGTGACCTCGATGGTGTCACCGCTATCGGCATGCGACCAGAGCCCGCCAATGAAGCAGGCCTGTTTGAAGAGCGGGTGTTCAGTGATCATGAAGTCCTCCCGTGATCGGAGCGCATGAGAAAATGCCCCGCGCCCCTTTGTGTCTTTGGTCTCTTGTCACCGATCCCGCTGGACGGTCGGTGCGTCCAAGGCAGGAGTCGTATGTGGGGCTACCGCTTTGGGCACGTCCTGTGTCTTTGCGTCGGCCGGGCCGTCCTTGCAACCGGCTGACGAATGGCGGGTCGGGATGGCGCCGGACACGAATCCGGCTCAGGGTAACCCCATGGACGGGATCAAATGTGTCTCGCAGGGATCGGCGCCCGTCGACCTCCGTTCGTGCGGGATCATAGGACAGTCAATGGTTTGTCAGCAATGGTGCTGCCGGGGATACCCCCAGATCTGCAACGCGCAGCGGCGGGGTGATTCCGGCTTGCCGGCGGTTGAGCGGTGCGCGCCCGCATCCTTGTCCGGCGGCGCGGGCCGGAGAAGAGGCATGCGCGGTGGGGCGGGCGTCCGGGGCATGAATGTGGCTGTGACGGCAGGGAAATCGGCGAAACCTTGCAAGGAGGGCAGGCCGGGCGGGCGGGCCGCCGGTTACCGGCACCGACGATGCGACGCGCGTTCGTTTCCATGTCCCTCGGCGGAGACGTGATTTGCGCCTCTTCTTTGTGGTGAGGGAATTGAAAATATAGGAATTTTCCGTTCCTTCGCTCCTTGATGAAATGCAATCCGCCTCAAACCGTGGCACGCTCGTTTATGAGGCAGGCTGCAGGGGGCATCATCGGCGATGGCGCTCCGGTCATCTCGGTGTGCTGCGTGCTGGGATGGTCCAGGCGGCGGTCACGATCCGGCTTTTCAACGGGGATTTCGACAATGACACAGTCGGTAAGGCTCTCGCTCGAGGAGGCCGACGCTCTGGTTCGCAAGGTGCTCGTTGCCTGCAACACCGCGCCCGACAACGCGGCGAGCGTCGCCCGGGCCCTGGTCGCGGCGGAAGCGGATGGGCAGGGCGGCCATGGCTTGTCGCGACTGCCTTCCTATGCGCTCCAGTCGCGCTGCGGCAAGGTCGACGGGCATGCCCGGCCGGTTCTTGAGCGCCCGACGCCTGCGCTCCTGCGGGTCGACGCCGGTCACGGCTTCGCCTTTCCCGCCTTCGATGCCGTAATCGATGCGCTGCCGGCAATGGCCACAGCGGCCGGGATCGCGATGGCGTCGATCCGCCGCTCCCACCACTTTGGCCAGGCCGGCGCGCATTGCGAACGGCTGGCGGAGAAGGGGCTCGTCGCCTTCGTCTTCGGCAATACCCCGAAGGCCATCGCGCCCTGGGGAGGCAAGGCGGCGCTTTACGGGACGAACCCGATTGCGTTCGCCGCGCCGGTTTCGGCCGGGCAGCCGCCGCTCGTCATCGATCTTGCGGTCTCGCGCGCCGCGCGGGGAAAGATCATGGCCGCACAAAAGGCCGGCACGCCAATCCCCGAAGGCTGGGCGCTCGACAAGACCGGCAATCCAACCACCGACCCGGCCGCGGCTCTTGCCGGCACGATGGTCCCGATCGGCGAGGCGAAGGGCGCGGCTCTCGCGCTTATGGTGGAGGTGATGGCCGCGGCCGTGGCCGGCGCTTGCCTCGCCTTCGAGGCCAGCAGTCTGCTCGATACGGAAGGAGGCCCGCCCGATCTCGGACAGACGATCGTCGCCATCGATCCGCATCTCGCATCGGGCGGAGTTTATGGCGAACGGATGGAGACGCTTGTCGCGGAAATCGTGGCCGAGGCGGGCGCGCGCGTTCCCGGGACGCGCCGGCTGGAAAGCCGGGAACGGGCGGCGCGGGAAGGCGTGTTCATCGGGCCTGCGCTTTACCGCGAGATCGCGAGCCTGACGGGCAATACATCAAAAACCTGAAGGGCGCGGAAGCGTTTACTTGCCGAATTCGCGCTCGAAGAAGATACCGGCCTTCGATTCGCCGTCGGCGCCGACCTCGCCGCGCAGTTTCAGCGACTTGGTGATGTCGATGTCCACCGTCACACGGCTGGAATCGGCGCCGCTGCCCTGTTTGACCCCCAGATAGATGTTGTCATTGAGGTATTTGCCGACGGCCAGCGAAGGGCCGCCATCACCGCCGGTTTCGAGATCGATCGCATCCAGCCCCAGCGACTGACGCAAGCTGCCGAGCGGCCCCTCGCCACTTCCGCCCGTCAGGGTCAGGATGGAGGCGCCGAGCCGGGCAATCTGTGCCGGGCTGAGCTCGCTCATGCTGCGGTCGAACAGGAAGCGCGCAAGGATTTCATCCTGCGGAAGCTGGGGCGCCGACGAGAAGGCGATCTGCGGCGCGTCCGCCTGGCCCCTGACCGTGATGGTGATCGCGGCGCCGCTGGTTTGCGAGGTCGCGGCAAAGTCGAGGCGCGGCGTTAGCGACCCCGTGAAGCCGACATCGCCCTTGGAGAACTCGACGCGCCTCGACAGGACGTTGAGCAGGCCGCGTCGCATCGAGAACGTTCCGATTGCCTGCGGGTCCGCCACGGTGCCGACAAGCCTGAGGCTGCCGCCCATCTCCGCATCGAGACCGCGCCCGCGCACGAAGATCCGCCCGGGCGCATTGACGGTGACGTCGAGTGCAATCGGTCGCGTGCCGCCACCGGCGCTCCCGCCGCCACCTCCGCCCTCGTCCCTTTGCAGGACCCGGTCCTGCGCGCGCACGTTGGCCGGAGCGTTCTTGTGGGTGACGGAGACCGGATCGATTGCGCCGGGAAGGCTGCTCGGGATGGTGATATCTGCTCGCTCGATGGTCACCGTGCCACCCAGCCGCGCCGCCGACTGGGTGCTGGCCAGCGGTCCGGAAAGCGAGATGTCGGCATTGACCGTGGCTTGCACGATCTGTCCGTCCGAATAGCGACCGTTTAGAACCTGGACCTGCAGGTCGGCCGGCATGCCGTTGTCCAGGCCGACACGCCCCCCCGCCGTCAGCGATCCGCCGCCGGCAATGTCCGCGCGCAGCGAATTCAAGGTGATGCCGTTGGTGGCAACATCAATTGTCCCCGACACGTTGCGCAGCGAAAGACCGCTGGCAAGCTGGGTCGCACCGACGTTTGCAGGACGAAGCGTCAGGGCATAGGTCGGTGCAGCGAAAGTGCCGCCGATGCGGCCATCGACCGACAGGGTGCCGGTGGCCGAAAATCCGGCCAGGATCAGCCGCTGACGTGCGACGGACAAGGGAATGCTGCCATTGACGGCGATATCGAGCGAGCCCGCGCCGGCCGGTCGCACGGAGCCGTCCGCGACGAGTGACAGCCCGTCGGGTCCGCTGATCCGGGTGGTCTGGGTCAGCCTGTCTCCCGCGTAGCGGCCGTTGGAGGCAAGCGACAGGGCGGGAAGGCCGTTGTCACGCAGTGGCGCGGCGGCGAGAGCGGACGCATTCAAGGACCAGTCGGCTGTCGGCGCAGATGACGTTCCCGAGACGGTTACCGTGCCGTTGAGCGTTCCCGCGATGGCGAAGCCCGGCGCCACGGCATTTGCAAGAGACAGCGGCACCCGCGCGATGTCGGCTTTCAGGTCGAGCGTGTCGGCGACGCGTCCCGCAATCGTGAGCGTCCCGTCGCCAAGGCGCAGCGTGAACGGTTCGATCCGGGTCCCGGACGGCGCGGATACGATGCGAGCCGGATTGGCCAGACGCGTTTCGAGGCCGCTATAGCGACCGTCGAGGGTCTTCAGCAACAGGTTCACCTCTCCGTCGCCGGTCGCAAGCGCGCCGGCAAGCGACACGCCGTCGGCAGCAGCGCCCTTGGCCAGACGGGCCTCGAGCGTGAAATCCGTGTTCTCACCGGTTCCGCTGGCGGTGGCGATCACGCGATCAATGGACGTCCCTCCGGCGACGACGTCGCTGGCGCGCGCCTTGCCGTCAACCGCCGGGGCGGTGAAAAGGTCGCGAAGGGTGAAGTCGGCAGAGAGGGACCCGACGCGCGTGCCGGCGGCAGAGATTTCACCGCCCGACAAAACGACCTGTGCGCGTGCCGACCCGTCTTCCTGGGAAATTGCGATGTCGCCGGACAGCTTGCCCGCAAGCTCGGTCAGAGCAAGCGTCGAAAACTCCGAAAGATCCGGAGCATCGATGGAGATCTCTCCCGTCAATGTCTGCGTCGCACGGGCAAGATCGGCGATCTTCAGGGCGCCCGACAACGTGTTGTCGCCCGCGTTCAGGGTGAGGGTCGGGACGGAGAGGCCGTTGCCGTCCGGTTCCGCGCGAAGGGCCGCGTTCAGGGCGTTGCCGTCCACATCGGCGTCCAGCTCGATATCGGCGGACAGGGCCTGCGGATTGGTGTCGGCCCTTGCCGAAAGCCTCAAGTTTCGGACCGGCTTGCCGGCCAGCAGGATCTCGTCTGCATTGGCGTCGGCCGTGACGAGGGGGCCCGAGAGCGGACCTTCGACCCGTCCGCTC
Organism: Stappia stellulata DSM 5886; assembly: GCF_000423705.1. Lineage (GTDB taxonomy): Bacteria > Pseudomonadota > Alphaproteobacteria > Rhizobiales > Stappiaceae > Stappia > Stappia stellulata. The sequence goes on along the minus strand of NZ_KE384083.1, from coordinate 179,066 downwards.
AGGGTCAGTCCACCCGACACTTGCGGGTCGAACCGCGCCAGGTCGGACACGCCGATGTCGAAGTCGGCGGCGACCGTTTCGGGGCTGACCGTTCCGCTTGCAGTGAGGGTCGCGGGCGCGAAGTCCACCTGAAGGGAAGCGATTTCGGTCTCGAGCGTCACGGGATCGAGAGAAAGGCTTGCACTGGCCTGGAAGGGACCGGCGAAATCGGCGGCCCCGTCCGCCTTCGGCGAAAGCCGCGCGATACTGGCGTCGATCGTCGCTGCAATCGCTGCCGATGGAGCGGTCGCATCGAGTTTCGATCCCTTCAGTACGATCTGCGCAGTTTCGAGGGAGGCTTCGGCGGTCTCCAGCGATGCCGATGCGAGATCGACCTGCCAGGTCAGTTCGGAGAGCGGTCCGCGCGCGGCCAATGTTGCGGTCGTGTCGCCAAGAATTACCCGGCGCTCGGGCAGTTCCAATGCGATCCGGGCACCGTCGCCGCCGGACAGGCGAAGACCGGCTGTTGCCTCCAGCGTGTCGTTTTCCGCATCGAAGGTCGCGGCGATATCGCTCGACAGCGTATCGCTTGCCGCCGACGCTTTCAGCTGTTGCGGCGTGAAGTCGTCGCTCATGCGCACATTCGCGGTGACCCGGGTTTCGCCCATCACGAAGGCCTGGGCGACCGGCGGCGTGAGCGGCGCCAGACGGCCCGATAGCTCCGCCTCGAGCGTGCGGTGGGCTTCCCCCTTGGCCGGAACGGACCGGGTAAGCCGGGCGGACCCCGACACGTCGGTTTCGCCGTCGAGCTTGAGCGCGAGGTCGGCCTGCCAGTCATCCAGCGGGCCGTCTCCGTCGATTGCGAAATCGAGCGCCGGCAATCCCTCGATCTGAAGAAGCCGTGCCACCAGTCCGCCGCGTGGCTCGCGGGCGCTGACGGAAACCGAAAGCGCTTCGGCCTGCCGGTCGAAGCGCACCCGCGCATCGACGGACCCTTCCGTACCGTCCGTGCGGATGACGCTGACGTTGCCCGACAGCGCCTGCGGGGCGGCTTCGGTGCGCAGCTCCGCGGTTGCCGCAAGGCGCATCGGGGAGCCTGCGACCGGCGCCCCCAGCTCGATTGCCTCGATGCGCGCGGTATCCAGCACAATGGCGGGGAGGGAGGGCAAACCGGGCTCCGCCGGCGGTCCGGGCTCCGTGGAGGCAGGCGAGGCGGGAAGGCGCGCCAGTGCGACGCGCTCGACAACAATCTGGTCGATGGCGACGACGCCGGAAAGAAGCGCCGAAGGGCGCCAGGCGAGGTCCAGCCCGGAAACAGACAGATAGGGGCCGGTCGCGTCGCGCACGGTGACCGAGTCAAGCCGCAGATCGAGACCCCAGTCGACGGCGAGACCGGTGAGGGCGACGCCTCTGTCTTCGCTCGAGGCGGCCCAGCCGATCAGGCTGGCGGCATTGCGTCGTCCGGCGTCGGTCTGCAACACGGCGAGCACGCCGACGGCCAGGACGACGACGAGCAAGGCAAGGCCCGCGGTCACCCGCAGTGCGATGCGGATCAGCGCAATTCCAAACCGGATCGGAAGCGGTGCGGTCATTCGGCCCTTCATGTGAAAAAACGAGTCTTGCTACAGCGACTTGCCGCGACAGCTTGAAGCCGGATCGTGGCGTGAGCGAGACCCTTTTGCACCGGCGCGCCGGCGGATTGAATCGGAATCTGATCTTGAAGAAAACGCGCCATCGGCCTGACGGGACTCATTCTTTGTCGACAGGCAGACGGTTTTCGCCCCTGTGTGTGTTCGAAGGCCGTCATGCACATGGGCAAGGATGAATCGGTTCTCAAGGTTTTCTGGCCAAGTGATTCTGTGTGAAGGGAAAACCGGACGTCTTGAAACGGCATCAGAACGCCTGGCTCAGACCCACATAGATCGCGAAATCGGGATCGTCCTTTTCCGGATCGAGCGGCACCGCGAAATCGAACCGAAGCGGCCCCACCGGCGTGAAGTAGCGCAGACCCGCGCCCACACCCACCTTCAGCCCCTGCGAAAAGTCGGGGTACATTGCATCGAAACTGTTGCCGGCGTCGACAAAGCCGACGACGCCGATGGTGTCGGTTGCCTTCACACGGATCTCGCCCGAGGCTTCAAAGAAGCTGCGTCCGCCGGTCACCTCGCCGTTTCGCCTCGGTCCGACATTGCGATAGGCGTAACCGCGAATGGAGCCGCCGCCGCCGGAGAAAAAACGCCGGGCGGCAGGGATGTCGCGCACCGACGGGGCGATGATGCTGCCGGCGCCCAGACGGCCGGCCAGCACGAAGCGGGCGGCCTCGTCCAGTGCCTGATATGCGGAGATCTGGCCGCGCGTGAACAGCATGGCGTTGCCGCCGCGCGCGTCATAGGCCGGTTCGGCGAAGACCAGCGCGTTGATGCCCTTGGTCGGGTTCAACGGATCGTCGCGCGTGTCGTAGTTCACCTGGCCGATCACACCCGTCAGCAGGTAGGTTTGATTGCCGAAGACATCGTTCTCGTCGGCATATTGAACCTCGCCGCCAAGCTTGAACGACAAGCTGTCGTTGACGTCGCGTTCGTAGAAGGCGTCGGCGGTGATGCTGCGGCTGCGATAGGCGTCGGGAACTTCCTGCTTCGCGCCCAGGCTCGTCGTGAACCGCGTCTGCGGACCGAAGGCGCCCGGCTTTTCCAGGGCGATCCGCGCCGAATACTCCAGATCGGATAGGGAATTGTCGGCGATCCGGCCGACGGAGCCCTCGATGCTGAGCAGCTCGCCCCGTCCGAAGAGATTGCGGCGCCGCCAGTAGCTTTCCGCACCGAACCCTTCCGAACTCGACCAGTTCGCGCCTACGCCGATGACGTTGCGCTTGCGTTCCGACACCTCGATGGTCACCGGCAACAGGCCGTCGGGGCCGATGCTGTCGGCGGGCACGATGCGCACCGAGGAGAAAATCCCCAGGTCGTTCAACCGTTCGGTCGCCCTGTTCAGTTTCGCCGGACTGTAGGCCTCGCCCACCGGCAGCATGGCCTGGGTGACGATGAAGTCCGGATCGGTCACCTCCGCTCCCGAGACCGAAACAGCGCCGAAGCGGGCCGCGCGACCCGCAGCGACGGCGAGGCGGACATCCAGGCGGTTGGTGTCATGATCGGCGACGATCTCTCGACGCGAAATGCGCGCGAAGGGATATCCGGCCGCCTTGAGGTCGGACACAATGGCCCTTTCCGCCTGCAGGATCTTCTGCGAATTCGCCGTTTCCCCGGGTACGAGGCCGTAGCTCGCGCCCTCCGAAAGCCGCCCCGAAACGCCTGGAATGTCTTCGCTCGAGGAGATGTCGATGTTGCCGAAGGAAAACAACGGACCGGGATCGACCGAAATCGTCACGGGCACGGGGCGGGGGCCGGGCAGGGAGGCGGCGCCAAGTGCCTGTTGCAGGTCGAGGCCGGCGACGCGGATGGTCACCGTCCCTGCGTAAAAGCCTTCCACGTAAAGACGTCCGATCAGTCGCTCGAAATCGGAGATGGCACGAGCGATCAGGCCGGCCTCGCCGGAGGGAAGGCGGTCGCGCTGGCTGAGCAGTTCCGAGGACGCGGTCAGCGCGTCCTTCAGTCCGGGCGACCCGCCCGGGACGTCCAGGCGCGCGGTATAGGGAAATGGATCGACCACGGCAGGTTGATCGTCTTCCTTGCCGGAGGACTTGGATCCGAACGGGAGCCAGCCGAAGAGATCGAGTGCGTCTGCACGACCTGGCGCGACGACAAGAGCCGCTGCAAGCGCCAGGACCGAGACACGATACGCCAGTCGCAGCGGCAGCCTTTCGGGGTGCCGGCGCAACGCGCAGGGTCTCAAGTCACTGGTCTCGCAAATACGCACGAGCATACCCGGGTTCGTGTGATCGCCTTGCCGACCACCGTTTGCGACTATGATCGCAAATGGTTGACCGGGGCTGAATGTGCTGCCTGGCGCCAAAGCTTGGGTGTTTAGCGCCATTTGGCCGGTTATGGCACGTTTCCCGGTGAAAGACGATTCACGCATGTCGAATGACGCGCCTCATGCATGAAGGATTTCTCGGGAATTCGTTTCAAATGGTTTCTTGTTCGTTTACCAATCCCGCCGAAGATGTTGCCGATTGACAACACGCCTGGGTTACAAGCGCGCCGGAGGGGTTCCGTCTTGTAACGCGGCTGAACGCGATGCTAACTGGACGCCGAATGGTGCGGGGGCGAAACCCGCCTGAAGTTGAGGCTTGTATGCGGTTTTTCCTCCTTGCGGTACTGGGAATGGTACTGTCTGGCTGCGGCGCTTTGCCCGGCCAGGGGCCCACGGCTATTTCCATTACCTCGGAGGACATCGAGGGCGACGCGATTCGCTCCAACTACGTCTTGCTGTCGCTTGACAACGAGATGCTGACGAAGCTTCACGCCTATCGGCCCGCACCGTTTGCCAAACAGTTTCGCGCCGTTCCGAACCGGGGCCGCTCGGCTCGCCTCGGCATTGGCGACCGGCTTGTGATCACGATCTGGGAGGCCGCCCCCGAGGGGTTGTTCTCCACGTCCGACGGCAAGCAGGTGTCTGTCCCCAGCGTGATCGACGAGAGCGGGTATATCTTCATCCCCTATGCCGGTCGGATCCGGGCCTCTGGCCTCAGCGTCGAGGGGCTGCGTGTCGCGATCCAGGAGCGGCTGAAGGGCAAGGCGATCGAGCCGCAGGTTCTCGTTACCGTCGAGGGCAGCGAAAGCACCGGCATTGTCGTCGTCGGCGATGTGACGAACCCAGGTCAGTACACGATGTCCGTTCGCGGCATGCGGCTGCTGGAGGCCGTCGCCCGCTCCGGCGGATCGCGCGAGGCGACATACGAGACGGTGGTGACGGTCAAGCGCGGCAACGCTTCCGGAGAGGCGCGCCTGGTCGATCTGATCAACTACCCGGAAAACAACATCTGGCTGACCGCCGGCGACAATGTGCTTGTAACCCACAAGCCGCGCACCTTCTCCGCCTTCGGTGCCGTCAAAGACACGAAACTTGTGCCGTTCAAGACGGAGACGGTCACGCTCGCCGAAGGTCTTGCGCAAGTGGGCGGGCTGAAGGACTTCTTCGCGGACGCCGCGGGCATCTTCCTCTTCCGGTTCGAGAATCGGGAGCTGGTTCGCCAGCTCAAGGGCAATGCCGTGGACTCGATCCGCGCGGCCCGCATTCCGGTTGTCTACAAGCTGAACCTGCGGCAGGCGGAAGCCTTCTTCCTCGCCCGCTCGTTTGAGATGCGCGACAAGGACATTATCTATGTCGCGAACCATCCGACCGCCGAATTCGGCAAGTTCCTGCAGATCATTGGTCCGCTGCTGTCCAATGTGAACACGGCCAACGGTCTGGTGAACAACTGATACCCGGTTGAAGGCTTGTCTTCCCGGCGTTCTGGAAAAACGGTTGGGGCCGGCGGGGCCAAACGAACGGCCGCCATGGACGGGCAAGCGTCCCGTCCTGCCGCCACCGGAGAAAGATGACCGAGGATCTGCACAGGGAACGCGACGAAGCCGAGGGCGTGCGCCGCCCGGACGGTTCCGCGCGTGTCGTGCTCTTCCTCCAGGGGCCGCCATCCGACTTTCCGCGCCGCGTTGCCGATGAGCTGGCTTCCCTTGGGCACAAGACCCTCCGCGTCAACCTCAGCCTGGCCGACTGGTTTGTGTGGCATGACGCGCGCTGCGTGAACTACCGTGGCAGCCTGTCGGACTGGCCGGCGTTTCTGGAGGACTTCCTGGTCCGCAATGCCGTCACCGACATCGTTTTCTATCAGGATCGCTTTCCCTATCACTCGGCGGCCGTGGAGATCGCGCGGCAAAACGGAGTGCGGGCGGTTTCCTATGAACACGGCTACCTGAGACCCGACTGGATTACGGCCGAACTCGACGGGATGTCGGTTCGCTCTCTTTTTCCCGAGGATGTGACGGCGATCCGCGCCGCTGCCGACGGTCTCCCGCCCGTAGACATGACGGAGCGCTTTCGGCACCCCTTCTGGCTTGAAGCCTTGCATGAAGTGCTGTTCCATCTGGTGAATACGTTCGACGTCCTGGCGTTTCCGCGCTTTGTCGCCGACAAGTTTTACCATCCGGTCGCCGAGTATTTGGCGACGGTCCCGCGTCTCCTGCTTGCCCGTCGTCGCGACCGCATCGCAACGATACTGATCGACGACCTGATTGAATCGAATTGTCCGTGTTTCGTCTTTCCGCTGCAGATGCAAAGCGATTACCAGCTGCGCTACAACGCACAGTACGCCCATATTGCCGATGCGCTGGACGAGGTCATGGCCTCTTTTTCGGCTCACGCCCATCCGGCCGCGCAACTGATCGTGAAGCTGCATCCGATGGATCAGGGCATCGAGCCGTGGCGCAAGATCGTGCGTCAGCTTGCGCGCCGGCATGGCATCAAGCGCCGCGTCCATCTTGTGGATGGCGGGCATCTCGTCACCCTGCTCAAGCACGCCGCCGGTGCGGTCATGGTCAACAGCACCACCGGACTGCACGCGATCAAGATCGGCTGTCCCGTGAAGGTGCTAGGGGTCGCCGTATACGATTTGCCGGGGCTTACCTGTCAGTTGCCGCTGGACCGTTTCTGGCGGACCCCGCAAGCCCCGGATCCCGACACCTATCAGTCCGTCCAGCGGCTGATGGGGCATGCCATTCAGATCCAGGGCAATTTCTACACGCGGGATGGCAAGGCGGCGGCGGCACGCGAGTTTGCCGCACGGATTGCACAAGGTGCGGTCAACGAGCCGGGCTGCGCCACGCCGCCGCCGCCGCGTGCCCGTCGCGCGCGCGCCCTGGGCATTCCGGTGACCTTTGCGGATGAGATCGCCGCGCGCGGCAAGACCGGGAGGTGGTGGCGTGCGTGGCGCGACTGACCGGCTGGCCGCCTCGTCGCCGCGCCGGTTCCTGTTTCTTCAAGGTCCGCTTTCGCCGCTGTACCGGCTGATCGGCGCAAGATTGAGCGCGGCCGGGCATTCGGTCCGGCGGATCAATTTCTGCGTCGGCGACTGGCTGCACTGGCACGGTGCCGGATCCTCCTCCTATCGCGGCCGTCTCGACACGTGGCCGATGTGGATCGAGACCTTGTTGTCGCAAGAAGGCGTGACCGACCTGGTGGTCCATGGCGACACACGGCCTTATCACCGGGAGGCGGTGATCGCGGCCGAGCGCCTCGGGATCGCCGTTCATGTCACCGAGCTGGGCCTTGTCCGTCCGGGCTTCCTGACGCTGGAACGCGGGGGGCTCGGTGTGCTGAGCCGGTTTCCCGTCGCCCCCGGGGCGCTTGCGCGCCTCAGCGAGAATGCAGGCGAGGTGGATATCACACCGTGCTACCCGGCCTCATTTGCGCTCGAGGCATGGCAGGATGTCAGCTATCACTTGCCGAATGTCGCCCTTGGTTGGCTGTTTTTCCCCCACCACAGGCGTCATACGCCGCTTCCGCCGGTTTTCGATTACATACTCTGGCTGCCGCGGCTTGCGCGCGCCCCGCTTCGCCGCCGACGCGCGACGGCCCTGCAAGAAACCGTCCTTGGCTGGAGCGAACCGTTCTTCGTGCTGCCGTTGCAGATGGAGGGCGACTACCAGATCGTCTCGCAATCGCCCTATGCCTCCATGCGGGACGCCCTGCGCGAGGTCGTCGCCTCCTTCGCCGGTCATGCGCCCGCGGGAACACGGCTGGTGGTCAAGTCGCATCCGCTTGACAATGGCTGGATCGACTGGCGCTCGGCGCTTGCGGATCTGGCGCGCGAATTCGCCCTGGAGGAACGGGTGGTCTTTCTGGATGGAGGCGACCTGCGCCCGCTTCTCGCGCGAACAAGCGGCGTCGTGACGGTCAACTCGACCGTGGGACTGGATGCAATGCGCGCGGGCGTACCGGTCAAGTCGCTCGTTCCGGCGATCTATGACGGTCCCGGCTTGACGCACGAGGGGGATCTGGACACTTTCTGGAGCACGCCGCAACCGCCCGCTCCGCTACGGGTCCAGGCGTTTGTCAGGGCGCTTGCCGCTTTCACGCAGGTGCGCGGATCGATCCACAATCGTCGGGGACTGAACGCGGCGGTCGAGGGGATTTCCGCCCGGTTGCTGGCGCCTTTCGACGGCGTGCCGGACCTGGTCAACGAACCGCCACCGCGCCTCGAACGTGCCAGAGCGCTCGGCGTCCGCTTGTAGGAAAGGGGCAGAGGATGGGGCTAGCGTGACACATCGGCTCGGCGATCCCGAAACGACGGTCGAAACAGCAGCGCGTGATGCCGTGCGGCGTCGGGATGCGCTTGTCGACCGGCCGGCCTTTTGCTTCGGCGCGAAGTCCTGGAATCACAGGGCGATTGCGGCGGCCTTCGGGTCCGACGCCCGTCCACTCAGCTTTTGCCGCGACGCCGGATCCGCGATCGCGGCAGCGGGCATGCGCGGCGGGCGCGTGCTTGGCTGGGCGGCCGCCGTCTCCGCCGATGTGGAGGCGAGGGCCGCCGACGCGGGGGTGGAGCTCTGGCGGATCGAGGACGGGTTTTTGCGCTCGGTCGGGCTTGGCGCGGGACTTGCGCGCGGCGCCGCGCTCGCCTTCGACGATCTGGGCATCTATTTTGATGCAACGCGGGAAAGCCGCATGGAACGGGTGCTGAACACCCGTCGGCTGTCGTCCGGCGAACGCGCCAGGGCGCAAGACCTCCGGCGCCTGATCGTGGCTGCGGGACTGAGCAAGTATAATGTCGGCAGGCGCGGCGCGGGATGTGTTCCGCCGCAGGGGCGCGAGGCGGTGCTTGTGCCCGGACAGGTCGCCGACGATGCCGGCGTACGCCGCTCGATCAGTGCAACGATCGACTGCGCGAACTGCGCCAACGTCAACCTCGAGCTTCTGCGTCGGGTGCGTTCAAGGGATCCAGACGCCTGGATCGTCTACAAGCCGCATCCGGATGTTGCGGCGGGCTTGCGCCCAGGTCGGCTCGAGGCGGGCGACCTCAAGGGGCTTGCCGATCATGTTGTCGTGGGCGGCGATATCGTCGACCTGATCGAGACGGTCGACCGGGTGGAAACATTTTCCTCGCTTGCCGGCTTCGAGGCCCTGTTGCGCGAAACGCCCGTCACCGTGCATGGCATGCCGTTTTATGCCGGCTGGGGGCTTACCCGGGATCTGACGCCGATGCCGCGACGAACCGGGCGTCCCGATCTGGCAACCCTCGTCCATGTCGCGCTCGTCGACTACCCCGTCACGCTGGATCCGAAGACACTGAGTCCATGCTCGCCGGAGCTTCTCATTGAACGGCTGGCGGCGCAGCGCGTCGACCGCCTTCACGGCTTCTTTCGCATGGCACGCCAGCAGGCGTCCTGGATCGGTCGCAAGATCGGATTGTGAAGGGCGCCGTCTATTCCGGCTTTCCGTTCCGCACGAGATCGGAAAACCGGGTGTTCGTCGTCCGGATGGCGGCAAGTTCCTCCGCCGTTGCATCGACTGCGCGGTCGATCTGCGCGTTCGTGTGCTCGCTGGTGATGAAAAAGCGGATGCGCGCGGATTTTTCCGCTACGGCTGGAAAAACGATCGGCAATGCATTGATGCCGCGTTTGAGCAACCGGTTGCACAGCGATACCGCGCCGATGGAATCGCCGACGATGACCGGAATGACACTGAGCCCGGCGCTCGGGCCGGTGTCGAGACCGGCCTCGCTTGCGCGCTCCAGAAAACGCCGTCCGTTCTCGGCAAGACGTTGAAGGCGTTCCGGTTCGCGCGCCATGACGTCCAGGGAGGCACGGGCTGCGGCGGCAAGCGGAGGGGACAGTCCGACGGAAAAGACGAAGCCGGGTGCTGTCGCGCGCAGGTAGTCGCATAGCGCCTTCGACCCGGCGATGTATCCGCCGCAGGAGGAGAAGGTCTTCGACAGCGTGCCCATCCACATTTCCACACCCGTGGGGTCGGTGCCGAAGTGTTCCGCGATGCCGCGTCCGGTTGCGCCCATCACGCCGATGGAGTGGGCCTCGTCGATCAGAAGCCACGCATCGTACATTTGCTTGATGCGCATGAGGCGGGGCAGGTCGGGAAAATCCCCGTCCATGCTGTAGATGCCTTCCGCGGCGATCAGCACACGGTCAAACTTGTGACGCTGCTCGCCCAGCAAGCGCTCCAGCGCATCGAGATCGCCATGGGGAAAGTTCATCCGCGCGGCATGCGACAGGCGGGCGCCCTCGCTGATCGAATTGTGAACGAGTGCATCGGTAACGATGAGGTCGTTTGGCGACAGCAGATGGCCGATGGTGGTGACATTGGTGGCATGGCCGCTCACCATCACCACCGCATCCTCAACGCCATGCAATTCGGCCAGTCGTGTCTCGAGCATGCGGTGAATGGGGCGTTCGCCGGCGACCACGCGGCTGGCGGAGGCGCTTGTCCCGTAGGTCCGGACCGCTTCAAGGGCCGCGGCATTGACCTCGGGGTGGCCGTTGAGGCCCAGGTAGTTGTAGGAGGCGAAATTGTCGTGGCGCACGCCGTCGATCACCGTCGTGGCGCCCGCAACACCGTCGTGCGGCTGGAAGAAGGGATTGTCCAACCCGATCATGTCGGCTGCCGCGCGATGCATGGTCAGCTGCCGGAAGGCGGGAAGCTTTGAAAAATCAAAGGACGTGACAGTGGGGGCGGCTTTGACCGGCGCGCCTGGAGGGGGCGCGGGCTTGCGCTGGCGTGCGGCTTCGTGCCCGGCTCTGAGACTTGCCATCAGATCCCGCCGTCGTCCGGTCCCGGAGGCGTTGTCGCCGTCGCGGCTCAAAGCAGGCTCCTCATGTCTTTCATCTTCTCCTCGATGCGAGCGGCGACGTCCTCCATTTCGGCGCTGTCGGAGAAAGTGTCCTCCTTCAGGTGGTGCATCGCATTCGCCCGAGCCGCATCGGAAAGCTCCGCGGCATCCTTCGCGCCTGTTTGCACCTGATCGGTGATGCGGGCCGCCATGTCGGCGAGTGTTGCGCCATTTGCGAGCGACATCAACGGGATGTCGATGCCGAATTGCCGCTCGGCTGCCATTCTCAGTTCAAGCGCCATGAGCGAATCCATTCCCACGTCCGCCAGCGGCCGCGCCGGATCGATTTCCTCTTCGCCAATGCGCAGGATCCGGCCGATCTCGACCGAGAGAAGCTGGCAAACCCGGGCAATCGCGCCCGGGCGGTCAAGGCCCTCGAGCAGGACAGCAAGGTCGACGGCCGCCGCATCGGTGCCGCTCGCCTCCGCGCTGTCGATATCGAGGCGCTCCGCGTAAGGCGTGGCGAGCAGGGCAAGATCGCGACGTGCCGCCGCCCAGTCGATGCGGGCATAGCCGGTTGCCGCCAGGCGGATGTCGGTTTGCGGTTCGCTCATCAGCGCGCACAGGCCGTCAAGCGCTTCGCGCGCGCTGAGGGCATGGCGTCCCAGCTTGCGCGCCAGCTTGTCGCCGACATCGGCGTTCCGGGCAAGATATCCGGCGTCGGAGATTGCGCCCCAGGCAACGGCAAGGGCCGGCCGCCCTTCCGCGCGGCGCTTCGCCGCGAGTCCTTCCAGATAGCCGTTGGCCGCAACGTAGTTGGCCTGACCGGGGTTTCCGACGAGCGTGGTCGCCGAGGAAAAGAGCACGAACTGCTGCAGGTCGTCGTCTCGCGTCAGACGGTCGAGAAGATCCGCGCCGCTGACCTTGGCCGCGAGAACCTTGCGCAAGGCCGCTTCGTTCATATTGGCGATCAGCCTGTCATCCAGCACCATGGCCGTGTGATAGACGCCCGAGATTCCGCCAAAGGCAGCGCGAATGCGCTCAAGCGCACCCGTCATGGCGGCGGCGTCGGACGCATCGCAGGCGTGTCCCGTGACCGTCACATCGCGCGCCGCCAGTTCCGTGATCAGCTCGGCAGCACCCTCCGTCTTTTCGCCGCGCCGCGACAGGACGGCGATCTTGCGCGCGCCGATGTCGGCAAGCCGCCGGATGAGTTCCGCACCGAAACCGCCAAATCCGCCGATGACCACATGCGCGCGCGCCGGGTCTAGGGAGACGGGCGGCTGCGCTTGGCATGCGGCGTCGGTCACGACCTCCGGCGGCCGGATCACGATCTTTCCGATATGGCCTGCCTGCTGCATCAGGCGGAAGGCGGCGACCGCGTCGTCCGCTTCGAACGCCCGATAGGGAAGGGTACGAAGCGTGCCATCGGCGAAAAGCTGCATGACCTCGCGCAGAAGACGTTGCGCCAGGGCCGGCTGATGCACGAGCAACTGGTCCGCGTCGATGCCGAAATAGCTCAGGTTCTGACGGAACGGCCGCAGTCCGAGATGCGTGTTCTCGTAGAAGTCGCGTTTTCCAAGTTCCAGGAACCGGCCGAAGGGCTTCAGAACGGAAAGACTGCGCTCCATCGCTTCGCCGAAGAGCGAGTTCAGCACCACGTCTACGCCCGCCCCGCTGGTTCGCGACATCACCTCGTCGGCGAAGGAAAGCGAGCGGGAATCCAGCACATGGTCGACGCCAAGTCCTTCCAGAAGCGCGCGTTTCTCCGCGCTTCCCGCTGTCGCGAACACCGTGGCCCCGGCATGTTGCGCGATCTGGATCGCGGCAAGGCCGACGCCGCCTGCGCCACCGTGGATAAGCACGCTTTCACCGCCGGTCAGTGCCGCCAGATGCGTCAGCGCGTAGTAACTGGTGAGAAAGGCGACGGGGATGGTTGCGGCCGCTTCGCTGTCCATGCCGTCCGGGGCCGGAACGCACCCTGTCTGCGAGACGAGAACGTGACTTGAAAAACACGCGGGCGCGAACGCGATAACGCGGTCGCCCGGCGCGAGCCCGCGCACATCTGGCCCGACGCCGACGACCCGGCCGCAGCATTCCATGCCCAGTGTCGGACCGGCGAAACCGTCTTCAAGTGCTTCTTCCGGCAGCAGGCCGAGCGCCCACATCACATCCCGGAAGTTGAGGCCGGCGGCCTCGACGGCGATTTCGACAGCGTCGCCGGCGGGGCTTTCGCGCATCGCCGCGGACCAGGACAGCCGGTCGAGTGCGCCTTGCTGGCCAATGTCGAGCCGCATCGCGTCGTGTCGCCGACCGACTGATGGCGCCAGGGCCGGAGGATCGCTGCGTACGATGCGAAGGCCCAGCCGGCGGTCGTCGTCGAGCACGATTTCGCGTTCCGCATCCGGATGATCGATTTCCGCTGCAATCCGCAAGGCCGCGGCACTTGCGTCCAGGTTCTTGCGGATGTCGAGAAGGCGGATGTCGGTGTCGGGAAACTCGTTGATCGCAACGCGCCCGTAAGCCCAGACACCGGCCTGCGCGGGGTCGGGCGCCTGGTTGCAGGTGGTGCCCCGCGCGCCATCCGGCGCGACGATCAGGATTGGCCCGGCACTGCCGGCGCGCCCGTTCAGAAGGCGGGTGAGAGCCCACAGGCGGGTCGTGCTTAGGTGCAGTGGGTCGGATGACGGTGCGAACGCCGCATGGAGGTCGATCACGCCATCGCCAGCGGCATCGGCAAGGTCGCCGGTCCACACATGCGGATCGTCGAGGTCGATCCTCCAGTCGCGTTCGCTCGTACGTCGCGTTTCCGTATCCGGGATGGCGAGGCTGGCAAGGATGCCCATGGGCGCGAGGGTCTCCTGCAACGCCAGGGCGACCGCGTGGCCCTTTTCTTCGGCATCGCTGAGGATCACCATGCGACGCGGGGCTTCCCGCTCGACAGAGGTTGGCGCGTCCGTCTCCGTTGCTGGCGATCGCGGCGCGGCGCAGGCGAGCAGAAGCGTCGCGTCGACGGCGCTGTCGGCTAGGCCATGGGCTTCGACCGAGACATAGCCGGCGTGTTCAAGTGCCCGTGTCCAGCCCTCGGCATCCAGCCGGGACAGCGTCGCGCCGTCGCCGGTGTCGGCATTGTGCCACATGTCCAGACCGCATCCGAAAATCAGGTCGAACGCGCTGTTCGCGTTGCGCTCCACGGCGATGAGTTGCCCACCCGGGGTCATCAGACGATGAAGGGCGCCAACAGGCACCGCGTCCGGAGAACCGAGCGCATCGCAGGCAACAACGATGTCGAAGGCGCTGCCGGCCGCGGCTTCCGCCGCATCGAGGGCCAGGAAGCGGGTGCCCGGGCGACCGCGCCACCGGCGGCGGAGCCGCTCGACCGATGCTTGCGTGTTGTCGGCGACGGTCATTTGCGCCGTGCGCGGGTCAAGCATTCTGCTGAAATCGGCTGCAAGCTTGGGGTGACCGGATCCGACGAAGAGCACGGATATCGGGCGATCGCAGGGGAGCGTCTCGATCAGGCCGGCAAACAGGCTGCGCAGGCTTGCGCCAAGCGCGGCGCTTGCCGGGCTGTCGTTGCGGCAGGTCTCCAGAAGGCCCGGCGCCGCGAAAGCCGCTGCCGTCTCCGGCAGCCCCTTTCGCAGGAGTGTCGGCAAATCACGGGCCAGTCGCGCCAGCAAGGCGGCCTCGATGCCATGTTCGTTCGCCGCCTCGAAGAGGACACGCAGCAACGCATCGGGGGAAAGGGCCGGGTCCGGCCGGACAACTGTCCAGAGGCCGTCGGCGAACTGCGTCAGGTCGTGGCGCGACAGCTCGGGCAGGAAATGCTCGACGAACGGTATCGCGGTCTCATCGATGATGCCGTTTCCGGCAACGTCCTCGACCGAAAACGGTTGTTCGCCAAAGGTTTCGTGAAATCCTGCATGCAGGACGCTTCGGGCAAGCGCGTCGAGCAGGAGGCGGTCGTCGTCGGGTGCGAAGCCCGTGCCCGGCTCTGCAAGGAGGTGGGCCTCGCGGGCAAGCGCGGCGATGGCATCCGGAGACAGCGAAATGGCGGTATCGGCTCCCCTCAGGAGGCGGGCGTCAAGGTGATAGGCGCAGACGGGGCCGCTCTGATCCAGATGGAAGTGAACCGCCTTGAAGCGAACGCCGTCGAGGCGGGCCATCACCTGTCCATGCGCATCCAGATATTCAAAGCCTGCAAGGATCGAGCGCGGGCTGGCCCTTTCGATCGTGATCCGCGCGGCAGTCGGCGTGGCCGACGCATCGATCAATTGGACCGTACCCGCGCGGACCGGCAGGAAACCGCTGTCCGCCCGGGTCATTCCGTTGCTGGACAAGAGGGCGAACAGGCCGTGAAAGGCCGCGTCCGCAAGTGCCGGATGCAGTGAGTACACCGGGTCTCCATCTCCCTGGGCCGGGGGGCGGAGCGAGACGGTTGCCGTGCGTGCGTCAAGGACGGTCGCGCCGTCGGCCAGTTGGAATGCGGCGCCATACTGAAGACCGTGCGCGCGTGTCATCTCGTAGATGGTGTCATGCGATACCTGCGTCGAACCCGGCTGTGCCGGACCTTGCGCCGGGCCGGCATGCCCTCTCGCGTCGGCCGAGGGAGACCGGAACCCGGCCCTTGCGTGCAGCGACCAGTCGGCGCCGGCAAGGCGCGGACGGGCGCAGATCTCGATCACGCGATCGTCCGCTGACAGGCGAACGCGGGTCTCCTGTGCTTTTCCGCCATCGAGCAGGAGAGGGCGAAGGATCTCGACATTGTCCAGTTCCGCTGCATCCTGCCCGGTCCAGTCGAGCGCGGCGCGCAGGGCCATTTCCAGGTAGCCCGCGGCCGGAAACACCACCGCGTCCTCGACCTTGTGGTCGGCGAGAAACGGCTGCAGATGCGTGTCGATGACGTTGAACCATTCGCAGCCGTCGGGCTTTGTCCGTGCGCCGGCCAGCGGCCAGCTGCGCGGCCCCTGAACGCGTTCGTCGGTTTGCGAAATGACGAAGGGAACGGTCTGCCAGGGGTAATGCGGCAGCAAGGGGAGGCTTGAGCCCTGCGGGCCGACAAAGAGGTCGGCATCGGGTGACGCGCCGGCGGCGACGATCCGCGCCACGACGGGCCCCAGGGCCTCGCCATCCGGTGTCTTGTCGCCTGTCTTGTCGAAGGAAGTCACGACATTGGCCTGCGTGCCCGCACCTGCCAGCGTGTCGCGCAGGTACGTCGCCAGAAGCGGCCGCGGCCCGATTTCCACGACGACGCCTGCACCGGCTTCGGCAATGCGGGCGACGGCCTGCGAAAATTGCACCGGCCGCCGCACGTTTTCCCACCAGTAGGTGGCATCCGGGGTGATGGTTTCCGCATCGGGATGCACCGAAGAGAAGAAGGGCACGCGCGGCGGTGCCGACCGGATCTCGCCCAGTGCATCGCGCAGCGGCGCCTCGATCGGGTCGACCAGCGCGCTGTGGAACGGATAGGCGATCTCGAGCTTGCGCAGTGCCCAACGCTTCGCCCTTGCGTGACGGGCGAAGGCGTCGATGCTCTCCGCCGGACCCGACACCGTCACGCTGCGCGGGGAATTTATGGCGGAAAGTTCTAGCCCGGGAAGCGCCAGGGAAGCGAGAGCGGCGCGCGCCTCGGTTTCCGGCAGCAGGAGGGCAGCCATTGTGCCCAGATGGCGAACCACTTCCTGCTGTGTGGATCTGGCATGAATGATGCGGGTTGCGCTCGCAAGGTCCAGCATGCCGGCGCACCAGGCCGCGGCAACTTCGCCGACGCTGTGGCCGACCACCATGTCGGGCACGATGCCGCGACTTTCGAGCGCCGTGACCATCGCGACCTGGAGCGCGTACAGCAGGGGTTGGGCGATCTCTGTTCGGCCGATCTCCTGATCCAGATCGGCGGAAAACAGCATCGTGACCAGTGACCAGCCGGAGACCGCCATGAAGTGCCTGTCGACGGTCTCGAAGACTTCGCGAAACACCGTGTCGCTCCGGTAGGCTTGCTGGCCCATTCCGGCCCATTGCGCGCCATTGCCCGAAAACGCGAAGACGAGGCCGCCGCGCGTGCCCGGACCTCGCCCGGTTACGGTCGACGGTTCTGTCTTGCCGCTTGCGAAGGCGGCAAGGGCGGCGCGTTTTGTCTCGCCGTCGCCCAGCACCACCAGTCGGTGATCGTGCAGGTCGCGGGTGCGAATTGCCGCATCCGCAACGGCACCGGAGGAGATGCCGGGCCGGGCGAGCAGCGTGCTGTAGCGAGCGGCCAGTTCGCGAAGCGCCGGCTCGCTGCGGGCGGAGACGACCAGCGGCGCATCGTCGGCGACCGTGCTTTTCGCGCCGCCTTGCGGCGCAACTTCGCCGATCACGGTGTGCGCGTTCGTGCCTCCGAAGCCGAAGGAATTGATCCCGGCGATTAGACGGCTGACGTCGCCGCTCAAGGGAACCGGTTCGCTCGCCACGGCAAGGTTCAGACCGTCAAAGTCGATGTTGGGGTTCGGTGTGTCGAAATGGAGGGAGCGCGGCAGGACGCCGTGCTGAAGCGCCAGAACAGACTTGAGGATTCCGACGAGGCCGGAGACCGGTTCCAGATGCCCGACATTGGTTTTGGCGGACCCGATGGGCAGCACGCTGCTGCGCGCGCGACCGATCACCTGGCCCAGTGCGTTCGCTTCGGCCGGATCGCCGACCTGCGTTCCGGTGCCATGCGCCTCGATGAACGAGAGATCCTCCGGTGCAATCCCGAGATCGCCGTAAATGGAACGCAACAGGGCTGTCTGTGCGGGCGAAGACGGCAGCGACAATCCCGCCGTTCGCCCGTCTGCATTGATTCCGGTCGCAAGAATACGGGCCCGCGCGGCGATCCCCGGACCGTCCCGGCGCAGCACGATCGCCACCGCGCCTTCCGAGCGGACGTAGCCGTCCCCCGAAGCATCGAAGGCCCGACACAGCCCCTGCGACGACAGCATGGAGGCACGGGAAAATCCGATGAAGGAAAACGGGCTGAGCAGCAGGTTGACGCCGGCGACGATGGCGGTGTCGATCTGGCCGCTTTCGATGGCAGCGACGGCCTGATGCAGGGCCACCAAAGAGGATGAGCACGCCGTGTCGAGCGTGAAACTCGGACCCTGCAGATCGAAAATATAGGAAATGCGGTTTGCGATGATCGACAGGGTGTTGCCCGTCATCGTCTGGATATCGACCGCGGGAAGGTCGAACAGGAGACTTTGATGATAGTCCAGCGCGGAGGCACCGACATAGACGCCGGTGTTCGTGCCCGCAAGATCCGAGGAGCGGATGCCGGCGTCCTCGATCGCTTCCCAAACGACTTGCAGCAATAGCCGTTGCTGCGGATCCATCTGCACGGCTTCACGGGGAGAAATTCCGAAAAACCCGGCGTCGAAGCCCCAGACATCCTCGATTTGTCCGGCCGAGAAGGTCATGCTGCGACCCGGCGTGTTGGGCTCCGGATGGTGATAGCGACGCGTGTCGAACCGGTCATCGCCGATCCGCGAGATCGTGCAACGTCCGTCGTCCAGGAGGTTCCAGAAGTCTTGCACGCTGTTCGCGCCGGGAAGGCGGGCGGCGTAACCGCAAATGATGGTATTGCGAGCCCGAAGGGACATTTATGTGTCTCTCATTTCGACGCCGTGCATGGTGTCTCGTTCCGTCTCGCAACTGACTGCGTCAACCGTGAGCGCTTTGTCGAGCCGCACGCGGAACGCGTCCGTCACGGGTTTCTATCAGTCTTGGTTCTTGTGCATGCCAGCAACGCACAGGGTCTTCGGACCATGGATGGATCACCTGTCCACCTGTCCCATACAAACCAGATAATGCCTGAAGCGTCGATATTGTGGCATCTGACAAGAAACGGCAGTATTTTCTCTCCGGATCACGTCTGATCCGGAGGGACATCCACAGACCCATCGGCCTTTTTGTCCGGTGCGTTGCGCGTGCCGAGCTTGTGTTCCCAAGCCAGCGCATGGCGGGCGATCGTTGTCAGGTCGCGATAGGCCGGCTGCCAATCGAAAAGAGACATGATCTTGCGGTTGTCAGCGATCACGCGCATGGAATCGCCGGGACGTCGCGGGCCGAGGTGGACGGGGAAGTCGACGCCGGAGGCCGTCTTGACCGCCTCGATAACCTCCAGCACCGAATAGGCTTGGCCATAGCCGCAGTTCGCCGTGAAGCTGGCTCCGCCCTCCCGCAGATGCGAAAGCGCGAGATAATGCGCGTCCACGAGGTCGCTGACGTGGATGAAGTCGCGCTCCGCCGTTCCGTCGCGCGTGGCATAGTCGGTGCCGTGGACCGTGAGCCCGTCGCGGACCCCGAGAGCGGCCTCGCAGGCCACCTTCAAGAGGTGTGTTGCGCCGACGGTCGAATGGCCCGCGCGTCCCTGCGGGTCCGCGCCGGCAACATTGAAGTAACGCAGGGCGCCATAGCGCAGGTCGCTTGCAGCGGCGATGTCGTGCAACATCGTTTCGACCATCAGCTTGGATGCGCCATAGGGGGAAAGTGGCAAGGTGCGGGACTCTTCCGCAACCGGGCAGCTTTCCGGGTCGCCATAAACGGCGGCGGTAGAGGAAAACAGGATGCTTCCGATGCGATGCGCAAGGCAGTTCTCGATAAGGGCGCGGGAGGCACAGGTGTTGTTGCGATAGTATTTCAACGGGTCGGCAATGGACTCGGGAACGACAACGGAACCGGCGAAATGGATCACGGCATCGATGTCGGCCAGCTTGCAGGCCGCCTCCAGCGCTTTCGGATCACTGACTTCGCCCTTGACGAAATGCGCTCGGCCGGGGATCGCCCAGTCATGTCCGGTGCTGAGATCGTCGATGACAACCACGGTTTCGCCGGCATCGAGCAGGCGCAATATCATGTGGCTCCCGATGTACCCGGCGCCGCCGGTAACAAGTGTCGCCATTTCCGCTCTCCGGTTTTCTGGGGGGTGGGGGCAGGCCCGCGAATCGTTCTGTTTGTCGCGCAAACCAAACGTCGTACGAGGTAACGGCTTGACAAACCGATGGCAAGCGAACACCAACGCTGCGTCTTTTCGGGTCCCTGGACGTGAAACGGTGGTGTCGCACGGCGGGGGACGTCTCATTTCCGTCGCAGATGGGGTCTTATAGACGGGTCCTGGACAAGCCGTCCGGGACCGCCCATCGGGAATGGCCCGCCGGGCCAAACTGTCCGGTGCCTCCATCGCGGGGCAACCGCATCTGTCCAGAGATCGACTTCAGGAGCATCCATGCGTATTGCGATGATTGGAACCGGATATGTCGGACTTGTGTCCGGCGTCTGTTTTTCCGAGTTCGGCTTCGATGTGACCTGTGTCGATATCGACGCCGACAAGATCGCCAGGTTGAATGCGAAGGAAGTTCCGATTTACGAGCCGGGACTCGATGCGCTGATCGAGCGCAACCTGGATGCGGGGCGCCTTGCCTTCACCACGGATTTCGATGCGGCGGTCGCGGCCGCGGATGTGGTCTTTGTGGCGGTCGGGACGCCGTCGCGACGCGGCGACGGCGAGGCGGACCTCACCTACGTCCATGAAGCCGCCCGCCAGATCGCGCGCGTGATGCGCGAGGGAACGGTCGTGGTCATCAAGTCTACGGTCGTCGTCGGCACCTGTCGCAAGGTGGCGGAGATCCTGCGACAGGAGCGTCCGGGGCTCGCGTTTTCGGTTGCATCCAATCCGGAGTTCCTGCGCGAGGGCTCGGCGATCGAGGACTTCATGCGTCCGGACCGCGTTGTCGTCGGTGCCGAGGATGCCCGCGCCGAGGATACGCTGCGTCGCCTCTACCAGCCGCTGTATCTGCGTGAGACGCCGATTCTCGTCTCGACGCTCGAGAACGCGGAAATCACCAAATACGCCGCCAATGCGTTCCTGGCACTGAAGATCACCTTCATCAACGAAATCGCCAACCTGTGCGAAAAGGTCGGCGCGGATGTCCAGAAGGTGGCAAGCGGAATTGGACTGGACAACCGGATCGGCGGCAAATTCCTGCATGCGGGGCCGGGCTACGGCGGATCCTGCTTTCCGAAGGACACGGCGGCGCTTGCTGCGACCGGACAGAGGCACGGAACGCCCTTGCGGCTTGTGGAGACGACCATTGCGGTCAACGAGGCGCGCAAGCGCGACATGGCGGAGCGGATTCTTGCCGCGCTCGGTCCGGATCCCGAGGGAAAGTCGGTCGGAATTTTCGGCATTGCCTTCAAGCCCAATACCGACGACGTGCGCGACGCGCCCTCGCTGGTGATCGTGCCGGCGCTTCAGGCGCATGGCGTGCGTGTTGTCTTGCACGATCCGGAAGCGCGGTCCCAGGCCGAACCGCTGTTGCCGGGCGCGGAATGGCGCGACAATCCCTATGACGTTGCGGACCGCGTCGACGTGCTTGCCGTTGTGACGGAGTGGAACCTCTATCGCGGCCTCTCGCTTGAAGAGATCGCAGGACGGATGCGTGGCGACACCGTCATCGACATGCGCAACATCTGGCGTGCCGACGATGTCGCCCGCGCCGGACTGACCTATCGCGGCATTGGCAAGGCGGCGCCTGCGCACGACGCCGCAACCGACACTTGAGTAAACCGGGAGAGCGGCATGTTGATCGGGCAAGAGCTTCAGGCGCTGGCCGCGGTGTGCGACGAAGCCGGCGATATCATCCTGTCGTTCTTCCGCAACGATGTGAGCGTTGATCGCAAGCCCGACGACAGCCCGGTAACGGAGGCCGACCGCAGGGCGGAAGACGTCATTCTGTCGGGCCTTTCCCGCCTTTATCCCGATATTCCGGTCGTGGCGGAAGAGGCGGCTTCGTCCGGTGCGGTTCCGGATATCTCCGACCGGTTTTTCCTTGTGGATCCGCTGGACGGCACGCGCGAGTTCATCTCCGGTCGCGGCGACTTCACGGTCAACATCGCGCTGGTGGAGAATGGTTTGCCGGTGGTCGGCGCGGTGTTTGCGCCTCACCGGAAAGAGGCATTCGTGGGTGCGCGGGGCGGAGGGGCCTTCGAGAGAGTGCAGGGCGCGGGCGCTGAAAGCGCATGGCGGCCTGTCAGGGTCCGGGAACAAGCGGCCGCCCGGCCGGTGGCCGTTGCCAGCCGCTCTCATCGCGACGCCAACACGGATTTGCTGCTCGAGCGGCTTGGGGTGGCGCAGACGGTGAGCGTCGGGTCCTCGCTCAAATTCTGTTTGGTCGCGCGCGGCGAGGCCGACTTCTATCCCCGTTTCAATCGAACGATGGAATGGGATACAGCCGCTGGCCACGCCATTCTCGCCGCGGCCGGCGGTACGGTCGCGGGGCTCGATGGAAACCCGTTTCTCTACGGAAAACGCAATCAGGCGACCGACGACGATTTTGCCAATCCCGGTTTTCTTGCCGCGGGCGACGACAGACTGATCGTACGCACTGCGGCCCTGATCTGCGCAACCAACAATCCCGCCAGGGCAATTTGACAGAGATTTTTTAAAGGCCGGCCATTGTCGGCAATCTGGTTTCTCGAACTTTCGGCGCGGCGCCATTATCGGTTGCTTCCAGCATGCGCAAAGCATATCGCGGGTTGATATGTTTTTGGTTTATGCAGCCATAAGATACGCTCGCTTTCCGCAGTGGCTGCAGCGATTTTCGTTGTCGACCGGCAGTCCCGACGGAAAAGCTTTGTTTGGGAGTGCGTGGAGCCGAATGGGCTTCGCGCGCTTCCCGCCGAGAGGATCAGATCGTGTACAATCGCGCCAGTCAGCTACGACGTCTTGAAGCGCAATCCATCGAGATCATTCGCGAGGTCGTGGCGGAGATGGCCCGTCCGGTGATGCTCTATTCGATCGGCAAGGATTCCAGCGTAATGCTGCACCTTGCGCGCAAGGCCTTTCATCCCGCGCCGCCGCCGTTTCCGCTGCTCCACATCGACACCACCTGGAAATTCCGCGAGATGATCGCCTTTCGGGACCGGATGGCGCGCGAGGCGGGGATGGAGTTGCTGACCCACACGAACGCGCAGGGTCTCGCCGACGGCCTGAACCCTTTCGACCACGGTGCGTCCTATTACACCCAGGTCATGAAGACTGACGCGCTCAAGCAGGCCCTCGACCTTCACGGGTTCGATGCGGCATTCGGCGGCGCACGGCGCGACGAGGAAAAATCGCGGGCCAAGGAGCGGATCTTTTCGTTTCGCACGCCCCAGCACGGGTGGGATCCTAAAAACCAGCGTCCGGAGCTCTGGTCGCTCTTCAACACACGGGTGCGGCGCGGGGAATCCCTTCGTGTCTTTCCGCTGTCGAACTGGACCGAACTCGACATCTGGCAGTACATCCGCGCCGAAAACATCCCCATCGTTCCGCTTTATTTCGCTGCGGAACGCCCGGTCGTGGAACGCGACGGGATGCTGGTCATGCGCGACGACGAGCGGCTGCCGCTTTCGCCCGGCGAAACCCCTCGCATGCGGCGCGTGCGGTTTCGCACGCTTGGCTGCTATCCGCTCACCGCGGCCATGGAGTCGGAGGCCGATACGCTCGACGGGATCGTCACCGAGATGCTGATCGCCAGAACGTCGGAACGCTCCGGGCGGCTGATCGATCACGATGAATCCGCGTCGATGGAAAAGAAAAAACGCGAAGGCTACTTCTGAGGGACATGTCATGAACCACCTTCCGTCGATTTCCCGACCCGTAACGAGCGTGCTCGACGACCATGATCAAAAGGGCCTGTTGCGGTTTTTGACCTGCGGCAGCGTCGACGACGGCAAGTCGACGCTGATCGGACGGTTGCTGCATGACACCAAGCGGGTGCTGGAGGATCAGGTTGCCGCGCTCCGCAGCGATTCCCGCAAATACGGCACCCAGGGCGATGACATCGATTTCGCGCTTCTCGTCGACGGTCTGGAGGCGGAGCGCGAGCAGGGCATCACCATTGATGTCGCCTACCGGTTCTTTGCCACCGATGCCCGCAAGTTCATCGTCGCCGATACGCCCGGCCACGAGCAATACACCCGCAACATGGCAACAGGCGCGTCCAACTCCGATCTCGCGGTCATCCTGATCGACGCTCGCAAGGGCGTTCTGCAACAGACGCGGAGGCATTCCTTCATCGTCTCGCTTCTGGGCATTCGCCATGTCGTCGTTGCGGTCAACAAGATGGATCTGGTCGACAACGACGCGGAGGTGTTTGCACAAATTTCAAGCGACTATCGCGCCTTCGCCGACAGCTTCGGCTTCGAGACCCTGCAAATGATCCCGATGTCGGCGCTGACCGGCGACAACGTCACAGCGCGCTCCGGCGCGATGGACTGGTATCAAGGCCCCACGCTGCTCGCGCATCTGGAGAGCGTTGGCGTTGCCGGCGAAACCTCCGACGGTCCGTTCCGGATGCCGGTTCAGTGGGTGAACCGTCCGAATCTCGATTTTCGCGGCTATTGCGGCACGCTCGTCAGCGGCCGGGTTCGTCCGGGCGACAGGATCGCCGTTGCGGCGTCGGGCCGACCTGCGGTCGTCGAGCGGATCGTCACCATGGATGGCGATCTTGAAGAGGCATGTGCCGGTGATGCGGTAACGCTGACCCTGGAGGAGGAGGTCGATATCTCGCGGGGCGATGTGCTTTGCGCGCCCGATCAGCGCCCGGAGGTGGCCGACAGGCTCGGCGCGCATCTGATCTGGATGGACGACCAGCCGCTCGTTCCCGGGCGCACTTACGCGATCAAGGCTGGAAAACGCCTCGCGTCCGCAAGCGTCACCCGCATCGATCACGGCATTGACGTGAACACGCTGAAGCATGAGGAGCTCGAGACGCTCGCGCTCAATGGCATCGGCTATTGCGAACTTTCCCTGTCGTCGCCGGTGGCCTTCGACCCCTATGAGGTCAACCGCGATCTCGGAGCCTTCGTGCTGATCGATCCGCTGACCAACCATACGGTCGCGGCCGGGATGATCTGGAAGGCGCTGCGCAAGGCCGACAACATTCACCGGCAGGCCTTCGATATCGACAGGTCCGCGCGCGCGGCGCTCACCGGCCAGGCGCCGAAGGTGCTTTGGTTCACGGGATTGTCGGGCGCGGGCAAGTCGACCGTGGCCAATCTCGTGGAGCAGCGGCTGCACGCGATGGGACGGCTGACCTTCCTGCTCGATGGCGACAACGTCCGCCACGGGTTGAACAAGGATCTCGGGTTTTCCGAGGCCGACCGGGTGGAGAACATCCGCCGGGTCGGCGAGGTGGCGAAACTCTTCACCGAGGCCGGGTTGATCACGCTGGTGTCCTTCATCTCGCCGTTCCGCTCCGACCGGCAGATGGCCCGTGACCTGTTCAAGCCCGGAGAATTTGTCGAGATTCATGTCCATGCACCGCTCGAGGTCGCCGAAGCGCGGGACCCGAAGGGGCTGTACAGGAAGGCCCGCGCCGGCGAAATCCGCGATTTCACCGGTATCGACAGCCCCTACGAAGCGCCGGAGGCCGCGGAAATCGTCCTGAACACCGACGGAGCCGATCCGGTCGCGCTCGCCGATGAGGTGATTCGCTACCTCGATCTCTAGCGATCTTCGGGGCAGTGCCGCCAGCCCTCGCGGGCAAGCGGCGGGGTGCCCCGGCAAGTGCTGCCTGTGATGAAAAGTTGGGCTGACCCAAAATCTGCTTGATCGATAGGCACCCGCTTGGCACTCTCTGCGGCGAAAACAAAGCCAGTGGGGACTGACATGCGTCGACTGTTTGGAATTGCGCTCGCCCTGACCTTGACCGCGCCGTCGGCCATGGCCGAGACGGAGATCAAGTTCACGCTCGATTGGAAGTTCGAGGCGCCGGCCGCGCCCTTCTTCATTGCCCAGGACAAGGGGTATTTCGCGGACGAGGGCCTGTCGGTGACAATCGACAGCGGGGCCGGGTCGCGGGAATCGATTCCGCGCGTTGCGACCGGCACCTACGACATGGGCTTCGGCGACATCAACGCATTGATCAAGCTGATGGACGAGCAGCCGGACCTCAACGTCAAGGCCGTTATGATGGCCTATGAGCGCCCGCCGTTCGCGGTGATCGGCCGCAAGAGCCAGGGCATCACCGAGGACCCCAAGTCGCTTGAAGGCAAGACGCTGGGCGCGCCGCCACCCGATGCAGCCTTCGGCCAGTGGCCGGCCTTCGTCGACGTCGCCGGCATCGACACCTCCACCATCACCATCGAGAACGTTGGGTTTCCGGTTCGCGAGCCGATGCTGGCGCAAGGGCAGGTGGATGCGATCTTCGGCTTTTCCTTCTCCTCCGTCATCAACCTCAAGGCACAGGGTATTTCGGACGATGACATCGCGCTGATCCTGATGGCGGAGAACGGTCTCGACCTCTACGGCAACGTGGTCATGGTCAACACCCAGTTTGCCGAGGAGAACCCGGAGGCGGTCAAGGGCTTCCTCAAGGCACTCGTGAAAGGGTTTCTCGACACGATCGAAGACCCTGCTGCATCCGTGCCTTATGTCCTTAAGCGCAACGGCGTGCTCGACGAGGCGACCGAGATCGACCGGATCGAAATGGCGATCGACGGTTCCATTGCCACTCCGGCTGTGAGGGAAAACGGCTTCGGTGGCGTGGACATGGAGAAGCTTGCCCAGTCGATGGAGTATCTGAAGACCTCCATGGGCGTGAGCGACACGCCGCCGGCACCCGAGCGGGTCTTCGACCCGTCCTACCTTCCGCCGGTCGAAGAGCGGATGGTTCGCTGACACCTCAATGATCATGACCGCGGGCCCCACGGTTGTCTTGCCGAGGGGCCCGGCGTAGTGGGACCAGCCGAAAGAGCATCCGTGACCGGTTTTGTTGAATTGAATGACATTCGCCTTGCCTACGGGCCGGGCGGTGACAGCACGCTGGCCCTCGACGGCTTGTCGATGACGGTGAAGAAAGGCGAGTTCGCAGCCGTTGTCGGCCCGTCGGGTTGCGGCAAGTCCACCTTGATGAAGCTTGCCACGGGCCTTATCCGTCCGCAGGTCGGCACGGTCGAGGTGGCAAGCAAGGAGGTCGACGGACCGGTTTCGATGGCCGGCATGGCCTTTCAAAACCCGTCCATGCTGCCATGGCGCACGACCTTGAAGAACGTCATGCTGCCGCTGGAAATCGTTCAGCCGCATCGCCGCAGGCTGTCGCGAGAGCGGGCCGCCTACGAAGCGCTTGCGGAAGACCTGCTTTCCGTCGTCGGCCTCAAGGGATTCGGCGACAAGTTCCCCTGGCAATTGTCGGGGGGGATGCAGCAGCGCGCGAACCTGTGTCGGGCGCTTGTCCACGATCCCGAGCTCCTGATGCTCGACGAGCCGTTCGGCGCGCTCGACGCCTTCACCCGCGAGGAACTGTGGCAGGTGATGCGCGATCTCCACGCGGAAAAGGGCTTCACCACCATCCTGGTGACGCATGACCTGCGCGAGGCGGTGTTTCTCGCCGACCGGGTGTTCGTCATGAGCGCGCGGCCGGGGCGCATCATCGTCGAGCGCGAGATTTCC
Organism: Stappia stellulata DSM 5886; assembly: GCF_000423705.1. Classification (GTDB taxonomy): domain Bacteria; phylum Pseudomonadota; class Alphaproteobacteria; order Rhizobiales; family Stappiaceae; genus Stappia; species Stappia stellulata. The sequence continues at coordinate 151,902 of NZ_KE384083.1, read as the reverse complement.
TTCCCGCGTCCGCGACCGATCGATCTCACCTATGAAGCAAAGTTCAACGACATCGTGCATGAGCTTCGTGCACATATCGCCGATGCGAGGGCTGCGGCATGAACGAGAAATGGATCAAGGCCGCTCCCTGGATCTGGACCATCGGGTTGTTCGTTGTGTGGGAAGGCGTCGTGCGCGCCTTCGACATCGCGTTCTTCATCCTGCCGGCGCCCTCCGATATCTGGGTCGCCACAGTCAAATACTGGCCGGTAATCTGGACGAATTCGCTGCAAACGCTCTTTACCACGACGCTCGGCTTTTTGCTGGCGGTGGTCGGCGGACTGGCGCTCGGTCTTGCGATAGGCTGGAGCAGGTCGATCTACGCCGGGCTTTACCCGCTGATGATCGGCTTCAACTCCGTGCCCAAGGTTGCCGTGGTACCGATCCTCGTCATCTGGTTCGGCATTGGAACGGTGCCCGCGGTGCTGACCGCCTTTCTGATCGCCTTCTTTCCCATTGTCGTGAACGTAGCGACCGGCCTTGCCACCATCGAGCCGGAAATGGAAGACGTGCTGCGTGCGCTTGGCGCGAAGAAGCTCGACATCATGCTGAAGGTCGGCATTCCGCGCTCCATGCCCTATTTCTTCGGCTCGCTGAAGATCGCGATCACGCTTGCCTTCGTCGGTTCGGTGATCTCGGAGACCGTGGCGGCCAATTCCGGCATCGGTCACATGATGCTGGCGGCTCAGTCGCAGTTCAACGTGCCGCTTGTCTGGGCGGGGCTGATGGCGCTCGCGGTGCTCGGCATCGTCATGTATGCGATGATGGCCTGGCTGGAGATGCGCATGACCGGTTGGGCGCATCGCTCCTCGCACGGCTGAGGCGGTTCACGATCCGATTTCGTTCGCGCCCCGTTTCAACGGGGCGCGTTCGCGGTTAACGTCTTTTCAGGACGCGGTCGGGCATCAAGGGCGACAGGCGTGCCGTGCCGCGCTCCGATGACGAAAACCGCGAAAGGCGAAGCGTGATCATACCTTGCATATTGTCCGGCGGATCCGGATCGCGACTTTGGCCGCTGTCGCGTTCCTTGCGCCCCAAGCAATTCCTCCCGTTGTTCGATGGCGAGAGCCTGTTTCAAAAGACCCTGAGCCGTTTTCCCGCGCCCCATTATGCGCCGCCGATTGTGATTGCGAATGCCGAGCACCGCTTCCTCGTGGGGGAGCAGATGGCGAGTGCAGAAAATGGCCAGGGCACGATTGTGCTGGAGCCCATCGCACGCAACACGGCCGCTCCGGCCGCTGTCGCCGCGCTGACCGCTGCAGCGACCGATCCCGAGGCGTTGGTCCTGCTCGCCCCGTCCGATCACCTGGTGCGTGACGCGGATGTGTTTGCGCGGGCGGTTGCCGAAGCAGTGCCGGCGGCCAGGGACGGACGGATCGTGACATTCGGCATTCGTCCGAGCGAACCCAACACGGGCTACGGCTATATCCGTCTTTCGGCGGGCGAGGGGCCCGTGCGTCCGGTGGCCGCATTCGTCGAGAAGCCGGACCTGGAGCGGGCGAAGGCCTTTCTCGCTTCCGGGGACCACGTATGGAATGCCGGCATTTTCCTGTTTTCCGCGTCCACGATGATCGCGGAGTTCGAGCGCCACTGTCCCGAGGTGTTGATGCGGGTTCGCGCCGCACTGGCGGCCGCGTCCCCCGATCTCGATTTTCTGCGGCTCGACGCGGAGAGCTTTGCCGCCGTCCCGAACATTTCCATCGATTATGCGATCATGGAAAAGTCCGACCGCATCTCCTGTGTGCCGACGGATCCGGGCTGGAGCGACCTTGGATCATGGTCGGCCGTGTGGGAGGTGCTCGACAAGTCGGAGGACGGCAACAGCACGCTTGGCGAGGCGATGTTCGTGAAGTCGCGCGACAGTCTTGTCGTGAGCGACGGGGCGCTTGTCTCGGTCGTCGGCCTCGATCAGGTGATGGTGGTGGCCACCAAGGACGCGGTTCTGGTGGCCGACAAGAACCATGCCCAGGATGTGAAGAGCGTCGTCGAAGAGCTCCAGCGAGAAAATCGGCCGGAAACCCGGGAGCATCGCAAGCGTTACAGACCCTGGGGGACACGTGAGGAAATTGCCCGGGGCAATCGCTTCCAGGTGCAGGAAATCGAGATCAAGCCGGGGGAGAGCATGTCGCTTCAAAGCCACGTCAACCGGGCGGAACACTGGGTGGTCGTTTCCGGAACGCTGGCGATCACCATTAATGGCGAGACCCGGCTGATGACCGAGAACCAGTCCGCCTATGTTCCGGTCGGGGCCCGCCACCGGCTTGCAAATCCCGGTCGCGTTCCGGCGCGTGTCATCGAAATACAGTCGGGCACCTATATCGGAGACGACGACATCGTTCGATATTCCGACGAGGTGCCGGACGCGACTTGAGTCCCGGCATTCGGGCGAACAAATATTGGAAAAGCCGGCGCTCGCCGGCACACAGACTTGAGGATAAACGCATGCTGAGCGTTCCCGTCGCCGAACTGACGCCGAACACCTACGATTTTGAATCGCGCCCGATGGTGAAGCCGACCGGGTTTCGCGAATACGATGCCCGCTGGCTTTTCGAAAAAGAAATCAACCTGATGGGCATTCAGGCGCTTGGCATGGGCATAGCCACCTTGATGCGTGAACGCGGCACACGGCCCGATATTGTCGTCGGGCATGATTTCCGCAGCTATTCCGCCGCCATCAAGATGGCACTGATTTCCGGACTGATGGCCGGCGGCGTGCGTGTTCACGACATCGGGCTTGCACTCTCGCCAATGGCCTATTTCGCGCAGTTCGCGCTCGACGTACCGGCGGTCGCGATGGTCACGGCCTCGCACAACGACAACGGCTGGACCGGGGTGAAGATGGGAATCGACCGGCCGTTGACCTTCGGGCCGGACGAGATGGGGCGATTGAAGGAAATTGTTCTCACCGGCACGTTCCGCGAAGGCTCCGGCGGCGGCTATCGCTTTGTCGAAGGCTTTGCCGAGACCTATATCAAGGACCTTACCGACCGGGCGAAGCTGTCGCGGCCGATCAAGGTCGTTGCGGCCTGCGGCAATGGCACGGCCGGTGCCTTTGCCCCGCAGGTGCTGGAAGCGCTGGGCGCGGAGGTGATCCCGCTCGACTGCGAGTTGGACCACACGTTCCCGCGCTACAACCCCAATCCCGAAGACATGAAGATGCTGCACGCGCTTCGCGACAAGGTGCTGGAAACCGGCGCCGAGGTCGGTCTCGGCTTCGACGGCGACGGAGATCGCTGCGGCGTGGTGGACAATACGGGCGCGGAGATCTTCGCCGATACGGTCGGCGTGATGCTGGCGCGCGATCTGTCCGAGCTTCATCCCGGCAGCCAGTTCGTCGTCGACGTGAAGTCGACCGGTCTCTTTGCAACCGATCCCGTGCTTCTTGCCAACGGTGCCAAGACCGACTACTGGAAGACCGGTCATTCCTACATCAAGCGCCGCGTGAACGAGCTGAACGCACTCGTCGGTTTCGAGAAGTCCGGACATTACTTCTTCAACACGCCGATCGGGCGCGGCTACGACGACGGCCTCGTTTCGGCGATCGCCATTCTGGACATGCTCGACCGCAATCCGGGCAAGTCGATGGCCGACCTGCGCGCCGCGCTGCCGAAAACCTGGGGCTCGCCGACGATGTCGCCGCATTGCGCGGACGAGATCAAATACGAGGTGGTCGACCGGGTGGTCGCCCGCTTTGCCGAGATGCAGGAGAAGGGGGAAAAGATCGCGGGACACGAGATCGTCGACCTCGTCACCGTCAACGGCGTGCGGGTGGTTGCCGAGGACGGCACCTGGGGGCTCGTGCGCGCGTCTTCCAACAAGCCCGAACTCGTGGTGGTGATCGAAAGCCCGGTCTCCGACGCCCGGCTCAGGGAAATGTTCAAGGCGGTCGACGACGTCTTGCGCGAAAACCCGGAAGTCGGCGCCTACAACCAGACCATCTAGCCCCGGCCGGGCAGGGTCTGGGTATCAATCGCGCCGTCAACGCCGGCGCGGGCGCTCGGGCCTTGCCGAGTGCCGCGCGCTGTGCAAAACGGTCGGCTTGCGCCGCAGACAATGCGGCACGGTGATTTTACGGCACAGTGACTGGTCAGGATCGATCCGATGGCAGCGGACATGACGTCAACGAACCCTCTTGCGCGCTTTGCCGCGCGCATGACCGACCGCTCCGCGGTGATCGGTATCATCGGGCTCGGCTATGTCGGTCTGCCGCTGGCCTCGCGCTTCAGCGAGCTCGGGTATCCGGTCGTCGGTCTCGATGTCGATGCGGCCAAGGTTGCGGAACTGAATGCCGATGGCGGCTTTCGCCGCTATGTCGGGTTGACGCGCGAGAGCGTGCGCTTCTCGGCTCCCTTCACGGCAACCACGGATTTCAGTGAGGCCGCCGATTGCGACGCGCTGATCATCTGTGTGCCGACGCCGCTTGGCAAATACCATGATCCCGATATCGGCTATATCCTGGATGCCGCGCGCAGCGTGCGTCCGCATTTGCGCTCCGGACAGGTAATTGCTCTGGAATCGACCACCTATCCCGGAACCACCGAGGACGACATGCTTCCCGTTTTGGCGCGGGACGACCTCACGGTGGGCGAGGATATCTTCGTCGTCTATTCGCCCGAGCGCGAGGATCCGGGAAACGCCTCCTTCAGCATTCGCCAGATTCCCAAGGTGGTGAGCGGTGTGACCGAAAACTGCCTGCGCGCGGCCGAGGCGCTTTATGGCGGGGCGGTGGACACGCTGGTGCCCGTTGCCTCGACACGGGTCGCGGAGATGACCAAGCTTCTGGAAAACATCCACCGCGCGGTCAACATCGGTCTCGTGAACGAGATGAAGACACTTGCCGACCGCATGGGCATCGACATCTTCGACGTGATCCGCGCCGCCGCGACCAAGCCCTTCGGCTTTACCGCCTTCTATCCGGGGCCGGGGGTCGGCGGTCACTGCATTCCGGTCGATCCGTTCTATCTGACATGGAAAGCGCGCGAATACGGCGTGCACACGCGGTTCATCGAGCTTGCCGGCGAGATCAACCGCTACATGCCCGAGTTCATCGTGGAAAAGCTGATGGATGCGCTCAACGGCGAGCGCAAGGCGCTGAACGGTGCGCGCGTGCTGGTGCTTGGCGTCGCCTTCAAGAAGAATATCGACGACATGCGCGAATCCCCGAGCGTCATGGTGATCGAGGGCATCGCCGCGAAGGGCGGCGAGGTGGTTTATGCCGACCCGCATGTGCCGGTGCTGACGCTTGCCGACGGATCGCGCCACGCGAGCTGCGTTGCGGATGCCGGAACGGTCGCCTCCATGGACGCGGTGGTGATCGCCACCGACCATGACGCCTTCGATTACGAGATGATCGGGCGCGAGGCGAAGCTGATCGTCGATACGCGCGGCCGCTTTCCGGCCAGTCTTGCCAAGGTGACGCGCGCCTGACCGATTGTGTTTTTCGCCCCGGTCGGATAACCCACCCTTGAGGACCAGTCGACGCGCGGCTGTCTTGGCCGAAAACGCCATGGACCCGCGCGCTTGCCACAACAAGCGGGACGTTGTTGATGTACGAAGCCATCGATCCAAACCCTAGCTTTCCCAAGCTGGAGGAAGACATCCTCAAGTTCTGGGAAGAGAACCGGATTTTCGAGGCTTCCGTGGAGCAGCGGCGCAACCAGGACGGTGCGGGCGAATACGTCTTTTACGACGGACCTCCCTTCGCCAACGGCCTGCCGCACTACGGCCATCTCGCGACCGGCTTCGTCAAGGACCTGATCCCGCGTTACCGCACCATGCGCGGCGACTGCGTCGTGCGCCGTTTCGGCTGGGACTGCCACGGGCTTCCCGCCGAACTGACGGCGGAAAAGGAACTCGGCATCTCGGGGCGAAACGAGATCCTCGATTACGGCATCGGCAAGTTCAACGCCCACTGTTCGGTCTCGGTCATGCGTTTCACCAACGAGTGGCGCTACTATGTCGAGCGTCAGGGGCGCTGGGTCGATTTCGAGAACGATTACAAGACCATGAATCTCTCTTTCATGGAGAGTGTGATCTGGGGTTTCAAGCAGCTCTGGGACAAGGGCCTGGTCTATCGCGGCTACCGGGTGGTGCCTTACTCCTGGGCCGTGCAGACGCCTTTGTCGAACTTCGAGACGCGCCTCGACAATTCCTATCGCGAACGTCAGGACCCGGCGCTCACCGTCGGTTTCCTGCTGAAGGATGCGGCTTACGCTTCTGTCCCGACGCGTCTTCTCGCCTGGACGACAACGCCCTGGACGCTGCCGTCGAACCTCGCGCTCGCCGTCGCGCCCGATCTCGACTATGCGGTTCTGGAAAAGGACGGCCAGCGGGTGGTTCTCGCGGAGGCCGCGCTGGAGCGCTACGAGCGTGAATTCGGCGAATGGACGCGCGTCGACACGCTGAAAGGATCGGCGCTCGCCGATGCGTCCTACGAGCCGCTGTTCCCCTATTTCAAGGACACGGAAAACGCCTTCAAGGTGCTCGCCGCAGACTTTGTCGAAGCCGGTGACGGAACGGGCTGCGTGCATATCGCGCCGGGTTTTGGTGAGGACGATTTCGAGCTTGCCAAGGCCCGCGAGATCCCGCTTGTGGTTCCGGTCGACGAGGCCGGAAAGTTCACCGCCGAGGTGAGCGACTATGTCGGCCAGAACGTGATCGAGGCGAACAAGGACATCATCCGCGACCTCAAGGCGCGCAATGTCGTCTATCGCCACGAGACCTATCTGCACGACTATCCGCATTGCTGGCGCACCGACACGCCGCTGATCTACAAGGCGATCGACGCCTGGTATGTGGCGGTGTCCCAGTTCAAGGACCGCATGGTCGAGCTCAACCGCGAGATCGACTGGGTGCCCGAGCATGTGCGCGACGGCCAGTTCGGCAAATGGCTGGAAAACGCCCGCGACTGGAACATCTCGCGCAACCGCTTCTGGGGCTGTCCGATCCCCGTGTGGATCAGCGACGATCCGAATTACCCTCGCACCGACGTCTATGGCTCGCTCGACGAGATCGAGGCGGACTTCGGCGTGCGGCCCGACGACCTTCACCGCCCGATGATCGACGAGCTGGTGCGCCCGAACCCCGACGATCCGACCGGAAAGTCGATGATGCGCCGCGTGTCGGAAGTGCTCGACGTCTGGTTCGATTCCGGCTCCATGCCTTTCGCGCAGGAACATTACCCGTTCGAGAACAAGGATTATTTCGAACAGAACTTCCCGGCCGACTTCATCGTGGAATATGTCGCGCAGACGCGCGGCTGGTTCTACACGCTGATGGTTCTGTCGACCGCGATCTTCGACCGCGCGCCGTTCCGCAACGCCGTGTGCCACGGCGTCGTGCTCGACGAAAACAAGCAGAAGCTTTCCAAGCGCCTGCAGAATTACCCCGACCCGGTCGGCGTCTTCGACACTTACGGCGCCGATGCGCTGCGCTGGTACATGCTGTCCTCGCCGCTGCTGGTCGGCGGCGATCTGGCGGTCGCCAAGGACGGGCGCGGCATCGCGCAGGCACTGCGTCAGGCGATCATCCCGATCTGGAGCGCCTATTACTTCTTCACGCTCTACGCCAATGCCGACAGCTACAAGGCCCGGGTGCGCTTCGACCAGAAGGGCCTTCTCGACCGCTACATCCTCGCCAAGACGCGGGAACTGATCGAGAAGGTTCAGGGTTCGCTCGACGCCTACGACATCCCGGGCGCCTATGCGCATGTCCCGGGCTTTATCGACGCGCTGAACAACTGGTACATCCGCCGCTCGCGCTCCCGCTTCTGGGGCGAGGAGATGACGGAGGAAAAGCGCGACGCCCTCGACACGCTCTACACGGTGCTGACGCACCTGATGCGCACGCTTGCGCCGATGATGCCCTTCGTCTCGGAGCGCATCTACAAGGGGCTGACCGGCGATCTTTCCGTGCATCTGGCGGACTGGCCGGAGGCCGAAGCGCTGCCGAATGATCCCGATCTCGTGCGCCGCATGGACCTGATCCGCGACATTTGCGCCTCCGTCATGTCGCTGCGCGAGGCCAAGCGCCTGCGCGCCCGCCTGCCGCTGAAGACGCTGACCGTCGCCCACCCGGAAGTCGAGGACCTGCGGCCCTATGCGAACCTCATCGCCGAAGAGGTGAACATCAAGGACGTGGTGCTGGAAGCCGATCCGCTGTCGGTCGGCGAACACCGCCTTGCGGTCAAGCCGCAGATCGGCAAGCGCCTCGGCAAGAAGATGAAGGACGTGATGAGTGCGTCCAAGTCCGGCGACTGGACGCTTCGCCCGGACGGGATTGTGGAGCTGGCCGGCGTCGAGCTGCCGCCGGAAGATTACACGATGCGCGTGCTGGCGCCGGAAGGCTCCGATACGGGTCTCTTCGATGCCGGTGCCGGCGTCGTCCTGATGGACACCCAGCTCTATCCGGAGCTGGAGCGCGAGGGTTACGCCCGCGACATCGTGCGCCTGATCCAGCAGACCCGCAAGGACGGCGGTTTCAACGTCTCCGATCGCATTCGTCTCAACCTGACGCTGCCTGAGGAGCTGATGCAGGCGGTGGAAGAACATCGCGAGCGGATCGCGACCGATACGCTGGCGCGTGAGTTCACGATTGGCGAAAGCCTCAAGGACGGCTTTGGCGCCACGCATGAGGTCGGCGGCAAGAACGTCGTGATCGAGATGGTGCGCATCGACGCCTGATTGCCATGTCGACGCGCATGACCTGAACAATGCGAAACGCCGCAGTCGTATGGGCTGCGGCGTTTTTTGTTGTTCCGGGGGCGGCCGCCGGTCCCGCTTGACCTTCCAGTTACTGGATGGGCAATTGTCCGGGGTCTGGACGTGCCGAAAGGGATTGGAACATGAATATCGGTGCCGCGGCGGCCCGCACCAAGCTGCCGCCCAAGACCATTCGCTACTACGAGGATATCGAGCTCGTGCGCCCGACGCGGGCGGCCAACGGCTACCGCGACTATTCGGAGACGGATGTGCACCGCCTGCGGTTTCTTCAGCGTTCGAGAAGCCTCGGATTTTCCATCGAGGAGTGTCGTTCGCTGCTCTCGCTTTACGATGACGAGCATCGGGCAAGCTCGGACGTCAAGGCGGTGGCGCTTGAGAAGATCGGCGAGGTGGAACGCAAGATCGCCGAACTTCAGGCCATGAAGACGACCCTGTCGCGTCTGGTGGATTGCTGCCAGGGCGATGAGCGGCCGGACTGCCCGATTCTCGACGACCTCGCCGGGCGGGGAAAAGGGTCTTGAGGGCGCCGGGCGCTGCCCTGCTCGCCGGCGGAGTTCTCGCCGCGCTTGCCGGGACCTGGGTGTATCTGGGCGGCGCGGACGATCCGGGCGGGAGTAGTCGCAGCGGCGGCGCGCTCGCTGAAGTCATCGTCCCTGAGATGACAGGGGAGGCCCGTCTGGGCGAAACGGAGTTCGCCGAGAATTGTGCGAGCTGCCACGGCGCCAACGCTGCCGGACGCGACGGGATCGGTCCGCCGCTGGTGCACAGGGTCTACGAACCCGGCCACCATGCGGACGGAGCGTTCTACCTGGCGGTTGCCCGCGGCGTTCGCGCCCATCACTGGACCTTTGGCGACATGCCTCCCGTTGCCGGTGTTTCCCCGGAAGAGATTTCGCGCATCGTTGCCTACGTGCGGACCCTCCAGCGGGCCAATGGCATCGAGTGATCGTCGGGCCGGTTTGCCCTTCGCGGCCAAACCCCTATGATCGCGCGGAAAGACAGTCTGGGAGGCAATTTTCATGAAACTCATGCGTTACGGACCCGTCGGGGCCGAAAAACCGGGTCTGGTCGATACAGCAGGGCGCATCCGCGACATCAGCGCCCATGTCGACGATCTTGCGGGGGCCGCATTGTCGGACGACAGTTTCGCGCGGCTGAAGGCGCTCGATCCCGATACATTGCCCGTGGTGGAGGGATCGCCGCGGATCGGACCTTGCGTCGCAGGTGTCGGGAAATTCATCTGTATCGGGCTCAACTACTCCGATCATGCCGCGGAAGCCGGCATGGACGTTCCGCCGGAACCGATTGTCTTCATGAAGGCCACCTCGGCGATCTGCGGGCCGGACGACGGTATCGAACTGCCGCGCGGGTCGGCGGCGACCGATTGGGAAGTGGAGCTCGGCGTCGTCATCGGCAAGCACGCCAAGAACATTGCCGAAGCCGATGCGCTCGATCATGTCGCCGGCTTTTGTGTCGTCAACGACGTCTCGGAGCGCGATTTCCAGATCCGGCATTCGGGGCAATGGGTGAAGGGCAAGTCCGCGGACACCTTCGGCCCCATCGGTCCGTGGCTGGTCACGCGTGACGAAGTGCCCGACCCCCAAAGCCTGCCGCTCTATCTCGATCTCAACGGCAAGCGCTATCAGGATGGAACGACCGCGACGATGGTCTATGACGTTGCCTTCGTCATTGCCTATCTGTCGCGCTTCATGAGCCTGCATCCGGGCGATGTGATCGCGACCGGCACGCCTCCGGGTGTGGGCATGGGGCAAAAGCCCGATCCGGTCTATCTCAAGTCCGGAGACCAGCTTGAGCTCGGTATCGCGGGGCTTGGCATGCAGCGTCAGACGGTGCGCGGATCCGTGTAGCCCGGAACGCATGACGGAAAAAAGCGCCGGAGCATCGCTGCCCGGCGCTTTTTTGTTTGTCGGTTCAGCCTTGTGAGGCTGGATCAGCTGGCGTTTGCCGAGCGCGGGCCGCGGAAACGGCCGCCTTGTCCGCCATCCGACTGCGAACCGGGGCGCGGGCCGCGATAGGGGCGCTTGTCGCCGGCGGGCTTGCCGTCGCGCGGACCGCGCGAGCCGTTCGGGCCACCGTCGGACGCATGGGCGCCATCGCCGCGCGGCTTGAACGGACGGCGTGCGGGCTTGCGGCCCTTGCCGTTCGACGGGCGGCCGATCGGGCCGTCGTCGTCGCGCTCGACCAGCGTCTTGCCGATCAGCTTCTCGATGTCGCGCAGGAACGGACGCTCGCTGCGGTCGCAAAAGGAGATCGCCGAGCCGCTCTTGCCGGCACGTGCCGTGCGGCCGATGCGGTGCACGTAGGATTCCGGCACATTGGGGAGCTCGAAATTCACCACATGCGAGACGCCGTCGACATCGATGCCGCGCGCGGCAATGTCGGTGGCGACCAGGATCGGCGTCCGGCCCGAGCGGAAGGATTCCAGCGTCTTCTGGCGCTGGCCCTGGCTCTTGTTGCCATGGATCGCGGAGGCGTTGAGGCCGGCCTGCTCCAGCTGGCGCGTCACCTTGTCGGCGCCGTGCTTGGTGCGCGTGAAGACGATGGCGCGGTCCATGTCTTCGCGCTTCAGCACGTCGACGAGGGCCTGGCGCTTCTGTTCGCGCTCGATCAGCAGAACCGTCTGTTCGATCCGGTCGATCGGCTTGGACGTCGGCGCGACGGCGATTTCCTGCGGCTCGTGCAGGAAGTCGGCGGCAAGCGCGCGGATCTGCTTCGGCATGGTCGCCGACAGGAGGATCGTCTGTCGCTGGCGCGGCATGGCGGCCAGGATCTTGCGGATCGCAGGCAGGAAGCCGAGGTCGAGCATGTGGTCGGCTTCGTCGAGCACCACGGTCGTGGTCTCGTCGAGACGCAGGGCACCGGTCGACATGTGGTCGAGCAGGCGGCCGGGTGTTGCCACGACAATGTCCATGCCGCGCGCAAGGCTGCGGATCTGCGGCATTGCACGGGCGCCGCCGACGACGACGGTCGAGGAATGGCGAACCTTCTGCCCGTAGGCACGAATGCTCTCGGCGATCTGCGAAGCGAGTTCGCGCGTCGGTGCGAGAATGAGCGCACCGCAGGTCTTGGGGTTCGGGCGTCCGCCCTGCTCGGCGATACGGTGGAGCAGGGGAAGGACGAAGGACGCGGTCTTGCCGGTGCCGGTCTGGGCCAGGCCAAGAACGTCGCCACCGGAGAGAATTGCGGGAATACCCTGGGCCTGGATCGGCGTCGGCGTCGTGTAGCCTTCGCCCTCGACGGCCTTGAGGATCGGGTCGGCGAGGCCGAGGTCTTTGAAAGTGGTCAAGCGGAATCCTTAGAGCTGCGCCCAAACGCGGCGTCATCGCCTGCGAGGGTCGCGGTCGTGTGTCATCGAAAAGGGAGCTTGCGCAGATCAGCTGCCTTGGGAGTGCGCTCGCTGTGCGAGCAGCTCGGGCAACGATCGGGAGGAAAGTTGCTTTGCCCTGAAGCGCCGTGAACGTGTGACGTTTCTCTACGCAGCGCCAGGATGGTGCCTGTAGACCACAGAAGATGTTGCAGCGCAATGAAAATCATTTTGCCTGCGCCTCGGTTTCGGGGCGCAGGCAAGCACGTCTCACCCTTCAGCTTCGTTTCTGCAGGCCGCCAAACTCGGGATCGTGACACGGTCGCTCGGACGGGGCGGCGATGCGGCCACCGCACGCGGCATCGAGAAGCGGTATTTTTAGAATAAAAATTCCAATTTTGCGCGTGCGCGTCCGGAAAATTACCGGATTGCCCGGACGGACGGCTGGGCCGCGGTCCGAAAGTCATGGGAGAACGCGCGAGATGGAGGGCGATATGAAGGGCAGGCCACCTTGCATCGGTTCGGCGCCTTTCCCATTGTGATCCAAGTGCCTTGATGCCGAATTTGGATGTCGGGCCCAGCCGGTTTCGCGAATCTGCGGTTGCAATCGTTCGCGTATCGGCTCTCGAGGAAAGTGATTGTGCCGGGGTGCTTGGGCGGTCGGGCGGTGAAAGAATTGGGTTGCGGCTGTAAAAAATGGAATTTATGTTCCGTTTTTGAGGGTGATCTTGCGGCTGGGCCGCTATTCGGTTCCAGCCGTGGTCGTCCATTAAATTTCATGGAAACGGGTGCGTTGTAGCAATGGAAGACGGCAGGTATCTCGACGTCATCACGATTGGACGGTCCTCCGTCGACCTCTACGGGGCGCAGGTGGGCGGTCGGCTCGAGGATATGCGCGCCTTTTCCAAGTATATCGGCGGGTCGCCAACGAACATGGCGGCGGGAACCGCGCGTTTGGGACTGAAGTCGGCACTGATTACGCGGGTCGGCGACGAGCACATGGGGCGGTTCATTCGCGAACAGCTTGAATCGGAAGGTGTCGATACGCGCGGCGTGGTCACGGATCCGGAGCGGCTGACGGCGCTTGTGCTGCTCGGGATTCGCGATCACGAGCAGTTTCCGCTGATCTTCTACCGAGAGAATTGCGCGGACATGGCTTTGTGCGAGGACGATATCGATGCAGGGTTCATCGCCTCGGCGCGCTGCGTGACGGCGACCGGCACTCACCTGTCGCATCCGCGCACTGAAGCTGCCGTGCTCAAGGCGCTGGGGATCGCGCGCGACACCGGTGCCCGCACGGCGCTCGACATTGATTACCGGCCAAACCTCTGGGGACTTGCCGGGCATGACGCCGGCGAAAGCCGCTTCATCGCCTCCGACATGGTGACGGCCCGGCTTCAGTCCACGCTGCATCTCTTCGATCTCATCGTCGGGACGGAGGAGGAGTTCCACATCGCGGGCGGAACGACCGACACGCTTGCCGCGCTGCGCGCCGTGCGCGCTGTCTCAGATGCAACGCTCGTGTGCAAGCGCGGGCCGATGGGCGCCGTTGCCTTCACCGGGGGCATTCCCGACACGCTCGAAGACGGTATTTCCGGTCCGGGGTTCCCGATCGAGGTGTTCAACGTGCTTGGCGCGGGGGACGGGTTCATGTCGGGCCTGCTGCGCGGCTGGCTGAAGGGTGAGCCGTGGGAAACCGCGCTGACCTACGCCAATGCCTGTGGTGCGCTGGCCGTGTCGCGGCATGGCTGTGCGCCGGCCTATCCGAGTTGGGAGGAACTGCGGTTTTTCCTGGAGCGCGGCGTGCGCACGCCTGCGCTTCGCCACGACGCGGAGTTGGAGCAGATCCACTGGTCGACCAACCGCAAGGGCGACTGGTCGACGATGCGCGTCTTTGCCTTCGATCATCGCAAGCAGCTTGAGGAGCTTGCCCGGGAAGCCGGTGCGGAAGCCTCCCGCATTCCTGCGTTTAAGGAGCTGTGCCTCGAGGCCGCGCGCCGGGTGCAGGACGGGCGATCCGGCTATGGCATCCTATGCGACGGACGGCTTGGCGAGACCGCCTTGCATGCGGCCGCCGGCACGGGCCTTTGGGTCGGACGACCGGTGGAAGAGCCGGGGTCGCGCCCGCTGGCGCTTGAGATCGGGCCGGATTTCGGCTCGGATCTGGCGGAATGGCCGGCCGGGCAGGTGGTCAAGGTGCTGTGCTTCTACCATCCCGACGATGCGCCGGATCTGAAGAGGCAGCAGGAAGAGACCGTCGTCCGCCTTGCCCGGGCCGTGCGGGCAAACGGCCTTGAATTCCTGCTTGAGGTGATCCCGTCCAAGGTCGGGCCGGTCGATGAGACCATCACGGCGACGATCATTCAGCGCTTCTACGATCTCGGCGTCTATCCCGACTGGTGGAAGCTCGAACCCTCCGCCAGTGCGCGGGCCTGGGAGCGGACATGCGCGACGGTCGCATGCAACGATCCGCATGTGCGCGGCATTGTCGTGCTCGGGCTCGACGCGCCGATGGCGGAGCTTGAGGCGAGCCTCGCGATTGCCGCAGGCTTCGATCTTGTGAAAGGCTTTGCCGTCGGGCGGACGATCTTCGCCGGTCCGGCACGCCGTTGGTTCACGGGCGAAATCGACGATGCGGCCGCCATCGCGGAGATGGCGGACACCTTCGCGCGCCTGTGCGCGATCTGGGATGCGGCACGCGCCGCATCCGCTCCGCAATTCGCCAAGCAGGGAATGGCAATATGACGACGATCCGGCTGACTGCGGCACAGGCCATGGTGCGCTACCTCGCGGCCCAGAAGAACGGCGATGGCGAGCGCCTGGTTCCCGGATGCTGGGCGATCTTCGGTCACGGCAATGTCGCCGGACTGGGGGAAGCGCTTCAGCAGGCGGGCGATGCTTTCCCGACCTGGCGCGGGCACAACGAGCAGGGGATGGCCCATGCGGCGATTGCCTTCGCCAAGGCTAGGAACCGCCGGCAGGCCATGGCCGTCACGACCTCCATCGGCCCGGGCGCGACCAATATGGTCACGGCGGCAGCACTGGCGCATGTCAACCGGCTGCCGGTGCTGTTCGTGCCGGGCGATGTCTTTTCCAACCGCGCACCCGATCCGGTGTTGCAGCAAGTCGAGAACTTCGAGGACGGGACGGTTTCCGCCAACGACTGTTTTCGCCCCGTGAGCCGCTATTTCGACCGCATCCAGAGACCCGAGCAGCTGTTGACGGCGTTGCCGCGCGCCATGCGCGTCTTCACCGACCCGGCGGACTGCGGCCCGGTGACGCTGGCATTTTGCCAGGACGTGCAGGCCGAGGCCTTCGACTGGCCGGAGAGCTTCTTTGCCGAACGCGTGTGGCGGATGCGCCGGCCGCGCGCGGATGTCGCGGAGCTTCTGGCGGCGACGCAGGCGATCAAGGCGGCGAAGACGCCGCTGATCGTCGCTGGCGGCGGGGTGCATTATTCGGGCGCTTGCGACGCGCTGCGTGCCTTCGCCGAGCGCCATTGCATCCCGGTTGCGGAAACCCAGGCCGGCAAGTCGGCACTTGCCGTCGATCATCCGCTCAATCTCGGTGCCATTGGCGTCACCGGAGCCGCCAGTGCGAACGATGTCGCCGAGCGGGCGGATCTGGTCATTGCCGTCGGCACGCGTCTGCAGGATTTCACCACCGGGTCGTGGGCGCTTTTCAAGAACCCGGCCTGTCGTCTTTTATGTCTTAACGTGGCCGCCTATGACGCCGCGAAACACGATGCCTTGCCGCTGGTCGCGGATGCGCGTGGGGGACTGGAAGACCTGAGCGCAGCACTTGGAAAGCACGCGGCATCGGCACCCGACCCTGCTCTCAAGGACGCATGGATGGCCGCCGTTGCGGCTGTCACCGATGCGCCGGAGGGCAATGCCCTGCCAAGCGACGCCCAGGTGATCGGGGCGGTGCAGCGCGGCCTGGAGGACACTGCGGTCGTGCTTGGAGCGGCTGGGGGGTTGCCCGGGGAGCTGCACAAGCTCTGGAAGGCGGCCCGGCCGGGCGGATACCACATGGAATACGGCTACTCCTGCATGGGCTACGAGATCGCCGGCGGGCTTGGCGCCAAGATGGCGTGCCCCGACCGCGAGGTGGTCGTGATGGTCGGCGACGGCTCCTACATGATGATGAACTCCGAGCTTGCCACCTCGGTGATGCTCGGCCTCAAGATCGTCGTCGTCCTGCTCGACAACCGCGGTTTCGGCTGCATCAACCGCCTGCAGGTCGCGACCGGCAGCGAGAGCTTCAACAATCTGCTCGACACGGCGCGCCACGCCACGCCGAGCGACATCGACTTTGCCGCCCATGCCGCATCGATGGGGGCGATCTCGGAAAAGGTCGACGGTGTCGCGGGGTTGGAAGAGGCGCTTTCCCGCGCGCGGTCCTCGCCGCGCAGCCATGTGATCGTGATCGACACCGATCCGCTCGCCTCCACCGAGGCCGGCGGTCACTGGTGGGATGTCGCGGTGCCGGAGGTCTCCGGACAGGCAAGGGTGCGCGACGCCCGTCAGCACTATGAAACCATTTTGAAACAGCGCCGTTCGTCGAACTGACGGGCGACGGAGCAGGGCGATTGTCATGATCCTTTACGGCACCAACCCGATTGCCTGGTCGAATGACGACGACCAGACGCTGGGCGCGCATATTCCACTTGAGACCTGTCTGGGCGATGCATCGCGGATCGGCTTCGACGGCATCGAGAACGGGCACAAGTTTCCAACCGATCCGGGAGAGCTTGAAGCCGTGCTGCAGCCGTACGGATTGCGGTTCGTGTCCGCCTGGTATTCGCTCAACCTGCTGACGCGCTCGGCGGAGGAGGAAATCCGCGCCATCGGTCCGCATCTGGCGCGGCTGAAGGCGATGGGCTGTCCGGTGCTGATCGCCTGCGAGACATCCAACGCGGTGCACGGCAACGACGGTGTGCCGGTCAACGACCGCCCGCGCCTGGAGCCGGAGCGCTTCGCTTCCTTCTGCGCGGATCTTGAGAAGGTGTCGGCGCATTGCGCGGCCGAGGGCGTGCCGCTGGTCTATCATCACCACATGGGAACGGTGGTGGAGAGCGAGGCGGAGATCGACCGGCTGATGGAGCTGACCGGACCGGCGACACGGCTCCTGCTGGACACGGGCCATGCGTTTTTCGGCGGCGGCGATCCGGAGGCGCTCGCCCGCCGCCACATGGGGCGCGTGTCGCACCTTCATGCCAAGAACGTCCGGCCCGAGATCATGGCCGAGGTGCGCAACGAAGGCTTGAGTTTCCTTGAGGGTGTCCGCCGCGGCGTCTTCACCGTGCCGGGCGATCCGGACGGGGCCGTTGCCTTCGAGCCGGTGCTGAAGGTTGCTGCGGAGCATGGCTATTCAGGCTGGCTGGTGATCGAGGCGGAACAGGACCCGGACGTGCGCGATCCGGTCTTCTATCAGTCGATGGGGCTTACGGCGCTGCGCGAGATGGCGCGCGCCACCGGGCTCGACGCCGGTGCGCAATTGCAAGACCAGGGGGAGTGAACGGATGTCGAAGCTGCTGGTGAAGCCGAACGGAACGCAGGGCAAGCTGCATGATATCACTCCCGAAAGCGCCGGTTGGGGCTACGTCGGCTTTTCGCTCTACCGGCTCCAGCCTGGAGAAACGGCCGAGGAGGCCACGGGCGGCCGCGAGGCGATCCTGGTGCTTGTCGAGGGCAAGGCGGACATCGAGGCCGACGGAACGCAGTTCGGCGAGATGGGCGAGCGGATGAGCGTGTTCGAGAAAACGAAACCGCATTGCGTCTATGTCCCGAACGACAGCAGCTGGCGGGCAAGGGCGACCACGCCCTGCACGCTCGCGGTCTGTACCGCGCCCGGGCAGGGCGGTCACCCGGCGCGGCGCATAGAGAACATCGGCTTCGAGGAGCGCGGCAAGGGGGCGAACACCCGTTACATCCATCCGATCGCGATGGAGGACAAGGACATCGCCGACAGCCTGCTGGTGACGGAGGTGTTCACGCCCGCCGGAAACTGGTCGTCCTATCCTCCGCACCGGCATGACGAGGACGCCTTTCCGGAGATGACCTATCTGGAGGAAACCTATTATCACCGTCTCGATCCGGCGAGCGGCTTCGGCTTCCAGCGGGTCTTCACCGAGGACGGGAGCCTCGACGAGACGATGGCCGTCTCCGACGGCGACGTCGTCCTCGTTCCCAGGGGGCATCACCCCTGCGGCGCGCCCCATGGCTACGAGATGTACTATCTGAACGTCATGGCCGGGCCGCTGCGCAAATGGCGCTTCAAGAACCATCCCGATCATGACTGGATCGCGCGTCGCGACGCGGAGGCCTGACTTGCGACGGTGGCAGGCGGTGAGGGCGCGCGCATTGCCTTGTTGCGCGTTTGATCCGGGTCTGGCACTTCCATCGTCATGACCCGCGCGCGCATTGCCATCACGCCCAGTATCTTCTCAATCACTCTGGTGATCGCTCTCGGTCTTGCCGGCGCGATCATTTCCTATTCGCATCGGCAAGGTTCCGACAATGCGGAGGTCGCCGCCAATGCGCTGATGGACCGGGCGCTGGAGACAATCGATCTGCGGATTTCGGCGCATGTCGAGCCGATCGAGCGGTCCTTGCGCCAGGCCACGTTCTGGAGCGCGCTTTCCACGTTGCCGTCGGTTTCCGGCCATCCGCTGCGCGCGCGAATGCTGTCCCTGTTGAAGGATTTGCCTCAGGCGTCGGCCGTGTTCGTCGGTTTCGAGGGGGGCGACCATTATCAGATCGCGGCTGCCGCACATCGGCCCCCGGGCTTTCTCGCGGACAAGGGCGCGCCGGCTGAAACGGTCTTTCAGGAAAGCGTGATCTTGCGCAACGGGCGGGATTTCCCGATCAGCTACGCGCGATTTCTCGACGCGAACGGAGTGTTGCTGGCCACCCGGGTCGAACCCGGCGAGCCCTACGATCCTCGCGGACGTCCCTGGTATCGTCTGGCCCGCGAGGGTGGCGGGCTGGTGCGCACGGATACCTACCGCTTTTCCGGCACCGAGAAACTCGGGCTGACGCTGGCGCAAGGCTTTCCCGGCGGTGTTGTCGGCATGGATGTCACGCTGGCGGAGCTGACCGCGTTCCTCAATGCCGTTCCGCAGGCGGAGGACGGCATCGTCGCGCTGTTTCATGACGACGGCACCATTCTGGCACACTCGGGCGTCGAACAGCGGAACGGCGCAAAGAATGCCATGACCCAAGAGCAGCGGCGCGAAAAACTGGAGCTTCTGGTGAAGCGCCTGGCCGGCGATCCCTTGTTGCGCGCGACCAGCGTGAATGTGTCCGGCCAGACCTGGCTCGTGCGGCGCAATCCCGTCGATCTGGGTGGCGGTGCGGCGGAAAACCTCGTGGTGGCGATGCCGCGCAGCGCCGTCGTCGGCCCGATCGAGGCGGCGTCGCGCCGGACGCTGGTGGTGTCGCTGCTGATCGTCCTGCTGAGTATACCCCTGATCTGGCTGGTGGCGCGTCGGATCTCCCGGCCGGTCCAGGAGCTGGGCGAGGCGGCCGAGCGTATCGGCCGGTTCGAGCTCGAGCGCGAGATCGCCGCCGGTTCGATTATTCGGGAAATCGATGTGTTGCAGCGGGCGATGGAACGCATGCGCCACAGCCTGTCGATGTTTTCCCTTTATGCGCCAAAGGCGCTGGTACGCCAGCTGGTCGCAAGCGACACCCCTCCCGCGCTTGGGGGGGAGCGGCGGGACGTGACCGTGTTCTTCATGGATCTGGAGAATTTCACGGCGATGTCATCCCATCTCGAGCCGGAAGAGGTGATGTTGCGCATGTCGCAGTATTTCGAGCGGGTGACAGAAATCCTGCATGCGCACGGAGCGACGATCGACAAATACATCGGCGATGCGGTTATGGCATTCTGGAACGCGCCGATGACATCGAAGGATCATCCCGCCAAAGCCTGTGCGGCGGCTCTTGCGGTCATCGCGGAAACCTCGGCCATGACGTCCGCCTGGACCGGAACGGGCGCCCCGGCCGTGCGCACCAGGATCGGCATCCACAGCGGGCAGGCGATCATCGGCAATGTGGGAAGCTCCGACCGGATGAACTACACCGCCCTTGGCAGTACGGTGAACCTGGCCTCCCGGCTGGAGGGCCTCAACCGTGATCT
This sequence comes from Stappia stellulata DSM 5886, assembly GCF_000423705.1. Classification (GTDB taxonomy): domain Bacteria; phylum Pseudomonadota; class Alphaproteobacteria; order Rhizobiales; family Stappiaceae; genus Stappia; species Stappia stellulata. Next base: position 131,673 of record NZ_KE384083.1, on the reverse strand, counting down.
CGGGACTTCGATCCTGGTCAGCGCCGACGTGGTGGAGCGTGTCGGTGGCCGGTTTGCCTTCAGGAGTGCGGGCGACACCGAAATCAAGGGCTACGGCAATCCCGTGCCGGTGTTCGAGCTTCTCGCTGTTGCACCGGATGCCGTTTGACGTCAACGAACGTCAAGCCCGCCGCGGAGGATGAGGACATCCGCCGCGGCGGTCGTTTCGGTCCGAAAACGGCCGATTGCGCGATCAGCCCGAGATCAACGCCAGACCGGCAAGGGCGGTAATCCCGCCGAGCACGCGGCTGAGCGTCAGGCTCGAGCCAAGCCGGCCGGCTGCCCAGCCGATTGCAATTCCGCAAACGTGGAGGACTGCCGTGGACAGCGCAAAGCCCAGACCGTAGGCCGCTTGCGTCGCCGTGCCGATCTCGCCGCCATGGGCATAACCGTGAAAGAGCGCGAAGACGGCGACGATGGCAGCGCTTGGCCCGAGCGGAAGGCGCACCGCAAGGGCGACAAGCAGTCCGAGTGCCACGACGGAGGCGAGGATCGCCGGTTCGACGAAGGGAAGCGACACGCCGGTCAGCGCCAGCGCGAAGCCGGCAATCATCGTCACGACGAAGGCGGCGGGAACCACAAAGACCGCCTTTCCGCCGATCTGCCAGGCCCAGAGGCCGACCGCGACCATCGCCAGGATGTGATCGGCGCCGAACAGCGGATGGGTGAAGCCGGCGGCGAAGGAGCCGTGTTCGCCGGGGCTCAGATGCGCAAGTGCCGGCGTTGCCCCCGTAAACACGGTTGATGCCGCGAGCGCGACGGCAAGCAGGGGCAGGGAACGGTTCGTCATAGTGTCGATCCTTCTTTCGAGTCGATCTGGCACCCCGGAATGGGTCGTGCCTTGTGGGAGACGTGGCAATCGCAAGATGGCTGTTCGACACGAAGGGAGCCTTGTGTCGAACGGCCGTCAAGTATGGTGTCAGGCGGCGGCGCGGTGCAGCCGTCTGTGGAAGATGGCACTTGATTTCGTGCCGTGAAACGTCTTTACGCCGGCGAGGATGGCAAGATCGACCAGCGGTTCGATCAGGATCACCAGCATGTAGGCGGCGCCGAAGCTCGAAATGGATGCCAGCGTCTCTGCGCTGAAGCCGGCGCCGTAGAGCGCCCAGAAGCCGACCCAGGCGACGATACCCGCCTGATAGCTGGTGGAAAGCGCCAGCGCCTGCGCATAGGAGACATCCTTGTAGGGGGTGTGCGCGGGAATGACCCGGGCCGCGATCAGGCTCATGGCGTAAAGCGGCACCAGAAGCGTCGTGACGTTCATTCCGTATTGCGGCAGGTCGAAGGGCGCGAAGAACAGCCCCTGAGCCAGCAGGCCGAGTGCAAGGCCCACGGCGGCCGGGCCGGCGCCCAGCAAGAGGAACAGGGTCGATCCGAGGATCAGGTGCACCTCCGAGACGCCAACCGGATAGTGGGGCAGGATCTCGAAAAAGCCGAAGACGGCAATGGTCGCCGCGACGGAGCGCAGACCAAAGGCTGCAAGGCCACCGTCGTCGCGCACGGATGTCCACGCCATCCGGGCGCCAAGGCCGATAGATGCCGCAGCCGTGCCGATGCTGAGAAGGATCTTGGCGCCGTCGACGACGCCTGGTTCTATGTGCATGTCATGTCTCTCACGCGCACCCGCCGTGCGCCGGTTCGAGGAAGGCGAAGAATTCGCCGGAATCGATGGCAGGTCTCCTGGCTCGCGGATCCTTGCTGCGCCCGCCTTCCCAGCCCGATATGGCCAGTGGCTTGTGGACGCCGCTCTCCGCTTACAGTTGCGGGGGCAGCCACGGTCTTGGTCCCTGATGGAGAGGCCGCACCGTGTTCCCTTTTTATCCGTGCCTTGGCTTTGTCGCACGGAACCATCGCCGACGATGCTAGGCTGCGGGCGTTTGTTGTGACAAGTTCAATTTTCGATTGATCCTGATCATTTCCGCTCTTGGCGCTTTGGCGTCAGTATGGTGCGATGCAGCATCGGCAAGGGCGAAGCTTTGTCGCCTGTCCGCGGCTAAAATGCCGACGGACGGGATCGGGACGGAAGGGAATGCCATGCTGATGGTTCACACGCGAATCGTCGACATCGTCGGAGACATCATCCGCATTCGTGTCGCCGCCTCCGGTCGGGCCGGGGCGGGCGGACCGTGTCTCGGCGATCTTGCTCGGGTGACCGGCGGCGACGGCTTCGATTCGCTTGCGCAGGTGATCATGATCGATGGCGAACTGGTGACGCTTCAGGTCAATGCCGGAACCAAGGGCCTTCCCAACAATGCGGCGGTGCGGTTCATGGGCAGCGCCATGCAGGTCACCTATTCGGCGAGCATTCTCGGGCGTGTCTTCGACGGTGGCGGGCGCCCGGTCGATGCCGGCCCCGATCTCGGCACGGATCCGACCGTGCCCATCGGCGGCCCCACCGTGAACCCGATGAAGCGCCTCCTTGCCTCCCGGATGATCCGCACCGACGTCCCGATGATCGACGTCTTCAACTGTCTGGTCGAAAGCCAGAAGATCCCGGTCTTTTCCGTTTCCGGCGAGCCTTACAATTCCTTCCTTGCGCGCATCGGCATCCAGGCGGACGCGGATGTGGTGATCTTCGGCGGCCTCGGGCTGATTTTCGACGACTACGCCTTCTTCCGTCAGCAGTTCGAGGATGCCGGCGTCTTTCCGCGCACGGTGATGTTCGTCAACCAGGCCTCCGACCCGGTGGTGGAACGGCTCCTGGTGCCGGACATGGCGCTGGCGGTCGCAGAAAAATTCGCCGTGGAGGAGGGCAAGCGGGTGCTCGTCCTGCTCACCGACATGACCGCCTTCGCCGATGCCTTGAAGGAAGTCTCCATCGCCATGGAGCGGGTGCCGGCCAATCGCGGCTATCCGGGGGACCTCTATTCCCAGCTCGCCCGCCGCTACGAGAAGGCCTGCGATTTTCGCGGCGCCGGGTCGGTCACGATCCTTTCCGTGACCACCATGCCGGGCAACGACCTGACCCATCCGGTTCCCGACAACACCGGCTACATCACCGAGGGGCAGTTTTACCTGCACGGCGGCGCCATCGACCCCTTCGGATCGCTTTCCCGGTTGAAGCAGCACGTCATCGGCAAGGAGACCCGCGAAGACCACGGTCAGGTGATGAATGCGATGATCCGCTTCTATTCCGAGGCGCGCGACGCTGAGCAGAAACAGTCGATGGCTTTCGACCTGTCGGACTACGACCGGCAACTCCTGCGCTTCGGCGCGCTGTTTCGAACCCGCTTCATGGACATCGGCATCGCCATGCCGCTGGAAGATGCTCTCGACCTGTGCTGGCAAACGCTCGCGGAGTGTTTTCGCGCCGAACAGCTGTTGATGAAGCAGGATCTGGTCGACCGTTATTTTCCGACCGCTTGCGAGGAACCCCCGGCTTCGTCACCGCAGTCGGAGGCCGTCGCGTGACCCGGGTGTCGCTCAACAAGTCGGTGTTGTCGCGTGAAAGCGAGAAGCTTGCAGAATACCGCCGGTTTCTTCCGTCGCTGGAATTGAAGCGTCGGCAGGTCGTCGCGGAACGGCTGAAGGCGCGTGCCCATCTTGCCGAATGCCGCACGCTTCTGGAAAACCGGTTGGCCGAAACTGCCCGGGATCTTCCGATGCTGGCCAACGACGAGGTCGCGCTCGACGAACTGGTCGTGCTGGAGGCCGTGGACCTGTCCACGCAGAACCTCTCCGGCACGCGTCTCCCGGTCTTGAAGGAGGTACGCTTCGCCGAGGTTGCCTATGCCCGGCTGACGCGACCGCATTGGGTCGATGCGGCGGTTGCCGCCTTGCGGGAGGCGGTCGGGATGCGGATTGCCCGCGATGTCGCCGAGCGGAGAATGCGCGAGCTTGAACAGGCCGAGGCGGTAATCGCCCGGCGGGTCAACCTGTTCGAGAAGGTCCTGATCCCCCGTGCGCAGGAAACCATCCGCCGGATTCGTATGGCGCTGGCAGATGCGGAACGCGAAGCGGTGATCCGCGCCAAACTGTCCAAACGCAAGACAGCCGCCCGGGCGGCGGAGCCCAGGCTTTCCGGGCTATGACCATTGTCGCGCTGAATAAGGTCAGTCTGATCGGGGTGATGGAAGACAAGGCCGCCGTTCTGGAGGCCGTGCAGGCCTTTGGCGGCTTGCATCTCGTTCCCTTGCGGGCCGCGCAAAAGGAACTGGAGGCGGTGCCGAGCGGCACCGGCCGGGAGGCGACGGAGGCCTTGCGCTGGCTGGTCGACTGTCCATCGCCGCGCAGGGTGGTGACCTCCGATCCCGCTTTCGATCTTGCCGGCATCGTCGAGGCCGCCAACCGGAACCGGCGTGAATTGCGGGAGACCGAGGACCGCAAGGCCGCTCTGGAAAACCGGATCCGCGACGTGGCGCGCTGGGGCGAGTTCTCCTTTCCCGATCTCTCGAGGATCGGCGGGTATCGCTTCTGGTTCTACGAGGTCCCGGCGGGACGCGAGAAGGCCGTTGCAGGGTCGGGCGCGATCGTCGAGACCGTGCATCGGGAGCGCGGCATCGCCTATATGGTCGTCTTGTCGCCCGAAGAACCGCCGGTCGACAGCATGCCGGTCCCGCGCGTTCACATTGGCGCCCATGCGCTTTCGACCCTCCAGGCTCAGCTTGAGGCCGTTGAAATTCGGCTGGACGATCTCTGGCTGGAGCGGCGGGATCTGACGAAATGGCGTCTGCTGCTGGCCGAAAACCTCGCGCGAGCCCGCGACCAGGCGGCCCGAAATCGCGCGGCTCTGGAAACAATCGACGCCGAACGGGTTTTCGTGATGCGCGGCTGGGCGCGAGCCGACAGGGTCGCGCAGGTTGCACAACTCGCCGACCGGCTCGGCATCGCGGCCCTCGTCGAGGAACCCGCCCCGGAAGACGAACCGCCGACGCTTCTGGAAAACGCGCCGGGCCTGGCGGCGGGCGAGGATCTCGTCCAGTTCTACCAGACACCCGGCTATCGCGGCTGGGATCCGTCGCCGGTCGTCTATGTGTCCTTCATCGTGTTCTTCGGCATGATCATGACGGATGCCGGCTACGGCCTGCTCCTGATGGGGGTGCTGTTCCTGATGCGCGGCCGGTTTCAGGTCTCCGCGCTCGGGCGGCGCATGGTGCGCCTGGGGTACTGGCTTGCGGTCTCGACCATGGCGTTCGGCGTCGCCACCGGCAGTTACTTCGGCTGGCAGCCGCAAGGTGGTGGTGTTGTCGCCCGCGCGGCCTTTATCGACCTCTCCGACATTGACGCGATGATGCGCCTCACAGTGACCATTGGTGTCGCTCATGTCGTCGCGGCCAATGTGCTGAATGCCTGGAACGCGGAAAGCCGCGCCGGACGGCTTGTTCCCGTCGGCTGGTGTTGTGCGGCTCTCGGCGGTCTTGTCGTCTACCTCACCGACGGCGCGCAGGCCGGCGCCGGCATCGCGCTTGCGGGTGTCGGTGTGGCGCTTGTGGTGGCCTTTGGCGGGGAGGTGCGCGTCACCTCGCTGTCGACATTCGCGCGGCGGCTCGGCGGCGGCCTGCTCAGCGGCGCCAGGGTGGTGAACCTCTTTTCCGACGTCCTCAGCTACATGCGGCTCTTCGCGTTGGGGCTGGCGGCGGCCTCGCTCGCCGGAACGATCAACATGCTGGCGGAACAGGTGCGCCATGCCGTGCCCGGCGTCGGGGTGTTGGTCGCCATCGCCGTGCTTTTGATCGGCCATGCCGTCAACATGGGGCTGGGGATTGTCGCGGGCACCGTTCACGGTCTGCGGCTCAACGTCATCGAATTCTTCAATTGGGGCCTCAAAGGCGAGGGGCGCCCCTTCAGACCGTTCCGCAAGGAGGAGACACGCTTGTGACTGACCTGGTTCTTGTACTTGGCTGGTTCGGCCTCTTCGCACCCGTCGCATTCGGCGCCATCGGCAGCAGCATCGGCTGCGCGCGCGCCGGCTCTGCTGCCATCGGTGCCATGCTCGACACCGAAACCGGCTACGGACGGTTCATCGGCGCGTCGCTGATGCCCTCGTCGCAGGTGATCTACGGCATCGTCATCATGTTTTCCCTGCAACGCGATCCGATGACCGCGGAAGCGGCCGCCGGTGTTTTCGGTGTCGGCCTGCTTGCGGGCGTCGCGCTGCTTTATGTCGGCATTCGCCAGGGCGAAGTGCTTGCCTCCGCCATCGTGGCGGCCAAGGCAAAGCCGGAGATCTTCGGAATTTCGCTCGCGCCGGCCGCCGTGCTCGAAGGGTTCGCGGTGTTCGCGCTGGTCTTCGCCCTCGTTCTCAGCGGCACCATTCCGGGATGACGGCTTCAAGCGGGAGATCTGATATGGGTTCGACATCCGAAACGGGCGCCGGGTCGCCACCGGGGGAAGGCGCCGATGTCCACTCTGCCGGGGCGGGGGTTCAGGCCCTGATCGACCGCCTGAGGCAGGAGGGGGTCGATCGGGGCGAGCGCGAGGCAAATGCGCTTTTGGCCGCCGCCCGTGAAAAGGCCGACGCCCTGATTGCCGAAGCCGAGGCAAGCGCCGCGGACATCCGCGACAGCGCGCGACGCGACGCACACGCGGAACGCGGGGCGACGCAAGACGCGCTGAAGATCGCCGCCCGCGACGTCGTCCTGTCGTTGCGCAACGAGATTGCCGCGCGCATCGACAAGGAGACGTCCCGGTTGCTGCGGGAGGCCTTTGCCGACGAGAGCTTTCTCAAGCGCCTGGTGCTTGCGCTCGCCGGCAAGGTGCGCGCCGACGCGGGTCTCGATGAAACGGCCGAGCTGGAGATCGTCCTGCCGGAGAAGGTCGTCACCTTCGAGGAACTGAAGGCCGACCCGGAGACGGTGACCGAAGGCACCCTGACCCATCTGGTGGTCTCGCTTGCCGCCAATGTGCTGCGCGACGGTGTGACGTTTTCGGCCGGGGCGGGGTTCGAGGGCATCCGCATCCGGTTGCGCGACCGGGATCTTGAGGTGGATGTGACCGAAGAGGCAATCGCGCCCTTGCTGATGAAGCATCTGCAGCCGCGTTTCCGGGCGGTCATGGAAGGGGTGGTGCGCTAAGCGATGTCTGACGCCTCCTTCCGCTACATCACCCTCGTTGCCAGTCTTCCGTATCTGGGGCCGCTTTTTTCGAGCGCACATCTTCCCATGTCGCGCTACCGGCTGGAGCAAAGGCTTTCGATGCTGGAGGCGGCGGATCGGCAGCGTCTCGAGCGGCTCACGCATGTGGTGTCGTGGCCAGGGGTCGCCGGGTGCAGCGCGGACGCCGAGGTGTTCGCGCTTTTCGAAGAGGCGTGCGATGCCGTTCAGCCCTATCCGGCGCTCATGGAGCTTCTGCGGGAACGGCTGGAATCGCGGATGCTCGTTGCCGCGCTTCGTTTGCGACGGGACGGCGGCGGAGATCCCGCACCTGTCGCGACATGGGGACGCGGCAGCGTCGCCCGCGCCATTCGTGCCAACTGGAGTGAGCCGACCTTCGGGCTGGGGCGGGCCCGTCCCTGGCTTCGCGATGCCCAGGCCTTGACGGCACGTGGGGACCATATCGGGCTGGAGCGTGCGGTGTTGACGGAGATCTATCGACAGCTCGACCGCATGTCGGCGCATCACCGCTTCGATTTCGAGGCGGTTGCCCTTTATGTCCTGCGCTTTCAGGTGATCGAGCGGTGGCAGCGCTATGACACGGAGCGGGCGCGGAGCAGGCTGGAGACCCTGCTCGGTGAGACACTGGCCGGAGCCGAGCGATCCAGCGTCGGGGCGGAAAGGGGTTTGGCGCAATGACACAGGTTTCGGGACTTCCGGCACCGAGCGCGGAAATCGCGGCGGTCCAGGACGATCTGGTGACGATCGTCCCGACGGGCGACAGCCCCCTCATGAAGAACGAGGTGGTCTACATTATTCCCCACGGCCCGAAGCGCGGCGGCGGGCGCGAGGAATACCTTCGCGCCGAGGTATTGCGCGTGCGCGGGGCGACCGCCGATGCACAGGTGTTCGAGAGCACGCAGGGTGTGAGGATCGGCGACAAGGTGATCCAGACCGGCGAAATGCTCTCCGTCACGCTGGCGCCGGGGCTGCTTGGCGGGGTCTTCGACGGATTGCAGACGCCGCTTGCCGATGTCGCCTCCGATCATGGCTTTTTCCTGCCGCGCGGCATCGTCATTCCCGCGCTCGACACTCGCCGCAAATGGGCATTCTCGCCGTCCGTTCGGTCGGGGGACACGGTGCGCGCCGGAGACGTTCTGGGAACCGTTCCGGAAGGGCGGTTCGCGCACAAGGTCATGGTTCCGTTCGCGCTGCGCGGCGGTCTCGCCGTGGAGCGCATTCGCGAAGGGGCGCATACGATCGACGAGGTGATTGCCACCCTACGGGACGAAAGCGGGCGCTTGCACGAACTCACCATGTCGCAACGCTGGCCGGTGCGCCGTCCGATCCCGGAAACGCTGAAGCGCGCCGGGCGCGGCGAGCGGCTGTATCCGCGAGACCCGCTCGTGACCACCATCCGCTTGATCGATACGTTTTTTCCGATTGCCCGCGGCGGAACCGGGTGCATTCCCGGCCCCTTCGGCGCCGGCAAAACCGTGCTCCAGTCGCTGATCTCCCGGTTTTCCGACGTCGATGTGGTGATCGTGGTGGCCTGCGGCGAACGTGCCGGCGAGGTGGTGGAGACGATCACCGAGTTTCCCAACCAGCCGGATCCGTCCGGCGACGGTACGCTGATGGAGCGCACGGTGCTGGTGTGCAACACCTCGTCCATGCCGGTCGCCGCGCGGGAAGCCTCGATCTACACCGGCATCACGCTTGGCGAATACTATCGTCAGATGGGTCTGGACGTTCTCCTGATCGCCGATTCCACCTCGCGCTGGGCGCAGGCAATGCGCGAGACCTCCGGACGGCTTGAGGAAATCCCCGGCGAGGAGGCGTTTCCGGCCTATCTCGATTCCGCGATCCGCGGCGTCTACGAGCGGGCAGGCGTCATGCGCACGCCGGACGGCTCGGTCGGAAGCCTGACGGTGATGGGAACCGTGTCGCCGGCGGGCGGAAACTTCGAGGAACCGGTGACCCAGTCGACGCTTGGTACCGTGAAGGCGTTTCTGGGACTGTCCTACGACCGCGCCTACAAGCGGTTCTATCCGGCGGTCGATCCGCTGATTTCCTGGTCACGGTATCGCACGCAGCTTGCCGACTGGTTTGCGCGCGAGCTCGGGCCTGACTGGGCGGGGCAGGTCGATGCGGTGATTTCCCTGTTGCACAAGGGAGACGAGATCGCGCGCATGATGCAGGTGACGGGCGAGGACGGCGTGACGATCGACGATTTCGTCACGCAGCAAAAGGCGCTTTTCGTCGACATGGTCTATCTGCAACAGGATGCTTTCGACGATGTCGACATGTCGGCGCCACTGGCACGGCAACGCGAGACATTCAATCTGGTCTTCAGCGCGGTCAGCCATTCTTTCTCCTTCGATGACAAGGAGGCGGCGCGCACCTTTTTCATTCAGCTGACAGGGCTGTTCCGGAACCTGAACTACACCGCGGCGAAGAGCCCGCGGCGCCCGGAACTTCTGGCGGATATCGCAGCGTCGCTTGCCGCGGCCCCCAAACACCGTGCGGGCGCTTGACGGACGGCCCGTCGCTTACAGCCAACGACGGACCCTTGCACGATAGTCGCGATAGAGGTCGCCGAAGAGATCCTCCGCGATGCGTTCCTCTCGCGGGATGTACCAAAGGCTTGCGACCGCGAAGAAGATCAGCGGTCCGGCGAAGGCGAGCGGCGTGTTGAGAAGCAGCGCCGCGCCCAAAAGCGTCAGCACGAAGCCGAGATACATCGGGTTGCGACTGAACGCGAAAACCCCGGTGGTGATGAGCTGGTCCGGATCGCGGAAGGCGTGGAGATTGGTGCGGGCCTTGATGAATTGCCCGGCGGCGATGCCCTGAAGCGCAAGGCCTGCGGCGATTGCAACCCATCCCGATACCTGTGCGGCGGCGTCGGCCAGGACATAGCCGGGCGTTGCCACGCGTATGCCCACCATCGAAAGCAGCAAAATCAGCCAGAGGACGGGCGGGATCAGCAGGTGCGTCATTGCGAAAGGGCCCTTTCGGCAGAGACGTCCGTGAAAGTCCGGGCGCGACCGCGGCCGCGCCCGGAAAGACCGAAGGGTCAGGCTATCATCTTTCCTCGGTGAGGAGACCCTTGAAGATCGCCCAGCACATCAACAGCAGCACGAGCGTAAAGGGCAGGCCGGTGGAAATCACCATCGCCTGAAGCGAGCCGAGCCCGCCGCCGATCAGCAGCACGATGGCCACCAGCCCCTCGAAGGTGCACCAGAACACGCGCTGGGGCACCGGAGCATCCACCTTGCCGCCGGCGGTGATCGTGTCGATAACGAGCGAGCCGGAGTCGGAGGAGGTCACGAAGAACACGATGACGAGCACGATGCCGATTGTCGACGTGATCGCGGCGAGCGGCAGGCCTTCGAGCATCGCGAAAAGCGAAAGCTCGGGGCGATAGGCGTCGATCACATTCGCCTTCACCGCGCTGGTCAGCGGGTCCGAAAGAACCTGATCGATGGCGACGCCGCCGAAAACGGCCATCCAAAGCACACAGACGAGCGAGGGGATGATCAGCACGCAGGTGAGGAACTCGCGCACGGTGCGGCCGCGGCTGACGCGTGCGATGAACATTCCAACGAACGGGGACCAGCTGATCCACCAGGCCCAGTAGAAGGCCGTCCAGCCCTGCCGATAACCGTCATCCTCGCGTCCGACCGGGTTGGAAAGCGCCACGAGATCGGTGGCATAGGCCGTCAGGCCGCTCAGGAAGTCGGAGAAGATCGCTGCCGTCGGTCCGGCGATAAGCACGAAGAGAAGCAGAAGGGACGCAATGCCCATGTTGATTTCCGACAGCACCTTGACGCCGCCATCGAGGCCGCGAAGCACCGAAATCAGCGCAACTGCGGTGATGCCGATGATCAGGACCACCTGAACGGTGACCGTGTTCGGAACACCATAGACATACTCAAGACCGGCATTCGCCTGCTGGGCGCCGAGACCGAGTGAGGTGGCCAGCCCGAACAGCGTTGCGAAGACCGCGAGAATATCGATGACATGGCCGGTCCAGCCCCACACGCGTTCTCCGAAGATCGGATAGAAGGCGGAGCGGATCGACAGCGGCAGGCCCTTGTTGAAGCTGAACAGCGCCAGAGCGAGCGCGACGACGGCATAGATCGCCCAGGGATGCAGGCCCCAGTGGTAAATCGTGGCGGCGAGGCCCATCTTCTTGGCCGCGTCGACATTCTCGGCGATGATCGATCCGTCCTCGGCGATCGGCGATGCAACGCCGAGCGGCTCGGAAATCGCCATGTGGTAGACCGGCTCAAGCACACCGAAGAACATCAGCCCGATGCCCATGCCGGCGGCAAAGAGCATCGCGAACCAGCCGATATAGCTGTAGTCGGGCGAGGCTTCCTTTCCTCCGAGCCGGACACTGCCCCAGGGGCTGAAGATCAGCACCAGGCAGAAGATCACGAAGACGTTGGCGGCGCTCAGGAAGAACCAGTCGAACGTGCTGGTAAGGGTGGGGCGTAGCCAGCCGAAGAAGCTGCCGGCCTGTTCCGGGGCCAACAGCGCATAGATGACGAAGGCGATGACCGACAGCCCGGAGACAAGAAAGACCGGATTGTGGATGTCGAAGCCGAACGGTCCGACGTTGCCCTCGAGATTGTCCTGGCCGATCTCGAACTCGGTATCGATGATGTCGGACGCGCCTTCGGGATCCGGGATCCCTGTGCTGCCTTGATCTGTCATTGTTTGTCCCTGTTTGATTTGTGCGGATGCCGTTGCCGCTGAACTGTTGGTACCGGCTCAGCCCTCGCGCACGACGAAGACGGAGGCTTTCGACCTGCCGGCCACGGTGCCGCCGTTGGACGGCCAGAGGTAGTCCGCGACATTCGGCACATGCGATGCCATGACCACGAGGTCGGCCCCGACGTCATCGATTGCCTTGAGGAGCGCCGGGTCGAGATCGATGCTCGGATCGTGGGCCACGACCATGTGGCTCGAAGCTTCGATGCCGTTCGCCGCGCCCTGTTCCTTGGCAAAGGACTCGAGCTTGCCGGCGTACTCCTTCGGCGTATGCGCGACCGAGCCCGGCGTCTCCGTGGTCACACCAACATAGCAAACTGGAACTTGATAATGGCGCGCGAGGTCGGCAGCCGTTTTCAGTGCTTTCGCCAGCTTTCCGGCATGCGCCAGATCGACCGGAACAATAATTTTCTTGTACATCCTGGTGTCTCGCACCTCCGTGTTTGGATTTTATTTTAATTAAACGCCCGATTTACGTCTCTCGACTTTCTCCGGGCGTCGTCGCGTTGTCAAAATCCGACTCTCTCCCTGCGGCGGGGCGCAAGGCAAGAGGGGGTGTCGTCATTCCGGGACAAGCAGGCAAACGATGCGCCAAGGCGGCAGAATACGTCGTCGAACCACCGGTGCGTGGAGCTGCTGGACCGGCATCGGTTGTGTCATCCACCCCAAGCGGCCCTGCGGCGCTTTTTGCACTCTCGACGCCGGCAACCTTGTTCGCATGACGATCGGCCCCAGCCCCTCGCTGTGCGAAACCGCGCTGAAACTGGCATATTCATGGCAGCAGCGCAAACCGCTGCGCAAAACATGTGCATATCGTCTCGATGCCTGGATGGATACGAACCCGCGACCGGACCGCAGGTGTGGTCAGGTGGAACCTTCCTTTCAACACGGACAATCACGGGAAAACGAAGGGACTCGGGAAGAATGAGCCGCGCAATACGCCCGGTCCCGAAAGGCCGGGACCGGGCGCCGCTGCACCTTTGTGCGAATGTGATCGAAAACCGGTGCGGACGGTTCCTGTGCTGAGCGGTGTCTGAATTGCCCGTTGGAAGTCTTTGTCGTAAAAGCGGAAAGCCTTCCCGGCGCTTCGCGGCGTTGCCGGAGGTTCCCGCAATGCCGTTTTGCCCGCAACCTGGAAGGATACCGCTTGTCCACTGACGCAAAGCTTGCCGATACCGCCTGGCCGCGTGCGATGCTCTTCGATCTCGATGGCACCCTTGTCGACAGCGTTCCCGACATTGCCGACGCCATCAACACGGTGCTCGTCGCGGAGGGATTTCCCGCGCTTGAGATCGCGGATGTGCGCAAGATGATCGGCAATGGGATCCAGAAGCTGGTCGAACGTGCCTTTGCTGCATCTGGCAAGCCGCTGGCGGGGGACGAACTGGCCAGGATGACCGACCGCATGATGGAGGTCTATGCCAAGGGCCTCACCGTTGCGACGGTGCTTATGCCCGGCGCCGCGGCGGCTGCCGCGTGGCTTCATCAACGCGGGCATCGCCTTGCCGTCGTCACCAACAAGCCGGAAGCCTTTTCGCGCGAGATCGTGGAACACTTCGGCCTGGACAAGATGTTCACGGTGGTGGTCGGGGGCGACACTTGCGCCACCCGCAAGCCAGATCCGCAGATGCTGTTTCACGCCTGCCGCGAGCTCGGCGTCGCGCCGGAAGACGCCATCCTGGTCGGTGACAGTCCGGCCGATGTCAATGCCGCGCTGGCGGGCGGCTTTCCCAGCATCGCGGTCCGGGGCGGCTATACCAATATCGCCGTGGAGGAACTGGGCGCGGATTGTGTGATCGACAGTCTCGACGACCTCGGGGAGGCGCTCACGCGGCTTCCCGCGCGCCTGCGTTCGGCCTGACACACCTCGCCGGTCCGCTTGCCCGCAGTTGCATCGGGCGGGGCCGTGTGGCTCTATCGGTGGGCAGTCGGTGGCCGGCTGTCCGCATTTGCCCGCGACCATCGACGGAGCCTGGATGCCAGCAATTGCATTGATAGGTCTTTACCTTGCGGTCGCGTTTGCGCCGCTCGGTCTTGCGGTTGCAAGCGCTCGTCCTCCCCGTCCGATCCTCGATGAACTTGCCACCGGCGCCGCTCTCGTCGCATTTGCGATCCTGCTTGCGGAATTCCTGCTGTCGGGCAGATTTCGTGCGATTTCGGGGCGGGTCGGCATGGACGTGACGATGCGGTTTCATCAGTTGCTGGCGCGCACGGCGCTGGCGCTCGCGATGGTCCATCCCTTTCTCTACACGTTGCCTTTCAACCGGCCGCTGCCTTACGACCCGACGCGGCAACTGACCCTCACCTTCGAGGGCGAGGGGCTCGTCACCGGTGTCCTGGCCTTTCTCCTGCTGCCGTCACTTGTGATCCTGTCCATCGGCCGGGACAAGCTGCCGTTTCGCTATGAAACCTGGCGGTTCATGCATGGGATCGGCGCGCTTGCCGTCGCCGGTCTGGTCTATCTGCATGCGGTGGAGGCAGGCCGCTACAGTCAGGACTGGATGTTGCGCGGTTTTTGGAGCGGATTGCTCGGTCTCGCCGTCCTGTCGTTGCTCGTTGTTTATGTCTTCAAACCGCTGCTGCAATTGCGACGCGGATGGCATGTGAGCGGTGTGCGGCAGGTGGCGGAGCGCACATGGGAACTGACGATCGCGCCCGATGGCCACGATGGCCTGACTTATCGCGCGGGGCAGTTCGCGTGGATCAATATCGGTCATAGTCCGTTTTCGCTCGATGAAAACCCGTTTTCAATCTGTTCGTCGCCTGCGGAGGGACGCGAGCTCCGGTTTCTGATCAAGGAATTGGGAGATTTTACAGGCAGTCTGTCGCGGATTCGCCCGGGCACGCAGGCCCATCTGGATGGGCCGCACGGACATTTGACGCTGCAGGGCCGCTCCGCTCCGGGCATCGCGTTCATCGCGGGTGGTGTCGGGATCGCGCCGATGCTGTCTCTGCTCGGCCAGCTTGCTCATGACGGAGACCCGCGACCCACCGTGCTTGTTTACGGCAATCGCGCCGCCGATCAGATCGCCCTTGGCGATGAACTGGCCAGGTTGCGGCGGGTCCACAAGACGCAGGTCGTGCAGGTGTTGAGCGGTCCGCCGCCGGACTGGAGCGGCGAGGTGGGCATCATCGATGCCGCGCGCATCCGGGCGCTTTTCGGGGAAGAACAGTATCGCGACTGGCTCTTCGTCCTCTGCGGCCCGCCGGCGATGATGGAAACGGTCGAGGAAACCTTGCTCGAGATCGGCGTTTCCTCCCGGACGATCCTGGCCGAGAGGTTCCGCTATGATTGACGGGCCGCGCAAACACGGAACCAGGGTACGCGGCCTGATCGTATTCTGGGCGCTGAACGGACTTGTCGTTTTCGCACTTCTGGCTTTTGCGGTGCGCTAGGGACTGCATTCAGTCCGTCCGTTCTCGACCGGTTGCGCACGATCCTCTCGACCGAAGGCCGGCGGCACGTCGTCTGAACCGGACGTGGTCTCCCGAGGGATGCGAGCCTTGTCGGCAGGAAATCGCTCTCCCGCCGACAAGGCCCTTTCGGCTCTCGTCCCGGCTCACGCCGCGCCGGCTTCGGGGGCGTCTCCAAATCCCGCGATCACGATCTTGCCGCGGGCCGCCCCCGTCTCGACAAGGCGGTGCGCCTCGCGGATCGTCTCGGCATTGATCGGGCCGAGCACCGTGTCGAGCGTGGTGCGCAGCCGCCCGGCGTCGATTTCCCCGGCAACGAATGTCAGAAGCTTGTGCTGCTCGATCATGTCCGGTGTCTGGAACATGGCGCGTGTGAACATCAGCTCCCAGTGCAGGCTTGCCGCCTTCGTCTTCATCAGCTCCATCGGCATCGGGTGGTGCGTGTCGTCGATGGTCACGATTCCGCCTTGCGGGCGGATCAGTTCGACCGCCTCCGCCCAATGGCGCATGTCGTTGAAGATCGCGATATGGTCGACATGCTCAAAGCCCAGGGCGCGCACCTGCGGCACCATTGGGTCGCGGTGGTTCACCACGTGGTCGGCGCCTAGGTCCTTGACCCATGCGGTGGTCTCGGGCCGCGACGCGGTTGCGATCACCGTCAGGCCGGCGCGTTTGGCAAGCTGGATGGCGATGGAGCCGACACCGCCGGCGCCGCCGATGATCAGGACGCTCTGACCGGCGTTGCCGCCGTCCCGGTCGATCCTCAGCCGCGTGAAGAAGCATTCATAGGCGGTGATGGTGGTCAGGGGCAGGGCGGCAGCCTGGGCGTGGGAAAGCGTCTCCGGCTTGTGGCCGACGATGCGCTCGTCGACCAGCTGGTACTCCTGGTTGGATCCCTGGCGGGTGATGTCGCCCGCGTAGTAGACGGCGTCGCCCGGTTTGAAGAGGGTCGCCTCCGGTCCCACGGCCACGACCGTTCCGCTGGCATCCCAGCCAAGCACCCTGGGGTGTTCCTCGACCTTGTCCTTGGGCGCGCGCACCTTGGTGTCGACGGGGTTGACCGCGACCGCCGCGACCTGGACCAGGATGTCCCGCCCCTTTGCAACAGGTCTTTCGAGCGTGACGTCGATGAAGGCATTCGGGTCACTGACAGGAAGATATCGTGTGAGGGCAACGGCTTTCATGAATGGGATCCTTCCCGGTTGAATTCGATGGTGACGAACACAAGCTCGGCGGAGCCGGTGTTTGTAAGATCGTGGACGAAGGCCGTCTCCGGCGAGAGTTGCGAATGGTGGGTGGTGTCGCCGGCGCGATAGCTCACCTTGGTGACCGTGCCGTCATCGCGCCGTGCGCGCGCCTTGCCATCGCTCAACACGGTCCAGATGTAGGGGCGGTCGTGGCGGTGCGCCGGGAGCGTTTCCCCCGGCTGCAGGCGAATATGCCAGAGGGAAAATCCCGCGGTGGCGTGCACGCGCCTTGTGCCGATCCGGTCGTTTGTCCGGCCCCGTTCAACCTCTGCCGGAGTCAACTGGTGCGGCCCGCTCATGCCGGGCTCAGCGCGGGGTAGTCGGAGTACCCGCGCGTACCTCCGCCGAAGAGCGTTGCCGGATCGAAAGCGGCAAGCGGTGCGTGGCGGCGCAACCGGTCGGGCAGGTCGGGATTGGCAACGAAGGGACGTCCGAAGGCCACGAGGTCGGCAAGCCCCTCCGCGAGGATGCGCTCCGCCCGTGCCTTGTCGTATTTCCCCGCGACGATCAAAGTCCCCGAGTAGGTTGCGCGCAGGTCTTCGCGAAACCTTTCGGGAATGACGGGCGCATCGTCCCAGTCGGCTTCCGACAGATGAATATAGGCAAGGCCGATCCGCTCGATTTCCCTTGCCGCCCGCAAGATGGTCGGGATGATTTCCGCGTCTTCCATGTTGCGCTGGGTTATGTAGGGCGACAGCCGGATGCCGGTTCGTCCCGCACCGATTTCGCCGGCGACCGCTTCCGCGACCTCGACCAGAAACCGGATCCTGTTTTCCTGAGGCCCGCCATAGCGGTCCGTGCGCAGGTTGGAGGAGCGGCGCAGAAACTGGTCGACCAGATAGCCGTTCGCCCCATGGATTTCGACGCCGTCGAAGCCCGCCTCCGCGGCATTGGCGGCCGCTTGCCGGAACTGGTCGACAATCCCGGGGATTTCATCGGTTTCCAGTGCCCTGGGGAGAGGCGAGGGCAACATCTTGCCCTCGCCGGTTTCAGGGTCGGCAACCCAGACCGAGGCATCCGGGGACAATGCGGATGGCGCGACCGGAAGGCCGTCCGCATGAAAGCTCTCGTGGCTCATTCGCCCCACATGCCAGAGCTGCAGGAACATGCGTCCGCCGGCGGCGTGAACCGCGTCCGTGACCTTGCGCCAGCCGGCGATCTGCGCGCGTGAGTGGATGCCGGGGGTAAAAGAGTAGCCCTGTCCCTGCGGGCTGACCTGCGTGGCTTCGGAGACGATCAGGCCGGCACTGGCGCGTTGGGAGTAATACTCGGCCATCATTGCATTCGGAACATTGCCGGGCTGATCCGTCCGCGCCCGCGTCATCGGCGCCATCACGATGCGGTTTGGAAGGGCAAGTGCTCCCAGAGTGAGTGCATTGAAAATCATGGTCATGGCAGGCGGTCCTTGATGAAGTGCGGGCTCCCGGAGGCCGAGGCGGACATCGCCCGGGAGAACGTGGGCTTCTCGCGACGGCAGGCGTTGTGAGAAGCGGTTGTTTCGCCAACATGCCTTGTTTGCTAAGAAGAGATAATCCGCTCAAAATCAAAATGACAATTTGGGAATTACGGATAATGAACCTCGACAACCTCGCGCTGTTTCTCAAGATTGTGGAAAAGGGCGGCCTTGCCGCCGCGGGACGCGAGGTCGGCTTGTCGCCCACGAGCGTTTCGCAACGGCTGGCTGCGCTGGAGACGCATTTCGGCGCAACGCTGCTCAACCGGACAACGCGCTCGGTGAGCCTGACCGAGGAGGGACGGGTGCTCGCGGAAGGTGCCGGCCGGCTGATCGCGGAGGCGAGCGATCTCGACGCACGGGTTCGCCTCGGCATGGAGCAGGTCAGCGGACCGGTCCGCCTGAGCGTCCCGGTCGATCTCGGACGGAGCCGGATTGCGCCGTTGATCGACACGTTCCTGGGAGAGCACCCGCATGTGAGCGTCGATCTGGAGCTGTCGGACGGCTACAGCGACCTGCCCCGCCACGGGATCGATCTGGCGATCCGCTATGGCGCTCTGGCCGACAGCGGACTGCGGGTGCGGAAACTCGCGGACAACAGGCGGCTGGTGTGCGCCTCTCCGGCTTATTTGGCACGCCACGGGGCCCCCGCAGATCCCGGCGCGCTGATCGATCACAACTGCATCCTGATGCGGTTCGGGCAGGCGCTGGACAATCACTGGCGGTTCCGGATCGACGGTCGTGCGGTTTCCGTCGTGGTATCGGGGAACCGGATCGCCAATGACGGCGGGTTGGTGCGCGAGTGGTGCCGGGCCGGTCACGGCATTGCCCTGAAAGCCCATTGCGACGTGCGAGACGATCTTCAATCGGGGGCGTTGGTGGCGCTCTTCGAAGCGCATCTGGGCGAGGAAGCGCGGCTTCAGGTCGTCTATCCGGGCGGAAAGGCGGTTCCGCGCCGGGTCCGCCTGCTCATCGACCATCTGGTCGCCGGGTTTGCGTCCTGACCCGGGCGGTTTCGTCTCGTCTCTCGCCGAGGGGCGCCTTCTGATCGTTTGTGGACTCCGGATCAGCCGTGCGAATGTGCCACGCCCGCCTCCAGGATGTCGTAGCCGGCACAGGCGGCGGTGTTGATCACATGGTCGGTCATGGCGCGACGCGCGCCAATGGAATCGCCGCGGGCAAGGGCATCGATCAGCCGCCGGTGTTCGCTCACGGAGGCTTCCATGCGCTTGGGGTCGGTGATCGGGATCGGCTGGCGCTGGGTTTCCGTGACCTGGTCCCGCACCTGGCCGTAGAGCTCGCTCAGCATCTTGTTGCCGCAGGCCCGAGCAATGATCGCGTGGAACTTCAGGTCCGCCTCGACATTCGCCAGATAGTCGCGCGCCGCCCAGGAGCGTTCCATGTCGTCGGTGAGATCCGTCAGCGCCTGAATGTCGTCGTCCACGACGCGACCGGCCGCGCGGGCGGCGATCTCGCCTTCGAGCATAAGCCGCGTTTCGAAAACCTCCTTGAGCGCGTAGCTGTGGGAGTACCGCCATTCGGCCATCGTCCTGGCCGACGCCGGCGAGGTTCCGACGACGAAGGTGCCGCGACCGGCCTCCGTCTTGACGAGGCCGATCGTCTCCAGCGTCATCAGCGCCTCGCGCAGGGACGCGCGGCTCACCCCGAATTTCTCGGACAGCTCGCGCTGGGAGGGGATTTTCTCCCCGGTCTTCAGTTCGCCGTCCAGAATCATCGTCTGGAGCTTTCGGGCCACACCCTGTGGCACCGGGATCCGCGTGAACATCCGCAGTTTCGCCTTTTTGTCCTTATGCGCGCATGTGCGCCGAACGCGGCACGCGCTGCGTGCCTGTCGGTGCGGCTCAACATTCCACCTTGCACTCTTCGCTGCAAAGCGGTTATTTGGTCTAACTGGTCAGACCAGTTAGACCAAATCAAAAACACGCGCCACCAGGGGACTTCACATGAAAATCCGTTCATTGCTCAAATCCGCCGCCTTTGCCGGCTTCATGACCGTCGCTGCCGGCAGCGCGCCGGTCCTTGCCGCCGATCTGACCGTCGGCGCCAACATCGGCAACGTGCCGTGGGAATTCCAGGATGAAACCGGCAAGACCGTCGGCTTCGAGATCGATCTGATCAACGAGGTTGCCGGCCGTCTCGACAAGACCGTCGCCTTCGAGAACATCCCCTTTAACGGCCTGTTCTCCGCCGTCCAGTCCGGCCGGATCGACATCGCCGTCTCCTCGATCACCATCACCGACAAGCGTCTGGAATCGGTGACCTTCGCGCAGCCCTATTACGACAGCGACCAGTCGCTGACCGCGACGACCGCCAGCGGCCTCAAGTCGCTCGACGACATGAAGGGCAAGGCGATCGGCGTCGACACCGGGTCGACCGGCGACATGTGGGCGACCGAGAACATCGACACATACGGCTTCTCCGAAATCCGCCGCTACGAGGGTCTGGCACCCGCGATGCTCGACCTCGCGGCAGGGCGCATCGACGGCTACATCAGCGATATTCCGGCCCTTCTCTATTACACCAAGGACAAGCCGAACCTCGCCGTGATCCAACGCATCGAGACGGGCGAGAAGTATTCGATGATGTTCGCCAAGGACGCACCGCTTGCAACCGAGGTCAATGGGGTGCTCACCACCCTCAAGGAAGAGGGCGTGATCGCCAAGCTGCACGAGAAGTGGTTCGGCGCAACGCCGGAAGACACCACCTCGACCGTGAAGGTTCTCGACATGCCGAGCCTGAAATAAGCATTCCGGCAGGGCGCGGGGTGCGGTTTCCATCGCTCCCCGCGTCTTTCTTTCAGGCCCCGCACCTTCGGACGCTCCATGGACCTGCTCGATACCTTCTTTAACGTTCCGATCCTGATCCGCACCTTTCCGATGCTGATGTCGGGCTTGTGGATCACGATCCAGATCGGCGCCACCAGCATCATCGCCGGCCTCGTGCTCGGCCTGTTTCTCTCGCTGATCCGCCTCTACGCCGCCAAGCCGCTTGTCTTCATCGCCCGGATCTACATCGACATCTTCCGCTCGATCCCTCTGCTCGTCCTGCTTATCGTCGTCTATTACGCGCTGCCCTTCGTTGGCATCCGGTTGTCGCCGTTCTTCTCCGCCGTCGTGGCGCTGACACTTGTGTCCGGCGCCTATACCGCGGAGATTTTCCGTGCCGGCATCGAGGCGATCCCGTCGGGTCAGTTCGAGGCCTCGCGCGCATTGGGCTTGAGCTACCGGCACATGATGGTCGATGTCGTCCTGCCGCAGGCGGTCAAGATCGTGATCCCGCCACTGACCAACAACTGCATCAACGTCATGAAGGACACGGCACTTGCCTCCGTCGTCGCCATGCCGGATCTCTTGAAACAGGCGACGCAGGCGCAGGCGCTCGCCGCCAATCCCAGCCCGCTGATCGGGGCAGCCCTGATCTATCTGGCATTCCTGTGGCCGCTGGTGGCACTGGTGTCCCGCTTCGAACGTCACATGGGACAAAGGGGAGCACGCTGATGTCGTCCTTCATCGAGATCCGCAATCTCAACAAGCACTATGGCGCCTTCGCAGCGCTCACCGACATCGACCTCGACATCGCCGAGGGCGAGGTGGTCTGCGTCATCGGTCCGTCGGGTTCCGGCAAATCGACGCTGATCCGCTGCATCAACCTGCTGGAGAGCTTTTCGAAAGAGAGCACCATCCTCGTCGACAAGATCCCGGTGGAGCCGGGCAAGCATCTGGCCCAGGTGCGCGCCGAGGTCGGCATGGTGTTCCAGTCCTTCAACCTGTTTCCGCATATGACGGTTCTTCGCAACATCATGCTGGCGCCGCTGCGGGTTCGCGGGCTGTCCGAGGCAAAGGCGGAAAAGAAGGCGCGCGAGTTGCTCGACCGCGTCGGCATTGGCGAACAGGCCGAGAAATACCCGGGCCAGCTCTCCGGCGGACAGCAGCAGCGCGTTGCCATCGCCCGGGCGCTTGCGATGGAGCCGCGCGTGCTGCTCTTCGACGAGCCGACCTCCGCACTCGACCCCGAGATGGTCGGCGAGGTGCTCGACGTCATGCGCGATCTCGCGGGAACCGGCGTGACCATGATCGTCGTGACCCACGAGATGGGCTTTGCCCGCCAGGTTGCCGACCGGGTGATCTTCATGAACGGCGGCAAGATCGTGGAAACCGGCAAGCCGGAAGTCATCTTCGACGCGCCGAAGGAACCTCGGACCCGTGACTTTCTCAGCGCGGTCCTCAATCATTGATCTCACATACGACAGTTTCGGAGACAGTTATGCTCACCAATGCGCCGCTCGACATGGAGTATGTCCGCGCCCAGTTTCCCGGCCTGCAAAGCGGCTGGGTGTTTTTTGACAATGCCGGCGGGTCGCAGATCCTGAAAGGCGCGGTGGAGCGCATCAACACGTTCCTCTACGAAAAGAACGTCCAGATCGGCGGCAGTTACGAGGTCTCCCAGGCGGCAGCCGGGGCCCTTCAGGAAGCCCGCGAGGCGGCGCAGATTCTGGTGAACGCGGATCGCTCCGACGAGATCGTCTTCGGCGCCTCGACCACGGTCCTGATGCAGAATCTCGCCGCCGCGATGCGCGGCCAGCTGTCGCCCGGCGACGAGGTCGTCATCTGCGTGGCCGATCACGAAAGCAACATCGGCCCCTGGGACCGGCTCAGCGAGTTCGGCATCGTCATCAAGACCTGGCCGATCAACCGCGAGACCCTGAGGCTGGAGCTGTCGGATCTCGAACCCCTGATGAGCGAGCGCACGCGTCTCGTGTGCGTGCATCACGTCTCTAACATCCTGGGCGAAATCAACCCGATCCGCGAGATCGCCGATTTCGTGCATGCGCGCGGCGCAAGGATCTGCGTCGACGCCGTCGCCTATGCCCCGCATCGCGCCATCGACGTTCAGGCGCTCGATGTCGATTACTATGCCTTCAGTCTCTACAAGACCTACGGTCCGCATACCGCGCTGATGTACGGCAAGCATTCCCATCTGCTCGAGCTCGACACGCTCTATCACTATTTCTACGGCAAGGACAAAGTGCCGGGGAAACTTGAGCCGGGCAATCCGAACTACGAGCTGGCCTATTCGATCCTCGGGATCACCGAATATCTGCAGGAGCTTGGCCGCCGCGCCGGTGCGGCGGACGCATCGCCGCGCGAACGGATCGAGGCGGCCTTTGCGGCAATCACCGCGCAGGAAAACACCTTGGTCGACCGTCTGCTCGCCTGGGCCAACGGCCGGGACGACGTCCATCTTGTCGGTCAGGGCGAGAATACCCCCGGCTCGACGCGCATTCCGACCATCGCCTTCACCGTGGACGGCTGGACGCCGGAAGCGCTGTGCCGCGAGATGGATCCGAAGGGCATTGCCATCCGTCATGGCGACTTCCATTCCCGACGCCTGATCGAGGAGCTCGGACTGGCCGAAGCCGGCGGCGTCGTGCGCGTCTCCATGGTCCACTACAACACGCTGGAAGAGCTCGACCGCATGACGCGGGAGCTGGACGCCGTTCTCGATGCGGCCCGCGCCGGCGGCAAGCTGGCGCAGGGAGGCGCCGCATGAGCGCGCCCGCCTTCGACACGGTCATTCGCGGCGGCACGGTGGTGACCGCCGCCGATGCGGTTCCCTGCGACGTCGGTATTCGCGACGGCAGGATCGTCGCCCTCGGTTCGGATTTGGCGCAAGGGGCGCGCGAGATCGATGCGCGCGGTCTGCTGGTCATGCCGGGCGGCATCGACAGTCACGTTCACATCGCCCAGCCGTCTGGCGACGGCATCGTCATGGCGGATGATTTCGAAAGCGCGACGCGCTCCGCGCTTCTTGGCGGCAACACCACGGTGATGCCGTTCTGCCTGCAGCAAAAGGGCGTCGGCCTGCGCGAGGCGCTCAACGGCTATCACGCCCTCGCGGAAGGAAACTGCTACACCGACGTCAGCTTCCACCTGATCGTCTCCGACCCGACGCCGACGGTTTTGGGGCAGGAGATGCCGGCGCTCGCCGAGGAAGGCTACACCTCGATCAAGGTCTTCATGACCTACGAGGGCTTGCGCCTGCGCGACGACGAGATCCTGGCAACGCTCGATTCTGCCCGCCGCTCCAAGCAGGTCGTGCTGGTCCATTGCGAGAACGAGGACGCGATCCGCTATCTGATCGGGCGGCGCGAGGAGGACGGCGACACCGCGCCCTATCACCATGCGACCAGCCGGCCGATCGCCGCCGAACGCGAGGCAACCCACCGCGCGCTGTCGCTGGCCGAAATCGTCGACACCCCCATCGTCATCGTCCATGTTTCCAACCGCGAGGCGATGGAGGAGGTCGGTCGCGCGCGGATGCGCGGTCAGAAAATTGCCGGCGAGACCTGCCCGCAATATCTGGTGCTCACCGCCGAGGATCTCGACACGGAGGATTTCGAGGGCGCGAAATACGTCTGCTCGCCGCCGCCGCGCGACAAGCCGAGCCAGGACGCCTGCTGGCAGGGGCTGGAGACCGGCGTCTTCGATCTCTTTTCCTCCGACCATTGCCCGTTCCGTTTCGAGGACAGCGAAGGCAAGAAGACGGAGAAGGGCAAACAGTCCTTCCGCTGGATCCCGAACGGCATTCCGGGTGTCGGCACGCGGCTGCAGATCCTGTTCTCGCAAGGCGTCGCCACGGGCCGCATCGACGTCAACCGCTTCGTCGAACTGACCGCCACCAACCACGCCAAGCTCTACGGCCTCTACCCGCAAAAGGGCACGATTGCTGTCGGATCCGACGCCGACATCGCGATCTGGGATCCGACGGCAAAGGGCACGATCCGCAACGCGGATCTCCAGCACGGCGCCGACTACACGCCCTATGAGGGCATGGAGATCACCGGACGCCCGGTCACGGTCCTGCTGCGCGGCGACGTCGCGGTGGAGAACGGCGAACTGGTCGCGCAAAAGGGGCAGGGCGCCTACCTCCCGCGCGGGCAGAGCAGCCTGTTTCGGTGAGGTTTTCCGGGCGCTGACATTGCGTGGCGCGGGAACAACAAAGTCGGCGCGGTCGGACCGCCCCGGCTTGAGGTGGCTGACAAAGGCAAACAAGCACCCCGCGTCATCCCCGACTTGATCGGGGATCCATTCGTTTGCAGAGCGAATGCGGGGTGTTGCGGTCATCCACCTGGTGACCGTTCCCTGGCCGCGAAGCGGAGCGTGGGGACCGGCCAGGCCTTGCCGGCCGTTTTGAAAGCGACACAGCTCGTCTTCGTCTCGACGCTCGCGACCTTGCCGAGGGTGCCAATGGATCCCCGATTAAGTCGGGATGACGGCGGAGGGAGTGGTGGTGTCTGTGGTTTCCTGCTCTCGCGTTGCCGTGAGGGCCCGGTGAGAATCCTTCCCATAACATTGCGGGAAACAAAAAATCCCGGGAAAGGTGCGAGCCACTACCCGGGATCGGGGAGCCCAAAAGTGTGTTTCTTCAAGCCAATGGAAGCCGACGGCAGGGCCTCCGCGATCCCGGATGTCCGCTTGTGCGGAGTCCGGGATGACGTCTTTCAAAGGCGTTGTCATCACTCGCAGCCGGAGCGCATGTCGCGCTCCGGCTCTTTTATTTCATCGGACGAAGCGGACCAACCCGCCTCAGATTCCCTTGATCGAACCGCCGTCGATGCGGATGCGGCTGCCGGTGACGTAGCTGGCGCGCGTCGAGGCGAGGAAGGTGACGACATCGGCGAACTCCTGCGGCTTGCCGTAACGGCCGGCGGGGATTGCGGCGGCCGAGGCGGTCGCGACGTCTTCCACCGGCTTGCCGGTGCGCTTGGCCGCGGCTGCGTCCAGCTCGTCGACGCGGGCGGTGTGGATTCGGCCCGGTAGCACCACGTTGACGGTCACGCCGTCCCTGGCGACTTCGTTGGAAAGCGTCTTCGACCAGCCGACGACGGCGGCGCGAATGCCGTTGGAAAGCGCGAGGTTCGGGATCGGCTGTTCCACGCCCGACGAGGTGATGGTGATCACCCGGCCGAAGCCGCGTTCCTGCATCTTCGGCAGGAGGCGGCCGGTGATGTGGAAGAGGTTTGCCGCCATGCCCTCGAACTGGGAGATCCAGTCGCCGCGCTTTGCCGCCTGTGCGGTGCCCGGGGGCGGGCCGCCGATGTTGTTCACCAGCACGTCGACGCCACCCTTGGCCAGCAGCTCGTCGACGGCCTTGTCGATGGCTGCGATGTCGGTGAGATCGAGCGCGAGCGCCTCGACCTTGCCGGCCGGCAGATCGGCGGCCCAGTCTCGGATGGTGTCGGCGTTGCGGGCGGCGGCGATCACATGCGCGCCTTCCGCTGCCAGCGTTTCGGCAATCGCGCGGCCGAGGCCACGGCTTGCGCCGAGCACCAGCGCTGTCTTGTCGGCGAGACCCAGATCCATCAGTTCAGCTCCTTCAAACGGTTTTCCTGGCGCGCGATCAGGCGGTCGACTTCGCCTCGCGTCGTCGCGTCCAGCGCGTTGCCCGGCTTGCGCAGGGCAGGTGTGGCAATAATCCCGCGCTTGGCGAGGGTGTATTTGCGAATGGCAAGGCCGAGGCCCGGCTGCTGCTCGAAGCGCGCGAGCGGCAGATAGGCGTCGAACAGATCGCGGGCCCGCTCCATGTCGCCTTTCTCATGGTGTTCGACCACGGTTGCCATCATCTCCGGATAGGCAAAGCCGGTCATCGCGCCGTCGGCGCCGCGCTCCATCTCCTCCGGCAGGAACAACCCGCCGTTGCCGCAGAGGATCGAAATGCGCCGATCCAGCGTTCCCGCCTTGCGCAATGCGGTGATCTTGGCAAGCCCCGGCCAGTCCTCGTGCTTCAGGCAGACGCAGCCGGGAAGCGTGTTGACGATCCGCGCGATGGTCGAGACCGACATCTGCACGTTCGTTGCGAGCGGGAAATCCTGCAGCACGAAGGGCACGTCGCCGATCAGTTCCGCAACTTGCGTGTAATAGCCGACGATCTGGTCGTCGGTGCGCAAGCTCCCCGGAGGGGCGATCATCACGCCGGCGGCGCCGTCGCCCATCACCATCCTGGTCAGCGCGTCGATCTGGGCGAAGCCGGGCGCAGAGACGCCTGCGACGACTGGAACGCGTCCGTCGACGCGTTTCAGGATCCGCCCGACGACCTGGCGCGATTCCTCGACCGTGAGCTTGGGCGCTTCGCCCATCATGCCAAGCACCGTCAGGCCGGTCGCGCCGGCCTCCAGATAGAAGTCGACAAGCTTGTCACAGCCCTCCAGGTCGAGCGCGCCCGTGTCGGCAAATGGCGTGACGGCAATGACATAGACGCCGCGTGCGTCTTCGCTCAGTCTCATCATCTTGATCTTTTCCTTTTCAAGTTCAATCGCAGCGGGCAAGCGCGATGCGGCCGAGCGCCATCGCGGTTGCCGCCTGGCACGGGTCGATGACCGGAATGCCGAAGGTTTGCTGAAGGTCCCGCCGGTAACGCGCCATGCCGGCGCAGCCGAGGATGAGAACGTCGGCGCCGTCCGTGTCGCGAAGTTGCGTGCCCACTTCGTTCAGGCGTGCACGGGTCCGGTCCTCGTCGGAGAGTTCCGCAACGCCGAGATCGATCGGACGGTCGGCCGCCAGCCGGTCGAGGATACCCATGGCGCCGAGCGTCTTGATGTGACGCGCGACCGAGCCGCGCTTGATCGAGAGGATGCCGAAACGCTGGCCCATCGTCAGCGCGGTGAGATAGGCGCTCTCGCCGATGCCGAGCACCGGACGGGCGCTTTGCTCGCGAAGTGCTGCAAGGCCGGGATCGGAGAAACAGGCGACGACGAAGGCGGAGGCCTCCGCCTCAAGCGCGCGCGCCTGGGCGAGCAGCGGCAGGACGACGCCGTCGACATGGGCCTGCGTCTCGATCCCCGCCGGCCCCTCGGCGAGCAGATGGCAGTGGATGTCGACGCCCGCGCCCGCGCGCATCGGATCGATGGCGTCATCTATCCCGTCGGTGACGACGCGCGAGGAGTTCGGGTTGAGAATATGCAGGGTCATGGCAGGGCCTCCGTCTTGCGCGGGCGCGGCTCTTTCCAGAAGCCGGCCTGCATCTCCAGATCGGCCGCCGCGCCGATGCGGTCGATCATGGCCTTGGTCTCGCGTTCGGCCTCGGCGAGGATCGTAGCGCTAGAGACGCGCGTCGGCTTGCGGTCCTTCAGGCAGATTTCGCCGCCGACGATCACCGTATCGACGTCATTACCGTTGGCGAAATTCACCACGCGGTGGGCCGCCATGTTGTCGGGCGCCAGATGCGGCCGCTGCATGTCGACGAGGATCATGTCGGCACGTTTGCCCGGTTCAAGCGAGCCGATCTCCGCGTCGAGGCCGAGCGCCCTGGCCGCGTCGATGGTCGCCATTTCCAGCACCTTGCCAGGCGGCAGCACGCTCGGGTCGCGGAAGTGCCGACGATGGTAGTGCATCGCCTGCTGCATGTGGCGAAACATGTCGGAGGAGCGGTCCGGCGCGGTCGCGTCCGAACCGAGACCGACGGTGACGCCGGCTTCCATCAGCTCGATGGCCGGGCACCGGCCCATGATCGAGGCGACGGCGGAGGGGTTGTGCGCGATACGGGTGTTCGTCTCGGCGCAGATCGCGATTTCTTCCTCGGTGATGTCGATGGCATGCGACAGCAGCGCGTCGGGGCCGAGCAGGCCGAGATCCTTGGCGCGTGCCACGGATCCGCGCCAATGGCCGTCCTGGGTGAAGACGACCTTCGCCTCGCGCGACAGCGCGCGGGTTGCCTGTGCCTGGCGGATCGCCTCTGCGTAGTCGGCGCGCGGCATGTCGTTTTCATGCTCGTTGCGCAACACGGGGTAGAGCAGGGCGATCGTCACACGGTTGTCGCCGGCGCCGTGCCAGTCCGCCAAAAGCCGTTCGCAGGTCTGGAGCTGGGTTTCGAAGGTGACCGGCTTCGGATCCGCCCCGCCATTGGCATAGGTGCGCGGATGCGGGGCGCGTGTCGGCCCGACGGCGATCATGGAGCGCGTGCCGACCTCCAGCACGCCGCGTGCGTGGGCCGCGCCATAGACGGGGTCGTCGGTGCGCATGATGGTGTCGCCGCCGCCAAGCAGCGACACGCCGGTGGTGACGCCGAAGGTGAGCCGCTCCAGCGCCGCAAGCCGTGCTTCGGCATGCCAGAACTCGGGCGTCGAGCCGGTGGTGTAGACCTCACCGCAGATCTCTTCCCAGCGGTTGCCGCTGTCCATGCCCATCGTCTTGATCAATCCGTGGCCGGCATGGGCATGCACGTCGATCAGTCCGGGCATGACCACCTTGCCGGTCGCGTCCAGCGTTTCCGCGTCTGGATAGCGCTCCGCGACCTCCGCTGCCGGACCGACGGCGACGATGCGCCCGTCGGATATGGCAACGGCGCCGTTTTCGATGATGCGACGCTCCGCATCGATTGCGATGACGGTTCCGCCGGTGACGATGAGATCAGCCATTGGCGGTCTCCGTGTCGGTGGTGAAGGCGGGAAGGTCGGCGACGTCGATCACACCGTCTTCGCGCATTTTGAAGTCGGGATGATCGCCGCGCAGGCCAACCGCGCGATGCGGATTGTAGAGCGTCAGCCACGCCGGATCGTTTTGCAGTTCCGCATAGGCCTTGCGGTAGAGTGCTGCGCGGGCCTTCGTGTCCGTCGTGACCCGTCCCGCGTCGATCAGTGCTTCGATGGCCTCGTTTCGATAGCCCTGCCACCAGGCGCCGGCCGTGCGGGAGTCGATCTTCTCGTAAAGTACGCGGAAGGTGGACATCGGGCTGGAATCGAACACGCAGAGGTCGCCGATCTCCTTGCGCCGCACCATGTGGGCATAGGCCTCGCGGTCCTCGTGGATGCGCACGTCGAAGGTAACGCCGATGGCGGAAAGCTGCGCGCCGAGGTCGGCGGTGAGCTTTTGTGCCTCGTCGGGCAGGCGGGTCGGGCAGTCGAGGGTCAGCGTGAGGCCGTCGGGATATCCCGCCTCGGCAAGAAGGGCGCGCGCCGCTGCGACATCCGGGCCGGGGACGGGATCGCTTCCGGCACCATAATGGCGCGGGCTGACGAAGCCGTGCAGCGGATCGGCGGCGCCGTCGAGGACCGTGTCGATCAGGGCCTCGCGGTCGACGGCAAGCGACAGCGCACGCCGCACGCGGCCATCCTGCAGCGGACCCTTGGCGGAGTTCAGCAGATAGATGATCGCGACCGGTGCGGTGAAGCGCACCAGGGTCGCGCCGGGAACCGCGCCGAGATGCGGATCGAGCGAGTTGGCGACCTGTGCCCGCCCGTCGGCGAGCATGCGCACCCGCTCCTCGGCGTCCTTTTCGAGGACGAAGACGAGCGTGTCGTTCTTCGAGCCATCCGCGAAATGATCCGGGTTGCGGGTTGCCGTCACCCTGTCGTCGGCCGCGCTCTCCAGTCGGTAGGGGCCGGTGCCGCAGATGACGGATGTTTCACCGGCATCGAGGCGGTCGAACACGGACGGCGCGACGATGAAGCCCTGGACAAGAACGTCGAGAAGGTCGGCCATCGGCGCCGTCAGACGGACCGTGAGCGTCAGGCCGTCGGCCTCGATCTCCGCGCCGCCCAGATACTGGCGCCACACGGCGGGGGACCCCAGCGTATAGCCCTTGTCCTCACGCGCCATGCGCTCGAGCGACTTTGCAACCGCGGCAGCGTCGCAGGCCGTGCCGTCGTGAAACGCCACGCCCGCGCGGATGTCGAAGGTCCAGGTGCGAGCATCGTCGCTCACCCGCCAGCCGTCGGCGAGATGCGGGTGGTAGGCGCCCTCGCGACGCTTCACCAGCGTGTCGTAGAAGGTCTGATAGAGCGTCAGCTCGTCGTTGGCGTCGGTGCAGTCATGCGGATCGCCAAGCGGCAGGCGGGGCAGGGCGATCGCCACGGGGGCGGCGTCAGCATAGGTCATTGGGTATCGCGCTCCGGCTCGTCGGTGAGATGGCAGGCAACCTGTTGTCCGTCGCCCATGTCTTTCAGCGTGGGTCGCTCCACCTTGCAGCGCTCGAAGGCGAGCGGGCAGCGCGTGCGGAAACAGCACCCGCTGGGCAGGTCGAGCGCGGAGGGAACCTCTCCGCTCAGCTCGATTTCCTCGCGCGGGCGCGTTTTCTCGATGGAGGGGGCGGCCGACAGCAGCGCGCGCGTATAGGGATGGCGCGGCGCGGAAAACAGCTTTTCGCGCGACCCCGTCTCCACCAGGAAACCCAGATACATCACGCCGATCCGGTCGGCGATGTGATGCACCACGGAGAGGTCGTGGCTGATGAAGAGATAGGCGAGACCGAACTCGTCGCGCAGGTCCATCATCAGGTTGAGGATCTGCGCCTGGATCGAGACGTCGAGCGCGGAGACCGGCTCGTCCGCGATGATCAGCCCCGGATTGACCGACAGCGCACGGGCAATGCCGATGCGCTGGCGCTGGCCGCCGGAAAACTGGTGCGGATAGCGACCGGCGTGCTCGGTGTTGAGACCGACACGGGCCAGAAGATCCAGCGTCTTCTGGGCGACTTCCTTGCGCGCGGCCCGTCCTTGCGTCTGTTCCAGCAGCGGTTCGGCGACGATGTCGCGCACCTTCTGGCGCGGATTGAGCGAGGCGAAGGGATCCTGAAAGATCATTTGCATCCTGGAGCGCACGGGCAGCATCTCGCGCACGCCGTAGGAGGAGATGTCCTCGCCCTCGATGCGGATCGCGCCCTGCGAGGGGCGGTAAATGCGGGCGATGGTCTTGGCGACCGTCGACTTGCCGCATCCGCTTTCGCCGACGAGTGCGACGACTTCGCCGCGATTGACGGAGAGGGAGACGCCGTTCACTGCCTTCACCCGCGTGTCGGGGAACCGCAGGCGTCCGTCGGCAAACTTCATGCGGTCCAGGAGCGATCCGCCGATACGAAATTCCTGGTGCAGGTTCTCGACCTGAAGCATGGCGGTCATTCGGTTTCCCCTTCCTTCAGCGGGAAATGGCAGGCATGGGCGCGCGCGCCGGTCGCAACCAGCGGCGGCTCGCTTTCGCGGCACAGCGTGCCGACGCGCGGGCAGCGGTCCTGAAAGTTGCAGCCCTTCGGCAGCTTGCGGATGTCCGGCACGGCGCCGGGGATCTGCTTGAGCCGAGCCATGCGGTGCGCCGGATTTGGGATGCTGTCGATCAGCCCGCGGGTGTAGGGATGTGACGGACGGCGGATGACATCGTCGGTCGGCCCACGTTCCACCACCTTGCCGCAGTAGAGAACGGTGATGTGGTCGGCCATCTCCGAAACAACGGCAAGGTCGTGCGTCACCAGGATCATCGAGGCGCCGTTGTCGCGGATCTGCCGGCGCATCAGTTTCAGGATCTGTGCCTGGATGGTGACGTCGAGCGCCGTCGTCGGTTCGTCCGCGATCACGAGCTTGGGCTGTGCCAGCATCGCGATGGCGATCACCACGCGCTGGCGCATGCCGCCGGAAAACTGGTGCGGATAGGACTTCAAACGGTCGGCCGCCCGCGAGATGCCGACATCCTCCAGCACCTGCACGCAGCGTGCCTGACGCTGGCCTGCATCCATGTCCGTGTGCAGACGAAGCATTTCGTCCATCTGCTCGCCGACGGTGTGCAGCGGGTTGAGCGAGGTCATCGGATCCTGGAAGACCATCGCGATGTCGCGGCCGCGAATGTCGCGCAGCCGTGCGTCGCCGGCGTCCTTCAGGTTCTCGCCGTTGAACTCGATCGCGCCGCTCTCGATCTTTCCCGGAGGGTCGATCAGGCCGAGGATCGAGAAGCCGACGACGGACTTGCCGCCGCCGCTTTCGCCGACGAGGCCCATGATCTCGCCCCGCTTGACGGAGAAGCTCACGCCGTCGACCGCCTTCACCGTTCCGGAGAACGTGTGGAACCAGGTGCGCAGATCCTCCACGCGCAGCAGCGTTTCCGGTGCCGCGGCGTTTGCCGGTTTTGCTTCGGCCATTACTTCAACCTCGGATTCAGTTCGTCACGCAGGAAATCGCCGAACAGGTTGATCCCGAACACCAGCGCCATGATGAAGAGGCCCGGGAAGACGGAGGTCCACCACAGCCCGGAGAACAGGACGTCGAAGCCGTTCTTGATCAAGAGGCCGAGCGACGGCTGGGTGATCGGCACGCCGACGCCCAGGAACGACAGGCTCGCCTCGATCAGGATGAAGGTGCCGACCTGAACGGTGGCAACGACGATCAGCGGTGTCATGACATTGGGCAGGACGTGACGGCGGATGATCTTGCCATCGCGAAGGCCGGCGACGCGGGCCGCCTGCACATATTCCTTCTGCACTTCCGACAGCGTCGAGCCGCGCACGGTTCTGGCGTAAACCACCCAGCCGACGGCGGTCAGCGCGATCAGCACCTTGTCGATCCCGGTGCCGAAGGCGGACATCAGGAACAGCGCGATCAGCATGGAGGGAAAGGAGAGCTGGATGTCGGCGATGCGCATGATCGTCGCATCCAGCCGCCCGCCGTAGAAGCCGGCGAGAAGCCCGGCCGTCGTTCCGATGAGGCACGACATCAGCATGGCCGTGACGCCGATCATCACCGAAACCCGGGTGCCGTAGAGGATACCGGCGAGCACGCCGCGTCCCTGGCCGTCGGTGCCGAGCAGAAAGCGCGGATCGCCGCCCTCCAGCCAGACCGGCGGCTTGTAGCTGTCGAGCAGGTTCAACTGGCCGACGTCATAGGGGTCCTGCGCCACGAAGAGCGGGCCGGCCACCACGATCACCGTGAAGACCAGGAGGACAATGCTGCCGGTAATCGCCGAGGCGTTGCGCTTGTAGTTGTGGAAGAATTCAGAGGAGAGGAAGGTCGCGCTCATGTCATTTCACCGTAATGCGCGGGTCGATCCAGGTGTAGACCATGTCGACGAGGAAGTTGATCACGACGAAGATGAAGGCGACCAGCATCAGATAGACCACGATCACCGGGCGGTCGGCGCGATAGATGGAATCGATCAGCAGCTTGCCGAGGCCGGGCCAGGCGAAGATGGTTTCCGTAATCGTCGCGAAGGCAATCAGGTCGCCGAGCTGGAGGCCGAAAATCGTGACGACCGGGATCAGCGCATTGCGCAATCCGTGCCCGTAGAGCACGCCACGACGCGAGACGCCCTTGGCGCGGGCGAACTTCATGTAGTCCTGGCGCATGACCTCCATCATGCCGGCGCGGGTGATGCGCAGGATGATCGCCATTGTCGCAAGCGACAGCGTCAGCGACGGCAGGATGATGTGATACCACCCGTCTAGCGTCAGGATCGACAGCTTCAGTCCCAGGAAGTCGACCGTTTCGCCCCGTCCCGAGGACGGGAAGATCTGCCATTGGACCGCCAGGAGGAAGATCAGCATCATGCCGACCCAGAAGCTGGGGAGCGAAATGCCGAGCAGCGAGCCGGACATGATGGCGCGGCTGGTCGTGCGGTTGGGGTTGGCGCCGGCGTAGACGCCGAGCGGAACGGCCACCAGGGCCGCGAAGATCATCGCCACGACGACGATTTCCATCGTTGCGGGCAGGCGTTCCAGGATCAGGTCCATCGCCGGCTGGCGGTAGACGTAGGACCGGCCGAAGTCGCCCTGGAGCATCCCCTTCATGAAGACGAGATACTGCTCGAACAAGGAGCGATCGAGGCCGAGGATCCGGCGCGCCTGGTCGATCTCCGCCTGGGTTGAATCGATGGGGATGACCATGAAAACCGGATCGCCGGTAAAGCTCATCATCAAGAAGACGATGACGGATACGATCCAGAGAACGAAGACCATCTGCAAGAGACGTTTGATCGTGTAACCGAGCACGCGCGCAATCCCTGGTTGGCTGTCTCAGGTAGGAAAACCGGCGGCGCTGACGCACCGCCGGTTCGATGGAAGAGGGATCAGCCCTCGATATCCATGTCGTAGGCCCACAGGAACTTGTCCGTGCGCGGCGTGAAGTCCACCGCCGTGCTCGCCCCGTAGATGTCCTGCTCGTAGTGAACCGGGATCATCGGGATGTCCTTCAGCAGGATCTTGGTGACCTCCTGCAGATGGGCGTCGCGCTCTTCCACGCGCGGGGTGCTGTCGGCCTTGTCGATCAGCGCATCCACCTCCGGGTTGGAGTAGGAGCCGCGGTTGACCTGGCCGTAGCCGTCCTTCTTGTCGCGCGAATAGAACATCACGCCATACATCGAGCCAGCGTCGCCGGAAGGGACGTCCCAGCCCGACATGATGAAGCTAGACTGGTCGGACGGCACCCGGATGTAGCCGAAGAAGTTCGACTTGGGCATCAGGTTCAGCTTCAGATCGATGTTGATCTTCGCCAGCATCGAGGCGAGCGCCTGGGCGATCTGTGCATCGTTCACATAGCGGTTGTTGGTTGCATCCAGCGTCATCGTGAAGCCGTCCGCGTAGCCCGCCTCCGCCATCAGCGCCTTGGCCTTTTCCACGTCGAACGGATAGATCTCGTGGAAGTTCTCGCCGTCGACATGTCCGACGTGGCTTTCCGGCACATATTGCGCGGAGGGCGTCGACAGGCCGTTCATGATGATCTTGGAGATCGTGTCGACGTCGATCGCCCGCGCCATGGCTTCGCGCACGCGGCGGTCGGTCATCGGGTTGTCGCCCTCGATCGTCGGGCTCTTGGCGCGCATGTCGAGTGCCAGCACCAGGTTCAGCAGGCTCGGACGTGTAATGATTTCATAGCCTTCCGAGCGCTTCACCCGGTCGACGTCGCGCACCGCGAGATCCTGCACGATGTCGACTTCGCCGGTCAGGAGCGCCGCCGTGCGGGTCGCCGGATTGGTGATCGGGCGGAAGGTGACAGTCTCGATCTCGGCTTCGCCCATATAGTAATCGTCGAAGGCTTCGAGTGCGATGCGGTCTTCCTTGACCCACTCCACCAGCTTGTAGGGGCCAGTGCCCATCGGCTGGCGGTCGAGGTCGTCGCCGACCTTCTTCACGTGATCCTCGGAGAGGATCAGGATGGCGGCCAGGTCGTTCGGCAGTGCCGCATAGGGGCGGAATGTCTTGATCTCGACCGTGCTGTCGTCGATGGCGCGGAAGCTCTCGATATTGGCTGCGAGATTGGCCATCAGCGAGCCCTTCAGCCGGTCGAGCGTGAAGACCACGTCGGAAGCCTTGAGCGTGTCGCCGTCATGGAAGGTCACGCCGTCGCGCAGGGTAAAGACCCAGGTGACGTCGTCGGTAAGCTCCCAGCTCTCCGCCAGGCCGGGACCGAACTGCAGCTCGGCGTCGCGGCGCACCAGCGGGTCGTAGAGGTGGTAGTACATGATGTTGGAGCTGAGCTCTTCGCCCGCCTGCGGGTCCATGTGAACCGCGTCGGAGGTGAGGCCGACAGTCAGGGACTTGTCGGCGGCAATGGCGCCCGTCGCGGTCATGGCCACGACGGCGACGGAGGCAAGAAGATGCTTGAAATCGGTATGCAGTGTCATCGGGGGACTCCCATCCGGTGGTGTTGCGGGGCGGTGGGCCGCCCTCGTTTGCTGGTTGTTTCGAGGAAAAACGGACGATCAGGCGAGGGGCGTCTGGATCTCGATCTGGTAGCCTTCCGGATCGTCGAACATGAAGGCGCGGATCTTGAGCGACGGGCTGTCCTTGGCCTCGGTCAGATTGGCGACGCCACAGCTTTTCACCCAGGCATGCCAGGCGTCGACGTCATCGACCCGCAGGCACAACTGGACGGGCTTGGTGTCGGCCGCGCGATGCGCGCCTCGCGTCTCGTCGACCAGGCCGACGTGACCGGTGCCTGCGATCCTGTAGATCTTCGACCAGCCCTGATCGATGGCGAGCGTCAGGCCGAGAACCGTCTCGTAGAAGGCCTGGGCTCGCGGAATGTCGCGGTAATAGAGAAAGGTGATGGTGAGCTGCGCTTCGCCTTCCGGGCGCTGGACGGCGGGAGTGTCAGTCATGGGCGCTCTTCCTTTGGTCTGATAGCATGCTGATGGTATACCGTATGAATGCAGTGTCAATGGGCGTGCGTCGACGCTGCCGTCGATAGCTGGCGCGACGTCAGTACAAACGGTGGATATGGGTAAGAATCGCTTCGCGCACGTTGTCCAGATGGCGGCGCATCGCTTCGCCGGCCCGGTCGGGATTCCGCGCGAGAATCGCGTCCAGAATCTCCAGGTGCTCGTGCAGACCCGGCTCGAAGCGGTCGGGAATGAAGCCCTTGTCGAAGATGCGGGTCTTCAGCTTCAGGCTTTGAACGAGTTCCGTGAGCAGTTTCGAGCCCGCGATCCGCGCGATCGTGCTGTGGAGGTCCTCATCGAGTTCCGCGTGTTCCCCGGGGCCGGGCCGAGGGCCCTCAAGCGCGGCCTGGGTGCGGGCGCGAAGCTCCAGAAGCGGCTCGACAGGAGAGTTGACGCTTGCCGCCTGGCGGGCCGCCTCGCATTCCAGTAGACGCCGAACGTGAAGGATTTCAATGATTTCCGAGATGGAAATCTGGTTCACCACCGGCACGCCACCCAGCGATCGCGTGACGAGACCTTCCGACACAAGCCGGGCAATCGCCTCGCGTACGGGTGTACGCGACACGCCCAAACGGTCCGCGAAGGGTTTTTCCTGCAGCCGCGTTCCAGCTGGAAGCTCGCCGCTGACGATCATTTTCCGCAAGCGGTCGTGCGTGGATTCGGCCAGCGTTTGTCCGGGTTCGGTGCTGCTCATTCATTGTGCTCCGCGCGGGTCCGCCGGACGCTTGTCCCGGACACATTTCCCAACCATTGCTCATTGCCTACTCTATCGGCAATGGAGCCCGTTGTCAGTGTCGGTATACAGTGTGTATATCAAATGGGCAATGAAAGGAGGCATCATGACCGAAACTGCCTATGACACGGTGATCCGAAACGGAACCGTCGTAACGGCCGGAGGCCGCTTCAAGGCCGATGTAGCCATAAGTGGGGGGCGGGTCGCCGCGCTCGGTCACGGGTTGGCGCCGGGGCGCAGCGAGATCGACGCGAGCGATCGTCTGGTGATGCCGGGCGGGGTCGATACCCATTGCCACATCGAGCAGCTGTCCGGTGCGGGTCTGATGAATGCCGACACCTTCGAGACCGCGACCCGTTCGGCGGCTTTTGGCGGAACGACCACGACGGTCTCCTTCGCCGCCCAGCATCCGGGCATGCGCATTTCCAAGGTCCTGGCCGACTATGCGCAGCTTGCCGAGCGCGGCGCGCTGACCGATCACGCCTATCACATGATCGTGGCCGATACGTCCGGCGAGAACCTCGACGACGTCGCCCGTCTCATCGAGGCGGGCCATCGCTCGATCAAGATCTTCACCACTTATGACAAGGTGCGCCTCGACGACCTCTCGATTCTCAATGTCCTGGATGTCGCCCGCGCCCATGGGGCGATGGTCTGTTTTCACGCGGAAAACGACGGGCTCATCCGCTGGGCAACCGCGCGGCTGCTGGATGCCGGCAAGAGCGAGCCGAAGTATCACGCCGCGTCCCATCCGCGCCTTGCCGAACTGGAGGCACTTGAGCGTGTCTGCCGCTTCGCCGAGGCGACCGGACAGCCGGTGATGTTGTTTCATGTCTCCACGAAGGAGGGCATTGCAATTGTGCGTGCGGCGCGGGCACGCGGTGTGCCGGTCTTTGCGGAAACCTGCCCGCATTATCTGTTCATGACGCAGGATGTGCTGGATCGCCCGGGCCGCGAGGCCGCCAGTGTCATGTGCAGCCCGCCCCAGCGGCTGGCTGAGGATCAGGACGCCCTCTGGCAGGCACTGGCGCTTGGCGATCTCCAGCTTGTGACGTCCGATCACGCGCCTTACCGGATGGATGAGACGGGCAAGTTCGCCAATGGCGCGGCCGCCCCTTTCAATCGCATCGCCAACGGCTTGCCGGGGCTGGAGCTTCGGCTTCCGCTGATGTTCGATGCGATGGTTCACGGCGACAGGCTTGGCGCGGAGAAGTTCGTCGAGCTGACGTCCACCGCCCCCGCCCGCATCTTCGGCCTTGCAAACAAGGGACATTTGTCGCCGGGCGCCGATGCCGATATCGCGATCTGGGATCCGGCCGTTCGCAGGGTCTTCGGAGACAACGATCTGCATGACAATGTTGGCTACAATCCGTTTGCGGGTCGCGAGGTCACCGGTTGGCCGACCACGGTCCTGTCGCGGGGCGAGGTGATCGTCGAGGATGGGGCCATTCTGGCGCGGCCGGGGCGCGGTCAGCGCGTCGAGATGCAAAAGAGCGCTGCCATGATGGCGCGCGAGCCGGTTGTTTAGGTCTCATGTCTCCGGGCGGGCAGGCCTCAGTGCCGGCAGCGATAGGGCGTTTTCGTCAGGGCGTCGCCGGACCTGCCCCGCCCGTCACCGACGCTTTGCCCTGCGGTCCTCGCCGGCCGCTTCGTGACAGGCGTTTCGCGTGCCGATTTTTCGGGACAGCAAAGCGTCGGGAGGCGGCTCCGTTGCAAGGGCGCGGGGCCCGGATACGCTCGCGGCATGCGCGCCGGCCCGGTCCCGCGCGCTGCGGACGTTGTCGTCCGACATCGCTCTTTCGCTTCATGCCCGGAGCCTGAACGCCTGTCGGCAATAAGGCGGCGGGCAGGAGATATCTTGTCCATGATGAATTGATTGAAATTAAGTATTTGTATTCTGATGAATTACGAAGAACGATGATCGTATAAAATCTTTGGTTGCAATTTTTATTTGAAGTTCGGGGTCGGTTCGCTGACATCTCTGAAAGATTGTCTGGCTTCGATCTTGCGGAATCCGGCGGCGATTTGAAGTCCGCGGCCGGGGATCGGCGGCGCGGCAACATGCCGGATGCAATCCCTGGCACCCGAAGGGACCGATGGTCCGGCACGAAGGAGGTCTGCAATGATCGTCAGAACGTTCAAGGCCGCGGGCGATGCGCCCGTTTTTTGCACGATCGCATCGCGTGAGATCGTCTCCGGACGGGACAACGTCGGGCACAGTCTGTTCGATACCGCGTTTCCGGCGGGTGGGGACGATTGCGTGCGCGATGGGGCCTGCGGCGATTTCGGGGCGCAAGCGCATTATTGCGTGACCGGAGAGGGCACGATTTGCGTCGACGGCAAGTGTTGGCCGCTGGTCGAGAACACCCTGGTCGCCGCGCCGGCGGGGGCGACGGTTCGCGTGGCTGCCGATACGGACATGCGTCTGTGTTCGGTTTTTGCCGGAGACCCTCGGGAGGTCACGGCCGGAACGATGGTGCGCAGCGTTGACGATATCGTTGGAACCGCGCGCGATGTCTTTTGGGGCAACGGCCAGAGTCGCCGGCTGCTTGTGCGCGGCGACGGCTACGGGTTTGCCCTGTGTCAGACGCTTGGCAATCCCGAAACGGACTCGCCCCTTCAGTACCGCCATCACTTCGAGTCCTGTTACTATGTTGCCGGCAGCGGCGAATACGTCTGGGAGCAGGGGCGTCACCCGATCGATACCAATGGCGCCGGCGGCACCGTCTTCATCATGAACCGCAACGATGCCCATCGCATGGTGGTCCGGGATTCCTCCATCTGTCTGAGCATCTTCACGCCGCCGATCGAGGGCACGGAATCCCACGATTTTTCCGGGCACGCGCCCTCGTCCTACTGATCTCCAACCGGTCGCTACGGGGGGGCGCGCCCAGGCGTGGCGTGGCCGCGGTCGGCGGCTTCGCCTGGCGCTTCGTCGCGCTTTGACACCGGTGGGACCGTCGAGACGATCACCGCACCTGGCGGCGTGTTCCCCGCAAGGGGCGAGAGGCGCGCGCTGGAGAGGATGTTGCGCGGGCGCTTTCGCCTGTCCCGTTAAGCGCCAGAAATATAGACGAAAACGATATTTGTTCTCGCGGGCCGGGCAAGGGAAAATAATCCCTACCCTAGCGGGCGGAGCGCTGCCGCTGACTGCCCGTCGCGACGTGACCCGTGAGGAGCAGGAACATGTTGAAGACCGTGGAGATCTCCAAGGAGCTGACCCGTGACAGCATCCGCAAACTGATCGAGCAGACCACCGATGCGATCCACGTGCCGGGGTTTTACCCGGCTGACCTTTCGGCGGAGTTCGCCCATCGCATTGCGAGCCATTCCGAACTCGAGGCCTACAAGATCCAGAGCGCGCTGAAGCGTCTCGGCATGGGCTATGTCGATGTCGAGAAGAGCACGGAAAACGCCAGCCGCTATCACAGCGAGGCGGTCCGCTCGATCTGGGGCATTCGCGACATGATGTATCCGCATCTCTCGCCGATGGATCACTTCCGGCTGCTTTTGGAAGAGGTCTGGCCGGCGGGCGCGACGATCGAGAACATCGACGGTCAGAAGAGTTTCGTCGGCACGTGCCGTGTGATCGAGCCGGAGGCACGCATGCTGCCGCACAACGACCGCCTGGGCCGCATGCTGATCGACGGAACATCCGATCTGACGGGCCAGCTTGCCGTGAACATCTATCTGGAAATGTCGGAAGCCGGCGGTGACCTGGAGCTCTGGCTCACCGAGCCGACGCCCGAGCAGGACGAGGAGCAGGTGACCCGCGACGGGATCGACCGAGAGGGGATCGGCGAGCCGCGGGTGGTGATCCGTCCCGGCAACGGCGATCTGGTGCTCTTCAACTCGCAGCTCATTCACTGCGTGACGCCGGCCATCGGTTCTCAGCGCGTCACCACGTCCTGCTTCGTCGGCTATCGCGGCGAAGACAAGCCGTTGACCTACTGGAGCTGAGCGCTTCCTCGGCCCCGCACCGTCTGTTGGATCGAAACGCGTCGCCCGGTCCGGCAGCGCGCTTTTTGCTGCGGTTGCCGCAAGAGGCCTGTTCGCCGGGTGCTCCTGCGCTTCCGTGGGCGATGAGACCCGCAGCCAGGCGATGGCGATCAGGCCGCCCACACCGATTTTCATCGGCGCTTCGAGGCGGGCGCCAATCGGTGCGAACAGGAGCAGCGGAAGGGGCATCGGCATCAGCATGAGGCCGGCTGAGGAGGCGGACATTCCAAGCACGACCTGGAGGCAATCGGCAGATAGATCCGCATGATCCAGAAGATGATGCTGGTCAAAAATCAGACCAGCGGGATGCCCCTCGTATGACGTTGTCGGCGCAGGCCGGACTTTTTCTGCTGGCAACCAGAAATGCGTCCGTGTCCGTTCGCGAGATTGTTTCGCCCGGCGAGACGGACCAGGTTGGCCTCTTGTCGCGGTCGATCATCATCGCGCGAATGCCCTCGCTGAAGTCCGGATGTTTCATCAGACGCGAGACGATCCGCAGTTCCAGCGCCAGGGCACGTCCGACGGTGTTGTGTCGTCGTTGGATTTCGAGGGCACGCAGGGCCAGCGTCTGCGCAAGTGGCGCGCCGCGCGCGAGCGCTTTTCGCAGTTTTCGGCACCAGTCGTGCAGTTCATGTTCGGGCGTCACGCCGGCGAGCACGCGATCCAGATCGGCCGGGGACGTGATCGCGGTATCGCGCGCGAGCGCCGCCGCCCGGTGGCGCAGGGCCGGTTCGTCGCCCGGAGCGGAAAGGGGCCCGAGCGCGGAAGGGGCGCCCGTGGCGCACAGCGTTGCGATCAGCTCGTCGCGGCGGTCGCCATCGATGACATGCCGGATGAAACCGAGGTCGAGCGCATCGGCTGCGCCAATCGGCAATCCGGTCAACGCCATGAGCGCGGCGACCGCATGCGGCGTGCGGGCCAGCAGAGCCGTCGACCCGGAGTCCGGGACCCATCCGATGGCGCATTCGGGAAGGCTGAGCCGGAAGCGCTCGGTTACGACCGGATGGCTGGCGTGGCAGCCGAGTCCGACGCCGCCGCCCATGACCTGGCCGTCCATGAGGGCGACCACAGGTTTCGGGTAGCGGGCAATCTTGAGGTCCAGCCGGTATTCGTCTCGCACATGGGCCCGTGCGGCGGAGAAATCGCCCGCGGCCACATGGGTATGGACTTCCCCAATGTCGCCGCCGGCACAAAAGGCGCGCCGGCCTTGCGCATCGATGATCAGCACATGGACATCCGGATCGGCGCGCCACAGATCGAGCGCGCCATGCA
This sequence comes from Stappia stellulata DSM 5886, assembly GCF_000423705.1. Classification (GTDB taxonomy): domain Bacteria; phylum Pseudomonadota; class Alphaproteobacteria; order Rhizobiales; family Stappiaceae; genus Stappia; species Stappia stellulata. Next base: position 88,780 of record NZ_KE384083.1, on the reverse strand, counting down.
TTGCGCGCACCATCGCCCCGGTGAGCAGATTGAGGGACCGCGGCCGGTTCAGCGTGATCCGGCCGGCCATTCCGTCCCGGCGCAAAAGGACGTCGGTGCTGTCGTGGAGACCGGCGCTCATGCGCACAACGGGTCAGTGACGGATCAGCGCCGCCGACCAGGCGAAGCCCGCGCCGTTTGACACCACCATCACCGCGTCGCCTGGCTTGATCAGCCCCTGATCCACGGCTTCGGCGTAATTGATCACCATGTCGCTTTCCTGGACATGGCCACGGTGCCTGAGCGCGCTGGTATAGACCTTGTCCGGCGTGAGGCCGAATTTTTTCATGAAATAGGCCTGATCCCAAGTCGAGAAGGTCGGGTAGATGTAATAGTCCACGTCGTCATGCGACATGTCGAGCTTCTTCAAAAGCCGGTCCATCACCTTGCCGAACATGCGGAAATTGATCGGGATGACGCCCTCGTTGAACTTGTCCATCTTGGCGTACATGTGCAGGAGCTTTTCGGTCACCTCCTCGTTCGGCTTGCGGTTTTGAAGGCCCGGCACGTACCAGACATCGTGCAGGCGCCCGATGGAGATGGTTTCCACCTCCAGGATCCGGCCGCGGTCCGCGTTCTTGCGCAGCACCAGCGCGCTGCCGCCGTCGGAGGCAACGGTGATCGGATAATAGGTCTTGTTGAGATCCGGGGTGCGGTCACCGGCAAATAGAAGTGCCGTTTGCACGTCGTCATCGCAGAGCATCAACGCCATTACCGATTTGAGCGCCAGGTGGTAGCTGGCGCAGCCGCCGGTGTTCACCGCCGTCGAGAAGGCGTTGACGAGGCCGAGTTCCTGCTGGACAAGTCCTGCCGCCGACCAGGTCGGGCCGACATAGTCCTCGGGGATGCTGGTGAAATCGACGACGAGATCGATTTCTTCGGCGGAGACGCCCGCCTGGTCCATCGCCCGTCTTGCCGCTTCCAGCGCCAGCACCGACGGAAGTTCGTCGGTGACGTGGATGTCCTCGATGCCGATGTCGCGCTGGAAGTCGATGTTCTTGGACAGGGTGCCGAAGGGGACGCTCTCGTCGCGGAAAACGTCCTCGACCCGCTTCTTGTCCGGGGGAAGATAGAAGGCTTCCGACAGAATTCCGACGTGATCCATGGCTTTCGTCCCTGTCACAGTTTCAGCAGTGTCGCGCCGAGAAAGAAGCCCATCCCGTGGGAGGCCATCAGCACGTGATCTCCGCGAGCCGCGCCATTGCCGCGCAGGCTCATGTAGTTCAGCACCAGGTCGCAGGAATGAACGTGACCGCAGGCGCCCAGATTGTCCCGGTGGAGGCGACCGTTCGTCTGCATGGTGCGGGAAAAGGCCTCGGTGTCGTCGTCCGAGATGTTGGCCGTGAGAAAGTGGTCGATGCCTTCGCGGGCGAGCCCGTTGCGCGCGAGCATCTTGTCGGTCAGCACGCGCAGCTCCCCCATGTGGTCGCGGGAGCGGTATTTCGCCTCGTCCAGGGTCAGCTTGTAGAGGTCGAGCCGCGTGGGATGGGCCATGCCGCCGCCGGGAATGTTAAGCACGTCGTGCAGCGCCCCGTTGGACGCGGAGATCGTGTCGACAATGGTTGCCGACGGGGCGTTGCGCTGCACGATCAGGGCCGTTGCCGCATCGCCGATGACCGTGACCGCCTCGCCGGCGCTGAGCACGCGGTTTCCCGGGATCGCCCGGTCGGCGGCGGCCAGAAGAATGGTGTTCACATCGTCGTTGGCGCGGATCAATGCACGTGCGAATTTCAGCGCTGCATGAATGTTGCCTGAGCCGCCGCCGCTGAACCCGAGGGTGAAGGCCTTTTTCGCGCCAAGCTCCGCCTGCAGCTCGTTGCTCATCGACCAGGCGGGTTCGACATAGCGCTGCGGCATGACGGAAAAGTCGATGATCGCATCCAGCTCGAGCGGACCGAGGCCGGCCTCGCTCATCGCGGATTGAGAGACCGCAACGGCCATCTCCGTCGGGCTTTCGCCTTCGAACACATGCACGCTCTCGATGCCCAGACCGCGCAGGGTCTCCGGTTCGGCAGCGCCGCTTTCCGCATGCGCGATTCCATCGAGCGCGAGGTTGCGGGGAGGCAGGAACCGGGCGGCGGCGAGTATTCCAACGCTGTCGTTCGTCATGGCCGTTGTCTCTCGGTGATGGTCCGGCCCTGGCGCAGGCCTGGCCCGGATGCGGCGCGCGGCATGAGGCGCGGCAAAGCCACCCTGGCCGACGCCATCCGGTTGGGGAAACGGGGCAGGGGCAGGCCTTTGCCCGCCCCGACAACGTGGCGAGACTAGGCGGCTGCGCGTTCGCGCACGCAGGCGTCGATGATCTCGCGCGGCACCGTGTGATCGTCGTACCAGCGGCCGGACAGCGGCTTTTTCACCAGCGCGACGTCCGCCGCATAGGACAGGATCTCGTCGTTGTGCGCGCCGATCTCGCGTTTGAGCGAGGCGGGCAGGCGCCCGTCCGTCTCCATCGCCCGGTCGATCGATCCGGTCAGATGGCGCAAGTGGTCGATCCGTCCGTTGACGATGTCGATGCTGCGCCTGGTGATCCGGCCGTAGTCGGCCTTGTGGTTCGCCATAACCTGCATCGCCTCATACATGCTGGGCAGGAATTCGTCGCGCTTCATCCACTCGGTCTCGTAGTTCATGGCGTCGCGCCAGCGCGGCTGCGTCAGCGACTGGCGGTGCGATTCCAGATCCCGGTGGAACACCGTGTAGCCGTGCTGGTCCGGCTCCTCGAACCACTGGCAGCCGGGATCGAGGAAGGGCACCATGCCGAAGATCGTCGGGATGATCTTGTCGTTGGGAAACCGCTCCATGAGCCGGGCCGAATAGGCGACCGTTTCCATCACCGATTCATGCGTCTGCTTCGGCATTCCAATCGTGTACCAGAGGTAGACGCCCTTGATGCCGATATCCATCGCGGCCGCGATCCACTCCTCCATCTCCTCGTTCGTGTAGGTGCCGCGCCCGGTCAGGCGGCTGATCTCCACGTCGTGAGACTGGGGAGAGAGGTTGATGTAGATGTCGAGGTTCGGCGCGACCTCCACCATCTGTTTGAGAACCGAAATCTTCGTCAGCCGGAACTGCTCGAAGGAAACCGATTTCACCACGCCGCTGTCGGAAACGGCGGCCAGATAGTCGAGCAGGCGCGGGGAGGATTCCGAATAGGCCTGGAGCGTGTAGACGCTGAGCGGCGATTCCGTCTTCGGGAAGGTCAGGATCTCGCGCGCCAGCTGTTCGGAGCGCCGGTGGAAGACCGTCTTCTTCTCCACGTTCATCATGCGCTGATAAGCCCAGCGGGAGCCGGAGCACCAGCCGCAGCTCTGCTGGCAGCCGGTGTTGGGCAGCACCATCAGGTTCGGCATGTTGAGAAGGCTGGAGGTCTTGGGAAACATTTTCGACCAGTCGATGGCGACGTCGTTCAGCACCTCGGGCGTGTAGCTGTGACCGTTGTCGACCACCTCGCCCTTGTCCTTGTAGATCATGTTCTCGACATTGAAGCGTCCGCGCACGCCGCGCTTGGCTTGCGCCACGAGCTCCGCGAGCGGCTCCAGCGTGTCGTAGCCGCGAATGACGCCGTCGATCTGCGGATATTGCATCATCTCGCGGGCGTAATAGGTCGAGACGATCCCGCCGAAGACCACGAAACTCTCCGGGAGGACCTTCTTCACCAGTCCCGCAACTTCGATCGAGCCCTGACAGTGCGGCAGCCAGTGCAGATCGAGACCGATGACCGGGGCGTCGAGATGCTCGAGCAGCTTTTCCACGTCGAGCGTCGGGTGCTTGAGCATGAGGGAGGCGACATTGACGATCTTTACGTCGAGATCGCGTTCGCCGAGGAAACTCTTGATCGACAGGAAGCCGAGAGGGTGCATCTCGAAGATCGGCGTGACGTTGCTGCTTTCCTGGCTGGCGTACCAGCCCAGCACGAAATCGTCGCGGTCGCGGAAGTCGTAGATGGCCGGCGCATGGATCAGAATGAGGTCGGCCTTCACTTTGCTTGACATGGTCGGTCTGTCCCTTTTCGCCCCTGGTGAGGAGATCAGTCAGATCACGTCGCCGAGGCGGCGATCTTCTCGCGACAAAAGGCGGTGAACGCGGTGAGCGTGCGGTAGTTCTGCGAGGTGATTTCGTCTTCGTCGATCTCGATACCGAATTCCTTTTCAACGTATTCGGTGATCTCCGCGATCCCGAGACTGTCGAGAATGCCGCTGTCGAGAAGATTTTCCTCCGGGTCGATCCCTCCCGAGACATTCACGCCGGCGTTCTCCACCAGATAGTCGTAGATTTTCTTGTGAACCTCGTCGTTCTCGATTGTCTGCGCATCCATGGCGGCCTCCTGTCTGTTGTGTTCAACACCGCTCGCGCCCCTGCGTGATGACCTGCGTCATTCACAGCCTGCGATGCGGGATGTACGCCCCCGGACAGTCTTGCCTGCGGCAATCTGCCTTTCGGAGAATAAAACCACCTCAGGTTTTATTATTCGAATATATTTCCATCTATAACAGAAAAGAATACGTTTATTATCAGTTAAGTCAACGTATTATAGATACTATATTTATATTTATCGATACAAAATACGAATTCCTTTGTTATTTTGATCGAAATTACAATTTTAATCTATGAACATACGTTGAAATTCAAATATTGAATGAGACCTGTGCGTTTCAGGTCCGTGGGCGGACTTACAATCCCAGGGCGCGCGCGGCGATGGTGCGCTGGATGTCGGATGTTCCGGAGTAGAGCAGGCTTCCCACGGCATCGCGAAAGTCGCGCTCCACCTCCTGGTCGGCCATGTATCCGTAACCGCCGTGGATCACCACGGAGTTCTGGCAGGAGGCCACCCACGCCTCGCTCAGATACAGCTTGGCCAGCGCCGCCTCCATCGCCGCGTTTCCCTTGGTCTTCTTCAGCCAGGCGACCTTGTAGAGCAGCAGCCGGGACGTCTCGTGGCGCAGTTTCATGTCGACGATGCGGTTCGAAACCGACTGGAACTTGCCGATCGGTTTTCTGAATTGCGTGCGCTTGTTTGCATGGCGGATGCAGTCCTCCACCTGGTGCTCCATCGCGCCGACGAGATTGGCGAGGATCGAGGAGCGTTCCCACTCCATGGAATTGTTGAAGATCCGGCCGCCCTGGCCCTCCTTGCCGATCCTTGCGGTCGCCGGCACGCGGCAGTCCTCCAGCGTCAGCCAGGCCATGGGAGAGGTGCGAAGTCCCATTTTCTTGCGGTTCTCGCTGACGATCAGGCCGGGCGTGTCCCGCTCCACGACAAAGCCGGTCAGCCCGAGCGAGCCGGCGCTCTTGTCCACGGTGGCGAAGATCACGAAGACGTCGGCAACCGGCCCGTTGGTGCAGAAGACTTTCGCACCGTTCAGCACATAGTCGTCGCCGTCGCGGGTTGCGGTGGTCCCGAGCGCCATCACGTCCGACCCGGCTTCCGCTTCCGTGATGCCATGCGCGCCGATGAGCTCGCCCTTGATCAGGCCGCGCAGGTATTTGTCCTTCTGTGCGTCGGTTCCGAACTGCGCGATCGGCATCTGCACGGTCCACATTTGCCCGTTCATGCTGAACAGCAGTCCGTTGTCACGGCAGCCGTAGCCCAAAGCCTCCATCGCCAGAACCGTGGTGATGATGTCCTTTTCGCCCCCGCCATAGGTCTTGTCGAACGGCAGGCCGAGGATCCCGAAGTCGGCAATCTTCTTCCACAGCTCGCGGGACAGGATGCACTCGGCGTCCCGGTGTTTCAGGTCTCCCTCGTTCAGCTCCGTTTTCGCGAATTCAGCGACGGTTTCCTTGAAGGCGTCTTGTTCGGGAGAAAAGCTGAAATCCATTGGTCGCTCCTGTCGGCCTGGTGTCGTCGGGTCAAATGAGGGCTCCTGGTGGAGCAATTTTGAGGTGGGTTCGATGTCCTTTCTATTTCAGGTCTTCAAAAATTTATAAGATAAATTTGAATATAAATAATTATTATAAATACAAGATGCTTGAAAATGAAAATATATATTTTAATAGTGAACTATTATACGATCAATAATCGAATTTTTTCTGCATATCCGAAAATAGTATACGATTTTAGCCGGTGGTGAAGGGTCTAATAATTGTTATTATCGTCATACGAGTGACAAAATCATATTACGTGTATTATAAGAGTGGTTAGCACGAGAAACTAATTTGAAATGCAACTTTAATAATGCGTTCCACGTGAGTTCAAAAAGATATGTTTCATAGAAGAAAAAGACGTAGCTCGAATGAGAAGATCGGCCGTTGGTCGGCGATCCTGAAATAGAAGAAGGCAAGCAATGAATCTCCGGAGGCTAAAGTTTTTCGTAGCGGTAGCGGAAGAGTTGCATTTCGGCCGGGCGGCCGAACGGCTCTGCATGACGCAGCCGCCCTTGAGCCAGGCCATTCTTGCGTTGGAGGAGGAATTGTCGGTTACGCTGTTCAAGCGAACGAAGCGCAACGTCGCACTGACCCCTGTTGGCGAGCATCTCTTGTCGCATGTCACGAGACTGCTGGAGGATGTGGAGGCCCTGCCGGGGCTGGCGAAGCAACTGTCCAGAGGCGAGATCGGGAGTTTGAAGCTCGGCTTCGTGACCACGGCGGATTACAATCTCCTTCCCGACCTGATCAGCCACTACGGGGCGACCTATCCGGACGTGAAGGTGTCGCTGAAGGAAATGACCAGCGATCTTCAGATCGAGGCCTTGCTGCAGGGGGAGATCAACGCCGGACTGATCATTCCGCTGCATGCGACGCTCCATGCTTCGCTTGCCTATCTGCCGTTGTTGCGCGAGCCGCTCGTGGCGGCGGTGCCGGAGGAGTGGGTGCGTCGCGGGCGCATCGAACTGGCGCAGGGCCGGTTGCGCCTGAAGGATGTCGCGGAGGCCCCCCTGGTGCTGTTCCCGCGAAGAAGCGCGCCGGCCTTTCATGACATCATCACCACCTATTTCGTCACCAACGGGATCCAGCCGACGATCGGGCAGGAAGCGATACAGATGCAGACCATCATCAGCCTCGTGTCGGCCGGGATGGGTATCGCCCTCGTGCCGGGATCGCTGAAGCGTCTCGGCCGCGACGGTGTGGTCTACGTCGAGCTCGACGGGGAACCGCCGATGATCGAGACCGGGCTGGTCTGGCGCCGGGACGATCCGTCCCCGACCGTGACCCGGCTTGTCGAGATCTCGCAAACGATCGGCGAGCAGGGCGCCTCCGTGACCGGGGACACCGGCGGGCCCGGCACCGCGTTTGCGGAGCGTTCGGCCGCGAGAGGGGCCACGGCCGTGCTTTTGAACGGACACGGATAGGCAGCGGCCGGGCGACCAGGGTGTCGCCCGGCAGGATTTTTGATATGATTTTCGACCTAGTTCATGATGACAAATATATTTCTTAAATATGGGGCTGGGCGTTAGCTTTCTGAAATCTGTCGGTTTCTCAAATGCTTCTTCGGGACGAAGCGGGAAATGGTCAGTGGCATTGCGGTCCTGCTCAAGACAGGCGGGTTGGGTGCATTTTGCTGGATCCCAGCAGGTTTTCCCGGATTCGACGGCCGCCTGACGGCCTCGCGTCCGCGTCGCGGGCGCGGGCTGCCAATCCGATCCGGGCGAACCGCCCGGGCAGGCGAGGCGCGCAGGATCGCGATGTTCGACTGCGCGGTTGAAACCGTCCGTTCGGGGCGGATGTGGACGGTCGTCGCGCCGGGTGAGAGAAAAACAGTCCCGTCAAGGAGGATATCGGGTGCCATACAACGAGCGTTCGAAGACGATTTCGCAAGGAATCGAGCGTTCGCCGAACAGGGCCATGTTTTACGGCCTCGGCTATACGAAAGAAGATTTCGACAATCCCATGATTGGCGTTGCCAATGGTCACTCGACCATCACGCCATGCAATGCGGGCATTCAGCCGCTGGCCGATATCGCCGTTGCGGCGATCAAGGAAGCCGGTGCCAACCCGCAGATTTTTGGCGTTCCGACGATTTCCGACGGAATGGCGATGGGGACGGAAGGAATGAAGTATTCCCTGATTTCCCGGGAGGTGATTGCCGACTGCGTCGAAACGACGGTTCAGGGGCAATGGATGGACGGCGTGCTGGTGCTCGGCGGTTGCGACAAGAACAAGCCCGGCGGCATGATTGGCATTGTCCGGGCCAATGTTCCGGCGATCTACGTCTACGGCGGCACGATCAAGCCGGGCAAATGGAAAGGCGAGGATCTGTCCGTGATTTCCGCCTTCGAGGCGGTGGGCGCGATCAAGGCCGGGCGCATGAGCCAGGAGGACTTCGAGGGGATCGAGCGCAACGCTTGCCCGACAACGGGGGCCTGCGGCGGGATGTACACGGCCAATACCATGAGTTCGTCCTTCGAGGCGCTCGGCATGGCATTGTTCTATTCCTCGACGATGGCCAACATCGATCAGGAGAAAAAGGAGTCCACGGCGGAATCCGCGCGGGTCCTTGTCGAGGCCGTCAAGAAAGGCCTGAAGCCACGCGACATCGTCACGCGCAAGAGCGTGGAGAACGCCATTGCGCTGGTCATGGCAACCGGCGGCTCCACCAATGCCGTGCTGCATTATCTCGCGATCTGTCATGCCGCCGAGGTCGAGTGGAGCCTTGACGATTTCGAGCGGGTGCGCCGCAAGATTCCGGTCATTTGCGACCTCAAGCCCTCGGGCAAATACATGGCCGTCGATCTGCACAAGGCGGGCGGAATCCCGCAGGTGCTCAAGATCCTTCTCAACGCCGGCCTGTTGCACGGCGATTGCATGACGATCACCGGTCGGACCCTGGCGGAGGAACTGGAGAGCGTGCCGGACGCGCCGCCGGCAGATCAGGATGTCATCCGGCCGATCGACCAGGCGCTCTATTCCCAGGGGCATCTGGCGATCCTGCGCGGCAATCTGGCGCCGGAGGGGTCGGTTGCGAAGATCACCGGTCTCAAGTCGACGTCGATCACCGGCCCGGCTCGCGTCTTCGACGATGAGCAGTCGGCGATGGATGCCATCCAGTCGGACCAGATCCGGCCCGGCGATGTGCTGGTGTTGCGGTATCTCGGGCCGAAAGGCGGACCTGGAATGCCGGAGATGCTGGCTCCCACGTCTGCAATCATCGGACGCGGTCTGGGCGACAAGGTCGGGCTGATCACCGATGGCCGGTTTTCCGGCGGCTCCTGGGGCATGCTGGTCGGGCACGTGACCCCCGAGGCGTTCGACGGCGGGCCGATTGCGCTTGTTCACGAGGGCGACAGCATCACCATCGATGCGCCGACCCAACTCCTGCAGCTGAACGTCGATCAGGCGGAACTCGATCGGCGGGCCGCCGCCTGGCGGCAGCCGGAATCGCGTTACAAGTCAGGAGTCTTGAGCAAGTATTCTCAACTTGCGACATCGGCGAGCAAGGGGGCCGTGAGCGGATAGCGGGCGGGGGCTGCCCAGCGAAAACGACGACCGGGAGCGAGCCGGCTGCCGGTCGTCTTGTGCGTGGGATTTTGTTTCAAGGATTGCTCATCCCGCAAGAATGACTTGGGTGTCATCAAAAATAGAAAAATAGACTTAGACCGACCTGTGGTTGCTGAATAGGTTTTGAAGAGGCTGCACCTACAGCCGGTCTTTTAAACCTGGAGGGGCCCATGATCGACGCCGCGCCAACGTCTTGTCCCAGCACTGGTAAGACGTGTCGGAGTCGGGGCGTGGGGGGCCTCATGGATATCGCCTTCGACGCGGCGCGGACGCAATCGGTCACACCCCGCCTTCGCCGCGCACTGGTTGCCGGCCTTCTCGTCTCGCTCTTCGGACTGGTGTCGGCCACGCAGGCGGCCGACTACACGATGACCATCGCGCATCTCTATCCGGACGATCTCAAGAACAACGAGACGGCGCCGGCTCTGAAGCATTTCGAGCAACTGGTCGAAGCCGCCACAGACGGCGCGGTCGACGTCGAGGTGTTCGGCAACGGTGCGCTCGGCGGCGAGGTCGAGGTCGCCCAGCAGGCCCGCGCGGGCAAGACCATCCAGTCGGTCATGCTGGGGTCGGGAACGCAGGCGTCTTTCTATCGCAACTACGAGATGATCACGGCGCCGTTTCTTTTTCCCGATTATCGCACGGCCTGGGCCTTCTTCGATTCCGCCTGGTTTGCGGACTTCATGAAGCCGATGATTGGGGAAAGCGGCCTGCGCTACCTCGGAACGCTCGATGACGGCGGCGGGTTCGTCGCCTTCGCCAACAACAAGCGGCTGATCAAGACTGTCGAGGACCTCAAGGGAATGCGCATTCGCGTCGAGGAAAACCAGGCGCATATGACGATCATGACCGCGCTCGGCGCGTCCCCGACGACGCTGCCCTGGGGCGAGCTGCAGACCGGTCTGGCGACAGGGTTGGTTGACGGCCATTTTCATGCGCCGGGCGTCAACGACATTTTCAAGCTCTACGACGTCACCGATTACACGACGTGGAGCGGGCACGTTTACAACACGATCACGTGGAGCGTGAGCGAGGCGTGGTTCAAGGATCTGCCGCGCGAGTATCAGGAAATCATCGTCACCTCGGCCCGCGAGGCGATTGCCATGGCCCACGGCATCGCAACGCAGATCACCGTGATCGGCTGGGCGAATTCCTGCGAGAAGTTCGACGAATGCTATGTGCTTCCCGAGGCGGAGAAGGCGCGCATGCGCGACATCGCGCAGCCGATCTACCGTGACTGGCTTGTCGAGGAATTTGGTCCGAAGGCTGCGTTGTTCGACGAGATGCGCGCCGAAATCGACCGCATCCAGCAAAGCCAGCGTCGGGCCAGCATCGAAAGATATCTCGACTGACGCCCGGCATCGTCGTCTTCGCGTGTCGCGACACGTGCACAGCGACGTTTGAGCCATCGGGGTCCACGCCGGATACGACATCTTGTGGCCGGTCCCCGCGCGCCTGTTTTCGAGACCCCTGTCCCTTGCGCGATCCAAGGATCTTCTGGAAATGACCCTGAGACACCGTCTGCACCGGATAAGCGATGTCGCGAACAAGGCGACGATTGCCGTGTGTGCGGTTCTCCTGTTGCTGATGCTTTGTATCTCCGCCATCGGCGTGGCCCTGGAGGTCCTTGCCTCGTCGCTCTCCGCGGTCGGCGAGCGCGATCTGTTCGACGGCGGCGCGCTCGCATGGCTCTATGCCAACACCCGGCCCTCTGTCCTGCGATTGTTCCTGCCCTGGTTCGGGATGCTGAGTATCACCGTCGCCTTCAAATACGGCGAGCACATCGCGATCCTGGCCGCCTCGAAAGCGTTGCCGGACTGGGGGCGACGGATCGCCCAGGCGGTCAATCTCTTTGCTGTCGCTGTCTTTGCCGCGGCCCTCGTGTGGTACGGGGCGGAGTTTTTCATGGGCGCGACGCATCTCTTCATCGTGTCCGAAACGATCCAGGTTTCGCATCGCTGGACGGCCGCGTCCGTTCCCGTCGCCGGGTTCGTCTTGTGTCTCCATCTTGTCGATGGCGTCGCGCTGCTGGAGGACCGCGATCCCGGCATCGTTTTCGACGATGAGCTTGTCTCGGCGACGGAAGGGGGCATGGCGTGGGATGCGGGGGCCTATGCGTCGCCGGATGCCGCAACCGGCCGGGCGGATGTCCCGACCGACAAGCCGCTGGAGGCGACGCGATGAGCCCGACATTCGTCTTCGTCTTCTTGATGGTCATAGGCCTGCCGCTCGGCCTGGTCCTGACGGCGGCCGGCCTGGCGGGCGCGGTATCGATCGGCGGGCCGGAGTTTTTGAGCATCCTGCCGGATCGTTTCTATGCAGGCGTCTCCGGCTATGTGCTGATTGCCGTTCCCTATTTCATCATCACCGCCGAGATCATGAACCGTGCGGGGCTGACGGACCGGCTGATCTCCTTCGCCAGCAGCCTGTTCGGTCGCGTGCCGGGCGCCCTGTCGCACGTCAATGTTACCACCTGCCTGATGTTCGCGGGCCTCACCGGGGCGGCGGTCACCGAGACCGCTGCCATCGGACGCACGCTGATCCCCTCCATGCGGCGCGAGGGTTACAGCGCGTCCTATTGCGCCGCCGTAACGGCCTGTTCGGCGATGGTCGGCCCGATCATTCCGCCAAGCATCATCATGATTGCCTATGCCGCCACCCTGAGGGACATCTCGATCCTGGGCCTCTTCGCCGCGGGGATCCTGCCCGGCATCCTGATGGGCCTGGGCATGCTTTTCGTCAGCGGTGTCGTTTGCTGGCGGCGCGGCTACCGGGCGCACGGACCCGTCCGCTTCAATGTCATCTTGCGCGCGGGCACCGGCGCGCTTGCTGCGATGGGCATCCCGGTGGTGATCATCGTCGGCGTGCTCACCGGCCTGACGACCGTTACGGAAGCCTCGGTGATCGCCTGTATCTACGCGCTTGCGCTCGGCGGCCTTGCCTATGGCAAACTCTCCCGCCGCGACCTCTGGGAAGCGCTGGTGTCAACCGTCAGCTTCAGCGGCGTCGTGTTCCTTCTGCTTGGCGCGTCGAATGTGCTTGGCTGGTACGTGACGCGCTCCGGGATCGCCCGGCATGCGGCAGAGACGATCGCGACGATGAGCGACAATCCGCATGTCCAGATCCTGGCGGTCGCCGGACTTCTTGTCGTGATCGGCATGTTCATCGACGTGCTTCCCGCCATCATCATCGCCGTGCCCGTGCTGGCGCCGGCCCTGGTCGCGCTCGGCTTCGACCCGCTGCATGCCGGCATGGTGATGCTGCTTGCGTTGAACCTTGGAAACATCACGCCGCCCGTCGGCCTCACGCTGATGACCGCGGCGCGGATCGCGAACGCCCCCTATGAGGGCGCGGTCAAGGAAGCGGTGCCCTTCATCTGTGCGCACATCGTGATCGTCGTGCTTGCGGCGATTTTCCCCGCAATCACGCTGGCCGTTCCAAGAATGTTCGGCGTGGCCGGCTAGTCGGTTCGCCGGCCGCTGCCGCAGCGCCCGGGACCGGATTCAAGGATGGAATGAAGACCATGAGCCAATCGGTTGAACGACTGAATGCAGTAACGGCAAGGGTCGCCGCTGCCGAACAGGAGCGCCGGACGGGCGGGGACCCGGTCACGCTCGTCGCGGTGAGCAAGACCTGGAGCGCCGACGAGATCCGCCCCGTGATCGAGGCGGGCGCGCGTGTCTTCGGAGAAAACAAGGTGCAGGAGGCCAGGGACAAATGGCCGGGCCTGAAGGAGCAATATCCCGGTCTCGAGGTGCGTTTGCTCGGGCCGTTGCAGACCAACAAAGTGCGCGATGCCGTTGCGCTCTTCGACGTCATCGAGACGGTCGACCGGGAGAAGCTTGCCGCCGAGCTCGGCCGGGAAATCCGGAAACAGGGCCGGGCGCCGCGTCTCTACGTGCAGGTGAACACCGGGCGCGAACCGCAAAAGGCCGGCATCGATCCGGACGAGGCGGTCGCCTTTGTCGCGCGCTGCCGGGAGGTGCACGGTCTGGAGGTCGAGGGCCTGATGTGCATTCCGCCCGCCGGCGAGGATCCGGCGCCGCATTTCGACCTGCTCGCCCGGCTGACGGATGAAGCCGGCCTTTCGCGCCGCTCGATGGGCATGTCCGGCGACTACGAGACGGCCATTCGCCACGGCGCCAGCAGCGTGCGTGTCGGGGCCGCGATTTTCGGAAGCCGCACCTACGCCTGACCTTTATCGTTTTGGGGTTCATTGCCATGAACATGCATCACAAGCTCAACTACACCGTGACCCACAGTTTCGACGGCCTCGATATCTCGGACGCGGAACGCCGGCGTCTCCTGGATATTGCCAGTTGGAACGGTCATGTGCCGACCTTTACCCGCCGCGGACGTGGCGCCTGGGAGCAGCTGAACGAGCCGGTGGCGTTGAAGAGCGATCCTTCGGTCACCTTTCAGGCGGCAAAACTCAAGGGCGTCGGCCTGTGGAACCCGATCCTTCCTGGCGATGCGGAATACTCCAACAAGCTGCATGACGACGCGAGCAACGATCCGGTCCCCCCGCTCACGGATCTGCTGGAGTATCTGGTCACCTACCCGCATTTCGGCATTTCCAACGAGGCCGAGTACAAGTTCGCCTATTCCTCGCCGAGCCCGATCGGGGGCATCGTGCATGAGCGTGCGCACCGCGAATACTGGTCGTCGGAGCGGCTGATCAAGCACGGCGTGCCGAGCATCGCGCCGCTGGCGGTGATCGAATACGACGAGAGCCTGCGCTTTCAGGACCAGCCGATGGGCGCGGTGATCACGCTGTCGCCTGGATCCGCCTCCTACCGGATTTCGGAAATTTTGTTCGGTGCCGGGCTGGTGCGCGGCACGGATCCCGCATTCGACGTCCATTACGACGGCATTCGCGAGAGCCTGGGCGTGGAAGGCGATCCGGACGACGAACGCGTGCGGCTCGAGGTTATCCGGAAGCTCGCGCGCGAGGCCGGCAAGCTCTTGCATGATTTCTCGCTGACCGGAATGTACCGCTACTCCGGGGACTGGGGGAATTTCGTCTATTCGGTGGAGAGCAAACAGCTTTTCCTGATCGATCTGGACAGCGTGCAGGACATCGGTCACCTGCCGGCGCCGGCGAAGGCGATGCAGGCGTGGCGCGATCTCGTCAGCGCAATCTACCGCATGGTCGGCAAGTTCGGTTACCCGACGGCGCTCGACAAATACACGCTGGAAAACCTGCTGGAATTCGACCCGATCGCCGCCAAGATCAGCGGCTATTTCCCCGACATTCCAGAGGAGGAAATCCGTCCGCTGTCGCGCCGGCTCTGGGGCTATTTCATTCCCCATCTCTTCCTTTTGAAGAAGCACCGCGACGCCATCCGCAACGATTGGGATGGCGACCGCCGCAAGAGCTACAAGATGGATCACGACCTCTTCTACATCCTGGCGATGACGACGCTGCGTCCGCTTTTCGCGCGCTCGCTGGTCGGAGAGAAATACCCGCATTCGATCACCGAGAAGGAGATGTGGGCGAAGGCCGAACGGTTCCTCGGCGAGCGCTACGAATACTTCGCCTACCTGATGCGCCAACCGGCGCTTTGACAACGCATCTGTCCCGCTTTTCGTTTGCGCCGCAGGAGGGCATTATGGCCAGCACCGTTCCGCAGTTGCTAGAAGACGCCGAGGCCCTGCGCACGAGCGCCATCGCCGTGACCTGCGGCACGGCCTCAATGACCCACGGCGAGCTGATGTCCGAAAGCAACCGGATCGCCAACGCCCTGCGCGCAAACGGTGTCAGGCGGGGCGACAGGGTCGGTGTCTATCTCGACAAGTCCATCGTTTCCCTCGCCAGCCTGATCGCCATCATGAAGGCGGATGCCGTTTGCGTGCCGCTCGATCCGACGGGGCCGGTGGCGCGCCTGGCCTTCATCGTTGCCGACTGCGGCATTCGCGTCCTGATCGCCGGCGGCAACAAGCAGGGACGTCTTGAGAGCTTCCTTGCGCAAGGGGGCACGCTGGAGACCGTTGTGGTGGCCGGCGACAAGCCGCTGGAACTGGACGACCGGCGCGTCGCCGTCGTTTCTTCCGCGCAGGTTGCGCAAATGCCCGGCACCGCCCCCGGGCGAACCGCGCTCGAGACGGATCTGGCTTATATACTCTACACGTCGGGGTCCACCGGCCGGCCCAAGGGGGTGATGATCACCCACCGCAACATTGTCGCCTTCGTGGAATGGGCGGTGCGGCAGTTCGATGTCGGACCGGCGGACCGGGTGTCGTCGCACGCCCCGTTTCACTTCGACCTGTCGCTGTTCGATCTCTACGCCACCCTGTCGCGCGGAGGGACCGTGTGTCTGGTGCCGCAGGGGATCGGCTTTCTCGGGGTCGATCTGGTGAAGTTCATCGCCGACAGCCGTGTCACGATCTGGCAGTCGGTGCCTTCGGTCCTGATGATCATCGAGAAGCATATCAAGGAGCGGCAGCGGGGGCTGGAGATGTTGCGGGTCATCTTCTTCGCCGGCGAACCCTATCCGCCTCCGGCATTGCGCGAGCTCATGACGAAGATCCCGGCGGCGCGGTATTTCAACATCTACGGCGCCACGGAAATCAACGATGTGACGTGTCATGCGATCGAGCGTCTTCCCGACGACGCCCCGCTGCCGATCGGCAGGCCATGCAGCCATGCGGATCTGTTGGTTCTCGACGAGCACGATCGCGCGCTGACGGCTGCGGGCAGTATCGGGGAACTTTGTGCCCGTGGACCGACACTCGCCCGGGGGTACTGGGGCGATCCTGATATGACGGAACGGAAATTCGTGCAGAATCCGTTGCATCGGGATTTCGACGACCCGGTGTATCGCAGTGGCGACCTGGTCGAAATCCGCAGGGACGGGGCGCTGGCTTACGTCGGGCGTCGGGACTCCCAAGTGAAGATCCGTGGCTACCGGATCAATCTGCGCGAGGTCGAGGAGGCGATTTCAAGTCATCCGGACGTCGCCGAAGCCGCCGTGATCGACCGGGTCGGCGAGGACGGGACAAGCTTCCTCGCCGCCGTCATTGCAACGGCGGGCGGCGCCGACGTGCCCCTGCGCGCGCTCAAGCGACACGTCACGGAGCGCTTGCCCAACTATATGGCGCCTGAAACGCTGGAGATCGTGTCGGCATTGCCGAAGACCTCGACCGGCAAGCTCGACCGGCAGGCGCTCAAGGGTCAAGTGACCCGTGAGCAGCTTTCCGGAGCCGCAACGTCATAGGGGCGGCGGGCCCAAGCCGGCGCGCGGGGACAGCCGGATGGTGGCGTGGGATATACCGCCGCGCTTCACCAGGTCACCGGTTTGAGGAATTGGAGGCCTCGCCTGGATTCGAACCAGGATGTAGGGAGTTGCAATCCCTTGCGTCGCCATTCCGCCACGAGGCCTCAAAAAAATCTGAAAGTCATGACTTCCGCATGGCTTTCGATGGCGATGTTTCATTCAGGTTATCGGGTTGTTGGTCTGTTTCAATGTCTGTATTCGGATTTGTTGATAGTATTGGCCTTTGGAATTTTGATATTATGAATAAAATGATTTTTGATTTTGGAAGTCATATCGGGAGGTGTGCCGTATACTTCATTTCTTCAAGGATGACTGTGCTCTGGATTTCATGAAGCCCTGGGAGCATGACAAGCTTGTCCCGCAGAAGCGTTTGAAAGTGATCCATGTCGCGCACGACCACGCGCAGGTTGAAATCGAATTCGCCGAGCATGAGCTGGACCACCTGAACCTCGGGGATCCGCATTGCCGCTTCCTGAAAAACGGAAATCGACTGGCGGCCGTGACCCGACAGTTTGATGCGAACGAGGATCGTGGCATCGAAGCCCAGCTTCCGACGGTCCAGCAGTACGGACCGGCCGGTGATGACACCGTCCTCCTGCATCCTGTTGATCCGTCGCGAACAGGGCGACTGGGACAGGCCGACGCGTTCGGCGACCTCCGAGACGGAGAGGGATCCGTCCAGTTGCAGCACCCGGAGAATCTTGAGGTCGGTTTCGTCGAGCGGTTGCATGTAAAAACTCCAGATCGTTACCATTGCGCGAGAAATATGCGTGTCAGCGTATACGCGCGGCTCAAAAAGGCAAGAATAGCTAAAAGGGTGGCGATATATTCCGGTCATCGAACGGATTTCATGTTTCCGGGAGGGGATCAAATGGGATCGTGCATTACGGGGTGGGCGCATACAGTGTTCGGAAAGTCCGATGCTGATTCCTCTGAGATTTTGATTGCCGATGTCGTCAAAAATTGCTTGGAGCATGCCCAAACGGAAGCGGAAGACATAGACGCGATTTTCGTTGGTGCGTTCAACAACGGGTTTTCCAAGCAGGATTTTCAGGCATCTCTCGTCGCTCTCGCGGAGCCGGCCTTGCGTTTCACACCGGCGACGCGCGTTGAAAACGCCTGCGCGACCGGCTCCGCGGCGCTTCACGCCGGGTTGCGCCAGATCGAAAGCGGTCGGGCCCGGCGCGTTCTCGTCGTCGGGGTGGAGAAGATGACGGCGACGCCGACCGCGGAGGTTGGCGACATTCTTCTGGGGGCATCCTACCGGCGGGAGGAGGCGGATATCGACGGCGGGTTCGCCGGTGTCTTTGCAAACATCGCCCAGGCCTACTTTCAGGAATATGGCGACTGCCGTGAGAGCCTCGCGCGGATTGCGGCCAAGAACCATGAAAACGGTGTCCGCAACCCCTACGCCCATATGCGCAAGGATTTCGGGTTCGCGTTCTGCAATACGGTTTCGGAGAAAAATCCGGTCGTTGCGGGGCCGCTCCGGCGCACCGACTGTTCGCTCATTTCCGACGGTGCGGCCGCGGTCGTGCTGTCGGACCTGGACGTGGCGCTTACATCCGATCCGCGCGCGATCTATTTCCGGGCGGCCGAGCATATCAACGACTTCCTGCCGTTGAGCCGCCGGTCCCGCACCGCGTTCGAAGGGGCCGCGCGGGCCTGGGCGAAGGCCTATGACACTGCCGGAATTTCGGTTGAAGACCTGTCCTTCGTGGAAACCCACGATTGTTTTACCATTGCAGAGCTGATGGAATACGAAGCGATGGGACTGGCGTCGCCGGGGCAGGGGCGTCGCGTCATCGACGAAGGGGTCTCGTCCCGGGATGGCCGTCTCCCCGTCAATCCCTCGGGCGGATTGAAATCCAAGGGCCACCCGATCGGGGCCACGGGCGTCTCCCAGCACGTCATGGCGGCGATGCAACTTGCCGGGGATGCCGGCGACATGCAGTTGGATGACGCCCGGCTTGCCGGCGTGTTCAATATGGGGGGCGCAGCCGTTGCGAACTATGTTTCCGTTCTGGAGCGCGTGAAATGAGCGTGTCGGGACGTGCACGGCTGTCGAACCGGGTCATGAACCTTGGCGATCTCCTGACCGAGGCGGCTCGCCGCTTTCCGGCGCGTCCCGCGGTGATCCATGGCGATCGCACCTGGAGCTGGGCGGAGATGAACGCCCGTGTCGACGGGTTCGCCAATTCGCTGGCGAAACTCGGCATCGGCCCTGGCGACAAGGTGATCATTCACGCGCGCAACTCGCACGAGATGTTCGAAACGATGTTTGCGGTGTTCAAGCTCGGTGCCGTCTGGGTGCCGACAAACTTCCGCATCCTGCCATCCGATGTCGCACATATCGCGGAAGCCTCCGGTGCGCGTGCGATCATCTACGATGCCGAATTCGCGGATCAGGCCGATGCGGCCCGCGACGCGGGCGCCGATCTCGTCATCTGTTTCGACAAACCGCGCGACGGAGAGCAAAGCCACGCGGATCTCGTGCGGGCCGGTCACGGCGCCGATTTCAACGCGGCCCCCGTCGACCGGGATGACCCGTGCTGGTTTTTCTTCACCTCCGGAAGCACCGGCAAGCCGAAGGCGGCGGTGCTCAGCCACGGCCAGATGGCCTTCGTCATCAACAATCACCTGGCCGACCTGATGCCCGGGATGACGGAAAACGATGTGTCGCTGGTGGTCGCTCCCTTGTCGCATGGCGCCGGCATTCATCAGCTTATCCAGGTCGCGCGTGCGGTTCCCAGCGTGTTGACAACCGCACGCAGCCTCGACGCATCCGAAGTGTTTCGTCTGATCGAGACGCATCAGGTCACCAATATCTTCACCGTCCCGAGCATTCTCACCGCGCTGGTGAGCGACCCTGCCGTTGACAGGCATGATCACGCATCGCTGCGCTATGTGATCTATGCGGGCGCGCCGATGCTGCGCGAGCACCAGAAGGCGGCCCTTGGCAAGCTGGGCCCGTGTCTTGTGCAGTATTTCGGGCTGGGGGAGGTCACCGGCAATATCACGGTGCTGCCGCCGCGGCTGCATGCGCTTCAAGACGGCCCCGGCGTGCGGATCGGCACCTGCGGGGTCACCCGCACGGGCATGCAGATCGAAATCCAGGACGACGCCGGACAGGCGTTGCCGCCCTTCGAAAACGGGGAAATCTGCGTGATCGGGCCGGCCGTGTTCAACGGCTATTACCGCAATCGCGCAGCCAACGAGGCCGCCTTTCGCGACGGGTGGTTTCGCACCGGCGACATCGGACACTTCGACGACGCGGGATATCTCTACATCACGGGCCGCGCCTCGGACATGTTCATTTCCGGCGGATCGAACATCTATCCGCTGGAGATCGAGGACAAGCTCGTCGCCTGCCCCTCGGTGGTCGAGGCCTGTGTGGTGGGGATGGAGGACGAAAAATGGGGGGAGGTCGGCGTCGCGGCGCTCGTTCTCGCGCCTGGGGCGGACCTCGATGTCGCGGCCTTGAAGACGGCCCTGTCCGGAAGTCTGGCCGGCTACAAGATCCCGAAACGCTTCGAGGTCTTCGATGCCCTGCCGAAGTCGGGATACGGGAAGGTCACCAAGGCGCTCGTGCGTGAGGCCCTCCGCCGCCGGATGGCGGACAACGCCGGCACGACCACGCGGGAGGCCGCACAGTGAGTCCGGAGCAGGTGGTCTGGGAATCGTCCCGGCTGTTGCGGCACCCGGGGCCGGTGGCGCGCGAACGGTTTTCGATCCTGTCCGACACCGCTTCCGAAACGGCGCGGGTGCGTCTTGCCGGCGGACAAACCCTGGTCGGCGCGCTCGATAAGGCCGTGCGGCGGATCTGCAACGGGGAGGTCCGCGCTGCGGCGGTCACCCTGATTGGCGGCACGTTGGAGCCTTGCGTCTATTGTCTTGCCGCGCCGGATGCGACCCGGCGCACGGTCGCGACCTACACGCCGATGCGCGACGTCGGGCGTGTCCGGGTGCTGGGTGGGTCGGCGACCCTTGGCATCGCGCTTTCCGGCGATCCGATGGTCCATTGCCATGCCTGGTTCGTGGAACCGGAACTCGGCCGCGTCGGCGGCGGTCACCTCGACACATGCGCGACGCACATCGGCGCGGACGGCCTGGTCGTGCGCATCGATGTCCTTGGCGGTCTGATGATCCGTCAGGTGGAGGACGCGGAAACCAATCATGCGATTTTTTCGCCCGTCGGCCATTCGGAGGCGCGCGCATGAGCCTGCAAGCAGATATCGAAACGGGCACAACCGGCCGGATCATCTATGCCCGTGTCCGGCCCAACGAGGACCTCGTGCAGGGGATCGAGAAGATCTGTTTGCAGGAGGGGGTCAGCCGCTGTTTCGTGCGCGGAAGTCTCGGCAGTCTTAACGATGCATGTGTGAGCCTGTCCGACGAAACCCTTCAGGTGCTTCGCGGTCCGGCGGTCGAGGTCGTTGGCATGTCCGGCGAGGTTCGTCCGGATGCGGACGGCAATCCGGTCGCCGCAGTCACCGGCGTCCTTGCGGAACCGGGCGGTCGGATTTGCGGCGGACGGTTCATTCGCGGGCAGAACCCGGTTTGCGTGACCTTTGAGATCGTGCTTGAGGAATGGCTTGTCGCAGACACTGCGACGGGAGCGGCAGGCGCATGAGCATGACGAGCGCGCTTGCTGATCGCACCTATATCATCACCGGAGGTGCGTCGGGCATCGGACTGGCGACGGCTGCGTGGATTCTGGATGCCGGCGGGAATGTCGCTCTCATCGATGTGGATGCGGACCGCGTGGCTGGCGCACGCGAGGCTTTGGCGGATGCACAGTCGCGGGTCGTCGCGCTTGCTGCGGATGTCTGCGACGAGGTGGCTGTAAGAGCCGCATTCTCGCAAACCTGCGACCATTTCGACCGGCCGTTGTCGGGTCTCGTCAACTCGGCGGGCATCGCCCGCAATCTTCATTCGCTCGACACAAGCGCCCAGACGATGCGCGATGTGCTCGACGTCAATGTCGTCGGCAGTTTCGTTCCCTGCCAGGCGTTTGCCGGGGCTTGGCGCGCGCCGGAGGCGGCCATTGTCAACCTGGCCTCTGTTTCCGGCATGATCGGCAACACGGGTCGCGCCGCCTACGGCGCTTCTAAGGGCGCGGTGATCGCCCTGACAAAGGTGCTGGCGACGGAGTTCGCGCCGATGGGCATTCGTGTCAATGCCGTCTCGCCCGGCCCCGTTCGCACACCGATGGTCGCCGGGCTGCACACCGAGGATTTCGCGGCGCTATGGACGGCGCGGATTCCGCTTCGGCGCTATGGGGAGCCCGGAGAACTGGCCGAGGCAATCGGCTTTTTGGTTTCACCGTCCGCAAGCTACGTCACCGGCGAAGTGCTGGCGGTGGATGGAGGGTATCTGTCGGCCGGTGTCGACGCCACCGACAGAACCTGACTTGTTTCCAAGGGAGGAAAGAAAATGAACTCGACGAAAGCTACCCTGACCCTCGCGACCGCCGCGGCAGCCCTGCTTTGGGCCTCTTCCGCGTCCGTCGCCAGGGACCTGGAAATGACAAGCGTCTATCCGGGATCCTTTCCGATCATCGGCGATATCGGCAAGGACATCGGGCGGCGGATCTCTGTCCTGACCGACGGCGATCTGAACCTCGTCTTCAACGAACCGGGCGCGCTTGTTCCGGCTCCGGAAGCCTGGGACGCGGTGTCCACCGGCGCCGTCGATGCGGCGTGGTACTCGCCGGGCTTCGCGCAGGGGATCATTCCCTCTGCCGCAATGTTCACCTCGGTGCCTTTCGGTCCGGAAGCGCCTGAGTATCTCGCCTGGTATTACCGTGGCGGCGGCGAGGAGATCTGGGAGGAAATCACCGCCAAGCATGGCATCAAGAGCGTGTTGTGCTCGACCCTTCCGCCGGAAGCGTCCGGCTGGTTCCGCGAACCGGTCAATTCGGTCGAGGAGCTGAAGGGCATGAAGATGCGCTTCTTCGGCCTCGGTGCCCGGGTGATGGAGAAGCTCGGCGTGTCCGCCCAAACCCTTCCCGTCGGCGACACGGTTCCCGCGCTCGAACTCGGGACGATCGATGCGGCTGAAATATCGATGCCGGCGCTGGATCTGAAACTGGGCATGCAGGCCTACGCCAAGCATTACTATTTCCCCGGCTGGCACCAGCAGACCTCGCTGTTTGCGCTGTTGATCAACCGTGATGTCTGGGATGGACTGAGCGAACGCAACAAGCTGGCGATCAACGAAGTTTGCCGGTCGGCCGTGACGGAATCTATTGCCTGGGGCGAGGCCATTCAGTTCGAGGCCCTGCAGGAGCTGACTGAAGCCGGCGTGACCCTGCACAAGTGGTCGCCGGAAATTCTCGCCGCGATGGAAGATGCCTGGGGCGAGGTGGTCGAGGAACTCTCCGCCGATGCGGACTTTGCCAAGGTGTGGAAGTCCTATTCCGACTTCCGCTCCGCGCATGAGCAGTGGCGGACCCTCGGCTACATGCGCTGAGGTTTGCGCCGCGCCGGGCCGTTCGGTCCCGGTGCGGCGGCGCCGCCGCCGGCTGGAGTCTGCTGGCCTCGACACAAGCCGATCCTTTTTCTGGTCGGCGGCGTGACCGTCTCGCGCGGGCGTGCATTGCGTCCGCATCCAAACATTTCGGAAAGCGCGTTCACATGACTTCACTGGCACGGCTTTTTGCCGCCTTGCCGCGTGCGGGGCACGCATTCGGCGGCTGGTTGCTTCTGCTGCTTGCGCTCGTCATCGGATACGACGTGGTCGGGCGTAAATTCTACAACACCGGCTCCATTCGCTTGCAGGATCTGCAATGGCATCTGCATGGCGCAGCGATGATGCTGGGGTTTGGCGCGGCCTATCTGCGTGACGCCCATGTGCGCGTCGATCTGTTTCGCGAAAACTTCGCCGACCGGACGAAAATCCGGCTCGAGATCTTCGGCATTGTGGCGTTCCTGATCCCCTATGTGGCAGCCCTTGCGTGGTTCTCCATCGATTATGCCATGCGCGCCTTCATGTCGGGCGAAGGGTCCGTCGGCGGCGCAGGACTGCCCAATCGCTGGATCATAAAGTCGTTTTTGTTCATTGGCTTCTCGCTGGTCATTCTGTCCGCCGTTTCCGTCCTGTTGCGATGCATTGCGTATCTGGGGCGAAAGGACGGTTCCGGATGGCCATTTGCCGGTGACGCCTGAGCGACCGCCCGTCTCCTTTTGCCCTTCATTACAAGGAACCTGCGAAAATGCTCGTAGACCTTTTGCCGGCGCTCATGTTCGTCACGCTGGTCTTGTTCATATTCTCCGGTCTTCCGGTCGCGGTCGTGCTGGGCGGCGTTTCGCTGTTCTTCGCGCTTCTCGGCCTTGCGCTTGGAGAGATCCGGCTTGCGCACTTGCCCCTGGTGGTCAATCGTATTTTCAGCGGTATTGTCGCCAACCCGGTGATGGTCGCCGTCCCCATGTTCGTTTTGATGGGGACGCTTCTGGAAAAAAGCGGGATTGCGGAGGATCTGCTCGACGGATTGCAGATCCTGATGCGTCGCGTGCCGGGGGGGCTTGCGATTGCAGTGACCATGATGGGCACCATCCTCGCGGCCTCGACCGGCATCATCGGCGCGTCCGTCGCCATGCTGACGTTGCTTGCGCTGCCGATGATGTTGCGCTCCGGCTATGCGCCGTCGCTTGCCACCGGCACGATTGCGGCGTCGGGGACGCTTGGCATCCTGATCCCGCCATCGATCATGCTTGTGATCATGGGCGACCTGCTGACGATTTCCGTCGGCAAGCTCTTCATGGCGGCCCTTGTGCCCGGTTTGATGCTGTCCGTTCTGTATTTGCTCTATATCGTGACGGCCAGTTTCCTCAAGCCGCAACTGGCACCGCGCGCCTCGACTCCGCTCACGGCGGAGGAAAGGCGGCTGCTTTGGGTCAAGCTCGGTGGCGGACTGGTCCCCCCGTCGCTGCTGATCGGGCTGGTGCTCGGGTCGATCCTCGGCGGCTGGGCCACACCGACGGAAGCGAGCGGCGTCGGTGCGCTCGGTGCGCTGGTACTTGCCCTCGTGCGCAGGCGCCTCGATTTCAAGGCATTGAACGATGTGCTGTCGCGCTCGCTCGACACCGTCTCGATGATCTTCTTTATCTTTGTCGGGGCGACGGCCTTTTCCTATCTTTTTCGCCGGTTTGGCGGCGAGCATTTCGTGTTGTCGCTCGTCGATCAGACCGCCCTTGGACCCTGGGGGGTGCTGGCGGTTCTGATGCTGCTGATTTTCCTGCTCGGGTTCTTCTTCGACTGGATCGAGATCACGCTGATCATCCTGCCGATTTTCGCGCCGATCGTCGGCGCTCTCGATTTCGGCACCCATGTCGCCCCGCGCGATGCGGTCTACTGGTTCGCGATCCTGGTGGCGCTCAACCTCCAGACAAGTTTCCTGACACCGCCCTTCGGATTCGCGTTGTTTTACCTCAAGGGCACGGCGCGCAAGCTGGTGACCCTGAAGCAGATCTACCGCGGCATCGTTCCTTTCGTTCTCCTGCAGGGGCTGGCACTCGGACTGGTCCTGGCGTTTCCGAAAGTGGCGCTGTGGTTGCCGAACCTCCTGTTCGACTGAACCTCGGCCACAGGGGCTCCCCGCCTGGCCGGTGCCCGACAGACGGGTGCCGGCCATTTTTTTAAGCGTCGGCAGGTGGCACACGAAGAAAAGGCCCGGTCGTGCGACCGGGCCTTTCGCCTTGAAGCGCGGTTTTGCCTGCTAGATGTGAAGGGCGTGGCCGAGGGCCGCGAGACAGGCTTCCTGCAAGCCTTCGCTCTGGGTCGGATGGGCGTGGATCACGGCGCCGAGATCATCGGTGCGCGCGCCCATTTCAATCGCGATGGCGAAGGCGGCGGACAGTTCGGATACCCCGGTTCCGACAGCCTGCAGCCCGACGATCAGCCCGTCGGACTTTCGCGCGACAACGCGTACGAACCCGTCCTCGGCCTCCATCGACATGGCCCGGCCGTTGGCGCTGAAGGGAAACTGTCCGGTCGAAACGTCCAGTCCGGCGCTTTTGGCATCTTCCGGCGCGAGGCCACAGGTGACGATTTCCGGATCCGTGAAGCAGACCGCCGGGATGCAGCGCTTGTCCCAGGACCGGCGGTGTCCGGCGACGATTTCCGCCACCATCTCGCCCTGGGCCATGGCGCGATGCGCGAGCATCGGCTCTCCCGTGACATCGCCGATGGCGAAGACGCCGTTCATCGAAGTGCGGCAGCTGTCGTCGACGCGCAGGAACGGGCCGTCGGTTGCCAACCCAAGGCTTGCGATATTTGCGCTGTCGGAGCGCGGACGCCTGCCGACGGTCACGAGAATGCGGTCGGCGGGAAGGACTTTGTCTTCGCCTTCCGGGGTTTCCACTGCAAGGCCGTCTCCGTTCTCGCCCTTGGCCTTCGTCGAAAGATGAACCTCGATGCCGAGCGCATGCAGGTTCTTCATGACCGGTCGGGTGAGGGCGCTGTCGTATTGCGGCAGGATACGGCCCTCCGCCTCGACGATGGACACCTTTGCCCCGAGTTTGGCGAAGGCGATGCCGATTTCCAGACCGATGTAGCCCGCGCCGACGATGCAAAGGCGTTCCGGCATCTTCGTCAGCGCAAGCGCCTCGCTGGAGGAAATGACCTTTCCTCCAAACGGCAGGAACGGGAGTTCCACCGGTTCCGACCCTGTCGCGATCACGACCGTTTGCGCGCGGATCTGCACCGTGCTGTCGCCGGTGGTCACTTTCACGGTCTTGCCGTCGAGAAAGGTGGCACGGCCGGTGACGAGCCGCGTTCCGGCCTTTTTCAGCAGTCCGGCGACCCCGGCGTTTAGACGGCTGACGATGCCGTCCTTCCAGGCAATTGTCTGGGCCATGTCGATCGTCGGGTTTTCCGTGCGAATGCCGAGCGGCGAGCGCCCGTTGTAATGCGTCAGCTTGTGGAATTCCTCGGCCGCGTGGATCAGCGCCTTGGAGGGGATGCAGCCAACGTTCAAACAGGTGCCGCCAGGTTTCTGGTCGTCGACGACGATGGCGTCGATACCGAGCTGTCCGGCGCGGATGCCGCAGATATAGCCGCCGGGACCGGCACCGATGATCAGCAGTTTGCAGGTCAGATCGCTCATCGCCTCACTCCTCGACAAACATCAGCGCAGGGGTTTCCAGCAGCTTCTTGAGTTTCTGGACGAAGACGGCAGCGTCCCAGCCGTCGATCACGCGGTGATCGAACGAGCAGGAGACGTTCATCATCTTGCGTGGCCGGAAATCCTCGCCATCCCACATCGGGCGGACGGCCATTTTGTTGATGCCGACGATGGCGACCTCCGGGTGATTGATGATCGGTGTCGTCGCCAACGCGCCGAGCGGACCGAGCGAGGTGATCGTGATGGTCGAACCGCTCAGTTCCTCGCGGGTCGCCTTGCCGGTCCGGGCCGCTTCGGCGAGGCGCGTCAGCTCTGCGGCGTTTTCCCAAAGGCTTGCTGCTTCTGCGTGGCGGGCGACCGGCACGGTTAGGCCGGCGGGCGTTTGCGCCGCGATGCCGATGTGGACGGCATCCGACTGGTGGATCACGCCGGCCTCGTCATCGTAACGCGCGTTCATCTCCGGCTGGGCCGCCACGGCGTTGACGATGGCGCGCATCACGAACGGGAGAATGGTGAGCTTGCCGCGTTCGGTGCCATGTTCGGAATTCAGTGTGGCGCGCAGCTCCTCCAGCGCGGTCATGTCGATTTCCTCGACGATGGTGATATGCGGGATGCGGTCCCAGGACTGGGCCATCTTTTCCGCGATCTTGCGTCGCATCCCGACCACCTTGACCTCGCGCATGCCGGTCGCGGGCAGGCGTCCCCCGCCACCGCGCCCGGTGACCGGGCCGTGTTCGAGATAGGCGTCGAGATCCTCGTGCAGGATCCGTCCCGCCGGACCCGACCCGCCGACGAGCCGCAGGTCGATGCCCGCATCCTGCGCGCGCCGTCGCACGGCCGGCGAGGCGAGCGGTCTTTCCCCTTTCGCCAGCGGTTCCCGGCGTACGGTGCTTCCGTTCTTCGGCTTGTCGGTGGGCGCCGCAGAGGGAGCCGGAGCCGGCGCCGGAGCGGATGTGTCTACCTTCGCGGGCGTTTCGGCGGCTTCTTCCGAGGGGGCCTCGGAGCCGGTAACGTCTTCCTTTTTCCCGGATGCCGCTTGCGGCTCGGGCGCTTTCGCGGGCGCGGCGGTATCGTTGCCCTGGCCCTCGACCTCGATCTGTATGAACTTGTCGCCGATGGCGATGACATCGCCAGGTTCGCCGCACAACCAGACCACCTTTCCGGCAACGGTCGAGGGCACCTCGACGGCGGCCTTGTCGGTCATCACCGTGCCGAGAACGTCGTCCTCCGCGACTTCGTCGCCGACGGCGACCTGCCATTCGGTGAGCTCCGCTTCCGCGATGCCTTCGCCGACGTCGGGCAGGGTAATCGTGTAAAGGCCCATGTTCTAACCCTCCAGAACTTGGGTGAAGGCTTGCTTGATGCGCTCCGGCCCCGGGAAATAGGTCCATTCCTGCGCATGCGGGTAGGGCGTGTCCCAGCCGGTGACCCGAACGATAGGGGCCTCCAGGTGATAGAAACAGCGTTCCTGCACCAATGCGCTCAGCTCCGCGCCGAAGCCGGAGGTCTTGGTCGCCTCGTGAATGACGACGCAGCGTCCGGTCTTGCGCACCGACTGCTCGATGGTGTCGAGGTCGAGCGGCAAGAGCGTGCGCAAATCGATGATTTCGGCGTCGACACCTGCTTCCTCGGCCGCCGCCTGCGCCACATAGACCATCGTGCCATAGGCCAGGACCGTCACGTCGTTTCCGGGGCGACTGATCTCCGCCTTGCCGAGGGGCACGGTGTAATAGTCCTCCGAGACGTCGCCGAGGTCATGGTTCTTCCACGGAACGACCGGTCGGTCGTGGTGGCCGTCGAAGGGGCCGTTGTAGAGGCGCTTGGGCTCCAGGAAGATCACCGGATCGGGATCCTCGATGGCGGCGAGCAGCAGCCCCTTGGCGTCGCGCGGATTGGCCGGAACGACGACCTTGAGACCCGAGACATGGGTGAACAGCGCCTCCGGGCTCTGGCTGTGGGTCTGGCCGCCGAAGATGCCACCGCCCGTCGGCATGCGGATCACCATGGAGCAGGTGAAGTCGCCTGCCGACCTGTGCCGGAGCCGCGCGGCTTCCGACACGATCTGGTCGTAGGCCGGATACATGTAGTCGGCGAACTGGATTTCCACGACGGGCTTCAGCCCGTAGGCGGCCATTCCGACGCCGGCGCCGACGATGCCGCTTTCGTTGATCGGCGCGTCGAAACAGCGGTGCGGGCCGTATTTCTTCTGCAGGCCGGCGGTGCAGCGGAATACACCGCCGAAATAGCCGACATCCTCGCCGAACACGACAACGCGCTTGTCCCGCTCCATCGCGAGATCATGGGCGTTGCGGATCGCCTCGATCATTGTCATCCGGGCCATGTCAGTATCCTGCCTGCTGGCGTTGCTCGCGCAGGTGAGGGGGCATTTCGGCAAAGACATCGTCGAACATGCTGCGCGGCGACGGCTTGTCGCCGGAAATCAGCGTGCCGTTCGCCTCAGCTTCGCGCTGCGCGCTGCGCACCGTGTCGACGATCTCGGCCTGGGCCTGCGTGTGCCGGTCCTCGCTCCATTCGCCGATGGTGATCAGATGCCGTTTCAGCCGCTCGAGCGGATCGCCCAAAGGCCAGGCATCGAACTCGTCCTTGGAGCGGTAGGCCGACGGGTCGTCGGAGGTGGAATGTCCGCCGGCGCGATAAGTGACATGCTCGATCAGGCTCGGGCCGAGGCCTGAACGGGCCCGTTCCGCCGCCCATTTCGCCACGGCGTGCACCGCCAGATAGTCGTTGCCGTCGACGCGAATGGCGGGGATGCCGAACCCGTGGCCGCGCGCGGCGAAGGTCACCGCGCCGCCGCGGGCCATCCCCTGGAAGGTGGAGATCGCCCACTGGTTGTTGACGATGTTGAGAATGACCGGCGCCTTGTATGTGGAGGCGAAGACCATGGCGGCGTGAAAATCGTTTTCCGAGGTCGAGCCGTCGCCGATCCAGGCTGCCGCAATGCGCGTGTCATGCGAGATCGCGGAGGCCATCGCCCAGCCGACGGCCTGGATGAACTGTGTGCCGAGGTTGCCGGACACGGAAAAGAAACCGTGGTCGCGCGCGGAATACATCACCGGAAGCTGACGGCCCTTCAAGGGGTCTTCCGAGTTGGAATAGATCTGGTTCATCATCTGGGTCATCGGGTAGCCGCCCGCGATCAGCAGGCCGGCCTGACGATAGGTCGGAAAATTCATGTCGCCGTCTTCGAGCGCCATGCGGAAGGCGCAGGCAACGGCCTCCTCGCCGAGGTTCTGGACGTAGAAGCTGGTCTTGCCCTGGCGCTGCGCCTTCAGCATGCGTTCATCGAACTGGCGCAGCGTCATCATGTGGCGCAGGCCGTTGCGCAGCGCCTCCGCGTCGAGATCGCCGGCCCAGGGGCCGACAGCCTCGCCCGCCTTGTTGAGCACGCGCACGACCGAAAACGCCATGTCACGCATGTCTTCCGGCGCTTCATCGACCTGCGGCCGGCGAACGGCGCCGGCGCGCGGGATTTCGAAATCGGAGAAATCGGGTGTGTCCCCGGGGCGGCATCCCGGTTCGGGAACATGAAGGGCAAGCGGCCTGGGCGCGGTCATGGAGCCTCCTCCTCAAGTGTTTGCCAGATCGTTCCCCTGCGGGGCGAGCCGGCGGAAACGTCAGCCCCTGTCGCGCTCCTGAAGCAGCGCGCGGGCGGTGATCAGTCTCATGATTTCGTTCGTTCCCTCGAGGATGCGATGCACCCGCAGGTCACGCAGCGTCTTTTCCAGACCATAGTCTTCCAGGTAACCGTATCCGCCAAGCATTTGCAGCGCGTCGTCGGTTGTCTTGAAGGCCGTGTCCGTGACGAAGGCCTTTGCCATGGCGCAATATTTGGTGGCATCTGCGGCACCTGTGTCGAGCTTCCATGCCGCCTGGCGCAGGAACGTGCGCGCGGCCTGGAGACCGATCTCCATCTCCGCGAGACGGAATTGCAGTCCCTGAAACTGGTCGAGGCTTTTGCCGAAGGCGGTGCGTTCTCCCATGTAGTCGAGGGCGGTGGACAGCGCCGCCTGCGCACCGCCGAGCGCGCAGGCGGCAATGTTGAGCCGCCCGCCGTCGAGCCCCTCCATGGCATAGGAGAAGCCGTGGCCCTCCTCGCCAAGCAGGTGATCGTCGGGAACGGCGCAATCGTCGAACTGGACCTGGGTGGTCGGCTGCGCCTTCCAGCCCATCTTGCGTTCCGACGCGCCGAAACTGAGACCGTCGCTGCCGTCGGGCACCGCGAGCGTCGAGATGCCCTTGGGGCCGTCGGCGCCGGTCCGGCACATGACGACATAGAGGTCGGAGTAGCCACCACCGGAAATGAAGGCCTTGGCGCCCGACAGGCAGTAGCCGTCGTCGGTACGCGTGGCGCGGGTCCGAAGCGCGGCGGCGTCCGACCCGGAGCCGGGCTCCGTCAGGCAGTAGGAGGCAACCGCCTCCAGCGAAACGAGGCGTTCCAGCCAGTGCGCCCTGAATGCCTCGGTCCCGTATTTCGCGACCATGTTGGTGCACATGTTGTGGATCGAGATGAAGGCGGCGACAGAGGGACAGGCATGCGCCAGTGCCTCGAAGACCAGCGTCGCGTCGAGACGCGACAGGCCGGTTCCGCCAAGCTCCTCGGGAACGTAGATCGCACCGAAGCCGAGTGCGCCCGCTTCCCTGAGCAGGTCCCGCGGGATCGTGCCGGCCTTTTCCCAGTCGTAGGCATGCGGCGCGATCGCGGCTTTGCCGAAGTCACGCGCCGTGTCGAAAATCAGGGTCTGCTCCTCGGAAAGCCCAAAATCCATTTCGGTTGCGCTCCTTGACATTGCGTGCCGCCGGGCGCCGCCTGTGCCGGCGCCGCGCAGGCGGGTGAGTGCCCAGATAATTGCGCGCTATGGTCGAAATTTCTTGCCGTATTTGCTGAATTTCCGGAATGATGCGGAATATTCTTTTTCAGTTTCATCCGATGTCAGAAGGAGATTTCCATGTCACGCACACTGGATGACATCGACAGACGGATTCTCAAGGCGCTTGTCGCCGACGGCCGTCTGTCCAACACGGAACTTGCCCGCGAGGTCGGGCTTTCGCCGTCGCCGTGCTGGCAGCGGGTGCGCAGGCTGGAGGAAGAGGGGATCATCTCCGGCTATACGGCGGTTCTGGATCATGCGGCCCTCGGCGTCGGCGAGACCGTCATGGTCGAGGTTTCCCTCGACCGTCACGACGCGGAGGTGCTTGAGGACTTCGGCCGGGTGATGGCGGAAATCCCCGAGGTGCTCGAAGTCTATCTCATGGCGGGCGACTACGACTATTTCGTCAAGATCGCGGCCAATGGCACGCAAGGGGTCGAGGCCTTCCTGCGCGAACGGCTGTTCCGGGTCACGGGTCTCAGGCACTCGAAGTCGAGCTTCTCGCTCCGGTGCCTGAAAAACGTGGTGTCCTTCGTTCCCGATTGAGCCGTCGGCCCGGCCTATCGCGACCGTCCGAGCAGGGCGAGGATGAAGGCCGCGCCGATTGAGGTGGTGACGATCCCCACGGGCAGTTCCTGCGGCGCGAGCAGGCTGCGCGCGACGATATCGCTCAGCAGGAGAAGGCACCCGCCGATCAGGGCCGACAGCACGATCAGCCGGCCGTGAAGGGGGCCCGCGAGGCCCCGCGCGATATGAGGCACCATCAGTCCCACAAAGCCGATCACGCCGCTGATCGAGACGAAGGCGGCCGTTGCGAATGCACAGGCGAGAAACGTCAGTTTGCGAAGACGCGTGACGTCGACACCCAGCGTGCGCGCGGTGTCGTCGCCGGCGAGCATGGCATCGAAGCTGCGATGCCGCGCGAGGGCGAAAACCAGGATCACCGCCAGTCCCGTCAGCGCGACCGGCAACAGGTCCCATCTGGCCAGTCCGAGGCCGCCGAGAGACCAGAACAGGACGGAATGCGCGGCACGCTGATCGCCCGCGAACACCAGATAGTTGGTGAAGGCCATGAACAGGAAGGAAACGGACAGCCCGGCCAGGACCAGTCGTGCCGGACCCTGGTCGCCCATGCGCGCAACGAGCATCAGCACGATCACCGAGGCCGCCATGCCGCCGGTGAAGGCGGCGGTCGGCAAGGTCCAGATCCCGAAGAGATCGCCGGTGACGGTGATCACGAAGACCGCGCCCGCGGCGGCGCCCGACGACAGGCCGAAGAGAAACGGATCGGCGAGGTCGTTGCGGGTCGCGGTCTGGAGCAGGCAGCCGACAATGCCCAGGCCCGCCCCCACCATCAGCGCCAGAAGCGCGCGCGGCAGGCGCAGGTCGAGGATGATGCGGGCGCCGGCGTCCGGATCCGCACTGCCCAGAAGCGTCGTCACAACCTTGCCGAACGGCAGCTGTGTGGATCCGGTCGCGATGGCCGTGACCAGAAGCCCGAGGAGCAGCAGCGTGAGCGCGCCGATGGAGAGGGCGAAGCGCACGGTGCTAGAACGCGTCGGGGTGCAGGGCGCGGGCGAGCTTGTCGATCGCCGCAACATTGGCCGGCCCGGGCGTCAGCTCCTCATAGCGAAGCTTGAGGTAGCGGGCGTTTTTCACCGCGGTTGTGTGCTGCATGACCGGATGGGTTTCGAGGAAGCGGAAGAGCCCGTCGCCTCCCGCGCCGTTTTGATAGTCGAGCAGTATCAGAAATTCCGGATCCGCTGCGGCGACGGTTTCCCACGATGTCGTGCCCCAGCTCGTTTCCATGTCGCCGGTGATATTGGAGCCGCCCGCGCTGGAGATCATCGCGGTGGGCATTGCGTATTTTCCGGCGGTAAAGGGCTTGTCCTCTCCGGAATCGTAGAGAAAGACGCGCGGGCGCGCAGTGTCGCCGATGCGTTCGGCCATCGCGGACATATCCGCCTTCCAGCCGTCCACGAGTGCCCGTGCCGCGTCCTCACGGTCGAAGATGCGCCCCAGCCGGATCATGTCGTCGTAGAGAAGGTCGAGGCTGGCCGCCGGACGGTCCTTGTGGAGGTGGACGCAGCTTTCGGTCAGGATCAGCGTCTTGATGCCGTGGGGGGAAAGCGTATCGGGCGTGACCTCGCCGCCCGGTTTCATGCCGTAGTACCAGCCGGCGAAGAACAGATCCGGGTCCGCTGCGACCAGGTTTTCCAGTGTCGGGTACTTGGGGGCAATTTCCGGTATCTCGCCGCGTTTGCGTTCGAACGCCGAGCTTGTCTTGTACCAGCCGCTGATGCCGCTGACCCCGACCATGCGATCCTGGAGTCCGAGCGCAAAGGCCATCTCGCTCATGTTGATGTCCTGGACCACCATGCGCTGCGGTACGCTCTCGAAGGTCAGCGGCGTTCCGCAGTTGTCGACGGTCACGGGGTCGGCGACGGCACTTGCGGCGGTGGCGAGAATGGCGGCGAGAGAAATCAGATAGGGCTTCACAGGACTAGAATCCTTTGACGGTAGGGAGGAAAGGGGCGTTCCCAAGCGAAACGTCGAGAACCGACAGGTGCCGGTCCTCGCTTGGGTGGGGAAGGCGATGGAAGCCGACGTCGAAGACCCGTCGGATGCTTGAAAGACTGAGCACGTCCTGCGGATGGCCATAGGCTTCGAGGCGCCCGCCGCTGACCAGAGCGACGTGGCTGGCGAAGGCGTCGATCAGGGTCAGGTCGTGAAGGGTGGCGACCACGGTGATGCCCAGGCTTGCCACCAGTCCGAGCAGCGCGCCACGGGCATTGGGGTCGAGATGGTTGGTCGGCTCGTCGAGAACGAGCAGTTGCGGACGCTGGCAGATGGCGCGGGCAAGCTTGGCGCGTTGGCGTTCGCCGCCCGAAAGACCGCCGATGCGCCGGTGCGCCAGATCGTCCAGCCCGCACAGCGCAATCACCTCCGCCAGTGAGCGGCCCGGGCCGGTCTTGCCGAGGGGACCGGAGTGGGGGAGAAGCCCGAGGCTGACGTATTGCGAAATCGTGAGGCGCGTGTCCGGTTCTTCCAGTTGCCCGACGTAGGCGATCCTGCGCGCCCGCTCGGCCGCCGGCATGTCGCGCAAGCGCATGCCCCAAAGGTGGATGTCGCCCTCGGTCGGGTCGGAAAGGCCGGCGATCATTCGAACGAGGGTTGTCTTGCCCGCGCCATTGGGACCGACGACCGCCAGGATCTCCCCGGCATGAATGTGAAAGCTCATGCCCTGCACGAGGCTGGGCTTGCCGGGCGGTGCGAAGGCAACGCCGTCCAGCGCCACGGCGACCGGGCTGCCTGTCGTATGGGTCATTGCGCGGGGTCCTCAAGCGGCGACACGGGCGGGAGAGACGTCGGCAGGGCGGGGATGCGTGCCAGTGTCTTTCCGATGAGCCCGGCCGGACGGCTCCCCTGCGAGCTCCATCCGTCTTCCAGACCGGCGTATTGGGCCGCAAAGGCAATCAGCGGGGGGATGTCCGTGTCCGGATCGATCTCGCCG
Organism: Stappia stellulata DSM 5886; assembly: GCF_000423705.1. Classification (GTDB taxonomy): domain Bacteria; phylum Pseudomonadota; class Alphaproteobacteria; order Rhizobiales; family Stappiaceae; genus Stappia; species Stappia stellulata. The sequence continues at coordinate 53,503 of NZ_KE384083.1, read as the reverse complement.
AACAGATAGGACGCCTTGCCCGATGCCTGGAAAGCGACGGTGCATGCGCGCGCGCATCCGGCCATGCACCTGACCCCGGTGACCTCGAATGGCCCGCAGTCGGCAGTCTCGAGCGCGTCTGCCAGACGCGCCAGGAGCCGGTTTCCCATGCGCTGGGCATCGTTCGGACCGCCGCCGCAGGCGGTACAGACCGTAATGCGATGCGTTTTGCCGCGCGCCTGCCGATCGGAGGGGCCGTCAGTTCGGAAATTTGGGTCGCAAGTCATGATGGCCCTGCCGCATGACGGTTTGCGAGCAGGAAAGAAGACGCCATGTCGGATTGTCGGCCGAGGGCCGCGTATCGGTCATATTGTCAAGCCTCCCGGAACGCCCCGTCCGGATAGAAGTGTTGCGTCTGGATGGCAGGTCTCCTGGCTCGCGGGTCGTCGCCGGGCCGCGCCTTCCCACCCCGCAATCGGGGCAGTGGCATATGCGGTCGGCTTTCCGCTCACAGTTGCGGGGGCAGCCACGGTCTCGGTCCCTTCTGGGTACGCCTCACCGTGTTCCCTTTTAATGCCGGCGGAATCGCTACCGCCGGCAACCATCGGTCCGAAACTCGCAGATCCCGCACCGCCGTGCAACAGGCTTGCGGGATCTCGGCTTACTGGGCGGGGGACAGGCAGGTCTTGAAGTCGTTTGCCATTCCCCGCATCAGGTCGAAATAGAGGTCGGGCGTGTCCGCCAGCGTGCTGCCGAGCGGGTCCAGGCTTCCCTTGCGCGTTGCGGTCCCCTCGATTGCCACCGCCACCAGTTTCGCGTCGAATTGCGGTTCGGAGAACACACAGACGGCCCCGGTCTCCTCGATCCTGTGCTGGATCTCCGCAATGCGTGCCGCGCTGGGCCTGGCTTCCGGCGAAATGGTGATCGCACCCGCCGACGAAAGCCCGAAACGTTTTTCGAAATACTGGTAGGCGTCGTGAAAGACGACATACCGAGCGTCCCGGACGGGAGCGAGCGTGTCCGCGATTTCCTGCGACATCAGGTCAATACGGGCGGTCAGGTCTGCGGCATTTTCCAGGTAGCGGTCGGCATTCGCCGGGTCGGCTTGCGCCAGGGTCCTGGCAATGTGCTGGGTCATGGCCTTGGCATTGTCGGGGTCGAGCCACAGATGCGGGTCTGTCGCGCCATGCGCGTGGTCGTGCCCATGATCGTGATCGTGATCCGCTTGCGCCTTTTCCGGATGTCCGTGGTCGTCGTGATCGTGGCCGTCGTGATCATGATCGTCCTCGCCCCCGTGGTCGTGCCCGTCATGCTCCCCGGCTCCGGTATCGCGGAAGGCGAGGCGGGTGATGCCGGGGGCGTTGGAAAGCGAAACCGAAACCCCGTCAGTGGCAATCGTGTCCAGCGGCTTGTCGAGGAATGTTTCCAGGTCGTGCCCGATCCAGAAAACGAATTGCGCATCCTGAAGGGCGGCGGCCTGGGACGGTTTCAGGCTGTAGGCATGAGGAGACGCAGTGCCCTTCACGATGAGGTCCGGCGTGCCGACGCCCTTCATGACACCTGCGACAAGCGCATGAACCGGCTTGATCGACGTGACCACATTCATCTCGGCGCCGATGGCCATGCCGGTCGAAAGACCGAGCAACGAGGCGGAAAGCAGCAGGGTTCGGATAGGGGACATGGAAGCTCCAACGCAGTGTCATGTTATAAGATCACATTATTGCGTTATGCTATAACGTGTGGCATAGAGTGGCGCAACACCCCGGCCGAGAAATTTTCACCGGAGGGTCCGGGCATGAGGTTTTCGTGAGTTTGACCGTCGATATGTCACTTGATCCTGACGAGGGGCGCGCTCTTGTTTCGCTTTCGAACGCGGGTGTGCGCCGCGATGGCGCCTGGCTCGTGCGGGGGGTCGACCTTGCGGTGCGGCCGGGCGAGATCGTCACGCTGATCGGGCCGAACGGCTCCGGCAAATCCACCACCGCCAAGATGGCGCTCGGCATTCTGTCGCCCGACGAGGGGAGGGCGGCTCGCCGGCCGGATGTGCGCGTTGCCTATGTGCCGCAAAAGGTGACGGTGGACTGGACACTGCCCTTGACCGTGGAGCGCTTCCTGTCCCTCACCGCGAAGGCGGATGCGCGGGACGCGGAGGCCGCGCTGGCCGCAACGGGAATTTCCCATCTGCGCTTTTCGGAGGTCCGCAATCTCTCGGGCGGCGAGTTTCAACGCGCGCTGCTTGCGCGGGCAATGTGTCGCAAGCCCGATCTGCTCGTGCTCGACGAACCGGTCCAGGGCGTCGACTACACCGGCGAGATCGCCCTCTACGAGCTGATCAAGCGCATTCGCGACGATCTGGGGTGCGGCGTGCTTCTGATCTCGCACGATCTGCATGTGGTGATGGCGGCGACCGATCACGTTATCTGCCTGAACGGCCATGTCTGCTGCCAGGGCGCACCGGTCGCGGTTGCCTCGAGCGATGAATACCGGCGCCTGTTCGGCGGACGGGCATCCGACACACTCGCCGTTTACGAGCATCATCACGACCATACCCATTTGCCGGACGGGCGGGTGCGCCACGCCGACGGCAGTGTCACCGATCATTGCCATCCGCACGCCCCGGCGCAGGAGCCCGACGCGACCACAGGCGAGGAGAACCGCCATGCTGGATGATTTCTTCGTCCGCGCGCTGGTCGCCGGCATCGGTGTCGCGGCGATCGCCGGTCCGCTTGGCTGTTTTGTCGTCTGGCGCCGGCTTGCGTATTTCGGCGACACGCTCTCCCATGCAGCCCTTCTCGGCGTCGGGCTGGCTTTGTTGCTTCAGGTCAATGTCACGCTGGCCGTCTTTGCGGTCTCCGCTGGCGTTTCGCTGGCGCTTCTGGCGCTGCAACGGCGCGCGTCGCTGTCGTCCGACGCACTGCTTGGACTTCTTTCCCATTCCGCCCTTGCCCTGGGACTGGTGGCGCTTGCCTTCATGACGTGGGTCCGTTTCGACCTGATGGGGCTTCTCTTCGGCGACATTCTTGCGGTCTCCGTCCGCGACATTGCGCTCGTCTACGGCGGCGGCGCGGTGGTTCTGGCGGTCCTCGCGTGGATCTGGCGTCCCTTGTTCGCCGCCACCGTCAATCCGGAACTGGCCGAAGCGGAGGGGCTCAATCCCGAACGCGCGAATATCGTCTTCATGCTCTTGATGGCGGTCGTGATCGCAATCGCCATGAAGATCGTCGGCGTGTTGCTGATCACCGCCATGCTGATCATTCCGGCCGCGACGGCCCGTCGCTTCTCTTCCGGTCCGGAGCAAATGGCCGTGCTCGCGGCGCTTTTCGGGATGGTCTCCGTCGTTGGCGGATTGTTCGCGTCGCTGGAATGGGACACGCCGTCGGGGCCGTCGATTGTCGTCGCGGCGCTGGCGCTGTTTCTTGCCAGTCTCAGTCCGCTGGCTTCCGCGATTACAAACGCCCTGCGTCGCAACGCAGGCCAGAAATCCGAGGTTCCGCAGCAATGAGCGTCAGTGAAGACAACCACTCCGGCTTGACGCGCAATCAGGGCCTCGTGCTCGATGCACTGTCGCGCGCCGATGCGCCGCTCAGTGCCTACACGATCCTCGACCAGTTGCGCGACGCCGGGTTTCGCGCGCCGCCCCAGGTCTATCGGGCGCTGGAAAAGCTGGTGGAGAGCGGGCGGGTGCACCGGCTGGAAAGTCTGAACGCCTTCGTCGCCTGCCAGCATCCGGGATGCGACGGGCATACCACTGTTGCCTTTACGATCTGCGAGCAATGCGGCCGCGTCGCCGAGGTCAGCGACACCGCGCTGGTTGAGCGCATTCGCGAGATCGCCGATGCCAGCGGCTTCCGTGTCTCCAAGTCGACCGTCGAGCTGCGCGGCCTGTGCGCGCAGTGCGTCCCGAGCGCCTGACGGTTCAGTCCGCCTCGGCGGATGCCAGGCTGCGGTGCCCCGGTGTTTGCACGCGGGCTTTTCGCAACGCCTCGGCGACCTCCCGCCGGTCGTCGCGGTTTGAAATCGAATGCGCCGCGTCGGTTGCGATGAGACGAAGGTGCTGATGCAGCACGCCGGCATGTTCGTCTCGCACCACCACCGCCATGCGTCCCACGGCGGCGATGAGATGCAGGAGCACCATGACGTTTCCACGTGCGGCGCGGCGCAGGGGATGCAGGGCTGTGCCGACGATATTCTTCACATTGAGAATGTCCAGCCACACCCGCGGTGTGCCGTCCGCGTCGCGGATCAGGGAGGACGGGGCGCCGCGTTGCAGGACCATCGCAAGCGACGCCGAAAGATGATCGAGCGCGCTGATGGCCGTATAGGGATCGTTGATGCCGGGCGACAGGGCGCGCAAGGCGATCTCGACATTCAGATGAACATTGAACTGAATGTCTCCATCGGGCGAGCGAACGTCTTCGATGTAGATTGCCTCCCGAATGGCCTTCTGGTCGATTGCGTCCTCGTCTCCGTGGAGAAAGGCGACCGGCGTATTCGCAAGCACGAAGAGGCCGGGACGAGCGACCATGCGTACGAACCCGTCATCCGAACCGGCGGCCGAGAGCAGAAGACGCGATTGCACGGCGGTGACATAACCCGACTTGCGGGCAAGGACGGGACGGCCGGGCGTTTCCGGAAGGGCATCGCGGTCGTTGGCCCGTTCATGCGGTTCGTCGTCAAGCAGGCGTTCGATGGCGGCGCGCAGGCGGCGCTGGGTTCGCCCGATCTCGCTGTCGACCATGACCCGCTGCGCGGTGTCGTGGACGAAGTAGACGACGGCGAAAAAGCTGATCGTCGCCAGCGCGATCGAAATGGCCACCGCGAAGCGTGGCACCTCGCTTTCTCCCACGACGTAAAGGACGATCAGCGAATAGAGGAAGGTTCCGCCCAAAAGCCCGATGGTCGTCTGGTTGACCCTGCTGTTGGTGAAGTTTTCCAGAAGGCGCGGTCCGATATTGCCTGCGGCCAGGGTGAAGACGACCAGCGTGAGCGAATAGACGAGGCTGATGACCGTCATCGTCGCGCCGGCGATGGTCCCGAGAACCGCGCGCGCGCCGCTTGCGCTGATTGCCAGGAACGGAACGAGATCGAAAACCGGCCCGAGCACATCTGTCCGGTCGAGCCAGACCGCGGCAGGTGCCAGGATCAGGCCAAGCAAGGCCAGGGATGCCGGGACAAACAGAAAACCGCGCACGGCTCTCCGCACGCGAAGGAGAAGGGAGGATTTTTCCATAAACGGCCTTTGTGTTGACCCTGATTGCATGTCATCGCTCCAGTGCGCGGCGAAGCGGTGACAGCGCGGTCCCTGGTGTCGAGGATACACGGGCAAAGCGTGGTTGCGAAACGCCATGAATGGCGGAAAACGGAGACGTCAGTGATTTCAGGGGTGATGAAACGATGTGCGGCTGCCCGCGGCGTGTGTTCGGGGCGCATGCGGCATGGATCCGCGGTGCTGGTTCGCCTCGCGGTTGTGCTGTCGCTTGGCTGGGCAGGTACAGCATCGGCGCAAGCCGCGGGCGACCCGGCGCCAAGACCGCGCGAAAAGCCGGTCGTCAACCTTCCGCTTTCGACGGCAGCCAGCGGATGCACCGCGCAACTCCTCGAGGCAGGAGCCGTTTTTCGGGCCACCCCGTCGCCCCCGGCGGGCGCGCTCGGGTGCGGGATCGACGATCCGGTGCGGCTGGACAGCGTGGCGGGAACCGTTTTCAGGCCACGGGCGGTGCTGTCCTGCGTAACCGCCCTCAAGCTTGTTCGGTTCTTGCAACGTCCGTTGACGGACGAGGTTCGCGCCACGATGAACACCGACGTAAAAACCGTCCATGTCGCCGCGTCCTACGCGTGCCGTGGCCGTAACCGGCAGGCGGGGGCAAAGCTGAGCGAGCATGGATATGGCCGGGCGGTCGACATTCGCGGGCTGACCTTCGCCGATGGCAGGCGTTGGGACGTGTCCCCGCGCCGCGACAACGACAGATCGCCGGCGGCCCGGTTGCAGCGGCGCGTGCGGGCGCTTGCCTGCGGACCGTTCACCACCGTGCTCGGCCCCGGTTCCGACGCCTATCATGACGATCATTTCCACTTCGACCTGGCGCCGCGCAATGCGGCCTATTGCCGATAGCCGCGCGGGGCTGGTCATTTTTGGCGCAGCGGCGGTCTGTCACATGGTGCAGGTAAGCGCCTACGACGAAATACGTACCCGGGGGCAAAACGCTGGATACTCAGGACGGGTGCAGATGTTGAAATGGATTTATCGGGTGCCGCTCGTCGGCTTTTTCGTGAAGAGCGCGGTCAACGGATCTTACGCCGAGCGGCTGGCCTTCGCGGTCAATATCCTTGCGCTGATTGGCATCTGTGTCGCGGTCTTCGGATACCCGGTGGTAATCGTGGCGGCCCTCGTCATGACCGCCGTCATGTTCACGATCATTGTCGGTGTGACGTCACAGGCCCTGTGGTCGCGATCGGTGGACTGAGCGGATCGCGCCTCATCGTGTGAGGGACAACGCCACGTCGTTTAACGCCTGCATGAGGATGGTCATGCTTTCGGCCGCGGCCTCCTCGTCTTGTCGGGAGATGTCCGACATCACCCGGCGGTGCAGGTCTACCGATGTGGCGAGATCCCGGTCTCTGCTGTAGCGAACCCAGAAGCGGCGGGAATGGGTCTGCAAGGGGGCAAGCACCTTCGACAAGTAGGGATTGGCGCAGGCTGTGTCGAGGATGGCGTCGAACGCCTTGTCCGCCTTGAGAAAAACCGAAACGTCGGACGTCTCGGCCGCTTTCTCCATGATGGTGGCGCACTCTGCCAGACGCGCGCGATGCGAGGCATCCGCGAAGCGCGCGGCCTTGCGGGCGAAGATCGGTTCCAGTGCGAGGCGGGGCTCCATGACCCGCAGATAGTCTTCCGGGCGAATGGCGGAGACGACGATCCCTGATCGGGGGACGATCTCCAGAAGCCCCTCCCAGGACAGGCGCTGGATCGCCTCGCGGACGGGTGTCCGCCCCAGTCCGACCTGCTCGATGATCTGCTTTTCTGTCAGCGCGCTGCCCGGTCGCAGCTCGAGGGAAACGATTCTTTCCTCGAGAAAGAGATAGGCGGCATGCGCCTGGGAGGTGTTCGACGTTTCCACTCTGTCTCTCCATAGGGCACGTTTCCGGCTTGATATATCAGAGCTTGACACTGTGCAATCAGCTGTGAATATCATTGATATATCAGAAACTGGAGGTGGCCTCATGTGGCGTGGTGTTTTCCCGGCGGTAACGACGAAGTTCACGAGCGAAGATGCGCTCGACACGAAGGAGATGGAGCGGTGTTTCGCGCTTCAGATGGAGGCCGGGGTCGACGGCTTGATCGTTTGCGGCTCGCTTGGCGAGGCGATGACGCTGGAGCCTGAGGAAAAGCTCGAGATCCTGGCCGTTGCGAAATCCGTGGCCGGGCGGGCGCCGGTCTTGATGACGATCTGCGAGAGTTCCACGCGCCGTGCCCGGGAAGCGGCAAGGGCTGCGGCGGCAGCCGGCGCGGATGGCTTCATGGTTCTGCCCGGCGTTCCCTATCGTTCGGCACCCGCCGAAACCCTCAACCACACGCTTTCCGTCACCCGTGCCGGCGGAAAGCCGGTAATGGTCTACAACAATCCGGTGGCTTACGGGGTCGATGTCACGGCGGAGATGTTTGAGGAGCTCGCCCGCGAGGAACTGATCGTGGCGATGAAGGAATCCACCGACGACATCCGGCGCGTGACAGAGGTGCTGACGCGTTTCGGTGACCGGTTCGACGTCTTTACCGGTGTCGACAACATCGCCATGGAAAGCCTTGTGATGGGCGCGCATGGCTGGGTGGCGGGTCTCGTCGTGGCATTTCCCAGAGAGACCGTGGCGATTTACAAGCTGGTCCAGGCAGGGCGCCTCGAAGAGGCGCGCGCGATCTACCGTTGGTTCCGCCCGCTTCTCGATCTCGACGTCTCCACGAACCTCGTGCAGAACATCAAGCTCGCCGAGGCTGTTGCGATTGGCTCCAACGACCGGGTTCGCGAACCGCGTCTGCCGCTGTCCGGCGCGCTGCGCGGGCATGTGACATCGGTTGTCGAGGCGGCACTGGCAGTCCGACCGGATGTTGCATCGCTCGGCATTGACGTCGGGTCCTGCTGAGATTGACGGCATCCAGGCCGGCAAGAGCGGGAGACAGGGTTTTGTAAGGCGCTGTTTTGCTTTAGAAATCCTCATGTTTCGCGCAAACGGGCGAGGGGGCATCGCTCCCCGTCCTTCTTTCATTCTGACTACGAGGCAAGCATGATCATCGGCAAGCACCTGATCGCCGGCAAATGGACCGGCGCAGACGCGACGTTTCGCTCCGCACCGGTGTCCGGTGAACCACTGGCGTTTCCGGTGGGAGGTGCCATCGAGGTCGATGCGGCGGTGACTGCGGCCGAAGAGGCGTTCTGGTCGTTCGGTTACTCCGAGCGTGAAACGCGCGCCCGGTTTCTGCGCCGGGTCGCCGATGAGATCGAGGCCCGCGGGGCGGAGATCACCGAGATGGCGACCCGTGAGACCGGACTTCCCGTGCCCAGGATCGAAGGTGAACGCGGCCGCACCACGGGACAGCTGCGCCTGTTCGCCGACCATATCGAGGCCGGCGCCTATCTCGACCGCCGCCATGATGCCGCGCTTCCCGACCGTGCACCGCTTCCGCGTCCGGAGATCCGGCTGGTCCAGCGTCCGGTCGGACCGGTCGCCGTGTTCGGTGCCTCGAATTTCCCGCTGGCCTTTTCGGTCGCCGGTGGCGACACCGCCTCCGCATTGGCCGCCGGCTGCCCGGTGGTGGTCAAGGGGCATCCGGCCCACCCCGGCACCAGTGACCTTGTCGCGCAGGCATTTGCCGCCGCAATCGAGGCGGAAGGCCTTCACCCCGGGGTGTTTTCGCTCCTGCAGGGAAACACCAACGATCTCGGCGCGGCTTTGGTTCAGCATCCGCTGATCAAGGCCGTCGGCTTCACGGGGTCGCTTGGCGGTGGACGGGCCCTTTTCGATCTATGCGCGGCCCGCAGCGAGCCGATCCCGTTTTTCGGCGAGCTCGGGGCGGTCAACCCGGTCTTCATCCTCCCGGCGGCTCTCAACGCACGCGCGGGAGAAATTGCGCGTGGTTGGGCGGCATCGCTCGCCATGGGAGCGGGGCAATTTTGCACCAATCCCGGTGTCGTGATCCTGCCGGAAGGCATGAATGCGGACGCGTTTGTTGCGGAGGCGGTGGAAAGCCTCTCCGCCGTTGCAAGCCAGGTCACGCTGACGGAGGGGATCGCGGCCGCGTTTCAGGCCGGCCGCGAGACGGTTCGCTCGGTTGCCGGTGTCGAAACCCTGTTCGAAGGCGGGTGCGGGGACCGGTCCGTCGAGCCGCAGCTGTATCGTGTCAAAGGGCATGAGCTTCTGGCGAGCGATGGCTTGCTGCATGAGGTTTTCGGGCCGCTCGGGATCGTTGTGACGGCGGCGGATGCCGACGAGATGCTGGCGATTGCCAGGTCGCTGGAGGGGCAGCTGACCTGCACGCTCCAGATGGACGCCGAGGACCGTGAGTTGGCCGCGCGGCTGATGCCGGTGCTTGAGCGCAAGGCCGGCCGGATCCTGGCAAACGGGTTTCCGACCGGTGTCGAGGTGTGCGACGCCATGGTGCATGGCGGGCCATACCCCGCCTCGACGAATTTCGGAGCGACCTCGGTCGGAACCATGGCGATCCGCCGGTTCCTGCGGCCGGTCAGCTATCAAAACCTGCCGACGGATCTGTTGCCGGCCGACGCGCTTTGACGCGAGGGGGGCTTGCCGGTGCGCGGTGGCAAGCCCCCGCCGGTGTTCCGCGACTGCCAGATAGATCGTGCTCGAGACAATGATCGCCATGCCGAGCACCGTGTTCCATGCCGGCGTTTCCGCGAATGCGGTTCATGATCACCAGCGCGGCGGCGCGGGCCGCGCCTGCAATCCCGGGAAGCCCCGCCGGTCCGAAGCAGGCGATCACCACGCCTGCGAACCTGGCCAGCGCCGCGATCCAGCGCGCGGCGCCGATGCGCTCGGCGCGGAAAGGCGTTGCCGTCCAGCGAGGTCGAGAAGATCAGCATCGGGGCAAGCGCCAGATCGAGCAGCGGGAAGCTGACATATTAGAGATACCAGACGCCAAGGCTCGTCAGGCCGCGCGCGATCTTCTGCTGCCCCGGAGGTTTCATCGCGAAGCCGCCGCGGGCGGCGGTTGGCCTGGAGCCGCGCAAGAACCGGGTCGCTCATGAACGGCCTCCGTCGACACCGAAAGTCTGACCGGTGATCCGGGAGGCCGACCGGACGCGAGATAGAGTGTTGCGGCGGCGATGTCCTCCGCCGTGCCGAGGCGTTTGGTGTGGATGGAGCCCAGCAAACGCTCCTGGCCGTCAGCGGCCTTCGCCTACCACTGGCGTTCCGTCGTTGGATTGGAGCGTATGAAGCCGGGCGCGACCGAGTCCGCGGTGATGCCCTGCGGTCCGAGTTGGAGCGAAAGCCGGCGCACGATGTCGACCAGGGCGTCTCGGGCGGCCTGCCACCTGGTCTTGTGACCCCCTCGCGTCCGATCTGGGCGCAGCGCAGCGTCAGTCCGCCATCTCGTTTGTGCGCGAGCCGGGGGGCGCCAGGGATTGGCGCACCACGATATGGGTTTCCAGGGTGGTCTGTTTGGGCGCGGAATTGTCCCGGACCTGGGCGAGCAGAGCCTCGGCGGCAAGCCCGCCCATCTTGCGGTGCGGCACATGCACCGTCGTCAGGGCCGGCGAGATGACGGTTGCCAGTTCAATGTCGTCGAAGCCGGTGATCGAGACGTCGGCGGGAACGTCGAGGCCAAGCTCGTGCGCGGCGCGTACCGCGCCGGCCGCAAGGACGTCGTTGCCGCACATGACAAGCGTCGGTCGCGGGCGGGCATGCATCAGCTCGACGAAGGCATCGCGCCCGCACTGGATGGAATACTTCGTTTCCAGGAGCGGCATGTCGCAGGGATCGAGACCTGCGGTAGCCAGCGCGTGTCGGACACCCGCCACACGGTCGCGCGCGCGGTCGTTGTTTCTCGTATATGCGGAGATGAAGGCGATCCGACGATGGCCCAGGCCGATGGCCTTGGCGGCCAGCTTGCCGGCGGCGTCTTCATTGTCGAAACCGACGCAGGAGAGGGCGGTGACGCCCGTCCCGGTCCAGGCGATGACCACCGGAATATGCCGTTCCTTCAGGAAGTCGTAGATCTCGGGGTCGCGTTGCGTGCCGATCAGCAGGATCCCGTCGGCGCCACGGGCCACCATCGTGCGGATCTGGTCCTCCTCGATTGCCGGATCGTAGGAAGAACTCGCCACCAGCATCGTGGCACCATTGGCGACCAGTACCTTCTGGAACGCTTCCAGCCCGCGCGCGAAGATCGCGTTTTCCATTGTCGGAATGACGGCGCCATATGTGTTGGTGCGCTTGGCGGCCAGCGCCCGTGCTCCGAAGTTCGGCGAGTAGCGCAATGCACGAACGGTTGCCATCACGCGCGAGCGCGTGCCTTCCGAAACCTGATCCGGAGAGTTCAGGGTCCGAGAGACGGTTGCGGTTGATACGCCGGCGGCCCTCGCGACATCTTCCAGTGTCGGCAGATCGGACTTTGGCGATTTCGGCTCCATCGGCGGCTCGGATCCCTTGTTTGCAATCAGATATACTGGGTTTTCTCAGCTTCGCAAACCGCGCGCATTGCTGCCATGTAAGGGCTTGCAATTTGCGATGTAAGCGCTTACAAATGGCAAGTCGGCGTTGGAGGACGTCGTTGGGAGGTTTCGATGTTTTTGATGTTGGCAGCGATTTCGTTCGCCCTGTTTTTTGCGAATGTCTTGTTCGCATCCGCCGGATGGGCGTCACCGCTTGGCAATCTGGGTGAGCTTGGGCTTCTCGTCGTCGCAACGGTTTGTTTCGTTGTCGCCGTGTTGAAGGCCGAAAAGCGCGCTGATCAGAAGTAACTATTCAAAATGCTGACTGGGAGGGAAGCACATGACTGCAGACGATACGATCCAATCGGACGAGCGCCGCAACTTTCTCAAGCTGACCGGCGCGGGCGCCTTTACCGCCGCGTTGGTTGCCGGGGCCGGTGGCATGCTCTGGTCGTCGGAGGCCACGGCCCAGACGGCGAAGGAAGAGCGGGAGCGCGAGGCGGCAGCCGATCACGTGATGACGATCGCCACGGCCTATGTGCTCGGGGCGTCTCGCAGCTATCCGATCCTGCAGCTCGATCTGAAGGAAAACATCCAGAACGCGACCAACGGCAAGGTCTATGTGAAGCTTGCGCCGGGCGGACAGCTGGGTGCCGGCGGCGCGCTCGTCCAGAAGGTTCAGGGCGGGACCATCCAGGCGGCGCAGCATTCGATCTCGAATTTTGCGCCCTTCGCGCCGGCCGCCGACCTGATCAACCTTCCGTATTTTTGCGGGTCCAACCAGCGGTTCGTGAACCTCGTGACCTCCAGGGCCTGGAAGGATCAGGTGCATCCGAAGGTGGAGGCCAAGGGCTTCAAGCCGCTGTTCTACGTGGTGATCGATCCGCGCGTTGTCGCCATTCGCAAGGGTGGCAATGTCGTGATGACGCCGGGCGACCTGTCGGGCGTCAAGTTCCGCGTGCCGGGCTCCGAGATGCTGCAGCAGTATTACCGGTTGGTCGGGGCAAATCCGACGCCGGTCGCCTGGGGCGAAACGCCTTCGGCCATCAAGCAGGGTGTGGCCGATGCGCTCGATCCCTCGGTCGGCGCGCTCTATGTCTTCGGCTTCAAGGATATCCTGAGCCATGTGACCTTCACGCAGGCGGTCCCCGACAGCCAGATCTATTCGTGCAACCTGGAATGGTTCAACAGCCTGCCGGTCGACGTTCAGGAAGGCATCGAGTTTGCCTCCGAGATCACCGCGCAGCAGAATCTGGCGAAGGTCCCCGCCGCCCGCAATTACGCGATGGCGGAACTTCGCAAGTCGGGTGTCGAATTCCATTCGCTGAGCGACGACCAGCTGGCGGAATGGAAAGAGGCCGGCGGCTACCAGCGCAGTGAATGGGATGGGTTCAAGGCCGATCTGGCCGGCTCCATGGACACCTTCGCCCAGTTTGACGAAGCGGCCGGCACCATGGGTCGCTATTACGTCCACGACGCCTGACGCCGTGGATGATCTGGCCGGCGCCCTCTCGGGCGCCGGCTCCAGCTCCAGACGCACATCGCCTGCGGATCATCTCCGCCAACGGCACCTTTGTGCCTGAAACCGGGTGCAGCGACCATGTTGAAAACCCTGAACAAAAACGCGGAGCGATGGGCGCTCCTCGGCTTCTACGTCATGCTCGTACTGACGATGGCCATCGAGGTCGTGCGGCGGGAGGTCTTTGCCTATTCGTCCATCTGGGGCGAGGAGATTGTGCGCTACTCGTTCATTTACCTCGCCTGGATCGGTGCAGCCGCGGCGGTTCGCGAGCGTGCCCACATCCGCATCGACGTGATCCTTCATTACCTCGGGCCGCGTGGCAAAGCCTTCATCTACATCCTCGGCGATGTCGTGATGTTCGCGGTCGCGCTCGTCGCGCTCTACTGGTCGTTCGAAACCGTCCTCGTGTCCTGGAAGTTCGGCTCCGTCACCGACGGCCTGCGGGTGTCCAAGGTCTGGTTCCTGATGGCGGTGCCAATCGGCTTTTCGCTGATGATCGTCCGGCTCATTCAGTCATTCGCCCACGATCTCAACTCGCTTCGAACCGGTGCGCCGGTCTTCGAAGGCAACAAGATGTTTGATTGAGGGCGCGCGATGCTGTGGCAACAACAACTCAACACGGTCGAGCTCGGGTGGGACTTCTACCTGCCGGTCCTGATCTTCGTCGCGATGTGCGCGCTTGCGATCCCGGTGTGGGCCGCGATTGGCGCGGCTGCAATCGCCATGCTTTATCTGTCGGGCGCGCTTCCGCTCTCCCTTTTGGGTGAATCCCTGTTCGACGGCATCGACGCCTTCGCTCTGACGGCGATCCCGCTTTTCATCCTCACCGGCGACGTGCTTGTGCGCACCGGTCTCAGTCGCAAGTTCCTCGATGTCGCCGAGGCGCTGACCTGCTGGACCAAGGGCGGTTTCGGTTCCGCGACGGTCCTGGTCTGCGGCATGTTCGCGGCGATCTCCGGCTCGGATGCCGCCGGTGCGGCGGCCGTCGGGCGCATGACGATCTCGCGCCTGGTGGAGAGCGGCTATCCGCGCCCCTACGCCTGCGCCCTGGTCGCCGCCGGCGCCTGTACGGGCATCCTGATCCCGCCGTCCATCGCCTATATCATCATCGGCCTCGTGCTCGGGATTTCGGCCTCGACGCTGTTTCTCGCCGCTGTCATTCCCGGTGTCGCGATCCTGCTCTCCATCCTGATCACCAACATCGTGATGAACCGGATCTACTCCTTCGAGGGCGGCGCGCCGATGACCTTCGGTGAGTGGGGCGCGCGTCTGGGGACCACGTTGAAGTCCGGCTGGTATGCATTCCTCGTGCCGGGGATCATCTTTTACGGGATCTTTTCCGGCCGGCTGACGCCGACCGAGGCGGGCGCCACGGCGGTAATCGTGACGATCATTCTCGGCTTCATCCTGAAGACGCTGAAGCTCTCCGACTTTCCCTCGATGCTGATCAGTTCGGCAAAGGTCAACGGCGTCATCCTGCCGATCATCGCCTTCTCGCTGCCGCTGGCGCAGGCGCTTGCCATCATGGGCGTGCCGCAGGGCTTCGTGGCGGCCGCCACCGGCGTCTCGGAAGACCCCACCGTGCTGATCGTCATGATGATCCTGATCCTGGTCGCGGCCGGCTGCGTGATGGAGACAACACCGAACATCGTGATCCTGGCGCCGATCCTGAAGCCGCTCGCCGACAACATCGGCATGAACGAGATCCAGTTCTGCATCATGATGATCACGGCTCTGGGCGTCGGCTTCATCACGCCGCCCCTTGGACTGAACCTCTTCGTCGTTTCGGGCCTCACCGGTGAATCGATCCTCAAGATCGCCGTCTACGCCGTGCCCTTCGTCCTTTGCATGCTGATCGTGGTTTTGCTGATCGCCTTCGTGCCGGCGATCTCCACGACGCTGCTTCCAGCCATTTACCAGTAGGAGCCGTTTCGGATGTCCCGCAAATACCTCAAGAAAGCCGATCTCACGCCGACCAGCGGTGCCTCCGACGTACGTGACACCGTGCAGTCCATCCTCGATGACATCGAGACCCGGGGCGAGGCGGCGGCCCGCGAGTATGCAGCGAAGTTCGACCGCTACGACGGGGCGATCAAGCTTTCGCGCGCGGAGATCGATGCAGCGGTCGCCAAGGTGCCGGAAAAGCTGAAGACGGACATCCGGTTCGCCCATGACAATGTCCGCCGTTTCGCCGAGGCCCAGAAAGCCACGCTGAAGGACATCGAGGTCGAGGTGGTGCCGGGGCTTGTCGCGGGGCAGAAGAGCATCCCGGTGCGTGCCGCCGGCTGTTACATCCCGGGCGGTCGCTACAGCCACATCGCGTCTGCGATCATGACGGTGACGACGGCCAAGGTCGCCGGTTGCGGCAGCATCACCGCCTGCTCGCCGCCGCGCCCCGATATCGGCATCGCGCCCGCGATCATCTATGCCGCCGACCTGTGCGGCGCCGACACCATTCTTGCCATGGGCGGCGTGCAGGGCGTGGCCTCCATGGCCTTCGGTCTGTTCGACCTGCCGAAGGCGGACATTCTTGTCGGTCCCGGAAACCAGTTCGTCGCGGAAGCCAAGCGCATCCTCTTCGGGCGTGTCGGCATCGACATGTTCGCGGGGCCGACCGACAGTCTCATCCTGGCCGACGGAACGGCCGATGCGGAAATCGTTGCGGCCGATCTCGTGGGCCAGGCGGAGCACGGCTACAACTCGCCGGTGTGGCTCGTGACCGACAACGAGCCGCTCGCGCACAAGGTCATGGAGATCGTCCCGCGCCTGATCGCCGATCTTCCGGAGATGAACGGCAAGAACGCGGAAGCCGCCTGGCGCGACTATGCCGAGGTGATCGTCTGCGACGACCGGGAAGAGATGGCGGCAACCTCCGACGACTATGCGCCGGAGCATCTCACGGTGCAGGCGCAGGACCTCGACTGGTGGCTGGAGCGCCTGCAGTGCTACGGATCGCTGTTCCTCGGCGAGGAGACGACGGTTGCCTTCGGCGACAAGGCCTCTGGCACCAACCACGTGCTGCCGACCTCGGGGGCTGCAAATTACACCGGCGGCCTTTCGGTTCACAAATACATGAAGATCGTGACCTGGCAGCGCGCCACCCGCGACGGCGCAAAGCCGGTCGCCGAGGCGACGGCGCGCATTTCGCGGCTTGAGGGAATGGAAGGCCACGCCCGCACCGCGGACATCCGGCTGAAGAAATACTTCCCCGACGAGACCTTCGACCTGACCTCGGGGATGTGAGAGCAGCCATGTCCGTTCCGTCTCCCTCCGCATTGTTCGAGCTGACCGGCAGAACCGCCTGCGTCACCGGAGCGAGTGCCGGACTTGGCCGGCGCGCTGCCGACGTGTTGCTCGCCGCCGGGGCAAAGGTTGTCGGTGTCGCGCGCCGGGCCGACGCTCTCGAGGGCTGGGCGCGTGATGCCGGGGACAGGGCGGCTTATGTTGTCGGCGATCTGTCGCAGCGCGATGCGGTCGCTGGGATCGCGGCGGGCGTGTCCGATGTCTTCGGCGCACCGGACATTCTGGTCAATGCGGCCGGCATCAACACCCGCGAACCGGCGGACGAGATTACCCGGGAGGGCTGGGACGTCACGCTCGACCTCAATCTGGCCGCGCCCTTTTTTCTGGCGCAGGCGTTTGTGCCGGGGATGAGGGAACGGAACTGGGGGCGTATCCTCAACTTTGCCTCGCTGCAAAGCCACCGGGCGTTTCCGGGCGGTCTGGCCTATGGCGCGACCAAGGCCGGGGTCGTGCAGATGACGCGCGCCATGGCGCAGGCCTGGTCTTCCGATGGCATCACGGCGAATGCCATCGGTCCGGGCTTCTTTCGCACCGAACTGACGGCCGCCGTCTTCGCCGATCCGGAGCGCGCCGCGCGCAATGCGGCAGCGACGTGCATCGGCCGCAATGGCGAACCGAGCGACATCGACGGGCCCGTGTTGTTCCTGTGTTCCGATGCAGGCGGATACGTCACCGGCCAGACGCTGATGGTCGACGGGGGGTTCACCGCAAAATGAAGGCACTTGTCTATACCGGCGAGAAGACGCTGGAATTCCGGGACGCCGAGCGACCGGTCCCGGCCGAGGGCGACGCGCTCGTGCGTGTCGAGAGCGTCGGTATCTGCGGCTCCGACATGCATGCCTACCTGGGTCATGACGAGCGCCGCCCCGCGCCCTTGATTCTCGGTCACGAGGCCGCGGGGACCATCGTCTCCGGCCCGGACACCGGACGGCGCGTGACCGTCAATCCGCTGGTGACCTGCATGACGTGCGATGCGTGCCGCTCGGGCCGCGAAAACCTTTGCAGCCATCGGCAGATCATTTCCATGCCGCCGCGCGAAGGCGCGTTCGCGCAATTCCTGACCATCCCCGAGCGCAATCTCGTGACGGTTCCCGATCACGTGTCTTTCGATCACGCGGCGCTTGCGGAACCGATTGCCTGCGGCTGGCACGCGGCGAGGATGGCGGCACGGACGCTGTTCAAGCCGCTTCAAGAGGCCCGCGTTCTGGTGATCGGCGGTGGCGCCATCGGGGTCGGCGCGGCGTTGTCTCTCAGGGCGCAAGGGGCGGGGGATGTCACCGTGGTGGAACCGAATGGCGCGCGCTGTGCCTGTCTCGTCGACCAGGTGAAGCTCGACGCCCGCGACCCGGCAGCCGTCGATGCGGATCGCATGTTCGACCTGATTGTCGATGCGGTGGGCTATTCGGCAACACGCGAGGAGGCGTCCCGGCGTGCGGCGCCGGGCGGCGTGATCGTTCACATCGGGCTGGGGCAGGCCAGCGACGGCCTCGATATCCGCCGCATGACGCTGCAGGAAATCACCTTCATCGGCACCTACACCTACACTGCAAACGACTTCCGCGAGACAGCGGCCGCCATTTTCGACGGTCGCCTGGGCGCGCTCGACTGGGTGCGTCAGCGCCCGCTGGAGGAGGGCGCGGCGGCATTCGCCGATCTTCTCTCCGGCTCGGTCGACGCGCCGAAGATCATCCTGAAACCACATCTGACCTGAAAGGAAAGCCGGATGGCCGAAATTCCTCAATTGCTCGTCCACCAAGCGGAGGACAACGTCGGTGTCGTCGTCGTCGAGGGGCTCAAGGCGGGCACCGACATGCTGTGCTGCGTCACGCATGACAATTCGACGTTTCGCCTGACATCGAAGGCGGATGTGCCCATCGGCCACAAGATTGCGCTGAGCGATCTGAAGTCGGGCGACACCGCGATCAAATACGGTGAGGACATCGGCAAGTTCGTCGCCGACATCGAGAAGGGCGCTCACGTCCACACCCACAATTGCAAGACCAAGCGCTGGTAAGGACGGATCCCATGGCTTCGAAATATTCAAACATCACCATCAACGCCTACCGTCGCGAGAACGGCCGCGTGGGCGTGCGCAACCATGTGGTCATTCTGCCGCTGGACGATATTTCCAACGCGGCCTGCGAGGCGGTTGCCAACAACATCAAGGGCACGCTGGCCATCCCGCATGCCTATGGGCGCCTGCAGTTCGGCGAGGATCTCGATCTGCATTTCCGCACCATCATCGGCACCGGCGCCAACCCCAATGTCGCGGCCTGCGTGGTGATCGGCATCGAGCCGGGCTGGACGCAGAAGGTCGTCGACGGCATCGCCGCCACCGGCAAACCGGTGAAGGGCTTTTCCATCGAGCAGAACGGCGATCTGAAGACGATCATGGACGCTTCGCGCACGGCCAAGGCGTTCGTGCATTTCGCCTCGGAGCTTCAGCGCGAGGAATGCGCGATCTCCGAGCTCTGGGTTTCCACCAAATGCGGCGAGAGCGACACGACGACCGGTCTCGGGTCGTGCCCGACGGTCGGCAACATGTACGACAAGCTCCTGCCCGAAGGCATCTACGGCTGCTTCGGCGAGACCTCGGAAATCACCGGCGCGGAGCACATCTGCCAGAAGCGGGCGATCAACGAGGAAGTCGGCGAGCGCTGGTACAAGATGTGGAAGGCCTATCAGGACGATGTCATCTTCGCCCATCAGACGGACGATCTCTCCGACAGCCAGCCGACCAAGGGCAACATCGAGGGCGGTCTGACGACCATCGAGGAAAAGGCGCTCGGCAATCTGGAAAAGATCGGCCGCACGTCCGAGTTCATCGACATTCTGGAACCGGCCGAGGCGCCGAAGTCCGGCAAGGGCCTCTACTTCATGGACAGTTCCTCGGCGGCGGCCGAATGCGTGACCCTGATGGCGGCGGGCGGCTACGTCGTGCACACCTTCCCGACGGGGCAGGGCAATGTGATCGGCAATCCGATCGTGCCGGTCATCAAGATCACGGCGAACCCGCGCACGGTGCGCACGATGAGCGAGCACGTCGACGTCGATGTGTCCGGGATCCTGCGCCGCGAGATGACCATCGACGAGGCGGGCGACGAGCTGATCGAGATGATCCGTCGCACCTCCAATGGGCGCGCAACAGCCGCTGAGGCACTCGGCCATCGGGAATTTTCGATGACAAAGCTCTACCGCAGCGCCTAAACCTCTGTATCGACATACAACGCTGCCCGGACCCATTGTCCGGGCAGCCGCACAGGTGCATTGTGGTTTCAGCTTCGCTTGCAAAAATAAAATCCGGATGGGGCCCCTTGTTCCCGGGTCTCCTGCTCGCCGCCACGGTCGCGACGGCCGCGAAGTTCCTTGGCGAGCATTACGGCGCGCCGGTCATGCTGTTCGCGCTGTTAATCGGCATGGCCTTCAATTTCCTGGAGAGTGACGAGCGCTTTGCCAAGGGCATCGAGTTTGCCTCCAAGGTGTTGCTTCGCGGCGGCATCGTGTTGCTCGGCATGCGCATCACGGGGGCGGATATCGCTTCGCTCGGCCTGTCCACCTTCCTGACAATCATCGGTCTGATGGCGCTCACCATCGGCTGCGGCTTCGTCTGCGGCCGGATCTTCGGCAAGGGCTGGCGCTTTTCGCTGCTGACCGGTGGGTCGGTTGCGATCTGCGGCGCCTCGGCGGCGCTCGCCATCGCCTCGATCATCCCGCACAACGACAAGACGGAACGCAACACGCTGTTCACCGTCGTGTCCGTGACCACGGTCTCGACCATCGCGATGATCATCTATCCGATCCTGTTCTCGCTGCTCGGATTGACGGACGGGCAAAGCGGGTTCCTGGTCGGCGCGACGATCCACGATGTCGCGCAGGCTGTTGGTGCCGGCTATTCCATTTCCGCCGAGGCGGGCGATGTCTCGACAATCATCAAGCTCTTGCGGGTGGCCATGCTTCCCGTGGTGCTGATCATCGTTGTCCTGGCGCTTGCCCGCTCCGGTGCCAGCGGTAGCGGAAAGGTCCGCCTGCCGCTCTTCGTCGTCGGCTTTGCGGCGTTGACCACGCTGAACAGCTTCGTCGCCATCCCCGAGGTCGTCACGTCGATCAGCGTGAATGCCTCGTCCTGGATGCTGGTGATCGCGATCTCCGCGCTTGGCGTGCGCACCAACATGAAGGACATGCTTCAACTCGGTTGGCAGCACGTCGCCGTGATCCTCGTGGAAACCCTGTTCCTGCTGACCATGGCGCTGATCGCGGTGGAGATCGGCCTCGTCGGCACCGTTGCCTTCTGAATACGGACGGCTGCCGCCAGACCGCAATTCGCAAAGATCCGGGCCGGAATTCGGTGAGGCCCTCCACCCGGACCACGCGCGTGACATGTCGCCGCAGAATGCGTCGCGGCCATCAATTGGTATTTGAAATGCCGATTTAAAGGGGTACAGATCGGGCCACCTCTTGATTGTGGAGTTGGCGATGCGACTGACAGCCTTTACGGATTTCGGATTGCGCGCGCTCATGCGCATGGCCGGTGAGCCGGGGCGGGCCTTGTCCACGGCAGAGCTCGCCGGCGAATTCGGGATTTCGCGCAATCATCTTGCAAAGGCTGTTGCCGCGCTTTCCGCCGCCGGCTTCGTCGAAACACGGCGGGGCGGGGGCGGCGGTGCGGTTCTTGCCCGCAGTGCCGCGCAAATGCGGCTCGGCGACATCGTCGCCGTGCTCGAGCAGCGCAGCGCTCTGGTCGAATGTTTCCAGGCCGATGGCGGGGCCTGTGTTGTTGCGCCCGCGTGCCGGCTGAAAGGGATCCTCGCCGGCGGTCGCCAGCGGTTCATCGAAGAGTTGAACCTCTACACCCTCGCGGACTGCCCCCTTCCGGCACCGCGGGAGGCTGTTCGATGACCTCCACGGCCGCACAGATGCGCGCCTGGCGGGGAAGCGCGCTCCTGAGTTACGGATTTCGCCCGTTTTTCCTGGGCGCGGCGGTTTGGGCCGCACTCGCCATGGGCCTCTGGCTGGCAATGCTGACCGGTCGCACCGTCCTGCCGACCGCCTTCGATCCGGTGTCATGGCATGCACATGCGTTTCTCTACGGGTATCTGGGAGCAGTCATCGCCGGTTTCATGCTCACGGCCGTGCCGAACTGGACCGGACGTTTGCCGATCGTCGGCTGGCGGCTCGCCATCCTCGCGCTGATCTGGCTTGCGGGGCGCGCGGCCGTTGCCTTTTCCGCCGGGCTTCCGCCACTTCTTGTCGCCGTCGTCGACCTGGCTTTCCCGGTCGTCTTCGCATTGGCAGTCGGGCGGGAAATTGTCGCGGGAAAGAACTGGCGCAATCTGATCGTGCTCGCCATGTTGACCGTCTTCATCGTCGGAAATGCCGTGTTCCATTGGGAGGCCGCACGCGGGGACTATGCCGCCGGCGGGGCCGGATTGCGGATCGGCCTTGGCGCCGCGCTGATGATGATCGCGGTGATCGGCGGGCGCATCGTTCCTTCATTCACGCGCAACTGGCTGGCGAAACGCAAGTCAGGACGCTTGCCGGTTCCGCCCATGCAGCGCTTCGACAAGCTGGCGCTCGGGGTGCTGCTTGTGTCGTTGCTCCTGTGGATCGCGACGCCGCTCAGCCCTTGGGCCGGAGCAGCCCTGGTCGTGGCCGGCGTGTTGCATCTTGGCCGTCTCGCGCGATGGGCCGGCGAGCGGACGTTCGCCGAACCTTTGGTGACGGTGCTGCACGTGGGCTATGCTTTCTTGCCCTTTGGCGCGCTGCTGCTGGGTTGGGCGATCCTGGTCGGGAATGAGCCGGGACGGACAGCCGCGCAACATCTGTGGATGGGCGGTGCGATCGGGCTGATGACACTGGCGGTGATGACGCGGGCAACCCTCGGCCATACCGGGCGCTCCTTGCACGCCGGAGCGGCAACGCTTGCGATCTATGCAGCTCTTGTAACGTCGGTGCTTGCACGCGTCGCGACGGTGCCCTGGCCCGGAGAGGCAATGCTTCTCTACGCGGTGTCCGCCGGCCTGTGGTTCGCGGCCTTCGCCGGTTTTGCAGCCGCCTATGGTCCCTCTCTGTTCCGGCGTCCGCCGGGCAAGGCCGGGTGAGGGACGCGCATGACCGGATGGGGCGAATTCGCGCTCGCCTTCGCGGCGTTTCTGCTCACGCATTCCGTGCCGATCCGACCGCCAATGCGGCCCGTCCTGGTTGCCTGGTTCGGCCCGCGCGGCTTCACGTTCGTTTACTCGGTGCTCTCATTGGGAGTTCTCGCATGGCTCATCGGCGCAGCCGGTCGTGCGCCTCATGTCGCCCTGTGGTTTTGGGCGCCCTGGCAGAACCGGCTGACGCTGGTGTTGATGCTGGGCGCTTGCCTGATCCTGGCTCTGTCCATCGGGCGTCCCAACCCCTTTTCCTTCGGTGGCGCCGGTGACGGGCGCTTCGATCCGGCCCGTCCCGGTATCGTGCGGCTTGTGCGCCATCCGCTGCTGCTGGCGCTTGCCCTTTGGGCTGGCGCGCATCTCGTCCCGAACGGCGATCTGGCGCATGTGCTCCTGTTCGGCGTTTTCGCGACCTTCGCCCTGATGGGCGGACGGCTGGTCGACCGGCGCAAGCAGCGGGAAATGGGCACGCGGTGGATCGAATTGCGCAAGGCCGTCGCGGCGCAGCCGGTGATGTCCAAACCGGCGTCCTGGCGGGAGCTGTGCCTGCGCATCGGCGCCGGGGTTGCGCTTTATGCGGCGCTTCTCCAGGCGCATCCGTGGCTTTTCGGCGTGAACCCGCTGTCCTAGGGTTGGCTGCCGACAATTGCCCGCTTGCGGTCAAGTCGAATGGTCGTCGATCAGCGGGCTGGGTTTTGCGAATGTCTCCAGATCGCTCTGCTCCTTGATGGTGATCCGGGTGCCGTTCACGCTGACGCCATAGGGCTGAAGCCCCTTGAACGCGCGGCTCAGATTCTCGGGCGTCATGCCGAGAAAGGACGCCAGTCTGCGCTTCTCGAAAGGCAGATCGAACCCGGCCCCTCCGTCCGCGCGTTTTTGCTGGCGCAGGATGAAGTTCGCCAGGCGCTCCAACGAGGTTCTGAGTTTCAGGTCTTTCTGCGTCTTGATGACAGACCGGTAGCATTGCGCCAGTTCGGTCACGATCGCCCGCGCGAAATCACTGTCGGCATTGAAGGCGGCGCGGACATCCTGGCTCGGGATCAGGGCGATACGGCTCTTCTCGAGCGTTCGCGCCGACATGAGATTGGGCGCATCCCTTATCGTCGCGGCGAGGATGAATGTGGAGATCGGGCGGACGGTCGCCATGCTGGTCTCGCGCCCGTTCCAGCTACAGAAAAGATCCACCGAACCGGTCAGCACGACATGCAGGAAATCGCTGGGGTCGCCCTCGGTGATCATTTCGATCTGGGGCGGAAAGGCCTGCACATAGGCCCCGCGCATGAGCGACATGAAGTTCTCATGGGCCATGTCGGAAAACAAATGGAGCTCCCGGATGTCCGGATAATCCGACTCGGGCATCTCTTTGCGCACGTGTACCCACCTCATTGCCAGTGTTCGATTGCTTGACAATTATCAAGCAATGAATTGATCCGCATTTCAACCTGCCTTGATCGCCAATCGTCCGTGACGTGACATTTTTCTATAAGTCATTTATTTATAACGACTTTTCGGGAAGAATTGATCTGGATCAACCTTTCGGGGCCGTTTGTCCCGCAGTTCTCTCTCCATGCCTGTCGCGGGTCAATGCGCGGGTACACAGGTTTGGAGAGACAGCTCATGCACACACTCGACGGCGTGTCGCGTTCGGATCAGTACCGGGCCCTGGGACTCAGCACCTTCGCCTTCACGGTCTGCTTTGCGGTCTGGACGATCTTTTCGATCATCGGCGTCCAGATCAAGCAGGACTTGGGGCTGAATGACACCCAGTTCGGTCTGCTGGTCGCAACCCCGATTCTCACCGGCTCCGTGAGCCGGATTTTCCTGGGGGTCTGGACCGAGCAGTTCGGGGGCCGGATCATGTTCCCGTTGCAGATGCTGGTGACGGCGGTCGCGGTCTGGCTGCTGACCAGCGTGCAGACCTATGAGATCTTCCTTCTCGCAGCCCTCGGGCTCGGGCTGGCCGGCGGGTCCTTCATCGTTGGCGTGGCCTATACCTCGCGCTGGTTCGACAAGGAGCACCAGGGCACCGCGCTCGGCATCTTCGGGGCCGGCAATGTGGGTGCTGCCGTGACGAATTTCGCAGCGCCGTTTCTGGTGGTCGCCCTTGGCTGGGAAGGGACCGCGCGGGTTTACGCCATCGTTCTCGCGGTTGTCGCGGTTCTCTTCTACCTGCTGGCCAAGACGGACCCGGTCCAGCAAGAGCGCCGACGCACGGGCGCCGGTCCGGTGTCTGCCGGATCGATGCTCGAGCCGCTGAAGGACATCCAGGTCTGGCGCTTCGCCACCTATTACTTCTTCGTCTTCGGCGCCTTCGTCGCGCTCGCCAGTTTCCTGCCGCGTTACTATGTCGGTGCCTACGGGATGGCGTTGACCTCCGCGGGTGTCCTTGCGGGCCTCTACTCGCTTCCCGGCTCGGTCTTTCGCGCGCTTGGCGGATGGATGTCCGACAAATGGGGCGCGCGCTTCGTGATGTATCTGACGTTCATCGGCTCGCTCGCGATCCTCTTCATCATGAGCTACCCGCAGACGAGCTACGTCGTGCAGGGCATCACCGGGCCGATCGAGTTCAGTTTCGGACTGTCGGTTGGGGTGTTCGTCGCGATGACGGTCATCCTCGGCTTCCTGATGAGCCTCGGCAAGGCGGCCGTCTACAAGCACATCCCGGTCTACTACCCGCACCACGTCGGCTCGGTCGGCGGTCTGGTGGGCATGATCGGTGGTCTCGGCGGCTTCTTTCTGCCGATCACCTTCGGCGTGCTGCTCGATCTGACCGGGGTCTGGACCGCTCCCTTCATGCTGCTCTTCGTCATCGTCGCGATCTCGACCGTGTGGATGCATGTCGCCATCCGGCGCATGGAGCGCGCCCGCCATCCGGCTCTGGCCGGTGAGACGTTCCTCTCCGACGTGCCGCAAGAACCGCATCCCGCCCCGGCCTCGCTGCCGTCCCGTTCAGCCACCCGGCCGGCGGTCTGAGTTGATAGGTCGGCGGCCGGCGAGAACAGGTTCGGCCGCCCTCGCAATCCGCGTCTGAAAGGACCGTTTTCATGCTGACTAAAAACACGAGCCTCGGCCGGCAGGGGGCGACCCTGACCGAATGGCAACCCGAGAGTGAGGCCTTCTGGAAGGACAGGGGCTATGCCATCGCGGCCCGCAATCTCTGGATTTCGATCCCCAACCTGCTGCTGGCATTCTCGGTATGGATGGTGTGGTCGGTCGTGGTCGCCAAGCTCCCGGCAATCGGCTTCGACTATTCGACCGGGCAGTTGTTCTGGCTGGCCGCGCTTCCGGGTCTTTCGGGAGCGACGCTCAGGATCTTCTACAGCTTCATGATCCCGATCTTCGGCGGCCGGAAATGGACCGCGATCTCGACGGCGACGTTGCTGCTGCCGGCGCTCGGCATCGGTTTTGCCGTACAGGACCCGGACACGCCCTATTCGGTGTTTCTCCTGCTTGCGCTGATGTGCGGCTTCGGTGGCGGCAACTTCGCCTCGTCGATGGCCAACATCGCCTATTTCTACCCGAAAAAGACCAAGGGCAACGCCCTGGCGCTGAATGCCGGTCTCGGCAACCTCGGCGTCTCGGTGATGCAGTTCGTCGTGCCGATGGTGATCACCGCCGGGGTTTTCGGCGCGCTCGGCGGCGCACCCGTCACGCTCGAGGACGGCAGCCAACTCTGGATCCAGAACGCCGGCTTCATCTGGGTGCCGTTCATCGTGCTCAGCGCCGTCGCCGCCTGGTTCGGCATGAACGACATCGCCGACGCCAAGGCCTCCTTCCGTGACCAGGCGGTGATCTTCAAGCGCTTCCACAACTGGGTGATGTGCATCCTCTACACCGGCACCTTCGGCAGCTTCATCGGCTATGCCGCAGGCTTTCCGCTGCTGATGAAGACGCAGTTTCCGGATGTGAACGTGCTGCAATACGCCTTCCTCGGGCCGCTGGTCGGGGCACTGAGCCGTGCTGCCACGGGATGGGTCTCCGACCGCTTCGGCGGCGGGCGCGTCACCTTCTGGACGTTCCTCGGCATGATCGTGGCGGTCTGGGGCGTGCTGCAGTTTCTGCCGTCCGCGGCAAGCCCTGCCGGTAACTTCTGGGGCTTCTTCGCCTGCTTCATGGCGCTGTTCTTCCTGACCGGGGTCGGCAATGCCTCCACCTTCCAGATGATCCCGACGATCATGCGCCGGGAGGTGCCGCGGCTGATGCCGGAGCTGGACGAGGCGGCGACGCTGAAACAGTCCGAACGCGAAAGCGCTGCGATCATCGCCTTCACCTCGGCCATCGCCGCCTATGGCGCCTTCTTCATTCCCAAGGCCTACGGCACGTCGATTTCCATGACGGGTGCTCCCAACGGCGCGCTCTGGGGCTTCCTGGCCTTTTACGTGGTCTGCATCGCGATCACCTGGATTTTCTACAGCCGCAAGAACGCACCGGTGCCGTGCTGACCCATCCACGCACCCGGTCGCGCGGCCCGCGCGCGACGGGGAGCCACAGGAGATGACGACATGAGCCACTTGCTCGACAGACTGAACTTCCTGACGCCCAAGACGCTTGAAACCTTCTCGAACGGTCACGGCGAGGTCACCCGCGAAAACCGCGACTGGGAGGACACCTACCGGAACCGCTGGCGGCACGACAAGATCGTGCGCTCGACCCATGGCGTGAACTGCACGGGGTCCTGTTCGTGGAAGATCTACGTGAAGTCCGGCATCGTGACCTGGGAAACCCAGCAGACGGATTATCCGCGCACGCGGCCGGACCTGCCGAACCACGAACCGCGCGGCTGCGCCCGTGGCGCGTCCTATTCCTGGTACCTCTACAGCGCGAACCGGGTGAAGAACCCTCTGGTGCGTGGCCGGCTGATGAAGGTCTGGCGTGAACTGCGCGAAAGACTGAGCCCGATCGAAGCCTGGACCAGGCTCCAGAGCGATCCGGTGTTGCGCGCCTCCTATGTCGAAACCCGCGGGAAGGGCGGGTTCGTCCGCGCGACATGGGACGAGGCGACGGAAATCGTCGCCGCCGCCAATGCCTATACCGCCAAGACCTACGGACCGGACCGGGTCTTCGGGTTTTCGCCGATCCCCGCCATGTCGATGGTCAGCTATGCGGCCGGGTCGCGGTACCTGAGCCTGCTCGGCGGCGTCTGCATGAGCTTTTATGACTGGTACTGCGACCTGCCGCCGGCAAGTCCGATGACCTGGGGCGAGCAGACGGACGTTCCCGAAAGCGCCGACTGGTACAACGCCGGCTACCTGTTGCTCTGGGGATCGAATGTGCCCCAGACGCGCACGCCGGACGCGCATTTCTATACCGAGGTTCGCTACAAGGGCACCAAATCCGCGGTCATCTGTCCCGATTACTCCGAGGCCGCGAAGTTCGGCGACGTCTGGCTGAATGCCAAGCAGGGCACGGATGCAGCTCTTGCCATGGCCTTCGGCCACGTGATCCTGCGCGAGTTCCATCTCGACCGGCAGACGGAGTATTTCGAGGACTATTGCCGCAGGTATTCCGACTTCCCGATGCTGGTCCGGCTCGACGAGACGGACGGCAGGGTGGTCCCCGGCCGCTTCCTGCGCGCCGACGACCTCGACGGCAAGCTCGGCGAAGCCAACAATCCGGAATGGAAGACCGTCGCTTACGACGAGGTGTCGCGCGGCTTCGTCGCACCGAACGGGTCCATCGGATACCGCTGGGGCGAAGATGGCGAGTGGAATCTCGAGGAACGCGCCGGCAAGGCCGACACGAAGCTGAAGATGAGCCTCGTGCTTGAGGAAGATCACGACGACGTTGTCGGGGTGGACTTTCCCTATTTCGGCGGCGAGGCCATCGGCCAGTTCCAGACCGACGCCACCCATCCCAATGTTCTCACGCGGAACATCCCGGTCAAACGCGTTCGCACGCCGGACGGCGAGATCCTGGTTGCGACCGTGTTCGACCTGTTTTGCGCCAACTACGGCCTGGATCGCGGGCTCGGCGGCGACTGGGTGACGAGCGATTTTGCCGACGAGATGCCCGGTACACCCGCCTGGGCGCAAAAGATCACGGGCGTTTCCGCCGACAAGATCATCCATGTCGCGCGTGAGTTCGCCAGAAACGCGGAAAAGACCAACGGCAAATCGATGATCATCATCGGTGCTGCGATGAACCACTGGTTCCACATGGACATGAACTATCGTGGCGTCATCAACATGCTGGTGATGTGCGGTTGCGTGGGTCAGTCCGGTGGGGGCTGGGCGCATTACGTCGGACAGGAGAAGCTTCGTCCGCAGACGGGTTGGCAGCCGCTCGCCTTCGCGCTCGACTGGAACCGTCCGCCACGGCACATGAACTCGACCAGCGCCTGGTACGCGCATTCCGACCAGTGGCGCTACGAAACGCTGGCCGCGTCCGAGATCCTCTCGCCGACCGCGCCGGCGGGCGATTGGGATGCAAGCCTGATCGACTACAACATTCGCGCCGAGCGGATGGGCTGGCTGCCGTCCGCTCCGCAGCTCAAGACCAATCCGCTGGAGGTCGCCAAGGCCGCCAAGGCGGCGGGCAAGGACATTCCCGCCTATGTCGCCGAGCAGCTCAAGTCCGGCGATCTGGAGATGTCGTGCCAGGATCCGGACGACCCGGCCAACTGGCCGCGCAACCTGTTCGTCTGGCGCTCCAACCTCCTGGGATCCTCCGGCAAGGGGCACGAGTATTTCCTCAAGCACCTGCTCGGCACCGATCACGGCGTGATGGGCAAGGATCTGGGCGAGGAGGGACGTCAGCTCCCAAGGGAAGCGAAATGGCACGAGGAAGGACCGCGCGGAAAGCTCGACCTTCTGGTGACCATCGATTTCCGCATGTCCACCACCTGCGTCTATTCCGACATCGTCCTGCCCACGGCCAGCTGGTACGAGAAGGACGACATGAACACCTCGGACATGCACCCGTTCATCCATCCGCTGCAGGCGGCGGTGGATCCGGCCTACGAGAGCAAGTCCGACTGGGAGATCTTCAAGTCCATCGCCCGCAAGGTGCAGGACGTCGCGCCGGAAATCCTCGGCAAGGAAACCGACATCGTCGCGCTTCCGATCCTGCACGACACGCCCGCCGAGATCGCGCAGGACCAGGTCAAGGACTGGAAGAAGGGTGAATGCGACCTGATCCCGGGCAAGACGGCGCCGAATTTCATTGCCGTCGAACGCGACTACACGGCGATCTACGACCGTTTCGTCGCGCTCGGTCCGCTCATGGACACGCTCGGAAACGGCGGCAAGGGCATCAGCTGGAACACCCAGAGCGAGATCGACAATCTCTCCGCCCTGAACGGGGTGCACACGAAAGGGACGGCCGCCGGCCGGCCGAAGATCGAAACGGCCATCGACGCCTGCGAGGTGATCCTCATGCTGGCGCCGGAAACCAACGGCGAGGTTGCGGTCAAGGCATGGCAGGCGCTGGAAAAGGCGACCGGACGCGGGCACACGCATCTGGCGGATGGCGAACATCACAACAAGATCCGCTTCAACGACATCGCAGCCCAGCCGCGAAAGATCATCTCGTCGCCGACCTGGTCGGGCATCGAAAGCGAGAAGGTCAGCTACAACGCCGGCTACACCAACGTGCACGAGCTCATTCCCTGGCGCACGCTGACGGGGCGTCAGCAGCTTTACCAGGACCATCTGTGGATGCGCGCGTTCGGGGAGGGCTTCATGTCCTACCGCCCGCCTGTCGACCTGAAGACGGTCGGCGCGGAGATCAACGCCGAAGCGCGCGACGGCGTTCCGCATGTGGTGCTGAACTTCATCACGCCGCATCAGAAGTGGGGGATCCACTCCACATACACCGACAACCTGTTGATGCTCACGCTTAACCGCGGCGGTCCGGTGATCTGGATTTCCGAGAACGACGCGAAGATCGCGGGGATCGTCGATAACGACTGGGTGGAACTCTACAACGTCAACGGGGCGCTGACCGCCCGGGCCGTCGTGTCCCAGCGGATCAAGGACGGCACCACGTTCATGTATCACGCCCAGGAAAAGATCGTGAACACGCCCGGGTCCGAGAAGACCGGCAAGCGCGGCGGGATCCACAATTCCGTCACGCGCACCGTGCTCAAGCCGACGCACATGATCGGCGGCTACGCCCAGCAGTCCTACGGGTTCAACTACTACGGGACCGTCGGATCGAACCGGGATGAATTCGTCATCGTCCGCAAGATGCAGAAAGTCGACTGGCTCGACGGCGAAGCGACCGCGAAGGAGGCCGCAGAATGAGAATCCGTGCGCAAATCGGTATGGTGCTGAACCTCGACAAATGCATCGGCTGCCACACCTGCTCCGTCACCTGCAAGAACGTCTGGACCAGCCGCGACGGCGTCGAATACGCCTGGTTCAACAACGTGGAAACCAAGCCCGGCACCGGCTATCCGACCGACTGGGAAAACCAGGCACGCTGGAAGGGCGGTTGGGAGCGGACGAAATCCGGCAAGCTCCAGCCCAAGCAGGGCGCCAAGTGGCGGATTCTGGCGAACATCTTCGCCAATCCGAACATGCCGGAGATCGACGACTACTACGAGCCCTTCGACTTCGATTACGACCACCTGAAATCGGCTCCGGAGATGGAGGCGTTTCCGACCGCGCGGCCCCGTTCGAAGATCACCGGCGAGCGGATCGAAAAGATCGAGAAGGGGCCGAACTGGGAGGAAATCCTGGGCGGCGAGTTCTCCAAGCGCTCGCAGGACTACAACTTCGAGGGCATCCAGAAGGAGATCTACGGGGAGTACGAGAACACCTTTATGATGTATCTCCCCCGTCTGTGCGAGCACTGCCTCAATCCGACCTGCGTTTCGTCATGTCCCTCGGGTGCGATCTACAAGCGCGAGGAAGACGGGATCGTCCTGATCGATCAGGAGAAATGCCGCGGTTGGCGCATGTGCGTCTCCGGCTGTCCCTACAAGAAGGTCTATTACAACTGGTCCACCGGCAAATCGGAGAAGTGCACGCTGTGCTATCCGCGCATCGAGAGCGGAAATCCCACGGTTTGTTCTGAAACTTGCGTCGGGCGGATCCGCTATCTCGGCGTGATGCTCTATGACGCCGACAAGATCGAGGAAGCGGCAAACGCGCCGGAGACGACGGATCTCTACGATGCCCAGCTCGGCGTCTTTCTCGACCCGAACGATCCGGCGATCATCGAGGCCGCGCGCGCCGACGGCATTCCCGAGGACTGGATCAAGGCCGCGCAGGAAAGCCCGGTCTGGAAGATGGCAATGGAGTGGAAGGTCGCCTTTCCGCTGCATCCCGAATACCGGACGCTGCCGATGGTCTGGTACGTGCCCCCGCTCAGTCCCATCCAGAATGCCGCGGAAGCGGGATCCATCGGCATGGACGGCGACATGCCGGACGTCCGCAATCTTCGCATCCCCTTGCGCTATCTCGCCAACATGCTGACGGCAGGCGACGAGGCACCGGTGGCAACCGCTCTGGAACGCATGCTTGCGATGCGCTCCTACATGCGCGCCAAGACGGTGGACGGCGTCAACGACGAGGCCGTTGCCGCACGGGTCGGCCTGACCGGCGCCATGATCGAGGACATGTACAAGATCATGGCCCTGGCCGATTACGAAGATCGTTTTGTGATCCCGACCACGCACCGCGAACAGGTCGAGGACGCCTACGACCTCAAGGGCGGATGCGGCTTCACCGACGGCAACGGTTGTTCCTCGGGCACGTCCGGCGGGTCACTGTTCGGCGGCTCCAAGAAACCCCTGAAAATGCCCAAGGAGGTGATGTGATGGATCGCACCCTGAAAGCGATATCGCTGATCCTCAGCTATCCAACACGGGCCCTGCAGCACGACATGCCGGAGGTCGGTGCCATTCTGGCGGCGGATTCACGTCTGACGGCAGCCGCCCGTCGCGCCCTGCGCCCGCTGGTGGAGGAGATAGGCAGAGGCGACATTTACGACCTCGAGGAGCGCTACGTGACGCTCTTCGATCGCTCGCGCACCCTGTCGCTCAACCTTTTCGAGCATGTGCACGGCGAGAGCCGCGACCGGGGCGGGGCAATGGTCAGCCTGCTGGAGACCTACAGGGACGGGGGCTTTGAACCGGCCACCTGTGAGCTTCCGGATCATCTGCCCGTCCTTTTGGAATTCCTGGCGACGCAGCCGTTCGCGGACACGCAAACCATCCTGGCCGATGCGGCTCACATCCTGGAGGCCCTGAATGCCCGTCTCTCGCGGCGCGAAAGCGCCTATGCCGCGGTTTTCGCTGCGCTGCTTCAACTGAGCGGCAACCGGGCGGATCGGGCCACGGTGGCCGAACTGTTGGAACAACCCGAAGTCGATCCCGACGATCTGGAAGCGCTGGACGAGGTCTGGGAGGAAAGCGAAGTGCGTTTCGGCCCCGACCCGAACGCCGGATGTCCGCAGGTGCGCGACATGCTTTCGCGCATGGATGCGCCGGTCGCAGACGCGTCGCGGCACGCAGGCGAATAGGGAGATCACGGACATGTTTGGAAATTTCGACATCGACTACTTCATCTTCGGGATCATGCCCTATGTCGCGCTGACCGTGCTGATCGTCGGCTCGATCGCGCGCTATGAACGCGATCCCTTCACCTGGAAGTCTTCGTCAAGCCAGCTCCTGCGACACAAGCAGCTGTTCTGGGGCTCGGTGCTGTTTCACGTCGGCATCATCGTCGTCTTCTTCGGTCATCTCGTCGGGCTGTTCACGCCGATCTGGGTGCTGGACGCGCTGGGCGTTCCCTATGCGCTCAAGCAATGGCTGGCGGTGCTGATCGGCGGGATCGCCGGGGTGTTCGCGCTGATCGGCGCATCGATGCTGATCCACCGCCGGGTCACCGATCCGCGTATCTGGCAAACCACCAGTTTGGCCGACATCGGCATTCTGGCCCTGATCTGGCTTCAGCTCTTCATCGGTCTGGGAACGATCTTCCTGACGCTCCAGCACATGGACGGCGCGGAGATGGTGCGCTTCATGACCTGGTCCCAGAGCGTCGTGATGCTCAACCTGAACGCCTGGGCGATGGTCGTCGACGTACACTGGCTCTACAAGACCCACATCTTCCTGGGTCTCCTGATCACCATCCTGTTTCCGTTCACGCGACTGGTTCACATCTTCTCCGGCTTCGCGGCGCCGGTTCGCTATCTGCTGGCCCGGCCGGGCTACCAGATCGTCCGCTCCCGCCGGCAGACACCATTGCCGACGCGGTCGTCCGGGCAGGCCCCCCGTTCCACACCCACGACGCCAGCGGAGTGAGACCAATGAGTGCCAATCCAAGAACGGTGTTTTCCGTCAACGGACAGACGGTTGCCGGCCAGGACACGACGCCCGCGGCCATCGAGACCACGGTCAGCGTCAATGGGCATGTGATCGACAGCCGGACCATCGCTGCGGAGGCTCAAAACCACGAGGCGCCCAGGGGCAAGCCCGGCCTGGCGTGGAAGGCTGCGGCCAATGCCGTTGTCCTGCGCACGCTTCTGCTGGAGGACGCGCGGGGCCGTGGCCTTGAACCCGACCCCGTGGAAGTCGGCCCCAACCGGTACGAGACCGAAGAGGAAGCGCTCATCCGGGCGCTTCTGGAAATCGCCGTCGAAATCGATCCGCCGACGGAAGCGGAAATCAACGCTGAATGGGCGCGCGACCCCGACCGGTTTCGCGC
This sequence comes from Stappia stellulata DSM 5886, assembly GCF_000423705.1. Classification (GTDB taxonomy): domain Bacteria; phylum Pseudomonadota; class Alphaproteobacteria; order Rhizobiales; family Stappiaceae; genus Stappia; species Stappia stellulata. The sequence continues at coordinate 19,233 of NZ_KE384083.1, read as the reverse complement.
GCCGCCGCTCTGGGAGGTCTCGCATCTTCTTGTCGCTTGCGATCCCGCCGACAAGGCGCAGGCCGAAGCGGCCAGGGTAAGAGCGGTCGGCCTGGCGCAACGTGCGCTTGACGATCCGGCCGGGTTTTCGCGCCTGGCGTCGGAACACAGCGACTGCGGATCCAAGTCGTCCGGGGGGGCGCTGGGCCAGCTTGGACCCGGCGATACCGTCCCGGAGTTCGAAGCCGTCCTGCGCCGCCTTGCAGAGGGCGAAATCACGCCCGACCCGGTCCCGACCCGCCATGGATGGCACCTCATCCGGATGGATGCGGCGGCGCCCGGCGCCGTCCTGCCGTTCGAGGCGGTACGCGACAAGATCGCAGCGGCGATGGAAAAGGCCGCCTGGGCCCGTGAAGCGCGATCGTTCGTCAACCGTCTGGTCGCCTCCGCGGAAATCATCGGCGCCGACATGCGATCGGTCTAGTCGGGAAGGGGAAACCCATGCGCAGCGATGCAGACCAGGGACGGCGGGGCGATTGCCTGCGACCAACCGATCCGAGCCTGCTGAGCGATCCGCTGACCTTCTTTCACGAGGATCACCTGCGCGAACGGGAAATCTGCGCCATGCTCGAAAGGATCGCCACCGCGGAAACGCCGAAGACGTGTGCGGTGACCCATGTTCTCGGGTTCTTGAGGGAAGAACTTCCTCTTCATCTGGAAGACGAGGAGCAGGATCTGTTTCCCCTGCTCAGGCGCCGATGCGAACCGTCGGATGAGATCGGGAAGGCCATTGACCGGCTCGCGGGCGACCACCGGCTGAGCGATGCGCAGACGCCGCCCGTCGTGGCCGCGCTCGCGCGGCTGGAGCGCGGAGGGGAAAGCCTGTCCGCGGACGAGCGCGAGCGTTTGGTCATCTATGTCGGTCATGCCAGGAGCCACCTGATTTTCGAAAACGCGATCATTCTTCCGTTTGCCCGCTTGCGCCTGACCGAAAGCGATCTGCAAACCCTGACCCTGCGGATGAGGCAGCGCCGCGGACTTGGCCGATAGACGGAGACGAAACATGCTGGCTGATCTGCTGGAGCGAAACATCGCGTGGTCACAGGCCCGCAGCTCCGAGGACCCGGGATACTTCCTGCGGCTTGCCTCGCAGCAAACGCCTGAATTCTTCTGGATCGGCTGCTCCGACAGCCGGGTGCCGGCAAATGTCGTTGCCGGTCTCGATCCGGGCGAGGTTTTCGTTCATCGCAACGTGGCGAATGTGGTTCATTCCTCGGACATGAACCTCCTGTCGGCGCTCGAGTTCGCGGTCGATGCGCTGAAGGTGCGTGAGATTATCGTCTGCGGTCACTACGGATGCGGCGGCGTGAAAGCCGCGACGGAAGACATGCCGCACGGATTGGCCGACCACTGGCTGGAGCCGATACGACGGCTTGCACGGGCCTATGCGCTGGATCTGGCCAAATGCGCGGACACGGACGAACGGCGCGACAAGCTGGCGGAACTGAATGTGATCGAGGGCGTTCGCCGCGTCGCGGAAACGCCCATCGTTCAAAAGGCCTGGACCCGTCGGGCGGAGTTGCGCGTGCACGGCCTGATCTACGGGCTCAAGAACGGGCGACTGCGCAATCTCGATTGCTCGGTCGGCCCCGGGCACTTCCTGAAGGAGGCGGTGAGATGACGGTCCTGCTGAAGAGTATTCCGGCCGGTTGCGGATGCGATGCGCCGGAACATGCCAAGACACTTGTCAGCATCGATGAAGCGCTGCGCCGGATCTGTGAGACGGCGTCTCCCGTGAAGGAGACGGAGCGCCTTGCGCTTGGCGGTGCCATTGGACGCATTCTGGCCGAGCCTGTGTACAGCCGTGGCGCCATGCCGCCGTTCGACAATGCGGCGATGGATGGCTATGCGATCGATGCCGGCGCCTTGAGCGGCGACGGGCCCTGGGTGTTGTCCGTTTGCTCGAGACTGGCGGCCGGGCAACCGGTCGAGACGCCCCTTGCAAACGGGGGCGCGGCCCGGATCTTCACCGGCGCTCCGGTTCCCGAAGGCGCGGACACGGTCGTGATGCAGGAACACGTTCGCCGGCTCGCGGACACGATCCATCTCGAGCGCAGGCCGGAGGCGGGCGCAAACATCCGCCGCGCCGGTAGCGAGATGACCGCAGGCGAGACCGTGCTCGATGCCGGGCGCACTCTCGGCCCCCGCGAGATCGCCGCCTGCGCGGCTGCCGGCGCCTCCGAAGTCCGGGTGCGCCGGCGCGTGCGCGTCGCGCTGCTCGTGACGGGGGATGAAGTGCGCCAGGCGGGGGCGGCTCGCGCGGCCGCGCAGATTTGGGATACCAACACGCCGATGCTGTGCGGCGAACTCGCCGGGGCAGCCGTCGCCCTCATTGTCGTGGAGAAGGCTATCGACAGTCGCGCAGGCCTCCGGGACAGGTTGGCGGAGAGTGCCCGCGGCGCGGATCTCGTGATTACCACCGGCGGACTTTCGGTCGGTGAGGAAGACCACGTCAGATCGGCGCTTGGCGATCTTGATGCGGATATCCGTTTTGCCGGCGTCGCGATCAAGCCGGGAAAGCCGGTCGCCTTCGCTCGTCTGGGGTCGGCGGTCTGGCTTGGCCTGCCGGGAAATCCGCTCGCTGCCTTTGTCACCTGGCACCTGTTCGGCACCGCCGTGCTGCGTCGGCTGCACGGTCAATCGATCTCCTCCTTGCCAAGGCGCAATGTCGTCACCGCCCACGGCATCCGCCGCAAGACCGGGCGGTGCGAGGTGCGCCCGGTCACCATCGTCGGTTTCGACGCTTTGGGCCGCGAGGTCGTGACCTTTCAAAACGCGACACATTCCGAGCGGGTCGGCCGGTTACCGGACGCCCACGGCCTGATGTTCCTGCCGGCCGAGACGGACAGTCTGCCGGAGGGTGCACTGGTCGAATTCCAGCAGTTTCCCGGACACTGAGGAGAAACCATCATGAAGATCGCCTATACGATGGCGCCCGGACGCGGCGATACCGATCTGCTGCTTTTCGATCTTTCGCGTCGCCTTCTGGAAAAGGGCATTCGCGCAACGGGGGTGGTGCAGATCAACGCGGAGCGCGACGATGCCGGGCCGTGCGACATGGATGTGCAGGTCCTGCCCGAAGGACCGGTCATCCGGATTTCGCAAAGCCTGGGCCGGGAGGCCAGGGGATGCCGGCTGGATCCCGCCGCCCTGGAACGCGCTGTGGGGCTTGTCGAAGCGCGGCTCGCCTCCGGTGCTGATTGTCTGATCGTCAACAAGTTCGGCAAGCACGAAGCGGAGGGACGCGGGTTTCGAACCGCCATTGCCGAGGCCCTGTCGGCGGACATGCCGGTTCTGGTCGGGCTCAACGCCCTCAATGCGGAGGCGTTCCACCAGTTCTCCGGGGGGCCGGCCACGGAGTTGCCGGCAAATGTGGAAGATCTCGTCCACTGGATGTTTTCGGTGACCGCGGCGACGTCGACGGCGGCGTGAATGTGAGGCCCGAAGAGGGGGGCGACATGCCTCAAGACATCCCCGACGACGGCCGCACCCTGTCTATGCGACGACACTTTTAGTTCATGTGATCTTGAAATTCTGGTCATATGAGCTTATTTTGTCGTCTATCAAGCAGGGATGTGTCCGATGGAAAATCTCGTGATGGAGCGGGCCGCTCCCGAGCGGCAGGCGGTGGCGCTCAAGGCTTTCGCGCGGATTGCCGACGCCTGGTCGTTGACCTTGCGCGAGGCCGCTGCATTGGCCGACATGTCCGACTCGACCTGGAAGCGTGCGAAGAAACCCGGCTATGCGGGGGATCTGACGCGGGACCAGATGCTGCGGCTGAGCGCGCTGGTTGGTCTGTACAAGTCGCTGGAGCTGTATTTCAGCGCGTCCCTCGCGCGCGACTGGGTCAAGCTCGCCAACACGGGACCCGAATTCGACGGTGGTCGCCCGGTGGATGCGATGATCGCCGGCGGATTGCCCAAGATCCTGCGCGTGCGAAACTATGTCGACGCGTTGCGGGGTGGCGCGTGAGGGTCGTTTCGGTCAAGGACCGGGCGCTGGTTCGCCTGATTTCCCAGACGCATCACAAGCCACCGGTATTGCGCGGGCTCGTCGACACCGACGCGGAAGCGGCGATTCTCGCGGAGCTGGAAGGCGAGACAAGTGCACGGCTGATCGCAGAACGGGAGGGAAGTCCCGGCATCGACCGTCGGGAACTGGCCTTCGCCAGGCGCGCGCAGGATCTCAAACTTTACGGCCAGAGCCACATCAATGCGGCCTTCACCTACACGCGGCCGACCGGAAATCGCTTCAACGGCGGCGACCGGGGCGCCTGGTATTGTTCGTGGGACGTCTTGACCAGCGTTCAGGAGGTCGGCTTTCACCGCACGCGGGAACTGGGCTTCATCGGACGCTACGAGGACGAGGCCTTTTATGTCGAACTGCTTGCCGATTTCATCGGTGACTTCCCCGATCTGCACGCAACGGCGCATCCCGCGCTCGCCCGCGATCCGGATGTCGGCTATCCGGCGGGCCAGGCTCTTGCCGACGAGCTGCGCCGGGCCGGACACCGGGGCCTCGTCTATCCGTCCGTGCGGCATGCGGGCGGGCGCTGTTTCGTCGCCTTCGATCCCGGCATCATTCAAAATGTCCGCCCGGGGGCGAGCTGGAAACTCGTCTGGAGCGGGGCGCCCGACTTTGCGGTCGAAGGCATGTGACGGCGGTTGCGTGCCGCGCAGGGGAACTTGTCCTGCGTCCTGGCAATGCCGCTGGCGTGCCGGGTGGCTGCGATGGTATTGCGATACCGACCTGGAAGTCCTGTGCCCGCAGGCTTGCCGATCGTGACGAACAGTCCTGCGCGTCCTTGCGCAGCGATGCAGTGTGTTTCCCGAAGCGGATTTGGCAGGCCGTCCGGATGCCGAGTGACGCGCCCGTTTTTCGAAGGCCGCATGTATGACCACGCCCCAATTGCTGATCTTCTGCATTCTGGCTGCGACAATGGGGCTGTTTCTCTGGGGGCGGTTTCGTCATGACGTGGTTGCGCTGGCGGCGCTGATGGCCAGCGTGGTCGCGGGCCTTGTGCCGGCGGAGGAGGCCTTTGCCGGTTTCGGTCACCCGGCGGTGATCACCGTTGCCTGTGTGCTGGTGCTCAGCCAGGGCCTGAAGAACACGGGTGGGGTGGACTGGCTCGCGCGCAGCATCCTGCCGCGCAACGCGGGCCGGCTGACCAGCATGATCGCACTCATGGGGCTCGGTGCGGCGCTGTCCGGTTTCATGAACAATGTCGGAGCCATGGCGCTCCTGATGCCGATCGCGGTGCAACTCTCCGGCCGTCTGGACCTGGCGCCCGGACAGATGCTCATGCCGCTGGCCTTTGGCACCATCCTGGGCGGCATGACGACGCTTATCGGAACCCCGCCGAACCTGATCGTTTCCGGCTTTCGGGCCGAGGTTGGACCGGGCCATTTCGCCATTTTCGATTTCGCCCCCGTTGGGCTTGCCGTTGCGGTTGCCGGCGTGATTTTCGTCGCCTTCGTCGGTTGGCGCCTGGTGCCGGTGCGAAAGTCGGCGGCCGGCCAGGGGTTCGAAACCGGCGCCTATTTTACGGAGCTGCATGTCCCGGAAAACAGCAAGGCCGTCGGCCTGACCCTGCGCGGCTTCGAGCGGAAAATCGAGGACAGCGACGCCCAGATCATCGGCCTTGTCCGCAACGAGGTGCGCCTGACCGCGCCGCATGGCGGACGGTACATCCGTGCAAATGACATTCTCGTGCTCGAGGCCGATGTGGACGCACTGGCCGAGGCCGTGTCCGTTTTCGACATGAAACTCGATCGGGAAACAGAGGAGGCGCCGGACGACGCTCCCGACACCGAGGAGGCGACCGAAAGCTCAACAGCCGTCACCGCCAAAGACGACAAGGCGGCGGATGAGGAGGAGGACAGGGACCGGGACCGCAACGATGAGATCGTCTTGCGCGAACTCGCCGTTCTGCCCGGCTCGACAATCGTCGGGCAGTCCGCGCGAGACCTCTATCTTCGGACCCGCTACGGCATCAACCTGCTGGCGGTCTCGCGAGAGGGGCATCCGCCACGCGCGAGGCTGCGCACGGTGAAGCTTCAGTCCGGCGATCTGCTGCTGGTGCAGGGGGCTGCGGATGCCGTGACCGGTTTTGTCAATGAAACGGGCTGCGTGCCGCTCGGTGCGCGCGAGTTGCGCATACCCGACAAGCGTCAGGCCATCATTGCGGGCGCCATCATGGTGGGCGCGATCGGCATGGTCACCCTTGGCGTGCTTCCCGCGGCGGTTGCCTTCGCGCTTGGCGTGCTTGCCTCAATGGTGCTGCGCACGGTCCCGCTGCACCAGGTCTATACCGCGATTGACTGGCCGGTGATTGTCCTGCTGGCCGCCTTGCTTCCGGTCGCCGGCGCGATGCAAGACACCGGTGCCGCGGATTCCCTGGCGCGCTTCCTGGTTGACACGATTGCCCAGGGCAATCCGGTTGCCGCGCTGACCGTGGTGTTGATCACGACCATGTTCCTGTCGGATGTCATGAACAATGCAGCCACGGCCGCCGTGCTTTGCCCTATCGCGCTTGGCATCGCCGCCACATTGGGCGTCAGTCCCGACAGTTTCCTTATGGCGGTCGCGATCGGTGCGTCCTGTGCCTTCCTGACGCCGATCGGTCATCAGAACAACACGCTGATTCTCGGGCCGGGCGGTTTTCGTTTTGGCGATTACTGGAAGATGGGCCTGCCGCTCGAGGCGCTTGTCGTCGTGGTCAGCGTGCCCTTGCTGCTGGTCTTCTGGCCCTTGTGAGGGGGCGCCGACCTGCTCGGTGAACCGAGCGCCTTACCAGGAAACCGCAATCAGAACGACGATCAGAAGAACAATCGCCAAAGCGGCGGCCAATGCCGTGCGCGGGGCGAGGCGGGCACCCTGCAGTTCTTCCGGTCCGCGTTTCCGGTCGGCCTCCGGCGCACGGGGGTTCTCCCCGTCGATGGCCACCGCTGCCTCTTGTGGGGTCGGCGGATGGCCGGCAGCCTCCGCATCGGTGCCCAGCGGCACCGCGGCCGGATCGGCGCCACCGGTTTGTCTGCCGGCGGCGGCGTGGTCGCGTTGCTCATGCTGCCGGGTGACCTGTGCGGCGGCCGAACGGTGAAGCCCGGGCGCCGCCTCCGGTTCCGGCTGATCCGCTTCCGTCCCGTTCCTTGCGTCCTTTGCCATGGTGTGTGCCTTCCCGCGCGTTGGTTCTCCCTCCCGAAACAGGTCCCGCCTTCGAATGTTCCAGGAGGCGGCCGACAGTCGACGGAATCTGGCTGTTTGCGTGGGGGCAACAATTGTTGCGGACACCGGACAAATTCCCATTCACCATCGAAAGCAATCCACATCCAGAACTAAAGAGGTGACTTGAATGGATTTCCAGAACACCGAAACGGCGCCTGTTCATGTCGCCGAGATACGGCACAGAATGACCAACGGATTCCAGCTCCTTCAGTCCTATGCGATGCTGCAATTGTCCGAATGCGAGAACGAAGAAGCGCGCCGGCGCGTGGAAAATGTGCTGGAGCAGATTCTCGCTGTTGCAAGCCAGCAATCGGCGTTGGCGGAAGCCGATTCCGGCGATCTGGGCGCATTCCTCGACTTGATCGAGGAGAACTGGACGGTGCTTGGAGCCGCAAACAATGTCGACCTGATCGTCCGCCGCGGTCTGCTCGACCCCATGCTGCCTCATGTTTCGAGGAATGCGGCACGCATTCTGCTGGAGGCGGTTGCCAACAGCCTTGAACATGCTTTCCCCGGCCGGAGCGGCGGGCGGATTGAAGTGAGTGTCGACCTTGTGGACGAGCAGCATTGTCGGCTCACGGTTGCGGATGACGGTGTCGGCCTTCAGCAAGACGCATTAAACGGCGCGGGCGGGCAGGGAACAGGCATCGTGCGTGCCCTTGCCGGCGAGATTGCCGGTACGGTTGCATGGGAGAGGAAAAGTCCGGAAGGGACTGTTCTCACGGTTGAATTTCCTGTTAATCTGCCGGAGTCGGTTGTGACGATCAAAGATGCAAATGCCTGACGGGTGTGCGGATGCCGAATGTCCTCGCGCGAAAGCTGCAAAATTCCGGTCCACTGGATCCCGATGACCTGGAACGACTGGACCAGGTGGTCGCCACGCCTTACGACTGCAACGCGCGCGATGACCTGATAAGGCAGGGAGAAGATCCCGAAAACGTTCACCTCGTGGTGAGTGGCATGGTCTGCCGCTACAAGATTCTGCCCGAGGGCCGGCGCGCGATTGTCGCGCTTATGCTTCCCGGCGATATCTGTGACCTCCATGTCGCGATTCTGGGGCGAATGGATCACAGCCTGGGCGCGCTTACGAACTGTCGCATTGTGAGGATCCCGCGACGCACGATCGAGGATCTTCTCGACAATCACCCGCGAATCCGACGTGCGCTTTTCTGGTCAACGTTGGTGGATGAAGCCATTCTGCGCGAATGGTTGGTGAACATGGGACGGCGACGCGCGGACCAGCAGATGGCGCATCTTTTTTGCGAGCTGCACACCCGGCTCGAAGCCGTTGACGAGATGTATGATGCGCTGATGCCGCTGACCCAGGAGGAGCTCGGCGATATTCTTGGAATTTCATCCGTTCATGCGCAGCGCGTTCTTTCCAAGCTGCGCAACAAGGGACTGGTGACCGTTCAGGACAGTCGCGTCGCTTTGCCGGATATCGATGCCTTGCGGGAGTTCGCTCAATTCGAGAGCGATTATCTGCACCTGGAAGATCGTTGGGGGCATCACATGTCTCGTGACTCAATTCCTATCCAGGAGGACGCGACCCGATGACGCTCTTTTACTTTGACGTCAACAATGGCGTCGACACCCCGGACGATACGGGAACGCACCTCGCCGATCGCGCGACCGCGCGCGCCGAGGCGCTCGCCGTTCTGGCGCCGATTGTCGCCGAGTTGATGCCGGATGACGTGCGATGCTCGGTATCCGTGACCGTGCGCGACGAGGAAAAGCGCCCGATTTTCCATGCAAGCCTCGCCCTCGTCGAGGACTGGATCGGTTAGTCACCTGCCGACGCCCGGAGCGTAACGGCGGTGCGGGCGACCGTTTGACGAAGCCCTGCGTCTCAGACCGTTGACGGATGGTCTCGGTCGGGTGTTCACACGTCCTCTCCCTGCGCCACTTCGAGCTTGACCTGTCCCCATGCCAGCAAGGTGAAGACGACGGTGCCGCCGACAATGTTTCCGGCAAGCACCGGGAGAAGGAAATCCCAAAAGCCGTCGATTGCACCGACGTCGCCGTTCAGGACCAACAGGCTCAGTTCGACCGAGCCCGCCACGATATGCGCCAGGCCTGCAGCCGCCATCAGCCAGGTAAGCGAAAAGATCACAAAGAAGGAGTTCCCTCCTGCGGACGGCATGATCCAGACGATTGCGGCAACGAGCACCCCTGCCGGGATCGAGCGCTTGAAGTTCGTCCAGGCATCTCCTTCCACCGCATGCTGCGCCACTTCGATGAGGCTGGCGGTAAGTCCGTCGGCCATGACGCCCGGGAGCGAGAGGAACCCGGCCGCCGCGGCCGTCCCCAGAAGGTTCGCTGTCAGCACAATGATCCACAGCCGGGACGTTCGCTTCAGGCACCACATGGATCTGCGTGAAATGACGGGCAGGACGGTGGTAATCGTGTTTTCGGTGAAAAGCTGCATTCGCCCCAGGATGACGATCAGGAACCCGATGGAATAGCCGGCGCTCTCGATGATCGGCGCCCAGGTGACATCGGGCAGATGAAGGTGGAGAACGGCCTGCGCAACCACCGACAGGCTCATCAGGATCCCGGCGGCAAGCCCGGACCAAACGAGCGACAGCGCCGGTCGCGACAGTTCTTCATCCCCGTCGCGACGGATGACCTCGTAAATCAGCCGGGCCGACAGGCGCGTCGCTTGCGAGACCGACACTTCTTCGGCTTCTTCGTGGATCGTCTCGGGTTCGTGGCTGTTTTCTTCGATCCCGGCGGGGCGCTCGTCGCTGTCGTGCATCCCGGTTAAACCGTTTCAAGGCGGGTGAAGTTCCAGGCTCTGAAGATTTTTTTTCCAAAAAAGACGGCGAGGCGCCGAATATCACACGTCCACGGGCTTTTCCGACCAGTAGCCGGGAAGGCCCCCGCAATAACTGGGTACATTCAGGCTGTCCTCCACGGCCGCATACATCAGTGCATCCGTGTAGGCGAGCCGGACGGGCGCGGTGTCTTCGGAGCCATCCGTTCCGGTGTAGAGCATCTTGAGGATCTGCTTGCACGTGGCCGCGCTCGCCTGCCCGGCGATGAGATCCGATTGGGCCTTGTCGCCGACTGCCGTCGCCACTTGCTGGAGGGGCGCGCGCGGTATTGCCGTGAAGCCGGACAGGTCACGGCACACGGCGGCGAAATCCGGGAAGGCTTGCGCCCTTGCAACGTCGGCCCACCCCAGCTGCACCAGCGCTGAGGCAGACGCGCCGAGCAGAAAGACGCGACGGGAAAATTCGGGTTTATCGGAGCGCATTGTCGTCCTCCTGCCGGGAGGCATAGGCGCGCATCCGTCCCATGGTTGCGTTTCCCTCTTTCTCATGTGTGAACAGAGGTGGTTCGACTTTGTTCCCGCCCGTTGGTCGCAGGCCACGGCCTGCCATCGCGCGCCCGTTCAGCCCGGGTCTGCGGCGTGGGAGGCGCGTGTGGCGCCGTCATTTTCCGTTCGGCCGACATCGAGAATGCGGTCGCGTGGCAACCAGTCGGGGTGATCGTCGCGGATAAACGCCAGGAGCTTTTCGCGCAGGCGGCTCTGGGCCGCCCAGCCGGTGGAGGGGTCCGGCATCATCGCATAGAAGCTGAGCTTCAGTCCGTCCGTGGTCTGGTCGGTGACATAGGTGTAGGCGTTGTCCGGTTCGGTGACATCGGTATCCTCCTGGAGCAGTTCGCCGAACTTGCTTCGGAGAACATCCACGTCGGCGCGCGGGTCGAGCCAGAGATCGATGACCCATATCATTCGTGCTTCGGAGACCGACCAGTTCTCGAAAGGCCGGGCGATGAAATAGGTCACCGGAACGACAATGCGCCTGTGGTCCCAGGTCCGAAGTCGCAAAAACGTATAGAAGATCGCCTCCACATAGGCCCACTTGCCCTCGTAGAGGATTGCGTCGCCGATCCGCACCGGTTTGGCGAGTGCGATCTGGAGAGAGGCCAGGATGTTGCCCAGCACGGCTTGGCCGGCGATACCGAAAACAACCGTCAGCACGCCGGCGGATGCAAGGAGCGTCATCCCGATGTTGTCGAACAGATTGAGCCGGTCGAGAACGAGAAGCGCGGCAATGGTCACCATGACGAGCAGGATCAGCCGCCGCAGCGCATAGATCGAGGTATAGAACTCCCGCTCGTCCCGGCCGCGCCTGTCATCGATCTCGCCGACGTATCGAAGGGTCACACGGTGCAACAAGGCATCGATCAGGCGCAGAAGGGTCATGCCGACACCCCAGACCATCAGGATGATCAACGTCGGATGCAGCAGGGCCTGCGTCGGCCCGGAAAAGGAAAACACCAGACTGAGCAACACCTGCCCCGCACCGGCCATGACCAGGATGGAAAGCGGCTGGGCACTCTTGTCCAGACCGGATTTCAGCCAGCCGCGCTTGGCTCGCATCGCAAGTCGCGACACAAGGCTTCTTATTCCCCAGCCGAGAAGCAGTATTCCGATCGCCAGGAGCGGCAGCGCGATCCACTCCCAAAGCCACAAACCGGCGAACTCCTTTTTGAGAACTGCCGGTACGTAGGCTTCATACGGTCGCGGTCCGAACGCCTTGTACAGGGGAGCGATGTTCTCGACAGTCTGCGGCGTGAACAGCCACGCCGCGGGTTCCCCCGGCGCCTTGAAACGCGCGATCCGCAGGTCGAAGGCCAATCCGTCGGTCTGCAGCGTCGCCAGATGGATGTCGCGGCGCGGGTCGCCTGCGCGCGACCCGGCCTTTCCCGTTTGCTCGATCCTTGCGTCGGGCCGGGCGGACAGGCTCGACCAGTCGATCCAGACCTGGCGGGCGATGATTTCCGAAAGTTTTCGTGCGGCCTCCGGCCCCAGTCGCGACTGGCGATCCGGGTCGAGACGCGAGAGGTTCAGGCAATGGGCTGCGGTGGCGAAGTCGCCCCGGTCCGTTGCCGCCAGAAAGCTCCGCAAGGTCTGGCGCGGCGTTGACCGCCTTACACGCTCTTCGCTGCGATCGGAAAGCCCCGAATTCAGCCTGTCCGCCTCATACCAGAATGTGTTGCCGTCTTGCGCAAAGCCCGGAAGGGTCGAGATCAGGATGAGCGCGAGTGTTATTCGCAAACGGCGCAGGACGCCGGCGGGAAGCGCGTTCGAAATTCGGTCCGGAATGTGCATTGCAGGTCTCGTCAGGTCGCGATCGTGGCGATCGATCCGCCATCCACGCGGTAATTCGCCCCGACCACGAAGCTGGCGTGCTCGGAGCAGAGAAACCCGATCGTCGCGGCCACTTCCTCGGGTCTGCCACGGCGTTTGAGCGCAAGATAAGGGCGGTCCTGCTCCAGGAATTCCTTCACTGCCTCCTTGCGGTCCACGCCTTTCGCGGCCGCCTTCTGGTCCATCATCTCGTCGGTCATCGGTGTTTCGATGAACGCTGGCGAAACGCAATTGACGAGGACGCCTCTCTCGGCGGCAATGCCGCTGATGCCTTTGGCAAAATTGAGCAACCCGGCCTTGGCGACATTGTAGACCGCCTCGTTGGCATAGGGCTGGGACGCGTTTTCGGAACACAGGATGACGACGCGTCCCCATCCGCGTTTTTCCATTGTCGGCACGAACACGCGAAGGGTCCGGATCACCGACATGAAATCGTTTTGCCAGGCGTCCTGCCAGTCGGCGTCGCTCATTTCCAGCGGATGCCCCTTCGCGCCGGTAACGCCGGCAGCGCAAACCACGATGTCGGGAAGCGCAAAGCGTTCCTCCGTCGACACCGCCAGGCCCTTCACCTGGTTCGGCTCCCTGAGGTCCGCCTGAAGCGCATGGGCGCGGTCGCCCAGTTCGCTGGCGGCACGGGCGACGTCATCGCCCTTGATGTCCACGAGGATGACCTGGGCGCCTTCCTCCAGCAGGAGCTTCGCCGTGGCCTTTCCGATGCCGGAAGCGCCGCCGGTGATCAGGGCTGTCTTTCCGTCTAGTCCGTAATCCATGTCCGCGATCCTTTCGATTTGGGGTTTTGCGGGGGAACGGGCTCAGTTCAGGCGCAGGCCAAGCCGATCCAGAAGCGTGTTGACGCGCGCGGCGTCGGCCGGGGGAACGAGGCCTGCTCGTTCCGTGCCGTGGAGCGCCGCGAGATAGGGGAGGATGCCCGTCCCGGCATCCAGTTTTGCAAGATCATGCCGCTCCGCGGCGCTGTCGGCCGAGCGCGGCGTCAGCGCCATTTGGCCGTCGTGCAGGGATATCGCGGCCGTCTCGCCCACGATGTCCAGTTCCAGCCGCATTCGCGCATCCGTCCAGCCGGCCTCGACCACACCCGTCGCGCCGTTGCAAAACCGCAGGACGGCGGAGCCGTGATCGTCCACCGGCCAGCCCAATGCGTTGGCGGTCACCGCATGGCCGTCGACGGCAGCGCCGAGCATCCATTGCAGCGCGTCGATCGCGTGGACGGCTTCGTCGACGAACCCGCCGTAGCAGGCGAGCGTCGGGTCGGTCATCCAGCAGTCGAGGTCCAGCCAGTCGGCGTATCCGCCGTCGTGGGCAAAGCGCATTCTGGCTGCTGTGATCCGGCCCAGTCGCCCGTCGCGGATCCAGCCGCGCGCCTTGCGAAGCGCGGGGATCGTGCGAAAGAAATACCCGGTGTGAAGCAGCACGCCGCTCTCTTCCGCTTGCTGCGCGAGGCGCAGTGCCGCGCCTCCGCTGCCGGCCAGGGGTTTTTCGGAAAAGACCGGAAGCCCGGCCGCCAGCGCGGCAGAAATGTCCGCCTCGTGATGGGAGGTTTCGCTGCAGACCACGGCCCCCGCCGCGCCCGTCTGTGCCACGTCCTGGAGCGCGGCAAGGGGGCGCGCGCCGAGGTCGGCGCACAGCCGGTCGCGTCGCTCCGCGTCGCGGTCGTGAACATGCGCGATCCGCGATCCGCTTTCGGCGATGCGCTCCAGGTGGTCGGGCAGATGCACATGCGCTCCGCCAAGCAGGACGAGGGGTGTGTGTGTCATGGGGGTGTCCACTGCAAGTCTCCTGCGTGTACGTCGGCTGCTTCCCCTTCTGCGGGCGCGACGGCACGCCCGGACGCGGGCAAGGTGAGCTCGCCCCGAAGCCTCGGCAGGGCTTCGGGGTGTGTTTCCTGCAGCCAGACGATGAGTTTTTCGCGAACTTCGCAGCGCAGGTCCCAGGCCTGGGGCGAGGTCCGTGCGCTCATCAGGCCGCGCAGCGCGATGGTATCCTTGTCGGTGTCGGTCACCTGGAGGTTGATCACCTTGCCGTCCCAGTAGGGAGACTCCTTGACGATCTCCTCCAGCTTGTCGCGCACCTTGGCCACCGGAACGGTGTAATCGAGGTACCAGTGAACCGCCCCGATGATCGATGCGGTTTCGCGCGTCCAGTTCTGAAAGGGTTTCTCGATGAAATAGCTGAGGGGCACGACCATGCGTCGCCAGTCCCAGATCCGCACCACGACATAGGTGGCGAAAATCTCTTCAACCCATCCCCATTCGCCGTCGACGATGACGACATCCTCAAGCCGGATCGGCTGCGTGATGGCGATCTGTATCCCGGCGATCAGGTTCGCCAACACCGGCCGTGCCGCCAGACCGAGGATAAGCCCGGCAGCGCCGGCGGAAGCGAAAAGGCTGAGGCCGTATTCCTGAACCGTTTCGAAGGTGAGCAGCACCGCGGAGGTCGTGAGAATGATCAGGAGGATCGTTGCGGTACGGCGCAGGACGCGGATCTGCGTCACGAACTTTCGCGCCGCCAAATTGTCGTCCGTGTCCAGCCGGTGCTTGCGGATCGCACGGTCGGTGAAGTGGCTTGTCAGCAAAATGGCCGTCCATCCGACAAGCACGATCAAAAGGATGACGAAGAGGTGGCCAAGCCAGTCCTGCCAGCGGTACGGCAGGTCGAGGCGCGGCACTGCAATCGCAAGGGCTGCCAGGACAAAGGCGATCCGCGTCGGCCTGCGGGCCCGGCGGAGCATGGAGCCGGTCAGGCCCGTGTTGGTGTCGGCGAAGCGGCGGGTCGCATAGAAAAGTGCTCCGTGCAACAGAACGGCGATGGCAAGAGCCGCCGCAAGCACTGCGGCCGGCCCGATCCAGTCGGGCCGGCCGGCGATCGCTCTCGCCAGGGTTTCAAGAATGTCGTTCAACCGGTCCATTGTCTCAAGCGAACCAGATGACGAAACCGGCCGTCGCGACGATGAGCAACCCCGCCCACAGCGTGCGGTTCGTCCACAGCGGCGTTTCCCATTGCGTGAAGACCTTCCGGGTCTCCGCGCCGGACCAGACGAGGTTTTGCGTGTCCTCCGACACGTCCTGTCGTGTCACCGCAGACAGGCCCAAATGGACGACGATGCCGATGCACATCATGATTGACGACATGACGGTGTAGTGGATCGCGGGCAGGCCCCAGTCCGCCCACAGGCCGGTTACCTCCTTCAGGATGAACAGCGGGATGCCGATCACAAGGCCGATGATAATCGTCCAGAAGGCACCGTTGCCGTTCAGCCAGGGCACGAACAGGCCAAGGATGAAGACCACGACAATCGTCGGGATGATGTAGGACAGGGACGACTGGAAATAGCTGAACAGGCTCTCGAAGCTCGCAATCATCGGAGCGTAGATCGCGCCGAAGGCCATCACGATCCCGGTCACCACGCGGCCCAGCCAGACCTGACGCTCCTCGCTGATCTTCCAGATCGGTTCGATGAAATCCTTCACGACGAGGGTCGAGGCCGAATTGAGCGCGGAATCGAGCGAGGACATGATCGCCGCGATCAACGCTGCCAGGATGAGACCGCGAATACCGATGGGCATCAGGTCGAAGGCCAGGGTCGGAAAGGCGAGGTCGGGGGTCTCCAGATCCGGGTAGAGCTTGAGCGCGATCAGCCCCGGCAGGATCATGAGAAAGAGGTTGGGCAGTTTCAGGAAACCGGCGAAGAGCGCGCCGACCTGTCCTTCCTTGAGGTCCTTTGCGCCCAGCGTGCGCTGCACCACGAACTGGTTGATCGACCAGTAGTAGAACCCGAGAAGCACCACCCCCCAGAGCCCGGTCCAGGGAAGGAAGTCGTCGTCCGCCGGGAGGATCAGCTTGGTCTTGTCCTCCGGAATGTCGACGAAGAGCTGTTCCCAGCCGCCAATCTCGTCCAGTCCGATCCAGAACAGCACGGCGGCGGCAATGATAAGCAGGACTGCCTGGACGGTATCCGTCACGACAACGGCGGAGAGGCCGCCGAGGATCGTGTAGATACCAGCCACCAGCGCAAGCACCGCCACCGCGGACCAGAGGTTCAACATGCCGGTGACGTTCGAAATCACCAGTCCGCCGGCATAAAGCGCACCGGCCGTGTCGATGAACATGATGGCGAGGATGGTGAACACGGAAAAGGCGCGTCGTGAGCGAACGTCATAGCGTTCCTCGAGAAACATCGGGACGGTCGAGATCCTGGCGCGCAGAAAGGAGGGAAGTATGAAGATGGCAAACAGGATCAGGACGAAAGCCGCGGTCCATTCGTAGTTGAAGATGACCACGCCGTTGTCATAAGCGCCCCCCATGAGGCCGACGAAGCTCGAGCCCGACATGTTCGAGGCGAACAGTGAAAAGCCGATCAGGTACCAGGGAAGGGTACGCCCGGCGAGGAAGTAGTCTTCGGACCCGCCCTTGATCTTGCGGGATATATACACACCATGCGCCACGATACCGATGAAGTAGACAGCCACGATGGTGTAATCAATCCAGCTTAAGTAAAAGTTGGAATTTTCCAAGGTGTTTCCTCCTTCTCGCGTGACATTGCTCACCGGTGACGGCAAAAGCCGTCGTCTCTTTCGAAACTGAAAATTCGTATCGGATCCTGAACAGGAAACGTCCGCCAAGGTTTCAGAAATTATTCGGAAAATTCGAATGGAACCTTTTGGCACTTCGATGCTTCGTGATCGTGTCCGTCGTCAGAACATTTGGCACACGTCCAGCACGGGGAAGTTCGTCACGAAGGATGCTGCCGCCGCATGGGCGATTCCGCGATTGTCTGGCTCAGATGCTATGACACTCGATCATGCACGACGGGCTTATCTCGGCGAGGTTACGGACGATTGGAGCAGCCAGGATGATGCAGTCCGAGAGTTGGCGAGGCGCATGAGCGAGAACGTCACCAACTCAATGTAGCGAGGATAGGCTTCCTTCCCGGTTATGTGCAGCGGGTCGCTACAAATGTCGTGAAAAGGTTCGATGCCGTCGTTTTCGCGGCGCACTGCCTGCATGGCAGGGGTCAGGCAGGACCATGCAGTCAAAAACGAAGGGTTTTGGCTGTGATAGACACATCTGGATTCTACTTGCCGAAAGCTGGATTGACAGATTTAGACCGGCAGTCTAAACCGATGGCGATCGTAGACTGGTGGTCTAAATGAGTTGTGAATCCGAAACCCGAAAACGGTTTTCCGCACTGAGTGATACGGACCGTGCCCATTGGCTCGATGCCGCCGAGGCAGAGTTTTGTGTCCATGGTTTCGAGAAGGCTTCGTTCAACCGCATTCTTGTGGCAGCCAAGGAAAGCAAGGGACGCACGTATCACTATTTTTCTGGCAAAGACGAGATGTTCCGCGCGACTCTTGAGCGACGCGCCGCGCTGGCCGGAGCCATTGACGAAACGGCTGCGTTGAATGCCGGGGACGAGGCTGGATTCTGGACAGAAGTTGCAAGGATTTGCGAGAGCCTCACTGCTGCCTTTCTAGCCGACGCTGCGTTCGCCGATCTGATCCGCATCTTACACCGCGAAGCGGCGGCGCGACGTTCTTTTGCTGTACCACTAAATGCACTCGAACGCAGAACGGGTGCGCTGGTCCGCGCCGGACAGTCTCTGGGTGCGGTGCGCGACGACCTGCCGTTAGGGCTTCTGGTGACGGTCACGCTGGATCTTGCCGTCTCCATCGACCGCTGGTTCGCGGATAACACGGACAAGGTGCCAGAAGCGGAAGCCGCTGTCCTGTCGTCGCGGGCCTTTGGCTTGCTAGCGGCTCCTTTACTGCCCCATTCGGAGTTTCCTGTATGACCCTACATTTTCCTTCACCACGCCCCGGTCTGGCCGGCCTGTGGGACCGGTTCGTCGGACCGGGAATGAGCCGCGGCGAAAATGTTCTGATGATCGCGGCATCGCTCGGCGGTGCGGTGGTTGCGGGATGGCAGGTTGCCGCGACGGGGCATTCATGGTCGCTCATCTTACTGGGCGCCTTTATCGGCGTGGATGTGATCGGCGGGGTCGTCTGCAACATGACCGCGACGACTAAGCGCTGGTATCACCGCGAGGGCCAAGGCTTTCGCGAGCATTTCGGTTTCATCGCGCTGCATCTTGTGCACGTCGCGCTCGTTGCATGGGTGTTTCGGGGCGCGGGGTTCGATGTGATCTACGCACTGACAATCGGGGGCTGGCTGATCGCATCGGCAGTCGGCGTACTTTGTGCCCCGGCGAACCTGCGCTCTCCGCTCGCAGCAACGGGGTTGATCGTCGCTGTGTTCCTGTCGTTCTATGTTCTATCTCCGACCCTCGGCTTGGAATGGTTTGTGACATTGCTCTATGTGAAGCTCTTGATCGGCCACGCCGTCCCGCCAACCTCGCGATATCTTTTCTGAGTAATTTGTTCCCAGGAAAAAGATCGGCTGTTAGCTCCGGCGGCAGTAACGGTCGTTTTTGGCCGCCCGCCCTACCCGACCGAACTGTCCGTCGTCAGAACATTTGGCACAACTTGCGGCGTAAGTTTGCGGAGTGTGGGCCTCGTCTCGGTTTGATGTTTAGGCGGCGAGCTTGCGGTGTTGCAAGCGCCGATGTTCGAGTGTCTTTCGCTTGATCCTTTCTCTTCGCTTGATGATGGCTGCTGCCCTGCCGAAGTAGGCATCGGCGGGTGTGACGTTGTCGAGGCTCTCGTGGTAACGCTGATGGTTGTAGTGTTCGACGAACGCTTCGATTTGCTGTTCGAGATCGCCTGGCAGGAAGTAGTTCTGCAACAGCACACGGTTCTTGAGCGTCTGATGCCAGCGTTCGATCTTGCCTT